>NZ_CP134181.1:0-2660027 GCF_031583515.1 Thermosynechococcus sp. QS41
GTGATTAGCTCTGCCGAAGATCTCTGGCACCAAATTTTGGAGCGGTTGCAACTGTTGCTCAGTCGCCCGACGTTTGAAACTTGGATTAAGACAGCAACGGTGCAGTCCTTTGATGGCCAGACCCTTACGATTTGCACCCCCAATCCCTTTGCCCGCAATTGGCTGCAAAAGTACTATTTGAAAACCATTGCCGATGTGGCACGGGAAATTGTCGGTGAGGCGGTGGAGATTGAGCTGGCGATCGCCCAAGGGGCAGAGCATGACACCAGCATTCGCCCCACCAGTCGTGCTGAAGTAGAGGCTACCACCCCGCCCGCTCGTCATCGCGGCAGTGAACTGAATCCCAAGTATGTCTTTTCCCGCTATGTCGTTGGCCCCAATAATCGCATGGCCCATGCGGCCTGCTTGGCAGTGGCGGAATCACCGGGGCGGGAGTTTAACCCCCTCTTTCTCTGTGGCGGTGTTGGCTTGGGCAAGACCCATCTCATGCAGGCGATCGGTCACTATCGCTTGGAAATTGATCCCAATGCCAAGATTTTCTATGTCTCGACCGAGCAGTTTACGAATGATTTGATTGCCGCCATCCGCAAAGACAGTATGCAGAGCTTTCGCGAGCACTATCGGGCGGTGGATGTCATGCTCGTGGATGATATTCAATTTATTGAGGGCAAGGAATACACCCAAGAGGAGTTTTTTCACACCTTCAATACACTGCACGAGGCCGGTAAGCAGGTGGTTTTGGCCAGCGATCGCCCCCCCAGTCAAATTCCCCGCCTGCAAGAGCGCCTGTGCTCCCGCTTTTCCATGGGTCTGATTGCCGATATTCAACCCCCCGATCTCGAAACGCGCATGGCCATTCTCCAGAAAAAAGCGGAGTACGAGAATATCCGTCTGCCGCGGGAGGTGATTGAGTACATTGCCGCCAGCTACACCTCCAACATCCGCGAACTAGAGGGGGCACTGATTCGAGCCGTGGCCTACATTTCCATCTCTGGGTTGCCAATGACCGTGGAAAATATTGCCCCCGTGCTCAGCCCCACCACGCGCAAAATTGAAACCTCCCCAGAGGTGATTCTCAAGGTGGTGTCGGAAGCCTTAAACATCCCCATCAGTGATCTCAAGGGTAACTCCCGCCGCCGCGAAATTAGTATGGCGCGCCAAATTGGCATGTACCTGATGCGCCAATATACTGGCCTCAGCTTGCCGAAGATTGGTGAAGAATTTGGCGGCAAAGATCACACCACCGTCATGTATAGTTGCGACAAGGTGGCCGAACTGCAACGTACCGATCCAGAAATGGGCAGCCTGCTGCGACAACTCAGCGATCGCATTAACTTGGCCAGCCGTCCCACAGAGCCATAGTGCCCAGAGCCTTCCTATGCCAAGATAAAAACAGTCTTAAAAGGGGTATGAATGCACATCCTCATTCCCGCCGCCGGCATGGGTAAACGCATGGGGGCAGGCCACAATAAACTGCGCTTGCAACTCTTGGGTAAACCCCTGTTGGCATGGACATTGGCAGCGGTGGCTGCTGCGGAAGCGATTGAATGGATTGGCGTTATTGGCCAGCCAGAGGATTTTCCCACTTGGGAAGCACTCCTTGGGGACTTGAACCTACGGCAGCCCGTCCAGCTCATCGAAGGGGGTGAGACCCGTCAAGCCTCTGTTTTTAATGGGTTACAGGCACTTCCCGAAAGGGCTGAGCAGGTCCTGATCCACGATGGTGCCCGCTGCCTTGCCACCCCCGATCTGATCAACCGCTGTGCCCAAGCCCTAGAGACCTACGCGGGACTGATTGCAGCCGTGCCGGTCAAAGATACGATTAAAATTGTCAATCGTGAAGGGGTTGTCGTCCAAACCCCAGAGCGGGACTCCCTGTGGGCGGCTCAAACTCCCCAAGGCTTTCGCGTCGAACCCTTGCGTATTGCCCATGAAATGGCGGTGGCCAGAGGCTGGGAAGTCACAGATGATGCTGCCCTTTTTGAACGCCTTGGTTATGCCGTGCACATTGTTCTAGGCGAAGAAACCAATCTCAAGATCACCACTCCCAGCGATCTCCCCCTTGCAGAACGAATCTTGCAGCATCGCCAAGAGCAAGGCCAAAGGGACACGATGCCCTAGGCCAAGGTTTCGGGACAGTAGCCCAAGCCTTGAATGAACTGCTTGCGAAACGCTTCAATGTCGTCGTAGTTGGGGTAGCCATGGGAGACAATCGCCACTTGATAACGGCGCATCACCTCCACCATTGACTGTCCGGTTTCCAGTGCCCACAGTGCCATTTTCAGCGAAATCCCCGGTGTGTAGGGGAATCCCAATTCGTTCAAGAAGGCGCGGAAATTCCCTGCTTGTTCGTCGGAGAGGGGCGAATGCATTTTAATGCGAATCACCCACCCATCCACTTGATGAATGACTGTAACAAACTGTATTGGTAGCTTGGCGTATTCATGCAAGAATTGCACAACCCGCAGGGTAAGGCTGGCATTGCTGAGGTGATAGATGAAATCCATGGTGTTGACCTCTTACCCTTGATACTTTTATTGTCGGTGGCACCTAGAGCGATCGCCTAGGGGAATTGTCCGCGATTTGCTGGGGAAAACTCCCCTATCCTCAAGATTGAGATAATCGCTGCTGCGGCGTGCCACTGAGCAGATCATGGGCTGCCTGCAAAATCCTTGGAATCTTCTGCCGATGGGGACTCTTTTGCAAACAGGGGTCTAAATCCAAGTGCTTGACCTGTGCTGCATTCGCCCCCGGAAACCAGTGGCCACCGTTGCCAAGCAAGTTATAGCGCATACGGGCGTACTCAAGCAAATCGTAGGCCTGCACTAGGTTCCACAGCCAGAGAATGGTGGGGATATTCACCTCACCGGGGGTGTGGCGATAGTCGGGCAGTCCCTGATGCCAAGTGTGGTGCCAGTCTTCCCCCAAACGCTCAATGGCGGCTTGCTCCAGCCGTGCCAAGATCGGCGGCAAAATTTCAGCGGCCTGATCCAACAGATCGAGCACCTTGAGATGCTCATCAAAATCACTGGGGCGAGCAGCACCGACACTCAGGGTATGCACTTGGGGATGGGAGAGGCAAAACAGATCGTTAAAGACCATTGGGCTTAAGGGGGCACACAGTTCCACTAGGCGTTGGGGTGGTTTGTAGAGCATCCCCCCCTTATCCGCAGGGCTAATGATAAAGACGCCCATATCACGGGCTTGGGCATCGAGAATCGCCGGCCAATTCTGCTGATTGATGTAGTACCAGTGCAGGTTGACATAGTCAAAGGCATCACTGGCGATCGCCCGGCGAATCACCTCCAGACTGCCGTGGGTAGAAAAGCCAATGAAGCGAATCTTTCCTGCCGCTTGCCAGTCCCGTGCCACCTCTAGGCATCCCCCCGGTCGCAGCACCTGTTCCAGATGCTCTGGCAAATTAAGGCCATGAATCGCCAGCAAATCGATGTAGTCCAGCCGCAGATTACGCAGCGAGGTTTCCAAGGTTGCCCGAAATTCCTTGGCGGTGGGTCGCGGCCCCACTTTGGTTTGCACGATCAGCTTTTCGCGAGGCAGCCGCGGCAGAATTTTGCCCAACTGCACTTCTGAGGTGCCATAGCCACGGGCGGTTTCAATATGATTAATGCCTAGCTCGACGGCTCGGCAAATCGTCGCCTCTAAATTGCGTTGATTTTCTTCTGGAATCGTACTCGGGCTGACATCCTGCCATGAAAACTGATAGCGCATGCCGCCACAGGAAAAGACAGGCATTGGTAATTGGGTACGACCAAAGCGACGGTAGCGCATGTTGAACTCAATGAACGTTTCTTCATCATTGTCGCGGAATTCCCGATCCTTCGCTAACGGGGGCATGAGGGGCTGAGGCAGCGGCACTGAAGAGAGTATCCACAACATCCCTTGGTTTGGGCTAGGCTGGAAAAAAATGACAGCAATTATTTTGTATGTTCCAAGGGAAAAGCAATTCTCTCCTGCCTCTACTCCTTTCCTTGCTGGCCACCCTCGGCCTTTTGGGCATTGGTGCAGGGCTGGTGCTTCGCCTCATCAATAACGGCGAAATCATTGGCAATGGTGGTCTCAATCTCGGAACCAAGGGTCAATCCACGTTTACCCAAGTCAAGAATGTCCCCAGTGGTCTTTTTAATTATGGCGGTAGCACCACTTGGGCACCCATTCGCCGCGATGTGGATCCGCTGCTGCAAGCGGCTTGGCCCAATTTTCAACTGCGCTATGTGGATCCGCCCACAGGAACGCCGGGGTCGGGCAGTGGGATCCGCATGTTACTGAATCATCAATTGTCTTTCTCCCAATCTTCCCGTTCCCTCAAGGACGAAGAGCTAGCCAAGGCAGCGGCTCAGGGTATTAAATTAACTGCCATTCCTGTTGCTATTGATGGGCTGGCGATCGCTGTCAATCCGAGGCTAGAAATTCCCGGACTGACGGTGCAACAAGTGGTGGATATTTACACCGGCAAAGTAACCAATTGGCAGCAGGTGGGCGGCCCCAACCAAAAGATTACCCCCTTCTCTCGCCGTCCGGAAGATGGTGGTACCGTTGAATACTTTATTCAGGAAGTGCTAGGGAAGCAGCCTTTTGGTCGCAATGTGGTCATGGTTCGCGATACCACCGATGGCCTACGGCGCGTCGCCGCGACACTGGGGGGTATTTATTATGCCTCTGCCCCAGAGGTCGTGGGTCAGTGCAGCATCCACCCGCTTCCCCTCGGCCGCCAAGCCAATGAGTACGTGCCTCCCTATCAAGACCCCTATGTTCCCCCTGAGCAGTGTCCCCAACAGCGCAACCAACTGAATCAGCGTGCATTTCAAGAGGGGACGTATCCCATCACCCGCCGCCTATTTGTCATTATCAAGGAGGACAATAGCCTCGATGCCCAAGCAGGACGTGCCTACGCTGCACTCTTGCTCACGGATCAAGGGCAAGCCGCCATTGAAAAGGCAGGATTTGTGCGCCTGCGCTAGCGATCGCCCCTTGAACAGGGCTTTGGCCAAAATCAACATTCTGGCACCGTCACCCCAGATAATAGATCTGGCCACCTGCTTCTTAATCTGGATCCATGACCTACAAGCGACTCAGTGACAGCGAACGCCAGCGTGTCTTTCAACAGTACACCGCCGGACAAACCATCAAAGCTCTGGCTGCAGAATTTGGTGTGAGTGAAAACACCATTCGGCGTGTGATCAAACAAATGGAAGAAGAAGCGGCTGCCCCTGAAGCTCCCCTATTGGCCATGGCTACAACGGATGACATGCCAGAGGAAGAGGATCTAGAAGATGTAGAGACGGCAGAGGCCGTTGTCCTCGATGAGGATGACTACAGTGATGCAGAGGATGACGATCTCGAAGATGACGATGACGAGGAACTTGAGGGGGACATTCCCTTACCGGATCTCGCCGATGTAGAAGTGGTGCAGTCGGTGGAGGTCATTCCCCTTGCCGAAGCAGTGCTGCCCCGTCCTTGTTATGTTGTTGTGGATCGGCGGGCGGAACTGCTCACCCGTCCCCTAGAAGCCTTTCGCGGTTTAGGTGCCCTCTCCAGTGAAGAAGCGCAACAAAGTACCCTACCCATTTTCGATAGCCGCCCCGTGGCTCTACGCTATTCCCAGCAAAATCAACGCCTCTATAAGGCCAGTGATGTCCAGTGGCGCAAGACCGTTGTTAAGGTACCTGACGGCGAAATGCTGCGGAAAGTGCGCAGCTATCTTCAGTCCAAAGGGATTACCCGCTTGCTTTACCATGGGCGGGTGTATGCCCTGGATTGAGGTAAGCTAGGGGGGATACAGCCCTTTTCTAAAACGTGGGGTTCCTCAAGGAGTAGTGATCAACCATAGCTTTGGCTCTTTCCAGAGTCTTCCATACCTTGTGAAAAGGGCTGTTATCACGAGTGGGGGTGTCTCCCTTTCAGTGTTGGTAGATTAGGTAAAACCGATATGAAAGCAATGATCTTGGCGGCTGGAAAAGGCACGCGGGTACGTCCGATTACATACACCATTCCGAAGCCAATGATCCCAATTTTGCAAAAACCGGTGATGGAGTTTTTGGTAGAACTTTTGCGGCAGCATGGGTTTACTGAAATTATGGTCAACGTTAGTCACCTAGCCCACGAAATTGAAAGCTATTTTCAGGATGGCCAACGCTTTGGTGTGGAGATTGCCTACTCCTTTGAGGGCTATATCAAGGATGGCGAACTCGTGGGCAAAGCCCTAGGCTCTGCGGGGGGGATCAAGCGAATTCAAGATTTTCACCCCTTTTTTGATGACACCTTTGTGGTGCTGTGTGGGGATGCCCTCATTGACTTGGATTTGACGGCAGCAGTGGCTTGGCATCGCCAAAAGGGGGCGATCGCTACCGTGATTATGAAAACAGTCCCCAAAGAGGATGTCTCTAGCTATGGCGTCGTCGTCACCGATAAGAGCGATCGCATTATCGCTTTTCAAGAAAAACCTAGCGTTGAAGAAGCCCTGAGCAACAATATCAACACGGGAATTTATATTTTTGAGCCAGAAATTCTCGACTACATTCCCTCCAACCAGGAATACGACATTGGCAGCCAGCTGTTCCCTAAATTGGTGGAAATGGGTGCCCCCTTCTATGGCCTAGCAATGGACTTTGAATGGATTGATATTGGTAAAGTCCCCGATTACTGGCAAGCGGTGCGCGGCGTTCTTGAGGGCACAATTAAAAATGTCTCGATTCCCGGCCATGAGCAGTTCCCCGGCATTTATACCGGGCTGAATGTGGCGGTCAACTGGGATAAAGTCACAATTCAAGGCCCTGTATACATTGGCGGCATGACCAAGATTGAAGATGGGGCAACGATTATTGGGCCGACGATGATTGGCCCCAATTGCCACATTTGCAGTGGTGCTGTCGTCGATAACTGTGTGATTTTTGAGTATTCCCGCCTTGGTTCGGATGTGCGTCTTGTGGATAAGCTGGTCTTTGGCCGCTACTGTGTTGACAAAACAGGGACAACGATTGATCTCAAGGCCGCTGCCCTCGATTGGCTAATTACCGATTCACGGCAAACGGATATTCAGCCGAGTCCCCTCGAGTTGAAGGAGATTGTGTCCTAGACCCCGCTATACACCCATGACATTTGCGAATCAGTTGCAAAGCGGTTTTACCCTTTTTCTGAGCCTACTGGTGGAGGCAGTGCCGTTTCTGCTGCTGGGCATTTTGCTCTCTAGCGTGCTGCTGCTATTTGTAGATGAGCAGGCGCTCATTCGTCGCTTGCCGCGATCGCCCCTGCTGGGAGCCTTGGTCGGCAGTTGCATTGGCTTTCTTTTTCCAGTGTGTGAGTGTGGCAATGTGCCGGTGGCGCGGCGATTATTGGTGCAAGGACTGCCTACATCCGTGGCCATTGGTTTTTTGTTGGCAGCACCGACAATCAACCCGATTGTGATTTGGGCAACGTGGACGGCCTTTCGTGATCAACCGGAAATTGTCGTCTTTCGTGTCCTCTTCTCACTGGCGATCGCCACCATTATTGGCTGGGTTTTTAGTTTCCAAAAGGATCTAACCCCCTTTTTGCAGCCCACCGTCACCAGTCTCATGCGTCGTCCCCAGCCTCAAGCAGCCACTATACCGGCCTTGCTCCAGTCAGGCACCTACCTGTTGGGAACCCCCGGCCAACCCCTTGCCATGGAAACTCTCACGCTTGCGCCACCGACTGCAACGATGCCTTGGCAGCAGCGTCTGCCCCAAGTCCTGGAGAATGTGGTGCAGGAATTTCGCGAATTGGGGGGAATTTTAGTCCTCGGTAGCCTAGTGGCGACTCTTATTCAGGTGGCGGCTCCCCGCGAACTCATTCTCAGCCTTGGCCAAGGGCCGGTGATCTCGATTGTGGCAATGATGATCTTGGGCACAGTGATTTCCATTTGCTCGACGGTTGATGCCTTTTTTGCCCTTGCCTTTGCTGCCACGTTTACGCCGGGGTCAATTCTCGCTTTTCTTGTCCTCGGACCGATGGTGGATCTCAAGGGACTGGGATTACTGCTGACGATTTTTCGCCCCCGTGCTCTAATTTACCTCTTTCTGTTGGTGGCACAATTGACGTTTTCCCTTTGTTTGTTTTTGAATTTGCAGTGGAGTTAGCCGTGGTTGTTAAGCCAGAGTGGTTACGGGTCAAAGCACCCCAGTGGCAGCGGGTCGGTTCCGTCAAGGAACTGTTGCGGGACTTAAACCTCAATACCGTTTGCGAAGAGGCCTCTTGCCCCAATATTGGTGAATGTTTCCATGAGGGAACGGCGACATTTTTAATGATGGGGCCAGCTTGCACCCGCGCTTGTCCTTACTGCGATATTGATTTTGCGAAAAAGCCACTGCCCTTGGATGCCACTGAACCCCAGCGACTGGCGGAAGCAGTGGTGCGGATGCACCTAAACCATGTCGTGATTACCTCAGTGAACCGCGATGATTTACCGGATGGTGGTGCCTCTCAGTTTGTGGCCACGATTCAGGCTGTGCGGGCGCGATCGCCCCAAACAACCATTGAAGTGCTCATTCCCGATCTCTGTGGCAATTGGCAGGCCTTAGATCAAATTCTCGCCGCCAGTCCCGAAGTGCTGAACCACAACACCGAAACCGTGCCCCGTCTCTATCGGCGGGTGCGTCCCCAAGGCAACTATCAGCGCAGTCTGGAACTGCTGCAACGGGTGCGCGATCGCGCCCCTTGGATCTACTCAAAGTCAGGCATGATGGTGGGTTTGGGAGAAACCCCTGAGGAAGTGGCGGCAGTGATGGCGGATCTGCGTCAAGTGGGCTGCGACATTCTCACGATTGGCCAGTATCTGCAGCCGAGTCCGAAACACTTACCCGTGCAGGCTTTTATTCCACCAGAGCAATTTGAAGCATGGCGGCAGCTTGGCGAATCCATGGGCTTTTTGCAGGTGGTCTCCTCTCCCCTCACCCGTAGTTCCTACCACGCCGAGCAGGTGCGTGCCCTGATGCAACAGTATCCCCGCCAGCGTCCTGCAACAAACCTCCTCGGATAAATTTATTGCAATTTAATCGCAACTAAGCTAGGCTAAGCAATAGGAAAAATCTGCATTAAAAAACCCCCTTGGGTGGGGGCGTTTTATGGACAACCGTGATCTTGCATTAAGGTTCGTTAACCTAAATTGCGAAAGACTACGCCTTCAGGCTGTCATTGGCCAGAAAGTGAGCGATGTGGTAGGCACGCTCCTCCGTTTTCAGCAGGATTTGATCGTACAGATAAGCTGTGGCGCGATCGCCCAAACTCTCTGCTTGGGTAGCCTGTTGCCGCAGAATCCCAATAATCGCCTGCTCCGCTTGCAAATCATTAGTGAGCATTTGGCGGCAATTAAAAGCCCCCTCCGGTTCAGGGGTAAAGCAGCAGAGAGCGGCCAACTGTTGAAA
Organism: Thermosynechococcus sp. QS41; assembly: GCF_031583515.1. Classification (NCBI taxonomy): domain Bacteria; kingdom Bacillati; phylum Cyanobacteriota; class Cyanophyceae; order Acaryochloridales; family Thermosynechococcaceae; genus Thermosynechococcus; species Thermosynechococcus sp. QS41. Next base: position 9,399 of record NZ_CP134181.1, read on the forward strand.
ACCGGCGGCGGGAACACCCCCCAGACCATTCAGACGTTCACCCAAGTCATGGACGTGACCTTGCACCTGTTCATAGCAGTCTTGGAAAAACTGATGCAGTGGATAAAATTCTGCCCCCTCAACCACAAAATGATGCTTTTGGTACTGCAAATACAGGGCTTGAAAACTGGCCAAGAGGCGATTCATCCCCTCACAGATGGGCGTGGTGGTGGCTTTCTCCAGCAGTACAACGGTATCTTTCATCTCGCCAAACGCTTGGCGCGGCAATGCACTGGTCGTCATAGCACGATGCTCCTTTGCGGACACTAGTGAGCTAACTAACTTAGCTCTGACAGCCCGATCCTAAACTACCTTTCTGTACATTTTCAATAGTGGAGTGCTTATTGAATGTCTATAAACCCCCACCTTATTGCAGTTCAGTGGCAATTACGCTGGCCGATCTACCAACGGTTGATTGATCTAGAGGTGCCCTGTGACTATGCTCCCTATCAACCCCTGAGGGTCGAGGTCAACTCCCCCTTAGCTGCCTTACAGGTGTGGTCAGTGGTACGCCAAGTCTCTGCCCCTCGCGAGACTTTGATAGACTGGCTCGAACACTGTTGGCAGTGCTCTTTGACCACCTTGAGTGAGTATCACAATCCTGCTGAGTCCTAGGGGAATGTACAACCCGCAGGTGGTGCAGCACTGAATATGGCAGGCGTGATATTGGTAACTGTTCCAGTTATGTTGATGGCCACATTACCATTGTTCAGGCTGAGATTAAGAGAATCAACAATACGGAGGCTGCTACTACCACTACGTAGTAACTCGAAACCTGCACCACTTGTTTGGACATTACTAAATACGTTTGCACACAGGGTTGCACTATTAACAGCCCGCAGCTGTAAACTTTTCGTGGTAGAATTCCCTTGAGTGAGGGTGTTATTGTTGACTGTGGCATTGAGGCGAGAAGTATTCTGAGCACGCAGTCGCACTGCTTCACCACCAGCTGTTGCTTGGATACTGTTATTGCTAACCTCAAGTTGCAAGCTAGCATTGTTAGTGGTATCGATTTCTATCCCGCGATCGCTGACACCAGAAAGCTGATTGCCAACAATTCTGACCCGTGCCGGTGTTGGATTGGCAGCATTCGTGGTGAACTCAATGTCAATGCCGTCATTACCATTGCCAATATTTTGGATTACATTATTTTCAATGTTTAGTACCACTTGCCCTGCACTGTTGGACTCCAGCGTGATGGCATCATCATTGAGGATGTTGCGTATCTCATTGTTGCGAATTGTGATGTTTGCGCTAGGAGGTGCAATTGGAGCCGCACTGCTGACAATATCAAACGTCATCCCCGCATCAGAAATATTGTTAACCACGTTATTTTCTAGAACGGCTGTGAGGTTGGCACCATCGCCAATATTGAAGTCAATGCCATCACTGCCGTCGGTACCTGTACCAATGTTGCGAATCTGATTGTTCCGAACGATCACTGTTGCACTCGCGGGAGCCGCACAGTTCGCAAACTGATTGTCACTGAAACGGTCAGCCACAGCAAAGCTATCGCCACGGCAGAGGTTAAATTCAATTCCATCCACACGATTACCTGGCGTCAAGTTGTTTTCAGTCACGTTATCTTCGATGGTAATGTTGGCGTTGCCACGATTGTTGCGAATGAAGATGCTAGCTTCGAGGTTAGTATCTGTTGCTGTTTGGCCAACATTACGGACAGTGTTGCCACGAATAGTTACATTTCCAAGGGCATTGTCTAGGCCAATTCCCTCACCAACACCGCCATCAATAGTGTTATTTTCAATCGTTGCGTTGGTGCTTTCAGTAATACTGATGCCACGGCGGTTAAAGGCAGGGGCAGTTGTGCTCGTAATTGTAACGGTATTATTGCGAACCACAGGGGATTGTACATTTTGCAAGATAATACCTGCGGCATTTGTAACGGTGATAGTATTGTTGTTAACCGTAGGCGTCAATACAGAGTTATTTTGACCACGTAAGCGAATTGCTTCGCCTGTATTGGTTAAGATGTTGTTGCTGATTTCAATTGCTAAGCGAGCATTATTAGTGGTGTCCACTTCAATCCCGCGATCGCTAATGTTATTCAGTTGATTCCCCACAATTCTGACTTGTGCAGGGGTTGGACTTGCAGCCGTTGTTGTGAACTCAATGTCAATGCCATCGTTACCACCACCGATGTTTTGCATGACATTATTTTCAATGTTTAGTACCACCTGTCCCGCACTATTCGACTCTAGGGTGATGGCATCATCATTGAGGATGTTGCGTATCTCATTGTTGCGAATTGTGATGTTTGCGCTAGGAGGTGCAATTGGAGCCGCACTGCTGACAATATCAAACGTCATCCCCGCATCAGAAATATTGTTAACCACGTTATTTTCTAGAACGGCTGTGAGGTTGGCACCATCGCCAATATTGAAGTCAATGCCATCACTGCCGTCGGTGCCTGTACCAATGTTGCGAATCTGATTGTTCCGAACGATCACTGTTGCACTTGCAGGGGCAGCACAATTGGCAAACTGGTTATCACTGAAGCGGTCGGGCGGGGCAAAGCTATCGCCACGGCAGAGGTTAAATTCAATTCCATCCACACGATTCCCTGCTGTCAGGTTGTTTTCAGTCACGTTATCTTCGATGGTAATGTTGGCGTTGCCACGATTGTTGCGAATGAAGATGCTAGCTTCGAGGTTAGTATCTGTTGCTGTTTGGCCAACATTACGGACAGTGTTGCCACGAATAGTTACATTTCCAAGGGCATTATCTAGGCCAATGCCCTCACCAACACCGCCATCAATAGTGTTATTTTCAATCGTTGCGTTGGTGCTTTCAGTAATACTGATGCCACGGCGGTTAAAGGCAGGGGCAGTTGTGCTCGTAATTGTAACGGTATTATTGCGAACCACAGGGGATTCAGCATTGACTAAAATGATGCCACTGCCATTGGTACTCGTAATTTGGTTATTGGTAATTTGTACACCAGTACTATTCGTTATACTGATGCCGTTGGCATTGATGGTTGTAATTTGATTGTTGAGAATACGCGGTGGATTGACGTTATTACCAATAATTGCAGGTTGGCCGGAAGGCGGTGTAATATTGAACCCCTCAATTGTATTATTCTTAGCTAAAATAATAGTGGCAGCGATAATCGGCTTTTGGCTACTGGGTGTCAGAGCAGGAATCGTAATGGTTCCTACTGTACTTGGTAGTTGCCGATTGACAGTTGTCGAGAGGAGTTGGACGCCATCTCGGAGATTAATTGTGCCCTGACCTGCGGTATTGCCATCGGTGTCAGCAACGCCAACTAAGACAATATCGTTTTGAGCAAGGGGTAAATCATTAATACGAGCCGCGCTGCCAGCGCCAGTATCAACTGTGAAAACGCGATAAGGCTGACCTGTAGCAGGGTTAATTGCCGCAATTTGATCCTCAACAAGTTCGTTATCAACGGTAATAAAGCTGAGACGCTCTGGAGATTCACCTAGACGGGCTGCTACATTTTGACCCTGTTCTGGAGCACGGCGGCGACTACCTGCGACACCGGGAAAAGAAACCCCAATTCCAAACCAAGCTTTCGTGCCAAAGCGATCATCATTTTGCACTGTTGCACTGAGGCTGAGGTACTCAATAGGGCGGGTAGCTAAACGGGCACGGACGCCAACAAAATCAGCAATACTCTCACCGCTGTAGTAGTATAAACCTGCGTAACCCCGCAGATAGTCTTTACCTAATGGAACCAATCGGGTTCCTACTTCAAAGTCAAAACCCGTCAGCGCTTCTTGGAAAAGGCGATCGCGATCAAGAAGAATCTGGTTGTTTTGAATGGTGCCGATTGAACCCACTGCTTGATTGAGAAGGACTTGCCGAGTCCCTAGGGGGATATAGCCGTTTATACGGACATCAACATCTCCCAAGAGTTCCAGACCAAGCCCAAGCTGGTTAAAACCTGCATCTCCCGTGTTGCGAAAATCGTAGGATAGGTAGCCACCAAGGGCAAATTTCTGATTGCCTGTCAGGGCACGGTAGCCAAGGGTCAAATTGTACCCCAAGGCTGTATTGGGCGTGGCCATGAGGAGTTTGCCTTCAAAGAAGCCGACGCTAGCACCCTGCTGTTGAAAGAACGGAATAAATGTTTCTGCACTGAGGTAGTGATCAAAACCAGCGCCTTCACTATTGAAGCGAATCGTTCCACGGGGCTGGATTCGAGGCCCTAACATTTCCTCTGCTGATGACTGGCCAACGGCTGCATTGTTCAATCCCAAAATGACGCCCAAGCCAACTAGGCAGCTTCCTAGAAGCTTCCCCCAAGAACGCATATACACTCCTCAACACACAATTCGGCAGTCACACCTCACCTGCGACTGCTTTTTGTTCCTCGACTCAAGATATTGGCTTGTATTTAAGTGGCGATAAAGATTTGTTTAGCTGAACGTTAAGGAATTAAACGCAACAATCGGCCATTTTGGGGATCATCAGTGAGAACGTACAGGTAACCATCGGGGCCTTGGCGCACATCCCGTACCCGCTGACCTATCGGAATGCGCCCTTGGCTTGCAACAGCATTGTTGGTATTGACTCGAATTTTGCGCACATCTTGGGAGACGAGACCGCCGGCAAAAAGGGCACCTTGCCACTGGGGAGCGCGATCGCCCCGATAAACTGCTAGCCCTGAAGGCGCAATGGCCGGTGTCCACACCACCAAAGGATCCACCATCCCCGGCCGGCGCCGCTCTGGGGTAATTTCTGCCCCCCAATACTCACGGCTATAGGTGACCACTGGCCAACCATAGTTGGCACCACGCTCAATGCGATTGAGTTCATCACCACCAAGGGAGCCGTGCTCCGTTGACCACACCGTTTCTGTGACTGGATCAACCACCAGTCCTTGGATATTGCGGTGGCCGTAGCTCCAGAGTTCGGGGGTGGCCGTGGCATCGCCCACAAAAGGATTGTCCTCCGGCACAGTGCCATCGTCCCGCAGGCGAATAATTTTGCCCAAATGACTGCGGCGGTTTTGGGCTTGCTCGCGAATTAATTTGCCTTCCAGTTCAATTGGGGGATTGCCGCCATCGCCAATGGCCATGAGCAATGTGCCGTCGGGGAGCCAAGCCAAACGGGAGCCAAAATGCTGTGCCCCAGTTTTCGCTTGCGAGACTTCAAAGAGAACTGTCACCTCTTCAAGGCGATCGCCCACCAGACGCCCCCGTGCTAGGCGAGTACGATTCGCGGATGCTGTGCCATGGGCATAGGTAAGATAAACCCAATTGTTTTCAGCAAAGCGGGGATGAAGGGCGACATCCAATAAGCCCCCTTGGCCTTGGCCAAAGACCGGCGGCACGCCACGAATAGGTGAACCCAAACGCCCTTGGTGAAATCGCCGCAACCGTCCGGGGCGCTCAGTAATCAACGCACTGCCATCCGGCAGCCAAGTTACTGCCCAAGGATGCTCTAACTCTTCAACAACGGTTTCAATGCGTACCGCCAGTGTTGGTGGTGGCTGCGATTCTAACAGGGGTTCAGCGGTTGATAAGGGTAACGGGGTATCCGACTGCGCAATGGGACTACAGCCTAGGAATACCCCGATCGCCCCCATGAGGGGGAGTAATTTGACAAATCGATAACTAGGCAATGGGTGTCACATCTTCAGAACGCTCTGCACCTTCAGACTCTGGCAAGACCACCGGCAGTTCCAAAGAGGCAGCATCAGAAGCAGGGGTCGGGGCATCCGTTTGCTGCCGCCGTTGCCAGAGGGTCACCCCCACTGCCGCTGCTGTAATTGCACCTGCACCCAGTCCAAGGGCGATCGGCAGCTTGCTGCTATCGAAGAATGAGGAATTACTCAGACTTTGATGACTTAACCCTTTGGCATAGGCACAGGCTTGGGCAGAACTGGGTTGCGGCATTGCCACCAAAGTGGCAGACAGACCAACAGTCAGGGCAATGAGGGGACGCAACATAAACGACTCCTTAACGAATGTATTCTTTGAGGACACTGTTGCGGTTGGGATGGCGCAGTTTCCGCAGGGCCTTGGCCTCAATTTGGCGAATGCGCTCACGGGTGACATTAAAGAGTTGACCAATTTCCTCCAACGTTTTCATGCGACCATCGTCCAAGCCATACCGCAGTTTTAACACATCTCGCTCGCGGGGGCTAAGGGTGCACAATACCGTTTCTAAATCTTCGCGCAGCAGGTGCTTGGACACTTGATCTTCAGGGGTTTCACCGTCGGATTCAATGAAGTCCCCCAGACGGGAATCCTCTTCTTTACCGATAGGGGTTTCTAGGGAGATGGGCAGTTGTGCCGATTTGGCAATGAAGCGCAGTTTTTCAATGGTCATTTCCATGCGATCGGCAATTTCTTCCTCAGTGGGTTTGCGCCCCATTTCCTGTGAGAGGAGTTTAGTGGTTTTCTTAATCCGCGAAATGGTTTCGTACAGGTGCACAGGCAGACGAATGGTGCGGGATTGATCGGCAATGGCACGGGTAATGGCTTGGCGAATCCACCAGGTGGCGTAGGTGGAAAATTTATAGCCCTTTTCGTGGTCAAATTTCTCAGCAGCGCGGATGAGCCCTAGGCTGCCCTCTTGAATCAAGTCCTGAAAGGATAGCCCCCGGTTCATGTATTTTTTGGCGATCGACACCACCAGTCGCAGGTTCGACTGCACCATTTTTTCCTTGGCTTTGCGACCCACAAATAAGCGATGGCGAAAGGCTTGCACGGTCATACCCAGCTCTGTAGCCCAAGGCTCAGGATTGCGCTCTAGCTCTTCAGGGGTACAGCCGAGTTGTTGACACAGGCGATCGCGCACTCGCTCCATTTCTAAGAGATCGGCAATTTTGCGCGCCAATTCAATTTCTTCGTCGGCACGTAATAGACGAATGCGGCCAATTTCTTGCAAATAGAGGCGTATCGAGTCCTCGGTGTAGTGTTTCTTCTTGACCTGTGTCCGCCGTCGGCTGGCACGACCTTTTGTGGGCTTGCCGTCAAGATCGTCGCTGACCTCCTCAAAGTCTTCGCTCTCCTCCTCTTCTTCGGCCTCTACAGCATCAAGGCCATAATCACTGAGTAGAGCCACCTCATCCTCAAGGGGGGCTGTTGCGGGGTCGTAAACGTCAAGTACATTCGCTTGGGTCATGCCGTTGTCCTCGTAAAATCTCCCTAAATGTGTATTGTCAGTGTGTTGTCGGCAACCGTTGCCTTTGGTGACGCTAGAATCGTCAGCCACATTTCAATCATGGAATGCAGCCAAGGAAAGCGGTTGGACGGGGGCATAGGCTCTAGATTCCACATCCTCAGGATCTCTGCCGCTGGATCATCTTGAAAAATTTCCTGTGTGACCCACGGGGTCAGGGAGCAGGCAGTAGCGAGCGGTTGAGACTGTGCAGGAATCTTTTGACTAATTTTAACTAAAACCTCATTGATTGTAGCCTTTCTAACAGAAATCGCCCACAGCAAAGGGATAAATTTTTCGGGAATTCAGGGCTAGCGATCGCTCGCGTCAACAACCGCTAACAAATTCTAATTTGCTGTTCTCAGATAAAATTTCTATCCCTGCTGAGGGAAATTTCTTGCTTCTAGCCTAGCTAATTTATCACCGTTCCGCCGTACCCGTTACGTTTGATCACGAACGATCACGAAACGCCCGAATCGTGGCTTGCAGTGCCTGAGTGCTCCTGACATCACTGCTGTAATAAAATCGCAGGGGAATTACCTGCCCATTCTGTAACTCCAAGGCTAAACGAGCTGATACTCTGCCCTTCTGACCACGGGAGAGCTGTACGACGACATCCTTGAGGTCATGCCAAGGGAAGGTTTTCTTTTCTGTCCTGAGAAGACTGCTATATTGCAGCGATACCACGCCTGCACTTTTATCAAAAACCAGCACCAGCACCTTGGCTCCGATAAAGATTAGGGGTAAGCCTAGGCCCCAGCCAACAGCTAAGATCAAAAATCCCCACCAGTGGTTGTCTTCCACTAATGTTAAAGGGGGATGTTGCGGCTGCTGCAAAAAGCGACGGATGCGTTCGGCAACGGCTTCCCGATTCTGGCGATCGCGGGTAAATTCACCAAAGGCAATAGAACCCGCGGTGGTTTGTAGGTGCACCTGATAGACACGGTAGCGTCGTCCGCGACTAGAGCGCCACTGCTCGATAATGCCCACCCCTTGGAGCCGATTCAGGGGAATTTGGGTGATCTGTACCCCCGTTGCCCCAGAGCGCACCCAGCGACAGCGACTATCAATAACGCGAACCTCATGGCGGCACACCAGCTCATAGCGGGCTGCAAACCAAATCGGTACAGCAGCACCAACACAGAATATCAGACCTGCCAGCCACACCCCCCAAGGGCGACTGCGCAAAATCAGCCGCTGCTGAGACTTCTCGATAATTTCCATGCCCCTATTCTAGGGGGTCGGATTATTGGCATGGGCCTCTTGGAAGATCACCTGACGCCGCAGCACTTCTTCAATCGTCACATCAGGTTCAGGCACCCCCTTGAAGGCAGTCCCCACCTCTAGGCGAATAAACTGAATGCCTGCCAAGCGATAGCCTTCGGGCGTAAGGGGAACATACCCGACCTTGGGAACGACCGTCGGTGCCTGCTGGATGTAATACTCGACAAACTGTCGCAGCAGGGGCTTATCTTGGGCATATTTGGCATTGACATAGAGGAAGAGGGGGCGCGAGAGGGGCTGGTATGTACTGTTTTGCACCGTTTCCACTGAAGGCGGAATTGCCCCTCGGCCATCATTGACGGGCACAGCTCGTAGCCGATTCTGGTTGGCCATGTAGTAAGCATAGGGAAGGTAACCAAGGGCATTCACATCCCCGGCAATACCCGCTACAATTTCGTTATCGTCTTCGCTGGCTTTGTAGTCGGTGCGAGAGCCGCGCTGATTGCCAAGAATCGCCTCGTTGAAATAATCAAAGGTGCCTGAATCTTGACCCGGTCCCCAGAGCACAATGGGTGCATTGGGAAAGTCGGGACGTAATTGGTTCCAGCGAGTGAGCTTTTTCTCCGCCGCTTTTTCCCAGAGTTTTTTCAGCTCAGCCACAGAAATTTCCTTGAGCCAAGTATTTTGGGGATGGACGGCGATCGTCAGCGCGTCAAAGGCAATGGGCAATTCAATAAAGGGGACACCATTGGCAATGCACTCATTCATTTCGGTAATGAGGATCGGGCGAGAGGCGTCACTAATATCCGTTTTGCCGCTACAAAAGGCTCGAAAGCCAGCAGATGTCCCTGAAAAAGCAACGGCAATATCGGCCTCTTGACCATTGGGCGTGGTCTTAAACTCTTCGGCGATCGCCCTAGAAATCGGATAAACCGTACTCGATCCATCCACCCGAATCACCTTCAGCATCGGATCATTAGATGCCGCCTCCATTGTGCAGCCCACAAGGATGATGGCCAAAAGGGGTAAAACGCTGCGCCTCAATTGCTGAAACTGCATCACTCAAGCCTCACTCTAAAAATGACGGATATTGCATCAATTAGAAAATTGGTGAATTCAACTATTTCCCCACTAAAACAAAATCACTAAAAACGATGAATAACTTGCCAAAACTATTTATAAATAAAACTTCAAAGATGAGTTATTAATATAAATCCTTCTAAAGTTAGTAACTTGAATTCAAGGAATTGAGACTTAAAAAGTCTTATCTTAAGGCATTTCGTTAGCCCTTCTCCCTAGAGAAAGTATTGTTGAGAACACCCTAGCGATAATCTTAGGCTGCCTTTGGTCTCAGGAACCTAGAGATTAAGAAAATTTTTATAAATTGCTTCCTTGAAAGTATTCCTCACTACACTTGGCAATAAATCAAGCTTAGACTATCCTACCCAAGCTTTGGTTCGGAGCGACAGGCGCTGCACAATAATAAAAAAACTTAATTAACAGATGGGGTCGTTCTTAACCTAACCTTTACATCGTTCCCGTAATATCACCCTAGCTTGTTTTTGAGTCGCGATAGATTTGTCGTTGCTATCGAGCAAGCTGTCATGCAGCCCTTGTTCTGAAAACTATGGAGTACATGAACGGGGATGAGATCCTTGTGCCTGCTGTCAGTGCACAGTAGTTCTAACCACTTTGAGCAGTCTCAATCCTCACGAGAGGGGCTGTAAACACTGATGCATCAATGCATTTGTTCATTGTTCTTACTTGCGATCGCGCTTATGATCTTCAAACTCAGAAAATCTCGAATTCTCATGATCCTCTCCGCTATTATTACCGCTGGCATCGTTGTTGCTTGCGGTCCTCAAGGAGGGGGTGGCCCAAATCAAGCGGGCGAGCCGATAAATATTAATGGTGCCGGCGCCAGTTTTCCTGCCCCCCTTTACCAAAACTGGTTCAAAACCTACGCCCAGCAGGTTGATCCCAACGTCCAAATCAGTTATCAATCCGTTGGCAGTGGTGCTGGTTTGGAGCAGTATATTAACGGCACAGTGGATTTTGCTGGTTCCGATGCACCGATAGCCGGCGATCGCCTAAAATCCTTCCAAGAAAAATATAAGGCAGATCCAATTCAAGTGCCCATGGCGGGGGGTGCCGTTGTCTTTGCCTACAACCTGCCTGGTGTGGATGAACTGAAATTACCGCGGGCGGTCTATTGCGACATCGTCATGGGCAAAATTACCCGCTGGAATGATCCCAAGCTGGTTGCTGCAAATGAGGGTAAAACGCTTCCCGATAAACCAATTACCTTTGCCCACCGCTCTGACGGCAGTGGCACCACATTTATTTTCACAAACCACATCAACACCGTGTGTCCTGGCTGGCCGGCAGGGGTTGGCACCTCCGTCAATTGGCCTGTGGGCGTTGGTGGCCAAGGCAATGAAGGCGTGGCTGCCCAAATTCAGCAAAACGAAGGCACCATCGGCTACGTCGAGTATGCCTATGCCAAACTCAACAACTTGCCCCGCGCCCTACTGGAAAACAAGGCAGGTAACTTCGTCTATCCTTCCCCGGAAGCTGCCTCCAAAGCCTTTGAGGGTGCTGACGTTCCCGAAGATTTTGCATTGCTAGTGCCGGATCCCGAAAATCCCGAAGCCTTTCCCATCGCTGGCTTGACATGGATCTTGGTGTACCCTGAGTACCAAGATGGCAGAAAATGGCAAGCCCTTAAAAATGTGCTGCTTTGGGCACTGGGCAATGAGGGCAAAAGCATTGCCGAACAACTGGACTATGTTCCCATGCCTGACGACATCGTCGCGCGAGTCAAGGCAACCCTCGATAAGGTGAAAGTCACAGGCTAAATCATGCAACCGCAGGGGGAGTGTTTCCCCCTCGCAATCCCCTAGGATGAAAAAGAGCCAGTTATGGCAATTGAGGCAACTGATCAATATTACCCGTGAAACCCTATGGCTGTTACCAGCACCCCCCCTGAATCACCGGATTTGGCTGCGATTGAGGCACGGAAAAACCTCCGCTACTACCTCGATCAATCCTTCTACTATCTGACAATGGTCTTTGCCTTGGCGGTGGCTGTTGCCCTGCTCTGGATTGTGATTCAAATTGGCCTTGCGGCTATACCTGCAATTACACGATTTGGTCCGCGCTTTCTGGCTAGCACCACATGGGATCCGGTGCAAAATATCTACGGTATCCTACCCCAAATCTACGGTACCCTTGTCAGTGCCCTCATTGCCCTACTGGTGGCAGTTCCCCTAGGACTGGGTATTGCCGTCTTTCTCAGTGAGGACTTTCTACCTACGTACATTCGTACCCCAATTGCCTTTGCGATTGAGCTATTAGCTGCCATTCCTAGTGTGGTCATTGGCCTGTGGGGCATCTTTGTGCTGATCCCCTTTTTGCGGCCATTTTACAATTTCCTGCACGAGTACCTCGGCTGGATTCCTCTCTTTGGTACCAGTCCTCGCGGTAACAGCATCCTCACCTTAGGTCTAGTGCTGGCGTTCATGATTTTGCCCCTGATCACCTCCATTTCACGGGAAACGCTGGTTTCTTTGCCTCCTTACTTACGCCAAGGAGCAATGGCTCTAGGCGCCACCCGTTGGGAGACGATTTTGCGGGTGCTCATTCCCGCTGGATTTTCGGGGATTGTGGGTTCGATTATGTTGGCTCTCGGTCGGGCGATGGGGGAAACGATGGCCGCAGCCATGCTGGTTGGGAACGCTAACCGTATCAACATCTCTATCCTTGAGCCTGGCTCGACGATCGCGTCATTGATTGCCTCCCAGTTTGGGGAAGCAGGGCGAGAGCAAGTGGCTGCACTGCTGTATGCCGGTTTAGTGCTCATGATCCTGACACTGCTGGTCAATATCTTGGCAGAAATCATTATTAAGAAGTTTCAAAACGTTGAGCGATAGGTTGCACCATGACAGAGATCAGTAACCGCCTTTCTACCGCAGAGATTCAACTAGGCAAGGTCTGGACTTCGGCACGAAACCTCTTTGGTCTGTTGATGACAGGTGTGACGGGACTGTTTGCTGTCATTGCGGTGATTCCCTTGGCAGCCATTGTCATCAATGTGGCGTCCCAAGGACTGCCTCGGATTAACTTAGATCTGTTTACAAAACTGCCACCGCCGCCGGGTTTGAGTGGGGGGGGCTTGGGAAATGCGATCGTTGGTACGTTAATCGTGCTCGCTGTTGCCATGGCGATTAGTGTTCCCATTGGCGTTTTGGGCGCTGTGTGGCTGTCCGAATTTGGGCGGGGGAGCAAAATCGCCTATTGGGTGCGGTTTTCGGCAAACGTTCTCAGTGGGGTGCCCGCTATCATTGCGGGTTTGTTTTCCTATACGATTGTGGTCATGACGATGGGCACCTTTAGTGCCTTTGCCGGTGGGGTGGCTCTGGCAGTTGTCATGCTGCCCATTGTGATGCGAACCACAGAGGAAGGCTTGGTGCTGGTACCTGAGGAGGTTCGTCTGGCAGCATTGGGATTGGGTGCCACTCGTTTTGAGACGGTGACGCGAGTTGTTCTCCCTGCGGCGTTGCCTTCTATTGCCACGGCAGTGACTCTAGCGGTGGCGCGGGCAGGGGGTGAAGCGGCACCTCTCCTCTTTACGGCTCTGAATAATAATTTCTGGTCAACGGATTTGTTTCGCCCCATTTCCACGCTTTCGGTACAGGTTTATTTCTTTGCCATCATTCCCTACAAACCCCAGCAGGAACTGGCATGGGCAGGTGCGTTGGTGTTGCTGAGCATCATTTTGATCGTCAGTATTGGCTCCCGCTTACTCACTCGTAAGAAACGCTACTAAAGACTTAAAAGGTAACTGTTCTATGACAACTCACCCTCAACCCACTCCTAAAGTAGTTCTCCAAGTGCAGAATGCTTCGATTTTCTATGGTTCATTTCGGGCAGTACGGGATGTGACGATGGACATCTATGCCAATGAAGTAACGGCTCTCATTGGCCCATCGGGTTGTGGCAAGAGCACGCTGCTGCGCTGTTTTAACCGCATGAATGATCTGGTGCCGGGTGCCCGAGTCGAAGGCAAAATTACCTACCATGGCAAAGATCTCTACGCCCCAGAGGTGGATCCCGTGGAGGTGCGGCGGCGCATTGGCATGGTGTTCCAAAAGCCTAATCCCTTTCCCAAGTCAATTTATGACAATGTGGCCTTTGGAGCGCGGGTCAATAAGTATAAGGGGGATTTGGGTGAGCTAGTGGAAACTGCGCTACGGCAGGCGGCTCTTTGGGATGAGGTGAAAGACAAGCTCGAAGAAAGTGGTCTGTCGCTCTCTGGCGGACAACAGCAACGGCTATGTATTGCGCGGGCGATCGCCACCAAGCCCGAGGTCATCCTCATGGATGAACCCTGTTCTGCCCTTGACCCAATTTCTACCCTCAAGGTGGAAGAACTGATCCATGAATTGAAGCAGAACTACACGATTGTGATCGTGACCCACAATATGCAACAGGCGACTCGGGTGAGCGATCGCACTGCCTTCTTTAATGCCGAGGCCACAGAACGGGGCAACCGGGTAGGCTACCTCGTTGAGTATGACTATACTAGCATTGTCTTCAATAACCCCAAAGAGCAAGCCACGATGGATTATGTCAGTGGCCGTTTCGGCTAAGATCTAAAGCGGCGGCTGCTGCTGGTGCCAAGGGGTCGCCTGTTCATAGGCATAGGCAACGTGAAATAGGGTCTCTTCCCCTAGGACGTTGCCAATCAATTGCAGACCAATGGGCAGCCCTTCGTGATCAAAGCCACAGGGGAGGCTCAAGCCTGGTAGCCCGGCAAGGTTGACGGGAATGGTCATCAGATCTGACAGGTACATACTCAGGGGGTCGGCGGTTTTCTCCCCAGCTTTGAAGGCAGTGGTGGGAGCTGTGGGGCAGACCAAAACATCCACCTGTGCAAAGGCTTGGGCAAAGTCTTCTTTGATCAGGGTGCGTACCTTTTGTGCCCGTAGGTAGTAAGCATCATAGTAGCCAGCGGAAAGGGCGTAGGTGCCAATCATGATCCGTCGCTTCACCTCAGCCCCAAAGCCTTGGGCGCGGGTTTTCATGTACATTTCAAGGAGATCGCTGGCTCCTTCAGCGCGAAAACCAAAGTTCACGCCATCATAGCGGGCTAGGTTTGCCGAGGCTTCCGAAGGGGCAATAATGTAGTAGGTGGGCAGGCCGTAGGCAAAGCGGGGACAGGAGAGTTCAACAATCGTGGCCCCCAATTCCTCTAGGGTTTTTAGGGCGGCCTCAAGGGCAGATTTCACTTCTGGTTGGATGCCTTCACTCACTGTTTCTTGAATAACGCCAATGCGCATTCCCTTGAGATCGGGTTTGAGGGCTTGGGTGTAGTCGGGAATCGACACGCTGAGACTGGTGGCATCCTTGGGATCATGCCCCGCGATCGCCCCCAAAAGAATCGCAGCATCGGTAACTGTCGGTGCCAAAGGCCCAATTTGATCCAATGACGACGCATAGGCAACAAGGCCATAGCGCGACACCAAACCATAGGTCGGTTTGAGGCCGACCACCCCACAAAAGGCGGCGGGTTGACGAATGGAACCGCCGGTATCGGAACCAAGGGCAGCCGCACATTCCCCGGCAGCAACGGCAGCAGCAGATCCCCCAGAAGACCCCCCAGAGACCCGCTCTGGATGCCAAGGATTGGCGGTGAAACCAAAGGCAGAATTTTCGGTGGAGCTGCCCATGGCAAATTCATCGAGATTGGTTTTGCCCACCATAATCGCGCCAGCGGCCTGCAATTTTTGGGTCACGGTGGATTCGTAGGGGGGGACAAAGTGCTCCAGCATCTTAGAGGCACAGGTGGTGCGCACACCGTAGGTGCAAAGGTTATCCTTGATGGCCAAGGGAATCCCTGTGAGCACACCAATCTCTTCACCGGCAGCAATGCGCTCATCTACAGCGGCCGCTTGGGCAAGGGCGCGATCGCCCGTCACGGTTAAGAAGCTATGGAGCGTTGGCTCCACTTGGGCAATGCGATCTAAGTAAGCTTGGGTAATTTCAGTGGCGGAGCGTTCTTTGCGAACGAGTTGACGGTGGAGCTCCTGAATCACTGACATAAATGCAGATTCCCTAGTGACAATGCAACACTGGCGATCGCGGGCATGGCCGCAAACAGGCCAATCTTAAGTTTAGCAATGTGGCTGATCATTTATTGCTCCAGATGCAGCGCTTTGGCACAGGGCTGTCTCTGAATCAATCAGCGATATATTAGGAATCAAGAAGCCCTGACGACGGTGCTCATGCCCTTGGGGAGTATTCGATGGAACCGCTCGACCCCGTGGATCGGGAAGCCTTTACCAACCCGACATTGCAGCGATTGTTGTTCTTTGTCTATTTGCTGCCCATTTTTGGCATGATTCCAGCACTGTGGCAGTTGAGTCGCCGGGGGAGCGATCGCCAGACCCGACAAGTGAGCCGCCTCGCTGTTCTCATTGGTCTCATTTGGCTGTTGGGCTATGGCCTGCTGAATGGGGCGGTCAGCGTGAGTGAAGCCCAGTCTCTGCATCATGGCCTATTACTCTTTCTCAATAGTCTCTGGGGATCCGCCTATTTTCTGGTGAACTTGGGGCTGATGGTACAGTTGTGGCAGGGGCGATCGCTGCAATTGCCCTTCCTACAACGTCTGATGAAATACCTGCCATGACCCCTAGGCGTTGGTTTTGGCCCCTATTGGGATTCAGCGCCATTCTGGTGCTCATCCTCTGGTTGATATCGGCACTCACGTGGCTCTATGTACAGGTGGCCTTTACTGCCCCCTTTTTGGCCAATCTCTTGGTGCTGATTTTCATTGGTCTATTGGGGGGGTTGCTCTATACCTTCTTTCGTTACCTGTACTTACTTGAGCGCAAGGGCAAGCCCGCCACCGCTACGCCCCAAGCCCCCCTCGATAAAACGGAGGCCGCCGCCGAAAACCTCAAAGCCCTACGCCAGCAACTGAGTCAAATTGAAGATGAGGTGGCACGGCAAGCACTGTTGGCACGGGCACGGGAGCTGGCGGAGGATTTTTACCGCCAAGAATTGCGCATTGTGGTCTTTGGCACCGGTTCAGCGGGTAAAACCTCTCTCGTCAATGCCCTCCTTGGTGAAATGGTGGGGGAAGTGGCACCAACAATGGGCACCACTGCAGTGGGGCAAACCTATCGTTTTTGGCTACCTAATACAGAGCGGGAAATTCTGATTACCGATACCCCCGGCATTTTGGAGGCGGGTGTGGCTGGAACCTACCGGGAACAATTAGCGCGACAACTGGCCGCCGAAGCAGACTTACTCCTTTTTGTGCTCGATGATGACCTGCGCCAGTCGGAATATACCCCCTTGGTCAACTTGGTGGAAATGGGCAAGCGATCGCTCTTGGTCCTCAATAAAATTGACTTGCGCTCCGAGGCCGATCAACTGGCTCTTTTGCGCCATCTACGGCAGCGGGTCAAGGGGTTGATTCCACCCCAAGATGTGGTGGGTATTGCCGCCCGTCCCCAACCGATTCGCCTCGACACAGGAGAGTGGTTAGAACCCGAACCCCATATTTGGCCATTGATTCGGCGGCTGAGTGCCATTCTCCGCGAGGAAGGGGATGACCTCGTGGCAGATAATATCCTCTTGCAGTCGCAACGCCTAGGGGAGCAGGCTCGCAAAATCATTGATCAGCAACGGCGCCGCCAAGCCGATAAGGTGGTGGAGCGCTACCAGTGGATCAGTGCGGGTGTGGTCTGTGTCACGCCGATTCCCGGCGTAGATCTACTGGCTGCCGCCGCCGTGAATGCGCAAATGGTGATGGAAATTGGCAAGGTCTATGGCTGTGACCTGAATCGCGATCGCGCCCGCGAGCTAGCTCTTTCCCTAGGCAAAACCCTGGCCAGCTTGGGCATTGTTAAGGGAGCCATGAATCTCGTCGGTACGGCCTTGCAATTGAGCATGGGGGGGCTGGTGGTGGGCAAAGCCGTCCAAGGAATTACAGCCGCCTATCTCACTCGGATTGCGGGCAAAAGTTTTATGGAATATTTTCGCCACAACCAAGACTGGGGCGATGGTGGCATCAGCGAAGTAGTTCAACAGCAATTTGAACTCAATCGCCGCGATGAATTTATTCGCTCCTTTGTGCAGCAGGCGATCGCCCGCTTACCTGCACAACTTGGCACCATGATGCCTGAAGCAATGAAAACACCCCTATCCCATGAGGAAGAGCTGCCTTAAGGTATTCTTAGGATTCCCCCAAGGGTCTTAGCAAAAACCGCTACTATGTTCAGTAACTATTTTATGTTACCGATTTCGGATGAGTCTCTCGACCCGCAGTCCCGATCTTGAGGTGGAACAACTGCCGCAGTTATTGCAGGCAGCTCGGTCTCGTTATTTGGCCGGGGAGCGATCGCCCGCTGTGACGAAGCCCCTCTCTCAAGCCCTGCGAGCCATCCTCGAGCGCAACATTGATACCCATCTGAGTCAACGCGGCGGCTATCTCCAACGCCTAGTGGAAGCCTATTTTCGCCTCTTTCCTCGCTGCCTAGAAAACTTGAGCCGCGATCAACTCCAACAGCAGGCAGTGCAAAAAACGGTGCAGCGGTTACTGCAAATTCCCGCCACCGTCATTCAAGACGAGTACGATCGCCTCAATCGTGGCCAGTACAATCAACCCCTAAAGCAACTGGTGCTTGCCTTTAGTCGCCCAGCCCTAGCCAACCGTAATCCCTCTCCCGAATTGACAGAGGCCGAGTGTTTCCTTGCCTTCTTTATCCAGTGCCTACGTCAAGAACTCGGCGCAACGGTTCTCCTATCCCCCCAGTTTCGCCAAGAGTACCGCGATCTCCTGCGCACGGTGTGTCTGGGGAGTTCTGATCCCGAGCAATGCCAAAGTAACCTCACGGGCTGGCTCTGGGAAGCAATGAAATCCTTTGACCCCCTCAAGCCCTTTGGTGCCACTGGTCATGGTCGTCCCACCTTTGAAGCATGGGTGCGCACGGTCATCAGCAATAAACTGGCGGATGAAAAACGCAAACTCCTCAAGCGCGAGGCCGATGAACTGCTCTTCTATGACAACCGCGCCCTGCAAGTCTTTCAAGATCGTTATCAAGCAGCACCCCCTGAGGTACAACGGGAGATTGATCCCAAAGCCTGCGCTCAGTTGATTACGATTGTCCAAACGGAAATTACCGATCCCCGTATCCGTGCTTCGACGGCTCGCTTGCGCCAGCACATTGCCCAACTCTTGGGTTGGACGATCGAGTACACCCGCGACATTCATCAACAGGTGCGGCGTATTCTTGGACGTTATGTGCAGTCCACTCGCTCTCTGAACATTTGCTCCACCGACAGCAACCAAGAATGGATTGACAACTATCCCGATACCCGCACACTGCCAACCAGCAATGGCCAAGGGGTGGAGTGCATAGTGGAGTTTCTCAATGATCCGCAGACGCCGACATGGGTCAGGGATTGGTGTGAGCGTCGCCGTACCCAAGCCGAAATTGCCCGTGAACTCTTTGTCAGCCAGCCCACGATTTCTCGCTGCCTCGGTCGTGAATACCGCCTGTGGCTCTACCGTAAATTCTTTCAAGATCCCCAGATTCCGCAATGGATGAGGCGATGGTATGAAACCCAATCAATCCCCAGCCCCCACCAACGACGGCAAACCCGCCGTGAAATTCACCCTGATTATGCCCGTGGCCGCTACACCGCAAAACAAATTGATGAGCAAATAGAGGCCAAACTTGCGCAGTGGTGTGAGCATAACGATATTTACTACCTTCCCTAGGCAGCCTCGCTTTTTCGTACTTGGTTTGGATGACGACGGCTATGACTTCCTTTTTGGCACCGACTGTTCCCATTCGTTCCCTGATATTGGATGCCGCCCATGCGGTGCTTCAGGGATGTCGCCCCAGTCGGCAACGGCAGGTTCTGCCCTATTTGGTTGCCCTCTACGCCTTCATTGACTGGTGGGAAAATGAGGGTGTTCCCAGTAAGCAGGATGATCTGGACGATCTGCCCGATGATCTGACCTTGAGTACCACTTGGTGTGAGCGGCCAGAGGTTCTTGACCTTGTGGACATTGCGGATCTCAACTTGGAAGGGGTGCAGTTATCTATCTATCCTGTCGAGGCGGGAGAGTCTCTGCGGATTCATTGCCCGACATTTTTGGGGGTGATCAACGCCGATTTGGCGGTTGCTGTTGGTTTGGATCGCGATCGCCGTCAGGCACAGATGCTGGGGTTTTGCGATCGCCAGACCCTTCTTGACTACTGGCAACACCATCCAGCGGATGCCCAAGGCTATGGCACCTTTCCCCTAGAGCACCTGCAACCCATCTTCTACTTGCCTGAGCAAATTAGCTTCCTCAACCCGCTGCCCCGAAGCACACCGCTGGCCACCAAGGGCAATACCTACGGTCAACCCCTCGACACTCTACCGCAGCTCACCCAGCGCACGGCTGTTGCTGAACCAGAAGGGTTGCCCCTCGACAATGAAACCGCAATCCAACGGCTTTTACAAGCCCTCCAAGGCTACACTGAAACCTCGGAAATTTCCCTCTCCCAAGATTAGGATTGGGCTTCTGGGGGCGATGTGTTTTCGGGTGAGTGCTCGCGGTAGTAGGCCTGTGCTCCCTCTTTGGTATGAATCTGACCGGGTTGAGGACGGCGATGGGTTTGCAGGCCTTGCAGCACTTCTGATAAGGTCAAGCCTTCCGGCAGGGGCGATCGCACTTCCCGCACCTTGTGCCACACCGAGCGCGACATCATTAAACTGCGGCGGATAGGTTCAGCCCAGCTTTCAAGGTAGGCTTCTCGCTCCCCTTGGTAATCCGTCGAAGACAGCAGTAGAGGTACGGGCGGATAGGCCTGCACCAAGCGAGCAATGTGGGTCAGTACCCCTGGATACAGATTTGTATAGGCAGGATGTACTGTTAAGTCTAGCCAGTGGGGCGTGTGTCCATCTTGGCTGGTATGGAGTGTATAGGAGGCGATCGCCACCTTCCGCTGTGGTTCAAACACATAAGCACGATGCACTTGTACCTGTTGCGACCAACTGGCCAAACCGTGGTGTAGCCAATCCAAAAGACTCGTTTGAAAGTCCCGATAGTGACGATTAAAGACTTGGCGCACCAGTGCCGGCATCGACATCGTATCCAACTCATGCAGCAACCGTGCATCAGCATTCGTGACCTTCAGCAAATTAGGCAAGCAAGGCGTGCCCTGTGCCAGTTCTGCCAACTGATCCGCTGAAATTTGCCAGTAGGTGAGATGCGCCAAGGGTTGAAAGCCATTTTGGCGGTAGAGGTCTAGTGCTTCACGGTGGTCAATATTGATTTCAACCATCCAAGTACGGGCTTCCACAAGGGTACTAAAACAGTGGCGCAGGAGTTGTGTCCCCACCTCCGTAAACTCTTGGGCGGCCAATTGCTGCACCTGCCATGTGGTGCGACTTTCATTAAAGGGAGCCACCTGCACAACGCCTAACACTTGGTTGTCCCGCTCCGCGACATAAATCCGCAGCTTGCTCATCCCCGTTAGCCACTGCAATAGATGCAGCGGTGAGGTCATCAGGCCACCCGCCAAGGACGGCAGACCAAAGGGTTGATCATGTACCCCTTCATGGCACAGCCGCTGTTCCACCACCTCCACATCCCGATAGGCCAAGGGACGGATAATCAAATCACCAGTGGAGGGCAAGTCGGAAACCATCAGCCGGCACCAATCACTACTTCCATCTTAAGGACTCTAGTCCCAAAATAAAGGGGCGATGCCCAACGACAACCGCCCCAGCAACATAAATTGTGCAAAATCGCCTTAGTAAAGTTCTTCCTCTTGGTTGGTGAGGATTTTGCAGTCAGAACGGGGATAGGCGACACAGGTGAGCACAAAGCCCTTCTCGATTTGGTCATCATCCAAGAAGGATTGATCCGACTGATCCACTTCCCCTTCCAGCAGCTTGCCGGCACAGGTCGAGCAAGCACCAGCACGGCAGGAGAAGGGCAGGTCTAAGCCTTGCTCTTCAGCCACATCCAGAATGTACTCATCTTCGGGCACGTCAATTGTTGTTTCGCTTCCATCAGGACGCACTAGCGTTACTTTGTAGGTTGCCATGAATCTTGTCCTCTCATGTATGGAAAAGGCAGGGAGCCATCACGCTCCAATTTAGATACTAGGGGAAAACCCTAACCTTGATGGTTGGATTCAAGTCCCTCTTTGTATCGTTTTCGTAATTTGAGGCTCCCAAGGTATCTGAAATACTTATAGACATTGAACCCTATGGAGAAAATTAAGCAAACTCGATGACTGGCTCTATTCTCCGACTCGATGGCGCGGGGGCACAACCAACTCCCCTGTCCCATACCGATTCACCATGGCCGTTAGGGCTTGCTCCATCTCACGGCTAAAGCGTTGGGGATTCCACAGGGGGGCATAGCGTTTAGCTTGGCGCAGTTTCCAGCTGACCTGCTGCCGCAGCGCTGGCTCTGTACCAAAACGAATTCCCCAATTCACATACTCCTCATCATTGAAGGCAATCCCCTCCTCAACGCCGACATTTTTCAGGAAAGTATAGGTGTGCCGTGCCACAAACTGCTGGCCTACCTTTGTAACAATTGGCACCTCCAACCAGAGGGCTTCAAGACTCATTGCTCCCCCAGCATAGGGATAGGTATCCAGCACCACATCCACATCATAGAGATTGGCACGGTGGATCTCTGGCAGATTTGATGTCAAGAAATAGAGTTTGCTTAAATCAAATCCGGCAGCTTCCGCCACACTGCGGCACCACTCCTCAAAAATCGAGCTACTATGGTGATACTTCACAATAAGTACAGCATTTGGCACCGCTTCAACAATGGCAAATTGCAGCTTGAGCATTTCGGGTTGAATTTTACTGGCTCGCTGCGCACACAGAAAGATCACCGTATCGGCACTCAGCCCCAATTGATCGCGAATTCCGGTTTTATTGGCCACTTCATAGCCATTAAGGGAGAGATAACAATCCGGCAGCCGCCACAGGGTTTCTGTGTACCATGCCTGCGCTCCCTCGGGAAGAATATACGGGTCAACAATAAAGTAATCTACTGTTGGCAAGCCAATGGCATCAAAGCCCACCCATGTCGCTTGTACAGGTGCTGGCTTGAGGGTGAGAACTTGATAGGTAAGGTCACTGGTGCAGCTATCTAAGTCAATGAGAAGATCAATTTTATCGTCATAAATCTGCTGAGCAATTTCAGTAGCACTTTTGCCCCCTTGACGAATATGGCTCAAGTGAGATTGAAACCAACGCGCAATGTTGTCTTGCTTGATTGACTCTGACCATGGACTATAGCCAAAGACCTCAAATTCTTCACGATTAAAGCAGTGAATGAAGCCACGGATTTGGTGAGCAACGGGATGCTCCTGAAAGCACATTCCGATCAAGCCAACCCGAATTTTTTCAGACTCTCTTTTCAAGATGTGACAGTATTTCCCTATGTCTTTCAAGTAATTATGGGCATGATTATAAAAAAGCTGATTGCGCTGGTTGTAGATTGGCTTTAATAACTTTGGCTCATCAATGTAGTGACACCAGTGAAAGTAAGAAGAACTGGCGTAGAAAAAAGCGCCAAAACCTACCGCTGCACCATCTAAATGCTCTTGAAGATAGATATGGCAACTGGAAAGCTGCTCCTGCCATTGTTGAAATAGCCTAGCTAATGTTTGGTCGTAGCGCAGATCATACTTAAAGGTTTGATATACATGGAGCTGAGTGGTCAGAGTCAAATCTCTACCAAGGGGTGTCAACGAATCCTCAGCTAGTCGTTGAGCACAGGCTAGTGATAACTCAGGTAGCCCGCCCAAGCAAGCCATGCGTGCCAAAAACTCGTAGAGACCCCATTGCTCGTTAGCTAGCTCTAGATATAAGGGAGCGAGAACTTTTGCCCGCTGTGCTGGAGCATTACTGAGTTCATTAAAAATTAAATCCTGAAGCGAATTACTGAGAGTAGGACACTGGCTCAGAGCTTTTAGAAAATTGGGGAGCGAGGGTAGGTCTAGGTAATAGGTAATTAAGTAGCGAGCGATTTTTAGAGCATCGTCAGCCTGATTGTTATCTTCAAAACCCTCCTCCTGTAGCGAGGAAGACAACTGCTCCAGTAGAGAATCAACCTCGTTTGGTTCCACCCGCAGTTCTAGTAACAGTGCTAACAACTGGAATCCCCAAGAAACTTTAGCCTCAAATTCATAGGCATAGGTCAGCAGAATAAAGCGATGAGTCAAATCTACATCGGAAAAAGAGGCAATTTCAGCTAGAATCTTTGCCCATGTGTGGGTTGCAGTAGTATCTTCAGGAAACTCACTCAGATAGACAGACCACAACAGTTGAGCAGCGGATTCTTCCCCCTGAAGTAGATAGGTTCCTCCTTGGTAGCCTATCCATTGGGCGCTGGGGTGAGTTTGGCTGAGCCTCTCACAGGTGCTGAGGACTTTTTCATAGCGCTGGTGTTTCAGGTTATGACGTAAATGGGATGTCCAAGCAATTACATTGGGAACAACAGCCACCTGTATCAAAACTTGTTCTAGAAATGCTTCCCATTCGCGGGCACGAACTGACCATGTGCAGTGGCGATTGATGTAGTCCACTTGAGCACGGAGATGGGCATCGAGGGCGGCATGAGCTTGAGGGTCTTTAAACCGTTGAATCACCTGATCAAGCACGCAGCCATAGGCAGCCAGATAGTCCTCGTGGGGAAGAGGGATGAGGTCAGCAAAGCCCGCTGTTGTTTCAGGGAGTGCCCCCAGTTCACTAGTAATGACGTAGCAACCACTGGCCATAGCCTCCATTGCGGCAATGCAGGAGGTTTCAGCAAAGGTATTCGTATAAGCCCAAATGGCAGTGGATTTAAGGGCTTGAGCTAGTTCTGGTTGGGGGAGTGAGCCAATATAATTGACATTGGCCAAGTCATGGCAGCGTTGGTAAAGGTTCCCATACCGCTGCTGATCCTCAGCCTCGCTGGCTTGATAGACCTTCATGCTGGAATAAACATTGAGCTGTACTGCGGGATGGCTCGCCTGCAGCAAAGGCATGAGATCAAGAAGTAGATGCAAACCGCGAAAGGGGGTACTCGTATAGGCCAGCGTCAAGGGTTGCGCCTTTGCCTTAAGGATAGATTCTGTAGGATCAAAAAGGTTTTCAAAACAAGGGGCAATGGCATTACGCAGGACAGCGGTTTTCTCAACAGGAATCTTGAATACTTCAATATATTGCTCTTGCTGCCACTGACTAATTAAGATAATCCGTTGATAGACCTCTTGATGTTCAGGGGATTGCAAAGATTCAACGGCAGGTTGATCGGCAGCGTGTTGTGTCCATAGTAGTAGAGGAGTCTGGGGTGGCAGGACAGAGCGCAGCGGATCCATCGGTAGGGCACGGTTGAGCAGAACAGCAACATCGGGACGCAGTTGTTCAAGGAATTCTACTCTTAGCCAAGACAAGGGTAGGTGGGGAACATGGCGAATAGATTCAATGTGCTGTGTACTGTTGAAAAGCCAAACTTCATGCCCCCGCCGCTGCAACTGCTCCGCTAGATAACAGAGTGCTGATTGTGATCCCCCTAAGGGAGCTTCATAGGGTGTGTTGAGTGTGTACTGCCAACGAATCCGATCAACAAAAAGAATCCGCATCGCAAGAGGACTACCAATTAATATAATTTTCTCTTAGTACGATATTTTTTGATTAAAAAAAGCCAAGAATTGTTCCTTGGCTTTAAGCTTATGTACATTTGAGACCACTTAAGTCTCTTGGCTACTTGAATTTAGCTGCACTTAGCAGCTACCTGGAGCACTTTGGTCACTTCCTTCCTTAATGGTAGCAGTCGTTACACCATTAGCAACTGTGACACAGCCACGCACACCTGTACCTGCGGTGTCATTAGAGTTTGTAGTCACATCAGCAGTATTCACACCAACGTTGGCCAGTGTCAGCGCACTGTAACCATCAGGCTGGCTGACACCAATTTTGAGCGTAGCAAGGTCGTTGGCAAATGAAGTGGCTTCCAAGCGGTAGGCTTGCTGAGCACGGTTGACCGCACCCACAGCGTTTTTAGCACTGGCGAGACGGGCTTTAGCCGCCTGGTTGAGCATGGAGGGCAGGGCAATGGCGGCCAAGATACCGATGATGATCACCACCACCAGTAGTTCAATCAGGGTGAAGCCTTCGTTGGCTTTTTTCTTGGCCAGCAGGTGCTGGAGGAATTTCGCTTTCAGTTCGGTTTTCATATTTTTGAGACTCCTTAAGTCAAGACATATTCGCCTCTAGGCATAACATACCCACCCCCTGCAGCAAAATTAACACCCCTGCTAAAAAGTTTCCGATTTTTTCCCCGCTACTACTGGAGTGCCCTCGGTAGGCGTCATTCCCAATCTGCTAAATTTGCGGTAGCTGGCTCGCGTGGTATCTTCGCCTCATGTGCAGTAGGCTAGTCTATAGTTATCAAGCCTGATCAGTCTCTTTATGAATAACCGTGGCAATGGCTTTGGCTGGGGATTTCTTGCAGGTGCCCTTTTTGGGGGCATTGCGGGTTCCCTTGTCACGCTTTTAGTCAAGGACAGACTGCGGCAAGCAGCTACGGGTGAATCCAAACGGCTGCGGGGGGATAAAGCCACTCCTCTCAACGGCAGTGATGACAACTTAATGGAGTCGATGCGCCTAGAGCTAGAGGCCAAAATTGCCCAAATTAATGAAGCGGTGGATGACCTGCAAAACCGCCTCAGCAACGAGGATCAGCCTTGAGCAGTAGGTAGAGTACGGCCGCTAAAACAAATAAAAGACTTGAGACGTAGGGATATTGCCTCAAGCCCAATCAAGGATTTACCGAAGGTTTCACGAAAATAGGGGACTAGTAGGCTAGACCCATGCTGCGGGTGGTTTCGGCACCCAAATAGACACGAATGCTCAAAAAGTCCGTCGGACAGGCCGTTTCGCAGCGTTTGCAGCCAACGCAATCTTCTGTGCGAGGGGAGGAGGCAATTTGACCCGCTTTGCAACCATCCCAAGGCACCATTTCCAGCACATCGGTGGGGCAGGCTCGCACACACTGGGTGCAGCCAATGCAGGTATCGTAGATTTTGACAGTGTGAGCCATGTGGTAACCGCTCCTAAAACGATCAGGATGACAGGTGGATGCCCTGCCGCCAACTCAGGAAGCCCCTAAGCTACGACAATAAGGGCAGTCTGGAGATAAATACCGAGATTTAGGATACCGCAGTGGTTGGTTGCGCGGCGGGGTGGATGAGCAAACTTCAAAGAATGTAACTTTTTTGTAAAGTCTGGTAAATTTACCTACTGTGGGGTCAATCTTAGTCATTTAATCCGTGGCGCTTGCCTGGGTTGCGGAACTTGAAAGGGTTCTAGGGATTCCAAGTACAGTGTAGTCGGATGCGTTGTGTGTGGTGGTCAATGTCTTGGAAGTGGTTGCCCCTTGCTGTGTGTAGTGCAGGCCTACTGCTGGTGCCTGTGCCTTCACCTCATTCCTTGGCTCAAACTTCCCCGCGCACAGATGCGATCGCTCCGTGGGAGATCATGAACTATGCCCGCGTGGTTCTGGAAATTGAACCCATTCGTCAAAAATACTATCGTCAAGCTCAGGTGGCTTTCCAAGGTCAAGTGCCCCGCAACTCTTGCTTTGGTATGAATCCCCAAAATATCCCCAGTGGCTTGGAGACCATCTGTGCTAATTATGTGCGTGAGGCAATGCAGGTGCTGAGGAAATATAATATGTCTTTAGAGCAATTCAATGCGATTACACTGCGAGCACAGCAAGACAGCGCCTTGAGTCAGCGTATTCAGGCCGAGATGGTGCGATTGCAGCGACCTTGAACCCATGAAACCCACTCAACCAACTCTAAGTATTATTACTGCGACCTATAATGCTGAGGAACACCTGCCACGGTTGATTGCGTCGTTGATTGCTCAAACCGATCAAGACTTTGAGTGGGTCGTTGCCGATGGTGGCTCTACAGATCGCACTTTAGAGCTAATAGAAGCAGCAACAGCTGAACTCAAGGCAGTCGTTGTCGACTCGCGACCTGACTTTGGGATCTATGATGCCCTCAACCGTGCTATTCGCCTAGCCTCAGGAGACTATTATCTGGTGATGGGTGCAGATGACGAGCTCTTTCCTGAGGCAGTTGCCCAATACAAGATCGCTTGCGAGGAAACAGGGGCGGATTTTGTTACTGCTAGCTATTACATAGGAGAGCGTGACATAGCGTCTGTTTGGCAGCCAGCATGGGAATGGCGGAAGGGAATGCAGGCTCACGTAACTGGTCATGCTGTTGGCTTGGCAATTCGACGCACATTACACCAAAGGGTTGGTCAATACTCCCGCCATTTTCCTCTCCTAGCGGATCAGCTTTTTGTTATGCAAGCAATTCGTGCAGGCGCAAGGGTTGCTAGGAGAGATTTTATTGCTGGGCGTTTCCATCCCCATGGAACCAGTGGTAGCGATCTTTTGGGATTGATTGTTGAGCTGTATCGGGTTCAAGTTCGTTTAGGACACTCCCTCCTTGTCCAAACCTTGCTACTCTTTTATCGGATTATCAGATGTTGGCCCCGCATTCAACAACAGAGATCAAAATTTCTGTTGTAATTCCTTTGTATAACAAAGCTAGGCATATTGCTCATACGCTGAGGAGCGTTTTGCAGCAAGCCAGCCCAGCAGCTGAGATTCTTGTGGTTGATGATGGGTCAACTGATGCTGGAGCTGAAATTGTTCGCGGCTTTTTGGATCAGGGTGTGCGTTTGATTCAACAGCCAAACCAAGGGGTGAGCGCCGCCCGTAATCGCGGATTACAGGAAGCCAGTTATCCCTACGTCGCATTTTTGGATGCTGATGATGAGTGGTTGCCCGAGCACTTGAGTACTCTTCAAACATTAATCACGGAGTTTCCGCAAGCCGCTTTGTGGAGTACATTTTGTTTAATTCGGCAACATGGGAACTACTATTTGCCACCAAGCGGGTTGCCATATGGCTGGCGAGGCATGGTGGAGCGGTTCTTTGAAGCCCATGCCCAAGGACTAAGCATTGTTAATTCCTCAACTGCTTGTGTTTGCAAGGAGGCGCTACTTTCTGTTGGGGGCTTCCCTGTGGGTGTCAAACTAAATGAGGACTACATCGCTTGGTGGCACTTGGGGTACCAATACCCTGTGGCTCATGCAGCAATAGTTACTGTTATCTATAACCAAGATGCAGAGAATCGCTGCAGTAAAGTCCCTCAAGCTGCACTCCCTGCTTCATTACCTTTTTTAGTAGAGTTGTTACACTCTCAGCAAACTCCTTACCACCACCGCCGAGGGATTAAGGCCTGTTTTCGCCGAATTGCCATAGCCACATTGATAAACACCAAAATTAATGCAGAGACATTGGATACGAAAACTCTTCTTCGCCTCACATGGCGCAGTGGGTGCTATGAGTTGCTCCTAATCCTTGTTGTCCTTTATTTGTGCCCCAGAAGTTTTCTTGGGTTCCTTAAGCATAGACGCCATCGGCAACAGCGACAGCAGGCTAAGGAGCGGGCTAAGGATCTGTTAGGCTGAGATAGCATTAAATAAATAACCAACCCCCACAATTCCTAAGGTAGTTAAACTAATAAAAGTACCTAATAATTTTGGTTTTAAAACCTTTCGCAAAATGATCATTTCTGGCAAAGAAAGAGCAGTCACTGCCATGGTAAAAGATAAGACTGTACCGATAGGCATTCCCTTGGAAAATAGAGCTGAGGCAATGGGTAAAACCCCTGCAATATTAGTATAAAGGGGTACTCCAATTAAAACAGCAACTAAGACGGCAAAGGGGTTATCTTTTCCTATCCATTCGCTAATAAGTTGACCGGGCATATAACCGTGAATTCCAGCACCAATACCAATCCCAATTATCACATAAATCCAAACCGATTTAAGAATTTCACTCGATTGAAACCAACCAACTTTGAATCTATCTTCCCAGCTCATCTGAGAGGATCTTGTTAGTTCAATATCCTCATCTTGAGATTGTTTATGCTGTTTATTTTTTAATTCCCAAATAAAAGGTTCTACCCATTTTTCTAGCTTCAACAAGCCAATAATATAACCGGTAATAACAGCTAATGTAATCCCAAAAAAGATGTAAAATAAAGTTATTTTTAGACCAAATAAAGCGAATAATAAAAATACAGCAACTGCATCCACCATCGGAGCGGAAATAAGGTAGGAGAAGGTAATACCTAAAGGTATGCCAGCTTTAACAAAACCGATGAATAAAGGCACGGCAGAACAAGAACAAAATGGTGTTACTGCTCCTAAACTTGCTGCTAAAATATGCCCGCTTAATTTGCGTTTTCCTTCTAAATAAACTCTAACTTTTTCAGGTTCT
The DNA here is from genome assembly GCF_031583515.1 of Thermosynechococcus sp. QS41. Lineage (NCBI taxonomy): Bacteria > Bacillati > Cyanobacteriota > Cyanophyceae > Acaryochloridales > Thermosynechococcaceae > Thermosynechococcus > Thermosynechococcus sp. QS41. The sequence continues at coordinate 39,214 of NZ_CP134181.1, forward strand.
AAGAAAGTTTGCAGTGTTCCAACTACAAAGCTAATTACAGCTAATAAGGTTAATATTTTTGGCACATCGTAAAAGAAGAAGTGCAAACTTTTGCCTAGGTGTGAATCTAGGGATAAGCCAAATAACTTCGTAACTATTTGAGCAGATAACCAATCAAAGGGGTAAAACAAATCCAGCATGTCTTTTTCCAGTTAAGTTTGTAGCGAACACTTGGGCTTTTTTCAAATTGAGAAAACCTCAAGCAATTGAAACGCTACCAATAGCAATACTCTACGGAATGTTATTTTAAGAAGGATGCAATTTCTTCAGGCGTTAAGACTTTTCCTTTGCTGACCACCTTGCCATTAATGGCCAAAGCAGGTGTTGACATTACTCCTCGGTTGGCTATTTCTAGGCTATCGGTTACGTGAGTAATTTCGGCCGCCAAGTTGAGATTTTTAACAGCAGTTTGAGTATTCACTTCTAGTTGTTGACATTTTTTGCAATTTGTGCCTAAAATTTCTATTTTTAATGTCATAATCTTTCCCTCTACTTTTAGGCGACATGCACCTAGGTCTGAGCGCTTTTCGTGTTTTATCCTGAGGCGATGCTTAACTCCGCTTGCACAAGTGTAGCACCCCTTCAGCTTTCCTGCTAAGGCTTGCTAGTGGTAAAGGGCGGAGTTCCCCGCCCATTCAGCTAAAAATTGCGAGCTTTAGCTACAGCCACAGCCTGTATGGCCACAGCCACCGCTTTCTTTGCAGGTGCCGTTGGCACAGGCTTCGGAGCAGTAGGGTTTGCCTTCAACCATGATGGCCTCGCTGAGGGAGACAATGCAGAGACAGTGGGGGCAGGCGCATTTCATTTGGGTAACGGTTGTCATGGCTTTTTTCTCCAAATGGGTGACACAAGGGAGGTATGCTTCACCTCTCCTTTAATATATCTGAACAGTTGTTCAAATGTCAATTAGTTAGCACCTGATCAACGCCTATGATGGAAGTATGAATACTAGAATTTTTGCTCCTTCTCATCCTCATCATCCAGAGGCTTTGGCACGAGCGAGCGATCGCCTGCTCTCTACAGAAAAAGCCCAACGGATGGCGCAATTTTTTGGCCTGCTAGCCGATGCCAACCGACTGCGGATTGTAGCCTTGCTCGCCCAAGGGGAGTTTTGTGTTGGCGATATTGCCGTGGCACTGGAAATGAGCGAGTCTGCCGTCTCCCACCAATTGCGGATGCTTAAGGCCATGCGACTGGTCAAGTTTCGTCGCCAAGGGCGGCATATCTTTTATCAATTGCTAGATCACCATGTCCTCGCTCTTTATGAGGCGGTCGCAGAACACTTAGATGAAGACGCATCAGACACTTCAGGGAGTGGGAACGGGGCAAGATGAGGGTGAGGCAATTCCTGAACCAGCGGGGGCAGCTTCTAAAATTTGGGTTGTGGTTAGTGTTGTAAACGTAGCATAGGTGCAGCCCGTAAACGCTTTCAATTCTGAACGCTCAGGGGTGGCTCGGAATTCAGCATAGTTACTATTCGCAGCGGTGATTGCGTAATCATAGTCGGGCGTATCACTAAAGCCGATTTGTAAACTTGCGATGTCAGTGGTGAATGTGGGATTGGCCAAACGGTAGGCCTGTTGCGCACGGTTGACCGCACCAACGTTTGTTTTGGCTTGGGATTCGCGGGCTTTGGTGGCTTGATTTAACATGGAGGGGAGGGCGATCGCGGCCAAAATCGCAATAATAATGACGACGACGAGCAGTTCAATCAGGGTAAAGCCTTTCGAGAGGATGAGCGATCGGTAGAACCAAGGCAAGTTGGAACGATAGGGAGACATAGAAGTGCTCCAGTGTTGGACTCGTCTTTACCCTAAAGTGTTCCCACAGATCTCCGTAAAATTACAGGGAGCTCCCCTATAGCCCCAGTAGTTTTTTCTTGGCCGCTTGGAACTCCGCTTCTGAGAGTAGCCCCTGCTGGTACATGGCCATGAGTTGTTGCAGTTGCTCTAAGCCAGAGGAACTCGCCGAAGCACTGGTTTCAGGTGTTGGTTCGGGTTGGGATGGAGGTGGTTCAGGAGCAGGGGACATTGGTGTGGGGCTAGGGGCTGGTGTGCCTTGAGCCAATTGATAGGTTTGGATCACCTCTTGGAGAATGGCGGCTTCTCGCTTATATTCAAGGCTGTCGCGTCCTCCAGCTTTGTGGAGTTCTTCCTCGCGTCGCTTCAAGTAGTTCAGTAGATGCTCATAGAGGACTTGCTTTTGTTCTGGGGTTTCGGCTGCTTTGAGAATAACGGTCACTTGGCGCTGAATTTCCTCTAAGTCGGGACGGCAGGCCAACACCTCTAGGACTTGGGTCACTTCCTCCCAGTTGGCGGCAATATCCACATCTTCAAGACCAACGGCGGTATGGCGGGTGTAGCGGATGGTGGCTTCACGGGTGGCGCGGTTTTCTGCTTGTTTGAGGACATCAAGGGCGCGAGCAATCACCACCAGTTTTAGAATTTGGGGGTTTTCTGGAAAGACATCCCAGAAGGGGGGATCCTTTTGCAGATGTACGGGGATGGGCAAATCGCGGTTTTCTCCCCGCAGGCGGGCGCGTTTGGCGGTAATCATTTGGCCTCGCCAATCTTGGTAGGACTGGCGCAGTTCGGGCATGCCCTCAATACAGCGTAGGGAAAAGCCCCCCATCTCTTGGACAAAGACAATGCGGTGGCGTTCGCGATCGCCCAAAGGCTTAATGTCATCACTGGTAATGCTCTGGCCATTCGGTTTGACGAGGTTCTTGAGCAGGGGAATCAGTTTTTTGGCAGCCAAATCGGTAGTATTTTCACCGCCGACAATGGCGATATTGGTATTCACTGAAGGAGTAAAGCCAGCATCACGACCACTCATGACCGCTTGGGAGAGCAATAGCAGTGGCTTTGATTTCTGATAGGCCATGCGCAGGACACTGAGGATTTCCCCTTCATCGTTGCGATAAACCTGCAACAGGCGATCGCAGGCAGTGAGATCCCGCACAAGGCGGCTCTCTTCTGGGGCATTTTGCACGGTGCGCCGTACGGTTTCTTGGATAATCTCCCGCAGGTCACTTTCTTGGACATCCGCTAGTTGTGCCAAATCCAAGAGACGCATCACCTCATTGGCGGCGCGGGTTTCCTTCCAGAGGGGACTGGCCTCCTGCAACACCGTTGCTGCCGTTGTGGTACAGAGTTGGTTCAGACCAATGGCAAATGTGGACTGCACCCCGGTATTGGCACCCGCATAGCGTTCCACCAAGTCTTGATAGAGGCCATTGAGTTCTTGGCGATCGTAGAGCTTCACCCCATTGATTCGCAGGGCATCGGCACTATCCGCTTGACTATCGGCCATTGCCTTGAAACTATCCCGTAAATTGAGGAGCCGCTGGTTGAGCTTGGCAAGACGTGCCTCCATCCCTTGTAGCCATTCCTCTAGTTTGTCCATCACCTCCTTGGCCAGAAAGCGGGCTTTAGCTTGAATGATGGCATTGAAACTGCCCTCAATCCCCTCTAGGGCCTGCTGGCAGAATTCCTCCATTTTCGCTTGCTTGGAGATGCCAAAGAGAGTGCTAAAGTGCTGGATATCCTGCAGGGCATTTTCGTATTGCCGCTGACGATTGGTGATATTGGGTTGCCAAGTTTGCTGAATTTCGCGGTCATATTTTTCCTTCTGACTGACAAAAATTTGGCGAATTTGCAGCAGAAAGGCATTGGCAAACTTGGGTCCGCGATTGCGATCTTCAACAATGCGGTAGAACTCCTCCTCAAGACTTTGGCGAGCCTGCTGGATAATTTGATTGCGGTTGTCGTACATGCGCTGCAAAAAGTCACCGTGGAGACGCTCATCGGGGCTAAGTTCGCGCAAGTGGGCAGCACGGTAATTGTCCACCTGTTCACTCAGCCAAGGCACAAATTGCAAAATTTTGCCTCTTTCGGCACCAATCATGCCCCCTACCCCCTGTTGGGTACATTCAAGGCGGTTTTCACGGCTAATTTGATTGCGTAGATCGTTAACCCAGCGGGAAATTTCCTGCATGTAGGGGCGATCGCCCGCTGCTGCTAAGGCCAGTACCAAATCCACATCCAGCAAGTTCATGGGTTTCAGGAGACTCTGGGTCACCTCTAAAAGCTGGGGTGGCAATTGCACCGATTCGTTCAGCCACCAGTGAATAAAGTCTTGGCAAAGGCGATAGGTCAAGGAGGCACGAATTTGGGCAATGGGAATTTCGACACTGGAGAGGCCAAAGGCCATAAAGCTCTTGGGATAGCCCCGCCCCCCGGCATCCTGAGAGGCCCAAGCTGCCTTAATGTTGTCGCGAATCGAGCGTTTGTGGGGCGCAAAGTCAGAAGTGAGATCCAAAAAGATATTTTGGGCAATCATCTCGCGGATCTCATCGAGCTTGAATTCATTCTCGCCGTTTTTGGTGCCCACGAGGTAGGTAAAGTCAAAGGGAGGACAGTTGTAGCGCACTTCGTCGCTGAGGCTGCTGCTAAATTGCGCCACGTACTCGGTGCGGTAGTCGGCAAAGTAACTGAGTTCCATGAGGGCGGCATAGCCATTGGCCAGCACGCGATCGCCGACACTAATGGCGGCAAAGGCATTGGGCATGGGCACAATTCCCGTGACGAGGGGACTCGACTGCCCCTTGAGCCAATGGCGCACACAATAGCCCAAGTCAATGAGCATACCGCTACCGGTGCCCCCAGAGAGGGAGCCCGTAATAAAGACATTTAAGCTGCTGTTGTTGACCTTGACCCCATAGCGGCTTTGCATATAACTTTCGTGGCCTTTAACGCGATCGCTGGCCGCTTGGAACTTTTGTTGAATCGCATGGTAGTTGCAAAAGAAGGCAAACCGACCACAGGCACGGATTTGACCCGCCCCGGCCTCTAGGGCGGTAATGTTGCGCTCCAGTTCCTTGGGAAACCAAGAGGCAATCCACGGGTAGTTGTCGAGGTTTTGAATGATTTGCTGCACGTTTTTGCCACTGACACTGGCCCAGTGCTTTTCGTTGTCCTTGAGGGGAGAGCCAGCGGCGAGGGGGTTACTCACTTTGTAGTCGCGATCGGTGTCAATGGCAAGGAAGCTAATCACGGGAAACTGTTTCAGACTGCCGTAGGTTTCTTCCACCAGTCGCCGCACCCGCGATAGCACCTCAATGCCTGTACCTCCCACGCCAACAATTACTGTCGGAACAATGGACTTTTCCTCCACCTGTGCAGGCATGATTCCCGTCTCCGTGACCAGTCATCCCCATCCTAGCAAGGATGTCTACCAAGTCTGGAGTGGCCTGTCCATGAATACCATCCCTCAGGAGAGCAGAGAACCGTGGTAGTAGGAGACTCATTGACTGGGAACTGGTACGAATCCTCTCACGGCAGTACCCTGTGGATTTCGGGGCTGGTTCATTCCCTGATCGGCAGCAGGGAGCAGCCGCAGTTGCCAAAATTTGAGGCGCCTTCACGATAGATTGAAAGATGTTTGCGCCCTGAGTATCGTCATGACAGCTTCTTCTCCGGTTTCGACAACAACTGCCCCTTCCCTAACACCGGTGGCGGTACCCCGCCAAGATCTGACTGTGCCGCTGTGGTTAGCGCTGGCGATCGCTGCCGTTGCTACGGTGATCCTTTACATTTTCTTTTTGCCCCTTCAGGGCACCTACCTTGGCCAACTGCTCCTCAATCGTGGCTGGACGCAACCCGTGGCTGTCTTTTTTGCGTGGACAGTTTTGGTGTTTACGATTTTGAAGGCGATCGCCCTCTTTCAACAAGCACCCAGCCTGCGGCAAATCTGGATTCCCGCCAACTACCCCTTCACCTCAATGCGGGATATTTTGCAATTACAGCAAACCCTTGCCCAACGGCGGACACTGCTGCCCAATCGCTGTGCCCGTGTTTTAGGCGCGTTTCTCAGTAGTGGCCAGCGAGAGATTGCCGTTGAAGCCGCCGCAGAAGAGAGTGGCAGTGCCGCAGCCGCCACTGATGCCTCCTATACGATTCCCCGTGTTCTCGTCTGGGCGATTCCCCTGCTGGGCTTTATTGGCACCGTGGTTGGGATTAGCCAAGCGGTCAGTGGCTTTTCCAGCTTTTTGGAGACGGCTCAGGACGTGAACCAAATCAAGGAGGGGATTGGCGGTGTAACGACGGGGCTAGCAGTGGCCTTTGATACGACCCTCGTGGCCTTGGTGCTGAGTGTGCTGGTGATGATTCCGATGGTGATCGTTGAACGCTGGGAGAATAAGCTGCTGCTGCAAATTGACACCTACATTAACGATCAACTGCTGCCCCGCCTCCCCGTTACGAATACGTCCGCAGGGGTGGATCGCGACACTCTCCAAGACGTGATTCAGGAAACGATTCGCACGGAGCTGCCCACGGAGGAACGGCTGCAACAACTCTTGGACAACTTAAATCAACTGGCCCGTGCCGTGGTCAGGGATCGGCAGCAATTTGTGGCCACACTGGAGGAGCGCCAGCAACAGTCCATTGAGCAGTTTGAGCGCCTCGTGACCCAGATTCAGCACAGCCAAGGGGAACTACTGGCGCACGTCAATCAGGAACAGACCGCCATTGCCCAAGAACTGCGGCAACAAAGTCAGTACATTGCTCAACTCTTGGCCGAGAGCGATCGCACCCTGCAACAGCGGTTACAACTGTTAGAAACCCTCAACCAAGCCCTGCAAGCACTAGCGGATACTGGCAATTTGCAACTGCTGCTTGATCGCCTCAACCACACCTTGGCCAGTTTGCAACCGGTACTGCGGCAATTGGCTCAGCCGCGGCGACTGATGCTCGTGGAACAGCCTAGGCTCTACGAATACGAAGAAGATCGACCGCAAAAATAATCTCTCAACCCGGTGGCCATTGCATGGCTCGCCCGCCCAACAGGTGCAGGTGCAGATGATAGACGGTTTGACCGCCATCGGGGCCATTGTTAATGACAATCCGATAGCCATTGGTTAAACCCTCTGCCTCAGCAATGCGTTTGGCCGTCAGCAGCAGGTGCCCCAGCACACGGTGATCTTCCGGTTCTGCCAAGCTGAGTTGGGGAATCGGCTTTTTGGGGATCACCAGAATATGCACGGGGGCTTGGGGGTTGATATCACGAAAGGCCAGACACAGCTCATCCTCGTGGACAATATCCGCTGGGATCTCGCGGCGAATGATGCGGCTAAAAATGGTTTCCGTGGTCATGGTTTCACTCCTCACAGAGGTCTAATGGTTTAGGGATCCACCCAGCGGCCATCGGCTTTGATTAATTCCACAAGGGCAGCCACCCCTTCAGATTCCGGCACCTTTTTCACTTCCTCACGACCGCGATAGAGCGAGATGTAGCCAGGTTGTTTGCCCACATAGCCATAGTCGGCGTCGGCCATTTCCCCTGGCCCATTGACAATGCAGCCCATGACAGCAATATTCAGACCCGTGAGGTGTTTGGTGGCTTCGCGGACTTTGTGCAGGACTTCCTCAAGGTTAAAGAGGGTACGGCCACAGGAGGGACAGGCCACATACTCCACCATGGTGCGCCGCAGACCCAAGGCTTGCAAAATGCCGTAGCAGACGGGAATTTCTTTTTCGGGGGCTTCGGTGAGGGAGACACGAATCGTATCGCCAATACCTTCGGCAAGGAGGGTGGCAATGCCAGCAGTGGATTTGATGCGGCCATACTCGCCATCGCCGGCTTCAGTGACTCCCAAGTGGAGGGGGTAGTCCATGCCCAGTTCATCCATGCGCTTGACCATAAGGCGGTTGGCGGCAATCATCACGGGTACCCGTGAGGCCTTGAGGGAAATTTCAAGGTTGTAGAAATTCAAAGACTCGCAGATGCGGATAAATTCTAGAGCCGATTCCACCATGCCTTCTGGGGTGTCCCCATACGTAAAGAGCATCCGCTCAGCAAGAGAACCGTGATTGACGCCAATGCGCATGGATTTGCCCTGATCCCGCAGCGAGATCACCAGTGGCTCAAGGGTTTCGCGAATTTTGGCACCAATTTCCTCAAACTCGGCTTGGGTGTATTCAGTGCGATCGGGCTTGGGTTTCTCAAAGACGTATAGCCCCGGATTGATGCGTACATTGTCCACGTACTTGGCAACTTCGAGGGCAATTTTCATGCCGTTGTGGTGGACATCGGCAACCAAGGGCACAGGTTTGTAGGTTTGGTAGAGGCGATCGCGAATCTCTTCCATGGCTTTAGCATGGGCAAGGCTAGGCACTGTCACCCGCACAATTTCACAGCCAATTTCATGGAGACGACGAATGGCGGCTACTGAGCCTTCAATATCTAGCGTGTCTTCATTGATCATCGATTGCACCGCCACAGGATGACCGCCCCCAATGATGACAGAGCCAACGGGCACAGGACGGGTTTTGCGACGGACAATGGCGGTTTCTGTCGGAGTAGCTTGAACAGGACTCGGCAGCGTTTGCATAGGATGTAAGTGGCCAAATTGCGCAACTTCTCCCTTTCAGGATGCCATAGAAGCGGCAAGCTGCGGCAGGCGATCGCCCCCCAAGAGATTTGCTATAATTTTTTCGGAACCTAAAAAATACTCAAACGTCCCCTTCATTGTTAGCAGCAGCCTTTAACAACCCTAACGCTGTTTCTAGCACCCGAACTGCTGTTGCTGGAGGTAAGTGACACAATTTGCCAAGAATCTCAGTCACCAGTTGTTCTTCTTCGCGGTTGGTGACATCCGTTTGGTTGAGGTAGGCGATAAAACTTTCTAAATCCTCAAAGCCAAAAACACGACATAACTTTAATAGATTTTCAGTATTTGGAAATGAAGCCATATTCTCCCATTTTTGCAAGCAGGTATAGGAGATTCCCAGCTCGGCGGCAAAGGCACGTTGACTGCGTATCCCCCGTTTTTGGCGTAGCAGCCTAGAGAGTTGTTTTCGAGAGCGTGGACTAACCATGCGGAACCTAAATAGACCCTTGGAAAGGGCACTGCGTCTTTCAATAACTTTACATGTCAAGCTCATCAATGAATACCCCCCACTACCTTGTCAAAAGTTGTCGCTTGACAACCTTATTGCCCGCAATTAACATTGAATTGTTGGGCACAGATTTATAACAGCACTATGCATCCTGAGGACATTAAGGCAGAATTGCGGAAACGGGGCTGGAATGGCGCTAAAATTGGCCAAAAGCTAGGGGTTTCGCGTCATTGTGTATCGGCAGTGATTCGTGGCCGCTCCCGCTCGGCAATGATTGAGAAGGAAATAGCAACGATTCTTGAAAAGCCCCTTTACGTTGTTTTCCCCGATTACTATAGTTGTCAATCCCCCTCGGATTAACTTTTCGCTCTAATTATCTATTTTTTAGTATAGCCTAACAATTAGAAAAATTTTACTTTGACAACTAACCTTTAATTTTTTGGTGTGTTCCTGAAATATTTCTTATTAGTATAACCATTCCTTTGATAGGCTCAAACGAAACAAATGAGGGGGACACTTGCTGAATATATTTGCCTTTTCCCTGAGCCGATCGCGATCGTGAACAGTAGCGGTGAAATTCTAGCAATCAACGATGGTGCCTCGCTCTTTTGGCAACAGGATACAGAAGCCTTAATTGGTAAATCCCTCGCAGCGCTGCTGCAACAATCGCCGGAGCAGGTACAGGCATGGTTAAAGCTCTGTCAAAGCAATGCCCAGATGTTGGCTGCCCATTTTCCGATTCCCAACCCTGAGACGGATCAGTGGGTTATTGAAGGCATTGGCGTCAATCTGGATGATGAACCTGCGATTTTGACGCGGATTGTTCCTAGCTTTTGCCACAATCAGCAGTTACTCGCTGCCCAGTTGCAACAACTACAGGCCGAACTGGCTCGGCAAATTGCCCTTGTGACGGAATTGCAACAATGCCAACAAGCCCTAGAGCAGGAAAAACAGCACCTCCAGATCCTTGCGGAACGGGATCCCTTAACGGGGTTAGGTAATCGTCGTTTTCTGGATGCAGCGTTGAATCGTCTTTGGCAGGAGGCACAAGTCCAAGGCCATGCCTTGACACTAGCGTTAATTGATATTGATGACTTCAAGGCCTATAACGACTGCTGTGGTCACTTAGCGGGCGATCGCGCCCTGCAACAGGTGGCTCAAACCCTTAAGACCCATCTGCGCTCCAACGATATCATTGCTCGCTACGGCGGTGAGGAGTTTGCCCTTGTGCTCTCCCATGTTTCTGCTGATACGGCTCTACACATTGTTGAACGAATGCTCCATCATGTCCGAGAGATGAAAATCCCCCAAGGGGAGAGGGCGCACCATCCCTACATAACAGTCAGTGCTGGGTTATGCTTTGTTCCTGCCAAGGCAAGTGAGGGCACCTTAACGGAGATTTTTGCCATTGCTGATGCCGCCCTTTATCAGGCCAAGCAACAGGGGCGCGATCGCTGTATTCTGCTGGAGTGGTCACACAATGGGTCTTCTAATCTTGGGGCTTGTGATACTGGTTGGCGATCGCCCCCGCCTCCGCTAGGATAAACTTGAGTTGCGTTTCCGCCAATGGCTATGAATACTGCACCGAACTACTTTATTGCCAGCCAAATGACGATTGAGCCGCAAATTATTGTGGCGCAGAAATTCAAAGATACCTTGGGGGAAGACGTTTCTAAGGCGTGGGCAAACTTTGTCGATTCTGGCCAACTGTGGGCACTGATTATTGGTCTGGCCATTGGCTGGATCTTTGGCAAGCTCCTGAATTTTTAGCCCTGAGAATCGCCCGTGACTGCCCAACCTCAGCCTTGGAGCCAGCGCTTTGAACAAGCCCTCCATCCGGCGATCGCCCGCTTTAATGCCAGTATTGGCTTTGACATTCGCCTCATTGAATACGACCTCAGCGGCTCCCAAGCCCATGCCCGCATGCTGGCAAAAACGGGGATTATTTCCCCTGAGGAAGCCGAAACGCTGATTCAAGGCCTAGAGCAAATTCGCCAAGAATACCGAGATGGCCAGTTTACCCCCGGTATTGAAGCCGAGGATGTGCACTTTGCCGTCGAACGCCGCCTCACAGAACTGGTTGGCGATGTGGGCAAGAAACTCCACACAGCGCGATCGCGCAACGATCAGGTGGGCACCGATATTCGCCTTTACCTGCGCTCAGAAATTGACCATATTCTTCGACAACTGCGACAGTGGCAGCGCACACTTCTGGATCTTGCAGAGTCCCACATTGAAACCTTGATTCCCGGCTACACTCACCTGCAACGGGCACAACCCCTGAGCTTGGCTCACCATCTGCTGGCCTACGTGGAAATGGCCGAGCGGGACAGCGAGCGACTACAGCAAATTCGTGAGCGGGTGAATGTCTCTCCCTTGGGAGCCGGGGCACTGGCGGGCACAACGTTTCCCATCGATCGCCACTACACAGCAGAGTTGTTGGGTTTTCGTGAACCCTATCGCAATAGCCTCGATGCCGTCAGCGATCGCGATTTTGCCATTGAATTTCTCTGTGCCGCTAGCTTGATCATGGTGCATCTATCGCGGCTCTCGGAGGAGATTATTCTGTGGGCCTCTGAGGAATTTGCCTTTGTCAAGCTCACCGACACCTGTGCCACGGGTTCTAGCATCATGCCCCAAAAGAAAAATCCCGATGTGCCGGAGTTGGTGCGGGGCAAAACAGGACGGGTGTTTGGCCATTTGCAAGCTCTCTTGGTGATTATGAAGGGGCTGCCCTTGGCCTACAACAAAGACTTGCAAGAGGATAAAGAGGCGCTTTTTGATGCTGTGGATACCGTCCGTGCCTGCCTAGAGGCAATGACGATCTTGATGGCCGAGGGGGTGGTGTTTCAACCGCAACGCTTGGCGGCGGCTGTGGAGAGCGATTTTGCCAATGCCACCGATGTGGCGGATTACTTGGCCAGTAAGGGGGTGCCCTTCCGTGAGGCTTATAACTTGGTGGGGCAGGTGGTGAAAACCTGTCTTGCTGAAGGGAAATTCCTCAAAGACCTCACCCTTGAAGAATGGCAAGCCCTGCACCCCGCCTTTGCAGCGGATATTTACGAACGCATTGCACCGCGACAGGTGGTGGCTGCCCGCAATAGCTACGGGGGCACAGGGTTTGATCAGGTGCGCCAAGCCCTCGCAGCGGCTCGCGATCGCCTTAATGATTTTTAATGAAAAATGGTGTCATTTACCCTTAGCCTGAAAAATAGACTGTACTGACGGTCGCTTTTAGAAACAAAACGTTGCAAATTTTTAAGAAGGATCTCGTGATGACGACGTCTCTAGCGACGAAATTGCGTGAAGGCACCAAAAAAGCCCACACCATGGCCGAGAACGTTGGCTTTGTGCGCTGCTTCCTCAAAGGCACCGTGGAAAAAAGCTCCTACCGCAAACTCGTTGCCAGCCTCTATCACGTTTACAGTGCCATGGAGCAGGAAATGGAACAGCTCAAAGACCATCCCATTGTTGGCAAAATTTACTTTCCGGAGCTGAACCGCAAAAATAGCCTTGAGCGAGATCTGACCTACTACTTTGGTTCCAATTGGCGGGAAGAAATTACGCCCTCGCCAGCCACACAGGCCTATGTAGCCCGCATTCATGAAGTGGCCAATACCGCACCCGAACTGTTGGTGGCGCACTCCTACACCCGTTACCTTGGCGATCTTTCGGGCGGCCAAATCCTCAAGGGGATTGCTGAGCGGGCGATGAACCTACAAAATGGCGAAGGTACGGCGTTTTATCGCTTTGAGGCCATTAGTGACGAAAAGGCCTTTAAGCAACTCTATCGCCAACGCTTGGATGAATTGGCCGTAGATGAAGCAACAGCGGAGCGGATTGTGGATGAGGCCAATGCCGCCTTTGGTATGAATATGAAGATCTTCCAAGAACTGGAGGGCAACCTCATCAGAGCCATTGGCCAGTTGCTCTTTAATACGCTGACTCGTCGTAAACAGCGCGGCAGCACCGAATTGGCGACTGCTGAGTAGCCTAGAGGGTAAACTGAAAGGCCTTGACGAGCATCCCCGGCACCGTAATACCCCCAAGGGAACGACGTTCATAGGTGTCGGTGTGGGCAATCCAAAGCGCGGTGTCTGTCAAGGCTTCGAGGTTGTCTCCCCAAAACTCATAGAGACTGTCATCAAAGCGCAGGTCTGTAATGGGTGCAACAATTTTGCCCTGCTCTACCCAAAAGCAAGCGTAGCGGGTCATGCCGGTCATTCGTCCATTGGGGCGATCGCTCCAGTTGAGGTAGTGTAAATTGCCCACATAGAGACCCGTATCGAGGGCAGCCAGCACCTCCTGCTCTGGTAGCGTGCCCGGCAAGAGGAGGGGCGATCGCAGAGTTTCTTGGCGGTTGGCACCATTGGCCACAAGGTGGTATTCCTGAGCGGTGCGCCGACTAATGAGTAACGTTTGCAATTTGCCGCGATCAATCAATGCCAAGCAAGGGGGCGCAATATCGCCATCGGCATTAAAGCGGGGCACCGTTCCGGTGGTAAAGTCTTCCTGCAAACTAAAGAGGGGAGAGAGGGTTGCCCCTTCCCGTAATTTGGCGAGGGCACTGCCGCCTTGACGATAGGCCGCTTCACTCACGGCTCCCCAAGAGAGCATGCCCACCAGTTCAGCCACCGCTGCCGGGGCAAAGTAGGTGCGATAGCGTCCCGCTGCTAACTGACGGGGAGGCTGTTCCAATTGTGCTAACTGCTGGCGATCGCCCTCAATTTGAGCTTGATAGATGACAGTGTCCCAATGGGTACTGGCATAGCTATTTTTCACCGCCTTGCCCGCCGCTGTAAAGAGAGAATAATCCAAGCAAAACGTTTCCGTAGCAAACCAGTGCTCCTGCCCAGCGGAGTTAAAGCTCCCACGAGCGATCGTCCCCCCACTGTAAATGCCCACAAAATCAAAGCCTTGAACGGGTGTCAGAATTGTCTCTACCACTGAGTCAGGATCAGGTAAGCGGCCAAGGTAAGTGTCTTGAATCGAACCGGTATCCGTTGGCGGTACAAGGTAAGGATCCACAGGGAGTTGCACCGTTTCTGAACGCAATGCGGCCAAGTGCTCTAGGGCAGCCGCTAGATCCGCCGTTCCCGTATAGGGAAACGAGGTGCTTGCCGTCCGTTGCTGCGATTGCAACCGCAGGGTTACCACCGTATCTTCTACGGTGCCAATTTGCCGCACCCGCGCCCGATTGAAGCGAATAAACTGGCTGGATTCACTGGCAATTTCAACGAAAAGCGCCTCTGCCGGTTTCAGGGCAGCAAACAGCTCATGGCTCAGGTGCTGAGCAGCAGAAAAGTCAAGGGTCATGCGGCGCAGAGTTTTTGTGAAGATTCTCAAAGGTATTCCTTAGATTAGCGCATTCCCCCCCTGCATATCCTTCAAGCGTCTTGCATTGTGGCTCTGCCTAGGGCACGCTGAGACAAGAATCGCTTAATAGTTCCGCTGCATGTACTTGGTCACGGGTGCCACAGGACAATTGGGTTTGCGGGTGGTGCGCCGCTGTATCACGTTGGGGCTGCCGGTACGAGCCTTTGTGCGCCTGACGAGTCAGTATGACCTCCTCAAGGAATGGGGTGCTGAGATTTTCATTGGCGATCTGCAACAGCCCCGCGATATTCAGGCTGCCATGGCGGGCGTGGAGGCGGTGATTTGCTGCCATGGTAGTCAGTTACTCAGCCGTGCCATTCAGGCGATTGATTACCGTGCTACGTTGGATGTGATTCAGGCGGCTCAGGAACAGGGGGTACGCCATATAACCTTGATTTCTCCTTTGGCGGTGACGGGCGATCGCCAGCAGTCCCCCTTTCTCAAGGCCAAGTACGAAGTCGAGCAGGTGCTCATCAGCAGTGGTCTCAACTATGCCATTTTCCGCTGCCCCACCCTTATGTCTAGTTTGCTGCCCCTTGCGGAGCGCTTTCAGCAGACGGGGGTTTACATTGTCCTTGGAGATCCCCAACACCGCCTGCAACTGCTCAGTCCCGAGGATTTAGCCCGCTGTATTCTCGTGGCTAGTCAAGCCAGCCAACCGGCCATTTTTAGCTTGGCACATCCAGAGGTCTTAACCCGCCAAGAGATTGCCGATCGCCTTGGTCGCTTTTTCAATAAACGCCCCTTTGTCATGACGGTTCCCCTAGCCGTGATTGACGGCGCTCGTCAGTTTTTGGGAGTGATGAATCGGGATCTTGAGGCCAGCCTAGGAACGCTGCGAACCCTATTGGCCTATGAAAGTCTCTGCCCTGCCAGTGAAATTGAACGTGCCCAAACCTATTTTCAACTCTCCTTTGAGTCTTTAGAGACATTCTTGGATCGCTACTTCTAGCCGCGAATATCCCCACAGGGGCGATCGCGATAGGCCTGCCAATAGCGATTAAACGTGGCCCAGTCAAAACTACGCGGATCCATGCGCTCGCCAGAGCGATCCACCGCCGCATGGGTGGTTACCCGTTGGAGATCAATGCCCGTTTGCGCCACCAGCCATGCCAAGGTACGGTACTGAGCATCGGTATAGCCCGCATGGGTAGAACCATTATGGCGACCTTCAGGAGGGGTTTCTAGGGAAAAGTGGAGGGCAAAATTGTTCACCGAAGGGGCAAGGCGGAGGTTGGTCTGAACCGTTTCCCTGCCAAAGACAGAGTTGCCCGCACCATAGGCACGCTTGGACCAAGGCACTAAGTGCAGCAGCCAACCCCTGAGGGTAATCAGTTCATGGTAGCTGGCTTGATCTTCATCGCGGGGATGCGGTGTTTGGAAAAAATCCAGCGTAGATTGGGCAGAGGCCACAGTTTCATGCAAAACAATCAGCGGTGCATTGTCCACCACTTGACCCCGAATATCGGTACGGTAGCGATCGCCAAAATTGGTGCGGTCGATGGGGACACTGTACCAAGGGGGCGTAAATAAACACTGTTGATGAACTTGGCGGACTTGAGCAAAAAGGCGTTCATAGGGGGCGCCATCACTGCGTTGTAGAGGCAGCAGGGTATTCTCTGGCAGCGGGGGTGAGGGCGATGAGTCCGTTGGCGGATCAAATTGGGGATCATCAATGGAGACCGCTTGACTCAAATCAAGGGGGCGATCGCCACTGGGGATAGAGCCAATCATCACACTCCACAGGGACAGCACAACCACGGTAGCGATCGCCAGCGAAATCATCAACCGCAGGCCTCGGAAACGACGCAGCATAGGCAGAACGGAACCAATTTGGCACAATACAATCAAACCCTAAGCCAAAAATTTGGGATCAGCAAGCGGATGATTATTGTTCTAAAAAGTGGCACCCCCGGTGAAGAGATTGAGCGGGTTAGCGCTGAGATGCGCACTTGGGGACTCACCCCCGAAAAAATTGTGGGCAAGCACAAAGTCGTTATTGGTCTTGTCGGCGAAACTGCGGAACTCGATCCCCTGCGAATTCAGGAAATTAGCCCTTGGATTGAACACGTTCTGCGAGTTGAGCAGCCCTTCAAGCGAGCCAGTCGCGAGTATCGCCACGGTGAACCCAGTGAAGTGGTGGTGCCAACGCCCAACGGCGAAGTTATTTTCGGCGAAGGTCATGATGTGGTGGTGGTGGCAGGGCCTTGCTCCGTTGAAAATGAAGCGATGATCCTTGAAACGGCGCAGCGGGTGAAAGCGGCGGGTGCCAAGTTTCTCCGCGGTGGCGCCTATAAACCCCGTACCTCCCCCTATGCCTTCCAAGGCCATGGTGAAAGTGCCCTTGATCTGTTGGCAGCAGCAAAAGAAAAAACGGGCTTGGGCATCATTACCGAAGTCATGGACGCAGCGGATCTAGACAAAATTGCCGAAGTGGCCGATGTGCTGCAAATTGGTGCCCGTAATATGCAAAACTTTTCGCTTCTCAAGCGGGTGGGTGCCCAGCCCAAACCTGTGCTCCTGAAACGGGGGATGTCTGCCACCATCGAGGAATGGCTGATGGCTGCTGAGTACATTTTGGCGGCAGGGAACCCCAATGTGATTCTCTGTGAACGGGGCATTCGCACCTTTGACCGTGAATATACCCGCAATACCTTGGATTTAGCAGCGATTCCGGTGCTGCGCAAGCTCACCCATCTGCCGATTATGATTGACCCCAGTCATGGCACCGGCTGGGCAGAATTTGTACCTGCCATGGCCAAAGCCGCCGTGGCCGCAGGTGCTGATGCCCTGATGATTGAAGTGCACCCCAACCCAGCAAAAGCCCTCTCCGATGGTGCCCAATCCCTCACGCCGGATCAGTTTGATGAGTTGATGCAAGCCCTGCAACGTCCCCTTGTGAGTCTCAGTCGATAGGCTGCCGAGATGACCGATATGCTGGTCAAGCTCTACGAGCTAGCGGTGGATTGGCCCGCCGTCATGGCGCATCAGCAGCAGGGGATTCACTACCGCCAGCCTTTGGGGTCAGAAGTAGACTGGATTGTCCAGTGGGTGGGCGATCGCTTTAGTGCCGGTTGGCGCAGTGAAGTGGCTCTTGCCTTGAGTCAGCGTCCGCCACGGGGACTGATTGCCGTTGAAAATGGCGAACTTCTAGGCTTTGCCTGCTACGATGCAGCCGCCCTAGGACTGTTTGGGCCAATGGCTGTGGCCGAACCCTATCGCGGGCGGGGGATTGGTCGCCTGCTGTTGCAGTTAACCTTGGCTCAGATGCAGGCAGCGGGCTATGCCTATGCCGTGATTGGCTGGGTTTCCTCAGAGGACTTTTATGCGAAGACCGTTGGTGCCATGCCGATTCCCAATTCGCGGCCCGGACTCTGGCAAACGGCCTTAAACCTTGGGCAGTTGACTAACCCGTCAGGCTCTTAACCAAAATGCCAAGGACAAATCCCAAACCAGCAAAGCGGACAAAGTGCCAAAAGTTTTCTTGAGCCAGAATGTCCTGCCAGCATTCCCGCGCTGCTTCCCCTAAATGGAACAGGAGGGTCAGGCCAAACTCCGCCTCTAGTTGCCGCAGCTCTTGGACGAGGCGATCGCGCTCTTGATCTAGGGCAGCCTGATTACGTCCTTTTAACCGTGCTTGGGTGGCTTTGATCTGCTCGTACTCACGGTAAAGCTCTGCCATCCGTGTTTGCGTCTCTTCATAAACCTGACGCACCTCATCTTGGGGTTCCACAACCTAGCCCCCATGACTGCGGGGATCATCCCTGCGTTGGCGGGCGAGGGGACTCGTGAGTTGGGACATTTCACCCGTCAGTTGACCGTAGGGCAAGGGGAGGTTATTGCTGAGGGCTTCAAGATTTTTGGCCATCACTTCCTTGGGTTGCAGGCCGATCGCCACCGCTTGGGGTTCCTGTCGCCGATTCAGAAAGACAAAATGGGGAATGCCATCCACATTAAAGCGCTCAATTTCCGGTAGCCACTTGGTGTTGTCCACATTCAGCATGACGAAGTTCAGGCGATCGCGATATTGCGCCTTTAATTCCGCCAAATCCTTGGCCATGGCGCGACAGGTGCTACACCAGTTGGCGTAAAACTCCAAAAGTGTCGGCTTGCCATTGACTTGAGCCTCCTCCCAAGGGGTGGCTTGGCGGGCTTGCTCGGCGAGGGTGAGGGGTTGATTGCTACTGCGCAGACCCGCCAATAGGGCAAGACTAATGAGAATGGCGACAACAGCAATCACAAAATTCCGTAACCGTTGACCACTGGCTGCCGTTGCTGCTCCCATAGGGCATTCCTTGCACGTCTCGACACGTTGATCCTAGCGGATTTTCTTCGCAAGAGTTGACCCATGTTGACGTAACACAGCGCTTTTCACAGGGATTGAACGGGCTTGAAAGGTTCAAACTTCTTTGACACTCATCCCGCTAACGCTAGGCGTATAGCAGGAGATTCCCCGTTCACAGAGTCATAGAACAAGTTCCTATCCGCTTTGTGTACCGTTTTTTAGAAACAGGCTATACCTTATGCTATGATAGATATTCTGGAACTTGGGCGGTTAACTCAGTTGGTAGAGTATCTCGTTTACACCGAGGCTGTCGGGGGTTCGAGTCCCTCACCGCCCATCCTAAAATCAATGCCTCAGGAATCTTCGCTATCTTTGATCTGAGATTGCCGCTGCTGGCGTAACCATGTGGCTTCATCCAAGCTGTCTTTGGCCACGACGATGTACTCATTCTCTTGGTGATCAATAATTAAAATCTCCTGACCATGCTGGGGGGTGACCGTTGCCCAAGGGGGGAGCACTGCCGGCAGAATCAGCCGATTGCGATTGGCATCCAAAACACTCACTTGGCCAATACCAGTACCACTGTGGGGAATATGGGCAGAACTGACGTGGCCACTGCACCCCAGCAGGCGATCGCGACTGGTATCTTCACTAAACTGCGCAAAAATTTGCCCCAAAGGCCGTGAACACAGCCCCCCAATTGTTAGCGCTAACAGCAGTGCCGCGATCGCAATCACCCCAGACCACACCACCCCCGGCCAACTGCCACTCAGGGTGTAAAAGAGAACATTAAAAAACCAGCCCAGCACGCCCAAAAGGCTAAAGTCTAAGGCGAGCAAGAGAATGAGGGGCGCTCTCCCCACCCCCAACCAATGCAAAATTGTCAGAAATGAGATGCCCTCCTCTAGATCGACCTCCACTTCCAAGGGATCGGCATCTCCCTCTAGCTCGACCTCTTCAGCGCCCACATCGCCAAAGATCACCGTCAAAAAGAGCAAGACCCCCATGCCCAAGACAATCCAGTAGGGAGTGTGAATCAAGTGAAATAGCATTGCCTTAGTACATAAAGGGATTTTCAGGCTCAGGAATCGGCGTTATCGTCTCAGCAACCAATACCAATTGGCGGCGGTCGTTGAGGGTTTCTGTGGTCATCCGACCTTCAACGCGAAACCACTGATCTTGGGGATAGGCTTGGCGCGATCGCCCCAATTTCACGGGCAGTCCCACAGGATAGGCATCCGCTGCACAACAGGTAATGACAAAACGGGTGAGCGTGAGATAAGTCTCTGGCAGTTGGGGACTATGAACCGCAAATCCCTCAATGCGAGCGGGCAACCCCCTATAGGCATCGGGTTCGGGATAGACATCAAGGGTGCGAATCCAGTCAATGAGCGTCCGCTCCTCAGGCCGTTGATTGAGGCGAAAGGCCACTGGACTATTGCGGGTCACTGTCAAGCCATCCTCGAGACCGCGATGAATGGCCGTGGCACTATTGAAAGGACGGGGCGTCATCACCAAACCCACGACTGCCGCGAAAATCAGAATACTGAGCGTCCAACGAGCCGGTAAGAGGGCAACATGCTGCACAGGTGTCACTCGCCCCCGCCATAACCGCCACCCTTGCCAACCACTCACGGCAAGTAGCACAAAACCAGCGGCGATCGCCAGCGCAAAATAGTTGGGGTGAATTAGTAACCCCAGTCGCCCCTGCCACCAATATCGAAGAAACAACATTCCCCAGAGGAGAAGTGCCCCAACCGTCCACCACTCTTGCTGTAGCCAGCGACGGCGCATCATCATGCGTTGGACACGCGGAGAATAGCGATTGGAGGAGCTAGAAAACATCGGGCGGTGGAAAATTCGCCATCCCTAAACATTCTAGGGGGAATCCTGCCACTGCGGACTTAGCTCACGAAAGTTAAAGAGGGTGGCCTTGGGATGACATTGGGCACAACCATCGAGGGTAACGGGCTGCGGTACCGCAACACGGGGATGGAGGATGCGAAAGAAGGGCGATCGCCCGACGCGAAAGGGAATTTGGGCATCGTTGGGCAGGGGTCGAGAATAGGTGCGCAAATAGTTCCACAGGGGAACCAGCTCTGGGCGGGGAATGGGTTCGAGGGTTGCGCCGTAGTGATTGGTATCTTGAATCAGTACCTGCCATGCCTGAGTGGGCAATGTTTCCGGGGGGACTGCGAGGTGACAACTGCCACAGCGCCGCAGATAGATTTGCGCTCCCAACTGGGCATTCAAGGGCAAAACATCGACGGTACCGCTCCAGTCTGGGGTGGCGATCGCTGCTAAGGCTGTACCCACTAGGGCACAGAGCATCAAAAGAACTGCCCCTACCCCCCAGCGCCAGTGTTGTCTAATCTTGGATATACTCAAGCCCTTCATCCAAACAAAACTGTGCCCGCATCAATTCACGACCGAGATAGGCCGCATGGTCAAACATCGTCACCAGTTGGCGATCCTTTTCAAAGAGTTCAATACACAACTCCTTGGCTGTTCGACCGCTAAGTACTAGATCGGGTTCCCGCGTTACTTTCCCTTTGGTGGGAATGGGTTCTCCCGTATCGGGATCCACCGCTAAGCCCTTCTCATTGATGTCATTGGGATAGTGTTTCATCCAGATCAGTTCTTGCTCAGGGTCAATGTAGATAATGAAATACCCTGCCGGATCGAGATGAATAAATCGCTGCGATAGCTTGTTGTCAAGCGCCGTGCGTTCTGCTTTGCTCAACGCCTATCTTTCCTCTAATGGATCCACTCTTTATTGTACGGCGAACTCGACTGGAATCTGCAGGCCGAGCCTTGAGTTTTGGGACATTTGCGTTATAATGAAAATCACGCAAAAATTTCGGCTCAGTAGCTCAGTGGTTAGAGCAGGGGACTCATAAGCCCAAGGTCGCAGGTTCAAATCCCGCCTGAGCCACTCCTTATGACGATTCAAACTATACCGTTGCTGCCTCTAGCTCGACTCCTTCTAGCAAGTCATTCACGGGGAAGCGATCGAGGAGGTAGCGTGCCTGCTGGGCGCTTTGGCGTAGTTGCGGACTAGTGTGGGGCGCATGGGGAATCTGGGAAAGAAAATCGAGGGTGCGCCGCAGCAACCGCACAATATCGCCGGCATCGAGATTGGTTTCAGTGCACAATTCATTCCACGGCGTGCCCAAAGCCCACTGCTCTACCAAGCCAATGAGATCCCACTCGTACCAGAGGGGAAAGATGATGTGATGGCGACGCTGCACCTGAAACAGCCGGCGGCGAATCGGACTAAGGGCGGCAAGGCGTTCTTCCACTTCACTGGGAATGGGGTAGTTGCACCAACTGTCGGAACGGGGCGTTTCAGTCACTAGAGCTGCGATCGCTGCCGCCAAGAGGTGGGGGGGCAAGTCATCGAGTTCACCAGAGGCCAAGGCCAGAGCCAACCACAGTTCATTTTCGCCGCGCAGAGCAGCGGCCATTTCCCCAAGGGGGGTGGGGGTTAGGTCGTTGAGGCCACCAAAGTCCTGCAGGGCAGCAATGAGGGCAAGAAATTGCTCCCAGTGGCGTTGGGACTGTTGCTGGAGCTTGTGCTGGCGATCGCGCAGTTCCGTTTGTAGCCGTTCTTCGCGACGAACTAAGCGTAGCAGCGAATGGACATTTTGCGGCAGACTGGCTTGGAGTTGCGTGAGTTTGGCCTCAAGGTCAGCGATTTTAGCGGCTTGAGCCGCCACTTCCGGCGCGGCTAAGACAGGTGGCAGATCCGGGAGGGTACCGAGGTAGTGATTCGCCTCATTGCAGGGATAACTTTCCCCTAGGCGCAGTTTCATTGCCTCTGGGGGCGGGGGGAGATTGCTACAGGGGGGGCGATCGGGATAGACAGCCAAAATGTCATCAATGCCAACGACCCGAAAGCGACCATCAGCCGCAAGGCACAGCCAGTGGGGCAACTGCCCGGAACCAGCAACGGGTTGACAGAGGACGGCGGCTAAGGGGGGATGGTCTCGCAGGGGGGATTTGATATGGAGCCATGTCCCCGGCGGCACCGCCATCATAAAGGGGAGGAGTTCTTGGGCACGTTCCTGCTCCGCCTGCTGTTCGAGGATTTTCAGGAGGCGTTGATCCTGTCGTAGCCGTTCCCGCAGCTTTTGATACTGCGCTAGTTGCTGCCGATCAATGCCTGTGAGGCGTTGTTGCACGGTTTGCAATTCCGTTTCCAGTTGGGCGATCGCCTGCCGTTGGGGCGTGAGTTGCAATGTGGCCAAGTATTGACCAAAACTGCGCTCCACCAATTCCCGCGCTTCTTCAAGGGTGTGGCGTTGGAGCAGGTTCAAGACCATGCCATAGCTGGGGGTAAATTGGCTAATGAGGGGATCCGGGGCGGCGGTGGCCAAAAATGCTGCTTCATGGGCGCCCTCAAAGGGGGTTTGCAGCGTCACCACATGACCCACGGTATCCATACCGCGGCGGCCGGCTCGCCCTGCCATTTGCAAAAATTCAGAGGCCGTCAGGAGGCGATGACCGCTGTCGGTGCGCTTCGAAAGGGTGGAAATGACGGTGGTGCGCGCGGGCATATTGATCCCTGCGGCCAGCGTTTCCGTGGCAAAGACGAGTTTGATCAGGCCTTCTTGAAAGAGGGTTTCCACAAGGGTTTTCACCACGGGTAGCACCCCGGCATGGTGAGCGGCAATCCCTTGGTAGAGGGGGGCAATCATTTGCGGGGCAACAATGTCCTGATGTTGTGCCAAAAAGGCCTCGACCCGCTCCGCTAGTGCTTGCTGTTCTGCCTTGGTGAGGAGATTCATGCCCAGGACCTCTTGAACCGCTTGGTCACAGCCGCGCCGACTAAAGATAAAGTAAATGGCCGGCAGCATCTCCCGCTGTTGCAGTTGGCTGACCACGTAGCGGATGCTCAAAAAGTCCCGCTTGCCGCCGCGTCGCCGCAGTTCGGGCTGGCCGTGGAGCTTCGGGTTGAGGCGTTTGCGTTGGCCGTCCAAGAGGGGGAAGAGTCCCTTGCTGTTGCAAAAGTAAAAGTGCAGCGGTATCGGTCGCCAGTCGGAGTAGATCAGTTCAGCATCCCCATGGACGGATTGAATCCAGTCGGTGAGTTGTTCGCCGTTGGCGATCGTGGCGGAGAGGGCGACTAGTTGAATTTCCTTGGGGCAGTAGATGATCGATTCTTCCCAAACGGTGCCCCGCTGGCGATCGTTCATGTAGTGGCATTCATCGAGCACCACCACTTCAACCCCCGCAAGGGAGGTACCCACTTCGCCAATGGGAGTGCCGTAGAGCATATTGCGGAAAATTTCCGTCGTCATCACCAGAATCGGGGCATCGCGGTTAATCGAGACATCCCCGGTCAAGAGGCCGACCTGCTCTGCACCAAACTGCTGCTGAAAGTCACGCCACTTCTGGTTTGAGAGTGCCTTGAGGGGGGTGGTGTAAAAAACCCGCTGCTGCCGCGTCAGGGCACGGTGAATCGCATACTCACCAATGAGGGTTTTACCTGACCCCGTAGGAGCACAGACCACCACAGAGCGACCGGCATCAAGGGCAGCGATCGCCGCTTCTTGAAAGGCATCCAGTTCAAAGGGGAGTTGGGCAAGGAAGTCTGCTAGGGCCGGCGATCGCTCACTCATGGGGTAGGTGTCGGCTCCTGCTGCACCAGAACTTCACCCCTGAGGAGCCGTGCCGCCGCATCCAGTAATTGCTCCTCGAGATAGGGCTTGGTAAAGTAGCCCCGTGCCCCCAGTTGTGCGGCCATCTTGCGGTGGCGATCGGCGCCCCGTGAGGTCAGCATGGCGATCGGCAGATGGTTGAGTTTGGGATCTTTTTGAATCCGCGAGAGCAACTCCAAGCCATCCATGCGTGGCATCTCAATGTCACAAAAGACTAAGTCACAGGGCAAGCCCGAGCGCAGTTTTTCCCACGCATCTTGACCATCCCGTGCCTGCTCAACGCGGTAGCCTGCCCGCGTAAAGGTCATTGAGAGCAACTCCCGCACTGTAATCGAGTCGTCGATAATCAGCACCAAGGGTTCGGAGGCTTCCTCGGGTTCCGCAACATCCATGGTGTGACCAAAGCCACGCCAGTCGCGATCCATGCGTCCTAGGGACAGGTCAATAATTTCCAGCACGTCGGCGATCGCCATCGCGCGACCATCCCCTTGAACTGTGACTCCCGCTACCCCCACCGGCTTCGGCACCGGTCCAGACAACTGCTTAATCACGATTTCCTGTTCGCCGATGACCTGATCCACCTCCATGGCCACGAGATCATCGCCGCTGCGCAGCACAACAATTGAGACCATGCCATCGTCTTGGCTGCTCCCGCCATAGACATTGCTGCGGCTAATATTGCGGCTGTACTTGAGCAAGTCCCCAAGTTTACGCACTGGCAGCAGGCGATCGTGCCACGAGAGGACACGTTGACCATCTTCTAGGGTTTGGATGCGCTCTTGGGGAATATCCAGCATATCCTCCACACCGTCAATGGGGAAAGCAATGCGGCAGTGGTTATCAATGCAGCAGAGGGCTTTGGTAATGCTCAGCGTCAGCGGCAAGCGGATCGTAAAGGTGGTGCCTTTGCCCACCGTAGAGTCAATGTTAATCGTGCCGCGAATGTCCTCCAGATTTTTGCGCACCACATCCATCCCCACACCGCGACCGGCAAGGGCATCGGCTTGATCTTTGGTGCTAAATCCCGACTGAAAGAGGAAGGCATAGACCTCTTGGCGCGACAGGTTGGGGGCATCCGCCTCCTTCAGGAGACCCTTCTCGATTGCCTTGCGTTTTACCCGTTCTGGGTCAATCCCCGCCCCATCGTCACTGACGGAGATAATCGCTTGACTGCCTTGATAGAAGGCTCGCACGCGAATCAGGCCTTTTTCAGGTTTGCCCAATCGCCGCCGCTCTTCGGGGGGTTCAATACCGTGATAGACGGCGTTATTGATCAGGTGGGTCATCGGGTCAAAGAGCTTTTCGAGAATGCCCTTGTCAATGAGGGTATCTTCCCCTTCAATCTTCAGTTCCACCTGTTTGCCAATGGTACTGGCAACGCGGCGCACGGCACCCGGCAAGCGGACAGACATTTCACGGAAGGGCACCATTCGTGAGCGGCTCAACCCCTCTTGAACTTGGGTAGTGACTTGACGAAACTGCCGTGCCACCTGCTCCACTTCATCAATCACGTACTGGATGTCATCCGCTGCCTCCCGCACCCGCACGATCCGCTCAATCACCTCCTGAGAGAGGGTGTGGAAACCGGTAAAGCGATCCATTTCCAAGGCATCAAACTCGACCCCCGTGGCGTGGGTTCCCCGTTCCCCTTGGCCATTGGCTGCCCGTGCTGTCGTTACGCCCAACAGTGAACTCTCAAGGAGCGATCGCTCGTAGAGGTCTTGCATTTGTTGGCTGACATCCCCAAGTTGTTGGACTTGGTAGAGCAAGTTATCAAGAAACTGCCGCAGGCGTTCTTGGGTGTCTTCGAGGCTATTGCGGTTGACCACCAACTCCCCAACGAGGTTACTCAAGGTATCGAGGTGGCGTACGGGTACCCGCATGGTTTGCTCCACCAAGGCGCTACCTTTTGGCCCTGCCCCGGCTCGGCGAGGAGTGGCCGCCTTCGCACTACTCCCTGCGGGTTGGGGAATTAATTTCTCTAAATCGGCAAAACTATCATCCGCAGTCGAGGGGGCTGTTGTGGCCGGCGGTGGGGTGGGTGCCGTAGGGGTGGCTTGACCCAAGAGTTGCTCGAGATCCTCAAAGGCCGGTGGCGCCACCGTCTCTAAAAGCTGATCCAATTCGTTGAACGTGGCAGCCTCAGCTGGGGTTGTACTCGTTGCACTTTGCTCAATCAACCCCTCCAATTCCTCTAGGACGCTTTCGGGGGTGGCAGGCACAGTGGCATCATTCATCAGTGCCTCCAGTTCAGCCATGCTGGCAGCTTCAGGGGAGGGAATGGATTCCTCCACCACCGCTTCGGGTTCCGTCATGCCTGCAGCTTCAGGAGAGGTGAAGGAGGCTTCCATGAGGGATTCTCGCTCGGTAATGCTACTAGCAGTCTCAGGAGCGGGTACAATCTCCTCCACTAGGGGTTCGGGTTCAGCAATATTTGCCGCTGTGACTTCAGGCATACTTGGCTCAGCGATCGCCGGTGCCTCGGATAGCGTTTCTGCCCAAGGATCATCAGGGCTTGGCGGAGCAATAAATTCCGCGAGGGCTTCTTCCGCCGCATTATCCACAACCAAGTTTTCTAGGACATCGTTGAGACCCGGCACCTCTTCGAGGAACTCAGCCACATCCTCAGCAACATCACTGAGAGCAGGGATCTCAAAGTCCTCTTCTAAGGGAAGCAGATCGGGAGCCTCAGTGGTTTCCACCTCACCCAAAAAGTCTTCTAGGGAAGCAACTGCCTCATCAAGAGCGGCCATCTCTGAGGGGGCTTCCT
Organism: Thermosynechococcus sp. QS41; assembly: GCF_031583515.1. Classification (NCBI taxonomy): domain Bacteria; kingdom Bacillati; phylum Cyanobacteriota; class Cyanophyceae; order Acaryochloridales; family Thermosynechococcaceae; genus Thermosynechococcus; species Thermosynechococcus sp. QS41. The sequence continues at coordinate 66,247 of NZ_CP134181.1, forward strand.
CGGCGAATTGTTCAAGAAATGCATCCAGACCAAGTTCGGCGGGTTCTGCGGCTGCACTCTCCTCAAGAGGACGGTCAAGTGTCAAGGGCGCCTCAAGGGCCTCAGCCATACTTTCGGCGATCGCTGGCGGTGTGAGGTCATCGAGGGGGGCTTCCTCCACCTCCGCAGAGACCAGCTCACCCGAGAGTTCTTCAATTTCATCGAGAATGGCATCAAGGCGGGGTTCTGCCTCAGGCAACTCCTCAGCAGCGGTTATGTTCAAAAAGTCGGAAATCTCCTCATCAAAGGCCGCTTCATCCCCCAGCTCTAAACTGGCCAAATCCTCCTCAAGGGTGTCCTCCAGCCAGGCCGTCGGCAGCGCTGTGGCATCACTAAAAATGTCACTCAATTCTTGGAAATCAGTCCCACTCTCCTCACCAAAAACAGTGACACCATCGCCACCGCTGCTCATTGGCTCCATTGGCTCGGAAATCTCTTCTTCAGGCACCCTCACCTCTAGCGGAGCAACCTCAGAGGCCATTTCAAGGGGTTGCAGTGGTTCCTCAAGGGTGACGGGAGCTGATTCTAAGACCACAGGCTCTGGCGCTTCTGGAACAACAGCCGGCGCTTCCTCAATCACAGGGGGCTGAAGCGCCACTAAACTGTCACTGGGACGAATCGCACTGCCTTGACCATTGAGCACCAAGTCGCGAGCCGCCATAATCTCTTTAATCACCACGGGTGCCAAGGCCGTGAGGGGCTGAGCTGTGTTACTCACCGCCTGTTGGGCGATCGCCAGCAGTTCAACCCACTGGGGCAGCGCAAAGGTTTCCCCCAATTGACCCAAATTAGAACAGGCCTCCGCCAATTCTTGCCGCACTTGGGGCGAATCGGGTTGCTTAAAGAGTTGCAACATTGCCCGCAAGCGATCGGGCACCTCCGTTTGAAAGACTAAGCGGTAGCTGGAGTCAGCAACGGGTTGCACCGGCGGCTTAACAGGTTCGGCCACAGGGGGAGAAGGCGCAGCTACAGGGGGCGCCACCTCTGCTCCTTGGGTCAGGTGGCTCAAGTGGGCTTGCAGTTGATTGAAGACTGGCTCCACCCGATTCAGCGTTGCCGTTGCTGTCTCCTCCGTCAAACCAAAGGGGCCTTGCAATTCATCGAGGAGTTCCCGCAGCGCATCAAAGGCTTGCAAAAAGAGTTGCTCTAGGGTTTCATCCACCGTTACGGGGTGTTCCCGCAGAATTTTGAAGTAGTCCTCCAGCTTGTGGGCGGTGTGCTGAATGCTATGGAGTCCGAGCATAGCCGCTCCCCCTTTGACGGAGTGGGCTGCCCGAAACATTTCACTCATCGCCTCGGGGTCATTGACCACCTGCTGGAGATTCATCAAACTGTCTTCAATGGTGGTCAGGTGTTCCTGCGCCTCCTCAATGAAGTAGCCAAGAATGCGCTTTTGTTGATCGCTTTGCATAGCCCCCTCCCGGATTGCTTAGGCTTGATCTTCAGTATTTTCAACGCGGAACCGTTCCACCGATGCCTGCAAGTTGCGCGCCACACTCACTAGACCTTGCAACGAGTCAGACACCCGCTGTGCCTCCTGAGAGGTGGCCTGCGCTGTCAACTCAATGGATTGCATCACCTGAGCCATGGCTCGCGCCGATTCTGTTTGCTCGACCGTAGCGTTGGTAATCGAGCGCACAAGGGTATCAATTTGCGACGACACTTGGATGATGTCCTCAAGGGAGTGCTTGGCCTGTTCAGCCCGCTTCGTCCCCTCAATCACCTGCTGTGTCCCTTCTTCCATGGCGGTCATCACCGCGCCGGTTTCACTTTGAATTTGCAACACAATCTGCTCAATTTCTTTCGAGGCTTTGGCTGCGCGGTCTGCCAGTTGGCGCACCTCATCGGCGACCACCGCAAACCCCCGACCTGCTTCCCCAGCTCGTGCGGCCTCAATACTGGCGTTCAAGGCCAACAGGTTCGTGCGGTTGGCGATCGACGAGATCACACCGACAATCTTGGCAATCTCTTGGGAAGATTCCGCTAGGCGCTTCACCTTGCGGGTGGTCTCGGCCACCGTTTCCCGAATTTGCAAAATACCCGCCACTGTGCGTTCCACCGCCTCACCACCACGGAGGGCTGTTTCTGAAGCATTGCGTGCCACCTCATTAGCTTCTTGGGCACTTTCGGCCACCCGCTGAATCGCATTGGTCATCATCTGCACCGAGTTCAGGGTGACGGCTAGCTCCTCCGCTTGCCGCAGAGCATCTGCTGAGAGACTACGGGCAAAAGTTTCGTTTTCTGCCGCACCGCGACTCACCTGCTGGGCGGCAATTTTCACCTGTTGCACAATCGTCCGCAGGTTGTGAATTGTCAGGTTAAAGGAGTCGGCCACTGCGCCGAGCACGTCCGCTGTCACTTCCGCTTGTACGGTCAGGTCACCGCGGGCAGCCCCCTCCACATCATCGAGGAGTCGGATCACTTGGCGCTGTAAATCATCCCGCTGCCGCTCGTTTTCCTCTGCTTTTTTCTGGGCATCAGCAGTAATTTGCTGGATGGTATCCGTCATTTGGTTAAAGCTTTGTGCCAAGAGTCCCAGTTCATCGTTACTGGTGACCGGCACCCGCGCCGTCATATCACCGGCAATCACGGCATTACACTGTGCCTGCAAATCCGTACAGAAGCGCTTGATGCGGCTGACACTGCGCTGCCCCATGGCATAGACGGCCACCCCGGCGGTGAGACCAGCAGCAGTACCACTCACTAAAGGCGCAGGGCCGGAGGCACTAAAGCCTAAACTAACGGCACCCGCAGCCAAGGCGGAAAGGACACCACTGGTTACGGCTGAGGTAATGTTTTGCTGGCCAAAGGAACTCGTGGCCGTTGAGGTTGCTGGGACTGTTCTAGCCACAGGACTAGGACTACGGGAAGGTGTTGGCGCAGTAGCTGCTGGTGCTGCAACGGGTACTTGCTCGGTAAAGGCTGACAGATCCTGACTTGCTGCAGGGGGTGGGGTTTCAGCGCGGCTAGCAGTGCTTTGACTCAGGTCGAGGCTAAAATCGGCCAAGTCCTCAAGACTTTGCTGGCTGAGATCAAATTCATCCGGTAAAACTGCAAAGGTCTCGGTGCCGGCATCGGCCATCACGGTGGCATCTGAGCCAACAGCCCCCATACCATGCACTTGAGGATTGGCAATGGTCATTTCATCATCAAATCCCGCACCGGAGAGATCTGCATTGCCAAAGGAGAGATCCTCTAGATTAAAGTCGGCAATGGATTCAAAGGGTTCAGCACCACCAGAGCTCGCTTCCCCTTTCGCGATCGCTGGTGCCTCTGGCTCCCTAACGGTTTCACCTGCGGGAAACTCAGACATGGCGATCGTTTGCTCATCCTCAAAGGTAGCGGGGTCAAAGGCCTCAGGAGACAGGGGTTCTGCCACAATATCTGGGGCTTCAAAAGCCTCAAGGGAAACCGAAAAGTCGCCAAAGAGATCGTCTTCCTCCTCGGCTGCATCAGAGGAACTTAATTCCGGCTGCGGCAACAATTCAATGGCATCTGCCGCCTCATTGGTCAACAAATCACTGATACCAGCGGCAGAGGTAGAGACTTCAGGAACATTGGTCTCAATGGATTCCGTCAGATTTGGCAAGAGGCTCTCTTCAGGAATGCTGGCTGCTGGGGCTTCCTCAATATCGCCAAAGAGACTTTCTGCCGACATATTTGCCGCTAGGGATTCCTCAAGACCGGGAAAAAGGCTCTCTTCAGAAGCGTTGGCTTCTCCCGATTCTGTAAGCCCCCCAAAGAGACTCTCTTCAGATACGGCTACTTCAGCAGCAAAGGGATCATCAAATGTTTCGAGGGCGGGGGGCGTCATTTCTTGAAACGGAGCCGCAGTACTTTCTGATGTCTCACCATCAAAAATAGGTCTGGCTGGTTCGGACGGGGTCAAAGGAGAACTTCCCATGAGCATTGTGACATCATCATCACTGATGGACTCTGTACCTAGGGGCTGCACGGATTCGCCGATGGGAATTTCTGGAATGTCCGCGACTGGCTCCTCCAAAGAATTGGCCGAAAAGGCAAAGGGATCCTGAACCGCCGCATCTTCGTCGAAGGGATTAAAGGCACCCTGTTCTAAACTGGCGCCAAATTCTTCCTCAATGCCGCCCACCTCAAGATCGTCAAAGGGGTTACTTGTCCCTAAATCGCTACCAAAGTCATCAAAGTGATCAAGACTCAATTCCTCTGAAGGGTTTGCGGCTTGGGGTTCCACAATGGGTGGCGTGGTTTGCAAAAAGGTATTGTCCCCCTGCAGTTGGGTGTGATCTCCTTGCAGGGGGGGGTGGTGTTCGCCGCCGTTTTTGGCAGGTTCAGCAGCGGGAATCAAATCCTTAATCTTGGCAAGGCTCTCGTTGGCCAAGTTGATCAATTCTGGATCCGTTGTGGCATTGAGAACCGCATGGTACTGCTCTTGAGCCTCGCTGTAGCGTTGTTGACAGCAGTAAATGTGCCCCCGCAGCAGCCGCAGGTTTGGATCGCCCGGTCGGGTGCCCACCAACTGGTCAGTGATTTTGGCTGCTTCTTCATAGTTGCCTTGCACATAAGCGGCAACCGCTTTTTGATATTCTTGGGTGTGTTGGGTGCTGCTGGATGCCATGGGCTTACTCCCAGAATGGACGATGACGAGGGGCAGAGAATTCTTAGGGACTACATCAAGGAAGCTTTAATTACTAAAGTATGCGCCAATCCTTGGGAAAGATAGCACGGGGGTGTTAATTTTCCTAAAGTGACTGGTGTTGATGGGTTCCATCGTGACACTTGCGGGCGAGTGTCATTGAGATTCTACTTTTTCTAGTTTAGAGTCCCCAACGAGCACTGCGTAAAATGGCGAGGGGATCCAAGAGCTTAACAATGTCCTGTTGCTCGGCATCAAAAACCCATTCGCCACGGACAAAGGGAGCCATCTGATCGCTGACATGGGTCGCGGGCTTAATGGTGTCATTGTTGAGCCACTCCATGCCTCGGACCTGATGAACTGCTAGCCCTACCATTAACTCATCATCTTCAATGGCAATAATCGATAGCTCAGAGCGATCGGTATTCAAGGGGGTGTCATCGCCAAGAAACTTACCGGTATCCGCGACCCAAATCACCTGCCCTCGCAAGTTCAAAATCCCCAGTAGCAGATTGGAGGTATTGGGCACTGGCGTAATGCGATCGGGAGTCACGGCCACAACTTCGCGTACCCCAATAGCCGGTAGGGCTAGGGTATCACCGCTAGGGATGGTAAAGAGGATATGTAAATCCCCCTCTGGGGTTCTGAGGTCATCGATATTGCCACTTTCGATGGGGGCATTGGTTGCGAGTAAGTCTGAGCTACTAAACATTTTTTTAGCCTCGCAAGAGTTGCTTGATGGTGCCAACCAATTCTTTGGGGTCAAAGGGCTTCGTAATATACGCATCAGCCCCCTGTTTCATGCCCCAATAGCGATCAAACTCCTCACCTTTGGAGCTACAGATCACCACGGGAATGGATTGGGTGCGGGGGTCGGACTTAATTTGGCGACAGACTTCATACCCATTCATGCGGGGCATGACAATGTCGAGGACAACCACATCGGGCGTGCTCTGCTGCAATTGCTCCATGGCCTCGACACCATCGGTGGCAACGGTTACTTCAAAGCCTGTTTTCGCCAGCAATTCGCTGATCATTTCCCGCTGGGGTGGACTATCTTCGACAACTAAGACTTTACTCATAGGGGGTTACACGTAGAATTCAGGGTTTGCTTTATATTCTAAAAGCCTAAGAGGTTGACAGGTTGATGATAGCTAACCTGCTAACGGGGCGTCTCAAGGCCTGATTTTGGTTCTAGCACGTCGCCAAAGGACTCGTCTGTTAAGGAGGTCACAGGTGGCGCTGCACCAATGTAATGGTGCGTAATTGTTAACAATTCTTGAGTTGAAAAGGGCTTGCTGAGGTAATCAGTGGCACCGGCCACTTTGGCGCGCAGGCGATCGCTCCAACCAACGAGGCTAGTCAGCATAATAATCGGCGTATAACGGAAGCGAGGGGTGTGCCGTAGAAGGGTGCAAAATTCGTAGCCATCCAATTCGGGCATGGCAATATCGAGGAAAATCAGGTCGGGGTTGAGTTGGAAAATGAGACTCAAGGCCGTTAAGGGGTGGGCGATCGCCGTGGCTTCATAACCTGCGGCTTGCAGGGTGGATTCAACCACTTGACGGACAGTGGCGGCATCATCCACACACACGACCCGGGGCGATCGCCGCCAAGAGAGGGGGGGAAATGTACGGGTGTGGCCATTGGTTCCCCAAGAACTGACTTGTAAGTACCCTTGATGGAGATAGGGCAGCAGGAGTTTGCCCACCGTCACGCCATCTCGTCCCAGTTGCCGACTCAGACGGCGCAAGGTGATCCGCTCGCGCACGAAGGGTTCCAGTTGGCGAAACCACTGATCCGCTGGATCGTTGCCTGTGGGTTTAATATCCGTCAGTTCGAGGGATTGATCAAGGGAACGCAACTCTGGATGCAGTTTTTTCCATTCCCGCAGATGACTCAGGCTGTCATTGAGCAGCATTGTCAGGGAGAGATTGTGCCATTGGGGGGTGAGGGGACTCGCACTATAAAACTTGAACCAAGCGCGATTGAGGCTAACAACGTCAAAGAGACTCTCCCGCAGCAGCGCCCGCCACACGCTATGGATTTGATTGAGCTTGCAGTGATCGAGGAGCCACCACAGGCATTCGTATTCCACCCAACTGGCACCGGCTTTGCTTTCGATGAAGCTATCGGGACTCGGCCAAGGAATGCCCTGCCCATAGAGCAGATCCTGCAACCGCTCTAAACTGTGGCTGTGGCGATCGGCAATATACACTAGGTGGCCATGACTCAAAAAGAGAAGCCACGTATGACCGGCATCATCTTCGAGGTAGAGTTCCCCGGTGCGCTGGCCAAGGGCAAGGGTTTGGCACAGCGTGTAAATATCCGTATCGTTGAGGCATCCTTCCATGGCGCTATTATAGCGATCGCCAGCGGGCTGACCGCGACACCGGATAGTTCAGTCTCAGTTAGCGCTGGGTATAGCTAGAGAGCAATTGCACCAGTTGCTTCACAAGGGCTTCCTGATCGCGATTGATCTGGGGAAAGTTAAAGTCATCGCGAATATGAACCTCAAAGCCCGGCACCACCTCAATGCGCTTCCAAGATTCTGGTTGCGGTGAATGGCTCGGGGGCGGTACCTCGCGGCGGCTGACACTGGGACTGACGCGCATGGGTTCCCCATAGCGATGCTCAGAGCGGTCTTGTACCTGTTGCAAAAAGGCCAAAGCTGGGTTGATCGGGGGTGGATTCAATTGCAGATGAACCCCTTGCTCAAGGAGTGCCCGCAGTTCTGGGGTGCTCATACGATACACCAGCTTGTAAATGGCACCTGCGGTATAGCCCTCCATCAACAGCCGCCGCACCACCAGCAATTGCACTAGGTGGCGATAGCCGTAGCGCCCTTCGCGGCCAATGCGAGCGGGACGGTCAATCAATTTGCAGGAGGTGTAATGGCGCACCAGACGCGGGTTGACCTCTTCCAAAACACGGTTTTTGGAATCCTCCTGGGGGAGGTGCTGGGGTAAGAGTTCGTTGGCGATTTCCACCAACTCATCTAATGACCATTGATCCTGAACGTGGATGAAATCTTGAATTGTTGCCATGATGAACAAACACAGCCTTTTTTGAACGAAAAAACAAAGAAGTCAGTTAGAGAGGGATTTTCCTGTCCCAGATAGAGCGCAAGGGCGCCCCTAGAGCAGGAGTGAAACTATATTATCGTATTTTTTTGGTTCTGTATCATTTTGGGTCTAATTTAGTCTTACAATTATCAAGGAAAGTAAACACCTGAATATTACAAGGCTACAGAGAGTTCAACGCAACGCGAAGCTGCATTGTGACACCAAAACAATTTATTTGATGCTAGCATACAGCGTTTGGTGTTGAGTGAAGTTGTCCCAAAAATTACTGGGATTTTTGTGTTGTCAAGCAATTTGTTGCAGAGTTGTTACAAATTCAGGATAGGAGACGGCTGCCGCACTGGCGTTGTGAATGTGGCTGGTTCCTGTGGCATTGAGGGCAGCGATCGCCAGACTCATGGCCATGCGATGATCGCCGTAGGTTTCCACATGGGTGCCTTGCAAGGGTACGCCCCCCTGAATATCGAGGCCATCACTGAGTTCAGTGACCTTAGCGCCCATTTTTTGCAATTCTGTGGCCACGGCCTTGAGGCGATCGCTTTCCTTCACCCGTAGTTCTGCTGCATCCCGAATTTCGGTGATCCCTTCGGCAAAGGCAGCAGCCACAGCCAAAATCGGAATCTCATCAATCAAGCGGGGAATCAATTCACCGCCAATACGGGTTCCCTTCAGCCTCGCCGATCGCACCCGCAGATCTGCCACTGGTTCGCCTGTGACGAGCCGCTCATTTTCAAGGGTAATCTCGGCCCCCATTGCCCAAAGCACGTCGAGAATGCCGGTGCGGGTGGGGTTAACTCCCACATTGGTCAGTACTAGTTCTGAATCAGGGGTAATGGAGGCTGCCACCAACCAAAAGGCGGCTGAACTGATGTCGCCGGGCACAATCACCTTCTGACCCTTTAAGACCGCAGGTCCTTCAAGACTCACCGTACAGGTGCCCTCATCTACGCTCAAACAGGCACCAAAAGCCTGAAGCATACGTTCACTGTGATCCCGTGAGCGGTGGGGTTCGCGAATAATGGTGGTGCCTTCGGTGTGGAGGGCGGCGAGCAATAGCGCTGATTTCACCTGAGCGGAGGCAATGGGACTGTAGTAGGTGATTGGCTCTAAGGGCTGCCCCAAAACGGCCAAGGGGGCACGGCTGTGGTGTTGACGCCCCCAAATCTGGGCACCCATCTGCATCAAGGGTGTGACGACCCGTGCCATGGGGCGCGATCGCAATGAGGCATCCCCAGTCATCGTAAAAAAGCGACCTGTTTGCGCTGCCAATACCCCCAACAACAACCGCATCGTTGTACCAGAGTTGCCGGCATTCAGGACATCCACGGGTTCTTGGAGATGGCCAATTCCCAAGCCTTGAACCGTGACTGCTGTGGCATTGAGATCTGAAATCTCGGCACCAAGGGCACGAAAACAGGCGGCGGTACTACAGGTATCTTCACCCACGAGCAGGCCTTCAATATGGGTAGTGCCCTCTGCCATTGCTCCCAACATCAGGGCACGGTGGGAAATGGATTTATCTCCCGGTACCTGGAGGGTGCCCTGCAGGGGATGGCCATCGGCCTGAATTTGCCAAGTGTCGTCGGATGTAATCTGAATAACCGCCATGGGATATTTGGATAAAACCGCGTTCTCGATTGTCCCACGTCTGTTGCGCTATAGCCCCATTGAGCGCTTCAGTTCCTCAAGGGCAGTTTGCAGTTCCAAGCGGCGAAACTCAGCTTCAATTGGGTCATTCAGGTCACTGGTCATGCGTGGTGGCGGTGGGGGCGGTGGTGGGGGCGCACTGGCGGTAGGCACACGGTTCATGATTTCTCGCCGGCGATCGCGAATCTTTTGCAGCAGCTGCTGGGTAACGGGAATTTGATTGAGGGCGTCGAGGCGTTGCGTCCACAATTGTTCCCCCCGTTGGCGCAATTCGGCCTCCCGTTGTCGTGCCAATTCGGCCAGATCAGGACGCTGAGCGGCCATAGCGGTGTGGGTACGATCGCGCCAGCGGCGAATCTCGGAAACAAGGCCTAAAATTTGCTGTTCGCAGGTATTGACTTCCTGTTGCAGCCGCAGTAGCCGCTCTTGGGTTTCCCGTTCTTGATCCTCTAGCTCAAGGAGCAGTAGATTGAGTTCAAGCTGCGGATTGGCACGAATAAAGTCCTCGAGTTTTTGCTCTAGGAATGCATTCAAGTCGCGGAAAAAGCTCATGAGTGCCCCTTTTTTTAAAAACTTTGGCCAACAGTGAGGGAGCGCACTTCCCCTTGACGCCGTAGCACCGCCCGCTGATTTTGAATCTGTACCAGTTGCCAGCCGTCGTTGCCAATTGTATCGCCCACACTCAAGCGCAGTGTTTGGCCATTGCTTTGAAAAAGAGCCACTGAGCGATCGCCCAGTTCGAGGATGCCAACTAAGGTATGTTGGGGGGGCGCCGGTGTAGGGGCAGGGGGTACCGGTGTGGCTGCCGGCGTAGGAGCTGTCACCGTTGGTAAATTGGGCAGGGTCACCGTTGGCGCGCTGGGGGCTTGGTAGACGGGAACGTAAATGCGTTCAACCGTCGGGGTGGGGGTTGAGGGGGTGGGAACCGAATTGCTGGCGATCGCTGGCGATGCAGGGGTTGGGGGGGCGGCCCGTTGGCTGAGCAGCTGAAGGGAGGTTTGCAGATACTCAGCGAAGGCAATGTCCGCAGGGCTGGTGGTTGTGGTCACCGTAGCGTCAGGGGCAACTGCAACTGGTTGGCGATTCAGACTGATCCAAAGGCCAACTCCTAGGACAAAGGAGGCAATGCCAACCCCCATCAAAAAGCGATCGCCCCAAGAAAAGGCCTGCTCTGGTTCCGATCGGTGCAGCCAGCGAGAAGGTTCCGCCGGTGGTGGGGGCGGAGGAGGAGTTGTCGCTTCAAAGGGGACGAGGAGGGAAGGTTCCGGTTCTAAGACCGCTGCTAGGGATTCTGGCTCATTGAGGTCGGCCTCCACAGCGGCAAAGACTTCATCCAGCAAGCGGTTGGCTTGGACATCTGTCAGACAGGTTTCCATGGTATAGGGGTCTGTCCTTTGCGGATCATCGCTCCGTGTCATCACCCATGCCTCACAATGATCACCAAAAACGCCCAACCTTACCTATTTTGCTTACGATGGATGACTAAATTCTATGCAATCCCTATCCTATTGGCCACCACTGCCGCTGCACTCTGGCGTGATCCACACGGTCTTTACTGCCTATGTCCAACGCTGGGGGTGCCTCTACCCTTGGCAACCACAAACCAGCCATGTTTTCCATGGGGCGGCGGGCGTGCCCCTGTACGGTGAGGGGTATCGGGTTGGCCAAGCACGCGGAACCATCATTGCCACCTACGGCATTACGGGTGATCTCAAGAATCAATGGTACTTGCATACCCTTGCCCATTGGGCGATCGCCCGCCGCTTTGATGTGGTGCTCTTCGACTGGCGTGCCCATGGCCGCAGTGCTGAACTTTCTCCGGCGTTGACCAGTGATGGGCTTTACGAAGGCCAAGACTTTGTCGCGATCGCCCAACAGTGCCAAGAACTGGGCTATAGGCCGCCCTACTGGTTTGTTGGCTATTCCTTGGGGGGGCAGTTAGCCCTTTGGGGGGCGTGGTATGCCCAACAGCAAGGGACAAAAGAGATTGGGGGGGCGGCTGTGATTTGCCCCAACCTTGACTCCAACCGCTCCCTTGCCCACCTCGGCACGACTTTTTGGGGACGGCAATTTGAACGCGCCATCAGCCGTCAACTCCAACACTTAGCTCGCCACCTGCATCGCCTTCATCCTCAAATCTTTGATCTCAACACCATTGCCCAGATTGACACCATTGCCGGTTTTGATGCCGCCCTCGTCATTGACCGCCTTGGCTTTGGCAGTGTGGCCGAGTATTACGCTGCCAGCAGTCCCTTGCCGTTGCTGCCGCAACTGAACCTACCAGTCTGGATTCTCTATGCCGCGGATGATCCCCTATTTGATCCCAATCTGGTGCCAGAACTCCTAGCCATTGCCGAGGCCAACCCTGCCCTCACCCTGCTGATGACAGAGCAAGGGGGTCACGTGGGCTTTACCAGCGATCGCAAGTGTCAACGCCTCTGGGGCGATCCCGACTACTGCTGGGGGATTCATCGGCTCTTGGATTGGCTAGCACAGCAGAGTTACACCAGAAGCTAAATGACCAAAGGCGGCACCCGGATTCGAACCGGGGGATAAAGGTTTTGCAGACCTCTGCCTTACCACTTGGCTATGCCGCCCTATTTGGCGATTTCTCATTATAGCCGATAGCGCTCTTCCCATCCTTGATTGTTTTAGCTTACCTTACTGACCAGATTGCTCAAGGTAACGCTGGATGGCTTCACGGGTCACTGCCGCCAGAGACATGCCCTTGGCCGCTGCTAATTCCTTAAGCTGCTGGTATTGATCGGCACGCACATCCACGCGGTAGCGCTTTGTCGCGGTAGCTGGAATATAGGTAGCGGCAAATTCCCGCAAGGCAGCCAAGCCGACGCGGTGGCAAAAGTCCCCAAAGGATTCGCCCTTGTGCCGGCGATCGCGATAAAAAACTAGCAATGGCTCTAGGGCTGTTTCCAGTTCGGCAATCGGTAACCGCTCAATATAGACCTCTGCTAAGCGGGTTTGATCGGGACTCCCCCCCAACCAAGTCTGATAGGCGCCGGGGACAATGCCAACAAAGCCCAATTCCGCCAAGTAGGGGCGGGCACAGCCATTGGGGCACCCCGTCATCCGAATCACAAAGTGCTCTTCTTGGAGTCCCAGCCGATCCATGAGGCGACGAATCCGCTCCAGTACCCCCGGAATTGCCCGTTCCGACTCGGTAATGGCCAAGCCACAGGTAGGCAACGCCGGGCAGGCCATGCTATAGCGTTCGAGGGGATCAATGGCATTGACATCACGCACCCCGTGCTGCTCAAGGATGTGCTGAATTGCATCCTGTTGATCGGGAGAGACATCACACAGGAGCAGATTTTGGTGAGGCGTGACCCGCAGGGGGAGCTGAAAGTCTTTGATGATTTTCTTGAGGGCCGACTTGAGTTTGAAGTTCCCCTGATCAAGGATGCGGCCATTGGCAATGGAGAGGCCATAGAAGAATTTGCCATCTCCTTGGGGGTGCCAGCCCAAAAAGTCCTGATAGCGCCACGGCGGCAGCGGGCGAAAGGGTTCGAGGGGTTTGCCAAAGTATTCTTCCACCTTGGCCTTGAATTTTTCGACTCCCCAATCGTGGATCAGGTATTTCAAACGGGCGTGGCGCCGATTATAGCGATCGCCATAGTCCCGCTGGGTGGCCACGATCGCCTTCACCGCCTCATAGACATCTGCCGCTCGGACAAAGCCAATTTCATCAGCCATGCGGGCAAAGGTTTCTTCTTTGTTGTGGGTGCGCCCCAAACCACCACCGGCATAGATATTGAAGCCCTCAAGATGGCCTTGGGCATCTGTAATCACCACCAGTGTCAAATCTTGGGAGAAGAGATCTACGGAGTTATCCCCCGGCACCGTGACACAGCACTTAAATTTGCGGGGCATATAGTGATCGCCGTAGATCGGCTCTTCGTTATTGGGAAAGATCGTGCCATTGCCATTGCGCTGCCGTGCCGCCTTGACATCGGGGTGCTCTTCGGCGGAGATCACCTTTTCACCATCGAGCCAAATCTCGTAGTAGGCACCGGTTTGTGGGGTCAGCAGATCGGCAATGCGGTGGGCATACTCATAGGCAAGGGCATATTCCGGGCGATCGCGAAAGGGGGCGGGTGGCGCCATGACATTGCGGTTCAAATCACCGCAGGCGCCCAATGTGGATCCCATGCTGCGAATAATGGCTGCGATCGCTGCTTTCAGATTCTTCTTGAGAATGCCGTGCAACTGGAATCCTTGCCGCGTTGTTGCCCGCAGGGTGTGGTTGCCATACTCATCCGCCAAGCGATCCAAGGTTAAATAGAGCTGCGGCGGAATATACCCTCCTGGACTGCGGGTACGCAGCATGAACTGGTAGTCTTTCTCCTGACCCTTGACGCGGTTATCGCGGTTGTCCTGCTGATAGGAGCCGTGGAACTTGAGGATCTGCACCCCCTCTTCGCTAAAACGATTCGTTGGTTCTAGCAGTTCTGTGGCTAGGGGTTCCCGCAGATGTTGGCTTTGTTCCTTGAGAGCCTCAATTTTTGAGCGTTTCAGGGCAGCATCAGCAGAGGGGGGCGAAGCAACCATAGTGTTCTTTTTTCCAGCAGGTGAAAGTAACTAAAATGACGACAGCCAAAAGTCCCTAATCTTGATCGGGAAAGTGAGCTATCTCATTTTAGCGAACCTGTGGAACGATTAACAGGAGGGTTCTTCCTTGGAGGCACAGTCCTTTTGCCAGCAGCGTTCGAGGTAAGCATCGTAATACTGCCGCCAGAACCGTTTGGGATTGAGGGTAAAGCCCGGACTAAATAGCCGTTGGTTCAAATACTGCCAGAGGGGAAAGGCGAGGACACGACGCGTAGCCATAAGCACACCGTGAGCGTGAGCGATTCAAAAACTTCAACTTACCTTGATCATAGACGAGGGTTCTGGGGGGCAAGGGTCTCTGCCAAGTTTCTTAACGCGCGAGAAACCGTCCGAGGGGCGAAAAATGTTAAAATCTGTAAAGTTTTCTGGGATCACCGATGCGGGTTGTCATTGTTGGTGCAGGATTAGCCGGCTTAGCCGCCGCAGTGGATTTGGTGGATGCCGGTCACAGTGTTGAAATCTATGAATCCCGTCCCTTTGTGGGGGGCAAAGTCAGCAGTTGGCAAGATGCCGATGGAAACCACATTGAGATGGGGCTGCATGTCTTCTTTTACAACTACGCCAATCTCTTCGAACTGATGACCAAGGTGGGGGCGATCGCTAACCTACTACCTAAGGAACATACCCACACCTTTATTAATCGCGGTGGTCAGGTGGGAGAACTGGATTTTCGCTTTCCCTTGGGTGCCCCCTTCAACGGTCTCAAGGCCTTCTTCACCACCAGTCAACTCTCTGCTGCCGATAAATTCTTTAATGCCATTGCCCTTGGCACCAGTCCTGTGGTGCGGGGTCTGGTGGACTATGAGGGGGCAATGCGCCAAATTCGCGCCTTAGATCGGGTCAGTTTTGCGGAGTGGTTTCGGCGGCATGGCGGTTCAGAAAATAGCCTCAAACGCCTCTGGAATCCCATTTCCTACGCCTTGGGCTTCATTGATACCGAGCAGATGTCCGCTCGCTGTATGCTGACGATCTTTATGATGTTTGCCGCCAAAACCACTGCCTCACGGCTCAATATGCTCAAGGGATCACCGGCAGAATACCTGCTCAAACCCTTGGTGAACTACATTGAAGCGCGGGGGGCTAAGATTCATCTGCGGCGACGGGTGAAGGAAATTCGCTTTCGCGGCGAGGATCCGAGCACTTGGCAGGTGGAAGGGTTGGTGATTCCCCTAGGCGAAAAACTAGAAACAGTTACAGCGGATGCGTATCTGTGTGCCTGTGATGTGCCGGGGATTCAGCGCCTGATTCCGGCGGCGTGGCGATCGCACCCGACCTTTGACAACATCTTTAAGCTCGAGGCCGTGCCTGTGGCCACGGTACAACTGCGATTTGATGGCTGGGTTACGGAACTGCAAGACCCCAGTAAGCAAAAACAGGTGGCGGCAACGGGTATTGATAACCTGCTCTACACTGCCGATGCTGACTTTTCCTGCTTTGCGGATCTGGCCCTCACTAGTCCAGCGGACTACTATCGCGAAGGTCAAGGCTCCTTACTGCAAGTGGTGCTTACTCCCGGTGATCCCTTCATCAAAGCCAGCAATGAAGAAATTGCCCAACATGTGCTGCGCCAAGTCCATGAACTTTTCCCCTCGTCGCGCCATCTGAACATGACATGGTACAGTGTCGTCAAATTAGCGCAGTCCCTCTATCGCGAAGCCCCCGGCATGGATCCCTATCGTCCGCCCCAAAAAACACCCGTTCCTAACTTTTACTTGGCGGGCAGCTATACGCAGCAGGACTACATTGACAGCATGGAGGGCGCGACAATGTCCGGACGACAAGCCGCCCAAGCGATTTTGGCAGGAGGTCATGGATGAGTTGGTTAGAGCATACGGTTCAGATTGAAGTGGCAGCCGATGTCGATCGCGTCTGGGCACTGTGGTCGGATCTGGAGAAAATGCCCCTGTGGATGAAGTGGATTGAATCTGTGGTCGTCACTGAAGAAGACCCTACCCTATCGCGCTGGACATTGACCACGGGCAACTGGCACTTTAGCTGGCGATCGCGCATTTGCCGCCAAGTGAAGCACCAAATGATTCAGTGGGAGTCCGTGGATGGGCTGCCCAATCGGGGTGCAATTCGCTTTTACGATCGCCATGGCAGCACCATTGTGAAGCTGTCGGTGTCCTATGCCATTCCGGGAATTTTGGGACAAATGATGGATCGCCTTTTCCTTGGCCGCGTAGTTGAAAGTACATTGCAAGCAGATCTCGAACGCTTTCGTGAATATGCCCAACAGATGCAGCCCACACAGGTTTCCTGAGGTTGACTCAAAGTTGGGATAGACCAAAAGAGATCGCGATCGCCAGCAGGGCTGCACCGGGAAACGTGAGTACCCATGCCATGAAAATTTGCGCCCACACTTGCCAGTTCACTTCCCCTTGATGGCGATAGCCAGCACCCGTAATCGCACCCACCACGACTTGTGTCGTACTGACGGGAAAGCCCACCAGACTTGCGGCTCCCACGGTCAAGGCGGCACTGAGATTCGCTAAGCAGCCACTCACAGGGTCAAGGGGTGTAATTTTCTCCCCCGTGGTGCGGATAATGCGTTCGCCGCCGCCATAGGTACCGATCGCGATCGCCAAGGCACAGGCAGCCATCACCCAAAAGGGCACACCCGCCTCCGGTAACAGTTGTCCCCAACTCACAAGGGCAAGGGTGATCACCCCCATTGTTTTCTGGGCATCGTTGGCACCGTGGGCAACGGCCATCAATGTTCCGGAGAGAATCTGCAACCGTTGCCAGTGCTCTGGGGGGAGTTCTCCTTGCCATTGCAACCACTTTTCGACTAGGGTCATCAAACCAAGGCCGATGGCGATCGCCACCAAGGGGGACACGACCATGGGAATCACCACCGCCTCAACAATCCCCTGCCAATAGATGATTTGTGGGGACACTTGAAAGAGGGCTGCCCCCACCAAGCCACCAATGAGGGCATGGGAAGAACTACTGGGTAAACCCCAATACCAAGTGAGCAAATTCCAGCCCATCGCACCGAGGAGCGCGGCACTAATCACGCCAAACCAATGGGCACCCAAGGCACTGCTGTTGAGAATGCCGGCTTCAATTGTTAGCGCCACCCGCGTACTCAAGAAGGCACCACCAAAATTAGCCGCAGCAGCAAGGATGAGCGCCGATCGCAGGGAAAGGGCACGGGTGGCCACCACCGTTGCAATGGCATTGGCAGCATCATGGAAGCCATTGGTGACATCAAAAAGGAGGGCGATCGCAATCAACCCCCCCTTGAAATCAATGGCCATGCCCTAGGCAGAGGCACTCACTTGATCTTTGTCCTTGGCGAGGAATTTCTCCAGTTCGGCAAGGGCATCGGCATCTACCTTCGTTTGCATGGGGCAGAACTTCGGCCCGCACATGGAGCAAAACTCAGCCGTTTTATAGATATCTGCCGGTAGGGTTTCGTCGTGGTATTCCCGTGCCCGATCCGGATCGAGAGCCAGTTCAAATTGGCGGTTCCAGTCAAAGTTATACCGTGCCCGCGACAGTTCATCATCGCGATCGCGCGCCCCCGGACGATGACGGGCAATATCCGCTGCGTGAGCCGCAATTTTGTAGGCAATCAAGCCATTGCGCACATCTTCAGCATTGGGTAAGCCAAGGTGCTCTTTGGGGGTCACATAGCAAAGCATGGCCGTGCCGTACCAACCCGCCATCGCCGCGCCAATGGCACTGGTAATGTGGTCATAGCCGGGGGCAATATCCGTGACCAAGGGCCCAAGGACATAGAAAGGAGCTTCAGAGCATTCTTCCATCTGCTTGCGCACATTGAATTCAATTTGATCCATGGGCACGTGGCCGGGGCCTTCCACCATCACTTGGACATCGTGTTCCCAAGCCTTGCGGGTGAGTTGACCGAGGGTTTTCAATTCCGCCAATTGTGCTTCATCAGAGGCATCATGGAGACACCCTGGCCGCAGCGAGTCCCCGAGGGAGAAGGAAACATCGTATTTTTTGAAGATCTCAATAATGTCGCGGAAGTGGGTGTAGAGGGGATTTTGTTTGTGGTGATACAGCATCCACTTGGCGAGAATGCCGCCGCCGCGCGACACAATCCCAGTGATGCGGTTTTTTACCAAAGGCAGATATTCAATGAGAATCCCCGCATGGATCGTCATGTAGTCCACCCCCTGCTGGGCGTGCTTTTCAATGACATGGAGAAAGTCATCGGGGGTAAGCCGCTCAACGCTACCGTGGACGCTTTCAAGGGCTTGATAGACGGGCACCGTTCCAATGGGCACGGGTGAGGCATTAATAATGGCGGTGCGAATGGCATCCAAATCCCCCCCACCCGTGGACAGATCCATCACCGTGTCGGCGCCGTATTTAATCGCTAGCCGTAGCTTTTCGAGTTCCTCCTCTAGACTGGAGGAGTTGGGAGAGGCACCAATGTTGGCATTGACTTTGCACTTGGCAGCAATCCCGATCGCCATCGGCTCGAGGTTGGGGTGATTGATATTGGCGGGAATAATCATCCGCCCACGGGCGACCTCATCGCGAATCAATTCCGCAGGTAGGTTTTCCCGCCGTGCCACATAGTGCATTTCTTCGGTGATAATCCCTTGGCGGGCATAATGCATTTGGGTGACATTGTCGTGCCCCTTACGGGCGGCAATCCATTCGCTACGCACCATTGATAGAATCCTCTCTAGACAGCTTCCCTGCGCCAGCATGATCTGGTTCAGGTTCTAAGGGTTTGCTCTCAGCCTGCTCTGACCGCAGACACCCCTAGCATGTCGTTCATTCTACCACTTTGCCCTTGGGGGGGTGGGGATCAGTCTAAAACGTCAATGCGTACAGGCCCGACACCGGCACCAATGAGGCCAATGGCAGCCGCAGCCCCCCGCGAGAGGTCAATTTCCCGTCCCCCCGTAAAAGGCCCGCGATCGTTAATGCGCACCACTACTGAGCGGCCATTCTGGAGATTTGTCACCCGTACCCGTGTCCCAAAGGGCAGTGTGCGATGAGCCGCCGTCAGGGCATCCTGATCAAATCGCTCGCCATTGGCAGTGCGGGCACCATGGAAGCCGGGGCCATACCACGAGGCAATACCCGTCAACTGCATCCGAATTGGTCCCATGGCCACAACGGTATTTGGGCTACCCTCTACGCTGGTTAGGGCAGGGGCATTCCCCAGTTGGCGGCGGATCAGGTTAGCAATGCGCAGGGCGTTTTCATCATTGCGTTGTGAACTATTGGGAAGCGTGACTTGATGGTTCAGAGTCAGGAGAGGTTCTTTGTCAGCGTAGATGCGATAGTTCTGTTGTTGGGCATCCCAACCCACGCGCACAAGGTTGGCATCAAAGCCCTGTTCGTGGAGCTGATTGAGGCGAGCGGTGAGAAGGGTTGCCTGTTGGGCTGCTTCTGAGAGGGTGGTTTGCTCTGGTATCCCGGCGCCGTTGGCGGCAGCGACTTTGACGCCCTCTGTAGCTGCTACCCGTTGACCCAAGAAGGTGAGTACGGGAATCCCCCGCAAATAGACGGTTACGGCTTCGCGGCCTTGCTGTTGGTGACGATGCAGACTGGCGATCGCCCGGCTGGTGGGGGCAGTGGATTGACGTTCCCCCACTTTGGTGGCAACGACGGGGGAAGAGGGGGCTGAACCTGACTCTATGGCTGGTGTCGTCGTGGTTGCACGGCTACTGGAAAGGATTCCCAACACAGCCAACGTGGTTGTTGTCAGACCCACATAAAGCGTTTTTTTCATAGGCGTCCGTTAAAAAGGGCATCCATACGGCTGGACAGTAGGGCACCAACATCACACAGGGGTTACCCCTACTGGTGCCGTGTTCGCTCTCATCGCGGAACTGTTTCAACCTACCACGAAGGCCTAGAATCAAGCATCAGGGACATTTTGTTCATGGTAAACATTTTGAAAAAGAATAAAAAAGCGCTGAAGGCGGTGAAACCTACGCAGACTGGCATATTAACGGAATTTACAGTTGACGAAAGAAAATAAGAAAATTTTATAAACTTTTAACAAGTCGTTTTTAATTTCTGAAGATTTCTGTGACTCAGATCACCAAAAATAAAAATTTATCTAAAAGAGAAAATTTGCTTTTTGCGACCTTTTCTGTGTGCCATAGGACGATTTCTCACCCAATTTTGTTTCCCGTTTTACCCCTTTTGGCATGCGCCTCTAGCCACTTCATAAAGTGCATTGCCCAAGGAATGGCTCTCTCCTCTAGCGCATAAAACGGGGATATAGTCCGTAGGGAGCCGAACCATGGAAGATAGGGATGACTTGCGGCGTCGTCTTGAAAACTTAGAAGCCGCTGTGGCTGCCCTGCAGCGATCGCTCGAGATTCTGCAAAGAGCCATTCTCCGTGAAGACCTCTCCTCTTCTGGAGTTCCAGAACCTGCAACACCATCAACGCCACCTGAGGAACCGACGGCGATCGCTCCTGCCCCTGCGACTGAATTACAACCCCCAGCGCCTGAATCTCCAGCGGTGCCACCGTTACGCCCAGTGAGGCCTTCCCAAGCTGACTGGCTACAAAATTGGGAACTGTGGCTCAACCGTCTCGGCATCGGCCTGCTGCTGTTGGGGATTGGCTTCCTCTTTCGGTACGCCGTTGAATTGGGCTGGATTACCGATGCAGTTCTTGTGGCCATGGGCTTTATCATCGGTACAGTGCTGATGGGGTTAGGCTGGCGGTTGCAGCAGCGAGCCATCTTTAGCCAGTTTTTGCAGGGGGGCGGTCTGGCGACCTATTACCTGACGATCTTTGCGGCCTATCAGTTTTTGACCGTCATGCCTTGGGGTGTGGCCTTCCCGTTGATGGTGTTAGTGACCCTAGGAGCATTTTTCATCTCGTTGCGCCAAAATCGAGCCATTTTTGCGGTGATTGGCGTGGTTGGCGGCTTAGCAACCCCTTTGCTGCTCTACAACACAGAGATGAGTCGTCCCTTGGCCTTGGCCAGTTATACCTTTTTAATTCTCTTGGGCAGTTGGGCAATTTACGCAGTGAAGGGCTGGCGATCGCTCCTGCTGTCAGCTTTTTGGTTGGGATGGCTGATGTTAACGGTGTCTATTACTGCTCAACGGCTTGATCGGGTCGTGGCATTACAGATCATTCTGGCGTTGACTTGGCTGGGCTTTACGGTATTACCCCCTTGGTATCAGGGACGCGATCGCGACAGGGCAGGGGAGCTGTATCGCCCTCAGGAGACTTCCCCACGGTCCTATGGTCAGACGATCGCCCTCTTTAATCCGCTGATTGCTTTGGGCTTAAGTGCCTTCCTCTGGGATTGGTCGGCAACGCTAACGGGGCGGGTGTTTGTTGTTTTTGGGGTGCTCTACCTTGGCACCAGTCTGTTCTGGCGACACTTGCCGCAATCTTGGCGCTGGGTCTATAGCTTGACGGGACTGGTGCTCATTGCCCTTGGCATTGTTGTTCGTTACTACAGCAATCGCTTTATCCTCGCACCGCTGGCGATCGAGGGGCTGATTTTGCATTATTTGAGCCAACACTATGCCTCGCGCACCCTGCGGGTTATTGCCCATCTTTGGTGGGGACTGCTCGGCCTTGGTTTTGTTGGGCAACTGCTGTTTACTGCCGCCGATCGCCCCCCGCTGTTGAATCTGGCTTTTTTCTCCCATTTGGTGGTGCTTGGCGCCGCAGCAGTCAGTATCCGTTTTTTGCCCCCACCCACCCGCCCCCTCTACTGGATATTGGGCTATGGGGTGACGATGATCTGGATGCAGCACGAACTGGCGCCCTTTGGCACCGGGGCAGCCACCCTTGTCTGGGGACTCTTTGGCGTCGGACTGCTGATCTATGGGTTGCAACGGGACACCTCAGCGGTGCGCACGGTGGCTTTAATCACGCTGATCATTACTTTGGTGCGGCTTTTCTTCGTTGATCTCATCCATCTTGCGCCGGTGTGGCGAGTACTCCTGTTTATGGGGTTTGGTTTGATTTTTTTGCTGCTGAGCTATTTTTTCCGCGCCCTGTGGCGGCGATCGCCCGTGGAATCCTCTAGGATCAGTGAAGAAAGCCCAACCAACAAGTCCGAAGAAACCCCATGACCCGCATTGCTGATCTGCGCCGTGATTACCGTCGTCAACGTCTTCTGGAAAGCGAAGCCGCGGCAGACCCGATCCAACAGTTTCGCCTTTGGTTTACTGAAGCCGTTAAAGCAGAACTACCGGAACCCAATGCGATGACACTGGCCACCATTGGCTTGGATGGTATGCCCGCTGCGCGAGTGGTTCTGCTCAAAGATGTGGACGATCGCGGGTTTGTCTTTTTTACGAACTATCGCAGTCGCAAAGGTCTAGAATTAGCCGCTCATCCCAAGGCTGCCCTTGTCTTTTGGTGGGCAGAGCTAGAACGGCAGGTGCGCATTGAAGGCACTGTTGAGCAAATTAGTGCAGCGGAGTCCGATGCCTACTTCCAGAGTCGTCCTTTGGGTAGCCGTTGGGGGGCATGGGCATCCCAGCAGAGTGAGGTTTTAGAATCCTACGCCGAGCTGGAAGCCCGCCTTGCGGCAGTGGAAGCCCGCTATGGCGAAAATGTCCCTCGGCCAGAGCATTGGGGGGGCTATCGTGTTCTACCGACCCTGATTGAATTTTGGCAAGGGCGACCCAATCGCCTCCACGATCGCCTGTGCTATCGGCGCCAAGGAGACCACTGGCAGCGGGTGCGCCTCTACCCCTAGGATAGGGATATCTTTAGAGATTGGCTGAGATGCCCATGATTGCCGGTGAACTTATCCCCGCAGAGGGAACCATTGAACTCAATGCTGGCCGGCCAACGGTGACGTTAACGGTGGCCAATACGGGCGATCGCCCAATTCAGGGGGGATCTCACCACCACTTTTACGAAGTCAATCCAGCCCTCCAATTTGATCGTGAACAGGCACGAGGAATGCGCTTAGATATTGCCGCTGGCACCGCCATTCGTTTTGAGCCGGATGAGCGGGTGGTGCAACTGGTGGCCTTTGATGGCAGTCGCCAAATCTATGGCTTTCGCGGCGAAGTCAACGGTGCGCTCTAGTCGGGATTCCAAGCATCCTGTAGATTAAACAGTATGGATGACAATGATTTTCCCCTTCTCGACACTTCAGAAGATGCACTAGCGGCGCTGCCGAGTGAGGAGAGCGATCGCCCCGATCCCGAAGCCATGTTGCCCCTGCTGGCCTCCGCCGATGTGACGGAGCGGATGTTGGCGGCTCGCGCCTTTTGCGAATTGCAGGATGAACGCGCCACACCCTATCTCATCAATCTCCTGCAAGAACCCTGTCCCCTTGTCCGTGTCAGTGCCGCCTATGCCCTTGGCCGTAACCCCAGTTTGGCAGCGGTGGATGCCCTCATTCAGCAATTGGAGCGGGACTGGAATGGCTATGTCCGCAAAGGCATTGTTTGGGCATTGGGTAACTGTAGCGTGCGCTTTCCCTTGCCAGAAATTTATCGACGCACCCTTGATCCCTTGATTCGTGCCCTGCAAACAGATATTTCTGCCGTGCGTCTCTGGGCAGCGAGTTCCTTGGGTCAGGTGGCCGAAGCCAGTGAAGAGGCGGCGACGCTTGCCATTCCTGCCCTTGCCCTTGCCTTGGCTCAGGATGCAATTGCCGCTGTGCGCAGTAACTGTGCTTGGGCCTTGGGGCATGCCTGTCGCAAAATTCCCCTTGGGCCTCTTTACACGCAAGCCATTGATCAACTGATTGCTGCCCTGCAGGACAGTGATATGGGTGTCCAAGAAGATGCTAAAGCAGCCCTCTTTAAGCTGGGGGATGCACGGGGATTACAGGCGATCGCAGACCTGCAATTAGAAGCCTTTGGCTAGGGGATGCATCAAATGACTGAACCACTGGTAGAGCTGCGCGGTGTCTGCAAAGCCTTTGGCCATCAGCAGGTGCTCAATCATGTGGATTTGGCCATCTACCCCGATGATGCCTTAGTGATTCTAGGACCTTCGGGAACCGGTAAGTCAACCCTTTTGCGGATTATTGCCGGCCTAATCGCTCCCGATAAGGGTGAAGTGTATGTTGCAGGTGAGCGTCGCCAAGGGTTACGGCAAGAAGGTCTCTGTCGGATGCGCATGAGCATGGTCTTTCAGCAATCTGCCCTGTTTGATTCCTTAACAGTTGCTGAAAATGTTGGCTTTTACCTGTACCAGCATACGCGTTTGCCGGAGGCACGCATTCGGGAAATTGTTAGGGAAAAACTGGCGATGGTCGGCCTCGCTGGTATGGAAGACCTCTACCCAGCGCAGTTGTCTGGGGGAATGCGCAAGCGAGTCAGCTTTGCCCGCGCCATTGTGGATAATCCCGAAGATCCCAATGACAACCCCTACCTGCTGCTTTACGATGAGCCAACGGCAGGGCTAGATCCCATTGCCTCGACAGTGATTGAGGATTTGATTCGCGAATTGCGGGAGAAGACGGGGCATGCCTACGTTGTCGTTACCCACCAAAACAGTACCATTGAGCGCACGGGCGATCGCCTGATTCTCCTCTATCAAGGGCGCATTTGTTGGCAGGGCACCCATGCCGAAGCCCGCACGACCGATAATCCCTATTTACGGCAGTTTCTCAGCGGCGATGTCAATGGCCCCATTCGCATCATTGATCAGGTGGGTACCGCTACTCTATAAATAACGAAATAACGTAATAAATCAGGAATTAATAATTGTGACTTTACACATCGCGTGGCTTGGCAAAAAATCTCCCCCCTGCGGCAATGTCACCTATAGTCGTGAAATTACTAATGGGCTACTGGATCGCGGTTATCAGGTGAGCTTTCTGCATTTTGCCCAAGAGGATGAACAGGACGTTGAGAACGCAGGGGAGATGCCAGATGTGACGCTCCCTTGCCTCTATAAATCGCAAGTCTATACCCTGCCCTCCCTGCGAGCCAACAAAGTTCTGGTTGAATCCCTTAAAAAACTCAAACCCGATATTGTCCACGCCTCATTGACCCTGTCCCCCCTCGATTTCTTTCTGCCCGACATCTGCGAAGAGTTAAACATTCCCTTGGTTGCCACGTTTCATCCAGCCTACAGCGAAAAGTATCGTACCCTAACGGCGGGCACCGCCTTAATGACTTACCAACTGTATGCCCCCTTTTTGGCTCGCTATGACCGCGTGATTGTCTTTTCCCAATCGCAAAAGGAACTACTGATTCGTCTTGGGGTCGGTGCTGAGACGCTGCGGGTGATTCCCAATGGCGTCGATACGCGCAAATATACACCGGGACCTTCTACGGCCAAAGAGGACTTTAAGGCACGCTACCTCTATATCTATCAAGGCCGGATGGCTATTGAAAAAAATGTTGAAGCGCTGCTGCGCTCTTGGTGTGCAGCGGAAATGCCGGCGGATTGTAAGTTGCTGATGGTGGGTGGCGGTGCCCTGATGCCCTCCTTGATGGCCAATTATGGTCCGGATCAAAATATTCTCTGGCTGGGCTCGATCGTTAATGATCAAGAGCGGCTGCAAATTTTACGCGGCTGTGATGTGTTCATTTTGCCCTCACAAATTGAGGGGTTATCCCTGTCGCTCCTAGAGGCAATGGCCTGTGGCTTGGCCTGCTTGGCTACCGATGTGGGTGCTGATGGTGAAGTGCTCACTGGAGCAGGGATTGTCTTGAATCCCCAGTATGTAAAAACCCAGTTGCAAACGCTGCTGCCCATTTTTTATCAGCATCCGGAAATGATTCGCCTCTTGGGGGACAAAGCCCGCAAACGGGTGCTGGAGCACTATAGCCTCAGTCACAACTTGGATCGCCTAGAGGCCTGCTACCAAGAACTAATGGCTTCGTATTCTTTGGCGCGCCCGGCGGCCAAGGTGAAAAGCTAGCTCCCTCTAGTCTGGCAAACGCTCAAAGCGAGCATTGAGACAACACCATTCGTGCCGTCGCCAGACACTGCCCAAGCTCCAGCCCTGTTGTTCCAGTTGTTCTGCCACTCGATCCGCCTGATCTAAAAGAATGCCACTAAAGATGCCCCAGCCCTTGGGTTTCACAATTGCTGGCAAGTGGGGCAGAATCTCGATAATCACGGGTGCCAAAATGTTGCAGACAAGGCCATCCACCAGTTCGAGGACTTGTTCCCAACTCCCTTGCTTGACAATCAACTGGTCGGCTCTGATGCCATTGAGTTCAGCATTGCGTTGAGTCGCAGTCACCGCCAGATCCGAGGTGTCCACGGCATAGGCTTTGTTTGCCCCTAGCAAGAGGCTGGCGATCGCCAGAATGCCGCTACCACAGCCAATATCAGCCATCACCGTGGGTGGCAGCGGCTCAAAGGTTTGATCCAATTGCATCTCTAGAGCCTCAAGGCAAAGCTGGGTGGTTTCATGGGTGCCGGTGCCAAAGGCCATGCCAGGATCCAGTTTGATCACCAAGCGGGTGTTGTCAAGGGGTGGGGTTTCCCAAGCGGGACAAATGAGCAGGCGATCGCCCACCGGTATTGGATGCCAATAGGCTTGCCAACTATGGGCCCAATCCTGTTCATTCACCAACTGCCAGTGGAGTTTTGGCGAGAGGTAGCCCTGCGCCACCACATCTTGCTCAATCCAAACCCCTAGGGCAGCAATGTCCAGTAGGGTCACCTGCTGCTGCGGCACATAGCCTTGGATCAACACCCGCCCCTGCTGTTGCTGGGTTGCCGTACCTTGACAGCCAAAGGATTGAAGGCGCCAATAGACCAGCTCTTCCGCCTCAGCTTGACAAGTGACGGTAATTTCCCACCAACGCTGTACCACAACCGTGCCTACAGATTCACGATATAGGCATCACGAATACCGGGGACTTTCAAGATTTCCTCCAAGAGGCCTTCGGGTAGGGGATCGTCCAAGCTAATCACCATCACCGCGTTACCGCGTACCATCTTGCGTCCCACTTGCATACTGGCAATGTTGACATTAAAGCTCCCTAACTGGGTGCCAATTTTACCAATAATGCCTGGCATATCGCGGTGTAGCGTCAGCAACATATAACGGGTTGGCGCCACACTAATGGGAAAGTCATCAATACTGGTGATGCGCAATTCACTGTGAGCCAGCAAGGCACCAGACACCGAGCGGGTTTCCGAGGGGCTTTTAGCAATCAACGCTAGGGATCCCGCATAGTCACGCTGTGATTCATCGCGGGTTTCGACCACGCGAATTCCCCGTTCTTTAGCTTCTAACCCAGCATTCACGTAGTTCACCCGTTCCCGCAGCGCTGGTGAGAGTAGCCCCTTCAAAGCAGCAATCACAATCGGTTGACTGTCATTGGTGGCCAATTCCCCTTGCAAACGGACTTCCAGAGACTCGACCCGACCACCCGCCAATTGCCCCACAAGATTACCAAGAGTTTCCGCCAACTGCATGTAGGGCGCCAGTTTCTCAAGAACCTCCGGACGCAGACCCGGAATATTTACCGCCGATCGCGCCGGCAACCCTAGGAGCACATCGCGAATCTGCTCGGCAACATCAATGGCCACATTCACCTGTGCTTCTTCCGTGGAAGCCCCCAAGTGAGGGGTCAAGATGGCTTCCATCCCCAAGGCACGCAGCGGAGACTCCGCCTCAAGGGGTTCAGTTTCAAAGACATCGAGGGCAGCCCCCGCCAGCTTACCCGTCTTGAGCGCCTCCACAAGCGCTGCCTCATCAATAATGCCCCCCCGCGCACAGTTAATGATGCGGGCTGTGGGCTTCATCTTGGCAATGGTTTTGGCGTTAATCAGATGCTGCGTTTCTGGGGTCTTCGGCAAGTGCAGCGTAATAAAGTCGGATTCCGCAAAGAGAACATCCAACTCCACGAGGCGGCAGCCCAGTTGTTCGGCGCGTTCCGTAGATAGATAGGGATCGTAAGCAAGAAGCTTCATGCCCATAGCACGGGCAACGGTGGCCACGTGGGAGCCGATTTTTCCTAGGCCAATAATGCCCAAGGTTTTCTTATAAATCTCTACGCCCGTAAAGCGTTTGCGATCCCATTGACCTGCTTTCACCGCAGCATTCGCATCGGGAATATGACGGGCAAGGGAGAGCATCATCGCCAAGGTGTGCTCCGCAGCAGCAATGGTGTTGCCCTCTGGGGAGTTGACCACCATGATCCCTTTACGGGTGGCCGCAGGCACATCGATGTTATCTACACCAACCCCTGCCCGACCAATAATCTTCAGTTGGTTGGCGGCCTCAATGACCTCCTTTGTGACCTTGGTTCCCGATCGAATCATCAGGGCATCGTACTCGGGAATGATTTTGATCAGTTCTGCCTCTGAGAGGCCAAGTTTGACATCGACTTGTGCCACTTGGGCAAGTAAATCAAGCCCCACCTGTTCAATGGGATCGGAAACCAGAACTTTGGGCATAGGTAAACACTAGGTATAATGCCAGAACAGTTATGCTATCACATTTTATTTCGCTAAGGGTAGGGGTAGAATGCGTTTCAGCAAAACTCTTCCTAATAGGGGGGCGATCGTTCCTCCCTTCCTGTTTTTCTTGATTGCGCTCAGATTAGAATGGCTCACCCAAAAAGAGTTGCGACAGAAGTAGAACCACACCCGCTGCTGCAGCAATCTCTACACCGGCTGCAACTGTGCGCGCCCACTGCTTATCATCCTCTTTTTCTTTGATGGCCAAGAGCAGGAAAAACTGATCTTCATCACTTAAATTTTGAACGAAGGATTCTGAAAGCATTTCCAAGGGTAGAGTTTTGAAATAGTCAATCTGACGACGAATGTAACTAGATTGCTCCTGTAATCGTCGTTCTTTTTTCTGCGCAGCAGCGGCCTTTGCTGCTTCAGTTTCCTTTTTAATCTCACAGAGAATTTTGTATTTTCGGGGACTCACTGTTTTTGTCAGCATTGCCCCCAAGGTTCCCCAAAAGCAGAAGAAAGCCCACAGGTATCCCAGAAAGCCCAAAAGACCGCCTACACTCCCTACCAATAGGCCAACCAACAAGAGAATCCCCCCCTGAATAACATTGCCCCATTTGGTTGCTGGATCGACTGTATCCAAGTCGTCAATCTTGAGGCCGTGGCAAGCTAGCTTTTGCCGCTGTTGTTGGTCAATAGCATTGATTGATTGCTGATACTGCCGTTGAATGGCCTGCCGCTCTGTCTCCAGTTTCCGAGCTACGGCTTCCATACGAGCGGGATCGAAAATGGAGCGGGCAGTTCTAACATCTGTTGCTGGTTGGGTAGGTGGGGGCGGGCGATCGCCCTGCTCCATGAGGTAGGCATAGGCTTCGTTGATTTGCTTGAAGTGCTCCTCGACGATTTGCCGCGCCTTTTTGGGGGTCTCAGGAGGCAGTTTATCAGGGTGGCACTCTTGGCAGAGGCGGCGATAGGCTGCTTTGATCTGCTCTTTGGAAGCACCCGGCTGCAAGCCAAGAATGTCGTAGTAGTCGGTCATGGCTCCTTAGGTATTTATTCAAGCTCAAAAGGTCAAGAAGATTTGAAAGGAAATAGTTGCAAACATCTTCCAGACGTATTCAAGTGTTTCAGAAACTCGAGGCGCGGATCTTTATTGACGCCAAAAATCGTAATAACTTGATAGTTCCCTAAGTCAGCCACCCAAACTGGCGAGGGTTTGCCAGTGGAACCACAGAGGTTTTTGTCGTAGTTACCATTCACCTTAAGGCTAGGGTCATGAAGAAGGTTCACCTTAAGGCTAGGGTCATGAAGAAGGGCAAGGCCGTAGGGCTTTTCTCCTTTGGAATCACCACTGCAAACGACGATACGGCAGTTTCGATCAATTGCTTCTGCCCATTGGCCGGTAGTAACAGTGCCAATGGATAATGGTTGATTCGGGTTGATTGGGTGATTACTAAGCTGCCCTAAAGCTTTATAAAACCTTTGCAGTCGCTGTTGAAAAATTTCTTTGAATTCCTTGGCACAGCTGGGGCGTTCCCAAAAGGGATTATTGTTTTTAGGAATCAGATTAGAACCACGCCACCAGGGTGCTTGGTTACGGGTTTTACGAGAGTAGCAAGGGCGACGTGCCCCTTGACCAATGCCACCCAAGTGAAACATGAGCCACATCAAGTTGCTTGCCAGCTCTTTTAGCGTTTCTTTGTGGGCATCAGGAACTTCAGAAGAATAGTCTAATACCAGTGTCCCCTCTTCTTCTCCACAGGGATCGTTTTTACCTTGCTGATTAGGGCGTGCCTCAGGTTGGGTCACCCTCCCATTAATCACCCGTACCCGCAGGTAGCCATGTTTGGGTTGCGGCTGAATTGCACCAAAAATCATTCCTTCAAGGCTTTGGACTTCTGCTGGGGGCAACACCCCCCGCGCAAAGGCACGAAACCAGTATCGCAGCAGGGACTTAAAGGCTGTAGCTCGCACCTCGGCCTCTGGTTGCCCGCGCATCTGCCACGCTTGATTTCTAACGTTCCATTGCCATGACGTAGACGTACACTTTTGGCAACCGTGGATGAGTTGGCCTTGAACGGTAAAATCCACACTAAAGAAGCCACGCCCCACCTGTTTTAGGGATTCGACTAAAATGCCGTAGCCTGCATTCACTTGCGAACCAATTCCTTGGGTCAGGCCGCGAATCAACCAGTTCTTGACCTGTTTAAGCATTTGAGGAGAGCAATGATTGGTAGGTTTAATACCAATAAGAAATGAAGCTTCTCGCAGGGAAAAGAACACGTTTGGGTTGGCAGCATACTTGAGGTTGCCATTATTCCATGACCAAAGGTTGTTGGCCATGTCCACTGCTAGTCCCCCGTTCTTTTGTTCAGGCAAGGGGTAGGCGTCGAGGAAAATAATTTTGCCAGCTTTTTCGCTAGAGTCCCTGCTGTCGAGATAACCAAAGTAACGCTGGCCGACGAGTTTGTCTGCTTCAGCCCAAGGTACACCTTCGTTTTGCATCACCTCCCGAATGGCTTGGGCACGAGCAACACCTCGTAAGGTACTGGAGGGAATATAGGGAATGCCTAGATTATCAAAGGCAGGCAGAAGGATACTTTCAGGACCACGGTGGCCACCAACACGGATGCGCCATGGGCAGGTGACTGCAAAACAATTGTTTTTGCCGGCAATTTGGCGAGTGCGCTCTGTTAAGACCTGCAAACGTTGGCGATAGTCACCCTGCTCTGCCATTGTCATTAGTTCCACTTTCGTACCATCTTTGGCGGGGCTAGCGGGCGATCGCATCCAGCGCAGATACTCGACAAACCCTGCACTTCGATGGGGGTTGGGATTTGGATCAAGGGGATGTTCGAGCCATGGGGAAGGACGGGGTGGAGTGTTCCCACTGTTCCCACCCTTTTGGGAACCACCACTATTGCCTCTGCCACCTTTACCACTACCGCTATTGCCAGCGTTTCTTGAATTGGGACGCTGTGTTGCTTTATGAGTTTGAGGTCGCTGTAATGCAGGGTTATTTGTCATGTTGTCCTCCTCCTAGTCTGCATTGCCGATGTCAACGTAAAGGGCGGTTGTCCAGAAGCTAAATTCACGGGCAATTTGTAACCCTAAGCCGGTTAAGCCAAGGTAGGATTCTGTGTCAAGGTTCTTGAGGGTCTCCAAGCCTTTGTCATCCGCCAAATTCTGAACATGCGCTGTTTCTTCAAGGGCACGGAAAAAGGCTTTGACAACCTCCTTCTTCCCCTCTTGACTGAGAGCAGCTTCTTCCGCTTTTAGGCGCATCAGTCCCCAAGTGGCCAAGTAGGTGTAGAGTTCAACGGCTTGGCTTTTTTGCTCCCGCAGCCGGGTGTCATCTGCTGTGCGATGCCGTAGTTCGCTCAAGGCTTTATAGACTGGCTGTGCCATTGTGCGTGGATCAAAGGCCATAGCTAACTCCCAAGGGTTACAAGTTGGACAAAGCCGCGACCAAGGCTTTCTTGACCACCAATTTGGAGAATTGGGTGGCTATCGAAAACATCCCGCAGATCGCTTTCCACTTTTTCTGCGGCGCCATTGAGTTGGGCAACCGTCCCCCACGGGAAGTACATCAATGTATCGGGGGGAATGGCTTCCTCGTAGCGAAAACCGCCTTCAACGGTTTTATGCTGATCGAGTTTCACCTTGACCTGTCGCCACAGGCTGGTTTCAATGAGGGTTTTGCAGTGCTGATCGGGTAGAACCAAGACCTGTTGAATTTGGGTTTGCTCGCGGATCGGAATCCACTCTTGCCATTTCTCCCAAGGCTTGAGCTGATCGCCTTTGAGGATCGCGTCCTTGAGATAAACAGGTTTGCTGGTGTCTAAACTGGTGCTGTAGGCAGCGACTGTTCCTGAGGACTGACCAGTGAGGCGTTGCCAACGATGCAGCAGCATGGGGCAGCTAATCCAGATCACGCCATGGCTGAGGGAGGGAACCGGTACCCACAGGAGTGAACCATCGCCGACCCACACTTGCCCTTGGGTAAGGTTGGTGTTTTCGCCGCCCATGACATCTTCAATGGTGTTGCCCCAAAGGCGGTTGCGGTCTTTGTCGGGGGTACTGGCACGCAAGCGACCCCGAATCGTGCTGGAGGGAATGTAGGGCAACTCTGTGTGGGACTCCCGCGCAATGCCGAGAAGGTTGCCCTCTTGAGTGGTGCCACCCGTGTGGAGGGGGGAGAGAAGGTAGAGGTAGGCAAGGTTAAACATTGTTGATCATCCAGTCTCTTTGAGCTCAACATGTATCGGTGCTCACCTATTTATCCATTCGTATTCGGGGGGTTATGCAGTGCCCCAGAGCAATTGGCCGTAGTGAAGTTTTTCAAAGGTGGTGCGAGCTTTGGGGGCTACACCGCCGAGGAGTTGTTGGGGCTGGGGAGAGGGAGGCTGAGCAAAGCGATAGATAGTTCCCGGCCTGACATAGGCACGCTGTGCGGAATAGCCCAATTGGGGTTGCCCATTGCGACGGGTAAAGGTACTGAGACCACCAGCTAAAAGGGGGCGATCGCCCACCACACCAATCAGATGCTCTTGCCAATCATGGGGATACAGTCCATAAACAGGTGCGTCAGCCACCACGGGCGCCAAGCCGGGAGTCAGCACGTAGGCTAGGGTTTCTTGACCGGTGCCTTGAAACCCCTCTAGGTCTGCAAAGGGAGGTTTCTTTAGGGCATGCACCTGGGCTTGATGCCCCTCACCCCCAATGCGCACGACTCCCTCTAGATTGGCAACACTGATGCCGGCCACAAAGCCCCAGCCCGGATGCATCCGGTTGGCCACTTCCGTAAAGTAGCCGGCTTCGTCCTCCACATTGCGACTCTCAGCTTGCATTTTGATGTGGGGGAGGACTTGGGTTGACCACGGCAAATCATGGAAGTGCTCTTTGGCGTTGAGCTGATCCAGCTTTCCTTGGAGATAGAGGACAAGAGCATCCAAGCGCATGAGGGGAGCCGGTCGGCCTTGGGCTTGCTCATTCTCCCTAAGGGTCGGTTCCACAATAGGGCGTAACTTTCCCGGCAACGGATGGCGGACATCTTTCCAAGCAGGGTCGTCGGTGGCAGCGGGTTGAGTGCGGGCAAAACCCTTGACTTTACTGAGGTCGGCACGATCGTTGATGTCGGCTTCCTCGTTGCTTTTGTTGCCAATGCACACCAAATCTTTGGGCGTGTCTACCCAGACTTGGTTTTTGGCATCAATGAGGAAAGGCCCAAGAAACTCCAGATTTTGCGCGTAGGGATCACACAGGGAGCGTAAGGCTTGAAAGACCGTAATCGGCAAGGGAGGAAAGAGACTTTTTGCCCAAGAGCCTTCTCCCGGTTGAAAGGGTCGGGAGTCACGAAAAAGGAGGACATCTAGGGGATCTAGACGATACCAACTTAATTCAGTCATGATAATCAACCTCATGTGTCTTTCGTTATCCTTGAAGCAGAATAGTTTTGCCCAAATGAGTTTTAGAACTCTCTGCTTTCATCGATCGCCATCCTGATTACTCCCTGGGGGTACAAACCGTTTATCAATGAAGAAGGCCATGAGCCGCAACAGGTTGAGCAGGTCTTGCAGATCCGTTCCTAGCTGACCTTCATGCTGGAGTGCCCAGTCTTCCCATTGATTGCAACACCGACAAAGCTGCTCAATCAGTTCTGAAGGGATGTCTTTTTCGCGGCGATTGGCAATGCTAGCGATCGCCTTCTCAATGACCCGCTCTTTGCTCAACCAACAGTGTTGGGGCAACTCTGTCACGAGTCGGTACAGCAGCGGACTCACATCGTCATTTGCTTGCTCAAGTAGTCGGCTCCAAGCCTCTAGCAGTTCACCCTTCAACACTGCTTCGAGGACATTGCCAGACCCATAGAGCACCCGGAAACAGAGGCCATCTTTGCCGGGGAGTTTTTTCGCCCGTTCCTTTTCGGCTTGCCAGAGGTTTTCTAGAACCGTGGGCAGAGGAACACTCTTGTAGGCAATGACCACGCCCATACTCATTGTTGCCCCTTTGCCCATCGTAAACAGGCGACGCATGTCCAAGACCTTAGCCGCTGTCTTGCCCTGAACCGTTTGCCAGTAGTCGCCGTGGGGTTCAAATTCGCCGGCTGGATCCGTACCGCCACACCATGCTTGACGTAGGAGATGAATCGCCGAGAGGGCATCCTCTAGGGGCAAGACGGCCATGACATCATCGCCACCGCTATAGACCACACGGCCACAGTGACGTTGCTCCACTAAGTAGGGCACCAGACGATTCGAGAAATCTAGCAGGGCACGGTTGAGTCCCACATGGGTGGCAGGTCCCATGCGTTTGGGGGTCTGGTTGAGCAGTGTTTGCCACTCATCAGGATTTTCGATGTAGCTCTTTCTTTGCTGAATGTCTTCAATAATTTCAATAATGTTCGTAGCAACATACTCACGATACTTCTTCAGGTTACGACCGCGGACGTAGTTGCCCATGCTGTCGCCATCGGCCAAGAGGATACACCACCAGTCAGCAGGGGAGCGATCGCCCCAACCCACTCGTTTTTGTGTCTGATTCACCGCCCTCCGAAGTTCGGCCAGCTCCTGTTTACTGTCAAGACCTAAGGCTTCTGCCAACCACTTGGCCGAGAACATGACACCGTTGTAATTCCCTAGCCTGGCATCTACTTGGGGAATCTGGGTTGGGCGGCAAGTGGTGCTGTTAAAGCGAGCGTGATAGGGCTGTAAAGCCAGATCGGCAGTAAATTCTTGGTTC
Organism: Thermosynechococcus sp. QS41; assembly: GCF_031583515.1. NCBI lineage: Bacteria > Bacillati > Cyanobacteriota > Cyanophyceae > Acaryochloridales > Thermosynechococcaceae > Thermosynechococcus > Thermosynechococcus sp. QS41. The sequence goes on from NZ_CP134181.1 coordinate 101,322, forward strand.
AATTCTCGCCAATACCGCTTGACCTGATTGGGATACTTCACCATAAAGCGAGCGGCAGCGATACTGCTGGCATTGGGAAAGCGCACCAAGTTTTCATAGTCCTCCTCAGGGCACGCAACTCCCAAAGACTCAGCGACACCGCCATGTTTCCATGCCATTCGCTTGGTGACTTCAATCGCATTCAAGCGCTCACTGCCATTAAATAGCCCCGGAAAGGCTTGGCTCATCACATACCAAAACAGGCGCAGGGAACTCGCCGGCAGGCCATGCCCCTCGCGAAAAGGATCACGGTACAGCAAATTCGGGTGCAGGGCACTGTAGGCTCCAGAAATCGAGGAGCGCTCACCCGGCGAAGCGGGAAACTGCCAGTTGCGAGTGTTTTTGACAGCGGAGAGGGCTGACCCAAGGCGCTGTTGCAGCAATGGCCACCATGTACCCACGTTAATCGTGGCATACACCTTTTCCTCAACCTGAGTGGGCAGGGGATCCTCGGCTTTTGCTAACGTGGTTTGGGCGGTTTTCCAAGTTGGGTAGGTGGATGCTCCACGCTGGCAGGTTAGAGGTTGGGTTGGCTCCCCAAGGGGCAAAGCGATCCAGTAGCTTTCCCAAAAATTCTCTAATTGGGCTTGCCAAAGGGCATTCCACTCCCAGCGTCCTCCCTGCTGCCAACTGAGAAACTCTTTCTTTAACTCCTCTTGTTCTGCCGCAGGAAACTGTGTATCAATCCACTCTTCAATGTGAGCAATCCAGTGACAATCTTCATAGCCACTCCGTACCTTGGTTTTGATGGCTTCGCGCACATTTTTGCCAAGGTTGAGCCATGTTTCCCGCAAATGGTCTTGAAGCTCTTTGCCAATCGTGTCTTTGTCTTGTTCAGGAATGAGTGCCGTAATCACGTTGGGAAAACCCGCTGTCACCAAGCTGGAGGACGGCTGCTCTTGCGCCTCAACTGGTTTGGGGATACCAAATTCCGCAAAGTAGGGTTCAAAGTCTGGGTATTTTTGCAGCAGAAAGGCATCAATGATCGTTTGGTTGTAGAGATTGGGGGTAATCACAACATCAGGGCCATAGCGTTCGGCAAGGAACCAGCAGGCCTTGGCACTTAGGTAATGGAGTAGATAGGAGCCTGACCAAAAGTCCAGCAGCTTGCGTGAAGATTTAATGAATTCCTGAACCGGTGAAAAGGAAAACATCAACAGCCATGGGTGCTGCGGTTTATCCCCATTACTGGCGTTTCGGGGAAAGAGGGTGCCGGCAAGGGCAGCGGTAATCGAGGTGTGAGCTTCGAGGGGGCAGTCGGGAATGCGTGTGTCTGAGGGTAACAGCAAGACATCTTTGGCATAGACCGCTTGATCTTTGATGCGCTGATCGCCAGCAATAGCTTCGCCATAAAACCGCCAAAACCACCAAAAGACCTTTTCAGCATCGGTTTCTTGGCGAATCTTGCTCCAGATGGACTGCGCCTCAATTTCAGCTAAAATCTCATCGCTGAGACTCCCTGCAAAGGCAAAGTTCAAATCACTTTTGGCACCAGTAATCGGGTGGCGAATTTCCACTTGGGTGATATTTGCAGTGGTTGTTGGAGGGGTGCTCATGCCGCGCTGAAAGCTTAGGCGATCGCTGGCCGAGGCAATATGGTCTGCGGTAACACCGCCGTGATGCTTCCACCAATTTTGCAAATCTTCGGCATGTTGATTCAGGCAAGACACCTGTTGCCATGAGCCTTTGAGAGCTTTGTTGCCGTACAACGCCTTGAGGTAGGGGTCGTGGAGGAGGGCAAAGAGTTTGCGTTCGTAGTACATGGATGGCCTTCCTAGAACAATTGACTCCACTGCGAATCGGCGACCGTGCGCCTTGGGCGATCGCAGCTAATGTTTTATCCAGTGTCGTGAGTTGGGATATGCAGTGGAAGCAAAATAAAAATTCTTTTGTAATATTTAACAGTTTTTTCTACTAGCTATAAGAATTGAAACATTTGGGTCTTGCTTCCGAGAGATCTGCCAAGTTGCCTCCAACCCTGATGCTTTCGTTGAATCCCTTAGCGTTTCTCAGGAAGCGGGTTTGAGTATTTTCTAGTATTTCAGGTGAAAATGACAATCCCTACCTAGGGGCGGAGCATTCAGAAGCTCCCCACTGGCCTCAAACCCTGATTTTAAGGGGACTCACTGCAAACTAACCTAGAAGCGATCGCCCGCCTCAAGAACTTTTTCAAGTTCGTCTGCCACCTCAAGAACCACGCGGATACTGGTGTAAAGGGCTTCGGGGTCACAGTCAGCAGCAACCTTCGTACAAAATACAGCGATATACCTATTGTCAGCAAGGGGACGCAACTCCCAAGCGCCAATTTTCTTATTGGCATTTTCAATTAACAGATAATTGGCTATCTCTTGGTCAAGAAAGCCCTCGCAACTGTAGCCCACAGACCAGACATCCCGAATTTCATAGCTTCCCAGCTGCTGGGTTCTGGAGTCAATAAAGGCCTGTTGCGTTCGACCGTTGGATAGCTCAAAGACAACGCGGTAATCACCATCCTCATCCACTTGATAGCGGATTCCCAGGCGATCCAAAACGCGACTGACACGGACATCTGCTTCGACTCGCCGCTGACCAAACATCTTGAGATTCTCACTATAGGGGTGATTTGTGTCATTGATAATACAGGTTAACTGATCAGGTTTTGATCGCCACAGGGGGGGTTTTACGAATGTTCATATGTGCGGCAGGGACGCGGGCATGGTATTGTGGCTAAGTAGCTCAAAATTCCCACTTTCTGCGAGGGGGCTCGCTGACCCAAGTTAGCCAAAGGGATGCCATGTTGTCAAAGGGCTTTGAGGTTGAACTCTACACGGGTAAGCCCACGGGCGAGATTGTGGGACTGTCGGATCGCATTGTGAGGGACTTACCGGGCTTTGTGCGTGAACCCGATAGCCGCAATGTTGAATTTACAACCCCGCCGGTCTTTCTATATGATCAAGCCCTCTGTGACTTGCTGCGTCCTCGTTTTCGGCTGCGCGCTTATTTGCAATCCCTAGGGGATTTAACGCTGGTTCCCGGTAGCACCCTGAGTCTAGGGGACAGTCAACGCTTTTATCGCTCTGACCCCCAGAATCCCTACCACACCTACATTGAGCAAACCTATGGCACAAGGGTTGTCACCGCCAGTGTCCACATCAACATTGGCCTGCGGGATCCAGAAGAGTTGATCCGTGCCTGTCGGCTAGTGCGGCTGGAGGCGTCCCTGTTTCTGGCGCTCAGTGCTGCGTCGCCGTTTCTTGATGGCAAGGTAACGGGCTATCACTCCACCCGTTGGGCAATCTTTCCGAAAACCCCACCGCAAGTGCCCCTATTTACTAGCCATGCCCACTTCATTGAGTGGACAGAGCAGCAACTCCAACTCGGCACGATGCAAAATGTGCGGCACTTGTGGAGTGCTGTGCGCCCCAATGGCGATCGCCGACCCTATGATCTCAATCGTCTTGAACTGCGAATTTGTGACCTAGTCACGGATGCCATTGCCCTACTGGCGATTACCGCCCTTCTAGAGGCGCGGCTTCTGCAATTGCTAGATACCCCTGATCTTGATCCCCTGCGGTGGGGGGATGGCGATATGTTGGCACAACTGGCAGACAACAATGAGCAGCTCGTCGCAAAAAGTAGTTTAGAGGCGGTGTTAACCCACTGGCGCGATCGCCGGCAACTAACGGCAGCCGCTTGGGTAGCCGAACTCTACGAAGAGGTTTGGCCGATCGCCAAGGCACAGGGCTTTAGCTGCTTTCTGGCACCGATTAAGAAAATCCTGCGACAGGGAAACACCGCCCAGCAATGGCTGGCTCACTATGCAGCGGGGCAATCGATCCCTGAGATTATGGCCACCGCCGTACAAGAAATGGCCGCTAGCGAACAGGAATTTGCCGATCAACTCTGTCAACCAGTGGCGGCAGTGCGGGGCTAGGCATGGCGCATTTGTTCATTAGCACCGGCGAAGTCTCTGGGGATTTGCAGGGGGCCCTGTTGGTCAAGGCACTCTATCGCCTCGCAGCAGAGCGGGGGATTCCCTTAGAAATTTCTGCCCTTGGGGGCGATCGCATGGCCGCTGCGGGGGCAAAGCTACTCTTTAATACCGGAGGAATTGGCTCCGTGGGGCTACTAGAAGCCCTGCCATTGATCAAGCCAACGATCGTGCTCCAACTCAAGGCTCGCCGCTATTTACGGCAGCATCCCCCTGATTTAGTGGTTTTAATTGACTACATTGGTGGCAATGTCGCCATGGGGCGGTTTATCCGCAAACATTTTTCTATTCCCATGGTTTACTACATCGCTCCCCAAGAGTGGGTCTGGTCCCATAGTTTGAAGGCCACTCGGCAAATTGTTGCCCTCAGCGATCGCCTGATTGCCATTTTTCCAGAAGAAGCCACCTATTACCGCCGTCATGGTGCCAATGTGGTCTGGGTGGGGCATCCCCTCTTGGATCGCATTGCTGCGGCTCCCAGTCGCGAAGTGGCACGCCAAAGTTTGGGCATTGCTGCCGATGAGCTGGCGATCGCCCTGTTGCCCCTTTCTCGCAAACAGGAAATCAAGTCCCTCTTGCCTCTAATTTTGGGGGCTGCCACAAATATCGCCAAAGCCTATCCTGAAGCCCGCTTTTGGTTACCCCTTTCGCTGCGGCAGTATCGCCCAGCCATTGAAGCAGTTCTCAAGGAATATCCCATTCGCGTCACATTGGCGGAAGACTCCCTGCAAGTTCTAGCGGCCGCAGATCTGGCGATCGCTAAATCCGGCACGGTGAATTTAGAAACCGCGCTGTTGAATGTGCCTCAAGTCGTGATCTACCGCGTCCATCCCCTGAGTTTGTGGCTTTATCGGCGTTTCCTGAAGTTTGACCTCAAATTTGTCTCTCCCCCCAATTTACTCGTGAATAGAGACATCGTCCCCGAACTCCTTCAGGAACGAGCCACTGTTGCCAACATTACCGCTGCTGCCCTTGCGCTATTGGATCATCCTGAAAAACGCCTAGCCATGCAGGCAGGCTATGCCAAAATGCGAGCTGCGATGGGGACTCCCGGCGTGGTCGATCGCGCTGCCACCGAGATTCTTGATCTGCTGAGCAACAAAAAAGTGCAGGATCCGCTGTCCCGCACTTAGGGAAGTCATGAACTCCTTTAGAGCTTTAGAGCGTTGCCAAGTTTAATGGGTTACTGCTGGGGTTTCATGGGGCGATTGCCCGGCCGCCGCTGCTGCATTTGGGCGGCCAAGGCTTGCCGTTGCTGCGGTGTGAGAATGCCCCGCATGGCCAGCATGCTTTCAAAGCGGAGAGAGGCGAGTTGGTTTTCCAGTTGGCGCACCTGTTGGTGCTTGCTGCGGATTTGATCCTCCGAGGCATTGCCACTCATCATCTGCCGCAGTTCTGTCTTGGCGGTGCGCAGTTGGTTGCGAGTTTGTTCCATTTGGCCTTGGTATTGTTGCTGCACGGCTTGTAAACGTTGCCGCTGTTCAGGTGTGAGGTTTAGGTTGTCCAGATTGGCTCTCCAGCGAGGTCCGCCATAACCGGGGTCAGCGACGCTCGGGGGAGCGATCGCCAGTAGGGGGCTGAGGCTACCACATATAAGAAGCGTGGCTAAAGATTTTTTCAACATAGCTGTGTTCTCCTTTGTCAAAACTTAACTTGTCAAAACTCAACAAAGAGTAAAAGTAGGGTGGACAGAATTTAGTCGAAGATGGCGGGTTCTGCGTCCTGAAACATTGCTTGCCAATTGGTGGTGATGAAGATAGCCACTGCATCCGGGGAGGTCTGCTTTGCCACTTGAGTTGAGGGTTTGAGGAACCACACACTGGTGGCGGTGGCGATCACCCCAGCCCCCAAAAGAGACACGATTTGCCAGCGTCGCTTACTCAGTTGATGTTGATGCAGAGCCGCTTGGACAATGCGCTGCTCCAAATGGGGGTGGGGGGGCGGGGGCGTCCCCGCATAGGTTTGTAAAAATTTAACCAAGGGTGTATCCTCCACAGGTGGGGGTTCACGTTTCATAAAGTGATTCCAGCCTCCGTAAAGTAAGTCCGCAATGTGCCTCGGGCACGAAAGAGGCGGGATTTCACTGTACCCACGGGAATCCGCAGAATTTCAGCAATTTCTTTTTGGGGCAAGCCCTGCAGATCATGCAGGACCAAAACACTGCGGTACTCCAAGGGCAGTGTGGCTAAACCGCGCTGAACTAAATCTTCGTAATGCAATTGTCGTAGATCCAGTCCAGGAGTGAGTGGCTCACTTTGAGACAGGTATTGCTGATGTCGCGATTTGCGCGTTGCCAGTTGACGGCGATAGTCGCAAGCCACATTCCAGGCAATCCGATAGAGCCATGTTGAAAACTTTGCCTCATGTTTGAGACCCTTTAGCCCCTTCCATGCCCGCAAGAAAACCTCCTGCACTAAATCATCAAGGGCAACCGCACCGCACAACTGAAACAGGAGCGATCGCACCCGTTGCTGATGCCGTTGATAGAGTTCCCGAAACCCATTTGGATGTCCGGAAAGGCACTGCTCAATAATCCGCCGATCGGGATCGATCACTTGGGGTCGGGTCACGATAGCCGTTGATGCCGTTGCCGCTGATAGGGGTAAAGATACACTCATGCGAGGTATCACTCCATTAACGTAATTGTCTATTTAGACGGGGCATCAAAAAGAGCGGTTCAAGACCCTTGGCACCACGGTTCGCTAGAATTTGGTAAACAATTGCGGCTACTGGCTGGACTATACTAAACGTCGGATGCTCTGACAGGGAACTGATCGTGAATATCGCCGAAATTTTTAACCGTGGTGGCTTGGCCATGTGGCCACTACTGATTCTCTCGATCTTGACCTTAGGCACCATTTTTGAGCGGCTTTGGTTTTGGAGCATTGTTCTCCGAGGAGAGACGAAACTGGCCGAGCAGATTCTGGATGCCGCTCGCCACGATTGGCAAGAAGCCATTGAATTAGCAGCCAATGCCTGTGACCAACCGATTGGTCGCTTCCTCTATACCCCTTTACAACTGATTGACACCAACCCAGAAATCTTTCGCCTAGCCCTAGAAGCTGCGGCTGATGAGGAGCTGAGTGCCATGCGGCGGGGAGAAAAGGTCTTGGAAGCAACGATTACGATGGCACCTCTACTGGGTTTGTTGGGAACGGTGTTAGGTCTGATTAGTGCCCTCAGTTCTATTCGCTTGGGGGATATTGGCACACCTGCAACCATGGGCGTGGGTCTCGGGATTAGTGAGGCCTTGATTAGTACCGCCTCTGGCCTGGTGGTGGCAATCATTGCCCTTGCCTTTCAGCGGCTCTTTCAAGCGTTTCTCTTGCAGCAGGCACAAATTTTTCGCCGCACCGGCAATGAATTAGAACTCACCTATCGCCAAGCATGGCTAGAGCAGCGGATCAAAGGGGAACCTGAAAAAACATTGTTCTAACTCAAGCTATTTTTGCCCCTTTGACAGTTCTGAAGGGGAAAATCCTACGGGTAGGGGGAACCAAAATCGTTATAATCGCTGTTGAGATTTCATTAGCGAGGCATCATGCGCGTTTACGTGTTGCTCTACAACCCGGGGACTGAAAATGAGGGCATTCATTCTCTGCAACTGGGCGATCGCAACCTGATTCTGATGTTTGAAAGCGAAGACGATGCCAGTCGCTATGCCATGCTTTTAGAGGCACAGGATTTTCATCCCCCCAGCGTTGTCCCCATTGATGCCAAGGAAATTGAAGAATTTTGCGAATCCTCAGGCTACACCTGTCACTTGGTTCCCGAAGGATTTGTGCCGACAAACGATGCTGAGCGTCTTTTCTTGGCACCCCCTGAACGCAATGTCGAAGAAACCGACTGGGAACTAGAAAATCGCGTGCCCCCCGCTGCTGAGAGTGAGTTCTCCGAAAGTGAACTGAATCAGTTGCGCCAACAACTTGAAAAGCTGCTGTAGATGGTGCGGGTCTGTGCCTGTCTAATTGTCAAAAATGAGGCAGCCCATTTGGCACGCTGTCTGGGCAGTGTCCAGCTTTGGGTAGATGAGATCGTTGTGGTAGATACTGGGTCAACGGATGAGACGATCGCGATCGCCCGCCAGTTTACAGAGCGCATTTTTACCTTCCCTTGGCAGGATGATTTTGCCGCTGCCCGCAATTACTCTCTAGAGCAGGCCACGGGCGATTGGATTTTGGTCATTGATGCTGATGAGGTGCTTGTGGCAGTGCAGGAGCCGCCTATTCCCCTAGGGCAACAGTTGGAGGGGAGCCCCCTGACTGCTTATCAACTCCTACGACGGGAAATCGGCACGGGGCAGCAATTTTCTGACTTTGCCATTGTGCGACTCTTTCGCAACCTGCCGACGCTGCGCTATCAGGGACGCTTCCATGAGCAGTTGGTTTCGACAGACGCAGAACCGCTGACCATTGGTACTCTGGAAACGCTGCGCATTGACCACTATGGCTATCAACCCGCACAAATTCAAGCCAAGATGCGCGATCGCAACATCCCGATTTTGGAACGCATCCGCGCTAGTGAAGGTCTGCCTTTGAATCTCCTCTTTGCCTTGGCGGATATGTACCACGCTGTGAATAACCCCACGGCTGCGGATGACTGCTAACAAGAACTTTTTGAGCGGCTCTTGCCCCATCTCCTCACCAGCCAACTGCCTGAGAATGCCCCTAGCGCCCTGCCCGAAATTCTGAATCAACTGGGGCGGCGTCTGCTGGCTATGGGGGATCACGAAACATTGCAACTCCTCTGTCAGCAAAGTCTGGTGTGGTTTCCCACCTATCCTCCCCTCAATGATTTGGCCGGGCGCTGGCTGATGGCTTTAGGATTCCCCTTGGGAGCAACGGCCTACTTTGAGTATTGCCTTGAACTGGGGCGCACCAATGGCTACAGCAAGCAGATGATTTTTCCCTTGGGCTATGTGCGGGAGATTGCAGCCGAACAACTAGGGCGTGCCTATGAAACCTTGGGCGATCGCGAGCGGGCGGCGGCGGCCTTTGCCCAAGCAACAGCTTTTCGCCAAGAAAGGGGCAATCACCAATAGAAAATAAAAAAAGTGCCGCTGTTAGCAACGGCACCGCAGTTTGGGTTTCGGTGATCCAACCTTAGGCAAATTGCTGCCACTCTTCTTCCAGCAGACTGATGAGATCTTCATTGCCCTGACTCCGAGCCACTTGCAGCCGCCGCTCAAGAGTTTTCAGAATTGCATGGCGATGGGCTTCGGCCAAGGAGTCACGCTTACGCTGGGGAAGTACTGAAGGGGCAGTACTCGTCGTCGGAGCGGTTGTGGTAACTGGTGTACCGTTCGTTTGGTAGGTCACCCCCCGCCAGCAGAGGACATGATTGGGTTGAGGAACCGGTTCAGCCGCTTTGTGCCCTACCCATTGCGCCCCCCGGTAGAGACCCTTGGCGCCCGATTCAACAAGGGGAATGTGCTGCTCAGAAGTTTCGTATTTAACGCCACGATAGATTACTTGCATAATTAAATCAAGGCTTCTAGGTGAATACTATTGACTCGTTATCAAGCTTTAGGTGGTCTGCGTTAGGAAACAACTTGCTTTTAAATTTCTGTATTCTATTATACGATTTTTCGATCTTCATTGGGTAGAAGCCGGTTTTTTTAACAAATCTTTAGCCCTCCCACAGTCCTCCTATGAACGTGTTGTCACTCCCCGCCAATGCCAGTCACCTTCTAAGGACGTTGCGTCCGGGTCAACGGGAAATTAGTGAATGGCAAGGGGGTCTCTTGGCGGTATCGGCAGTGCCCGGAGCAGGCAAATCCCATGGCATGGCCGTAGGAGCCGCGATCGCCATCGCTCGCGAAAAACTCCATCAGCAGCGGCAACTGGTCGTAGTCACCTATAGTCGTTCGGCAGCGGCCAATATCAAGGTGCGGATTCGCCAGTACCTGCGGGAAATGGGCTTGCCCCGCAATGGTTTTAGTGTGCAGACGCTCCACAGTTTGGCCTTGAAAATTGCCACCAGTCACCCCACAGCGGGTCTGCGTTGGAGTGGCGAGAATTTAATGAGTGAGCATGAGCAGCGACGCCTGTGTGTTACCTGTGTTAAGGAATGGGCGCGATCGCACCCCGATATTCTCGAGCAACTGATCCAAGGCTGCGATACCAGTCCCCTGAGTGACGTTGAACACGATGGTCGCAGAAGTGCGCTTTTGACTGACATCTTGGTGAAGTTGGCACAAACCGTTATTAGCAGTGCCCGCAGTATGGCGTTGACGCCCCATGATCTGCGGCAGTTGTCCCAGCAGTTGCGCTCCCAAAGTGCAGCCGCGGCAGAACCCTACCCCTTTTTAGAAATTGGTGCCGACCTTTTGGAACTATACCAGCACCATTTAGCGCAGCGAGAGCAAATTGACTATGATGAGATGATTTTGGCAGCGGTACAACTCCTAGAGGGCGATCGCCAGTGCCGCCAAGAATGGCAACAGCGGGTGTATGCCGTCTTTGAGGATGAGGCGCAGGACTCGACCCCCTTGCAATCGCGGTTACTGCGACTTCTCGCCGAGGACAACACCACAGGGCAAGTGAATTTTGTGCGGGTGGGGGATCCCAATCAAGCCATTAACTCCACATTTACGGCGGCAGACCCGCTCTTTTTCAATGAATTCTGTGACGAATGTGCCCGGCAGCAGGCCTTCTATAAAATGACCCAAGCGGGGCGATCCACTGAGTTGGTGATTCGAGCTGCTAACTATTTGGTGCGATGGGTCAATCGTGCGCTAAAGGATCAGGAACTCCCCTTTCGAGAGCAAGCCATTCAGCCCGTCTCGACGGATCCGCAACCGGGGGCGAACCCACCCCCCTGGGGAGAAGGGGTAGAAATTGCCCGACCAGCAACCGTTTTCGAGACCGTGCGCGAGCTAGCAGCACGTATTTCTGAGGTTTTAGCAGAGTATCCTGAGGCCTCAATTGCGGTACTGGTGCGTACCAACCGCCAAGGGGAATTTGTCGCGGATCTGTTGCGATCGCCCGCTAGCTTCAGCATTAATACCGACCTTGCCGCTCAGGGGATTCCGATTCTCGATGTATCGGGCATTGAACGGCGATCGCAGGTGCCCAAGGAATTGCTGGACATTCTTTATTTTCTCCACTGTCCCTATTCTCCCGAAGCGGTCAAAGCAGCTCTGACTGTTCTTCAGGAGCGCAAACGCATTTCTGTCCAAAATTTGGATCGCTTAGCCGCCCAGCCAGAGGTGTTTCTCTATCCTGGTCCTTTAGACCCCCCTGCCGAGGAACCGGTACTCAAGGCACGGCACTACTGTCAACGTCTCCTCAAAGCCCGCCTAGAGCTATCTCTATTTCCTTTGATCACGTACTGCGCTCAGGAATTGGGCTATGATGCCGCTGAATTGGCCACCAGCGATCGCCTGATCTGCCACTTGGCACAGCAGGAACCAACGCAACTGTGGGAGCGTATCCATCCCCGTTGGCAGGAGTTGGTGGCGACGGATCGCTTTGACGCTGTTGAGATGGAAGACCTCCATAGCCGCTTGGTGCGATCAGGGCAAGTGACGATTATGACGATGCATCGCGCCAAGGGTCTGGATTGGGATGCCGTTTTTGTTCCCTTCTTAGAGGCAAGAACCCTCCCCGGTGAGAGCTGGGTGGCGGCCAATGCCAAGTTCCTCAGTCCAGAGGTGGATTTTACGGATGTGGTGCGATCGCAACTGCGAGCCTACGGCCATCAGCAACCCCTTCCTGACTGGCAAACCGCCTATCAAAAAGCCACAGAGGCCAAAGTTGCCGAGGAATACCGCCTGCTTTACGTGGCCATGACCCGTGCTAAGCGTTTACTGTGGCTCGCCGCCGCCCACCAAGCCCCCTTTAACTGGCAGACCTTTGACTGGCGAGGGTTTTATCAACTGCAAGACAGTGACCCTTGTCCTTTCTTACCTGCCCTAGAGCAGAAGCTAAAGAAACATGCCAAGGCTACTCGCGGCGATCGCTAAGGCTATCACGCCCCGGCAAGCGTTCCATGGCTGCCAAGACGGCCCGTTCTGCTGCCAGAATATCCCGCTCCGCGCCCCCCAAAAAGAGTCGGCCAAAGCTGCCCACGGCTGAAATCTGCAAGATATTAATGAGTGCTGCCTTTTCCGCTTCATTGGCGGCCAGTGCGGCATAGGCGGCAGGTTCCACTTCAAACACATAGAGGGTTTGCCCCGCCAAAATCATATTGCCCCGCCGCGAACGGTTAATTAGTTGGGTGTGGTGGGCATCAATATTGCGAATGACTTGACTCGAAATCACCCGTGGCCGCAAGCAATCCTGTACCCGAGCGCCAATGGCATCTAAAATTGCTTGCCCTGCTGCGCGTACTTCCCCCTGATTGCCCGAATGCACCTCCAATAGTCCGTAGAGTCGCTCGATAAACAAAACTCCCGGCCGCACCACCGCAGACTTCAAGGCAATATCCAAAAGGCGATTGACATCAATCCCCGGTGAAATCTCCACCCAGAGGGAGCAATCCCCCGGCAAAGGCAAAAACCCTTGAGCCACGGTTCCCAAGTAGGCCGCGTGTTGCGGTTGAATCGAGTCGAGATAGACATAACTGCGCAGATCAACGCCCAAGGTGGTGGATTCCTAACGCGCCAGTACCCATGATCGCCGAAAATGCCCTAGGACAATAGCCATTGCAGGCGTGGATCCGTAAAGTCCTCAATGCAGACCTCTGCTCCTGCGGCTTGCAGTGCCGTTTCCGATTGCGTTGTTAACACTCCCCAGCAGAGCATCCCTGCCCGCACCGCTGCCATCACCCCTGCCACGGCATCCTCAAAGACAAGACAATGCTGCGGCAACACCTGCAACCGCTCCGCCACTAGGAGATAGCATTCTGGATCGGGCTTGCCCCGCTGCACATCCTGCTCCATCACCACCGTATCGAAAAAGTTGCCCACCCCCTCGCAGGAGAGCACCAATTCCACATTGGCAGCACAGGCCGAGGTGCCTAAGCCCAAGCGATAGCCTTTTTCTTTAGCACTTTTGAGAAAGGGCAATAGCCCCAGCAACAGTTCCAAATGGGGTGCCAAGAGTTCCCGAAAGACAGCCTCTTTGCCCGCGCCCCAGCGTTCGACTTCCGCTTCAGTGACCGATCGCCCCAAGAGTTCTGGCAGGAGTTCGGCATTGCGTTTACCCCCCATTTGCCGCAACTGTTCCAAGTTAATCTGCTGCCGCAGTTCAGGGGTGCGATCGACATAGACCCGCCAAGCTTCAAGGTGGTAGGGCATAGTATGGCAGATGACCCCATCCATATCAAAAATCAGGGCACGCTGCGAGGGTTCAACGGCAAGAAACTGGGAAAAATTAGCCATTGGCGAAAAATTTGGGCATCAGCAAGTGTAGTCTATCGTCTTTTGAGACTAAAGAGGCTGGCCAATCGATCAATCGAATTTTGCTGCAGGCTAGTCCCCAAAATCTCAATTAAAATACGGGCAACCACACCTGCAAAAAAATGAGTCAACATCTACAGTAGGAGTACAGCCCTTTATCTAAGCTATAGGGTACGTCAAGGGACGTTGATCCTGTTTAAGAGTGGATTTGACGGTTCTGGGTCTGTTCCATCTTTTGGGAAGAGGGCTGTAAATTGGCATACAAAAACACGCCAAAGTGGACGTGTTAAGATGAGTGTTACCAGCACGCAGGAGCCATTAGGGGAAGGGTCATGTTTGAACGGTTTACAGAAAAAGCCATTAAAGTCATCATGCTGGCACAGGAAGAGGCTCGCCGCCTCGGCCACAACTTTGTCGGTACCGAACAAATTCTCCTCGGATTGATTGGTGAAGGCACCGGTGTGGCTGCGAAGGTGCTACGTTCCATGGGGGTGAACCTCAAGGATGCCCGCATCGAAGTGGAAAAAATTATTGGCCGTGGGTCTGGTTTTGTGGCGGTGGAGATTCCCTTTACCCCCCGTGCCAAGCGAGTGTTGGAACTCTCCCTCGAAGAAGCCCGCCAACTGGGACACAACTATATTGGTACTGAGCACCTTCTTTTGGGTCTGATTCGCGAAGGGGAAGGGGTAGCAGCACGGGTTCTTGAAAATCTCGGCGTTGACCTGTCGAAAGTGCGCACCCAAGTGATTCGCATGCTGGGTGAAACCGCCGAAGTGGCTGCCGGTGCCAGCCAAGGGCGTACCAAAACACCGACGCTGGACGAATTTGGTGCCAACCTCACCCAGATGGCCATTGATGGCAAGCTAGATCCCGTGGTGGGTCGGCAAAAAGAAATTGAGCGGGTGATTCAAATCCTTGGCCGCCGCACCAAAAATAACCCTGTGCTGATCGGTGAACCGGGGGTAGGTAAAACCGCTATTGCTGAAGGCCTTGCCCAACGCATTGCCAATAAAGATGTCCCCGATATTCTGGAAGACAAGCGGGTAGTCACCCTCGATATTGGCCTGTTGGTGGCGGGCACGAAGTACCGCGGTGAGTTTGAAGAGCGGCTGAAGAAGATCATGGATGAGATCCGCCAAGCCGGTAATGTGATCTTGGTGATTGACGAGGTACACACGTTGATTGGGGCTGGGGCCGCTGAGGGTGCCATTGATGCGGCGAATATCCTCAAACCCGCCTTGGCTCGTGGTGAGTTGCAGTGCATTGGTGCCACCACGTTGGATGAGTACCGCAAACACATTGAGCGGGATGCTGCCTTGGAGCGCCGCTTCCAACCGGTGATGGTGGGTGAACCCTCCGTTGAGGAAACCATTGAGATCCTCTACGGCCTGCGGGAACGCTACGAGAAGCACCACAAGCTGAAAATTTCCGATGAAGCCCTTGAGGCGGCAGCGAAGCTGTCTGATCGCTACATTAGCGATCGCTACCTGCCCGACAAAGCCATTGACCTCATTGACGAAGCTGGCTCACGGGTGCGCCTGATTAACTCGCAACTACCGCCTGCGGCCAAGGAATTGGATCGCGAATTGCGGCAAGTGCTCAAAGAAAAAGATGATGCTGTGCGTGCCCAAAACTTTGACAAAGCGGGTGAATTGCGCGATCGCGAGATGGAACTGAAAGCGCAAATCCGTGCCATTGCCCAGCAGAAAAAATCCGAAAGCGCCAATGGTGAAGAGGAAACCCCCGTCGTTACTGAAGAGGACATTGCCCACATTGTTGCCTCTTGGACAGGTGTGCCTGTCAGCAAGCTCACCGAAAGCGAATCGGAAAAACTGCTGCACATGGAGGAGACCCTGCACCAGCGGGTCATTGGCCAAGATGAAGCGGTGAAAGCCATCTCCCGTGCCATTCGCCGTGCCCGTGTCGGTCTAAAAAACCCCAACCGTCCCATTGCTAGCTTTATCTTCTCTGGGCCAACCGGTGTGGGTAAAACCGAGCTAACGAAAGCCTTGGCCGCCTACTTCTTTGGTTCTGAAGAGGCGATGATCCGCTTGGATATGTCCGAGTACATGGAGCGGCATACCGTCTCCAAGCTCATTGGTTCGCCCCCTGGCTATGTCGGCTACAACGAGGGCGGTCAACTGACCGAAGCCGTGCGGCGGCGTCCCTACACGGTGGTGCTCTTTGACGAAATCGAGAAAGCCCATCCCGATGTCTTTAACCTGCTGCTGCAAATCCTTGAGGATGGTCGCCTCACTGACTCTAAGGGGCGTACCGTTGACTTCAAGAACACCCTCTTGATCATGACCTCGAACATTGGCTCGAAGGTGATTGAGAAAGGCGCTGGCGGTCTTGGCTTTGAGTTTGGCACTGAGGATGCTGCTGAATCGCAATACAATCGCATTCGCTCCTTGGTGAATGAGGAACTGAAGCAGTACTTCCGTCCAGAGTTCCTCAACCGCGTGGATGAGATTATTGTCTTCCGCCAGCTGACCAAAGACGAGGTCAAGCAAATTGCTGACATCCTCTTGAAGGAAGTCTTCTCACGCCTGACCGAGAAAGGAATCACCCTAGAAGTGACGGATCGCTTCAAGGAGCGACTCATTGAAGAAGGCTACAATCCCAGCTACGGTGCGCGACCCCTGCGGCGGGCCATTATGCGCCTCTTAGAGGACACCTTGGCTGAGGAAATGCTCTCTGGCCGTATTCGTGAAGGGGATACTGCCCTCATTGATGTGGATGAATCAGGTCAAGTGAAGATCCAAGCTCAACCTCGGCGTGAGCTACTGCCCCAAGCGGTTGAGTAGGGTATTGACTTCCTATGCCAGACACACCGCAAGAGGTTTATGGGGACTCCCTCAACTCCCGAGCGCTGGATCACGACTGGCGCACCATTTATCCCTTGGGTGCTTACCAAATCCACGGTCTGGCATGGGTCGATCCCCAAGCCCTGTGGCTACGTCAATTGCCCCGTTTGCCCTTTTGCCAAGCAACCCTTGGCGCCAGTTTTTTGGCCTTGGATCGGGTACGGGGCTTTATTTTGCTCATCAATGGCGAAAATGACCACAGTGAGATTCTCAATCCCTACGATCTAGAGCCATTTCTCGATGCCGATGGCCTCTGTCTCCATCGCGAAACCCTCTGGTTTTGCCGGGACACATGGCTCTATCGCTGTCATCTGCCTGACTGGCATGTAGAAAAGGTGTTGGCGTGCCGCTATCCCATTTACGGTGTGGCGGTGGATGACACAGGCATCTATGTGGCCTGTCAAAAATCGGGTTACATTCACTGTTTTGACGAGACGGGTCGAGAGCAGTATCGCCTCAGTGCGCCGGGCATTGGCTGTGAAAATTTAGCCCTTAAGGATGGCTATCTGTGGGTGAGCGATCGCTTAGAGCAATCCATCTATTGTCTCGATCACCAGAGTGGCCGTGTTGAATGGGTGGCCTTGACGCCCTTTGCCCAGCCAACGGCGTTTACCTTTGATGCGACGGGGCGACTGTGGGTGGCCTATGGCGGCGAAGAACCCTATTTGCGGGATAACCCCAACAACCGCGAAGCCCCCCTCGAAATTGATCATCGCGATATTTGCCTGATTCATCCTCTGCTCTATCAGACCCACAAAGAGCAGCATTACACGGTCTCCAATGGCTATCTGATTGAGATGGCCTACGTGGAGGAAATGTCTCCCCTTGATGCGCTGCACCTAGATAACCTAGAGTGGCGAATTGCTCTGCCCGCCAATTCCCTGCGCCAAAAATTGCTGCGGGTTGAACCCGTCGGTACCCCCTTTCACTTGGAAACGGTGGGTGATCAGCAGGTGGCGGTGTTTGATTTTCCTGAAGTGCGTCCCTACGAAGCCCGTCTTTTTGGTTGGCGTGCTTGGCTAGAAGTGAGAGGTATCAAGTACCATCTCAGCTTTGACGACATTGATGAGACGCTACCGCTGCCACCAGAATTTGCAGCACAGTATCTAGTGGATAACGATGAGTTGGCGATGGATCAACCCATTGTCCAGGAGGCGGCACGGCAAGCTGTGGGCACAGAGACCAATATCCTGCGTAAGATGCTCAAGATTCGTAACTATGTGTACGATCGCCTGAGCTATGCCATGCGACCCACGATTGAAACCCCCGATTTGGTTTTGAAACGGGGAACGGGGTCCTGTGGTGAGTACGTGGGGGTGCTCCTTGCCTTGGCGCGATTAAATGGCATTGCCTGCCGTACGGTGGGTCGCTACAAATGTCCCCCCCATCCCCAAAAGCGGGGCATTCCCCTCCAACCCACCTATAACCACGTTTGGTTGGAGTTTTATGTGCCGGGGGTTGGCTGGTTGCCCATGGAGTCCAATCCTGATGATGTCGTAGAGCGCGGCCCTTATCCAACGCGGTTCTTTATGGCACTGCCTTGGTACCACGTGGAAGCGGGTAAAGGGATTCGCTTTGAGAGCATGAATTATCGCGATCGCGGACTACGCCTTGGAGATTTAGCCCTCAATCATGTGCGCTTTACCATTCATAGTGAGCTGCCCCCAATTGCCTAAACAGTTCTAAGACAGGAGCACTCGCAGTAATCCCAAAGGAGCCGGCTGCCAATCGCCGCGCCAATCCAAAAGCTGTACTAACACCAAGTAGCCAATTCCCAATAACAGGGAAATGACACCGGTGACGATCGCCACCCATTTGCCCGATGACCGTTGAGACACCCTGAGCCTCCTATTCATTCTTGAGTCGCAATACTGCCATAAAGGCCTCTTGGGGGACATCCACCCGCCCGATCGCCTTCATCCGTTTTTTACCCGCTTTTTGTTTTTCGAGGAGCTTGCGTTTACGGGTCACATCGCCGCCGTAGCACTTGGCCAAGACATCTTTGCGTAAGGCGGGAATACTTTCACTGGCAATCACCCGTGAGCCAATGGCCGCTTGAATGGGAATTTTGAACTGGTGGCGTGGGATCAAATCCTTGAGTTTGCTGACAAGGGCACGTCCCACATAGTAGGCCTTATCGCGGTGAACAATCGCTGCCAAGGAATCCACTGGGTCGTTATTGATCAGGATATCCAGTTTCACCAGATCATTAGGACGGTAGCCAATCAGGTGGTATTCCATACTGGCATAGCCCCGCGATCGCGACTTCATTTCATCGAAAAAGTCCGTCACAATTTCCGCCAAGGGCATTTCATAGACCAAGGTGGTGCGCCCTTGGGTGAGGTAGCGCATATCCTTAAAGATGCCCCGCCGCGACTGCGCCAATTCCATCAGCGTTCCCACATAGATTTCGGGGGTAATCATTTCCAGTTGAACGTAGGGTTCCTCAATTTTTTCGCGGTATTGGGGTTCCGGTAGCAGGCTGGGGTTATCAATCGTCAGCACCTCCCCTTTCACCGTGGTGACGCGATAGACCACCGAAGGGGCGGTAATGATTAAGTCCAGATTGTATTCCCGCTCTAGCCGCTCTTGGATAATTTCCATGTGCAGCAGCCCCAAAAAGCCACAGCGGAACCCAAAGCCCATGGCACTGGAGGTTTCCGGCTCGTAGTGGAGCGAAGCATCGTTGAGCTTCAATTTTTCAAGGGCTTCCCGCAGATCCTCAAACTGATCGGCATCGGTGGGAAAAAGACCACAAAAGACCATCGGTTTGGCCTCGGTGTAACCCGGAAGAGGTTCCTTGGCTGGGTTTTGTGCCAATGTAATCGTGTCGCCGACACGAGCATCGCCAACGGCTTTAATGGCGGCTGCGAGGTAGCCCACTTCCCCGGCATGGAGACTGTCCACGGGTTTTTGGTTGGGGGCGAGGACGCCGAGTTCATCAATTTCGTATTCTTTGCCAGAGGCCATCAAGCGAATGCGATCGCCCTTGCGAACCACACCATCCATGACCCGAAAATAGACAATCACCCCTCGGTAGGCATCGTAGTAGCTATCAAAAATCAATGCCCGCAGGGGCTGATCTACCGTATCCCGAGGCGGCGGCACCAAATGCACAATCGATTCCAGAATTTCCTCAATGCCAATCCCTTCCTTGGCGGACGCTAGAACCGCTTGGGAGCAATCGAGACCAATAATCTCTTCGATTTCGGCCTTGACGCGATCGGGTTCAGCACCGGGTAGGTCAATTTTGTTGAGGACCGGAATAATCTCTAAATTATGCTCCAATGCCAGATAGACATTGGCCAGTGTTTGCGCTTCTACCCCTTGGGAGGCATCCACAACGAGGAGTGCCCCTTCACAGGCAGCCAGCGATCGCGACACCTCATAGGAAAAATCCACGTGGCCGGGGGTGTCAATCAAATTCAAAATATACGTTTCGCCATCGCGACTGGTGTAGGTCATGCGGGCAGCTTGCAGCTTAATCGTAATTCCCCGCTCCCGCTCCAGCTCCATATTGTCAAGAAACTGTTCCTTCATTTCACGGGGATCCACCGTGCCTGTAAATTGCAGCAGGCGATCGGCAAGGGTCGATTTGCCGTGATCAATGTGGGCAATGATCGAGAAATTGCGAATGTGGGAAACGGGGACGTCGGTCATACCAGCGAGGACAACCTTAACAAAATGAAAAACTCCTTTCTTGATTCTAAGCGTCCCTGTCCGATTGTGCTGAGAATTCGGTGGTAGGATAGAAATTAACTGCCGGGATGTAGCGCAGCTTGGTAGCGCATCTGCTTTGGGAGCAGAGGGTCGCAGGTTCAAATCCTGTCATCCCGATTCGTCGGAACCATAAACCTAGAACGATTGTTGCCCATACAATCCTGCGGTAGATTAGCCTCAGGCCTTTTGGATACGTATTCATTGATGCTGACGGTTCCACGGACAATTTGCCTTGGATTTTTGGCGGTGATTACGCTGGGGACGCTGCTGTTGTGGCTGCCTTGGTCCACTAGTAATGGGGAATGGAACCCCTTTATCGTTGCGCTATTTACCGCAACATCGGCCGTTTGTGTGACCGGCCACATTATTGTCGATACGGGAACCCACTTTTCTCCCTTTGGTCAACTGGTGATTCTGCTGTTGATCCAGGTGGGTGGTCTGGGGTACATGACGGCGACCACCTTTTTGATTATTTTGCTGGGACGCAAGTTTAACCTGCGGCAGAAGATAGCGGTACAGCAAGCCTTGGATCGGCGGGGCATGCAGGGGGCACGGCAATTGGTGCGCTCGATTTTGGGTCTCACGTTTCTCTTTGAACTGACGGGTGCCTTGTTGCTGTGGCTGATTTTTCGCCAAGACGTTAGTGATCCACGGGCACTGTGGCTGGCGGTGTTTCACAGTATCAGTGCTTGGAATAATGCCGGGTTTAGTCTGTTTAGTGACAGCTTGATGGGGTATCAAACCTCTGTGCCCCTGAATTTCGTGATTTCACTGCTGATTATTTTTGGCGGCATTGGCTATGAGGTGATCTTTGAATTTTATCTTTGGCTGCGGGAGCATCTGCGCCACTGGGGTAAACCCGCCTATCTAATCCGCAAGGCGAGCCAGATGACGTTTAGCCTCAATTTCAAAATTGTGACGAGTACAACGGCGATTCTCCTCATCTTGGGAACGGCGATGCTGTTTGCGACGGAGATGCGATCGCCAGAACGATTTGGTCTTTTTTCCTTTGATCAGAAGCTCCTCTTGGCCTGGTTTCAGTCGGTGACAGCGCGGACGGCGGGCTTTAATACCGTCAACATTGGTGAATTCAATAATGGCGGGCTATTTATTATGATTGCCCTGATGTTTATTGGTGGTAGCCCCGGTGGCACGGCAGGGGGCATTAAAACAACCACGTTGCGGATTTTGGCAGGGATTACCAAGTCAGCTCTGCAAGGGAAAGAGGTGGTGCTGCTCTACCGCCGTCAGGTGCCCCCCTCGCTGATCATGAAAGCGGTCGCTGTTGCCTTTGGCTCAATGTTTACGGTGCTGGTTTCCACTACCCTCATCGCGATCGCTGACCCCGAAGAGAATTTCATTAATATTCTCTTTGAAACCGTTTCCGCCTTTGCCACCGTTGGTCTCTCCACCGGTATTACCAGTGGGCTAACCGCCTTTTCCAAGTTGGTCTTGATTGTAACGATGTATGCCGGACGGGTAGGTATCCTGCTGCTGATGGCGGCAATTATCGGTGACCCCCAGCCTTCTAGCGTCCAATATCCTGAGGAAAACCTGCTGGTGGGTTAGGGGGCGGCGTACTCGGCAATGGCGGCAGCCATCTCTTGGGTACCCACGGGTTCTTTGCCCGCTGCAGCCAAATCATAGGTGACAAAGCGCCCCTCAGCAATGACTTTTTCCACAGCTGCCTGAAGACGCCGTGCCGCTTCCATTTCACCCAAGTGTTGCAACATCAACACACCAGAGAGAATCAATGCCGTAGGATTGGCTTTATTTTGGCCGGCATATTTAGGTGCTGAACCATGAATCGCCTCAAAAACGGCATATTCATCGCCAATGTTTGCCCCCGGTGCCACTCCTAGACCCCCAATCATCCCGGCACAAAGGTCGGAAAGAATATCACCGTAGAGGTTGGGCATCACCATCACATCATAGAGTTCAGGCTTCTGCATCAACTGCATGCACATGTTATCGACGATGCGATCCTCAAATTCAATTTCCGGATAGCGGCGGGCAATCTCACGGGCGCGCTCTAGGAAGAGGCCATCGGTAAATTTCATGATGTTGGCCTTGTGAACGGCGGTCACTTTCTGGCGATGGTTGGCCTTGGCATATTTGAAGGCAAACTCAATGATGCGATCGCTCCCCAGCACAGAAATCGGCTTGACACCAATGGCAGCATCCTCACGGATCGGCTTACCCGCTAGATCACTCAAAAAGGCACGGGCTTTGGCCGCCTCGGGACTGGTGTATTCAAACTCAATCCCGGCGTAGAGGTCTTCGGTATTCTCGCGAACAATGACAAGGTCAATGTTTTGAAAATAGCTTTTCACCCCAACAATGGATTTAGCCGGCCGTAGGTTCGCATAGAGATTGAGCCGCTTGCGGATCTCGACATTCACAGAACGAAAGCCGGTACCCACGGGGGTGGTAATCGGCCCTTTGATGGCAGTTTTCGTGCTTTTGATGGCATCGAGAACGTGTTCGGGCAAGGGGGTACCGTAGCGTTCCATCATGTCCACGCCGGCATCCACCACCACCCAATCAATTTTGACGCCCGTAGCATCAATGGCCGTGCGAGTGGCAGCGGCAACCTCAGGACCAATACCGTCGCCGCGAATTAAGGTAACAGCGTGGGACACGAGTTCTCTCTCCCTATGCAGAACTGAAAGACAAAGGTATTAGGAGGGTATGATGCCGCTAAATGAGCTTCACCGTACGTAGCGTGTGAAACAAAATTGTCGCCAAGGCGATCGCGCCCGCAACAATGACAAAGTACAAAACAATTCCCATCATGTTTCTCCTCAACAGGTAGTGATTTACCTCGGAATTCAGAATACCCTAGGCTGTGCCTACAAAACTAACATCACTAAAGCGCTTTTGTGCCTCGCTGACGGGACGATTTTTGCCTTCCTCTTGCCAGTAGTTAATGATTTCGGTGGCACGGTTGAGGAGTTCAATCCGCTCGGCTTCCGTAATCCAAGATTTCTTCTCTAACTCCGCCTTCAGGAGTTCCCAAGCATCGGTGCGCGGCCAAAAGAAGTAGGAGGTGAGGGGGCTTGTCCCTTTGCCAACAATTTGATCGACAGCGATCGCCACGTCTTTTTCTAACCAAAGTACTCTCAGGGTAAAGCGGGACAATTCTAACCTCCTAAAACTCGTTTTTCACAAAAAGCCATCCTTTATAATAACCAATCAGGCCAACTGCATACAAGTTTCTGGAGAGCTACCGTTGAGTACCCCCTGCGCCTGTGTCTTTTTTGATATTGATGGGGTGATTCGCGATGTCAGTCGTTCCTATCGCCGTGCCCTAGCGGATACCGTCGAGCATTTTACGGGGGGTGCCTATCGTCCCAGTCAAAAGGAAATTGACAACCTCAAGGCGGAAGGCTGCTGGAATAACGACTGGGAAGGGTCGCGTGAACTCATTTATCGCTACTTTGAACGCCAAGGGAAACCCCGCTGCCAAGTGCCCTTGGACTATGAACGCCTAGTGATCTTTTTTGAGGAGCGCTATAGTGGCGAAAATTGGTGCGGCTATATTCAAGATGAGCCACTGCTGGTGGATGTTGCCTATTTTCAGGCTCTTGATCAGGCACAAATCCGCTGGGGGTTTGTCAGTGGTGCGACGCGGGACTCGGCAGAATATGTTCTGAAACACCGCTTGGGTCTCGATCAGCCCCTTTTGATCGCCATGGAAGATGCCCCCGGCAAACCCGACCCCACAGGACTCCGCATGGCCTACCGTCAGGCCGCGGCTCAGGAAACCATTCCTGCCTTTTATGTGGGGGATACAGTGGCGGATATGCAGACCGTTGTCAATGCCCGCAAAGAACAAGCAACAACGCCGTGGATTGCCTTAGGGGTGATTCCTCCCCATGTCAAGCCCGAAGATCGGCAACGCTATGGCGATCGCTTGCGCTCAGCGGGAGCCAGTGCAGTTTTTGAACACACGCGCGACATTACCCCAGCGATGGTGGCAGCGTTCTTAGGGCAATTGGCTGCCCACGACTCAAACTGCGGGCAATAAGATCACAGCGTTCATTGCCGACATCGCCACTATGGCCACGCACATGGTGCCACTGGACTAAGGGATCATTGAGGGCATCTAGCTCCTGCCACAGGTCTTGGTTGAGAACAGGCTTTTTGGCGGCTGTTTTCCAGCCCCGCCGTTTCCAGTTGTGGATCCACTCCGTAATTCCCTTGAGGACATATTCGCTGTCGGTGTAAAGGGCGATCGCGCTCCCCGGAGCCAGTTGGCGCCATGCCTTGAGGGCTTCAATGGCCGCCTGCAATTCCATGCGATTATTTGTGGTCGCGGGGTGATGTCCTCCCAGTTCCTGCACAGAGCCGTCGGCAAAGTAAATGACCACGCCCCAGCCCCCCGGTCCCGGATTGCCTTCGCAGGCACCATCGGTATAAATGGCACGAATCTCGGTCATGAGTCTCTATGCTCTCCAAAGGTTGCAAATAAAAAAGGGTGGCCACAAGACCACCCCCGAAACAAATGGATACCAAAGACTACTTGATGCTGACTTTGGCGCCGGCTTCCTCGAGTTCTTTCTTAGCGGCTTCGGCGTCTTCTTTGGTGGCACCTTCTTTCACGGGTTTGGGCGTGGATTCCACCACTTCCTTAGCTTCCTTGAGACCCAAGCCGGTCAAAGAGCGCACCACTTTGAGCACGGCAATCTTCTTGTCGGCGGGGACTTCTTCGAGAATGACATCGAAGGCGGTTTTCTCTTCGACTTCTTCTGCGGGAGCAGCAGCCCCACCACCCACAGGAGCGGCGACCATCATGCCACCGACCGGCGCAGCGGCACTGACACCAAAGGCCTCTTCAATTTGCTTGACCAGCTCAGCGGCTTCCAGCAGGGTCAAGGATTTCAACTTTTCGAGAATTTCATCGGTTGCAGCAGACATTGTCAACTCCTATCGTTTCAAGGTTGGAAAACAAGAACAGGTGGCTTCCCAAGGGAAACCGAAAACAGGATCGATCTATGCCGCACCTTTGTCGGCGATCGCCTGGGTTGCCCGCGCCAAGGAAGCAGGAACCTCCTTGATGCCAATGGCAATCTTCGCTGTGACGGCATTGAGGGCACCAGCAATCTGCGCCATGAGTTGTTCTTTTGAGGGCAGATCACCAATGGCCTTCACTTGCGCTTCATCAAGGGCCCGTCCCTCCATGACCCCACCGCGTAGGGTGGTTTTTTTCGTGGCCTTTTGGAATTCTTGGTAGGCCTTGATCGTGCCGCCAATGTCATCCTTGACCAAGAGGAACGCCGAAGGTCCCTTAAGGAATTGGGTCATGGGTTGCCAAGTGTCACTTTCTTTAACCGCCAATTCCATCAGCGTATTTTTAGTGACCTTGCAACTGGCATTACACTTGCGCAAGCGTTGCCGCAAATCCTTCATCTCAGCATCGGTGAGACCTTGGTAGTCAATCACCAGTGCCATTTGTGACTCGCTCAGGCGTTCCTTTAGCTCCGCCACAATTTCTTTTTTGTTTGCTAGCGTGCGTCCCACGCGCATCACCTCCTGTAGTCAGTGAAAGAAAAACCCCAGCAGTGGTGCCGGGGCGATCGCCCAATCCCAACGGATGGACTTCGCAAACCTCGGCAGGAAGATTATGTCTGAGCCAGACCCCTGCGGTCTTCGGTTTCAGTCTTGAGTTGTCCTGTCCAGTATTGGGCAATAGGCAAGTCCTCCTTAGGCGGCTTCGGCCAGTTTTAGCTCCCGCAGGGCGTTGATGTCCACTTGAATGCTCGGCCCCATGGTGGCGGCCACATAGACACTGCGCCAGTAGCGACCCTTGGCACCACTCGGGCGGTTGCGGTCAATACTCTCTTGTAGTGCCTTGAGGTTGACGAGCAAGTCTTCGGCGCTGAAGCTAGCTTTGCCAAAGAGCACATGGACAATCCCGGTGCGATCGGCGCGGAATTCCACTTTCCCCGCCTTGAACTCTTGAATCGCTTGGGGCAAGTCAAAGGTCACCGTACCGGCTTTGGGCGATGGCATGAGCCCCCGCGGACCCAAAATCCGACCCACTTTGGCCACTTGGGGCATCATATCGGGGGTGGCAATGAGCAGATCAAAGTCCATCCGCCCCTTTTGAATTTCGTCAATGAGTTCCTCTGAACCCACAACATCGGCACCGGCGGCACTGGCTTCAGTCACTTTTTCACCCCGAGCAATGACCGCGACGCGAATCGTTTGACCGGTGCCTTTGGGGAGCGCCACAGTGGTTCGCAATTGTTGGTCGGTATATTTGGGATCAATGCCCAAGCGGATGTGGGCTTCTGCCGATTCAGGAAATTTGGCTGTGGCCGTTTCCTTCAGCAGTTGCAAGGCCTCGAGGGGAGCGTAGGGACGATCCTCCACCTTGGCATAGAGTTCGCGCAGTCGTCGCGAGAGTTTACGCATCAGAATTTACCTCCACGGGGTACTAACGAAACGCAGTTTCTCCCCCAACACAACAACGGACTCAACAGGAACACACGAAGGAAAGCTTTAGTCGGCAATGGTCACGCCCATATTGCGAGCGGTGCCTTCGATAATCCGCATGGCCGCTTCAATATCGTTGGCGTTGAGATCTGGCATTTTCTTCTCAGCAATTTCCCGCAGTTGGGCACGGGTGATCCTGCCCACTTTTTTCTTGTTGGGTTCGCCGGAGCCTTTTTCAATGCCCGCAGCTTTTTGAATCAGCACGGAAGCGGGCGGCGTTTTCAGAACAAAGGTGAAACTGCGATCTTCATAGACCGAAATTTCAACGGGAACCACCATCCCCACTTGATCGGCGGTGCGAGCATTGTACTCTTTGCAGAACATCATGATGTTCACACCGTGCTGACCAAGGGCCGGACCAATGGGGGGAGCAGGGTTGGCTTTACCCGCTTGAATGGCAAGTTTAATAACTGCGACGACCTTTTTCGCCATAGTGAGTTAGCGTCCTAATCTACTTTTTCCACTTGAGTCACTTCGAGTTCGACCGGCGTTTCGCGGCCAAAAATCGAGAGTAATGCTTTCAGTTTGCTGCGCTCAGCACTGACTTCAATCACCTCTCCCTCAAAGTCCTTAAAGGGACCATTGAGAACTTTGATCTTATCACCACTATTGAGATCAATGCGGTGAACCGGTTCTTGTTCTTGGGCTTTGCGGAAGATGCGATCCACTTCGGCCGGACTCAGGGGCATGGGCTTGACGTGACCGCGGCCGCGGCCTGTACTGCGGCGTTGCTCGGCACCCACAAAGTTAATCACATTGGGGGTGTTTTTAATCACCTGCCAAGCTTCATCATCAATTTGCCATTCACCCGTTTCGGGGGACTGCTGTGCCCGCACTTGGACAAGAACATAACCGGGAAAAACTTTTTCCTCAATGGTTTGCCGCGAGCCATCTTTTTTGATTTTGATGACGGGGGTTTGGGGAATTTCAATGCGAAAGATGCGATCGGCCACATCCAGCGTATGGAGCCGCTGCTCGATGGTGCTTTTCACTTTTTTTTCGCAGCCAGAGGCCACCTGCACGGCATACCAAAACCGTTTGACCTTACCCGCTTGATCCCCTTCGGCCACTTCAACGGTGTCGTCAAGAGGATCGTTCAGATCAGAATGATCAGTAAATTCACTTACCATAGGCGCGTACTCGTAGGAATCTTTGGCTGTCTAGAAAATCAGTGTGGCCAGCCAACGAAAGAGTTCATCCACTAGGTAGATGACCGCAGCCGAAAGGGAAACGATGAGAATGACTGCCGCAGATTCGCCAATCAGACGCTGGCGATCGGGCCACACCACTTTGCTGAGTTCTTCCTTGGTTTCGCGGAAAAACTCGGTTAGATTAAAGCCACTAGTGGGCTTTTCGCCTTCGGTACTCTTGGTCACGGCGGCACTCCTTAGGGCGGGGGCAGCCCGTTGCTACCCGTTTAATTCAGCGCGATTTATTATCATAGCAGGTTTCTTCTTTTTAGGAAATCCCGATGGTTGATTGCTTGCGATCGCGCACCCTCACGACGGCTATGGGTGAGGTGGCCTACGTTACCAATGATCTCGGCAATGTTAACCCTGCTCGGCCGCCTTTATTTTTTTGGCATGGCTTTGGCGGTGGCTCGAGCCGCTATGAATGGTCGGTAGTTTACCCGGCCTTTTCAGCCGAGTATCCCCTTTTTGCTTTGGATTTGCCCGGTTGGGGCGCCTCTGAGCATCGCGATCAACCCTATACGGTGGCGGCTTATGTGGATCATTTGCTAGAGTGCCTTGGTCAATTGACGGCAGAACCAGCGGTGGTGATCACGTCGTCACTGACGGCAGCCTTTGCCATCCAAGGGGCGATCGCCCATCCCCAACGCTTCCGTGGCCTGATTCTCACCTGTCCAACGGGGCTGAGTGATTTTGGTCAAGATTACCGCCAGACCCCCCTTGCCCAGATTGCCCGCCAGCCCTATGTGGATATCGCCTTTTATCGCCTCGGCGTGGCCAATTCCCTGAGTGTGCAGTCCTTTATGGCCAATCAACAGTTTGCCCGACCTAGCCGCATCAGCCCGGAAATGATTGCCACCTATACCCAAGTAGCGCAGTCGGCGGGGGCAGAATTTGCCGCGTTGGCCTTTGTGCGGGGTGATCTCTGCTGCGACCTCAGTCGCTTCTTGCCCCATTTGACGGTGCCGACCTACATCGTTTGGGGAGAGCAGGCAAAACTCCCTCCTGTGGCCGTGGGTCAACGCTTGGCACAGTTAAACCCCGACGCGATTCGTGCCTTTGATGTGATGCCAGAGGTGGGACTAACGCCGCAGTTGGAGTGCCCTGCGGTGATGATTGGCTGGATTGATCGCTACCTTGGCCAGTTGCTGGCCTCCCCTTGAGGTGATCTAACGCTGGGCATTGGCAGTGGCGGGTAGGGTTGTGCCATAGACACGGGGGCGATCGCCCTGGGCCAATTGGGTGCTGCCTTGAGTATCCACTGCCCAAATGGTGGCTTTGGGGTTCCCCATGGTTTGGGTTTGAAAGAGTACCCGTTGCGGATCCGTTGTGCTCCAGCCCAAAAGGGTGGCAAAGTCGTATTCATCAGCGGTGGGATAAACCGTGGCCACATGACCCACCCCCGCCTGCCAAATCCACGCGCCATCGCTAATTAAATCAGTGGCAAACAAGCCGCCAAGCTGGCGCACCAAGAGACGATTACCGGTTTCTGACCAGCCAACTGGAACTAGTACTGCAATCAGACCTTGACCTTGGGGCACCTCTGCCAAAAATTCAGGCGGCATTTCCTTGAGGCTTTCAATTCGCTGCTGACTGCCGCTCTGGCGATCGCGAATTTCAAGAACGCTCACCAGTTGTTGCCGTTGCGCCTCGGGATCAGCCGTGAAGTAGAGGGTGGCCTGTGCCACATAGCGGCCATCGGGAGAGAGATATTGGGGCGTCTGCTGAGTCAAGCGGAGAGATTTCTTAGCCTTTAGAGCAGCGGCGTGGCCGTCGTCAATCCATTTCCAAGGCAGCGGGAAAGGACTCTGAAGCGGATCTGTGACTACTGTTTGTACGGGTTGATCGGGGGCTGAGGGTCGCTGGGCTTGGGCAGGCGTTACTGGGGCGATCGCAAGGGCTGTCAGTACCCCACAGATTGAGGAGATGAAAAAGCCCCGCCACGGCGCAAATCGGGTTACCATGAGGTCACTCCTCTGAAATAAAGTTTGCTTATTTTATTGACAGTTTGGTTAAACGAGTGACGACGGCTCCTCACACCTCTAGCATAGCAATTGGCCTAGGCCGATCGCAGGAAAATTAACGAAGTTTTATGCTCTTGACAGAATTAGTCAAAAAATCTCGTGACTATTTGCAATCATTGGCAGTCATTGAGATTCATTCCCAGTGGTTTCCCCTCAGTTCCCCCTCGCTCAAAGATGCGGGGACGAGCCCCTATGCAGTGAATGCTAAAGGGCATTTGGCGTGGCCCAAGGGTCGGCACTCCCTCTGGTTGGGGCAGCGAATCACGGTACCCGCGACGGTTCAAGGCTATAGTGTGGCGGGTTTAACTCTACGCCTTGATCTCACGTGGTGGGCGGATCGGGCAACGGTGTATGTCAATGGTCAGGCGGTGCATCAGGGGGATTTATTTGATCATTCGGTGAGTCTGTGCCTAGGGGAGGCGGTGACTCCCGGCCAAGCGTGGGAGGTGGTGTTGCATCTTGTGAGTCCCGGCCACGATGACGGTGCTTTGGTGAGATCAGGCCTGCAGTTTGAATCGCCAACGGGAGTGGATCCCGACTTTATTGCCACTGAGTTGGACATTTTGGCGATCTTTGGTGAAACCCTCAACCTGCAACCCCTTGAACCCCTGCTGAAGGACGTTTTAGAAAGTCATGGACAGCGCCCCATCTTAGATCCGTTGCTGGCGGAGATCCACGAGAAAATGCAGGCGATCGCCACCCCCTTGCGGGACTTCACCATGCACCTGTGTGGCCATGCCCATCTGGACTTGGCGTGGCTCTGGCCGATCGCTGAAACGTGGCAAGTGGCACAGTCCACTTTTCGATCTGTATTACAGCTGAAGGAACGCTATCCCGAACTCACCTTTACCCACTCCACTCCCGCCCTCTATGCCTATTTGCAGATCCATGCCCCAGAACTTTTTGGGCGGATTCAGGAAGCCGTGGCAGCGGGTTGGTGGGATGTAGCGGCAGGCCTTTGGGTCGAACCGGAACTCAATCTCATTCATGCTGAGTCCATTGCCCGTCAGATTCTCTATGGTCAGCAGTACGTGCAGGAGGCCTTTGGTGGCATTAGCCCCATTGCTTGGTTGCCCGATACCTTTGGCTTTCCGGAACGGCTCCCCAGTTTCTTGGCTCAGGGGGGCATTCGCTACTTTGTCACTCAAAAATTGCGCTGGAATGACACCACGCGCTTTCCCCACGGTTGGTTTGTCTGGCGGGATGTGGCGGGGGCGGCGGTGAATGCCCTGATGTCAGCACCCATTGGCGAGGGGATTGCTCCCGTGAAAATGGCTACCTATGCCCAAGAGTGGTGGCAACAAACGGGAGCGCGGCGCAGTCTCTGGCTCCTTGGTGTCGGCGATCATGGTGGTGGACCAACGGCAGACATGTTAGAACGGGTGCGACGCTGGCAACACCTCGGTGGTATTGGGCCGCAGTGGCAATGGACAACCGTGCAGCAGTATCTGGAACAATTAACCCAAGAAACACCCCCTACAACCGCTTGGCAAGGGGAACTCTACTTGGAATTCCATCGCGGCTGCTACACCAGCCATGGCGATCAAAAGGCCGCCCACGATCGCGCCCAACGCCAACTGCAAGAGGCGGAACGCTGGTGTGCCCTCGCGGCAATCACAACTTCTTTTTCCTATCCCAAAGAAGAACTCAAAGCCTGTTGGCAACAACTTCTCTTTAACCAGTTTCATGATATTCTCCCTGGCTCCTCGATTCCAGAGGTCTATGCTGAGGTGGCGCCAACGTGGCAGCAACTCCTGACCACGACAGAGACAGTCCTAAGGGAAGCACAAACAGCGCTGTGCCAGTCCATTGACGGCGGTGAACCGCCGGTGACAGAGGCAATTCCCGTTGTGATTTTCAATGGATTGGTGGGCGATCGCGCCGGGGTTGTCCACATTGACTTGGCGCAGCTACCGCAGGAGGTTCCCTCTTGGCGGGTTTATTGTCCACGGGGCGACTACGATTTACCAGCGCAGTTGAATGCTCCCCAAGGTTGCTTGACGTTTCGTACCCCTGAGGTGACGGGAATTGGCTACACGCTGCTGTGGCTCTGCCCGCGATCGCGCCCTGATACGTTACCAACCCCACCCTTGGGCTATGTCTTAGAAAATAACTATCTCCACGTTGAAATTGATCCGGCAACAGGGGAAATCACTAATCTGTATGACAAGTTGAATCATCGTCCCTGCTTGGGCGATCGCGGTAATCAACTGCAATTTTTCCGTGATCAGGGGCAATACTGGGATGCTTGGAACATTGACCCCAACTATGGGCAGCATCGACTGCCGGGAGCGACCCTAGAGGCTATTGAATGGGTGACGTGGCATCAACTGGAGCAGCGACTACGGGTCAGATGGCGCTTTCAGTCCTCGCAGATTCAGCAGGAGTATGTGTTGCAGTATCAAACCCCGTGGCTGCGCATTGATACGGTGATTGACTGGCAGGAGGAACATATTCTCCTCAAGGCGGCTTTTCCCTTGGCAATCAGTGCTGAGCAGATCACCTGTGAAACTCCCGGCGGCGTTACGCTGCGCCCGACCCTTCCCAATCCCCACCTCAGCGCCCATGAGCAAACAAAATGGGAGGTGCCCTTTTTAACGTGGGTGGATCTGAGTACCCCAGAGTATGGGGTGAGTCTTTTCAGCGACTGCAAGCATGGCCTTGATGCCCAAGCGAATCAACTGCGATTGACCCTGTTGCGATCGCCCACTTGGCCGGATCCGACGAGCGATCGCTGTCAGCACCGCTTTAGCTATGGTGTGTTTCCCCACAGTGACTCGTGGCAAGTGGCCGGTGTCCCGCAGCAGGCGGCTCAGTTTAATCAACCTCTGAGGGGAGAAATTGCCCCCGCCAACCCATCAGGATCATTACCGCCCCACGCTCAGCTTCTCCATTGGTCGGATGCCCGCATTCAATGCCTTGCCCTCAAACAAGCAGAGGATGGACAGGGTTGGCAATTGCGAGTCGCTGAAGTGGTTGGTGAAGGGGGCACCTTGGAGCTGCACTCAACGTTTATTCCATGGCAAGTCAAAGAGCAGCAAACGCTCCTAGAGACGCCCGCAGGGGACACAGACTCAGTAACCCTCAGCCCGTGGCAAATTCAAGCCTTTCGGCTGCACCCTTGACCTGCAATTGCGCCTTGAGGATTCTTGGCGATTCTGAGACAAATCTCGCTTAGCCAAGCAAATTGATCCCTCACTGCATGGCAGTTCACTACCCATACTCTATTGATGAGTGCTCATTTTTTGCCTTATAGCTATTCCAATAAAGAATGAGACATTATCCAGCACAATAATTGCGAATCACCTCATCAATAGAACTGTTTGACCCTGCATACATCCGCGCTCGCTTCAGCGCACTAAAGTCGTGCTCAATCACATTCAAATCACAAACCCTACCGCATTCAAATATCTGCAAAACAGCATTGGGGCGATGAAGTCTTTCTGGTGTCTATACCGTCCTGCTACTAATACCAATTCAATTTGAAGATAGGGTTAATAAAGGCTGTGTAATGAATGACCAGCCCGTCAAAGAACGAATCACCCCCGCCGTCAGTTGTGACAATACAGCTTGCAGCTTTTGACGCAGGGCTTCTAGGGTCTCGAAGGACTGCCATGCTCATGCTGCTCGCAGATGTTGCCACAACCGCTCAATGGGATTGACCTCGGGGGCAAACACAGGCACGACATTGCGCACAATGCGATGCACCGTCGGGTAGGCGACCTCAAGCTGATGCTCCTGTCGCAGCCACTGCACAATCGCCTTGTAACTGTCAAACCCGCTGGGGTCTTGTAGGCGTTCCTGCAACTGTGCCATCACTGCTGGGGGGATGATGCGGGCGGCTCCGGGGAGCGTCTTGACTGCCAATAACTGCTTAGGAGGCAACCCATACCTAGGGCGAATCGAACAAATACACTCTGGCGTAATCACTTCCCCTGCCGCCTCTTTAATAGCTTGTTTTACCCACTACCTGTGGTCTCTTTCAAGGTCTAGAGTGGTGCAATGCAAACCACCTAGCATTGTGTAGCAATGACGCATTCTGACAGGAATAACAGTAAACCTTTTGGTTTCGAGGGCTTTAATTAGAGGGAGTTGCTGGTCATGAACCAAGACTGTATCAGGAGCGATGGAAAACACATTCAATCCTGCCCAAGGAGAACTCATGGTATTTAAATGAGAAATAACACCCATGGATAATAATTCTTCATATATAGGAAGGCGCACCTCATTATGAAAGGAGACTTCAGTTTCAGGCACGGGTACAACCTCTGTAAAGTATATTTTTTCCCACTTAGTAAATACTTCAGGACATGTAGACTCTTTTACTCTGAAACCATTTAAGAGAACCACTCCTTCACAAAGAGGTAATATAGTTGAATCTAAGTGAGAGGATCGATAGGTATACGTCAAATGAACTTTATACTCATTACCTAACACATCAGCAAGCCATTTGGCTCCTTTATGATTTCCAGTCGAAGAAACTAAGTATAAGATATCTTTTCCGAGTCTAATTATGTTAGCAGCATCAAAAATAATTTCATCCTCAGACAGGCGGTGAAATGTTTCATTTATTCCACCGCTTAGCTGCTGGTGTACTTGATCTTCCACGCTTTCTAGATCAGTTAAAGGACGTTGCAATAGCTGACGATATCCCCCTCTTAACTTTGGTGGTGGTGCAAATATCCATCTAAATCCTTCGTCAAAACAATACTTGTAGAGTAGGTCTTGAAAGGCATAAAACTCAAATAATCTAAATCTAGATGATGGAGCGCTGACAATTAAAGTATTTCCAAAAACAATGTGAATGTCTCTAACATTATATATATCAAAACCAGATGCCGACCAATTCGGAGTGCTAAAGGTGTGGTATTCTTCATGCCATGAAGGACGTAAAACCAGAGCTCCAGCTTCTCGTAGAATACTACACAATACCTCTAAATCTTCAGCTACTTCATCTAAATACCATTGGGGGTAGGCTTTACGGGCAATAGTTTCAGCCTTTGTCAAAAGCTCAAATGATCTTGAACCATCTATAACTTCTAATCCCGGAGAGAAATTTTCAACTGTGCCAACGACGACTGTCCTAAGTTTATCCCATTCATTATTAGATTTTATTTTCATTGCTAATTCACTCCTTTACACCAAAGAAAGTATATCTCAACTCGCTCCCTTCTTCACGAAAGGAGTAGTCATAGTAATCTAGATACACAGGCCTAAACAAGGAAAATTTCTTCGCCATTTCTTCTTTATCTCTCACAAAGTTAAGGTAAAGATCATAGTCTAAACGGTCAGTCTTAAATTGGACATGCCACAAACCGTCCCCAACATAAGTTGCGTGATTTCTATAGTAGTGCGCCCATCCATTCATAGAAGCATAAATTTTGGAACCAACTTTCATATTGTTATAAAGACACCTAATTGCTAAATCAAAATCTGTATTCGACAAAAAGTCTAAGGTCTGAATCGATATAACTATATCAAAGTTACCTCCAAAGAAAATTTGCTCTGGATTAGGTTCAGGATCAATAACAGCAAAGTGGGAAGCAATATGTGGCATTCTGCTACGAGCAACGGCAATATCGTTAGCCGCAATATCAACTCCGAAACAATCAAATCCTAAATTATCGAAAAAGGCCAAGGCAGCACCTTGTCCACAACCAAAATCTAGTAAACGTTCATGTCCTGAGCCGTCAATACCGTAGTCAAACTTCAGGATTCTGCCATAAAACCTAAAAATAAAGCTCTCTACGTTTGGAGCGTTGTAAGTTCCTGACCAATAACGAGCATTTGTTTGAAGATAGTCGTTCATCGATATTTCCTCTTGAGAATTATTTATGCTCTTAAGATTTAAACAGTTGGCTGAAGTTAGTCAATTATATCCCAAGATAGAGGAGTGCCTGCTTCCATCGTAACTTTGGCTTTTCTTCCGATTACTTGGTCGTAGAACTCAGGTAGTAATCCCCCTGAAGGTCGTATAATACGGACGTTTTCATGCGTAAATGTTTCTCCGCTTTTAATAGATTTCACAACATAGATCGAGGGACGTTCTTTCAGTGAAGTTTTTTCTGATGATAACGGCTCATAACAGACTTTGCCTAAACTTTCCCAAACCATCTCCGTACCTAGTCGAAGCTGGTGCAATTCTGCGGGCTCAATTGAAAAACTTGAGTCCACTCCTCTTTCAGAACGGGATAAAGTAAAGTGCTTTTCAATCATCACTGCTCCATGAGCAACGGCAGCAAACGCAGCATAAGGACTCAAAGTGTGATCAGATAATCCTACATAACAATTATAGCGACTTCTCAAGTCTGGTATTGTTAAGATGTTAGCATCTTTTTCAGTTGAAGGATAGGCACTAGTGCATTTTAGTAGAATAAAGTTTTCACAGCCTCTTTTTCTGATTGTTTCTACAGCTTTTTGTATTTCATCTAATGTTGCCATGCCAATAGAAAGGAGCAATGGTTT
Organism: Thermosynechococcus sp. QS41; assembly: GCF_031583515.1. Lineage (NCBI taxonomy): Bacteria > Bacillati > Cyanobacteriota > Cyanophyceae > Acaryochloridales > Thermosynechococcaceae > Thermosynechococcus > Thermosynechococcus sp. QS41. The sequence continues at coordinate 137,441 of NZ_CP134181.1, forward strand.
ACCGCAACAGGATGCTTCTGACAGTAGAGGGATGTGAATAAGCTCAAATGATGCAATTTTTATAGCATCGACTCCGATAGATAGGAGAAATTCTAATGAAGAAATATCGAATATAGTACTGATGCAAGCCAAACCTTTATTGCGAGCAAATTTAAATAACTCCTCCTGCCATTCCCAAGGCATGTAAGCCTCAGAGTATAAATCCCAGAGATACTTACCAAACCATGGACTCTCAGAATCATCTATAAGAAACTCATGACGTTTGCTATCAATAGTTAAAGTATCAGGTGTAAAAGTTTGTAACTTTATAGCATCTGCACCATTTTTAGCCGCAGCATCGACAATAGCAAATGCTCTATCTATATTACCATGATGATTACCAGACATTTCGGCAATAATTAAGGGACGATAACTTTGTCCAATAATTTTAGAACCGATTGAAATAGATGTGTTCATACTATTACTTCAAATTTTTATGGATTTACTTGCTCATGATTAACTGTAGCATATGGCTTACTCGGCTAGCCCCTAGATGATCGCATACCGGATTGTGGTTGATCTTAAAACCTGAATAATTTTTTATAGCCTTTAACAAGAAGTCACATATAATATGAGAAGTTACCTTATTGTAATGACCCAAGTAGTTAATAAGGTTTTGTTTAAGTAAGCACATAACAGAGAGAATTTGATTTTCAGCTGTTGTTGTAATTAAACAAATTTTTTGCATAAATAAACCTTCTATCATAGAGTTGCCTCCCGAAGTTAAAAAAATATCAGCATTCTTAAGCAGGCTTGCTAAGCTCTCGGGAGCATAATGAATTTTTACTTCATCTAAGTCCTTACTGATTTTTTTAATTGTTTTTAGCTGTGAATTGAAACAACCAACTACTACATCAGTACTAACTTCTTGTTTAAAGCTAGGATGACTTTTCATTAGTAACTTTATTGATTTTAGCACTTTAATTGTCTCTCCTGTAGGATCACTTCCACCATAGGAAATCAGAATTTTCTTTCTATTATCTTGTACAGTACAGTCTTGATCACTATTCTTTACAGCAATAAAATGTGAATCAATTAGTGCATATCTTAAGCCTACTAATTGATGACAATTAGTTGATTTCTTTAGCAGATTTTTATCAAAAGGAATATCAATATCACTCAATACTATATCTGCATAGTGTTCTTTATTACGAAAATCATCAATCACAAGTATTTTGTATCCAGATTCAGCAACTCGTTGTTCCCACGAAATCCCCAAATTATAGCTATCTAGTACTACCCAATCAATTGACAAGTTTCTAATTGCTATTAATGTACATTCAGCATCAAGTAATTCTTTATTAAAGTTATTAGCAAATATATTACTTTTGGCCAGATTCCTATAAATGTTTCTCATACAAATATGATGAAAACCCTGTAAAAGATCGTGGCTAATTGACGAAAGAGAAACAATGTAGACACAAAAGCCATCTTCAAATAACTGTTTTGCTAAGGTTAAACAACGTCGTAAGTGTCCTAGGCCGATCTCTGAGTTAGCCTCTACCCTAATCGCAATATTACCTAATCTTCGCATATAAATAATGTTTCCTGAACAATGGTATTAGTTCTGTTTTTCAAACAGCCTAGATAAGAAAAGCCCCAGTAGAAAATGACTACCATGAATCCTGCACCACTTCGGTAGAGTACAGTACTTTATACAGAAGTTCGGCACGCTGCCAATCCTCAAGGGTATCGACATCCACAACCCGCCACTGGGGAATGACAAGACCAATACCTTGCTGATGAATACTGATGTCTGCAAGCCATGCTTCAGTTTTGCCCCAGTAGAACTGACCTGCATCATAATAAGCAGGCTCTAAATCCTGAGTACGTTCTTGCTCATACTCTGGATAAAAAGGCTCCATCTGACCAGATGGATGTCGTCGTAAAGCTCGCTGTATGGGAGAAGGAAAGATCGTCACGGGAAAAACATAGGGAGCATTAGAACTCAGTAGCATGTTTAAGGCAGCTTTGAGATCATCAGCCTGTAGCAAAGGAACAGCGGGGTAAATACAGCACACTAGTTCAGGATGACAACCCTGCTCTTGCAATACTTGAATACCATGAGCAATGACTTGTGTGGTGCCTGCATAGTCGTCAGCTAGGGAAGCTGGCCGCACAAAAGGAACCTCTGCACCCCATTGAGAAGCAATAATAGCAATCTCTGGGTCTTCAGTAGAAACAACGATGCGATCAAATAAGCAGGAGTCTTGAGCGATCGCGATCGCGTAAGCAATCATCGGCTTTCCACAGAAGTTACGGATGTTTTTACGAGGAATTCGCTTGCTTCCTCCCCGCGCAGGAATAATCGCGACTTTCATTATGTTAGGGTTGCGGTATAGTTCGTCAGTAGTTTACTGGTTCTCTTTATGAGTCATCCTGCGCTCTACAATACCGATTTTTATGCGTGGACGCAAGAGCAGTGTCAAGCTCTTGTCAATAAGGCATGGGCAGATCTGGATGGATTAAATTATGTTTTCCCCTGTCTTTATCTATAGCGATCGCTTCCTCGAACACCGCTGCCGCCAGTTTCACTTTGAGCGACCCGAACGGTTAGTGGCCATCCGTCAGCACTTAGAGGCAGCATTTCCAGCAGCAGAATGGCGTGAACCTACGCCTGTCGGAGAAGGATTAACTCCTTGGCTGGAAAAGGTACATAGTCGGGTGTATTTAGACCAATTAACGCGGATTGCAGCAGAAGGGGGCGGCTGGCTAGATCCCGATACCTACCTCAATGACCAGAGCGATCGCGTGGCGCGGTTAGCAGTACAGGCTTGGCTCGATGGTGTAGATTTGGCGGTGCAGCGGCAGCAACCGATTTTTGTTTTGGCACGCCCCCCCGGCCACCATGCGTTGCGGGAGCGGGGAATGGGCTTTTGCCTACTAGCGAATGCAGCCATTGCTGCCCATTATGCCCTCAGTCTGCCAAGGATAAGACGAGTCGCAATTCTCGATTGGGATGTCCACCACGGCAATGGTACCCAAGCACTGGTTCAAGATCATCCTCAGATTGCCTATTGTTCACTTCATGAGTTTCCTGCCTATCCCTATACGGGGGATGGGGGCGATCGCGGGCACCACAACAACGTCCTCAACTTACCCATGCCCACAGGCTCCACTGGAGCGGCCTATCGCACTGCTTTTCAAGATCAAGTCATGCCCTTTTTGCAGCAATTTGGCGCAGATGTGCTCATCATCAGTGCGGGCTACGATGCCCACCGCGATGATCCCCTTTCTAGTATTGAATTACAGGAGGCAGACTATGGCTGGATGATGCACCAGTGCTTGCAGATCACTCACTGTATTGTCATTGGCTTGGAGGGAGGGTACAACCTTAATGCCTTGGGGCGATCAGTAGTCAGTGCTGTCGAGGTAGTTGCTCGCCTCTAAAATCGTCCAGAAAATAAAGCCATTACAGACTTAATAAACTCCTTAAGCCAAAGCCTAACCAAGCCCAAATGAGTTGCATAAATTGAATGTTCAATAACTCTAGCATTAATAAACCTAGGATTAATAAAAATACGTCCCCCTTTTTGTTTTATTTGCCTGTGAAGCTCAACATGTTCACATACTTCTTCGTTATTTTCATTTGTTCCACAATATAAAACATCTAGCAAAATATGTTTCTTATAAATTGCACATCCACCAAATGCGGAATCGACTTCTATCCAATCCTTGCATTTAGATATGTTTAACATTCGGCTATATACAGCAGAGGTTAAAGCTGTATACCTACTAGAGCCGTGGTTTATTAGGAATTGGTAACTCTTCCAGCAGTCATTGGGAGACCATAAATAATGACGCAATGCCCAAATGTCATAATAGGGTCCATTTTGGCAAGCACAACAAACATCCCAATCGCTTCTCTCGAAGCAACTAGAAATAGATTCTTGGGTTAGTTGGTCACCTACTTCATCTAGATCAATAACCATGACATAGTCAATATTCTCATACTTAGGTGATTCTTTTAGCTTCTGTAGGTATAAATTTCTGCAATAAGCAAGTCGTTGTGTTCTAAGAGGTATCTTTTCCTGTAGTCTTCCTAAGCTAATAAATTCGAAATTTGAAACCAGTTGTTTTAGTTTCAATAACTCAACAATAGTGTCATCTTCACTATCCGATTCAATAATTAACCATTTTGTATCAAAAGCAGATTTTAGATTCTTTTCTAGTTTTAATACTCTTTTTAAGATACTATTTCCAACGTTACGGACTGTTCCAGTGATTAACAGGTTTATCATTGCTGATCACCTTAGTTAGAATCTTTAAAGTTTGAATTAGTTTTCTTGAGGTTATTTAATCATTAAGCATTAAGTAATGATCAGGTAAAGTTCTTGACTGCATTAGTTTCTTGATTATTAAGAATGATGCAAGGCTGATAAATCTAGTTGTTAGAAGGTGAAAAGCAAGTCTATTCAAATTTTTACGAGTAAACATATGTATACCGTTTGAGCTATAAAAGTTCATATTAAGTAAATTTGCTAATTTAGCAAGAGTTTTTGCTTGAAAAAAGCTAATATGCTGGCCTGTTTTAAATACATAATACCACCAGCTGATTGGTGGAGGTGAATCTCCGGAAAAAAGCTCAGTTGTGAAAATAATTGTTTCGGCAGAACTCATTGCAATTGTTTCCTTCATGAAAGTTAATGGATCAACCAAATGTTCCATTACTTCAATAGCTATGACAGCCTTACAACACCCTAGCTCACTAGTATATTCAAAACCGCGTGCAAATAAATTTTGGCAGTACTTATCATTCCAATAGCAATCAAAACCAATATCACGCATTAAGCGAGTTAGTATACCATATCCACCAGCAATATCTAGATACCTGCCTTCCCCTCTTTCATTAAAAAGCCAGTATAAAATTGATGCAACTTTAGGAAGTAAAGATAAATTACGGATCAGAATTCCTGTATCTGCTTTACTTATGGCTGATGAATATGCTTCACCTAACCAAAAGGGATCATCAGCTTTTAGATAGCCACATGTTTTACAGAAGTAATATTTAGCAAAATACTTATCTAATACTTGATGAGAAAAGCAAAACTCTAGGCTACTCCCACAAATAGGACATATTTTATTAAGCTGATAATATGTACTCATTTTTACAATTACTACTCCCTAAGAACTTGATTTAAAAAATAAAACGATAAAGTTTTTCCTTCAATAGCCTAATTACACTCAATGGCGAGTGTATAAACTTACCACCAAAATGCTCATTGAAGGTATACTTATCTGCTTCTACATCAACAGCCACTTCACTTGGATGTTGAATCTCTCCTATTGGAAAAACGGGCAAGTTTGCATGAATATGACCTGCAGTCTTTGTATGAGTTGCATCAGAACCAAAACCAATATTACTTACAAGATTAACATTGGGTGTTGCCGTTAACCCGCCATGATACCAGACACAGGCCGTCCATTGATAGTCCCATGTATTAATCTCACTTGAATACACTCGATTAAAAATCTTACGCCAGTATCCCTCCTCAACAGAGTTAAAGTGAAGATTTTGCCACGCTGATGATTTGCTCCACGCCGGCCAAAATGAGATGTTTACGTCGTATTTAGACCATGCCCGTTTCCACGTAGCCCAACCCCAGCAGTGATTATATTTAGAGAAATAATAGCTAGCTTTTCCACGCCACTGCCCATCCTGAAAGTTGTTTCCCGTGATAACCCAAACTCGTTCGTCTTGTTCGTAGTATTCAAGCAATTCATCACAAAACCTAAAAAAGTCAGGATGGGGCAAACAGTCATCTTCTAGAATAATCCCCTTTTCTTCGTGCTCAAAAAACCAAGTAATAGCACTACTGACCGCTACCTTGCATCCTAGGTTCTTCTCTCTAAAAAGAGTTTTAACTTCACAAGGCCAATCTACTTGCGTAACAATCTCCCTGACCTGTCTAACTTTCTCTGCTTCACCGTCATAGTTAGGTCTAGGACCATCTGCAGCTATATATAACCTTCTGGGTTTCACTTGACAAATCGCTTCAAACACTTTTGCAGTGGTTTTGGGGCGATTAAACACTACAAGTAATACCGGGCTACTTACCATAGGTCAAGATTCGTAAATTCCGAATAAATTTTAAGATAAATCGAAATAAAATCAAATCAATGTAGCTTATCACGACTGCTAAACGAAATGTCAGCCTTTGCTTTGTAAGGTCATTGACACCCCTTATATCTACTAGAGATAGACCAGAACAGATAACACTCTTAATTTGGTTTCGGTAATTCTTAGTTTCTTCTATAAGGATAAAGATTTTTTTAAGGTAATGAATATAAGTACTTGTAGTTCTTTTATCGTAATCAATAGATATATTAGTGCAAACAGTAACAACCTTCATGTAGTCAGTGTACAGCCGCTTTGTCCTTTCGTAATCTGTTGCTCCCCACGCTTCCCAGTGACACCTATTAAGAACTGTATGAACAAACCAGTTTCTATTAATGAAGAAGCAATTATATTTTAATAGTAAATCAAAAAAATAAATGACTGGAAAATAAGCATTTTCAATATTTTCATTCCACAAACTGAAGTTTATCAGTTTAGGCCTGAAGAAAAGCCCAGTTAATATAAATCCATTATGTAAATAGCGAATTGAGTTTATGGTTCCACATGGTATTAAGGTATCTCGCTCAAATGGCTTACACACTACACAATGAAGAGAACCATCTTCTAAGTATGAATATCTTGGCACAAAAAATGAACCTATTTGTACATTTGTGTTATTTTCGTAGCTAGTTAAGTTATCTATGAAATTAATTATATCAATTAAGACGTTCGGCTGTAAGTAGTCATCATCAGTTAGGATGCACGCGAAGTCAGCAGAAGATTCAAAGACCATATCACGAATATTTAGGCTCATACCTTTGTTATAAGTATTAGTCCTTATATCAACTATTTCTGGTAATATATCGACTTGCCTTCTTATTTCATCGCAGCTAAAGTTCGGAGTACAGTCATCAACGACCACAACACTTACTTTGCCAGCCAATTCAAATTGTTTAACCTGAGTTGTTATAGACTGTATCGCTCTTACTAGTGTTTCTAGTCTTTTATATGATGGAATAAGAAACTCAAGTTTTTTCCTTGGATACATGGCTACACTATAGATAAACTTACGGTTAATATTTAGAATTAAATAGCGATTTTATCCTAAAAGATAAATTAGATTTCAGCCTAAGTAGGATATTTAGAGATACTGCCGGTAAAAGCCTGATCATCTCAATAAAAAATATTGTCTTTAATGTTTTAGCGATTGCTAACGAGTCCAATTCTAACCCTAATACATCACTTACAAATTGCTTTTTCTCGTAACTGTTTTCTGGAGGTAAGCTAGAGAATAATTCTTTCTTGATTTGATGCGATATCATTGCCACTTCATCTCTTGGCTTAATCACACCCAATGGATTTTGAGGATGAGAAAAATTGTAGTAGACTGGCTCTTTACCAAGTATAAAGTATTTAACTCCTATTTCTTCACAATAAAACAACTCACTACCACCTGTTGGTGATGTTGCATAAAGAAAATTGGAGACTAAGTCATAAAACCTATCTACAAACAGCGGACTTTGTATTTCGCCTGCGCTGACTATTGGTATATTGTACTTTCTAAGCTTCTTATGGTAACCCTTTTTCACATCATGCATATACATACATATAACAAATGGTTTATAGTGATCTTCTAATGATTCCAGATTGTGGAAGTACTCATCCCAATCATAATCTATGATCTCAACTCTATCAGTAGAATGTGGATAAAAAATCAAAGTGCCTTTTGCTTTTTCCTTTAGATTATAACCAGCTATTTTTCTATAGATCACCCATGGATGTGTTATATGAACTACCTTCTTAATTTGGTATCTTTCAATGCTAATAACTCTCTGTTTATACCAAGATAGGTGGTAAGCAGCTTTATTGTTTATCTCATGTTCCTCAAACTCCCCTGAAAGTGCTGCACCATGATCTCCCTGGACCGGTATTGGTAATATATCAGGCCACTTTAACCATAAACGATAGCAACGACCAAAACTATAAAGCTCTGTAGGCCAAAATAGAGCAGGAAGTCTTGCAAAATTACTCTTAATTCTAGTATCTACTTTTTCCGAACAGATATATTCGAGATATGCATCATCAAAACCCTCGAAAGGATTTATATCCTCATAGTTTGGCCAAATTTTTTGAGGTTTGATAGGCTTCTTCATGCTTTATTTACGTTATGATAATTAAAACATCTCAATTTAACCGATTTTCAAGGCAGTTGTCAAGAGCAAGCTCGCCGTGGTCGCTCGACGGGATTTTTTGCGATTGATGGCTTGAAGCATAGTGGAGAGGATCTACAAGAATGCCTCAAGGATTAACGAAAGAGAGCAGCGTACTTGTGACGGGGGGCACAGGGTCGTTTGGCCGTGCGTTTGTCAAGGAGGTGTTGCGGCAGTTCCCTGATATTCGACGTCTCGTCATTTTCAGCCGTGACGAGCTAAAGCAGTTCGAGATGGCTCAGGAGTTCCCCTACCAAAAGTATCCAGGTATCCGCTACTTCATTGGCGATGTTAGGGATCGCGATCGCCTACGCCGGGCTCTGAACAAGGTCGATATTGTGGTTCATGCGGCTGCCCTGAAGCAAGTGCCGGCGGCTGAATATAATCCCATTGAGTTTATTCGCACCAATGTCATGGGGGCCGAAAACGTCATTCAAGCCTGCCTCGACACCGGTGTCAAGCAAGTCATTGCCCTCTCCACCGACAAGGCGGCTGCCCCCATCAACCTCTACGGGGCAACAAAGCTCTGTAGTGACAAACTCTTCATTGCTGCCAATAACTTTGCGGGTCGTGATCTGCGGTTCAGTGTGGTTCGCTACGGCAACGTTATGGGGTCACGGGGGTCAGTGATTCCTTTTTTCTTGAAAAAGCGCTGTGAGGGCTGCCTACCAATTACGGATCCAGCCATGACTCGCTTTAATATCTCCCTCCAAGAGGGGGTAGAAATGGTACTGTGGGCACTGCAGCACAGTTGGGGGGGCGAAATCTTTGTGCCGAAAATTCCCTCCTACCGCATTCTCGATGTTGCAGAGGCCATTTGCCCGGAATGTGAGCAACAGTTTGTGGGTATCCGTCTAGGGGAAAAGATCCACGAAGAGATGATTACCACTTCCGATTCTTACACCACGGTTGATTTAGGCCAGTACTATGCCATTTTGCCTATTCAAGGGCGGTTCACGCTAGAAGAGTACTGTGCCCAAACAGGGGCAACACGGGTTAAACCGGGCTTCAGCTATAATTCTGGCACCAACGATCGCTTCCTTAGTGTCGAGGAGCTGCGCACTCTGATTCGCCAACACGTTGACCCGAACTTTATCCCAGGCAGGGGCTAAATGGGCACAATTCCCTACGGTCGCCAAGACATTACGCCAGAGGATATTGCGGCTGTCGTTGACGTCCTGCAATCGGACTGGCTGACCCAAGGCCCCAAGGTTCCCGAGTTTGAAGCAGCACTGGCCAGTTGTTGTGGTGCACGGTATGCCGTTGTGGTTAGTAGTGCCACAGCAGCGCTTCACCTCGCCTGTATTGCAGCGGGGCTACAAGGGGGCGATCGCCTGTGGACCTCGCCGATTACCTTTGTTGCCTCGGCGAATTGTGGCCGCTACTGTGGTGCCACGGTGGATTTTGTTGATATTGACCCCCACACCTATAACCTGAGTGTTTCTGCCCTTGCCGACAAGCTAGCAATTGCCAAAAAGCAAGGGACGCTTCCCAAGGTTGTCATTCCTGTTCACCTCGCCGGACAATCCTGTGAGATGGCTGCCCTTGCTGAACTTGCACAGACCTATGGCTTTACCCTCATCGAAGATGCCTCCCATGCCCTTGGGGGTCACTACCGTGGCCGACCCATTGGCTGCTGTGAATTCTCGACGATGGCGGTTTTTAGCTTTCATCCCGTCAAGATTATCACCACGGGTGAGGGCGGTGCCATTCTCACCAATGATCCAGGCCTCTACCAGCAACTCATCCGTCTGCGCAGCCACGGGATTACCCGCGATCCCCAACACATGGTGAGCGACTCCCACGGCCCTTGGTATTACCAACAACTGGAACTGGGCTTTAACTACCGCATGAGTGACCTGCAAGCGGCCCTCGGCCTACAGCAACTGCAACGCCTCGATCAGTTTGTCGAGCGGCGGCGTTTTTTAGCCCAACGCTACCATCAATCTCTTGCGGATTTGCCCCTCACGCTCCCCTTTCAGCATCCTGATACCCGCTCCAGTTGGCATCTCTACATCATTCGCCTGAAGCGAGACCAAATTCAAGCTTCCCATCGCGAAGTCTTTGAAGCCCTTCGTTCCCTTGGAATTGGGGTGAATCTCCACTACATTCCTGTGCATACCCAACCCTACTATCAGCAATTGGGCTTTCAATGGGGAGACTTTCCCAACGCCGAGGCCTACTACCAAGAAGCGATTAGCTTGCCTCTGTACTATGGACTGACCCTTGCCCAACAGGATCAAGTCATTCAGGCGCTCAAGCAAGTCTTGGCTTAAGACCGCAACGCAAACAGCCCCTCCCCTATGCGAAAGTAAGCCTGCATCAACCGCTCAAAGCGATCGCCCAAGTCCCGTTTTGACTCTGCTGGCGATCATCTCACCCTAGGGGCTTTTAAGGTTTGAGGCCTCTTGCCTTCAAGAATTGTAGGAGGTCACTCCTTTGAATGTGATTGAGCACGACTTCAGTGCGTTGAAGCGAGCGTGGATGTATGCAGGGTCAAACAATTCTATTGATGAAGTGATTCGCAATTATTGTGCTGAATAGCGTCTCATTCTTTATTGGAATAGCTATAATTCTAACGAAGACCCAATTCACCCATGCCTAGTGATTAGACTATAAAGCATCAGGTGGCTTGAGGACAGTTTCATGGTGAAAGATGGGTTACGCTACTGGCCGCTGGGTGTTGTTCTTCTTTTAGGAGTGGCTCTTGAACCGGTTAGAGCAGCAGAGATGTCCCTACCCCAAACGGGTGTAGCAGAGGAGGAGTTGATTGCTCTCATTAAAGAAGACCCCTTTGCCCAAGCTCGCCTGCCGCAATCTGAAGGCTCTGCTGTCGATCTATTGCCGCTGCCACCCCAGCCCCCCGCAGAAGTCGTTCCGCCTGTAGAATCCCCTGCTCCCCTACCCACGAGCACTGAGATCAAGGATGATTCAGCAGCCCCCTCTGTGGAACCTGCACCAAGAACGACTGACAATTCTTCAGAAGCTCCAACAACAGTGGAACTGACCGCAGAGCAAGCCGCACAGGAGGCGCGGTTAGCACTTCTACGGGAGGGCGATCGCCACTGGCAATTAGGAGACACCGTCACAGCCCAAACCTATTACCAAAAGGCCAAGGCTGACCTAGATTTGCCACCCCCCCGTGTCACCCCCCCCGCTGTACTGGAAATTAGTCAACTGCCCCCCGCTGCCCAAGTCTATTGGCGAGAAGTTCAAGGAGGTTCCCAACTCTACAGTGCCCAAGCCGTGCCCCTGCGGCTGTTGGTGGAGCAATTCCCAGAGTTTATCCCCGGCCAAGTGCGCTTCGCTGAGTTTCTAGCGCAGCAGGGTTCCCTCAAAGAGGCCTATGCCCATCTCGAAAAAGCCGCCAGCCTCTATCCTGATCAACCCGATATTCAACGTAGCCTCGTCACCCTCTACGATCGCCAGCAACAGTGGCTAGAAGCGGCTCTTGCCGCCCAACGTTTTGCCCTCCTGAATCCTGACCACCCCGCCACACCCGAATTTCAGCAACTAGCCGCAGAGCGAATGCAACGGTTCCGTCGTCGCCTTCAGGGACAACTGCGCGAAGGCATGATTGTCGGCGCCCTCACTGGACTGGTGGGTGTGGCACTCACGGGCAATCCCTTACTATCCTTGGACTCGATTCAAATGATGGCCTTGATGATGCAGGGAGAATCTGCCCTAGGCCGTTCAGCAGCACAGCAAATTAGCCGCCAAGTCAAGCTCCTTGAGGATCCTGAGGTTCAAGCCTATGTCAATGAAGTGGGGCAACGCCTCGCCAAAGTGGCCGGTCGCAATGAGTTTGAGTATGAGTTTTTTGTGATAAAAGATAATGATCTCAATGCCTTTGCCCTGCCAGGAGGCAAGATTTTTATCAATTCCGGTGCAATTCTCAAAGCCAATACCGAGGCAGAACTTGCTGGCTTACTGGCTCACGAAATTGCCCACGCGGTGCTCTCCCACGGTTTTCGCTTGGTCACCCAAGGCACGGCCACTGCCAACTTGACGCGGTTATTACCTGCTGGTGGCTATGTGACAGGGATTCTCGTGACTAGCTATAGTCGAGAAATGGAGCGAGAGGCGGATATTTTGGGCACACGGATTCTGGCGAGGGCAGGCTATGCCGCTGATGGCCTACTTAACCTCATGCACACCCTCAAGAAGGAATACCGTCATCAGGAGCCACCGTTACCATGGTTTTCTACCCACCCACCGACCAATGAGCGCATTCGCTATATCCGTGGTTTGATGCGCGATCGCGGGTACACCCCCTTTGCCTTTGAGGGGGTCGAACGCCATCAACAAATTCAAGCGCGCTTGCGTACCCTTGTGGATCCCCCCAATCCCAAAAAGTCCAAACGGGAAACTGCCAAGACGCCGCAATAGCTGAGTCCGCTTTGAATGTTCTGAATGTCTCGACATTGCTTTCAAACCCTTGAGTACGAACCCGCATTTCTCTCCCTAGGGGAAGAGTACTGGGACGAGGTACAGGCGGCAACCTTTCCGCAGCATATTCTGCGTTTTCGCAATGATGCCCTCTTACCCCTGATGGGTCTGAATCCCGCCAAGGTAACCGATGCTGACTTTATTGCAGCCTTTGGCCAGTTTCAGGGGCGTGAACCTTTTTTAGCGATGCGTTACCACGGCTACCAATTTGGGGAATACAATGCTCGCTTGGGGGATGGCCGAGGGTTTCTCTATGGTCAGTTTCGCGGTGTGGATGGTCAACTGTATGACCTTGGCACGAAAGGATCCGGCACCACACCCTATTCGCGGGGGGGAGATGGTCGGCTGACGCTCAAAGGCGGTGTCCGTGAGGTTTTGGCCAGTGAACTGCTGCATCGCTTGGGGGTGAGCACCTTTCGCAGTCTCAGTTTGGTGGAAACGGGAGAATCCCTCTGGCGGGGGGATGAGCCATCGCCGACGCGATCGAGTGTCTTAGTGCGCCTTGGCCGTTCCCATATTCGCTTTGGTACCTTTGAGCGGCTCCACTATCTGCGGCGACCGGACTTGATTCGACGGTTACTCGACCACGTCATTTACTACTACTACCCCCACTTGCTAGAGATCCCAGACCCCAAGGAACGGGATTGTACCTTTTATCGTGAGCTAGTGGCACGCACAGCGGATCTGGCGGCGCAGTGGTTGGTGGCGGGGTTTTGTCATGGGGTTTTGAACACCGATAATATGGCCATTACGGGCGAGAGCTTCGACTATGGTCCCTATGTCTTTTTGAAGCACTATGATTTGGGGTTTACAGCCGCCTACTTTGACTACTATGGCCGCTACGCCTACGGCAATCAACCAGCAATTTGTGCTTGGAATTTGGAGAAGCTGCAAATCCCTCTGTCTTCAGTAATGCCCCTTGAGGAAATGCAAGTTGCCCTAAAGACCTTTGGCGATCGCTGCCAAACCACCTACTTGAAACTCATGCTCAAACGCCTCGGTTGGGCAGACCTTCCTCTAGAAATTGGCCATCCCTTGGTGGCAGAAACCCAAGCTTTTCTCAGCCGCAGCACCATCAGTTATCCCCAATTCTTTGTCAGCCTACGGCAGGAATTCTCCCCTGAGTGGGCTGTAGATCCCAGTCATATCTTTCGTAACAGCTCAACCCTCACGCCAGCAGATCAGAAATTGCTAGAGGTTTGGAAAAGAACCTATTTTGAGCTACTTCAGCAAGCCAGCCCACGGCAGCGGGCGGCAATTCCCCAAACCCTACAGGCAGCCAATCCCCTTGTCATCCTCACTCGTTCCCAGATCGAACACATTTGGCAGGCCATTGATCAGGCGGATGATTGGTCACGATTTACTACAGCTCTTGAGTTGATGCAGGCATGAAGCGACTCCTTTGCCTGAGTAATGGCCACGGTGAGGATGCGATCGCTAGCTCGATTCTGCAGGCCTTGCGGCAGCGGTGTCCACACTTAGACCTAATGGCGTTGCCCTTGGTGGGCTTAGGGTCTGCCTATACGCGGCTGGGAATTCCTGTATTGCAGCCTAGAAAAATACTCCCCTCTGGGGGCTTTATCTACATGGATCTGCGACAGCTATGGCGAGATCTCAAGGCAGGTTTGCTGGGACTCTTGGGATCACAGATTCGCGCCATTCAAGCTTGGCAGCAATCGGGAGGACATCTGTTGGCGGTGGGGGATATTGTGCCCCTATTGCTGGCCTATGGCACAGGGGGAACCTATAGTTTTATCGGCACTGCTAAGTCTGACTACTACCTATATGACACGACGGGGCGTCCCTATCGTTGGGGCATGGGCTGGGCGGGGAGTGACTACCTGCCTTGGGAGCGATGGTTGTGGCGATCGCCCCGCTGTCGAGGCATTTTTGTCCGTGATGAGTTAACCGCTAAAGGGTTGCGGCAATTCGGTTACACGGTTCACTACTGTGGCAATCCCATGATGGACTTAGTGATGCCACCCCCTGAGCGATCGCCTTTTACGACTAGAACCATTGTGCTACTGCCGGGGTCTCGTGCCCCTGAGGCCTACCGCAATTGGCAACAGATCCTACGGGTACTGGCGCCCTATCCCGATCAGCCGCTGACCTGTCTTGCCGCTGTCAGTCCCAGCCTTGATTTACGGATGCTTGAGCAAAGCCTTGAGGGTTGGCAACCCATCGCCAGTGCATTACCCCAGACCAGCGCATGGCAGTTGGGTCAGCAACAACTGATTTTAAGTTCACATCACTTTCGTGAATTTCTGCATTGGGCAGAAGGGGGCATTGCCCTCGCCGGCACAGCCACAGAGCAGTGTGTGGGCTTAGGGAAACCCGTGATCACCTTTGCGGGTGCAGGCCCCCAGTTTACCCGTGAGTTTGCTAGTCGCCAAAAACGCCTTCTCGGAGACTCGATTTTCCTACTCGATGATCCTCAAGAGGCCATCCCGACCCTTTGGCAGATTTGGGAAGATGCGACTTTACTTGCGCGAATTGCCGCCAATGGCAAAGAACGCATGGGCGACCCCGGAGCGAGTGATTGCATTGCTGAGCAACTGTTAAAAATACTCGGCAATTGAGTCCTGCTAAAAAAAAGACCCCCATCCGTAGATGGGAGCCAAGGAGGATTGAGTTTGGTTAGATGAAGTCAGTGACTCTAATCAAGGCTCGGCATCGAGAGTACGGGTTCAGACTCACGGTCAATCCCCTTCTCAAAACCAGCCGCCGCCGCACGGGCACGACCAGCATGCCACAGGTGACCCACTAGGAAGAAGAAGGCCAAGACAAAGTGGGACGTAGCCAACCAAGAGCGGGGTGACACGAAGTTCACCGAGTTGATTTCGGTGGCCACACCACCCACGGAGTTCAAAGAACCCAGAGGGGCATGGGTCATGTACTCAGCGGCACGACGCTCTTGCCAAGGCTGAATGTCATTTTTGATCTTGTTCAGGTCAAGACCATTGGGACCGCGCAACGGCTCCAACCAAGGACCACGGAAATCCCAGAAGCGCATGGTTTCACCACCGAAGATGATTTCACCCGTGGGAGAGCGCATCAGGTATTTACCAAGACCGGTGGGGCCTTGAGCCGAACCGACGTTCGCACCCAATTTTTGGTCACGGATCAAGAAGGTCATTGCCTGAGCCTGAGAGGCCTCTGGACCCGTAGGACCATAGAATTCACTGGGATAGACCGTGTTGTTGAACCAGACAAAGCAGGTGGCAATGAAGCCCATCATGGACAGGGCGCCCAAGCTATAGGACAGATAGGCTTCCCCAGACCAGATAAAGGCACGGCGTGCCCAACCAAAGGGCGTCGTCAGAATGTGCCAGATACCACCAGCAATGCAGATCAAACCGATCCAAATGTGACCACCGACAACGTCCTCAAGGTTGTTGACGCTGACGATCCAGCCCTCACCGCCAAAGGGAGACTTCAGCAGGTAGCCAAAGATCACCGTGGGGTCAAGAGTGGGGTTGGTAATGACGCGGACATCGCCACCGCCGGGTGCCCAAGTGTCATAGAGGCCACCAAAGAACATGGCTTTGGCCACCAACAGCAGGGCACCAATACCGAGGACGATCAGGTGGAAACCGAGGATCGTCGTCATTTTGTTTTTATCTTTCCAGTCGTAGCCAAAGAAGGAGGAGTATTCCTCAAGGGTTTCAGGGCCACGAATGGCATGGTAAACCCCACCAAAGCCGAGAACAGCAGAGGAAATCAGGTGCACCACCCCGACCACAAAGAAGGGGAAGGTGTCCACGACTTCCCCCCCAGGGCCAACGCCCCAACCAAGGGTGGCAATGTGGGGAATGAGAATCAGCCCTTGCTCGTACATTGGCTTCTCAGGAATGAAGTGAGCCAACTCGAACAGGGTCATGGCACCGGCCCAGAAAACGATCAGGCCAGCGTGGGCGACGTGAGCACCCAAGAGTTTGCCGGAGAGATTAATCAGACGAGCATTACCGGCCCACCACGCGAAACCGGAGGATTCTTGGTCGCGATTGGTGGCAAAAATCGAGTTACTAGAGAGCGTTACCACGGGGGAGTACCTCTTCTGGGAAGACAAAGTTTTCATGGGGTTGGTCTTGGGGCGCCATCCAAGCGCGAATGCCCTCGTTCAAGAGCAGGTTCTTCGTGTAGAACGTCTCAAACTCAGGGTCTTCCGCTGCCCGAATCTCCTGCGAAATAAAGTCGTAAGACCGCAGGTTCAACGCCAGACCCACCACGCCAATCGCACTCATCCACAGCCCCGTCACGGGCACAAACAACATGAAAAAGTGCAACCAGCGCTTGTTCGAGAAGGCAATGCCAAAAATTTGGCTCCAGAACCGGTTGGCCGTCACCATCGAGTAGGTCTCTTCCGATTGGGTGGGGCTAAAGGCACGGAAAGTGCTGGCGCCTTCGCCATCTTGGAAGAGGGTGTTCTCCACTGTGGCACCGTGGATGGCACACAACAGGGCACCGCCGAGCACACCGGCCACCCCCATCATGTGGAAGGGGTTCAAAGTCCAGTTGTGGAACCCTTGGAAGAACAGCAGGAAGCGGAAGATGGCAGCCACGCCAAAGCTGGGGGCAAAGAACCAACTGGATTGCCCCAAGGGATAGATCAAAAAGACGCTGACAAAGACGGCAATGGGGGCACTGAAGGCAATGGCGTTGTAGGGACGGATGCCCACCAAGCGAGCAATTTCAAATTGCCGCAGCATGAAGCCAATGAGGCCAAAGGCGCCGTGGAGGGCGATAAAGGTCCACAGACCGCCCAGTTGGCACCAGCGGGTGAAGTCCCCTTGGGCTTCGGGACCCCAGAGGAGCAGGAGGGAGTGCCCCATGCTGTTGGCGGGGGTGGAAACGGCAACGGTGAGGAAGTTGCAGCCTTCGAGGTAGCTGGAGGCGAGGCCGTGGGTGTACCAAGAGGTCACAAAGGTGGTACCGGTCAGCCAGCCCCCGAGGGCAAGGTAGGCGCAGGGAAACAGTAGGATGCCTGACCAGCCGACAAAGACAAATCTGTCACGCTTGAGCCAGTCGTCGAGGATGTCAAACCATCCCCGCTCTGCTGGCGCTCGTCCAATTGCGATCGTCATGGAATTAAATCCTCTTGCAGATATAGATGCCAGATTTAGAACCTTACAGTTGCTGGTAGGGCGTGATCGGCTCCCTAAAACTTAGGAGCGATCGCTCCAGCATCCTGTTAATTTGGCTTCATAAATAAGAAACCCATCCCTCGCTAACGCTTGAGCTAGTAGGTGGTTTTACCTAGTTGCTGTTGGCGTTCACCAAGGGTAGGTTAAGCTTCCCATCAGCATTTGCTGCGGGAGAACTATATTAACGTGATAGCGGAATTCTTACGAAATATCAAGGTGATTGTTGCCTAGCTTCTCAGCTTTCTCATTTTTGAGCAGGGGTCGCAATCTGGCAAGAGAGCAAGAAATTCAGGCCTCAACTTGCAGAGAACGTCAGCAAGAAATGTTAACTTTTGTAACACTGCTGCCAGCGGTTGCTGCCATAAAAGTCTTGAGCGATCGCCCACCCGCCAGAAACAGAGGGATAGCTGTCTTGATAAGATAGGAGACGTGCAGGATAGTCTTTGCCAACAACCGAGAAAAGGAGGCCCGCCATGGCGACCGAACGACGGGTGGCACGGGTAGCAGAATTAATCAAACGGGAAGTGAGCCAGTTGTTAATGTATGAAATCCGCGATGAGCGCGTGGGGGCGGGCATGGTCAGTGTCACCGATGTGGAAGTTTCCGGTGATTTGCAGCACGCCAAGATCTTCGTCAGTATCTACAGCACCGATGAGGTACGGCGCTCAACCATGGCCGGCTTGAAAGCGGCTTCAGGCTTTGTGCGACGGGAATTGGGGCAGCGCATTCGCCTGCGGCGGACACCGGAGGTCGTCTTTATTGAGGATCGATCGCTGGAACGGGGCAGTCGCGTTCTTTCGCTACTGAATCAAATTGGGCAACAGCAGAGTGCTGCAGAGACTCCTGAAACAGCGTCTTAGGTGCGGCTTGGTCTTGCGGGAACCGATGCAGTAAGGTAGTGCCTCGGCGGTAGGGAGGAGCTTTTGCTGCGCTGGGGAGGTGCCAGTAGGGTTTTCAGGATCACAAAGGCCGCAATGCCAATTAAGAAGTAACCAAAGCCCTGCTGAAGTCGCTTGGCAGAAATGCCGTGACTGAGATAGCTACCGATAACAGAACCGCTAGCGGCGGCTAAGGTGAGGGTCAGGGTTAAGCGGGGATCCAAGCTAACCGTGCCCAGATAGCCCCAAACCGCAGCTACGGAATTGGCGGTGATAATCAGCAGTGAGGTGCCGATCGCCTGCCGCATTGGAATTTTGCCCAATAAAACAAGGGCAGGCACAATGGCAAAGCCCCCACCAACCCCCACCAACCCCGTCAGAATACCCACACCAATGCCTTCGGTGGGTAGCCATAGCCAGCAGTACTTACACACAGGCGGAGTGTAGAGCTGACTCTCAAGGGAGCCATTGGGAGGCGTCAGTTCAGAAGCAGGGGGACGCTGTTGCCGCCGAATCATTAAAATAGCCGCCACCATCATGGCAACGGCAAAGAGTAAGAGTTGCACCGTATCGGTAATCCAAGGCAAGGCTGCCAGTCGCGCCCCGAGATAGGCACCCATCATGGTTGCCGAACCAAAAATCAGTGCCAGACGCAAATTAACGTAGCCGCGCCGCCACTGGGGAATGACTGCCAGTAAACTGACGCTGCCAACAATCACAAGCGTCATCGGGATCGCGACCTTGGTTTCAATGCCCATGACATAGACCAGCACTGGCAGGGCAAGGACAGAACCGCCGCCCCCCAATAGACCCAGACTCAAGCCGATGGCGATCGCCAGCCCATGCCCTATCCAGTAGCTCAGCATGGGTTATTTCACCTGTGGGCGATTGAAGGGCAGCAGTGCCAAAACCCGCGCTAGGGCACAGGTACCGGTGACACCGGCAAAGACCAAACCGGCACCGACAAAGCCCGACAGGAAGAAGAATCCCGGATTGACGGTAAAGCCCAAGATCACTCCCGTGAGAATCAGACTGCCGGCCACAATTTGCACCTGCCGCATCAGGCTGATGGGCGCACTAACCGCACCCGTGATCGGATAGCCCCCCTGTTTCCAGCGTTGAATGCCCCCTTCAAGGTTTTTCAGGTTTTTGAAGCCCCGACTGGCAAGGATTTCGCAGGCCATGCGCGATCGCCGGCCAGATTCACAGTAGAGCACCACCGGGGTGTCAGAATTACAGGGGGGTTCAAGTTCCTTCACATTGGCCAAAGGACAGAGCAGCGCTCCCGGAATGTGGGCATTGTTGTATTCGCTTGGCTCCCGCACATCAATGAGCAGTACCTGCTGGCGTTGCAGGGCATCGTGCAGTTCAGCCGCAGAAATAAGGGGAGACTCAGTCGTTGCTGTGGTCATCGTCGTTGGTTCTCCAGTGGTTACTCAGGGTTGGCTAGACAGGGGCGATCAGGGGTCAAAGGACTAGACGGCGGCGGCAACCATGCCACACTGTTGGTTAGCGGGCACCGCTTCCATAATTTTCTTGGGATCCGGCAGGTTCAGGTTGGCCATGAACTCAATGAACTGCTGGCGATCGCGACCGACAAAGCGGGGATTAAAGCGTTTTTCTTCACCAATGGTGGAAACGGTGTGACCGCGATAGTCATGGCCGGGATAGACCAATGTGGTGTCTGGGAGCGTAAAGAGCCGCTGTGTTACCGCATCGTACATTGCGCCTGCATCGCCACTTTGGAAATCAGTGCGGCCACAGCCACGGATAAACAGGGAATCCCCCGTCAGCAGGTGGGTACCATTCACGAGGAAGGCCATGTGGCTATCGGTGTGCCCCAAGGTGGCGATCGCCTGAATCGGAATGCTACCGACGTGAATCACTTCACCGTCTTTAATATAGCCATCGGCGCAGTCCACATGGGCATTTTCAGGCACAAGGGTTTTGCAGCCTGTGCGTTCGCGGACTTTGCCCGCCCCGGTAATGTGGTCGGCGTGGACATGGGTTTCGAGGCAGTAGCGCAGTTTCAACCCCAATTGCTCAATTAGCTGCACATCCCGATCCACCTGTTCAAGGACGCTATCCACCAAGGCGGCCTCACCCGTGGCTTCATCGGCAATCAGGTAAGAATAGGTCCAAGTGTCGTAGTCAAAGAGTTGGCGAAATAGCATAGCGGACTCCTTTATGGGGTAAAGCGTGAGGGGACTCGTTCAGCCTGAAAGCTAGACTTAAAACGGTTACTACTTCAGCTTAGTGATCCTAAGTATAATTTTATAACTATTCAGTAAAGAAATGTCAAATCCCCCCTGCCCCCATTTTTCCAAGGGAGAGCCAATTTAGGATAAGAGAAGGCAGTTTCAGAGCACTGGGGATGTCCACACTACAGCAAATTACCCCTTGGCAGCGGGTCACAGAGGAGCTAGCAGCCATTGTCGGCAAGGGGAGCGTCATCAGTGATGCAGCAGAAGCCCTTGTGTATGAGTGCGATGGGCTATCCATGTATCGGCAACGACCCAAACTGGTCGTGCTACCGCAAACCACTGCCCAAGTCTCTGCCATCCTCAAAGTGTGCGATCGCTATCGGATTCCCTTTGTTGCCCGTGGCTCAGGGACGGGGCTATCGGGGGGAGCCTTACCCCACACTGAGGGGATTCTCATCGTCACTTCTCGCATGAACCAGATTCTAGAGATTGATCTGGCCAACCAGCAGGTGGTTGTGCAGCCAGGGGTAATCAATGCTTGGGTAACGCAAGCCGTTGCCGATCAGGGCTTTTACTATGCCCCGGATCCCTCCAGTCAAATTATTTGTTCCATTGGCGGCAATGTCGCTGAAAACTCTGGGGGCGTCCACTGCCTGAAGTATGGCGTGACCACGAATCATGTGCTGGGACTGACGGTGGTGTTGCCCAATGGTGAGATTGTTGAACTGGGGGGTGCGGCCCCAGAAATGCCCGGCTACGATCTCATGGGCGTCTTTGTTGGCTCCGAAGGGACGCTGGGAATTGCCACAGAAATTCGGCTGCGTATTCTCAAACAGGCGGAGGCGATCGCCGTGCTATTGGCGGACTTCACCACGATTGAAGCAGCGGGAGAAACGGTTTCCGCGATTATTCGGGCGGGGATTATTCCCGCTGGCATGGAAATCATGGACAACCTCAGTATCAATGCCGTTGAGGATGTGGTGGCCACCAATTGCTACCCCCGCGATGCTGGCGCCGTACTCCTAGTGGAAGTGGATGGCCTAGATGCCGAAGTGCCCATTTTGCAGGAGCGCGTCACACGCATTTGCTATGAACAGGGAGCACGCCATGTAACGGTTGCTACAGAGGCTGAAGATCGCCTCCGCCTTTGGAAAGGGCGCAAAGCGGCTTTTGCGGCTGCGGGTCGCCTCAGTCCTAATTATTTTGTCCAAGATGGGGTGATTCCTCGCAGTCAACTGGCCACCGTCCTCAAGGAAATTGAACAACTGAGTCAGCGCAGTGGCTATCGCATTGCCAATGTCTTCCACGCTGGGGATGGCAATCTGCATCCCTTGATTCTCTACGATCAGGCAGTGCCGGGCGCCCTTGCCGAGGTGGAGGCTCTAGGCGGTGAAATCCTCAAGCTCTGTGTGCGCTTGGGGGGCAGCATTTCCGGTGAACACGGGATTGGTAGCGATAAGGCCTGTTTCATGGGTGAGATGTTTAGCCCAGCAGATTTAGAAACGATGCAGCAGGTGCGCTGCGCCTTTGATCCCAAACGCCTTGCCAACCCCGAAAAGGTGTTTCCCACACCCCGCACCTGTGGCGAAGCCGCCCATCAACTTCAAGATTTTCCCAGTATTGAGGCCTTTTAGCAGAATGAGTGCAAAAATTCCAGTCACGATTATCACGGGTTTTCTTGGGAGCGGTAAAACGACCCTAATTCGGCAGTTGCTCCAGAAGGCAGCGGGCAGGCGCATTGCCGTGATTGTGAATGAATTTGGTGATGTCGGTATTGATGGCGAACTTTTGCAGTCCTGTTGCGATCGCACAGCGGGCATCTGGGAACTCACCAATGGGTGCCTCTGTTGCACAGTGCAGGAGGAATTTTTGCCCACCATGCAAACCCTCTTGGCACGACGGCAGGAGATTGATCACATTGTCATTGAAACCTCTGGACTCGCCTTACCCAAGCCGCTCGTGATGGCTTTTCGTTGGCCGCAGGTGCGCCATGCCGCAACCGTCGATGGGGTGGTGACAGTGGTAGATGGCGTTGCCTTGGCAGCCGGTCAAGTGAGTGCTGATCTGGAGGCGCTCTTTGTCCAAAAGGCAGCCGATCCTAGCTTGGAGCATGAGGACACCCCCCTTGAGGAACTCTTTAACGATCAACTGGCCTGTGCCGACTTGGTCATCCTCAGCAAGGCGGATCAACTGACTCCCGATCAGGTAGAGCTGCTCATCGCTGAACTGCGCACTCAATTGCCCCCACGGATTAAGCTGCTGGCAGCTCACCAAGGACAGGTGCCGGCGGATCTGCTGCTGGGATTTAATGCAGCGGTGGAGGAGAATTTGGGGCAGCGACCCAGCCATCATGACTTTGAGGAGGAGCATGACCACGACGCGGAGATTCAAGCGGTTTGTTTAGAGCTAGGGGCTTGGGATCTGCAACGCCTACGTCAATCCCTCGAGCGCTTGCTGCAAATACCTGACATTTACCGCGTTAAGGGCTTTGCGGCCATTGAGGGCAAACCCATGCGTCTGGTGGTGCAAGGGGTGGGTCAACGGTTAGACTTGTTTTACGATCGCCCGTGGCAAGCGGCAGAGTCACGCCAAACTCGTCTAGTGGTGATCGGTCGTCAGTTGGATCCACAGGAGTTGCTGTCCCATTTTGGCTAGGAGGCTATGGCCAGCCTTGAGGATGTCATTGACCGCCAACTGCACCAACTATTGGGTAGCAGGGCAACGTGGTTCATTGATATCGGCGATCGCCACCTCAGCATCTGGGTTGAATCGACAACTTTAGAGCCAACAGATTTAGATCGCCTATCTAGGTGGGGCAAGACCCTTTGGCAGCAGTGGCAGCGGGGCAGTCTCCAACTCTTTGCGGCAGAACCCCATCAGCCCTTTCCCTATTGGTGGAAATCTTGGTCTGTTGCCTCAGCCACACCGCAGGCCACTCAAATAGGTGAAACGACTGCGGGCGATCGCTTTATTATCTGCGGCCTTGGGAGTTTGGGGCAATTTTGTATCCAAAGTCTGCGCCGCTTTGCCGGTGAGCATTTGGCCCTAGAGATTCGTGCCATTGAACGCCACGCCAACATTGAGTGGGAAATTCCGCAGTTGACGGAGTTGCTCAGTGAACCTGTGATCATCGGTGATTGCCGGCAGGAGGCGGTTCTGAAAGCGGCTGGGATTGATCGCTGTCGTACCTTACTGGCGGTGACCAGTGATGAGGCCACCAATATTGCGACGGCGATTGTGGCTCGGCGCTTAAATCCCGATGTCCATCTTGTGGTGCGCTCTAGTCGCGATAATCTCAACGCCCTTCTAGAGAAAAAACTGGGGAGCTTTGTGGCGCTCAATCCCACGGAACTACCAGCTCCTGCCTTCGCCCTTGCAGCCCTTGAGGAAAATATCCTTGCTGCGTTTACGATTGAGGGTCAGCAGTTTCGGGTGTTGCAACAAACGATTACCGCTGAGAGTCCCCTCGTGGGTACCCCTGCCCACCGCTGGCAGCGCCGTCACCAACGCCTCATTAGTGT
This sequence comes from Thermosynechococcus sp. QS41, assembly GCF_031583515.1. Lineage (NCBI taxonomy): Bacteria > Bacillati > Cyanobacteriota > Cyanophyceae > Acaryochloridales > Thermosynechococcaceae > Thermosynechococcus > Thermosynechococcus sp. QS41. The sequence goes on from NZ_CP134181.1 coordinate 161,944, forward strand.
GCGCTCGTGCCATGCCCAATCCTCAATCTTCCAGCCAACGCGCCCCCACCGCCTCTTTAACCATTGGCCGCCGGATTTGTGCTTTGCGGTGGGCGATCGCCCGATTTGGATTGAACGGGTAGAAGTGGTGAAATCCTTGCCCATCCCTGACCCCAATCCCACCCAGCGCCTCATTCAGCAGGTGCGCCAACTGCCTGAGCAGGTAGAACAATTCTGGCAGTGGATCCATGGCGATCGCTCTCGTGAGTTGATCTTCAATGGCCTTTGGATGGGCAGTGGTCTGTGGCTTGTGACCGCGATCCTGCTGCGCTACAACGTCCCCGAACTCACATGGCAAAAGGCCTTTGCTGCCGGCTTTATTCTCCTTTTGGGGGGCTTTGGCGATGTCTTTGGCGGGCTAGAAAACGATCCGATTCCCCCTTGGCTGCTGGTGGTCTGTATTTTGGTGGCGATCGTTAGTCTCCTCTTTATTGTCGGTGTCTTGGGACTTTTGGCGGAAAAGCTGCTGCAAGCGCGGTTTGACTTTCTCAAGAAACGTCCCCCCCTGCCCACGGCGGATCACGTGATTGTTGTTGGCTTAGATCGCATTGGTCAACAGGTGGTGCAAATCCTACGTGCCTTCCGTCAACCCCTTGTGCTACTGGTGGACAACCCAGAGCAAACTCAGCTTTTTGAAGACCTGCCCATGCTCCTTGGCAACATTCCAGAAAAGCTCCCCCAAGCCCATTTGGAGACCGCCAAAAGTGTGGTTCTCACCACTGCTGATGAAATGTTGAATCTAGAGGCAGCCCTAATTGCCCGCCAAGCCACGGAGCAGCGGGAATCCCCCATTGGGTTGGTCATTGGCATCTATGATCCCAGCCTTACTAATGATCTGCGGGATCTCCTACCCCGTGCCCGCCCCCTCTGTGCCTATGCCCTTGCTGCTGAGGCCTTTGCCGGTGCCGCCTTTGGCGAAACAATGTTGGGTCTGTTTCAAATTGATCAGCAGACGGTACTGATTGCCGATTACACCGTTACTGCCGGCGACACCCTTGAGGGCAAGTTGATTGGCGAGGTGGCCTATGGTTATGCAGTCATCCCCATTTTCTACAATCGCCATGAGCAGTTTCTCGGCGGTGAGATCAGTCATCAGTTTTTGCCCAGTGATACGCTGCAACTCACGGTGGGCGATCGCCTGATTGTTTTAGCAACCATTGATGGCCTACGGCGCATTGAACAGGGCAAAATGGCGCCCCGCCGTCTCTGGCGGCTTTGGGTGGGTCATCCTCGCAACGCGGAAGCTGCCCTAGAAATTGGCAATCTGATCACCAAGATTACGGGTCTGCCCCTGCCGCGATCGCGCACCTTTATCCAGCAACTGCCTGCGACATTGACCCTCGCACTTTACGAACCCCAAGCCTTTCGCCTCGGTCAACAACTGCAAGCCCTCGCCCCTGTGCGCCTCTTTCCTTTGGTGGCTCAGGAAACCGCGTAGGTGAAAATCGGCCTCACCTATCGCTCTACATTATCGAACAGATCGAATAAATTGCGAATAAATTGATTTTGGCATTATGACACAGAGTGCTAGTCTGATTATTTAGAACGATAAATGTTCTATCTAAATAATAGGGGTCGGAGTTTTGCGCTCCACGTTTAGGTTCTAGTTCCTGATGTTGAGAGGGGATGATTGTTGCCCTCAGCTTTTGTAGTATCTTTGAGAATTCTAGCCCTCAGGCTAAGATATTGATTAGCAATCGTCAATTAATCTAAGTTGTTCCCATGAGTGGTAACCGTGAGCACCATCTACTCAACATTGAGGACGAAACGGGTAAGCGCACGATCCCTTTGGATGCGGCAACCTACTCCATTGGCCGCGATGTCACCAATGCGATCGTGATTCATGGTCACGGTGTCTCACGGCAACACGCGCTGCTGCTGCGGATTCCTTCACCAAATGGCTATCGCTACCGCGTCGTGGATGGCAATGCTGATGGTAAGCCCAGTGCCAACGGTATCCTAGTGAATGGCCAGCGGGTGCAAAGCCATGAGCTAAAAGATGGAGATGAGATTAACTTTGGCGGTTCCGTTAAGGCGCACTATGCCACTGTGTCCATGGGCGAGGCGGAGTTTATTAAGTATTTGAAGAGCGTCAACTATCACAGCATTAAGGCCGTGCCCATGACCTCAACGATTACCCAAGCTGAGGAAGGTGCAGACGATAAAAAATCAGAAGAAGAAACGGAATTTAATGCCACGCCCCCATCGCTGCCAGCCAATGCTACCCCAGCGTCAGCACCCGCCCCTAAATCCTCTCCCCCTTGGTTACTGATTGTTGGCGGCATCGTTGTTGTTCTTTTGATCGCGGGAATTGGCGTTGTGATCATGAATCGACCACCTGCCCCCCAACCGGAAACTCCCACGCAAATGCAGTGATGGCCTATTCCCAAAACTTAGCTCCTGCCCTAAACTCAATCTGGCAGCCGCAACCAACGGCGGATGGCTCTTTTACGTTTTTTTCGCCAGAATTTCAGGAAACGTTCCATAGCCTTGGGGGAGCGCGTCAGGAAGCCTTTGAAAAGTTCGCGATCGCCACCGATCTGCCCCGCAAAGCCCAAGCGTCTCATCTGCGCCTTTTGGACATCTGCTATGGTTTGGGCTACAACACCGCCGCTGCGTTAGAGGTGATTTGGCAGCACAATCCCACCTGTCAAGTTACAGTTATTGGCTTAGAACTGGATCTGGGCGTTCCCCAAGCAGCCTTAGCAGTCATGCCCCCTTGGCCAGCATCGGTTCAAGGGATTCTTGAAGGACTCGCTCAGCAACAGCAGGTGACCACCCCCCACTGTGAGGCACGGCTTTTAATTGGTGATGCCCGCCAAACCATTCAAGACCTTGTTCGCCAAGGATTCCAAGCAGATGCGATTTTTCTTGATCCCTTTTCACCCCAGCGCTGTCCGCAACTCTGGACGGTAGAATTTTTACGTCTAGTGGCTCAGTGTTTGGCACCTGAGGGGCATTTGGCCACCTACTGTCGTGCTGCTGCCGTTCGTGCCGCTTTGCAGGCGGCGGGTTTACACCTTGGAACGCTACCACTTGTTGCCCCCCAGCAGAGTCATGAGTGGGCACAGGGAACCGTGGCTCGCTGGCAAGCCGATCAGCTTATTCCCCTGTCGCTGATGGAGCAGGAACATTTGCAAACCCGCGCGGGTATTCCCTACCGCGATCCGCACCTGCGGGATAGTGCGGAGATGATTCGATCGCGCCGCCAAGCGGAGCAACAAACCGCTAACCGTGAATCCACCAGTCGTTGGCGACACCGCTGGGGCATTACTTAGGGCGAGTATAGGCCACCTTGAGACTCCACAGCAGCAACCCCAAGGTCATCACAGAAATCAGCGCCCCCCACAGCCAATAGGGGAGCCAGAGGTACCGTTGGAGAAGCCCTGTATCGGAAAGCTGCCCCCCCGGCATGGCATAGGTAAAGAGGTAGTCCATCTGCTGAAATGTGCTAATACAGGCCTGCACCCCAAGGAATTGAATCGAAATCCCCTTGAGCCAGCGATTGCCGCGATAGGCCACCAGCAGAATGGCAATCCCCACCAATGTCATGAAGACAATGCCAAAGAGCGATCGCACCCACAGCAGCACTGAGGCGAGAATAATGATTCCTAGGGCTTTGAAGCAAATATCTGTGGCGCGATGAGAGCGGCTCGACAAAATAAAGACACTGCCAGCGATCGCGGGTCCTAGAGGTCCGCCAATGGCGACTAAGCCATGTCCCAAATTGCCCAGCAGCACCTCGCCCCCGTAGCGCGCAAATCCTGAACCACTGGGATAGATGACTAATTCGCGAAAGTAGCCCCCCAACAGAATCGCCGTGAGGCCATGCCCCATCTCGTGGAACCATGTGGCCAAGATTGTAAAGGGATACAGCAGATAGTTCCCCAAGGGAATCTGCCAAAGAAGAATCGTGACAAGGGCGGCGATCGCTAGCAGCAGTGCCGAACGGGGTTTCTCAGGGTCTGAAATATCCAGCGGCGTGGATTTAGGGTCTGGACGAAAGCCAAACATACGCCCCCCAGCATGGATTACCGCTTCGGTGCCAAAAACATGATCATATTGCGCCCCTCTTGCTTGGGTGCCTGCTGCACTTCGGCCACCGCTTGCAGGTCATTGGCCATGCGGTTGAGGAGTTCTTCTGCCAAATGGGAGTGTTGAATTTCCCGCCCTCGGAAGGTCACAGTGGCCTTCACCTTGTCTCCAGCCTTAAGGAAACGCTCGGCGCGGTTGATGCAAACGTTGTAATCGTGTTCTTCGATTTTGTAGCGCATCTTCACCTCTTTGACATCGGAGGTGTGCTGCTTTTTGCGGGCTTCCCGCGCCTTCTTTTCCTGCTCAAAGCGAAACTTGCCGTAGTCAATAATTTTGCAAACGGGTGGATCTGCCTTGTCACTGACGAGAACAAGGTCAAGTTCCTTTTCACGGGCGATCGCGATCGCCTCTTGGGACGACATAATCCCCAATTGGGAACCATCACTATCCACCACCCGCACCCGAGGAAAACGGATGCGCTCATTAATCATGGGTTGTTCTTGCTGTGTTTTCTTGGTAAGAGCCACTGGTACCTGTACTGTCGTTGATAAAGGTTAGCGCAAGGACTGTTCTAGCCTCTAAGGTGAGCTAGAAATGACCCCCTGCCCCTTGCTCTACATCTTAGCGGAGGATTGCCAATAGGGGCTATTCTCGATTTCGCCTAGATACACAGAAACTAATTATTAAAGCAGCACTCGCCATAGGCGCCTCTAGGATAGACTGAGGATATTTATTGCCCACTCTGGGTGACATTATTAAGGTCTGAGGTATGGTGCAACGGCAACTGTTCACGTCAGCTCTCCTAGGCAGTCTTTGCTTCTTTGCTACCGCCTGTGGCCAACCAAAGGCAACGGCTCCCCCACCAGCGGCACGGGTGAAACTTGCGGTGGTTCAAACGGAAACCCTTTCGCAAACTGCTGTTTACAATGCCTCTTTGCAATCCCGTGAGTCCATCACCCTCCAACCCCAAGTTTCGGGTCGAATTGCGCAAATCAATGTTCAAAATGGCCAGTTTGTTACTCAAGGTCAGCCCCTCATTCTCCTTGACCCCTCAGAACAGCAAGCCGTTGTGGCCAGCAACTTAGCTGCGATTCAATCCGCCCAAGCCAATGTAGAGAATGCCCGCTCGATCCTCCGCGCCCTTGAAGCCCAGCGCCGCTCCAATCTGGCCACCGTAGAGTTCAATCGGATTCAAGCGGAACGCTATACAGCACTCTTTGAAGAAGGGGCTGTTTCCAAAGAACAAGCGCAATCCTTCATCACCAGCTTTCGCACTGCCCAAGCAGCACTCCAACAAACCGAGGCGGATATTCGTGCCCAACAGGCTACCATTGCCCAGTTAGAAAAAGCCCTCTTGGCTGCCCAAGCCAATGCCCAGCAGCAGGCCGTTGTCCTGAATTGGTTTCAGGTGCGTGCTCCCTTTAGTGGTGTTGTCGGCAATATTCCCCCCAAAGTGGGCGATTTTGTAACGCCCCAAACCGACCTCCTCACCCTGACCTCAAATCAACCCCTAGAAGTCTATATCCAAGTGCCCATTGAGCAAATCCCCCGCATTCGGATGGGGACGCCGGTGGAATTAATAGACATGAATGGCAATGTCGTCGGTACGAGTTCCGTCTTTTTCATTGCCCCCAATACCACAAATAATACCCAAACCATTTTAGTGAAAGCGCTCTACGACAATACGCGGAATAATCTCCGTGCCGATCAACAAATTCAAGCCCGCATTCTTCTCGATCAGCAACCGGGGATTTTGGTGCCGACTACGGCGGTATCCAATCTTGCCGGCCAAAACTTTGTCTTTGTGGCCGAAAAAGACGCTGACGGCAAAATGATTGCCAAACAAAAGCCCATTCAAGTGGGGGCAATCCAAGGAAATAGATATCAAGTTTTTGAAGGCCTCAAACCGGGAGAGCAAATTGTTGTCTCGGGAATTCAGCGCTTGCGCGATGGTGTGCCCATTACTCCTGAGTCCTAAAAGAGCATGATTAGCGATTTTTTTATTAAGCGCCCGGTTTTTGCCACGGTTTGTTCTCTGCTGATTATTTTGGTGGGGACGATCGCGCTGCCAACGCTGCCCATTGAGTATTACCCTAACGTTACACCGCCAACAATTCAGGTGTCTGCCAACTATGCAGGTGCCAACGCTGAAACCGTTGAAACGAATGTCACCACGATCTTAGAAACGCAAATTAATGGCGTGGAGGGGATGGATTACATTGACTCCAGCAGTAACAGCTTTGGCAACAGCAATATCACGATCACCTTCACTGAGGGCTACGACGAAAACATTGCAGCGGTGGATGTGAATAACTTAGTGGCATCAGTCACCTCCCAACTGCCACCAGAGGTCATCAACACTGGGGTAAATGTCAGGAAATCCACAAATCAGATTGTTTTGGCCTTAGCCCTATACCCAAGGGAGGGATACAACTACGACGCCACATTCATTAGTAACTACGCGACCCTCTACGTGGTGCAACCCCTGCAACGTCTGAACGGGGTAGGGCAGGTTCAGGTCTTTGGTCAACGCACCTATGCCATGCGGATTTGGCTTGATCCCAATCGCTTAGCCAGTCGCGGTCTGACGGCTCAGGATGTGGTGCGTGCCCTCTCCGATCAAAATGTCCAGGTGGGAGCCGGGATTATTGGTGCCCCCCCAGCACCAGAGGGACAGGAGTTTCAAATTTCCATTCAAGCCCAAAGTCGCTTGGCCTCAGAGGAAGAGTTTGCCGACATTATTATTCAGCGCGGCGACGATGGTTCCGTGATTCGCATTCGCGATGTCGGTCGCACCGAGCTAGGGGCACAAAACTACAACACCAACTTTCAGTTTGATGGCCGTGACGCCGTTGGGATTGGTATCTATCAACTCAGTGGTGCCAATGCCCTCGACATTGCCCGCGCTGTCGAAGCGGAGATGGCTGTTTTAGCTGAGAAATTTCCCCCCGGTCTGAAATGGAGTGTGGGCTTTAGCACCACCGACGCAGTGCAGGAGTCGATCAAAGAGGTGGTCATTACGCTGATTGTGGCCATCATCCTTGTGATTGCCGTGATCTTTTTATTCCTGCAGGATTGGCGTGCCACGATTATTCCGTCGGTAACGATCCCTGTCTCCTTGGTGGGCACCTTTGCCTTTATGAAGGCTTTTGACTTCTCAATCAATAGCTTGACCATGTTTGGTCTGGTGCTGGCCACGGGGCTGGTGGTGGATGATGCCATTGTGGTCGTGGAAAATGTCACCCGTCTCATGGAAGACGAGGGCATGACCCCCCAAGAAGCTGCCAGTCGCTCGATGGAGGAAGTGACAGGGGCATTGATTGCCACCTCGTTGGTAATGATGGCGGTCTTTATCCCTGTGGCCTTTTTTCCGGGGGTCACTGGGCGGCTCTATCAGCAGTTTGCTTTGACGATTGTTTTTGCGATCGCCCTTTCTACGTTTAATGCTTTAACCCTCTCTCCCCCTTTGTGCGCCCTGCTCCTGCGGCGGGAACGCCCCCCGATGGCGAACTTTATTTTGTTTCGCTGGATTAACCGCTTTCTCGATACAATGCGACGGGGCTATGAACGCAACCTCAATGGGATTGTGCGATTAAAATACTGGGTGCTGGCGGGGTTCGTAGCGCTGCTCGGGTTTACCTACTGGCTATTTCAGATTGTTCCCGGTGGCTTTGTCCCCCAAGAGGATCAAGGTTATTTTGTTACCCTTGTGCAATCGCCTCAGGGGGTGTCCCTCGAATACACGAGCAATATTGTCTTCAAAGCAGCGGACGCGATCGCCCAAAATCCAGTGGTCGAACATACCTTTGCCATTGGCGGCTTTAGCTTCTTCGGCACAGGTTCAGACAAGGGAATTATCTTTACGAGTCTCAAGCCCTGGTCACAACGGCCAACCCTTGATCAGTTGCTGCCCCAGTTTCAGAAGGCCGTCGTGGGTGAACTCGGAGCAGTGGTGTTTTCATCCAATGTGCCGACCATTAACCTTGGTGGCAGCGGCCTTGGCGGCTTTGATATGCAGGTGATGGATCAGCAGGGTCTCGGCCTTGAAGCCCTTGCGAGTTCAGTGAACGAGCTAATCCTCAAAGCCAATGCAACCCCCGGCCTTGTGTCAGTGAATACCCCCTTTGCCATTAATGCCCCCCAGTTAAATGTAACGGTCGATCGCACCCGCGCCCTTGCCTTGGGGATTCCCCTCAAGGACATTTTTAATGCCATGCAGATTTACTTGGGGTCGTTATACGTTAACCAATTCACGATTTTTGCCCGCAGTTACCAAGTGATTGTGCAGGCGGATAAGCAGTTTCGCTCGAATCCCGATGACATCAACCGCATCTATGTACGCTCGGAGCAAAATGCCCTCATTCCCCTCAGTAATCTCGTCACGATTGAACAGGTCTCGGCACCGCCGATTATTTATCACCATAACTTGTTCCGTTCGGCGGAGGTGACTGGTCAAAATGTGCCACCCCTCAGTGATAGTCAAGCGATGATGACAATGGCATCCTTGGCTCAGGAGGTTCTCCCCAATGGCATCGGCTATAGCTGGACGGGGTTATCCCTAGAGTCCACCCGCTCCGCAGGCCAAGCACCGTTGATTTTTGGCCTTGGTCTCGTGTTTGTGTTCCTCGTGCTCTCGGCGCAGTACGAAAGCTATATTGACCCCTTGATCATTATCCTTTCGGTGCCTTTGGCGATCATGGGCGCTTTGTTGGCACAGTGGTTGCGGGGGCTGAGTAATGATGTATTTTGCCAAATTGGTTTGGTGATGCTGATTGGCCTCGCCAGTAAGAATGCGATTCTGATTGTGGAGTTTGCCAACCAAATTCGCGAAAGCAAGGGCACCTCCATTGTCAAGTCGGTGATCCATGCCGCCGAGGAACGGCTGCGCCCCATTTTGATGACGGCCATCTCCTTTATTCTGGGCATCTTCCCGCTGGTCATTGCTACGGGTGCTGGGGCAAAATCCCGTCACTCCTTGGGAACAAGTGTCACAGGTGGCATGCTTGCGGCCACATTTCTCAGTTTCTTTGTGGTGCCGATCATTTACATCCTCATTAAGGAACTAGTGGCGCGGCTGACCAAGGAGAAGCTTGAGGAAGCAACCCCAACGGAGTCTTAACTTACTTTACAATTCGCAAAACTCTTGTATCGTGGGGAATGATCCTTTGGCTCGCTCGTGATCATGCCCAAACAACTGGATTTGCTGACCTCTGGACAGGTGATCCCAACACCACTGCACAGTGAAATGCAACGCTCCTATCTGGAGTACGCCATGAGTGTGATTGTGGGGCGGGCACTACCAGATGTGCGGGATGGGCTAAAACCAGTGCATCGGCGGATTCTCTATGCCATGTATGAGTTGGGATTGACGCCCGATCGCCCCTTTCGCAAGTGTGCACGGGTGGTGGGGGATGTGCTGGGGAAATATCACCCCCATGGGGATCAAGCGGTCTATGAGGCACTGGTGCGCTTGGTGCAGCCCTTTAGCAGTCGCTATCCCCTCTTGGCAGGGCATGGCAATTTTGGCTCCATTGATGATGATCCTGCGGCGGCAATGCGCTACACGGAAACGCGCTTGGCAGCGATCGCCCACCGCACGCTACTGGAGAATATCAGCGACGCCATTGTGGATTTTGTCCCCAACTTTGACAGTTCCCAAGAGGAGCCATTGGTGCTGCCGGCGCAACTGCCGATTTTGCTGTTGAATGGCGCAACGGGAATTGCTGTGGGCATGGCCACAAACATTCCACCCCACAATCTGGGGGAAGTGGTGGATGCTCTGATTGCGCTTATTGACCGTCCCCATCTCTCCCTAGAGGAACTGCTCACCCACCTGCCGGGACCGGACTTTCCCACGGGGGGTGTGATTGTGGATGGGGCAGCATTGCTGCGCGCCTACGCCACGGGTCGAGGGACGATCACCCTGCGGGGGGTGGCCACCCTTGAGGATATTCAGCCCGGACGCGGCCGCCACCGTCGCCAAGCCATTGTGGTGACAGAGCTACCCTATCAGGTGAATAAGGCGGCATGGATTGAGAAGGTGGCGGATTTGGTGAATCAAGGTCGCCTTGAGGGCATTGCCGATCTGCGGGACGAAAGCGATCGCGAGGGGCTGCGGGTGGTCATTGAACTGAAGCGGGATGCCTCAGCGGCACAACTCTTGGAGCAACTCTACCGCCTGACGGCCCTACAAGTAACCTATGGCATCAACTTGATGGCACTGGTGGGCAATCAACCCCGCCAACTCTCCCTCAAGGAGATTCTCAGTGAGTTTCTGCAATTTCGCGAGCAGACCCTGCTACGGCAATATCGCCATGATCTCGAAACGGCTCAAGCCCGCCAGCATGTGGTGACGGGACTCTTAATCGGCCTCAATGCCGTGGATCAGGTGATTGAGATTTTGCGATCGGCAGCGGATGGCAGTACTGCTCAGCGGGAATTGATGACCCGCTTGGGTTTGAGCGATCGCCAAGCCAGTGCCCTGATTGCCATGCCCCTACGCCGCCTCACTCAACAGGAGCGCCAAGACCTAGAACGGGAACAGGCGGAGCTACAAGCGCGGATTGCCCAGTTGGCAACCCTGATTAGCCAGCGTCCTGAGCGCCTCAAGGCACTGAAGAAAGAATTGCGGCAGTTAAAGAAAGCCTTTGCCGATCCCCGCCGCACTCAAATCCTCACGGCAGCGCCGCCGCCCCCCACCGCCGTGGAGACCAATGATCGTGACGATACGCCCCTCTGGGTCGAAGTGAATCATCGCGGTTACGGGCGCTGTCTGTCCCAGCGCAGTCGGGGGAGTCTCCAGTGGCAAACGTGGCTACCGTGGTCAGAGCCATTGCCCTTGGCCTTCTCGGTACAGGCTAGCGATCGCCTGTGGGTGTTTACGGAAAGTGGCAAGGTGTATCCATTGCCCGTAGAGCGATTACCCGTTACCAGCCGCCGTGAGAGCGATCGCGGGCAACCGCTGCTGACCCTCTTGCCGGAGTCGGCGCAAGGGGAAACCCTCCTGACAGTCGTGCCCAGTCAACCCCCAGCAGAGAAGCTGATTTTGCTGACGCGCCAAGGCCGCACTAAGGTCATTCCAATCTCAGATCTGCAAGACCTGAGCGGGCGGGGTCTGCAACTGATGAAACTCAAGGCGGGGGATGCCCTCGGTTGGGTACTGCCTGCGGATACGGATCACTTAGTGTTGGCCACCTCGCGGGGGCGGGTCTTTCACTTTTTCATCCCCGACATTCCCGCTTTGGGGCGGCTGAATCCAGGTCAAGCGGCGGTGCACCTCAGTGGGCAAGAAACCTTGGTGGGGGCGATCGCCCTGTCGGAACTGGAGAATGTGATCCTCGTTACCACTTCAGGCCTTGGTAAACAAGTGCCGCTGCCCCTAATGGAAGTTGTGCCCCTTGGTCATTTAGGCCAGTTGGCGATGCCTCTGCGGCAAAAAGCGGATCGCTTGGCGGGCATTGGCCGCGGCGGTAGCCCCCTGGCACTGGTGACGAACCAAGAGCGAGCCTGGATCACCAACGGCGAAGAGATCCCCATCCTCAATAAAGAGGCGGTAGGGGTGGCGATCGCTCCCCTTGATCCGCAGGAACAGATTCAGGCGGTGGTGCCGTTGGCCTGATCAGTTCAAGCCACTGACCACAGACCCGCAGGTGGTACCCCCCCGGCAGCGTTGAGGTTTGGCTGCCATTACCTGCCGTGATCAGAGGACGCACCGCTTCAATCAGGCTGAAATCAATGCCCCGTTTCAGGTGCTGACGCAAAAATCGCTGGATCAAGCGGCGTTGCAGCGCAAGGGGCAATTCCCGTAGGCGCAGCCGCTCCAAGGCAGGGGGATGCTCGCGGATCACGGTGGGGGCAAGACGCTCCACCTCAGCCTCGAAATAGGCGCGATCGCTAGCCAGCAGTTCAGCGGTTTGGGCAAGCACCTCTTCCACATTCGGATTAAAGTGCGCTTGCAGATAGGGAATTAACTCCAAACGCAGCCGATTGCGGCGATAGTTGAGATGGTGGTTCGTTGCATCCTGCCAGACGGGTAACCCGTAGGTTTGGCAAAAGGCAGCCGTTTCCGCTCGCGTCATCCCTAGGAGTGGACGTACTAACTGAATCGCACCCAAAGCACGGCTAGGTAAGAGGGTGGCTAGGCCATCGGGGCTGGTGCCGCGCAGTAGATGTAGTAGGAGACTTTCGGCGCGATCGCTCTGGGTGTGGGCGGTCACCACATGGGTGCAATCCAACGCCTTGGCCACGGTCTCAAAGACTTGGTAACGCCATGAACGGGCTGCGGCCTCAGTTTTCGGCAGCGGCGGCGCACTCACCACCTCACAGGGTAGATGCCATTGCTGCGCTAGCGCTTGGACAAAATTTGCATTGGCAGCGCTATCTGCCCGCCAGCGGTGATCACAGTGGACAGCCGCCAAAAACCACCGCCAGTAGGGCTGTAGATCCAATAGCAGGCGCGTTAAACAAACGGAATCTTGCCCCCCCGATAGAGCAATCAGAATTCGTGCCCCCCCAGGGAGCCATTGTTGGGTTTTTAAGGTGGTATGCAGGCGGGCGTGGTAGATGCCCCACACGGGCAAAAAACCGCTAGAAAAACCAACCGTAGGAGTGTAGACCTTTCCCCAGCAGGTTCACCCCCAAGTAGCACACCCAGACCACCCCAAAGCCAACGGTGGCGAGAATCGCCGGCTTGCGCCCCTGCCAATCACGGGTCATGCGGGCATGGAGATAAGCAGCATACACCAGCCAGACAATCAGTGCCCAAGTTTCTTTGGGATCCCAACTCCAAGGCGCCCCCCAAGCCTCATTTGCCCAGACCGCACCAGAGATAATGCCGATGGTTAGCAGTGGGAAGCCAAGACCAATCATGCGGTAGCTCAAGTTATCGAGGGTCTCAGCCAAGGTGAGGCGTTGCAAACTCAATTGCAGGGTGGGTTGGGTCAGTACCGTGGTGCCACCGCCCCCAGTCGAGGGTTCTAAGGAAGGTTCTGGCGCGCGACTGCGGAAGCTGCCTGTGCCCACAGAGCTGCCCTTAAGGCTGACGGGTTTGCCCCATGTGACCACTAGGAAGGCGATCGCCAGCAGTGACCCCACCATCAAGGTGGCATAGCTGAGCATCATCACACTGACGTGCATCATTAACCAGTTGGACTTCAGGGCAGGCACCAGAGGCGCTGACTGCTGCATTTCCGGGGGGAGCGAGAGAGCCGCAAAAGCCGTAATTCCCATGGCAACGGGTGCAGTAACAACCCCCACAAGGCGCTGGCCACTGATGGACTCGGCGACAAAGTGCATGGCTGTCAAACCCCAGCACAGGAAAAAGAGGGATTCATAGAGATTGCTGATGGGAAAGTAGCCCCCCTCAATCCAACGCGCCGCCAGCAGGCCCGTAATACAGAGATTGGCGATCGCCATCCCCGTGCGACCCGCAGCCGTGAGAACAGGCCATTGGGGAAACGCTGCCCCACACCAGTAGAGCAACATCGTGATCAAAAGCACCGCAAAGGCCGTGTTATCGAGCCAACCTTCTAGGGTTAATAAATCCATAGCTTTTTATTTTGCCAGCCTGCTACTCTTTTGTATTGTACTGTCCGAACCGTGCTTTTCTGGGATAGTGGCGCATCTCCCATTCTTGTGAAAAGGGCTGTACCACAATTTCAGCCTGAATCCCTATAATCAGGGGTGAAGAATCATCATGTTCTATTGTGCTGCTGCTGGAGCGAGAACCCCATGAACGAGCTACGGGCTGCGCTGGAATTGGCGACGGAGGAGGAGTTGCAAGACCTAACAGAAATTCTGTTTCGTCGTCGGCTCAATCCCTTGGACTATCTCACAACGCCGGATCCCATTGCCGTCCAAGCTCAGGATCGCCAAGCATGGCTCGATGATATTGAGGAGCGGTTTCGCTTTTTGGCGGCAGATGGTCTGACAGTACTCAAGGGCAAAGCACAGCAAATCAGCTATCGGCAAACGTTGATGCGGGTCTGTCGCTATCTGAAAATTAAGTTTTCCCCCAGTTGGACAGTCCCCGAACTGGAAATGGAAATCTTCTTGAATGTGTTGCAGCGGATGTGGAAAAAGCTGGGGGATGAGGATCGCAAGGTCTTGGCTGCCCAAATCCAAGATAGCTTGCCCGAACTGCGCAACGGCCACCCGATTTCTATGGAAACTGTACGCCTGATCCTAGAGGGAGGCGCGGCGATCGCCATCAGTTCTGTTGTCCGCTCCATGGTGGTGCAGCAGGTGGCTCGTCAATTTGCCATTCACTTTGCTGGGTACAAGCTCTCCATCACTCCCTTGGTGTCTCGGGGCGCTGCCGTGGGAGCCGCTAAATTTGCCCTCGGTCGCAGCGTCTTAGCCTTTGCCAGTACAGCTTTGTGGGTGTGGTTTATTGCCGACTTGGGTTGGCGTGCCATTTCCACCAACTATGCGCGCATTATTCCCACCATTTTCGCGATCGCCCAAATTCGCCTCCTACGCGGTGAGCAGGCATCCCAGTGGGCAATGGCCTAGAGTGTGATCACCCGCTCTTTGTCCAGGGTGAGCAGTTGCCGCAGTTGATCGAGGTTGAGTTCGGTTAACCACTGTTCGCCACTGCCCACAATCATGTCCGCAAGCGCTTGTTTCTGCTCAATTTGCTCGTGGATCTTTTCTTCAAGGGTACCCGTGCAGACAAATTTGTGGATTTGGACAGTGCGGGCTTGGCCAATGCGGAAGGCGCGATCGCTGGCCTGATTTTCAACGGCAGGGTTCCACCAGCGATCGTAGTGAAAGACATGATTGGCACGGGTGAGATTTAAGCCCACGCCCCCCGCTTTTAGGGAAAGAATAAAGACCGTGGGTGCCTCAGGATCGTGCTGAAAGCGTTCCACCATGAGTTCTCGCTGGGCTTTGGGGGTGCGTCCCGACAGGAAAAAGATCTCCTGCTGTAGCGCCTTTTCGAGATAGGTTTTCAGGTGGGTGCCAAATTCGGCAAATTGGGTAAAGACAAGGGCGCGATCGCCCACTTCCTGAAGCTCTTGGAGCATTTCTATCAGGCGTTGCAACTTGCCTGAGCGATCGGGGGCATAGTCTTCCTGCTTGAGATACTGCGCCGGGTGGTTACAGATTTGCTTGAGTTTGGTGAGGGTGGCTAAGATATTCCCCCGCCGCTGGATACCTTCACTATTTTCAATGGCAGCAAGGGAGTCTTCCACCACCGCACTGTAAAGCTGCATCTGCTCTAGGGTGAGACCGCAATAGACCAGCATCTCCTGTTTTTCGGGCAGATCTTGGATAATGCTGCGGTCAGTTTTCAGGCGCCGTAGAATGAAGGGCTGAACATAGGTGCGCAGGGCGTTGAGGGAGGTAGTGTCACCATAGCGTTCAATGGGTCGCACATAGCGGTGCTGAAAGTAGGTGCGATTGCCCAAGTACCCCGGATGCAGAAAGTCCATAATCGACCAGAGTTCAAGGAGACGATTTTCTAGGGGGGTTCCCGTCAGGGCAATGCGAAACTGGGCGGAGAGTTCCCGTGCCGCTTGGGACTGCTGGGTGTTGGCATTTTTGATGTTTTGGGCTTCATCGAGGACCAGATGCTGCCATGACACCTGTTGCAAGGTGGCGCGATCGCGCTGCAGGAGGGCATAACTGGTGAGAATCAGATCGTGAGTTTCGACGTTTTTCAAAAACGCCTTGCCCTTGGGGCGATCGCTGCCGTGGTGGACATAGGCACGCAATGTCGGTGCAAATTTTTGGCACTCCCGTAGCCAGTTGCCCAGTACCGAGGTGGGACAGATCAACAGTGTCGGTCGGTAGGCACGTCCTGCTTCCTTAAGGTGGAGCAAAAAGGCCAACAGTTGAATCGTTTTCCCTAAGCCCATATCATCGGCCAAGCAAGCCCCCAACCGCCAGCGTTCCAAGAAACTCAACCACGCCACCCCTCGCGCTTGGTAGGGACGCAGTTCACCACAAAATTCCTGCGGTGTCGGCACTGGATCAAGGGTTTGTTTACCCGTGAGGCCATCGAGTAGTGCCTGAAGGGCATCATTGGCGTCTAAACCAAGAATGGGTAACTTGGCCACCGTTACCGTATCCCCGGTGGCAATGCGCAGCGTATCGGCAAGGGAGAGCTGGGTCTTTTGGGGAGACTGGAGAAACTCTTGAGCGGCCTTGATCTCTTGGGGACGCAGCAGCACCCACTCACCATTGAGATAAACAAGGGGACTCTCTTGGCGGCGCAGTTGATCAAAATCTGCTTCCGAGAGGGGATGCTGCCCCAACTGTAATTGCCACTGAAACTGCATCAAGCTCTCAATACTCAAGCCGCTGGTGGCGGTGGGCGGCAATGAAGCAATCATCCTCAGACCCAAGCGATGCTGGGCGCTATTGCGGCGCAAACTCGGCGGCACAATAATTGCAACCCCCTGCTGCTCAAGGAGCGGAATGGCACTTTGCAAGAAGGCATAAACTTCCGTGGTTTGCAGCGTCAGATCCACAGGGGAGGGTTCTTGGAGACTGCGATCGAGGGGACGATAAATGCGTGAGGCCAAACCCAGTCCCCGCAGCAGGGTTTCCTGGGGCTGCCAGAGCACTTGTCCGTGATAGAGGAGGGACTCTTGCGTACATTGCCAAATCTCGGCTGCCGCCAGCATCGTTTCCGTTTCGCCCTCCGTTTGTAGGCCAAAGGCCAAGCGCCAATCACCCTCGGCAGTATCTGGGGGCACCAGTTGCAGTGCCAAGCGCCATTGGGGGCGCAGATCCAACTGCTCGCGGTAGGGTTCTTGCCAACGTTGGAGCCGTTCCACAAAAGAAGGCGGCAGTTCCGTTGCTTGCCCTGTTTTGAGGAAAGTCAGCCAGTGACTATGCTCCTTAGCCAAGCCCACTTTGGGTAACTCTAGGGCGGCAAGGGCAGTGTGGAGATAGCCCTGCAAGGTGTGGTGCAGAAAATCTGCCAATAGATCGGTGGCATGGGGCGGAAACCGCAGCGCCGTGGCATCAGTTTGATAACAGCGACATAAATCCGGCATCCGTTGGCTAAATTGGCGAAAGCGATCGCGATCGCCCCCATGGGTGAGCAGAATCCGCCACCCTTCAGCCGTAGGCAAGTATTGGCCGCGCACAATTAAATCCAGTAACCAGCGACTAACGTGCAGCCAATAGCGCAGATCATCGCCAATAGCAGCGCTTTCGCGACCCTGAAGACCCAGTTGATGTAGTTGCTCTAAAACCCCTGAGGCAGGAATCGCCCAACCCGGCACCTGCCAGAGAAACAGCGGTTCGCCGTTGACTTCCGCTAGGGGAGGCGGTAATAGGTGATGCTCCTGAATCTGTGCGGGCAAAGCAGCATAGGCAACACTCGGACTGGCCTTGACCAGCGGAGGTGTCTTCAGTTGGGTGGCATAGGGATAAACAGGCACAGCAGTCGGAACCCAAGGCGTGATTGCCTGAGTGAGCGATCGCCATTCTTCTGCCCATACAAAAAAGCGCGGCGTCGGCGTTGCCAGCCACGTCCCACGGAAAACAGCCATGCCAATATTTTAGTGGGCTTTCAAGAGGGATGCGAGTGCTTCAGCAGGCATGGGTCGGGCAAAGAGATACCCTTGACCATAATCACACCCCAGTCGCTGCAGGATGTGCAGTTGCTCGTGGGTTTCAATCCCTTCGGCAATAACGCGGTAGCCCAACTCCTGAGCAAGGACTAAAATCATCTTGGTAATTTTGAGGTTGCGCTGGTTGTCTTCCAATTGCTGGACAAAGGCGCGATCCACCTTGAGGTGGTGAATCGGTAGGCTGTGGAGATAACTCAGGCAGGAATAGCCCGTTCCAAAATCGTCAATACTAATTTCAATGTGGCGCTCCCGCAGTGACTCTAGGAGACTCAGCATTTCACTGCCCAATTCAAGGGCGATGCTTTCGGTGAGTTCTAGAACCAACTGTCCTCTGCCCAAGGGATACTGTTGCTGAATGCGGCTAAGGTGGTGGAGGAAACTGGGGTGCTTCAGTGTCTTGGCCGAGACATTCACACTCAGGATCAAGTTGGCTGCCCCTTGGAACTGCTGTTGCCACAACCAAAACTGTCGACAAGCCTGCTCCAAAACCCACTTGTCAAGGTCAACAATCAGCCCTGTATCCTCAGCAATTGAGATGAAAGCACCCGGCAGAATCAGTCCGCGTTCAGGATGTTGCCAACGCACTAGGCTCTCCATGCCCACCAGTTGTTGATCTGCCAAATTAAAAAAGGGCTGATAAAACAGCTGCAGTTCTCCATGGCTGAGGGCATGGCGCAGATCGTGTTCAAGGTGGAGGCGCTCTAGCACCTGTTCGTACATCTGGGCGTTAAAGATGGCGTAGCGTCTTGTGGAGTGGGCTTTCGCTTGATACAGGGCAATATCGGCATCCCTAAGGACAGCAAAAGCCGTTTTATACTCATTTTGGGCAAAGACGACACCAATACTACTGCTGAGGAAAATTTGCCGCTCCTCTACGACCAAGGGTTCTTGGAGGCAACGGGTAATTTGCTCGCAAAGAGCAATGGCACTCTCCAAGTTGGGTAAAGCGGTTGCCAAAATCACAAACTAATCTCCGCCGAGGCGAGCCACAATATGCCTATTTTCGATGAGACGCCGCAGCAAAGTGGCAAAGGCAATGAGCAGGCGATCGCCCACTGCATGGCCGAGGCTGTCATTGATCACCTTAAAGCGATCCACATCCAAAAACAGCACGGCATAGTGAAGCTCAGGATTCCTTTGAGCTGCGGCAATTGTGGCTGCCAACTGCTCCATGAAGTAGAGGCGGTTGGGCAACCCTGTCAGGGGATCGTGATAGGCCTCATGCTCTAGCTGCAATTGCACCTGTACCCGACTGGTGACATCGCGGGAACTGGTCTGCAACTGTTGCAATTGTCCCTGACTGTCGTAGCGGGGCTTGAAGAGGGTTTCTAGCCAGAGCAACTCCCGATTCGCTGTACAGGCTCGATGGGTGATGGGCCAAAACCGCTGCTGCTGAATCATCTGTTGCAGTTCCTGCTTGACCCGCGATCGCTCATCGGGATGGCACAACTGCGTAAAATGCTGACCAATGAGCCTCCCAGAAGACCAACCCAATAGGGTTTCATAGGAGGGACTAACATACAAACACCGGCCTTCCCGATCTAAAAGGCACACAATATCGGTCATGTTTTCCGCCAGCAGTCGATAGCGTTCTTCGCTTTCGCGCAGCGCCAGTTCAGCAGCTTTGCGGTCTGTAATATCAATATGGGTACCCACCACCTTAGAGGGGCGATCTTGGGCATCCCGAATTAACACGGCATTGCTGTGGAACCAGCGGTAGGTTCCATCGTGGTGGCGCAGGCGAAAATCAATGTCATAGTCCGCTTCACCGCGCAGAAATTGCTCGTAGGCCGCAAGGGCGCGATCGCGATCCTCGGGATGGAGTTGCTCCTGCCAATCTGCGCAACTGAACGCTTCAGTCCTAGGCAGGTCGCCCAGCTGGGCTCTGTGGGTTGGCGAAACAAGCATGGTTCCCGTAGAGAGGTCATGAAAATAAAAGCCAATCTTGGAAGCACGGATAGCCACCTCTAGCTGGGCCTGCTGCTCCTTGAGGCGCTCTTCGGCCAAATGGCGCTCAGTGACATCCAACATCACGGTGTACCAGACCACGACCCCATTAGCCGCCAGTGTGGGCTGTCCGGCACCCTCTAGCCAGCGCACTTCGCCGCTGGTGGGATGAATAATGCGCCATTGCCAAAGCCATGGCGTCAAATTTGCCGCAGAACAGAGAACCGATTGCCATGTGGCTTCCCGATCCTCTGGATGTACCAGCTGCCACAAACTTTCACCATCCTCAGCAGCCACCGCCGCCGGGATGCCCCAAAGACGTTCGCACATTGGATTCAGATAAAATACCCGATTGCGACCATCGGGGTACTGTTCATAGCGAAACAGGGCACCAGGTAGGTGAAGAGCTGTCAAACGAAACCGTTCTTCACTCTTGCGCAATGCCGCGGCAAGACGGGAACGTTTAGCCAGTTCTTTGCGGGCTTGGGCGTATAGATTGGCCTGGTAAACCGCCACCTCCAGTTGGGTGGCAATGGTACGCATAAAATTGATTTCCACTTCTGACCACGCATGGGTTTGGTGCGGCACAAACAAACTCAGGCTGCCCCAAGGGCGCTCTTTAACAATCAAAGGCACCAGTAACCATGCCCCCGGCAATTGTTCCGCAAAGGCTCGATTCACTGCATCGGTCAGTTGGCAGGTGTCGGCGATGGCAACCACTTCTCCTGCCTTCAGCCGTGTGGCCAAGGGATTGTCCTGATCTGGGATTTCAAAGCCAAGAAACCGCGGCGCATTGGCATCGCTGTGATATTCAGCAACCGGCTGCCACACCTGCCTTTCCGGAAGGTAGCGAACCACACAGGCATCCCATCCCAGCCCTATTTCCACAATTTCCCGCACAGCGGTGTCAAAGATGGTTTCAAGGTCAAGGGAATTGCGGATGGCTTGGATGACACGATTGAGAGCCTGCTCGCGCAGTAGTTGATTTTTGAGCGTGGTCACATCTCGGCCAACGGATTGAATCCCACTGAGGGAACCATCAGCCGTAAAAACCCCTGAATTCAGCCACTGGATCCAGCGACTCCCTTTTTGGGGATGAGGTAGGCAACTTTCGCAGGTAAATAGGGGCGCAGCGGGTGTAAGCTGCATCACCTGCGCTTGGAAACAAACGGCATCTTCACAGCAGACCAACTCCCCTAAGGGGCGACCAATGACTTCAGCAGCAGAACAGTTAAAGAAGCGGCAAAAGGCCTCATTGGCAAATAGGATGGTGGTATCTGGGTGCAGGGATAGAAGAAAATCACCTTGGTCTTGGAAGATGCCGGAGTCACACTGCCTAGAATCAGGCTGCTGCTGACGAGAACAGGCAAGCCCTTGGGGCTGTATTTTCTGAGGTTGGTGCCCAGTAATGTCCTGAAACGTGAGCACAATGCACTGCAGATTGCCGCTGGGATCAACAATGGGGCGGGCGTGGATTGCTAGGGTTAATCGCCGATCGCTCAACAGCAGATCTACGTCCACAGAACAGGGTTCTAAACGCTGGTGGACTTGCCTATTGGGCAACTCTTCCTTGGGATAGGGGCGATCGCTACCGCAGTAGTAAACCTGCAGATTTGCCCAAATGTCGGCTGCCGCCGCTTGGGGATCCGTCACCGCCAAGAGTCTCTGGCCAAAGGGGTTAATGTAGCTAATTTCCCCCGCAGGATCAGCAAGAGCCACAGCAATCGGTAACGCCCCTAGGATTGCTGTTAGGTAGTGCCCCCCATCACTTTTCCCCATTCCATCTGATCGGTCGATCACTAAATCTGCACCGCCACTGGCATTGGGGGTGGCAGGCCTTAGGAAAGCGGGGAACAAACTATCCATAGGATTAATCGTAGGAAGTTACTGGGGCTCCAGCTAAGCGCAGCAGCTTTCTGATTACATATTCGTAATAATTACGATGATACTTGCTATTATTTTTTTTTTTTTTTTGACATATAACTGATTTATAACTAATTTTCTTAAGAAGTATAAAGTAATTTCCTATTCTCCTTCCCTGGTTTTGAGTGTGGCTTCCCGCTGAGCCAGCCAGCGCGCATACAGATCTGGGCGGCGTTGACGAGTGCGTTCAATTTGCTGTGCCCGCCGCCAAGCAGCAATTTCCCCATGGTGACCAGAAAGTAAGACCGGCGGTACCGTCCACCCCCGAAACTCTGCGGGTCGAGTGTAGTGGGGATAGTCCAATAGACCGTCCTCAAAACTGTCTTGATGCAGGGAAGCCGCTTTGCCCACCGTGCCGGGCAACAGTCGCAGCACACCATTGAGAATCACCAGAGCTGGAATTTCCCCACAAGTGAGAACAAAGTCGCCAATGGAGATCTCTTGGGTCACCAAATGCTCGACGACCCGCTCATCTACGCCCTCATAGTGACCACAGAGAATCACTAGTTGATCTCGCTCCTGCGACCAATGCCAGAGGTGCTGTTGGGTCAGGGGTTGCCCTTGGGGGGTGACATAGATTACTTCACGGCGGGGCAAGGAGGGCAGCGATTCCACCGCCGCAAAGAGGGGTTCAGGCTTCATCACCATGCCCACACCCCCCCCGTAGGGTTCATCATCCACCCGCTGGTGCTTATCAGTACTAAAGTCACGCGGATTCGTCAGGACGACCTCGGCAATCCCCCGTGCCAAGGCTTTGGCCATTAAGCCACTGCCGAGGGGGGAGGCAAAGAAGTCTGGAAAGAGGGTAATAATATCGAAACGCATTACTGACGGTGGCAAGAGAGGGAACCATAGTAGGCAAGGGCGCGCAATTGGCTGAGGGCACACAGTTGCTCTTGTTTCCACATTTGCTGGGTTTCTGGTGCTGGGGGAGGTGACTGGACACCAAAGAGTTGATTGATCAAAGGGGAGCGATCGCGCCGAAAACGGACAAGGGCATATTCTCCTTCCTTGAGCTTGGCAGCACTAGCAAGGGCACTGAGGGTGTCTGGACGGCTGCGGGTGCCATCAATGAGGCGATAGCGCTGCGCCTGCTCGTTACTGAAAATCATCGCTCCCATGTCGTTGCGAATAACGTTGGGATCAATGCCCCGTGCCTGCGCCACATGATTAATAAACTTGCTGTACTCCTGTTCAAGGCCGGCTTGGAAGACTTCAATTTCTTGGGGAGTGAGGCGACGGAAGGGATTGCCAATATCTTTGCTACGACCGGCGCTCAGTGTCCGTTCTTCAATACGGTTGGCAGTAACGCCTCCCATCAATAGGCCATTATCGAGACTGGTGGGGCGATCGTAGTAGAAAACACTAGGGCCGAGAATGCCAATACTGCCAATCATGCTGCCGTGATCAGCGTAGATCCGATCCGCTGTCACCATAGCCCAAACGCCACCGGAGGCAGAAATGCCCTCAATAAAGGCATAGACTGGTTTTTGGGTGGCTGCGCGGTAGCTCCTAATGCCTTCGGCGATCGCCTGCGAGCCAAAGATCGTGCCGCCGGGAGTGCTGATATTGACAAAGACAGCCTTAATCGTTTCGTCCTTAGCCGCCTCTGCCAACTGCCGCTGCACTTCATAGCCGTAGGTGACACCGACAAGGGGCGCAAAGAAGCTATCTTCTTCGTTTTGCGGGCTGCCGAGAATTGGCCCAGTAATGTCAATTCTGAGAATGCGATCGCGACTGCCCTCCTTGCCGCTGACGTGCTCGTAGGGACTGGTTTCACTGGCGGGCGCCAACAAGACCCCGAGGAGGGCAAAGAAGATCGTGGCACTGAAGCCCACCACCCCCAATGTGAAAAAAAAGGTTAGCGTGCCAAAAAAGATCACACCGCAGCGGTGAAACACACTGGGCCAAAAGGGGGGAAGGGAGCGCGTCATAGAGGAGGAAAGGGTTGAGTATAATCTGAAAAGTTTTTAGTCAAATGTTTTACTTATTTTAGCCGCCCCCTGCGGTTTTCTCCTGTTTTTGCCCCTCACAAGCCACCCTTGCCGTGTTGACCTGTCACGATCCTTTTGCGAGGTAGGTTCTCTCTACGAATGAAACCCTCGATGACCGCTGAGCAGTATCTCAATCACCCCACCTTTGGCTTGCTTTATGGGGTGTGCCCTATTGATGAGCATCGGCAACTTTTTACCACGTTGTATGCACAGCGGCTGTTCTTCATTGTCAGCCAACGGCCGGCAGGGATGGTGTTTGAGTCTATTAGTCGCACCGATGCGCGGATGCTCATTGAACAGCGGTTGCGATCGCTGCGCCGTCTTGGCAAAACTGCTGAATACCAAGCCCTACAAGCGATTCATCGCCAAGCCTTCATGTAACCCGATCCAGATTTCGCTAGACTGAGGCTAGGTTTTGGGGAGCAAGGATGAGCTACGACTATGACCTATTTGTGATTGGTGCCGGCTCCGGTGGCTTGGCGGCCTCAAAGCGGGCAGCTTCCTACGGCGCTAGGGTGGCCATTGCCGAAGGGGATAAAGTCGGCGGTACCTGTGTGATTCGGGGGTGTGTCCCTAAAAAGCTCATGGTCTATGGCTCCAAGTTTAGCCACCTCTTTGAAGACGCTGTCGGCTATGGCTGGCGCCCCGTTGCAGCCAAGTTGAACTGGGAGCGACTGATTCAAGCAGTGAACCAAGAGGTAAATCGCCTCAGCCAACTGCACATTAGCTACCTTGCCAAAGCCGGGGTCGAACTGCTGCCCTTTTTTGCCCGCTTTGCTGACCCCCACACCCTAGAACTCGTGGATCGCCAAGGACAGGTGCAACGGCGAGTGACAGCGGCGAAAATCTTAATTGCTGTCGGGGGCGAAGCGATTAAGCCCAATGTGCCGGGCATTGAACACAGCATTACCTCGCGGGAGATGTTTTTGTTGCCCAAGCAGCCAAAGCGCATGGCTATCCTTGGGGGCGGCTACATCAGTGTTGAGTTTGCCGGCATTATGCAGGGACTCGGCACGGAAGTCATTCACTTTCTGCGGGGCGATCGCCCCCTGCGCGGCTTTGATCAAGACATTCAAGATGGTGTCTATGAGGGGATGATTCGCCACGGCATTGATGTCCGTCCCCAGTGCCACATTACGGGCTTGAAGCTCACCAAGAAGGGCAATATCCGCATTCGCTACGAACAGCAGGGGCAAGCCTGTGAAACTAAAGTTGATACGGTGCTGTGTGCCGTGGGGCGTGCGCCCAACTTGCAGGGGCTAGGTCTTGATCAGGCGGGGGTGCATCTTACGGCCAATAGTCAAGGGATTGTCGCCATTGCTGTGGATGAATACTACCGCACCAATCAAGAACACATTTTTGCTGTGGGGGACTGCACTAACCGCGTCAACCTCACTCCCGTAGCCATTGCCGAAGGACGCGCCTTTGCTGATACGCAATTTGGTAATCTACCGCGCACCCTCAGCTATGAGAATATTCCCTCGGCGGTGTTTTCCCAGCCGGAGGCGGCTTCGGTGGGGCTGTCTGAGGCGCAGGCCAAGGCGAAATTGGGGGAAGAGAATGTGAAAATCTACCGTGCGGCCTTTCGCCCGATGTACCACAGTCTCACGGGTCGAGATGAAAAGGTGATCGTCAAATTGGTGGTGGAGAAAAATACGGAGTGGGTGCTCGGTGCCCACATGGTGGGGGATCATGCGGCTGAGATTATTCAAGGGATCGCGATCGCCCTCAAAATGGGCGCCACCAAGAAGGACTTTGATGCCACGATGGCCATTCATCCCTCGACAGCGGAGGAGTTTGTCACCCTGCGTTAGTGGCCACTTGCACCGGACTGTGGAGCAGCTCTAGGGCCGCCAGATATTGGGGATCTGCTGCTGTACCCATAGCCATGAGACTCTCGGGAGCGTCGAGAACCCGCCGATCTGGCTCAATCCCCACTTTGTTGATGTTGTGGTGATTAGGGGTTTCGTAGCGGGCAATGGTAACCGCAAGGCCAGAGCCATCACTGAGGTTAAAGAGGGACTGAATCGAGCCTTTACCAAAGGTGCGATCGCCCACCAGTCGAGCACGGCCATGATCTTGCAGGGCAGCGGCTAAAATCTCACTGGCACTGGCGGTTCCGCCATTCACGAGAACGACGAGCGGATCATGGGTGAGGGCACCGCCGTTGGCATTGAGGCTATCCACAATCCCTTGGCGATCGACGGTATAGACAATGACCCCCGAATCCAACCACAGTTGAGCAATTTCCACCCCCGCCTGCAACAGTCCCCCCGGATTATTGCGCAGATCAAGAATGTACTCCTCTGCTCCCTGCTGCTCTAGCATTTGAATGGCTTTGCGCATTTCTGTGGCCGCCATAGCGCTAAATTGACCAAGGCGAATATAGCCAATGGTGTGTCCCTGCACTTGGCGAACCTCAGCCATAACCGGATTAATCTCAATGTGTCCCCGTTTCAGGGTGATTTCTTGAGGAGCTTCACTGCCCCGTTGTAACAACAAATGCACAGCAGAACCGGCGGCTCCCCGCATTCTTTCGGCGGCTTCATCAAGGCTGAGCTGGGTGGTGGAGACGCCATCAATGGCAAGAATGCGATCGCGGGGTTGAATCCCCACTTGGGCAGCAGGGGAGCCATCAATCGGGGCAATGACTTCGAGGACACCGGTTTCAGGGTCAGTGCTAATTTGCAAGCCGACACCAGTGAGTTCCCCAGCCGTGGTGGTTTGCAGGCTACGAAATTGGGCGGGGCGCAGTAGCCGTGTAAAGGGATCCTCTAGGCTCGCCAACATGGTTTGAATGGCCTCATAGGTCGCCTCGCGATTGGGTAGGGGACGTTTCAGCGCCTTTTCGCGCACCAGCCACCAGTTTTGGCCATTAAAAGAGGGATCCACGTAGGCTTGGTTGACAATGCGCCATGCCTCATTAAAGAGTTTTTGTTCCTCCGTTAGGGCGATCGCCGAGTCAGTGGGGAAAATGCCCCAGACTCCCACCAAGACCACCAAACAACAAATGAGACGTTGCAGCCAACGAACCCCCATTCCTTCACCTGCTGATTGCTTCTTTTTCCTAAGCTAGCACTAGAAAAATGTTTCGGAAGACACCGTTATGCCTTGAGAACCACCTTGGGATGCAGGCGATCGCCCCCACTCACTCCGATCCCCACACAGGTAGCGGCAAAGGTGACGCCCACGAAACTCTCCGCCGGCGGTAGCCCCTCACCAATCACGGCGCGGCCATGATACCAGTCGTTGAGTTGTACTTCATTGAGTTCAAGCCACGGTAGATGTGAGAGAACCGCTTGGGGCGGGCGCAGTGGTAAATGCTCTGGCGAAATGCTTTCTAGGGAATGGCTCTCCTCAATCCTCAGGCCACCACTTTCAATCCGCTGCAGGGCTGCCAGCGTTCCCCCTACCCCCAGTGCTGTCCCCAAATCGCGGGCAAGGGCGCGAATATAGGTGCCACCGCCACAGGTAATGCGCAGGGTCAATACTGGGTAGTATCCTGCTTGCCAATCTAAGACATCAATGCTGTACACCTCAACAATCCGCGGCGGCACGCTCACGACTTCACCCGCACGGGCACGGGCATAGAGCCGCTGGCCATCCACTTGAATCGCACTATAGGCGGGGGGATATTGCTCAATCTGGCCAATGAATTGGGGAAGCTGTTCCTCAATGGCCTCAAGGGTGAGGTGACTGGCAGATTGTTCTTGGCAAATGTCACCCGTAATGTCATCCGTGGTTGTGGTGATGCCAAAGCGCACCGTGCCAATATAGGCCTTGCGATCGCTCAAATAGGGGAGGAGTCGCGTCGCTGCACCAAGGGCGATCGGCAGCACCCCTGTGGCCATTGGATCTAATGTGCCCCCATGACCAATGCGCTTGAGCCGCAGCCGCTTTCGCAGTTCGTTAATGCAGTCGTGGGAAGTGCAGCCAGCGGGTTTATTCAGATTCAAAAAACCAAACATCAAGGCGTTGCCGTCAAGGGTAAGCCACTCACAAAGCGTTGCAGGGCAGCGATCGCTCGGTTGTAGTCAATGGTAGAACTCAACAGGTTGCTCTGGGCTTGAATCAGAGCCGTTTCTGCATTGCTCACCTCCGCTTGGGTGCCAATCCCTGCTTGGAAGCGCAGACGGGCAAGGCGCAGTCCCTCGGTGGCTTGGCGCACCGCCACTTCATTGGTGCGGATATTTTCCTGACTGGATTTGAGCGTGTAGTAGGCCTGCTCCACTTGAAAGCGAATTAAGTTGCGAAAGGCGGCATACTGGGCTTCAGCGATCGCGGCAGCGCTTTCCTGCTGGGCGGCACTGGCACGGGAGACCCCGCCATCAAAGAGGGTCAGGTTCATTTGACCCCCAACGGTATATCCCCAACGGGGTGCCCTCCCATCTGTGAGGCTATCAAGGGTGTTAAAACTTCCGCCGGCCACCAACTGCGGTCCTAGATTCCCCAAGGCCACCCGGCGCTGCTGCAGTGCTGCATTTCGTTGTGTCAGTTGCTGTTCCAGTTCCACACGATTCCGAAACGCCAAGGCAATGCTCTCCTCAAGAGAGAGTTTCCATTCCCCAACTACCCGAATGGGGTCAGCCGCCCGCACATTGGCTTTGTCATTGAGACTGAGCAGCTGTGCCAGTTGGCGTTGAGCCGTTTGCAGTTGGCTTTGGGCTTGCACGAGTTGCTGTTGGTTATTGGCCAGTTGTACCTGTGCTGTGAGGACATCGAATTGCGTGCCTAAGCCAGCCCGTTCGCGGGCGATCGCATCCCGTAGACTAATTTGCGAGTTTTGTACCGCTGCTTCGCCAATGCGCACCAGCGCCTCCGCCTGTTGAATGTTGTAGTAGGCATTGGTGACATCCTGCCGCAGTTGTTCAAATTCTCGCTGCAGATCCAGTTCGGCATTGCGCACCTGTTCCTGTGCTGCTTTGATACTGCCATCCCGTTGGCCAGAGGTGAAAATATTGTAGCCCAGTTGCACCGTGCTGGTCCAAGTATTGCTCGTGGTGTTGAGCCGCAAGGGGGGTGGTAGTTGGGCATTTTGCAGGCGAATCGCCGCTGAATCCGTGCGACTAATCCCCAATTGCAAGGAGATGCTGGGATAGAGAGCCGCCTCCGCTTGGCGCAGAACCGCCCGACTTTGTTGCAGTTGTGCCTCAAGGATTTGCAGTTGGCGATTATTCCGCCGCGCCAGTTCAATCGCTTCGTTGAGGGTAATGGGGCGATCCAAATCAATTTTTACTTGATCGGGACGACTCGGGAGATAGAGGGGATCGGGATTGGGATTGAAGGGCAGGAGATCGGTGGCCGTAGGGTTGGGTTGGGCGATCGCCCCCCCGCTCATGGTGATCAAGACCCCCACAAGGCTCCCCAGCAGCAGACTGCTTTGTTGGCAGATGGATTGTTGACCCATGCTCACTCCCGACACCGTTACAACTACGGATTCTCGCTACCACATAAGACTATAACAGTCCTTTCTCAAGGAATCGTTACCCAAAAGGCGGTACACTGACACTCAACTGGTTCCAATTCTGCAAAATTCAAGGCTTGATCCAGCGCTGTGGCAACCATTTTACGCACTTGGAGCTATCAATATCCGTGGCTCTACGACACCATTAGTGCCCTCGCAGCAATAACGGTCGGGGGGAGCGATCGCCTGCATCGGTTGGCTTGGCAAGATTTGGACTTACCCCGCAGTGCCGTGGTTTTAGACCTTTGCTGTGCCCATGGCATTGTCACTCAAGCCTTAACTCAAGCCTTTGATCAGGTCACGGGACTAGATGCTTCCCCGAAGGCGATCGCCCGTGCTCGGCAGTGCGTGCCCCAAGCCACCTATGTGGAAGCCTTTGCGGAGAAGATGCCCTTTGCCGATGCCACCTTTGATCTGGTACACACCAGCATGGCGCTGCACGAAATGACTGCGGAACAACTGCGTGCCATTGTGGCGGAAGTGTGGCGGGTTCTCAAGCCCGGTGGCTGGTTTGCCCTGATTGATTTTCATCGTCCCCAAGTGCCTCTCTTTTGGCCGGGGATGGCCCTCTTTTTCTGGCTCTTTGAAACGGAAACCGCTTGGCAACTGCTGCAAACGGACTTAGCTGAGCAGCTACGGTTACAGGGCTTCACTGTCGAGCGGCAGACCTACCACCTCGGGCGCAGCTTGCAGGTGCTCCATGCCCGCAAACCCTGCCCAAAGAATTAAGATATATGAACGATTTACAACACGAGTGCGATAGCGATGGTAAGTTCACTGCCCCAACTGGAGATCAACTTAGAGACCGATGCCGAATTTGTCGCGCGGCACATTGGCATTACGCCCACCGATCTACCCAAAATGTTGAGCCTGTTGGGGTATGGCAGCCTCAAGGAGCTGATCACTGCCGTCATTCCCCCGGAAATTCGCTTGCAACGCCCTCTCGCTCTGGGTGAAGGTCTCAGTGAAACAGCAGCCCTGCAAAAATTACGCACCCTTGCCCAGCAAAACCAAGTTTGGCGCAGCTACATCGGCATGGGCTATTACAACTGCATTACGCCGGCGGTGATTCAGCGCAACATTCTGGAAAACCCCGGCTGGTACACCCAGTACACCCCTTACCAAGCGGAAATTGCCCAAGGACGCCTCGAAGCCCTCCTCAACTTTCAAACCCTTGTCAGCGATCTAACGGGCTTGCCCATTGCCAATGCCTCTCTCCTTGATGAGGCGACGGCTGCCGCTGAAGCCATGACGCTGAGCTTGAATGCCTGCCGTCAAAAGGGAGCCAACCGCTTCTTGGTGGCGCAGGATAGCCATCCCCAAACCCTAGCAGTGCTGCGCACCCGTGCCCTGCCCCTTGGCATTGAGATTGTGCCCATTGACCCGATCGCCAGTGAATTGCCTTGGGAGAATGCCTTTGGCCTGCTCTTGCAATATCCCGCCAGCGATGGTACGGTGCGATCGCCCGAAGCCCTGATTGCCGCTGCCCATGAACAGGGACTCTTGGTGACGGTGGCCACTGATTTGCTGGCCTTGACATTGCTGACACCGCCGGGAGAATTGGGGGCAGATATTGCCGTCGGCAGCTCCCAGCGTTTTGGTGTGCCCTTGGGCTATGGGGGGCCTCACGCCGCCTTCTTTGCCACCCGGGAAGACTTTAAGCGGCAATTACCCGGCCGACTAGTGGGGGTTTCCCACGATGCTCTTGGTCAAAAAGCATTGCGCCTTGCCCTGCAAACCCGTGAGCAGCACATCCGCCGCGAAAAGGCCACCAGTAACATCTGCACTGCCCAAGTTCTCCTCGCAGTTGTTGCCAGTATGTACGCCGTCTATCATGGAGCCGCGGGGCTGCGGCAAATCGCTGAGCGCATCCATCAACGGGCAGTGACCCTAGCAGCAGGCTTAGCAGCAGCGGGCTATCCACTCTACCATTCTGAGTTTTTTGACACCCTACGCATTGGCTTGGGGAACCTGCCAGTACAGGTGCTCAAGGAGCGGGCAGCAGCAGCCCAAATCAACCTGCGTTACTTTGAGGATGGCAGTGTCGGCATCAGCCTCGATGAGACCACCACCGAGCAAGATGTGGCGGATTTACTGGCGCTCTTTGGCACAAGTCCTGCGGCAGTTGCCGCGGGCGATCGCCTACCGCCAACCCTAAAACGCCAATCTGCTTACCTGCAGCACCCCGTCTTTCAGGACTACCACAGCGAACACGCCCTGCTGCGCTACATTCACCGCCTTCAGGCCAAGGATCTCTCCCTCACCACCTCGATGATTCCCCTTGGCTCCTGCACCATGAAGCTCAATGCCACGGCGGAAATGCTGCCCATCAGTTGGCCAGAATTCAATCAACTGCATCCCTTTGCCCCGGCTGAGCAAGCCCAAGGCTATCAGCAGCTGTTCCGTGAGCTAGAGGCAATGCTGGCAGAAATTACCGGCTTTGATGCCATTTCCCTACAACCCAATGCCGGTTCCCAAGGGGAATATGCGGGACTCCTAGTAATTCGCCAGTACCACCACAGCTGCGGCGAAAGCCAGCGCAATGTGTGTTTGATTCCCACCTCTGCCCATGGCACCAACCCGGCCAGTGCGGTCATGGCTGGCATGCAGGTGGTGGCAGTCAATTGCGATGCCCAAGGCAATATTGATGTGGCAGATCTGGCGGCCAAGGCCGAAACCTATGGCGATCGCCTAGCGGCCTTGATGATCACCTATCCCTCGACCCACGGCGTCTTTGAAACGGGAATTCGCCAAATTTGTGAGATCATCCATCGCTACGGCGGTCAAGTCTATATGGATGGTGCCAATATGAATGCCCAAGTGGGGCTGTGCCGTCCGGCGGACTTTGGTGCCGATGTCTGCCATCTCAACCTCCACAAAACCTTTTGTATTCCCCACGGCGGCGGTGGGCCGGGGGTGGGACCCATCGGGGTCAAGGCGCATTTAGCCCCCTTCTTGCCAACCACGCAGCTGATTCCCCAAGGATCGGAAATTGGCCCGGTGACTGCCGCCCCTTGGGGCAGTGCCAGTATTTTGCCGATTTCGTGGATGTACATTACCCTGATGGGGGGGGTGGGGTTGACACGCGCCACCGCAATTGCCATCCTCAATGCTAACTACATTGCCAAACGCCTTGAACCCTACTACCCGGTTCTCTACAAAGGTGCCCACGGTTTGGTGGCCCACGAGTGTATTCTCGATCTGCGTCCGCTGAAAAAATCCGCGGGAATTGAGGTAGAAGATATTGCCAAGCGGCTGATGGACTATGGCTTCCATGCCCCCACCATTTCTTGGCCGGTGCCGGGCACGCTGATGATTGAACCGACAGAAAGTGAAACCAAGGCGGAATTGGATCGCTTTTGTGAGGCGATGATTGCCATTCGCGCCGAAATTGCTGAAATTGAGGCCGGCGTCAGCGATCGCCAGCAAAACCCCCTGAAAAATGCCCCCCATCCCGCCCTGATGCTGGCCACAGAGCCATGGCCTTACCCCTATTCACGGCAAGTGGCTGCCTACCCCGCCCCTTGGCTGCGGGAGTACAAATTTTGGCCAGCGGTTGCCCGCATTGACAATGCCTATGGCGATCGCCACCTCGTGTGTAGTTGCTCAGTGCCCATCACTTCACCAGAGTCTTAAGCAAAGCTGAAATTTTTGCAGCGGTTCGCCATTCTCCTTGTCACCGCTCAAAGGGGGTTGCTAAAAGTAAGGCAGATCAACCCCTAGGGTGGTGTTATGACCTTGGCTAGTCTCGATACCATTGTTCTCTCCCGTTGGCAATTTGCCCTCACGGCCATTTTCCATATGCTCTGGCCGGTCTTGACGACGGGCATGAGCATTTACCTCGTGGTCATTGAGGGGCTATGGCTGAAAACCAAGAACCTGACCTACTATCACCATGCTCGCTTTTGGTCAAAGCTGTACATCCTCAACTTTGGTATTGGCGTGGCTTCGGGGTTGCCCATGGCCTTTCAATTTGGCCTCAACTGGGCACCCTTCTCGGAAGCAGTGGGGGATTTCTTCGGCACTGTCTTGGGGTTTGAGGGCACCATGGCCTTCATGCTGGAAGCCAGCTTCTTGGGCATTATGATTTTTGGCTGGCAACGGGTACCGCCAGTGATGCACTGGATTTCGACCATCTGTGTCGCCTTTGGTGCGAACCTCTCCACCTTCTGGATTCTCTCGGCCAACTCATGGCTCCAGACACCAGCGGGGGGCGTCTTTGTCGAGGGTAAGTTCCGCGTTCAAGACTACTTCCAAGCCATTGCCAACCCCTTCATGGTCAAGAGTTTTTTCCACATGTTCTTTGCCACCCTAGAAACCTCGCTGTTTGTTATTGGCGGCATTAGTGCTTGGTATCTACTGCAAAATCGCCTGCCCAATTTCTTCACGAAATCCCTGAAGGTGGTGTTGGTGATGGCCTTGGTGATTGCACCGCTACAGGTGTTTGTTGGCCACCTCAGTGCTGAGCAGGTCTATCATTACCAACCCGCCAAATTAGCCGCCATGGAAGCCCTCTGGGAAACAATACCCGCAGGCACCCCTGCCGATTGGAGTGTGATTGCCTTACCCAATGAGGCCGCCCAAGCAAATACCTTGGAAGTGAAAATTCCCGGCCTGCTGAGCTACCTACTGGAGTTGAAACCGCAGTTAGACACACCGATCTTGGGCTTGAAGGA
Organism: Thermosynechococcus sp. QS41; assembly: GCF_031583515.1. Taxonomy (NCBI): domain Bacteria; kingdom Bacillati; phylum Cyanobacteriota; class Cyanophyceae; order Acaryochloridales; family Thermosynechococcaceae; genus Thermosynechococcus; species Thermosynechococcus sp. QS41. The sequence continues at coordinate 195,611 of NZ_CP134181.1, forward strand.
GTGGAACGCTAGCGATCGCCCCCATTTGATTGGCCTGATTTACTATTCTTTTCGCCTGATGGTGGCCATTGGTCTGTACCTCGCGGCTCTCGCGATCGTCACCGTTTTTGTCTGGTGGCGCACAGGCCTCGAGGGCGATCGCCTACGCAATTACCAGTGGCTCTGGTGGGGCTGGATCTTTGCAGGACCCTTGGGATACCTTGCCGTCGAAGCCGGTTGGATTGTCCGCTGTGTCGGGCGTCAACCGTGGATTGTCTATGGCCAGTTGCGGACGGCAGAAGCGGCCTCCAATTTACCGCCCCAAGTGGTGCTCTTTTCCCTTAGTGGATTGGTTGCCCTGTACACCATTTTCTTCTTTGCTGCCCTCTTCTTCGGCAGTCGCATCATCCAAAAAGGCCCCAATGTTGCCTTGCCGGTGCCGGGGCTGCACAATGCAGAAGAACTGGAAATCCGCATCAAACTAGCGGAGCACCAACCGGATCGCCGTCCCCTAGAAACTCAACAATAAGGGAGTACACCATGGAACCGAATCCCCTTGCACCCTTGGAGCACTTTTTGCCGCAGGTATGGTTCTTTATCCTAGGGTTGTTTCTCTTTCTCTACATTCTCCTAGATGGGTTTGACCTGGGCATTGGCATTCTTTCTCTCACCAGCAGTAACGAACGGCGCCGCAATATCCTCATGACCAGCCTTGGCAATGTTTGGGATGCCAATGAGACGTGGTTGGTGCTGATGGGGGGGTCGCTGTTTGGTGCTTTTCCCTTGGCCTATGCCACCATCCTCAATGCCCTTTACCTACCCGCAGTGATTATGGTGGTGGGGCTAATTTTGCGGGCAGTGTCCTTTGAGTTTCGCGAGAATGCCAATAATAAACGGGTGTGGAACCTTGCCTTTGGCATTGGCAGTTTTTTGGCTGCCTTGGGGCAGGGCTTTGCGGTGGGCACTGTTTTTGAGGGCATCAAAGTAGATGCTGCGGGTCACTTTGCTGGAGGCATGTGGGATTGGTTGACGTGGCACTCGGTGTTAGTGGCACTGACGCTGATTCAGGGCTATGTGCTGATTGGGTCAACCTATCTGATTTACAAAACCACGGGTGAGTTGCAGCAAACCCACTACCGCACGGCCACGATTGCAGCTTGGACAACGTTTATCGGTGCTGTGTTGATTACCATTAGCGCCCCCATTTTCCATGAGCACCTGCGTGCCCAACTGTTTCAGCCACCGCTGTTCTACATTTTTGCCGCCATTCCCATTTTGGGTATCTTGCTGATTTTTCTATTGCTGCGTAGTTTACAAAAACGGGAAGAAGTCATGCCCTTAGTGTGGACGTTTTTACTGTTTCTCCTGTCATTTATTGGCTTGGGCTTTGTCATTTTTCCAAACATCATTCCCCCCAGCGTCACCATTTACGAAGCCGCCGCCTCTCCTAGCGCCCAAGTCTTTATGCTGATTTTCGTCGCTTTCTTAATTCCAATTATGCTGGCCTACAATCTCTACAATTACTTAGTGTTTCGTGGCAAAGTTGTGGCCTAGGTATTGAAAAAATTCAGGCCTAAAACACCCTAGCAGAGGAGGCAAAACAAGGCACAATAGCAACAGATAGCCTTTTTCTCTCGCTTGAGGACGCATCAGCAGAATTAGCGGCAAGCTTAGCGGCTTTCAATGGTTGTGAAAAGGCTGTTAACTTCCTTTGCTGCTCATTTCCGTCCATGTCCTGTTGGCAAGTTGACCTTTACCGTCGGCCGTTGCGTACCCCCAGTGGTCTTGATCTGTGGGAACTTGTGATTTGTGACCCTGAGGAAAATTTTTACTACACGGCTTTTTGCCCAGAACCCCTCGTGAGCAGTTCATGGCTGGCCACAGAGTTTAAAAGTTGCGGGCAGCCCCTGCCGCAGCGAGTGCAGGTTTTTCGTCCCCAGAGTTTAGGCCTCGTGGAAGTGGCTTGCCAAGAACTCAACCTTCCCCTCGAAGCCACCCGCCGCACCCCGGCTCTAAAGCACTACCTGTGCCAACGCACTCAGGAATACCAAAGCCTGAAAACCTACACCGGTGAAGCCTACGATCCCTTGGCCATTGAGCAGCCGCCGCCATTGCCCCTGCCCGATGATATTTGGGGAGATTCTTGGCAGTTTGCAGCAATTACTCCCCCCGACTTGGCACAACTGATGCAATATCCGCTGCGGATTCTGGCCTTTGAGATGGCAATGTTGCCAGAGTCTTTGGGGCTGGCTCCCGATACGTTGATTCCGGGAATTATTCTCTATGGCGGTCGCAAGTCCCTGAAGCTAGCGCGGTGGTTCCAAGAGCAACTGCCCTATCGTTTGGAGTTTGTGCCGGGGCAACCCTGTGGGGTGGTGTTGCACAGCGGCTTGCGCGATCGCTGGGTCTTTTTGACGTTTGAAGATACTGACATTGCTCGGGCAGGGGAAGTGTTTCGCGATCGCCTGCGCTCCACTCAGGGTCTGCACTTTCTTCTCATTCAACCGACTCCCAATGACACCACCTACACGGCTCTCTGGCTGCTCCAACCTCTTGAATAGCCTAAGGTTTGAGCCGTCCCTGTTCTAAGCTTTCCTGCAGGGCACGGGTTTCATCCAAAACCGTTTCAATGCCTTCAAGGTGGGTCTGCCGCACAAAATTAATTTTGATTTCCTCTAGCCACATCACCAACAGATCTTGAATCACCTTGCCCACCTGTTCCTCTTGGAGTTCGGCAGTCAGGGTTTGGCCAAATTTTTGCGCCAGTTGACTCACCAGTAATGCGCCTTCGCGGGGTGGATTGCCTTGGTGTTTGCTCGCTTGCTCCAATAGCAGAAAGAGGCGATCGCTAATCTCCTTGGCAAGGGATTGGTGCCAGTGGCGCGGTAAGGCCTCAAGGGATGGAATTTCCAATAGCCGCCGATAGGGGGGCGCTTGCCGCAGGACTTGATCGACACTGTAAGCCACTAAGCCTTCCACTTCTGGTCGCAGTTGGGGGATCACGCGGTAAATGACTACCTGCACAACTAAGGCTGCCAGTTCCCCCAGTTCATCAATGTCATTGAGCGTCTTGCTCCCTTGGCCGCCAGAGACACGCGGTAGCCAGCGACTCAATTGGCCGCGACGGATTGCTTTTTGCAGTTGGGTGAGGACTTGCAGGACAACCACTTCCGAAATATCGGTGGCGATCGCTGCCACAACCCCCTGCGACGCCTGCCGCTCAAGGGTATCAAGGCAGATAATCTCCGCTTGATCCAAGCGAATGGTCACTGGGATAATCCGCAGCCATGCCCACGTCGGTGCCAACCACCAAAAGGGAAAAAAGAGGAGCACATCATACCAGCGCCAAAACATGGCATCTCGCCAGTGATAAGCGCGATACTGGCGACTCAGCCAAAACGTCCGCCCCAAAAATTCAACAAAGAACAGGAGAGTGAAGGGAAGATCAATGGCATCAAAGCGGTCAATAAAATTTCCATCCTCACCGTAGCGGCGCCAATAGTTGGTAGCCATCAGGGGAATGATCTGCGCCTCAAACCAAGCAAGGCTGGTCTGCCAGTCCCGTTCATTGATGTACTCCGGACTCCAAAAGCGCTCAAAGGACTGTTTAGAGGAGGCATTGCGATCGCCAAAGACCCGCAACCGCATCAGGTTCTTGATTCGCTCAAGGGTGCCGGTTTTATTGGCAAGGGCAAAGGGGTCGGTGTCCACCATAGTTTTACTCTGCTCGCGCAACTGAGCTAGGAGTGCTTGCGTCGCCGCGGCATCCACCCCTTCAGTGGTAATCGTTTGCCGGAGTTGGTTGACCGTGTTGATGTACCGCTCCGTCGTCCGGTGGGGTTCGATTCCCTTAATGGGGTCATAAAGGGCAGTCATCGGCAAGGGCTGGGGCAGATAAATCACCCGCTGAATCAGGGGAATGCGGACCTTTCCCAAAAGCCAGAAGTCCCGTAGGGGAATATAGGTGAGATCAAAGAGCACCAACAGAAAATTGGCGCTGGCAATGGCCACCATGATCCGCTCATAGGTTCGATTCAATGGTTTATCAAACATCTGGCTCCCCTAGCGCAAGCGGACATAGCCGGCTTTTTCAATTGCGGCTTGACCCTGATCCGTTAATAACAGGTCTGCATAGGCACGACCGGCTTGGGCATCCGGGCTATTGTCATCCTTAGTAATGACAAACAGACGACGGGTGAGGGGGTAACTGCCCTCCTGAAAGGCGCGATAGTTCAGCGTATTCCGTCGCTGTGGACATTGAGACGGATCCACATAGGGCTCCTGATAGGGGGGAACATACTGATTGGGCTGCCGTCCCAAGGGCAAGGGTCGCACACTACACTGACCAACAATTTCCGGTGCCGAGGCATAGTAAATGCCGCCGGGGGTCGCCCCCACCCGCCGTAGGGCATCTGTGGTATCCCGCACCATCACCACCTTGGGACTGAATGGCTGGTTCCCCAAGACATCTTGGACGAAAAACTCTACCGTTCCGCCATCTTCCAGCCGCCGTGAAAAGGGAGTAATGGCTAGATTCGGACCGCCCACTTGGCTCCAGTTCGTGAGTTTTCCGGTATAAATATCAACCACTTGCTGTACCGTGAGGCCAGGAATCTGGAGGTTGGGATTGACAGCGATCGCGATGCCATCGATCGCCACCGGTAGTTCCAGCAATTTTATCCCTTGGCTCTGCGCCTGCTGCCGCTCCTGTGGATTGAGGGAGCGCGAGGACTGGGCAAAGGCAAGTTGATTATTGAGAACCATGCGAATGCCACTGCCCGAGCCTGGCGTGCCGGTGGGGGGGTTGGTGTAGCGCAGGCGAAAATTGGGCCAAGCTAACTGAATCAGGGGATCGACATCGCGGCGAATCGGTGCCCACGTCGTACTGCCCCCGTATTGAAACGTACCACTGGGAACATTGCTGACATCGCTGAAATTCGCAGCCGCCATCTCTGGCGTACTCTGGGGCACCCCCAAGTTTTCAGTCACCTGTTCAAGGGGATTTTGATTGCCCAGTAACCGAATCACGAGCACCGCCCCCACCCCCAATAGACCACAGGTGAGGACAAGAGACACCAGCAAAGGCAGCAGGTTGCTATTGCGAGACATGGCAAAACCAGTCAAAACTCTGACCCTAGCCTAGCTCAAGGTTGTCCCCACACTGATCTTTTTTTAGCCAATGTTTAGGTTTAGACGCCGTGGTGCAGGGTTTTTACCCACTTGAGACGCTTCGCCCGTACGGCCATACGCAGCGTCGTCGTACTCACCACTGGTAACCAATGGAGCATATAGAGGGTTCCCCGCAAACTTTGCCAAAAGAGTTGCCAGATGCTCACCGATTGTGCCTGCGGAATGCCCCGCAACATCCCCACCATCGAAATCGTAAAGCTCAGTGTCGTCAGGGGTACTAGCATCGGGCTGCGGTGACGCAGTAGAGCCATCAGCAGGTCGGGAATTGTGGCCGTGGGAATGGCGTATTTGATCAAAAACCAGCAGAGCACATCCCAACTTTTTTGCCAGCCAAGGCGATTGCGCAGCAGCGGTTGCCAGTAGTCCAAGTAGCTTTGATAGCCCCCTTCAGCCCAGCGGTTGCGTTGGTGCCACAGCGCCACGAGTGTGGTCACCCCCTCCTCCTGTACCGCTGGATTCATCAGCACGTCAATCTGCCAGCCATGGAGATGCAGCTTCAGACTGAGATCCAGATCGTCAGTAATGGTTTCTTCATTCCAGCCGCCACAGCGCTCTAGAGCTTGCCGCCGCACAAATTGGCCATTGCCCCGCAATTCCCCCATACCCCCGCAGGCGACCCGCTGCTGTTGATAGTAGGCATCGAGGATCATTTCTGCCGCTTGGCCTTGGGTCAGCAAATTGATGTCGGCATTACTAATTGCTTTGCGCACTTGCACCGCGCCAACGCTGGCCACCTGAAAGCGGTTGACCACCTCTTGCAATAAATCTTGGGGTACCGTGGCATCGGCATCAAAGACACCAATAATCTCCCCCCGCGTCAGGGGCAGGACTTGATTGAGGGCACCGGACTTACCCCCGCCCGCCCCCGGCAGCCGCCGCAGCACTTTGAGGTGAGGATATTGCTTTTGTAGTTCACTCAAAATATCGGGGGTGCGATCGCTACTGTTGTCATCAATAATCCACACCTCGTAGTGGGGATAATCCAAGCGGCAAAGGTTTTTGACGAGGCGACCAATCACCGCCTCTTCATTTTTCGCCGCTACCACCAAAGACACCATCGGCTGCACACTTTCTGCCGTCTCCAACGCAGGTAGCGTTTGTGGCTTGGCTCGCCAGTAGCGCAGTGTTTGCAAGCTCATTAGCAGCGTTAGGGCATAGATCAGCCAAATGCCACCCACAATCAGATGCAGGGCGATCGTGCTCCCCCAAATCAGAGAAAGCGCTAGGAAAGCCTTGCGACGGCGACCCTCAGAACGCGGTTGTAATGGAGGACTCTCTGGGGCATCAACCCACTCCGACAGGAGTTCGTCGAGGGGATCGGCTTCGTTGTAGAAACTGTTTTCGGGCCAGGAATTCTCCGGCATAGGTCACCTGATTGAGAAACCAGTACTTATCCACTCCCTTAAAGAAGCTGGGAATGAGATAACACCACACTGTGCAGCCTTCGCAGACGGAGAGTCGGCCTTGGGAGCGGCGATACTCCTCTACCACCTCGGAGGACTTGTACAGCTCGTACAGGCGACCGTTGATGGGGACTCCCTTCTGCGCAAAGTGGTAGCAGGGTAGAAGCAACTCATCATTGGGGGAAATGGCAATCACCGCATCCACCGCCTTGCAACGGGGATTTTGGGTATTGTTTCCCCCCGCACGGATGAGGGCTAATGCTGCCTTATTGTAACCAACATTGTTATACTTCTTCGCATTTTGTTCAATGTGGTCGGCAATTTCAGGGGTGGGGTTCTTCTTGTCGTTGTAGTGTTCATGGGCGGTAAAAGCGGGATTCAACCAAACCCGTACCCCTAGACTTTGGGCAAATTCGGCCACCTCACCAATCCGTTCATAATTTTGAGCAGTGACGGTGTGATTCAGCACTGGATATTCACCAAGCTCAAGGGCAATTTTGACGGACTCCACCAACGTGTCAAAAATTTTCACGCCCCGCGACTGATCATGGGTGGCCGCATCAGGCCCATCGAGGGAGAAGTTCAAGAAATCCACCAAGCCCTGAATTTCCCTAGCACGGCGGGGATAGAGAATCGTGTTGGTCGTCATGCTGGTGATGAAACCCAGACGCTTGGCTTCACGGTAGATGGCTGGGGCATCGGCACGCAGCAGCGGTTCACCCCCCGTAAAGTCCACATATTTGACCCCCAAACGTTTCAAATCGCGGAGATTGGTTTGGATGGCGCTAAAATCAGCTTCTTTGCCCGGTTCCAGTGCCCAAATGTCGCAAAAGTGGCAGCGGGCGTTACAGCGGTAGGTCAGGTAGTAGTTAGCAACCAGTGGACGCATTGAGTCTCTTCCTTAACGAATTCAAGCAAGGCCAAAATGAATAAAGCAGTCAATGAGTTTATGCAAGCAATTGAAAAATTTCTAGACAAAACTTCATCAGAGTTTGAGTTGCTGAACAGTTTAGCACTCTGCTGAGCTGAGGAATGGAGATCTATCCCTGAAGCGGCTGCAAGTTTAGCAATGCTTATTATTGATAAATATTTTTTATATTAAAAGCGTATTGCTATTTGCCTAAATTATCTTTTACCGTGAGGGTATGCGCAATTGTGAGGATAGCCCCATGAATCAACGCCTTGCCCAACGCACGTCTACTTCATTTAACGACCAAAATCCGTCAGTGGCTAATGACTTATCCGATCACAACGCCAGCGATCGCCCACCGCATTTGCCGCCTTATTCCAGCCCAATCTCCCTTTGCCCGCACCCTCTGCTTCTTGGGTCGGCCAGTCATCACCATTCCCCTCTGTGTAAACTCAATCCCTTTTATGAAGAAGTCGTGATGCTGCGGTTTCGTGCCCTCACCGACCTCAGCAATGTCTGGCAAGAGGACATCAGCCAATACGTCTAGGCAGCGAGGAACTTGCAGTTGCTATACGATTAAAATGTATAGCTTTGTATCCATGGTGCCCGTCCCATGCTGAAAGCCCTCTTTGGCGATCCCAATCAGCGCAAGATTAAAAAGTATCAGCCCCTTGTGGTCGAAATTAACCTGCTGGAGGAACAAGTTCAGGCTCTCAGCGATAGTGAGCTACAGGCAAAAACGGCTGAGTTTCGGCAGCGACTCGACAATGGCGAGACCCTCGATGATTTACTGCCCGAGGCCTTTGCTGTGGTGCGCGAAGCCTCACGACGGGTACTGGGGATGCGCCACTTTGATGTCCAGCTCATCGGTGGCATGATTCTCCACGATGGCCAGATTGCCGAAATGAAAACGGGGGAAGGGAAAACCCTCGTGGCCACGCTGCCGGCCTACCTGAATGCCCTGACGGGGAAAGGGGTGCACATTGTTACAGTCAACGACTATCTGGCACGGCGGGATGCGGAATGGATGGGGCAGGTGCATCGCTTTCTGGGTCTGACGGTCGGGCTGATTCAGCAGCACATGGCTCCCCAAGAGCGGCAGAAAAGCTATGCCTGCGATATCACCTATGCCACCAACAGCGAAATTGGCTTTGACTACCTGCGGGACAATATGGCTACGTCCATGGCTGAGGTGGTGCAGCGTCCCTTCAACTACTGCATCATTGACGAGGTGGATTCGGTACTGATTGACGAAGCCCGCACGCCCCTGATTATTTCAGGTCAAGTGGAGCGTCCCACCGAGAAGTACCTCAAGGCGGCTGAAGTTGCCCGCCTCCTGAAAAAGGACGAGCACTACGAGGTGGATGAAAAGGCTCGTAATGTCCTCATGACCGATGAGGGGTTTATCGAAGCTGAAAAACTATTGGGGGTGAGCGATCTCTATGACCCCCAAGACCCTTGGGCACACTATATCTTTAATGCCATCAAGGCCAAGGAACTCTTCCAGCGGGATGTGAACTACATCGTCCGCAATGGTGAAGTGGTGATTGTCGATGAATTCACGGGACGAGTCATGGTGGGTCGCCGCTGGAGTGATGGCCTGCATCAGGCGATTGAAGCCAAGGAAGGCCTAGAGATTCAAAATGAGTCCCAAACCCTCGCCACAATTACCTACCAAAATCTCTTTTTGCTCTATCCCAAGTTGGCGGGGATGACGGGGACAGCCAAGACGGAAGAGGCGGAATTTGAGAAAATTTACAAGCTGGAAGTGACGGTAGTGCCCACCAATCGCCCCAGCCAGCGGCGGGACTTTCCCGATGTGGTCTATAAAACGGAGCGGGGTAAATGGCTGGCCGTGGCCTCTGAATGTGCCGAGGTTCACGCTACGGGTCGCCCAGTGCTCGTGGGTACCACCAGTGTTGAAAAGTCGGAGCTACTGTCGCAACTGCTGCGGGAGTTGGAAATTCCCCATAACCTGCTGAATGCCAAACCTGAAAATGTGGAGCGAGAGTCGGAGATCATTGCCCAAGCCGGCCGCAAGGGCGCAGTGACGATCTCAACCAACATGGCAGGCCGCGGCACCGACATTATCTTGGGGGGGAATGCCGACTACATGGCACGCCTCAAGGTGCGGGAATACTTTATGCCTCGCATTGTCATGCCCCCCAGTGACGACCCGATGATGCTGTTGGGGCTGAAAATGGATCGTGGCGGTGGCCAAGGCTTTAGTCAGGCGGCGCAGAAAAACTGGAAAGCTTCACCGGGACTCTTCCCCTGCGAAATTAGTAAGGAGGCGGAAAAGCTGCTGCGCCATGCGGTGGATGTGGCAGTTAAGACCTATGGTGAGCGCAGTCTGCCGGAGTTGCAGGCGGAGGATATGCTGGCGATCGCCTCGGAGAAAGCACCGACCCAAGACCCTGTGATTCAAGCCCTGCGGGATGCCTTTAACCGTATCCGCGAAGAATATGAGGTGGTCACCAAGAAAGAACATGAAGAAGTGGTCGCCCTCGGTGGTTTGCACGTGATTGGGACAGAACGCCATGAATCGCGGCGGATTGACAACCAGTTGCGGGGACGGGCAGGACGCCAAGGTGACCCCGGATCCACGCGCTTTTTCCTGAGCTTGGAGGATAACCTACTGCGCATCTTTGGGGGCGATCGCGTCGCCAGTATCATGAATGCCTTGCGCGTTGACGAGGATATGCCCATTGAGTCGGGACTCCTTACCCGCAGCTTGGAAAATGCCCAGCGCAAGGTGGAAACCTACTACTATGACATCCGTAAGCAGGTCTTTGAATACGACGAGGTGATGAATAACCAGCGGCGTGCCATCTATGCTGAGCGGCGGCGGGTGCTGGAAGGGGAAGACCTCAAGGATCGGGTGCTGGAGTACGCCGAAAAAACCATGGACGACATCATTGCCGCCTATGTCAATCCCGATCTGCCGCCAGAGGAATGGGATTTAGAGGGCTTGGTGGCCAAAGTACAGGAATTTGTCTATTTGCTGTCGGATCTGCGCCCTGAGCATCTGGCTCATCTCAGCGTACCGGAGATGCAGGCCTTTTTGCATGAGCAAGTGCGCACCGCCTACGAGCAAAAAGAAGCAGAAATTGAGCGCATTCAAAGGGGTCTGATGCGACAAGCGGAGCGGTTCTTTATCCTACAACAGATTGACCTGCTGTGGCGGGAGCACCTACAACAAATGGATGCCCTGCGGGAGTCGGTCGGCCTACGGGGCTATGGTCAAGAGGATCCCTTGGTGGAGTACAAACGGGAGGGCTATGAACTGTTCTTGGACATGATGGTGATGATTCGCCGCAATGTCGTGTATTCTCTCTTCCAGTTCCAGCCCCAAGTGGCACCGCCCCCAGAGGAGGTGTCCTCGTCCTCAGATCAGGCCTAGCCGAGTTGCCCAAAATTGATCCTTGTTGCTCTGGAGCAATCTGTAGCGCTACGGGGTCAACTATACTGGCAGAGTTTCAGTGGGCAGGGTGTGGCGTTAAGCGTGTTGGCAAGATCGGCTTCTCGGGTTGTTGGCAGTGGGATTGCACTTGCGATCGCTAGCTCCAGCGCCAATATCGCATTACCTCAGGAAATTCAAGGCGATCGCCTGAACTTAAATGGCCGCGACTACCCCGTGGCTTGGCAGCAGTGGCGCGATAACCAAAATCAACTGCGCATAGGGATTAGCGATGGTGGCCTTGCCAATCGCTTCGGGGTTCTTCTTGGGGATACTACAGACCCGTTTCAGCAACCAGTGGCTTGGTTTCAGCCGCAATTTAGCCCCTTGGCGGTGCGCTTTAGCCCCAACGGCATGTATCGCTACTTGGACATTACACCGTGGATTGAGCAATATCAGTGGCAGGTGCAACCCCAAGGGAATACGCTCCAGATCAGTACCCCCCCGGCACAGATTCTCAGTTGGCGGCAGGGACGACAACCGTGGGGCGATCGCTGGGTCTTTGAATTAGACCGCCCCACCCCTTGGCAAATCAATCGGCTCACCTTTAGCCGCACAGGTCTTACCCCTCGCGATCTCAGCCTGACGATTGAGGCGACGGGACAATTGGCCACGATTCCCAATGTCAAAATTACCGCTACCCCCAATCGCACAGTACTGGAAACACAAATTCCTGGCACGGCTCGCCCAGTGGCCTCAATGCTGCTCAATCCACCGCGTCTGGTGATTGATTTTCGCAGGGATGCGCCCCCCCCGCGTACGATTCAATGGGCACCGGGACTGCGCTGGCAACAGCAAACCGTGACCCTCGGCAATCACCAGTTTCCAGTAGATTTGCTGGTCATCAATCCGCAACAGCCGGGGCTGCGTCTGCGTTCCCTCGGCATGACCCCCACAACCTTGGTGGGCTTAGCAACGGTGCCCGAACTGGCTCAACGCTGGCAAGCCGCCGCCGCCATTAATGCTGGATTCTTTAATCGCGATCGCCAAGCTCCCTTGGGGGCCATTCGCAGTGAGGGCAACTGGCTCTCAGGCCCGATTCTCAATCGCGGTGCCATTGGCTGGGACGATCGCGGCCAGATGGTTGTCGGTCGCCTGAGTTTGCAGCAGCGGGTGAGGACGCCGGCCGGTACGGTGCCCATTGTCACGTTCAATTCTGGCTATGTCCAAGCCGGTCTTGGCCTTTATACCCCCAGTTGGGGCGCGAGCTACCAAGGGAAAACGGGCAGTGAAGTGGTGATTACGGTGCGCAATCAGCAGGTGGTGGGGCAGCAACCGATCCATAACAATCAAGCGATTCCTATTCCCGCAGATGGCTTTCTACTGGTGGCGCGTAACTTTAATTCCGCCTTGGCCAACTTCCCACCGGGAGCTTCCGTGCAACTGGAAACCACGGCTGTGCCCGCTGTGTTTAATAGCATTCCCAATATTGTTGGTGCAGGTCCCCTACTGGTGGATCAGGGGCGAGTGGTCTTGAATGCGGCACTGGAGCAATTTGGAGCAGGTTTAGATGCGCAGGCAGCCCCCCGCAGTGCCATGGGCAACCGCAGTGATGGCAGCATTGTCTGGGTCACCACCCACAACCGTATTGGGGGTATGGGGCCAACCCTCGCCGAATGGGCACAAATTGTGCGGCAGTTGGGCTTGATCAATGCCGTCAATCTGGATGGTGGCAGTTCCACGGCTCTCTACATTGGTGGGGTCTTGGTGGATCGCCATTCGGTGACAACAACGCGGGTCAATAATGCCATTGGGGTCTTTTGGCAGCCAACCCCCTAAAGATAGGCCAAGGGATCGCTGGGTTCGCCATTGAGGCGCACTTCAAAGTGGAGGTGGGGGCCTGTTGAGAGTCCCGTCGAGCCAACTTCAGCAATGGGCTGCCCCTGTTGCACGAATTCACCTTCTCGTACGAGCAATCGCTGGGCATGGGCATAGAGGGTCGTCATGCCGCCGCCATGATCCAAAATCACGGTTTGGCCGTAGCCCCCTGACCAACCGGCAAAGATCACGGTGCCTGCTTCAGCAGCAAAGATGAGGGTGCCAAAATCTGCCCCAAAATCCACCCCAGCATGAAATCGCCGTGTGCCTAAAATTGGGTGAATCCGCCAACCAAAGGGACTGGTCAGCGGTGCTTGAATGGGGTAGGCAAGACGACCACTGCGGGGAAGGGGTGGGGCGCCCCTAGGGACATAACCGAGGCGTTGGTTAATGAGCTGCTGAATGGCGGCACTATCACGGGCGAGTTGGGCTTCAATGGAGGCAAGGGCTTGGCGATCGCTCCGTAGGCGAGCAATGAGTTGCCGTTGGTTTGCAGCTTCGCGCTCATAGATGGCCTGTTGCTGTTGCAGTTGTTGGCGTAGGGCTTGAATGAAGCGCTGTTGCACTTGAATTTGTCGCTCCTGCTGCTGAAGTCGCTGGCGATCGCGAACCAAGGCGGCCAAGTGCTGGCGATCGCGCTCATAGACCTGACGCAGACGCCCCTGCTGCTCAAACCAATCGTTAAGGGTTTCCGCCTCAAAGACCATTGCCCACTGCGGAATCTCGCGGTAGCGTTGGAGCCACCGCAGGCGATCGCTAATCACGGCCACGCTGGCTTCGTAGCGCTGGCTGAGGGTTTGTTGCTGTTCCTTGAGGTCTTTGAGCAGTTTTTCCGCTGCTTGCAGGCGATCGCTGGCCGCCATTAATTGCTGCGTTGTCGTGTCCACATTGGTTTCCAAACTCTCAAGGCGATCGCTCGCCGCTGCCTCAAGGCGTTCGAGTTGTTGACGCTGCTGACCCACCGCCTGCTGGTGCTGCTGATGTTGTTGGATCACCCGCTGCCAATACGCCAAGTTTTGGGAGGGCGCCGTTGCCCAAGCCACTAAAGTGGCGCTGAGGGTCACAAGTACCCCAAGGCAAACGTAGAGGCTATAGCGGTATCGCATCGGCATTGAGCGCCCTCAAATACTGCAAACATTACGTTGCCGTGAGTGGCATTATCCAACCTTTGCTGCCTGCTGCAGAAAGCGAATCGCCCACTGTGGATGGCCGCCCCAATGGAGATGGAGATAACTGGCGTGGAGTTGAGAACTGCCCCAGCCCTCGGCTTGACCGTCCAATTGCCACAGCGGCGTTGGCGGCGGCACACTCAAACAGGAATAGTGAAATTCATGGCCTTGAACCGTCTCTCCTGCCCGCAGACACACCGTTGTTTGTAAAGCCGTGGCTTGGCGATAGCCGAGGGTGAGTTTTTTACCCATGTGGGCAACCGTCGGCAAGTATCCCACCAAAGGATAGTAGTGTCCCTCGCAGGTTTGGATGCCTTGGCTGAGGTACATGAGGCCACCACACTCGGCATAGAGAGCTAAGCCCCCTTCAATGGCCTGCCGCAGTGATTCAAGAAACGAGTGATTCGCCGCTAGCTCTGGGGCAAACACCTCTGGAAAGCCACCCCCCAAGATCAACCCCTGTAGACCGGTGGGCAAGGGGGCATCCCGCAGGGGTGAGACCGGAATTAACGTTGCCCCTAAAGCGTGGAGCAGATCAAGGGTGTCAGCGTAGTAAAACTGAAAGGCGGCATCTTGGGCAACGCCAAGGGTGACTGGGGTCAGGGGGGAAACGCTAAAAGGGGGGGCTGCGGGGGTGGGGGCTGGGGCAAGGAGTGGCGTGAGGCGCTCCCAGTCAAAACAGGTGTTTCCTAAATGGGCAAGGCGATCGCCGAGGTGCTGAAATTCCCCTGATTCGTGGGGCGGCACTAAGCCGAGGTGGCGACTGGGGAGTGCCAAGGCCTGATCGCGATAGATGATGCCGAGAATGGGCACCCCAAGGGGGGCAAGGGCAGCTTCTAACATTTGCCGATGGCGATCGCTGGCCACCCGATTCAAGACCACGCCAGCAATCTGGAGGGAGGGATCATAGTGGCAAAAGCCATAGACCAAGGCCGCCACGGAAGCTGCCTGTTTTTGCACATCCAAAACCAGTAGGATGGGAGCCTGCAAGAGTTGGGCAATGTGTGCCGTACTGCCCTCATGGCTGCCCCCTCGGCCATCAAATAGCCCCATCACTCCCTCAATGAGCACTGCATCCATCCCCTGACTGTAATAGCCCACACAGGCGCGGACATAGTCAGCACTGGTCAAGACCACGTCAAGGTTACGGCAAGGCCGGCCACTGATAGCACTGTGAAACAGGGGATCAATGTAGTCAGGCCCCACCTTAAATGTTTGGACGCGCTGCCCCCGTGCCGTTAAGGCTGCATTCAAGGCCAAAGCAACCGTTGTTTTGCCGACACCACTGCGATCGCCCGCTATCACCAATGCCATCGTTAATCCCGTTCCCCAAGAAAAATCAATCTATGGCCACAATCCATCGCAATGCCTGCATTTCAGGGAGATTCCCTGCCCCAGCCGCCGTGAGAGCGCCCCCCACCCCTGTAAGATAGGAGACTAAGCGTGCAGTCAACAGTTGGGTCAAGGTCTATGACAGCGGTAACTTCGGTGCCCAGTTTCTGTGAAGGAATCCAGTATTTTGGCGACGATTGGCCAGACTGGGATCGCTATGGTCAAACACCGCTTCTGAATGCCCAACAGCCTGCCCTTACCGACTTAGACGCCACCGAGGCCGCTTATCAAACGCTGCTCTATGCCGATGCCCTCCGCTATCTGATCTTACAGATGACCGGCAGTAAAGCCTCAGGTCACCCCGGCGGGTTTGCCAGCCAAGCGGAAGCCTATGCCGCCCTAGTGATGTTGGGGCACAAGAATATCATCACGGAAGTGGGGCACCATGCCCCCGGCTTCTATGCCGCCATGTTCTTGGATCGCTCCCTCGAAAAGATGGGCATTTATACGGTTCAAGACCTGCGCGATCGCTTCCGCGAAAAACATGGCCTTCTGGGTCATCTCTCTGGCTATATTCCGGGAATTCTTGCCCCCGCCGGCCCCCTCGGACAGGGGCAGCACTTTGCCATGGCCGCTGCTTGGTTGCACCGCCAGACCCTCTTTCCCTTCACCTTAGGCGATGGCGGTCTGGGGGAACCCTACGTCATGAGCAGTATGGCCCACTTCCACACGGCTTTCCCAGAGGTCACCAACTTCCTGCCTGTCCTCGTGTGGAATGGCTTTAGCCAAGAGCACCACAGCATGGTCTCCCGCAAAACCAATCCCGAAATGATGGCCTACTGGCACGGCAATGGCTTCCAAGAGGTGGTGCTGGTGGATGCCAAGGACTTTGATGATAGCGACCAAGAGGGGGATTACGTTGATAGCACGCTCTTTTCCTTTGGTCAGCGATTGGCCTTCATGCAGGCGGTGCTCAAGGGGGTACAGGAGGCGGCGCGATCGGCTCTCTCCGGCAAGTTAACGGTCTTTATCCTCAAGCAACTGAAAGGCGCCGGCGTGCATGCCAAGGGGGCAAAATCCCATAACCTCTATGCCCAGCACACCCTCGACAACCCCGATATTGTCAATGCCCTGAAAGCCCGTGCCCTGTCTCCCGCTGCTTGGGAACTGGTGCGCCAAAACTGTGTTGCTGCGGCCGGTGGGCCTGCGGCAGAGGTGGTGGTCACTGAGCAGGTCTTAGATTTACCGCCCCTTGGGGAGATTTCCCTTGAGGCCTATGCCTTGGGGGAAAACAAAGTAGCCACAACGGCGATGGGGCGCATGGTGGCAGAAGTGGGACAGCGCGATCGCCGCTATCTGGTCACGAATGCCGATGGCAATGAGGCCTCTGGCATTGGCAACATCAACCAAGCCCTGAAGATCATTCACCCGACCACGGATCCCCTCTACAATCAAGTGCCCAATGGCCAAGTCTATGAACCCCTCAGCGAAGATGCCTGTGCCGGTCTAGCGGCAGGGCTTTGCTTGATGGGCAGCCGCAGTCTTTGGTGCTCCTATGAGTCCTTTGCCATTAATGGTCTCCCCATTTGGCAAACCGTCACCCAAGCCATGGCAGAGCTGCGCCGTCCGACGCCAGCCACAGTAACCCTCTTTACCGCCGGTGCCCTTGAGCAGGGGCGCAATGGCTGGACGCACCAACGCCCAGAAATCGAAGCCTACTACGCTGCCCTATTGCGCAATGGCAATGTCTTTGTCCTCTTTCCGCCGGATGCCAACAGCATTCAAGTGTGCTACCGCTGGGCACTCACAGCACAAAACAAGGGGATTGCCATCTTTGCCAGTAAAACACCGCTGCCGGTGCGCACCACGTTTGCCCAAACCGAACAGGCCCTTGATGAGGGCGCGGTAACCCTCTACGAGTCTGCTAGTGGTCGTGCCACATTGGTGCTAGCGGTGCTAGGGGATATGATTTTGCAGCCCGTGTATAGTGCCCTACCCCAGTTGGAACAGCTCGGCTATCGGGTGCGCATTGTCTCGGTCATTAACCCCCGCCGCCTATATCGGCCTACGGATGTGGCTTGGCAAACCTGTGCCGAACCCGATGGTGGCTTTGCCGATGAGGCCACCTTCCAACGACTTTTTGGTGGTGATGCCCTTTTGGGAGTCACGGGTGGGCCTGCGGCACTGTTGGAGCCAATTCTTTTGCGTGCCACCTGTCCCCGCGATGTCTTGGCTTGGCAACGGGGAGAAACGACGGCTAGCCCCGCCGAACTCATGGCCTACAATGGCCTCACTCCCGAAGCGATTTGCGATCGCGCCCGTTCACTGCTGAAGTAAGTGCCCATGACTGCTGCCCATCAAAAAGCCCGTGCCCTCAAGCCCGGCAGCCCTCGCCCCGCCAAAGCCCTCTGTAGCGAGTGTGGTCTTTGCGACACCTACTATATCCACTACGTCAAAGAGGCCTGTGCCTTCCTCAATCAGCAGTTTGAGACTCTCGAGCAGCAAAGTCATGGCCGTGCCCGTGATCTTGACAATTGGGATGAGTGCTACTTTGGCGTTCACCAGCAGATGATGGCGGCTCGCAAAACCGAACCCATTGCGGGGGCGCAGTGGACGGGCATCGTCAGCAGTATTGCCATTGCCATGCTGGAGTCGGGGTGGGTTGAAGGGGTGGTCTGCGTTCAAAATAGCGAGAGCGATCGCTTTACCCCCAAGCCCGTGATTGCCCGCAGCCGTGAAGAGATTCTCGCTGCTCGCGTCAATAAACCGACCCTGTCTCCCAATCTATCGGTTCTCGAGCAGGTGGAACAATCTGGACTCAGGCGGCTGTTGGTGATTGGGGTTGGCTGTCAAATTCAGGCGCTGCGAGCCGTACAGGACAAACTGGGTCTTGAAAAGCTCTACGTCCTAGGCACTCCCTGCGTGGACAATGTCACCCGTGCCGGTCTGCAAAAATTCTTAGAAACCACCAGCCGATCGCCCGCAACCGTCATTTACTACGAGTTCATGCAAGACTTTCGGGTGCATTTCAAGCACAGCGACGGCTCCACGGAAACCGTGCCCTTCTTTGGCCTCAAGACCAATCAACTCAAGGATGTCTTTGCCCCCTCCTGCATGAGTTGCTTTGACTACGTGAATGGCCTTGCCGATCTGGTCGTGGGCTACATGGGCGCCCCCTTTGGTTGGCAGTGGCTGGTGGTGCGCAACGAGCTTGGCCAAGAAATGCTTGACCTCGTGCGCGATCAGTTAGACATTCAGCCTGTTACGAGTGCCGGCGATCGCCACGCTGCCGTGCAACAAAGCATTCCTGCCTACGATAAAGGCGTCACGCTCCCCATGTGGGCGGCGAAACTAGTCGGCCTAGTAATTGAGCGCATTGGTCCCAAAGGGCTTGAATATGCCCGCTTTTCCATTGACTCCCACTTCACCCGCAACTATCTCTATGTGCGGCGCAACTATCCCCAAAAACTGGCCGCTCACGTGCCCGCCTTTGCCAAAAAAATTGTTGATCAGTATCAACTCCCTGCCCAATAATCGCGACAAAAAAAGCCCCCCCTATGGGGAGCGATATTTGGACTTATCACTAGAGCGGTTTAGGAGCGACCTGTTTAGGCTTCAATGCTTGGGGCAATCATCGCCACAGGAGCCGATTCACCGCTTGCCAAGTCGAGGGGGAAGTTGTGGGCATTGCGTTCGTGCATCACCTCAATACCAATGTTGGCGCGGTTGATGATGTCGGCCCAAGTATTGATGACATTCCCTTGCGCATCCACAACGGAGTGGTTGAAGTTGAAGCCATTGAGGTTAAAGGCCATCGTGCTAATGCCAAGGGCAGCAAACCAGATGCCCACCACTGGCCAAGCAGCGAGGAAGAAGTGCAGCGAGCGGCTATTGTTGAAACTGGCGTATTGGAAGATCAGCCGACCAAAGTAACCGTGAGCTGCCACGATGTTGTAGGTTTCTTCCTCTTGACCAAACTTGTAGCCATAGTTGGTGGATTCGGTTTCGGTGGTTTCACGGATCAGGCTGGAGGTCACCAGAGAACCGTGCATAGCGGCAAACAGGGCACCACCAAAGACACCCGCCACACCCAGCATGTGGAAGGGGTGCATGAGGATGTTGTGCTCCGCTTGGAACACAATCATGAAGTTAAACGTACCGGAAATGCCCAGCATCAGGCCATCGGAAAAGCTGCCTTGACCAATGGGGTAGATCAACAGCACAGCCGTTGCCGCTGCCACGGGAGCCGAGAAGGCCACGGGAATCCAAGGCCGCATCCCCAGACGGTAGCTGAGTTCCCATTCCCGACCCATGTAGCAGAAAATGCCGATCAGGAAGTGGAAAACAATCAGTTGATAAGGACCACCGTTGTAGAGCCACTCATCGAGGGAAGCAGCATCCCAGATCGGGTAGAGGTGTAGCCCAATGGCATTAGAGGAGGGCACCACTGCCGCTGTAATGATGTTGTTGCCATAGAGCAAGGAGCCAGAGACAGGCTCACGGATACCATCAATATCCACGGGGGGTGCCGCAATAAAGGCAATGACAAAGCAAATCGTTGCGGCAAGGAGCGTCGGGATCATGATCACCCCAAACCAGCCAATATAAAGGCGGTTTTCTGTGCTGGTAATCCAATCGCAAAAACGCTCCCACAGATTCGCTGTCTGACGACGTTGCAGAACTGTAGTCATAGTCGTTATGAATCCATGAATAACAACAGAACTTAAGCAGCAGCAATGAACGCTGCAAGTTCCTATTTATTGATTATATGGTTATATTTCTGAGCGGCAAGGGGTTTGAGGTCGGCTTTTATAGAATCAAAAGACCTTTGTCTATCCATTGACTTTTATCAATCTTTTAGATTGACGTTGGGCGGGTAGCAGCGTCTCTGAGACGTGGTTTCTTACCGTGTTGAGCGTGTTAATGCCTGTGGGCTATAACGCAATAAAAAACCGCCCCTAGTGCAGGAGCGGCTGTGTCAAAGTTCAGCAGATGAGTGTTGCTTAGCTGTTGATGCTGGGAGCAATCATGGCCACAGGAGCAGATTCAGCGCTAGCCAAGTCGAGGGGGAAGTTGTGAGCATTACGCTCGTGCATCACTTCCATACCCAAGTTGGCACGGTTGATGATGTCAGCCCAGGTGTTGATCACGTTGCCCTTGGCATCAATGACCGAGTGGTTGAAGTTAAACCCGTTGAGGTTGAAGGCCATCGTGCTGATACCCAGAGCGGTGAACCAAACCCCGACCACCGGCCAAGCGGCGAGGAAGAAGTGCAGCGCACGGCTGTTGTTGAAGCTGGCGTATTGGAAGATCAAGCGACCAAAGTAACCGTGGGCAGCCACAATGTTGTAGGTTTCTTCCTCTTGACCGAATTTGTAGCCGTAGTTGGTGGATTCCGTTTCGGTGGTTTCACGGATCAGGCTGGAGGTCACCAGAGAACCGTGCATGGCGGAGAACAGTGCGCCACCAAAGACACCGGCCACACCCAATTGGTGGAAGGGGTGCATTAGGATGTTGTGCTCAGCTTGGAACACAATCATGAAGTTGAAGGTACCGGAGATACCGAGGGGCATCCCGTCAGAGAAGCTGCCTTGACCAATGGGGTAGATCAAGAAGACCGCAAAGGCAGAGGCCAAGGGAGCGGAGTAGGCCACGCAAATCCAAGGCCGCATACCGAGGCGGTAGCTGAGTTCCCACTGGCGCCCCATGTAGCAGGAGGCACCCAACAGGAAGTGGAAGACAATCAACTGGTAGGGGCCACCGTTGTAGAGCCACTCATCGAGGGAAGCAGCTTCCCAAATGGGGTAGAAGTGCAAGCCAATGGCGTTGCTGGTGGGCACCACTGCACCAGTGATGATGTTGTTGCCATAGAGCAAGGAGCCAGAAACAGGCTCACGAATGCCATCGATGTCCACAGGGGGAGCAGCGATGAAAGCAATCACAAAGCAAATGGTTGCGGCCAGCAGGGTGGGGATCATAATCACACCGAACCAGCCCACATAGAGGCGGTTATCGGTGCTGGTCACCCAGTTACAAAACCGCTCCCACAAATTCGCGCTTTCGCGACGTTGGAGAGTTGTGGTCATAGTCGTGATAAGTCCAAATATATTTCCCGTTACAAACCCTTGAAAACAGTTATAAACTGCAAGGGCTTAAGCATTAACTTAATATTTGCCCCAAGGGATCGGGGAGAGGCCTAAATTATTGTTAATAAAGCTAAATAAGCAGTTGTATTTATTTATTTTTCTTAATGATTTTATTTTCATTGATTGCGAGCGATCGCCCCCCCCTGAGGACAAGCTCAAGGGTTAAGATATTTTAAGCAACCGTGTTTAGGGCAGGGCCTTCCCATGCGCGTAATTTTAATGACTGGCAAAGGTGGCGTTGGTAAAACCTCAGTGGCGGCAGCAACGGGGTTACGCTGTGCTGAGTTGGGGTACAAAACGCTGGTGCTGAGCACCGATCCCGCCCACTCCCTTGCTGATAGTTTTGACCTTGAATTGGGGCATGTCCCTGTGCCCGTCGCCGAAAATCTCTGGGGAGCGGAACTCGATGCTCTCATGGAACTGGAGGACAACTGGGGTGCGGTGAAGCGCTACATTACCCAAGTCTTGCAGGCGCGCGGGCTAGAGGGCGTTCAAGCTGAAGAATTGGCGATTTTGCCGGGGATGGATGAAATTTTTGCCCTTGTGCGCATGAAACGCCACTATGACGAAGGCCAATACGATGTCTTAATTATTGACTCTGCCCCCACAGGTACGGCACTGCGGCTGTTGAGTCTACCCGAGGTGAGCGGCTGGTACATGCGCCGCTTCTATAAACCCCTACAGCGGATGTCCGTGGCCTTGCGACCGATTGTGGAGCCAATTTTCAAGCCCTTGGTGGGGTTCTCTTTGCCCGATCAAGAGGTGATGGATGCGCCCTATGAATTCTATGAGCAGATTGAAGCCCTCGAAAAAGTCCTCACCGACAACACGCAAACCTCAGTGCGCTTGGTCACCAATCCAGAAAAGATGGTGATTAAGGAGTCGCTGCGCGCCCATGCCTATCTTAGCCTCTATAACGTGGCCACCGACTTAGTCATTGCAAACCGTATTCTGCCGAACACGGTACAGGATCCCTTCTTTGCCCGCTGGAAAGAAATGCAGCAGCAATACCGTCAAGAAATTCACGACAATTTCCGCCCGCTACCGGTGAAGGAAGTGCCCCTGTTTGCTGAGGAACTCTGTGGTTTGGCGGCACTGCACCGCCTGAAGGAGACCCTCTACGCTGATGAAGATCCAGCTCAGGTTTATTACCAAGAGCAAACGATTCGGGTGGTGCCCAGTGATGGCCAGTACAGCCTTGAACTCTATCTACCGGGGGTACCCAAGGAAAAAATTGAACTGAACAAGACGGCAGATGAGTTGAATATCCGCATTGGTAACCATCGTCGTAATATGGTGCTCCCCCAAGGATTAGCAGCACTGCAACCGGTGGGCGCGAAAATGGAGGCGGACTACCTGAAAATCCGCTTTGCTAGTGCCACCAGTAGCTAATTCGGCTAATCAATGACTGATGAGACTTGCCACTGTGACAACAACTGGGCTGGCGATCGCCACCACCAATCTGACTAAAGTTTATCGTTCTGGCCATGACGAGACCCCTGTTCTTCAGGGCATTAACCTGCAAATCCAGCGCGGTCATATCCATCTGCTAATGGGACCTTCGGGGTCAGGGAAAACCACCCTGCTCTCGATTTTGGCTGGCATTCTTGCCCCCACCAGTGGCCAAGTGGTTGTCTTAGGCCAAGAGATTACGCAACTGTCCAAGGCTGCACTGGCGAAATTTCGCTTGCAAAATATTGGCTTTGTCTTTCAGAGTTTTAATCTTTTCCCCGCCTTGACCGCGCTGGAAAATGTGGAACTGGCGCTCAATCTCAAGGGAATCAAAGGCAAACAGGCCAAGGAACAGGCGGCAGCCCGTCTAGAGGAAGTGGGGTTGGGTCATCGCCTCGACTTTGTGCCCGCAAATCTTTCTGGGGGTCAGAAACAGCGAGTGGCCATTGCCCGTGCCCTAGCGGGTGAGCCGCAGATTATTTTTGCTGATGAACCGACGGCTTCCCTGGATTCCCAAAATGGCCAACAGGTGATCAAAATTCTCTACAAGCTAGCAAAGCAAAAAGGCTGCACAGTGTTGATTGTTACCCATGATCCACGGATTACAGCCATTGCCGATCGCATCACCAAAATCGAAGATGGCAAAATTAGCGACGGTTAAGCCTGCTCCCGTTGTACCCAGCGTTCCCAAAGCAGTTGCAGCGTCAGCGCCACCAGACCCACGGCAATAATGCTAAAGACCCCCGTTGCGAGGGTACACAAGCCCACCACAAGGGTGCGCACGGCCACGGCCAAGCTATAAACCAGTTGATTGTGGTAGCTCACTGCGTGAGTGGCAAAGACGTAGGCGATCGCCCCTGTTAGCCGATAAAGGAGAATCCCAAGCGTGCCAGCAATCAGCGCACCAGTTAAACAGCGTAATGGGTTAGTTTTTGGGGGGAGGAGGGTCATGGATGGTATTCACCTTTGTGAGCCGATGATTCCAGAATACGGTAGCCAATGTCACGACGATAGTAGCAGTCGGCAAATTCAATGGCGCTGACGCCCGCATAGGCCTTGGCTTGAGCCGTGGCAAAATCAGGAGCCAAAGCGGTAATGTTCAATACCCGACCGCCATTGGTGTACCATTGCCCCTCTTGCCAGCGCGTTCCAGCATGGAAAACGAGAACCCCTTGGGCGATCGCTGCGGGAATACCCTGAATCACATCCCCCTTGCGGTAACTCCCCGGATAGCCCCCCGCCGCCATCACGACGGATAGAGCTACCTCATTGCGCCATTGCAACGCTCCCAAACTGGCTAAGCGTCTCTCGACACAGGCCAAGAGCACCTCAATCAGAGGGGTTTCCAAGAGGGGGAGGACAACTTGGGTTTCAGGATCACCAAAGCGACAGTTAAATTCCACCACGTAGGGATCCCCTGCGGACGTCACCATCAGACCGGCATAGAGCACCCCACAATAGTGGATTCCCCGATCCTGCAACGCCCCAAGGGCGGGTTCAAGAATCGTCTGTTGAATTCGTTGCATTAACTCTGGTGTCACCCAAGGGACAGGGGCATAGACCCCCATTCCTCCAGTATTTGGACCTGTGTCCCCTTCGCCAATGCGCTTGTGGTCTTGGGCGGGCAGCAGCGGCAGAATGGTTTTGCCATCCGTAACGGCGAGTACGGAGACCTCTTGCCCCTCTAGTACTGATTCAATGACCACCTGTTGACCAGCGGCGCCAAATTCACCCCCAAAAATCCGCTCGAGGGCAGCGATCGCCTCCCCTTCGGTGGCCGCTACCGTCACCCCTTTACCTGCCGCTAAACCATCGGCCTTAATGACAATGGGTGCCCCTTGGGCTTGAACATAACGAGAGGCCGCCTCATAATTGTCAAACACTGCTGCTTTGGCCGTAGGAATCTGAGCCGCCTGCATGAGCGCCTTTGCCCAAGCTTTACTGGCTTCAATTTGTGCGCCGGCCTTGACCGGCCCAAACACAGGGATGTTCAACGCCTGTAGGTGATCGGCCAAACCCACTGCCAAGGGAACCTCTGGCCCGACAACCACTAAATCAACGTTATTCTCTTTGGCAAATTCACCAATACCCGTGAGGTCGGTGGCTGCAATGGCCACATTCTCACACCGCTCCAAGCAGGCTGTGCCCCCATTACCGGGGAGACAATAGACCTGTGTCACGCGAGGAGAATCGAGTAATTTCCAAGCGATCGCGTGCTCTCGACCACCACTGCCAACGACAACGACCTTCACAGATGCACTCCAAAAAGATAAGCCATATTTTGAAATCAATCTTCAGGAGACTATCAAGTTTATCAGTCAATAGGCAACGTTCTCTCCAAAGGTAAAATGATTGGCTTATTCCTTTGCAGAAGTATTGAACAACAGTTTGAAGAGGTAGGAAAAAGAGAAGAAATATTGTATTCTTCCCTTAAAAGATTAAAAAACAGTCAATTTACTATGGCATCTTTTGGAGCTATTGTCAAGTCTATTCTCAGGCGCCTCAGCCCTTGCGACTATCCCGTCCTGAACTCACAACTGCTCTTCAAAATCTGGCTGACGTACATTTTGGACGCCAGCTTAAACAGTATGAGAGCCTTGTTTTATCGGCTCAATCAGTCAGGAATAACAGCCGTTTTCACAAGGATGACGAGAAACAGTAGTCTGGCTATGGCGTAAAGTCTGGCTATGGCGTAAAGTTACGTCCTATCAAGATATTGACCCGAATAGGAAACGGCTGTTCAGGTAGATATAGCTATTTCGAAAGGGAGTGAGATATTTTCAAGAGGGATAGGCTATACTCAAAGCGTCATGAATGTTACTCAAGAATATGAGCTATAGCTTGGACTTACGAGAGCGGGTTGTCTCCTACATCAAGCAAGGTGGCAAAATCAGTGAAGCGACTCAAATTTTTCAGGTGAGCCGCGCCACTATCCATCGCTGGCTGAAGCGAGACGACTTAGCCCCCACAGTTGTCCCCCGTCGTCCTTGGAAGCTGGATTGGGCGGCCTTAGCAGCCGATGTTGCTGCCCATCCCGATGACCGTTTAATCGACCGTGCCCAGCGATCGAGTGGAGTCTGAGTATGGGTGGTCAGCGCGAGGCCAACGAATTGATGGAGAGCGAGCGGGGAAGCGTCAGAAAAGAGAGAGTTGAGTCGCAGGACGGTATAGACACCAGAAAGACTTCATCGCCCCAATGCTGTTTTGCGGATACTTGAATGCGTTAGGGTTTGTGAGTTGGCTGAGTCAGTACTGTTTGCCGACGTTAAAGAGACCGTCGTTGTTGATGATGGATAATGCACCGATTCATCCAAAAGGGGTGATTCAGGCAGTGGTGAAAGCGGCGGGTCACGCGGTGTTATTTTTACCGAAATACTCTCCTGATTTGAATGTGATTGAGCACGACTTCAGTGCGTTGAAGCGATCGCGGATGTATGCAGGGTCAAACAGTTCGATTGATGAAGTGATTCGCAAGTATTGTGCTGGATAATGTCTCATTCTTTATTGGAATAGCTATATCCTGAATCTCACCGGGCGTCTTCGCTACTTCCGCGCGCCATCGCCCGAAGCCGCCGTGCGCGTTCACAGCTTCGCACCACTCTGCAAGATACTGACGCTTCACCTTGTCCTGCTCCGTATCCTGACCCTTTGTTTCTAGAATCAGATGATCACCGTTCTTCAGCCGCACCAGGAAATCAGGCCGGTACTTGCGCACCACACCGCGATAAACGTAGAGCACTTCGAAGCCTAGGTGGTCATTCTTGACCCAGGCAGCCACCGCGTCACTGCTATCGAGCGCGAAGGCGTCGGACGCTTCCCATGTGCTGTCGTAGACGCAGACGTTGATATGGGATTTCTCCGTGCGCTCGCAGGGCTTGCCCGTGTACCAAGTGCGCATCTCGCCTGTGGAGCGGATAGGATGATCGCGGTCGAAGACCGGCTCGATGCGATCGGTGTTCTCCTGCCGAACCGCCTCCCATATATGCTGCACCACCCGCGACAGGTTCAGCGTGATGATCAGCCGTCGGCGCAATTCGTCCTGATAAAAAAGCGGTGGCGTAATATGAATACGGTCGGAGCGGATGAATTGCTCGACGATGCGAATCAATTGCGCCAATAATACTTCGCGGCTGCCTTTCCAAGCGGTCTGCATTTGGTCAAAGACATCGCGCACCGTCTCGAAAATGATGCGTTGGGTGCGGAATTTCCCCGCCAGCCGCTCCAACTTGATGCGGTTGATCCGGGTGATGTCTGGCTTGCCTTCGAGGATCGGCGCCAGCTCGGCGACCTTCGCTGTCTGCGCCGCGTCCAGTTCCAATGGTCGCACCTTCGACCAGTCCAAGGTCAGCGTCGGTTGAAAGACGCGCTCGATGCGCACCACATTCGGCCAGCGGATCTCGAGCTGTGCCTTGGCCGGGTCTGGCTCAACGGCGGTCTTGGGCGTGGGCGGCGGTGGCGGGTCGTTCTCGCCGCCTTCGTGGGGCAAGAAGGTGAAGGGCACGCCGAAGATGTTGACGTATTCCGGCTCGAACAGCCCCGTTTCCGGGTTGACTTCGTACGAAGTGCGCCGCAAGCCGCGACCGACCACCTGCTCGCACAGCAGCTGCGACGTGAACGCCCGCAGTCCCATGATGTGCGTCACCGTCTTGGCATCCCAGCCCTCGGAGAGCATGCCGACGGAGATGACGTTTTGGATTCTCTCGCCCGGCTGTCCCACCTTGCCCACCGTGTCCACCATCTGGCGCAAGCGCTGGCCTGCTGGGCCTTGGTGAGTTTTGCGTTTTGAGTTGCTGGTTTTGCGTTTTCTGCCGTTGCCTCGACCCCTTCTTCATCTTCGACAAACTGACCACTCGAAACGAAAAACTCTTCTTTCGCTTCCGCCTCATCGAGCACCTTCGAGTCGATATGCAGGATGCGCTCTGGGTCGCACAGTTCGTCGATGTGGATGCGCCGCGAATCGAAGGCGTGCTTCACGCGCGCCGCGGTCTCGGTGCGGTTGCAGACGGTGATCATCACCGGCGGCGTGGACAGCCCGGCCGCCTTCCATGCCTTCCACGTCTCGCGCCAATCGTAGCCCAGGAGGTAGTAGGCGTTCAGCACTAGGTCGGGCAGCGGTTCGTGTGGTTCGGCGCGGCGGTTCAGGTCGTCTTTCACGTCCGGGTCGTTGTAGATGTGGTAAAGGCGCGACTTGTAAGTTTTGGCATCGGGGACGGCATCGTCGCGCACCACCACGCGCGGGGTCTTGACTAGGCCAGACTCGATGGCGTCATTCAAGCCGAAGTCGCTAACGATCCAGTCGAAGAGCGCCTCTTCGCTGCTCTTTTTGCCCGAAGGCGTGAAGGGAGTAGCGGAAAAATCATAGCACCTGAGGATGCCCCGCGAGCGGTGCAGGCGATCCAGCCCGCCGATCCACACCGTGGCCTCCGCGGCGCTATCCTTGAGATCCCGCTGCCGCAAATACTTTCCTTCCGCCTCCCAGTTCACACGCCAGGCGTGGTGCGCCTCGTCGTTGATGACCAGAAGGTTGCGAGCATTGGCCATCTCGCCCAGCACCTCGCGCGTGTAGGCCTCGTCGCTTTTGACCCCGCGTTTGTCCACAGACTTGCGTTTCTTGATCTGTTCTTCGCTCTCCCAGGCGAGGGCGTGCCAGTTGCGCACCAGCACTTTGCCCTGGCGCAATTTCTCGAGCAAGGACGAGGGCACGATGTCGAAGGCTTCGTAGTAATTGCCGTCCGCGGCAGGGTAAAGCACTTCCAGACGCTTTTTGACCGTCAGCCCCGGGGCGATGACCAGCACGTTTTTGGAGAAACGGGTATCCTGCGGGTTGGCCACCTTGTTCAGGATCTGCCAAGCAATCACCATCGCCATGACAACGGTCTTACCAGTGCCGGTCGCCATCTTGCAGCATTGGCGGATGTACTCGCCGCCATCGCCGGGGATTTCGATGCCGGTGCGCTCAGCGGGGGCGGCCTCGGTCAGCCAGATGAGCGTCTCCACCGCCTCCAGCTGGCAGAAGAAGAAGCGCCGCCGGTCAAAGTTTTCGGGGTCGGTCCAATGTTCCAGCAGCCGCCTAGTGATGCTGGTGACGCCCGGAAACCCGCCTCGCGCCAAGCCTTGTCCTCGTCTTCCACCATCTGGGTCAAGCGGGAGATGCTCTGGGTGTAGTAACCGTTGCCCCGCCATATTCGTGCTCACCCGAGAAGGCCATAGCTGCACTATCTCGTCGTAGAGCGTAACGCAGATGCGCCGACTCATGAACTATCTGTGAACAGGCTGAGCTGCCCATCATCGATGTTCAAAGCGAGCTTTACCTTGTTGTATGGGCTGCCATTCTGGTCGGGGAAGGCCCAAAGGTTGAACTTCCGGTGGAGTCCGAATTTCTGCTGCCACGGCGGTTGCTGCAGATCGCGGTACCAGCGGACAATCATCTCCCCGAGCTCGCGCTTTGTAGGCCGGGAGGAGCCCGCCACCAGCGCCATTTGGGTCGCGCCGAGCAAGAGGTCGCACAGTTGCAAAAGATCTTCCTTGGCGGAGTCGCGAAGCTCCAGATCCATATTTAGGAAAGGATAACTCGGCGATTGGCTCAACAACGAATCTAGCTCCGCACGAGAGGGCAGATACTGTTCGAAGTTATCAGTCAAGTCACGATCCGGTCTGGTTGCGCGATCTTTGGCATCGGAGATGAAGTGAACGATCAGGTCATCCAGATTCTGGGGGCCAAGGTGCCAGGCGATACCTGCCTTGAGAGCCATCGCGGTGAAGCGGTTATAGGCATGAAAATCTCTGGCAAAGCGCTTGTGCTCATAGCGGGGGCTGTGGCGGTCCACGGCAAGCGTTGAAAAGAACACACGGTCGGATAACCCTTTCTCAAAACACCGCATCCATTCTTGTGCCACGCGGGCCTTCGCACTCCAGCAACCATCAAAGTTCTTGGGCAAATCGGAGAAATGGATTTCACCGCTGTAGTCTTCCTGCATGCGAAAATCTTGCAAAGCAGCCTGAACCTCATTGAGGTGTTGCGTTTGAACGAAGAGCAAGCCGATCAGAAGCCAGCGCTTGTTTGGCATACTTTCGTCATGGAAGACGTGGTATTCGGCAGTTCGTCGGATGGGTTGGCCCCAGAGGTTTCGTTGCATTCTTATAGCTCTCCCCGAAATGCTTTGTCCAGAATTGACTGTTCCAAGCGTTTGAGCTCGGCCTCGGTGGCCGATTGCCCCGTCTTGAGCGCCCGGATGTGTTCCCGCACCTCTTCCAGGTGCGCCACGATGCGGCGTTGCTCGGAGAGAGGGGGGAGGGGCACCGATTGTTCCATGAAATCGCGGATGCGGAGATTGCGAAGGCCAGATGTCGTATCTTGCGCTCCCAGATAAAGAGAACGGGCTATTGGGCTATGTAGGTAGAAGAGCAGGAACCAAGGTTCCAATAACTCTTTTTCAGGCCTGAGCCGGAGCATGAAGTTTGAGAATAAGTAAGTCCTACCGTCATGTGGGTCTTCAAAAATGGCTGGCCAGCCCACTAAATGGGGGCTACCACTTGACTTATTAATTAGAATGTCGCCCGCCTCTAGTTTGTAAGCCCAAATCTGCTTTGATCTGATAGCTCTAACGGAAGCTTTCTGAGGCATAAGGACCATGCCATGGATTTCCGTTGAACGGACAACCGGAAATCCTTTGCTTGAATCAGGGGCCTCCGGTCCCCAAATCCCCGTCTTATGCCTACACACCTCCCCCAACCGGACCCACCGCCAGCCTTTGGGGAGGTCCTGGCCGGGGTGGGGGAAGGTGTCGGCGAGGACGGACTGCCACAGGCGTTCGGCGTCTTCTAGGGCCTCTTGGCGCAGCCGCCGCGCCTCCCGCACCCGCGCCATGAGCTCCTCAATCCGCGCCACGATGCGGCGTTGCTCAGAGAGAGGGGGGAGGGGGATGGGGGTCTGCCACAGGGCATCTAAGCGAGTTCTGGGCTGGCGGCTACCCGTGGTATTTGCAGAAGCGTACGCAACAAAAGACGGGGTGCGAAGGAACGCACCAAGGTACTCGGGCTCGAGCATATCCGGGAATGGAAAAATTGGAACAAACTCGGTGGAAGCAACCCCTTCGTTGCTCGGCACGACAACCTTGTTGAGGTATGGCCTGAGTTTTCCATAAAGCACCAGACCTCGGCGAAACACCACAACCTGGCTTTTGATTTCACTGCCGCTTACCTCTACCCCTCTCGGCTCCTCCCACTGCCCAGGTCCAACGTGTTCCATACTGAGATACCGGAATCGCCTCGATGGATAGTCGCTAGGCTTTAATAGCGTAGCCTCGCGCCGTGCCACCTCCCCCAACCTCACCCACCGCCAGCCTTCGGGGAGTTTGTAGAGTGGCTCCGTCATATCCACATGCCTCCTTAGGGGAACTCCTTCAAGCCCCAACCCTGATAACTGGGATACCGATAAAGCCTTGGCTCAATCAGATCCCACCCAGGGTAACTGGAGGCCGCGTCATTCTTGCGCCACGAATACGCGTAGCGGGCGACAAAATCAGCAATTTGAAGGCCAAGAGAATACCTGCTATCTCCAAAATGGACTTCAAGAATGTTTTTGAAGTCCACCTTCCATTCGTAAAACGTACCGTAGAATTCACTGAAACCAATACCACCTGAGCCCTCCGTGAGGAGTTGCCCTAAATGTTCTTGCTGTTGTTCTTCCTCGCGTTTGTTTTTGTCGACCAGTACGAGTCCTTGAGCGTCTTGATCTTCAAGAAACCCCTGAAATCGCTCAAAGAGAAATCGCGAAGCAAGGCGGCTTGGATCTTCTGGAGAAGAGTATTTTTCTTTATGCCGAAATTTATGGACACACACTAAAAAATAAGTTACCTCCTCGTGATTGAGGTATGCATCTATTACGCGTTTTCTAAGGTCCGGGGCCTTGCCCCACTGGGTCTCTCCTCTATCTACAGACTTTGCTTTGATTTCTTCTCCGTGTCCCAATCGGTCGGCGTACGTGTGAGGTAGGTTAAGGTTTTTGATGTCTTTGCGAATTCTCGCGTATACACCATCTATGCGCGTTGTGGGTATAGCCACCGCCGACAAGATGTAAAAAGGCTGTTCTTGGATACTAATATCGCTGTCCCACTTCTTAACGTACCCGCACTCATCAACGAATATTAGGTACATTTAAGCCCTCCTGATTGCCATTGGTAGCAAGCAATTCGTCCAACTCCTCCACGATGCTCAGGATCTCCCGTTCGCGCTCAAGGAGGCCTGCCACAATCTCCATCGGCGACGGAAGCGCCTCGGCCTCCTTGCGGTTCGGGTTGCGGGCGGTGAGGTCATAGCCGCGTTCTTTTACCTCTTCCACAGGCACAATCCAGGCGTTTTCCGAGAGGCAGGCTTCCCGCGGCCCCTTGCCCTGGCGGTAGGCATCCCATGCGGCCCAAAGCCGGCGTGCCTCGGCAAAGTGCTCGTCCTGGATGGGGCTTCCCTTGCTGAATTTCTTGAGGCCTTCCGGGAGAGGGAGTTCGTAATACCAAATCTCCTTCGTGGGTCCCGGTCGCTCGAAAAAGAGAAGGGCAGTCTTGACATCCGAATACGGCGCGAAGGTGCCCGGCGGCAGGCTCACGACGGTGTGCAGGTGGAACTGCTCAAGAAGGTCCTGCTTGACAGCGGCAAAGGCGCCGTCCCGGAAGAGCGTGCCTTCGGGTACGACCATGCCGCAGCGAGCGCCGTCCCGGGGCTTGAGCTTCTTCATGATGTGCTGGAGGAAGAGCAGCTCGGTGGCGGTGGCCTGCACCGGGAAGTTGGCCTGGATGTGCCGGCCTTCCGTGCCGCCGAAGGGGGGATTGGTTAAGACCACGTCGTAGCGCTCGGAGGCAGAGCGGATGTTTTCTTCTAAGGTGTTCCGGCGGACGATGCGAGGCGCCGTGACGCGGTGAAGCACCATGTTCATAAGCCCGAGAAGAGCGGGAAGGGGCTTCTTCTCCTGGCCGAAGAAAGTGCGTTCCTGAAGCGTCTTATGGTCCTCGATGGTGCGTTCTTGGGGTTTCATGTGCAGGTAAGCCTGGGCAAGAAAGCCGCAGGAGCCACAAGCCGGGTCGTAGACCGTTTCGCCGATCTTCGGCGCGATGAGGTCCACGATGAAACGCACCACCGGGCGCGGTGTGTAGAACTCGCCAGCCATGCGGTTTTCACTGCCCAGCCTTCGCAGCAGCTCCTCGTAAACCTGCGAGACGGTAAAGATGTCGTCTTGGCTATGGAAGTCAATGCCGTTGATGATTTGGAGGACCTCTTTCAGGTTGTAGCCTGAAGCGCAGACGATTACGTTGCGTTCGGCGAAAACGCTGCGGATCGTCTCCCAAAGGGGGTCACCGCCCAGGCTTTGGAGGTCGGGGATGAGCCGCCCGTGAACAAACTCCAGCAGGCGGTCGGCGGGCCAATCTTTCGTGGCCCACTGGGACCAGCGGCGCTCCCCGTCGAGGATGCGCGTATAGGGGCGGCCGGCGAGCTGGGCTTGGGTCTCCCACTCTTCCTCTTGGGCATCGAGGAAACGGAGGAAGAGCAGCCACGCCAGGTGCTCGATGTACTCCATGATGCCGCCGCAATTGTTGTCGCGGCGTAAGATGTCGCAAGCGCGCCAGATTTCGTTGGCGAGGGTTTCGCGTGTTTGGGGTCCGTTCATGTCACTGTTTCCTTAGCGTAGATTTTTTCCCGCATGGTTTGCATGGTGTGGCCAAGCTGCTTCAGGTCGCCGAACCAACGGCTGATTGTGGTTGCCCCACCCCATTCGCGGAAGGGTGAGACGCCAAAGATTTCCGGTTCCAGCTGCTCGATGCCACCTACCCGGTACTTCTCCAGCAGCTCGAGGATGACTTTCCTGGCCCCTTCCTTATAGGCGTTGATGAATGCCTGCTCGCGGTTGCGGAAAGCCTCAGCCCGTTCGCTGCGCGTACGGATAGGACTACCAAAGGCGATGTGGCAGAGAAGATCGAAGGCATCGGCCTCCGGCTGACCGAGCACCTCGGCAAGGATTTCCGGGTGAATGCTGGATTGGCGGAGCTCCGCGAGGAAGGACTGGCGCCGGCCGCTGTCCACCCAGATGTCGCGGAGCCTCTGACGGTTAGGGGCGTCCGCCCGGATGCGCTGTCGGGTGTAGTTCCGATACTGCTCCAGCGTAAGCTGGTCGCGCGTTTCCTCGATGAGGAACACCGCCTCGTCGGCAATGGTGACCTCAAGCCCTTCCACGCAGATCTTGCCGCTCTTTTTCAAGGCCGGCTTGAGCGGCACGTCCACGGGAAGCGTTTCATCCGGCGCGGTTTCCAGGGCAAGGGTGCGGCTGGTGAAACCACTGGCACTGACCACGAGTTGAAGTGAACCCGCGGGGAGTTGTGGAAACTGAAAGCGGCCGTTTTCATCTGTCAAGATAGGCCCGCGCTGGCTGTTCGGGCCGGTGCGGATGCTCACCCGGGCTTCCACGATGGGAGCCTGCGTGTCCGCGTGGAACACCTGCCCTTGCACGGCCGCCGTGAGTGAACCCGTGGAGGGTTCCGGCGGCGGCAGAGGCGGACAATCCCATTCATCGAAGAGGCGCGTGGCGCCGGTGTAATCAATGATGCGAAACCAGTACTTGCCGGTGGAAAAGTCGAGCCGGCTTCCCCGGCCCACAATTTGCTTGAAGAGTGTGGGCGAAGAAAGGGTCTTCATAAAGACGATGTTGCGGCAGGATGGAACGTCCACACCGGTGGAAAGAAGCTCAGCGGTGGTGGCGACCACCGGCGCCGGCTTATCGGAGTCGGCGAAGGCTTCGAGTGCCCGCCGCCCCTCCTCGCCTTCTTCCGAGATAATGGGCACGGCGTAGTTGGAAAGCCCGGTTTCAGGGCCGAACTCGTCCTGCAGCAGACGAGCCACCAGCCGCGCGTGCTCCATGTCCACGCAGAAGACCATGGTCTTCTCCCTCGGCCCAAAGCGACGCAAAAGCCCTGCCAAATGGGAGACCATCGCCCCGGTGCGATCAGGAAGAGAAATTTCCCGCTCGAACTGTGGCGTGGTGTAAAAGTCCCGTGGCTCGACGTCATCGGGGATGAAGACCTCGGCTCCCTGCTCGATGGCGTCCTGGAGGTGCAGGCCCGTGGCGTCCACGGTAGTGCGCACCCTGTGGACCTTATACGTGGCGAGAAAGCCGTCCTCAATACCCTGGCTCAGACTGTACTGGTAGGCGGGCGGCCTCCAGGTGCCACGCTCGGGGTGGTCCGGATCAATGGCAATCTCTGGTTCCTCTGCGCAGAAGTAAGCGTAGGTGTCCACATTTTCGTCCTGTTTGGGCGTGGCGGTCATGCCGAGTTGCATGGCGGTGCCGAAGTGATCAAGGATCTCCCGGTAGGTCCCAAAACCCGAACGGTGGCACTCGTCGATGATAACGAGATCAAAGAAGTCTCGCGGAAATTTCTCGAAGAGGCGTTTACCCGCCTCATCCGGGCTCCACAGCGTCTGATAGATCCCAAAGTAGAGGTCCCGCATCAAGTTGGCCGGATGTCCTTCGATCTTGAAACGCGGCTCGCTCGTTCCATCAGCGAACGGTGCGAAGGTATTGTATGCCTGGTCGCGCAGCACGGCGCGATCCGCTAGGAACAGAACGCGCCCGGGGCGGTCGGAATGCCGGCGCTGGAGCCAACCCGATTGAACGAGCTTCCAAACGATCTGGAAGGCGACAAAGGTTTTGCCGGTTCCGGTGGCCATCGTCAGCAGGACGCGCTTCTGGCCATGTATAAAGCGCTTGATGACTTCGCGGATGGCCACTTCCTGGAAGTAGAACGGCATTTTCCCGCACAGGTTTTTCGGGCAGTATGGATAAAGGAGTGGATTGTTCCGCTTGACTACGCCGTATTCCTCTGGGCGCTCGGCGACGCGCGACGCATCTGGGCTTCCCTGATTCTGTTGCCACCTCTCCCACAGCTCACCGGGAGTCGGGAATTGCTTAAGATCCTTGGTTGAGTTCGTAAAGAAGTCGAATTCGACGATCTGGTGACCGTTCGTGGCGTAGGCGAACGGGATCCCTAGATCCCTAGCGTAGCGCTTGGCTTGTTCAAGCCCAGCTTCGGCCGCTTCCCCCTCGGACTTGGCTTCGACAACGGCGATGGGAAAAGAATCCGAAAGACGCAAAAGATAGTCCACCTTGCGGACCTCGCCCCTGCGAATCCGATTGCCCACCAGGATGACGCGCCCCTGCGTATACTGCTGATCCCGCTGGTAGTAGTGCTCCCTTGTGATTTGTGTATCGGCCCACTCTGCGGCTTTCAGTTTTGGATCGATGAGCGTCGCCCGCGTATCCGCCTCGTTTTTCATGCGGCAGCCTCCACTACGTGAAGGAGATCGTCCGCCGGCTCTCCGCCATCACGGGGAATCTCGATTCCCACGCGCCCGGCAGCGGGCGCTTCGGTGAGCCAGATGAGCGTTTCTACCGCCTCCAGTTGGCAGAAGAAAAAGTGGCGCGCCTCGAACTCCTCTGGATCGCGCCAGTGCTCCAGCAGCCGCTTGGTGATGCTGGTGACGCCCGGATAGCCCGCCTCGCGCCAGGCCTTGACGCGCGGTCGGATCTGGTTGACCAGTGGAATCTCGACGAAGATGCCCGGGTCATCGAAGGCTTTTGAGCCGGGCGTTGCTACGACGTACCCCGCCGGGCGGCGGCCTTCGACCAAGTCAAAGAGCCGCGTTTCCCGGTCATAACGCCAGTGCCGCTGCGGCTCCTCGTAGGGCGAGTTGATGATCAGGCGGTCAATGGTAGCGCGAGGCATAGCGGTGGTTTCCTCCGGTTTCAACCTGCTTCGGGCACCGTTTCGAACTGCAGCCGCCGCAGATCTAGGTTCGGCGCCCGCTTTGACAGGTACAACATCTCAATGCCGACTACGCGATCCTGCTCATCGTAATCCACAAAAACACCCGGCGAGACTTCTTCGGTGCGGCTCGCGGGCGCATCACTCAAAGTCAGGTAGAGGGCGTCGGCCTGTTGATCCACTTTAAGCTTCATGGGAGAGTCCTCCTTCGATCAAAGAATGCGGTCACGACTAATGGCGGTGTTTTCTTCGTGTTGACGATCACGCGCAACACCCGATTGCCAAACTCTGGAATCCGAGCGAGGCGATGTTCCGGGTTCGGATCCACCCGATCGGCTTCCGTCGCCTCTGGAGCATTCAAGGCGCGTTCCAGCCAGGCAAGTGCAATCTGCCGCTTTTGCAAGGCGTCTCGGTCGTGTTCCGTGAGCACGTACTCCATCAGCCTGTCCCATTCAAGACGACGATCTTCAAACTCTCGATCCCCCGGTCGTCCACGATCTTCACCGCGATGCGCTTGTGTTCGCCTGGCTCAAATGGCAGAGAAACCGTGCCGCGGTAGGCTTCGATCCGTTCCTCATCAATCTCGGCCTTGAGATTGCGCGCCAGTTTCGCCCAGCCTTCGCCCTCGCCCGCCATCGGGAAGAAGACTTGGCGCGGGTAGAGGCTGCGCCCATCGTAGTCGGTGTCCAGCATCCAGACGGCGATCTTGTCCGCGCCGCCCGACTCGATTCCGCCGGTCTTGGTGTTGTAGTAGTAGTAGTCGAAGCCGTGCACCGAGACGACGAACTTGCCCTTGTCCCCGCTCTTGGTGATGCGCTCGACCTGCACGTCGGGTTGGCCGATGAGCCAGAAGGATTCGTTGCTGGCGCGCTTCTTCTTGAGGTCGTCGGTGAGCAGATCGGCGTTCATCTGCACCTTCAGAAACTGCATGCCCGCGAGTTCCGGCTTCATCTCGTCGATGTCCTTGGCGGCTTCCGGGTCGAACTGGAAGGCGGCAAAGACCAGCAATTTCGGTTTTGGCACGAGCGTCCGCGCCTCTTCCCAAGCATGTTCCACCTGGCGCTACTCCAGCGGGGCATGTTCGGGTCCGAAGGAAACGACCACGCGCATCGGGCTGTAGGCTGGGCCGGTCTCGCGCACGGAGTCGGCTCCTTCGTCGCTGGGACGCGTCTCGCCGTCGGCGTGGAGCCAGCGGCAACCGGGAAGAGGCTCAAGCCGAGCAAAGCGAATATACTGCCCCGCCTTGCCGCGGATGCCGGTGCGCAAGAGTTCATCGCGCCATTTGGCTTGGCGCAGCGTCTCGCCGGAACGGGCGATGGACGTGTCGGCTGGTTGGGATCTGGCTTCGAGAATCTCCTCCGGCGACTTGACCGCCGGCGCGGGCACGGCCTCCACCGTGAACGGGCCAGTGACGCGCACCTTCTTGCGGTCCACCAAGGGCTGGTCGTAAAGGGTTTCCTGCGGCGCGTGGCGGGCGATCGCCTCATCCATGGCTTTTTGCATGGCGCGGCGGGTGGCGTGGAAGGCGTCAAAGGGTTTGCGGGCCGCTTCGGGCCAATCGGCAGGGAACGCGAAGGGCACTTCCCATTCCATAAGCTCGCTGACCTTCACCACCTGACCCGAAGGCATGGTGAAGGTGTCGTCCTCCGGCGCGGCAAAATCCACGAAATGCCCGGCCCGGCAGCCTTGCGTGACCTTGAAACGGGGATAGCCCTCACCCCCGGCCCACCTGCCCCCGTCAGGGGGTCTCCCAGCGGGAGAGGGGAGACGGAGCGCGGCGTTGAGGTCTGCCAGCGCCTGTTCGATCGCCGGGTGCATGCGGGCGTAGATGCCGTCGATCTCCGGGTTGTTGGCGATGGACTTGAGTGTCACATGCGGCACGGTCTTGTACTTGAAGCCGCTGCCCACCCCCTCTTCGGGATGCGCCAGCTCGTAGTAGTCGAAGGCCGCGGTCATCAGGCGCTGGCGGGCGAGGGTGAGCGCCACGCGCGAGGTGTCGCAGGTGATCCAGCGCCGGCCCCACTGCTCGGCCACATAGGCCGTCGTGCCGCTGCCGCAGTTGTGTACGGCGCAGACTTCCGTTATAAACGAGTGAGCGTCCTCTACTTCTAAATCGTAAACCTCTTCCTCGGACAAGTCTCTAACCACCTCCACAACGCGCACGGGAACGCGGTCGGGACCGTGGAACAGGATGTCTCCCTCTTGTATCTGCTCTGCCTCCATCCACTGGGCATACTCTGGCGAAAGTTGCTCTTTACACGCCTGTTCAATAGCAGTGCAAACCCCTTCGAGATTATGCTCTACTTCTGCGGCGGGAACACGCAGCACTTTTAGATTCAGCGCGTGCATGAACTCATCGCGAACACGGTCATGTTCCATGGCGGCCGGAGTGCCATGAGCCATGGCGCCGTCCACTTCTACCACTAAGGCAGCTTCACGGCAATAGAAATCGGCGATATAGGGGCCAATAGGGTGCTGACGTCTGAAGGTAAAGCCCAACCCATTGCCTCGCAAGACTTTCCAAAGTTTCCGTTCAGGCGGAGTCATTTCCTTGCGGAGTATTTTGCTTCTGCCGCGCAGCGCTTTGGGAATACCTGACCAGTCGGAATGTCCACCCAGGCTGTGCGGTCGTCTGTGGGCCAACACCCTGTGATCGGGCGTAAGCCATAGGGTTTGCCCGCTAAGGTCGTGACGGATGCCGATCATCACGCCGCGATACATTCGCCGTATCGTGCGCACGACGCGATGGGGCAAGCCATCATGCGCCAGCAGGTAGTCGACGGGGTGGATGTCTTCGATGGCGATGAGGCGGTTGGTCCAGCCATGCCGGTGCCGGTAGAACTCGACCGCCTCGCGCAGGGGATCCTGGCGCTCGACCTCGAACAGCCCCAGTTGTACCGGCCCCTGTTGCCCATTTTTCTTGCGCACCGCCTCGATGATCGTTCGCGGGTCGATGCGCTCGTGCACGTGCAGGGAGACGGTAGGAACTTCAAACGAGGTATGCTCGGCTTTGCCCGCCCAGACCAGTTGCGGGTCGAGGTGCGGGTCGTAGGCGTAGCGCTTTTTCTGCTGTCCGGTGTCGGGGTCTGTCTCCGGGGTCACCAAACCAACGGGTGGGTTGTTGACGCGCGCTTTGTCCCGATGCTCGTAGGGTGCGATCGGACGCTTGGTCTCGGTCTTCTTTTTTCGGGCCATCAAGTCCTGTCTGCAGATTGGTGGTTTTGAAAGCTAAACAGTAATTAAACTGCAATAGTAGATACGTATGCAAGGACTTAATTTGTAACGATAAACAGCATAGAGACCCCATACTTAACCTGCTATCTAAGCAAAATACCCAAACAGAACAATGGCCTGAGTATCGAAAGTGGGTGCGCTTTTACCTGCATTTCTGCAACAAGTATGGGTCGGATTCTGGCAGCCTGCACTAGCTTCCAAGAGACAGACGGTGAAATAACAGGCCGAAGCCCAGTAGTCGATTGGTTATTACAGACCCCTCCTCTCGCCATTTAGTCAACCAAGGGGAAAAGCCCACTCCGAAACCATGGAATCTGTCACTGCTGATGAGAAATCAGGTGCTCCCATTACGGAAGTAATACCAATTAAACTATCTTTCAACGTTTCTGCGATGAAAATTAATCAGGAAACAGTTTTTGCAAAGCCTCCTCTAGGGTAGGTGCCATCACAATCCGCTGATTGTCCATAACAATGACCCGTGCCAAGGTGGGCAGTTGATTTTGATCGGCTTCGAGGTAAATGGGTTCGACGTAGAGGAGCGATCGCTCGATGGGGATAATGAGGAGATTTCCCTGCACCGATCTTGACCCTTGGCGATTCCAGAGGGAAATTTGCTGTGAAATCATTGGGTCTTGATTGATCCGCGCCTCCATTTGTTCAGGGCCAAAGACCAGTTCTTGCTTGGGAAAGACGTACAGCAGGAGCTTGCCATAGTTTTGACCATCGGAGCGAGCCGCTAGCCAACCAATGAGGTTGGGACGATTCACGGGCGTAAAAGGAACAAGCAGAATAAACTCCTCAGTGTAGCCAATGGGCAGCTTGGTAATCAGATAGTAAGGGGCAACGGCTTGGGGCTTTTCGCGGTAAATCTCCTTGGGAATTTGCCAGAGGTCTTCGCGGTTGTAAAAGACCACGGGATCCGTCATGTGGTATTTCAGGAGTTGTTCCGACTGCACCTGCA
The DNA here is from genome assembly GCF_031583515.1 of Thermosynechococcus sp. QS41. Taxonomy (NCBI): domain Bacteria; kingdom Bacillati; phylum Cyanobacteriota; class Cyanophyceae; order Acaryochloridales; family Thermosynechococcaceae; genus Thermosynechococcus; species Thermosynechococcus sp. QS41. Next base: position 236,470 of record NZ_CP134181.1, read on the forward strand.
TCAAATCAATGGGATAGCGAATGTGGCGGTAGAGGCGGTGGGGCATGGCACTCAGGGGATGAAAGAGGGTTGGAAAAACCCGCTGCCACGTGCGAATTATGACATCGTCGGGTTCCACCACATAAAACGTGACATCGCCGTTATAGGCATCCACCACCACTTTGACAGAGTTGCGAATGTAATTAAAGGAGTGCTCGCCGGGATCGCCATAGGGATAGTAGCGACTGACGGTATAGGCATCAATAATCCAGTAGAGATAGCTCACCCCTGTGGCGCTAGGACTGGCGGCAATGTCCTGTTCAGAGCGTGGATCGGCGACCACAAGGTAGGGTTCACTGTCAAAACGTAAAAAGGGGGCGATCGCCCGCACCCGCTCTTGAATTAAGCGACGAAAAAGTACCCGTGAGTCCGGTCGTAAATTGGGGGTCAACAGCAGTTGCCAGTCACCAAAATAGACACCGTAGACCAAGCGCCGCCACCAACTGGCAATGGGAACCCCCCCCGTACCGTCGTAGTGGTTATAGACATTTTCGGCGCCACGGGGAAAATCCAGCTCTGGAACCGCCGAAGGGGCAAAGACATAGGTATGGGTAAGTTCACCGTAGTAGATCCGGGGGTAGAAAAAGGGAATGCTTTCACGGATTTGCGGCGGATCGACCAGTAGCTCACCCGTATCGCCAATATCGCGGACAAAGTATTTGGGCAGACCATTGGCTTCGGCGGTATTCACGGGACTCATGGTGAAGCCATAGCCGTGGGTAAAGACCAAGTGCTCGTTAATCCAAGTACGGGCAAAGCGCTGAACCGCACTGTAGTCCACTTCGCGAGCGGCAATGAGGACTTGGCGAATTTCTGATTGGTCTTGCTCAGGGGATAGTTTGAGATAGTAGCGATCCAAAAAGGCCGCTGGAAACCGATAGTAGGAGCGCAGTTGTTGCAGTTGCCGGTTCGTTTCTAAAAGGGGGCGGGTATCCCAAAGGCGGATATTGCGGGTGGTGGCGGCGTTGGCAGCAATGATCTCGGCGTTGAGGTTATTTTCCGGCTGAAAGGGTTCGACCCGCATTTTTTCAAGGTTAAAGCCTTCGCGGGTGTGGGTAATGGTGCGTTGAATGTAGGGGAGTTCCCGTTGCAGTTGATTGGGTTGAACAATGGCCGCTTCAATGGCTGTGGGCAGGAGCCAATCGGCAATCAGGATGACCACTAAATAGCCCAATGTAAAGCCAAAGAGGCCGGGGGCGATCGGTCCTAGCCGCCGCTGCCCTTCGCCGCCCCGTCGAATCGCTGACCAAGCCAGTAAACAGGCGACGCCAAAAGCCGAGGCTGAAAGCCAACCATAGAGGGGTAAGCGTACAGTGACGTCGGTATAGCCGGCGCCAAAGGCAGCCCCATTGGTCGAATAAAGAAGTTTGTAGCGTTCTAGCCAGAAGCTAAAGGCCACTGTGGCAAAGACAAAGGCACTTAAGCCCTGTAAATGCCGCCGTTGCGATCGCACGAAGCCGAGGAATTTGCCATGACTGAGACTTTCATTGGCAAGGAGATAACCCAAGGCCGTTCCCCCTAAGCCGACAACACTGAGGTTCACCAGCCATAGGCGCAACAGTTCCCACAGGGGGATTTCAAACAGGTAAAAGCTAATGGAATGGCGAAATAGCGGTTCCGTATGGGGATCACTGGCGGCAAACAGTCCCTTGAGCACCACCGGCCAGCTCAGGCAGGCGATCGCCCCCATGGCAACGCTCAAGAGAATTGCAACCCCCTGAAAGAGGCGCAGGGGCAACCACAACCCCAGTACCAATGCCGCCAAACTCGGCACGAGTAGCCAAGGATTCTGCACCACTAGAAGTGATAGCTCTGCCACCCGCCAGACACTCAATTGCGGCAGCAGAGGGCTGTTAAAGGTGATTTCTGAACGCTGTTGCCACAGTTGCAGCGCGATCGCCCCAATGTGGTAAGTAGCAACAATTAGCAGCCAAATGAGACCACTGGCACACAACAAAAGCCGCCACAGCCCCAGCCCCCGATAGGTACTCTGGGCGGTCAGGGTGGGATCGAGGGTCACGGTGCGTTGCCGCAGGAGCCAGTGTTGCTGCCAGCCATAGAACAGTGCCGATGCCCCCGCAACCGCCAGAAACAGTAAAGCTTGGACACTCCAGCGCTGCCAGACCACCGCCAAATAGCCCAGTTGATCAAACCAGAGGCTTTCGGCAATGAAGCGACACAAGCCAACCCCAAGGGCGATCGCTAGAACCAGACCACCCAGCCAGCGCAGCCAGCGGGGCATCAACTGTACAAGAGGGAGTGACGGCATCAACCTCGAAAAATCGTTAAAACTACGGTACAGTGCAGCTAGATGCTTTCCTAAGGCCAGTTTAGCGATTTAACTATGTTCTTGCGCTCACTACTTGTTGCCCTTTTGAGTTTGATTCTGTTTCTGAGCCCATCAGTTCCCAGTTGGGCTCTCGGGGGTGAATTGCCGCCCCTCAATGCCCCAGCACCCGACTTTTCTCTTCCCAGCAGTGTCGATGGCCAGCCGATTTCCCTGAAGGATTATCGCGGCAAGTGGGTGGTGCTGTACTTTTACCCCAAGGACTTTACCGCTGGCTGTACCCTCGAAGCCCAACGCTTTCAGCGGGATATTGAGCAATTTCATGCCCACAATGCTGAAGTCATTGGCGTCAGTGCCGACTCCGTGGACTCCCATGAAGATTTCTGTGACAGTGAAGGCTTGACCTTTCCCCTCCTCTCTGACCCCGATGGCCGCGTCAGCAAGGCCTATGGCTCTTGGTTGGGGTTTGTCTCGCTGCGCCACAGTTTCATCATCGATCCTGAGGGGATATTGCGCGAGCGGTTTGTCAAAGTGAATCCCGCGATCCACAGTCAGGAGGTACTGGCTCGCCTAGAGGAACTGCAACAGCAAGTTTAGGCCTCTATTGCTGTGGCGGGGGTTCAGGGGTTGCTGGAGATTCCTTTTGCACCTGCTGCGCTGCCTGCTGAATGGCATCTTTATATTTGGCGGGTGCAAGTTCCACGGCTTTGGCATACAGAGGCGCAGCTTCTGTCTTTTTCCCCTGTTCCGTCAGTGCCATCGCTTGGGCAAGCACCGGGCGAAAATCGTTGGGGTTTTCTTTGCCCAGATTTTGGAAGAGGGTCAGCGCCTCATCGTAGCGTTTTTGCGCCATATAGACATCGCCAAGGAGAAGTTGTACCGCCGTGACATCGACGCTCCCTGGTTGGACTTTGTTGGCTTGCTCTGCCCCTTGCAGGGTCTCTTCAATGAGGCCAATGGCCGCTTGGGGGCGATTTTCCTTCAAGTAGAGATCCACTAAAGCCCGCAGGGCATTGAGATTGCCGGGGGATTTGGCCAGAACCCCTTGAAAGGTTTGGGCAGCCCCCTCGCGATCGCCCGTTTGCTGCTGTGCCTGTCCCAGCAGAATCGCATAATCGGTTTGTTCGGGGCGTTGAGCAGCTAAGCGGCGCAGGGGGTCAATGACGCTAGCAATTTCTCCTTTGCCCAGTTGAATCAGTTGCAGCCGAGCCAGCACCAACCCTTCTAAGGCTGTGGCATTGTTGGGTTCACGCTCCAGCACCAGTTGGTAGCCTTTTTCTTGGGCTTGCAGTTCGGCAACTTTGTCAGTGGCGGCAGGACTGGTCACGGGGCTTGGCGTGGGTTGCGCTGGGCTAAAGGCACTGCTGAGCAGGGGCATCACCGAAATGGCAATGAAAGGAACCACGCCCAACAGCAAAACCAAAAGGGTGAGCCACTTCTTGCGCATTGTGCCTCCTTGAGGGTGCCCAGCATTTCCAGTGCCAGTATGATTCTAGCCTAGGAGCCGAGGGGAATCACGGCCAATTTTCAGGTCGGCCACCTTCCCCCTGTTAAAATTTGAGCAATTCCTCGGAGAGCTGCCATGGGTGAACTAACGCCAGAAACCATCAATTGTGCAGAGGCCTGTGTCAATGGCTGTGTCTTGGGCGATCGCTGTCCCAACCGTGAGTACATTGCTGCCGCCACCAAGTTTATGAATGATACGCCCCTCGATCAAATTCTGCAAATTGCAGCGGATAGCTATCCCAAACGTCTTTTGGCCGCGATTGAGCGCGATCGCCAGCGAGCGGCGAACCCACCCCAAGAATAGCTATTTCCAGATGCTGTGATCATGTCTCGTCTGCGTGCATTGCAGGGGTACCTGCTCCTGCGGCTTTTACTTGCGCCGCTGATGCTGTGGACGATTGTCACCGTCGTCTTTTTGCTGCTGCGAGCCACGCCGGGGGATCCCGTGGATGCGATTTTAGGTCCCCGTGCCCCGGTGGCTGTCAAGGAAGCCTTGCGAGAACAATTGGGCTTGGCTCAACCCCTGTGGCAGCAATACTTGACTTACTTAGGGCAACTCCTGCGATTTGATCTGGGAACCTCCCTCACCAGTCAAGGGGAAGCCGTCACGAGTATCATTGCTCAGCATTTCCCTGCAACGGCAGAATTAGGCCTTGCGAGTCTGGCGATCGCCTTTGGTTTAGGGGTGCTCATTGGCAGTCTGGCTGCGGTCAAATCTGGCACTGCTTGGGATATCGGAGGGCGTCTCTTTGGCATCATCACCTATGCCTTGCCCCTCTTTTGGCTGGGGATGCTTTTGCAACTGCTCTTTGCGGTGAATCTGCGTTGGCTTCCCTTGGGTACCCGCTACCCAATCACGGAAACACCCCCCCAAGGTCCCACAGGGCTGTACCTGCTGGATGCGCTCCTGAATGGTAATCTCCACCAACTGGGAACTGCTTTTAGTTACTTGCTCCTGCCTGCGTTGACGCTGGCGATCGTCCTCAGTGGTATCTTTGAGCGCATTGTGCGGGTGAATCTCAAGCAAACCCTAGTGGCCGATTATGTGGAAGCCGCCCGTGCCCGTGGTATCCCTGAGCATCGGATTCTCATTCACCATGCCCTCAAGAATGCCTTGATTCCAGTGATCACGGTTTTGGGGCTGACCCTTGCCAGCCTCTTGGGGGGAGCCGTGTTGACAGAGGTGACGTTTTCTTGGCCGGGGCTGGGTCAGCGACTCTACGAGGCCATTGCTCTGCGGGACTATCCAACCGTACAGGGCATTGTGGTTTTCTTTGCCGTGATTGTGGTTGCCGCCAGTATTCTCATTGACTTGCTCAATGCTTGGATTGACCCCCGCATCCACTACTAACTTTTTGGCATCTGCCGATAAAATAAAGAACAAGCACGTAATAAAACTTAACATTAGGAGGTTATCCCCCATGGCTTTAGCCGTTGGTACACCCGCCCCTGCCTTTACTGCCAAAGACACCCATGGCAATACGGTGTCCCTCAGCGACTTTGCGGGCAAAACTGTGGTGCTCTACTTCTACCCTAAGGATGACACCCCCGGCTGCACCAAAGAGGCTTGTAGCTTCCGTGACAACTATGCCGCCTATCAGGGCAAAGAGATTGTCGTTTTGGGGGTGAGTACCGATGACGAAACCTCGCACCAAAAGTTCACTGAAAAATACAACCTCCCCTTTCCCCTCTTGGCAGATGTGGACAAATCCATTATCAAGGCCTACGACGTGGATGGTGGCGGCTACGCCAAGCGAGTCACCTATGTCATTGATGGCAATGGCATTATTTCCCACGTCTATACCAGTGTGAAAACCGATACCCACGCCACCGACATTTTGGCAGATCTTGGTCTGTAAGGGTTTCCAAGAGTGATGTTTCGGCGGCTAGAGCAGTTCTAGCTGCCTTTTTTCATCCAACGGAGAGAGAGGGATTCGAACCCTCGGTGACATCACTGCCACACTCGATTTCAAGTCGAGCGCATTCGACCACTCTGCCATCTCTCCCAGTATCCTATATTGTAACCTCAGCTAGGATAAGGTAGAGCCACAAGAAGTCGCTGCCGGAAATACTCCCATGAGTTTTAGTCCAGAGTACCTAATGACAACAGAAGCCTTAGCCCATAACCAGAAAAGAATGGACGGCTATTTTGGGGATTTTTTTGGCCTGATGCGGAAGGCACTCGTTGCTGGTGGCTCAGAGCTGGGGTTAGGAATGACCCTATTTTCTCTAGCCGTAAGTATTCGCGCTACTCGGATCATTGAAATTGGACGTTTTAAGGGCTTTTCAACTCTCTGTCTAGCAAGTGCCCTACGATTCATTGATATTGGCTGGCAAGAACCACAACAACATAAGCAGCGACCTGACATCAATTACAACGAATTTGAAGCGCCGAAAAAACGACAACTGCTTTCAATTGATCCATTTCCAACCAAGGAAGCTGAGGAATTAATTCTTGAAGCAAATCTTGAAAACTATGTTGAATTTATTAATACCCGTTCAGATGAAGTCACGATTGACGGTTTAGTTGATCTCATTTTTATTGATGGCGATCATAGTTATGAGGGGTGCAAAGCGGATGTTTTTAATTATGTGCCTTGGCATTTACGACCGGGTGGCTACTTTATTTTGCACGATTACTATGGCTGGTATGATGCTGAAGGTAATAATAACTCACCCGTGAAGCAAGTTATCGATGAATTGATTGGAGAGGAACTATTTGAGCATATCTTAATTGATACTGGCTATCAATCTTTTACCGTCTTTAGAAACTCCAATCCTTAGTAGACTACTTTTCTTAGCTTCTATGAGATCAACCCTAACTCTGAGATAGATATTCGTTAATGTTCAGTTCATCACTAACATTGATATTGGGATTTTCCTCATCGGGATAGAATACAATTTCTAATCGCACTCTACCCTTATGCCAACCCGTCTTATCGAGCATCATAACTCTTGCTGAGCAACTTCTAACTAATGGTGGAATCAATCTAGCATCATTAAAAATAAGCTTTAGAAATTCTTCTGGATAAGTAATATCAGTATTACGGTGTTTGTAAATAATTCTTGAGTTATCATCTTCATTCGGGATAAAACGAATGACCTCTTCGCGATCAAGAACATGGCAGTTTGTACTCATAAGTGCTGGTACACATTTTATTGAGTCTTTCACTTAGTATAGCCTAATCCTTGTCAAAATTAGGTTTCCTGCCTCGCTGATGGCAACAATTTGGCGATCGCGCCCAAACAAAGCACATCCCACCTGTAATGACCGCCCCATGGGAGCAGCACAATGGGCATGGATATAGGTAATGGCGCGCTCATCAATGCGGTTGGCAATGTGGCTGAGAATCTCAGGCAAGGCTTGGGGAGCCATTGTTGCTAAAAATTTGAGGGCAGCTTCAACCGTTGGTGCTTGCCACACCTGATGCAGAATCTCTGGGTCTAAACCTGCAAGGGCACAAAAGGCGGTGAGAATTTCTTGGCGAGCATCCGCAAGGTGGTGATGGGTATGGAAAATGCCGCCAGCGAGTTTAATTAATTTGCCGTGGTAGCCCAAGAGGAGCAACTGTTGAACCTTGTGTTGAGCAGCGGCCACCAGCATTGGCCCTAGCCAATTGGCAGTTTTTACACACAGGGAAGGGGGAATCTGGAGTTGCTGCGCCACCTGAAGGCCGTTCTCGCCAATACAAAAGACGAGGATGGGAGATTTTGCTGCCTTCTGGGCTAAGTCCTCGCGATAGCGATCCAGTTGCTCCGAGGCTGTGAGGGGTTGGGCTAAGGCAGTGGTTCCCAGTAGGGAGAGTCCCTCAACAATGCCAAAAGCCGCATTCGAGGTGCGCTCTGCCAAATCTCGCCCTTGGGGCAGGAGAATCGTGACGGCGATCGCCCGCTCCTTAGGACAATAGAGCAACAGGTTAGTGGTTAACAACAAGCGGGCATAGCGGTAGATAGCTGCCTCGCCCGTGGCGCGATCGCGCCCCACCCCAAAGCCTCCCTCAATGTGAATTTTGGGAGCCGTTACAGGGTCTTGCCAGCGCACCCAAGCCCAGATCGGGGTATGGCGGGTGAGATCAAGGGGATCACTGGGTTCACTGTAGGTAATGGCTAAGGCCTGTTGGGCATCTAAGCATGCCCCTTGGGCAATCCTAAAGGTTTCACAGCGGTTGGGGCGCAGCAGCGCAAGGGTGATTTCCTTAGGACAGGTTCCTTCCGTAAGGCAACGCAATGCCGCCACCGCCGCCGCCGCCGCAAAAACTGGTAGCGTATAACCCACGGGTGTTAAGTAGTTAACTGAGCCAAACTAGTGCGAGCCGCTTCGGCAACCGCTTCCGCAGAATCAGTGGTCAACTGTTCCAGCAGGGGGCGAGTCTCTGGAGTGCCAATTTGGCCAAGGGCGATCGCTAGGCGATGGCGGACTTGCCAATCGGGATACTCGACAAACTGCCGCAGCTGGACAATGCTTTCTGGTTGTTTCAGTTCACCCAAGGAACCAATGGCGGCTAATTTCACCAATTCTTGGGGATTATTGAGGGCTTCCGTGAGCAGCCCAACAGCAGCAGGATTGCCTAGGGCACCCAAGGCGGCAATGATACTAAACTGCAACAGCCAATCATCGGTACTGTGGTAGGCCGTTTCTAAATCTTCAAGGGCAAAGGGAACTTGTAGGGCAGCCATCGCATCCGCTGCAGCAGCACGGACATCCGTTTCGCTGTCATGGAGCAGGCGATCGCGCAACAGGTCATGGGCTTGATTGAGATTGACGTGCCCAAGGCTGGCAATTTGACTCACCGCAGCGTAGCGGACACGGGAATTTTCATCTTGGCTGAGGGGTTGAATGAGCCGAAAGGCATCGTTGGGGTCAAGGCTACGCAGTTGATTGATGCCCCGCAGGCGATCGCCCACATCCGCTGAGGTAATGAGTTCCTGAATTGCTGCTGTGTCCACGCCAATATTCTCCACCTGATTCCTTTGATCCTACTGGGTTGCGTCACCCACAGAAAAGGGCAGAGCGATCGCGGCTTCAATTCTCTGCCCTCAGCTTAGGCGTTGTCACTGGGTTGTGCACTCTAGGCCTGTTTTTCAGCCTCAGCAATTTGCAGCATCGTCTTCAGGACGGAGTCGGGGTTGAGGCTAATGGAGTCAATCCCTTGCGCTACCAAGAATTGAGCAAACTCAGGATAGTCACTGGGGGCTTGACCACAGATGCCAATTTTGCGCCCCTTGGCCTTCGCCGTTTGAATCGCTTGCGCCACCATGCGTTTGACCGCTTCATTGCGTTCATCAAACAGGTGCGCCACCAAGGCCGAATCGCGATCCAACCCCAGTGTGAGTTGCGTCAGGTCATTGGAGCCAATGGAGAAGCCATCAAAGACCTCGGCAAAGGCATCCGCCAACACCACGTTGCTGGGGAGTTCGCACATCACATAGACTTGCAGACCATTTTCCCCTTGCTTCAGCCCATGTTTGGCCATCTCTGCCAGTACTCGCCGTCCTTCCTCTGGGGTACGACAGAAGGGAATCATCAGAATCACGTTCGTCAGCCCCATCTCATCGCGGACTTTCTTCATGGCGCGGCATTCAAGGGCAAAGCCTTCGGCATAGTTGGGGTCGTAGTAACGGGAGGCGCCCCGCCAGCCAATCATTGGGTTTTCTTCATGGGGTTCAAACTGGCGACCGCCCAAGAGGTTGGCGTACTCATTGCTTTTGAAGTCGGACATGCGCACGACCACAGGCTTGGGATAAAAGGCGGCAGCGATCGCCCCAATCCCCTGAGCCAACTTATCGACAAAGTATTCCGCCTTGTCGGTGTAGTTTTGAGTCAGCTCGGCAATTTTCAGCTTCGCCACCTCATCGGTCAACTCATCGTAGTGGAGCAATGCCAAGGGGTGCGCCTGAATGTGGTTGGCGATAATAAACTCCATGCGTGCCAACCCCACCCCATCATTGGGGATTGCCGCCAAGCTGAAGGCCTCTTCTGGGTTACCCACATTCATCAGGATTTGGGTGCGGGTTCGCGGCAGATTTTCCAGAGCCACTTCCTCCACATGGAAGGGCAGTAATCCTTGATAGACGTGCCCCTCTTCCCCTTCTGCACAGGAAACTGTGACCTCAACACCATTGGGGATGGTTTCGGTGGCATCACCACAACCCACAATCGCAGGAATGCCCAACTCACGGGCAATAATCGCCGCATGGCAGGTGCGTCCCCCCTGATCGGTGACAATGGCACTGGCTTTTTTCATGATGGGCTCCCAATCAGGATCCGTGCGGTGGGTCACCAGCACTTCCCCCGCTTGGAACTGATCGATATTGCGGACATTGAGAATGACGCGGGCACGGCCTTGGCCAATCATTTCGCCAACTGCCCGACCTGTGGCAAGGAGCGTTCCTTTTGCTTCAAGATGGTAGCTGCGCAGCACGTTCGTGGCTTTTTGGGATTGGACGGTTTCGGGGCGCGCCTGCACGATAAAGAGTTCACCTGTGAGGCCATCCTTTGCCCACTCAATATCCATCGGGGTGTAGGTTCCCCGCAGAGCAGAGTAGTGCTCCTCAATGAGGCAGGCCCAGCGGGCTAGGGTGAGGATTTCTTCGTCGCTGAGGGCAAATTGTTTCCGCAGGGGCTCAGGCACGGGTTCATTGCGGGTGAGCTTCGTTCCGCCAAGGGCATAGACCATGCGAATTTCTTTGGTGCCGAGGGCTTTTTTCAGGATCGGCTTATAGCCCGCCTTCAAGGTTGGCTTAAAGACCAAGTATTCATCGGGGTTGACGGCGCCTTGGACAACGTTTTCACCCAAGCCATAGGCGGCCGTGATCAGGGCAGTGTCCTTAAAGCCCGTTTCTGTGTCAATGGAGAACATCACCCCAGAGCAGGCCAAGTCGGAGCGCACCATTTTTTGCACCCCCACCGACAGGGCCACATTGAAGTGGTCAAAGCCTTTGATCTGGCGGTAGGAGATCGCCCGATCCGTAAAGAGTGAGGCAAAGCAGCGATGACAGGCGTCGAGAACGCCCTTGAGACCATGGACATTGAGGTAGGTTTCCTGCTGACCGGCAAAGCTAGCATCGGGCAAATCTTCAGCGGTGGCACTGGAGCGAACCGCCACGTCCGTATTCGAGCCATAGCGATCGCACATTTTTTGGTAGGCGGCAGCAATCGCATCCGTCAATTCTTGGGGAAACGGCGTGTGCAAAATTAGCGAGCGAATCGCTTGCCCCACGCGGTGGAGTTCTGTGACATCCTCGACATCGAGACCTTCAAGGAGCCGCCGCAGTTGGGTATCAAGATTTCCCGCTTGGATAAAGTAACGGTAGGCATAGGCTGTGGTCGCAAAACCATCGGGGACATTAATGCCTTTGGGCGTCAGTTGTTGGAGCATTTCCCCCAAGGAAGCGTTTTTGCCCCCTACCAGTGGCAGGTCTTTGCAGCTCAAGGAATTCAGTTCTAAAACAAACGCTGTTTCCCGATGGGTCACTTCACTGGTTGGTCTAGGGATGGATTGAGTCATTGTTATGCTCCCAAACATTAAGTTTCATTGATTAAATTGCCGTTTGCTGTCCCTCTGGGGATGCAACAGCAGTGCTTGAGCCGTTAAAGTTTTGAGTGTCTTTGGCTCCCTTTGCTATCGTGAATCTGTGAATCACCTAACTGCACGCAATTCCCAAGTCAGAATTGTCCGTTGACAAACGCAGGCTGCTCCTTTGCTCAAACACTGGGTAAAGCACGCAACACATTTCCAACGGAGACTGGATAGGCAAAGTTTGCAGCGGTCATCATCTGCACGGTGGTTAAATCACTATTGCCCTATATCTCCATTCTGAAACAGAAAAATTGGCTTTGTTTGTTGCTTAACAATCCCTTAAATTCGTTAGGATTCCAAATCACGATGGGTAAAGGGTTTGGCATTGGCGCCGCTATAGGTTGCCACAATGTGGCCATTCCCCACCAGTTGGTATTTGTAGGTGACTAATCCCTCTAGCCCCACCGGGCCTCGCGGCGGTAGTTTGTGGGTACTGATACCGACTTCAGCGCCAAAGCCATAGCGGAAGCCATCGGCAAAGCGGGTGGAGCAATTGTGAAAAACGCCAGCGGCATCCACCTCTTGCAGAAAACGGGCGGCGGCGGCAGCATCCTCGGTAACAATGGCTTCAGTGTGCCCCGATCCATAGGTGGCAATGTGATCCAGCGCGGCATCGAGATCCGGAACAACTTTGATGGAGAGGATCAAATCGCAGTATTCTGTCGCCCAGTCGGCTTCACTGGCAAGGGTCATGGGCACAAGGTGGCAGGCGATCGCGTCCCCCCGCAATTCCACCCCTGCTTTCTCAAGGGCAGCAGCCACTTTGGGTAAAAAGGCCTCGGCAATGCCCCGATGGACAAGAAGCGTCTCAATGGCGTTACAGGCAGCCGGGTACTGGGTTTTGGCGTCGAGGGTAATGGCGATCGCCTTCTCCAGATCTGCAGCGACATCCACATAGAGATGACACAGACCATCGGCGTGCCCCAGCACAGGAATCCGCGTGTTGTTCTGGATATAACGTACAAATTCATTGGAACCCCGCGGAATGATCAGATCAACCCATTGATCCAGTTGCAGCAATTCCGTAATTTCTGCCCGCCGCATCAGGAGGGCGATCGCCCCAGCGGGCACTGCCGACTTTTCTAGCCCTCTGTGAATGGCCTGCATAATCGCTTGGCACGAGCGACTCGCCTCCTGTCCTCCCTTGAGAATGGCGCCATTCCCCGATTTAATTGCCAAGGAAGCGATCTGCACGACGGCATCGGGACGCGCTTCAAAAATTACCCCCAGCACCCCCAAAGGGCAGGTGACGCGACTGAGAATTAAGCCTGTATCCAATTCGCGATGGAGTTGGCGCTGACCCAGAGGATCCGCAAGGGCCGCCACTTGACGCACCCCGGCGATCGCCGCCGCTAGTTTACTGGGACTCAGTTCCAACCGCGCATAGAGAGAAGGATTGAGCTGATTGGCCTTGGCCTGCTCACAGTCGGCAGCATTGGCCGCCAGAATCTCCTCCCGCGCCGCTTCAAGGGCACAGGCCACCTGCTCTAGGGCATCATTGCGGGCAGTGGCATCCAGCTGAGCCAACAGACGCGCCTGCTCATGAACTTCTTTGACCCGTTGCACGAGGGGAGAATCTGCCATAGGGGTTGCCAATTCCAAAGACGTATAAGAGCGATCGTACGCCAAATTGTCCCGCACTTGTGGTAGGTTAACGGCAATTGCGTTGCCCTAGAATTGGCCAAAAAACAGGTTCAGGAGGATCATGCGAATTCTATTTGTTGCTGCTGAGGCGGCACCGCTGGCGAAAGTGGGGGGCATGGGAGATGTGGTGGGTTCCCTGCCCAAGGTGTTACGCCGCATGGGACATGATGTGCGCATCTTTATGCCCTACTATGGCTTCTTGCCCGACAAGGTGGAGATTCCCAAGGATCCCATCTGGATTGGCCATGCCATGTTTCAGACGTTCCATGTCTATGAAACGGTGTTGCCGGGGTCGGACGTGCCCCTTTACCTGTTTGGCCATCCCTGCTTTAATCCCCGCCGCATCTACTACGGGGAGGATGAGGACTGGCGGTTCACCTTCTTTGCCAATGGGGCAGCAGAATTTGCTTGGAACTACTGGAAACCCCAGATTATCCATTGCCACGATTGGCACACGGGAATGATCCCAGTGTGGATGCATCAGGATCCCGACATCACCACTGTGTTCACCATTCACAACTTGGCCTATCAAGGGCCCTGGCGGTGGCGCCTCGAGCAAATTACTTGGTGTCCGTGGTACATGCAGGGGCACAATACGATGGCAGCAGCACTGCAGTATGCCGATCGCGTCAATACGGTTTCGCCCACCTACGCCGAACAGATTAAAACCCCCGAATATGGTGAGAAATTGGAAGGGCTGCTGTCGTTTATTAGTGGCAAGCTCTCCGGCATTCTGAATGGGATTGATACAGAGGTCTTTGATCCCAGTACCGATCGCGCCCTTGTGCAAAACTACACCGTAGATACCCTTGAGCGGCGTAAGGCCAACAAAATTGCGCTCCAAGAGGAACTGGGGTTGGAGGTGAATTCCGGTGCTTTCTTGGTGGGGATGGTCACCCGCTTGGTGGAGCAAAAGGGGTTGGATCTGTTGATTCAGGTGCTGGATCGCTTTTTGGCCTACACCGATAGCCAGTTTGTCCTCTTGGGAACGGGCGATCGCTACTACGAAACCCAAATGTGGCAAATTGCCTCACGGTTTCCGGGGCGCTGTAGTGTCCAGTTGCTCTACAGCGATGTCCTCTCACGGCGGATCTATGGCGGTGCCGATGCCTTCATCATGCCGAGTCGCTTTGAACCCTGTGGCATTGCTCAGATGATTGCCCTGCGCTATGGCTGTGTACCAATTGTGCGCCGTACCGGTGGCCTTGTGGATACCGTCTTTCACCATGACCCCGAGAAGCAAACGGGAACGGGCTACTGCTTTGACCGCTATGAACCCCTTGACTTCTACACCTGTCTAGTGCGGGCGTGGGAAGGGTATCGCTACAAACGGGAGTGGCACACCCTCCAGCAGCGGGGTATGCGCGAGGACTTTAGCTGGACAAAATCAGCACTAGCCTACAATGCCCTCTATAACTCCATTTATGGCTTGCCGCCGGAGACCATGCCCAATCCTAGTCCAACCCTAGTACCGGCAACGACCTGATCCTCAGGACGATGTAATGTGTGGTCATTATTGCCTACGAGTACATTGATCCCCTGTGGCAGCCCCTACCCGATCCCCAAGTGTGGGGGCAGGAGATTGACCACTGGGTACTGGATGTGGAGGCTGCTCGGCCGCAGTTGCGGTACTGGTTGCAGCGGTTAGCACCGGGCTATTGGCTGTTGCACCAATTAAGTGCCCTTGGCCAAACGGTGATGGAAGTGAGCGATCGCCTGCGGCAACTGGAGGCAGCGGGTATTATGGTGATTGCCCTAGCCGAAGGCTACGTAAGCGATCGCCCCCCCAGCGGAGATCAGCTGCTATCCCTTTGGGATCAAGTAAAGCAGCAACTCCATCACCACACTCTCTGCCATGGCCATGCCCGCAATCGCCTCAAGCATCGTCCGCCGCCGGGTCGTGCTCCCTATGGCTATCGCCGGGGCAAAGAGCACTATGTCATTGATCGAGCGGCAGCCGTTGTCGTCAAGGATTTTGTCGAGCATTTTCTCCTCTATGGCTCCCTCAGTGCAGCGGTGCGCTTTATTGCCACCACCCACCACAAGCAGATTAGCGTAGCGACCGGTCGGCGCTGGTTGACCCACCCCGTCTATCGCGGCCATCTGTACTACCAAGGGAAAACGGTGATTCCTCAAACCCATGCCCCCCTGATTGCCCCCGATGAAGCGGCTCAGGTGGATCGGCTGTTGCGACGCCAACGCTCTCTGCCTCGTCGCAGTGCCAGTGCCCCCCATCCTCTGGCGGGATTGGTGATTTGCCGCCAATGTCAGCAACGCTTTGGCCGGACTCAGGTGCAGCCTTACCGCCAACCGAGCCAATATGCTTATTTGCGTCCCCTGCACTGTCCCCTCTCCCCCAAATGTCGCAGCATTCCCTACGACGCGGCCTTGGCTGCTGTGATTGATCACATTGCTGAGCGCCTGCCGCCCGCGATCGCCCAACTGTCGCTGCCGCCGCCACCGTTGACGGCTCAACTGCAAGCAATTGAAACCCAACTGCACCGCCTTGCCGAACTAGAAGCCCAAGGCCTCTTGGATCCCGAAACCGCTCAACTGCGCCGCTATAAACTGGCTGGGGAACGGGCACAAATTGAGGCACAGCAGGCCCAATTGCCCCCTAGTAATCTTTTGCAACTGGCGGTTACCCTTGGTCAGCCGCAATTTTGGTACCAACTCTCGGCAGCAGAGCAACGGTTCTATCTACGGGAGTTTTTACATGCCATAGCGGTCACCAGCCGCCCGCCACAGCCTTGGTCGATCCATCTGCAATTTATTTGGGAATCCCCCATTGGCAGTACTGCTTAGCCCTTTCTAGCTGAGTTTTTAGTCACAAAAGACCAATCGCCATAGCCGCAAGTTGCAACTCAGAATTGCTGAAATACAAAGGCTAGTTTATAGATAGATAAAAAACACAGATAACAAGTCACAGGTGTAAGGGGTTATGACGATTGAACTCAGCGATCGCCAAAAACAAATTCTTGGCGCCACGATTAACCATTACATTGCCACGGCAGAACCCGTCGGCTCAAAAGCGATCGCCACGGAATACAACCTCAACGTCAGCCCGGCCACGGTGCGCAATACGATGCTGCTCCTCGAAAAAAGTGGCCTGCTTTACCAACCCCACACCTCCGCAGGGCGGGTGCCCTCTGATTCTGGCTATCGCGTCTATGTGGATGAACTGATCCAGCCCATTCCCGATGTGGCTCGCAAAGCCGAGAGTCTCTTGAGTGAGCGGTTTATCTGGGGACAACAACGCCTTGAGGTGATCTTGCGGCAAGCGGCGCAGTTGCTCTCGGATCTCAGTGGTTACATTACCCTGATTACGCTCCCCAATCGTTTGGAGCGGCAGATTCGGGTGATTCAACTGGTCGCCTTGGATTCCCAGCAGGTGATGGTGATTCTTGTGCTCGATACCTACGAAACCCAGTCGGCACTGATCCAATTGGGGCAAGGGGAAGAGGATCCTGAGCTGCGGGAGCGGACTGTACAGGTACTGACTAACTTCCTCAATCATCAGTTGCAGGGGCGATCGCTGGTGGAACTCAGTGCCATTGACTGGCAAAAACTGGATTTGGAGTTTCAGACCTACAGTCAGCAGCTTCAGACCCTACTGCGGCAGTTGAGCGATCGCTACAGCCACCAAGGCACTTCCTTTGTCATCAGTGGTCTTGCCGATGTTCTCCAGCAGCCGGAGTTTTCCCAAGTGGAGCAGGTGCAAATGCTACTGCATCTTCTCGAAGACCAACAGGATCAACTGGCTCCCTTGATCAGTGGCGATAGCCAAGCCCCCTCGCAGGTGCAAATCCGCATTGGCAGTGAAAATACCTTAGCGCCGATGCAGTCCTGTACACTGGTTTATTCCTGCTATTGCTATGGGGACTCCCCCGTGGGCAGTATTGGCATTCTAGGGCCGACGCGGATGCCCTATGCACGGATTATTCCCCTAGTGGCCACAGCGGCAGATTATCTAACCGAACAGGTGAGTCGCCGCAAGTAAGAAAATCAAAACATCCGAGAATTCTTGTGCAGTCAACGGCCGGCTTTATCATGCACAATAAACTATTGGGCTTTCCCAGTTGGAGATATTGAAATGCCGACACCCGCCTTGCTGGTTCTTGCCGATGGTTCAGTCTTTCGCGGTTTTTCCTTTGGGGCACCGGGAACAGCCATTGGCGAAGTGGTCTTTAATACCGGCATGACGGGTTATCAAGAGGTACTCACTGACCCAAGCTATTGTGGTCAAATCGTGACATTCACCTACCCTGAGTTGGGCAATACTGGAACCACGCCCGAAGACGATGAATCCGATCGCCCCCAAGTGCGCGGTGCGGTTGCTCGCCATATCTGTGACATTCCCAGTAACTGGCGATCGCAACAATCCTTACCTGATTACCTCAAAGCCCATCGCATTCCCGCCATTTACGGGATTGACACCCGCGCCCTCACCCGCAAAATTCGTACTGTCGGTGCCATGAATGGCGGCATCTCCACGGAAATCCTTGATCCCGTTGAACTGCTGCAAAAAGTCCTTGCCGCTCCCAGTATGCAGGGACAAAATCTAGCCAAGGTGGTGACCACCCGCACCCCCTATGAATGGACAGAACCGACGCCTCCGGCTTGGGAATTTCGTCCCCAAACAGCCACCGAAGAGCCACCCTTGACAGTTGTGGCCATTGACTTTGGCGTGAAGCGCAACATTCTCCGTCGCTTGGCTAGTTATGGTTGCCGTGTGATTGTTGTGCCGGCGGATACCCCAGCGGAAACGATTCTCAGCTATGACCCCGATGGCATTTTCCTCTCCAATGGCCCCGGCGACCCTGCGGCGGTTCAGGAAGGCATTGAAACCGCACGCAAATTACTGGCGGCTCAGCGTCCCATGTTTGGCATTTGTCTGGGGCATCAGTTGTTGGGACTTTCTTTGGGGGCGGAAACCTTCAAGCTGAAATTTGGTCACCGCGGGTTGAACCAGCCCGCTGGCCTGACCCGGCAAGTGGAAATTACCAGCCAAAACCACGGCTTTGCCATTACTGAAGAATCCCTTGCCCAAACCCCCGTTGAGATTACCCACTTTAACCTCAATGACAAAACCGTTGCCGGTCTGAAGCACCAAACATTGCCGATTTTCTCAGTGCAGTACCACCCTGAGGCCAGCCCCGGTCCCCACGATGCTGATTATCTCTTTGGCGACTTTGTGGCGCAAATGCGTGCCTATCGTCAACAACACCCCCGCAGCCAATGAAAGGGCGATCGCTCACCCCCTATCTCTTTCTTGCCCCGGCCTTGGGGTTACTCACACTGACGGTCTTTTGGCCAGCCCTACAGGCCTTTTTCCTGAGTTTCACCCGCTATGAGATGGATCTCCTGAGTCCGCCTGTGTGGGTGGGATGGGCCAACTTTGCGCAATTGTGGCGCGATGGTGTTTTCTGGAAAACCTTGGCCAATACTTTCCTCTATTTAGTGGTCGTGGTGCCGATTCTGGCGATCGCCCCCCTGCTGTTGGCGATTCTGGTCAATCAACCTCTGCGGGGCATCCACTGGTTTCGTGCTGCCTACTACAGCCCCGTGATTATCTCAATGGTGGTGGCGGGGATTGCTTGGCGCTGGCTCTATGCCCCCAATGGCCTCTTCAATCAACTGGTACAGGGTCTGCATCTGCGGGACACCCCGATTCCTTGGCTGACAAGTCCCCAACTTGCCCTCTTTAGTGTCATGGCCGTCACGATTTGGAAAGGCTTGGGCTACTACATGGTGATCTATCTGGCGGGACTTCAGGGGATTAGTGGTGAACTCTACGAAGCGGCAGCACTCGATGGCAGTGACGGCTGGCGACAGCATTGGGATATTACCCTACCGCTGATGCGTCCCTATATTCTTTTGGTGAGCATTATCTCAGCAATTTCTGCCACGAAGGTCTTTGAAGAGGTCTATGTCATGACCCAAGGGGGGCCCCTCAATAGCTCCAAGACAATTGTTTATTACATCTATGAGAATGCCTTTCAGCGCTTAGAGATCAACTACGCCTGTACGATGGGACTGGTCTTATTCCTATTTATCCTGTCGTTGTCTCTCTTGAATCTCAAGTTTGGCCGACAGGTGGAAATGCCCCTTAGCTAACCACCTGCATGCGTTGAATCAACCATTGATTGCCGCGACGGGTAAAGGTGTAAATGACGCGGTAGGGATCGCTATAGGAAATATCATTGCGTAGGGTTCCCTGTTCATAGAAACGGGCATCCTCATTGACTTCCACCAATACATCCACGCGATCGCTGCCTCGGGGACGGACTTCCTTCACTTCTAGGTTCCGCAGGGTATAGACCCAATGGCTACCCTCGGATTTTAAGCTCTGTGCCCGCGATCGCCAGCGGCTGAGTTCTGGCTCCGCCAAAATCGTTGCTAGTTTGTCCATCTCAAATGCCGTGCCAAGGGCTTGGGCTTTAATTTGCTGCCACGTGCGGAGGCGATCGCGTGCCATCTCCGGCGTTAAGGTGGTGGCTAAGGTCGTTGGTTGTGGCGTTGGGGTTGGCGTTGCCACAGGAGTTGGCGTCGGGGTCACTGGCGGTGGTGGTGGTGGGGCTTCAGCCGTTTTGGCTGGCCAATAGACTTTTGCCAAGGCGCCTAACCCAACAAGAACAACCCCTGCACCCATCCAAAACCAAGTCTGACGTTTTTTGTGGTGACTGGTTGGAGGGCGGCGCCGTTTGCGAGTGGATGCTGGGGGCGTGTCGGTCTCCGTTGCGGTTGAAGAGCGGGTAGCAGCCGCTGCCGAAAAGCCTTGACCCAGCCCAGTATGATACTCCAAGGGCAACGTTTCCGCTGTGAAGGAGACGGGCGGCGGCACGGCCACCGTTGGTCTAATGACTTCGGGGAGGGCAGAGGCAGTGGTGCTGGGCGGTTCAGGGGCAAAGGAGTCGTCACTGAGAGCCTCTAAGTAGGTTTGGATATCGGGATCCGCAAAGTAGGCATCCAAGGCCACCGGCGTTTCCCCCAAATCCCGAAAAGCAGGATAAATTTCTTCCCGTAGCCATTGCTCTGTGTAGTAGTACAGGCCCGGCAGCAGATCGCTGGAGTCATGGGAATGACGGCGGATAAAGGCGAGACTCTGCTGATCTTGAGATTTATCGAGAGCGGCCAAGGCCTCAGCAGGTTGTCCCAACAGCAGTAAACAACTGGCCAGTTCGAGGTAGATGTCTTGATTGGGGGAGAGTCGCTCTAGTAAATTCTTGGCACGGCGAATATAGCTCGGCTGAAGTTCCTGTACGCCCCGTGCCACCAGCGCATGCACTGCCAGATAGGTCGCTACTGCTGAGGGACGGCGGGATTCTCGTTCAAAGAGTTCCTGTTGCTCTGCTACGGTGAGATGGCTGCGCAGTTGCAAAATAAATTTGAGAAAATCCTCAACCCCTAGGCCAGAGTGATCATCATGACGACCTTCAATGCCCCCGCGATCGCTGAGCATCTCCCGCAGCAATAAAATACCCCGCTGCCGATTCACACTATCGGATAGAGGCAGTGCCAGTAACTCCAGAATGCGGTAGGGACGCAGCCGATGCAGTTCCGTCTGCAACTGCTCCTGGAGGTCGGGAAACAGGTTCGCCCGCTGAAGTACCTCTAGACCGGCTTCGAGGCGAGAGGCGGCTGCTTGGTAGGACTGCCGCTGCCATTCCTCGCGTCCCAATTCCAAATAGGCCAAAGCCACAGTCAGCGTAATGTCAGCAACGGCGGCAGAGGAAGTATAGGGGCGGTTGAGATCAAAAGCATCCTCCTTTAGGAATTGTTCTCCCAGTTTGACCACTTGGGAGTAGTTCCCCAGTTCATAGAGCAGGAGGAGCGCCCCCGAAAATTGCTGATCACTAATTTCAAGGTGGGGAGCGGTGGCATCGGGATCCAACTGGGCAATCAAATCATTGGGGTCAACGGCACAGCAGTGGCGATCGTAGGCATGGCGCTGCTCAGGTTCTCGCAAAACCGCATAGGCTTGCTCAATGAGTTCACGACGGGTGGCAACGGTGGTGGGGGAGTGTTGATGGGTGGGCAGTTGCAACAGCCGATCCTGAAACGCTTGCTCGATTTGCTCCGGCGTTGCCTGAATTGGCACACCCAGCACTTGGTAATAGTCGAGGGGAATGCGCACCTGAACCCAAACCTCTAGAGATAAACCAGTCCATCAACCGCAACACGTGCCTTGATTTAGGAAGAACAGGGAACCCCTCCAAAAATGGCTAAGGGTTTAGAAATGACACCAGAACCCTTTGGGAATAACCCTACAGAGGATTCCCAGAAAAAAGGGAGCATCAAACATTCTAGGATATCACAATTTTTGCCCCTCAGTGCGAGTTTGCGCAGAGATTGGCTGGCTTAGCCGCGCACTTTTGCTGTAAAGCCAGAGGCCTTAAATTGCTCCAACTGCAAAGGTGTTGGTTGGTCGTAGGGCACGCTAATGCGAATTTCAAAATCGCTAATGCCGGGTGGAATCACATCAATTGCCCCAACCCGTGTGCGGTTTTGCAACACTGGATTGCCATTGGCATCGTAGATGCGGCCAAAGACATCGGCATCCACCACTGTTTTGCCGGATTTATTCTCTGCTTTGCCAGTAATCAGGTAGCAGTTGGCCTTGAGGGTCGTGCCCCCGGGTGTGACTGAACCTTCACCAATTTCTGGCGGGCATTCGTGGTAACTGAGGTCAAAGAGCCGCACTTGAATAGCGGCGATCGCCGGCAGCGGGGCGATACTTGACCAGCACAGGACACTCAGGAGCAAACACACCACTCCTCGACGCAGATATGCCACAAACCGATTCGCACTCATGGTCATCGCTCAGCACTTCAACACGCCCCTATTATCCCACAGTGGTCAAAATCCACAGATCAACCGCTCCCAATAGCAGCGTAAAGACGGCCAAAATACCGTACATCCAAGGCTGAGCAAGGGGCTTAATCACCTCTGTGGGCAATCCCGTATGAGCTTCAATGGCACGCATCATTTGGGCAAACCCCGCCACTCGCATCGGCAGAAGATACCCCTGACCTGTGGCAGTGACTAGATAATAGACCAAGCCCCCTTGGCTGGTACTGCGGGGCTGAAGCCCTTGAATCTCTGACCAAGCCAGTTGCCACTGCCGCCGCAGGAAGGGGGGCACCCAACCGGGATAGGTGAGGCAAATCCCTTGCGCGTCCAGTTCTACCCGCTGACTCAGTGCCCCCCAGAGCAAAATGCCCCCACAGGCGATCGCCCCCCAAAGCAGCAGGGGTGAAACAGGCGCCGCCGTCTGTGCCGCCAAAAAGGGGAGAGGAAGTGTGAGTGCGCCATAGAGGGCAATGAGCGTTCCAGAAATCAGGGGCGAGGTTTTGAAGCGCAGAGGTTCAGTCATGGTTGTTGCTGAGTTATTGCCTCAAGGGTTCATGATCATCCATCAATAGAATAGCCAAGTGGCAAAGGCATATTTAGTCCCCTGCACCACGGGCAAAGCCGCATGGGGATGGGTGTAGTAGGCAGGGAAAACAACAACATCCCCCGTCCGTGGGGTGACCTTCACCCCTTGGCGATCGAAATAGGTTTCTCCCCCCTGAAAGTCCTCGTTGAGATAGCCCACTAAACTCACATCCCGTGTTGGGATACCTTGCGCCAGTTCCATTTGCCGACTGGCCAGCAGCAGGTTGTCCACATGGCGGCGATAGCCCTCGCCCACGCGATAGCGCAGGATCGAGAAGTTCTCAATTTCAGGAAAGCGAATGCCATAGTGCTGGTAGAGAACAATCTGAATCGTTTGTGTGGCTTGAAGCAGAATCTGCCGCATTGTCGCCTGTTGGGGATCTTGGGGATCAAAGCGGAGCAAACTGCCGCCGCGCACTGAGCGATCGACCGTCCCCATGAGAATTTGTGCATCCTCAAACCCCACCTTCTCAGCCGTAGCAATCACCTGCTGACACTGGTGAGCCGGAATCAAACGCTGAAAAAGGAGAATCTCACCCCCCAAGTCAAGAATTTGCAATGGTGCAGCACTCATAGGGCAAAGATTGTTGCTATCTCTACCATCGGTTTAGGGGAGGCGTAGTTGCAGCGGTACTTCACTTTGGACATTGCCACTGACAATCACCTCTTGGCGATCGAGCCACCCCTTTGCCCGCTGTCCCTGAATTTGAATGCGGGGATTGCGCTGGCGGTAAAAGACGCCCCCTTGGGCTTCCACTTCCTGTTGAGGAATCCGCCAAATCAGTTGAGCCGTGCGCAGGTGGGCATTGGGGCGCTGAATTTCCACTTGACCGCTGGCTTCCACCCGCTCTTGGGGAATCCACCAATTGAGGCGTTGGGCACGCAGTTGTGCCTGTTGAGGTTGGCTATTGATCTGGGCATTGTCAAAGATGGCGCGGTTTTCAGCCATCAGGAAGACACCACGATTGGCCTGCCCTTGAATGCCTTGAGTGGAGGACTGCACCCGCACCGGGCGATCGCTCACCAATTGCTGCTGCGGAATCAACCAGCGTACCGTTTCTCCTTCAACCCGTAGGGCAGGGTTGGGAAGCTGCACTTGAACACCCCCCTCAAGGGTAACTACCTGATCGCTAATCGACCAGATGGCCCTTTGGGCTTGCAGCCGCTGCCCTTGGCGATCGCCCGCCACACCGCGGACGGTGACCCCCCCTTGACCAATCACCCCTGCCAACAGTCGATTGGGTTGCTGCTGCCACACTAGACTCTCCGTACTGAGTCGCAAATCCTTGGCCTCCTTGGCTGACGAGGTCACCTGAACGGCATTGAGGGCACGCAGTTCTTGGCGTTGGCTATCGGCTTCGAGGCGCTTAGCAGTAACAGTGACTTGGGGATAGCGGGCTTGCAAGTTTTTCTGGGCAATGAGAACGCCGCGATCGCCCTGCCAGACCAATTGATCGGCCACAATCGTCCCCTTTTGCTGGAGATCAGTGACGGTGGTGCGGCCTTCAATCCAGAGTTGTCCATCCCGCTGCCGCACATTGACTGCCTTAGCTTGCACCTTGTAAGCAGTTTTGCCCTCTGCCTTTAATTCCCCCGTCAGGTTTTGAATCTCCAATTGCTGGCGATCGTCATCGCGATAGCGCGCTCCCGCCGCTTGTAATAACCAGAGAAGTTCACCTTTGGCATTGGTTTGCCGTAGGGTCAGATTTTGCAGCTTGACATCCCCCGTGATTTCTGGTTCTGGTGAGGGTTCCTCGCCCACCCATTGATCCACCCAGCCGCAGCCTGTCAAGGCCAGTACAAGGCAAAGGGGGAGGAGGGGTCTAGGCAGAGGCATTGTTGTCTAGGTTCTCTAGGGTCTCGGGTGACTTATTGGGCGCAGCTTCATCTTTCCCTTCGGCGGTATCTTGCTCCCAATGGGGAGTCACAATGGGGGGCGGCGTCAGGCTACCCGTGACGGGGCGATAGGTATAGGTTGGGCGGGGTGCTTTTTGGATTTCTTCGCGGATGCTTTCGAGATCAATGTAGCGATCGGCAACGTTAATCAGGCTATCGCTCGTCATCGATCGCAAGCTCACCACCTCGACCCGTGCCCCCCGATAACTCACAGCATCCACCGCATAGGCCAAATCCCCATCGCCGCTAACCAAGATGGCCGTATCATAGCAGCCCACCAGTGCCATCATATCGACGGCAATTTCCACATCAAGGTTGGCCTTTTTCGAGCCATCCGGCAGCTGCACCAGTTCCTTGGAGACGACACGGTAGCCATTGCGGCGCATCCACAGCAAAAACCCCTGCTGTTTTTCATTGGTGGGGTCAACCCCTGTATAGAAGAAGGAGCGAAAGAGACGGGAACCTTGGGTCAAGTAGCAGAGGAGTTTTGAATAGTCAATTTCAATGCCCAGTTGCAGTGCTGCATAGAAGAGGTTGGAGCCATCAATAAAAATGGCAACGCGCCCGCGATTTTGTAACACCTGTTCTGGCGTGTAAATAGCTGAAGACGAAGATGTAACCATGTAGAAATCATCTCAAAAAAAGTGTGTTATCGAAATATGAAGTCATACCTCTAGCGTATCGCGCGTCAAGGGGAATCAGCGACAGTTGCAGGCAGCGACAGTTTTTGGAAAATCGGCTCTGGATTGGCCAGAGGTTGTGACGCAGGTAAAACACCCCACTGGGCTTGGCGATCGCCCAAAAGGTCGGGGTCAACTGATCCGTTAAATTTAATACTATAGCCCAACTGCCCATAGATAGCCTCACTCAGTTGGGGGATAATCGGGGCAAGGACATAGGCCACAAGGCGCACTGACTCCAATACACAGTAGAGAATCTCCGCCACCGCTTGCGTTTCCCCAGCCTTATAGCGTTTCCACGGTGCCTCTTCATCAAGGAACTTATTCCCCGCCCGTGCCAGCGTCAGTGCCTGTTGACACACCTCATGGAAGGCCAGTTGCCGATACCCTTGGCCATAGGTTTGGCAGAGGTGCTCCGCCAGTTGCCGCAGGGGATGCTCGCGCGGAATCGCTGACCCTTGGACATTGGGTACTTTCCCATCGGTATATTTCCAAGCCATTTTCAGCGTGCGATTGAGCAAATTGCCCAGATCATTGGCCAGATCCGCATTGAGGATATTGACAAAGCGGGTCTCGCTAAAGTCACCATCGCGGCCAAACTCCACCTCTTTCATGAAGTAGTAACGCACGGCATCGGCACC
Source organism: Thermosynechococcus sp. QS41 (assembly GCF_031583515.1). Taxonomy (NCBI): domain Bacteria; kingdom Bacillati; phylum Cyanobacteriota; class Cyanophyceae; order Acaryochloridales; family Thermosynechococcaceae; genus Thermosynechococcus; species Thermosynechococcus sp. QS41. The sequence continues at coordinate 262,181 of NZ_CP134181.1, forward strand.
GTATTGCGCCACCAAGGCAAAGGGATCAAGGGTATTCCCCAGACTTTTGCCCATTTTTTGACCATCCTTGGTGAGAAAGCCATGGACAAAGATCTGCTCTGGCAGTGGCAAACCCGCCGACATTAACATTGCCGGCCAAGAAATGGCATGGAAGCGAAGAATATCCTTGCCAATAATGTGCAGATCAATCGGCCACCAAGTTTTGAGGGCATTGGCTAAGGTTGGCTCATCTTCTGGTTCCAAGAGGGCAGTGACATAGCCCAAGAGGGCATCAAACCAGACATAGAGGGTCTGATCTGGATCCGTGGGCACGGGAAACCCCCATGCCAGATTCACCCGCGAAATGGAAAAGTCCTGCAGCCCCCGCTCAATAAAACTCAGCACCTCATTGCGACGGCTAGGGGGCTGGACAAAGTCAGGATGTTCAGCGTAGTAGTCCAAGAGCGCCGGCTGATACTTCGAGAGGCGGAAAAAATAGTTGCGCTCATCTCGCCATTCCACCGTCCGATTCACGTGGATCGGGCAGCGCCGACCCTCAAGCAGTTCGCGTTCCTCCTTGAATTCTTCGCACTCGACACAGTACCAACCCTGCTGCTGACCGAGGTAAATGTCGCCGTTGTCCCATACCCGCTGAAAAAACTCGTTGACAATGGCGTGGTGGCGAGGACTGGTGGTGCGGCTAAAGCGATCGTAGTGGATATTCAATTGTTGCCACAGGGCTTGAAAACCAGCGGCAATCTCATCGCAGTGGGCTTGGGGACTGAGACCCCGCTGTTGGGCGGTGCGCTCAATTTTTTGGCCATGCTCATCGGTACCGGTAATGAACCGCACCTGATAGCCCTGCAAACGATAGAAGCGAGCAAGCACATCGGCAGCAATGGTTGTGTAGGCACTGCCAATGTGGGGAAGGGCATTGACGTAGTACAGGGGGGTAGTGAGTGAAAAGTGCGGTGACAAGCAGTGTTTCTCCCTAGGAGGACGAGCAAATCGCGTTATTTATCATAGTGCCATCGGTAACAGCTTGGAGGCGATCGCCCACCGCCAGATCCACCCAAGGACTCAGGGGGCCTTCTTGCTCACTGCCATTGGCAGCCAAGTCACTGTGGCAAAGGAATAGGCGATCGCTCACCCGTGAACATAGATCCACCAGTAAATGCTCCAGACGTTCTGACTCCAATTGCCACACCCGTGCACTGGGACTCGCCGCCCCCTGCCGCAAAAAGATCGGCGCCTGCCAAAGACATTGCAAGCCGCCATCCTGCCAACGCGGACTGCCGACATCTAACCAAAAATGCCAGCGATGAGCCAGTTGGGCACTGCGATATTGAAATGTGGTTGCTAGTAAGACCCCTTGGGGCTGCCGCAGGGGTGGAGCGGGATCAGCGGTTACAATTCCCCGCCGCAGTAGGGCGATCCATTCCCGTAGTCGCTCAGCCGTTGGCGTAGCTCGGTGTTCTGGGAGGTGATCATAAATTTGCCAGTAGGCGGCTGTGCCCTCAAGGAGCGATCGCAGGGGAGCCAATTCACTGGCTGTCAGGTTGTGTGGCCAGAGATAGCGTTGAATCGCCGCCTCTAGGAGATACACAGGCATTTGGCTAGGATCTAGTGTGCTCAGCCAATGACGCAAGTTCTCATAGGCGTCCGTGGCACGATGACCAAAGCGATCCCAATGGCTGTACTGGGTTGTACTCAGCAGTTCGGCTTTCTCCAGACCCGGCTGAAAACAATAGCAAGAGAGCAAGCCTGCCCGCACAGGATCAATCGCTCGCGGCAGCAAAACCGTTAACATCTCCGCAACCGCCGTTGCCTCTGGGATCATTCCCGTTCGCGGATAAACAAACAGCAACAGCGTCAAAAGGGCACGCACAAAGGGGGATTGAATCAGAGGGCGCTGCTCATTCCAGATCACCAAGGGAATGTCGCGTTTTTTTAACTCAGTGCTAAAGACATGGCGGGCAACGCTATCTAAACCGGGGGCAAGGATGGCGATCTCGTTTGGTTGCACCATCCCTTGATGAATGGCGGTGGCGATCGTTGCAACCACTTCCTGCAACAGTTGCATCCGCGAAGTGGTCTGAATAGCCGCGATGTTTTCGGGCAGCGTAGCTTGGGGCGTAGTGAGGCGTTCTTGAATCTCAGTTTGGAGAGGGGTGTTGCCAAAAATCGTTTCGGCAGGGCAGGGTTGCTCAATGACGGTGGCTTGGTTTTTCAGGCTGAGAAACGCATCGGGATCAGCTCCCAGACCGAGACGGACAGCGCCAATGGGTTGGTGAGTCAGGACAATCTTGATCCCCTGTTGGTTGAAGCGGGCGATCAAATCCGCCATCACCGCTGGATAGTTGTGGGTGTTGTCAGCCAAAAGACACTGAAACCGTTGCCCCAAGGAGGCTTGGTATCGAGGATGGTCAAGGAGAACTCGGCCAAATAAATCCGTGGTAATGCCGTAGGTGAGAAGGCTGTGGGCAGTACACCAACTTTGCCACTGTTTCAGGGCAGTGACGATCGCCCCCACGGTTTCTGAAGGCATCTCAAGCTGATGATCCCAAATGAGTTGGGGTAGATCATCGAGGCTGAGGCGGGCAAAGGCAGCCAATTGAAAAATATCAAGCAGATGGCGAGTGGCGCGATCGCGATTTTCACTGAGGACAGCAAACGTCTGGTTGGCAAGCCAAGGCTGCCACAACCGCTGTGCCCACACCAACTCCGTTTCTGGTTTCAGACGCAAAGGGGGATGCGGATCGACGGCCTTCGTCTGCACCAGAAGCGGCCAAAAAAGTTCCACCTCATCCTGCATGAAGCCCACTGGCGTGGTGATGTAAGGTCTGTAGCCACTGCCCAACTGTGACTCAATTTCCCGTTGGATGGCTTGGCGGCCTTCTACGCTATCCGTCAAAAAGAGGAGCGATCGCTCACGGGGAATCACGGACTTGTCCTGCCCGACCCACTGGGCAAATTCCCTTACCAGTGCACAGGTCTTGCCACTGCGACTACCGCCACTGATCCACTGCAACACCGCCAACAAAGCCCGCAAAGCCAATTTGCTACGATTCTATCTATCCTATCGATTTATTGCTGCTGCGGTAAGAGAACAATAGCAATGTCCAGCAACCCCTTTATTCGCCTCAGAGACTGGATCAAGCGTGCAGAGCAGTGGTATCGCACAACTCCGAACCGCGCCCTACAGGAAGCCTATGAAGCCGCTCTGAAAATTCGCGCCATCGAACTGGAACACTTTGACGGTCAACCGATTAGTCTCCTCAATCTACCCGTGGGAGAAGTCTCTAGCTACTTCGAGACAGAGCTAAAACAACTGCTAAAAACCATTCGTATGCGGATGATGGAGTTTCGCGCCAGCCGTCAAATTTTGCCCCTTGCTCCCCCCCAAAGCCCCCCCACTCCTGTCAACGATAGTGTCAATGGTGCAACGGCAACCTATACGGTGACGGCTACCGTCAGTAGCACGACCGAGGAACCCAGCGTTTATGAAAAGCTGCGGGTGATTGATGCCACCCTCAACCGCTATAAACGGCAGCGTGAAAAGGAACTCAATGCCCTTGCCCGTCCCAGCCTCAGTCGCCAAGATCCCCAACAACGCCAGCAGGCGGCTGCCCTCGACAAAATTGAGGATGATTCCCTTTATCTTTCCGAATATATCAGTGATGATCTCACCGATGATTCCAAGCTGGACAGCAGCAGCTTTATTCCGCGCTCGATTTTGCGCACCGCCGATCGCTTTCGCCGTGAACTCAATTCTGATGAAACCACCGAAGCTGAAGTCGTTCGTGATTTTCGCACCTCAAAGCTGCGCACCCGTCTGGCGGTTCGTTTTATGCTCTTGCTGGTGATTTTGCCCCTGTTGACCCAGCAAATTTCCAAGGCACTCATTGTCAGCCCCCTCGTCAACCACTTTAAGGCGGTGGGGCAAATTGAACGCATCATTAACTCCCAACTGGAGGACAACATTCTCGATGAACTGGCTCGCTTTGAAAATAAAATTCGCTTTGAAAGTCTGGTGAGCAATGTTCCTGTTTCTGCAGAGGAAATTCAAGCCCGCATCCGCGAGAAGGCGATCGAGCTATCCACGGAATACCAAAAGCAACTGATTGAACCCCTGAAAAACATCCTTTCCGATGCCTTGGGGTTTACCGTCTTTCTGGTGCTGGTTTTCACAGGTCAGCGGCAACTGGCCATTGTCAAGGTCTTTTTGGATGAAGTGGTTTATGGCCTCAGTGACAGTGCCAAAGCCTTTATCATTATCCTATTTACGGATGTCTTTGTCGGATACCACTCCCCCCACGGCTGGGAAGTGTTGGTGAACAATACCCTCGAGCACTTTGGCTTTCCGCGCAATGAGGACTTTATCAACATGTTTATTGCCACCTTTCCGGTGATGCTCGATACGGTATTTAAGTATTGGATTTTCCGCTATCTCAACCAGATTTCCCCTTCGGCAGTGGCCACCTACAAGAATATGAACGAGTAGTTAGGAGCACACCACTGGCTGGAGAATGGGACAGATCCTGCCCTCTTGGAGTTGCGCGGGCGATCGCCAGCCGGAGAGGAGGCCTTGCAATTCCTGTTTAAGAATCTGCAACTGCTGAATTTGTGCCTCAATGGCCGCCAATTTTTCCTCTAACTTTTCCTTGATGTGATCACAGGGAATCTCACCGCGATCGTATACCTCAAGCAAGGCTTTGATGTCGCTCAGGGTGAGGCCAAGGGACTGGGCACGTTTGATAAAACTTAGGCGAGCAAAAACATCCTCAGCAAAGAGGCGATAGCCCCCACTGGTTCTGCCAACAGTTCGCAACAGCCCCAATTCCTCGTAATAGCGAATGGTCTTGACGGGCAGGCCACTACTGTGGGCAACGGTACCAATCAAGTAGGCAGCTGCATTCATGGCAGTTCTCCCAAGATCAGCAAGACAGCGATTTTAGAGAAGGGCACTTTAATTTTCTGCCATCGAGAGGCCAGATCACCACTTTCAGAAATTCAGCCATCTGCGCTATAATCATAAAGCTACGCGGATGTGGCGGAATTGGTATACGCGCACGTTTGAGGGGCGTGTGGCTTTGCCTTGCGAGTTCGAGTCTCGCCATCCGCATTGTTTATGGGTGAATAAAGAAGGCGATCGCCAGCACGAGGTAAGTCATTATCAGCAGGACGCCCTCTAGCCAATTGCTGCGCCCATCACTACTAATGGAGTTAGTGATCGCGACAGCAGCCACAACTGCCAGTAGCTCAAAGAGGTTAAAGCTCAGGTTCATCTCCCGTTGTCCCAAGAGCCAGCCCACCAGCACAAGCACCGGCGCCACAAAAAGGATAATCTGCAGGCTAGACCCAATCGCCACCGCCACTGCCCCTTCCATACGATTATTGAGGGCAAACTTGATACAGGTGATGAACTCAACCACACTGCTGAAAATGGGAATGAGAAACACGCCTGTAAACAATTGGGTCAACCCGATTTCACTAATGCTGTCCTGCAAACTATCCACGAGGATGTCGGAAACAAAGACTAGCAAAATCGTACCCACCAGCAGAATGGCAAGGGGCACCTTGAGATTGACAGTGGGGGAGGGTTCCTGACCAGCGATCGTCTCATCCATCAGGTAGAGGTGACGATGGGTTTTCATGGAAAAGAGCAACATCAGACCGTAAAAAATCAGCAGCAAAATCGCCGACGCATAGGAGAAGTGATCAATCAAGTGAAGCGGCACACTGGGTGCCGCCGCCTGAATCGCGGTCGGGGTCATCAGCACAATCACCGATAGGGTGAGGGCAGAGGCATTAATGCGTGCCACAGGTGCTGAGAACTGCTGCTCTGGAAATCGGATGCCCCCAACAACAATGGCCAGACCCAATCCCAAAAGCAAATTGGCAATAATGGCACCGCTGAGACTGGCTTTTACCACCTCTGCCAGACCCTGACGCAGGGCGACAATGGCGATAATCATCTCAGTGACATTGCCAAAGGTGGCATTCAAGAGTCCGCCAAGGGCAGGGCCAATGACTTCGGCGATCGCCTCTGTGGAATTGGCAATCCCAGCCGCAAGGGGCACAATGGCGAGACCACTGAGGATAAAGCTCACCATTGGCGGCATTTTGACGATAAAGTTAAGGAGGGCAAGGGGCACAAAAATCAGTAGGCCCAGCAGAATTTTTTCCTGTGTTGTCATGGATCGATCCCCTTGAGCGAATCATCAACTGACTGTCTCCACCTCTCGGGAATTCGCTACTACGGCTATACGGGCGCCCTACCAGAGGAACAAATTCTCGGCCAGTGGTTTGAGATTGATATTAAGCTCTGGTTGGATATGGCACAAGCGGCGGCCAGCGATCGCCTTGAGGACACCCTTGACTATCGCCCCCTCTTGCAAGCCATCGAGCAGTTAATGCAGCAGCAACGCTTTCACTTAATTGAGACCCTAGCAGCAGCAATTATGAAACTGTGCCTAGCGCCCCCCCAAGTGCAGCGAGCTGCTGTGCGTGTAACCAAACTTGCCCCCCCCGTGCCCAATTTTACGGGTCAAATTAGTGTTGAAATGGTGCGCTGCCATGCCGAATCGCCTTAGCCAGTGCCAAAGTCTCTATTTGCGCAAGCATGCCGAAAACCCCATTGACTGGTGGCCGTGGTGTGATGAAGCCCTTGCCAAAGCAGCGGCAGAGGATCGGGTGATTTTTCTCTCGATTGGTTACTCCAGTTGCCACTGGTGCACTGTCATGGAGGGGGAAGCCTTTTCGGATCTGGAGATTGCCGCCTATCTCAATGCCCATTTCCTGCCGATTAAGGTGGATCGCGAGGAGCGACCCGATCTGGACAGTATTTACATGCAGGCACTGCAACTGATGACGGGTCAAGGAGGCTGGCCGCTCAATGTATTCCTGACGCCGCAGGATCGCCGTCCCTTTTATGGTGGTACCTACTTTCCTGTGCAGCCGCGCTATGGCCGTCCGGGCTTTTTACAGGTGTTGCAGGCGGTGCGCCGCTTCTATGACCAAGAAAAGGACAAGCTCGCTGCCCAACAGGCCACGCTCTGGCAATATCTCGCTCCCCCCCCTGAGATGGGAGAAGCCGTCCCCTTGACTGAAGAACTCCTAAGGGCAGGGATTCGCCAAGTGACGCCGATTTTGCGCGATCGCCCCCAAGGCACCTGCTTCCCCATGATGCCCTATGCCCAAATGCTCCTACAGGGGCTGGCGTTCAGTCCCGATCCCCCAGAACTGTTGCAGCTGTGTCAGTTGCGGGGACACAACCTCTTGCGGGGGGGGATCTATGACCATGTGGGCGGTGGTTGGCATCGCTACACCGTGGATCCCCAATGGACAGTGCCCCACTTTGAAAAAATGCTCTACGACAATGGCCAAATTGTGACCTATCTAGCGCGGCTGTGGCAGCAGGGCGATCGCGCCCCCCAGATTCCCGCTGCAATTGCCCAAACGATTCAATGGCTTGATCGCGAAATGACGGCCCCTGAGGGCTACTTCTATGCAGCACAGGATGCCGATAGCTTTATCAGTGCCAATGATCCTGAACCCGAGGAGGGCGCCTTTTATTGCTGGCAATATGCAGAGCTAGAGCAGACCCTAACCCCAACGGAATTGGCACAACTGCAAGCCCACTTTGACATCTCTCCCAGGGGCAACTTCGAGGGCAAGATTGTGCTCAAGCAAGTGCGCCCGCCGGCGAATCCTGAGGTGCTAGCACCGATTCTGCGTAAACTCTTTGCTCGCCGCTATGGTGCCGATACGCCCATGGATCAACCCTTTCCCGTGGCCACGGATAATGCAACCGCAAAGGGACAGGCTTGGCCGGGACGGATTCCGCCGGTCACTGATACAAAAATGATTTTGGCTTGGAATAGCCTGATGATCACTGGCTTAGCAACGGCAGCCCAAGTCTGGAGAGAGCGCACCTACTGGCAGCGAGCGGCTAAAGCGGCACAATGGCTCCACGAGCATCAATATCAAGAAGGCAAACTCTACCGCCTCAACTATGGCGGCACCGTGGCCGAAGTGGCGCAGGCCGAGGATTGTGCCTACTGGATCCAAGCCCTGCTTGCCCTGCATCAAGCCAGTTTAGCGGTGGGGGAGGCGGCTCAGCCGTGGTTGGAATTGGCCACGCAGTATCAAACCCTCTTTGATCAGGAATTGGCGGCAACAGAGGGGGGCTACTACAATGCACCGGAGCGCGCCGATTTGATTGTGCGCCAGCGGGAAGGTCTCGATAATGCTACACCTTCTGCGAATGGGGTGGCGATCGCCAACTTGGTGCAACTCTTTTTGCTTACAGAGAATCCTGCCTACCTCGAACAGGCAGAAAAGGGATTGCGTTTCTTTAGCCCGTTGATGAAGGAGTCTCCCCAGAGTTGTCCGAGCCTTTTGGCGGCGTTGCAGTGGTATCTGCGTCCTGTCTGTGTGCAAGCGCGGCCTGATCAGGTTACAACCCTCTGGGAGCGCTACTTGCCAACGGCTGTCCTCAAAGTTCGCGATGACCTCGAGCCAGTCGCCCTTGTCTGTGAAGGCTTGCGCTGCCGCGAACCGGCACTGACCCCCACCCAACTACAACAACAACTGGATAATCTCTATGGCTGAAGCGTTGCGTCGTACGCCCCTCTATTCCCTGCATCAAGGGGCACGGTTTACCCCCTTTGGCGAGTGGGAGATGCCCTTGCAGTACAGCAGCATTTTGCAGGAACACCAAGCGGTGCGGCAGCGGGTGGGGATGTTTGATATTTCCCACATGGGCAAGTTTCTGCTGCGCGGTTCTGAGGCGATCGCGGCACTCCAAGAACGGGTACCCACCAATCTCAGTCGTCTCCAGCCCGGCCAAGCGAAATACACCGTTCTCCTGAATGAGGCCGGGGGCATTGTCGATGATGTCATTCTCTACATAGGCGAGGGTCAAGTGCGTTGTATTGTCAATGCAGCCACCACTGCCAAGGACTGGGCATGGTTGCAGACGTATTTACCCGCCAGTATTGAGTTCATTGATGAGTCAGCGACACAGGTACTGATTGCCCTTCAAGGCCCTGCCGCGACAGCGACCTTAGCTCCCCTGTGCGATCGCCCCCTAAATGACCTCAAGGCCTATCGCCATGCTCAAGTGAACCTGTTGGAACAGCCCGCTTGGATTGCGCGTACGGGCTACACCGGCGAAGACGGTTGGGAAATTCTTGTGGCACCAGAATTGGGGCAACAGTTGTGGCAAACCCTGCTGGCGGCGGGTGTGACTCCCTGTGGCTTGGGGGCGCGGGATACCCTGCGCTTGGAGGCGGCCATGCTCCTTTACGGCCAAGACATGGATGAGCAAACCACTCCCCTAGAGGCGGGTCTCGATTGGCTGATTGATTGGCAAAAGCCCGATTTTGTGGGTCGTGCGGCTCTCTTAGCCCAAAAGCAGCAGGGGATTGAGCGGCAATTGGTGGGGTTAGAACTGGTGGGCAAAGGCATCGCTCGCCACGGCTATCCTATCTATGCGGGGGCACAGGCTGTGGGGGAGGTTACCAGTGGCACCCTATCTCCCACCTTGGGGAAGGCGATCGCCCTTGGCTATGTCTTTCCAGAGTTTGCCCACATCGGTCGTGAACTGGCGATACAGGTGCGCGATCGCCAAGTCCCAGCCGTGGTGGTTCCTCGCCCGTTCTATCGCCGTCCTCGGTAGCCGCTGCAATTCCGCTAAAATTTGATTCATCAGTCGTAAAGTGCAACGAATGCTGGAAATTTGCCCTCGCTGTGGTGCTCGTTTAGGAAAGCCCTTGTCCTCTGGCCGCCAAGTGTGTAGTGCCTGCGGTTGGAGTACAGTGGTTATTGAGCGATCGCCGCCACCGCCCCCCACGGGATTGTCTCTCCTTCTCAGTCAAATCAGGCGGCTGATCAAGCGTTTTTTCCAGTATCTAGGAGGACAACTGCAACGCTTGTGGCGATCGCTGACCGCTCGTTCGCAGCAGCAACAACCGCGCCGCAACCTATGGGAAAGCCTCGTCACCAAGCTCAAACACCTCGAGGAAAAAATTCCCACCGGTGATCCCAGTAAGGAGTGGCTGACTCCTGAAGAGGCCTTTCAACTCTTGGGCGGCAACCCAGATAACCCCAACTCCAAGGTGAGTACCCTCGATGGCAAGCGGCGGATTGGCTTATCGGCCTTTCGGCGACTGGTGAATACCGCCGAATATGCGGATTTTGGCTTTCAATACTCTAGCGATCGCCACCTGAAAAATTTACCCTATTTGCGCCGTCTGCCTCGCCAACCCTAGGGCGATCGCAAACCGAGAATAATCTGCCACTCCTGTTCGGTGACCGGTTGTACCGAGAGACGGCAGCCCTTTTGCAACAGCAGCATCCCCTCTAGGCCGGGCGTTTGCCGCAGTTCTGGAAGTGTAATTGGCGGTGAAAAATCGCGGCGATACTGAATATCCACCATGAACCAGCGGGGATTGTCAGGCGTGCTTTTGGGGTCAAAGTAGCGACTGTCCGGATCCCAAGCAAAGTGGTCGGGATAGGCGGCCTTGACGACTTCGGCAATGCCCATGATGGCTGGTGGGTTGGCATTACTGTGGTAAAAGAGCACGCGATCGCCCACCTGCATGTGATCGCGGATAAAATTGCGAGCTTGGTAGTTGCGTACCCCTTCCCAACAGGTGGTTTGTTGTGGGGCTGCCTGCAAATCCTGCCAAGAAAAAACGCTTGGCTCCGACTTCAGTAACCAAATCCCTGCCATCAAAGATTCCGCAATGGTTAAGTTTAGAGGTCTGCCGTGCCCAAGCTACAGCGTAGCAAATCCTCAACGGTTGCACAGTAGGGAGTTAGCCCCAAGGTTTGAGGATTGAGCACGGTGTCATAGGTGAAGTTACGATAGTTCAAGCAAAAATAATCCCACGGCGACATCTGCACTCGAAATACCCGCACAAAGAAGTTGATCACTGGCAGCGTCAAGGGGACTTGCAAATAGATGGGCAGCTTTGCCGCAGCGCACAACTGCGCCAACATCTCATTGACAGTAATTGGCGGGTTACCCAGAGCCACCCGACGCGGTACGGGATACTCAGGATGCTGCAACAGGTAGAGAACCACTTGGGCAATATCGCGGGCATGGACAAAGTGAAAACTGGCATCAGCACGGAAAAAGCGAGCCAACCACAGCCACTTGAGCACTTCGCGCATGCCCTCAGTGATGAACGAGGGACGCTTACCATCAGACCCGCCGCCAAACACCATTGTCGGAAACAGTTCAATCACGCGATCGCCCACGGGTAACTGCTCAATGGCATGGAGACACTCATACTTGGAGCGAATATAATCCGTTCCCAAGGTGCCTGCTTCCGGCAGCGGTTCCATTTGATGATTGAGGATACTTGCCGTTGAAAAATAAAAGACCCGCTGGCAGCGTTGCGGATCCAGTTGCTTGAGGAGATGGCAGGTTTGCTCGTAGTTGATGGCAAAGACATTGTTCCCTCCCCAAGCGGTTGCCGTTAGGATCGCAAGATCGAGGGTGGGCAGTAGCGGTTCCAAGGGGGTCAAATCCATGAGATCCGCCTGAATCACGTTCACCCCGGCCCTTTGGTGAGGATCAATCTGCAACCGTGCTGGATCCCGCACCAGCAAAAAGAGCTCATGATCCGTCTCTTGGATCAGCGCCTCAGCGATGTACTGGCCAATGCAACCACTGGCACCCGTGATTAAGATGCGCATTAGCCGAGGGACTTCACCAGATCAAAGAGAAAACCCACGTTCTCCTCAGGGGTTCCTTGGAGAACGCCGTGGCCAAGGTTAAAGATATATTTGCCCTTGCGACCCGCTTCGATAATGGCTAGCGCTCGTTCCTTGAGCACTGGCTGGGGGGCAAAAAGCGTGACGGGGTCTAAATTCCCCTGAAGACCGACACTGGCAGGAAACTGCTGGCGAATCGTGCCGATGTCCACGGTCCAGTCAAGGCTGACAATATCTGCCCCAGTTGCTGCCATGCGATCGACCACTGCGGCACTGCCATTGATATAGAGGATGATTGGCACATCGGGATAGACGGCTTTGACCTGCTGAACCACCTGCTTTTGGTAGGGGAAGGCAAAGGTATCGTAGTCCTGACGGCTGAGTTGACCCGCCCACGAATCAAACAGTTGCACCACTTGGGCACCACAGTCAATTTGATAGCACAGGTAGTCGGCAATGGCAGTGGCCAAATGGTTTAAGAACTTGTGGAGCAACTCTGGCTCACGGTAGGCCATGGTTTTGATTTCAATGTAGTCCTTGGAGCTTTTGCCCTCAATGGCATAGGCGGCAAGGGTCCAAGGGGCACCGGCAAACCCCAGCACCGTGGCGCGATCGCCCACCTCTTGGCGTAGGGTCGAGAGAATTGGACGAATAAAAGGACAGGCCACTTCCGGTTCCAAGGGATGGAGTTGTTGCACCTGCTCAAGGGTACGGATGGGTGGATCAATGATCGGCCCTTTACTCTCGACAATGTCAAAGGGAATACCAATCCCCGGCAAGGGCGTGAGAATATCCGAAAAGAGAATCACACCGTCTGGGGCAAAGGCACGAAAGGGTTGGAGTGAAATTTCAATAGCCAGTTCAGGGATTTCCGATCGCTCACGAAACGAGGGATAGCGATCGCGCAGGTCACGATAGACCTTCATGTAGCGTCCAGCTTGCCGCATCAACCAAATGGGGGGACGCTCAACGCTTTCACCACGGGCAGCACGTAGGAGTAAAGGGGTGGTCATCCTAAAATGTGTAATTCCAATCGTTTTCAATGGCTCTGGAAGACTCGCTCAGCAAGCCCTATTGAAGTCAGGTGTTGCCTGCGATTCACAGAGTTTAACCCTACAATCATACCCTAGGGGGCGATCGCTCCCACACCTCAGAGGAGAATTCCCTTGCTTTACCACGCGCGGGGCTGAAACTGCGGGTCGTTGAGAATTGCCACGCCATCTCCCGACTGTGCCAACACAAATAGACCCTGCCGATAGGCATAGCGAGCCACCTCAGGCGGCACAATCATCCCCGCCACGGCTCCCAAGAGTTTTGTACCCCGATACTGATGAGCCAAACGGCGAAATTTGGCAATCCGCTCTAGGTGTTCATCGACATCACTTTGGCTGAGCTTGGTTTTCACCTCAACGAGAACGGCTTCATCGGTGTTAACGACCAACAAATCAATCTCTAGGCTCTCATTCCCATCTTGGAGGATCACATCGCTGTAGAGTTGGGAGACAGCAATCCCCCGACTCTGAAATAAGCGCAGCACGGCTGGACGTACCTGCCATTCCACAAATTCTCCAAGACGGTTGCCCAGTTTGCCAATTTGTTGGTTAAGTTGGCGAGCTTCTTCTCGCAGTAACCGTTCAGTCTCTTGAAAACGCCGCTCAGTTTCTTGAAATCGGCGTTCTGTTTCCTTTTGAGCTTCCAGCAGCTCTCCCAATAACCGCCAAACATCCTCAGGGGTATGGGCTTGTGTCATGATCTTGGTCGGGTTTTCTAGGCTACAGCTAACCCTCTCATCATAGCCTAGGAGGCGCTCAGAGAATTTCCATCATAAACTGCGCAAGGGCACTGCCACTGTGCTTTACCACGCGCGGGGCTGAAACTGCGGGTCGTTGAGAATTGCCACGCCATCCCCCGACTGTGCCAACACAAATAGACCCTGCCGATAGGCATAGCGAGCCACCTCAGGCGGCACAATCATCCCCGCCACGGCTCCCAAGAGTTTTGTACCCCGATACTGATGAGCCAAACGGCGAAATTTGGCAATCCGCTCTAGGTGTTCATCGACATCACTTTGGCTGAGCTTGGTTTTCACCTCAACGAGAACGGCTTCATCGGTGTTAACGACCAACAAATCAATCTCTAGGCTCTCATTCCCATCTTGGAGGATCACATCGCTGTAGAGTTGGGAGACAGCAATCCCCCGACTCTGAAATAAGCGCAGCACGGCTGGACGTACTTGCCATTCCACAAATTCCCCAAGACGGTTACCCAATTTACCAATCTGTTGGTTGAGCTGCCGTGCTTCTTCCCGTAGTAAACGCTCAGTCTCTTGGAAACGTCGGTCAGTTTCTTGAAAACGCCGCTCAGTCTCCTGAAATCGACGTTCTGTTTCCTTTTGGGCTTCCAGTAACTCCCCCAATAATCGCCAAACATCTTCAGGGGTGTATGCTTGTGTCATTGAATTGATTATTGACTTGATTATTGACTTGATCGATGATTGCCGCCAAGCTCAGGTATTTTCTATACGATCATAGCCTAGGGAATAGAACCCATGAATGATCCACTACTCGCACAATTTCTAAACCTCAGCCGCTGACAAACAGGAACCTGCATTCATGCCCAAACTATACTTACTGCGCCCAAGATGAGGCCACCCGTGTCATTTTTGGCATCCCCAAGCAGGCCATTGCCCTTGGCGGTTGCAGCATATTTTGCCCATTGAGCGCAGAGGTGCCTTTTTGCAGGCGCCGGTAAATCCCTAATTAGCGTGACAGATTCGGGTAAATCCGCAGCCGCCGATTCGGCTCTTCGCCAAAGCTACAGGAGGTCAACTGGTAGTGCTCAATCAACTCGTGTTGCATTCGCCGAATGTTGGCCGATCGCGGAAGTAGCTCCACTGCTTGCCCCTTGGGAATAACAATTTCTTCCACAGCTAAGCGCGCCTCCTCAAGGGCTTCCAATTCGTCATCACTGCCCGTTGGACTAAAGAGGGAAAGATCTGCTGACTCGGCTGGACTGGGGTCTTCAATGCCAAGCAAATGCCGTAACCCCCGCACAATTTGCGCCATACTATTTGTCTTAATGGCATGGACGGGGAGATGGTGAATATGGGCAAGGTGCCGCAGCTTGCTTTCCCCCTTGAGATGGGAGCGGAGCGTCAAAATCACATCCGCTTGATCAATATCCTTAGTGACAATAATGGGTAGGTTGAGAGTGCGAATGGCTTGCTCTAAATGATGGCGGCTGACGGCATAGGGAAAGACGTGGAGGGGGAGTTCTTCGCCATTCGGCCCAACCGTGGGGGCATCCAATGTGGCTTCGAGCAGTTGGGCAAAGTTGGCTCGCAGAGGTTCTTTGTTGGCATCGACGACGGGTAGCATCTGGCCACTCTCACGCCAAGAGGGACGCTGAGGCACAGATTTGACCTCCGATCGCTGGGAAGGAGGCTCAGGACGACTAATCACCACTGAGCCATCGGCAGCAACACTGCGAATTTCAGGTGAGGGTTGGCGACCCCGCAGTAGGAGATCCACACTGGCGGCCACATCGAGATGCACAACCCAGCGATCGCGCTCCAGCATTTCCACGGCTATTTGAAAAGTGGGTGGAGCTTTGCGTTCAAGAACACTCTTTTGGGTGCCCCGCCGCCGCGCTTCTTCATCCCCAAGGGTGACCGATTGAATGCCCCCCACCAAATCCGCGAGGGTCGGGTTTTTCATCAGGTTCTCAATTTGGTTGCCGTGGGCAGTACCAATCAGTTGTACGCCTCGCTCCGCAATGGTGCGTGCTGCTAGTGCCTCTAGTTCGGTGCCAATCTCATCAATGACAATCACTTGGGGCATGTGGTTTTCCACCGCCTCAATCATCACCTGATGCTGAAGTTCCGGGCGAGCCACCTGCATTCGTCGTGCCTTGCCAATCGCTGGATGGGGAATATCACCGTCGCCCGCAATTTCATTAGAGGTGTCAATAATCACTACCCGTTTGTGCAACTCATCGGCCAAGACGCGGGCAATTTCCCGTAGTGCCGTTGTTTTACCAACACCGGGGCGACCTAAAAGCAAAATAGACTGGCCACTTTCCACCAAGTCGCGAATCATACCAATCGTGCCAAAGACGGCTCGCCCCACCCGGCAGGTCAAGCCAATAATCGTTCCTTGGCGATTGCGCAGGGCACTAATGCGGTGCAGCGTACGCTCAATGCCAGCGCGATTGTCACCACTAAACTCACCCACCCGATCCACGGCATATTGCAACATCTCACGGCTGACGGGCGTCTCGGCAAGGTATTGGGTGCTGTGGATAAACCGTGCTTCCGGCAATCGCCCCAAATCGAGAACGATTTCTAAGAGTTCTTCCCGCTGTGGATGATCGGTGAGGGACTGTCCAAGGGGCGGCGGTAGGATCGCCAATAATTGATCGAGATCGTCAGTGACTTGGCGTTGTCCAGCAGTCAATTCAACCATAGGGTACAGAGGGTGACGGGACAGATTTCAAAGGAGACACAAGGGTAGCTGCTTCAGCAACAGCCGCTGCAAGGACGGCAGGAACAGTTTGCCAGGGTTGGTCGGCGATCGCGTGGAAAGGGGCAAGGCGTTTGCGAGCATAACTACCATAGGCAACACCAGCAATTCCCTGTGGATCTAGCAATCCCATTGCCCTGAGTTTAGCAACCGTATGGCCATTTGTGCCGCCCGCCAACTGCACAAATCCGGGTAAATTTGCCCCTAAAATGGCTTGACCCAATTGAATGGTGGCTCGTGTTGCACCATCGCCAATATCGCCACTCATGGGACGACCATCCGCCTGCCAAATGAGGGCACACTGCAACGGTTGAATCTGCCCATTGATCCAGCGCAAATAGTCAATTACTCCCTCGCCTTGGGGACAACTGATAGCTAGCACCTGCAAATATCGAACCCAGGGGCGGACGCGCTGCCAAAGCTGGGTAAAGTCATTGTAGCGCTGGGGTTGGGTGTGGATTTCTAGGGCTTGAATGGTGCCTTGGGCAATGAGGGGAGTGATCTGCTCAAACACCGCTGGCTGCTCATAGGTGGAAATCAAACCCAAGGGGCACAGGGGTAAACAGCGGCCACAACCATAACAGCGATCGCGCACCACCCCCTGCACCTGTTCATCAAAGCGAATGGCGGCAGCAGGACAAATGCGTTCACAGGGGCGATCGCACCTTGGGGGACAGCGACTCGGATCAAACGTGGCCTTACGAAAATGCGGGTCAGCCCCATCATTAATACTCACCATCAGCAGGGGGCGAGTGGCCCCAAGGCTTGCCGCAACTGTCAAAGCGTGATTAGCCGCGTAAATCACGGCAGGGTCGGCGGCCACATCAATACAATCAGCCCCTGCCAGTGCATAGGCCAACGTCAAGTTATAAATTTGGGCAACATCTTGGAAACTGGCACCGTTAATGAGTTTGAACCAACGATGTGCCGCTAAAGCCGCTAGGGGGGCAGCAAAATTAACCATAAATATATTTTATGCGTTTTCAGGATTCAGCGTCGTCGTGACTCATCATCCGTTGTAGGGCTTGCAGGCCTTTTTTAATCTGGCGAGAAACTGTGACCGCACTTAGACCCAAGAGTTCAGCAGTTTCTTTTTGACTCAAATCGTGCAAAAAGACAAATTCCAGAATCTGACAGGTGCGGGCTTCTAGTTTTTGCAGACACTGCTGCAAACGAATGCGATCTTCTTGGGCGAGTTGAAAACTTTGGTACCGTTGATCGGGCACGATGTCCCCTAGGCAAACACTGTCCTCTTCCCCTTCGAGGGCGGGGGCATCTAGGCTGACCGGGGTGGTGTGGTAGTTGGCAAATTTTGCCGCTTGCCATTCTTCAAGGGGAACATCGAGCGCTTGGGCAATTTCGTTATCGGTGGGGGGGCGATGCAGTTGTTGGCGGAGTTCTTGAATCACCCGCTTTCCTTGGCTTTGGAGGGCTTGCCAACGGCGGGGGACGCGAATTTGTGGACTTTTGTCGCGCAAATAATGTTGAATTTCACCGCGAATGTAGGGAATGGCAAAGGAACTAAAGGCCACGCCCTTACTGGGATCAAAGCGTTCAATGGCGTGAATGAGGCCAAGGGTGCCCACTTGCATCAGGTCGTCAAAGCTTTCTTGGGTGCACTGTACCCAGCGATGGGCTTCCTTGCGTACCAGTCCCATGTTCAACTCGACAAGGCGATTCCGCAATTCGCGTGCAGGGTTGTCTTGGTATGCCTGCAACAGCGAGAGGGTGGAATGCTTGAGGTCAGTATTGGCTGTCGTGCTGAACATAGAACACACCGTACCTTAAATCCCCCACAGCTTCAAAATGAGCAGATCAATGAGCACATCCTACGGTCTTCTTGGGTTATTGAACAACAACTTAAATAGATACCTGAACTAGATATCAACTGCGACTATGAAATCGCCTATTCTTACGATTCCACATCTAGTATGGCAAGGCATCCGTAGTTTCCCTGTGATCTCGACCACAGGTTAGATTAAATTTTGCTAAATGTTGTTCCTTAGGTTCGCAGACTACCGAGGGCGATCGCGCCCCACAATGCAGTTCCCAAGCCAATGCGATACCAGATAAAGACCCAAGTGGAATGGCGTTGCAGGAATCGCAGCAGCCAAGCGATCGCCAAATAGGAAAAAACCATGCTCGAGAGTGTGGCAATCACAAGAGGAATAAACAGCGTCCCCTCATCAAAAACATCTTTGGCTTGGACAAGGGTGGCGATCGTCAGTGTGGGAATGCCCAACAGAAAAGAAAAGCGCGCCGCTGTTTGCCGCTCCAGCCCTAAAAATAAAGCTGTCGTTAGCGTGGAGCCTGAACGCGAAGCCCCCGGCAGCAGGGCAATCATCTGGCCACAACCCACTAGAAAGCCATCTAAAATGCCAATGTCTTGATAGGTGCGTTTGCGGGAACCCCATTTTTCTGCGAATCCCAAAAGAATTGCCATGGCGATCGCCATCGTGGCAATGATCTGAGGCCGATCCAACTCAACTTTGGCCCATTTCAGAAGAAGTCCTGCCGCTAGTGCGGGAATCGTGCCCACCGTGATCCCAACCAACAGTTTCCATTCTTCCCGCTGCCAATCCCGCTGTTGCCATGCCTGCCAAGCCCCTTGGACAATTTGGCGAATATCCTGCCAGAAATAGCCAAAAACCGCGATCACGCTACCAAACTGCATCGCATCTAGGGCAGTTTTATGCCAGACACTTTTCCACCCCAAGAGGTCACTAAAGAGAATCAAGTGAGCGGTACTGCTAATGGGCAAGAACTCTGTAATACCTTGCACGAAGCCGAGGATGACTGCTTGCAGCCAGAGAATAATATCCACGTTTCTGTCTCACCTTTGCAACCCCACTATCTTGCCATGAGTCGGTGAACAGGCTATCCTCGCCAAGATGTTGTAATAGATTGTAGAAACAGTCTTCTTAAACGCAGCAGCACTGTTTTGCCAGTTAGGCGTGTATGTCGGGTAACTTAGAAGCCGTTGAGCGGGAAATTTTAGGGTTACAGGGGATGCTATTGGCCGCCTTGGCGGAAATGCGTCAGCTTTATGATGTTTATCTAGAAATGCTCGCCCCCATTGCCCGCCAGCAGTTGATCACCGTCAGTTATCAGGTGTGCACTCAAGTCTTTCCAGAGAAATTTTTGACCCTTGAAGACCCAGAGCGACAGGATCTTCAGCGTCAGATTGTTGAACTGGCGATCGCCTTGGAAACCACGATTTTAGGCCTACAGCCCCGTCGCCAAGAAGACTCAACTGCAAAGCAAGAGGCGACGAATGGGGAAGAAAACGCAACCAAGGAACAGGAACCCCCCTCCCTATCGGAGCAATTGAGCCAAGTTCTTTATCAAAGTTCGCTCAAGATAAACCATCTACTGCAACGGGCGGCTATCTTACCGCCTGCCCCAATCGCGGTCATTTTAGAGATTGCCAGTAAGGCGGAAAACCGTCCCCTTGGGCGGATTCCCCATTTGTTGACGATGATGCTAGATGAGCAGAAACTACAAGAGGAGGGCGAAGAGGAGCGAGACACCAGTGAGTCCCCAAGGGAATCTTCCAGTCATCACCCCATGGCAGCCATTTACCTGCAACTTGAGGAACTGGAGTTTCAGCATCCTCCCCTCGGCAATCAGCGCAGTCAAATTCGCCAACTGGAAGCACGTCTGGCCACCCTCCAGAAGCAACTGCATAAAAAACAGCGGCAATATCTGGTTCTCAAGGCCAGTCGGGCATGGTGGCAAACGTGGAAAGCCAATGAAGCCGCAGACGCGACCGCCAGTGTCCCCGAAGCAATGGATGGTGAGCAATAGGGAAGGAGGCCTGCTGTGTCCCTTGACTGGCCACGCCTACAACGCGCCCTTGCCATTGAAACGGAGCGGGGTTTTTGCAACCTTCAGGGCAATACCTATCGGTTTAATGAGTATTTACACGCAGCGTTAACGCAAGCCCCTCTGCAACAACTCCCCCTTCAGGTGCGCGATCGCTGGCAGGAAACGGCGGCAGCCTATGCCCACTACAACGATCTCTCCCCCAGCCAACGACAACACCTCGTGGTGAAAACGCGCCAACTGCTCCACGATGTCCACAAACAACTCACGAGTCCGCCCCCGCGCCCCCGTCCCCTCGATCAAGCGCTCAAAACAGTGAATGGGATTGGTGAGCGCACTGCGGCGAAACTGGAAAAACTTGGGCTTTATACGGTTGCGGATCTCATTTACTACTTCCCCCGCGATCACATTGACTATGCCCGCCAAGTGCCGATTCGGCAACTCCAAGCTGGGGAGACCGTCACCCTTGTGGGTAAAGTCCGCCGTTGCAACTGTTTTACCAGTCCCCGCAATGCCAAGCTGACGATCTTAGAAATTGTTCTTCAAGATCGCACCGGGCAAATTCGCCTGAGTCGCTTCTATGCGGGTGCCCGCTATGCCCAACGGGGGTGGCAAGAGCAGCAAAAACGCCTCTATGCCCCACAGACCATCGTTGCTGCCTCTGGCCTCGTGAAACTGACGAAGTATGGCCTTACCCTTGAAGATCCGCAGTTGGAAGTGCTGGATCATGCTGGGGCAGAAATAGACTCCCTCACGATTGGCCGTATTGTGCCGGTCTATCCCTTAACGGAGGGAGTATCTCCCGATGTCATTCGCCGTGCGGTCGATCGCGTTCTGCCCTTGGTGCAGGGCTATCCTGATCCCCTACCCCAGGGGCTACGCCAACGTCACCAATTGATTCCCCTAGATACGGCGCTGCGTCACATTCACTTTCCGCCAGATCAAACGCAACTGAGTCTGGCACGGCGGCGGCTGATTTTTGATGAATTTTTCTACCTGCAACTGGGATTGCTCCAACGGCGGCGCCAGCAGCAACAGCAGGCCAGTGCCCCCCTCAACCCCCAAGGGGAACTGATTGAGCAGTTTTACCAGGGGCTGCCCTTTCAACTCACAGGGGCGCAGCAGCGGGTGGTGGCGGAAATTTTGGCGGATTTAGAGCGCCCGATTCCCATGAATCGCCTTGTCCAAGGGGATGTGGGATCCGGCAAAACCGTTGTCGCTGTGATTGCGCTATTGGCGGCTGTGCAGTCCGGCTATCAAGGGGCACTAATGGCACCCACAGAGGTTCTGGCAGAGCAGCACTATCGCAAGCTCTTGGAATGGCTCACCCCCCTCCATGTGCCGGTGGAACTGCTCACAGGATCGATACGTACAGCCAAGCGCCGCCAGATTCTGGATCAATTGGCAACAGGGGAATTACCGGTGCTGGTGGGTACCCATGCCCTGATCCAAGAGGGGGTGACGTTTCAGCAGCTGGGTCTGGTGGTGATTGATGAACAGCACCGCTTTGGGGTGGCACAACGGGCAAAGCTGCAAGCCAAGGGACTCCTGCCCCACGTGTTGACTATGACGGCGACACCGATTCCCCGCACGCTTGCCTTGACCCTCCATGGGGATTTGGATGTGAGTCAAATTGATGAATTGCCCCCCGGTCGGCAGCCGATTCAAACAACCGTCTTGGGACGGGGCGATCGCTCCTGCGCCTATGATTTAATCCGCCGTGAAGTGGCCCAAGGGCGGCAAGCGTATATTGTCCTGCCTTTGGTTGAGGAATCGGAAAAACTAGATCTGAAATCCGCCATTGCCGAGCACGAGCGATTACAAACGGAGATTTTTCCCAATTTTCGCGTCGGGCTGCTCCACGGTCGCATGGCATCGAGTGACAAGGATGCCACGATTCAAGCCTTTGCCAAGGGGGAATTGGATATTCTGGTGGCTACCACGGTGGTCGAGGTGGGGGTGGATGTCCCCAATGCCACGGTGATGCTCATTGAACATGCTGAACGCTTTGGCCTATCCCAACTCCATCAACTGCGGGGGCGGGTGGGGCGGGGTGCCCAACAGTCCTATTGTCTGCTGCTCAATAGTTCTCGCAATGATGCTGCCAAGCAACGGCTGAATGTGCTGGCGCAGTCTCAGGATGGCTTCTTTATTGCAGAGATGGATCTGCGGCTGCGCGGTCCGGGGGAGGTTTTGGGGACGCGGCAATCGGGATTACCGGACTTTGCCCTCGCTAGCCTTGTTGAGGATCAAGATTGCCTAGAGGCGGCGCGATCGGCGGCCAGTGAACTGATCGCCCAGGATCCTGAGTTACGGGGCTATCCTCTGCTGCAAGCAGTTCTCCAGCAACGGCGCGATCGCCTGCTTGAGGGCATGATGAACTAATACTCCCCCTTTGGGAGGGATATGTTAAATTTAGTTAAGAACCTGATAAAAAGCGCCGCCAATGAAAGTCTCTTGGAAAACAGTTCTCCTTTGGTCAATCCCCCTACTGCTCATGGGGGTTCTCCTCTGGCAGGGGGCGAGCAACTTTATGCTCAATCAAAGTCAGCCTCCTCTGAATACTGCCAGTACGCGCATGAGCTATGGGCGATTCCTCAACTATTTAGATGCGGGTCGCATTAGTAAAGTGGACATTTTCGATAATGGTCGCACCGCCATTGTGGATGTCTCTGATCCAGAATTGATTAACGGTCGTCCCCTGCGGGTACGGGTAGATATGCCGGGGACGGCTCCAGAAGTCATTAGTAAACTGCGGGAGCAGCACATAGAAATTGATGTCCATCCCGCTCGCAATGATGGTGCCCTGTGGGGACTCTTGGGTAATTTACTCTTCCCCGTCTTGCTCTTGGGGGGACTCTTTTTCCTCTTCCGCCGCTCCAGCAACGTGCCCGGAGGACCAGGTCAGGCGATGAACTTCGGTAAGTCTCGCGCCCGCTTCCAAATGGAGGCCAAAACGGGTGTCATGTTTGACGATGTTGCTGGTGTCGATGAAGCCAAGGAAGAACTACAAGAGGTGGTCACCTTCCTGAAGAAGCCCGAGAAATTTACAGCGGTGGGTGCTCGCATTCCCAAAGGGGTTCTCCTAGTAGGTCCCCCCGGCACGGGGAAAACGATGCTCGCCAAGGCGATCGCGGGTGAGGCAGGGGTACCCTTCTTCTCCATCTCGGGTTCAGAATTTGTCGAGATGTTTGTTGGTGTTGGTGCCTCCCGCGTCCGGGACTTGTTCCGCAAGGCCAAGGAAAATGCTCCCTGTCTCATCTTTATTGATGAAATTGATGCTGTGGGTCGCCAACGCGGGGCTGGCATTGGCGGCGGTAACGATGAGCGGGAGCAAACCCTCAACCAACTGCTGACCGAAATGGATGGCTTTGAGGGGAATACCGGCATCATTGTGATTGCGGCAACCAACCGCCCGGATGTCTTGGATGCGGCTCTCCTGCGTCCGGGTCGTTTTGACCGACAGGTGGTGGTGGATGCGCCGGATATTAAGGGTCGCTTGGCGATTCTCAAGGTGCATGCCCGCAACAAGAAATTGGCGCCCGAAGTTTCCCTTGAGGCGATCGCTCGCCGTACCCCCGGCTTTACGGGTGCCGATTTGGCCAACCTCCTCAATGAAGCGGCGATTCTCACGGCCCGGCGGCGGAAACCCGCCATCACCATGCTGGAAATTGACGATGCCGTGGACCGGGTTGTTGCTGGTATGGAGGGCACACCGCTGATTGACGGCAAGAGCAAGCGCCTCATCGCCTACCACGAAGTGGGTCATGCCATTGTCGGTACGCTGCTCAAGGATCACGATCCTGTGCAAAAAGTGACATTAGTGCCTCGTGGTCAAGCCCGTGGCCTGACTTGGTTCATGCCTTCAGAGGATTCCGGATTGATCTCGCGATCGCAACTGATGGCGCGGATGGCTGGTGCCTTGGGCGGTCGGGCTGCTGAATACGTCGTCTTTGGCGATGCTGAAGTCACGACTGGTGCTGGCAATGACCTGCAGCAAGTGACAGCGATGGCACGGCAAATGGTGACCCGCTTTGGTATGTCAGATCTAGGACCTCTCTCCTTGGAAACCCAAAACGGTGAAGTGTTCTTGGGGCGGGACTTGGTGTCTCGAACAGAATACTCCGAAGAAATTGCGGCTCGCATTGATGCCCAAGTGCGGGAGTTGGTGCAGCACAGCTACGAACTTGCCATCAAGATTATCCGGGACAATCGCGTGGTCATTGACCGCCTCGTCGATCTCCTAGTAGAGAAAGAAACCATTGATGGTGAAGAGTTCCGGCAAATTGTTGCTGAATACACCGTTGTTCCCGATAAAGAGCGCTTTGTACCGCAGCTTTAGATAAGCTAAATTAGTAGATTCAATCGCCCTAACCCCTCTCCCAGTGCGGATGAGGGGGATTTTATTTTGACTGCTTTTCCTCTGTAAATTCTATGCTCAACTAAACCGACTTTCATGTCAGTTTCCTTGACACCATTTCCACCAGTAAATAGAATGATAATCGTTATTATTTTTAGGTACCCTATGTCCCAGCAATCCCGTAACCAGTTGTTAACCGTGCAAAGCAGCCTTGAAAGTATACCCACCTGCGTCTCGACCCAGGTGTCAGATGCTGAGATGGAGCAGGCGGTTCGCACACTCCTCATCGGGCTAGGGGAAAATCCTGATCGCGAAGGCCTGCGGGATACCCCCAAACGGGTTGTTCAAGCCTTGAAGTTTTTAACCAGTGGCTACCGCCAATCCTTGGATGAGTTGCTGAATGGTGCCGTTTTTTACGAAGACACCAATGAGATGGTCTTGGTGCGCGACATCGATCTCTTTAGTTGTTGTGAGCACCATATTCTGCCAATCATTGGGCGAGCCCATGTCGCCTACATTCCCAATGGCAGGGTCATTGGCCTGTCAAAAATTGCCCGCATTTGCGAGATGTATGCGCGGCAGCTACAGGTGCAGGAGCGCCTGACCCAACAAATTGCAAATGCTTTGCAAGGACTCCTGAAACCGCAAGGGGTGGCTGTGGTTGTTGAGGCCACCCATATGTGTATGGTGATGCGAGGCGTACAAAAACCGGGCTCTTGGACGGTCACCAGTTCAATGCAAGGGGTGTTTGCTGAAGATGCCCGCACCCGCCAAGAGTTCCTAGATCTGATCCGCCACCAACCCTCCTTCCGCTAGTCTGATTACCAGACGAGGGGGAGAGGACACCTTTCTCCCCCTTTTGTGGGAAAAACTGAATCCCTAGGCCAGCTCTTGCTACTTGCCTCAATTATTTTCAGAATTTCTGCCTTTGAGCAAATTCAGCCATTCCTCAACTTGAGCCGCTGCAATTTGCCGGCATCCCAAGCCAAAGGCAAGGGCGATCGCCACCGCAATAGAACCAAAGAGCAAGCCAAAGGCTAAATTGACAATGCTCGTTGCAATGCCCATCTGCTGCAGAGCCATTGCCCCCACAAACGTCATCGTTGCTAGCCGTGCCGCCTGAGCGAGAAAACGCCCTTGGGAGGTGCCAGAACTAGCAACAAGCCGAAATACTAAATTGGCAAAGTACAACCCTACCGCTAAGATCAGCGTTCCGACCAACACCCGACCAATCACCACTACTAGGGCAGTGACAAAAGCACTGAGAGCAGGAATATCCAGTACATCAACGGCAGCGATCGCTCCAAATAACAAAACGCCAACAAAGGCAACGATGCCCATCACTTCTGAGGGCTGTCGCCAGCGCTGCTCGGGTGCCTCCGCAGGCTGAGACTCCTGAGAATCCACCATCGGACGCTCTAGACCTAGCCAGACCAACACTTGATCAAAGCCGATGGTTTGCAGGAAATTGGTAACCGTCTCCGCCACAAAGCGGCCAATTACATAGGCCAGCAGCAGAATAATGGCTGCAGTAAAAATTTTCGGCAATGCCGTCAGCACTTGGTTTAGCATTGCCGTTGCCGGTTCCGTAATGGCCACGATTTGTAGCGCATCAAGGCTAGCGATCGCCGTCGGAATCAAGATTAAGACATAGACAATCGTACCGATGACCGTTGCTAGGGATTCCCCTAAACTGGTTTGCCCTAGACCGAGGCGCTGACCAATGCGCTGAATTCCCATGGCCGTCATTAAGTTAATGACTAAACTGCGGACAATGCGGGCAATAAACCAACCGACAACCGCGATAATCACCGCCTTAAAGACAAAAGGCAGTGCGCCTAGAATATCATTCAAGAGATTTTGTACAGGCTGCAATGAGCCTTGCAGATCAAGCACCCCCAAAATTAGGGGCAGGAAGAAAAGAAAAACAAACCAATAGAGGGTATTTCCCAACATCTCAGCCACAGACATGGTGGCCGGCCCCTCTGAGGAACCATTCCCCTCAGATTCAAGGGGGAGTTGACGATCCAAATTCAAAGAACGGGCAGACTGAGTGACCACCATTTTCGATATAGTTGCTACTACCCAAGCTACATCCGCCAGCAGGATCGCTGCCCCCAGCTTTGGCAGGAAACTAAAAACTTGATTGAGAAACGCATTGAGGGGCTGTGACACTGTCGTCAAGCGCAGGGCATCTAAAAAGGCCACCACCGCCAGCAAAAGAATGACCCAGAAAACTACTGCTGCCAGAATCGCAGTCACTGATATGCTTTGGAGCGACTCATTTCCACCAAAGAATTGGGTCAATCGTTCATCAACCCGCATTCGTTTCAAAACCGAGCGTGTTATCTTTGCCAGAATAGTGGCAACAATCCAGCCAATGAGCAGCAAAGCAACTGCAATAATGACTTGCGCTAAAAGGCTCCCCAAATTGTTGAGATCAAAAGCTGGATTCACTGAATTTTCACCGACAATTTGGGAAGTTTCTTCAGTATTAACTTGAGCCAACAAGCCTTCAATAGGGTTCTTAGATGAAAACCTTAAAATAGCTAGGTTAAATGTATCACGCATTACAACCGTCCTCAATTCAGACACACCCTTATCAATGCAAAATTCAGTCCTAGGATATCTAAAAAGTAGCGTGATGTCATTGAAAAACGTTTTTAGGTACTGAGATATTGAGATATGTTAAAAAATCCTAACTGTGGTCACTAGCAAGGAATCAGTTGGCTCGCTCTAAAACAAGCAGCTACAACTTGTTATCAAACACAAAAATCCCCCACCTAGAGGCAGGGGAGCTGACAAAATTTAACTTAACTTAAGTAGATCAACCGAACTTGGCTGCGGTTGAGGCAATCAGGAAGGCCGCATAGGTCAAGATGTAGCCAACGCTGAAGTGTGCCAGACCCACCAAGCGGGCTTGCACAATCGACAGCGCCACCGGCTTGTCTTTCCAACGCACCAAGTTGGCCAAGGGAGTGCGCTCATGCGCCCACACCAAGGTTTCAATCAGCTCTTGCCAGTAACCACGCCAGCTAATCAGGAACATGAAGCCTGTTGCCCACACAAGGTGACCAAACAGGAACATCCATGCCCACACCGACAGGTTATTGGTGCCGAAGGGGTTGTAGCCATTGATGAGCTGGGAGGAGTTCAACCAGAGGTAATCCCGCAGCCAACCCATGAGGTAGGTAGAGTTTTCGTTGAACTGAGCCACATTGCCTTCCCAGACACCAAGGTGTTTCCAGTGCCAGTAGAAGGTAACCCAGCCAATGGTGTTCAGCATCCAGAACATGGCCAGATAGAAGGCATCCCATGCAGAAATATCGCAGGTACCGCCACGGCCGGGGCCATCGCAGGGGAAGGCATAGCCGAAGTCTTTCTTATCTGGCATCAGTTTAGAGCCACGGGCATCCAACGCACCTTTGACCAAAATCAAGGTGGTGGTGTGCAGACCCAAGGCAATGGCGTGGTGCACCAAGAAGTCCCCAGGGCCAATCGTCAAGAACAGAGAGTTGGTGCCACTGTTGATGGCATCGAGCCAGCCGGGTAGCCAGACATTGCCGTAGTTCGGCCAAGCGGTGCTAGCAATGCTATCGGGGTTCGACAGCAGCGTATCAAAGCCATAGAGCAGTTTGCCATGGGCCGCTTGAATGAACTGAGCAAACACCGGCTCAATGAGGATTTGCTTTTCGGGGGTACCAAAGGCCACCACGACATCGTTGTGGACATAGAGACCCAAGGTGTGGAAGCCCAAGAAGAGGGACACCCAGCTTAGGTGGGAAATGATCGCCTCTTTGTGTTGTAGTACCCGATCCAACACATTGCCTTTGTTTTGGGCTGGATCATAGTCCCGCACCAAGAAGATAGCCCCATGGGCAAAGGCACCCACCATCAAGAAGCCAGCAATGTACTGGTGATGGGTATAGAGGGCAGCCATCGTGGTGTGGTCTTGGGCAATGAAGGCATAGGGTGGCAGCGAGTACATGTGCTGTGCCACCAAGGAGGTGATCACGCCCAAGCAGGCCAAGTGCCAACCTAACTGGAAGTGTAGCGAGTTGTTATAGGTTTCATAAATGCCTTGGTGAGGCATGTTGAAGGGACCTTCCACCTTCGTGCCAAAGAAGTCCTTGGCATCCATCATCTCTTTAATGCTGTGGCCAATCCCAAACTGGGTGCGGTACATGTGACCCGCCACAATAAAGAGCACCGCGATCGCAAGGTGGTGGTGCGCCATATCCGTGAGCCACAGGGACTCCGTTTGGGGATGGAAGCCACCCAAGAAGGTGAGAATCGCCGTTCCAGCACCCTGTGCCGTGCCAAAGATGTGGCTAGCCGTGTCAGGGTTTTGGGCATAGACACCCCAGTTGCCCGTAAAGAAGGGCGCCAAACCAGCGGGGTGGGGCATGGTGCTCAGGAAATTATCCCAGCCCACGTGCTGACCACGGGACTCCGGAATGGCCACGTGAATCAGGTGACCCGCCCAAGCCAAGGAGCTAACGCCAAACAGACCGGCCAAGTGGTGGTTCAACCGCGATTCGGCATTTTTGAACCAAGAGAGGCTAGGACGGAATTTGGGTTGTAGGTGCAGCCAGCCGGCAAAGAGAGCCAGCGAAGCCAGAATCAGCAGGAAGATGGCACCTTGGTAGAGGTCACCGTTGGTGCGCATACCGATGGTGTACCACCAGTGATAGACACCGGAGTAGGCAATGTCCACAGGGTTAGCAGCCCCCGCTTGGGTAAAGGCATCCACTGCGGCTTTGCCAAATTGAGGATCCCAGATCGCATGGGCGATGGGACGGGTGTTGACAGGGTCTTGAATCCATTGTTCAAAGTTCCCCTGCCACGCAACGTGGAATAGGCTACCAGACACCCACAGGAAGATGATGGCCAGATGCCCAAAGTGGGAGGCAAAAATCTTCTGGTAAAGATTTTCCTCGGTCATGCCATCGTGGCTTTCGAAGTCGTGAGCCATGGCGATGGCGTACCAAATCCGGCGTGTGGTCGGATCCTGTGCGAGGTCTTGGCTAAACTTCGGAAATTTAGTTGCCATAGTTGGTTATCTCCTCCTCGCCCCTATCCTACAGAAATAATCCGAGCTAGGAAGAATGCCCAAGTAGTGGCAATCCCCCCTAGGAGGTAATGGGCTACACCGACGGCACGGCCTTGAATAATGCTCAGGGCACGGGGCTGAATGGCCGGTGCAACTTTCAGCTTGTTGTGGGCCCAAACAATGGACTCAATCAGCTCTTGCCAGTAGCCACGACCACTGAAGAGGAACATGAGGCTGAAGGCCCAAATGAAGTGAGCACCCAAGAACAACAAACCATAGGCGGATAGGGCTGAACCATAGGAGCCAATCACCTGAGAAGCTTGTGCCCACAGGAAGTCCCGTAGCCAGCCATTGATGGTGATGGCACTTTGGGCAAAGTTACCGCCCGTGATGTGAGATACCGTGCCATCGGGAGCAACAGTACCCCAGACATCCGACTGCATCTTCCAACTGAAGTGGAAAATCACAACAGAGATGCAGTTGTACATCCAGAACAGACCCAAGAAGACGTGATCCCAACCGGAGACTTGGCAGGTACCGCCACGACCGGGACCATCGCAGGGGAAGCGGAAGCCCAAGTTGGCTTTATCGGGAATGAGGCGAGAGCTGCGGGCAAAGAGGACGCCCTTCAGCAGAATCAGCACTGTCACGTGGATGGTGAAAGCGTGAATATGGTGCACCATGAAATCGGCCGTTCCCAGAACAATGGGCATCATGGCGACTTTGCCACCGACAGCAACCACATCACCACCAAAGGCAACACTAGCGGTGGCAGCAGCATTGGGAGCCGTACCACCGGGGGCTAGGGTGTGTAGGTGTTGTACCCATTGGGCAAAGACAGGCTGAAGCTGAATGCCAGTGTCGGAGAACATATCTTGGGGACGACCAAAGGCACGCATCGTGTCGTTGTGGACGTACAGACCAAAGCTGTGGAAGCCCAAGAAGATGCACACCCAGTTGAGGTGGGAAATGATGGCATCGCGATGGCGCAGTACCCGATCCAGAACGTTGTTTTGATTCATGGCCGGATCGTAATCACGCACCATGAAGATGGCACCGTGGGCAGCACCACCCACAATCAGGAAGCCGCCAATCCACATGTGGTGGGTAAACAGCGACAGTTGGGTTGGATAGTCGGTGGCCAAGTAAGGATAGGGGGGCATTGCATACATGTGCTGCGCCACAATAATGCTCAGCGAACCCATCATGGCTAGGTTGATCGCCAGTTGGGCATGCCAAGAGGTGGTCAGCACTTCGTACAGACCTTTGTGGCCGGCACCGGTGAAGGGGCCTTTGTGGGCTTCAAGAATCTCTTTGAGGCTGTGGCCAATCCCCCAATTGGTGCGGTACATGTGACCGGCAATGATGAAAAGGACAGCGATCGCCACGTGATGGTGAGCCGTATCCGACAGCCACAGGCCACCAGTAACAGGGTTCAAGCCGCCGTTAAAGGTCAGGAAATCCGAGTAGGCAGCCCAATTAAGGGTGAAGAAGGGAATGACGCCACTCAAAAAACCCCAATCCACTTTGGGATATAGGTCGGCCATCAAGCTGGGGTTAAGGATAAACTCGTGGGGCAAGGGAATATCCTTAGCAGCAACCCCTGCATCCAAGAGTTTGTTGATGGGTAGCGAGACGTGGATCTGGTGACCTGCCCAAGCCAAAGACCCCAAGCCAAGCAAGCCGGCGAGGTGGTGGTTGAGCATGGATTCCACGTTTTGGAACCATTCCAGCTTAGGAGCGCGCTTGTGATAGTGGAACCAGCCTGCAAAGAGCATTAAGCCAGCCATGACCAAGCCACCGATTGCGGTGCAGTAAAGCTGGAACTCATTGGTGATCCCAGAGGCACGCCACAGTTGGAATAGCCCCGAGGTGATTTGGATGCCGTGGAAACCACCGCCGACATCACCATTGAGAATGCCTTGACCCACAATGGGCCAGACCACTTGAGCACTGGGCTTGATACCGGTGGGATCGGCCAGCCAAGCCTCATAGTTTGAGAATTTTGCACCGTGGAAGTACATCCCACTCAGCCAGATGAACACCACAGCCAGATGGCCGAAGTGTGCACTGAAGATCTTGCGGGAAATATCTTCAAGGTCGCTCGTGTGTGTATCAAAATCGTGGGCAAGAGCGTGGAGGTTCCAAATCCATGTGGTGGTTTGGGGTCCTCTGGCCAAGGTGCGGTCAAAATGCCCGGGTTTTGCCCATTTTTCAAACGATGTGGGCACCGGGTCATTGTCAACCACGACTCTGACCTTTGGCTCTCGCTCCGGTGGACTGATGGTCATCGAGTCTCTCCTCTCTCTTAGGCAAGGAAGGAACGAGGGCATTCACCTCGGCAATATAGAAAGATCTTTAGATCAATGATTGTGAAGAATCGTGAATCTAAAGACCCAGAATGGAACGATAAAGCCCGTTCAGGAGGCGAATGCTCAATTCAGCATTATAGAAGGGGAGTACAGACTTTGCCGATAATTAACATTATTTAAGATGCTTGAATTCTTGACATGATTGTGGGGGTATAAATGCATAATATATGCGCTATCATATCCATTGATTTAATACAGGTGGCCGTGGCTCAATTCCCTGTAGAATCGGCTTTTGGGGCGATCGCCCCCGATATGTAAATTGTTTTAAGTTTTATGACAAAAGTGATTATTTGTACCACTGATGCGCCTAGGCCGGTCGGTCCCTATAGTCAAGCCGTGCGGCAAGGGGAATGGGTCTTTCTCGCAGGGCAAATTGCCCTTGATCCAAAAACGGGTGAGATTGTTGGTGGCGAAGATGTCAAGGAGCAAACCCGCCAAGTGATGGATAATCTCAGTGCTGTCCTCAAGGCCGCCGGTAGCGATTGGTCACAGGTGGTGAAAACAACCGTGTATCTTGCAGACCTCAATGACTTCGCCGCCATGAATGAAATCTATGCTCAGTACATGGATGCCGAGACAGCGCCTGCCCGTGCCTGTGTGGAAGTATCGCGCCTGCCGAAGGGAGTCAAAGTTGAAATTGACTGCATTGCCTACTGTCCTACAACGGCCTAACGGCAATCACCGAGGCACGGAAATTATACTCTTTGCCCTCTAATTCTACGGGCGTTCCCACTTTGATGGCCATATTCCCTAGCACCGGGCCATTGTTCGTGATTTGGCCTCGGCCTTCGAGGGTCAGGAGCAAGTTGCTACTGTAGGCCATCTCTGGGCGGGGATCTGGCAGCGCTTTAACCGACCCATCGGGCTGGGAAACAGTAACTGTGCGCGGCAGAACCTGGACATTTTTCACAGTAATTTGGCCGTAGGGCTGGTTGCGAATAATAAAGTTGGCGGTACTGCTCTTGGGAATTAGGTCTTGGGGAGTGGGAGTACTCAGACCCAGAACGAGAACATCTACTTCAATAGGTTGGGCAGCGGTCATTTGTGCCAACGAGGTGCCCGATCGCCCCGGCAGGAGGAACAAGCCCGCCAAAACGCACAGGAGAACAAGCCCTGCCCCAAGGTCTAGAAGACTCAGTTTGCCAAAAAGACGGCCATAGCGATCAATGAGTTTCATCGGCACTCTAGCTTAAACCCGCAGCAACATCCTACCACACGGGTTCTCCCTAACCGGCTTGCCAAACCCAGAGTTCCCCTTGGGTGCCCCCGGCGGCTAAATACGATCCCTTGGGGTGCCAAGCAAGAGTTGTGAAGTATTCTTGGGCACCTTGCAGTAACTCCTGCGGTTGAGTTTGCTGCCAATAACACAGCCATCCCTCATCGCCACTGGACACGAAGCCTTGACCTTGGGGATGAATAGAGAGGGCGCGCACAGTGCCACGGTGCAGATCCAGCACTTGGGGTTGCCAGCCGCTTGCATCCTCGCTGAGGCGCCAGAGGATAATCCCCTCTTGGGAACTGCTCAGGAGCTGGGGGGCTTGGTTGGCGGTTTCCAACCAGTGAAGATGCCGCACTTTACCGGGAAAGCCCTGCATGTGCCACGGATACTGATCGCCCCAACGCCAGACAAAAAGGGTGTGATCCATGTTGCTGGCCGCGAAATATTCCCCTGTGGCGGACCAAGCTACGCCCACTGTCGCAGACATAAACCCTAATTCTTGGGGATCGGCATCCCAATCTTTAGCCGACCACACCCGCACACCGCCATAACCGGCAACGGCCAAAGCATCACCCGTAGGTTGCCAAGCCAAAGCGAGCACTGACGAGGCCGCAAAATCAAGGGTGGCAATGACATCGGCTTGAGCCGCATCCCAAATCTGGACGTAATGACCAAGACTAAAAGCAACCCAAGGCAATGTGGGATGCCAAGCCAGTTGATCAATCCAGTGGGAACCGTAGTGGAGCACCTGAAGATTCTCAGGGTGAGCTAAGGAACCCATGAGTACCCGTCCCTGCTCTCCCGCCGCTGCCCACCACTGGCGATCGCTGGCCACCGCGAGGATCGTTAAGCTTTGATCGGTCGCCGTTTGCAAGATGAGTTGCTCACCCACCTCTGGATCAATGTGATAGACCTCTCCTGCGGCGGAAGCGGCCAACAGATGGCGATCGCCCCACGCCAAGGCGGTGACGTACTCTTGAAGTTGGGTTTGTCCTAGTGGGATCAGAGAATTCACCAGTCACGCCCCTAGTGGAGGGTGTCGAAATAGATCTGAATGCCGACAATCATGGCAAACATGAGGACAATAAACAAGCTGATGATCAGCCAGTGCCCCGCCACATTCACGTCAAAGATCTCACCATAAATGCCGTAGAGCCGGTCAATAATGCCTTCCGCTTGGCCAATGGCTTTTTCCCGCTTCAGCATCCAGTTAGAATACCGTTCCTGCCAAATCTGCAGATCATCCTTGTAGTTGGTCATCTCCTCTTGGAAGGTGGCAAAGGCGGCTGGGGTGGTTGGCGTTGCTGGTTCCGTGGGCTTTTGCGGTTCGGCCTCATCAAGGGCTGGGGTGTAGTAGCCACGAACCCCCGGGAAGTAGCAGGTCTTAAAGAGTTGGGCACCCGTGCAACGACAGCTTTCGGGGGGATGGGTTTCATTGGGTTTCGTCCAGCAGGGATCCAAAGCGACATCCTTGCCCACTTTTGTAATTGTGACAAAGGCTTCAAAGGGCCACTTGGTTAAGGTAAAGACATTCATGACTTGGCCAATCGGATTCATCTGGGAGGGGGCAATAATCCCGCCCCCAAATGTGACTTGGGGAATAATAAAGAGAATTAACAACAGGGGGGCGATCGCTGTATTGGGTGACAGTGCCGACACCAACAGCCCCATCATCATGCCACTGAAGGAGGCCAAGAACATCGTCAGCCATAACTGCACTTGAGTGAGGCTATCGCCGGGAAAATCAATGGCAATGTTTTTGAATAGGAGAAAGGCCGAGGCCTGATAAAGTGACAGCAATAGCGCCACCGTTGTCTTAGAAAAGACATAGGCACCAATTTTCAGTCCTACGAGGTGTTCGCGGCGGTAAATCTCTCGCTCTTTGGCGATTTCGCGCATCGTAGTTAAATTACCCACCATCACCGCCACCAAGGCTGTGGCAAAGAGCATCGTAATCGCTGAGGCGGCATCCCCCTTGCGAATATCAAACAGGTGGCGATCCCAAACTATCAAGTCCAGTAAACCAATAAAGAAAGGGATCGAGAAATTCAAAATTAAGCTGACGCGATCGCGCATTAAAACGGCTGCTTCCCGCTGCAACAGGATCAGGTACTGCCGTAAGCCTGAGACAGGGTGGTACTGGGGAATTTTGCTGGCACGTTTCCCTTGGGCATCTGGCGTGCGTCCCTGATCGAGGTGGCAGACTACTGCCTTCTGGCGATCGAGAACATAGGTTTTGTACTGTTTCGACTGCAAATATAACTGCTGCCATTCTTCAGGGCTGCGCTCGCGCTCAACCAAGGGATAAATGTCATTAAAGGACTTGACACCAAAGTAGTCAGGAGCTTCATTGGGGAGGCCAAAATAGGCAATGCGACCGCCAGCGGCGAGAAACAAGACCAAATTACATAGCTTGATATTTTCTGTGACGTGAGTAATCAGGACAACAGTACAGCCACCATTGGCTAAGCGCCGCAATAGGGTCATGACATCTGCCTCGGTACCCGGATCCAGACCCGAAGTGGCCTCATCGAGAAAGAACAAACTGGGTTTGGTAATTAACTCAACACCTATGGAGACCCGCTTCAGTTGGCCGCCACTGAGATTTTTGATTGGCACATCCCGCCGTTGGCTCAGCCCCAAAATCTGCATCACCTCTTCCACGCGGCTGTGGCGTTCAGTAGGTGTAATATCAGCTGGCATCCGCAATTGGGCGGCAAAGTCGAGGGCTTCCTCAACGGTGAGTTCCTTGTGGACGATGTCTTCCTGAGGCACATAGGCAAACTGAGAGCGGTAGGCATCAAAGTTGTGGTAGAGATCGTTGCCATTCACCAGAACCGTGCCACTGGAGGCGGGGTTAAATCCCGTCAACGCCCGCAATAGGGTCGATTTGCCACACCCACTGACGCCAGCAATGACCACAAATTCACGGGGCAAAATGGATAGGGAGACATCGTGGAGGAGCTTTTTATTCCCTTTGACGACTTTCTCTAGGCCAAAGGCATCAAGGCGAATACTGCCCGTTTCATTATCAACGGTGATCGTTTCGTCAACATTGATTTGCAGGAGATAGGGGCCGATGCGAATTTTGTCGCCAATTCGTAGGGCATGGGGTTTGGTGAGGCGCTTGCCATTGCAAAAGACACCGTTGGAGGAATTGAGGTCTGTAATGACAATGGAGGTGCCTTGACGTTCAATCTTGGCATGGTGGCGGGAGACTTGGGGGTGATCAATTTGAATGTCATTGTCGTCACCCCGACCAATCCGCAGAACCGTCTTGCCCTGAAAGCTAATGGCTTTTTGCAGAAACTGAGCTTGGCTTTCACGGAAGGTGATCTTGACGTTGACACCGATGTAGAAGGTATCCTCGTCCTTGAGGTCTTTTTCCTTGATGGGGCGATCGCCATAGACCAGACCGAGCTTACTGTCCAAGTCACGGATGCGATAGCCAGTGTCCGTCTTAACAATTTCAAAGTGATGCCGCGAAATGGTCGGATAGGAAATCACAATTTCGTTGTGGGGCGATCGCCCTACCCGTACCGTGGGTTGCAAGAGTGGAAACTCCTCGACGGAAGCGGGCGTACTAATTTGCAGAAAGGGGAATGATTCTTGATCCGAGGCTAAAACCGTTGCCTCATTGCTATGGGATGCCATGGGACACAGGCTCAACACACCGACGGTTCCCCTTCACGATAACAAGTGCCCTTGAGTCTTGGAGAAGGCCTAGACTAAACCGTTACGAAGTGCAACAACCGCCGCCTGCACACGGTCATCCACCGCCAACTTGTTCAAAATACCCCGCACATGGGTCTTGATAGTATTTGGACTGAGAAACAGCTTACTGGCAATTTCAGGGTTACTATAGCCTTCCACCATCAGCTTCAGGACATCCAGTTCCCGCTGCGACAGGTGATAGTCCATTGTCGGTTGGGGCGGATGCAGGTGCTGGATCACATGGCGGGCAATCTGGGGATCAAGGTAGGTGGCTCCCTCTTGGGCAGCAGCGATCGCCATCAGTAATCGCTCAACGGTTTCTCCCTTGATACAGTAGGCATCGGCACCACTAGAAAGGGCAGCAACAGCTTCAAGAGCCGATTGGTGGGAGGTAAGCATCACCACATGAATGTCAGGAAATTCTCGCTTCAGCCGTTGGGTGGCGGCAATCCCGTCTAGCCTTGGTAGGCCAATGTCCATAATGACCACTTGCGGCTGCAACTGGCGTGTCATATCAATGGCGCCATAGCCATCTTCGGCATAACCCACCACAGCAAACTGCTCTCCTAGGGCTTGTCCTAGCCCCAGTTGCATCATTGGATCATCTTCCACAATCAGGAGCCGCAGCTTGGGTGCCATGGTGGGCGGGGAAGTGCATTAACCGAGACCCGGAACGTTCAAGCCACCTGTTAACTCTTCCATCCGTTCCCGCATGGTAGCGGTGGATTTTTGGTAGGCATCGCGCATGGCGGCGGTCACCAAATCAGAGAGCACTTCAGCCCCTTCACTCAGGAGATCTGGGCTGATTTCGACGCGGCGGGGTTCTTGGGTACCACTCATAATCACTTTGACGGCACCCCCCGCTGCTTGACCCTCAATGTCCATTTTTTCGAGGTCTTCTTGCAGCTTCTTGGCGCCTTCTTGAACTTGTTGTGCTTTCTGGATGGCTGCGGCCAGCTCCTTCATTTTGCCAAGACCGAAGCCAAAACCCTGTCCCTGTGCCATAGTGTTCCTTCTATACAGTGCGGACTATTGACTGCTATCTTATCACTGTCTTGAGAAGGGATTAGCGCGCTGCACGGGCAAGGGCATTGTAGAGACCATTGAGGACGGGAGGGGAAGGGAGGGGGGGCGAGTTCTCAAAAATTTGCATTGGCGTCAGGTTAGGTCGGCCATAGAAGCGGGTACTGGCACTACGATCAAAACTAATATTGGCGCCTTCTAGGGCAACGCCGGCAAACAGACCCGCACTGCGTGTGTAGGAAAAGACTTGGGGACTCGGATCTGTAGGACTGACGACTTCGCCACCCACAGGGCCTGCCGCAACGGAGACATTGCCCCCTAGACGAAAGGACTGCGCCAAGCTGCGCATGACGACGGATTTATCCATGAAGGCCAGCACCACATCCGTGGATTGGGCACCAATTTGCAGGCCAAAGCTCCCGCCGGTCATTGTGATAAAGGCGGGCTTACTCCATTCATTATTTTCATTGCGCACAAGCAGAATACCGGCGCCACGGCGGCCCCCAAAGAGAAAGCCCGCTTGAACGACATTGGGAATAATGGCAATTCCTTGAGCGCGCTGGACAATCCTCGGTGGAATGCGGTTGTTGTTGTTAAATGTAAACTCGCCAAGGACAAATGTGGCATTCTCGACCCGTTGCACCATGCGAGAATCAGGGGCATTTTGGGCAAGGGTGGTATGGGGGATGAAAATCAGGGCGATCGCCCCTACAATTGCAGCGCCAGTTCGGTGAAATCGTGCCATAAGAAAACTCAATTCCATCGCAATTCCTCTTATTTGTGCGTCAATGTATTGTTAGACGAGCCAACCTTACCTGCCTGTTCCCTGACCTGTCATGCCTTGGTTGGTAGTAACAAACCTGAAGAAAACCTGTTTTTTGATTTTCTGCAACCGATTTCCGGCATCTGTTGTTAAAACGGATGTGGCAGAATGTAAAGGGTTTTGCCTGCACTAGTGATTCATACCTAGTTCGTTTTCCCAAGCAGGCAGCTCTCATGGAAAGTTAGGTGGCACGCATGGAACCCCTGTATCAATACGCTTGGCTGATTCCCGTTTTACCCCTCTTGGGAGCGCTGATTGTTGGCTTTGGCTTGATTGCCTTTTCAGAGACCACCTCGAAACTGCGGCGACCCAGTGCCATTTTCATCATGGCGTTGATGGCGATCGCCATGGTGCATTCTCTGAGCCTTTTCTGGAGTCAAGTCCAAGGCCACGCCCCCTATACGCAAATGATTGAATGGGCAGCGGCGGGCAATCTCCACATTGCCATGGGATACGTGATTGACCCCTTAGCGGCATTGATGTTGGTCATCGTCACAACGGTGGCCTTTTTAGTCATGCTCTACAGCGATGGCTACATGGCTCATGATGCGGGCTATGTTCGCTTTTTTGCCTATCTCAGCCTGTTTGGCTCCTCGATGCTGGGGTTGGTCGTCAGTCCCAACTTGGTGCAGGTCTATATCTTTTGGGAATTGGTGGGGATGTGCTCCTACCTGCTGATTGGCTTCTGGTATGACCGCAAAAGCGCGGCGGAAGCAGCACAGAAGGCATTTGTTACCAACCGTGTCGGTGATTTTGGCCTTTTGTTGGGCATGGTGGGGCTATTTTGGGCAACGGGTACCTTTGACTTTGGTGGCATGGGCGATCGCCTGACGGAACTGGTCAATACCGGCCTACTTTCCCCTAGTCTTGCCGCCATTCTTGCCATCTTGGTCTTTCTCGGTCCTGTGGCCAAATCTGCCCAGTTTCCCCTGCATGTGTGGCTACCAGATGCGATGGAAGGTCCGACCCCCATTTCTGCTCTGATTCACGCGGCAACCATGGTGGCAGCCGGGGTCTTCCTGATTGCGCGGATGTTCCCTGTGTTTGAGCAATTGCCCCAAGTGATGACGATCATTGCTTGGACGGGGGCCTTTACGGCATTTATGGGGGCAACCATTGCCATCACCCAAAACGACATCAAAAAGAGCTTGGCTTATTCAACCATTTCCCAACTGGGCTATATGGTCATGGGGATGGGCGTGGGTGCCTACAGTGCTGGCCTTTTTCACCTGATGACCCATGCCTACTTCAAAGCGATGCTCTTTCTTGGATCGGGGTCAGTCATCCATGGCATGGAAGGGGTGGTTGGCCATAACCCAGACTTGGCTCAAGATATGCGCTACATGGGGGGGCTGCGCAAGTATATGCCGATTACGGGGGCAACGTTTCTAGTGGGGTGCTTGGCCATTTCTGGCGTGCCTCCCTTTGCTGGCTTTTGGTCAAAGGATGAAATTTTAGGTGCCGTTTTTCATGCCAACTCGGCCATGTGGCTGCTGACGTGGCTCACGGCGGGCTTAACCGCCTTTTACATGTTCCGCATGTACTTCATGACCTTTGAGGGCAAGTTCCGTAATGTGCCCCCAGAGTTACAGGAGCACTATGATCACAATGCCCACCACGATCAGCACGCTGCTGAACCCCATGAATCTCCTTGGACAATGACGTTGCCCTTGGTGGTGCTAGCGATTCCCTCGACGTTGATTGGTTTTGTGGGTACCCCCTTCAACAATCTCTTTGAGGCCTTTATCCATGCTCCCGGTGAGGAGATGGTGGCGGAGCACGCGGTGGATTTGACAGAGTTTCTCATCCTTGGCGGTAGCTCTGTGGGCATTGGTCTGCTTGGCATTACCTTGGCCTCCCTGATGTATCTCAAGGGCACTCCCAGTCCGCAGGCGATCGCCAAAGCCATTCAACCGCTGTACCAGTTCTCACTGCATAAGTGGTATTTCGATGAACTCTATGAAGCGGTCTTCATTAAAGGCTGTCGTCGCTTGGCGCGTCAGGTCTTGGAAGTGGATTACAACGTGGTGGATGGCGTGGTCAACCTCACGGGCTTTGTCACGATGGTCACCGGTGAAGGGCTGAAATACTTCCAAAATGGCCGTGCCCAATTCTACGCCCTCATTGTGCTGCTGGCGGTGTTGGGATTTGTCATCTTCTCGGTGCAAGCCTAACCCCGGTCATGGTTCTTTCCCAACTGCTGGAGGAGTAAACACGACTGCCATGAGTACGTTTCCTTGGCTGACAACGATTATCCTGTTCCCAATTGTGGCTTCCTTGGCGATTCCCTTCATTCCAGATCCCACAGGCAAAGGACGCCCAATCCGCTGGTATGCCCTGACGGTGGGGTTGATTGACTTTGCCTTGATTGTCTATGCCTTCACGAATTTCTATGACCTGAACACCCCCGGCATGCAACTGTGGGAAAGCTATGACTGGATTCCCGAAATTGGCCTGCGCTGGTCAGTGGGGGCAGATGGCCTCTCGATGCCGCTGATTTTACTCACGGGCTTTATTACCACGCTGGCGATTTTGGCGGCTTGGCCAGTGACCCTGAAGCCGCGACTCTTTTATTTCTTAATGCTGGCGATGTATGGTGGCCAGATTGCCGTTTTTGCCGTGCAGGATATGCTGGTCTTTTTCCTTGCGTGGGAACTGGAGCTGATTCCGGTGTACCTGCTACTGGCCATTTGGGGGGGGCACAAGCGTCAATACGCGGCAACAAAGTTCATTCTCTACACGGCTGGTAGCTCCCTCTTTATTTTGGTGGCGGGCTTGGCCATGGCCTTCTATGGCGACACGATTAGCTTTGATATGCAGACCTTGGCGGCCAAGGACTATGCCATTGGGTTTCAACTGCTGGTTTATGCCGGCTTTTTGGTGGCCTACGGCGTCAAGCTGCCGATTGTCCCCCTGCACACGTGGTTGCCGGATGCCCACGGTGAAGCAACAGCGCCGGTGCACATGCTGCTGGCGGGGATTCTCCTGAAGATGGGCGGCTATGCCCTGATTCGCATGAATGTCGATATGCTGCCGGCAGCCCATGCCAAGTTTGCCCCCGTTTTGGTGATTTTGGGGGTGGTCAACATCATCTATGCGGCGCTGACCTCCTATGCGCAGCGCAATCTCAAGCGCAAAATTGCCTACTCCTCGATTTCCCACATGGGCTTTGTGCTGATTGGGATTGCCTCGTTTACCAATTTGGGCATGAGTGGGGCAATGCTACAAATGGTCTCCCACGGCTTGATTGGGGCGAGTCTCTTCTTTTTGGTGGGAGCCACCTATGACCGTACCCACACGCTGATCCTTGAGGAAATGGGCGGTGTTGGCCAGAA
This sequence comes from Thermosynechococcus sp. QS41, assembly GCF_031583515.1. Classification (NCBI taxonomy): domain Bacteria; kingdom Bacillati; phylum Cyanobacteriota; class Cyanophyceae; order Acaryochloridales; family Thermosynechococcaceae; genus Thermosynechococcus; species Thermosynechococcus sp. QS41. The sequence continues at coordinate 304,134 of NZ_CP134181.1, forward strand.
AATGAAGAAGATCTTTGCCATGTTTACGGCCTGCTCCTTGGCCTCCCTTGCCCTGCCGGGGATGAGTGGCTTTGTGGCTGAACTCATGGTCTTTATTGGCTTTGCCACCAGCGATGCCTATTCTTTGCCCTTCCGCGTGATTGTGGTCTTTTTGGCGGCAGTGGGGGTGATCTTAACGCCGATTTACTTGCTGTCGATGCTGCGGGAAATTTTCTACGGCCCTGAAAACAAGGAACTGGTGGAGCATGAAGCTCTTGTGGATGCTGAACCCCGCGAGGTGTTTATCATTGCCTGCCTGTTGGTGCCGATTATTGGCATTGGCCTCTATCCCAAGCTATTGACGCAAATTTACGATGCCACCACGGGGCAGGTGATTGCGCGAGCGCGGGAAGTGGTACCGACACTGGCTCAGCAGGTGGATCAACCCTTAGGGACACTGGTGGCACCGAGCCTGAACTCAAAGACTAAATGAGTTGGCTACAAGATTGGGTACTGGGGGAGTGGAGTTGGTTGCGCTTGGGGCGATCGGCACTCCTGATTTATCTGATCATTGCGGTCTATCTCTACTTTGGCGCCGATGCCCTGATCTTCCATCCACCCCGTCCTACCTACTCCCTTTCTGAGGAGATCCGGCTGATTCCAGTGGGGCAGGGCGATCGCCTTGCGGTGCGGTATGTTGCCAACCCAGACGCTCACTTTACGCTGCTGTTTAGTCACGGCAATGGGGAAGACCTCGGCATGGTGGAACCCTTTCTACAGACGCTGCAGCAGTGGGGGTTTTCCGTCCTCGCCTACGACTATCGTGGCTACGGCTTGAGTTCGGGTCGCCCTAGTGAGCGTCATGCCTACGCAGATGCTTTGGCAGCCTATACCTATCTCACAGAGGAACTGCGAGTCCCCCCAGAGCGGGTGATTCTCTATGGCCGTTCCCTTGGCGGTGGGGTGGCGACGGAACTGGCAACACAGGTTGCAATTGCGGGGTTGGTCTTAGAAAGTACCTTTACTTCCATCTTTCGGGTGGTGGTACCTTTCCCGTTGTTTCCCTTTGATCGCTTTATCAACCGAGATAAACTGCCGCAAGTCAAGGTGCCGCTGTTGATTCTCCACGGTACTGCCGACAGCATTGTGCCCTTTCGTCATGGCCAATACCTTTTTGCCATTGCCCGTGAGCCAAAATTTTCCCTCTGGGTCGAGGGTGCCGATCACAATGATTTTGTTGAGGTGGCGGGCGATCGCCTGCGGATAGCGTTAGAGGAATTTGCTGCTTTTCTGAAGGCACAATCTGCCTAGGGTGTTTATTAAGGGAAAGCTGATGTTCCCAGTAAGGGACAGTTGTTGAGGTACGCTGAGATCGTAGCGCGAAAATATTGTCTTATGGATGCTTTGGCTCTTTGGCAGCATTACCAAGACTGGTTGTACTACCACCCTGAGTTGGAGTTCTATGTGGATGTCAGTCGTATGGGGCTGACCCCAGAAGTGTTACGCCGCCTAGAGCCAGCTTTTGAGCGCGCCTTTCAGCAAATGAAGGAATTGGAAGCAGGGGCGATCGCCAACCCCGATGAGGGCCGCATGGTGGGGCACTACTGGCTGCGGGATGCCGATTTGGCACCAACTCCAGAACTGCGTGCCGAAATTCGCGATGCCATTGCCCAAGTGAAGCAGTTTAGCCAGCAAGTCCACAGTGGCGCCATTGCTCCACCCCAAGGGGGTCGCTTTACCGAGATTCTCTCCATTGGCATTGGGGGGTCTGCCCTAGGTCCGCAGTTTGTGGCGGCTGCCCTTGCCCCTGTGAATCCGCCCCTGAACATTCACTTTTTGGACAACACCGACCCTGCCGGGTTTGAGCGGGTTTTTGCGGAACTAGGCGATCGCCTGCGGACGACATTGGTGATTGTCATTTCCAAATCGGGGGGGACACCGGAAACCCGCAATGGCATGCTAGAAGCCCAAGCCCGCTTCCAACGTGCCGGCCTTGCCTTTGCCGATCACGCCGTCGCCATCACCCTGCCGGGCAGTGGCCTTGCCCAAGTGGCGGAGTCCAACGGTTGGCTGGCCATTTTCCCGATGTTTGACTGGGTGGGGGGGCGCACCTCGGAACTGTCAACGGTGGGTCTATTGCCCGCTGCCCTGCAAGGGATTGACATTGATGCCCTCCTCGCGGGAGCAAAATTGATGGATCAGGCAACCCGCGTGCCGAAGATTCGCCAAAATCCCGCTGCCCTACTCGCCTTGGCTTGGCACCATGCGGGCAATGGTCGGGGTGAAAAAGATATGGTTGTCCTGCCCTACAAAGATAGTCTGCTCCTGTTTAGCCGCTACTTGCAGCAGTTGGTAATGGAGTCCCTCGGCAAGGAAAAAGACCTCGACGGCAACATTGTCCACCAAGGGATTGCGGTCTATGGCAACAAGGGAACCACGGATCAGCATGCCTATGTGCAGCAGTTGCGGGATGGCCTACCTAACTTCTTTGTCACGTTTATTGAGGTGCTGCGGGATGGCCAAGAACCCGCCATTGACGTGGAGCCGGGGATTACTTCCGGGGATTACCTCAGTGGCCTACTCCTCGGCACGCGCCAAGCCCTCTATGAAAAGGATCGCCCTTCCCTGACGGTGACGATTCCAGAGGTGACGCCCAAAACGGTGGGTGCTCTGATTGCCCTTTATGAGCGAGCAGTGGGTCTTTATGGCTTCTTGGTGAATATCAATGCCTACCATCAGCCGGGGGTGGAAGCTGGCAAGAAAGCAGCAGCAGCGAATTTGGCGTTGCAACGGCAGATTGTTAAAGTCTTAGAACAGAGCGACGAACCCCTAGACTTGCAGGCGATCGCCGACGCTGTGAATGCGCCGGATCAACTGGAGCGGATTTACCTGATCCTACGGCACCTTGTGGCCAACGATCGCGGCATCGAGCAACTGGGGGATCCAGCGCAGCCAAGTCAATTGCAGTTTCGGTGGCAACGCTAATGCAGCGGCGGCAATTTTGTCAGGGGTTGTTTGCCTTGGGGGCGATCGCCCTCAGTGGTTGTCAAGCCACTGCCAATACAGGACTCACCGTCTATTTACTGCGAAAATCCTTACCCCCCCAATTGATTCAGCGCTTTCGTCAACAGGCCGGCGTGGGACTTCAGCTGCGGCTGCGGGAAACCCCCCAAGAGTTAGCCAACACCTTTGCAGCGGGAATCCTCGGGTCAGCCGTCCTCAGTCTCGGGGATGCTTGGATAGCTCAGGCCGTGGCGCAGCGACAGATTGCCCCTATTCCCAAACCACTGATTCAAAACCGGTGGGACTGGGCTGAACCGTGGCAGCCATTACTGCAACTCATTGGCAAAGACGATGCTCTCTGGGGTCTGCCCTATCGCTGGGGGGCAACAGTCCTCATTTATCGCCGCCAGTTCTTTGCCGATTTGGGCTGGGAACCCACAGATTGGGATGTCCTATGGCATCCAAGCGTTCAAGGCCACTATAGCCTGTTAAATCAGCCGCGGGAAGTGATTGGGTTGACGCTGAAATCCCTAGGGCTATCCTACAATGCCCCACCCACCCACCCCGAATTACGGCAACGCTTGCAGCGTCTCCGCCAAGGGTGTCGTTTTTTTAGTTCTAACGCCTACCTGCAGCCACTGATGCTGGGCAGTACACAATTAGCAGTGGGTTGGTCAACGGATGTACTGCCGCTGCTGAAGCGAGATCCGCAGACCTATGCCGCCGTGTTTCCCGCCAGTGGGACGGCGCTGTGGGTGGATTTGTGGGTCTGTGGCCAAAATCCCGATGCGGCAGCCTTGGCTTGGTTGAACTACTGGTGGCAACCGGAAGTTGCTGAGCAACTCAGCCAGTTTAGTGATGCTCCCTCGCCGCTGGTGAGCGATTTAAGACGCACTCTCTTGCATCGCTATATTCCCCTAGCGACTCCCACCGCCTTTGCCAAGAGTGAACTCCTGCTCCCCCTCGATGTGGCTGCCCAAAAACGCTATGACACCCTTTGGCAGGAAATGTTTTTGCCCCTCTCCTAAGTGTGCCGCGGTTGCCTTGAACCACCTAGGATTTCTGCCACATAGGCGAGGGCTTGGGGGCGATCGCGAATTTCTCCCCGCGCTTGCGCCGCTTCCACAGCTCGCAACAATTCACCCACACGCGGCCCCGGCGAGACCTGAAACACTTCTACCAGATCGGCACCCCGCACCAATTGGGGGGGATGGGCAATGGCATCCTTGGGGTCTAACCACCCTTTGACCAAGGGCACTAGATGCGCTTTGGAGATGCCCCGGCTCAGGGCAAGGGCAACAAAGGCTGGAAAATAGCTACCCGCCGCGCGAAATAGATAGAAGGCTTGCTCGCGGTTCAGGGGCTGTTCGAGGGGGACTAGCCAGTGGTTGAGCAGTCGGCACAGAACTTGGACAATGCGAATTTCATCGGTGGTGTAGGTGAGGGCAGTTAGTTCCTCGGCCGCTTGGCGATCGCTGGCATTCACGAGGCAGGTGAGCTTGGCCAAAGCCACTAGGGTTCGCCGTTGGGGTTCGCCGGGGGCAGTTGTTGCGGCAATAGATGTCGTTAGCGCCGGCCAAAGGGCTGGGAAGGGAAACTTCCCTAGGGTGGATTCAAGGGCATGGTAGTGGGTAATCCGCTCCTCGGTGACCGACGGCAGCCACACCGCCAACACGCCATCGCGAAAAGCAAGGGTGAGATAGGGGGCACTCTCAAGGGCACTGAGAAAATAACTGAGTTCCACCCGCACCCGTTCTGGGGCGACTCGTCGCAGTTGGGGGGCAAGGGTTTGGATCACCTGCCGCGTTTCGGGCGTAATCGTAAATTGCAGTTGGGCGGCTTGGCGATAGGCGCGTAGGAGTCGCAGGGGATCGGCAGCGAGATTTTCTGGTGCGACATAGTGAATTTGGCGGCGTTGCAAATCCAAAAGGCCACCGAGGGGATCGACAATGTGGTGGTGGTGAATGTCGTAGGCAATGGCATTGAGGCGAAAATCGCGATCGCTCAAATCGGTCAAGAGGGTTTCTCCGTGCCGCTGGGCAATATCCACCGTTGTATTAGCAAAGACTAAGCGGGCAATCTGCCGCTGCCGATCCAAAACCACTAAACCAGCCTTGTACTTATCCGCCAGTTTTTGGGTCAGGGCAATCGCATCCCTCGGCACAATAAAATCCAAGTCGGGGCACGAATTGATCCGGCCTAGGAGCGCATCCCGCACCGCTCCCCCCACGAGGTAGGTATCGGTCGGTAAATCACTGACCGCGATCGGCCAGCGACTAAAATCAAAGGGTTGAAGGGCGACCATTAGAGCTGGTTGAGAGCGATCGCTTGCCCCCCAAGGGTGACCCTCAAGTTTTCCCCCTGCACACAGACGAGCCCTGCGGCGGTTTCAATGGTGAGGCAGTTATTTTCAAATTTGAGTAAGCCGTTCCAAGGCGGGACTGCTGGGGCAGAGGTGGTGGGCAATCCAGACGGGACACTTTCTAGCCAAATCAGCGAGGCATCCCCAGAAAAGTGGCGATCGCCCATCGCCGTTTTGATTATCAGACCACCGCCCGCCGACGGTGAAAAGGCAATATCGCAAATGGGCTGCCACTCCTTGCCCACCAACAGTTGCAATTGCTGTGGCTCCTGAGGTGTGGCAGTGGACTTGAGCAGTAACCACCAAGTTTTCCAAAGTTGCCGTGCCGTTCCCCAACGCACCACCTGCCCCGACGGAATGGCGACCTGTTCGTAGTGCCACGCCGGTACGGGTTCACTGACGTATTGTGTGGGCAAGAAGGAATGGGCTTGGAGGACACTGGCCACCACATCGGCAAAGGGCGCCTCGGCAAAAAGGGTTACTTTTTCATTGGCCACACTCTCACCTTCTACTACCGCCACCACCGTTTCCGTGACCGTGCGCAATTGATAGCAGTGATTGCCGAGGCTAACCACCTTCAAATCAGCACTTTGGTAGGTACTGGGCAGGGGGTGTTGTTGCAGGATCAGCATTTGAATCACCTGCTCGTTTGTCCACTCAATCACGGTGGTTTCGTTTGCAGTGGCCATTGGCTTAGCCATTGGCGTTGGGGCGGGCAACGGAACCTCTTCCATTTCCCCAGCCTCAAAGACCACTTCGCCATTGGGCAGTATAGTTCCTGAGAGCTTGGCTTCCTCTAAGTCTTGGCGGCGGGCGATCGCCCCGGTCAGATCCGCCTCTGACAGATCTGCCCCCACCACATTTGTATCCTTCAGATTACTGTCGTGGAGCACCGCCCCCTTGAGGATGGCACCACTGAGCACCGCCTGCTGTAAATTGGCGCGTGAGAGGTAGGCACCCACTAGGATGGCGCCACTGAGCATGGCTTCCTGCAAGTTGGCATCGGTCAGATTAGCACCACTCAGATCTGCACCAATCAGATTTGCCCCCCGCAGATTGGCATTGGCCAAGTTGGCCTTGATCAAATCCGCTCCACTCCAGTTGATGCCCTGAAGATCCGCCCCCGCTAGATCCACATGGCTCAGTTGCACCAGAGGGAACACACTGCCCGCCAAATTCACACCCCGGAAATTCCGCACCCCACGGGCAAATTCGCTTAACAAGGTTTCAAGGGTAATTGCTTTGCTCATAGCCGCTCACTAGCAGGGCACCACAGAGTTTTTCAAGCCCACTGCTATAGCTATTCTAGGTCTTGATTCCCATCCAGAGGAGCCAGTCAGCGATGCCATGGTTTGTCAAAATTGAACGCGGTATTGTGGACAAAGCCACCTTTGATCGCCACGTTCCTGCCCACCGTGCCTATGTGCGCGCCCTCATTGCCGCAGGGCATCAAGCCCGCACGGGATACTGGGCTGAGCGCGGGGGTGGCATGTTGTTGTTTCAGGCGGATTCCCGGCAAGCCGCTGAAGAAATTGTTGCCCGCGATCCCCTCGTCCAACACCAGTGTGTCCACTACGAACTCCACGAGTGGTGTATCGTCGAAGCCCCCGATTAGCCTTGGCGCAGTTTCTCCGCCCAGACGCGGGTGGGTAGCCCCCACACGTAGATAAAGCCCTCGGCTGCCCTGTGATCAAATTGATCCTCGGCACCATAGGTGGCCAAATCGGGCGTATAGAGGGAATAGGGAGAGCGTCGCCCCACCACCCGTGCCGTTCCCTTAAAGAGCTTGACGCGCACTGTGCCTGTGACCCGCTGCTGGGTCTGTTGAATAAAGGCATCAAGGGCTGCTTTGAGGGGGCTATACCAAAGACCGTTATAGACCAAACGGCTGTAGGTCTCTTCAATCCCCCGTTTGTACTGCGTCACATCGGCGGTTAAGGTCAAGCTTTCCAAATCGCGGTGGGCGTCAATGAGCACCAAGAGGGCAGGGGCTTCGTAAATTTCGCGGGATTTAATGCCGACAAGGCGATTTTCAATCATGTCAATGCGACCAAAGCCGTGGCGCCCCACCCGCTCATTGAGTTCACTCACCAGCGTTACGGGATCGAGGGAGCGGCCATCGAGGCTAACGGGAATTCCGGCCTCAAAGCCAATATCCACATACTCCGGGGAGTTGGGGGTATTTTCAATGGCTTGGGTCATCAAATAGATTTCCTCAAGGGGTTCAATCCACGGATCCTCAAGGGGGCCGGCTTCAATACTGCGTCCCAAAAGATTGCGGTCAATGCTGTAGGGGGAAGATTTTTTCACAGGCGCAGGAATGCCAAAGCGTTCGCCATAGGCAATGGTTTCTTCGCGGCTCATGCCCCATTCGCGAGCGGGTGCCAGGACCTTGAGGTTGGGATTCAGGGCGGCGATCGCCACATCAAAGCGGACTTGATCATTGCCTTTCCCTGTACAGCCGTGGGCAACGGCATCGGCACCATACTCAGCAGCCGCATCCACCAAGAGCTTGGCAATCAGGGGGCGAGCAAGGGCCGTCGAGAGGGGATAGCGATTTTCGTAGAGGGCGTTGGCCTGAATGGCTGGAAAGGCATAGTTGCGGATGAACTCAGCTTTGGCATCGGCCACCAGTGAGGCACTGGCACCAGCATCAAGGGCTTTTTGGCGAATGGGTTCCAGTTCATCCCCCTGTCCTAAATCAGCGGCGAGGGTAATGACTTCCTTCACGCCCCACTCGTGCTTGAGATAGGGAATACACACGGAGGTATCCACTCCCCCCGAATAGGCCAAAATGACTTTTTCTGCACGCCCCATGATTCTTTCCTGAAATAAATGCGATCGCTACTATAGCGGATCTGTTTGCCGGAAACGTTATGGGGATAACCGTTTCGCCGAGCCTTACATCTGTTTCACTTCGTTTGCTAGAGGCAGGCCTTGCTCAAAACAGGTCAGATTTTCAATTGTCGTACGGGCAATATCCGTGAGGGCATTGCGGGTAAAGAAGGCTTGGTGAGCAGTAATCACCACATTGGGGAAGGATTGCAGGAGTTGGAAGGTGTCGTCCTGAATAATCGTGTCCGAAAGATCTTGGAAAAAGAGGGAGTCTTCCTCTTCATAGACATCAATGCCCAGATAACCAATTTGGCCGCTTTTAATGCCCTCAATGACTGCTTTGGTGTCCACCAGCTTGCCACGACTGGTATTGATCAACATGACACCGCGCTTCATTTGGGCGATCGTGGTCGCATTGATCATGTGTTCATTTTCGGGGACAAGGGGGCAATGAAGAGTGACAATGTCCGATTCAGCCAAGAGGGTTTCTAGGGTTGTGTAGGTGCCTATCTGCTCAAAGTCTTTGTTGGGGTAGGGATCATAGCCGTAGAGGTGGCAGCCAAAACCATGCATAATCCGGGCAACAACACGCCCAATTTTGCCTGTGCCAATGATGCCGACCGTACAACCATGGAGGTCAAAGCCCATCAGCCCCTCCAAGGAGAAATTGTCATCGCGCACACGGTTGTAGGCACGGTGGAGTTTGCGGTTTAGCATCAAGATCAGCCCCACTGTATGCTCCGCTACCGAATAGGGGGAATAAGCACTGACGCGGGTAACTGTGATGCCCAAGCTGGCCGCTGTTGCCAAATCCACATTGTTGAAGCCCGTACAGCGCAGCGTCACCAGACGCACCCCCAACGCTGCCAGCCGTTTGAGGGTCTCTGCCCCCAGATCATCATTGACAAATACACAGACGGCCTCATGTCCCTCGGCAAGGGAAACTGTTTGAGGACGCAGCAGCACATCGTAGTAGGTGAGGAGATGGGGATGACCTTGAGCTTCATTGGCGGCATTCAGAAACTGGCGATCGTAGGATTTGGCACTGAAAACAGCAACTTTCATAGCATGGCTCTCCTAGCCCAAGTGACATTACAGCCCTTTTCACTAGGGTTGAACACTCTGAATCCTGAGAACGTTAATGGCGGACAGCATGCCGATGTGTCCTGTCTGTTAACCCCATATTTCACAAAAGAGCTGTAGTTAGCTTAGCGAGTGTCAGCTTAAGGTTGTGTTAAGGGAGGACAAATACCCAGACAACTGCTTAGGGGATGCCCTTAGCGCTTGCGAAAAAACTGGCGAATGGTTGCGGCAATATGCTCAATGGTGGCATCGCTCAATTCAGGCCAAATGGGTAAGCTGAGAACCTCGCTGGCAAGGCGATCGCTCACAGGATTGGGCGGAGATTGCCCCTTATACATCGGACAGTGATCTTGGGGAATGGGGTAGTAAATCATCGAACTAATACCAGCCGCCTTCAGGTAAGCCGCGAGCGCATCCCGCTGGCCATTGAGCACCCGAATGGTATATTGATGAAACACATGCCCTAGAGATACTGCTGGGGTCACCACCGCCTCAAGACCCGCCAAGGCTTGGTTATAGGTTTGGGCGACTCGCCGTCGCTCTTGATTCCAGCGATCGATATGGGGTAGCTTCACCCGCAGAATCGCCGCCTGTAGGCTGTCCAAGCGAGAATTGTAGCCAATCATTTCGTGGTAGTAGCGTTGACGGGAGCCGTGAACCCGCAGCATGCGCGATCGCTCGGCTAAATCATCATCATTAGTAGTAATCAGCCCCCCATCGCCATAGGCACCGAGATTCTTGGTGGGAAAAAATGAAAAGGCCCCCATGCTGCCGATCGCCCCCGTGAACCGATGAGCTAAAGCCTCTTGAGTTGCCGTTTCACATTGACAGTTCTCACAGGGCGGACAATAGCGGGCACCAAAGGACTGGGCACAATCCTCAAGAATGGCTAACCCATGCGCTTGGGCAATTTCAGCAATTGCTCCCATAGCAGCTGGCCGCCCAAATAAATGAACCGGCAAAATCGCCTTGGTGCGGGGGGTAATGGCTGCGGTAACTTTACTGGGATCAAGGTTAAAAGAGTCCAGTTCCACATCCACAAAGACCGGGCGGGCACCCACCAAACTAATCGCCTCTGCCGTCGCAAAAAACGAAAAGGGGGTGGTAATCACCTCATCCCCAGCACCTATTCCCAAACTGCGCAGGGAAATCACCAGTGCATCTGTCCCTGAATTAACTGCTACCGCATGGCGCACCCCTAAATAGGCGGCTACCTCTTCCTCAAAGGCCTGTACCTCTGGCCCTAGAATGAACTGACCGGATGCCAGTACGCGGGCAACTGCGCGATCGATGTCTGCTTGCAGGAATTGATATTGGGCCTTGAGATCAAGAATAGGGATGGTATCCATGAGAGAGCGCAAGTCTTTATTATCATCCTCTCACGAGCGTAGTGTGGTTTTAGCGAATTAAGCTAGGCTTAGAGTGTAGAGCCGTTCTCAAGGGCGGGGTTCCAGACCCGTTTTTTTTGATGAATCCCCAAGAGTTCTTAAAACGCTATGCCAGCGGTGAACGGGACTTTAATCGTGCCAGTTTGACAAATGGCGAGTTTATCAACGCTGATTTACGGGGGATTATTCTCTCCCGTGCCGACATGGAGTGGGTCAACCTGAGCGGAGCCAATCTCAGTGGTGCGGTGCTGTGTGGCGCAGAAATTGTTAATGCCATGCTCATCAAAGCAGAATTGGTGGATGCCAACCTCGCTGGCGCAAACCTTAGCCGCAGTGATCTCAGTTGGGCAAACCTGACGCGAGCCAATCTCAGCCGCGCTGAACTTAGTGAAACCACCCTGCGGGGAACGGTGCTTCAGGGTGCAAATCTCTCTCGTGTGGACTTGGCGAATGCGGATCTACGGGGATTGACACTCGACGGCGTTAACCTTTCGGGGGCAAATTTACAGGGCGCGAATTTGCATGGCACGGATCTAAAGCAGGCGAACCTAACCCGTGTGGATTTAATTCAGGCGGATGTCAGCAATGCCAATCTCAGTGGTGCGAACCTCAGCGGTGCCAACCTGAGTGGCGCGAACTTAACGGCGGCGAATCTCACGGGAGCCAATCTCAGCCGCGTTGATCTCACGGAAGTCAAGCTCAGTGAAGCCAACCTTGCCAAGGCCAACCTTGTCGGCGCGGAACTGGCCAAGGCGGATCTGTCCTCCCTAGAACTTTCAGATGTCAACCTCAGTGGTGCCAATCTCAGTGGCGCGAATCTGAGCCATACCAACCTTAGCCGTGCGGATCTCAGTGGGGCAAATTTACGGGGCGCCAACCTCAGCCATGCCAAACTGGTGGGCACCAATCTGCGGGGGGCGAATCTCCAAGGGGCAAACTTGCAGGGGGCATTGCTGGACAATGCGGATTTGAGTCAAACGGATCTACGCAGTGCCAATCTCAGTGGCCTCGTCTTTAATGGCGTGAAGCTGCGGGGTGCCAATCTCAGTGGTGCCAATCTTCGCGAAGTGGAGTTAACGGAAGCCAACTTTAGCCGTGCCGACTTGGTAGAAGCAAATCTCAGCCGTGCCCGCTTGGTGGGAGCCAACCTGAGTCGTGCTACTCTCTCAGAAGCGAATCTCAGCCGCGCCACCCTCAGTGGAGCCACCCTGAGCCGGGCAACGTTTAGCGGCAGCTTACTGGGAACTGTAGATCTCAGCGGTGTTAACTTGAGTGGGGCAGACTTAGGAGATGCCAACCTCTCAGGCTCTAACCTGTCGCGGGCGGATTTGACGCGGGTGAACCTGACTGCTGCGGATATGAGTGGCGCCAACCTCAGTGAAGTGGATTTGCGGGGTACGATTATGCCCGATGGCCGACGGCGAGCTTAGGCGGGGTCTTTTTCGGGGACGGCTTCTTCGGCAGCTTCAACCGGCTGGGGTCTCGGTGGCGCTTGACGGCCAAAGAGGTGCACCAAGTGCTTCAAATGAGCGGCAAGTTCAGGGGTAAGTTGGCTCGCAGTTAGCCGCCACGCCCAGTTGCCTTCGCCAGTACCGGGGAAATTCATGCGGGCATGACTATCGAGGCCGAGCAAATCTTGAACGGGAAGAATGGCTTGGTTGGCAACGGTTCCCAAGGCCATGCGAATCAAAGCCCAGTGGGGTTCGCTGGGGGTATAGCCCAAATAGTCAATGAGGCGCTGCCGTTCCCAGTCACTTAGGTTGCGGTACCAGCCGACAGTTGTGTCATTGTCATGGGTGCCAGTGTACACCACACAGTTGCGCTCTTGATTAAAGGGTAAAAAGGGATTATCCGAACCACCGCCGAAGGCAAACTGGAGAATTTTCATCCCCGGAAACTGAAACTGATCCCGTAGGGCAATGACATCGGGGGTAATATCCCCTAAATCCTCGGCGAGAATAGGCAGTCGTCCCAAAGCAGCTTGCAAGGTTTCAAAGAAGGCAGCACCAGGACCCGGTTGCCACTCACCGTTGACGGCTGTTTCCTCCCCTTCGGGCACTTGCCAGTAGCCCTGAAAGCCGCGAAAGTGATCCACACGGATAATGTCCATGTAGGAGAGCAGGGCACGGAAGCGCTCAATCCACCAAGAGTAGCCATCGGCAGCAAGGGCTTTCCAGTTGTAAATGGGGTTGCCCCACAGTTGACCCGTGGCACTGAAGTAATCTGGAGGCACACCGGCCATGAGGGCAACCGCACCCGTTTCTGGATTGAGTTCAAAAAATTGGGGAAAGGCCCAGACATCGGCACTGTCGTGGGCAACATAAATGGGAATATCACCAATAATCTGAATCCCCTGTTGATTGGCGGCTTCCTTGAGGGCGTGCCACTGCTGGTAAAAGAGAAATTGCTGAAACTCGTACTCAAAAATGCGCTCTTTGAGAACGGCTTGGATCGCGGCAAGGGCGGTTGGTTCGCGATCGCGCAAAGGGGCGGGCCATTCATACCACGGCTGTCCCTCGTGGTGATCCTTCAGCGCCATAAAGAGGGCATAGGTGGGCAGCCAGTAGTGGGCAAGGGCTTGAAAGTCGCGAAAGGCCTGCCAGTCTTCTGGGGTGGCTTGATTCTGAAAGCGTTGAGCAGCAAGGCGGAGCAGGGGGAGTTTTTGGCTAATGACAGCCTCGAAATCGACGCGATCGCTATTCTCAAGCGTGAGTCCTGCCAAATCTGCTTCCGTTAACCAGCCCTCCTTGACCAGTTCATCCAAGCTGATCAGCAGTGGGTTGCCGGCCATCGCGGAGTAGCACATATAGGGGGAATTGCCAAAGCCCGTTGGCCCTAGGGGCAAGACCTGCCAGTACTGCTGATCACTGGCAACCAAAAATTCAAGGAACTCACGAGCTGCCGCACCCAAGTCACCAATGCCATGACCACCAGGCAGGGACGTGGGATGAAGCAGTAAACCACAGGAGCGGGGAAAGTGCATTATTTAAGCCACGGGGAAACTTGAGCTAATTATCGCCCAATTCTGGATCGGCAATCTCGCTGGATTCCGCTAGAATTTCTGCTTCAAGGGCGGCTAGCTCCTCTGGCGACATCCGCGCAAGGCGATCGCTCATCACGGCCTCTTCATAGTCTTTAAGTTGCTGGTGGTAGGTCATCCGTCCTGTAAAGACCCGCAGGAGATAGGTGGAGAGCCAACCCAGAACCACCAAGACAAAAATGGCTTGACTCCAAATCCCGGCTTGAAGCGGCTCAACTCCCGCAATGCGCAACAGCAGATAAACCAAGCCGCCCGCAAGGAAAACACCAATACCAATCCCTAGAACATCAATGCGGCGCATAGCACCTAGGAATCGAGAGAGCGCGGTTGGGGACGAAAGTTAATAAAGGGAGCCAGCAGGAGTAATCCCGGAAAGAAGAACGTCACCAGAAAGTACATAAATGCCCGCTCAAAGGAGCCAGCCACATACCAGCGAGCATTCAAATAGGCATAGACGATCGCTGGCACCACCAGCAGATATAGCCCTGCCAAGGCGCCATAGACACCGAGTACCAAAAGCTCTGTTGAAACTGCCATCGATGACTACCTCTTCACCAAAACGACTAGATTATTCTGAAACGGTGCTGGTTTCCCTCACCGCTTCCCCAAGGGCAGGAACAGCAATTCCCATCGCTGCAGCAAGGGCAGGAGGAGGCGCTTGGCGACTGGGAGCATTGAGATATTGACCGGTGAGAATAGGGGGCACCGGCTTCATCTTGTGCTTGGCGGTAAAGAGGCGATGGGTTTGGGCAAGGTTGCCACGCTCACTGATATGCTCATTGGCAATTTTCTTGCGCAGCTTGACGATCGCATCCATGATCGCTTCTGGACGGGGCGGACAGCCGGGCAAATAGACATCCACGGGAATCAGCTTGTCCACACCACGCACGGCGGAATAAGAATCAGAGCTAAACATCCCCCCTGTGATCGTGCAGGCACCCATCGCAATCACGTACTTGGGATTGGGCATTTGATCGTAGAGGCGCACCAAGGCGGGTGCCATTTTCATCGTGATGGTGCCAGAGGTGATGATCAAATCCGCCTGACGGGGGCTGTTGCGGGGCACCAAGCCAAAGCGATCGAAATCGAAGCGCGAGCCAATCATGGCCGCAAACTCAATGAAGCAGCAGGCAGTGCCATACATGAGCGGCCAGAGGCTCGATAGCCGTGCCCAGTCATAAACATCGTTGAGGGAAGTAAGGATGATATTTTCCGCAAGTTCTTGGGGAACTTCAGGACGAGCAATTGGATTGAGGATGGCAGGCGAGGTCGTATTGGTCATAGGGTTCCCTCAAGGGACATCGGCCAAATGTAAAAACACTTAAAATTATAGGCCTTTACCCTAACAGATGCAGCCAATTGCATTGAGCTGGCAATAAAAAAACTTGACAGCAAGGATAAATTATTTTTGGCCGCCCACCTGCAGGCCGGGGGGTAGGTCTAAGGTGTCACCAATGGTGATGCCATTCCAGTAGGCCGCCAGCAGGACATCACAGGTTTTGCCCCAGGCGATCGCCCCTTGATGGTCGAGGCCAATGGCGCCAAAATCCCGTTGCCGACTCGCGGCTTCCCGAAAGGATTTTTCAAAGGCCGCCTCAAGGGAAAGCCCATCGGTGACGCGCACCACAATCCGCGTGGCTAGCGCCTCATCCAGAATATCCTCACCAATGCCAGTACAACTGACTGCTGCTAAGCTGTTGGCATAGGTGCCGGCTGGCGTTGCGGAGTCACTGACCCGCCCAATACGCTCAAAGCCCTTGCCGCCAGTGGAAGTCCCCACGGCCAAGTGTCCCTGCTGATCTAAAACCACAACACCAATCGTGCCCCGCCTTGCCTCCTCAGCCACGACTCCGGCCATCGATGTTTGGAAATTGCCTTTGCGTTCCTCGAGCCACTCGTAGAGTCGCTGATCCGTGAGGGGTTGATACACAGGAAGCTGCAATTCACGAGCGAGCTCTGCTGCTCCCACATCGGACAGAATACGGTCAGGGCACTGTTGCAACCAATGCGCAAGGTCAATGGGATTTTTCACCCGTGAGACATTAATGACACCGCTGAGGCGCTGCCGCTGCCCATCCATGAGCGAGGCACTCATGCGAATTTGACCGTCGGATTGCAGCACAGACCCCGTGCCTGCATTAAAGCGCGGTTCATCCTCTAGGAGCCGACACCCCAAAACCACTGCCTCAATCGCCGTTGCCCCTTCTTTTAGGGTCTGAACCACTTGGCTGACAATGGCATGCAGGGATTGGCGGACGGGAATGAGACTGCCTTTGTCTTGGAGCGAGCTGCCGGCGCCGCCATGGAGAATCACAGTGGGTTGGGGCATCCTGAATAGGCGAGATAGAAATCAATGGACTAAATTCACGATACCCCGCGGCGAGGGTCTAAATCCACGGGCTGCCCTAAGCAACTGCTGCCGCTGGCATGGTCTCTGTCTGAGTCGTGGCTTCCTCAGTATCCAGTAGCGCTTGTAGTTCTTGGATGGCTTGTTGGGTATCTTCCACTTGACTGAGGAGCGATCGCGCGATTTTTTCCCCAGAGGCGGTGGACTCTACAACCTCGCGAATGTGATGGCGAAAATGATTGGCCATTTCCTCTACTTGTTGGTTGGCAAAGACCACTTGGTTGGCCAGTTTGTTAATTGCCTCACTGATAAAATCGAAACCAGCCATCTGCTGGCCACTGCGACTGGCAATCAGCCCCGCCTGCACCGCAAGGTGTTTCACCTGACGGGTAATCTCAGCAATTTGATGGGTGGCTTGGTCGATAATTTCCACGTCCTGTTTTAGCCGTTCGCTGAGGCGATAAACCTCCGCTGTGTGACGGCTAATTTGGTTAACCCCGGTGAAGGTTTGCTGAAAGGCTTTGCGCCCCCGCTGGGAAAGAACTTGGCTAATGGAGACGAACCGTTGATTGAGTTGGGCAATCCGCTCCGCTTGCTCACGCACAGAGCGCTCCTGCTGCTCTAGGGCTTCGTTCATCTGTTGGGTGCGGGTCAGCTCGCTTTCAAGGCGCTTGGCATAGTCTTGGTTCCGCTCTTTTTCCACCTTTAACTTCTCAAGGAGTTGCTGGGTGTGGAAGTGCTGCTGCTGAATGAAGAGATTTTTCTTGCTCAGCACTTGCGCTTGGGCAATCAGGATCAGCCGCATATCCACCAACACCAGTTGCTTGCCCTTACGCACGACCACGGGTTCGTAGACAAAGGCGGGGGGGCGACTCAAGGCCTGTTCCACGGCTTCTTCCACAGGAGTGCGTGCCATCAAAACAAGGGGAGGTACTTGGGGTGCAGCAATTTCTGGCAGCAATTTAATCGGGCGCGGCAAGTAGAGATCGCGACCAAACTGCTTGCTCATGCGCTCAAAAAACTTGACCTTGGAGATCATGCCGATGACGCGATCGCCTGCCACCACCAGTACCCCCGGTAGCTCAGGATAACGTTGAAATTCATCAGCCACTTTTTCAGAGATGGTTTCAGGGGAAACCTGATAGGAAAAATAGGGTAAGTCAGCCAACGTAGCGGCTGCAGACAGTTGGATATTGACTGTCTCATTCATTTGATTGTCCCCCAGAATGAGTATTCAATTGTTTTAGCGTGAAGACTGTACTCTGCTTTACCTCACTTAAATTATCTCGACTTAAGAGTAGGAAGAAATTATTTTTTGGTTATCTTTTGGTTAAGTTCGATTCCCACTAGATTTCAAAATACCCGAATTTTTCGTTTATTCCAGATTCACTGACTTCGGATTAAATTTAAGACGTATGGCAAATGAATGTTATGTAGAATACACTTTTTATTTTCGAGGCTATGAATTTTCAGCATACCACTGCTGCACCTGCTGTTGAATGGCTGCCGTTTCTGTGGCACTCAGTTTATCCAAATTTTTGAGGATAATGCTCATGCGTCCTTGGCGACTCAAGATTTTGCGGTGCCGGGCTAGAAAGTGCCAATAAAAAAAGTTAAAGGGACAGGCGCGATCGCCCACTCGTTGCTTGGGATCATAGGCGCACCCTTGGCAATAATTACTCATGCGCTGAATGTAGTTAGCAGACGCCGCATAGGGCTTGGAGGCCAACAGCCCGCCATCAGCAAATAAGCCCATGCCGAGGACATTGGTTTGCATCACCCAGTCGTAGGCATCAATAAACACGCTGTGGAACCAGTTTTCCACTTGTTGGGGAGACAAGCCAGTAATCAGGGCAAAGTTGGCGAGGATCATCAGCCGTTGAATGTGGTGGGCATAGCCTGTGCGCTCAATTTGCTGCAGAACGTGGCGCAGACAGTTCATGGTGGTGCGATCGCTCTGCCAAAAGAACGTCGGTAAGGGGTGAGTGTGCTGAAAGAAATTATGCTGGCAGTAGTCAGCACCAAGGTAGTGATAGAGACCATACATATACTCGCGCCAGCCGAGAATTTGGCGAATAAAGCCCTCCACACTGTTGAGGGGCAGCGGCCGTTCCCTATAGGCGGCTAAGACAGCATCGATCACTTCTTGGGGGTGCAATAGCCCTAGGTTCAAATAGGGGGACAGCAAACTGTGCCACAGGCTCTCTTCTCCTGCCACCATGGCATCTTGGTAGGGGCCAAACTGGGGCAAGCGGTATTCAATAAAGTTTTCCAAGACCTGCAGCGCTTGGGCGCGGGTGACTCCCCAGTCAAAGGGTTCGATGTGGCCGTAGGTGTCAAAGTTGCCTTGGCGCATTGTCTCAATGACTTCTTGGCTGATCTGATCGGGAGAAAAGCGCAGCGGTGGTGGCGGTTTGAGGCGAGTAGGCGGCGGTTGGCGATTTTCGGCATCGTAGTTCCACTTGCCACCCACGGGGGATTTACCGTCCATGAGAATTTGAAACCGTTGGCGACCGGCGCGGTAGAAATACTCCAAGACCAGCGTTTTGCGACCTTTCGCCCAGTCCTGAAATTCTGCTTCTGACCAGAGAAAGTGATTGTTGGGCAAGAACTTAATGGTACAGGGGAGATCGAGGGTAGCGATCAGATCCCGAAAGGGGCGATCGCTGGGTGCCATAATCCGTAGTTCGTGGATATGGTGAGCTTCAATCCACTGTCGCAAGGGGGTAGCAAAGTCGGGGGCGATCGCGTAAGTCACCGGCCAACCGGCTGCCTCAAGTTCTTGGGCAAAATGCCGCATGGCCGACCACACCAGCACGAGTTTTTGGGCATGGTAGCGGCGTTGTTGCACCCATTGGCGGGACTCAATGAGGATGACGGGCACAGGGGTTGGACAGCTTTGCAGGGCTGATTGCCCTTGCCACAGTTGATCGCCTAAAACCCAAACGCCAATGGCCATCCGAACTCAGATTGTAAATAAGGACTAAGGGAGAATGGTTTAGTACAACCAATGTGATTTATCTTAGTGTTCAACTGTTGCAACTCCATACGACACTCATCATGCAAATTCGCCGGCGTCCCCCTAATCCCGCTGTAACCGTTCGCAACCTCCACTACCAAGTACCGGTGGCCGATGAAGCTCCCCGCAATATCCTTGAGAAAATCGTTTGGCACAAGGAACAGGAGGTAGAGCAACTGCGGGAAGTGCTGCCCCTGCCGGACTTGCAACGTCAGGTACTCGATGCACCACCCGTACGCTCCTTTTTCGCCGCGCTGCAAAACCCTGTCACCCAGCCAGCACTGATTGCCGAGGTCAAAAAGGCCTCTCCCAGTAAAGGGGTGATTCGCCCCAACTTTGACCCGGTGGCGATCGCCCAAGCCTATGTTGCCGCTGGCGCGACTTGCCTTTCCGTCCTAACGGACAGTGAGTTTTTCCAAGGCAGTTTTGAGTACCTGGCTCAAATTCGCCAAGTGGTGGACGTGCCACTGCTGTGCAAGGACTTTATCATTTACCCCTACCAAATGTTCTTAGCGCGGTTGCGGGGCGCTGATGCGGTTCTCTTAATCGCTGCCATTCTCTCGGATCGCGATCTGCGTTATTTCCTGCGCATTGCCCATGGCTTGGGGCTAACCGCATTAGTGGAGGTGCACAGCGCCGAGGAGATGGAACGGGTACTTGAGCTGGAGGACGTACAGTTGGTGGGCATCAACAATCGCAATTTGACGGATTTTAGTGTTGATCTAGCCACCACTGAACAGCTTTTGGCCACCTATGGGGCGCAACTGCGCGATCGCGACATCCTCGTGGTCAGTGAATCGGGCATTCATCAGCGCGCCGATGTTGAGCGGGTGACCCAAGCGGGAGCCAAGGCGATTTTGGTGGGAGAATCCCTTATGCGACCCCCAGCAGAGATGGCGCACCTCAGCGCTGCGGAGCAACTCCAAGCACGGATTCAGCAGTTATTCCCAGAGTTGGCACACAAGTAGCGCAGTTAACTATGCCCCTGAAGGCAGTCTTATTGGATTTCAATGGGGTGATCCTTGATGATGAGGCGATCCATGCCGCCCTCATTGATGAGATTCTGCTGCAAGAGAACTTGCGACCCCAGCGGGGGGAATACGATCTCTTTTGCTTGGGACGCAGCGATCGCGCCTGTTTGGATAATCTCCTCAGTCGCCGCGGCCGGGCAGTGACCCCGGCCTATCTCGACAAACTGGTGGCACAAAAGGCAGCTGCCTACCGCGCACGCTTGGCCAATATGGAGCCTTTTCCCTTCTTTGCGGGGGCGATCGCCCTGCTGGAGAAACTCCATGCTGCGCAATTGAAAATTGCCATTGTCACCGGTGCCCTGCAATCCGATGTGGACTTGGCTCTTGAGCGGGGAAACTTGACTGGCATTGTGGACTGCATTATCAGTGCCGAAAGTGTGGAACGCGGCAAACCCTATCCCGACCCCTATCTCCGTGCCATTGCAGCCTTGCAAGCCCTAGGGGGCGATCTCACAGCCGCTGATTGTCTGGCGATCGAGGACACCTTGGTGGGGGTGCAATCCGCCCGTGAAGCTGGTGTCAAAGTCTTGGGGGTCGCGCACACCTATCCCTTTCACATGCTCCAGCGTCGTTGTCAGTGGGTGCTCGATCGCCTTGATCAGTTTGACCTAGCAGAAATTGCCCCTGTTTTTGACCGTCGCGTGGCTAGGGCAACTGCCTAAAGGTGTTTGACCTCAGCAATGAGTTGATTGAGCACTTCCTTGGCATTGCCAAACAGCATTAGAGTTCTGTCCTTGTAGAACAACTCATTGTCAATACCGGCAAAGCCCGGATTGAGGCTGCGCTTGATCACAATCGTGTGTCGTGCCCGATCCACATCGAGAATGGGCATCCCATAGACAGGGCTACCGGGGTTCGTGCGCGCGGCTGGATTCACGACATCATTGGCACCAATGACCAGTGCCACATCCACATGCTCAAACTCTGGATTAATGTCCTCCATGTCCTTGAGTTGGGGGTAGGGGACATTGGCTTCGGCAAGCAGCACATTCATGTGACCGGGCATGCGACCTGCCACCGGGTGGATCGCGTATTTGACATCCACACCCAGCCGCTCCAGTTGATCTGCCAGTTCTTTGACACTGTGCTGCGCTTGGGCAACCGCCATCCCATAGCCGGGAACAATGACCACAGATTTGGCATAACCCAGCATCATCGCACTTTCTTCGGGGTCAATGGTGCGCACTGACTTCGCGGTGGTATGAACACTACCCTCAGCACTGCCTGTGGTCGAGCTACCAAAGCCACTAAAGAGCACATTGGCCAAGGAGCGATTCATGGCCTTGCACATAATTTGGGTCAGAATCAGCCCCGCAGCCCCCACCAAGGCACCCGCGATAATCAGCATACTGTTGCCAACGATGAAGCCCGCAGCACTGGCAGCCAAGCCCGAAAGGGAGTTCAAAAGGGAAATCACAACCGGCATATCAGCACCGCCAATGGGCAGGACAAAGAGCACCCCCAAAATGCTGGCGATCGCCACCAAGCCCCAGAAAATCGGCATCTGACTTGGATCCAACCACACCCAGCCACTGGCCACCAAGAAAGCCACCAGCAAGCCGAGGTTAATCGCCTGCTGCATCGGGAAAATGATCGGGGTTCCCGAAATCAATCCCTGAAGTTTACCAAAAGCAACAAGGCTACCAGTAAGGGTGACGCCACCAATCAGCACCCCCAAAATAATCGTGATCAGCGTACTGGGGGTCAGCGGTTCACCCACGGCCACAATGCGGCAAAATTCCCCAATGCCCACCAAGGCAGAGGCCGCCCCTCCTAAGCCATTGAGTAACCCCACCATCTGGGGCATGGCCGTCATTTCCACTTTGTAGGCAGCGATCGCGCCAATGACACTGCCGAGGCCAATGGCCGCTAGGATGCCCGTATAGCTAATAATCTGGCGATCGAGGAGCGTGACCACAATCGCAATCAACATCCCCAAGGCGGCAAGACGATTTCCTTGACGGGCCGTGGCCGGAGACCCCAGTTTTTTCAAACCGAGGATAAAGAGCGCCGCAGCACCCAGATAGCTCAATTCTTCAATGCGTGTTAGCCAATCCATGGTTCCTACCGCTTAAACATCTGCAACATGCGATCCGTGACCAAAAAACCGCCCACCACATTAATCGTGGCGAGCACTGTCGCAATAAATCCCAAGACCACCGTTAAAGTGGTGTGCCCACTCCCCGCCATCAGTAGGGCACCAATTACGGCAATCCCCGAAATGGCATTGGAACCAGACATGAGGGGAGTATGCAGCGTGGGCGGGACTTTGTTAATCACCTCAAAGCCAATGAAACTGGCCAGCACAAAAATCATCAGACCGACAAGAATGGGATCTGTCATAGAACGAATCCTCTAGGGACATCTCTAAACCGTTGTTGCCAAGGTTGGGGCAGGATGCAGCAGTTGCAGTACCCGTGGGTTGCGAACCTGCCCTTCATGGGTGACACAGGCGGCATCCACAATGTCATCGCCAAAGTTCAACACCCATTCCCCCTTGGGAGCAAGGTACTTCAGGAGCGTTGAAATGTTTTTGGCATACATTTGACTGGCATGCACCGCCATTGTCGAGGGCAGATTAATCGGGCCAATAATGGTGACCCGCTGATGACAAATAGAGCGCCCCGGTTCTGTGCAGGCACAGTTGCCCCCCTGCTCAGCGGCTAAATCCACAATCACCGAACCCGGTTTCATGCTGGCCACCATCCGTTCTGTCACCAAAAGAGGGGCAGGCTTGCCGGGAATTTGAGCAGTGGTAATGACCACATCGGCACTGTGGACATGGGCAGCGATCGCCTCTTGGGTTTTGTGCTTCGCCGCCTCAGAAACCTCTTTGGCATAGCCGCCGGCAGCAACCGTATCCTCCTCAAGGTTGACTTCGACAAATTTGGCACCGAGGCTTTGTACTTCCTCCTTGACCGCTGGGCGAATATCAAAGGCTTCAACCACAGCTCCCAAACGCCGCGCGGTGGCGATCGCCTGCAAGCCAGCCACCCCTGCTCCAATCACAAACACCTTAGCGGGGGGAATCGTACCCGCTGCCGTCGTCAACATCGGGAAAAAGCGCGGCAAATTAGCAGCGGCCAATAACACCGCCGCATAGCCTGCCACCGCTGCTTGGGAAGACAAAGCATCCATACTCTGGGCACGACTCGTGCGGGGAATGCACTCGAGGGCAAAGGCAGTAATCTGCCGCTCTGCCAAGTGTTGCATCTGCCATGGATTGCCCAAGGGATTGAGAAAACTAATTAAGGTGGTGCCGGGTCGAATCCACTCCACCTCGCGATCGCGCAGCGGCGCCACTTTGAGCAGCACATCCACACCGCCCCAGACCTCTTCAATGGAGTAACCAATTTCCGCACCTGCTGCACGGTAGTCATCATCGCTGAAGTGAGCCATATCCCCTGCACCGGACTCCACACAGAGGTGATACCCCTGCTGCACCAGCTTGGCAACGACTTCGGGAATCAGGGCAACCCGTTGTTCACCCACTTCGCGTTCCTTAACGACCCCAACTTTCATAGGCACTCTTGGATAGGGTTTGCAGTCTTGACAGAACAATTCCTTGGTGTACTCATCCGGGCATTTTTATAACCGCCCGACACCGTCACAACACATTCACCTGCTGTCCTGTACTGATACTCAAGCTACTGCGATCCCCTAACGAATGCGAGGAAATGTCAGCATTTCATGGGGATTCTCCACAAGTCTTATGATCCCCAGTAACGTTTGTAACAAATGTTGACATTATCATTGAGTACTTTTACTTAATTTCCCCTCGTCATCCTTTTGTATGCTCAAAGGAGCTATACCTCATTTGGGGTTGCCGGTGGAATTTCCTAGTAATAGCGACTAATTGCCTTATCAAAGGGATTACGTTCAAAGCAAAACTTAAAGTAGTTATGCCAAATGTCGGGATTAATCGCGTTGTTAACTTCGGCAGCCGTGAAGTGATTATTACACTTGCGCTTAGACCCCTGATAAAAGAGAGCGAGCCAGTCTGACAACCGATAGTCAACCAAGGGAGCACGAAAATTGCGAGGCTCTGGATAACCCAATTGACGACGGATGCGCTCATCCTGCCAGCGAATCGGTGTGATGACATCCTGACTACCACAAAACTGGGAGAGGGCAATTACTGGTGCCAGCAGTTTTACGAGTTTTCAGGAAAATAAACCGATAGGTGTGGTTAATAATCATTGCGAATAGCTATCCAGAAGGGCAGTTTGACCGCTACTTGCGCTCTTGTGGCAGACTAGGAGATTGCAAGTACAGAGTCACAGGCATGTTCAAAACAATTTTAGTGGCCCTCGATACCAGTGAGCTATCGGCACGGGTGATGGCAGCGGTGACCCAGTTAAATCTTGACCCAGATGCCCAAGTGATTCTCAGTCATGTGATCTCACCGGCAGAGGCGGGGTTTGGGGTCAGTGCCGATCGCCCCTCGTTGCATCCGCAAATGGGCACCTACCGTAGTATTGAGCAGCATTTACAACAGTTCCAAAGCCACCTCCCCTGTGACTCGGAAATTGAAATTGTTACCGGTGACCCCGTCGAGGAAATTTTACGCTTGGCCAATATCTATGGGGCAGACCTGATTGTGCTGGGGAGTCGCGGCCTCACGGGGGTTGAGCGGGTTGTGCAAGGCTCAGTAAGTGGCGCCGTTGTGGCGGATGCCCCCTGTTCGGTGTTTGTGGTTAAGTCAGCGGAAACTTAGGGTATGACAGCACCATTGACGGGTCTGACAGCGGCGGAAGTGGCGGAGCGGCAAGCCAGAGGTCGCATTAACCGTCAAGCGAGTGAAAGCAATCGCACCTATGGCGACATTTTGCGGGAAAACCTCTTCACGTTTATCAATGGGGTTTTTGCTTTTATTAGCGTCATTTTGCTCTTTTTAGGTCGTCCGGGAGATGTGGCCGCCATCATCGTGGTGGTGTTTCTCAATGCCATCATTAGCATCCTGCAAGAAATTCGCGCCAAACGGCAGTTGGATGAAATTAGCCTCCTCACCCGTCCCCGTGTCAAGGTGCTGCGCGATCGCCAAGAGGCCATTATTGATCCCGCAGAAGTCGTAGAAGGGGATATTCTCCTTTTGGAGCCGGGGGATCAAATCGTTGCCGATGGCACTGTCGTTGGTGATGGACAGATCCAAGTGGATGAGTCCTTGCTCACAGGGGAGTCGGATCTCATCTCCAAGCAAGCGGGCGATCGCCTGTACTCCGGGAGCTTTTGTGTACGCGGTGCCGCTGCCTATGTCGCCGAACAGGTGGGGGAAGCCAGTACCGCCCATCAACTAACTGCTGCCGCCAAAACTTACCACCACAAACTGACCCCCCTGCAACGGGAAATTAACCTGATTATTCGCGTCATCCTTGCCCTTGCCATTTTCCTGTGGCTATTGGTGTTGCTTTCGCTGTTGGTACGCCTGACCACCCTACAAATGAGTGTGCAAACGGCGGCAGTGGTGGCGGGTCTTGTCCCCGTGGGCTTGTATCTGACAATTACGCTCACCTATGCCTTGGGGGCATTGCGCATCTCCCGTGCCAATGTCTTGGTGCAGCAGGTGAATGCCATTGAGTCCCTCAGTGGCGTCGATATTCTCTGCCTTGATAAAACGGGCACACTGACGGCCAATGCCCTTGAACTCCATAGCTGGTACGCCCTCACCGAGACAGAGGAAAAGACAAAAGCAGCTCTTGCCACGTTTACCGCCAGTGTTAGTGCTCCGAACCGCACCCTTGTTGCCCTCACGGAGGCCTTTGACGGCAGGCCCCAGCCCCTCCGCCTCGAAATTCCCTTTTCCTCCGCCTACAAGTGGAGTGCCGCAGCGTGGCAGGACTCGGAAACGTTTATCTTGGGGGCACCGGATGTTCTCTTCAAGGCTGAAGACCTCTCCCCTGAGGTGACTGAATTACTCCAGCGGGGACGGCAGCAGGGATTGCGGGTGCTTCTCTTTGCCCGTAGTTGCAGTGATCCGCAATGGGATGAGCGGCAGGAGACTGCCCTCTTGCCCCCAGATCTTGAACCCTTAGCAGTGATTTGGGTGGGCGATCGCCTGCGACCCCAATCCCGTGAGGTTCTAGAACGCTTTCAGCAAGCCGGAATTCAAATCAAAATTATCTCCGGCGACCACGCGGAAACCGTTGTTGCCCTTGCGAAACAAGTGGGTCTCGATGATGGGGCGATCGCCATCTCCGGCACAGAACTCGCCGCCATGGATGATCCTAGCTTTGATCAAATGGCTGAGAAAGCCACGGTTTTTGGTCGCATTACCCCCGAGCAAAAGGCGAAACTCGTGACTCGACTACGCGCCCTTGGGCATCAGGTGGCCATGATTGGCGATGGTGTCAATGATGTGCTGTCCCTGAAGCAGGCCAACGTGGGAATTGCTATGGAAAGTGGCAGTGCCATTACCCGGAATGTGGCTGATATTGTATTGCTTGCGGATTCCTTTGCCGCCTTACCAGCCGCCTTTCGGGAAGGACAGCGCATCTACAACGGCATTCAGGATGTCACGAAGCTCTTTTTGGTGCGGGTCTTTAGCTTTAGTTTGCTTTGTCTAGTCACCGTCATGGCAGGGCGCGCCTTTCCGCTGCTGATTAAGCACAATAGCCTGCTCACCCTGTGGGGGGTGGGTCTGCCGACCTTGGCGGTGGCTTTTTGGGCAGTGCCGGGGCCGCGTCCCCATCGATCGCTGATTCGTTCATTGTTGCACTTTGTCATCCCCGCCACCCTAAGCCTCGCACTGTTGGCCATTTTCATGTACTTGGGGGTTTTGGCACGGGAACTGACGCCCCTTGTGGAATTGCTCCAAGGACGCTTTGATCCAACGCTGTTGAATGGCCGCGAGGTGCTCTTAGAACTGGGGCAGAGTGTGGCGATCGCCCGCACGGCCTTGGTGACGACCCTGATGCTGGCCTCCCTTTGTTTAGTCCTGTTTCTCAAACCTCCCCATCCCATATGGGTTGGCGGCGCACCTTTAGTGGGCAACTGGCGTTATGTTGCTGTGGTTTTAGCTCTGCTGGCTGCCTTCCTGATCATCAGCTTCTCGCCGACCCTACGGGCAGTGGCCGAGTTGGAACCCCTGTCGTGGTCACTATGGGCATTGATTGTGCTGATTGTCTTGCTATGGGTGGTGGTCTTGCGGGCTTTTTGGCGCTATCGGCTTTTGGATCGCTTCCTTGGTGTCGATCTCAGTTAGGCATGGGGGGCGCGATCGCGCTGAATCGAGTAGAGATGGGCATACACCCCCCCTTGGGCGAGGAGTGTCTCATGGTCTCCCTGCTCACGGATTGTCCCTTGATCCAAAACCACAATTTGATTGGCATCCCGAACCGTACTGAGACGGTGGGCAATCACAATCATTGTGCGAGTACCCGTAATGGAGCGCAGGGCCAGTTGAATTTCCCGCTCCGATTCATAATCCAGACTTGAGGTCGCTTCATCAAAAATCAACACATCGGGATCTGCTAAGAGGGCACGGGCAATCCCTAACCGCTGCCGCTGTCCCCCCGAAAGCCGCAAGCCCCGTTCACCCACAATTGTGCGATAGCCCAAGGGCAACTGCTGCACAAATTCATCCACCCGCGCAATGGCACAGGCCTCATAGACGGCGTCGGCACTGACCTCAGGATTGGCATAGGTGAGGTTATCCCAGAGGGTGCCATTAAAGACATCCACCTCTTGGTGGACAATGGCCAAACGGCGGCGATAGGCGCGGACATCGAGGGTTTGAATATCTTGGCCATCAATGAGAATCTGCCCCTGATCCGGCTGGAAGTAGCGAAAGAGCAGCTTGATCAAGGTAGATTTCCCGGAACCCGATCGCCCCACCAAGGCCACCGTTTGGCAGGGTTCAATCAGTAAGTTAATATCCCGCAGAATGGGACGCCCCGGCGTGTAGCTAAACCAAACGTGCTGAAAATCCACTTTGCCCGAAAACTTCAGGCTAGGAATCTCCTGTTGCTCCAGATCAATGGCATCGCGACCGGGGGGCAATTCCATAAATTCATGGAAGCGCAAAATGGAGGCATAGCGGCGCGCAAACACCTCCGACACCTGCGAGAGGGGGGTAATTTCGGCATAGGCCATACTGGCAAGGGTGTAAATCGTAATAAAGTGACCAATGGAGACCCGGCCGGCGATCGTGGCTGCTAGGGAAAACCCCAACAAACTGAAAAGACAGAACTGGACTACGGTTCCCTGCCAAGTAATCAGGTGCATATAGCCGCGATGGATGCGGTCAATGACCATCTTGAACTCGCGATCGAGGCGCTGCTGTTGACGAGCGAGTTCACGGGCTTCCGTGGCAAAGGCCTTGACGGTTTTGATATTGGTAATGATTTCTGAGGTGCGGCTTTCTGTGCTTTCGATGTGGCTATCGAGAATTTCTTCCTTTTGAATGATCCGTCGCAGGGTGCGCAGGGTCAGCACCAAGATCACTGTAAAGGAGAGCAACAGTCCAAGGGCGATCGGCCAATCAAGCCACCAGACAATCACGCCAATCCCCAGCACCCGTACCAGTTTGGGAATCAGTTGACCGGCAATTTCGGGATAGCTCCACGTATGGTTGGAAATCCCTTTGCTAACACGATTGGCAATGCGACCCGGGTTGTTTTCCTCAAAGAATTCTAGGGGCAGCGTCAGGATTTTCTCGACGGCTTTGCGAGTGTGGTCGCGGCGGGCAGCCAAGGCAATCCACCAGTGGAACCATACCCCCAGCCACGGTTGAATTGGGGCACGCACCACAGTGGCCAAAAAGACAATACTGCCGAGAACGGTGAGATTGACGCCAAAGGCATTGTTCCAGCCCGTCCATGTTTGCAGCGTATGGGCGATCGCCACCACTGGCGGATCGAGGGGTTGTTGCGAGAGCAGGTTGAGAATTTGACCAATGGCATAGGGCACGAGCAAATCCACCAGTTCGCAGAGACTAGCTGCGGTAATACTGGCGATCGCCATCCCCCGATAGGCGCGATAGTAACCCAGAATGGAGCGAAACGTGGCCATAAAAACAGGACAAGCACTGTTCTTATTTTAAGATTTCTTAAAATTTTCTGCCGTCGCTCTTGGGTTGAGAATGCCCTTAGACCTTCACAGAGACTGGGGTGCGATTGAGGCGCGTTTCATAGGGGGCACTGGCAATCAGCGATCGCCCGGTCATCTCAGGGGGTTGAGGCAGCCCCAAAATTTCCAGAATTGTTGGCGCAATATCCGCCAGACACCCATCCTCTCGCAGGCTCACATCTGTAGCATGGCCGGGGATTTTGCGTTTCTCCCCTTCCACCAAGATGAAGGGAACGGGGTTAGTGGTGTGAGCCGTCCAAGGGTTACCGTCCTCGTCAATCATGTACTCAGCGTTGCCATGATCAGCGGTAATCAGCAGCGTGCCCCCCACCTTTGTTGTTGCTTCCACCAATACGCCTACACAGCGATCCACGGTTTCAATGGCTTGAATTGTTGCCGCTAATTGCCCCGTGTGCCCCACCATATCGGGGTTAGCAAAGTTCACCACAATTAGGGCATATTCCTGTTTCTCAATGGCCTCCTTAACCGCTTCTGTGACGGCAAGGGCAGACATGGCTGGCGCTTGATCGTAGGTGGCCACCATTGGACTGGGGATGAGAATGCGATCTTCGCCGGGGAAGGGTTCCTCAAGGCCGCCATTGAAGAAATAGGTGACGTGGGCATATTTTTCCGTTTCCGCTGCCCGCAGTTGCTTCAGGCCATGCTCGGCAATCACTTCCCCAAGGATATGATTGAGGTTTTGGGGCGGGAAGGCGACACCACAGTTAAAGTTGGCATCGTATTGGGTGAAGGTCACGTATTCCAAAGGCGTAATTAGCGTCCGTTCAAAGCCGCTAAAGTCAGGGTCAATAAAGGCTTGGGTGAGTTGGCGGGCGCGATCGGGACGGAAATTAAAGAACACCACGCCATCGCCGGGTTCAACGGCTCCTTCAGCAATGCGCGTGGGGACAATAAATTCATCGCCAATATCTTGGGCATAGGACTTACTGGCGACATCCACCGCCCGCAGGGGTTGAATATTTTCATTGCTGGTCATGACGCGGTAGGCCGCCTCGGTACGATCCCAACGGCGATCGCGATCCATGGCATAGTAGCGACCACTCACCGTCACAATTCGTCCGCAGCCAATGGTTTTCAGGCGTTGCTCCAATTCCTCAAGGACACCTGCGGCATCGCGGGGGGGTGTATCGCGACCATCGGTAATGGCATGGATACAAGCGGGCAAGTTCTGGCGCTTGGCCAGTTCCACCAAGCCGTAGAGGTGATCAATGTGGGAATGCACCCCGCCTGCAGAACACAGACCGATAAAATGGAGCTTGCCGTTGCGTTCCCTCACCGTTTGGCAGAGGTTCACGAGGACGGGATTGGAAAAGAAGCTCCCCTCTTCGACGGCATCGGAAATACGCACCAACTCTTGGGGCACAATGCGCCCAGCTCCAATATTTAAGTGTCCCACCTCGGAGTTACCCATTTGTCCCTTGGGGAGTCCCACTGCCTTCCCAGAGGTATCAATCAACGTGTGGGGGTAGACTTGCCACAAACTATCCATCACTGGCGTATGAGCAAGGGCGATCGCATTACCGTAAGTCTCTTCGCGATAACCCCAGCCATCCAAAATCATCAAAACAACGGGCGCAACAGGAGACGGTGCCATGTGAATGCCCTACCTTAACTTCTCTGGGAAATGGTGTAAGTTTTACAACCTCGCAAATGATACCATTCTCGACCGCGAGAGACAAATTGGGTAGCTTCTGCTACACTTCCCAGGCTGGATCAATTCTGCATCAATAGATGGATCTATCCTAGCGGATCAACGATGGCCAAATGTTGAAAACTGTTACAGATGCGGCTTTTCGGGATTAAATCCTTGAAGACAAAAAATTGCCGTGATAGTATCCAAACTGTTGTTTGTTAGCCAAAGTTGGGAGTCGTCCGTTGTCACTTCGGGTAGCAGTGGTCGGTGGTGGTCCAGCGGGTTCCTCAGCCGCCGAAACCTTAGCCAAAGCCGGAATCCAGACCTATCTCTTTGAACGTAAATTAGACAATGCCAAGCCCTGTGGCGGTGCGATCCCCCTGTGCATGGTCAGTGAATTTGACTTGCCGCCGGAAATCATTGACCGCCGCGTGCGCAAAATGAAGATGATTTCCCCCTCCAATATCGAGGTGAACATTGGCCATACCCTCAAAGACCACGAGTATATCGGTATGTGTCGCCGCGAAGTCCTCGATAGCTTTATGCGCAATCGGGCGGCGGATTTGGGCGCCAACTTGATCAATGGCACCGTCTTTAAGCTGGAGCAGCCCGCCACCAGCGATCAGCCCTACACCCTCCACTATGTCCAAGAGGATGGCACAGCTCAGACCCTTGAAGTGGATGTGGTGATTGGTGCCGATGGGGCAAATTCCCGCATTGCCAAGGAAATTGATGCCGGCGATTACAACTACGCCATTGCCTATCAGGAGCGCATCCGCCTGCCTGAGGACAAAATGGCCTACTACAACGAGTTGGCAGAAATGTATGTAGGGGATGACGTGTCCCCAGACTTCTATGCATGGGTTTTTCCGAAATATGACCATGTGGCCGTGGGCACCGGCACCATGAAGATTAACAAAGATCGCATTCGGGAGTTGCAAGCGGGAATCCGCGCCCGTGCTGCTGCCAAACTGGAAGGGGGGCAAATTATTAAAGTGGAAGCTCACCCCATTCCTGAGCATCCGCGGCCGCGGCGGGTGGTCGGTCGCGTGGCTCTGGTGGGAGATGCAGCCGGTACGGTCACCAAGTCTTCTGGGGAAGGCATTTACTTTGCCGCCAAGTCAGCCCGCATGTGCGCTGAAACCATTGTCGAGACCTCCAACAGCGGTCGCCGTATCCCCACCGAAGCAGATCTCAAGCTCTACCTGAAGCGCTGGGACAAAGCCTACGGCATGACGTACCTAGTGTTAGATCTGCTACAACGGGTCTTTTATCGCTCCGATGCCACCCGTGAGGCTTTTGTGGAGATGTGTAGCGATATTGATGTACAGAAGCTCACCTTCGATAGCTACCTCTACAAGACGGTGGTGCCGGCTAATCCCTTAGTGCAGTTGAAAATTACGGCAAAAACGATTGGTAGCCTGATGCGGGGCAATGCCCTTGCGCCCTAAGTGAGTTGCGGATCCGCCCTCGCCCTTAGAGGGCTTGGATCCACTCATGAATGCTGTACTCTGTCCACACCTGATGCTGCCAGTAGGGGTCGTTTTCAATCAATTGGCGCACGGTCTCTTCGCTATCCGCCTCGTAAATGGCAAAAAAGTAGCGCAAGTCTTTCGTAGGACCAATGGTGATGAGCACCCCTTGGGCTTTTTGAGCCGCAAGGCCGTCGAGGTGTGCTTGGCGATGGGGGGCACGCCGTTCGAGGACATCCTCACAGTAGCGTCCCCAAGCCACAAATTTGGTCATTTGATCCTCCTAGGCTTGTTCGGCAGCCAGTTGTGCCAGTTGTTCCTGCTGATCACGGCTGATGCAGGCTTGAATAATGGGTTCTAGATCCCCTTCTAGGACACTGCTGAGGCTAAAGTTCTGTCCCAAGCGGTGGTCGGTGACGCGATCGTCTTTGTAGTTGTAGGTGCGAATTTTTTCGGAGCGATCGCCCGTACCCACTTGGGAGCGACGCATTGAGGTAATGGCTTCCTGCTGTTCCCGCAGCTTCATTTCGTAGAGTTTTGCCCGTAGGATTTGGAACGCGCGCTCCTTGTTTTTCAGTTGGCTACGCTCTTCGGTGCAGAAGATGCGAATACCCGTCGGCTTATGGAAGAGGTCAACGGCTGTTTCTACTTTGTTGACGTTTTGGCCACCGGCACCTCCGGATCGCGCTGTGGTGAGTTCAATATCCTTGGGATCAATTTCTACTTCCACTTCATCCACTTCGGGCATTACCGCCACGGTGGCCGTAGAGGTGTGAACTCGCCCCCCCGCTTCGGTGACAGGCACCCGCTGCACGCGATGGACACCGGATTCAAACTTCAGCTTGCTATAGACGCGATCGCCCTTGATTTCGAGGATGGCTTCCTTGAAGCCCCCCATTTCTGCAAGGGATTCACTGACTAAGCTCACCTGCCAGCCTTGGCTTTTGGCGTAGCGGGAGTACATTCGCACTAAATCCCCTGCCCAAATTCCCGCTTCATCGCCCCCAGCACCCGCTCGAATTTCGAGCATGATGTTTTTATCATCATTGGGGTCACGGGGCAGCAGCAGAATTTTTAGGCGTTCCTCCAGTTCAGCAATGCGGCGGCTGAGATCCGCGACTTCTTCTTCAGCCATCTGGCGTAGCTCGGGTTCATTGACTGCTTCTTTAAGCAGTTGGCGGGCATCCACCAGTTGCTGATTGAGGGACTGCCATTCGTGATAGGCGTTCACCGTCTCCTCTAGGGCAGCACGGGAGCGAGCCACCTTCTGAAATTCGGTTGGGTTGACCGCCACATCGGGATCCGCCAAGCGACGGGTAAGTTCTGTAAAGGTTTGCTCGACAGTGCGGAGTTTTTCCAGAAGATAGGCTTCTGCCATAGGAAGGGCGGCGATACTCTAGACTTTGCGGGAGTAGTACTCAACCACGAGGAGTTCATTGACTTGGAGAGCAACCCATTGCCGTTCGACAATACCAGTGACTCTGCCGGTGAGGGTGCTTTTATCCAGTTCCAAGTGGCTGGGAAGATTGGCAAGACCGGGATTTTGAAGGTTGGTTTCCACCAAGCGGCGCGATCGCTCATTATCGCGGACGGTAATCACGTCCCCCGGACGGCACTGATAGCTGGGAATAGACACACTACGGCCATTGACCAGAATATGGCCATGATTCACCAGTTGGCGGGCTGCTGGAATCGTTGGTGCCATCCCAAGGCGGAAAACAGTGTTATCCAGCCGCATTTCCAACAACTGTAGAAGGGTTTGCCCCGTGGAACCACTGACCCGACGGGCTTTGCGCACATAGCGTACAAGTTGCCGCTCCGAGACCCCGTAGTTGAAGCGCAGTTTTTGCTTTTCGTCAAGGCGCAGGGCATATTCCGAACGCTTTTTGCGGGCTTGGCCATGTTGACCGGGGGGATAGCTCCGCTTGGGGGCTTTGCGGGTGAGACCAGCCAGTTCACCCAGACGACGGACAATTCTCAAACGAGGGCCACGATATCGAGCCATGCAACTATACCCAACCTACAGTGATGATGGTGTCCAACCAAAAATGTGCAAAAAATACACTGATCTGCCGAGGGCAACTTAATCAGCTTGCCTAGTATATCAAGGGGATGGGCGCGATCGCAACCCTAGGACAAAGTAAGCCAATCGTTTGTGGGAATGCCACCATGCCAACCCTCTGCCCGTCTGCTCGACCACGTCAAAACCCTAGAAGACCCCCGCGCAGAACACTTGCTAGAGCATCAACTCCTTGACATCATTGGTCTGACCATCTGTGCCGTCCTCTGTGGTGCAGAGGTGTGGGTGGAGATTGAGGACTACATGACTGGACTGTAGTGTACGATAAAGACTTAATCCCGTCCCCATCGTAGCTAGCTTCCGCGTCGCGGTGGCGAATCGATAAGTGCGGGGAGTCCATGTAGCTCACCTTTTAGGTAGAGCGCGGTACTGATAGCTCCCTGAACCCCTCATTAAGTTAGAGCAACAGGTGTAACCCAATCTCTTCGATGGAACTGATTCAAGCTGCCCTGCCGGCCTTTTTGCGGGGAGCACTAAATACACTCATTTACTGTGGTATTTCCTTTCCGCTAGCGGTGTTGCTAGGCATTGTCCTCGCGGCCATGAGCACCTCCCCCTTTCTGTTTCTGCGCTGGCCAGCACTTGGCTTTATTGAGCTAATGCGCAATACCCCCATGATCACCCAACTGCTCTTGCTTTACTACGGCGTCGGTGCAGTATTAGCCCAGATGAATCTTGCGACTTGGGTAAATGCGTGGACAGCGGGGGTGACAGCCCTGACGCTCAACTATGGCGCCTATGAAGCAGAGGTCTTTCGTGCGGGCCTGCAAGCGGTGGATGTGGGGCAACGGGAAGCGGCTCTCTCCCTAGGCATGAGTCAACAACAGGGATTTGTGCGCATCATTTTGCCCCAAGCCATTCAAATTGTGATCCCACCCCTAGTCAATGACTTTATCTACATGCTCAAGGATTCGGCCATTGTCAGTGTGATTGCCGGCGTGGACTTAACCTCAGTGATGCGGGTGTGGGTGATTCGCAACAGTAGCCAGCCATTTCCTCTGTATGCGCTGGCCTTAATTCTCTACCTGCTAATGAGTTTGCCGATCGCGTGGTGGGGACGGCGTTTGGAGCAGCGGCTAAAGGCTAAAATATCTTAAGGTCTGCACATTCTGGAGCCGCTTTCCCTGTGAGCGATCGCCTGCACCTGACCCACTTACCCAGTCTCGCCACAGAACGGGACGGCCAAGATGTTATCCGAGGTCTGACTCAGCAACCCAAGTCTCTTCCCTCCTACTACTTCTACGATGCTGCGGGATCACGCCTCTTTGAGCAAATCTGTGAGCTGCCGGAATACTACCCCACCCGTACAGAATTGGGCATTTTAGAGACCGCCGCCGGGGCGATCGCCCAACTCACGGGCGCCTGTGAACTCGTGGAACTTGGCAGTGGCAGCGATCGCAAGATTCGCCTTCTCCTATCGGCCTATGCCCACATACAACCTCGGCTTTATTATCGTCCCATTGATGTCAGTGGCTCGATCCTCAAAACCAGTGCCATGGCTCTTCTTGCCGACTATCCGCAGCTCAGTATTCATGGTCTTGTCGGTACCTATCAAGTGGGCTTAGAGCACCTACCGCCCCCCTTGGCACCTCGGCGCTTGCTCTGCTTTCTCGGTAGCACCATTGGCAACCTCTCCCCCAGCGAATGCCAGACCCTTTTTCAACAGATTCATCGGGTTCTTAGGGACGGGGACTATTTCCTGCTGGGCGTGGATCTGATCAAAGACACGAGTATTTTGCTCCCTGCTTACAACGATGCCCAAGGGGTGACGGCTGCCTTTAACCGCAATCTCCTCCATCACCTCAACTGGCGCTTTCAAGGAAATTTTCAGCCCGCAGCCTTTGCCCATCGCGCCATCTATAACCCGATTGCCCAGCAAATTGAAATGTATCTCGATTCACAGCAGCGGCAAACCGTTACCTTGGCTGCCCTTGATTTTCAGTGCACTTTTACTGTGGGTGAACCGATTCTCACCGAAATTTCCCGCAAGTTTGATCTTGCTGCCCTCAAGGCGGCATTAACGGCTGCTGGATTTCGATGGATCAAGGCCTTTACCGACCCTCAGCAGTGGTTTGCCCTCTGCCTCTGCCAGGTTTAGAGCGAAGGCCTTTGGAATAGGTTAGAATCAGGGAGAAAAGCCG
Organism: Thermosynechococcus sp. QS41; assembly: GCF_031583515.1. Taxonomy (NCBI): domain Bacteria; kingdom Bacillati; phylum Cyanobacteriota; class Cyanophyceae; order Acaryochloridales; family Thermosynechococcaceae; genus Thermosynechococcus; species Thermosynechococcus sp. QS41. The sequence continues at coordinate 340,634 of NZ_CP134181.1, forward strand.
CCTTCATGGCTCAGGTTGCGGCGTTGATAGCTCAGCGTGGAAGGATTCTATGCCCATCGGAGTACCCAAAGTCCCCTACCGGATGCCCGGTGAACCCTACACCCAGTGGATTGACATCTACAACCGTCTCTATCGCGAGCGGATTATTTTCCTTGGTAAAGAAGTCGATGATGAGATTGCCAACCAAATTGTGGCAGTGATGCTCTACCTTGACTCCGAAGATCCGGGCAAAGACATCATGCTCTACATCAACTCCCCCGGTGGCTCCGTCACCGCTGGCATGGCAATCTATGACACGATGCAACATATTAAATCCGATGTCGTCACCATTTGTGTGGGTCTGGCTGCCTCGATGGGGTCTTTCCTCCTTGCAGCCGGTACCAAAGGCAAACGGTTGGCATTACCCCACTCCCGCATCATGATTCACCAGCCCTCTGGTGGTACCCGTGGCCAAGCAACGGATATTGAGATCGAAGCTCGCGAAATTTTACGGGTACGGCGACAACTCAATGAGCTATACGCCCACCATACCGGCCAGCCCCTCGAAAAAATTGAGCGGGATATGGATCGTGACTTCTTCATGTCCGCCGAAGAGGCAAAAAACTACGGCTTGATTGATCGGGTGATTGAGGAGCGTCACAGCTAGTTTGCTGGCACATTGGCTGAGAGTTCAAATGAACATGAGGTTGAACATGTTGCAATTGCTCAAGTCGGCTATCGGCATTCCCCTTGTGATAGGTGGCATCCTTGTCCTAGGAGTAGGTCAACCAGTGCGTGCCCAAGGCGCCAGCCCGCTGCCTCCGGAAATGATGAAGACCATGGTTGAGCAGCTGAGTGATTCCTTGGCAAAATATGTGTCACGGGCAAGTTGTACAGATATCGCCCAGTTGCTCAAAATGCTACCCACCAATGGTACTAACCCAGCTCCCGATTCCGGTTCCATCATCGGTGCTGCTATCCTGTCAGTCAGAAATAATCCGGAGCTGCAAGGGATCATTGTCTCGCGAGTGGGGCCACCGCTGGTCAGTAAAGTTGTGGAATGCAACATGATTTCGGCGGATCTACTGCTGAAGGCCATGAGTCAATCCCCCTCCAACCCCTAAAAGGAGCAACCCATGACTTGGCGTGCCACGACCACTGCGTTAGATCGTATCCTTGCCAGCTTAGCGTATCTGCTGCCGCTCTTCTACGTCATGCCCTTTGGTGGCTTTTTGTTTGATTTGTTTCCACCACTGCAAGCACTGGTGTTAGTGGTTTTACCGGTAGCCTTGATCTACTCCATTCCCTTTGCTGGCCTAATCGTTTTTATGCTGTTGTACCTGCTGGTGGTGCGCAACAGTCGTATCAGCCTTTTTATTCGCTATAACACGATGCAGGCACTGTTGATGGGGATTGTGCTGTTTATTGTCCAACTACTGGTACAACTGCTGATCCGCGTTGCTAGTTTTGACCTGCTGATTAAAGTGCTCTTCAACTTTGTCTTTATTGCCACGGTGATTGGCGTCGTCTATGCGGTGGTGCAGTCTGTACGCGGCATCTATGCCGAAATTCCCACGCTGTCGGATGCCACAAAAAGCCAAGTGTTTTAGGGGATGCGAGGGAGTCCCTCATCCCGTATGATCAGAAGGTGACGCTACGAAAAACGACAACATCATGGAAACACTCAAAATTACCGTTTATATCGTTGTGACCTTCTTTGTCCTGCTCTTTGTTTTCGGGTTCCTTTCGGGTGACCCAGCTCGTAACCCCAAGCGTAAGGATCTCGAGTAATCCTCGCCAAAGGGGGTGGGCATCGGGTAACGTAACTAGACGTAACTAGGCAGTGGTCGTGAGGAAGTTTGGCCGTTGTTGTTTTTACCCCTTTTTGCTAGTCTGCCCCCCCCTGCACAACCCGCAGAAATGACTGAGGTCAGCGGCGCACCACAAGCGGAGCTACTTGGAACAACGGTAGCTCCTGATCTCAGCAGTACAACGCCGATCAGCCCTAGGCCAACACCGGATTTTACAGCCCCCCTCCGTCTTGGGGAGGCCAATGCTGAAACGCCCGTTGTCCGTGATCAACCCTTGGAGGTGACGGCCGATCGCCAAGAGTTTGATCTGATGCGGCGATTATTTAATGCCATTGGCAATGTTTTCCTCCGATTTAAGGAAGCTGAACTCACCGCTGATCGCATTCAAACCGATATTGACGCCCAAATTCTGGTGGCGGAAGGCAATGTGACGATTACGCGCGGCGATCAAGTCCTGCAGGGCGATCGCTTGGAATATAACCTCAGACTCGATCAAGGCTCTCTCACCAATGCTCGCGGCGTCGTCAATACCGCTAGGGTGGATCAAGACCTGAGCCTGACTCGCTCTCCTAGCCCCCCACCCCTTAGCCCTCTTCCCGGTCTTGACGAACAGGGCACAGCTCCCCAAGCCGAAGTGACAGAAACCTTTGATCGGTTGCGCTTTGAGGCCGATCGCCTAGAGTTTGATGGTCGCCGCTGGTTTGCTGCCAATCTGCGGATTACCAATGACCCCTTTAGTCCGCCAGAGCTGGAAGCACGGGCTCAGGAAGCCACCGCCGAACCCCTCAGTGCCGATGAAACCCTGCTCAAGGTACGACGGGGTCGTGTGGTCTTTGATCAGCGGGTGGCCTTACCCATTGTGCTGCGGCGGTTTGTTGTAGGTCGTCCCTATGAAGTGTTGCCCTTTGAGTTTGGCTATGATGAACAAGATCGCGGCGGCGTATTTCTCGCCTATCGGTACAGAGCAATCAATACCCCCAATACCCAAATCACCTTCCTGCCATCCATCTATTTAGAACGGATCATCAACAATGACTTTGATGTTTTTGATGCTAAAAGCTACGGGGCGGCGATCGAGCTAGGCCATCGGTTCACGCCGCAGACTCGTGTGCGCGGTTACGGCTTCTTGAATACGCTCAACCCTAACGACTGGCCGAGTACGTCACGCGCAGGGGTAGACTTGTTCCACAATTTTGATGCCCGCAATCTCCTAACTGTTTCTGCCCTTTATCGCCAACGGGTTTTTAATCGTTCCCTTGGGGAGCAGGAAATTACCAGTAGCTTTGGCGGCACGTTCAGTGGTACAGGTATTCCCTTAACTCAGGGCCTAGCACTCAGTTATCTTCTGGGAGGTCAATACGTCACGGCAGCCAGTGATGATCCCTCCCTACCCCCTAAGCCAAGCCTAGGTCGTCTTCAAGCTGCCGCAAGTCTTAACTGGGTGATGCCCATTTGGCGGGGCACTCCCTTACCGCCGACGCGAACCCAAGGCCTGCGCTATAGCCCCCGTCCTGTACAACCCTTCTTGCAGTTCTATAGTCAGGTAGGCGGTGTAGCGAACTACTATACCAATGGCAGTACCCAACCCGCGTTAGTTGCAGGGGCAGGGTTTCGGGGTCAAGTGGGTCATTTTTCTCGTCATTGGTTTGACTACACCAGTTTTGATGTGGGATTTACACAGACATTGAGTGAGCCATCCTCGCCCTTTCTCTTTGATCGGATTACTGACTTTAGTGTGCTCAACGTGGGATTGTTGCAGCAGATTTACGGTCCGCTGCGAGCGGGTGCCCAAATGCAAATTAATATGGACACAGGGAGAGTTTTTGATACAAACATTATTGTGGAATATAGCCGTCGCACCTATGGGGTGGTGTTTCGCTATAACCTCGATCGCCAGTTGGCGACGATTCTTTTGCGCATTAATGGGTTTAACTGGCGCGGCAATGCTGATCCCTTTTCCAGTCCCGGACTGGGTACGGCGACCGATGGTGTGATTCGCTCCAATTAGGATGATGCTTCTATGCCAACACCCAATGTACGTGTTTTTCCAGATTTGGCTGCCCTGACGGCGGCGGCAAAGCAGTTTGTTCTTGAGCAGGCCACTGGGGCGATCGCCCAACGGGGGCAATTTACGCTTGCCCTTGCCGGCGGCAACACGCCTAAACCGTTGTATGAAAGCCTTATCTCTGCGGATACTCCTTGGTCACGGTGGCACATTTTCTGGGGTGATGAACGCTATGTCCCCCTCGATCATGCCGACAGCAATGCGGGGATGGCCTTTCAGGCGTGGCTCAATCATGTACCGATTCCCAAAAATCAGATTCACCCAATGCCAACGGCGGATGCGGATCCGCAGACCGCTGCCGATCGCTATGAGCAAATCCTGCGCCAAACCTTTGGCATCCGTGAAGGAGAAGTTCCCAGCTTTGATCTGATTTTGCTCGGTATGGGACCCGATGGCCATACGGCCTCCCTGTTTCCCCACACAGCAGCCCTGACAGTGGGCGATCGCCTGATTACCGTGGGCAACAAGGATGGCCAGCCCCGCCTCACCTTCACGGTGCCCCTGATTAACCATGCCCGTCAAATTCTCTTTCTTGTGACGGGTGCCAATAAACAAACTGCCCTACGTCATATTTTCTCTGGGACGACTGATCCCCATCTCTATCCGGCACGGCTGATTACTGGCAATGCCCTTTGGTTTTTGGATGCGGCGGCGGCTGAGGGTGTTGTTGCAAACGCCTAGGCTGTGGGTCTGCCCCGTTCGTGAATGGCCTGAATAATTGCAGTATTGGCTTTCGGAAAGGGAAACTGCTCCAATTCCTTAGGGGTCACCCAACGGATGGCATCGCACCCCAAGGGCTGAGGACTTCCTGAAAGATACTGGCAGTAATAGACATGGAGCGTCACCCGAAAATGGGTGTAGGCATGATCAATGTCAATCAAATGCTCACCAACACTAATCTCAATGCCCAATTCCTCACGAATTTCCCGCTGAATACACTCCTGAACCGTCTCATTGGGTTCAATTTTGCCCCCCGGAAACTCCCATAGTCCCCCCAATAGACCTGTTGGTGGCCGCCGATCAATGAGAATCTGACCTGCCGCATTCCAAATCACCGCGACACCAATCTTTTTATGGGGTAAGGGGGAACGGCTCATTTTGCGAGGAATCTCATGGGTTAACTGCTGTTGGTAAGCCACGCAATGGTGTTGCCAAGGACAAGCATGACACAGGGGTTGGCGGGGTGTACAGATCGTTGCCCCCAGATCCATCAGGGCTTGATTAAAATCGCGGGGGGCTTGGGGACACAGCAGTTGCGCCGACCACTGCCACAGTTGGGCTTCCGCTTGCTTGGGGGGGATCGTGAGTCCATAGAGACGGGCAAGCACCCGTTTGACATTGCCATCGAGAATCGGCTGGGGCTGATTAAAGGCAGCACTGAGGATCGCACCTGCGGTACTGCGACCAATTCCCGGTAATGCCACCACGGCCTCGTAGGTGCAGGGAAATTGCCCCCCATGATCGGCCATGATCTGTTGAGCCGCGCGGTGTAAATGGCGTGCCCGTGCATAGTAGCCCAATCCCTGCCACAGTTTCAAGACGGTTTCCAAATCGGCAATCGCTAAGTCGGCGATCGCGGGAAAGGTGGCTAGCCAACGTTGATAGTAGGGAATCACCGTGGCCACTTGGGTTTGCTGGAGCATAATCTCTGAGACCCAGATGGCATAGGGATCGCGCGTGTGCCGCCAAGGTAAATCCCGCCCCTGCTGCTGATACCACTGTAAAAGTGCAAAACGAAGGGCAGGTAGTGTGTACCCGCCCCCACTGTCCTGTACCGTTGGCATGGGTTATTTGCTGTCTTCCGCTTGGGCAGCCGCTTGGAGCGATCGCTCGAATTCAAGACGTTGCTCGGCACCGCGCAAGAAGTAACCACTCATCATTGCCGAAGCCAAGAGACGCCCAAGGTGCTCCCGATTCGTGGTAATGGAAACCTCAAACCCCTCCGGTGGCAAGTAGCCCAGCAGGTTACCAATGTGGCGTTCCATCACAATGGCCATTTCTGGCGACGCGGGACGGGACAGGCGAGCCACCACTTCTGCATCCAAACTTTGCAGATAGTTCCAGAGGGAATCAGCACTTTCTTGAAGATTGCGAGGGTTCATGGTTGGCTCCATAGAGTGTCCTCCCAAAAAGGTAGTCTGGCCAACAGGTCAGCGTGCCTGTGATAGCCTAGCTTTAATCTAGCAAGGGTGAATTTTAGGTGGGGGGTGGGAGAACCGATCTCCCAAGGTCTCATTTTCCGTCCCCGTTTTTATTATTATTTAGTTAATAAAAATAGGGTTGTTCTGGGTGAATTCCTATGACGGAACGTGATTTGTTTGACCTTGCGCCCTACATTGATCATACCCAGCTTGACCCCTTGGCAACCACAGCAGAGATTGAACGATGCTGTGCTGAAGCAGAACAATGGAAATTTACCGCCGTCTGTGTCATGCCCGTCTGGGTGAAGACGGCAGTTCAGTTGCTCCATCGCACACCCGTGAAAGTGTGTACCGTCATTGGCTTTCCCAGTGGTGCCCACACCAGTGCCACGAAACTCTATGAGGCGCAGGAGGCGGTTGACAGTGGTGCGACAGAGTTGGATGTGGTGCTCAACTTGGGTTGGCTCAAGGAGGGCAACACCGAGGCCGTCTATCGCGATATTGCCCAAATCTGCGCGGAAACGGGGGTGACCGTCAAGGCAATTTTGGAAACCACGGTGCTGACAGAGGAAGAAAAACAACTGGCCGTGGATATTTGCTTGGATGCGGGGGTGGCTTTCCTGAAAACCAGTACGGGCTGGCGCGGGGGTGCCACGGTTGCAGATGTGCGTCTGCTCAAGCGCCTGAGTCGCGATCGCGTGGGCATTAAGGCCTCTGGCGGCATTCGTACGCGGGAGCAAGCCCTTGAACTGATTAATGCGGGTGCCACTCGCTTAGGTACATCCCGCAGCCTCGACTTGATGCAGGTCTAGCTATTCACCGGTAATCGCAAGGGGACTCACCCACACTGGCGGACAACAACCATAGGGGGTGACTTCAACTTCAGTGCCCAGATGGAGAATACCTTTCAGCAGGCTGCGAATATCGCCGGCCACGGTGGCCGCTTCAATGCTGATGGCTTCGCCGTTGCGCAACAGCCAACCGTCAAAGGGGAGGGAAAATGAGCCTTGAAGGGCTTTCACGCCCGCGTGGAGGGCATGGAGTTCGTCAATCCAGACAAGACCATCGGCGCGATCGCCCCCTTCACCCGCTGGGACATCGTAGAAGTGACCACTCACTGTCACCTTTGCCCCTAAGTTGGCATGCCCCGTGGGTTGGGTTTGAAAGCGACGCGCCGTACCGGCACTGTGGTAGAGACCCGTGAGAATGCCCTGCTCAATCAGAGGGGTGCGGCGGGTGGGGGTACCTTCGCCATCAAAGAGGGGCTGACCCACATTCTGGGGATGGCGGGCGTCGTCGTACACGCTCAAAAGGGAGCTGGCGATCGCCTGATGGAGGGACTCCGGCGTCGAAAGGCTTTGACGATCCAAAATGTTTTGGGCATTAAAGAGATTGCTAAAGGCATTGAGCAGGCTGAGGAAGGCGGCGGGTGAAAAAAGAACGGGGTACTGACCCGAAACAATGGGTTCATAGGCCAAGTGGCGAATGGTTTTGTCGGCCACTTCATCAATGCAGCCCGCAATGTCTAAGTGCTCAAGATCGGGACTGATGCGAATGGCACCCGCACTGCGGGGTTTGCGACCCGCCTCATCGGTTTTGCTGTAGAGATAGAGCGTGGTTGTGGTGGTGGTTTGCTGGCGATTGGCACCCTCGCTGTTGAGATAAACCCGTTCTAACCGTCGCTGGCTGAGACCATTGTAGGGAACGCTAGCGATCGCTGGATGTCGCCCCAACAGCTCCCGTTCGGCGGCAATCAGTTGATCTAGGAGGGTTTTTGCCGAGGCAAGGGGCACATCAGCCGTTGTAAGTGTTGTGTCACCAAGGGGGGCGGTGGCCAAGGGACTAAAGTCGGGGATGTCCTCTGTAACACCAAAAGCACTGGCTTCTTTGGCCATTTCTAGAGCCGTCTCTAAACCGCGATCGTCCAATTGGGTGGTGCTGGCTACCCCTAGGCGACCCGTTGAGTTCCACACCCGCACGGTAATCCCCGATCGCTGCGAGGCCTTCACCTGTTTGGGTTCCCCCTGCTGTACTTGGACACTCACCTCATCCACATGGGAGCCACCAAGGTCAAATTTTTCAATGCCAAGGCGGCGGGCGATCGTGGCTACCCGCTCATGGAGGGTTAAGGCAGGGGTCAGGGTTACCGTCATGGTGTTCGGATCAGTGCATTAACAAATCTTAAAACTATTCTAGCCCTATCCTCGGCGTGGTGGGCGATCGCCTAGGTGGGTTAAAAATCACATCGTTTCTCGCTAAGATTTTTGGAGCAATGTTGATCGCGAGAAGAAAGCCATGGTGCAACCATCCCTAGGGGTCGATGGTGACGGTGAATGGTTGGGGGGAAAATCGCCCCAGTGGTCTGAGCGCCGCGCCCGCCTTGAAGAATTAATTGTGACACTGCGGGTTGCCGATGAATTGGCGGCTGGTAAATACTTGATTACCAGTGGTGAATTGGCAGAATTGATGGATGTGCACGCCAGTGCCGTCACCAGTCGCGGTGAAGAATGGACATGGCGCAATTGGCAGATCTCGCGGGTGCGCCGTGAAAGCAACCAAATTCTCTGGCAATTGGAACGCATTGATGTCGCCAAAGAGCAGTCCTCAGAATTGCCCCCGACGTAGTTTGCGAGCGAATCATGGAGCTGGATTTTCCCCTTGAGTGTTTTGACCACGATTTAAGTGCGACGGCCTTAGCGCACTTTCTGAATGCGGATCAGTTGGCCGTGGATACGGAAACCATGGGCTTGAATATCCCCCGCGATCGCCTGTGCTTGGTGCAGGTGTGCGACCCAGAGGGACAAGTAGCAGTGATCAAGATTGCCCGTGGCCAGAAAGAGGCTCCCCACCTGCAGCAACTCCTCGAGCACCCCCGCATTACCAAAATCTTTCACTATGCCCGCTTTGATTTGGCCACGTTGCGCTACCACTTGGGGATTCGGGTTCACCCTGTCTTCTGCACCAAAATTGCCAGCAAGATTGCCCGTACCTATTCCCCCCGCCACGGCCTCAAGGACTTGGTCTTGGATTTGTTGGGCATAGAAATTGATAAATCCGCCCAAAGTTCCGACTGGGGCAATGCCATGGCCCTGCGGGAAGATCAACTGCGGTATGCGGCCAATGATGTGCGCTATCTGATTCCCCTGCGGCAGCAGCTCACAGCCATGCTGAAACGGGAAGAACGCTTTGAGTTAGTGCAAACGGCACTGAGTTGCCTGCCCGCGATTGTGGATCTGGATTTAGCGGGGTACACCCAAGTCTTTGAGCACGGCTAGGAACGGGTCAATGGTCGAAACAGAAGTTGGCTGGCCACGCTGACACCGTTCACAAAAGGGGCACTCATAGCAGTATTTCGACACTTGGGTCTCGGAAACTTGAGGGAGATTCTGCCCCTGCTCATAGGCTGGCAGCCATTGGCGCAGTTGGTTAAGGCACTGCTCTAGGGTGTGGTGGATTTGCTCGTGGATGGCCTCACTGTAGGGAAAGGCGTAGAAATTTGCTCCCTTCTCTCCTTGGGCAAACCAGTAGGTCATGGAAATCTGGCTGGGGGGGTAGGGACTAGTGGCTGCTAGGAGATAACAGTAAAGGCGAGTCTGCCAATGACGGGCTAAGGTGTCTGGGGCGGGTGGGTGGGCATAGGTTTTCCAATCGAGAATCTGCGCTTGCCCTTGGCCAAAAATCACGTAGTCATACACGCCCACAAGGGTGAATTCCTGCCAGCCCAGACTGCGGACATGCTCTGCTTCCCCTTGACCCTCAATCATGGGCGGTGGCATGGTTTGAAAGGCCGCAAACCACGGTTGTAATTCGGGCTGCGCCTCAAGAATTGGGCGGATATCGAGTCCTTGAAAGTGCTGTTGCATCAGGCGGTGGAAGTCGCGACCCTGCTTTTGGGCAGTGGTTTCCGTTAATTGTGTGGCCTCTGGCAGCATCAAGCTGTCAAGATAGCGGTACTGATATTGCCGTGCACAGGTTTGCAGGGTGCGTAGATGGGCTTGGGAAAGTTGCATCGTCTAGATCCAACCCAATAGTGTCATGAGGCCGTAGAGAATCCAGAGCGTGGCAATGGCGATCGCCCAATAGGGGGCAGCCCAAGATTGCTTTTGCTGTAAATCCGGGGAGTGCCACTCACTCACCTCAACAAAGGGAACTGTCCCACGTCGAAACCAGCCGCGTACCACCAGCGATCGCCCCGCCAAGGTTTTCAGATAGGCTGGCTCAAGGATTGGCCAAATCGGCCCCCAAGCTCGATGGCAGCGCAGGGGAAACAAGCCCTGATCCGTCTCCAGCCACAGGTGCTGTCCTAGACCATTGCGCAAGCCCGTCACTGCCCGTAAATGCCCCTTTAGCTCGGCAACGGGACTATCAAGGGGCAAAAGACGATGAAGAAGCTGACCCAAGGTGTAGGTTTGGGGAGGCCGAGGCGGGTAGTAGGCATTCAGGCGTAAAAAGAGACCTAACCCAAGGCCAATGGGAATGAAGCCCCGTGCCAAGGTTAACCCATCCGCCAACCACCACAGAGGAAAGGCGATCGTCCCCGCCCGCAGTGCAAATTGACCAACGCCCGTGAGGATAATCGTCGTGATGACTCCCGCGATCGCCCCCCAGAAGGGAGCCAGTTGTTGCCCAGCCCGTTGACAGCGAAGGGAGGAAGTCGAGGGCAGGGAAAGCAGGGGTTCCAGTCGCCATTGCCGCGCATAGGTCATCAGGGCTTGCAGGCGTAGTCCAAGGGGACGATGGGAGGAGGTCAAGCGAAACCAATACCGCAGGGGATGGGCGGTATCCCAGCGGAGCAGCATTGGCCAATCGAGGGGTTGATTGCCCCACAGGGCAGCTTGGGTTGGATTTAGGGGTAGAAGCAGGCGCAAGGATTCTAGGGGGGCACCGATTTCCCCTTGGGCACACACCGTCGTTGCTGTGGCTGCCATGAGGCGAAACCAAGCCATCACAAGGGTATTGGGATTACCGATCAAGGCTGCCCCTTGGCGATCGCTATAATACTGCCGCAGTTGATTACTCCAGAAACAGAGCATCTCTAGTCCGCGGAAGAGAAGATAACTCCCCTGACCCACCATGGCACAGAGGAGATAGAGGGTACCCCTGATGATCCGCCGTCTCCAGTGCTTGCCATAGGGAGGGGCAAAGCGATCGCCCCAACGGCTGCACCAACAGTACAAGTCATAGGGCAGTTGCAATAGCAGTACAAGAGGGGTCACTAGGGTATTCAGCCCCAGTCGTAGTTGGGCAATTTCACCGGCCATTAAAGCCAGCAGTTCCTCGCTAGAGAGCGATCGCAATAGACCTTCGCTGACAATAATGCGGCGCTGCCAGCGTCCATAGCTAAAAATGATCGGTGCTGCCGTCATCAAGCAGCCTATTTGGGGACAGGGTTGCCACCACGACCACGACAAACGCCCCAAGAGCATCACCGTTTCGGGACTATACTCCTCAAGTTCGCCAAGACTCACAGGACGCAAACCATAGCCAGCTCGCAATCGCCATGACCACAGCCAACTGCCAGCGCTGAGTAACCCCAACCCCAAGCAGCCCAGCAAAAACCACGCCATCACCCCTTCCCAGCCCCGCAGGAGTGCCAGTGGATCATTGGCGTAGTTAAGGAGGCCTGCAATCAAAACCTGTAGCGGTTTTTGGAGTAGCCACGCGATCAGCAGCAGTGTTGCCCCCTGACTTAGCCAGAGATAAATGCGAGGCACCGGTCGCAGTTGCATAGGCGGCCTTGAACTCGGCGCTGAAACACGCTCAAGGTAGGAGGAAGTGGGTTCCTCATCCAAGTAGCGTTCCAATTCTGGCAGATGTTTTTCTGCCCAAGCCCGAATGGAGGGGAGGGGCGATCGCGCTAGAAGTTGACAGAGATCAATGGCCTCTTGCCACTGGCGGGTGTGGGCATAGGCTTTAATCAGGTGCAGATGAGCCTTGAGACCTTCGCGGCGTTGACCGTGGCTGGCAATGACGGCTTTGAAGGCGGCGATCGCCAGTTGATAATCTCCGCGATTAAAGGCCGCTAAACCCGCAATATAGCGAGGATCTAAGCGAAAATCGGATTCTGGATCGGGCATACTTGAGTATTCCCCAGATCACGGTTGCTGGTTACCACCAAGGGCGTGGGCTTTCAAATCCTCTAGGGAGACATACTCAAGGGCACTGACATGGGTTGCTTCCAGAATTACTGGGGGAGCTACGTCAGCCTCTAGGGCTTCCCGCCAACGGGAGGCACACAGACACCAGCGATCGCCCGGTTTCAGCCCCGGAAATTGATAGGCGGGCACTGGCGTCGAAAGATCATTGCCCCGCGAACGGGTAAAGGTGAGAAATTCGGCGGTCATTTCCGCACAGACCACATGGGCACCGACATCTCCTGCCCCCGTCCGACAAAAACCATCGCGATAGAATCCTGTGAGTGGATTTTGACAGCAGCACACCAAGGGTGTTCCCAACACATTCATTGCCGTCATTATTGATGCCCCCAAGTTTTTCACCCTAAGTCTAGCTATAGCATAAGCCTGTGCCCAAGAGGCCTATTGCAGCCAGTCCTTGGCCAATGCGCTAAACTAAAACTCAGAAATAGTATTGTTGTTGTTTTGTTTGGCCTATGCCTAGCGTTGTTCCCCAAGAGCGGCAACAGGTTATTCGCAAGCACTACCCCAACTACAAAGTCATTGTCCTCAACGATGACTTCAATACGTTTCAGCACGTTGCTAACTGTTTAATGAAATATATTCCCAATATGACCAGCGATCGCGCGTGGGAATTAACGAATCAAGTTCATTACGAAGGCCAAGCCATTGTTTGGGTGGGGCCCCAAGAACAGGCGGAACTGTACCATGAGCAACTTTTGCGGGCGGGGCTGACAATGGCACCCCTCGAACCCGCATAGGCATTGCCCTTTGTAAAGAGTGTTATCACCGCTATTAAAAACTTTGAATCCTGTTACCTTTCTTCATGTGTCACTATAAAAGGTAGTTTCATAAGGTTGAGGAACTGCCAATGGCCGTCACGACTGCCAAGCGTCCGCCGCGCTTAACCCTGCAGGTGTTGGAGATCGCCGCTGATACGACGGCAATTCGCTGCCTAGATTGGGATCGCGATCGCTTTGATATTGAGTTTGCCCTTGAAAATGGCACCACCTACAATTCCTTTCTGATCAAAGGGGAACAGATTGCCCTCGTAGATACGTCCCATGCCAAGTTTGGCGATCGCTACCTCGAGCAACTCTGGCAACGGGTGAACCCCAGTGACTTGAACTATCTCATCGTCAGCCATACCGAACCTGACCACAGTGGCCTCGTCAAGGACGTATTGGCAAAAGCCCCCCATGTAACCGTGGTGGCCTCAAAGGTGGCGTTACAGTTTCTGGGGGATCTGATCCATCAGCCCTTTAGTCAGCGACAGGTGAAAAATGGCGATCGCCTTGACTTGGGGAAAGGGCATGTCCTTGAGTTTGTGATGGCCCCCAATCTCCACTGGCCCGACACCATCCTCACCTATGATCACGGCACCCAGACCCTCTTTACCTGTGATGTTTTTGGTGCCCACTTCTGTAATGATGATCCCTTTGACACAGAACCTGAACTGCTAGCGCCAGATTTCAAGTTTTACTACGACTGCCTCATGGGACCCAATGCCCGCTCCGTCCTCTCCGCCTTCAAGCGCTTGGAACCCCTGCCCCCCGTGCAACTAGTTGCCACAGGTCATGGCCCACTGCTGCGCCATCATCTCCCGCAGTGGCTAGATTCCTACCGCAACTGGAGTCAAGAGCAGGCCAAAGCAGCAACAACGGTGGCCATTTTCTATGCTGCTAACTATGGTTATGCCAATGCTCTGGCAGAGGCGATCGAACGGGGAGCCGCCAAAACTGGGGTTGTTGTCGAAAAAATGGATCTGCTCACCGCTGAACCCCAAGATATTCGCGAACTCACCGAGATTGCTGCTGGGATCATTATCGGTACACCGCCCACCACTGCCGTTGCTAAAACTGCCCTGAGTACGATTCGTGCGGCTGCCCATGCCAAACAGGCCATTGGGGTCTTTGAAAGTGGTGTGGCCGACGCTGAACCCGCCTATCCCCTGCTCAACCAGTTTCGGGATGCGGGACTGACGCCTTCATTTCCTGTGATTCGGGTCACAGCAGCACCCACTGAGGCACTGTTCCAAGAGGCGGAAGAAGCGGGTACTGACATGGGTCAATGGCTGTTGCGCGATCGCACGGTCAAGCAGATGAAAGCCTTGGATACTGACCTCGATAAAGCCTTGGGTCGCCTGAGCGGTGGGCTATACATTATCACCGCCCAAAAGGGTGCCATTAACAGTGCCATGTTGGCCTCCTGGGTGGCGCAGGCCAGTACCGAACCTCTTGGGGTTTCCATTGCGGTGGCCAAGGATCGGGCCATTGAGTCCTTTCTACACGTGGGGGATACCTTTGTCCTCAATGTTCTTGAAGAAGGGAACTACCAGCCCCTGATGCGCCATTTCCTGAAGCGATTCCCACCGGGCGCCGATCGCTTTGCCCATGTGAAAACCTATCCAGCCAGTAATGGCAGTCCCATTTTGGCCGATGCCCTTGCCTATATGGAATGTACCGTTGTCAGCCGTCTGGATGCCCACGATCATTGGATTGTCTATAGTACTGTGGATAATGGTCGCGTCTCAAAGCCCGATGGCATGACTGCTGTGCACCATCGCAAAGTGGGGAACCATTACTAAACTCGGGCACTCCCTACCCAAAGTGCGCTAAACTAAGTTTGCTGCGGACGTGGCGGAATTGGCAGACGCGCTAGATTTAGGTTCTAGTACCGCAAGGTGTGTGGGTTCAAGTCCCTCCGTCCGCATTCAAAAGCTTAGCAATTGAGGGCACAGTTTGCAGTTCGCAGCCAAGAAAGCATTGGCAAAAACCTTTCCCTAAATCTTTTTGGGGACTTGACTGGGATGTTTTTCTTTGAAGTGAAGATTTTAGGAGGATGGACACAACTGGACTCGAACCAGTGACCCCCACGATGTCAACGTGGTGCTCTAACCAACTGAGCTATGCGTCCTCGGAATTCCTAATATAGCATACACAAGGCTAACCTTTAAGTAGTTTGACCGTCACATTTGTATCGGTGCGATCGCTCAACGAACGAGTGGCCACCCCTAAAACGACTGGCTCAGTCACCCCCGGTTCAGGATGTTCGATGGTTCGTGCAATCACGGTCAGGCGATCGCTCCCTCGGCCGAGCCGTCCCAAGGAAAATAAATCATTCGCTGCCTGTACCAGCGTTGCCTCAAGGGTACTGCTCTCAATGTCCGGGGGCACTGTGATCACAACTTGCGTTGCCCCGTTGTCATAGACGAGGGTGTATTTGCCGGCACCGGGCACTGGGGAGTGCACAATCGGTACAATACTCAGGGCAAAGAGTCCCACTGTCACAACACCGAGAAACCCCGTAATACCAACAAAGCGAAAGCGCACACCCCAGCGAAAAACAAATGTGAGTGCGGTTAAGCCAGCCATGACAAGGGTGGCAATGCCAGCCCAGCGGCTATAGGTGGCAAAATCGGCGGGGGTCAGCACTACTCTTCCTCCTCATTACTGACAAAACCATTCACAGGGGCTTGATCCTGCTGCAACGCTGCCCGGAGGGTATGCCATGTCAATGTCGCACACTTAATCCGCACCGGGAACTGAGCCACCCCCTGCATGACATTGAGCTTGCGAAACTCTCGAGGGAACTCAAACTGCCCCTTCATCATCGCTTGGAACTGCTCCACCATTTGTAGGGCACGACTCACGGGTTGCCCCCGCAGGGCATCGGCCATCAAATCCGCTGAGGCCATGGCGATCGCGCAGCCTTCCCCCTCAAACTGAATATCCTGAATGATTGTCTCCCCCTGCTCATTGGTGCCTAGGGCAACCGTTAAATCAATGGTGTCGCCACAGGAAGGGTTATGTCCCCGCTGCTGACGATCCACAGGCTGCGTGCGGCCACGGTGGCGAGGTTTCTTGTAGTGCTCTAGGATGACTTGCTGGTAGAGCGTGCGGAGATGATCAAGAGACATTTAGAATACTCTATGCTCAGTGCATTTCCTCAAGGATTTTATATTTT
This sequence comes from Thermosynechococcus sp. QS41, assembly GCF_031583515.1. Lineage (NCBI taxonomy): Bacteria > Bacillati > Cyanobacteriota > Cyanophyceae > Acaryochloridales > Thermosynechococcaceae > Thermosynechococcus > Thermosynechococcus sp. QS41. Next base: position 356,730 of record NZ_CP134181.1, read on the forward strand.
ATAAACTATATTAACGGCTAAGGGCGGTGAGACTTTGCCAAAAAAGCGTCAAGGTGGCTGCTGTGCCGACACCAAACATGAGGGAGCGACCAAGGGGAAAGTTGGCAATATAGCAGATGCTGTACAAAAAGCGAGCCGCGACAAAACTCAGGCTGGCGATCGCCACCGTTGCATTATTCACCCCCGCAAAAAGGGTCAGCAACACTGCCGCCGCAAAGGGCATAAAGGTTTCAAAGCTATTTTCGTGTGCCCACACCGCCCGCTGCGCAAAGGGGGGCAGTTTCTCAAAGAGGGAACGGGGAGCCGCCATATCAAAGCCCGCCTGCCAGCGCCCCACCACAACAAAAATGTAGGGGAAATAGATCAGCAGCGTTGCTGTCAGTAAACTGGCGGCTAGTAGCCAAGGGATATTGCTCAACATCACCTAGACTCGCTCCAACACTGGCAGCGCACCACTGAGCACCCCATCGCGAGGGGGCAATTCCTCACAGAGAATTTCGCAAGAGTTATTGGGACTTTCAATCAACTTCACCTTATGCAGCGTCGCCCCCAACTGGCGAATCGGTTCCTGTAGCAACTGGGCAATGTAAATGGCGATATTCTCTGCCGTCGGCACCACCGTCGCAAAATAGGGAATATCTTTATTCAAAAACGTGTGATCCAAAGGTTCAATCACCTGTTCCTTGAGCACCTCCTCGAGCTTGACCAAATCAACAATCATGCCCGTCCGCGGATGAATCGCCCCCTTGACCGTAATCTCCACGTGGTAGTTGTGGCCATGGCCGTGGGGGCGAGCACACTTGCCATAGATGCGGCAGTTTTCTTCGTAGCTGAGATCCTCAAGGGCTAGACGATGCGCCGCACTAAAGTGAGCACCAACAGAAAGATAGGCTTCCATAGGGTCTCCCGTGTAGTCCGCCCAAAGGCGGGGATGTTCAAACAGTTGAATGCGCACAAGGGGTAAATGGGGAGAGAGTCGATCCCAAATCACCCGTGCAATATGTTCAGTCGTGGGTAATGTGGCTTGAAACTCTGGCCACACCTCATTGAGATAGGAAAAATTCAGGGGTTCAATGACTTCACGGCGAATGATGTGCTTGACATCCGATAGGTTCAACACCATGCCAAAGTCATCAACAACGCCGCCCATTGAAACAAACAACTCATAGTTATGACCGTGGCCGGGAAAGCGACTATTGGCACCAAACCGAGCCAAATTCTCTGCTTCAGACCATTCTGGCAACCAGTAGCGATGACTGGCGGCAAACTCAGCACGGCGGTGAATAATACAATTCATGTCAAATTATGAAGATTTGCAACAATTCAGCAATCTCCCCCTATCCTAACGGATTCTGGTTCCCCCAACCATTGGCTTTTTTGGCACATTTCCCTAAAGTCCGCCAAGGATGAAAGGCTTTTGCCGTACTTGGCCAATCAGCCAGCGCAGACTGTGGTTACTGAGAATCGATAAAGGCCCCATGACCATCAGGGATTTCACCTCTGCACGGCTAATTTTAACTACCCCTCCCGGTTGCAGCATCGCCGTCGAGTGAGTGAGTTCCCGCAGGGTGGCATAGGCAAAGAGCAGCGGCAGCACGCAAAAGAGGCGAATCGGAATTGCCGCCTTGGGCACGGATAGCAAGTAGGCTTGAGCTTCATCGAGATCATGCCAAGCAAGGGCAATCAATTCCTTAATGGCGGCATGATTTTGCTCAAGATGTTCAGCACTGAGGATGGACTGGTGGCTACTGCCTTGGAGCAGCAGAGATTCATTGGGGATATAGATCGAGTTTTCGTGCTCCGCATCCCAAGCAATATCCTTGAGAATGTTCACCGTTTGCAGCGCTTCACCAAAGGCAGCGCAGCGCTTGAGGAGTACTTGGTATTCATCGGCACCAATGCTGGGGGAATGCTCGTACCACAAATCCGTCAGGAGATAGCCAACGGTACCCGCGACGTAATAACAGTACTCTTTATATTCATCGAGGGTTTGAATGCGAATGCCATTGGGATAGAGGTTAATAAACTTTTTCATCCCATGCACCATTTCGCTCACCCAGCGTTGGACGTGCTGTTGGGACGTGAGGGGCAAAGAACGGTAGAGGGCAAAGACGAGTCCCGTATTTTTCACCAGTTGCACATGGGCTGGCTCCCCCTGAACCCCCCGTGCGGTTTCACCATAGCTATTGGCTAGATCGGCACTGTCAAAACACTCCAGCAGGTGATCCAATAGAGCGGTTTTTGCGGGGATACTGGCAACCGGATCATCCTCAACGGTATCGGCAATGCGACAGATGAGATAGGCCACCAGAACCGCCCGACCCAAATTTCCGGGGAGGAAGCGAATACTGAGGGCAAATGTGCGCGAGACTTGGGGGAGTATCTCTTGGCAAAAGCGCTCAGCATCCTTGACGGAAACTGGGTTCTCCAGCACCATTTGAATCATATGGGGGTTCACTCCTACACGCATTGATCGATAGTTGAGTCAATCCTCGACCGTTCCTCAGGCCAACACTCTAGGGCAGTCAATTCACGATTCTCCAAAAGGGTCTCGCGATCGCAACCCAGCAGGGGACGACTTCCACAAACAAGGATTGAGCAAAATCTATAGCTATCATACTCATTTTTGTTTGTCTAGGTGGCCTGTGACAGTTGCTGAGATTGCCTGAGGTAGAATGGTGGATAGCTCACAATTTGCCAGAACAATAACATAGCTTCAACAATTAACAACGGTATCAGATTTGGCGGAAAATGCCTCTCGTCCACCATAGCGGACGCTTGAGTGTGACACTCTTTCCATTGGTCAGTTTCTAAATTGCCCGCGATCGGTCTATCCAAAAGTTAAGACGGTAATCAGCTCGAAAATGTGTACTCCCAGCGTAGCGGTTGTGTCAACAGGCCAGCACAGCAAAGTTCATTAACAATGACTCCATGCCTCGTCCTTGTGCCCCAAGGGGCAGAATATCAAGCGGTACAACGAGGGCTACAGGCGTCCAATGTGGTGATTATTCCGATCCGAGCGGGGGCAGCCACAGTGACCACACCGGCATTGATCAGTGCCCTTGAGGAATCGCCTGCCATGGTTCTCATTTTGGGGGTTTGTGGGGGCTTGCATCCCGATGATCGGGTGGGTGAAGTGGTTGTCTATACTACTTGTCAGGATGAAGCAGGGCAAACGTATTCTTTAGACCAGACGTTATCGGCGAAATTGGCGCCTGCGTGGCGACGGGTGAAAGGCATCACAACGGCGAAAACCGTTTCTAAGGCTCAGGAAAAACAAACCCTTGCGGCTCGCTGGGGGGTGGAGGTAGTGGATATGGAAGGGGTGCCACTCCTCAAGGCTTTAGCGGGAATGCCGGTGGTGATGGTGCGGGTGATCAGTGATGGTGGCGATCGCGACCTCCCCGATTTGAGTCAAGCCTTTGATGCTCAAGGCAATTTGCGGCCGGGGCCACTGGCTATCGCAATGCTGCGCAACCCCCGTGCGGCGGCACACTTGATTCAAGGCAGCCTCAAAGCCCTCAAGGTGCTCACAAGAATTGCCCCAGAGATTGTGCAGCAACTCAATGGCTAAGATAGGGGTAGCCAGCTTGGAGAACGCTGTGGCGCAGCTCATTGGTGAAATTTTGGGCGATCGCTATGAACTCCTGCGCGAACTGGGGTCTCATCCGGGGCGGCGCACCTATCTGGCGTTGGATCGGCGGCGCTATGAACAGGTGGTGCTGAAGCTGCTGCTTTTTGGTGGCGGCATGACATGGGACGACTTTAAGCTCTTTGAACGGGAAGCGGCTGTGCTGCAAACCTTGGATCATCCGGCCATTCCCCGCTATCTCGACTACTTTGAAATCAATACCCCTGATCTCAAGGGCTTTGCTTTGGTGCAAACCTACATTGAGGCAAAATCCCTCGCCATATGGCAAGCAGAAGGGAGAGTGTTTAGTGAAGAGGATTTGCGGTTACTGGCCGATCGCCTGCTGGATATTTTGATCTATCTCCATGGCCGTCAACCGCCGGTGATTCACCGCGATATTAAGCCGACAAATATTCTCTTGGGCGATCGCTCCGGTCATGATCTTGGCAAGGTCTATCTTGTGGACTTTGGGGCGGTACAAACCGCGATCGCAGGCAGCACCCGAACCGTGGTGGGTACCTATGGCTATATGCCCCCGGAACAATTCGGCGGTAAAACCCTACCCGCCAGTGATCTCTACGCCTTGGGCATGACCCTCATCTACTTAGCAACCGGCACTCCCCCCGATGAGCTGCCGCAAAAGGAACTGCGGGTTCAATTTCAACCCTTGGTCTCCTTGAGTCCCCCTTTTATCCGCTGGCTCGAAAAAATGGTCGCGCCCGCCCTTGAGGAGCGATTTGACTCCGCGACTGCGGCTCGCCAAGCCCTAAAGCAACTGGACACATCACCCCACGAGGCCTCACTCATAACAAAAACGCCGCCCTACGGTTCCCGCCTACAGGTGAGAGAAACACCCCAAGGGCTACTGGTGCAAATTCCCCCCGTTGGATTTAATGTCAGTCTCTTCTTCCTGATTCCCTTTGCAGTGGCTTGGAATGGGTTTTTGGTCGTCTGGTACAGTCTAGCGATTAGTTCTGGCTTTTGGCTGATGGCTGTTTTTGCTACTGGTCATCTTGCTGTCGGTTTAGGCCTCATTGGCGGCATTCTTTACATGCTATTGGGATGGCAGGTGCTGATGGTCACCCGTAAGGATCTGCGCTTCTATGAACATATCCTTGGTTTCCGCTGGCGTCGTCCTAAAGTCCTGCCGCTTGAAGTGATTGAACAGATTGAATTTCAGCCCCACAGCACGTACCGCGATCGCGAGGGCGATCGCCAAGAGCTATCGAGCAAACTGGTGATTCGTGCCGGTAGCCAAGCGATCGAACTGACTGAAAATGCCCTTAGCGTGACCTCAAGGGATCTGGAATGGTTGGCCTACACCCTTGGCCGCTATCTGGGGCGACGGGTCACACAGGCTCGTCAGGATGTCCGAAGTGCTTGAGAGCATCACCACTGAGGCGGCAGATACGCCAGTCAGGTAGCACAGTCGCACCCATGCGCTCATAGAATTGAATCGCAGGAGTATTCCAGTCCAAGACGCTCCACTCGATACGGCCATAGTCGCGATCGCTGGCTAGCCGGGCTAATGCCTTCAGCAGAGCAGTGCCCACCCCTTGACGCCGATAGGCAGGGAGGACAAACAAATCCTCTAGCCAAAGGCCGGGGCGGGTGAGGAATGTGGAGTAGGTGGTGAAAAACAGGGCGTAGCCAATAACGTCTGTGGGGGTATGGGCAAGAAGTACCTCGGCGTAGGGGCGATCGCCAAACAAATGCTGCCGTAGCGCCTCCTCTGTGCCCGTTACTGCGTGGCTGAGCTTTTCATAGGCCGCAAGCGCTTGGATCAGTTGGAAGATGATTGGAGCATCCGCCGGGGTCGCTGCACGAATCGCAAAGGAGAAAGACACGCTAACCCAAACTAAATTGAGCGCAGCCAACCGGCACTCAGAGCAACGGTAAGCGCCATAAACAACACTGTCAAAGTCCACGTGGCACGGTTTAAGGTCGCTTCTGCACTTTTGGTGCTGGTAAAGAGCTGGGCTTGACCGCCAATACCACCGAGGCCATCCCCCTTGGGACTGTGGAGCAAGACCAATACAATCAGGCCAACTGCTGAAAATGCCCACAGACCAATGGCAATTTTTTCAATCATCCTCAACCTCGCTGGCGATGCGAATCTATACAACTTGACCTCTCCCTCATCTTACCGCAAGCCTAGGAGCCAATGGCACAATACAAGATAGGCGTTTTGAACGTGCCCCATGAACCAGCAAAATCTGCTTCAGCAATTGCTTTTAATTGGTGTTGGCACCACCTCCCTTGTGGCCGAGAAGTTGCGTCAAGTGAGCGACCAATGGGTGAAAGAGGGACGCCTCAATGCCGATCAGGCCAAGGCAATGGTGGATGAAGTCCTTGCTCACCTCAAAGAAGATGCCGCCTCCCTCGATGAAGCGGTGCAACGACAAACGCGCCAGTTTCTAGAGAGCTTGGGGGTGCCACAACAGTCAGAAATTGATGAACTGCGGGGACGCATTGATCGCCTAGAACGGGATGTTAGGGAGTTAAAAAATCGCTCATGGTAAGACAACGGGTGCATCGAGCCTACGGCTGGCTCCTCTGTGGTATTGTCCTAGTAGTGGTATGGTTGGTGGCCGCTCCGATCGCGATCGCCAGTGTGCCGCTGGAAGCGTCAACGGAGGCTGCGGGACTTATGGGGAATCCAAAGGTGGTGACCACTCCTTCAGGTTTGCAATACGAAGATATGGTTGTCGGCTCAGGGGCGCAGCCTCAAGTGGGCGATCGGGTAACGGTGCACTACACAGGAATGCTCACCGATGGCCGCATTTTTGATAGCTCCCGCGATCGCGGTCAGCCCTTCCAATTTCAAATTGGTGTCGGTCAAGTCATCAAAGGCTGGGATGAAGGAGTTGGCTCAATGCACGTCGGGGGGCAGCGGCGGCTGATTATTCCCCCGAACCTAGGCTATGGTGCACGCGGTGCCGGCGGGGTCATTCCTCCCAATGCGACGCTGATTTTTGACGTTGAACTTTTGGGTGTGCAATAGGATTGAACTCGGCAAGGGATGCCCAAGGCCAAGGTACTGTATATCTGCCGCGAGTGTGGTGCCGAGTCTGTGCAATACTTTGGTCGCTGTCCCAACTGTGGTCAGTGGAATACCCTTGATGAGCAGGTGGTTAGCCCTGTAGAGACCGCTGCTCGACCCACAACCCCCCGAAAATCGACCACTCCCCACCCCCGCAGTGCCAAGGCCCTAGGAGAGATTAGCGAACAGACACAGAGCCGTTCTGCCTCTGGATTTGCCGAGTTGGATCGGGTTTTGGGAGGGGGGATTGTGGTTGGCTCCCTCGTGTTGGTGGCCGGCGAACCGGGAATTGGCAAGTCCACGCTTTTGTTGCAGATGGCAGCCACCTTAGGGCAACAGCAGCGGGTGCTCTATGTCTGTGCTGAGGAATCGGCGCAGCAGGTGAAATTGCGATCGCAACGACTGGGCATTGCCGCCTCCCCTTCCCTTTATCTCTTGGCCGAGACGGATTTAGAGGTCATCCTGCAGGAGCTGACCCATCTGCAACCCCATCTGGCGATTATTGATAGCATCCAAGCGGTGTATCTGCCCCAATTGACGGCTGCCCCCGGCTCGGTCTCTCAGGTTCGTGAGGGCACAGCCGCCTTGATGCGCTTAGCCAAGCGGGAGCAGATGAGTCTCTTTATTGTGGGGCATGTTACAAAGGAGGGGGCGATCGCCGGTCCGAAGGTGCTGGAACATTTGGTGGATACCGTGCTCTACTTTGAGGGCGATCGCTTTGCCAGTCACCGCCTCGTACGCGCTGTCAAAAACCGCTTTGGGGCTAGTCAAGAAATTGGCGTTTTTGAAATGGGCGCGCAGGGCTTAGCCGAGGTCACAAATCCTTCGGCGCTGTTTTTGGGCGATCGCGAGCCAACCCCCGGTACCGCCACCATTGTGGCCTGTGAAGGCACCCGTCCGCTTGTGGTTGAGTTGCAAAGTTTAGTTAGCCCCACCAGTTATCCCTCTCCACGCCGCACGGCCACGGGCATTGAGTACAATCGCTTTTTGCAAATTCTCGCCGTCCTAGAAAAACGCCTAGGGGTGCCCCTCTCGAAGCTAGATGCCTATGTGGCGTCCGCTGGCGGGCTGAATGTGGCGGAACCCGCTGCTGATCTGGGGGTGGCAGTGGCTGTTGTAGCTAGTTTTCGCGATCGCTGGGTGCACCCCCAAACGGTGATCATTGGCGAAGTGGGCTTAGGGGGACAGGTGCGAGCGGTTTCCCAGTTAGAATTACGGCTGCGGGAGGCGCTGAAGTTGGGATTTCGCCGTGCCATTATTCCCGAAAACCAAGCCTGTGCGATCGCAGGGCTAGAGATTTATCCTGTACGTCGTGTCACCGATGCCATTGTGGCTGCCCTTGCCCCCATGACCACTGAGGAATCCCCCTGAGGGCTATCTTTGCGAGTCCAATTTATCCCTAAGATGTCTGAGACAGATACCCCATTGGTGGAGCGGTAGTGCAAAGCCAGTTGTGACAAGATACACTTCCGCCATCAACGGACTCAATTGCTGACACAGTTCGCCAAGGCGATCGCGAAAACAGCGACCACTGGCATAGGCAGGAACAACTCCCCAGCCCACCTCTTCAGCAACAAAAATGAGTTGAGCGGCACACCCTTGCACACTCGCTAGGAATTCAGTAACGGTTGCTTGCCATTGATCTTGAGATTGATCTAGGCAATTGGCCACCCATGTTCCCAAGGAATCCACAAGGGCGCAATGATCAGGCGGCAGGTCACGCAGCAGGGCAGCTAGTTCGAGGGGGCACTCCCGCAATTGCCACTCAGCGGGGCGGCGAGCACGGTGCTGTTCAATCCGCTGCAACCATTCTGTATCCTCTGGGGGGGCGATCGCCGTCGCAATATAAATCACCGGTTGCTCGCTTTGGGCGGCAACGGCTTCTGCCCATTCACTCTTGCCACTGCGACTCGGACCGGTCACCAAGACATGAGCAGGCATGATTAGGCACTGTTGGTTAACTCAACTGTCGGGGATCAAGACGTTCTCCCAAGCCCTCACCAAGGAGCGACAGACCCACGACCAGCAATGTCATGGCTAGACCCGGAAAGAGCGTCGTCCACCAGATGCCCACCGACAACCCATCCAAGGCCTGTCGTAGATCCTGCCCCCATTCGGGTACCTGCGGCGGCAACCCTAAGCCCAAGAACCCCAGCCCTGCCAAGGTCAGGATGGCATCGGCAGCATTGAGGGTAAAGAGCACGGGGATACTGGGAAGCACATTCACCAAAAGATACCGCTGTAGAATGCGGGGGGTCGAGGCACCAAGGGCGCGGGCAGCTTCGATAAAGACCTCATTTTTTAGGCTCACCGTGTGGTTGCGCACAACGCGATAGTACTGGGGAATATAGGCGACACTAAGGGCGATCGCGGCATTAAGCACCCCCTTGCCGACCACAAAGGCCACCGTCACCGCTAGGAGTAGCCCCGGCAACGTGTAAATCGTATCCATCAAAAAGAGCAACCCGCGATCGAGCCAGCCCCCGCGGTAGCCACTCAATAATCCCAAGGGCACCCCCACCACCAAGCTCAACAGCGTTGCCACCAAGACCACCTGCAAGGCTGCTTGGGCACCAAAAATCGTGCGGGAAAAGACATCATAGCCCAAGCGATTCGTGCCAAACCAGTGCTGCGGCGAAGGCGGCGCGTGAATCGGAAAGTCAAGAAATTCTTGGGGATTGGCAATCCAACCAAGAGCCTGAGCAAGGGGAGCAAGAACCGCCAGCAGCAGAAACCCCCCACAAATAATTGCCCCCACCAGCAACAGCCGATCCGAGAGGCTATTCATGCATGCCCTATCCCAACAAACTGGCTAGCAAAGCTTTCTGCGCATGGAGACGATTTTCCGCCTGCTCCCAAACGCGAGACTGCGGCCCTTCAAGGACACTGGCGGTAATTTCCTCCCCACGGTGAGCCGGCAGACAGTGAAGAACGATCGCCCGTGGATCCGCAAGGGCTAGCAGTTGATCATTAATTTGGTAGGGCTGAAAAATGGGCTGGCGATCGCCCGCTTCTGCTTCCTGTCCCATACTCGCCCAGACATCCGTGTAAAGCGCATGGGCACCCTTAGCCGCGGCCTGCGGATCCGTGAGAACGGTCACTTCACTCTTACCGCCACTCAATGCCTTGGCTTGCGTCACAATATCGGGCAAAGGGGCAAACGGCGGTGGCGAAGCCACCCGAATATTCACCCCCAAGAGGGCACAGCCCAGTAGTAAGGAATGCGCCACATTATTGCCATCGCCAATGTAGCAGAGGGTCAGTCCCGCCAATGTGCCAAAGGATTCCCGTAGCGTCAGCAGATCCGCCAAAATCTGACAGGGATGCTCGCGATCAGTGAGGGCATTAATCACGGGTATCCGTGCATAGTCAGCAAACAGTTGCAGTTCTGCCTGACCATAGGTGCGAATCGCCACCGCATCCAAATAGCGATCCAATACCCGTGCTGTATCGGGCAACGGTTCACCACGCCCCACCTGCATGGATTGGGGATTCAGGTCAATGACTTGGCCGCCCAGTTGATACATCGCCACCGTAAAGCTGACACGGGTACGGGTCGAAGCCTTCTGAAACAGCAGCCCCAAGACCTTAGGACACTGGGGAGCCACCTTGCCGATTTTCATCTGTGCTGCTAAATCCAGCAGATATTCTGCCTCTGCCCGTGAGAGGTCGGCGATGCTCAGCAAATCACGCCCCCGCAGTGTTTCCATCACAAATCTCCCCACCAAAACTGGTATCCACTCATGGTAGCAACCTCAGAGGCCTTCCAAATGTACAAATACAACCCTTTTCTCAAATCTGGGGGGCATTAAGGAACGCCGAACCCGTCCAAAAGTCACCTTCTAAGAGGTCTATCCTTCCGAGGCGCCCAACCGTGGCTCTGTCCCTGCAAGGAGGCGTTGGATATTACTCTGGTGTCGCCAAATCACAAAAGCACCTGCAATCACACTAAAACCGACAAACGGCCACGACTGCGTAAAGAACCAAAACCAGAAGGGCAAGGAGATAGCAGCAGTGATTGAACTCAGGGAGACAATGCGGCTGGCCGCCAAGACCGACAGAAACACCGCAAAGGTGGCTAAGGCAGTGGGGGCATTGAGGGCAAGGAGCACCCCTAAACCAGTGGCAACGGATTTGCCGCCGCGCCAGCCCAACCAAATCGGCTTACTGTGAGCCAAAACTGCAATGAAGGCGATCGCCAGCAGGACAAATTCCAACCAAGTGGTCGGTACCGTACTCCAAGATTGCCCCAGAACCCATCGCGCCAAAAGAACTGCCCCTAGTCCCTTGGCCACATCGACTAAAAACGTCACCAGTCCGGGGCCTTTGCCCACTACCCGCAGCACATTGGTCGCCCCCGTTGAGCCAGAGCCATGCTCACGAATATCAATCCCCCGCAGCGCTTTGGCCAAGAGGTAGCCCGTGGGAATTGAGCCGAGCAGGTAGCTAGCGAGCGCCAGCAGTCCAAGGATGAGTGCAGTGGTCACAGGAGCCTCCCTACTCAAAGAAATCAGAACTACGGCTAGGACGCAACTGGGGTTCAGGGGCAAAGCCCAAGAGCAAGGGATATTGCAGTAGTGAAAGGCTGACTTGGGGTTGGGAATCATCAATAAGAATCAGAGGGATGTAGTCCTCCTGCTCGAGGCGATCGGCACGAAAGGCCAAGGCATCCGCAGATTCAAAGAGCGCCACCCCCTGATCAGGGCCAAAATCTTGACGGCTAATCCCTAAGCAGTCCTGCAATCCCCGTCGCCAGTCCCCCAGTCGCTCAGGGGAATCAGCCAAAACCAAAACCCGCAACATATCGCCATAGAAGTCCCGTAGAATCGAGATGATTGCCGAGGCAACAAGGATATTTTGCAACCGACTGGGGAGCGATCGCAGGGCACCCCGTCCCCCGAGATCAAAGAACCAACTTTCTACCCGCTCAGCATGAACTTGCTCAAACGTACGTCGCAACTGCCAAGGAGGGCCATAGTAGTTGGGGCTACTCCGATATTGCTCTAGCAAACGGCGAATCCGATCCGCTTCCTCCTGAAATCCCTCATCAAGAACTAACTTGGGCGGCGTTGTCGCTGTTGCTGCTGGAGCAGAGGCAGTTTCCACGACAGCGGGCGTCGGGGGCAGCAATTCCATTTCCTCAACGGTGGCTGCCAACTCCTGCATGCTCTTGACGAGAAATTCCTTGAACCCCTGCACTCGAATCGCGAGTTCTTGGGAGGCACCCACAAAGTTGCGGCGGAGCTCCTGTTCGATGCGTTCCTTGCGCCGTTCTAGTTGCTCAATGGTGAGTTGCAGACTTTGTTGCCGCTCTTCAAGGGACTTGAGGCGATCGTGCACAAGACGATGAAACTCAGCATCAAGGGCTTGAATTTCAGCTTTGAGGGCATCCCGTTGAGCTTTGAGGGCAGTTAGTTCCTCTGGAGTAGGTTCAGAGGCATCAGTCACCGTAGGGTCATCCGTCATTGCGAACCGTGGAAATAAAGGCTGTGCGTGGGCAGCGTTCTTGGAGGCATTGTACTAAAGTTTTGGCGTCAAACAGAATCGGCAGAAAGTGGATATTCTTGACCTCCCGAAAATAAAAGAGCACGGGAAAGGCTGGCCAAAAGACCTCCCAATGCTGCCATTGCTGATAGGGAAAGTGGCGAATTTGTCGGCTGCCGCGATAGACATCTAGTGCTGTTGCCGTAAATTCTAGTCGCAGGGTAGCCGCCTGCACAGCCAAGAATAGCGCAAACAGGGAGATGGGCAAGCCCAGCCACCAGCGCAGCCACCACAGGGGCAGACTTAACAGCAGAACTCCCAGAGGAACAGCAAATGAGGGTTGAAGACGTACTGTGGCCAGTGAGGTTCCTTGCATGGTTTTACTCTACTCCTGAGGGGGCGTCGGTTCTTCTAATTGTGGCAAATCCTCTGGAGTGGGAGGAGTTTCCTGTTCAGTGACCTCAGGTGCAGTGGTCTCTAGAGTCGGTTGCTCCAAAGGTGGGGACGGCTTGGATGGAACTCGCGGGCTAACGAGAACAGAACGAGTCGGGCTTTCTGCTTTCTTGAAGGGATTCAGGCGCTGCCAGAAGGGCTTTTGCGGCGTGGGGGGCGGTGTCTCTTCAGCTGCTTTGACGGTGGGTTCTGGGGTTGGCTCTGGTGCAACGGGCGTTTCCTCTACAGGTTCAACGGTGCGTGTTGGTGCCTCTACTGCCGACGTTGGTGTAGGTTCCTCAGCAACGGGGGTCTGAGCGGCAGATTCTTCAACAACAGCTGTTGGCTCTGGGGTCGGCTCGGAGGGAGCGGCGGATTCCTCAACGACAGGTGTTGGCTCTGGGGTCGGTTCAGGAGGGAGGTTGCTGGGGAGATCCGGACTGAGGCTACTTTGAAGATTTTTGGCGGCCAGTTCTCCCCGCAGCAGGCGCGAGAGGACATCCTTGCCATTGGGTTGATAGGTCACGAGGCGGGTAATGGGATTGTAGGGAGAGGGAATACGCTGACCATTGCCATCCAGAAGTTCGAGCCGTACCCAGTTATCCCCCGGCTGGAGTCCAGTGAGATAGTAGGCCTGCCAGCGATCGACCGTGAAGGATTGACCATTGATCGTGCAGCGCACCTGCCAGACTTTCTCATTGTTTAATTGTTGATCCAACGGCAGGTTGCTGAGATAAAAATCAAGGAGCACTGGTTCAGCGCCATAGGTGCCGCTGGGCTGATTGTAGGTGATCAGGGGAAGACTAGCAGATCGAGTGTCCTCATCTGCAGTATAGAGATGAAAGGCCGTTTGAGCATAGGCAAGGGGATTTTTCAGACTTTCACCCCAAGGGTACACAACAAAAGCACGGAGAAGGTGCGTTCCCGGCTCAAGGTTCGTAAATTCAATGGGGGTGTTCAGGTCATAGACACTGCGGCTGGGCAGATCATCGAGCACCACCTCCACATGGGGGCCTAACCCTGTGCGCTGATCTTGAAACAGGCGTAGCCCTTGGACACTTAGCTTGACGGTGACGTTGCGGCTTTGGAGGGTTTGGTTGGCTTCGGGGGTGAGAATTTTCAGCCGCGGTTCATAGCGATCGAACCAATCCTTCATATCCTCAATGGCCACAGGAGCCGCCACCTCTGCCAGCGAGCCACTGGCTTTTGCCGCGGCGATGTCCCCCACTGACCACAGGAGAACGATGCTGAGAACCAAAGCGATCGCCCGTTGCCAACAGACCTGCCAACCCTTCATGCACACCTCAGATGCTTGTAGTACCAAGGACAATTTTCGCAGACGGGCTGCCCACTTCCGCAATCAATTCTAAGCGTTGTAGATCACATGGCCACTGCTAAATTCTCGCAACTCCCCATTGTTCAGACGTACTTGCAACGTCCCGCGATCGCTAATGCCCACACCGATGCCCTGCCACCTTTGTTCTCCTTGGACAAGAGTGAGCGATCGCCCCCGCAAAAAATCCCGCTGCGCCGTGATCTGAACCCCCTGGGACTGTTGCCAACACCACAGAAGCTCAGCGCGAATCGCCGCTAGCAGTTCCAGATCCGTAGGCACCGCTTGGGGAGAATGAAGCAGCGTGTGGAGGCTAATGGCCTGGGGAAGACCCATTGCTTCAACGTCAACACAGCGGTTCAGTCCCACCCCCACCACCAGCCAGGGGGAACGGCGTTCACAGAGAATTCCCGCCAGTTTCTTGCCCTGAGCCATCACATCATTCGGCCACTTCAATTGCAGATGGCGTTCCACCGTTGGTCGCAGCCCACTCAACGCCCGCATCACGGCTATCCCGGCTTGGACACTGGGCGCAACGATCGCCGCCGACTGCGGCAGGATAAAGGAGGCTGTCAACACCCCCTTTGGGGACTGCCAAGTACGGTTGTACTGACCTCGCCCCCGTGTTTGTGCCTGAGTGTAGATGACTTGACCGCCATAGAGTTGATCGGCATGGTGCAATGCCCAGGTATTCGTGCTCTCACAGGTCTCTAGCCACACTAACCAAGGAGACTCCATGGCGATCGCTTACTTGGGTACAGAAACAGATGGCTCAATGAGTGCCCGCAACAGTTCTGGTTTCGGATGCGCCCCTACCCGTTCAAAAAACACCCGAAGGGTCTGATCTAGCCACTGCGCCAGTGCTGCATAGCTTGCGGGAAGGGTTGTGATTTTCGCAGCAACGAAATAGCGATCGCCACTGTGGGGAGCTGGCACAAGAATATTGGCCGCTTGGCAGTTATTCAAGGCAATTTCAATTTGACTGCGACCAATCTCCGCTGGGGCGGTTTGCTCAATCATGGCGGCCAGTTCTTCTAGGGTGGCAGCGCAATCGCGATGGTCAAGGAGCCACGCTAAAACATAGGCTAAGGCTGGGGGTTGGGCGATCGCCACCCGTTCGTGACTGAGCAAAGCGCGATAGGTTGCCAGACTATGGAGGGGACGCTTTTCAAAATTGGCCATCACCACAGCACTGGGGGGAAGATGCTCCCGTAGGCCAAGACGCAGTTGATTGGCACTGCCCTGCCGATGAAAGACGCAGAAGATCGTGTTTTTACAGACGTAGCGCAAGTATTCCGAGAACTTGACCATCCCCAACTGCAAAATGTCAAAGTTGGGCAGCAGGGCTTGTACCGCCCCTTGAACTTTACTAATGGGTAGCCCTTCCTCCCGCAGGAGCTTGCCACACTCCGAATCACGGCGGTACCAATCGAGAATCTGCCGCGTTTTGGCGATCGCTCCCTCGGCATGGCGAGCCAAACTGACACTCAAGTCCGCACACAAACGACGATTATCAGGATCTAAGGGAATGGCGGAGGGTGGGATGCTGGGCGGCGGCGCTTCAATGGGGGGAGCGGGACTGGCGACAGGTGGGCGGGGTTTTACGGTTGGATCAGGGATGTGGACAAAGGCATCACAAATGGCCTGAAAACTCTTGCCAGCCGCATCTTCGTAGGCGCAGCCAATGACTGTTTTGCCGTACTGCCGTAACTTCTTGGCAAGGGAGCCAAAGCCACCATCGCCGGAGACAATCACAAACGTATCAAAGCGGTCATCTTGAAAAATCAAATCCACCACATCAATCGCCAATTGAATATCAGCAGCATTTTTGCGATTTTCGTAGGAAAAACCAAAGACCTGTACAGGCTCAATGCCCAATTGGTGCATTTCCCGGCGCAGTGACCCAAGGCGAGCATCACTCCAGTTGGCATAGGCACGTTGCAGCAGCACCCGCTCGATGGGGTAGGCTTGGCGAATATGGGCTTGGATGGCAGCGAGGGAAATTTTGGCCACATCTGCGGCTTTGATGTTGTAGCCTTTGATCAGGTTTTCAATGTCGTAGAAAATAGCGGTACGCCGCTGGCCATTCCCAGAAGTGCGGGTTTCAAGGTGTTGCAGTCTTTCCTCTAAACGTTGGAGGAGGTCTTCGATCTGGGGGGTTAGGGAATGACGTTGACGATCTTGCACCCAAGTGCCCACCAATGCCCCCGCAGAACTGACCGCCACCACAGGAAGCGGTTCACGGGTAAGGGTGACGGCGAGGGAACCCGCCACAATCGCTCCTAAAGGAGGTATGCACCAGTTCTGCCATGCCATAACTTATTTTACGAATTCTTGGAAAACTCCCTCTCAAACGCTGGTTTCTTGCAACAGTGCCATCCCGCGATCGCAAATCGTTTTTGCATAGTCTGTCCAGCGGCCACTGCCCCAGTAGCGAAAACAACTGGTTTGCGATGTCAGCACATAGAGGAGCGCTTCGCGGTAGGCAGGGCTTTGGGTCACTTGCGGGTCAGCCGCCACCAAAGGATCATAGATGCGGTGAAACTCGGCACTCAGGCGTTCCATCGGTTGCAGAACGGTCTCATAGCCCTTGACCCAACTGAGGTGATTCGTCCAAGAGGCACCCTCCATGGAGAAGTGGGGATTGGTTTGTTCAAGGTGGGCGATCGCTGCCGCAACCCTTTCTGGCGTTATCGGGCTATCCCCTAAGGTCTGCCAGAGTAGATGTTGGTGTACCGCTTGACAGCGAGGAAAGCGATCGCTAGTCACCCCCTGAGCCGCCAAGAGGGCAAGGTACTCACTGCCATTGAGACCCACCACCCCTGCCTGCGGATTCGCTTTTATCTCATGCCACACCGGCATAAAATCGCGGGGATATTCATTCATCATCACACCACCGTTTTCACCATCGGCAATTTGACTCACACAGGGGGGACCGAGGGGAGCCTGCCAGTGAGTGGCCAGATGCTTAGCTTCGTGATAAGGCTGCATTTGCGCCACAAGTTTCGTATCCGAGCCTTGGGTTTTAATCAGCACCGTTATTTCCGCCACCTCTCCTTGGGAGTTGCGCGCCACAAGGACATTCGGTACATACTTGGCAGCGTAGGGTAGCGGCGACCCATCCAACTGTTCAACACTGTGCTCCTGTACCAGCAACCAACTATATCCACAGCGTTTGAGGCAGGTCACCAAGGTAAAGAGCGTATCCGGATGGTTGGGCAAATGCATTTCTGGCAGTGAAAAGCCCTGTACCCTTTGCAGCGCTTCAACGCCAAAGAGGGCTACAAATTGATGCTGCCAAGCCCGAATATGCAACTCAATGTCAGCGATTGGAGTGGAGGGAATCACCGCATGTCCCCAGCAGGTGCCCAGCCATTCCACGTAGGGAGCATAGGCATCCACAGTAATCCGCCGCAGGGCGTCCAGTACCTCCTCCTGTCCCATCTGCTCCAGCCCCCAGAGGAGGTTGCCGGAGTAATCGAGCATAATCCGCGGTTGACAGTCCTCAGCCACCAACTGGGGAATCCAGTCCCCCATGCGCCGATAACACCAGAGAAATTGGGTCGCGTTGTGATTGTCCCCCTCGTGGGGATGCATCAGCATATACTGCAAGTGACTGATGAGGCTGCCGCCCTCCCCCGCTGGAATGGTCGGCTGGTGCATATGGAGGGCACAGGCAAAGGCGGCGCGAATAGAGGGGAGCATTTGGGGGGGCAAGGGGGGGCAACGGGGCACTTCACTCAACGCCTGTTCCCAACCACTGAGGACAGGTTCTCCTTGAGGCGGACAGGTTGACCAAGGGAGGGTAGGGCGGGGCATGATTCAAGCTCGAAAAACTTGGGCGGGATCAAGGCGCATCACTTTTTGAATCGCCAATAGGGAAGCACTGACACACATGGCGACGGTGGCACTAAAAACGGCGAGGGCAAGTTGGGGAGTCATGATAATTTGGATGGCACGGGCTTGCATGGTCCACATCCCCAGTCCCCAGCACAGGCCTAAACCGGGCAGATAACCCAGTACGGCCATCCACAGGGCTTGCTCAATAATAATGCGATACAAGTACCCGTCAGAAGCCCCCATTGCTTTGAGGGTGCCATACTCCTGTAGGCGATCGCTCACCGAAGAATAGAGAATTTGACTGACAATGACCACCCCTACAACCACGCCAACCCCTGCCCCCAGTCCTAAGATAAACCCCACACTGGTACTGGCTAGCCAATAGCGCCGCGTCATTTCAGTCAGGGCAGCACGACTGAGCACTTGATAGTTGGGAAAGGCTGCCCGTAAGCGTTCCTGCACCTTTGCTAAATCCTCCCCCGACTTGGCTTTCACCATGACATAGGTGATGCGGGTACTGGGGGACACCAACGGCAGAAATTCGGGTACCGGCTCACTGGTATCAAACCGAGGGAAGTTTAAGTAAAGGTTCGCAGTTTCCAGCGAAGTAAAGACATAGGGGCTAGAGACAATGGATTTGACACCGCGCGTCCAGCCAATGACCGTCGCTGGGTAGTTATTCACGCGACCTTGCTCCCCTAGAGCCGTAAGGGAAAGGGCATTGAGGTCAATGCGATCCACGATGACACTGTAGGGTTCTTCTAGCTCCGTCAGGGTTGCACCAGCAACTGTCGTCAAGGGCAGCAAGGTGCCTGTCGGTTCAATACCCACCACCTGCACTGGATCGATCGCCTCTGTCTCTGAACGGCGCCACATCGCTGACTGGATCAACAGAGGTTCTGCGGCTGCAACCCCTGCAACTGCCTGGGCATCGAGGACAACTTGATACTCAATAGGCAACGTTAAGCCAAAATAGCGCAACTCACTGGAGGCAATCCAGAAATCCGCTTGACTTTTGTTCACCAAGAGTGTGGCCGATCGCCCAAAGCCCTCAAGGAGTCCAGTTTGAACTGTGACCAGACTGACGGCAAACGTGATGCCTAGTTGAGCCACGAGAAAGCGGCTAAAGTCTTCTAAGAGATTTTTGCGGGCAAGGGAAACCATTTTTCTATCTTAAGTTTGCGATGGGGGCATGTCTAGACCGTGCTAGGCAGTTGGGGAAAAAACGGCCACCTTAGGCGGCTAGTAAAAAATCCCTAGTTAAAAACTCTGCTGGTACCTCTTGTTCTTGGGGCAAGTAAATAGCCACTTGAATCTGTATTTGTGAAAGATAACGACACATCAGTGGTCCTATTTCCCGCCAGTCTAGACCCCCCAAGCCACAGCCAAGGGCGGGAACAGCAAGAGATTGAATGCCTTCTGCTTGATAGCTATCCACTAACCATTGCAAACCTCGCTCAATTCCTGTAATGTCAGACGATTGTTTCCAGTGAGTTTTAGTCGGAAAGAGTAAAAACCATTTATTGGCATTCAAGTTGGGTAAGCTCAAAGGTTCATCCGCTAGATCGCTGTCTAGAGAAGCTTCACGTTTATACAAATATGGTTTCCCCATTGTAAGTTGCTTTTTCTTGCAGACATCTTGATAGACGACGTACATATCCGGAAATTGATATTTTGCCCGTGAGGCTAATCCCTTACCCATTACACCGACGGTATTGACACTGATTGTTAAGGTTTGCATTTGGGAGAAGAACATATCTCCATCCACCCAAGATAGATGACTCGTAATTGCAGCACGTCGTCGGGGTTGGAAAAACATGTGGGGTTCAACTATGACTTCAACAGAACTGAACTGTTGTCGAAGGCGCTCTGCCATCTCCTGACTTGCAACATAGATAGAATGAATCTCAGTGGGGGGAACCACTTTTGGAACCAAGCATTCCGCCATAATTTTTCGCTTTGTACCATCTTCAGTTTTCCACCAGTCATTATTGAGAATGCTCCAATAATCGCGATGGATGATTTGTAGTCCAGTTTTAGCATCGCGGATTTCAGTAACGGAGTGGGCTGCATTCCCTAAAGCAATGAAGGTTCCTTTGATATCTAGGACACGGGGTTTAATTCCTAAAATGACAACATTGTTTTTATTGATTTCACTTAATACTTTATAAAGCATGGGATTTCGGGGTTGAAAATAGAGGTTGGCATATTGCCATAGACTCTGACCATTTGGTGCGAGGCGGTGTTGCCGACGCACAACGATGTCTGCGTTATAGATAGGTGTCGGGGAAAGACCGCGTTCTACGACTTGCTCATGTGCAAGAATTCTGTGTTGGAATATAGAGGAGAGGTTGTTCACATGGGTAATGTAATATAAGCTTTTGATCTTGGGTTCAGGCATTCTTAACCTCTAGAGATTTTTTGAGTTTGTTCTTTGACCCAACTCAAGTAAGCAGGAGAACCGGCAATAATGGGTAGGGCAATGATTTCTGGAACTTCATAACTGTGTAATGCCAGCAGGCGATCGCGCACTTGCTCAAACAGGGCAGTGCGGGTTTTAATGAGCAGTTGCCATTCGGGATCGCGATGTACGGTTCCTTGCCAGCGGTATATTGATTGAATAGGCAGAATTTGCACACAGGCAGCGAGGTGCTCAGCCACGAGTTGATTGGCTAAAGAGAGTGCTTCAGTTTCCGTAGCAGTGGTAACCATCACCACACAGTACTCTGTTGCCGTTTCCAAGCCCGCTGTCCTCACGTCACGCTTGATGATGTCGATCATATCCTGAACAAATCTTGAATAAAATCGTGCAGTGAATGTTGTTATTACCGGTATTGGGCTGTGGACAGCTCTGGGGGAGAGCGCGATCGCCACGTGGCAGCGCTACTGTCAGGGGAAAACGGCACTCATCGCCACGCCTGACGGACTGGTGGGAGCAACGACCTTGCCAGTCGAGAAAATTATTGCAACGACAACGACTCAAGCGCTCAACGATGCAAAATTAACCCCTCCTCTAGACAGTGCTGGGGTAGTGGTCGGGTCAAGCCGTGGCTTTCAAGCACAGTGGGAAACATGGTTACGGCAGCCTTCTCTTTCGCGACAAACATGGTTACAAACCTTACCCGCCACTGTATCCCAGCAAGTGGCACAAATTGCCGGCACCCAAGGGATAGTTCTCAACCCCACAGCGGCCTGCGCGACGGGACTGTGGGCGATCGCCCAAGGGGCACTGTTGATTGAGCAGGGTTATTGTGATCTGGTGTTGGCGGGAGGGGTCGAGTCCGCCGTCTCGCCCTTAACCTTGGCCGGGTTCCGCCAGTTAGGGGTGTTGGCTCAGGCGCGGGCGGCTCCCTTTGATCGCCAGCGGCAGGGATTTGGCTTAGCAGCCGGTGGTGCCATTGTCGTCCTAGAATCCGAGGCACGGGCGCGATCGCGGGCTGTTACACCCTA
Source organism: Thermosynechococcus sp. QS41 (assembly GCF_031583515.1). NCBI lineage: Bacteria > Bacillati > Cyanobacteriota > Cyanophyceae > Acaryochloridales > Thermosynechococcaceae > Thermosynechococcus > Thermosynechococcus sp. QS41. The sequence goes on from NZ_CP134181.1 coordinate 377,943, forward strand.
TGCGCGAATTGCTGGGGTAGGTCTCAGTGCCGATGCCGAGCATATGGCTGCCCCCAGTGTCCAGCAAACCGGTGCTCTCCTAGCCATTCAAAAGGCCTTGGCTCAGGCGGGGCTAACACCGCACCAGATCGACTGTATCCATAGTCACGGTACGGGCACACGGCGTAACGATGCCGCTGAAGCCACTTGGATTCAAACCCTTTTTGGTCAAGGGGTTGCGGTCACCAGTCACAAAGGTGCCCTTGGGCATACCCTAGGTGCTGCTGGCGCGATCGCGATCGCTCTTTCCTGTCTGTCATTACGGGCACAGGAGATTCCCCCCTGTGTTGGCTGTGAGACTCCCGACTTTGACCTCGACATTGTCCAACACAGCCGCACTGCCCCTTTAGGCCACATTCTCTGCTGTAGCTACGGCTTTGGTGGTCAGAATGCCGTGATTGTTCTAGCGCATCCCTAGGAGGCAGTGACCACCCTTGGTTGAGCAACCCCAAACTTTTGCATGATCGTTTTAGCCATTTGTGGGGGTGTGAGTCCTAAGTCAGCTTTTGATTCCTCAGGACTAGCGTGCTCAACCAAGATATCCGGTACCCCCAAACGCAACACAGGCAGCAGAATATCCGCCTCTTGGAGTGCCTCGAGTACCGCCGAGCCAAAGCCCCCCATCAGGCAGCCTTCTTCTAAGGTGACCACGCGGCCAATTTGTTTCGCCAAAGGCAGAATCAACTCAGTATCTAGCGGTTTGGCAAAGCGGGCATTGATCACTGCGGCACTCATGCCGTGTTCCTTGAGGATTTCTGCCACTTGCATCGCCGGATAGACCATTGAGCCGTAGGCCACCAAGAGAATATCTTCACCGGGGCGCAGGAGTTCCCCTTTGCCGATTTCGAGGGGTTCCCAGCCTTCCTCCATGAGGGCGACACCATAGCCATTGCCCCGGGGATAGCGTAGGGCGATCGGGCCATCGGTGTAGTTGATGCCCGTTACAATCATGCGTTGCAATTCCGCTTCATCCTTGGGTGCCATCAGCACCATATTGGGTAGGCAGCGCAAATAGGCAATGTCGTACATCCCTTGGTGGGTCGGGCCATCAGCACCGACAATCCCCGCCCGATCCATGCAGAAGAAGACGGGTAGCTTTTGGATGCAGACATCGTGAACAATTTGGTCGTAGGCGCGCTGCAAGAAGGTGGAGTAAATCGCCGCTACGGGGCGCATGCCTTGGGTGGCCATGCCGGCGGCCATTGTTACGGCGTGCTGCTCGGCAATCCCGACATCAATGTATTGGTTGGGCACCCGTTTTTGGAGGATATCTAGCCCTGTACCCGTGGCCATCGCCGCTGTAATGCCAACAATGCGCGGATCGTTTTCTGCGAGTTTAGTCAGGGTTTCGCCAAAGACTTTGGAGTAGCTGGGGGGCTTGGGTTTGCTGGAGGGTTTGGCCTTACCAGTGACGAGATCAAAGGGGTTTTGCGCATGGTAGCCCACTTGGTCTTTCTCGGCGATCGCGTAGCCTTTGCCCTTAACCGTTGCCACATGAACCAAGACAGGACCGGGAATCGTATGGGCATGTTGGAATGTGGTAATGAGTTCTTCCAAATTGTGGCCATCCACCGGACCAACGTAAGTAAAGCCCAGTTCCTCAAAGACGGCGCCCACCTTAGGAACCGCAAGGCGTTTCATGCCCTCCTTGATGCGCTGCATCTCCGGGGTTAGGTTTTCACCAAAGAAGGGGATATGTTTGAACTGCTCTTCGAGGTTATCAGTAATAAATTGCACCTGCGGCGAGAGGCGGATTTTATTCAGATAGCGGGGAATCGCGCCCACATTGGGGGAAATGGACATCTCATTGTCGTTCAGCACCACCATCAGGTTGGTGTGGGGCAAGTGGCCGGCGTGGTTAATCGCTTCTAGCGCCATCCCCCCAGTTAGGGCACCATCACCAATAATGGCCACGACTTTGAACTTCTCTCCCTTGAGATCGCGGGCGATCGCTATCCCCAAAGCTGCCGAAATACTCGTGGAGGCATGACCAGCGCCAAAGTGATCAAAGGGACTTTCGCGGAGGTTGAGATAGCCAGCAATTCCTCCCTTTTGCCGTAGGGTATGGAAGTTGTTGTAGCGACCCGTCAACATTTTGTGGGGGTAGGCTTGGTGCCCCACATCCCAAATCACGCGATCTTTATCTAAGTCAAGGGTTTGGTAGAGTGCGAGGGTGAGTTCGACAACCCCCAAGCCTGGTCCAAGGTGTCCTCCCGTGGCCGCCACCGTTTCCAAATGTTTGTCGCGGATTTGGGCGGCAATTTGACTCAATTGGGCAATGGACAACCCATGCAACTGGTTGGGATGGGTGAGTTCACTTAAGTGCATAGAAACCCGACCTCGCAAGATACCTAGGAGCGATAGCCTACCGCTGACCACAGAAAAACTATCTGTTGACTGATTCTAGCAAAGTCCCCCACCGAAGTTGGGCATTATTTCGCCCCTAGACGCGGTGAAAAGCCGCAATAATCCCGAAACAGTTGATCATAAATTTCTAACGCTGTTTCATAGAGTTCGCTCAATTCACGAATTTCTTCCGTGGATTCATTGGTGTAATTTTCCACCAACCAAATCACCCATTGGTAAAATCGCTCCCGACCCCACTGTTGCCAGTAGTTGGCGAGAATTCCCCGCGCAAGGTCAGTTCCCAACCGTTTGGGGTAACCGTGGCTTGTGGCCAAGTCTTGGAGATCCCCTAGGAAGCGTTCGGTCATCGCACTGAGGTGACTCAGGGACATCTGAGCACATTGACAAGCCCGCTCAAAGGCAGCGTTGGTCTCTAGGGAACTGGGCTTGACCGTTTCAGCCATCAAGCGACCATGACTATCTACCTGACGCTCGACAGCGCAGTGGGGAACTTTAGTGAGGGGGTAGCCTTCACAGGCGAGATACACCCGAAAGTTTTTCTCTAAACGATCCACTTCTTCGGGACTGAGGTGGATGTCGAGTTCAAGCAGGAGCTGACCAAAGGTACGCTCATCAGTGGTGGTGGTGGTTTGCGAGTAGGCCATCGCGAAGTCCCTCACAGGTCGTCAAAAGATTATCCTGTGATCTTTTTTTCGTTATGCACCTCAGCCAAGAAGGCAGCCTACAAAGCTCCCAACACCGTGTCCTCGAAAGTCATTAGTTCATCGCGGTGTCCCTCTAGGGTGACTTGGGTACCGATCGCATGGGGTTGCAAAGAGAGTTTGACGGTTTCGAGCCGCTGGGCACCTCGCCAATAGAACCAAGGGGCAATGGGGGTTAGACCAATGAGACCAAAGGCCAAAATACCGCGATCGGGAAAGAGGACGGTCAACACAAGGGCGATCGCTGTGGCACCGGAGACGGCAAGGCCAAAAAGCAATGCGGCCAAAAAGGGACTAGCAGCAACATTTCCCTGAAACGTCACTTCACTGCCATCAGCACTGACGGTATGCAGGCGGTAGCCCCGCTGCTGGAAATACTGCTTGAGGCGGGGAGCCAGTTTGGCAATGGGCTGGGCAATGAGCCATTCTTTGGTTTCAATGCGTTCTTTGGTGGAGGCACGAATAAAAAACACAAATCCGACGGCCAAGAGGCTGGTGAGCAAGAGAGTGGAAGGATAAATTAAATCGCTGGACATGTTGAGGGGGTCTGAACGGATGGGCTTGCTACCCTCATTGTCGAGGATTTGTTGTGGTCTGCAAAGAGATATTGCAGGGCGATCGCCCCTTGGGGTTCTGCGGAATACTAAACCCTAGCGATAGTGATTTTGCTGCTCCATGATGCGGTCTCACACGTCTCCCCGCGATATTCGGGCACCCCGCTGCCGTCGGATGTGGTTACGCTCAGAAACGGCCTTTGCCCTGCTGCTATTGACCAGTGACCTCGTGGGGTTGGTGTTGGCTTGGAAGTTGGGCTTACAACTCAATCGCTTTTATGCGCCGTTGCCCCCTGATTTAGCAGCGTGGTACTGGCTGGGATTGCCCAGTGTCTTTTGGCTCTTTGCCACTGGTCTATTGTTTTTAATTGCTGTGAGTGGGCTGTATCACCCGCGCGGCCATTGGAAAAATTATCTGCGCCTTGCCAAGGTACTGAGCTTGGGCTATTTGTTGGCGCTGGCGATCGCCTACTTCTATGACCCCACCGTAGATTTACCCCGCTCGCTGTTTTTTAGTGCTTGGGGTCTCAGTGTGGTTTTCGCCGTGATCTTGCGCTTAGCCGTGAGTCTGGCGTTCAAAATTTGCACCCTACAGCAACCGATTCGCGCTTTTCTGGTGGCGCCCCCGGAGCGACAGGAGCATCTCAGCCGCCTACTAGAGCAACGCTCGAACTATAAGATTGTCGGCAGGGCGATCGCCACCATGGCCAATGAACCCGAAACCGTGACCGAGATTCTCAACTGTCAAGCCCAAGAGGTGATTGTAGAAGGCCTCCCCCCAGCCCATCTCGCTTCAGCCCTCTATTGGCAACTACGCCAACATGGCATTGCCCTACGGTTGATCCCCTCCAGCTTGGAAATGCTCTACCGCCGCGGCACTCCGGAAATTGTGGCGGCTTTGCCCACCCTGCGGGTAGATATGACGTATCTCAATGGTTGGGAATATCGGCTGAAGCGCTATTTGGACGTGATTTTGGCACTCTTTGGCATCGTGGTGCTGGCACCCCTCTTTATTGTGGTGGCGATCGCCATCAAACTCACCTCCCCAGGGCCTGTCTTTTTCCGCCAAGAGCGGGTAGGACTCCACGGCCAAGTCTTTCAGATGTGGAAATTTCGCACCATGCGTGCCGATGCCCCGCAACTCCAAGCGCAGTTGGAGGCGCAAAATGAATCCGCCGATGGCATTCTCTTCAAGGTAAAAAACGACCCTCGCCGCACGCGCCTCGGCAGTTTCCTGCGCAAGACCAGCATTGATGAACTGCCGCAACTGTTTAATGTCCTTTGGGGAGATATGAGCTTAGTGGGGCCGCGTCCGCTACCCCTGCGGGATGTTGCCCGTTTTCATTCTTGGCACCATATTCGCCATCAGGTGATGCCGGGGATTACCGGGCTGTGGCAAATTTCTGGCCGCTCTCAAATTGGCAATTTTGATGAAGCCGCCCGCCTTGACCTTTACTACATCGATAACTGGTCTTTGAATCTGGATTTGGAAATTCTAGTGGAGACCGTGCACATTGTGCTCTTTGGTAGTGGGGCGTATTAGGTGCGGCAACAATTGGCTGGCAAATAACTGTTCCACCTGTTGAGCTGAGAGGGGGCGGGCAAAGAAATAACCTTGGCCATAGTTACAGCCGAGGGCTTGGAGCACACGATATTGTTGACGGGTTTCGATGCCCTCCGCCACCACCTTTAGTCGCAAAGAATGCGCCAGCATGAGAATCGTGTGCACAATTGTCGCCGAAGATTCCTCACTATTGAGGGCGGAAATAAACGTGCGATCAATTTTTAGTGTATCAATGGGAAAACGGTGCAAATAACTCAGGGAAGAATAGCCCGTGCCAAAATCATCCATATACAGGCCAATGCCCATGGCGCGAATTTCCTCAAGGGTGGCGATCGCCACCTCCTTGTTGTCAATCAAGATGCCCTCGGTCACCTCAAGGCGCAGTCGCTCAGCGGGAAATTCTGTTTCTGACAAAATTGATCTTAAGTTGAGCAGCAGATCCGCTTGCTGGAAATGACGACCGCTGAGGTTGACACTAATGCTTAAACTGCGACTGCGGGGAAACACCTTTGACCAGCGTTGCATTTGCCGACAGGCTTCTGCCATCACCCACCAACTAATGGGTAGGATCAGACCCGTTTCTTCGGCGACAGTCATGAATTCACCGGGGGAGACGATTCCCCGTTCGGGATGTTGCCAGCGCAGCAGCGTTTCAAAGCCGACAATATTGAGCGTTGATAGATCAACAATCGGTTGATAGTACACCAAAAATTCATCGCGCTCTGCCGCCCGTCGCAGATCAGTTTCCATTTGCATCAGGGCAATGCTCTGGGCACGCATCGTCATGCTAAAGACTTCATAGCGAGCTTTGCCCAAGGATTTCGCGCGGTACATGGCGGTATCCGCATCCCGCAACAAGTCCTCAGCCGTTTTGCTTTCCTCGCTGGGGAAGGCAATGCCAATACTGGCACTGGTAAAGACTTCATGCCCCTCAAGGAGAAAAGGACGGCTCAGAGCCACTAGCACTCGTTCTGCCACTTCGATCGCTTGGGCGGGAGTCGTTAACTCCTCCAAGAGAATGGCAAATTCATCACCCCCAAGGCGGGCGATCGTGTCCTCAGCGCGGGTACAGGCCGTCAGTCGCTGGCCAATGCCAATCAGGAGTTGATCCCCAGCTAAGTGCCCCAAGCTATCGTTGATCACCTTAAAGCGATCCACATCTAAAAACAGCACCGCAAAGAGGGAGTTGGGGCGCCGCACGCGACGGGTAATGGCTTGCGTCAGCCGATCCATAAAGAGCACCCGGTTGGGTAGCCCCGTCATGGCATCGTGGAGGGCATCGTGGAGAATTTGCTCCTGAATCAAGTGGTACTCTGTGACATCGGTCATCGAACCGGCCATGCGATAGGGCTGTCCCTCTTCATTGCGCAGGGCTTTGCCCCGCGATCGCATCCAACGGTAACTGCCATCGGCGTGTTTAATCCGAAACTCACACTCAAAATGGGGACGGGTACCGAGAAGATGCTCCTTCATGCTCTGGCGTAGCCGCTCTAGGTCATCGGGGTGGACACGCCGCCACCATTCCTCGATGGTGGGTTGTAGGGTACCGGGGGTTTCGCCAACCAGCAGTTCCCAGCGGGGAGAATAATACATCGAGCGATCGCTAATCTGCCAATCCCAAAGGCCATCATTGGCGCCCTCAGCCGCCAGAGCATAGCGTTCTTCACTAATGCGCAGGGCGAGTTCAGAACGTTTGCGTTCAGTAATATCGGTAATGTAGCAGCGAATTAATTGGCTCTCCCGCAGCAGATGGATTGTCACTTCGTAGGTGCGATCGCCAACGTTGATTTCTTCAACAGAAAATCGCTTTTCCTGCAACGACCAGCTTTTGAGGCGCGATAGCAGCGGATGCTGCACATCTGGTTCCCCAAGATCGGGAAATTCCTGAATGGCCGCTGGGTTGAGATAGGTAATTTGGCCATTGGGAGCCAGTTCAATGATCGGATAGGGACTTAACTCTGGAAAGGAGGACAACCGCAGCAGTTGGATTTCGGTCACCTCAGACATTTCACTGCTGACGAAGGCACCCCCCCAAGAGGCCACGTCTTGATCTGAGATACTTGATGCTTCGAGGGCGCGGGTGTAGCGATTGAACCCGGAGTCAGAAATATTGGCGATCGCGTGGTAGCGGGCGCGCACATCACCGCCAAAGACGATCAAATCCTTATGCTGAAGAATGTGGGATTGACAGGGCTTGCCATTGACCGTCAGACCATTGACACTGCGCTTCCCTTGTAAATCGCCATCAATGAGGCGAAAGAAAAAATTACCACTGCTGGGATCCAAAACCCGTAGCAAAACAGCGTGCTGACGGGAAACCATTGGCGACTTAAGAACAATCGTATTGCTAGGATGTCGCCCAATTGTATAGGTACTGGCTTCCAAGGGAATGGTACGCCGACCCTCCTGATCCTCAATAACGAGGAGATGGCGCCACTTCTTCGGCGGATCAGACTTCACATCAATGGCCTCGGCAAATTGTCATGAGGAAACGGTTTTCACTAGAAACTCCTCAATCAAACCGGTATTGATGAAGAGACTCACTTGCTATTCTAGGACGTGAGATTTTATCCTGTTTACAGAAAATTTACTGGGTTGCAGTGCAGTCTTTATCCTGACAATACTTAGAATAAGTTAAGCATTTCTTAACAGTGTAATGTGATTTTCATGGGTGGCAGTCTTTTTCACATCGATGGAACACACTTAAAACTGTGAAAGCTGCTCTGGGAGAGGATGATATCCCCCTCACATATCCCATAATTTGGAAAACCGTTATATGTTGGCTTCATCCTATCGGATTATTTTTATTCTTTTTCTCTCGATGGCTGTCTGGCTCCAAAGACGCCGTCCAGTGGGGCGATCGCTTTGCCTTGGACTCGTAGCGGCTCTCCTGCTATGGTTGATCCCACCCTCTTTGGCAGCAGCCATGACCCCCAAGCACTACACTGAGCTGACATTTCCCCCCTTACCGGAAATTCAAGTGCCGGCCTATGAACGCCGTCAGTTGGCCAATGGGATGGTGGTCTATCTCCTAGAGGATCACGAGTGGCCCTTGGTGCGAGGCACCTTAATCTTTCGGGCAGGTAGTCGTTGGGATCCGCCGGCTCAGGTGGGTTTGGCAGAAGTCAGTGGCGACCTGATTCGCACGGGTGGCACCCAAGTTCATCGTGCCGCTGAAATTGACCAATGGCTTGAGGATCGAGCAGCAGCCATTGAATCGGGTGTCGGCAAAAGTTTAGGGCGGATTAATTTCAACAGCCTCAAGGAACACAGTGAAGCGGTTCTAAGCCAACTAGCGGAGATGCTCCAAGCGCCAGCAGTAGAACCAGAGCGATTTGAACTGGCGATTCGGCGCCGACAGGGGATCATTCAACGCCGCGATGATCAACCCAATGCCCAAGCAGAACGGGAATTTTACAAGCTGATCTACGGTGCGGAGAGTCCCTATGCCCGCACCCAAGAGTTAGAAACCCTTGCCAAGATCACACCGGCGGATGTGCAGCAGTTTTACCGCAGGTACCTCGCTCCCTCCCGCTGTATTTTGGGCTTGGTGGGCGACTTTGATGCCTCACAAATGGGCGATCGCCTTGAAGCAATTTTTGGCTCATGGCAAGATCCACCGAACTTACCTCCTTTGCCCCCCTTACCTAGGGTAACAGTTGATACGTCGCCAACAACGGTGGTGATTAATCGCCCCCATCTCTCCCAAAGCTACATCTACACGGGGCAATTGGGGGGGACGCTCAAAGATCCGGACGTGTTTAACCTCTATGTTCTCAATGGGGTTCTCAATGGCTTTGGCGGGCGTCTTTTCAATGAAGTGCGATCGCGCCAAGGCTTGGCCTATAGTGTTTATGCCGCTTGGAGTCCCGAATTTGACTATCCAGGGGTCTTCTATGGGGTGGGACAAACCCAAACCCAGACTACAGCCAAGTTTCTCAGCGCCCTACGGCAGGAAATCCAGCGACTGCAACAGGAACCCGTTAGTGCCGCAGAACTGAACTACGCCAAAGACAGTATTCTCAACTCCTTTGTCTTTAATTTTCGCGATCGCCTGCAAATTCTCAATCGTCTCCTGCGCTACGAATACTACGATTTGCCCAAGGATTTTATCTTCCGCTATCAGCGAGCCGTTAAAGCCGCAACGGCAGCAGATCTGCAACGGGTGGCACAAACCCGCCTAAAACCAGAACAGTGGCGTACCCTGATTGTGGGCGATCGCATCCCCTGCCCTACGACAAATTGCCAGCAACGACAATCTCAATCCTAAGAGCAAGATGAGCTTTCGCATTCAGAATATTGCGCGGCTGCGCCAAATCAAGCAATCATCGTTAGACTAGCGATACAGACCTTTTCCGAAATCAAGTAACAAGTTGTGAGGAAACCCTATGTCAGCTTTGCGTCTCGCTCTTTTAGTCAGCCCTACCTTTTTGGCATCCGTCCTGAGCTTGGTCCCATTGATTGCACCTGCCCATGCCCAACTCAGTACCCCCATTCCCGTGCCACCTCCAGAAAGCAGTGAGTGTGTCACCAATCCCCACCAGAAGTTTCAACTGGTCTGTACTCGCCTAGGCGCTCAGGAAACGAAACTGCAAGCTAGCCGTGATAATGGCTCGCTGCCCCCTCCTGTACTAGAGTTTACTGAGGAAGAAAGTAATACCGCGATCGCGCTATTTGGCTGTGATTGTCCCCTGTGTCTAAATGCCCTACGGCAAATGCGTGGCCAGCCTCCCCTCAATCAACTGGGTTAATACTGGATACAAGGGAGTAGGATCCAAGTATGAGCCGCTGGATTAACCTGCTTGCCCTGCTCCCTAATACCATCCTCACAATTTTATTTAGTCATCCCTCGCCCCACAATCGAGAAGTGAGGTTGAGAACCGTAGGGTCAGCGTCGGGAGGATGTCACACAATCCCAATTTGGGTCTGTTGATCATTCCACATTTTCCATTTTTCGTAGATGCGGCGTAATGTGCCGTCCTTCTTGAGGATGTCGATGGCTTGATCAACTTCTGTTTTGAGGGTTTCTCCTTTGGGGTTGTTCTTATTAAAGGCAATCACATAGTTATTCAAAAAGGTCGGGACACCAATTGGGCGCAGGCTATTGTTCACTGTGCCCCCCGGACCGGCGCCAAGAACGTAGTACGCAACAATCGGATAGTCTAGCATCACGGCATCAATCCGCCCTTGGGCGAGATCATCAAAGGGCAGGTTGCCATCGTAGGCACGGGTTTTAATGTTTTTGTCCCTTTCAAGAATTTCTTGGGCTTTGTAGCCAATGCCAGTGCCGACAGTCATGCCAGCCAGATTGGCCAGTGTGACTTCACTCGTGGCAGTGTATTGCTCAAAACGGGGGTCATTGGCTCGGACAACGATCTGTTGGCCATAGCGATAGTAGGGCTGGGAAAAGAGCTGGGTGCGATCGCGATCGGTGGTGATCTCCCAACCGTTAAGAATCATGTCAAAGCGATTGGCGGCAAGGGCAGCGGACAGTTGATCGTAGGCAGTGGCAATGAATACGGCATTGACCCCCATCAGTTGGGCGATCGCGTCGGCAATTTCCACCTCAAAGCCAATCAACTTACTGGGATCAACTGGGTCGTAAAAAACGTAGGGAGCACCACTAATCGCCTCAGCCCCCCAAGCCAATGTACCGGGATTGAGGAGACCTTTGCTGGAGACAGTGCCTGTAGTTGACGTTCTAGAGGTCGAATCGACATTGCCGGCACAGGCCGTGAGTAGGGTTTTACTCCCTGTGGCGATCGCGATCGCCCCCATCCCCTGTGCCACACGGCGCAAAAACGTACGACGGTGCAGTCCCATAGCGCTCTCCTCATATCAGGTTGATCTTGAATTTAGAGTTATCAATTGATCAACTCTGACTCAGTTTAATTTCTATCGCTACCGCTGCCAAGACTACGACGTTTTGTTACTGTTTGGAAGGCGTAAATAATATCTCCTTCCTGCCATTGTTGAAAATCATCCAAGCGCACACCACATTCGTAGCCCGCCGCAACTTCGCGGACATCGTCCTTCATGCGTTTTAGCGAACTCAAGATGCCTGTGTGAATGACACTTTGCTGGCGCAGCACCCGTACTTTGCAGTTGCGCACGAGCTTGCCATTGAGGACATAACAACCGGCCACAGCTCCTTTGCTGAGGGGGAAGATAGCTCGCACTTCGGCTTGACCCAGTTCTTCCTCGACCAGTTCGGGTTCCAGCATCCCCTCCATTGCCCCTTGAATATCATCGAGGAGCTTATAGATGATGTTGTATTCGCGGACATCAACGTTGTGCTGCTCAGCCGCTTGGCGTGCCCCTGAGGCAAGGGTGGTATTAAAGCCAATGATGACGGCACTACTGGCGGCGGCAAGGTCAACATCGGTTTCAGTAATTTCGCCGGGGGCAGCCAACAAGACTCGCAACTGTACTTGATCTTGGGGCAGTTGGTTGAGGGCCGCCAAAATCGCCTCGACGGAACCTTGAACGTCGGCTTTGAGAATGAGATTGAGTTCTTTGAGTTCCCCTTCGCGGGCTTGACTGGACAACGAGGTAAGGGAGACCCGCCGGGCGGCTGCGGCTTGGGCAAGGCGGGATTGGCGTTGAGCGGCGGCTCGCTCCTCCGCAAGGGCACGGGCGGCTTTTTCATCGCTGAGGACTTCAAATTCATCCCCGGCAGCAGGGACATCCGCCAGACCCAAGACTTCGACAGCAAAGGAGGGGGTTGCTGCCTCGACACGCTGCCCGCGATCGTCAATCATGGCGCGAACCCGACCAAAACAGGCACCTGCCACCAGAATATCGCCGACCCGCAGGGTACCGTTTTGTACCAGCAATGTGGCCACAGGTCCCCGTGCCCGATCCAAGTGGGCTTCAATGACGGTGCCTTTGGCAGGGCGATCGGGATTGGCGTAGAGATCCTCCACCTCAGCCACCAGCAGGATCATTTCTAGGAGCGTATCGAGATTTTGCTGTTGCAGGGCACTGACAGGCACCATAATCGTGTCGCCGCCCCACTCTTCGGGCACCAAGCCGTATTCAGTGAGTTCCTGCTTGACCCGCTCCGGTTGGGCAGACTCTTTGTCAATTTTGTTAATGGCGACAATGATCGGCACTTTAGCTGCTTTGGCGTGGCTAATGGCTTCAATGGTTTGAGGTTGCACCCCATCATCGGCAGCAACCACGAGAACAGCAATATCGGTGACCCGTGCCCCCCGTGCCCGCATGGCGGTAAAGGCTTCGTGACCGGGGGTATCGAGAAAGACTACCTGATGTTTTTCGCCGTTGTGTTCGACATCCACGTGGTAGGCGCCAATGTGTTGCGTGATGCCGCCTGCTTCCCCTTGAGCCACTTTGGCATTGCGAATGGCATCGAGAAGGCTGGTTTTGCCATGATCCACGTGACCCATAATCGTGACTACGGGTGGACGCCGTTGCAGGTGATCGAGGTCGCTCGACTCCAGCATTTCGGTAACTTTTGTGGCCTCGGCTTTCTGCTGTGCCGTTTCCACCGTAATCCCCAATTCCTTGGCCACGAGTTCAATTGTTTCCACCTCAAGGGTTTGGTTGATGGTGGCGGCAATTCCCTTAAAGAAGAGAATTTTAATGATTTCCGCTTCGGGGCGACGCACTAAACTGGCCAACTCCTGCACTGACATCGGGCCTGCAATCGTAATGTGATCGGGCGGTGGTGCTTCGGCTGGCTCTTCGTGACGGCGATCGCGATGCCGGGGTTGTTTTTTCTCGCTGCTTTTTTCGGTTTTCGCCGCTGGTGTAACGGGACGGGCGGGACGAGGCGCCTTGGGCTTGGGTGGCCGTTGCAGCGATTGGCTGACATCAACGGTTACTTGGTGTACCCCGACCAAACGGCTGGTGAGTTCTAGTTCTTCCTCTTCGTCAATGACTTCTTCACGCAACTTGACGACGCGGGAGGATTTCCGTTTGTTCTCCTCATCATCAAAGTCTTTGTGACGGTGGCGGTCTTTGATGACTTTGCTAACGGACTTGTCATCGAGTACCTCAACGGTTTCGGTGACGGGCTTGGGTGGATTGGGTGCCCGCAGGACTGGCGCAACGGGTTTGGGTGGCGGTTGTAGCTCTGGTAAAGCTGGCTTGGGCGCCATTTCCGGGGGGTTGACGGGTGCCGGGGGAACTGCCCGCTGGACAATTTCAATGCGATCTTGACTGCTGGGTTTCGCAGGAGCGATCGCCACCTTTTCTTTTTTGGGGGGTTCCTTTAGCTCTTTGCGGGGTGGGGGAGCCGCAGCGACTTTTTCCACTTTCTTGGTGGGGCGGGCGGGCGGAGGGACTAAAGTAGGCGCTGGACGCGGTGGTGTCGGTTCGGGTTTTGCGGGAGGTGTAGGGGGTTTGGGCGCCACAGGTTCCACTGCCTTGGTGGCAACTGGTGCAGGGGGTGTGGGTCGCGCAGGGGGCTGCGGTGCTTGGGGACGAGCGGGAGGTTGTTGTAATTGAGGCTTGGGCGCTTCTGGCGTCTCAGAGCGGGGTTGAGTGTGGACAGCAACAATTTGCTGCGTTTTTGGAGGGGCTGGGGCTTTCTTCACAGGAGGAGGTGTTTTTGAAACTTTACGGGGTGAGGCACTATGGGGTTGATAGGTTTTGGCCGCTTCGCGAATGCGATCGGCATCGGCATCGGAAATTGTGCTGCTGTGACTTTTATAGGCAATTCCCAACTGTTCACAGATCGCCAATAAATCTCGATTATCTAGGTTGAGTTCTTTTGATAGGTCATAAATGCGAACTTTACCAATGCTCATGCTGTCTCTCAAAGGCTCTGAAATCTCTACAAAGGGCAAACGGTAGGGCGATCGCGATCGCTCAGGTAAAGGCTACCGTCAAGGTGGAATTAATGGGTTTTAAGGGATGGGTTGGGGCAACTCACTCAACAACAATCTCAAGAGTCGGGGCTAAAAAAATAGAAGTATCCCTATTATTAACGATTTTGGTAGGGATTGATCAGGGTAACAGCCCTAAGGGGGGATCAATTTCAATTCTGCGGGCTGCTAGATCAACCACCGGCACGATGGCTGGCACAAAGGGAATATACACTGATCGGGGGGCTTCTTGCGCTGGGTCGAGTAACTGCACTTCCAGTAAGTCATTGCCGGCATTGACCAAGCCCACCACTTCGCCAACTCGCTCACCTTGGTGATACACGGCAAGTCCAATCAAGTCCATGAGGTGGTATTCATTTGCGGCAAGGGGTGGGCGATCGCTGGCGGGGACTAAAATTTCTGCCCCCTTGAGTGCCTCCGCTGCGGTGCGATCGCTGACTTCGGCAAAGGTAACCACAAACTGTTCGGCACGGGGTAAAAATCGCCCGCGCACGAGGGTAACCGCATAGGGTTGGGGCTGCCGGGGCGATCGCAACCAACGAGAACCCGCCACGGTAAAGCGTTCGGGAAAATCGCTAAAGGGCTTGACCTTGACCTCCCCCCGCAGGCCGTGGGCACCGACAATTTGGCCGATACAGAGCCATTCACTTGTCTCAGGGAAGGGGGTCACCATAGGCCGTCCAAGCCAACTTGAGTAAACCGTTCATAATTGCTGTGGCAACGCTCACGCCCCCCTTGCAACCCTTAATGGAGATGTGGGGCACCCAAGACTTTTGCAGGCGATCCAAAATGGGGGGGAGAAAATTGGGGGCAGCGTCAATAATTAAGGCAGGGCGAATTTCCTGAGCCTCCACTAAAGTCAGGAGAGGTTCTAGGGCTGAATGATCACTACTGAGGACAAAAATAGCCGTGGGATGGCGTCGTGCCAAGGTTTCTATGCCAAAAGCAATGCGGGACTTTTCCTGCTGCGGACGGGTGAAGGTTTCTGCCCCACAGTAAATGGGATTGCCAAAGGTGTTTTGGGTGTAGGAGAGCACCCCCACCTGCACCATCGTCACATCCACCACAATCGGGGTATGAGCGGCAAGGGCAGCCACACCGGATTGCAGGGCCTGCTCTGAATAGACAATCAAATTCAGATATTCTAAATCCCCTGTCGCATAAATCACACGGCGCGTAATATCATACTGTGCTGGACTCAGGTTGTGCCCGGCCAGCAACTGGTCAATAACCCGTAGTTGTGCAACGTCAGACTGGTGCCATTCCATCAAAGGTGCCGCAAGGGAGCTAGGGAATAATCAATATAGCAACAAAGTTTTCCCCCCACTAGATGCGGGGTAGGCGTGACACCCTCTAGTGTACGGGGCGATCGCCCGATTTCATGCATGGTGTGGCGATCCACGATTTCAGCGAGACTGGTATGCTGGAAACAGCGTCCTTGAACTTGTGCCACTGTGTCTCAGATTCTCTGTCCTGTCCCGGCAGATCAACGACCGATCAACGAATATCGTGACCTCAAAGCCTCTTGGTTTTTTGAATGGTCGAGTTGGCCGCGGCCGCGTTTTCAAAGGCGTTTGCTACTGCTGTGGGGGATGGCTTGGCTCATTAGTGGTCCGGTGGCGATCGCCAGCTTTTCAGTGCAAGAGGCACCCCTACATGTTTTCTTCGCTGGGGTGCTAGGAGCAAACTTCCTGCTGTTGCTGATTCTTTTGCGCCTTGTACTCGGTTGGGCTTATGTGGGCGATCGGCTGCACCGTCCCACGGTCATTTATGAGGAAACGGGCTGGTACGACGGTCAAGAGTGGCAAAAACCCGAAACTGAATTGGCTCAAGATCGCCTGATCTATACCTACGAGTTGCGCCCGATTTTACAACGGTTACAGGTAACCCTTTTGGCGCTCGTGATCTTTTCTTTGGGACTGACCCTTGCTTGGGCACTCCTGTAGCTGCTGCTGATATTGTTGCTCATTGACCTGCATGACCGAACCTATGTCCAAACGCACCCAAGCCCCTCTGCTCGATGTTTGCTTACTGCGGGAAGGGATTGTTGAGTCGCGCCACCATGCCCATGCCGTGGTCTGTGATGCCCGTGGCCGAATTCTTGCCCTTGCAGGAAACGCGGAAACCGCTGCTTTTATCCGCTCTGCCCTCAAGCCCTTTCAAGCCTTGGCAGTGACCACCACGGGAACGATGGAGCGGTTTGACTTGAGCGATCGCGACCTCGCGATTATCTGTAGTTCCCACCAAGGGCGTATTGAGCAAGTCCGCCAAGTCTTTAACATCCTCTGGCGTGCCGATGTGGATCCCACTGCCTTGCAATGTCCCGTTCCCCCCGGCCGCCAAGGGGCACTGCAGCACAACTGTTCGGGTAAACATGCGGGGATGCTGGCGGTTTGTCAACAGCGCAATTGGCCATTGGCAAGTTATCTGCACAAAAATCACCCCGTTCAGGCTCTGATCCTCTCCAAGGTGGCGGAACTACTGAAGATGCCCGCCGCAGAATTTATCTGTGCCCACGACGACTGTGGGGCGCCCACGTATTTGATGCAACTGGTGCAGATGGCCACCCTTTACGGCCAACTGGCCTCGGGCAATGACTGGGCAATGGAGCGCGTCGTTCGTGCCATGACCCACCACCCTGATTTTGTTGCCGGTCCCGGTGCCTTTGATAGCGAGCTGATGCGCCTCACGGAGGGGGAAATCCTCAGTAAGTCCGGAGCTGAGGGGATTCAGTGTGTGGGTCGTGTGGGCGAAGGGATGGGATTGGCGATTAAGGTGAGTGATGGTGCGAAGCGTGCTAAGTACGCCGTTGCCATTCAATTGTTGAAGCAACTGGGCTGGATTACTCCCAGTGTGGCGGAAGCCTTGGGGGAGCAGTTTCTGATTCCCAACCAATTTACCCGTCTCGAGGTGAATGGTGAACTGACCTTTGCCTAGGGGGCTAAATTCTAGCCTGAATAGGTTCTCCCTTGGGTTATGATTTGTATTCAATTTTAGTGAGCACGGAGGCTGTTGTGGCTGTCACAGCAAATGTCGGAACCATCTTTCCTGTGGTGTGGGCGGGCGATCGCGTGCAGTTAATTGACCAAACCCGCTTGCCAGAACAGTATGAACTCAAGGACATCACCACCGCAGCGGAGATGGCCACCGCCATTCGGACGATGATTGTACGGGGTGCGCCAGCGATTGGTGTGGCAGCAGCTTTTGGTATGGTCTTAGGGGCACGGGAATACACGGGGAGCGATCGCGAGGGCTTCTTGGCTCACCTAGAGAATGTCGCTTCCGAATTGCGGCAAACCCGCCCAACGGCAGTGAATTTATTTTGGGCCATCGATCGCATGCTTGGGGCAGCCCAGCAAGCCACAGCCAGCCTTGAGGAACTGCAGCAGCACCTTCTTGAAACCGCCCAAACCATTGCCCGTGAAGATGTGCAAACCTGTCAAGCCATTGGTGAAAACGGCCTTAGTGTCCTGCCGAAAACGCCCGAGAAGTTGCGCCTGCTTACCCACTGCAATGCCGGTGCCCTAGCGACAGCAGGCTATGGAACAGCGTTAGGGGTGGTTCGTGCGGCTTGGGCGGCGGGTCGCTTGGAGCGAGTCTATGCCGATGAAACTCGTCCTCGTCTTCAGGGAGCGAAATTAACCGCTTGGGAATGTGTGCAAGAGGGCATTCCTGTCACCCTGCTGGCGGATACGATGGCGGCGCACTGTATGCAGCGAGGGATGATTGATGCGGTGGTGGTGGGCGCCGATCGCATTGCCTTGAATGGGGACACCGCCAACAAAATTGGTACCTATAGTGTTGCCCTCGCCGCCAAAGCCCACAACATTCCCTTCTTTGTCGCCGCCCCCCTTTCTACAATTGATACTAAAATTGCTACTGGGGCGGAAATTCCCATTGAGGAGCGCCACCCCCAAGAAATTTATCAGGTGGGGTTTAGCCGCGTTACACCCGCTGGGGTAGATTTTTACAATCCGGCTTTTGATGTCACCCCTGCCCATTTAATTAGTGGCATTATTACAGAGCTAGGGGTTTTTGCTCCTGCTGACCTTGCACAGGGTATTGGTGCAGCAGCAGGTTAACGGCGGCAGACTGCACGGGCAATATCACCCGCTATCGTACCGGGAGGATAGCTTTTGGTTCCCGTCCAATCCCAACCGTAATAATCACTCTTAACATCGTAGGGATTACAGGACGCCGTTGCCCGATGCCAGTAATCGTCGCCAAGGGTCGAGAGGCTAAAATCCACTTGGATAATGCCATTCCTATTTCTATAAAAGCGACGGGAATCCATATCCACAGTGTAAACACGGCCTCTACTGTCGCGAGCCACTTCCACTTCCATTTCTGCGAAAGCAGGCGGGGCGATCGCCAGACTGAGGCTCAACGTTGCTGCCCCCACAAGGGCAACAGGTGTCCGAAACATGGTCACAAAACCTCTTTTTTTGCTAACACGATCGTAGCAACTGTGGTAGAAAATCGTTATTCCCAATTCAAAAAGCTTTATAGAAAAGATGATTTCCTCGCCATCCTCTTTAAGTACAACCGACCTCAACGCCCTTGCTGAACGGATCCGTATCGCGGCTGAGCGAGCCAATGGAAATGTCCATGACCTGTTGGCATTGCTGCGGCTTTTAGAGCAATTGCATCGCGAAATTTGTGACAATCAGTTTCAAGCGGCCTTGCCCACCAACCGCCAAGCGCTCTATCAACTACTGCGGGATATTGAAACCAATGGCGGCTGGCCTTACATTCCCCGCAAACGCCTAGAGTCTTTTTTGGGGGCAATTCAAGAGGAATCAGATAGTCATGAATGTTGAACGCTGGCTGATCCGCCAAGAGCCGCAGTGGCTAGAGCTAGAACACCTCCTCAACCGTGCTGAGACAGAGGGGATTCAAGCGCTATCGGCAACGGAGATTTGCCGCCTCAGTCAGTTGTACCGCTTGGTTAGTGCGGATTTAGCGCGGGCAAAAACTCGCCGCTTGGGCAGTAGCATCGTCAACTATTTGCAGGGTCTCACCTTGCGGAGCTACAGCCAAGTCTATCAGGGTCAGCGCTCCCAAGATTGGCGCAAAGTTTGGTTGTTTTTCCAGCGGGGCTTCCCAGCGGTTGTCCAGCAAACATGGGTCTATACGGCCTTTGCCTTGGGGGTATTTCTGGTGGCGGCGGCGATCGCTTGGTGGTATGCGTGGAGCGATCGCCAGTTTTTGGAACTAGTGGTACCCGCAGACATCCTTTCCCTCGTGGAAGAGGAGGGCAAGCTCTGGATGGGATCGATCGTGGGGGTTGAACCCCTAGCCTCCAGTGCCATTATGACCAATAACCTGAGTGTGGCTTTTGCCATGCTAGCGGGAGGTATCCTAGGGGGACTAGGAACCCTCTATATCCTCTGGAATAACGGTCTGCACATGGGGGCGATCGCTGCCTTGGTGGCACAAAACAATCTAGGGTATCCCTTTTGGGCCTTTGTCAGTCCCCATGGTGCTTTGGAGCTGCCTGCAATTTTTCTGGCCGGCGCTGCGGGTCTGTTGTTGGGGCAAGCGATTCTCTTGCCGGGGCGTTACCGTCGCCTGAGCGCACTCAAAGGCAATGGCGCCTTGGCAGCACAACTGATGTTTGGCATTGTTCCCCTCTTGGTGATTGCGGGCATTATCGAGGGCTTCTGGTCGCCCAATCCCCTGATTCCCAACAGTGTGAAATATTTGTCTGGCCTAGGGTTGTTTGCGGCTTTAGGCTTTTATTTGGCTTGGCCGCTAGAGCGATCGCCCACGGGTGAGGGAAAATAGAAGGATGCTTTATTGACGTTTAGGCCGATCGCGAGAACACTATGGCAGAAAACTGGCGCAGTCGCATCATTACAGAAGGCGTTCAACGCACCCCCAACCGAGCCATGCTGCGAGCCGTGGGCTTTGGCGATGAGGATTTCAACAAGCCGATTGTTGGGGTGGCCAGTGCCCACAGTACGATTACCCCCTGCAATATGGGGATTGCTGCCCTTGCCAGTCGCGCCGAAGCAGGCATTCGGGCAGCGGGGGGAATGCCGCAGTTGTTTGGCACAATTACGGTCAGCGATGGTATTTCCATGGGCACGGAGGGGATGAAATACTCTCTCGTCTCGCGGGATGTGATTGCTGATTCGATTGAGACCGCCTGTAATGCCCAAAGTATGGATGGGGTGCTGGCGATCGGTGGCTGCGACAAAAACATGCCCGGCGCGATGATTGCCATGGCACGGATGAACATTCCCGCCATTTTTGTCTATGGGGGCACGATTAAGCCGGGTCATTGGCAGGGTCAAGACCTGACGGTTGTTAGCGCCTTTGAAGCCGTGGGTCAGTTTAGTGCCGGCAAAATGGATGAGGCGACGCTCCATGCGATTGAACACCATGCCTGTCCGGGGGCGGGTTCCTGCGGCGGGATGTTCACGGCCAACACAATGTCCTCAGCCTTTGAAGCTATGGGCATGAGCCTAATGTACTCGTCAACAATGACAGCAGAGGATGCTGAAAAAGCCGACAATACAGAGTTGGCGGGCAAGGTGCTGGTGGAGGCGATTCGTAAGAATATTCGACCCCGCGATATTATCACCCGCAAATCCATTGAAAATGCCCTCAGTGTGATTATGGCGATCGGTGGCTCGACAAATGCCGTGCTGCACTTTCTGGCGATCGCCCACAGTGCCGAGGTTCCCCTCACCATTGATGACTTTGAAACCATTCGCCAGCGGGTGCCCGTTCTCTGCGATCTCAAGCCCTCGGGTAAATACGTGACTGCGGATCTACATCGGGCAGGGGGCATTCCCCAAGTAATGAAAATGCTCCTCAATGCTGGCTTGCTCCACGGGGATTGCCTCACGATTACGGGGGAAACCATTGCCGAGCGGCTGCGGGATGTGCCCGATACCCCCGACCCCAACCAAGAGGTGATTCGTCCGTTTGACAAGCCTCTCTACGCCACCGGCCACCTGACCATTCTCAAAGGGAATTTAGCCACTGAGGGCGCTGTCGCCAAAATCTCTGGGGTAAAAAATCCGCAGATTACCGGTCCGGCGCGGGTCTTTGACTCTGAGGAGGCCTGTTTAGAGGCCATTTTGGCCGGCAAGATCAACCGCGGCGATGTTATTGTCATTCGCTATGAAGGCCCCGTTGGCGGTCCCGGAATGCGGGAAATGCTGGCTCCCACCTCTGCCATTATTGGTGCCGGTTTAGGGGATAGTGTTGGCCTCATTACCGATGGTCGCTTCTCTGGTGGAACCTATGGCATGGTCGTGGGTCACGTGGCTCCGGAGGCGGCAGTGGGTGGCACGATCGCCCTTGTGGAGGAGGGAGACTCGATCACCATTGATGCCCATCAGCGGCTGCTGCAACTGAATGTCAGTGAGGAAGAACTGGCAGCGCGGCGGGCTAAATGGCAGCCCCCGGCACCTCGCTATACCCGTGGGGTATTGGCCAAGTATGCCAAACTAGTGTCTTCTAGTAGTCTGGGGGCGGTGACTGATCGCTTTGTTTAGAGGTGGCTAATTCCTGCAAAAAGGCCTCGATACCGGCGCGATCGCTCGTTTGGCGCGGATAGACCAGAGCAGGGCGTTGCAGGGTAATCAGCTTCACCCCCAGCTCACGGGCAAGGGTCTGCTTGATCTGCTCACTCTCGGTACCCGAGGCCTTGGTCACCACCGTTGTAATCTGCCACTGTTGCCAGAGGGCGCGCTCTAACTCTCGCGATACGGGGGGGAAAATGGCAATTAAGCGCTGGCGATCGAACCCCGCCGCCAAGGCAGCCTCCAGTGCGCTTGTTGTGGGCAAAATCCGTGCAAAGAGGGTAGCCTGACGCTGGAGGGGCGCAAAAGCTGCCAAATGTTTGACTCCTAGGGTCAGCAACACCCGCTCACCCATGAGGAGATCCCCTTGCAGCAGTGTTGGCAAATCAGTATAGATGCCAAGAGCTGGCGGAAATGCTGGGCGTTCAAAGCGCAGGTAGGGCAAGCCAAATTCTTGGCTGATGGCAATGGCAAGGGCAGAGATTGCCACCGCAAAGGGATGGGACGCATCCACCACGGCTTGAATCGAATGTTGCTCGATAAACTCACGGGCACGCTCAGGGGTCAAGCGCTCGATATGGCAACTCAACAACGGATGCGCGTCATAAAGATGGCAGGCCGCCGCTGTGGTCACGCTCACCCAGCAGGGAAACCCTTGGCAGACAATTAATTGGGCAATCCAGCGACTCTCTTGGGTGCCGCCAATCAGCCAAATCGCTCCAGTCACCTAGCCCAGCAACGCTCGGCGAAAGTTTTCTCGATAGGACTTATTCATCAGTAGCGGTAGCCACAGCACGCTGAGAACAAAGCGCGATTGTGTGTAGTAGGTGCGGTGAAACCCTTGCCAAAAGCGCAGCGCAATCAAGAAGTAGAGAACAATTGCACCCAGACCGAGGAGTTCCATAAAGACGTTAGTGGATCTGAACTACCACTTCCACATTACTGGATTCTCCGGATCAAGGGTAGCAATGACCGGCCGGCTAATTTCATCGAGCATGGCCAAAATGGACTTATCTAACTGAAGGTCAGCCGCTTTGATATTTTCTAGCACTTGTTCCGGATGGCGGGCACCAACAATGGCACAGGTTTGCGGTTGATGCAGTAGCCAAGCCAACGCCAAATTCCCGACACTGCTGCCCAAGCTCTGGGCAATCGGTTTCATCAACTCAATCGCTTCAAGGGCACGGTCGTAGGTTTCTCCCTGAAAGAGCTGGTTTTTAGCACGGTTATCCTCAGGGTCAAACTGGTGGCCGGGACCAAAGCGACCCGTGAGCAACCCTTGGGCGAGAGAGGAGTAGGCCAAAACGGTAATCTCATGCTCAATACAGAAGGGGATGAGTTCTGTTTCTGCCCAGCGCCAAAAGAGGGAATAGGGGGGCTGGACACTCTCAATGCGTCCGTACTGCATCGCCTCCGCCAGTTGAGCACGGGAAAAGTTGGAGACCCCAATGGCACGGATTTTGCCCGCCACTTGCAACTCCACCATGGCTTGCATGGTTTCCTCGATGGGCACGATTTCTGAGCCAAAGGAGCCGGCAGGCCAGTGAATTTGGTAGAGGTCAATGTAATCAGTGTTCAGGTTGCGCAGCGATCGCTCGCAGGCGGCAATGACCTCCTTGTAGCGCAAGTGGTTAGCAAACACCTTTGTTGCATAGACACAGCGATCGCGCAAATCACCGACCGCTGCGGCCACAATCCGCTCTGAATGCCCATCGCCATAGACCTCAGCCGTATCAATGGTAGTCATCCCTGCTTCCACAGCCGTGCGGATCGTGCGAATGGACATCTCATCTTCTATACCGACCCACCAACGCTTGCCCGCTTGCCACGTGCCAAGAATGAGTGGCGTAATTTGGATATCTGTACGACCAAGGGGACGAGTTTGCATACAATCCTTCTCTTAAAGGAACAGCTAGGGGGGATGGTGGGAGACTGCACAATGGGTTTGACGATGACGTGATTGCGCTCTTGGTGCTTGGCTTCATAAAGCGCCTAATCCGCTGCATTAAACAGCTCTAAGGGGGAATCATTTCCCCGCGGAATCAGTAAGGCCACCCCAAAGCTCAGTCTCCCACAGCAACCCGCTGAAGAATATTCATGGACAATGTATCTCGCTTGAATCGCCTCCTGCAACTGCCACGCCACCAACTCCGCACCACCAATGTCTGTAAATGTCAATTTTTGTGACAAACCAAGAAGAGTACTGTCGTGCTGCCATAGATTTTAATGCGTTGCTGCTGCCAGCCGATCGCCAAGATCGCCTCTAAATCTGGTGGATTTTTTGTGCGACACTCAACAGCAATTTCTCCCTCAGGGCTAAGACACTTTTGCTGCCAAATTAACTGGAGAACGGGTAGATATAAGTCACTATTATAGGGAGGATCAAAGTAGATGAAGTCAAACTGAGGCACAGGGACTTGGGTCAATTTCTGGCGCACATCTCCCCGCAAAACTAAAGTGTGCTGATGGGGCTGGGCAAGGGTTGACCAGTTTTGGCGGATGACTTGACAGGCTTGGGGAGACTGTTCGATCGCCACCACCCACTGGGCACCCCGCAGCAGGGCTTCCGCTCCCATGGCACCGGTACCAGCACACAAATCCAGCCAACAACATCCTTGGAGGCGACCCTGCCAAATATTGAAAATGGCTTGGCGAACTTTGGCACGGGTGGGACGGGTACTGTGACCGGAAAGGGTTTTGAGCGATCGCTGGCCAGAAATTCGCAGAGGCATACGCTTAAGGTAACGGCTTTCGCCCAAAATAAAAAGCCCCGGGAGTCTTGCCGTGTTTCGACCCCAGGACTTTTGTTTGCGAATCACTCCTCACTACCTACAAGATACTCTGAGTCCTTGGGAACTCCTGTAGCGACACATGACACTTTCTCAAGCGGCACCCTTTTGGCTTTAGGCTGCGGGCGTTGACTGCATTGTCGTGGTTCCTTTGGTTTGGGCAAGCCTGCCAATTTCCTGATCAATAAAGAAGAGTCCTTGCCCCTCCGTGCCAATCAGTTCAATCTTGTCAAGGATACTCTTGAACAAAAACTCTTCTTGGTGCTGCTCGGCCACATACCACTGCAAAAATTGCAACGTCGCATAGTCAGGCTCCGTATCCGCTAACTGCACTAACTCATTAATTTTGTGAGTTACAAACTGTTCATGCTCATAAACTTGACTGAACATCTCCCGCAGGGACTGAAATGTGTGTGGGGGAGCTTCCATACCGCCTAGGATTGCCAAGGCACCGGTTTCATGCATGTAGTTCAAAAGCCGCCGCATGTGTGCCATTTCTTCATCAGCATGTTGACTGAGGAACGCCGCACAACCCTCAAGGGCTTTGTGGGCACACCAGGAACTCATCTGCAAGTAGAGATGTGCTGAATAAATCTCAAGGTTGATTTGCTCATTGAGCCGGTTGGTCATTGCTTGGGATAGCATTGTTGATTCTCCATTCGTAAAGTTCAAGAGGGTAAAAACCACACTGATGACAGCCGCCACAGTGGCTAGGGATGATTTTTTTCACCCGTCCTTTGCGGATGAGTTGGCTAAGGATCAGTTCAATCATCGCTGGCGGTACCTGAAAATGGGCAACCAATTCTTCCAAGGAAACCACGTGGTGCTTCTGAATATAGTCCTGCAGTTGCAAGAGCATAATTATGTCCCCTGTGGCGAGGAAAACCGCTGGCGATCGCCCCAATATTTCAAGGCCATGATTACCATCCCCATCACTGCCCCTAGAGCCAGTAACCAAATTAGCGAGAACATCGGATGCGCCGCAAAGGTCATGAGTTGGTAGTAAGCAGTGGCGACCCAGTAGGCCAATCCCGTTGTCCAAGCCGCTACAAAGATAGTCCAGCCCAAATTGGTTTCTCGATAGACGGCGGCAGTGGCCGATACACAGGGAAAGTAGAGCAAAACAAAGAGCAGGAAGGCGATCGCTGCCGTTGTCGTGCCAAACCGTTGTGCCATCTGGCCAAATGTTGTGTAGTGCACGCTCTGAAGTTCAGCTGCGGCTTCGAGGTTATCTGCCTCTTGCAACACATGGAACCCTAAAGGATCAAGCACCCGTTGCCCCAGCTCACTGAGATTTTTGGGAATGCTGAGCACCGCTTCCTTTAATCCCCCCCAAACTGAAAAGGGTTCTTCTGGTCTATCTCCAGCTTCAGTGCTTTGGGCTTCTTGGCGAGCTAACTCTGTATAGAGGGCATCCATCGTTCCCACCATCACTTCCTTGGCAAAGATCCCCGTAAAGAGTCCTACGGTTGCTGGCCAGTTGTCGGACTGAATCCCCATTGGCGAGAAAATCGGCGTAATTTGGCGACTAAAGGCGCTCAAAATTGATTGAGTACTATCCTTTTGGCCAAAGCGACCATCGGTGCCGACAGAGTTGAGCAGTCCGAGAATGACCACAAGGACGACAATCATCTTGCCCGCTCGACTAATAAAGGTTTTTAGCCGCTCCCAAGCCCGCAGGAGTACCCCTCTGAAGGTGGGTAAACGGTAGGGGGGCAATTCCATTACAAACGGAGCAATCTCTCCTTGAAAGAGGGTGCGCTTCATCAAGAATCCCGTGAAGATGGCTGCGGCAATTCCCACCACATAAAGCAAAAACACGATATTTTGGCCGCTGCGGGGGAAGAAAGCAGCAACAAACAGGGCATAGACCGGTAGGCGGGCACCACAGGACATAAAGGGATTCATCAAAATCGTCATCAGGCGATCGCGCCGATTCTCGAGTGTGCGGGTGGCCATAATGCCGGGGATATTGCAGCCAAAGGAAACCATCATCGGTACAAAGGACTTACCGGGTAAGCCCAGCCAGCGCATCAACCGATCCATGACAAAGGCTGCCCGTGCTAAATAACCAGAGTCTTCAAGAAGTGTGAGAAAAATAAAGAGCAAGCCAATTTGAGGAATAAATGTTGCCGTTGTTTGGATACCGCCCCCCACTCCCTCTGCCAGAAGACCAATGAGCCAACCGGGGGCATTAAATGTTTCCAGCACTTGGGTCGGCCAACCCACGACCAGCGTTCCGACACCAATATCAAAAAAGTCAATAAAGGCACCCCCCACGTTAATCGAGATGAGAAATATCAAGTACATGACGGCCAAGAAAATGGGAATTCCCAACCAGCGGTTGAGTGCAATGCGGTCAATGCGATCAGAGACTGTTGTTGTCAGGCGATCGCCCTGTTCCAGAACCTCAGCCATTAGGTGCTGAATCCAGCAATAGCGACTATCGGCAATCACAAGGTCTATGTCTTCTCCTAGGGTCTGGTGAATCCGCTCTCGCCATTGGCGCAGTGGTGCTACAACATCATTGGGAACTGATTCAATATATTGCAGCCAAGCCAAGGCCTGTGCCCGATTTTTGAGGCCTTGAGTCAGCAAATCAGCAATAGCCTCTTCAATCACAGGGGGTTGGGGCACACTAACGCTAGAAACAGGTGGTGCTGCCAAGGCAGTGCGAATAGTTTGCCGCAGTTGAGCAAAATGCTGTTGTTGTTTGGCACAAAAAGGCAGCACCGGTAGACCTAAGCGCTGGCTCAAGGCTGGGATATCCATCTTGATTTTGGTGGCACGAGCCACATCCATCATGTTGAGGACAAGGATAAGGGGGACTCCTAGATCAAGCAATTGTGATGTGAGGTAAAAATTGCGCTCTAAGTTAGCGGCATCCAGAATATTCACTACCAAGTCATATTCCCCCGCCAATAGAAACTTGCGGGCAATCTGCTCGTCTAAGCCAGTGCTATCCTCAGCATCGAGGGCATAGACCCCCGGTAGATCCACAACTTGGACAGTGATGTCGCGATCCCGATAGCGGCCTTCCTTGCGCTCAACAGTAACTCCTGGCCAGTTTCCCACCCGCTGATTTGCCCCCGTAAGACCATTGAAAATTGTTGTTTTGCCACAATTTGGGTTACCAATTAACGCAATTGTTGCTGCCATGTCACACTCCTTTGCTAGAGCAGATGGACTTTGAGAGCATCAGCTTCATCCTTACGCAAGCTCAAATGAAAGCCTCGCACCTTAATATCTGTGGGATCACCCAAGGGGGCATGGCGGACAACCTCAACTTCGGTGCCGGGGGTTAAACCCATGGCTAATAATTTGCGTTTGTAACTGGGGGTGGTAGGGGCATAGCCGATAATGCGCAGGCGAGCACCAAGGGGGGCACTGCGTAGGTTTACAGCTGCCAATTCCAGCTCTTTGAGCAAGATGTTTTGGGCTAGCTCGTGGTTCACACAAAACCGCTTTGAGTCAAGAGCCACCATGACTGCCCCGCGATCGCCCCGATGGAGGATGCTAATTATCGCCCCCGGTGCCAGACCCATCCCCAACAGTTGCTGGGTATTGCTGCACATTAATTTCACAATGCAGTAGCGATCGCCCACCTTAGCTTCAGCAAGAGAAATCAGATTAGACATGCCTCGTCTCCATCGCTGTCTTCGAGAGTGGGGGTCGGCGATATAGGTAAAGGGTGGCCACAAAGGTGATGACATATTGCATTTAATGATTTTTTGAAAGCTAATTATTGCATATGATTCTCAATTTATAGCACAGCTTTGCAGTGGCACCGTGACTTTAGCAAGTCTTAACCTATCTCCAATCATCCTAAGAGCTGAGCCTATTTGAAAGTTTTGGTGTGAATTTTGTCTTAAGTGAGATATTGAGACTTGCAATAAGTCTTTTATTGAGATGTCTAATCTCATAAGAGATTTTACAAAGAGCGTTTTTTATGGATGCGCAAAGCTCCTGCAAGTCACGGCGATCAAATCCGCTCAAAACGACGAAAGTCCCTATGGGTTTAGAAATCACCCTTGCTCATAAAGGCAGCTTGAAAATTTGCCTAAGTTTTGTCGTTAGCCAAGTTTTGATGCTGTTTTTCTGCGATTGGGTCATCTCCGCCTCGATAAAACAAATAAACAGGCCAGCGAGGTCAGAGCTTGTGATTGCCAAGTAGCGTTTGAACTCATTGGGTTTTTCAGGCCAATGGGGTAAGGTGTCATCCCCCGTTCCCAGCACTTTGGCAGCGACAATTAAATCGTAGTAATCCGTGTGGGTCATCCATATCGGGGAAAAGCCGAGCGTTGCCAATCAGGTAAAGGAGAGCGACTAGGATCGTTTTTCTGGTGCGGTAGAGCTGTCTCGGCGGGCAATGTTCTGCTGTGAGCAGATGAACAAGACGAATCAGGGCAAACACGCGACTTAAGGTGATCTCGAAGTCTGACCGTACTTGATGAGGGGGGATGTTCTTCTCCTTAAGGTTTACAGTTGCCATCCCCAGAGACAAGCGTTGCTATTAAACCCTTGGAAAACGGCTCTACCTGACTGGTTCTGTTTGACCGATTGTGGGTGCCGCAATAGAGCAGATTTTTCAAACTCCCTTCTGAAGAGGGTTTTCACTGCCTTAGTTTGAACTATGGACTAAAACTGGACTAAATTTCCTAGGTTGTGCCAACCGCTCCATCGCCATTGAGGAAAACCCCAGCAAGTGTTATCTTAGATAAGTTATCGGGATGTAGCGCAGCTTGGTAGCGCACTTCGTTCGGGACGAAGGGGTCGCAGGTTCAAATCCTGTCATCCCGATTGGTTAGCCTTAAACTGTTAAGATAGGTAAGAAATACCCTTGGATTTTCTTGTGCTATGACCTCGGCTGCATCCTCAGTTGCCCGTTCTGACTTAGCAGAATTGCGTCGTCTCAAATCTCTCTTGCCACCAGAGCTGCAAAGCTGGGTGACGATCGAACCGGCCAGTGGGGTGAATCCTCCCCTCATTACCTGCGAAGAAATTGGCAAAGATGAGGTGGAGATTCAAATTGATTTAGCCCGTTGGGATCAATTGGCCAAGGATCAGCGCAATCTCCTCTTTTGGCATGAGGTCGCCCGCATTCAAAATGACACGATTCCCCGCGATGGCTGGGAGATGGCAGCACTGGCGATTGGTTTAGGGGGTGCTGTGGGAGAACTCTGGGTGCAGGATGGCCTGTTGCTGCTGCTTGCCCTTGGGCTGTGTGGCTTTTCGGGCTGGCGGCTCTACCAGCGCAATAATGGTGAAAAGGTTCTCAAGGAAGCCATTGCTGCTGATGAGCGGGCGATCGCCCTTGCGACTCGTTTTGGCTATGAACTCCCTAACGCCTACAAAAGCCTTGGCAGTGCCCTCAAGCTCCTAATTGAGCAAGCCCCCAATCGCCGCCAACGCAAACGCTATGAGATGCGTCTGCAAGCCCTGAAAAAAAGTGCGGCCAAAGCCAAAGCCCGCATGCAGGCCATGCAAAACGACACTCCAGCAGAATCTTAATCATGGCTCGGCCAAAACGCCAACTGCTGCTGCCAACCCTCATTCTCCTATGGACAGTGGCCAGTCTAGGGTTTATGGCGCAGTGGGATTTACATCCTGTCCTGCGGTACTATGGCTGGGTCTTCACGGCGCAAGTTGCCTTTTTGATTTTCTTTGCGCCAGCGATCGCCCGACAGCTCAGGGGTACCAAACGTTCCCAAAAAAATGAAAGCCTGCCTTGAATTCATAAAAAACCCTCGATCGCTCTGACCGAGGGCAGCACCTATGGCTCAAGAGGGGAACTATTGCAATTAATTTTCAAGAGCTGGATTGAGAAAAGTCTCCAATTGTTTGAAATTGAATCCCATGGCGCGCAGGGCATGCCAAAGGTGACCCTGTAGGAAGAAAAAGGCAAGGAAGAAGTGGGCATTGGCCAACCAAGCCCGCGGGGTATGCTGCCCAAGGGGTAAATCAATGGTGTCCGCAAAGTAGGGAGCAATTCCCAGTTTCACTTCTAGGGGTGGTCCGTAAAACTCTACGGGATAGGCGAGGGTATTCACCGCACAAAAATAGGCCGCCACAAATCCCGCGAGGGCAATGCCGCCAAGGGAGTAGGAAAGGATAGCTTCAGCATTAAACATCAGCACTTTCCGTGCCCAATTCAGCGGCGGCACAAGAATATGCCAAATGCCACCCGCAATGAGCAAGAGGGCAACATAGATATGCCCGCCCACGAGATCTTCCAAATTGTTAATACTGGCGAAGTGGGTTTGATAGCCATAGATGACAAAGGGATCCAAGGTGGGCTGGGTGACAAGGCGTACCGTCTGCAAATTGGCATCGTACAACCCGCCCCAGATGGTTGCTTTGAGCACTAATAGCAAGGCACCAAACCCTAAAAAGAGCAAATGATGCCCCAAAATAATCCCCAGTTGTTTCGGATCGTCCCAGCGGAAATGGAAGCGCCGCGCCCGCCCTGTGGCGGTACTGAGATCGTGAGGGGCACGAAAGGTATGAAAGAGGGCACCCGCACCCAGTACGGCTGAGGAAATGAGATGCACGGCGCCAATGACAAAGTAGGGGTACAGATCCACAACTTTACCGCCCTCGCCAATGCCAAACCCTAAGGTCGCTAAATGGGGCAGCAAAATCAAGCCCTGTTCCCCCATGGGTAGATCGGGTTTGTATTGGGAAATTTCGTAGAGCGTAAAGGCACCCGCCCAAAAGACAGTTAGCGCTGCTTGCGCCACATGGGCAGCAATAAATAGACCCGACAGGTTCACGAATCGGGCATTGCCTGCCCACCAGTCGTACTTGACATTGGCTTGGCCATAGGTTTGTAAACCTGCACCTGTTGGTGGTGGTGTAGTCACAGAGGTTGGGGATTCACTGGCGATCGCCATACATTCCTCCTTCGATAAACGCATAATATCGACGCTGAACTTATTGAGGATAAATCTCAATAAAGCCTAGGCCTACTATAGCACCACTATTGAGAATTATTAGCATCTGGCAAGGATAAAATGTAAAGATATGTAACTCCCCTCCAGCGGCAATCTGTATCTCCGAGAACTTGAGCAAGATCAAGCCAAGGCAGTAGGGTAATAGCAATAGGCTGTTGGCGAGCAAGTATGGCCATTTTGCTTTATCACGACGACGTGGCAACGGCAGCAACGTTGGTCTCCATCTTGACCACTGCGGATCATCGGGTGGATGTCGTTGCTCGCTCTGAAGACCTCTGGGGACTATTGGCCAGTAGTCGCTATCACCTATTGATTGTGGATGAGTCCCATTTAGGCACGGCAGTTGAGGCCTTTTGCCAGCAGGTGCGCGATCGCGGGTTTCAAGAGCCAATTTTGATTCTTACCCGCAAGGATTGGCCAACCCAGCCAGAAACCCAAGTGATTTATTACCACTATCCCTGCTCCCCAGCAGCGCTCCTTGAAATCGTCCAGCAGCTCCTCAGCGCGATCGCCACCTCCAAGCCTGACAATCATAACGACTCAGGCCTGCCCCTTGTCCTGCACATTGATAACGACGCCGAGTTAGTTCGCTCCCTTGAGGAGCACTCCGTTGATGGTGGGTTCCGCTACGTCGCAATGGATAGCTGGCCGCTGGTCAACACCTTACTTGAGGAATGCTGGCCCAATGCTGTCATTCTCAATCCTGAAGTGATGCCTGATGAGGTAACCACCCGCGAGTTCTTGCAGCAGTTGCGGCAACATCGTCCCCCCATCCCCGCCCTAGTATTTACTGCCCGTGACACCTGGCGCGATCGCCTCGCCGCCATTCGCCTTGGCTCACGGATCACCTTGAGTAAGCCTGTTGATCTTGAGCGACTCTTGCAGACTCTCGAACAGTTACTGCAACCTCAAGAAATGACCTCCGCTAGTATCCTGACCGTGGATGATGACGCCGTCACCCTAGCCATCTTGAAACGGCTCTTGGAACCCTGGGGAATGAGTGTCACCTCCCTTCAGGATCCCGATCAATTTTGGGATGTCCTAGAGGCCACCAACCCCGAATTGGTTATTCTCGATGTCCAAATGCCCGGCATTAACGGCCTAGAACTCTGCCAAGTGGTGCGCAATGATCCCCACTGGAACCAGCTGCCAATTCTTTTTCTTACCGCAACCACCGATCCAGCCCTTGTCACCCAACTCTTTGCCGCTGGCGCCGATGATTTTGTTAGCAAGCCAATTGTCGGCCCTGAGCTAATGACGCGGATCATCAATCGCCTAGAGCGCACCCGCCTCCTGAAACGCTTGGCAGAGGTAGATCCCCTCACGGGATTGAGCAATCGTCGTAAAGCCACAGAAGAGATTGAACGCTTTTTGACCCTTGCCAACCGCCAACAGCAAACTCTTTGCATCGCCGTTTTGGATTTAGACCATTTCAAACGCATCAATGACACCTATGGTCACGACGTTGGCGATCAGGTATTGGTGACCACCGCTCGAATGTTGCGACAGTCCCTACGGATGGAAGATGTCGTGGCTCGCTGGGGTGGCGAAGAATTTTTAATTGCCCTCTATGATATTTCCCTTGATGTGGCCAAACACCGCCTTGCCATCTGTTTACAGCGATTGCGCAACCATACCTTCCACGCCCCCAACCATGACAGCTTCAAGGTGAGTTTTAGTGCCGGCATCAGTCAGTTTCCCACCCACGGGGAGACCTTACTACAACTGGTGAAGATAGCCGATGATGCCCTCTATGCCGCTAAGGCAGCGGGACGTTCTCAGATTGCCACGGCGCCAAAGGAGATGTCTCCAGAGCTGGCCAATGCTTCCCCCCAACAGGAATAAGCTATCCTATAGGAGCACCCTCATTCTTAGTAAGACTTGGCGTCAGCACCGTTAACTGCTCTGAATGTATGAACCTTGAGGCGTCCCCTGCGCAAAATGCCACGATTCTACTGGTAGATGACGACCCTAATCTTGTCCTCTTGGTCAAGGATTACCTTGAGATGCAGGGGTATCGTGTACTGACGGCAGCCCATGGCAACGAAGGTCTGGCAATTCTGCAGCAGCAGACGCCCGACTTAATTATTTGTGATGTGATGATGCCCCAGATGGATGGCTATAGCTTTGTCAGTGCAGTGCGACAACAAACACACCTCAGTTGGTTACCGGTGCTCTTTCTCTCGGCCAAGGGGCAAACCCACGATCGCATCAAAGGGTTGCAAACCGGCGGTGATGTTTACCTAGTCAAGCCCTTCGAACCGGATGAACTCCTCGCCCAAATCCAAGCCCTCCTCAAACAAACGGCTCGCCTGCGGGAAGCGCAACGACTGCAATCCCCTCCTGCGCCTACACCACCCCCCGGTGTCGAACTCACTCCCACAGAAACCCGAATTCTCCAATACGTTGCCCGCGGAATGTTGAATCGTGAAATTGCGGCAGAACTACATGTCAGTCAGCGTACCGTAGAAAGCCATGTCAGCAATATTTTGGGTAAAACCGGCTGCCATAATCGCACTGAATTGGCTCGCTGGGCGATCGATTACCATTACGTGTAACATACTCTCGACGATCGCGGGGCTTCCCACCTAGTCGCTAAACCCATATCACCGCTGCATGTGTTCTGCCAATAGGGCTTGGGCGCGGGGTTTATAGAGCAGATAGAAGAGTGCCTCCATATAGCGCATCATGTCTTCGCGGTTTTCTTGGGAAGAGAAGTTCCAGAAGCCGTAGATCTTGGCAAGGGAAAGCAGGCGTGTACAGTGAATTTTCCAAGTGTAGGTGCTATAGACCCGCTGGATACCCGCTTTGGAAATTCGTTGCCACTGCTGCGGATCGCGATCGCAAGCCTCTATAAAGCGGCGGATAGTCTCCGCCATTTCTTCTAGGTGGGTTGGGTTGATATAAAAACCATTCACCCCATCTTGGATAATTTCCAGAGGGCCACCAAAGCGGGTACCAAAGGTGGGCAGACCACTGATCATGGCTTCCAAAATCGTCAGGCCAAAAGCTTCAAACAACGCCGGCTGGACAAAAATCCCTTGGCGATCGGCAATGATGCGGTAAACTTCCCCCGAATCTGCTTTCGGTAAACGAATCCCTAGCCAGCGAATCTTACCGTGGAGATTGTACTCGTGGATGATTTGATAGAGCTTCTCAATTTCGGCGATTTCCTCGCGATCGCTGGAGTCTTCGGTACGCAATTTCCCTGCCACCAAAATTAAATTACACCGCTCTTGCAGTTCTTTGCTGCGGCCAAAGGCTTCTGCCAGTCCTGTGAGGTTTTTAATCCGATCCAGCCGTGCCATCGAAAAGAGAGGGCGTTTGTTCGGATTTTCTAAGTAACCATAGATCTGCTGCGGATCCTCAAGGGTAAAGAGCAGTTCCTCCAACCGCTGGCGATCGCCCTCTAGCCGCTCCGTATAGTGGTAGTAGGGAAAGTAAACCTGTTCATTCACCCCCGGTGGCACCACATTAAATTTCGGGCTAAAGAGTTCAATGCCATTCACCACATGGTACAGGTCAGGCATCGTAAAGGATTGATAGGACTCGTACTGGCCAATGCTATCGGGCGTCCCCACAATCTCTTGGTAGGTACTACTGATGATGAAGTTGGCAGCATTCATGGCAATCAGATCCGCCGTAAATTGCATTGAGAAGTGATATTTATCCTCTAAGTCCTGCCAGTAGAGGTTACTAAAGAGGTACTTGGATTTCTCGAGGGCATGGGCAATGTTGCATTGGGTCACCTTCATTCGCCGCGCCAGCAAAAAAGCCACCAAGTTGCCATCGGAATAGTTACCAATAATTAAATCGGGCACATGGCCAAATTCCGCCCGCAACTCCCGCTCCGCGTCAATGGCAAAGGTTTCCAAATAGGGCCAGATTTCAAAGCGAGAAATCCAGTTTTGGGTCACCTTGGGATTAAATTCCCGAAACGGCACCCGCAGGATCCAGGCGTTGTTGGTGCCGTAGATTTTCTCTAGGCGTTGGTTGCACAGCGTCCCTTCGGCATTGGGAATCAGGCGAGTCAGGACAATAATTTTAGGCCGTGCCTCCAGTACCCCCAGCCCGGCCAGTTCTAAATCCTCCCGCATTTGTTTTTCGAGGCTTTTCACTTGATCGAGGATATAGACCACCTGCCCGCCGGTGTCGGGTCGCCCCAGCACCCCCTCTTGGCCAAACCAGCCGTGGGGAGAAATGAGGGCAATGCGAAAGAGCATCGGAATCCGCGAGACAAAGGCCTCTAGCACTTGGTGATCGGGCGAATCTAAGAGTTGATCTAAAATTTCTAGGGTGTCGCGTACCCGTGCCGCCGTATTGCCCCAACCCGGTTCAAAGCCCAGATTTTGGAGTTCAAAGCGAAACTCACTGTAGGCCTCGTCGGAGGCGCGATCGCTCAGTGCCACTAGGGCTTGTTTGACCTGTTCTGAGAGGTGTTGAGGAGAGCGAATCCGCTCATTAATCAGAAGTTGATAGCCGTTATAGCGGTGAATTTGCAAAAAGTTAAAGAGGTTCTGCTGCCACTGGCGCGGGTCTTGGAAAAGCTTGCTGGATAAATAGCGATTGAGAAATTCCACCCCCTTACCGATATTCTTGGCATCACGGATAATTGGCGAGTAGTCATAGAAGGGCTGGACATCAATTTCAAAAACATCCCCCTCATTGGGATGGTACCGATTGACTAGGCGATCGCGCAGATCCAGTAGCTCTGGAATTGTCATCGGCACGATCGTCAAATCCTCCACCAGTAGCCGACACACCTCCTGCTGCGCAATCCGTGGCCGAATAATCCAACACAGACTTTCGTTGTCAACAATGATCTCTTGGGTATAGAACACCAGCTTGCTGAGGCGGGATTCGAAGGGTGTGGGGACAGGGCGATCGAGGTCGCGACAGTAATCTGCAAAGGCGCCCAAAATATCATTGCGCAGGAGATAGCGTTTTTCCCCTAGTTGCAGGATGCGTGAAAATTGGCGCAGATCGGCACGTTCATCACTTTCAACAACGGATTTGAGGAGCACAGAGGTCATCGGCAAACTCACAACACGGCTTTTACCTGAGACGGCACAGCGGCTCAAGTCGTTTCTATTCTAGGTTTCTCCCTGAATGGGGTCAATTTTGCGCTAGCGATCGCCGGATTTGGCCATAGTTCCACAATCCAAACACTAACCACAGGCCTAACAGCCCGCCCGTGAGCGCCAGTACAGGCACCACACCAAAATTACGGATCAGAATTGGTGCCGCCGCCGTAAATAACCCACCGCCGACAATCGGCTCAAAGAGAATCTGTTTGTAGGCAAAACTTTCCAAGGCGCCCGATTGGTTGTGGGGATCCACCATACGAATCAGCAATAGCCCAGTAGATGTCACCCCCATCGATTGCCCCATGTCGCCAATTCCCCGCTCAAACCAGAACATGGGCAAAATTCGCGGCGCTAAATAGAGCATGACAAAGAGATTCCAAGCAATTCCCCCCACACTCAAGAGGAGAAAGGGAATGAGATTTTCACCAATGGCGGCTAAAGAGAGGGTGGCCAAGGCGGTAATAATCGTCACATCCAAGGCGACACCGCCAATACGGTTAATCAGTGGCCGGCTAATCAGGTACTGTTTGCGCCAACGGGTCAGGATGAGCTGCACAATAATGCCACCGATCAGCGCCAAGGGAAATAGGGGCACATAGGCCATGAGCTTTAAACCCGTTTGTCCCCAAGTGAGACGCTCTAGGAGTCGCAGCGCTTCAAGAATCACCCAGCCCACAATAATCGCCAAACCCACAAAACAGAAATTTAATGACAAAGGATCAATGAGTAACTCCCGCAGCAGTTGTCGCCGCCGTTGCCGTGTTTCTAGGTCATCGTGGGGATGAGGGTCGAGATTCTCCGCGGTTTCAGAGTCCACCAAGGGTTTGATCTGCAAGCGTCCTGTGCGCCGTGCCCAGTTGATCAGTGCCACTCCAAAAACCACCCCAGAGACTAAGCCCACAGTGGCCAAGCCCAAGGCCATATCAGCCCCAGCGGTAAAGTTTAACTCCCTAAAGGTATCGGCCATGCCAGCAGCAGTCCCATGCCCCCCCTCAAAGGTGATCTCAATCAGGGCACCAGCAATTGGATCCATGCCAAATACAGGAGTGAGAACAAGCAACGTCAGCAGCAGCCCCACCACGTATTGCCCCCAAGCCAAAATCTGACCAAAGGCGACCTGCGGTGAAGCTTTCTGCCAAATTTCCCGAGGGCTAGGGATGATCTCCCCTAGAAATAGACAGGCAAAAACTATGTTGATGAAAATACTGGGGGACTGCTGCCAAACTTCGCGGATGTCTTCGGCAAAAAGACCGTTCCCTAAACCGGAGTTGGGAGCAATTTGACTGGCGATCGCCCCAAGGACACTAGGGCCAAGAATGAGTCCCAAAACGCCCGCAATGACTGAACTGGGCATATAGAGCGATCGCATCAGTGCCCAACGCTGCCGCACAATTCGCCCCAACAGCAGCAAAACACCAATAAAAATAAACGCCCAGAAAACCGTAATCAGCCTAAACATCTGCCATGCCAACTCTGAAGATTGTCGTGATCATAGAGCCTGCAACCGTAGGACTCAACCCCTCACAAGTTCGTGGCTGCGCAACCAATCCAAAAGCAACGCATTGACGCGATCGGGCTGCTCATCGTGGGGACAGTGCCCCGTGTGATCCAACTCCACCACCTGCATCCTTGGTTGTACCTGTTGAAACTGCTGGCTCAGCATTGGCGGGATGAAGCGATCCTGTCGTCCCCAAATCAGCAATAGGGGTTGGGGCACGCTCTTGAGCATTGTCTTGGCACTCGGCCCAAAGTCCGTGCGGCTCATGGCGCGAATGATTTGCCCAAAGGCGCGATCGCTATCACGGTCATAGGCAGGGGTGAGCAGGATGTCCAGCAATTCATCATCCACACAGTTGGGGTTGGCGTAGGCCAATTGTGCCCAACGCTTGACAATGAAGGGACGGCGAATCGTGTAAAAAAGGGTGCGCAGCAGCCAAGGAGCCGTAAAAATCTGTTCAATTCCGCTCACAAGGGGAGCGATCGCCCTCGGAATCAACTCCTCGCGCACCGCTGGATCCGGCAGACTTAGCATCACCACCCCCGCCGCCATCTGCGGATAGCGATAAGCACAGGTCAGGGCAATCAACGCCCCAATGGAGTTGCCAACAATCACCGCTGGCTGCCCGACAATCTTTTGCCAAAAGGCATGAACCTGAGCCGCCCAAAACTCAGCCCCATAGGCCGCAATGGGCTTTTCTGCTGCCCCCAATCCTATTAAATCGAGAGCATAGGTCGGCTGATAGTCTCCCAAAACCCGAAGATTGTATCGCCAATGCCGTAGAGACGCCCCAAAGCCGTGGAGCAAAATCACTGGAGATCTCCCCTTCTTCTCATCTACAGCAGCAGGCCACCAAAAGCTATAGCGACTCTGCCATCCTCGCCAGCACCACTCCCGCTCGACGCCATAACGATAGGGGTCTACCAGTTGTCTCATGCACCTATTCGTCCAATAATGACTTCTATCTTAGTTATGAAGTTTTGCAACAGGTTCATCCAACCCCAAAAAGGAGTTCCACATTGAGTCCATCACCGACAGTACAGACAAAGGATGCGATCGCCCCCCACGGCGGTATCCTCGTCAATCGGATTCTCTCCTCCGAACAAAAACAGGCGTGGCTCGCCCGTGCCGATCAATTGCCCCGCATTACCCTTGATGAGCGCGCTGTCTCCGATTTAGAACTCATCGCCATTGGTGGCTTTAGTCCTCTGACGGGGTTTATGGGACAGGCCGACTACGAGCGGGTCGTTGAAGAAATGTACCTTGCCAATGGTTTGCCTTGGTCAATTCCCATTACCCTCTCTGTCAGTGCGGAGGTGGCTGCTCGCCTAGAAATTGGCCAAACCATTCGCCTCGATAACGCAGCGGGTCAGTTTTTGGGTATTCTCGAACTCACCGAAAAATATACCTATGACAAACGCCGTGAGGCGCGCTGTGTCTATCGCACTGAAGATGACAAACACCCCGGTGTCAAGGTGGTCTATGAACAGGGAGAAGTCAACCTTGCAGGCCCGATTTGGCTCCTAGAGCGGCATCCCCATCCCCAATTTCCCAACTACTGCATTGATCCGGTGGATTCCCGTGCCCTCTTCCGTGAAAAAGGTTGGCGCACCATTGTGGGGTTCCAGACCCGCAATCCGATCCACCGCGCCCACGAATATATCCAAAAATGTGCCCTTGAAATCGTCGATGGTCTCTTTTTGCATCCCCTCGTAGGTGCCACCAAGGAGGATGACATTCCCGCCGATGTGCGGATGCGCTGCTATGAAATCATGCTCGAGCACTACTTCCCCAAAGATCGGGTGATTCTGGCCATTAATCCGGCAGCCATGCGCTATGCAGGGCCACGGGAAGCGATTTTCCATGCCCTCGTCCGTAAGAACTACGGCTGTACCCATTTCATTGTTGGTCGCGATCACGCGGGTGTGGGGGACTACTACGGCACCTACGATGCCCAACATATCTTCGATGAATTTGATCCAGCAGCCTTGGGGATTATTCCCTTGAAATTTGAGCATGCCTTCTACTGCACCCGCACCCAGTCTATGGCCACCAGTAAAACCAGTCCCAGCAAACCCGAAGAGCGCATTCACCTCTCAGGGACAAAGGTACGGGAAATGCTGCGCCGGGGCGAATTGCCACCTCCAGAGTTTTCGCGTCCAGAAGTAGCAGCAGAACTGGCACGCGCCATGCGACAACCGCAACTCACGCCATAGCCTAAACATAAAACGAGGGGGTCAAGCTGATGGCAGCAAGACCCCTAACGAAGTTAGCAATGACGAAGTAACTCAACAACTAACGTGGACAAAACGTGGTTTTAGCTGGCGATCAAAACCCCCACTAGGCGATCTCAACCGATCAAGCTTGGAGCATGGACACTAGGTAATGGATTGCTGTCAACGTTGACGACCTTGGATACTAGGAGGTTACCTAGCTTTGCCTTAACTCCCATGGACGACAGGATGGGGACTTCGGCAGTAACCACACAAACGATAAGGCTGGATAAAGCGAGAGGACAACTATACAACGGTGAAGCTCAAAGGATTGGTTTTGATATTACTCGCAAGACAGGAGTGAGATTTATCTTGGAGTAACTTTGCTTTATCCCGAACTCAAGGACTGGGAGGCACAAGCCTTAAGTTCACTCTTATCGTTAACCTTTCTTTCTGTGCCTACTTTTAAGTTAGCATAGGCCTTTGGGAATGCTCAAATGTTAACGGGAAATTCAATATCTGAAATATTCCTTAACTGATTCTGAAATATGCCGTTAGATTCAGTGGTTGCAACCTTTTGGTGGTACCCTTAGCGCTGAGCGTTATTTCTAGGTTTTAACAGTTTGGGCGATCGCCCCAAGCTCATAAAAAACTGCACCAGCCCCATGATTGCCGCTATGGCGGAGCTGATGCGGAAGGAATACCAGTTATTTTTACCTGTAAAGTCTCTACAGGGATTCTGCTTGCGGAAGACAGTAACTAACTCTTACGGGAGGGTGTTCCCGTGAAGGGCTGTGCTCCTGTGGAAGGATAGTGATCATTGCGAGGGGTGAAGATGCGCCCAAATGCCTCCATCAAAAAGACCATCATACTTTGCAGTTTCTCACGTAGTGCTTTTAACATAGGTCAACTCCTAAAGAAAGCGATTTAGGCTTCAGCCTTTGGCTTAATGATTGAACACCGCAGGAAAAACTTGAAACTTGCTCTACCGGAGCAACGGAATCGGACTTTGCCTCAAGATCATTAGGTACAGCCCTTTTCACATGAATGGAACACACTCAAAACAACTAAGGCTCCTATAGAGGAGGTTCATTTCCCCTTATGCAGCCCGTACTTAGAAAAGGGCTGTAAAGGCTGTACTTTTAGTATAAAAAATCAGACCAGTTACCTGAGAGAGTTTGAGACAATTTTTTATATGCTGAATAAGAAAGTTATTCATTTGTGAAATTTTGCTCTGAATGAGATCACACCCATGACATTTATTCCCCCTCTTTCTGAGCTTTCGCTGCGGGCACAGGTGGCGCAGATGGTGGTTGTACGAGCCAGTGGCTACCTCTACGACAGCCAGATTCAGTATCCCGCTTGGGAGCCGCCCCAAAACACCTTAAAACACTGGATTAAAGACTGGGGAGTTGGTGGGGTGATTCTCTTGGGGGGCAGTGCCGTCGAAGTGGCAGAACGCTGTCGGCAACTCCAATCTTGGGCCACGATTCCACTATTACTAGCAGCGGATATTGAGGAGGGGGTTGGTCAACGCTTCAGTGGTGCCACACAATTTCCCCCGCCAGCAGCTTTAGGCGCCATTGCCCAAAAGAACCGAAAACGGGCGGTTGACCTTGCAAAGGAAATGGGGGCATACACCGCAGCCGAAGCTTTAGCCATTGGCTTGAATTGGGTTCTCGCCCCGGTGGTGGACGTGAATAATAATCCCGCAAACCCAGTGATTAATGTGCGCGCCTTTGGCGAGGAGCCAGACATTGTGAGTGCCCTTGCAACCGCGTTTATTCAAGGGGCACGGGCCTATCCAGTGCTCACAACGGCAAAGCATTTTCCCGGCCATGGGGATACAGCCACGGATTCGCATTTGGAACTGCCCGTGATTCCCCACGATCGCGATCGCCTGCAAGCTATTGAATGGCCGCCCTTTATTGCTGCCATTGCTGCCGGGGTGGATACCGTCATGAGCGCCCATGTCCACCTACCCGCCTTGGATGCCGAGCGACCCGCCACCCTGTCTCCCCCGATTCTCACGGGAATCCTGCGCCAAGAGATGGGGTTTAAGGGTCTAATTGTAACCGATGCCTTGGTCATGGGGGCGATCGCCAACACCTACGGTACCGCCGAAGCTGCCGTCAAAGCCGTAGAAGCAGGTGCCGATATTCTGCTCATGCCCTTGGATCCGCCGGCAGCCATTGAAGCGGTGGTTGCCGCCGTTGAGTCAGGGCGGATTCCTCCTGAGCGCATTCAGGCCGCTGTAGCCCGCATTCAAGCCGCGAAGGCTCGCCTTCAGCCTCTAGCATTACAGTTGGACTATTTCCAAACGACACCAGCCGTTGAGGTGGCCACCACCATTGCCCAAGAGAGTCTGGAACGTGGCGGTTCAGCCTTGCAACCTGTGCCCTTAGGGGTGAATTGTCTGATCGTGGATGATACTCTGCACGCTAGCTTTTTGAACCGTACTTGTCCCGCATTGACACTGCCCCCCACTTGGGGCTTTGACCAACGGGTGGTGATTGATCAGCAAACGCCCCTCACCATGATTGAGGGCTTCCCCAAGGCACCGACCTTAGTGCAGGTGTTTAGTCGTGGCAATCCCTTCCGAGGCAAAGCGGGTTTAAGTGCGCCAGCGATCGCCACCCTCGAACGACTGCAAGCCCAAAATCAACTGGCGGGTCTGGTGGTCTATGGCAGTCCCTACGCCTACCGCGAAATTGCCCAGCATCTGCACTCCGATGTGCCCCGCGTTTTTAGCTATGGGCACTACAGCATCGCCCAAGGTCTGGCTCTAGCGTCCTTGCTAAAGGTTTCCTGATCTTTTGCGAGGGAATCGATAGGGAACCCCTATACTCTCTGTACGTCCCTAGAGATACCCCCATAGAGCTTGGTCTTTCATCACCATGATTAAGTTTCCCACTGCGGTTGGCTTGGCAACGCTCTACACAGTCACCACAACGCTGGCGATCGCCCCCATGAGTTTCGCCGCCCCCCAGTCTTGGCTCGATCAACCGCCGCGCAACTGGAATCCCAACCTTCCTATCCTAGAGATTCCCCCACGGGGCAATCCTGATCCCAGTGAGTTGAACCGCTGTCGCAGCACCCTACGTTCTCCCCAATCCATGGCCGATCGCCTGATCCAACAGCGAGGCTGGTATCTCGTGGGCACCCCCATTCGCCATCAGAATGTGGAAATTATTCTTGGCAATAGTCGCTTTGATGGCATGTGTCGCCCGATGGGGTATCAGGCCTTTGTTTTTTCCGGAGGACGTTACTTGGGAACGCTATCGCCGAATCTCATGGATTCCCGCGCTGATGGCTCATTCCTAGGCGAGGTCAAGTTCCAAAACGATGGCACCTTCACCGCAGACTTTGCCCGCTACACGCCCAATGATCCCCTCTGTTGCCCCAGTCGCATCAGTACTGTCACCTATCGCCTCGAAGGGGGACTCCTACCCCTGCCGCGCTTGGTGCCTGTGGCGGTTTCCACACAAGCAACAGCAAATAACCCTCCCTCCCAACCCCCAGAACTGAGCCTCAGCGGTCAACGCTGGCGTCTCAGACGCATTGGCAATCAAGCCGTGCCAGTGGATACCGCCTTTATTGAGTTTGATAGTGCTAACCGCCGTGCCAATGGTTTTACGGGCTGTAATAGCTTTAATGGTGGCTACACCGCCAACGGCCCGCGGCTGCTTTTTGCCCCCTTAGCCACCACCCAACGCCTCTGCGGCCAAGAACCCCTTCAGAGTGTGGAAACCCAGATGCTACAGGGACTAAGTCGCACCAATCGCTACCGCGTTCAAGGAAATACGCTGCAACTCTTTGAGGGCAATCGCCTGCTATTAACCTTTGAAGCGGGTGCGACGGAAAGTCCCCTCAGTGGCCGCTGGCAACTGCAGCGCCTAGCCAATATGCCGATGCCACCGCGCAATCCCATGAATACGGCGTTTATTGAGTTTGATAGCAATGCCCAGCGAGCAACGGGCTTTAGTGGCTGCAATAACTTTAACGGTGGTTACAGCGT
This sequence comes from Thermosynechococcus sp. QS41, assembly GCF_031583515.1. Taxonomy (NCBI): domain Bacteria; kingdom Bacillati; phylum Cyanobacteriota; class Cyanophyceae; order Acaryochloridales; family Thermosynechococcaceae; genus Thermosynechococcus; species Thermosynechococcus sp. QS41. The sequence continues at coordinate 422,116 of NZ_CP134181.1, forward strand.
CAATGGCCAGCAATTGCGGTTTTCGGCAGTGGCGACAACGCGGCGCGCCTGTATTGGCCAACGGGCACAAAGGATGGAGATGTCGTTTTTACAGACCCTTGAGCAAACGAACCGCTACCGCATTGAGGGAAATACATTGACGTTCTATGATGGCGATCGCCCCCTTGCGATGTTTCAGCGAACACCCTAGGGAAGATCTGCAATCTTAGTGACTCTTCATGACCGAGAAACCTCGTCCCCGCAAAAAAAACCGACCGACCGCGACCCGCCCTCCTCACCCCCAGCGACGCACCCCAGCTCAACCAATTCGGAAAGCACCCCCACCCCCAACTGCCGAGGATGTCCCCGAACTCCTCTATGGTCGCCATGCCGTGCTCTCAGCCCTTGAAAGTGGCCGCCCCTGCAACCGTATTTGGGTGATTCCCTCGCTGCGCTATGATCCACGCTTTCATCAACGCTTGAATGACGCAAAACAGCAAGGAGCGATCATTGATACTGTAACCCCCGAACGCCTCGATCAACTGTGCCAAGGGGGGCGCCATCAGGGGATTGCCCTTCAGGTGGCTGCCTATCACTACTGGTCTCTTGAGGATCTCTTGGCCAAGGCCGCAACCGTGAATCAACCCGTTCTTCTAGCGGCAGATGGCATTATGGATCCGCAAAATCTCGGTGCCATGATCCGCACCGCAGAAGCACTGGGCATGCAAGGAATGATTATTCCTCAACGGCGAGCCGTGGGCATTACTGCAACAGTGGCCAAAGCCGCTGCAGGGGCGCTGGAGTATTTACCGGTGGCACGGGTGATTAACCTCAATCAAGCCCTTGAAACCCTGAAGGCGGCGGGCTATTGGATCTATGGCCTCTCGGAACGTGGCGCGGTGCCCCTACCGAAAATTACCTTCGATCGCCCCACCGTCTTTGTCGTTGGCAGTGAAGGGGAAGGGATTAGCCTACAAACCCAAAAACACTGCGATGAGATTGTCGCTATTCCCCTAGCGGGGCGCACCAATAGCCTCAATGCATCAGTGGCAGTCGGTATTGCCCTCTACGAGATCAGTTGTCAGCGATCGCCCGCTTGGGATTTGACCCAAGCATCAGAGGCCTAGGAAACCGCTACCACAGACCGCAGGGCAAAAATTTTATTGAGAACCGCCTCGACCACCTTATCGGGAGTGGAGGCACCGGACGTAATGCCAATGGTGATTGGGCGATCGGGCAGCCAGTTCTCGGTAACGGTGAGAGCGTGATGCAGCGGTTTGTGTTCAATGCGATTCCCCGGCCCAATGCGATCGGCAGAATCAATGTGGTAGGAAGGAATCCCATGTTCAATGGCAATTTCTTGAAGGTGGGTGGTATTCGAGGAGTTGTAGCCACCGATCACCACCATCAGATCTAAGGGTTCCTTGACCAAGTTCAGCATCGCATCTTGGCGTTCTTGGGTGGCATCGCAGATGGTATTGAAGCTCATGAAGTGCTCATTGAGGCGATCGGGACCATACTTTTGGATCATCGTGCGTTCAAAGAGTTTGCCAATTTGTTCGGTTTCCCCCTTGAGCATCGTTGTTTGATTGGCAATGCCGACCCGCACCAGATCGCGATCGGGGTCAAAGCCCGCAGAACAGGCCTTGGCAAACTTGGCCATGAAGGCCTCGCGATCGCCCCCTTTGAGGATGTAATCGCAGACATAGCGGGCTTCTTCGAGGTTGAGCACAATCAAATAGGTGCCCGCAAAGGAACTGGTGGCGATCGTTTCTTCGTGGTTGTACTTACCGTGAATGATCGAGGTGAAATTGACCTTTTTGTGCTTTTCAACACTGTGCCACACCTTCGACACCCACGGGCAAGTGGTATCGACAATCGTGCAGCCCCGCTCATTCAGCAGTTGCATTTCTTGGACACTGGCACCAAAAGCGGGCAAAATCACCACATCCCCTTGGCGCACCTCACTAAAGTCCTTTGCCCCATTGACCACCGGAATAAATTCCACGGCCATTTGCCGCAGGCGCTCATTCACCGAGGGATTGTGGATAATTTCATTCGTGATCCAGATGCGCTCGGTGGGAAAGTGGGTGCGGGTTTCATAGGCCAAGGCAACGGCACGTTCTACCCCCCAACAAAAGCCAAAGGCCTCCGCCAAGCGAATCGTTACATCCCCCTGTTGCCAGCGATAGCCATTGGCGCGGATTTGTTGAATCAGCGAACTTTGATACTCCCCTTGCAGCTGCTGGTTTACTTCCTCACCGTGACCAAAGCCTTTGCGGTGGTAGTTTTCGGAACTGTGTAGCGATCGCTTGAATGCGCGGGTATCCATTGGTTTTCCTCTGAAGCAATCTGTATGGTATTTTGACACACTCTATAGCGCAATCATGGGGCGAACTCCCCGTTGTGCCAACTCCTGTACCGTTTCTCGCGCCCAGCGATCGGCGGCCAAAATGTCCTCTAGGGTAGGGTTGTTAATGTTTTGGGCAGAGTAGCGATCGCAGGTCATCTCAATCAGGCGGGGAATCTCAAGGAACGAAATCGCCTCGGCAATAAAGAGCGCCACCGCCTGTTCATTGGCAGCATTCAGGACTGCCGGCATGGCTCCCCCAGCGCGACCCGCCGCATAGGCCAGCCCCATACAAGGATACTTTTGGTGATCCGGCGATCGAAAGGTTAAATCCCCCGCCTTCACCAGATCCAGTGCCGACCAATTCGTGGGAATTCGCTCTGGCCACGAGAGGGCATACAACAGCGGCAACCGCATATCTGGCCAGCCCAACTGCGCCAGCACGGAGGTATCCTGCAACTCAATCAGCGAGTGGATAATGCTTTGGGGATGGATCACAATCTCGATATTGTCGTAGTCCATGCCAAAGAGGTAGTGGGCTTCAATCACCTCTAGGCCTTTATTCATCAGGGTTGCCGAGTCCACAGTAATTTTGGGTCCCATTGACCAGTTGGGGTGTTTGAGGGCATCGGCCACCGTCACTTGCGAGAGTTTTTCCACCGGCCAATCACGAAAAGCGCCTCCGGAAGCAGTGAGAATAATTTTCCGCAGTCCTCCCTCGGGTACCCCCTGCAAACACTGAAAAATTGCCGAGTGCTCAGAATCAGCGGGCAAGAGCTTGACACCGTACTCCTGAAGCAGCGGCAAAACCACGGGCGCACCGGCAATCAGCGTTTCCTTATTGGCCAAGGCAATATCTTTACCCGCTTTAATGGCGGCGATCGTCGGCACCAGACCGGCACAACCAACAATGCCGGTGACCACAACATCGGCATCCCCATAGGCCGCTACCGTCGCAATACCGGATTCCCCCGCCACCAGTTGCGGTTTTTGGGGCAGATCGGCCAGTGCCGCCTCTAACTCTGGCAGTTGCTTGGCATCGGCAATACTGACAATCTCCGGCTGAAATTGGCGAATTTGCGGAATGAGTCGCTCCAAGTTGCGCCCGGCAGCAAGGCCAACAATACGAAAGCGATCGGGATATTGGGCAACAATGTCAAGGGTTTGGGTACCAATGGAGCCAGTGGAGCCAAGGAGAGTGAGTGCCTTCACAGTTTTTGGGGGAGGGTCAGTGGACACCTTAATATCTACCGCAGGAGGGGACACAAGGCAAACCCATACCTATTCCGTTGAGAATAGCAAGAGGCGTTTCTCTAGTCTTTCCCAGTCATGGTGTTACCCCTTTCCCAACTGGTGCAGCAACTAAATCATAAAAAGGCCGAATTTCTCAGCTATGACACCGCCCTAGCTCAGGTGCGACAGGCCTATCAACAGGCTCTCAAGACATGGCAGCAGCAAGCCATTGCCGACATCACCGCTGCCATTGATCCGCAGATCCCAGATTGGGGGGCACGTCCTATTGAACCATGGCATCAGGGGTGGCGCATTCCCTTGGGGGTACAGTGGCCCCATCGTCAGGCGGCGCGGGAGTGGGCAATGACTCAACTCATGGATGTCACCACTGTGGCGGTGGATGGTTCCCAGATTGTGCCCAGTGAAGAGCTATTTTTGCCCGTGGGTGTGGTACAGGCGGGGTGGTTTCTCAATCCCCATCGGCGCGATCGCCCCTACGCCAAGGAAATTGTCCTTGAACTAATTACACCAGCGGAACTGCGCCAAGCGGAAGAACAGTTGCGACAGCCGCAAATTTATCGCTTCCACGAACGCTATATCCACCTGCGCCGCTTTGAACTGGAACTAAAAACCCTTCGGGAGCGCATGGCCGAGGTAACCGCACCCGCATTGCTATTGTTTGATGGCTCCTTTGTAGCCACGTTTGCCGAGTCCTATGCCCCCGAGTGGCAGAGGCGATATGTGGCGGCACTGTGCCAAACCCTTGCCGCGAGTCGGCAACACCAGATTCCCTTGGTGGCCTATATTGATAGCTCTCAGGCACGGGATTTGGTGACCCTTTTAGGACATCTGGAGCAGCTGGCGCCGAGTCCCCACCTCTCGGATGCCCAACTGTTGAGCACGGTGTTGACCCAATGGGGCGATCGCTCCCCTGTGTTTATCTGCGATCGCGGCGGCATCCTTGAAAATTACGGTGCTTGGGCCAAGGGCATTGGCTTTTGCTACCTCAAGGCCCATCAAGGCTATCCCGTGCGCCTCGAACTCCCTCTCTGGCTCTACGAAGCGGGCTTACTGGATCAGGTGATTCGCTGGCTCTGCGGCGAGCTGATTACCGGTCAAGGCTATCCCTATGCCCTCGAAGCGGCGGATCAATTGGCCGTTCTCCAAGGGAGCGATCGCCAAGCCTTCCTCAAGCAATTGCAAGTCTGGGCAGAGGGCGTCGGCATGGAACTGCGCTTTAGTCGCAAATGGGTGAGTAAGCAGCAGCGGCGTTAGCTCTATTGGGACGAATTTTGCAGCGCCTTCAGTGCCTGTTCCAATTCCCCTTGCGACCTCGGCATCCAGTCTTTGCCCCGCAATCGCCGCAACATTTCTAGGGCTTCCTCACGGGTTTGACCGGTATTTTGTTGGTGCCGTTGCCAGAAGTCGTCCCACCAGCCGGGGGGTTCCTGCTTGCTGCCTGTGTATTCCGTGGGGCGCCCAGTGTCACCATCAATCACGAGGCTGCCGACATAATCGGCATTGCTATAGACCTTGGCAATTTGATCATGGATGTGGCGCATATCTTCGGCAGCAACAACGCCATTATCGGTGGCTTTATAAAATTGCACCGTGACGCGGATGGGGAAGCGGGGATCCCGCTCGATCGGCAGGTTATCAATTTCAGTGAAGGGGCCTTCCACCTTGCCATAACTAATGACTGCCGCCTCGACATTGGAGCGACCAGCGCTAGGTGCTGCCTCCATGAGGGCGGGGGCGGGCATCGAGAAAGGGGGCATAACCGATCGGGGCCGAGGGGCTTGCTTCAGGGGCACTTGGATCAGCATCACCATATTCATTCCTGCTGCCTCCGCTTGGGCAGAGGTGATCTCGCCACCGCCGCTTCTCACTCCAAAATCACTGGCGCGTTGTCCCACTAGGCTCGCCCGTTCGCCATTCTTATTGAAAAATAATCGCTGTCCCCACGTCCTGCCGGCTTCAAAGGCATCCCGCTTGTTGTCAATAACGGTGGCACTGGTACCTTGGCGCGTGACCAAAATGGCTAAGACGGCTGGGTTCTTTTCATAGCTTTGGTAGTTAAACAGCACAGGGTTAAAGGTGGCTTCCCCTTGGGAGGGAATGGGTAGGAAACAGGCTTGGGCACTGACGAGGACATGGCTATCGCGATCGGCCAAAAGGGAGCGACGATTTCCTGCCCACGATCGCGGGTTGTGGAGATACTTGCGGAAGTTACCGAGAAATTCCTTGAGGTTGACCCGTTGGAGTGGCTTGCCCTTTTCATTGCCCACAAGGATAAAGAAGCGCTCAAGGGGAATATCCGCTGTGCGATCGCTAAAATTGGGAAAGCGAATCACGGGCATCAGACTCAGTTCATAACTCTTGGTGCGTGGGTTGTACTGCTGAATTTGAATCGTCATGTCACTGATATTAGGGCCGACGGCAGAGTTGTGGTAGCGAGCGGTGTCCTCCCATGTGATGTCAAGAATGTTCAAGCCATATTGCTCGGCAAGCCGCCGCGCTTCTGAGTTGTGGATCATGCTGCGGGTGCGCTCAATGACTTGGCGGTAGCGATCGTAGTCAGCCACAGAAACGCGCGGTGGCGGTTCAGGTTTAGAGAGTGGCGAGGGGTTTGATTCAATTCCCCAATTGGGTTGACCTTGGGCAGAGGACATAAAGTTTTCTCCTGGGGAGAGCAACTTCCCCGCTAAAAGGGTACCGAGAGCGAGTAAACCAATGAGGCCAAGGGAGAGTTTGAGGGGCACAGCCATAGTAGCGTTCTGAATCCTACCCTCTAGCCTAGTCAAGGAGACTGAAAATCCTGCCATGGTTTCACTTTTTGCAACAGGGTTTTAGGATCAAAAAGCATCCTTGCCCGCAAATTGCCTGTGTTATCCGCTGCTGAAATTCGCGATCGCGCCACCCACCTCAAATCAACACTTCCCCCCCATGTCCGCCTGATTGCCGTGAGTAAGTTTATGCCAGCGGCCGCGATTCGGGCTGCCTACGAAGCTGGCATTCGGGATTTTGGCGAAAGTCGCGTCCAGGAAGCAGCCAGCAAACGCGCTGAATTGGCTGACCTCACGGATATTACTTGGCATCTCATTGGCCACCTGCAAACCAATAAAGTGCGGCAGGCGCTGCAACTCTTTGACTGGATCCACACCGTTGACCGCTGGAAATTAGCCGAGCGCATCAATGCCATTCTTAGGGAAACCGACACTCCCAGTCCCCACTGTCTATTGCAGGTGAAGCTCCGCCCCGATCCCCAAAAACACGGCTGGGAAAGATCCGAACTGGAAGCAGCCCTGCCCCAACTCGATGCCCTCTCCCATCTGCGCTGCTGTGGCCTAATGACGATTCTGCCCTTGGGGTTGCCTCCCGCAGAACAATTGCAAGTCTTTCAGGAATTGCGGGCTTGGGGCGAGGAACTGCGTACAAAACCGTGGCAGCAGCTGCAGTGGCAGGAGTATTCCATGGGTATGACGCAGGACTATCCCCTTGCGGTACAGGCCGGGGCAACCATGGTGCGCATTGGCACGGCGATTTTTGGCGATCGCCAAGCAACGCTAGAAATTCACCATGAGTAATGTCCTTGGAAGGGGTTGGTTCGGGAATCATCGCCGGTGGCGGAAAGAGGGGACTGCCCGGCGACCAAAGTTCAACGCTATCGCAGTGCTGATCGTAGTACTCAGGATCAGTGGTGACCCGCACCGCTTGGGGTAGGCCGGGGGCGAGGTAGGTCACATCTTTGCTACCAAGGCCAATTTTGACGGTGACGCCCGGCGGCAGTAGGTGGGGTTGCTCAAGCAGCGATCGCAAGTCGGCCAAGGTATAGGCGGGTTCAGACTGGGGCGGTAGGCTCAAGTCCAAATCAGGGACGGGATCGAGATCAACCGTAGCCGTAGGCGAGGTGGCGGCCATGGCGGCTAATTGTTCCACTAGTTGGGTCTGCGGTTGCTGCCGTTCTTGGCGACGACTAAAAATCAGGGTGGCAATAGTGCTTTGCAGATTGGCCAAAACGGGCTGAAGCGACAAAATGGGCTGCAAATTGCCGACAAAGGTTTTGAACTGGGCAATGCGCGGGCGAGGTACGTATTGCTGAGCAATTTCAAGGGGCATCGGGCCATAGTGGCGTTCCATGGCTTTGAAGAGGTGCGCCAGCATTCGCCAGTCTTCGCGGCTCGGAGCAGGGCTAGCAGTGAGTTCAAAAAAAGCGACAAAACTGCTCTGCTGTCCACCTTGGGGGCAAGCCCAAGAGATTGAGCAAGTCCCAAACTTCGATTCGGATCCACTTGCATGGGTGTCGCCGTGAGCAGCACTAAACCTTGGGTGCGATCCTTGAGGTGCTGCATCAGCCGCAGCAATTGGTTGGGGCGATCGCGGGAGAGGCCTTGCCGCCGCGCATGGTGGGCTTCATCGAGGGGGAATCTGCACCAAATGCTGGTGGATCACCTGTCGGAATTCATGCCCGCGGGCGATCGCCAGTGCTTCCTCGGGTGCCAGCTTCCAGTTGGGCGAAAGCGGAATCACCCCCCCACAGTAGGGACACGTCATCGTTCGCGCCCAGAGGAAATTTGTTGGGATAGCATTTGGGTTGGGTTCGTTAGGAAAGTAAGGTAATAGTCTCTCTTCCCGTCGCTTGAGAAATTCATTTTTGAGGCGGTTAAATTCCTCTAAGAGAGCTTTGCCATATTTGGCAGGCCATTCGTAGGTGGCTTTTTGAACCAGAACAGCTACTCGTCGGGCAGAGTCAATTTTTCGTCTAGTTGCAACAGGATCGCAGCGCGAGGCCAACGAATTGATGGAGAGCGAGCGGGGAAGCGTCAGAAAAGAGAGAGTTGAGTCGCAGGACGGTATAGACACCAGAAAGACTTCATCGCGCCGATGCTGTTTTCAGGATATTTGAATGCGTTAGGGTTTGTGAGCTGGCTGAGTCAATACTGTTTGCCAGCGTTAGAGAAACGTTCCCTGTTGATGATGGATAATGCACCGATTCATCCGAAAGGGGCGATTCAGGCAGTGGTGAAAGCGGCGGGTCACGAGGTGTTATTTTTACCGAAATACTCTCCTGATTTGAATGTGATTGAGCACGACTTCAGTGCGTTGAAGCGAGCGCGGAGGTATGCAGGGTCAAACAGTTCGATTGATGAAGTGATTCGCAAGTATTGTGCTGGATGATGTCTCATTCTTGATTGGAATAGCTATAGGTTCACTTCAATAATTTGCGGCCGATCCCCTGCTGTAGAAGTGGAAAAGTTGACGACAACCCCTACAGGAATTTTGAGGGTTTCCATATACTTCTTGACTTGCTTGACTTCCTTATCGCCAATGTTCTGAACAGCCTTGAGTTCAACGACTACAACCGCTTGGCCATGGTCACGCACAATGAGATCGGGAATGGCCTCCCCCACAAAATAACCGTGAAAGAAAATCGGTACCTTGCGTTGTTCTTCGTACTCAATTTGCCGTTCCCGCAGGGCAACCTCAAAAGCTTTTTGATAGATGGCTTCGCTGAAACCACTGCCTAATTCTTGGAAGATGTCTTGGGCAATCTCCTGAATAAGCTGGATCCAGTGTCTCATAGGGACGTAGCGTGCTGACGGTACCAAGCAATTGTACGTTCTAAGCCTTCTTTGAGGGGAATTTGGGCACGAAACCCAAAGGCCTCTTTTGCCTTAGTGGTATCTAGGCAGCGGCGGGGTTGACCATTGGGCTTATCGGTTTGCCATTCAATCTGGCCTTGAAAGTCCATCAGGTCGCAGATGAGTTCAACTAAATTCTTAATGGTGATTTCTTCACCCGTACCGAGGTTAATCGGATCAGGATGATCGTAGGCTTGGGTGGCCATGACAATCCCACGGGCAGCATCTTCAACATAGAGAAATTCGCGGCTAGGGCTGCCATCCCCCCACACGGGAATCACCCTCTCCCCCTGTTGCTGAGCAATGTAAACTTTGCGAATTAAAGCAGGAATCACATGGGAACTCAGGGGGTCAAAGTTATCCCCCGGCCCATAAAGATTCACGGGCAAGAGATAGATACCATTAAAGCCATACTGCTGCCGATAGGCTTGCAATTGCACGAGAAGGGCTTTTTTAGCAATGCCGTAGGGGGCGTTGGTTTCTTCGGGGTAGCCGTTCCAAAGATCGCTTTCTTTGAAGGGAACAGGGGTAAATTTGGGATAGGCGCAAATCGTCCCCACACAGACGAATTTCTCGACTCCCGCGCGATAGGCACAATCAATGAGTTGTGCCCCCATCATCAGGTTGTCATAAAAGAGTTCAGCGGGCTTGACTTGATTGAGGCCAATTCCCCCCACATGGGCAGCAAGGTGAATGATAATATCTTGGTTTTGAACGACGGCTTGGCAAGCAGAGAGTTGGCGTAGGTCGTAGTCGCGCGATCGCACCACTGTGATTTGCTCAGGCACTGCCCCGGCGTTTTGCAACTGCGCCACCACTTGGCGTCCCAAAAATCCCGCCCCACCGGTGACAAGAATCCTTTTTTTACTGAGATCCATCACTAGTCTGCCTTACTGATAAACTGCCGCTGGGCAATGAGATCCAGCACGGTGTCGGAGGTGGTTTTGGGGGTTGTTCCTTGAATCCCCACCGCATGGAGATCCGCTTCCACCATCAACGCCACCAGTTCCGGAAAGGTAACCGAGGGCTGCCAGCCCAAAACGGTTTTGGCTTTGGTTGGATCCCCCAAGAGTAAATCCACCTCTGTGGGACGCAAATAACGGGGGTCAAATTCCACATAGTCCTGCCAGTTGAGACCGACATGACCAAAGGCGAGTTCTAAAAATTCCCGCACGGAGTGGGTTTCGCCTGTGGCCACCACATAGTCATCGGGTTGCTCCTGTTGCAGCATCAGCCACATGGCACGCACATAGTCCTTGGCGTAGCCCCAATCTCGCTTCGCTTCTAGGTTCCCCAAATACAGCTTGTTTTGCTGGCCAGCCACAATGCGGGCAACGGCACGGGTAATTTTGCGGGTCACGAATGTTTCACCGCGCCGCGGGGAGTTATGGATCCAGCCTTGGCCAATACCGGCATGAAAGGTGCCAGAGGTGGTTGCCAAATCGAATACCCATCCTTCATGGGCGATCGCGTGGGCTTTAATGACTTCGTCCTTGGGTTTACAGAGATGCTGTCCCGATTGGGTGGTCTGGGGACTGTTCAAATTCAGCTTGTAGTAGGTGCGATCGCCCCGTTCTTCGAGGCCAAGGGTAATACGCTGCTCTAAGGTGGTGCTCACCAACCAATAGAGGCCTGCCGCCAATACGGGTGAAGCCGTGCAAAAGCCCTGAAATTCATAGGTACAAGGGGTAGTGCGCAAACCATCCCCAGCGTTAAAGCCCTCAAGAAACGCCAAGCGAGCCGCATGATCAGCGTTGAGAATGCGTTGGGGAATCCGCTTGTGACCCTCACGGGTATAGATTTGGGGGTAGAGGTAGCGGCCATAGTCGCAATTGCCATTGAGATGCAGTTGGGTCACAGGCTGAGCGTTTGGGAAGCTGCTCGCAGCAGTGTACTCACTGGTATATCCTGCGGCAACTTTTCGCCATGTGGCACTGACCCGCGCCAATAATTCTGGGTCTTGGCTAGCGACTTTCACTTTACCGTCAGGGGTAAGATGCCCCTCTGCAACTAGAATCCCGAGGAGCCAAGCTTCGCTGGGGCTGACATCCACTTGCTCCGTAGGGGGGGGCAGATCAATGAGGGCAAGGCGATCGCCCACCTGAACCTGCTGTGTCTCTTTCGCACAGGGCGTTTCCCTATCGAGGACAAAAACTTGATGATCAGCAGTTGTTTCGTAGAGAGCCGCCCCTGCCATGATCCGATGAACGGTTTTATCGCCGCCATTCCAAGTGGCCGTCATACAGGTCACACTGGTCCAGCCTTCGGCATCCCAGACCTCAAAGCGATCCTCGGGTGCCAAGTCGGTTGTGTAGCGTTTACCCTGCTTGGGATCACTGCGATGGGGAACAACATCGGCAATGGGCAGAATATCCATCAGTCCCCGCCGCCGCAGAATCACTGGTGTGGTGCCAGTCACACACTCATGGTTAAAGAGAATCCCATTACAGGCAAAAAGATTATAGGCCTCGCGATAATTCACCGTTTGCCAGTGGGCATAGACCTTGGCACAGGCATAGGGACTGCGGGGATAAAAGGGGGTCGTTTCCCGCTGCGGCACTTCCTGCACAAGGCCAAACATCTCCGAGGAACCCGCTTGGTAAAACTTCACCTGTTTGCCCGTGCGCTCTTGGTATTCGCGAATCGCCTCTAGGAGTCGCAGCGTCCCCATGGCCACCGTTTCGACGGTGTATTGCGGCGCATCAAAGCTCACCCGCACATGGGATTGCGCTCCCAAATTGTAAATTTCATCGGGCTGGCTCAGTTCTAAAATCCGCCGTAGGGTACCGCCATCGGTGAGATCGCCATAGTGCAGGCGCAGGGGAGCGCCCTCTTGGTGGGGGTCAACGTAAATGTGGTCAATGCGATCGGTGTTAAAGGTGGAGGTGCGGCGAATAATGCCGTGAACTTCATAGCCCTTTTCAAGCAGGAGTTCACTCAGATAGGAACCATCTTGACCTGTGATACCCGTAATTAATGCCCGCTTGCGATCGCCCATCCTTTATTGCCTTGCGCCTAAACGTGTTTGTTCTGGATAGCCCACAGCCCGCTTTAATGCGGCTAGGGAGCGATTATAGTTCAAAATGGCAGCAAGAAGGTTCCCTTGGGCTTGGGTCAAATTCGTTTCGGCATTAGTGACTTCTTGTTGCGTTCCTACCCCCGCTTGAAAACGCAGCCGAGCGAGGCGCAGCCCTTCAGTGGCTTGGGTAACCGCTGTCCGTGCTGTAGCAATGTTTTTCTCATTGGCTCTGAGATTGGTGTAGGCTGTTTCCACCTCTAGGCGGATGATGTTTTTCTGATTGGCATATTGTTCCTCAGCGGTTGCTGCAAGGGCTTCTTGGCGAGCCGCACTGGCGCGGGCATTGCCGCCATCAAAGAGGGCTAATTGCATTTGCAGTCCTACCCCATAGCCAAAACGAGGTGCCAGATCATCGGTGACCTTGTCCAGCAGATTGCCACTGGCAAAGAGACTCAGTTGGGGACGGGTAGCCGCCAATACTACCTGACGATTGTTCAGGGCAATCGTGCGCTGTAGCAGCCGCTGCTCTAGCTCAACACGGTTCTGATAAGCAAGGAGAATACTATCCTCAAGGGAAAGTGACCATTCTTCAGCGGGTTCAACGCGGTCAGCGATCGCCACATCCGCCGTCTGATTCACATTTAAGCGCTGCGCCAACTGTCGCCGGGTGGTGATTTCCAAATGGCGCGCTTGGCTCAAGTTTTGTTGGGCATTGGCAAGGCTCACCTCTGCGGTCAACACATCCAAGAGCGTCCCAATCCCGGCTTGCTCAAAGGCCGTCGCATCCCGCAGGGTCACTTGGGCATTGGCTACGGCAGCTTCAGCAATTTGCACCTGAACCTTGGCCTGTTGCGCCAGATAGTAATCACTGGTTACATCAAGGATCAGTTGTTGAAGTTGGCGTTGTACCTCTAGTTCACTGAAGCGCACTTGGTCGCGAGCTGCTGCAATGGCCGCCGATCGCCCGCCCCCCGCAAACAACGTATAGTTCATCACTAGGACTGCATTCGATGTTGCCCCACTCGTTGCCCCAAAAAGATTGGTGAAAAAGTTCGTAAAATTGAGTTGATTTACTGGTGCAAGGGTAATGGGAGTGAAGTTGGAGGGGGTAGCCGCCTGACTGGCACTATTTTGCAGTTGTTGCAGTTGCTGTTGCAGCTCAAGGTTTTGCTGATCCGAAAACGCCGTGAGTTGGGGGCCTTGAAATCGCTGTTGTAGTCGTTGCACCTGAGTATTCAAAATACGGCTGGCGGCCAGTTGCTGCGTGAGAAGCTGTTGCTGCGCCTGTTGCTGTTGCTGCTGTTGTAAAGAGAGTTGCTGCTGAAAGTTGAGGGGCAGGTAGGCAGGCTGGCCACCGGGGGAGGTATTTTGGCCAATGCTGGCTTGAAACGCAAGGGTGGGATAAAGCTGTGCTTGCACCTGTCGCAGTTGTGCCCGTGCCCGTTGTAGTTGTAGCTCACTAATCTGTAGGCCAATGTTATTGCGAATCGCCACCTCAATCGCTTGCTCGAGGGTAAGGGGTTGATTGAGATCAATCTTGACCGTCTCAGGAAGCGCCAGTCTATCGGGATTGGGGTTGAGGGGCGTGAGGACATCCGAGGCTGGCGTTTGGGAAGATGCCTGTGCCACTGGAGTCGTGGTGGGTGTAGCTTGAACCGAGCTAGACAGCGTCACGGGGGCGATCGCGAGGAGTCCGGCCATCAGCATTGTCTTGGGATTCAAGGCAAGAGCATTCATCATGAGGACTTAGACGCACAACCTACTCAACTCAGCCCCTAGAGGAATTCGCCTAAGCACCGCTAAAGCTTGCCAGCATCCAGCCATGTGCTTCACTCCCACAACACACCCATTCTGCAAAACTCTAGCATGGATTCTCGATTGCGATCGCCCCCTAGAGCAACAGCCGCAGACCACGAGGATTGAAAAGGGGGAGAAAACTGATCTACAATAAGGAACCCTCAAAAAGGAGAGGTGGCTGAGTGGTCGAAAGCGGCAGATTGCTAATCTGTTGATAGGCAGGTAACTCCTATCCGAGGGTTCGAATCCCTCCCTCTCCGTTGAAGAAAAGATCATCCAACCCATTGCGGAGACTGAATCTTGTTGCAAGTCTAACTCCAGTTGGAAGCGGCCAAGGTCAGGGGATAATAAAGGCACATGACCTCTTTGGGATGAGACAATGGCCAGCGACTTAGCAATGACAATTCTCCCCGGTATGACCGTGAAGGTCACCAATCCCAACGATACCTACTACCAATTTCAGGGGATTGTACAGCGGGTTACAGATGGCAAAGTGGCAGTGCTCTTTGAAGGCGGGAACTGGGATAAATTGGTTACGTTTCAGCTCAGTGAGCTAGAGCCAGTGGTGACCACGCCCAAGGGAAAAACGAAAGCGAAAAAGTAAACGATGGCGCGGCGATCGCCTCCCCCCCAGCCCTTTGCGGAAATTATCCAGACAGCAACGGATCACTGCATTGCGCAGTGCCACGAACCCGCTAGCCTCGATTTTCCCGTGGTGCCCGCCTTGGGTAGTTGGGTGCGGATTCCTGAAGGCGATCGCGTGATCTACGGCGTTGTTGCCTATGTGGTGACGGCTCCCCTCGACACCATTCACCGTGCCACCGCCTTGGGGTTATCCCTAGAGCAACTACGGCAGGAGCAGCCCCACATTTTTACCCTGTTGAAAACGGAGATCACGATCGCCATCACTGGCTTTCAGGAACAGGAACGCTTTTATCACCACTTGCCCCCCCGCCCACCCCAAATGCACCAGCAGGTCTATGGCTGTCCTGTTGAGGAAGTGATTGCCTTCAGTGGTACATTGACCTTTTTGCGAACACTGTTGACCCTGCGCTATGGTCCCGGCGATGCCTTGGTGGCGGCAACGCTGCGTTCCTTGTATCAACTCCGCCAGCGCGATCGCCAGTGGCTGGTGCAGGCAGCCCAATACCTGAACCGACTCCTCAAGGATGACTACGATCGCCTGCGGGGCATTATCGAGCAGTTATGATAGCGGGCAAAACAAAAGCAATCACCATCCCCAGCAAAATAACAATTTCTAGGCTCAACAACACTTGATTGGAAGGCTTGAGCCTACCGCCACGCCACCAGTTCCCGATCCGCCGCTCCTCTGGGCGGATTGCAAAACTCACCATTGAAACCAAAAGTGGCCGCCCCCCTGCCTTTGCCCCCAGAATCAAGTGAGACAGCAAACTCAGGAGCACCACACTCCAAGCCCCTAAATGAGCCAAGTACCAGCCTCGATTTAGCTCGCCTGTGGGCAACCACTCCTCCTGCATCATCCGCCCGCTGATAAGGGCAAACGTGACGGCCACTAGCATTAGGGTATTTGCCAACCGTTGCCAAGCGTGCCAATTCCCTTGGGAAAGTTGCGCCAAGGATTTCTTGTGCAACAGCCGGCGATCGCCCCAATGAAAGCAGTAGAGCGCAAAGAAGGGAAACAGCAATAAAAGGACGAGGGCAATCGTCCCGTGGAGGCCTTGAATATCGGGAATCTTGGGTAGGGGCAGTGATCCCCAGCGGCCATCGTAGGTGTTATAGACCCAAAACCCTGAGATGAGAGCGAGGAGTACCAAAATCGCGATCGCCCCATGGGCAAGGCGGAGCAGAAGGGGTTGATAGGGAATCGGTTTGGCCATCGTTATTGACGAGCGGGATGTAATTGCTTGACGAGGCGATCGTACTGCTGCGTTTCCGCCCAATCTAGAATTTCCCGAGCCCGCAGCACCGGTAGTGGGTGAGTCAGTTGACTGGCCTGCAATTCCTTGAAAAGGTTGTACCAACCCCGATCAGCGGCCTCATAGTCACGTGCTTGGGCAATGAAGGCATCGAGATTCAGGCGATCGCTCCACTGGGGCGAGCCACCACAGAGTTTCATCAGCACCGAGGCCACAACCCGCGGGTCTTGGGTCACCAACAAGGCCGCGCGATCGCAGGTGAGTTCAGCACAGCGCAACCAATGCATCAATTGGGTTTGCAGTCCTTGCGCCAAGAGCAAGCCCCAAGGGGAGAGTTGACTGGTGGCAAACAGCAGCAGGTTGGCGATCGTCAGATACACGCCATGCTCGCACTTGAGATGTCCCAACTCGTGCGCCAGTACTGCCTGCAATTCCTTGGGTGTCAGCAATTCCACAAGGGAGGAGTGCAGTACCACAAAGGGCTGCTTGCCCCGCATGGCAAAGGTATAGGCATTGGGGACAGGATGCTGTTTCAGATACAGTTGGGGTGGCTCTAGGCCTAAAATACGGCAAGCCTCGATATGAAGCCCGTAAATGTCTGGAAGTTGCTGTTCACTTAGGCGCAGACTGCTGCCAATATTTTCAAGATAAAAGGCCTGCTCCGCCACCGAACCTAGGAGCGATCGCACGAGAAGATCTAACCCCGGCAGTTGTTGGAGGGCTTGGGTGGCCTCGCGATCGCAGGGATGACGAAACTGATCAGCCCTCAGGCTGGAATACGCTGGAACAGGCATGAAATCGTGATTTTTACTTTGACCCCTCTACTGCCAATTTTAGGGTATGGCACAGGTTTCTCGCATCCCTGCCAAAACGTTCGGCGGTGTTGGGCATGATCTGCGACCTGAGACCAAAAAAAGCTACGGCAAGTGGCTTGCTCCTAGATTAGGTGCTAACCTCTACCGTAGCCTTCTTTAGTCAAGGGAGTTTTAGTTAAAAGGCGTCATCCTCCTCTTCCTCCCCATAGTCATCGTCCTCGTCTAGGAGTTCGTCCTCTTCATCGTCAGCATCACTACTGGCGAATTCAAAATCGCGAGTCCGTCCAGTGATTTTTTCAATCACGTGGGGCGCCGTTTCATCGTCAATGAGGACATCCTCACCGAGGTCAGCGGTCACATTGACCGTCATTGAGGGGGGTTCGGGTTCAGGGCTGATAACGTGGGTTTGACCCAAGCGATCTTCACCCTCTTCCCACTCTTCGTCGCCGTTGCTACTTTCCTCGTAGCTGTTGAAGCCGGTGCCCGCTGGGATGAGACGGCCAATGATGACGTTTTCCTTGAGTCCCCGCAGCCAATCGGACTTGCCTTCAATGGCTGCTTCCGTGAGTACCCGTGTTGTCTCTTGGAAACTGGCGGCTGAAATAAAGCTATCGGTATTCAGCGAAGCCTTGGTAATCCCCAAGAGGACAGGGGTATATTGGGCAGGTGCACCACCGGTGAGTGCCATGGGTTCGTTGGCTTGCTCCGCTTGGCGCAGACTCATGAGTTCCCCAGAGAGAACGATTGTATCGCCGGCATCATCAATCCGTACTTTCGAGGTCATCTGGCGGACGACCACCTCAATGTGTTTATCGGCAATCTCAATCCCTTGGGTGAGATACACCGACTGCACCTCATTGACCAAGAAGGATTGCACCTTCTCAAGGCTAATTTGGGCGGCTTTGAGCAACCCTTGGGGTTTGTAGTACTCAAAGTAAATGGAGAGGATGTCGTGGGGATCCACAGGGCCATCGGTGAGGGGGTCAGCGAGATTGACCTTTTGACCATCCACCACCAAGGGGTTTTGACCCGGCAGAACAGGGTATTCCTGAATCGTGCCATCCTCTTCAATGACTTTGATATCTACGCTGTCATCACTGTTGTAGGTGACTTGACAGGTGCCGGGGCGCACAGCCAGCACGCATTTTTCCTTGGGATGGCGCGCTTCAAGGAGTTCTTCAATCCGAGGTAACCCCTGAATAATGTCCCCCGTTTTCGCCCGCTCAAACACCAACAGGGCGAGGTTATCCCCGCGCTGCACAAGGTCACCGTCCTCAATTTGCAGCACTGCCCCCGGCGAGACAAGGTAGGGACGAGCTAAGCGCAGGATCACGTGCTCATCGGCCACCGCCATGACCGCTGCTGTTTCTGGGGCAGTCACCCCCTTGGCCAGTTCATCGCCGGGACGCACGAGATCGCCAACTTTGACCGTGGGTTTAGCCCCGTTGGTCTCGATCCGCAGGCGATCGCTCTCAGTAACGACCAGAATACGGCGAACCGATTCCCCACTGCGCAAGATCCCCTGCACTTCACCTGCCTGCTTGGCTTTGATGTCCGTGCGGGCAATCACGGCACCGGGGCCAATGTGATCGCCATCCTTGACCAAGAGGGAAGTAAACGTACTGCCTTGGGTTTGATCGGCAGCAATGTCACGGCGAATCACCAAGGATTCCAGAATCACCAGTTGGAGGCGCTGGGCTTCTGGATCCACCTCATCCGTCACAATTTCAATGTCAGCAGCCAGTTGGGGGGCTTCGTTGCCAATTTCAAGGACTAACTGTGTCCGCAGCAGATCAACGCCATCAACGGACTTAACTCGCTCATCGTGTTTGTAGGGCAACCGCTGCACAGCCCGCAGGCGAATGGACTGTCCTGAGCTATCACTGGAGTCTTGGCTGGGTACCGATGGCTCATCAGGCACGCTAAATTCTTGAACGGGGCGCAGCAGAATCGCTGGTCCTTCGGGAGTGTCCTCCAGATAATCCACTTGCGAGAGGGTTTCGACCACAAGGCCGGGGAGTACCTCTTCACCCGGACGCGCCAACACACCATGCTTCAGCCGCGCGGCTTCCGGATCATCCACAAGGTGCAGTTCGCCGGGCTTGATAATAATTTCCCGCAGGATGTCGTTTTTCTGGATGACTTCGACGACACCGCTGTTTTGACAGAAGATGTCCTTGACAACCTCCGTCCCTGCTTCGACGTATTGGTTGTCCTCGACCATGAGCAGCGAGATGTCTTTATTGACCTCATGGGTTTCTTCGGGAATCCACAGGAGCGTCCCCCCCTTGAGGACTTCGTAGCCCTGCTTGGCTTTGCCTTTTTTGGCCACTTCAATGTCGGCATATTTGAGGATACCGCCAGTCGTGGTGTGGTAGCGATCGTCAATGAGTTCGGCCACCACTTGACCATTGGCAACTTTCGTACCGGGGGCAGCTTTCAAGGAGAAGCGCTGACCAGTGGCGGTTTCAATAATGTAATGCTCGCGTCCCTGCTGGGTTTCTTTGAGCACCTTGGCTTTATCGAGCATCACCGAGGCAGTAATAATTTCCACCTCGCGACCGCCTTTGCTGTCCTGTTGCTCAGGGAGACGCACGACACCGCCATGCTCGGTTTTCACCGTAGTTTCTGCCAGCACGGCCCCGGCTTCAATGCGATCGCCATTTTTCACCACTGGCTCCGCACCGGGGGGCAGGTTATAGACTTCCCCAGACAGTACCCAAATCAAGCCACCTTTGGGGGCAATGCGCGTTGTGGTGCCTTGGCGATCGCGCTTCTCCTCTGCTTCGAGGTTGACGAACTTCACTTGACCCGCCAAATCCGAGGCCACATCCTTGGTCACTTTCTCCGTGGACTTGCGGACACTGCGGGAGGCCTGCGCCACTTCCGCCAACAATTGACCCGCTGCAACGGTTTCACCCTCTGCCACTAGCACAATTGACCCTTGGGAGAGGTCAAATTCTTGGCTTTGCTGACCACCTTTGATCACAAGCTTGCCAGCGGTTTCGACAATAAAGGCATCATCCCCGTGACGAGTGCGGTAGGGACGTACCCGTAATTTCTTGCCGTACTCCACCGTGCCAGCAAAGGGAGCGCGTTCTTGGCGAGCCACTTCCCCCGTAAACACCCCACCGGTGTGGAATGTGCGCATGGTCAACTGTGTACCAGGTTCACCAATGGATTGAGCCGCAATAATTCCCACCGCTTCCCCCATATCCACCAGTTGGGCATGGGCAAGGCTCCAGCCGTAGCAGAGACGACACACAGAGCCAGTGGCCTCGCAGGTAAGAGGCGATCGCACCACTACTTCTTCGATACCCGCATCAACAATTTTCTTCGCTAGATCAGCAGAGATGGCTTGATTTTTGGCCACCAGCACTTCGCCCGTTTCCGGATGGCAGACATCATTGAGCACCACTCGACCCAAAAGCCGATCCTCTAGCGCCAGTACCTTATCCCCCACCGTCATACTGCGCAGCGTAATGCCCCGCTCCGTTTCACAATCCTCTTCGCGGATAATCACATCTTGAGAGACATCCACCAAGCGCCGGGTCAGGTAACCGGAGTCCGCCGTCCGCAGTGCTGTATCCACCAGTCCTTTACGCGCACCGTAGGAGGAGATAATGTACTCCGTCACCGTCAGCCCTTCGCGGAAGTTGGTTTTAATCGGCAGGTCAATGATTTCCCCTTGGGGATTGGCCATTAACCCCCGCATTCCCACCAACTGGCGCACCTGCGAGAGGTTCCCCCGTGCCCCCGAGAAGGCCATCATATACACGGAGTTGAGGACATCAGTATTACGGAAGTGCCGCACCACCTCGTTTTTCAGTTCTTCGTTGGTGGTGTTCCAAGTGTCAATCACCTTCTGGAAGCGTTCTACCTCCGTAATTTCACCCCGCGAGTAGCGCTCTTGAGCGGTTTTAATTTCCTTTTCAGCAGCTTCGAGGAGTTCCTGTTTTTTCGGGGGCACGAGCAGGTCATCAACACTGATGGAGACACCGGCGCGGGTGGCATAGCGAAAGCCAAGGTCTTTGACTTTGTCGGCCATTTCCGCTGTGCGGGCGGTGCCAAAGTTGCTAAACGACCAAGCAATTAGGTTCCGCAAGCCTTTTTTGTCAATGATGCGGTTAAAGAAAACAGGCTTTTTCTCAGTCATGGTGTTGGGGTCTCCCAAATTAACTGGCTAGGGCTTCTTGAATCGTTTGGTTGTAGATGATGCGACCGGGGGTGGTGCGGATGTATTGGGAAATCAGTTGACCGTTAGCATCCTCCTTGACCCGCCGCAGGGAATACTCCAGTAAACGGGAACCATCTTCATAGGTCGTAATCTGAGGTTCACTGGTATCACCATCGTCCACCTCACCGTCGTAGCGCACCCAGACAAAGGCATGGAGCGGCAAGTGTCCCTGTTCGTAGGCCATGACCACGTCTTGGAAGTTGGCATAGTAGCGATCGCTATAATCTGGCAGCTTCGGATTTTCTGCCGTCAAGTAATAGCAACCCAAAACCATGTCTTGGCTGGGAGTAATAATCGGCTTGCCCGTGGCCGGCGACAGAATATTATTTGAGGCTAGCATCAGCATCCGCGCCTCCGCTTGAGCCTCAATCGAGAGGGGCACGTGCACCGCCATTTGGTCACCGTCAAAGTCCGCGTTGAAGGCAGGACACACCAAGGGGTGCAGTTGAATGGCACGCCCTTCCACCAGAATCGGCTCAAAGGCCTGAATCCCCAAACGGTGGAGGGTCGGCGCCCGGTTGAGCAGCACGGGGTGACCCTCAATCACCTCCTCCAGCACATCCCAAATTTGGGGGTCATTGCGCTGGATCATCCGCTTTGCTGCCTTAATGTTGTTGACAATTTGTTGGCGAATCAAGCGGTGAATCACAAAGGGCTGGAAGAGTTCAATGGCCATTTCCCGAGGCAGGCCGCACTGGTGCATTTGCAGTTTTGGCCCCACCACAATCACCGAACGACCGGAGTAGTCCACCCGTTTCCCCAGCAGGTTTTGGCGGAAGCGACCCTGTTTCCCCTCAATAATGTCGGAAAGGGACTTCAGGGGACGGTTATTGGCGCCCACTACCGTACGACCGCGACGACCATTATCAATCAGGGCATCCACCGCCTCTTGAAGCATGCGCTTCTCATTCCGCACAATAATCTCGGGGGCGAGAATCTCTTGCAGGCGGGCAAGGCGGTTGTTGCGGTTAATGACGCGGCGGTACAGGTCATTAAGGTCAGAGGTGGCAAAACGCCCGCCATCTAACTGCACCATTGGCCGCAGATCCGGTGGAATCACGGGAATGACCGTCAAAACCATCCACTCCGGCTTTGCTCCAGTGGCAATGAAGTTGTCAATGACCCGCAGCCGTTTGATCAGCTTGGCGCGTTTTTGCCCCTTGGAGTTGAGGATTTCCTGCCGCAGTTGGTCGGCCTCCCCTTGCAGATCTAAAGCCTGAAGCAGGCGTTGAATGGCTTCAGCCCCAATACCCACCTCAATACCCTCTAGCTCCGAGTCTTCGCTGTAGATCTCTTCTTCAATTTCCTGCCACTGATCTTCGCTTAGGAGCTGCTTGTAGCTGAGACCGGGGTGATTGCCCGGATCTAGCACTACATAGGAGTTGAAATAGACAATTTGCTCTACATCCCGCAGGGGCATATCCAGCAGGATCGCCATGTAGCTGGGAATCCCCTTCAGATACCAGACATGGGTCACTGGGGCAGCCAACTTAATGTAGCCCATGCGATGGCGGCGCACCCGCGATTCGGTGACTTCAACGCCACAACGTTCGCAGACAATGCCACGATGGCGCACCCGCTTGTATTTACCGCAGTGGCACTCCCAATCCTTAGCAGGACCAAAAATCCGCTCGCAGAAGAGGCCGTCCATCTCCGGCTTGAGGGTGCGATAGTTAATGGTTTCTGGTTTAGTCACCTCGCCCACCACTTGACCGTTGGGGAGCGTGCGCTGCCCCCATTGGATGATGCGCTCCGGTGACGCGAGAGACACTTTTACATAATCAAAGCGTTGCTCGATTCTGGGCATAAACTCACAAATCCTTTGGCGGTGAATGGATCAAGGGGGCGATCGCCCCCCAAACAAGCTGACTCAGTTCTAAGTGTTTAGAATGTCGTTGCCCCTTCTTTGTCGTCCGTGTCGTCGAGGGCACTGTAGTCAATTGTGGGTCGTGCCGGGGTACGGCGAGGGCTGACATCCACCATCAAATCCACCTCGGGGTCAGGTTTCATTTCGCCATCGTCATCAAAGCTGGGAATACTGGCCTTGCGCACGGAAATATCCAAGCACAGGGATTGCAGCTCCCGCATCAGCACCTTGAAGGACTCTGGCGTGCCCGGTCGTGGAATGGATTGCCCTTTAACAATGGCATTGAGGGCTTCATTGCGTCCTTGCATATCATCGGACTTGACCGTCAGCAACTCTTGGAGAATATAGGCGGCACCATAGGCCTCCAATGCCCACACCTCCATTTCGCCAAAGCGCTGACCCCCTTGCTGGGCTTTACCACCGAGGGGCTGTTGAGTAACCAAAGAGTAAGGCCCTGTGGAGCGGGCGTGGATCTTATCGTCCACCAAGTGCACGAGCTTCAGCATATAGGCCATCCCCACCGTCACTGGCCGGTCAAAGGGTTCACCGGTGCGGCCATCATAGACGACCATTTTGCCCGGATCCTCAGGATTAAAGACCCAATCTTGACCCGTGACTTCTTTGGCCTCTTGTAGCTTGGCATGGACGGTTTCGCGGGATTTTTCCTTGCCGTGCATTTCATCAAAGGGAGTAATTTTGAACCGACGACCAAGACACTCCCCAGCCCAGCCCAGCAAACACTCATAGACTTGCCCCACATTCATCCGTGAAGGCACCCCCAAGGGATTGAGGACAATATCCACGGGGCGACCATCGGGCAGGAAGGGCATATCCTCCACCGGGAGAATGCGGGAAATAATCCCCTTATTGCCGTGGCGGCCGGCCATTTTGTCCCCCACCTGAATTTTGCGCTTCTGGGCCACATAGACCCGCACCACCATATTGGCACCGGGGGGTAGTTCATCTCCCTGCTCACGGGTAAAGACGCGCACATCGACAACGCGACCTTTTTCACCATTGGGCACCCGCAGGGAGTTATCCCGCACATCCCGCGCTTTTTCACCAAAGATGGCACGCAGAAGTTTTTCTTCGGGGGGCTGATCCGATTCCCCTTTGGGGGTGACTTTACCAACGAGAATATCGCCCGCCTCGACAAAGGCACCGATGCGGATAATGCCGTTTTCATCTAACTGTCGCAAGGCATCCTCGGACACGTTGGGCACTTCGCGGGTAATTTCCTCTGGTCCAAGTTTGGTTTGCCGCGCCTCGATCTCGTACTTCTCAATGTGGATGGAGGTATAGACATCCTCTTGAACTAGCCGCTCGCTGATCAGGATGGCGTCTTCGTAGTTGTAGCCTTCCCAAGGCATATAGGCCACAAGGATGTTTTGGCCAAGGGCTAGTTCGCCCCCCTCAGTGGCGGAGCCATCAGCAATCACCTGTCCTGCCTGCACGCGATCGCCGACAAAGACAATCGGTCGTTGATTCAAGCAAGTATCTTGGTTGGAGCGCTGGTACTTTTGCAGCGTGTAGGTCATCTCAGGGCCGTTATCGGTTTTGACGCGAATTTGATTGGCATCCACATAGGTGACCACACCATTGGTCTGGCTGAGAATCACCATCCCAGAGTCCCGTGCTGCCTGAGCCTCTAGACCTGTACCCACTAAGGGACGGTGCGGTCGCAACAGGGGGACTGCCTGCCGCTGCATGTTGGATCCCATGAGGGCACGGTTGGCGTCATCGTGCTCTAGGAAGGGAATCAGCGAGGTGGCCACAGAGATAATCTGTACTGGCGAAACTGCCACGTAGTCCACCTGATCGGGGGTGGTGGTGGTGAAATCTTGACGATAGCGTACCGGCACCACATCCCCAAGGATGTAGCCGTTTTCATCGGTGGGCACATCCCCCGGTGCTACCCGCTTATCATCTTCTTCGTCAGCGGTCATGTAGATAGGCGGCTGATCCCTCAGGAC
This sequence comes from Thermosynechococcus sp. QS41, assembly GCF_031583515.1. NCBI lineage: Bacteria > Bacillati > Cyanobacteriota > Cyanophyceae > Acaryochloridales > Thermosynechococcaceae > Thermosynechococcus > Thermosynechococcus sp. QS41. The sequence goes on from NZ_CP134181.1 coordinate 446,926, forward strand.
GCGACCATCTTTCACCGGATAGAAAGGCGTCTCAATAAAGCCATATTCATTGACGCGGGCATGGGTGGCCAAGGAACCAATCAACCCAGCGTTGGGACCTTCAGGAGTTTCAATGGGGCAAATGCGACCATAGTGACTCGGGTGAATATCCCGCACCGCAAAGCCCGCCCGCTCACGGGTGAGCCCCCCAGGGCCTAGGGCACTCAAGCGCCGTTTATGGGTGAGTTCCGCGAGGGGGTTGGTTTGATCCATGAATTGGGAAAGCTGGCTAGAGCCAAAGAATTCCTTAATGGCCGCCACCAATGGCTTCGGATTCACCAGCGAAGTGGGCGTCAAAGAATCCGTGTCAGACACCGTCATCCGCTCGCGGATAATCCGCTCTAGGCGATTAAGGCCAACGCGCACTTGGTTTTGCAGCAATTCACCCACAGAACGGACGCGGCGGTTGCCTAGGTGATCAATGTCATCAATCGTGCCCAGATCAAACTCGAGGTTAATTAGATAATCAATGGCCGCAAGAATATCTTCTGGGGTGAGGATGCGTACCGAGTCGGGAATATTCAGCTGCAACTTGCGGTTGAGCTTATAGCGACCCACCCGGCCAAGGTCATAGCGTTTGGGATCAAAGAAGCGCGACTCCAGAAGCTGTTGTCCCCCTGAAACCGTGGGCGGCTCCCCTGGGCGTAGTTTTTTGTACAATTCAATGAGGGCGTCTTCTTCGGAGAATTTGCCTTCTTTTTCAACAGTTTTTTGGTAGTACTCGGGGTGACGCAGCCGCTCTAGAATTTCGCTATCGGTTAACCCCAAGGCCTTGAGGAGAACATGGGCTGAAAGCTTGCGGGTTTTGTCAATGCGCACCCACAGCAAATCATTCTTGTCGGTTTCAAACTTCAGCCAAGCCCCTCGGTTAGGAATCAGGCTGGCATTGTAGGTACGGCGACCATTTTTGTCGGTTTCTGATTTGTAGTAAACACCAGGACTGCGGACAATCTGGTTGACAATGACGCGCTCTGCACCATTGATAATAAACGTGCCGCGATCGGTCATCAGGGGCAGATCGCCGATGAACACATCTTGGTCAATGATATTACCATTTTCTTTGTTAATGAGGCGAGTCGGGACATACATTTGCATTGAGTAGGTGGCATCCCGCCGCTTGGCCTCATCGACGCTATACTTCGGCTCCTTGAGTCGGTAGTCCTTGGCCAAAAAGTGCAACTCAATTTTGCCGGTATAATCAGTAATGGGGGAGAAACTCTCTAGCTCTTCAATGAGTCCTTCTTCCAGAAACCATCGGAAGCTGGCCCGCTGAATCTCGACAAGGTCTGGCAAGGTAAAAGCGGGTGGCGTGTAAATCTGATTACTAGCCATGTATATCCTCTAGAGGGTATCGCTAAAACGCGGATCTTGCATCTTAAATGAAGAGGCGTTGCCCTGTCAAGCACACCAAAAGCTCCGCTTACGGCAAACACTGCCGCCGGAGACCTCTGGCAAGATGAAGCTGTTGGAAACGAGAAGAGTTGACAAGTGCCACTGCCGCGCTTGCAAGCCGCTACCTATGACCATAGCACAGAGTTCTTACAGTTAAGCGACAGTTCACTAATAGTTATGGGGTTTGCTGCAACTTCAATCCTGTGTGCAGGGTTTCCAAAACAAGCGTTAAATGACCGTCTCTTAGGGCTGGCCAGTGTAGCCACAATCCAGAGAAGTGCCCACTGCGAAAAATGCCGTGGTCATCGGGCGCTTGACGGCGGTAGCTTGTTCCTTCCCTGAGATACCAGTGAAAATCCTGCTCCGGTACCACCCAGACCAAGTATTCCTGAACCCCACAGCGACAATAAACCTCTAGTTTGTCGTGGAGATCGTAGGCGGCACTGCTACTGGCAATTTCGACAATGAGTTCAGGCGCCCCTTCAAGATAATCATCCTCGCTGATACGGGAGGTGCCATTGACAAGGCGCAGCAGGGCATCGGGTTGCACCACTGTTTGGGCATCTAAGCGGACGGTGGCATTATCGAGCACCATGACGTTGGCTGTTGCCACTTCAAAGGCCATCAACCAGCCCATGACGAGACTGTGGGGACGGCTGTGGGAATTCACCCGCACAGGGGAGGCCACGTACACGACTCCGTTAATGAGTTCAGCTTTTTTAATATGGGGACATTGGGCATATAGGCGCTCAAAGGCCTCGCGACTGAGGCGATCGCCACTCTCCAACATTGGCACTGTCCCCTGCGGAGCTGCAAACATGATCGGCGGATTTGCCCTGCACTGCTTGCCTCTATTCTAGGCTAGGCGGAAAGGCCAATTGTGGTTTCTGAGAGGCGGCCATCTTCCATGTGAATAATGCGATCGGCGACATCAAGAATACGGTTATCGTGGGTCACAATTAAAATGGTGCAGCCCTGTTCGCGGGCAAGGGTACGCATAATTTCCACCACATCGCGCCCGGATTTTTTATCGAGGGCAGCCGTCGGTTCATCGGCAAGGACAATTTTGGGATGTCCCACGAGAGCGCGGGCGATCGCCACCCGTTGCTTTTGCCCCCCCGAAAGTTCATGGGGATAGTAGTCAAGGCGCTCTCCAAGACCAACGGCACAGAGCATGGCTTCCACCCGCTCTCGAACTTCCTGTGGACTGAGGTGGGGTTGCAAATCCAGCGCCATTTGCACATTTTGGCGAGCCGTCAAGGCATGGAGCAGATTGTGCCCTTGGAAGATGTAGCCCGTTTGCCGCCGAATTTGAATCTGCTGCTCTTTTGTGGCGTTGCGTAGCTCCTGACCCAGAACCCGCAGACTGCCCTCTTGTGCCGATCGCAAGGCACCGATCAGGGTTAACAGTGTGGTTTTCCCTGACCCCGAAGGCCCCGTCATGATCACAATTTCACCCGCCTCAATGCGAGCGCAGAGATCAAAGAGAATTTGCTTGCGCAGTTGCCCCTGACCAAAGTAGTGATTGAGGCCTTGAATGTGGATCACTGGCTCCATAACACTCTCCTAGAAAATATCGGCAGGATCAGCTGCTTGGATCCGCCGCATGGCGATCGCCCCCGAAAGGGTACACATCAGCACTGTGAGGGTAAAGACCAAACTGGCGCGCTCTACGGTCATCCACACTGGCAGTGACGTGGCTCTGGCAATCAGGATGTAGAGTAAAAATGACACGATAAAGCCTGGAACATAGCCGATACAGGAGAGAATCAAAGACTCCTGCATGACCACGCCATAGAAGAAGATATCGCGGTAGCCCATGGCCTTGAGGGTGGCATACTCCGCCAAGTGATCCGTGACATCGGTGTAGAGAATTTGATAGACAATCACCGAGCCAACGATAAATCCCATCAGGGCACCAAGGGAGAAAATAAAGCCAATGGAGGTACTCTTTTCCCAATAACTGCGCTCAAACTCAGCAAACTCCTCACGGGTCATCACCAGTACATCATTGCCGAGGGAAGCATTCATCCGCCGTGCCAATGCTTTCGTATTCACCCCCGGCTGCACCCGTACTAAACCCACATCGATTAGCCCCGGATGACGTTCGGGGAAAAGGCGCAAAAAGTTCAAATCACTCGTGAGCAAATTACCATCGGCACCAAAGTTGGCTCCCATGCGAAACAAGCCTGCCACGGTGATTTTGCGGCCAGAGACTTCGGTCGTGACCTCTTCCCCCTGGCGGTATAGCTCAGGAATCGGGCCAAACTCAGCGCGGGATTGGGCATCAAAAAGAACATGGTCCGCTAGCTTAATCGCATCTTGCCAGTGGGGGGTATCGGATACGGCAATGGACACCGCCAGCGGATCGACGCCAATCACCATCAGTTGGCGAGTACTTTTGTTAATGGGATTGCGCCAGAGACCAAAACTCAGGTAGAGGGGAGAAACCGACTCGACCCCTTCAAAGCCCGCTGCTTGGTAGAGTCGCCGCCGCGGGAAGCTGCGCATGGCAATCAGCGCCGTGGATTGGGGACTAATGAGGACAATATCGGTGTTTAAGCTCTCGTGGAAGCGCACTGCCGCCTTAAAGAGGGCATCGCGAAAGCCAAACTGCATCAGCATCAGCACCACTGCAAAGGCAATGCCCGCGATCGCCACCAAGAGCCGAATGCGCTCTCGAATCAGTTGTAGCCAAGCTAAGGGAATTGCAAAAATCATCCTTGAACCTCAGCGCGGATCAATGGCAATTTCCACTTGCATATTTGTTAAACCCGCCACCGGCTCACTGTTGTCAAGGCGAATTTTCACTTCCACAACCCGCGCATCGGTTTTTGCGGCTGGATCCGTATCAGTCACGTCATTCTTGGCCACCACCAAACCCACTTGCGCCACGCGGCCGGTAATGGGGGCCTTCAAGGCACGACTGCGAATTTCCGCGGGCTGACCCACCCGCACACGAGGAACATCGGTTTCATAGACTTCAGCAACGGCATACATTTGATCGGTGTTGCCCAGTTCGAGAATCCCGCGTTCGTTGATGGTTTCGCCGGCTCTGGTGTGAATCCGCAGCACCCGACCATTGCGGGGGGCGCGAATAATGGTGCGCTCAAGGCGGGCTTCTGCCAGTTGCAGATTGCGCTCTGCTGAGAGGAGCTGCACTTGGGTTTGTACCCGTCCCAGATTGGCTTGGGCGGCTTCGATCTGAGCAGTGGCGGTGGCAAGTTCCGTACGCCGTTCCTCCTGTAGGCGAACAAGGTTGGCTTGGGCGTTGCGTAATTCTTCCTGTAAGCTCCGAACGCGAACTGTGCGATCGTCGAGATCCTGTTGCGACACTGCCCCATTGGCAAAAAGTTGGGCAAAACGCTGGTACTCGCGGTTGGCGGTCTCTAATTCCGCTTGAATGCGTTGAATCGTGGCCTGCTGGGCTTGAATGGCGGCAATGGCCGGTTCATTGGCGCGATCGCGCCGCCGCTCGGCTTCGGCAATTTGAGCAAGGGCGAGGCGGGTTTCGGCCTCATAGCGTAAGCGGGCTTCCTGCAACTGACTGACCGCCAAATCGCGTTCGGCTTTGCGCTCCGGATAGGTATCTAAATAGGCAAGGGGTTGACCGGCGACCACGCGATCGCCCTCGCGCACTAACAACTGTCCTAGCCGTTCGGTCATTGAGGGAGCACTGACGGCCACAACTTCCCCTTCGGGTTCCAATCGACCCAAGGCGGTAATGCGATCGCTCATGGGATTAGCAAGGGCTGCCTGAATTGTCTGTTCTTCATTGACCCGTTGACGTTGCTGCCAATAGTTCAAACTGAATGCCAAGCTGCCTAATCCGATGGCGATCGCCCCCCCGATCAGCCATGGACGACCAACTTTGCTGAGAAACGGCTGTCCCATGGGACGACCTCGTGAATGCAGTGCAGTCAAAAATAACAAGTGTTACCTCATCTTAATATAGACGCCCTCGGTTATTAAGGAATGCTAAGTGCTAAGCAAGTCGAGGCGGTCGCCGACCACAGGCTTGCCAAAGGGCTTGCCGTTCTTGGGGCAGAACCTCGCGCCATTCTCCGGGGGCAAGGCCACTCAATTGCAGATTGGCGATCGCCACGCGTACCAAGCGCAGCGTGGGTAACCCTACCGCAGCCGTCATGCGGCGGACTTGGCGATTGCGACCTTCCCGCAACGTTAGACTTAGCCAGTGGGTAGGAATAGAACGACGATAACGAATGGGTGGTTCCCTAGGGGGTAAAGGGGGTTCCTGTGCCAGTACCTGGACAACCGCAGGTCGCGTGCGACAGCCTTGGATGACAACGCCTTCGGCCAACTGCGTCAGAGCTGCGGGGTTGGGTTCACCTTCTACCTGTACCCAGTAGGTACGCGGATGGCCATAGCGCGGATCCGTCAAGCGGTGCTGCAACCAACCATCGTTGGTGAGAAGAACCAGCCCCTCGCTGTCATAGTCCAATCGCCCTGCGGGATAAACATCGGGAATGGGAACATAATCCTTGAGGGTCGATCGCCCCTCTTGATCTTGAAACTGACAAAGCACTCGATAGGGCTTATACAGGAGAATGTAGCGATGGTTCATGGTTAGGAAAAGTCTAACCGCGACGCCGTTTTACCTCAGTTTATGACCTAGTAAAGCCTAGGGGGGAATGCTAACCGTAGACTTAGAAGTTTCTGGCTCAATGGCCAGTCTACTGCCGCCCACAGTGTTGATTCCCAAATGTTTTGCAATTGTAGATCACAAAACAATATTGGCAGTCACCAACGTCGCAGCCAAACTAGAGCTACTATAGCACATCTACTCTGGGGGCTGGCTTTAGATATCGAGGTTTTCTAGGGCCAACTGTGGGCCATAGGTCTCGATAAATTCGCGACGAGGTGCCACGCGATCGCCCATGAGGATGGTGAAAATGCGATCGGCCTCAGCAGCATCTTCAATTTCCACCCGTTTGAGAATGCGCGTCTCTGGGTTCATCGTCGTTTCCCACAACTGCTGCGGCATCATTTCCCCGAGACCCTTAAAGCGCTGGATCGTGTAGTTGGCATTTTCCGGGAAGGCGGCAATCTGCTGCTGCAGCTCGCGATCGCTATAGCAATAGAAGTGCTGTCGCCCGCGTTCGACCTTATACAGGGGTGGGCAGGCAATATAGACAAAGCCTTGGTTAATCAATTCCTGCTGATAGCGATAGAAAAAGGTCAGCAACAAGGTGCGAATGTGGGAACCATCCACATCAGCGTCTGTATTGTGGGCACACAACCCACCGACACCACAAATAAAGTTTTCATCCCCCTCCACTGAGAAGTCATAGACATACTCACCCACGGGTGGAATTTCCGCAACTTGCGTCACCTCTAGTGCCATTAAGTCTTCACTAATAGGGGTAAAAGCCAGTGGCTTGTGGTGGGGCAAAGCCAGATAGGCCTTCAGGGATTCACTGTGGGGATGACGCTGCCAAATGGGCAGCGCCGCTTCCAGTTGGGGCTTGCCGCTCAGGGTGAGGCAATGCACTTCATGGCGGGTTGGTACCCGTGAATTGGCAACGGCTTCTGGTTTTAGCGTTGTCCAGCTTGCTACCCAGCCCAACTGACCAAACAGGTAGAGGAGGCCATCTTTGAGGGTAGGAGAAGTGGTGGTCATAGAGATGTGGCTGTGGGCGATCGCCCCATCGCCGAGGAAATACCCCTCCAAAAAGGCCAACTGTAGCTCTAGTGGCACCCGCCACACCAAGGAGGGCAGGCACTTCTCGTGGGCTTTGCCCCCCACCCCCAAGGCTTTGAGTAAGCAGGCTGCCAAGACACTGTGGAAGTAGAGTTTTTGTCCTTGACTTTCAGGGTCAGCATCGCAGTGAGGAGACTCGCCAAAGAGGGTTTCAATGATACGGCAGAGTTCAGGGATAAAGGGCTGGTCTTTTCGCCCCAAGCTGAGGCTAACTTGATGTTGACTCAGGCTTCCCTCGGCTAAATACCAGCCTAAAAACCACAATAACTCCCGATTGACCTCTAAATATCGGCCAAAAGCTTTGTCATGGTGGGCATGGGGCACAAGTTGCACCTCCCCAGTGAGGCACTCTAGTTCCGCAAGGGTAAAGCTATCGAGGGGCTGATAATCGCTGATTTGGCGGTAGGGAGCATTTTTGCTGTCGTCACTTTGATGCTGCATCCTCTCAAGCCGCGACGGCAACGTTTGGTATTGGAGTGGCTGATGCCACTGAATGGCCTCTAGATAATTGAGGAAGTGCTTCAGTGTGGGCGTGGTTTGACCCCGTTCCCATTGGGAAATAGTGATAGCTTGGTTTACCCCGACTTGGGCAGCAACGGCCTGTTGACTTAGCCCTTGGACTTGACGCGCTTGCCGTAGGGGTTCCCACAGCTGGGGATCATAGGCAACACGCGGTTCTTGCCCCTCCGAGGAGCACTCAACCCGTGCTAGCAGTTGTTGGCCACACAGGGCTTTGACACCTTCCCCCTTGAGATACAGGCCCTCCGTGAGACCCGCTTGGTAAAACAAGTGCAGCAAATCAATGCGCTCAACAATTGGGGGACGCGGTAAACGACGACTGCCAACGAGGCGATCGCCCACTCGAATCTCATTTCCTTTTTTCAACTTGATCTGACCGTCTTCATAAACATAGACACTGTGGGAGGCCGTCACCTTAATGGAGCGATGGTAGCGGGTTTGAATTGCATACATTGGCTCTTCATGGGAATGGCGAATCACTGCCTTCAGGGGTTGAAAGCGAGTCTGACCCGTCTTGGGATCAAAAGACATCACCTGATAGTGCTCAGCAATCCGTTGCCCCTCAATGCACTGATCAATAAACTCGCCAATTTTGACCAATTCCACATGGCCGTAGGCATTCATAACAAGGGTGGGTTCATCCCCGGCCACACTCATAATAATGATGCGGTGATAGCGCAACTTGGCAGGATCAAACTCCTCACCCTTCACGCCCAGACCAAGGGCAGTAATTAAGGACTGCACCTCATTATTCTTGTAGATTTTGGCATCATCCGTTTTTTCAATGTTGAGAATCTTGCCCCGCAGCGGCAAAATCGCTTGGAAGCGGCGATCGCGCCCTTGTTTGGCACTGTTGTGAACAAAAACGCCACTGGCCAGCGCAAAGTTATGGGTTCCTGGCACTTCTAAATCGTAAACATCAATCTTTTCACCCATAACCTCAATTGAGACAATGCGATGGTTATAGTTTTTGATTGCTTCTAAGGCACGATTTGAATCGCCATCAAAGTACCGATTACAGAAAGTTTCAAAGTGTAGGAGCGACTTATCACGTGTTTGGCAACGATATTCGCGATAAGACTCTAAATCAATATTACCTTGTTCTAACTCAATTTTCTTTAGGGCTTTAATTGTCTTGTCAAAGTAGGTCTTTGATAGTGCTTCTTTCCGCTTCTGACGGCACTTCTCCTTAACTTCAGGACGATGTAAGGTTTTATCAATGTGCTGGCGATGAAGTTCAAGATGTGCATCAGCAGACAGACGAATCAGATTCGTGGGATTATTGTTTCGCTTGTTGAAGTCAACATGATGACAATGCTCACCACTTTCTAAGGCGTATTTTTCTTGCCAGCGGTTATACCAATCTGCAAGCATGTGGGTAAACAGCCAAGAATTTGATCGAGGATCCCAAACCATTTCGTAGCCATCGATCGTAATTCCCGAATCAGCGCTGCTAGATGCTTTTCGATAAAGTGGCATTAGGGAATCATCGGGAGTTAACGCCTGTGCCTCTTTATACTCACCATTGCGGAGCATGAAACGGTGATCGGGGGTGCAGATAATCACCTCGCCGTTGTCAAGGGTGAGCTTAATGACTTCAGCATTTGTTTTGGTTTTGCGGACGTTGACCAGTCGCTCAATACCAATCGTGCCATCGTGGCGAACTGTGTAGCCAAAATGCTCCTCGCCTGCCGCTTGTTCTGCCATTAACTCCACAAAACTGAGGCAACGGCCATCGGCGAGAGCCACCTTTGTATCACCAGCAAAGCAGCCACCCGCAGAATCACCTTCGACAATGAAAATTTCCGAGACAGCGGGATCCCGTGAACTGCAATCCGCCAATTTCCCCGGCAGCGTCGAAGACTCCAGCACCGACTTGCGCCGTACCATTTCCCGTGCCCGCCGCGCCGCTTCAGCCGCATTAAAGGCTTGGATGGCTTTTTCCAAGATCGTGTCGGTGACGGTCGGATGAAAGTCAAGGTATTCCGTTAGGGCTTCGCCCACAATGGCATCCACAATGCCGCGTACTTCGGTATTGCCCAGCTTGGTTTTTGTCTGCCCTTCAAATTCAGGGTTGGGCACCTTTACTGAAATAATGGCGGTGAGGCCTTCGCGAATGTTTTCCCCCGCCAAATTGGCGTCCCCCTCCTTGAGTTTATTGCGCTTGCGGCCAAGGGCATTGAGGGTCCGCGTTAGGACTGCCTTTAGCCCCTCCATGTGGGTACCGCCATCAATGGTGCGGATATTATTGGCAAAGCCTAGCAGGTTTTCACTGTAGGCATCGGCACACCACTGTAGGGCCGCTTCCACCTGCACATCGTTTTTTTCCCCCTGAATGTAGATGATCTCTGGGTGAAGGGGTTCCTTTTCCTGCACCATGTAGCGGACATATTCACGGATACCGCCTTCATAGCAGTAGGTTTCACTCAAGGGGGGCGTAACGCGCAAATCCTTGAAATCAATACGAATGCCGGCATTGAGATAGGCCAGTTCCCGCAGCCGTGTCATCAGCACCTTGGCGTCAAATTCAATCGTTTCTGTGAAAATCTGGCGATCAGGAAAGAAGGTCACTGAGGTACCCCGCCGTTCCTCACTATCGGGGGTCTTTTCGAGGGGAGTAATGGGAACCCCCCGTTCATAGCGCTGATGATGGACAAAACCATTGCGCCACACCGTCACTTCTAACCATTCCGAGAGGGCGTTGACCACAGAGACACCCACACCGTGCAACCCCCCTGAGACTTTGTAGCCACCATCGCCAAACTTGCCCCCGGCGTGGAGCACCGTCATCACCGTCTCAACCCCAGAGACGCCGGTATCGGGGTGAATATCCGTTGGAATCCCGCGCCCATTGTCGGTGACCGTGACGGAGCCATCAGCATTGATCTGAACTAGAATGGTGGAACAGTATCCCGCTAAGGCTTCATCAACGGAGTTGTCCACGACTTCATAAACCAAGTGGTGGAGTCCCTTGGGGCCAGTGCTGCCGATGTACATCCCCGGTCGGGTTCGTACGGGTTCAAGGCCTTTGAGTACCCGCAACTGGGCAGAGGAATACTCGGCGGTCATGGCAACTCCCTAACTGCTATAGAATCGAGGCAAATGCGTCTTCACTTGCCCAAATGTCAAATCTGACCTAAATTTTAGCACATAAGGGTTATAGGCGATTCTAGGAAATTTTCAGGCTGTATTTGAGTGGGGGATGCAGGGCTAATTGTTATTGGGGGGGCAACGGCCACCGGCAAAACGGCACTGGCGATCGCCCTTGCTCAGCAATTGAATAGCGTGATTTTGAGTGCGGACTCCCGCCAAGTCTATCGCGGCTTTGATATTGGCACCGCCAAGCCCACCCCCGCCCAGCAACAGCAGGTGCCTCACCACCTCATTGATATATGTGACCCCCGCGATACTTTGACCCTAGCGATTTACCAAGCCAAAGCCCAAGCCCTCATTGCCCACTACCACGCCCAAGGAATCACACCCCTCTTGGTGGGGGGGACAGGATTGTACATCCGCAGTATTACCCAAGGGCTAACAATGCCCCAAGTCCCACCGCAACCACATCTACGGGCACAGTTGATGGCGCTGGGTCAGCAGGAATGCTATCAATGGCTTCAGCAGGTGGATCCTGTGGCGGCGCAACGCATCCATGCCCACGATCACGTGCGTACCCTGCGGGCTTTGGAAGTCTATTACGTAACGGGGGTACCCCTCAGCCAGCAGCAGCGGCGCGAACCGCCTCCCTACCCGATTGGGTACTTTGCCCTAGCAGGGGGCGATCGCCAACAGCAGCGGGCACGGATTGAAGAACGCACCCAGCAAATGCTGGCCATGGGATGGCTCGATGAAATTCGGCAACTGCAAGCGCAGTACGGTGATGAACTGCCCCTATTAGATACACTGGGCTATCGCGAGATGCGCCAATATCTGCGGGGAGAAGTCACACTTGCGGAAGCTATTGCCCTCACCGTGCAGCACACCCAACAATTTGCCAAACGGCAGCGGACGTGGTTTCGGGCAGAACCCGGCATCCATTGGCTGCAAGCCACCACCCTAGAGGAGCAACTAGCAGAGATTCAAGCACAACTGGGAATATAGCCCAGCACCACCTCAACAAAGCGGCGGATCAACTGATTGGCGTAGGGGGTAGGACGGGCTGTTTGCTTGAGTTTTTCCAGTTCGGCAGTGCCCAATTGATAGCGATCGCAATAACGGCTAATGCGGGCAATCAGGTCGCGATCGTCCACCTCGGGATGAAACTGAAAGCCATAAAAGGGCTTGCCCTCCAAACGAAAGGCATGGTAGGGACACAACTCACTGTAGGCCAGTAAGGTCGCTCCCGCTGGCAGGGTCAAGGCGCGCTCCTGATGTCCGGAAATGGCCAAAAAGGGATTGGGAAAGCCAGCAAACAATGGATCCGCAACCCCTGCTGGGGTGAGGTACAAAGGGTAGGTGCCCATTTCCATGGCCTCGCGATCCACAATCACTTGCCCCCCCAAGGCCTGCACTGCCAATTGAAAGCCAAAGCAGGAGGCCAACACGGGGATCTCCTGCTCAATACAGGCCAAAATTAAGTCCATTGCCGGCGGTACAAAGCGATAGATCTCTGGCTTGAGCACTGTGGCATCACTGGAGCCACCGATAAAAAGGGCATCAAAGCCTTGAAGACAGTCGGGGGTAAAGTCAGCACACTCAAAGCCATTGAGCACTGTAAATTGCTCGGCGGCCAAACCGCTCAAGCAGATAAATTCTGCCAATTCCTCTTGCTGCGTAGTGCGATCGCCCCGTGCCTGAAGCAGTAGAATCCGTAGGGACTTCACCGTTCTCTAGCGTTTAGAAATCTCAATGGGCTGAGGGGTCGGTGGACGTTGGGTGTCCACGAAACTAAAAACCAGAGACGTTTCAAAAAGTCCCACGATTTGCTTGAGGGTTGGCTGCATCCGCGTTTTGCCCGTCATGCCATAGGCCACAGCAAGGCCACAGGCACCCTCAAGGTCATTGACCTCCTTGATCCAATCGAGGAGCAGCGAACCACTTTCGGGGTCAAAGGTATCCAAAAGCCAAAGATGGTTGGCATTGGTTTGGGCAAGGAGCATGACTATTTGCTCGGGACCTGAGAGGGGAAAGACCGTTAGATGGTGAATGCCGCCCTCCTCAGCAATTTTGGCGGCGAGCGCCTCCGCTGCGGCTTTTTTGGTTTGAATCGTCAACACGGGATAGCCCTCAAACGCCTCGGGAATCTCCCCCTGTTGATGGTAAGAGACGGCTGCTTGTAATTCCTGTAGCTCTTTCGGCGGAAACAACTTAAAGAGGATATAGGCTTCCCCCGGAATTGCTTCCGTATCAATGGGAATCTGGTGCTGTGATTCGCTCTCCTCAGGGTCACCATTGATTTCTGCCATCATCGCTGGCACTGTTGCCACGTGCACCTGATAACTAAGGGCAGAATGGCGGGGTGAAGGAATCTTGAACCTCAGGTCTAGTTCAGGGCACTCCTCCTTCTCAAACTGTTTCTTGGTCTTTTTCCAGAATTTGATCAGAGCCTCGATTGCCACATAGACCATTTCCGCTTCTTCAGGGGCGTAAAAGGGTCGCATTCCCTCCAAAGGATGGATGACACCCGGTTCAATGGTGTAAAGATGCCCCTTGAGGACAAAAGAGAGATCATTGCCTAAATCCTCTTCGTCAACCTCGGAAAAATTCAAGAAGAGACAATCGTTGCGCAGAACCGTTTCCTCTAAGCGCTCATCATCGTCTTCGTCAATGTAGGGATATTCTTGATCAATCTGCTGCCAAAAGTTGCGTAGTGCCTCCTCCCCGCGGTAGAGCATTAGACCAAAGTCACGGTTGGCTCCTTGGGGGTTCACCAGTACCGCAAAGAGGGTGGGAGAGTCCCAAGCGTCGCAGTGGAGTTTAAGGGGGGTAAGACTGTCTAGGCGCCGCCAGATGTCCAGTTGAGCAAATTCCCTAATTTTCTGTGTGTAGAGGGCAACATATTCAGGGGGGAGCACCTCGATATCTTCATCATCACTGGTGACTTCCGCCGCAATGAATTCAAAAAATTCAGCCAGCAGGGGAATGTGGGCTTGATACTCCACCTGAATATCGAGGGGAGCCACCACACCGCGCAGAAAAAATTGCAACTCGCGGTCATCAACGATGATGGTGTAGGGACGGCAGGGCTGAGCTTGGGGATGGCGGGGATATTCGATCGCCTGCACCAACAGCCGCATCAGTTGCTCTGGGGTGGGTGGAAACTGACCCACCTCCATGCTGCGTACCCCCTGATCCTTGGGATCGAGCCAAGCCGCACAAAAGACCTCGTCGTTCTCGCTGTCCAGCCTGCGGCCGCCACCGACCCAAATGGCGGCAACTTGCGGTACATTCAACAGACGACGGATGGTCGCAGCGGGTAGGCTCACAGGGCGATCGCTCCCAATTCGATAACCTTTCCACTCTAGCAAATGACGCAAATGGGTCGCACTAAGTATTTATTGGGGTTTGATCCAGGGCGGGACAAGTGTGGGTTAGCCCTTGCCCTTGGTCAAGAAGTGGTGCGCTATGAAGTGGTGGCCAGCGATCGCGCGATCGCCCGTGTCCAAGAGTGGCATCAAGCCTACCCATTTGAACAGGTGATTATGGGCAATCAAACCACCTCCCGCCAGTGGCAGCAGCAATTGCAAGCGGCTTTGGCTGTAGAAATTATTCCAGTGGATGAGCGCAATAGTACCCTAGATGCCCGCGATCGCTATTGGCAACTCTTTCCGCCCCAGGGTTGGCAGCGGCTGATTCCCAAGGGGTTGCGCCTGCCCCCCCGACCCATTGATGATATTGTCGCCATTGTGCTGTTAGAACGCTACTGTGGTTATCCCCTGCTGCTCAGTCAGAGGCAATAAACTTTATAATTGTCAGGTTATGGTACAGCACGGCAGCCGTGGAGAAAGGCACCCTCATTGAATTTCGGGTCAATAACCAGCGTCGCTTGGCGGTGATCGATCGCCCCGAAGGTAAAAAGCATTGGATTGCCATTGATCAGCATTTACAAGCCCACACCATTCATCCGCGCCAACTGACCTTTACGGTGCCCGAGGAGCGGTTTCATCCCCAAGAGATTCCCACATTTTGGCAGCAGGTGCAGCCGCTCTTGGATGCCGACAGTCTAGAAGTGGCTTGGGAAATTATCCGCGAGGAAAACCGCGCCATTACGCCAGCGGATCTAGCGGAGCTGCTTTTTTCGGAGCGATCGGCGGTGGCCTGCTATGCGGCCTACTATCTCCTGAGTGAGGATCGTTTCTACTTCAAGCTCAAGGGGGAAACCTACGAGGCTCGACCGGCTGCCCAAGTGGCAGAACTCAAATATCAAAGCGAGCGGGAAGCCCAACGCTTGGCGGAGGAAGTCAGCTTCCGTGAACATTTGACCCAAGCCCTGAAGGGCGAAGCCGTGGCGTGGTCTGCCAGCGATCGCAAGCGCCTTGAGCAGTTAGAACGTTATGCTATAGCCATTGAACCCAGTGGCCAACACCAAGCAGCCATTGACCTCCTCAGTGAATTGCAGCGTCCCACCCAACCCTTGGGCGCTTTCCAACTGTTGGTGGATCTCGGCCTCTGGTCAGAGCACGAAAATCTGTTCCTGCGCCGGAGTCAAATTGACGTTGAATTCTCTGCCAAGGTACTTGCTGTGGCCCATGAACGCCTCACCTCACCCCCTACAGATATTGACGCTCCCCTGCGCCGCGATCTCACCCATCTCAAGGTCTATACCATCGACGACGAAAGCACCCAAGAAATTGACGATGGCCTCAGCCTCGAAGTCGTGGGCGATCGCCAAAAGCTGTGGATTCACATTGCCGATCCCACCCGCTGGGTGATGGTGGATGATGTCTTGGATCAGGAGGCGCGCCGCCGCGCCACAACGGTCTATCTACCGACGGGGATGATTCCCATGTTTCCCACGGAGTTGGCCACAGGACCGATGAGTTTGGTCGCGGGACAAACCTGTTGTGCGCTGAGTTTTGGCATTCTTTTAGCCGACAACGGCGAAGTGCTGGAGTACGAAATTTGCCCCAGTTGGATTCGCCCCACCTATCGCCTGAGCTATGACGATGTGGACATGATTTTGGAGCAGGGGGTGACCGGGGAAGCGGATCTGCTGGCGATCGCCCAATGGGGACAGCGGCGTAGTGAGTGGCGACAACAACGGGGAGCGATTCGCATTAATATCCCTGAACCCAACATTAAAGTGGCTGGTGAAGAGGTGGAAATCTCGCCCCTCCATGACTCCCCCGCCCGCCAACTGGTGGCAGAAATGATGATTCTTGCCGGTGAAGTAGCCGCCCATTTTGGCGCCCGTGAAGGCATCCCTCTGCCCTTTCGCAGTCAATCACCGCCAGAACTGCCCTCAGAGGAGGAATTGTTGCAACTGCCCGCTGGAATGGTGCGGGACTGTGCCATTCGTCGTTGTATGCCCCGCAGTGAAATGAGCACCCAACCCAATCCCCATGCCAGCCTGGGTCTTGATGCCTACTGCCAAGTGACCTCCCCGATTCGTCGCTACACGGATCTGCTGGCACACCGTCAGATTAAAGCCCACCTGCGGGGAGAAAGGCCGCCCCTGACACCAGAACAACTCAATGAAATTTTATTGGGACTGATGTCTTCGGTTCAGGAGTCCGCTTTGGTGGAGCGGCAGACCAATCGTTATTGGTGCCTAGAGTACTTGCGGCGGCATCGCGAAGAGGTGTGGCGGGGCATTGTGCTGCGTTGGTTGCGTCCGGAGGAGGGACTGGGGCTAGTACTGCTGGAGGATTTGGGGCTAGAACTGGCCATGCGCTTTCAACGGCAGGCAAAGTTGGGAGAATCGGTACTGGTGCGGGTGAGTCGGGTTGATCCGCGAGGCGATCAAATTTGGCTGGAGGAAGTGCCCCCAGATGCACTGACCTCAACAGAAACGGTCGCTTTATCTTCAACATGATCCCGATGAGAAAATGGCAATGCATGCAGGGGTGTGGCGCCTGTTGTTACCTTGAGTTGCGCGATCGCTCAGAAGTGCCCACCATTCTCAATGCAGAGGAATTTGCCCTCTACCAATCCCTCATTGGTGCCGATGGCTGGTGTATTCACTTTGACCCCCTCAGCCGCCGCTGCCGCATCTACGAGAATCGCCCCCGCTTTTGCCGCGTCACGCCAGAAGTCTTTGAGGATTTGTATGGGATTACGCCTGAGGAGCTAGACGAGTTTGCCATTCAGTGCTGCTGCGAACACATTCACGATCGCTACGGTGAGCGGAGTTTTGAACTGCTGCGCTATGAATATCTGGTGGGTCAGGGCGTAGATCCCCCGCAGGGGGAGGAGGCTCCCTAGGGCTGTCCTTTGTGAACGGACACCTATAATGACAGCAAATGACAACAGTTGTGTGCAGCCAGAGCCTATGGATGACTATCGGATGCGGGTCAACTTGGTCGAAGGCTCGGTGAGTTTTCGCTTCTCTCGGACAGCCGCAGAGGCCCTACGGCAAGAGATTCAGGCTTTAATGGAACGCATGCGGGCGATCGCCCATGCCAAAGCCAGCGGTACTCCCCTGTCTCCCCAAGCGGCCATGGAATATCAGCACGTGGGCGAGGTCTTCCTCGAAGTGTTTTGTAATCCCAATATCTGGCCCAATCCCTATGCCGCCAAGGTTCTATTGACCGTGCGAGATGATCGCATGCGCCTGACGACAGAGGCAGAGCTAAATCGTCTCGTGGAAGACCTCAACCAGTTTCTCGAAAGCGCTCCCCCCTAGGGGGACAACATCTGTTAGGTTGAGGATATGGTTACTCTTCCTAAGGCTGGCCGCTCTGGCCGTTTTCGTCGCCTCTTGGCCTATTTGCGTCCTCACCAAACAAAAATTTGGGGGGGGATTGTTGCGCTTTTTATCGTCAACCTTTTGGGCACCTATTTGCCGCTGCTCATTGGTACTGCGGTTGATGAATTGCAGGCCAAGTTTGACTTTCAGCGGGTGGTGTTCTATGCCCTGCTGCTGATTGGCTTAGCCTCGCTGATGTGGCTCATTCGCATGGCCTCGCGCCTCTGGATCTTTGGTGCTGGGCGATTGGTGGAATTTGACCTCAAGCAACGGCTCTTTGAGCATCTGCTGCGTTTAGAACCCAGTTACTTTGCGGAGAATACCCCCGGGGATCTCATTAGCCGTGCCACCAGTGATGTGGATAATATTCGCCGTCTGGTGGGTTTTGCCCTTTTGAGTGCGGCGAACACCGTGTTTGCCTACGGTATGACCCTGCCCGTGATGCTGGCAATTCATCCGGGGTTGAGCTTGGGGGCGATCGCCGTTTATCCAGCGGTTCTTTTTATTGTCCAAACCTTTAGCGATCGCCTGCGGGCAGAGCAGCTCGATGTGCAACAAAGCCTCGCGGAACTCAGCGATCTCATTCAAGAGGACATGAGTGGCATTGCCCTAATTAAAATCTATGGCCAAGAAGCCAATGAACAACGCCAATTTGACCAGTTAAATCAAGACTTACTCCGCAATAACTTGGTACTGGCCAAAACCCGCAACATTCTCTTTCCCCTCTTGGGGGGGATGGTCAGCTTTAGTTTGCTGATTTTGCTGTGGTTTGGCAGCCGCATGATTGCTGCCAATACGATTCAGGTGGGGGATTTTATTGCCCTGCTGCTGTACATTGAGCGGCTGATTTTCCCGACGGCACTCTTGGGATTTACGATTACCACCTACCAACGGGGGGAAGTGAGCATTGACCGGATTGAAGCCATCTTGAGCGTGGAACCCCGCATTACGGATGCCCCAGATGCTGTTGCCTTACCCCGCGATCGCGTTCAGGGACACCTGCGTTGTCAGAATCTAACTTTTACATACCCCAATCGCCGCACCCCTGCCCTCAATCAACTTAGTTTTGAAATTCAAGCGGGGGAAATGGTGGCGATCGTCGGCCCCATTGGCTGTGGCAAATCCACCTTGGCCAGTGCCCTGCCTCGACTCTTGGAGATTGCCCCGAATCAGATTTTTCTGGATGGCATTGACATTACGCAGCTGCGCCTTGCTGATCTGCGGGGGGCGATCGCCTACGTGCCCCAAGAAAGCTTTCTCTTTAGCACCACAATCAAAAACAACATTCGCTACGGCGAACCCGATGCCACGGAGCTAAAGGTGATTGCCGCCGCCAGCCAAGCCCAAATTCACAATGAGATCCTCAACTTTCCTAAGCAGTACGACACCCTTGTGGGCGAGCGGGGCATTACCCTCTCTGGGGGACAGCGTCAACGAACCGCCTTAGCCCGTGCCCTACTGGTGGATGCGCCGATTTTAGTCCTCGATGATGCCCTCGCCAGCGTTGATAACCAAACGGCTAGCCAAATTTTACAAGCGCTGCGGCAGCAACAGCACACACGCACGGTGCTCTTTATTTCCCATCAATTGTCAGCAGCGGCCACCTGCGATCGCATTCTGGTCATGGATGAAGGGCGCATTGTTCAACAGGGTACCCATGATGAACTGGTGGCAGCAGGGGGGTTATATCAATCCCTTTGGCAGCAGTATCAGTTAGAAAGCTCCCTTGGATAACTGGATCGCCCGCTGGAGAATGCCAATTTCCCATTAGAAGGGGGCAACCCTGACGGCTACCCCTAGCTTCAGTATCATTAAGAATAGACAATATCGCTAAAAGCTAAAAGGAACTACTGCCCTGGTGTTTGCGGACTGGGGGACTCGGTTGGCGTTTGGTTATCGGTACCACCGCCGCCACCACCACAGGCAACCAGCGTTGTCGAAAAGCCCACTAAAATTAACCCTAAGGCGGCGAGTTTGTAAAGAGATTTCATAGAACTCCTCACGGCAGATAATTAGTTAAGGATTGGACAGTTCTTTTCTACCAATTCTGCTCGGGGATTGGCAACTCTGTGGCAACGATTGGTCTATAGAGATTTCCCTCAAAAGTGCCACCACATCCTAGAAAGCAACTATACCCCCTATGACAACTGAGCGATTACAAAAAGTCCTTGCCCATTGGGGAGTGGCCTCGCGACGCCATGCAGAAATACTCATCCGCAGTGGTCAGGTCTTCGTGAATGGTCAGCGGGCAAAATTGGGGGACAAAGTGGATCCCACGCGCGATCGCATTGAATACAAAGGACAACCCCTGAACCCGCCCCGCCCACCCCAACGGCTCTACCTGCTGCTCCATAAACCCAAGGGGGTTCTCTGTACCTGTCACGATCCCCAAGGGCGCACCACCGTTTTGGATCTCTTGCCGCCTAGGTATCAGCAGGTGGCCGGTCTTCATCCTGTGGGTCGCTTAGATGCCGACTCTAGCGGTGCCCTGCTGCTCACCAATGATGGGGCGTTTACCTACTATCTCAGCCATCCCCGCCATCACATCCCCAAAACCTACCGCGTTTGGGTGCAGGGACAGCCTATGGAAGGGGTCTTGCAAAAATGGCGAGAGGGCGTTCCCTTGGACGGGGTGATGACGCTACCCGCAGCCGTTAAGCTCCTGCGCACCGAGGGCGATCGCTCCCTCTTGGAAATCATCCTGCACGAAGGTCGCAACCGCCAGATTCGCCGTGTGGCCGATCAGCTGGGTTATCCTGTTGTTGCCTTGCAACGGATCGCGATCGGCCCAGTTCACCTCGGCAATCTTCGCCCCAGAGCCGTTCGCCCCCTCAGCCGCCGTGAATTGGCCGCCCTTGCTTATCCAGCCAACCGCGAAGGCTCAGCCTGAGAGCCAGTCATTTTGGGTGGAATATGCTGCACCGGATGATCGGGATGGGTGGCTTCCCATTCGGCAAGAAATTCCTGTGTGTCTTTGACGGGCGGTAAGGGCAACGAGCCACCGGGACCTGCCAAGGGGCGCAATCCATTCAACTCCGCTAAGATGGCTGTGCCGTTGTTAATAACCACCGCCAAAATCGGGTCAAGGGCAAAGAAGACCCCCGACAGCAGCGCACCAATATTAGGAATGGCCACGATCGCTGTATTTTGCCAGACAATTTCCATCGCCTGCTTGGCAATCCGAATAGCAAGGGTCAATCCCCGCAAGTCATCCTCCATGAGCACCACATCGGCGGTTTCACGGGCAATATCGGTTGCCCCGGCAAAGGAAATAGAGACATCGGCATAGGCAAGAGCGGCAGAGTCATTGATACCATCGCCACAGAAAGCCACGACTTTACCGCTGTCATGGAGGGTACGCACCACCTCCACTTTCTTTTCCGGGAAGGCTTCGGCGTAGATATTGTTGGGGGCAATGCCTAAGTCTTTGGCCACCGCACGGGCAACGCGGCCAATGTCACCCGTCAGCATATGGGGAGTAATGCCTGCCCCCTTGAGTTCACGGATGACTTCAGGACTTTCATTGCGGATTGGGTCACTGTAGAGAATCACCCCAATCAAACGCCCATCCCCGGCCACATAGACAATTGACGCCCGCCCAGAATCGAGATCGGGGAAACGTTCATTGAGATCAATCAGGCAAATGTTTTCCTGCTCCATCATGCGGCGGCTGCCCACCCGCAGATCCACACCCCGCACTTTTGTGGCCACACCGAGGCCAACGCGGTATTCCCAGTCTTCACAGTCAAAGAGGGGCTGATGGGTTTCGCGGGCATGGCGGACAATGGCTTCAGCCACAGGGTGGGTGAGTCCCTGCTCGGCACTAGCGGCCATACTGAGAATGTCATCGGCACTGAAGCGCGGATCCATGACTTTAATATCCGTCACGCCAGCATGACCTTGGGTCAGGGTGCCCGTTTTATCAAAGACAATCGTGTCAATTTGCGCCAGTTTTTCAATCGCCCGGCCACTGCGAATGAGAACACCATGTTGAGCCGCATAGGTGAGCGCCGACAAAATCGTGGTAGGCACCGAGACCCGAATCCCTGTACCGAGGTCAAGGGTCAGCAGGGCGATCGCCCGATTGAGATCCCCTGAGAGTAAGCCAACACCTGTGCCAATGGCCAAGGTTGGAATGACGGCTTGGTTGGCCACCATGGCAGCATAGTTTTCAATGCGCGTGTCATGCACCGGTGCCGACTGCATTAAGTTCACAATCACACCTGCACGGGTATTGTTGCCTACTCGCTCCGCTAAGATCACCAGTTGCCCCTCGACCAGCAGCGTTGACGCAAAAACCTCCATTCCCTCGCTGCGCGTTACCGGCACCGATTCACCCGTCAGTTTGCACTGATCAATGAGACCTGTACCCCGCAGGATGATGCCGTCAACGGGAATTTGATCCCCCGGATAGACAACCACGCGATCGCCCTCGACAAGGTCTTTCACTTCAACTTCAACCTCAACCCCGTCCCGTTCCACAAAGGCGGTTTTGCCGAGGCAATCCAGCAAATCAAGGTTGGCGCGCTCCGATCCCCGTGCCGTGAGGTCGCGGATCACTTCCCCCCCCTCAATCAGACCCAGCATAAAGGAGGGGGCAAAATAGTGCCCTTGCATGGTGTGGAGGGAAATTGCCAAGCCATCGAGGAAGTCAATCGTTAACTGTTTCTCCTCTTGAATCGCTTCCCATGCTCGCCGAAACACCGGCATTGCCCCGGCAATCACCACACTGGCAATCACATAGCCGGGAATCGGTAGCCCCATCAGGGAGGCCACACTCAACCCCAAGCCCAGAGCCGGTAAGCCCAAGCGTTCCCAATAGTTAATTTCGTGAGCTTCCGCCGCAGGGGTGGCCTTCTCAGTACTTAGGGCGGGAAGATCTGGATTGGCCGCCACTTGAATCGACTCAAAAATTTGCCCTTGAATCGTTGCTAGGGCTTCCCCAAAGAGCTTGGGATTATATTCCACCACAAGGGAGCGGGCAGGGGGGTTAATGCGTGCCGTTGTCACCGCGGGTAAACTGCCCACAATGTAGAGCAGCCGTGCCCCATATTCAGCATCAAAGCCCAGTCGCGGAATGCGAATCCGAAAGCGACCCCTAATCCAATGCACAACTTGATAGTGAACGGTCTCTGTGGTGATAGGGTGGGTGAGTACTTCAGACTGCGGGGAACGACTTCGGGCAATAGTGGTCATAATGGATTCCTACGAATGGTCGGGCAAGTGAAGCTGGCTAAAAGTCTTAGTAATCGTTTTCCCCCAATTGTGGATGATAGACACCAAAATTGAGTCAAATTAAACCAGTCTCAGACAAGAAAGGCAATGCAATACAGGACACTTTATAGCTTAGGTCATCCTTAAGCCATTTCAGTTTTATCGGGCATCTATCGTACAATCTAGCTGCATATTGAGGAACAAGCAGATGATGGATACGGCGATCGCAACGATTCGTGCCCGCGAAATTTTGGACTCGCGGGGGCGCCCCACGGTAGAAGCAGAAGTTGAACTGGATTGTGGCATTGTTGGACTGGCGCAGGTTCCTAGTGGTGCCTCAACGGGGAGTTTTGAAGCCCATGAACTGCGGGACGGCGATCCCAAGCGCTATGGTGGCAAAGGTGTCCTCACAGCGGTGGAAAACATTGAAACCACTATTCTCAGTGCCCTTGTGGATCTCAACGCCCTTGATCAGACAGTGATTGACCAGTGCCTCTTGGAACTGGATGGCAGTGAGAACAAATCCAACCTTGGCGCCAATGCCATTCTTGCGGTTTCCCTTGCCACGGCCAAAGCAGCCGCAGAATATCTCGGTCAACCCCTCTACCGCTATTTGGGGGGGCCTCTGGCCAATGTCCTCCCCGTGCCGATGATGAATGTGATCAACGGGGGTGCCCATGCCGCCAACAACATTGACTTTCAGGAATTCATGATCATGCCCATTGGTGCCCCTAGTTTTCGGGAGGGACTGCGCTGGGGGGCAGAGGTTTTTGCCGCTCTGAGTAAAGTGCTAGCTGATAAGGGGTTACTGACCGGGGTGGGGGATGAAGGGGGCTTTGCGCCTAACCTCGACTCCAACCAAGCGGCCTTGGATATTTTACTTCAGGCGATTGAAACCGCAGGTTACACCCCCGGCACTGACGTTGCCCTTGCCCTCGATGTCGCCGCCAATGAATTTTATGAAGACGGCAAATATGTGTTTGATAATGCCAGCCGCACTGGCTCTGAGTTAATTCGCTACTATGAAGAATTGGTGAGCAACTATCCCATTGTCTCGATTGAGGACGGCTTGCAGGAGGAGGACTGGGATCACTGGGCACTCTTGACCGAAACCCTTGGCAGTCGTATTCAACTCGTGGGGGATGACTTGTTTGTCACCAATCCCAAACGCTTACAACGGGGGATTGACAATGGCGTGGCCAATGCCATCTTGATTAAACTCAATCAGATTGGTTCCTTGACAGAAACGCTGCAAACCATTGATCTGGCGACTCGCAAGGGCTACCGCTCGGTGATTAGCCACCGCTCTGGCGAAACCGAAGATACCACGATTGCGGATTTGGCTGTAGCTACCCGTGCGGGTCAAATTAAAACCGGTTCCCTCTGCCGCAGTGAACGGGTTGCCAAGTACAATCGCCTGTTACGCATTGAAGCGGAACTAGGGGATCAGGCAGTCTATGCGCCCACGGTGGGCTTGGGGCCGCGCTAGGTGATTCGTGCCCGCAAACGGTTTGGCCAGCATTGGCTGCGTAGTGAATCGGTTTTAGCTCAGATCATTGCAGCGGCTGAACTGCACGCGGGCGATCGCATCCTAGAAATTGGTCCCGGTCGGGGTGCCCTCACTCGCCCTCTTCTAGCCAGTGGTGCTGAGGTGGTGGCCGTTGAACTGGATCGGAATCTGTGCAGTAAGTTGCGGCAGCGGTTCAGCGGGGATCGATTTCAGTTGATTGAGGGGGATATTCTCAAGGTTGATTTAGCCCCCTTGAACTGCCACAAAGTGGTGGCCAATATCCCCTACAACATCACAGGGCCGTTACTGGGGCATCTGCTTGGCAGTATTGCCCGACCGCGTCGCCCGGCCTTTGAGCGGTTGATTCTACTGGTGCAAAAAGAAATTGGCGATCGCCTGATGGCCACCCCCGGTAGCAAGGCCTATGGTGCCCTTTCGGTGCGGATACAATTTTTAGCCACCTGTGAGCCGGTCTGTGCAGTGCCCCCCCGCGCCTTTCAGCCGCCGCCTAAGGTGGATTCTGTGGTGATCTGTCTGCGACCCCACGCGACACTGCCAAGGGTGCGATCGCCCCAATGGTTAGAAACGTTGCTGAAACAGGGGTTTGCCACTCGCCGTAAGATGCTGGCCAATGCCCTCAAGTCCCTTGTCGAACCCGATCAAGTGCGCCAAGCGCTGCTTCAGTTGGGGCGAGATGTCAATAGCCGCGCCGAAGCCCTCAGCCTCGAGGATTGGCTAGCCCTCAGTGAACTCCTACAGCAGCCCCACCAAGATTAACAAAATCCCCAACCCACCACAGGCGGCAGCGCCAATGGTTGAATAGAGCACGGCATTACTGGTGTCTTGACTCAGGCTGTCTTCTGATTTCAGGGAGACAAAGAACGTTTGTCCCTTGACGGTGGGACGTTCAATGCGTAGCGTGCCCGTTTGATCACTGGCGGTGCCCACGACCAACACCTGCCGATCCACTGGCGTGATCCATTCCTGATAGCGATAACCAATGGTATTGCCACTGCCAAAGGTGAGGCTGCCCACGTTTACTTGGAAGCTGCCAAAGCCAAGGCGGGCAGTGTTATTGGCGGGTCGAAATTCATCGAGGACTTGGACTGTTTCCATGTCAGCCCCCCGCGGATCCACTTCAATCTCGCCGTAGCGATCGCGCACGCGGAAGGGAATGGTTTGGCTATTGCTGCTAATCGTGTCGGAGCGGCGTTCAGTGCGCCAGCGGGTGCGGCCTTCGCTATCGGTTTCGCGCACCTGTTCTTCATACTCGCGGCTGACACACATGCGGTAATGGACGCAGGGCACCTGCTTTAACTCCGAGATCAGGGGCTGATCGACAACAATCTGACCAGAGACCTTCACATATTCCCGTAGGTTGCCACCGCCAATTTCCTGCGCCACCTGCTGTTGGAGCTGATGGAGATCCGCCGTGGTGGATGGCGTGGCTAGCTTAAGACTACGCAGCTTCAGGCGATAGTGGCGCTGTACAAAAAAGAGGGCAATCGCCGCAATTAGCAAAAGGCCACCAAAAATGCCCATCGGAGACTCCGCAACAGTAGCGCCGCCAATCCCTAGTTTAGCGATGGGTAGCCCATTATGTTATGGGGCGATCGCCCGCCCTTCGGGGTCTTCAAGGACAAAGCCAGCATCGGCAATCATTTGCCAGTCTTGGTGGGGGGCTTGGCCGGGGGTCGTTAGATAATCGCCGACAAAAATGGAGTTGGCAGCATAGAGGCCAAGGGGTTGCAGCGATCGCAGGTGTACTTCACGGCCACCGGCAATGCGAATCTCCTGACGCGGCAATAATAGGCGAAACAGCACCAAGATGCGTAAACAGTGGCGCGGATTGAGGTTGTGCTGTGTCCCAAGGGGTGTCCCCGGAATGGGAATCAGAAAATTCACTGGTACACTGGTCACCTGACGCTGCCGCAGGGAAAGGGCAAGATCAATGACATCGTCATCGGATTCCCCCATACCCAAAATGCCGCCAGAGCAAGTTGTAATTCCAGCGGCTTGGATATTGGCCAAGGTCTGGTCGCGATCGCTAAAGGTGTGAGTGGTGCAAATTTCGCCGTGGAAGTTTTCCGAGGTATTTAGGTTGTGATTGACGCGATCGACGCCTGCTGCCGCTAGCCGTGCCGTTTGCTCAGCGGTGAGTAAGCCCAAGCAGGCACAGATTTTCAGGGGATAGCGCTCCTTAACTGCCCGAATAGCAGCAAGTACCTGCTCAAAGACCTTCTCATTGGGCGATCGCCCGGAAATGACCATGCAAAAGGTACCGGCCTTGAGTTGGGCAGCGCGATCGGCCGCAGCAAGAATTTTTTCCTGCGAGAGCAGGGGATACTTTTCAATCTCAGCCGTGGAGATTTTTGATTGTGAGCAGTAGTGGCAATCCTCTGGACAGAGACCACTTTGGGCATTGAGCAGATAGTGCAGCCGTACCCGATTCCCCCAGTAGTGGTAGCGCACCCGATAGGCCGCCGCCAGTTGATTCAGGAGTTCAGTATCCGCGGCTTGTAACACCGCCCGCGCTTGATCGCGGCTGAGGCATTCATCGGCAAGGGCTAAATCGGCAAGGTGCTGCCAATCGGTCGTCAATACTGTGTTCATGGTTTTTTCTTAGCTACGGAGGGTCACGGCGTATTTTTCCACAAGGCTGTCGCGAATGCGCTGATGTAATTCATTCACCTCGGCCTCGGTGAGGGTGCGATCGCTGGCGCGGTAGGTGAGGCGAAAGGCCAAACTGCGCTGCCCTTCGGGAACACCAGTGCCACTGTACTCATCAAAAACCTCGACACTCTCAAGGAGGGAGTCGCGCCCGCCTGCAGCTTTCCAAATGGTGCGGCTGAGTTCTGCCACAGTGAGATCCGCCGGCGCAAAAAAGGCGAGGTCGCGATCGCTGGCGGGATAAGTTGAAAAGGGCTGAAAGATAATCTGGCGATAGCGTTCCTCAAGGCGGCTCAGGAATACCTCCAGATCCAGTTCAAAGACATACACCGCCGCCGGCAGGTCGAGGGTCGCCGCATACTGCGGGTGTAACTGGCCAAAAATACCGAGCCGTTCTCCATTCAAACAAAGGGCCGCCGTCCGCCCCGGATGCAAGCGTTCGTCTTGGCGATCGCTCTGATATTCCACATGCAAACCAAACCGCTGAAAGACACTCTCGAGAATCCCCTTAGCTTCATACCATGTGAGGGGTTGGGCTTGCTGTGAGCGGCGTACCCATTTCCCCTGCCACGGATCGCCACCGATGATGCCCCCAAGGCGATCGCTTTCCCAGAGACCCTCTTCATCTTGACCAAAAACACGGCCAATTTCAAAACCATTGAGGGGCGGATTCCCCTGTTCTTGGTTGTAGCGGAAGGCTTGGACGAGACCCGTAATTAGATCCGTACGCAGCGAGGAAAACTCCGCCACTAGCGGATTCACGACGGTCACTTGGTTGGGCTGACCACCTTTTACCCAAGAATAGTGCATCAATTCCGTCAGACCCGCCCCGCGAAAGGCCGCCCGTAGCTCCCGCAGTAGGGTGAGTTCCAGCGGTAGTGCTCCCAATTCCGATTGAGCGGGCAAGGTTTCCTCAAAGCGGTCGTAACCGTAGAGCCGCGCAATCTCCTCAATCAGATCCACCTCTCGCTCAATATCCCGGAAGCGGTAAGGGGGCACCGTCACCGACCACACCACTAACTCGTCCTCAAAGGTTTCTTGACGGCTGAGGTGAAAGCCAAGACGGCTGAGTAGCTCTTCAACGGTCTCTGCGTCCAAATAGGCGACTTCCTCGCTCTCCGCTTCGTCAGCAACCACGGCCCCCAACAGCCGGTGCACTTGTTCCAGCCGCAGGGTGAGGGTGCGCTCAAGGGGCGGACGCTGATCCGCTAGTGTAGTGTAGGTCACTGTCCCTTGAGCCACTTCAGTCAATAGGGCGATCGCTTCAGCGGTGGCCGCCTCTAGTTCTGCGGGGTTCACCCCCCGTTCATAGCGAGCCGAAGCTTCCGTGCGTAATCCTTGGGCGCGAGCCGATCGCCGAATCACTGGACTGGCAAAGAGTGCCGCCTCAAGGAAGACATTCTGCGTACCCTCGTAAACTTCAGTCTCTTCGCCCCCCATTACTCCGGCAAGGGCAACGGGCACATCCCCGGCGGTAATCAGGAGATTGTCGGCACTCAGCACCCGCTGCTCACCATCGAGGGTTTTCAGGGTTTCCCCGGCCTTGGCAAAACGCACGCCGACACTCACTGGGGTTTGGGTAGCAACCCCTTGCAACCGATCCCAATCAAAGGCATGGAGGGGCTGACCCCACTTCAGCAGGATGTAGTTGGTGATATCCACCACATTATTGATGGCACGCAAACCGGCAGCCTCTAAGCATTGCTGGAGCCAATGGGGCGAAGGGGCAATCTGGACATTGGTGATCAGTGTGCCACAGTAGGCAGGGCAGGCTTGGGAGTCGGCGATCGCCAGCTGTACAGGTACCTTAGCACGGGACTTTTTGGGGGCGATCGCCTTTGGGGCGGGTAGCGTCAGGGGAGCACCAGTAAGTGCGGCCACTTCACGGGCAATGCCTACCATACTCAGGGCATCCGCACGGTTGGCAGTTGAGGTCAGGTGCAAAATCACATCATCCAAGCCGAGGAGAGGACGTACATCTTCCCCGACGGTTACTGCATCAGCGAATGTGTGAATGCCCTCAGACGCTTTGGTTAGCCCCAACTCAGCAAGGGAGCAAATCATCCCCTCAGATTTCACGCCCCGCAGTTTTGCCGGTCGAATTTTCAGATCAATTTTGGCCAGATATGCCCCCGGTAGTGCCACAGGTACATACAAGCCTGCGGCGGCATTGGGTGCCCCACAGACAATCGTGCGGGGTTCCCCTTGACCCACATCCACTTGGCAGACCCGTAATTTTTGGGCATTGGGATGGGGTTCACAGGCCAAAATATGACCCACCACAACCCCTTCCGCCCATGTGCGCCGATCTTCAATTTCTTCGACTTCAAACCCCGCCATCGTCAGGCGATCGGCCAAAGTCATCACATCGAGATCAACAGCCACTAATTCCCGTAGCCACCGAAGGGAAACCCGCATGGAATCCTCAACAAAACGTCATACTTTGCCATTCTTCTTCAGCCTACCAAAATTCGCCGCAGTGCTCCGCCTATACCGCAAAGCGGTTAGGTGGTAGTGAGGTGATAGGCGACCATAGGGAGCAGTCACTCAATCTCAGCTTGTTGCTGGATATATTGAGCTAGCACCGAACATCGGGCGCGACTAATAGCTATAGTCCACTCATGCTCACCCTGACGTACGAGTACAGGCTAAAACTAACCCAGCAGCAGGCTAAGCAGATCGACTACGATCTAGACGTGTGTCGCCAAGTTTGAAATGATGCGCTGAGGGAGCGCAAAGACTAGATTGCTTCGCGCAAATGTCCAGTCAATGCCTGCTCTGTGCCTAGCGAGTACATCATCCCAGCGGATGCCCCCTACCCCAGCTTCAACGTGCAGTGTCAACGATTCACCCAAGCAAAGCAGACCAACCCTGATTTAGCGTCGGTTAACGCCCAAGCATCAGCAAGTCTTGAAGCGGGTGGTTGGCCTCGATGTTGGCCTAGAATACTTTCTCTCCACCTCGGACGGACTTCAACTAGCACGGCCTAGGTTTTTCGTAGAGATGCAACGCAAGCTTCAATTGCTGCAACGCAGACTGAAGCGGAAACAGATTGGGTCAGCCAACTGGAAGAAGATTCAACGCAAGGTGGCGAAGCTGCATGAACAGATTGCCCGCACCCGCAGGGACTGTCACTTCAAGGTTGCCCACCAACTTTGCGACGGGGCTGATGTGATTGTGGTGGAGGATTTGAATCTGATTGGCCTCAGTCGTGGGACGCTGGGCAAGCACATGCTGGATGCGGGTCATGGGCCATTCCTGAACTCGGTGTTGCCTTGGGTGGCCTGCAAGCGTGGCAAGGTGGTTGTCAAGGAGAAAGCAGCGGGCACCTCTCAAGAGTGTCCCAACTGTGGCGAAGCAGTCCGCAAAACGCTATCAATCCGTTGGCATGAGTGCCCCTGTGGCTGTTCAATGCCTAGGGATATTGCCGCTGCATTCGTGTTGCGGAATCGATTGATAGGCGGTGGGGCGCACCGTCTTGAAAATGCCCCTGGAGAGGTTCTGGCGGGGATGACTTTCGGGTCATCTAGTCAAGACTCTGTGAACGGGGAATCTCCTGCTATACGCCTAGCGTTAGCGGGATGAGCGTCAATGTCCTGTGATGGCATTACACAAGTGTAAGTCGGTATGAAGCAAGGATTTCAAGAACGATCGCCGATGCCAAGGGGTCAGGCCGTACTGATCAAGGGCTTGACGGTGTTGGGGGGTGCCGTAGCCCACATTGCGTTCCCAGCCATACTGGGGATAACGCCGAGCTAAGCGTGCCATGAAGCGATCGCGCCGTACCTTGGCAATAATCGAGGCACAGGCAATACTATAGCTGTGGCGATCGCCCCCGATAATGGCCGTTACCTTTTCAAAGGGCGCTGTTTTTGTTAATTTGCCGTCAATCAGGGCATGATCCCAAGGGGCAACCCGCGCTAGGGCACGCGCCATGGCTCGATAGGTGGCTTGCAGGATATTCACCTGATCAATTTCCGCCACACTGGCACTACCAATGCCAATGGCAATCGCTTGGTTATAAATCTGCCCAAAGAGGCGCGATCGCTGGCGGGCACTCAACTGTTTGGAGTCGCGCACCTCTGGAAGAGGCACACAGTCTACTGGTAAAATTACGGCTGCTGCCACCACTGGCCCCGCCAAACAACCCCGACCCACCTCATCCACACCGACCACGCGACAATAGCCCTGTTGCCAGTAGGCTTGCTCATAGATCAGGCTGGGCGGTTCCATGCTTAATGGCCAATCCCCACATAGCGGAAGCCGAGTGACTCTAGCCCCTTGCGATCCAAGAAGTTGCGGCCATCAATGATCACGGGTTGGTGCATCACCTTGGCCAGTTCCCCATAATCCACCTCTTGGAACTGTGGCCAGTCGGTCACCAGCACCAAAGCATCACAGCCATCGGC
This sequence comes from Thermosynechococcus sp. QS41, assembly GCF_031583515.1. Lineage (NCBI taxonomy): Bacteria > Bacillati > Cyanobacteriota > Cyanophyceae > Acaryochloridales > Thermosynechococcaceae > Thermosynechococcus > Thermosynechococcus sp. QS41. The sequence continues at coordinate 478,245 of NZ_CP134181.1, forward strand.
AAGGTGCAGCAGATCCGTTTCCACAATCACATGGGAGAGACCCGATCGCAGACCCGACTGGGACACGAGGGGGTCATAGGCCTTGACCTTGGCACCCAAGCGATACAGTTCCTCGATCAAATTCAGGGCAGGGGCATCCCGCAGATCATCGGTGTTGGGCTTAAACGTTAACCCCAAAAGGCCAATGGTTTTACCTTTGAGGATTTTTAGCACCTGTTGTAGTTTTTCAATGACAATAAAGCGTTGCCGCTGGTTGACTTGAACGGCTGCTTTGAGCAACTGGGCATCGTAGCCGTAGTCTTCCGCCGTGTGGATGAGCGCCGAAACATCCTTGGGAAAACAGGAACCACCCCAGCCCAAGCCCGCTTGCAGAAATTTCTCGCCAATGCGGGAATCTAGGCCAATCCCCTTGGCCACTTGAACCACATCCGCCCCCACGCGATCGCAAATATTGGCAATTTCGTTGATAAAGCTGATTTTAGTGGCCAAAAAAGCATTGGCAGCGTACTTAATCATTTCCGCCGAACTGAGATCCGTCACCAACACCGGCACGGGGGGCAAGGTGGGATCAGCCGCATACTTACGTTCAATGATCGGCGCATAGAGTTCCTGCATGATTTGAATCGCTTTGCGGCTACTACTACCCAAGACAATGCGATCGGGATTAAACGTGTCATAGACCGCTGAACCTTCCCGCAGAAATTCAGGGTTGCTGACCACATCAAAATCCAACGGCGGATGGGTCGCCCCCCCTTTAATGGCATCCGCTAGATCCGGTTCGCGCTCCACCACACCATCGAGAATAATCATTCGCACCCAGTCTCCTGAGCCAATCGGCACTGTGGATTTGTTGACAATGACTTTGTACCCCAAATGCAAATGGGCACCAATACCGCGGGCAACCGCTTCCACATAGCGGGTATCGGTTTCACCATTGGGTAAGGCGGGTGTACCGACGGCGATAAAGAGCACGTCACCAAACTCCACCCCAGCGCCAAGATCACTACTGAAGCGAATGTGGCCACTGGCAATGCACCCACGGAGTAACTCCGTCAGACCGGGTTCATAAATGGGGGATTCCCCCTGTTGCAGCAGCTTAACTTTATCAATGTTGTTGTCAATGCAAATCACCTCATGGCCGATATGTGCCAAGCACACTCCCGTCACCAAGCCCACATAACCGGTGCCAATCACACATACCCGCATTCCCTGTGGCCTCCCTAAACTTCCACCATCATAGGCGTATAGGGCACGCCTAGTCGCTCGGCAAAGTCAGGAATTGTGCGCTGTAATCCCTCGAGGAGGGGGACGGTCGGTTGCCAGCCCAACACCGTGCGAGCAAGGGTAATGTCAGGACGACGGCGCTGGGGGTCATCACTGGGCAGGGGCTTAAACTGAATTTCCACCCCCGGATTAATCAGGGCTTGGATTTTTTGGGCTAGCTCCAGCACGGTGTATTCATCAGGGTTGCCCAGATTCACAGGGCCAATGTGATCGCTATTCATCAGCCGAATTAACCCTTCCACCAAGTCGCTGACATAGCAAAAACTGCGGGTTTGGGAGCCGTCGCCATAAACGGTGAGGGGAATGCCCTGCAAGGCTTGAACAATAAAATTGCTGACTACGCGGCCATCGTTGACTTGCATTTTGGGGCCATAGGTATTAAAAATCCGTGCCACCCGCACATCCACATTGTTTTGGCGGTGGTAGTCAAAGGTGAGGGTCTCTGCCACCCGCTTGCCTTCGTCGTAACAGGAGCGGATACCAATGGGGTTGACATTCCCCCAGTAGGACTCAGATTGGGGATGCACCAGCGGGTCACCATAGACTTCTGAGGTGGAAGCAAGGAGAAACCGTGCCTTTACACGTTTGGCCAACCCCAGCATGTGGAGGGTGCCCATGACATTGGTTTTAATCGTTTTGACGGGGTTGTACTGGTAGTGAACTGGCGAGGCGGGGCAAGCCAAGTGATAGATTTGATCCACCTCAAGGCGAATCGGATCGGTGACATCATGGCGGATCAGTTCAAAATTGGGGTGACCCATCCAGCGCAGAATGTTGCGCTTTGTACCAGTGAAGTAGTTATCTAAGCAAATGACCTCATGACCCGCTTCCATCAGCCGATCAACTAGATGGGAACCAATAAACCCAGCACCGCCAGTAACCAGAATACGCATTGTGTTGTCTAAATAGAGTTACGCTATTCCTTCTTTGCCTCAGATTAGCACGAGTTCGTAGGAACCCAGTAATGTCTCATTCCAGTTCGCGATCGCTCCCCCTTAGCCGCCAAATTGAAGGGGGCGGCCGCGCACAGCGGTATTCACCCGCCCTTGGCTAAAAACAATCTCACCATTGACAAAGGTGTAAACTGGCCACCCCGTCAATGACCAGCCCTCAAAGGGACTCCAGCCGCACTTGGTGAGCAGTTCCTCGCGGCGCACTGGGCGATAGGTCTGCAAATCCACAAGCACTAGATCCGCATCGTCACCGGGGGCAATTTTGCCTTTATTGGGAATGTCGTAGGCCGCAGCAACGGCAGTGGACATCCAACGCACCACTTGGGGCACCGTACAGCGACCGGCCATTGCTTGGGTCAACATCAGGGGCAAAGAGGTTTCCACCCCCGGCATACCCGAAGGGCTTTGGGGATAGGGCTGCGCCTTTTCCTCTAGGGTGTGGGGAGCATGATCGGTGGCAATAAAGTCAATCACCCCATCCAATAATCCCTGCCAGAGTTTTTCATTATCTCCTGCGGTGCGTAGGGGCGGGTTCATTTGGGCAAGGGAGCCAATGTTGGCATAGGCCTCTGTGGTGAGCAATAGGTGCTGGGGGGTAACTTCCACCGTTATCCAAGGAAGCTTGTGCTCGCGCAGAAAGTCCACTTCAATTCCTGTGGACAGATGGAGAATGTGCAGGCGGCGTTCGTATTTACGGGAGAGCTTCACTGCTAACTGGGTGGCGTTGAGGGCAGCAATCTCGTCTTGAATTTGCGAGTGTACGGCCACATCGCTAATGCCAGCAAATTGTTCGCGACGGGCACAGATTCGCCCTTGATCTTCGGCATGGACAGCAATGAGGCGTTTGCCCTCACTAAAGATACGGTCTAAAATTGGCTCCTCATCCACCAAAAGGGGGCCGTGCATTGACCCCATGAAAATCTTGATGCCACAGATGGGGTGAACGGTGTTGAGAACGGCAAGATTCTCCTTAGTGGCGCCAATGAAAAAGCCATAATTGACGACACATTTGGCGGCAGCACGGGCGAGTTTATCGTCGAGGGTGGCCTGATCAATGGTCAGTGGCCGAGTATTGGGCATTTCTAAAAAACTGGTGACCCCCCCCTTGGCACAGGCACAACTGGCAGTAAATAGATCCTCTTTGTGCTCTAAGCCCGGTTCGCGAAAATGGACTTGGGGGTCGATCACACCGGGCAGGAGAGTGAGACCAGTCGCATCAATAACCGTATCCTCTGGGTGGATGGTGACAGTTTCTGCGACTTCGGTGATGCGATCGCCCTCAAGGCGTACCTGTTGTTGTCGCAGTTCTCCCTCTGGGGTACAAATCACCGCATTTTGGATTGCGATCGCCACCCTGTTCTCCTGCAAAATTGGCTCTCTCCCTTGATCCTACTGACATCTGAGACCCAAAGACACGAGGTGTAAACTATAAACATCTGTAATACTTGTGGTGATAAAAATTTGCCCCAGATCTATCTTCGTAACGGAAATAAAACCCTTATACTGTAGAGCGTGTCTGTAGGTGGGGCGCGATCGAATCGCTATGGAATCTGGTATTGACTTACAGGGGCAGTTTATTCGTGCATTGGAATCCCTTGGCCTCTCCCATGATCTGGCCAAGCTGCTATGGTTACCCCTGCCAATGTTAATGATGCTCATTGTGGCCACCGTGGGCGTACTGGTGGCCGTTTGGCTAGAACGGAAAATTTCTGCCGCTGTGCAACAGCGTATTGGCCCGGAATACATTGGTCCATTGGGGATTTTGGCACCCTTAGCCGACGGCCTAAAACTGATTTTTAAGGAAGATGTTCTCCCCGCGAATACCGATCGCTGGCTGTTTACCCTTGGGCCGGCGGTGGTCGTGATTCCTGTCTTTTTGTCCTATATTATTGTCCCCTTTGGCCAAAACCTACTGATCTCCAACTTGGCGATGGGGGTCTTTCTCTGGATTGCCCTCTCCAGTATTGCGCCCATTGGCCTGCTGATGTCGGGCTATGCCTCCAACAACAAATACTCCCTACTGGGGGGACTGCGGGCAGCGGCACAATCCATTAGCTATGAAATTCCCCTTGCCTTGGCGGTGTTGGCAGTGGCCATGATGTCCAATGGTTTGGGTACGGTGGAAATTGTCGAGCAGCAGTCGGAGTATGGCATCCTGAGTTGGAATGTCTGGCGGCAGCCCATCGGCTTTTTGATCTTTTGGATTGCAGCTCTGGCAGAGTGTGAGCGCCTCCCCTTTGACTTGCCAGAAGCCGAGGAAGAACTCGTGGCTGGCTACCAAACAGAGTACGCTGGCATGAAGTTTGCCCTCTTTTACCTTGGTGCCTACGTTAACCTTGTGCTTTCGGCACTCTTGGTCAGTGTTCTTTACTTTGGGGGTTGGAGCTTCCCCATTCCCCTAGAAACCATTGCTAATCTTCTTGGGGTGAGTGAGAGCAATCCCTTTTTGCAGATTGCCTTTGCAGTGCTGGGCATCACGATGACCCTGATTAAGGCCTACTTCTTTGTCTTTTTGGCGATTCTGCTGCGCTGGACTGTGCCCCGTGTGCGCATTGACCAACTCCTAGACCTTGGTTGGAAATTCCTATTACCCGTGGGTCTAGTGAACTTGCTGCTGACCGCTGGCTTGAAGCTCGCCTTTCCCGTAGCCTTTGGCGGTTAAGAAACTCCCCATTTCCATGAGGTGACACCATGAAATTCCTCAATCAGATTACCAACTATGCCAAAGAGGCAGTGCAGTCCGCTAAGTACATTGGTCAAGGCCTCTCCGTGACCTTTGATCACATGCGGCGGCGGCCGGTGACGGTGCAATATCCCTACGAAAAACTCATTCCTTCGGAACGGTTTCGGGGACGGATTCACTTTGAGTTTGACAAGTGTATTGCCTGTGAAGTGTGCGTGCGCGTCTGCCCGATTAACCTGCCGGTGGTGGATTGGGTCTTCAACAAAGAGATCAAGAAGAAAGAACTGAAGCACTACAGCATTGACTTTGGTGTGTGCATCTTCTGTGCCAACTGTGTGGAATACTGCCCCACCAATTGCCTTTCAGTAACCGAAGAGTACGAGTTGGCCACCTACGATCGCCATGAGTTGAACTACGACAGTGTGGCCATGGGGCGCATTCCCTACAAGGTGACCCAAGACCCGATGGTGACCCCGATCCGCGAGTTTGCCTACCTGCCGGCGGGGGTAATGTCTGGCCATGATTTGCCTGCGGGTGCCCAACGGGCGGGAGAGCGTCCAGAGGCGATCGCCAACACTGCTGAATCATCTGAGAACTAGGAGTTGTTGCTGTGGACTTAGCCACCCTGACCCAAACGATTACCTTCTTTGCCCTTGCCGCTGCAGTGATTGTTGCTGCCCTTGGCGTTGTGCTCCTGAACAATGTTGTCTATTCCGCCTTCTTGCTGGGGGGCGTGTTCCTGAGCATCTCTGGGCTGTATATCCTCATGAATGCTGACTTTGTCTCAGCGGCACAAATTCTCATCTATGTCGGCGCGGTGAACGTTCTCATCCTCTTTGCCATCATGCTCGTCAATAAGCGTGAGGCCTATACCCCAGTGCCGGGGCGTTGGCTGCGTCAGGGGGGTGCCGCAGTAGTCTCCCTTGGCGTCTTTGCCCTGCTGACAAAAATGATTTTGCAAACTCCTTGGCAGCTCAGTTCCCTGCCGCCCACGACTGACAGTATCACAACCATTGGCCAGCACTTTTTTAGTGACTTTCTTCTGCCCTTTGAGTTGGCCTCGGTCTTGCTGTTAATGGCCTTGATTGGGGCAGTGGTGCTTGCACGGCGCGAACTGGTCTTGGAACCTGAACCCATCTTAGGGGAAGAGGTGGTACCCCCCTTGGAGTTGCCGGAACGTCCCCGTGAACCTGTAGCCTTGTCTGAAAAATAGGGGAAGACGATGCAGTTAACCTATGTTTTGATCTTGGCAGCACTGCTGTTTTGTATTGGCATCTATGGCCTTGTCACCAGTCGCAATGCTGTGCGTGTGCTCATGTCCATTGAGTTGCTTTTGAATGCTGTCAACCTCAACTTGATTGGGTTTGCCAACTATCTGGATGGCCAGCAAATCAAAGGGCAAGTCTTTGCCGTGTTTGTGATTACGGTAGCAGCCGCCGAAGCAGCCGTGGGTTTAGCCATTATTTTGGCCATCTATCGCAACCGTGACACTGTTGACATGGAGAAATTCAACCTCCTGAAGTGGTAGACTAGAAGTCGGAACTTGCTTCCCTCAATTGCCGTCTACTTTCAAGAACCAGTGTCAGCAAAAGGGCAATCACCTATGACAGTGCGTCTTGGTAAATCGGTCACTTATCTGTCGTTAATGGCATTGGGGGCAGCCGCTGCAATGTTTGCCACCCACCTAATGCCAGCGTCATCGCCCTTGGTGACCCCCAGCTTGGCGCAGTTACCGGCACCGCTACCAGCGGGAAATGACATTAACTTTATTGCCCGTGCTGTTGAGCAAGTCGGCCCGGCGGTGGTGCGGATTGATGCTTCCCGTACGGTGCAGACCCGTGTGCCCGCCATCTTTAATGACCCTTTCTTTCAGGAATTTTTTGGGCCAATGATGCCCCCCCGCAGCCGCGAGGAGCGGGGTCTTGGGTCTGGCTTTATCATTAGCAGTGATGGCTTGATCCTCACCAATGCCCATGTAGTGGATGGTGCTAACCGGGTGCGAGTAACCCTCAAGGATGGCCGCACGTTTGAGGGGCAGGTTTTGGGTCAAGACCGTCTGACGGATGTGGCCGTAGTCAAGGTGAATGCCAACAATTTACCGGTGGTGCGCCTTGGCAATTCTGATCATTTACGTCCCGGTGAGTGGGCGATCGCCATCGGCAATCCCTTGGGTCTCGATAATACGGTGACTGCGGGCATCATTAGTGCGACGGGACGTTCCAGCGGTGATATTGGCGTGCCCGATAAGCGGGTGGGCTTCATTCAAACCGATGCGGCCATTAACCCTGGCAACTCTGGTGGCCCCCTGTTGAATCAACGGGGAGAAGTCATTGGCATGAATACCGCGATTATTGGTGGTGCCCAGGGCTTGGGATTTGCCATTCCCATCAACACGGCTCAACGAATTGCCAACCAACTGATTGCCAACGGTCGTGTCGATCACCCCTTCTTGGGTATTCGCATGGCCAATCTCACCCCTGAGGTGCAGCAACGTCTCAACGCTAATCCCAATAGTCCCGTCCGCGTCCAAGAAAGTTCGGGAGTTTTGATTTTTCAAGTCCTGCCTAACTCGCCAGCCGCCCGCGCGGGTCTGCAACCCGGCGATGTGATCCGTCGTATCAATGGCCAAAACATCACCAAAGCGGATCAAGTGCAGCAAATGGTGGAAAGCACAGGCATTGGTCGCACCATGGAACTGGAAGTGCGCCGTAGGGGTCAAACGGTGACCGTGGCCGTGCAGCCGGCTCCCCTCCCTACTCAGGCTAGTCGCTGACGTGCTGACGGCCGTTCTGATCATTCCAACGGGCATTGGGGCTGCCATTGGTGGCTATGCGGGTGATGCGATTCCAGTTGTTCGTGCTTTGGCGCAGGTGTGCGATCGCCTGATTACCCATCCTAACGTTCTCAATGGGGCGATGCTCTATTGGCCGCTGCCCAATGTTTGGTATGTGGAAGGCTATGCCCTTGATGAATTTGCGGTTGGCCGTTGGGGATTGCTGCCACCGCGTCCAAATCGCATTGGCCTGTTACTGGATGCAGCGATTGAAGCGGATCTCCAACTGCGCCATCGTCAAGCAGCGGCGGCCTGTTCTGCCACCTTGGGTCTAATGATGACTGAACCTGTGATTACAGATGAACCCTTGGGCGTGCAGTTGCAAACCGCTGCCTCGGGGGCAACCTGGGGGACTCTGGCGAACCCCGCTAGTTTATTGCGGGCGGCAGAAAAGCTGATTCAAGTGGCTCAGGCAGAGGCGATCGCAATTGTGACCCGCTTTCCGGATGATCCGGGCACAGACGCATTGCACCACTATCGCAGTGGCCAAGGTGTCGATCCCCTCGCCGGGGCAGAAGCGGTGATTAGTCATTTGGTTGTCCAGCACTTTCAGCTTCCGGCAGCCCATGCCCCCGCCCTGCAACCATTGCCCCTAGAGGAGACTGTGCACCCCCGTGCCCTTGCCGAAGAAATTGGTTATACCTTTTTGCCGTCCGTGTTGGTGGGGTTGAGTCGTGCTCCCCGCTATAGCCCAACTGCCCCGCAGGCGCTGTGGCGACAGGAGGTGAATGCGGTGATTGTACCCGCCACTGCCCTTGGTGGACGGGGAATTCTGGCCTTGGCTCAGCAGGGCGTCCCCATCCTAACGGTGACTAACAATACCACAACCCTTAATGTTACAGCTGTCGATTTGGGGATAGAGACAATCCCTTGCCAGTCCTATGCCGAGGCCATTGGCGTGTTGAGTGCGATGAAGGCGGGCGTGTCTTGGCAAACGGTTACACTGGCAACCTGAAAAAATTTTTGCTTCTATCCCCATCGTCAAGTGGAACAGGTGTCCTTTGAACCCTATGAGGTGTTGGTGAATAGTCATCACCTGCATCGGGTCTATCTGAATGAATTGGAGTCACTTGAGACATTGCCATTGAGCCTAGCGCTGATGCAACTCACTGTGTTACCCGAAGCAAAAATGCCGACAGCAGCACGGTTGTTGGCAGAGCGAACTCGCACAGAGGCAGTGCCAAGGCCAAAAGTCATAATAGAGTTATATGGCTATTCCAATCACTGGAACGGTGGTCGGGGTGCCCCTGCTGGACAAGTGATGCTCTGAAATGTGGAAACGCGGCAAGTGGTGGGCACATGGCCTGCACGGCTGGAAAATCGCTACTATTGGGTCGTGCAACCCGAAATTGTGGTAGCGCCGGGGCGGTATGCAGTGTTGACCTCCAGCCCGCAAACGTGGTCTTATAATGCGACTTCCAAAAATGCTGGCATGACTTGGATTGAAGGGTACCCAATGCCTCGCTAGTGTCAAAGTTGGAGAAATTGTTGGCAGGGGGGCGATCGCGAGTCGCAGGGCGGGGCTTTAGACCCAATTCTTTGGTAAGCTAAAGAATGCTTTCTAAAACCGTGCTAAAACCTCCTATGGCTGCATCCGTAAGCTTTGACCTCGATGCCCTGAACCAACGCTTTGAGGGGGCACATCCCCGTGAAATTCTAGCGTGGGCAGTGGCTGAAATTCCCCAAGGGCTGGTGCAGACCAGTGCCTTTAATGTCGATGACATGATGATTACGGATTTGCTCTACCGTGATCTACGCCCCAATCCGCCGGTGCCTGTTCTCTTTTTGGATACGCTGCATCACTTTCCAGAAACCCTTGAATTTGTGCAGCAGGCCAAGGAAAAATATGGTCTGGATTTGCGCACCTACAAAACCCCCGATGTGGACAGTCGTGAGGCCTTTGCTGCTCGCTATGGCGACAAGCTTTGGGAAACCAATGTTGAGCAGTTTCACCATCTCACTAAAATTGAACCACTGCAACGGGGCTTAGCAGAACTCAATACGGTGGCTTGGATTACGGGACGGCGTCGGGATCAGGCGGTTACCCGCGCCAATATGCCCTACGTGGAACTGGACAAGCAGGGTCGTCTGAAAATTAATCCCCTCGCTGCTTGGACACGCAAACAAACATGGGCCTACGTGATGGAGCACGGAGTAATTTACAATCCCCTCCACGATCGCGGCTATGCCAGCATTGGCGATGAACCCCTCACTACCCCTGTAGCCGAAGGGGAAGACGAACGGGCAGGTCGCTGGCGTGGCATGGGCAAAACCGAGTGCGGCATCCACATCTAAGCCCATGTACTTTCAGGACGTTATTGCCACACTGCACCAGTTTTGGGCGGCTCAGGGATGCCTGATTGCCCAGCCCTATGACGTGGAAAAGGGCGCCGGTACCAAAAGCCCCCATACCTTTTTGCGTGCCCTCGGCCCTGAGCCTTGGGCAGTGGCCTATGTCGAACCCTGTCGCCGACCCGGAGATGGCCGCTATGGCGAGAATCCCAACCGCTATCAGTACTACTACCAGTACCAAGTGCTGATTAAGCCGTCCCCTGAGAATATCCAAGAGATCTATTTGGAGTCGCTACGCGCCCTTGGCATTCGCCCCCAAGAGCATGACATTCGCTTTGTTGAAGACAACTGGGAGGATGCGGCCGTTGGCGCGTGGGGTGTGGGCTGGGAGGTCTGGCTCGATGGTATGGAGGTGACGCAGTTTACCTATTTCCAGCAGTGTGGTGGCTTAGATTGTCGGCCGGTGTCCATTGAGATTACCTATGGCTTGGAACGGTTGACCATGTACCTCCAGGAGGTGGATGCGATCGCCAGTATCCGCTGGAACCCCACGCTCACCTATGGCGATGTCCATTTGCAAGGGGAAATTGAACAGTCCACCTACAACTTCGAGGCCTCAGATCCGGAACGATTGTTCACCCTTTTTAGTCTCTACCAGCAGGAGGCGGAGCAGCTTCTAGAAAAGCAGTTGGTACTACCCAGCTTGGATTATGTGCTCAAGTGTTCCCACACCTTTAACTTGCTGGATGCCCGTGGTGTGATTTCGGTGGCAGAGCGCACTCGCTACATTGGTCGCATTCGGGGCTTGGCACGGCGGGTCGCCCAAACCTATGTGCAACAACGGGAAGCCTTGGGATTTCCACTGCTAAAGGAGCCAACGCCGATCGCCCCCTAAGTCACCATCGCTCAAGGAGTATCCATGGGACGGCAGTGGTACCTGTCGGTGGTCTTGGCCTTGTTTGCAGCATCGGCAACGCTAGCAGCGGATGTGCCACGCTTTCTCAGTCCTAGCAAGTTTTGGGGGCAGTTGGTCTCTCAAGTCAAACCCTTGAAGCCCGAAAAAGTGGTGGCGCTGACCTTTGATGATGGCCCTTGGGGAACCTCAACCCGCCAAGTGCTGCAAATTCTCAAGGAGGAGGAGGTCAAAGCCACATTTTTTGTGATTGGTAAGCACGCCCTCATGTACCCCGATATCATTGCTGACATTGTCAAAGCCGGTCATGCCGTTGGCAACCATAGTTGGAGTCATCCCTATCAGCCCGTTGGTCCTGAAGTCGCCAAGCAAGAAATTGAAAACACCTCTGCGCTCATTGCCAAGCAAAGCCAAGCGCAAACGCGCCTGTTTCGGCCACCGGGGGGCAATCTGACCACGGGGCTAGTGGATTATGCCAAGTCGAAAAACTACGCCATCATCCTGTGGTCGGTGGATACCCACGACACCCGCCCCAACACCACAGCAGCGGACATTGTTGAGCGCACCCTCAAGGAAGTGAAACCGGGTAGTATTATTTTGCTTCACGATGGCGGCGGCGATCGCGCCACTACCCGCAAAGCTCTCCCCACGCTGATTCGTCGCCTGCGGCAAAAAGGTTATCGCTTTGTCACTGTGCCGGAACTGCTGCAACTGGCAGTTAAAGCCCCCACGCCGAAGCCTGAACCAACACCAACACCTCCGCCTCCACCGACAATCACACCAACACCCACCCCTGAGCCAACTGCCACCCCGAAACCCAGTCCAAGCCCAGTTCCCACCCCAGAAAGCCTGCCCAGTCCTGAGCCGATACCGACCCCTCCCGTCCCCAGTGAACCGCAATTGGAGCCGCCACGCATGCCCCCTAACTAAGGCTCTAGGGGAAATTCACTAATCTGTGGCGTCGAGGTACCATTGAGGGTTTCCCCCAGTTGATGGAGGGGTTCATAGACCGGTTCTAAACTGGCTTGGGTGTGGGCGATCGCCCGCAGGAGTTCAGCCGTGAGATATTCCAAGGGATGGGGAGGGGGCGGTTGGCGGCGGCGGTATTTGGGAGTGGGCACAAACTCACTGGCTACGGCCTGAAGCTGGTAGGCCAATGCTTTCACCTTGGCAAGGTAGGTCAGGGTTTCCTCAAGGTGCTGGGTAATTTGCTGGTGTTGGGCTTGCAGTTGTTGCCACTGTTCGGGGGCGATCGCACCCGCTGCTGGTTTGAGATCGAGGGGAGTCAAATCCTGAAACAGTGCTTCTATGTCTGGGGTTTCACTACTCACGAGTCCCTCCAACAAGGCCGCATCAAATAACTCCCCGAGCACTTCGGGAGAGACGGCTGCCCACTCACTGGGGGAAGAAAATGCAGGGTCAGGCGCTGTCATGGGCATTTACCAAGTCGCGTTGGGCGGGATTGCAGTGCATCAAAAGGGGACGGTTGCCCTAACTTTGTTAACCTTATAACGGTTTTGTTTGGTGATCGCGGTTGTGACCTCCTCTTCTTTGCCAATTGTTTTGGGTGTAACGGGTGCATCGGGTCTCATTTACGCAGTGCGTGCCATTAAATTTCTATTACAGGCGGACTATCCTATTCAATTAGTGGCATCAAAGGCCGTGCACCAGGTGTGGCAAGCAGAATATGGCCTCACCCTGCCGATTCAGCCCGAGAAGCAGGAACTGTTTTGGCGCCAACAAGCCCAAGTCTGGACGGGATCCCTCACCTGTCACCGACCCACGGATGTGGCAGCGGCGATCGCCAGCGGTTCCTTTCGCACCTTGGGCATGGTGATTCTGCCCTGTAGTATGAGTACGGTCGCTAAGTTGGCGGCAGGACTGAGTTCGGATCTCCTAGAGCGGGTGGCCGATGTCCACCTCAAGGAACACCGTCCGTTGGTGCTGGTGCCCCGCGAAACGCCTTTTAGTCTCATTCATCTGCAAAACCTCACCCAATTGGCAATGGCCGGGGCGCGAATTGTACCCGCCATCCCTGCATGGTATCACCGGCCGCAGACCATTGAGGATCTAGTGGATTTTGTCATCGCCCGTGCCCTTGATCAGTTAGGGTTAGATTGTGTGCCGCTGCAACGTTGGCAAGGACCCCTTTCCTAATGCGCGCTTGGATTTATCTGGGGGCGATCGCCCTGCTCAGTACACTGGTCGTCCAAAATTGGCAGCCGCTGGTCTCGCTGCGCTTTTTGGGACAGCAAACTCCGGCGCTCCCCCTTGCCGCTTGGCTTGTGGTGGCAGCCCTCTCAGGAATCGTGGCGGGGCAGTGTTTACTCTGGCTAACCGCAGAAGCGCCAGTAGCGCGGCCAACCCCGCGATCGCAACCCCCTGAACCAGAACTGGATGCCTCGATGCGTCCGCCGGAGGATGAACCAGAGATCGATACCAGCGATGTGGAGGATTGGTTTAGCGAGCCTGAGCCAGCCCCCCGCGAACCAGAGATTCAAGATCGCCCCCGCACGACCTACTCGTACCAATATCGCCCTTCCCGCAAAACCACCGCCAAAGCCCCGCCACCCCCAGAAGAGGTTGTGGATGCCGAATACCGCATTCTGACGCCGCCACCCCCCAAGGACGCTCCCCCAGAGGATGAAGAAGACTGGGATATTCCCCTATGATCAAAGGCGTTGCCATCGGAGGAACAGCTTGTGAAAGTTGCCGTGGTTGGTGCCACAGGTCGCACGGGTCATCGCATTGTGAGTGCCCTACAAGCGTCTGAGCATCAGGCGATCGCTGTTGTGCGCAATCCCGCCAAAGCCCAAGGGCGCTGGCCAACGGTAGAGATTCGCACCGCTGATGTGACCCAGCCGCAGACGCTACCCCCAGCGCTCAAAGAGTGTGAAGCAGTCATCTGTGCCACGGGAGCCAGCCCCAGCCTCAACCCCTTGGAACCCCTAAGTGTGGATTATCTGGGCACCAAGAATCTGGTGGATGCCGCCAAAGCTGCCCATGTGCAGCAGTTTATTCTCGTCTCGTCGCTGTGTGTCTCGCAATTTTTCCATCCCCTGAATCTTTTTTGGCTGATTTTGTATTGGAAGCAGCAGGCAGAACGTTATCTCCAAGAAAGCGGTCTAACTTACACGATTGTGCGGCCGGGGGGTCTGAAGGAAACCGATGACGGTGGCTTTCCGATCATTGCCCCAGCGGATACCCTCTTTGAGGGGAGTATCGCGCGATCGCGGGTGGCGGAAATCTGTGTGGCAGCCTTGGGCGAGCCGAGTGCCTACAACAAAATTTTTGAGGTGGTCAGCCGTCCTGATCAAACCCCAGCCGCCTATCCAGAGTTATTCCGCTCAATTGCGGCAGTGTGAGGATCAGTTGGTGCGGTTTTCCCGTTGGTTGCTGGCGATCGCTCTTCTAGTGGGCATGGGCTATTTCTTTTTTGGGTCGCGTTCAAGTGCCCTCTGGTGGTACTGGTACCGCTGGCAGCCGGGTCAAATTGCCCCCTTAGTCATGCAGGGGGGTGATCCCTATGTACGGGCACTGATGCGCACCATTTCTGCCAGTGAGGCCAACGACGCCAATCCCTACACCCTGCTCTATGGTGGCGAACACGTCCAAGACCTCAGCCAGCATCCCGATCGCTGTATTCCCATTCGCCGCGGTCCCAATCAGCACCTATGTACCACCGCCGCAGGCCGCTATCAATTTCTCACCACCACTTGGGAAGAAAAAGCCGCCCGCTATCATCCCCAACCGCCGAGCTGGTTTTGGCAGGGCTATAGCTTTGCCCCAGAGTATCAAGATCAGGTGGTCTATCGCTGGCTGACAGATCCGGCCGCTTGGAATGCCGATATTCCCCAACTCTTGCGGGAGGGACGTGTACAGGAAGTTTTTGCCCTACTGTCGGATACGTGGACTAGTCTGGGCTACGGCCTTGAAAGCAACCTGATCACACCCCACCTCGAAGAGATTTACCAGCAACTGTTGGCTCAAGAATTAGCCGCCTCCCAGACTGCACACTCTCCGGGGAGGGATGCGTTACGCTAGTCAATTTTCTCTGCCGACGGATCTATTCGAGTGCCCCAATTTCTGATTCTTGCGTAGAATCCCTCGGAGTCGCTCTAGAAGAGGGTTTGAGTATTTTCAGTGGCTTCGTAGAAAATGATTTGACACCCCTCGCAGGGGATCCCTCGGAACAGGGGGTTGCAATCCGCTCAGGGAGAGGCTATATTGAAGATGCTCTTGCTTCCCTTCGGGGAAGTAGATTAAATGGAAACTTAAAGCCTTTGCCTTGCGTACTAGTGCCTTGTCTTTCTTGCTTCCCTTCGGGGAAGTAGATTAAATGGAAACAGGTAACAGAGTTCTAACTCCAAAGAAATGGGCTTGACTTGCTTCCCTTCGGGGAAGTAGATTAAATGGAAACAAGTTTTTTGTCTTGTTCGAACAAATATCTTTGCATCTTGTTCTTGCTTCCCTTCGGGGAAGTAGATTAAATGGAAACACCAATTGTTTATAACACACCTTTTTATTCCATAGGAACTTGCTTCCCTTCGGGGAAGTAGATTAAATGGAAACAACAATGTTTTCCATTTCTCGGAATAGCCGAGAATGGGCTTGCTTCCCTTCGGGGAAGTAGATTAAATGGAAACTACTTACTTAATTCAAAAGTTAAGAGAAAAAGAACGAAGAACTTGCTTCCCTTCGGGGAAGTAGATTAAATGGAAACTCCTCCTTAAAAACAACAAAAAGTACCAATAAAAAAACTTGCTTCCCTTCGGGGAAGTAGATTAAATGGAAACTTTGCAACCCTGCGTTTGTTGCGCTTATTCTTCATAAAACTTGCTTCCCTTCGGGGAAGTAGATTAAATGGAAACACCCACAAGACTAAATCTTGTTGGGGCTTGGAGAATTTACCTTGCTTCCCTTCGGGGAAGTAGATTAAATGGAAACAACAAGAACAGAGAAATACTGTCATCAAAAACAGGCTGAGTACTCAGTTTTTTGAAGGGGGGTGTTGAATTCTATTTTTTCTGCACCCCTAATTTTTTTGTCGCAAGAAGTGTCAAGGCCGAGCTGTCAGTTCCATCCGTGAGCAAAGGGCTGTACCGCTCCCGGAGAGATTAAAATCAGAAAAACCCTCTGGTGCAAATCGGCTGGCCTTGGTGGATGTCTATGTCGTTTCTTGAGTATCTCCATGCAGAACCGCGGCGCGTCATTGTCTTTGATGGCGCAATGGGCACGAATCTTCAGGCGCAAAACCTGACGGCAGAGGACTTTGGGGGCAAGGCGTACGAAGGCTGCAATGAATACTTGGTCATCAGCAAGCCAGAGGCGGTGGCCAAGGTGCATCGGGACTTTTTGGCAGCAGGCGCCGATGTCATTGAAACAAATACCTTTGGAGCCTCCTCCGTTGTTCTCAGTGAATACAATTTGGGCGATCGCGCCTACGAAATTAGCAAGAAAGCCGCCGAACTGGCCAAGTCCGTGGCCGCTGAATTTAGCACCCCCGAAAAACCCCGCTTTGTCGCTGGCTCAATGGGGCCTGGTACCAAACTCCCCACCCTTGGCCACATCGACTACGACACCCTCTACACAGCTTTTCGCGAACAAGCGGCGGGTCTCTTTGATGGCGGGGTTGACCTATTTATTATTGAAACCTGCCAAGACGTGCTGCAAATCAAGGCGGCACTCAATGGGGTAATGGCCGTCTTTCGGGAGCGGGGAGAACGCCGCCCTCTCATGGTCTCCGTGACGATGGAGCAGCAGGGCACGATGCTGGTTGGCTCGGAAATTGGTGCTGCCCTGACGATTCTGGAACCCTATCCCATTGATATTTTGGGACTCAACTGCGCCACAGGGCCTGACCTGATGACGGAGCATATCCGCTACCTCTCGCAGCACTCCCCCTTTGTGATTTCCTGCATTCCCAACGCCGGCTTGCCTGAGAACATTGGTGGTTGTGCCTACTACAAATTAACACCGATGGAACTGCGGCTGGCTCTGACCCGCTTTGTCGAGGACTTTGGGGTGCAAGTGATTGGCGGCTGTTGCGGCACTCGACCGGATCACATTGCTGCCCTTGCCGAAATTGCTGCCACCCTGACCCCCAAGGCGCGATCGCCCCAACGGATTCCCGCGGCTGCCTCGATCTACAGCCCGCAGCCCTACGACCAAGAGAATTCCTTCCTGATTATTGGTGAGCGGCTCAATGCCAGTGGCTCGAAAAAATGCCGCGATCTCCTCAATGCCGAAGACTGGGATGGCCTCGTTGCCCTTGCCCGTGCCCAAGTGCGTGAAGGTGCCCACATCCTTGATGTCAACGTGGACTATGTGGGGCGCGATGGCGTGCGGGATATGCACGAGTTGGTGTCGCGGTTGGTTACCAATGTCACCCTGCCCCTGATGCTTGACTCCACTGAATGGCAAAAAATGGAAGCGGGGCTAAAGGTGGCTGGCGGGAAATGCCTGCTCAACTCCACCAACTTTGAGGATGGTGAACCCCGTTTTTATAAGGTCTTGGAACTGGCAAAAACCTACGGCGCTGGCGTTGTGGTCGGCACGATTGATGAAGAGGGGATGGCACGAACGGCTGAGAAGAAGTTTGCCATTGCTGAACGGGCTTATAAAGCCGCCCTTGACTACGGCATTCCCCCCTACGAGATTTTCTTTGACCCTTTGGCACTGCCGATTTCCACAGGGATTGAGGAGGATCGGGTCAACGGACGTGAAACCATTGCCGCCATTCGCCGTATCCGCGCTGAACTGCCGAACTGTCATATTTTGCTGGGGGTCTCGAATATCTCCTTTGGGTTAAATCCAGCGGCGCGGCAAGTCCTGAACTCGATGTTTCTCCATGAGGCGATGCAGGCGGGCATGGATGCTGCCATTGTCAGTGCTGCCAAGATTCTGCCCTTGGCGAAAATTGAGCCAGAGCACCAAGAAGTGTGCCGTGATCTGATCTATGATCGGCGGCGATTTGAGGGGGACGTGTGTGTCTATGACCCCCTTGCGGAACTGACCCGTCTCTTTGAGGGCAAAACCACCCAACCGGATCGCTCGCAGATGGAGAACCTGCCCATTGAGGAGCGGCTAAAGCGCCACATTATTGATGGCGATCGCCTGGGGCTGGAGGACACCCTCGCCAAAGCCCTTGAAACCTATGCTCCCCTTGAAATTATCAATACCTTCTTGCTCGATGGCATGAAGGTGGTGGGTGAACGCTTTGGCGCTGGGCAGATGCAACTGCCCTTTGTTTTGCAGTCCGCAGAAACGATGAAGGCCGCCGTCGCCTACCTCGAACCCTTTATGGAGAAATCTGCCACGGGGGACACCGCCAAGGGCACTGTCGTTATTGCCACGGTGAAGGGGGATGTCCATGATATTGGCAAAAACTTGGTGGATATTATCCTCACCAACAATGGCTATCGGGTGATTAACTTGGGGATTAAGCAACCCGTTGAAAATATCATCCAAGCCTATGAGGAGCATCAGGCAGACTGCATTGCCATGAGCGGCCTCTTGGTGAAATCCACCGCCTTTATGAAGGAGAATCTGGAGGTCTTTAATGAGCGGAGCATTACCGTTCCCGTGATTCTGGGGGGGGCGGCCCTCACACCCAAATTTGTCTACGAGGATTGCCGCGCCACCTACCACGGTCAAGTGATCTATGGCAAGGATGCCTTTGCCGATTTGCATTTTATGGATCGGTTGATGAGAGCCAAGGCCGCAGGGCAGTGGGACGATCGCCAAGGATTTTTGGATGGCACAACGGTCTCTCCCCCAGAGGCAGAGGCCACACCGGCGATCGCCCCCGAACCCCCCTTGGTGACTGAACCCGAAACGCCAGAAGTAGTAGATACACGCCGTTCTGAAGCTGTTGCGGTGGAGATTCCCCGCCCCACACCCCCCTTCTGGGGCATTCGTCACCTCAAGGCGGATCAGATTCCCCTTTCTGAGGTCTTTGCCTATCTGGATCTCCAAGCCCTGATTGCGGGTCAGTGGCAGTTTCGCAAACCCAAGGATCAAGACCGTGCCACCTATGATGCCTTCCTTGCCGAGAAGGTTTATCCCATCCTTGAGGAGTGGAAACAGCGCATCCTTGCGGAAAACCTACTCCATCCTGAACTGATTTATGGCTACTTCCCCTGCCAAAGTGAGGGTAACACGGTCTATATCTACGATCCGCAGCGGGTTGGTGACAAAAGTGCCTGCGTCCCTGAGCGGGCGATCGCCCAGTTTACCTTCCCCCGCCAAAAGAGTGGCCGCCGCCTCTGTATTGCCGACTTTTTTGCCCCTGCGGCATCGGGCATCATTGATGTCTTTCCCATGCAAGCGGTGACCGTTGGTGAAATTGCTACCCAAGTGGCGCAGGAGCTATTTGCGGCCAATCAATACAGTGACTACCTCTACTTCCACGGCATGGCGGTGCAAACGGCGGAAGCCCTCGCAGAGTGGTGTCATGCCCGCATTCGCCGTGAATTGGGCTGCACTCCCGATCCAGAGTCGATTCGCGATATTCTTGCCCAGCGCTACCAAGGCTCCCGCTATAGCTTTGGCTATCCTGCCTGCCCCAATATGCAGGATCAATATACGCAACTGCGACTCCTCGAGAGCGATCGCATGGGGATGTATATGGACGAGAGTGAACAACTCTACCCTGAGCAATCCACCACGGCGATCATCTGCTACCATCCCACCGCCAAGTATTTCAGCGTCTAAGCCTCAGCTTTCTTCGTGCTAAAACTAATCATTCAAAAGACGGTGCCATGGGTACACCAAGGGCATCCCCTAAACAGGCACCCAATAATCCATTGACAACGTATTCAGCATTCATAGGGAGCAACCAGATCGGATTTTTCAAGAGTTCTCAAGAATTCTTATCACCCTAGGTACCCCATATTTTACTTATCACCCTAGGTACCCCATATTTTAGAAAAGAACTGTCGCGATCGCCCCAATGATAAACTGCAAACGAAAGAGTGTCGGAGATGCCCTCGGTGACGCGCCCAAAAATGATTGTTCTAGATGATGACCCCACCGGTTCGCAGACAGTTCACAGTTGCCTGCTGTTGACCCGCTGGGATGTGGATACCCTCTGTCGTGGCCTCACCGATCCTGTGCCCATTTTCTTTATCCTCACCAATACCCGTGCTTTGCCACCAGAAATCGCAGCGGAGGTCACGCGCACCGTTTGCTGTCATTTGAAGGCGGCGATCGCCCAAACTGGTACCACCGATTACATGGTTGTCAGCCGTTCCGACTCCACCCTCCGCGGCCACTATCCTCTGGAAACCGATGTGATTGCCGCTGAACTGGGACCCTTTGATGCCCATTTTCTGGTGCCTGCCTTTTTAGAGGGGGGGCGCATTACCCGTGATAGCCAGCACTATCTGCTTGTTGCAGGTCAGCCGGTGCCCGTTCATGAAACGGAGTTTGCCCGCGATTCCGTCTTTGGCTATCACCACAGCTACTTACCCGACTATGTGGCCGAAAAGACCCAAGGGCGCATCCCTGCCGCAGCCGTAGAGCGTTTTGTCCTTGCCGATGTGCGCAATCCAGAGACCCTGCGCAGCCGCTTGAGTCAGTTACAAGGCAATGTCTGCGGGGTGGTGGATGCTGAGAGCCAAGAAGATTTAGACCAGTTTGCAGCAGCAGTGCTTGAGCTTGCCAGTCAAGGAAAACGCTTTTTGTTCCGCAGTGCTGCCAGTTTGCTCACGGCCTTAGCGCAGCTGCCGCCCCAGCCCACCCCCCCAGAGGCAATGGCTGCCTATTGCCGCCCTAGCCGCTATGGTGCGATTTTGGTGGGTTCCCATGTCCGCAAAACCACTGAACAACTGACCGCTTTGCTGGAGGAACCCGATGTGTTTCCCATTGAAGTGCCCGTGGCTCGATTGCGCGACAGTGGGGCGGCTGAACCTGACATCATCAACGAAGTCTTGGCGGCAGTGGATCAGGCGATCGCCAGTGAGAAAACCCCCGTCATCTTTACCAGTCGTGAGGAACTCACCTTCGCGGATGCAGCGACACGGTTAGCCTTTGGGCAGCGAGTCTCGGAAGTGCTGATGGCGATCGTCCAGCAGTTGCCCGCCGATTTGCGCTACCTGATCAGCAAGGGGGGCATCACCTCCAACGATGTCCTCAGCAAAGGGTTAAACCTAGCCACCGTTCGCCTCTTGGGGCAAGTGATTCCCGGCTGCTCCGTGGTGCGCACAGGTGCTGATCATCCCCGTTTTCCCGAATTACCAGTGGTGCTGTTCCCCGGCAATGTCGGCGATCGCGCAGCCCTGTGCACGGTCTATCATCGCTTTCAGGGCAATGGCACCGCAGTTTAGGAATTTTTACTTAGTGGCTTGAATCTGGCTGAGTGCAGGGTTTAGAATGCAGTTGTAACAATAATAAACAATTTTTAATCTTTCCCGATAAGTGAATGAGCTTAGTCAACACGGTTGGGGTTCGATCAACGGTATGGCGCTGGCTGCTGCCTGTCTTGGTCGTGCTGGTAATGGGCAGCGGTTGGGGGGTTTCTCTGCTGTTGCCCCTGCGGGACCCTTACATTCAATCGGTACGGGCGGCGGTGGGCGATCCCAATCGCGGCGAGCAAATTTTTATTCTCAACTGTGCGGCTTGTCATGGCATTGATGGCAAGGGCGAAGTGGGTCCTAGCCTTGTGCAGATTAGCCACCGCCGATCGCAAGCAAAGCTCATCCAGCAAATTATTAGCGGCGATACCCCTCCCATGCCCAAGTTTCAAGCCCAACCCCAAGACATGGCCGACCTATTAAGCTACTTGAAGACACTCTAAAACTTTTGACAAAAATCTCACAGGGGAAGCCAGTATATTAAATTGAAAATTGTGCTACCAGAATTACGAATTTCGAGCATTCTTTGGTGGGAATGGAAGAAGCCTTTGCGGTGGGCGATCGCGTTCGCCTTGTGGAACTGCCCCCCTATGTGAAAACAGCGGAGCCAATGCCAATGTTGCGTCCCGCCAGTATCCTCACCCTCGGTGAAGAGGGGGTGATCCTCGGCCAGCAAGCGGGGAACTATTGGGTCGTGCGCCTAGAGCGGGGTGCCTTTTTGCTGGAAGCCAAGTATCTCAAACGGCTGTAGTGCCTTCGCTGCTATGGCTCCGCTGCTGTCCCTGTGCATGATTGTCAAAAACGAAGCCCATCAATTACGGCGCTGCTTGCAGTCGGTGCAGCCTTGGGTGGATGAAATCATTGTTGTGGACACGGGTTCCACCGATGAGACGATCGCCATTGCCCGCGAGTTTACCCCCCATGTCCACGCCGTTGTCTGGCAAGCAGATTTTGCTGCCGCCCGCAATGCCTCCCTAGCCCATGCAAGCGGGGAGTGGGTCTTTTACATTGATGCCGATGAGGAATTGGTGGTTACAGATCCCCAATGGCGAGACCAGTTGAGCGCTGAAAGTGGGGATGCCATCAATCAGTGGAGTCTGCTGCGCCGTGAACAGGCGAGCGATCGCAACTGGAGTGAGTTTTGGAATGTCCGCTTTGGCCGCCGCTTCCCTGATCTCCATTTCGCCGGGGCACTCCATGAGCAACTCTATTACCGCGAACGCCCAGCGGTGGTGGGTCAATTGCAGGGGGTCTATCTCATTCACCACAGCCAACAGACGCCAGATCAGTTTCTGGCAAAGCTTCGCGATCGCAACATTCCGATTTTGGAAAAAATGGTGCAGCAGGGCGATCGCCGACTGCAAAACTTGGTGTGTCTTGGGGATCACTATGCCGCCTGTGGCGATGGCGATCGCGCCCAAGCTTGGTATGAACAAGCCCTTGAGCAAATTGCCCCTGCCGTCGAACAGGGAGTTTTGCCGAAGGACACCACATGGCTGCGTCATCTCCTTTTTTGGGTGAGCTACCGCGCCTTTGAGGCCAAGGACTACGAAACGGCTCAGTATTACCTCAGCTATGGCCTACGCTTCTTTGAACGCTATCCGCCCCTACTCTATGTTGCCGGACTCCTCATCTTTGAATTGGGCTTGCATCGGGGGGCACTGCCCTACTTTCACCGCTGTTTAGAGCTTTTTGAGCAGGGAACCTACGATCGCGCTGAACCCTTCGATCGCCAGTGGATGACCACTCAACCCGCCTATAGTCTAGGTTTTACCTACATGACCCTTCAGGAGCGCGATCGCGCCATCGCCTATTTTCAAAAGACCCTTGAATTTAACCCTGACTATTCCCCTGCGCAGATGTACCTGCAACAACTGTTGACGGCATCGGCAAATCAAGGGTGATGCAAGTTCCCGCCCCTGCTGCCGAGCGAATCCAGTGCTCAACGCCTTGCGGCCTGTGCTCAACGCCTTACGGCATCAGAGGTAGAGGCACATTCTTGTTTCAACTTATTACTTGCCAAAAACCTAGCGTGCTCAACGCCTTACGGCATCAGAGGTAGAGGCACAATAAAAGAGGTTTCTGGTTCTTTTCTTACTTGCTGTGCTCAACGCCTTACGGCATCAGAGGTAGAGGCACCCCTCTGCCCCTGCCCTCTGCCCTCTGCCCTCTGGTGCTCAACGCCTTACGGCATCAGAGGTAGAGGCACGGCAACATTGGCGTCTCATAACCCCAATCAATGCCGTGCTCAACGCCTTACGGCATCAGAGGTAGAGGCACTTGTACTCATCTCTTTCATTGCAAAAGCTGAACTGTGCTCAACGCCTTACGGCATCAGAGGTAGAGGCACTGCAGAAAGCGGCAACAAAGCATCCAAAAGAAGTTGTGCTCAACGCCTTACGGCATCAGAGGTAGAGGCACAACATTAGTTTTGCCAATGCCTACGGAAAACGCGTGCTCAACGCCTTACGGCATCAGAGGTAGAGGCACATTTCTGCGTCGTCCCTGCGTCATTCCTGCGTCATGTGCTCAACGCCTTACGGCATCAGAGGTAGAGGCACACCCCCTGAGAAGGTCAGTGCACCAAGTCCCCAATTGTGCTCAACGCCTTACGGCATCAGAGGTAGAGGCACACACGCTCCCTACTTTGGATGAATACTTGGAAAAGTGCTCAACGCCTTACGGCATCAGAGGTAGAGGCACAGCTTTTAGGATTGTGTTTAGGGTTACTCAAAAAGTGCTCAACGCCTTACGGCATCAGAGGTAGAGGCACAACCTGTAATTCCCGATCTATTAAAAAACTATATTGTGCTCAACGCCTTACGGCATCAGAGGTAGAGGCACCCGATGCTTATATTGAGCATATGCGGCAATTGGCGGTGCTCAACGCCTTACGGCATCAGAGGTAGAGGCACCCTAGCCTAATTTTCTAGGCGATTATTTTATTTGTGCTCAACGCCTTACGGCATCAGAGGTAGAGGCACTGTTAAACCCTCATTTGTTTATTTAGGAGACGGGTGCTCAACGCCTTACGGCATCAGAGGTAGAGGCACATAATTTATCTATGTTAGACATAGTCACCGCTATCGTGCTCAACGCCTTACGGCATCAGAGGTAGAGGCACAATGGAAGGTCAGAGACCCTTATCTTCCCGAGATCGTGCTCAACGCCTTACGGCATCAGAGGTAGAGGCACATCTTTAACTTCTGCAGTTACTTCTGGAGTGAACTCGTGCTCAACGCCTTACGGCATCAGAGGTAGAGGCACGCAGTAAGTTTAGATGTTTGTAAGCATTTGGGTTGTGCTCAACGCCTTACGGCATCAGAGGTAGAGGCACGCGAAGATGGTACGTTTGTCAGTACGCTGACATGTGCTCAACGCCTTACGGCATCAGAGGTAGAGGCACCTTTAATCTGTTTAACAATTGCCTCTACTGTAGTGCTCAACGCCTTACGGCATCAGAGGTAGAGGCACGAGAAGCCACAACAAGAACGAGAAGCCACGGCAAGCGTGCTCAACGCCTTACGGCATCAGAGGTAGAGGCACTGTAAAAGCTTAATAACTTCTGTAAAATGTTTTACGTGCTCAACGCCTTACGGCATCAGAGGTAGAGGCACGGTCGTTTTGGTCGTTCTGGTCGCGGTCTCGGCGTGCTCAACGCCTTACGGCATCAGAGGTAGAGGCACAGAAGTGGCAACCCAGTTTTGCTTGGAGCGTGAATGTGCTCAACGCCTTACGGCATCAGAGGTAGAGGCACTTTTTTGATTAACATACTCTAAAATTTGCTTCTCAAGGTGCTCAACGCCTTACGGCATCAGAGGTAGAGGCACATTTCAGGCGACCAATCGACAGATTGCCAATGCTGTGCTCAACGCCTTACGGCATCAGAGGTAGAGGCACTCAAATCTTTAAACTGTTGTTTTTCTCGCTCTTGCAGTGCTCAACGCCTTACGGCATCAGAGGTAGAGGCACAAGAAATCCAAGATCTTGCTTGCAATAATTACTTGTGCTCAACGCCTTACGGCATCAGAGGTAGAGGCACTTGATTCAGAAATCAGCATCTCAAAACCTTTACAAGTGCTCAACGCCTTACGGCATCAGAGGTAGAGGCACACTGCCCTAAGTGAGGAAAGACTGCCCACTGCCGTGCTCAACGCCTTACGGCATCAGAGGTAGAGGCACGTGAAAATTTGATGCGCGAAATCGCGCGTCAAGTTGGTGCTCAACGCCTTACGGCATCAGAGGTAGAGGCACAAAAGATTTAAGCTAGGATTAAAGTTACCTAGACCGTGCTCAACGCCTTACGGCATCAGAGGTAGAGGCACGTAGGGAAATCAGCAAACTCCATACCTTGAAAAATATAGTGCTCAACGCCTTACGGCATCAGAGGTAGAGGCACAGGGAGCCTAAGAGGGCTCCCGTTGCGATCTATTGCGTGCTCAACGCCTTACGGCATCAGAGGTAGAGGCACCGATCGCTGGTGGTTGCTACGAAGACTGATCTCGTGCTCAACGCCTTACGGCATCAGAGGTAGAGGCACGACTACGCCTAGGCTAGCCTAAAATTTTCGCAACGTGTGCTCAACGCCTTACGGCATCAGAGGTAGAGGCACTTCGTGCTCTAGTTGATTTTGCACTGGAGAAATGGAAGTGCTCAACGCCTTACGGCATCAGAGGTAGAGGCACATAAAGGTGGTGCACGAGTACTTTCTTTCATACTTAACGTGCTCAACGCCTTACGGCATCAGAGGTAGAGGCACAGCCAGCAAAGGCATTATTGTCGCTAATTCCCCTGGTGCTCAACGCCTTACGGCATCAGAGGTAGAGGCACAATTGGACGGGGCTCTATTATTTGCCCGATAAATAGTGCTCAACGCCTTACGGCATCAGAGGTAGAGGCACCTTCTAATTTTGTATTTGTATATTTACGTGTAGCGGGGTGCTCAACGCCTTACGGCATCAGAGGTAGAGGCACATACGCAAAGAAAGAAGATATTACAACAAAAGCTTGTGCTCAACGCCTTACGGCATCAGAGGTAGAGGCACCGCCAATTCCAGCGCCGCCTAACGCAGCTTTTCGTGCTCAACGCCTTACGGCATCAGAGGTAGAGGCACAGCGGCGCCCTAGAAATGCCTCTAGGACTAGCTTAGCACAGTCACTTTTCAAGCACCTCTGGCACTTGGTTTTTTTGTGACTGTAAAATTTTTAGCCTCGGCCAGTATTCAGTTGTCAATCCCGCTCTGGGGAATAGGTTCAGAGATTTTCAAGCACCTCTAAATCTAACAAAAACTCTCAAACCTAGTCAAGGGGCTGTATTTGAATATCGGTGCGTTCGGAGAATATTTGAGTCCAGAGGTGCTTGCATGCGCCACAATCTTGGACAAAACTCAGCTGGCATTCTCTGGGGTCTCGCAAATTTTAGTGCTGCTGACCCGTCAGCAAGAGAAAGATTAACTGCTCTTAGCAAAACTGCAAAGCAATTGTCCCAGCGCCTCAGCGTTCTTTCTTGTGCCCCTATTCCAGAAAAGAGCAGGTTGGCAGTTTGTTAGGATCAAGGGGAAGTGAAGCGGTTGAACACTATGGCGCTGCTGGGACAGTCCGCAGTAGAATTGAAAGCATGGGTCGAAGCCCAAGGGCAGCCTAGCTATCGGGCACAACAACTCCATCAGTGGCTCTATCAAAAGGGGGCGCGATCGCTCCAAGAGATTACAGTTTTTCCCAAGCAGTGGCGTGACGCCCTTGCTGAGGTAGAAATTGGCCGCTCTCAAGTTCGCTATCGCCATGATGCCCAAGATGGCACTGTGAAGCTTCTGTTGACCTTAGCTGATGGCGAAACCATTGAAACGGTGGGCATTCCCAGTGGCGATCGCCTGACGGTGTGTGTATCTTCCCAAGTGGGTTGCCCCATGGCCTGTGATTTTTGTGCCACGGGCAAAGGGGGCTATCGCCGCAATCTGGGTTGCCATGAAATCGTCGATCAGGTGCTAACGATCCAGAGTGAAATGAGGCGGCGCGTCAGCCATGTGGTGTTTATGGGTATGGGAGAGCCACTCTTAAACTTAGCGGCTGTTATCCCAGCAGTCACCTGCTTGAATCGCGATATTGGCATTGGTCAGCGGCACATTACCCTCTCAACGGTTGGTATTCCCCAACAAATTCAGCGACTGGCACAATATCAGTTGCAAATCACCCTTGCCGTCAGCCTCCATGCCCCCAACCAAGCCCTACGGCAGCAGCTCATTCCCAGCGCCAAGCACTATCCCCTCAGCCAACTGATTGCCGATTGTCGTGCCTATGTGCAGCAAACGGGGCGCCGCGTCACCTTTGAATATACGGTTCTGGCGGGGGTCAACGATCGCCCCCAGCATGCTAAGGAACTGGCGCAGCTATTGCGGGGCTTTCAAAGCCATGTAAACCTGATTCCCTACAATCCCATTGCAGAAGCAGCCTATCAGCGTCCCAGTGATCAGCAATTGCGACAATTTTTGGCTCAACTGCACGCCCTAGGCATAACCGCGAGCATCCGGCGATCGCGGGGATTGGATCGGCAAGCCGCCTGTGGTCAACTGCGCCAAGCCCAACTCAGTGCCTAAACATTTTTTGCTATCATGATTTTCTAATTCGTGTAATTCCTATCACATTTTGAATGAAGCCAGAGCTTTGGTTCATTGCTCCTGTTAGCGCGATCGCCCTCGGTGGTATTGCCACACTAATTCAACCCCAACAACCCTTAGCAACCCTTTTAGGGAGTGGCATCGGTGCCCTTGCGGGTGCACCCCTCATTGAAAAGAACCAACGCCGTAGCGATCGCCTGCTTCGAGACATTCACACCGTCCTCTCCTCCTCCCCAGAGACCACCGAACTCAAAGCACTTCTGCTGCGAGAACTGGAGCAACAACGCCGACAACTCACTGACCTTGAACAGCAACTGCACCAAGCACTTCCTGAAGCCCTGCACCCGATTCTCCACGAGATCGCCCAGACACGGCAAACCCTCACGGACAATCTAAGGGACGCCTCCCCACTAGCTGCCCAGCAACTTGAACCGCTCATTGAAGCCATTCATGCCCAGAGTGCGGCTCTGCAAACCATTCAAACCCTTCTGCAAAGACCCCAACCCCCAGCAACCACCCTAAAAACCGCTGTCCTCTACGACATTGAGAACTTAGTCTTTAACCAAGGGCAGCGACTAGACCCCGCCCAAGTGAATGAGCTTGTTTCCCTAGACAACGTTCTGGAGGCAATTAAAAGCACTATTGATCTGGGGGAAATTGCCATCCAGCGTGCCTATGGAAACTGGCAAAATCAAATTCTCCAAGCCCTCAACGCTCAACTGGAGCGATCGCAAATCGAGCGGGTTGGCGTCTATGGTCGCAATCACAATCAGCGTAATGCAGCGGACATTCAACTTGCCCTTGATGCCATTGATCTAGCCTACCAACATCCCGACATCAATACTTTTGTGCTCATCTCCGGGGATGGTGGCTTTGGCTCCATTGCCCTGCGCCTGCGGGATTACGGTAAAACCGTGATTGGCTGTGCCTACCGTAACGCCGCCAGTGATAGCTTTCAGCGGGTGTGCCACCAATTTATTTTCCTTGAGAATCCCTTCATTCAGTCCGACCCCGCCACCAATGGCAGAAACGGCACGCCTCCCCCGCGTCAACCCAATCGAGAAAATCGCACCGCGCCATCCTCACCTCGGCGTCTTCCCATTGAGCCGTTGAACTATGAACAAATTCCGCCATCGGCGATTCAACAACGGGAAACTGAAAAACTTTTGGAGCTATTCTCCTACTACACCACTGATGCAACAAGACGGCGAGAATTGGCTAGGGGTATGGTCTTTAATACCGTATTTTTAGAAATGAGATCCGTTGCCCCCCAATTGGATCCGCTGCGATTTGGCTTTTGCAAGCCCTCTGAATTAGTGGCCTACTTAACCACACACCATCAGTTACAAATTGGCGTTGCGGTGAATGGTCAATTGGGTAGAACGATTCTCTGCTGGCGCAATAACCTACCTGAGCGCTACACCCTGCGCACCTCCAGTCCCCAAACCATTCACACCGTCTCGATCTACCGTGGTATCTTTGCCGATGAAGTGGCGGCAGATTTTTTACTGACTCAGGTGGGACAGTGGTTAATTGCCCATCGTCCCCGCAATGCCCCTTTTGAGAGAATGATAAATATTATTCTTGAGCAAGCTCGTCGGCAGCAGCAGCGCATTGGTCAGCAGGGGATTAAGCGGGCGATCGCCAACTATGTCAAAGCGGGCATTCTAACACGAACAGGGAACACCCTCACCCTCAACCCCGCCATCACGGACTTTTCTAGTTTGGCGATCGAGCTACAAATTCGCTTTCGCCAAGCCGTGGTAGAACGCCTCAGCAAGATTGGTGAAACCATCAATGAGCAGGTCTTTGCCCAAGCGGTTCCCCTCAAGCCTCTACAACTACCGACTGCGAACAACCCAACCTAGGATGCAGATGGTGGCTCAATCTGACTGGGCAGTTCTAGACAGTAGCCAGCCCCATAGACGGTTTTGATATAGCGCGGATTCCGCGGATCCGGTTCTAGTTTTGTCCGCAGGTGACGCACATGGACGCGGATAGTTTCAATATCATCATCGGGGTCATAGCCCCAGACTTCCTTGAGAATTTCACTGGGGGAGACCGTTTGGCCATGGCGTTGCAGCAGGCAGTGCAGGAGTTCAAATTCAAGGCGCGTCAGCTTAATAATTTTGCCAAACCAAGAGACCTCAAATCGTTCAGGCACTAGTGTCAATGGCCCATAGCTGAGGATTTCGCGATGGCCTGCCGTGGCGGGAATGCGATCGGCGCGGCGCAAGAGGGCGCGTACCCGAGCCAGCATTTCCTCCAATTCAAAGGGCTTGGTGAGATAGTCATCGGCACCGGCATTAAATCCTTCCACTTTATTATGGGTTTGGCTGAGGGCCGTCAACATCAAAATCGGAATATCTTGAGTACGGGGATCGCGGCGCAGGCGTTGGCAAATTGTAAAGCCATCCACTTGGGGCAACATCAGGTCAAGGAGAATCAGATCGGGAGAGAGTTGCACGGCGAGGGCTTGCCCTTGCATCCCATCTAAGGACTTTGTGACCTCGTAGCCCGCCATTTGCAGGTTAATTGCCAAAACGTCAGCGATCGCAGGGTCATCATCAATGATTAAGATGCGGGGCTTCATAAAATTGACAGTACT
Source organism: Thermosynechococcus sp. QS41 (assembly GCF_031583515.1). Classification (NCBI taxonomy): domain Bacteria; kingdom Bacillati; phylum Cyanobacteriota; class Cyanophyceae; order Acaryochloridales; family Thermosynechococcaceae; genus Thermosynechococcus; species Thermosynechococcus sp. QS41. The sequence continues at coordinate 508,780 of NZ_CP134181.1, forward strand.
CAATCCTCACGGGCGGCCAACTACCGCTTCTGAGAGAATTATAAACATGGCAGCAAAAACCTTAAGACTTTGTTGAGTTTCTTTAGATTTTCTGAATATTTGACACCAATCTAGGGATACAGAACTTACTCTAAAATAAGGGATACCTCCAGCAGATCAGAGGCTATCCTGCATCAACTTGTCCAGTGCTGAGCGTGGCCAATCTATAGGACACTGAACAATCGAGAATTGGCCTAGACCACTTTCTAATCAGCACTTGGCGCAGTCTGAAACCCAGTTCTAGGCTGGCATTACGCGCAGCAAGCTAAACCGGAATTACGTTCATGCCGCGAGCTTTATGCGGTCTTCAGCGGATTTTCTACAAACCTAGGCTATACTTTGGGAATGCAACTTTTGGGCAGAAACGATGATCCTGTCCTGACTTTTGCGAACTGCTCACTCATGTAATGCTGTGGTTTGGATCGAATATGCTTGCTCCCATTCTTGTGGCACAAGCCGCTCTAGCAACTCCACCCCAACATTCATCCACCGTTGTACAGGAATATTCGCCTCGCTCGAATGTTGTTGTTCAGGCCAATGCGGTACCCGTCAACGTTCCACCCCCTGAAGTCCCTTCCCCACCCGCTGCAACGGCCTACGTCACACCCACCAATTTTGCCTATTTTCCCCAAGACATTCGTCCACTCCCCGGCCAATTAGATGATGTGCCGGTCTTTAACAGCAACAGTCCAGAGATGGTGCGTTCTGAGGGGATTCTCCTCTCCACCTTTCCACCCCACGGGAAATGGCAACCGGCGGCTCACCTCAACTATCCCTTAGAGGGGCGCTTTGATGTCTTTGCCCACCACATTACCCAATCCAATCGGGCGGTGAGTACGCCAACCCTCTATTTGGGGCTGCTGGCCTATAACCCAACGGATCGCTATGTCACGGTGAGATTTCATCAAGCCGCTAGTTTTTTAAGTACGCCAGATGCTCCCTTCCGCAATTTGCCCGCCATGCTCGATAACCCCACGGGCTTTGTTTTTTCAGGGCCTGGGAGTCGCGTCACCAACCAAGTGCTGCGGGGGGTACGGCAGACGTTCTTTCCCTCACAGATAACCATTCCCCCTCGCGAAGCGCGGATGCTGGCGAATTTGCCGCTGCCGTTGCCCACTCAATTTCCCAATGCGGTACTCAATCGGGTTCGGGCAGAGTTTATGCTCAATGCCGATGGCAGCGTCGGCCCCAAGTTACCCCTAATCCCGGATACAAATCCCTTTGGTGAGGTCTCCTCCTCCAATGGCCGTTCCACCCTGATGTATTTAGAAAGTAGTGGCCCGATTTACTTAGCGCAAATGTCAATGTTTGCCCGCATGAACGAGCAGGGCACCGAACGGGCACCCACCCTAGAGGAATGGTGGGCAATGCTCCATCGCGGTCAACTGGTTACCCCCCGCGACATTCCACCCACGCCCCCCAATAGTGGTCAGTTTGGGCGCTTCTTTTATGGCCGTGTGGCCGGTGTCAGTCAAGGCTCTCGCTGGCAAGCCACCCTCACCGATGGCCAAAGCCATGGACAGGCTTTAACGATTCCGGCACCGGGGCGAGCCATCTCCTATGGCATTAGTACGCTGCACCGCGGCACCCTTGGCACGGGTCAAATTCAAAGTGCCCCCATGTTGGTACGCTATCCAGACACCGCCTACTACGCCCATGGCAATTATGGTGTTCACTATAGTTTGACCTTGCCCTTGGTCAACAATACCCGTCAGTTCCAGTCGGTGGTGCTAACGCTGCAAACCCCTCTCAAACAAGATCACCGCAGTGTCGTCCTCCAATTTTTGGAACCCCCGGCTCCCCAAGTGTTTTTCCGGGGAACGGTGCGTGTTCGCTTTACAGATGATTTAGGACAGAGGCAAGAGCGCTATGTCCACTTGGTACAGCGGCGGGGTCAGCGGGGAGAACCATTAGTGACATTAAATATGCGTCCAAGTGAAAAACGGGATGTTATTGTGGATCTACTCTACCCACCCGATGCCACCCCACCCCAAGTGCTGACAGTAGCGACATTGCTTGGTCCTAGCTATGAGAACACGACTCAAGTGCCGGCCGCTCCCAATTCTTTGTCCCTCACACCCGTGACGACACCCTAGGAGTGACGAGAGTGGGCGATCGCGCCGCGTGGCCAAAGGACAATCGCCTTGTTCTCATTGGGGATGTCCACGGTCACTATGAAGGCCTGTGCCGTTTACTGGATCTCATCTCACCTCGGGTGGGCGATCGCCTGTACTTTCTTGGCGACCTTGTGGATCGAGGGCCGAGTAGTGCCGCTGTCGTGGAATTAGTGCGCCAGTGTGGCTATGGTGCTGTGCGCGGCAACCACGAAGACATGATGCTCCTCACCTTCGAGGGCAAACAAATCAATGCCGCGCGGCTCTTTGTCTGGTGCAATAGTGGTGGCGATGAGACCCTTGCCAGCTACACCTCCACAGAGTTGCTTTGGCAGCACCTCGACTGGCTGCACAGAGTACCTTTTTATCAGGATTTGGGAACGGTGTTTATCGTCCATGCGGGGCTTGATCCAACACTACCCCTAGTGCAGCAAACCAGTAAAGAGTGCTGCTGGATCCGCGAGTCGTTTTTAGGCCACCCCATCCCCTACTTTGTGGATAAAACAATTGTGGTCGGCCACACGATTACCTTTACGTTTCCCAATGTCGAAGCAGGACAAATCGTGCGGGGTGCTGGCTGGATAGACATTGAAACCGGTGCTTATCATCGCCGCAGTGGTTGGTTGACGGCGCTGGATTGGACGAATCAATGGGTCTATCAAGTGAATGTCCTCTACGGCGGTACCCGCCAAGGGGAACTGGAAACATTCCTTGTGGATTTGGCAGATTTCTCTTGGAGCACGAGCTAGCGCTGGCGCCATGCCGACCACAAAAGACACGCAATGCCGATATTAATGGCAATATCCGCCACGTTAAAGACGGGAAATTGAATCCAGCGAAAATCCAAGAAGTCAACGACTTCGCCCGTGAGAAAGCGATCAATGCCATTGCCTAAGGCGCCACCCAGTAAACAGCCATAGCCCACTTGCTGCCAGCGATCTAATCTCGGACCGAGCACCGCCCAAGTGATCAGACCCAAGCTCACGATGAGAGACAGCCAGCGCAACCAGACACTGCCATTGGCAAAGAGGCTAAAGGCCGCCCCAGTATTTGTAACGTAGGTAATGTGAAAGACACCGGGGATAATGGGCGTTGTTTGCGGCGGCACTGTTAGGGCATAGGTGGCCACAATCCATGCTTTCGTCAGGCGATCGCTAATTAAGGCGAGGCCAGCCGCCCACCAAAAAAGGGGATTCTTGATCTTGAGCCGCTTACTGCTCATCCCACAGGACTAAGGGCGGCCACTGAGACCCGTGCCGCCACCTGTTGGGCGATCGCCCGTAGGGCTTGAGCCGAAGCAGACTGCGGATCCGCAATGAGAATCGGTTGACCCAAATCTCCCCCTTCCCGCACGGGCAATTCCAAGGGCACCTGTCCTAAAAGGGGTACACCCATTTCCGCCGCCAAGGCTTCACCGCCCCCACTGCCAAAAATGTCATAGCGACGATTGGGCAAATCAGGGGGAATAAAGTAGCTCATATTTTCCACCAGCCCAAGGACCGTGACTCCCAACTGCTGAAACATCCGCAATCCCCGCCGCGCATCCCCAAGGGCAACAGGTTGGGGCGTTGTTACAATCACTACACCTGCCATTGGTACCGCTTGCGCCAGTGTGAGTTGGGCATCCCCAGTGCCGGGGGGCAAATCCACAATCAGATAGTCCAATGCGCCCCAATCGCTTTGGTAGAGAAATTGGCGAATAATGCCATTGAGCATGGGACCGCGCCAAATGACCGGCTGATCACGATCAATCAGGAAGGCCATCGACACCACTTTCAAACCATGAGCTACCGGAGGTAACAGGACATCGCCTCTGGCTTCCTTGCGCACTTCGACAATGGCATCCTCTAGCCCCAGCATCGTGGGAACATTCGGCCCATAGATATCCGCATCAATAATGCCAACGGCAGCCCCCGCTTGGGCAAGGGCAAGGGCTAAATTCACCGCAACGGTACTTTTGCCGACCCCCCCTTTACCACTGGAGACGGCAATAATGTTCTTGACTCCTGCTACATCGGTGCGATCGGGCAGGCTCTTTTGCTGCGGCGTTTCAGCGGTAACCGCCACTTGCACATCCATCACCCCCGGCAGAGTAAAGACGGCCTTCTTGCAATCCTCGACAATAAATTCCCGTAGGGGGCAAGCCGGGGTTGTCAGCACCAGTGTAAAGCGAACCGTGCCATCCTCAATGGCAACATCGCGGATCATGTTGAGTTCCACTAGCGATCGCCGTAACTCGGGATCTTCCACAGGACGGAGAACGGCCAACACAGACTCAACAGTAAGGGGGGCACTCATGCAGGTGATTCGTTACATTCGCTACTTAGATAGCGATCGTACCACCGTTGGGCAGATTCCTCCGCCAGCCACAGCAGCGATACAGCCAACGATGCAAGCCAAGACCGCTCTCAGACAGGATCACACCCCCATTTGCCTACACCATATTTCAGAAAAGGGCGGTATTCTGGAAAGTATTAGCCATTTGGGATCAGAAGGATTGCAACGTTGACTCACTCCACCCTCCACCAACCCGCCACAGCCGCCGGCCAAGGCCTGCAACGCCAACTTATTGTCATTCTTGATTTTGGGTCGCAATACTCGGAACTCATTGCCCGCCGCATTCGTGAGACGCAAGTCTATTCCGAGGTCATTTCCTACCGCACCACTGCTGAGCAACTTGCCCAATTAGCCCCCAAGGGCATCATTCTCTCCGGTGGCCCCAACTCCGTCTATGACGAGAATGCTCCCCAATGTGATCCAGAAATTTGGAACCTCGGCATTCCCATCCTTGGCGTGTGCTATGGCATGCAACTGATGGTGCAACAGTTGGGGGGAACTGTGGAGCGAGCCACCGCTGGCGAGTATGGCAAGGCAGCGCTCTTTATTGACGACCCCACGGATCTGCTCACGAATGTTGAGCAAGAAACAATTATGTGGATGAGTCATGGTGATAGCGTCACCGAGTTGCCCCCCGGTTTTCGCGTCTTGGCGCATACCCACAATACGCCAATGGCAGCGATCGCCCATCCAGAGCGGAAACTCTATGGCGTTCAGTTCCACCCAGAGGTGGTGCACTCCGTGGGCGGTATTGCCCTGATCCGCAACTTTGTCTATCACATCTGCGATTGTGAACCCACTTGGACAACGGCTGCCTTTGTCGAAGAAGCGATCCGTGAAGTGCGCGCCAAAGTGGGGGACAAACGGGTACTCCTTGCCCTATCGGGGGGGGTGGATTCCTCGACACTGGCCTTTTTGCTCCACCGCGCCATTGGCGATCAACTCACCTGTATGTTCATTGACCAAGGGTTCATGCGCAAAGGCGAACCGGAGCGACTCCTCAAGCTCTTTCAAGAGCAGTTTCACATCAAGGTGGAGTACGTCAATGCCCGCGATCGCTTCCTTGCCCAACTGGTGGGCGTCACAGACCCCGAAGAAAAGCGCAAACGCATTGGCCATGAATTTATCCGCGTTTTTGAAGAAGAGTCGCAGCGGCTAGGACCTTTTGACTACCTTGCTCAGGGCACGCTGTATCCCGATGTCATTGAATCGGCAAATACCAACATTGACCCGCAAACTGGCGAGCGCGTAGCGGTGAAAATCAAGAGCCACCACAATGTGGGCGGTCTGCCGGAGAACCTGCGCTTTAAGCTGGTGGAACCCCTGCGCAAGCTCTTCAAGGATGAAGTGCGCCAAGTGGGGCGATCGCTGGGTCTGCCCGAAGAAATTGTGCGGCGGCATCCTTTTCCCGGTCCCGGTTTAGCGATTCGGATTCTGGGGGAAGTGACCCCGGAACGCCTAGAGATTCTGCGGGATGCGGATCTGATTGTGCGGCAGGAAATTAACCGCGCCGAGATGTACCACGACTTTTGGCAAGCCTTTGCGGTGCTGCTGCCGATTCGCACTGTGGGGGTAATGGGCGATCAGCGAACCTATGCCTATCCAGTGGTGCTGCGGTTTGTCACCAGTGAAGATGGAATGACCGCTGATTGGGCACGGGTGCCCTACGATCTCCTCGAGCGCATTTCCAACCGCATTGTCAACGAGGTGCCGGGGGTGAATCGGGTGGTCTATGACATTACCTCCAAGCCACCGGGAACCATTGAGTGGGAATAAATTTGCCAGAAAGGGGAGCGATCGGTTTAACTGGGAGAGATGGTGGTGTGAGTGATGTGGCATGAATGGCAAATGGACGCTGGCCCTTGGCTTTAGTGCAGGTGTATGGCTGCCCCTCGCGGCAACGGCGCAATCTAGCCCGCCCCAATGGCAAATTGAGGCTCGGCCAATAACTCACCCCACCTTTGAAGTGGCACCAACGGTGGAAGCACTGCCCCAATGGCAAGCCGTTCCCGAACCTAGGGGCGATCGCCCGTGGCAGCCAGCAACGCCAGAAGAACTGGCGCAACCCATTTTGCCCCCTGTAGCTGAGCAGGCACCGACACCCGTCATTGCCGAGGAACCCCAGTATCGCATTCCTCCCTTAATGCGTCCGCCCACCCGTCTCTTTAACTTGGAGACTGCCAATATCCTGCCGGAGCAAACCCTTGAACTACGGGGGGGAATTCGCAACTATGATCCCCAAGTGGCTGGGGGCGGCGGCGGTCTGCAAATTTTCTATGGCTCCATTGACTATGCGATCAATCATCGCTTGCAAGTGAGCTTTAGTGGCAATTACTACGACGATCCCTTGGGACGCTTGGTGAAGGGGCTACAGCCCGACCTTCAGTTTGGGGCGATCGCTGCTGGTCTCAAATATCAAGTGCATCGCGGCGAGAATCTATCGGTGGCTGTGGCTGGCTCCCTAGAGGCAGTACGGGTGCGATCGGACAATTTCCTCTTTGTGCCGGGTGCTGCCCAAGCAGGTACTTGGACGGTTGCCGCCTCATTGCAAGCGCCAATGACCTATTCCTTTAATCCCCAGTTGCAGTGGCACTTTACGCCCAACCTCACCTATTTTCCCGACACAGTGAACAAGGGAGGGGAATTTTACGGCACGAACTTCAACTTTGGCACAGGCATCAGTTGGCAGCCCCATCCTCGCTTTAATCTTTTTGCCGATGTCAATATGCCCGTCGGTCCGGGGGGCAATGCCGTGCGCAGTAGCGATGGCGCGATCGTCAACCTGCCCGTGTGGAGTGCCGGTGTGCGCTTTCTAGTGAACCCTTCAGTGAGTATTGATTTGGCAGCCACCAACGCCTTTGGCATTACACCTGCAAGTCGTACCTTGGCTTTTTTGCCCGGTGCGGATCAAGTGGGTGTCATGGCGGGATTAAGCTATACCCCCAATATGGGGCCTGATTTTGCGCCACCCTTTTTGCCCAGTTTTCGCAGTGGGCCGCGGCAACCCCTCACGGATCGCGATCGCCAGCTTTTACTCAATGGCCTCACCCTTACCTCCCCCAGCACCCTTGATCCGGGGATGCTGCACCTGCGGGGCAATAGCGGCACCACAGGAACCGGTTTTCAAGTGGGCTTTGGTCTTGCCTACGATGCCCAATTTGCCATTGCCATTGAACAGTGGGAACGCGGCGAAACCCTCATCGAAAACATCAACTACAGCGGTAACTTGCAGTTGGGGCTAGCAGCGAAGTTGCGTTTCCTCGATCAGGCTCAAGGGGATCCCTTTTCTTTGGCCTTTCAAGGCTCATTTAATCGTGGCATTAAGCAGGGGGGAGGTGGCAGTCGTTCCCTAGGCGGCTTGGAACTGGCCTTTATGTATGAGCCAACCAAGAATGTGGCACTCCTGTTGAATCCCAAGTTGGGCATCTTTAGTCCCAGCCAAAAAATCGTCGGTGGTGTGGGGGTCGGCCTCAATGTTGAGGTAGTCCGCAACCTCCAATTCATTGCCGAAGCCACGCCGGTCTTTGGGCAAACGGGGGTCTATAGTGCCGGCTTGCGTTACGTCGTGCCCCAGTGGGGACTAGGCATTGATCTCTATGGATCAACGGCAGTCGGCAGCAGTATTCCCAATGCAGGTCTTGTCGGTCAGGGGTCGCCGGGGGTGGGGGTCAACCTCCATTGGCTGTTTGGCGGATCGCGGCCACAGGAGAATTAAAGTCATGCAAACTCAATAGTTGTTAGTCCCCCCTCAAGCGCAATGAAGGGGGAGCAGGGGCTAACGCCTAACTGCCGTAGATGCCTTTATCATCCCGTTGGAAGAGGCGTTTGATGTGCTCCCACGCCTTAATGAGGGCATTTTTTTCATCGTTGGACTCCTTCAGCGCCTCGTTGTAGGCTTCGACAAATTTAGACTGAGCGGCCTCCGAGAGATCTGCGCGTACCTCTGGGGAAATATCCTCTGGCCCAGACAACTGCCCCTCAGGCTGACGCGGAATTTGCATCTCCGTAATGGCTGCCTCTTGACCGCCAGCGGATTGCAATAGGAGAAAAATCTCGCCGGCTTTGTCCTCAGGGACTTCAACGACCAGCAAAAATTCACCTGCCTGTACCCGCGTTTGATAAATGGCAGCTTTGTCCTGCGGCATCCCCAAGGAAATCAGTGCGGATCCTAGGCCGGCGCCCAAAGCACCATAGAGCGCACCACTGGTCGCCCCCAAAAGGGCAGCCGCCAGAGGGCCAGCAGCAGCCACAACGCCAATAAAAGGAATAAACAGAACGCCGACTCCGGTCAGCAAACTCAGCAGTGAACCAAACACCGAGCCATAGAGGGCACCCGTGGTGACGCCATCCAAAATAATATCTTTCTTAGTAATAAATCCACTAATGCGGGCTTCAGACTGAAAATTGCGGCCAATGATTGAGATATTTTCCTTGAGCACACCGCGATTCAAGAGTCGTTCGATCGCCTCTTTGACTTTGGCCTCTTCCTTGAAGGTGGCCGAGACACATTTTGTTGCTGGTTGAGCAAAAGTCGTACGCATTGATGGGTTTCCTCATCAGGACATGACCCCAGTATAGATACGAGCAATTATCGTTGACACCGAACCTCCAAGGTGAGGAAACAGAACGCTCTCCCCACTCGACTAATCGCGGGCAAGGTTTTCAAAGCGAGTGTATTGGGGGTCAAAGAGGAGCTTGACGGTGCCCACTGGGCCATTGCGGTGCTTGGCAATCAGGAGTTCACAAATGCCGCGATCGGGGGTGTCAGGGTTGTAATATTCATCGCGGTACAGCAGAATCACTAAGTCGGCATCCTGTTCAATAGAGCCGGATTCGCGCAAATCAGACATCAGGGGGCGTTTATTTTGCCGTGATTCAACACTGCGGCTGAGTTGGGAGAGGGCAATGACAGGGACATTGAGTTCCCGCGCCAGTCCCTTGAGGGAGCGGGTAATTTTGGAGAGTTCCTGCACCCGACCTTCGGTAGTTTCTTCGCCACCCATTAGTTGCAGATAGTCAATCAAAATGAGGCCGAGGCCATTGGGATGCTCGGCATGGAGACGACGGGCAGTGGAGCGAATCTCCCCAAGGGTGGGATTGGGAGTGTCGTCAATGTAGATGGGCAGTTGCGAGAGAATACCGATCGCCCGACTTAGGGGTTCCCACTGGTGTTGGCTAATGCGCCCCGCCCGTAAATAGTTGCTGTCAATGCGGGCTTCGCTGGCAAGGAGACGTTGCACCAGTTGCTCCTTGGACATCTCAAGGCTGTAGATCGCCACCCCCAGATTATGAATTTCGGCAATGCGACGGGCAATCTGTAGGGCGATCGCCGTCTTGCCCATTGAAGGACGACCGGCAATGATAATCAAGTCCGATCGCTGGAAGCCTTGGGTCATGTTGTCCAGATCATAGAAATTGCAGGATAGACCCGGCTGAATATGACCGATCGCCCGCTGCTCCAATTCCGTAAACGTGCGGGTAAGAATTTCATCGGTGCGGGTCAATCCCTGCTGAATCCGATCCTGCGTCACACTAAAGATCTGCTGCTCGGCCTGATCCAAGATCACATTCAATGGGAGGCTGCTATCGTAACCCAGCTTCACCACATGGGTACCGGCTTCAATAAGCTTACGGCGCAGGTATTTTTCCTTGACCAAGAGGGCGTAGCGATCAATGTTAATTGCACTAACCGTACGCTCGACCAGTTCTGCCAGTTTGGGGTGCCCGCCAACTTTGTCCAGTAGCCCTTGATCCTGTAGCCAAGCAGTCACACACAGCAGATCTGTGGGACTACCGCGACTGTGGAGCGAAACCGCTGCCCGATAGATCTCGCGGTGGGCACTGAGGTAAAAGGCCTCAACCGGCAAAATATCCACCACCCGGTTGATCGCTTCCGGGTCTAAGAGAATACCCCCCAAGATCCACTCTTCCGCTTCGAGGTTCTGGGGGGGAATCAGTTGGCTATCGGGCTGAAAACTTGGCTCCTGAACCATCAAGGAGGCTAGCCCTAATCGGCAACGACTTGGATATTGAGTTTGACACTCACTTCGGGGTGAAGCTTGATTTCAGACGTGTAGGTGCCCAATTTGCGAATCTCCGGCAGAGTTATTTCGCGACGATCGATGGTTTCACCCGTAATCGCTTGAATCGCATCGGCCACATCTTTGGGTGTAACGCTGCCAAAGAGCATATCTTTTTCGCCCACGGGCATTGAGATGGTAATGGTGGCCAGTTTTTCGAGGGTGGCTTTTTGTTTTTCAGCAACGCCTTTGAGTTCGGCAAGCCGCTGCCGTTCTTTTTCTTGGAGCCGCTCTACGCGCCGCAGGGCACTGGGGGTTGCTGGCTCGGCAATCCCTCTTGGAAATAGGTAATTACGGGCATAGCCGGGGGCGACTTCGACAACTTGACCCATTCGCCCGAGTTTATTGACGGTTTCATTCAAGACAACTTGCACCCGCTTTGCCATGGGGATCCTCTTTCATTGAACTGGATGGGTTAACAGCAAGCGTCAGCGCTGGTGGCTACGGCTGCTATTTTAGGACAAATAACTATTCTATAGCCTCTCGGCAGCAATTGCGACAAAAAAAGGGCAGAACGCTGTTCCACCCTTGTACCGAGTTTGTTCCAAAGTTAAGGGTTCACTTAGAGGGGATGGAAGAGCAAGTCGGGATAGAAACGATTAAACTCAATCAAAATCCCAGCGGTAATCGTCATCCAAATGGCGGCCAGCACGGGCGCGGTGGAAAGATAGGTCAAAAAGTGTTTCATGGTACGTCGTCCTTATGACAGTCAACAAACAGTGAAGCTAGCGAGGGGAAACGGTGATTTCGTTGTCTTTGGCGGTGAGTTCACCCGATGCCAGCTCCTTGAGGGCAGCCAATGGCCAAGCAAACCCCGTGAGCATGCATTTGATGGCAAGGGGCACATCAATAATGATTTCTTTTTCATTGGCCTCACCGCTGTTGCGCACAGCAATCAAGTAGGCGCGACCCACCCAGCCAATCCAGCCGGCAATGTACAGGAAGAGCACACTGGGAATGAGAAAATCACCGGCACGGCTGAGGCGACCATCCACAACGAGGTGGGGCAAACCATCTTGGCCGCATAGGGCTTGACTATAGCGCTCAAACCGTTTTTGACCGGAGGCGGGATCAGCGGTGGTATTCACAGCAGCGGCAGCACGTTTTTGAAAGGCAGGAGAATCTTTGCAGGGGACGAGTCCTGCCACATCAGCGGCGGCTAGAGGGGTAAAACCTAGCCACAGGGTCAAGACAAGGAGTAGGGCTAACAATCGACGCATGGAGTGTTGTCCTCAAATGCAGACAGGTCAAAGTGCATTCACGGAGAGAGCAATCCCTCCCAAAGCTGCCATCATTTTAGCGGATGGGCTTCAACCCAACCCTAGGGGAAAGGTTAATAATTTTTACGAGGGCAAATGCTGACTAATGCTTCCTCTGGCGATCGTTCTATGGTTGATTGGTGCTACCGCACAAACTGCATCTATTGAGCCAGACAAAGCTCCTTTGCTAGACTGGATCTATTGCTGGATTTGACTTTGAAACATCTACACATCGGTGGCGCTGGGGGGAGAGCTGACCCACGGTGATTTCGCAACCATGAAAAGTGTTTCTCCTATTTTACCCCCCATGGATGCTGACCTGACCTTTAACTTGCCCGACCAAAAGATCCTCGAGACCTTACCTGCCCAACAGTTAGTGGCGATTATTTTGCGTCAGCAGCAAATTATTAATCAACTCCGCCATACCCTCTCGCAGATTCCCGGCGCCCCTGAGGTCGTTCACCTTGAGACCCCACCCCCCTCAGAACCCCATCTGGCACTGGTGAGTGAGGACACGGTTTGTTATTTTCCCTTGACAGGGGGGAACTGCTGGACCATTGGCCGCAGTGAAGACAATTCCATTGTGCTCAGCGATCGCTGGATGTCACGGAACCATGCCATGATTCAGCGCATGGGACAGGGGGAGTTTTATCTCATTGATCTCGGCAGTCGCAATGGCACGTTCGTCAATGGTCGCCGCGTCAGTATTCCCGTGGCCCTGCACAATGGCGATCGCATTACCTTTGGCCAAACGGAACTGGACTTTTTTAACGAACCCTTTGCCTCCCTATTTGCCGAAAATGCCACTCTGTCTTTGCCTCAATCCGAAGGCTCCTCCACAGCACTGCTCCATGTCCGCCGCCTGTTGACGGTTCTGGTGGTGGATATTCGTGACTTTACCAAGCTAACGCGGCAACTCGAAGAGGAGCTACTGTCGGAGCTAATTGGCACGTGGTTTCATCGGGCGGGCGAGATTATTCGTCAGTACGGCAGTTGGGTTGATAAGTACATTGGCGATGCGGTCATGGCGGTTTGGATCCACGAAAGCGAGGAGATTGGCTATCAAGAAATTTGCCACACCCTCTCTGCCTTAGAGGATTTACGGCTGATGACGGGAGAACTGCACCAGCACTATCCCTTGCCGTGGCCACTGCGCATTGGTTCTGGTTTGAATACGGGCTATGCCATGGTGGGTAATACGGGGAGTGGCGATCGCCCCGACTATACTGCTCTGGGAGATACCGTTAACGCTGCCTTTCGCCTTGAGAGTGCCACCAAAACCATTGCCGCTGATCTGGCTATGGGGGCAACCACCTACCACTACCTTGTGCAGTCTTGTCCAACCGTTGTCCCCTTTCGACCCCAAGTGCTGAACCTCAAGGGCTATGATGCTCCTGTACCCGCCTACGTGGGCAGCTTTGATGACCTCCATCGGTTCCTTGCCCAAGCCATCAAAGGGAGGGACACCCTGCACTAAACACCTGAAAAAAGGGATTAAGGGACGGCCTCCCTCTGATATTATTGAATCACCTGTAGGGGGCAGTCTAGACATCAGTCTATTGTGGGCGTGATGCCTCAGTTTCCTCTGTCACCCTACTTCGGCTACCGCCGCCTGCGCTTGCTGTGCGATGTGGTCAGTTCTTTGCTTTGACTCTTAATGAACCGCTGTTTTTTGTAATGACCTGTGAGATTTGGGAGGTAAAGGAATTATGCAACGTTTGGGCCGCTGGCTAGCACTGGCTTACTTCGTGGGCGTTAGCCTGTTGGGCTGGATCAACTGGAGTGCCCCAACCTTGGCGGCAACTGCATCCACCGAGGAAGAACTGGTCAATGTGGTAGATGAGAAACTTGGCACTGCCTATGGCCAAAAAATTGACCTTAACAATACCAACATTGCCGCCTTTATTCAATACCGGGGGTTATACCCAACCCTAGCGAAGTTAATCGTTAAAAATGCCCCCTACCAATCCGTTGAAGATGTCCTGAATATTCCCGGCTTGACGGAGCGGCAAAAGGAAATTCTGCGGGAAAACTTGGATCACTTTACGGTGACCGAGGTGGAAACGGCTCTCGTTGAGGGTGGCGATCGCTATAATAATGGGCTATACAAATAACTACCCTCATTAGATCAATTTTGGGTTAGCGTTGACTCCCGCAACTTCTGGATTTGATGTCTTAATCATTGGCAGTGGTGCTGCGGGTCTCAGTGCTGCCCTTGCCCTTCCCCCTAGCTATCGCATTGGCCTGATTACCAAAACTGACCTTCGCCAATCTGCCAGTGGCTGGGCACAAGGTGGTATGGCTGCGGCCATTGACCCGGCGGATTCTCCCCTACTCCATGCCCAAGATACCCTTGCTGCGGGGGCTGGCCTCTGTGATCCAGTGAGTGTCCAGTTTTTGGTTGAGCAGGCACCGGCACAGGTGGAGCGGCTCTTGGCGATGGGGGTAGCTTTTGATCGCGTGGGCGATCGCCCGGCTCTGACCCTCGAAGCGGCTCATTCTCGTCCTCGGGTACTTCATGCCGCTGACACCACAGGTCAAGCCCTGATTACAACACTGCTCGAACAGGTCACTGCTGCACCCCATATCACGCTTCTGCCCAATAGCTTTGTCTTTGATCTGTGGCTAGAGTCGGGGCGATGCTGTGGGGTGTGTCTGTTGCGTCAGGGACAACTTCAGTGGCTGCGCTCGGGGGCAGTTGTTCTCGCCACGGGGGGCGGCGGTCAAGTTTTTGCCCAAACCACGAATCCCCCCTTAAGCACTGGCGATGGTGTGGCAATGGCATGGCGGGCAGGAGCACATATTCGGGATGTCGAGTTTTTCCAATTTCATCCCACCGCTCTTGCCGTTGAGGGAGCACCGCGATTTCTGATCAGTGAAGCAGTGCGCGGTGAAGGGGCACATCTCATAGACCACACAGGGCATCGCTTTGTGGCGGACTACCATCCTGCTGGCGAGCTGGCACCACGGGATATTGTCAGTCGCGCCATTTACCGTCACCTTCAGCAGAGCCATGCCCCCCATGTCTGGCTGGACTTACGACCGATTTCTCGCGATCGCCTGCACTACCGTTTTCCGAAAATCATTGCTGTCTGTCGGCAGTGGGGCATTGATGTTGAACAGCAACCCATTCCCGTGTCTCCAGCAGCCCATTACTGGATGGGAGGAGTCGTCACCGATTTACAGGCCAAGACCAGCCTTGCCGGCCTCTATGCCGTTGGTGAAGTTGCCAGTACTGGTGTCCACGGTGCCAATCGCCTTGCGAGTAACTCCCTTTTGGAATGCTTTGTCTTTTCAGCTCAACTGGCACATCTGCACCCTCAGCCCCTTCCCTTGGCGGTGTCCCCTGTTAGCCAGCAAGCCCTTGAAATTGAGCCAGTGAGTTTTCGGCAGTGGCGCCAAGATCTGCGGGAACTCCTGTGGCAAAGTGCTGGCATTTGTCGCGATGCTCCCACACTGATGGCCGCTCTTTCCCAAGTGAAAGAATGGCGCCAAGAATTGCTGGCTCATCCGATTGCGATCGCCCTTCGTGAACTCAACCCCAATCACTGCTATACCCTCAGCAATACAGCCGCCCAGACAACTCTTTGGGAATGGGGCGAGCTACGCAATCTCTTGGACATTGCCTACTTAATTCTCAAAAGTGCCCTCTTTCGGGAGGAAAGCCGCGGAGGCCACTACCGTCAAGACTACCCCCAACCCGATCCCAATTGGCAAATGCACACCCTAATTTGGGGAGAGCACTGGCAAAAAGCGGCAATTCAAGGCGTCCAGAGTAAACTATAGTTGCTATAGATTCCAAAAATTTTTTGCGGTGATCTATCCCTATGATGCAGTCACGGCGTGTGCAGGAAAGTTTGGTGGGTCTGGTGATCCTTGCGGGCTTAGCCACATTAGGGGTCGGCCTACTCTGGTTGCGGGGCAACCTTGCCGGTACCAATAGCTACACCCTTGAGGTGGAATTGGATACAGCACCCGGCTTAGCGGTGGGGACACAGGTGCGCTATCGCGGTGTCCAAGTGGGTCGCGTCACGGCCATTGGGTTTGACGCCAATGGTGTCCAAGTGAGTGTGCGCGTCAATAATGTGTTGATTCCCCGTAGTGCTGTACCGGAGATTCGCCAGTCGGGCTTTATTGGTCAGGCCTTCTTGGACTTTACCCCCAAGGAGCGGGTACCAGAGATTCCCGAGGGCGTCACTGCCTTTGCCCCCAAGTGCCAACCAGACTTGATTTACTGCAATGGCGATCGCGTGACGGGCGTCCGAACAGCCAGCCTCGAAGACCTGATACGGGCAGCTACCCGCTTTACCCTAGCGCTGGAAGAATCAGGGATTATCAATAACGCCAATACCCTCATTCTGGGCGCAACCCGCACCGTCAATCGTGCCGATCAATCCCTGACGAAGGTGACCACTGCCCTCGATAGTTTCAACGCCCTCAGTAATGAAGCCCGTGCTGAACTACGGAATTTTGGCACGGCCTCGCAAGCGGTGACCCGTGCGGCCAATCAAATTAGTGAAATCGTTGAGGTCAACCGCAACACGATTAACTCCGCCTTGCGCAACATTGATGGCGCGGCTCGAGAGCTGAGAACCACGCTTCATGCCCTTCGTCCCCTGACCAAGCAGCTGGAGCAGGGGGAATTATTGGCCAATTTGGATGCCCTCATTAAAAATGGTGCTGAAGCAGCGGCTAATCTGAATAAAGTTTCCGGAGCCCTGAGCAGTCCTATCATTATGCTGTCGATCGCCCAAACCCTAGATGCAGCACGGGCAACATTTATCAATGCCCAAAAACTCACGAATGACTTGCTCAAACTCACGGGCGATGAATCCTTCCAGTCTGATTTGCGACGCCTCATTAAAATCCTTAGCCGCCTCCTGGCTTCGAGTGAGGAGCTTGAGCAGCAATTCTTGGCACTCCATGCCACTTCCCTAGGAGAAACTCAGCCACCCCCCCCCAACCCTGCCCCGAGTCCAAGTGTGGCTGCGACGCCCCCCAAAGAGGAAGAAGCTGCCGTGACCAGTGATCCTTAGGTTGGCAATTGGTTGAGCGGGCGGTTTCTGTGCTACCCATACAGGTAAAGCGCACTTCGATACGACGACGGGAAACATCTGGATTGCGGTTTGCTGGTGCGAGTTGACCATTGAGCCAGTAGAGCTGCCCCGCAGAGTAGGCGCGAAATTTCAGGCCAGCCAGTTTGGGTTGTTTTGCTTGCACTTTGCGCAGTTCGTTGGCGATCGCCAGCACCACATCCCGACCGCCCCAACGCCCAACCCACGCCAACCCGTCCTTTTGCTGGGGGGTGAGGGGACGATTGCCGGGAACCACAGGTGGATTCATGGTCAGTGGATGAAATTGCGAGATTTCTAGGGTTAAAGGGGTCGCCTCTGTTTATCATAGACCTAAGGAATAAATGCGTAGAGCCTCAATTTTAGAATGATCGGTTGTTACTGGGGATACGACTTACCATGGAGAATGCCTTACCTGCGGTTTATTTAAGTGTGTTGATTATTCTACTCGGCGTCTCAGCTTGGTTTGTGGTCAAACAAATCCTCAAAACCCGCCGCATTGAATCTACTTTGGCACGCCTGCAACGAAAACTCAAGCAGGAACCAGGGACCACTCAAGAATACTTTGAACTCGGCAGCATCTACCTGACAAAGAAACTGGCCAGTCAAGCGATTCCCCTGTTTCAAAAAGCCCTGAAGGCGGCTGAAAGTGAAGGTGAAACCTATGTGGCTCCCATCTACAATGCCCTTGGCTATGCCTATTTCATGCAGGAGCAGTATGATCTCGCAATTCGCCAGTACAAGGAGGCTCTGAAAAATCAGCCTGAGTACATCACGGCTGCCAACAACCTAGGCCATGCCTATGAGAAAAAGAATCTAGCCCAGCCAGCCCTTGAGGCCTATCAGCACACCCTGAAATACGACCCCAACAATGCGATCGCCCAACGGCGGGTGAATTCCCTGAAAAAACGGCTGAGTGGCGCGGCGGCTTGAGGATCCCTCGTCAAGCAAAAACTGGTTAACAATAAAAAACTGGCTAGGACATTCCCCAACCAGTTCGCAATTCACTCTGTGTATTTAGCTGGATAAGCTACCCCTCGGTTTAGGCGTCTCCTTCGATGTAGAGGAACAGCAACCCCATCACTACCGTGGGCATCAGCCAGCACACCACGGGAATAAAAATCCAAGGCAAAAAGGATGCAGCGTAAGATCCCATCATAATCAGCGGTTCTCCTTCTGGGTGATCAAAAGTAAAGTGTGACCAAGACCCTAGTTAAAGAGGCCGGTCATGATGCCATCCACAACAGCAAAGTTTTCGAGGAGGAAGAAGGCAACAAAGGCACCACCCATAGCCCCCACAAAGAAGCCAGCCGTAAACTGACTCCAACCCTCACCGGTTTTCAGGGGATCGCTGCTGCTGCCACCCTTTTGAAAACTCACAAGGCCATAGGCAGCTAGGCAAGCTGTGGCAATCAAAATCAGGGCGATACCAGAAATTAAACCGCCCAAGTTGGCCACATCGGAATCCCGCAAGGGACCGAGCTTGACCCAAGGACCAATGAGAAAGTAACCATGGGCCATCCCTACTTCTAGCCCCCGCAGAATGGGCGAGAGGCCTTGACGATAGGCGGGGAGATTGCCAATAAAGGTCTTGACTAGGCCAGAGTCAGAAATGGGTGTAGATAGGTGACCGATAAAGGGATCACCATTGTATGGCTTAACCAGTTCTTCTGCCATGATTTTTATTTCCCTAGCATTCCGTCATGTCCGCGCACAGGCACGAACCTAAGTGGTTATTCTAGGCAAGGGCGGGCGATCGCGCGAGAGAGAGCGTTCATCTCTTTAAGAAAGTTCATGTATCGCAACATCCCCTTACGCAGCCCCGCCCTCAAGTTGGGGTTAGTAGGTGGGTACGCTGGGATCGACTTCCTGACTCCAAGCGTTGATGCCCCCTTTGATATTGATCCCCTCAATGCCAGCCTGTTTCAGTATGCCCAAGGCTTTGGCAGAGCGACCCCCCATCTTGCAGTGCACCAAGAGGCGATGGCCATTCACCAGATTGCGGATTTTCTCCACACCGGGGCCATTTTCAATCTCCGAGAGGGGAACGAGTACAGCGCCGGGAATCCGAGCAATTTCGTACTCGTTGGGGTTGCGCACATCCACAAGAACGTAATCTTGGGCACCGCTGTCCATGAGGGCTTTGAGTTCCTGGACGGTCA
Source organism: Thermosynechococcus sp. QS41 (assembly GCF_031583515.1). Taxonomy (NCBI): domain Bacteria; kingdom Bacillati; phylum Cyanobacteriota; class Cyanophyceae; order Acaryochloridales; family Thermosynechococcaceae; genus Thermosynechococcus; species Thermosynechococcus sp. QS41. The sequence goes on from NZ_CP134181.1 coordinate 527,843, forward strand.
TTTCGGGAATTTCTGCCATTTGGGCGGCCTCCTGTGCTTTGGCTTGGCGAATACCACAAAATTCTTCGTAGTCAATGAGCTTGTCAATGACTGGCCGTTCGGGGTTTGGGCGCAGCTTGAGTTCACGGAATTTCATCTCTAGGGCGTTGAAGAGCAAGAGGCGACCACTGAGGGTTGTGCCTTTGCCAAGAATAATTTTAATCGTCTCCGTGGCTTGGATGACGCCAATAATACCCGGCAGAATCCCAAGAACGCCCCCTTCCGCACAGGAGGGCACTAGGCCCGGTGGCGGCGGTTCCGGATAGAGATCACGATAGTTGGGGCCGCCTTCATAGTTAAAGACCGTGGCTTGGCCCTCAAAGCGAAAGATGGAGCCATAGACATTGGGCTTATTCAGGAGCACACAAGCATCGTTCACCAAGTAGCGGGTGGGGAAGTTATCGGTGCCATCCACCACAATGTCGTAGTCCGCCATAATCTCAAGGGCATTGGCGGCGCTCAAGCGAGTTTCGTAGAGATCCACTTGGCAGTAGGGATTGATCTCAAGGATGCGGTGCTTCGCCGATTGAATTTTCGGCTTGCCCACCCAAGAGGTGCCGTGGATCACCTGCCGTTGCAAATTGGAGCTATCCACCACATCAAAATCTACAATGCCAAGGCGGCCAATACCGGCAGCGGCGAGATAGAGCAGCAAAGGCGATCCCAATCCACCCGTGCCAATGCAAAGCACGCTGGCAGCTTTGAGGCGTTTTTGACCCTCAACACCCACCTCTGGCAAAATCAGATGGCGGGAATAGCGTTCATAGTCGTCTTTCGTGAGTTCAATCGTAGAAAGGTCTGGATTTAGCATGGTAGCCCTTCATAAAAAATGCGGCTGATCTAACCCGATCAGCAAGGGTGAGGGGATTTTCTTATTTTACTTAGGGGCGCGACAGAGGATCTGCCAAGGTTTCAATTGTCAACACTTGCGGGGGGGTGGCATCCGGCGGATAGAGCAGGGTGAACTGTACCCAGCGGATTTCTTGGGGTTGTAGCGTGAGCCGCACCAGATCGTCCCCCTGCTGGCCTTGGCGTTGGACAAGGTGAATGATCCGACTTTGGGGGGTGCCTTGATCATCGCGGAAGCGCAATCGGACACTGCCTCGGAAAAAGATGCGGTTGGGTGGTTCAGCAAAGAACCGTAAGCCCCTGGCGGGGGCGTCGAATTTGATGGGGGTTTGGAGGGCAAGGCGCAGGGTCTGGGGGCGATCGCTGGTGTTTTGTAGCGGTAGCACCAGATCATATTCAATGCCATAGTTGCCATGGGCAGCATAGGCCGTATCGGGATAGCGCACCACGAGGGGAGCCGTTTGCACTTGTCCTGTGCCCAAGCGCCCTGCCACTAACGAACTAATGGGATAGGAGAAGGCGGTCCCCGCGGCGGGAATCGGAATTGGTTGTTGTTGGGGATTGTGCCAGCGGGAGCCAAGGGCGACACCCGCCACTCGGCCATAGATAATGCTGCCCCCTTGATCGGGGGGGGTGGGGGCGCGATCGCGGGGGGTGACCAATTCCCCTGCCGTCAGTGTCTGCTGCCATTGCTCTAGGGTCGGCGGTTCATTGCCAAAGCGGGCTAAACTGGCGAGGTAGAGGTTGCCACTACTGCGGGCACGAATCAGCAGCGAACGGCCATTGAGGGGGGGGTCGAGTCCCTTGACCGGAATCGGTAAATTGGCGATCAGGGCATAACTGCGCGGGGGAATCATGATTTGTGCGGGCCATCCCGATTGCCGCTGTTGTCGCAAAATATCCAGCATGACGCGATCGCCCGGACCAGCAAAAACTTGGCCGAGATCATTGGCCTGCTGATTGGGCAGAGGACGAAAGGGCGCATCCGGCTGACTCAAGTAACTGGCGGCATGGATCAAATTCACCGTTACCGGTTCAGAACTGGGGTTGTAGGCGAGAATCCCTAGGTAGAGGGTCGTGAGATCCTGTGGGTCGAGGGGCTTCGCAATATGGTGGGCAAAAATATCAAAGCGATCGCGAAAAGCAAAGTTCAAGTGGGCACTAGGAGTTGCTTTGCCCTCTGGCGGAAATGTGGACAGGAGAATCCCTGATCGCTGCACCACCTCTGGGCTATTGCTATTCAACACAGGCACCCGATCAAGGGCACCCGGCAAAGGGAGCACTTTTTGCGGTTTTTCAATTGTTGCCGGCGCCTGAGCTAGCACTGGGGAAATGACAACCAAGGCCGCACCGCTCGCCAACCACCAACGGAAATCAACAGACATTACCGAGACCTAGTAGCTCATTTGCAGCGTTACACTCGCCTCTACCTGTAATTCCCCGGACACCACAGGGGTGCTATCGGCCATGTTTGCTGCGCGAACGGCAAGGGGTCTTGGCGGGGGTGCCGCCTGATTAATTTGAATGCTCACCACTTGGCGCGGTTGGAGATTGAGGGCACTGAGTACCGCTTGGGCTTGACTTTGGGCATCTTGGGTCGCTCGCTGCAGGGCAGTGCGTTGGGCAGCGGCAATCGTCGCCTCTGGTGCGGTGAAGCTAATATTGTCAATCGTGGTTGCGCCAGCTTGGACAGCGGCATCAAGAAGGGACCCCACGCGATCGCTAGCAACGCGAAAACTCACCGTATTGCGCCCGATATAGCCCACCAGTATCCGCTGATTGTTGGTGTACTGATAATTGGGACTGAGGCTCAGCCCCGTGGTTTGCAGTTGACTGACTTCCCGTGCCCGCAGAACCGCCAAAACGGCATTGGCTCGCCGCGCCACCTCTTGCTGTACCTCTTGAGCCGTGCGACCTTGCACCTCGACCCCTAGGCTGACTTGGGCAAGAGTTGCTGAAATGGCTTCTGTCCCTCGACCTGTAACCGTCAGGGTACGTTGGGCTTCTTGGCTCACGGCGGGTCGCTCAGCAACCACCACAGATCCCCCAACAAGAAGCGCGGCAAGACTGAGGGTATAAAAAGGCGTTAACGGATGTTTCACAGCGGTATTCACCACAGCTCAGCAAAAAACTCATGAACCTTGTTTCTCTCCAGACCGCCTCCCACTCGGATTCTGTTCCCCTTTAGGCGCTAATGGTATGAATTTTAATAAAATTCGTTCCTTGGGGAGTTTGGGCAGGAATGCCGCCCAGAATCAAAATTTTATCGCCCTCAGTGACCATCTGGCGCTCCTTGAGTTGGTTTTCAGCCACGGCAATCATCCCTTCAAACGTCATAGGCAGCGTTTCCAAAAGAATCGGCTTCACACCCCAGAGCAAATTCATCCAGTGATAAACGCGGGGGCGATCGGTAAAGGCGACAATCATGGGTTTCACCCGTTCCCCAGAGGCAATGGTTGCGGTATAGCCCGTTTCCGTAAAGCAGGCGATCGCCCGCAGATCGAGGATTTGAGTAATGGTGGTTAAGGCTTCACCTAGGGCATGGGTCTCATCATTGCGGTAGGCGGGCATATTGTCAAACTCAAGATGCGGCTCCACATCCGCTGCAATCCGCGCCAACATCTTCACCGCCTGCCCAGGAAAAGCCCCCACAGCAGATTCGCCCGACAACATCACCGCATCTGTACCATCAAGAATGGCGTTGGCGACATCACTGGCCTCTGCCCGCGTCGGACGGGGATTGTGAATCATGCTCTCTAGCATTTGGGTTGCCGTAATCACAGGAATACTGCGGTAGTTGCACTCGCGAATAATTTGCTTTTGCAGCAGCGGCACCTTCTCTACCCGCATCTCCACACCGAGATCGCCCCGCGCAACCATGATTGCATCGGCCACCCCCAAAATCGCTGAGAGATTTTCCACTGCTTGGGGTTTCTCAATTTTTGCCAGCACGGGCATATCACTGGCACCGTGGGCCGCCAAGTACTCCCGCAACTCCCAGAGATCCTCAGCTCGGCGCACAAAACTCAGGGAGATAATATCAACCCCCTGCTCAAGGCCAAATTGAATATCCTGCTTGTCTTTGTCTGTGAGGGAAGGCAGCCGCAGATTGAGATCCGGCAAGTTTACCCCCTTACGACTTTTGAGCGTGCCCCCCTGCACCACCCGGCAGGTGACCCGATCTCCCGCAATGGCCTCGACCACCAATTCCAAGAGGCCATCATCCAAGAGCACCTGCATCCCCGGCTGCGCCTCTTCGGCAAGATAGGGATAATCAATGCCAATGCCTTGTGTCTCTTCCTCAGTGAGCGGCACGAGGTGGACTTGCTCCCCTTCCACTAATTCGATGCTCCCTTCAGGAAGCTGGCCAACGCGAATCTTCGGCCCTTGCAAGTCTTGCAGCAGGGTTAAGGGGGTTGCTGCTTCATTGGCCACTTGTCGTAGCAGAGTAATGGTTTCGGCATGATCTTTATAGTCACCATGGGAGAAATTTAACCGTGCCACATTCATGCCGGCGGTTAGCATCTGCTGAATCACTTCCCGCGATCGACTGGCAGGGCCAATGGTGGCCACAATTTTGGTGCGACGAAACAGCATAGGAGAGGGGGATAACTTCATGCTCTCCTAAATCTTAGGCATAGGTCAGGGAATCCGGTGGTGTTCTGGCTTGCATTGGACATTAACTTTTGTGGCTACAGGGATGTGGCTATAATTTGCCTCGTGGAGACTACCGCTGGAGGCCGCGATGGCACGCCCCCTTACCCCCGATAATCAAACGCTGAATCGTGCTTGGACTTGGCAAGATGGCCTGATTATTTTGGCCTTGATTGCCCTGATCTTTTGGATTGTCAACACGGCGGCGCAGTTTACAGGACAGTATGACCCCACGATCACCATTGAGCTGAGTCCAGCGGTCTTGCCCAGTTACACCGCTCAAACGCTGCTGCGGATGCTGATTGCCTACGTCATCTCCTTGGTGTTTAGCATCCTCTATTCCTATATTGCCTACTACAATCGCACTGCTGAAAAAATCCTGCTGCCGCTGCTGGATATTCTGCAATCGATTCCCGTGCTGTCGTTTTTGCCGGGGGTGGTGCTGGCACTGATTGCCCTCTTTCCGGGGAGCCGTATTGGCGTGGAATTGGCGGCCATTATCCTCATCTACACGGGAATGGCTTGGAATATGACGTTTAGCTTTTATCAGTCTTTGATTAGCGTGCCTCGAGAGCTGCGGGAGGTGGCAAAAATTTATCGGCTGGGGTGGTGGCAGCAGGTGTGGACGCTGGATTTGCCGGCGGGTGCCATTGGCCTGATCTGGAATAGTGTGATGTCAGTGGCGGGGGGCTGGTTTTTCCTGATGGCGATCGAGTCCTTTACCATTGGCGAGAAAACCTTTACGTTGCCGGGGTTAGGTTCCTATCTGGCGGAAGCAGCCAACCAACAGGACTATGCAGCATTGGCCTACGGTCTGGCGGTATTAATTGGCATCATTATTGTAATTGATATTCTGGTGTGGCGCCCTCTCATTGCTTGGGGCGAAAAATTCAAGATGGAAATGGTCGAGGCGGAGAATGTGCCTAAATCCTTCGTTCTTGATTTCCTGCGGCGATCGCCCACGTTGCGAGCCTTCCACCAAAATATCTTTGCCCCCGCCTGGGAACGACTGGATGAGCAGTTGCGCCCCAAACACCCACGTCAATCTGTTGCCCCCCAGAATGACCAAGGCAACTGGCCGATAACCCCCATCATTTTGCTGATTTTTGCCGCCTTCGTAGGTTGGGGAGCGATCGCCTTTTTGCGGCAAATGTTTGGTGTCAGTTGGCAAGATTGGCAGCAAATTGGTCTAGGGGCGGTTCTGACCACGGTGCGGGTAGCGGTGGCACTGGTTCTCTCCCTACTGTGGACAGTTCCAGTGGGGGTGGCGATCGGTCGCAATCCCCGTGCTGCTCAAGTGTTGCAACCCATTGTCCAAATTGCGGCATCGGTACCGGCTACGGCGCTGTTTCCAGTGCTGCTGTTGGCGCTGGCCAATGTGGGTGGGGGTTTGGAGATTGGCTCTGTGGCGCTGATGATGCTGGGCACGATGTGGTACATCCTCTTTAATGTCATTGCCGGTGCCCAAGCGATTCCCACGGAATTATTTGAAGCAGCGGTGATCTATCAACTCTCTTGGTGGCAGCGGTGGCGCACCCTGATCCTGCCCGGCATTTTTCCCTATTTGATTACGGGCATCATTACGGCGGTGGGCGGCGCTTGGAACTCCAGCATCGTCAGTGAATATGTGGAATTTCAGAATCAAACGGAGCAAACCCTTGGCTTGGGGGCCACGATTTCTGAGGCTAGCGTTCGGGGGGATTTTCCCCTACTGATGGCCGCCACGGCAGTCATGTCACTATTGGTGGTTTTGACCAACCGCTTGGTTTGGCGCCCCCTCTACCGCTTGGCGGAAACCAAGTATCAACTGCTGTAGGCGGTGAAGATGCGCGTTATTGGCCTCATGAGCGGTACCTCGGTGGATGGCATTGATGCGGTCTTAGTGGAGCTACAGGGGGGCGATCGCGACCTTGAGGTACAGGTGCTGAATTTTTGTACGGTGCCCTATCCCACAGCCCTACGGCAGCAGATTCTCGACATTTGTGGCGCAAAACCCTTGACCCTTGCAGCGTTGGCGGAGTTGGATGAGGCGATCGCCGAGGCCTTTGCTTTGGCAGCACAAACGGTTCAACAGGGATATCCCCGCGCAGATCTCATTGGCTCCCATGGCCAAACGGTCTTTCATCGCCCCCCCACGGGCGATCGCCTCGGCTACAGCCTACAACTGGGACGGGGAGATTGGATTGCTTGGCGCACGGGGATTACCACCATTGCTAACTTTCGTGCTCAAGATATTGCCCTAGGCGGCCAAGGAGCGCCCCTTGTGCCTCGGATCGATTGGTGTCTTCTCAGTCATCCCACGGAAGTCCGCTGTGTGCAAAACATCGGTGGCATCGGCAATGTTACCTACTTGCCGCCTCAACGAGAGGATCCTGAGGGCAAAGGGGTCATGGGTTGGGATACAGGTCCCGGCAATGTGCTGCTTGATCTGGCCGTAACGGAGTTATCGGGGGGTGAATTCACCTACGATGCCGATGGGGCATGGGCGCGGCAGGGCAAAATTATCGATCCCCTAGTAGAGCACTGGCTGCAAGACCCCTTCTTTCAGCAGCTGCCGCCAAAGTCCACAGGGCGAGAATACTTTGGTCTGCCCTTTTGGCAGCGATGCCGCACTGAGGCTGCTGGTCTGGCGCCTGCGGATCTGCTGGCCACACTGACGGAATTTACGGCTCGCAGTATGGTTGAGAGCTATCGCCAATTTTTGCCCCAAAAACCGCAGCGGCTCTTCCTCTGTGGCGGCGGTGCCCACAATCGTTTTCTCAGGGAGCGCCTTCAGGTGCATTTAGGAGACATTCCCGTGGAAACCACTGCGACGGCGGGCGTACCGGTGGATGCCAAAGAGGCGATCGCCTTCGCTATTCTCGCCTACTGGCATGAGTTGGGCTTGCCGGGGAATTTGCCCCAAGTCACAGGTGCGCGCCAAGCGGTTCCCTTGGGTCAGTGTTGGGTGGGACAGTCATGAAAACAACCTTTCCAGCCATTGTCACCACGGCTGAAATGCAGGCAATCGAAGGGGCGATGTTCAATGCCGGCTTTCCAGTGCCTGCCCTGATGGAAAAGGTGGGACAACGCCTCAGCGACTTTCTCCAGCGTCAGTTTCCACCGTATTCCCGTGTTGGGGTTTTGGCCGGTCCGGGGCACAATGGCGGCGATGCTCTGGTGGTGGCGCGGGAACTATGGCACCGCGGCTATGGGGTGAAGGTCTGGCAGCCCTTTGAACGTTTGAAACCCCTGACGGCGGATCATGCCCGCTATGCCCGCTTTCTCGGTCTGCCCTTTGTCGAGACAGTGGACAGCTTGCAAGAGGTTGACCTGATCGTGGATGGTCTTTTTGGCTTTGGCCTAGAGCGGGAACTGACGGGTGAACTTGCCGCTGCCATTGACCAAATCAACACGTGGCGGCAACCACGGGTGAGTATTGATGTGCCTTCAGGACTCCACAGTGATACCGGGGCAGTTTTGGGTACGGCAATTCAGGCCGATCGCACCCTCTGTTTAGGACTCTGGAAGCGGGGGCTACTGGTAGAGGAAGCACAGCCTTGGGTGGGGCAGGGGGTGTTAATTCCCTTTGATATTCCCTCAACGCTGATTGAAGCGGTGTTGGCGACTGCGCCTCGGCGATATTGCTTAGATGCTTCCTGTTGGCAAGAATTGCCCCTGTCGCGATCGCCCATTACCCACAAGTATCAGCAGGGACAACTGTTACTCATTGGCGGCTCTGCCCAGTTTGGCGGCAGTATTCTCCTCAGTGCCCTTGCTGCACGCTGTACGGGTGTGGGAATGTTAGTGGTGGCGGTGCCCCAGTCCCTGAAGTCCCTTGTGCTCTCACGAGTCCCCGATGCCATTGTTGTTGGCTGTCCAGAAACAGCGAGGGGGGCGATCGCTGGCTTGCCGGAACCACTAGACTTGAGCAAGTTCTCAGCCATTGCCTGTGGGCCGGGGCTGACCCCTGAGGCGGTGCCCGTTGTGGAAACCGTTCTCGGTGCCGGGCAACCCCTTGTCTTGGATGCCGATGCCCTGAATATCCTAGCGACGCTCTCGCCATGGCCGCTGCCAAGTCCGACCATTTTGACCCCCCACTATGGCGAATTTCGGCGGCTCTTTCCAGACCTTGTCACCGGCGATCGCCTTGATCAAGTGACCGCCGCCGCGAGCCGCAGTAATGCCATTGTTCTTCTCAAGGGCGCACGCACAGCCATTGCCTCTCCGAAGGGTGAGCTTTGGATCAACCCCCACAGTACCCCTGCCCTTGCCCGAGGTGGTAGTGGCGATGTTCTCACTGGCCTCATTGGTGGCCTTTTGGCACAGCAGGAAGCCCTCAGCGCCACCTATGGTGGGGTTTGGTGGCACGCCCAAGCCGGCCTTCAGGCAGAACGAGAGGCCACTGCCCTAGGGGTCTATCCTGAACAACTGATTGCCCACCTGTTACCGACGCTGCACGCTGCTCTAACTGCTGGCGTTTAGCTTTTTGGCCAAGAGTTGATTGGTCAGCTTGGGATCAGCGCGCCCTGCTGTTTTCTTCATGATTTGGCCAACAAAGAAACCCTGAAGTTTCGTTTTGCCCGCGCGGTATTGTTCCAGTTCATTGGGGTGCGCTGCTAGCACTTCATCAATCATTGCCTCTAGGGTAGCCACATCAGAAATTTGACTGAGGCCTTTTTTCTCGACCAGGGCTTTCGGGGAGCCACCTTGAGCCAGTAATTCCGGCAGCAGATCCTTGGCCATTTTGCTACTGATAGTGCCCGCCTCAATGAGTTGGATCAACTCCGCCAATTCAGCAGGTTTCAGAGGTAGTGCCTCGATCGCCAGTTTTTGTTCCTTGAGATAGGCAGTAATATCCCCCATGATCCAGTTGGTCGCTAATTTCGGGGGTGCCTCGGCGGCAACAGTGGCTTCAAAGTATTCGGCAACGGCTCGCTCATCGGTAAGGACACGGGCATCTTGGGGGGGCAGGCCCCACTCGGTCTCGTAGCGGTGCCGCTTTTGCGCTGGCAGCTCAGGCAGATCCGCACGCCAAGTGGCCAGTTGCTCCGCACTGACTTCAATGGGGCCGAGATCGGGTTCAGGAAAGTAGCGGTAGTCACTGGAGCCTTCCTTGACCCGCATGGTGCGTGTTTGCTGCGTGGCCTCATCCCAGAGGCGGGTTTCTTGAACGATGGCTTCGCCGGCTTTCACAGCAGCGACTTGCCGCTCAATTTCATAGTCAATGGCGCGTTGGATGGCACTAAAGGAGTTCATGTTCTTAATCTCGACCTTGGTGCCAAAGGTGTTGCTGCCCACGGGGCGCACGGAGATATTCACGTCGCAGCGCAGCGACCCCTCCTGCATATTGCCATCGCAAACCCCCAAGTAACGGAGAATACGCCGCAGTTCTTGGGCATACTCGGCAGCTTCTTGACCCGTGCGCAGATCTGGCTCAGAGACAATTTCCACAAGGGGCACCCCTGCCCGATTCAAGTCCACTAGGGAGTAGGTGGAGCCAGACAGGCGATCGCTCCCCGCGTGAACCAGTTTGCCGGCATCTTCCTCCATGTGCAGGCGAGTAATGCCAATTTTTTTACGGTGGGCGGTGCCGTTGTCATCCACCAGTTCAATCTCAAGGTAGCCATGCTGGGCAATGGGCAGGTCGTACTGCGAGATTTGATAGTTTTTCGGCAAGTCGGGATAAAAATACTGCTTGCGATCAAATTTGCTGTAGGGGGCAATCTGACAATTGAGGGCTAAGCCCGCCTTCACGGCATACTCGAGCACCTTTTCATTCAAGACGGGGAGTGTCCCCGGCAAACCCAAACACACTGGGTCAATGTTGGTATTCGGGGGTGCCCCAAACTGGGTCGAGCTAGACGAGAAAATTTTGGTTTGTGTACTCAGTTGGCAGTGAATCTCTAGGCCAATCACCGCCTCGTAGGTGAGACTGGCGGGATCCACAGGGGTGGGTTCAGGCGCAATGGTTGCTGCCTGCTGCGTCGAGGTTGGTGGGGTGGATTTCGCCGTTTTTGATGTTTTTGAGGTTTTCGATGCTTGCCGTTTGCTTGATTTTGCCTTTGCCATCAGAAACTCCACAAGGGTACCGCCACTATAAAGCAGCTTACAGCCCTTTTCCCAAGGATGGAACACGCTCAAGGCTGTGAAAGCAAGTACAGGAGAGTATTTGATTGCCCTAGATCTATATGCATTTTCAGAAAAGGACTGTCTTCAGGGGGGGGAATTGAGGATCAAGAGCTAGGGGCGATGATTGCGCTCCTCCATGGGCACATAGGGCTGATTGTGGGCACCCGTATAGACTTGGGTGGGGCGATAGATGCGATTGGCCTCCAGTTGTTCTTTCCAGTGGGCTAGCCAACCGGCCACGCGGGCGATCGCAAACACCGGCGTAAACAGATCACTGGGAATGCCCAACCGCCGATAGACAAGCCCCGAGTAAAAGTCCACATTGGGATAAATCCCCTTGTAACTGAGGTATTCACCCACCACTTCTTCCAGTTTCAGGGCAATGTCGTAGTAGCGATCGCCGCCAAATTTATCAAACAACTGCTCTGCCAGCTTCTGCAAAATCGTGGCACGGGGATCCTTGACCTTATACACGCGGTGGCCAAAGCCGGCAATTTTGATCTTATTCTGAACGCACTTTTCCACATAGGGACGCACATTCTCGACACTGCCGATTTCCTCGAGCATATTGATCACCTCTTCATTGGCGCCCCCGTGGAGCGGCCCTGCCAGTGTACCCACCGCTGAAGCAACCACGGCGTAAGGATCTGTCAATGTCGAGGCCGTCACCCGCGCCGAGAAGGTAGAGGCATTCATCGTGTGCTCGGCATGGAGAATCAAGCAAATATCAAATACCCGTGCCGCAAAGGGATCGGGACGCCGCTCATTGAGCATGTAGAGAAAGTTGGCCGCATAGTCCAGCTCATCACAGGGCATGACCGGATCATTCCCCTTGCGAATCAGTTGAAACGCCGCCACCATTGTTGGAATTTTGGCCAAGAGGCGGATGACTGCTGCCCGAATGTACTCCGGATCGTCGAGGGCCCGCCGCGAATAGAACAATCCCAAGGCTCCCGCCGAGGCCTGTAGGGCATCCATGGGGTGGCCACTTTCTGGGAAACATTTCATCATGTCGCGAATGCGATATTTCACACGGCGATGGTAGGTAATATCGTGCTCAAAGGCCGCCAACTCCTCCTTGCTCGGCCAGTAACCCCAAATCAACAAAAAGGCGGTTTCCAAAAATGTGCTTTTTTCCGCCAGTTCCTGAATTGGGACACCGCGATACTCCAGAATACCGGCTTGGCCATCCACATAGCTAATGGCCGACTGGGCAATGGGAATCCCTTCAAGACCAGGGCTAAATTCGCAAGCAACCATGCGTGGGTGTCCTTAAAAGGGGCAAACTGAATCGCAATTGCAACATCTATCAATTTTAGGGGAGAGGGGAAAGATGTTGAGATGTTAAGCTGCATTCCCGCTTCCTTGAAGTTTTCCAACGTTTTGTCGGGCAACAAAAGGAACCTCGCTACGATCGCGATCGGACATCAAAATGCCTTTGCCCAAGGAGTTGACGCGATGAAACTTGCCTACTGGATGTATGCAGGGCCGGCCCACATTGGTACTCTGCGCATTGCCAGTTCCTTCAAAAATGTTCATGGCATTATGCACGCGCCCCTTGGAGATGACTACTTCAACGTCATGCGATCGATGCTCGAGCGAGAGCGCGACTTTACGCCTGTCACCGCCAGTATTGTCGATCGCCATGTCTTGGCACGCGGCTCCCAAGAAAAAGTGGTGGACAATATCACCCGCAAAGACACTGAAGAGCACCCTGATTTAATTGTGCTCACCCCCACCTGCACCTCTAGCATTCTTCAGGAAGACTTACAAAACTTTGTCCAACGCGCCAGCCTCAGCACCACTGCCGATGTCCTCTTGGCGGATGTCAATCACTATCGCGTCAATGAATTGCAAGCCGCCGATCGCACCCTTGAGCAAATCGTGCAGTTTTATATTGACAAAGCCCGCCGCCAAGGCACCTTAGTGACCAACAAAACCCCCACCCCTAGCGTCAACATTATTGGCATCACCACCCTCGGCTTCCACAATCAGCATGACTGCCGCGAGCTGAAACAACTCATGGCCAACCTTGGGATTGAGGTGAATCTGGTGATTCCTGCGGCGGCCAGCGTCCACGACCTTGCCCGACTGCCCCAAGCATGGTTTAACCTTGTCCCCTATCGGGAAATTGGCGGCCTCACCGCCCAGTACCTAGAAACGGAATTTGGCCAGCCAAGCGTGAGGATGACGCCGATGGGTGTGGTGGAAACCGCCCGCTGTATCCGTGCCATTCAAGCGGTGCTCAATGCTCAAGGTGCCCCCGTGGACTATGAGGCCTTTATTGAGCACCAAACTCGCGAAGTGTCCCAAGCTGCTTGGTTTTCTCGCTCCATTGACTGCCAAAACCTGACCGGCAAAAAAGCAGTGGTCTTTGGGGACAATACCCATGCAGCAGCGATGACCAAAATTCTCAGTCGGGAAATGGGCATCCACGTTGTTTGGGCGGGGACGTACTGCAAATACGATGCCGATTGGTTCCGCGCAGAGGTGGCGGGCTTTTGTGACGAAGTACTCATTACCGATGACCACACGGTGGTGGGGGACGCGATCGCCCGCGTTGAACCCGCGGCCATCTTTGGCACCCAAATGGAACGCCATGTGGGCAAACGCCTCAACATTCCCTGTGGCGTCATTGCCGCTCCCATCCACATCCAAGACTTTCCCGTCGGCTATCGCCCCTTCTTGGGCTATGAGGGCACGAATCAACTGGTGGATTTAATCTACAACTCCTTTACCTTGGGCATGGAAGACCACCTGCTAGAGATTTTTGGTGGCCATGACACCAAGGAAGTGATTCACAAGGGGCTTTCCGCCGACTTGGATTTGACATGGACCGCGGATGGGCTAGCGGAATTAAACAAGATTCCCGGCTTTGTGCGCGGCAAGGTGAAGCGCAACACCGAAAAATTTGCCCGTGAACAGGGCATTACCGAGATCACGGTGGAAGTGCTCTACGCTGCCAAAGAAGCTGTGGGGGCTTAAGTTTCACCTCTGGAACCTGCATGAACCTGACCCTTGCAGCGTATAGCGATTGGCATTTAACAAGCAATTGCTATGGTATTGCTGAAACGTTTCATTGCCCTTGGTTTACTGGCAGCAGGGGTTGGCTTTGCGCCGAGTGCCCTTGCGCAGCGGATGCCGCGTTTACGCCAAGGGATGAGCTATACCGATGCCCGCCAACGCCTCCTTGATCGGGGTTGGCAACCCGTGGTTAATCCGGCAATGGTGAATCCGACAACAACGACCCCGATTGTGGCCTATCTCCTCAGTCAAGGCTATAGCGAACTGATGGGTTGTCAACTAATGGTGGGGGTGGATATCTGCACCTTTCAGTTTCGCAATCGCAAGGGGCATCTTTTGGAAATTGGCACCGTGAATTTGCTCATTTTCCCCGGCGGCACGGTGACCAGTTGGGTATTGCGGAAGAATTCCCCCTAGGCGATTCTTGCGTATAATGGGGAGCCGTAACCTTTTTTAAGGAACCGCAGTATGGTGTCTTCTCCGATTAAATCTGAAGCCCCTGTTCGTCACGATGTCAAAGACTTGAGCCTTGCACCCTTAGGGCAGCAGCGCATTGAGTGGGCCAGTCGGGAGATGCCGGTACTGCGGCAGATTCGCGATCGCTTTGAGAAAGAAAAGCCCCTTGCCGGTATTCGCTTGGCCGCCTGTTGCCATGTGACCACAGAAACCGCCAATCTAGCGATCGCCCTCAAAGCCGGCGGTGCTGACGCGGTTCTTATTGCCAGTAATCCCCTCTCCACCCAAGACGATGTCGCCGCTAGCCTAGTGGTGAACTACGGCATCCCGGTCTTTGCCCAAAAAGGGGAAGACACCGCCACCTATATGCGCCACGTCAATATTGCCCTTGATCACCGTCCCAACATCATCATTGATGACGGCTGTGATGTGGTTGCCACCCTCGTCAAAGAGCGCCAGCACCAACTCAGTGACATTATTGGCACCACCGAAGAAACCACCACTGGCATTGTCCGCCTCAAGGCCATGTTCCGCGATGGCGTCCTCACCTTCCCCGCCATTAATGTCAACGATGCCGACACCAAACACTTCTTTGACAACCGCTACGGTACCGGTCAATCCACCCTTGATGGCATCATTCGGGCAACGAACATTCTGCTTGCCGGTAAAACCGTTGTCGTGGCTGGCTATGGCTGGTGCGGTAAAGGGACAGCGCTGCGGGCACGGGGCATGGGTGCCAATGTGATTGTGACGGAAATTGATCCCGTGCGTGCCATTGAAGCAGTCATGGATGGCTTCCGGGTCATGCCCATGCTTGAGGCGGCGCCCCTTGGGGATATTTTCATTACCGTGACGGGGAATAAGCATGTGATTCGCGCCGAGCACTTTGCCGTCATGAAAGATGGGGCAATGGTAGCCAACTCCGGTCACTTTGACATTGAAATTGACCTTGCCACCCTAAAAACCCTTGCCAAGGAAGTCCGGGTTGTGCGCAACTTCACCGAAGAATACATTCTCCCCAGCGGTAAATCCATCATTGTTTTGGGTGAAGGCCGCCTGATTAACCTTGCGGCTGCCGAAGGCCACCCGGCGAGCGTTATGGATATGAGCTTTGCCAACCAAGCCCTTGGCTGTGAATATCTCGTCAAAAATAAAGGTCAGTTGGCAGCCGGCATTCACCCCATTCCCACCGCCGTGGATCAAGAAATTGCCCGTTTGAAACTCCAAGCCATGGGCATTGCCATTGACACCCTCACTCCCGAACAGGTGGAGTACATGAACTCTTGGACCTCTGGCACTTAGACCCCCCATCCACCTGCAAAATCATTAGAACGTTGCGTGCTGCATCCTAGCTAGGGCTAATCTCAGGGTGCAGCTTTTTATTTATCGCTTAATTTATTGTCATCAACAGCCTTTTTCTAAAATAGTGGCTACCGCTACCGGCTGTCATCTTGTTATAGAGCAATTTGGGCTGTTTTAGTTGTTTGGGCAGATTTAATCTCCCGCCCTGAAGTTAAGGTTAGATACAGTTTTGGCATATTTTTAATACGGAAACTGTATAGCGACAAAGAAAATGTAGCAAAATTTACAAATGTTCATGATTGACCTGCCTAAATTGGGTGTTCAAGTAACCCGTTGAAACCAAGGGCAACAACCGTGAGCAACAAAATTGAAGCCATTAAAAAAGAGAAAGATGTCTTAGCGGTTAAACAAGAGCTAGAGAAATTCGCAGCCATGGGCTGGGAAAACATTCCTGAAGCTGACCGCGATGTTCGCCTCAAGTGGCTTGGGATTTTCTTTCGCCCCGTTACCCCTGGCAGGTTCATGATGCGGCTGCGGGTACCCAATGGGATTCTCACCAGTCAACAACTGCGAACCCTTGGCGAAATTGTGGATCGCTATGGTGAGAACGGCAATGGTGACATCACCACCCGTCAAAACATTCAGATTCGGGGTCTGCCCATTGAGGATATTCCTGAAATCATAGAGCGGCTGCAAGCCTGTGGCCTGACCTCTGTGCAATCCGGCATGGACAATGTGCGCAACCTCACTGGATCGCCAGTGGCGGGCATTGATGCGGCCGAACTCATTGATACTCGCCCCTTGATTATGAAATTGCAGGCCATGATTACCAACAATGGTCAGGGGAATTTGGAATTTAGCAATCTACCCCGCAAATTCAACATTGCGATCGAGGGGGGGCGGGATAACTCTGTCCATGCGGAAATTAACGATGTTGCCTTTGTGCCTGCCTATCGGCAAGGGCGTTTGGGCTTCAATGTTTTAGTCGGTGGTTTCTTCTCTGCTCGGCGTTGCGCTGCCGCTATCCCCCTCAATGCTTGGGTGCCTCCCGATGATGCTGTGGTGGACCTCTCACGTGCCATCCTTGAAATTTTCCGTGACCATGGCCTACGGGGCAATCGCCAAAAAGCGCGGCTCATGTGGCTGATTGATGAATGGGGTATCGAGAAATTCCGGGCAGCAGTGGCCGCTAAACTCCCCTTTGAACTCCTCAGTGCCGCTCCCAAGGATGAAATTGACTGGGACAAGCGAGATCATCTGGGGGTGCATTGCCAAAAACAGCGGGAGTTGAACTATGTGGGACTGCATGTGCCCGTAGGGCGCCTCTATGCCACTGATTTTTACGAGTTGGCACGGCTAGCTCAAGTCTATGGCCAATCGGAAGTGCGGCTGACAGTGGAGCAAAATCTGATCATTCCCCATGTACCTAGCGCTGTTTTACCAAGCCTGCTGCGCGAACCCCTCCTCACTAAGTTTCGGCCGGAACCACCGCCTTTAGAACGTGCCCTCGTTTCCTGTACGGGTGCTCAGTTTTGCAACTTTGCCCTCATTGAAACCAAAAATCGTGCCCTTGCCCTCGTCCGCTGGCTGAATCAACAACTGGTGCTCTCTCAACCGGTGCGCATTCACTGGACCGGGTGTCCCAACTCCTGTGGTCAACCCCAAGTAGCCGATATTGGCCTAATGGGTACAAAAGCCCGTCGTAACGGCGAAACCGTGGATGCCGTGGATTTGTACATGGGTGGCAAGGTCGGTAAGGATGCCAAGCTGGGCACCTGTGTGAAAAAAGCGATTCCCTGTGATGAACTGCCGGAGGTACTGCGCCAACTGTTGATTGATCACTTTGGTGCTCAGCCCATCAGTTCACATACGCTGCAGGTTCCGATACACGCTGAATTAGCCTTGTCGATTGTTTAGGAATTAAAGGATTTGTAAACCAATGGTGACTTTCTCCCGGCGTCACTTTCTCGTGACCGCTGCGGCTACAACGGCCGTGACATTGATCTCCCACGGTTGTGGTAATAGCCAGCAAACTAGTGATGTTGCCCAACCCACCACCCTAGCGGAAACTCCAGAAGTGATGGGAGCGAAACTGGGCTTTATTGCTCTGACGGACGCGGCTCCCCTGATTATTGCCAAGGAAAAGGGCTTGTTTGCCAAGTATGGGATGCCCGATGTGGAGGTGATTAAGCAGGCTTCTTGGGGCGTGACCCGCGACAACTTGGTCTTGGGTTCTGCCGGGGGTGGCATTGATGGTGCCCACATTCTCACACCGATGCCCTACCTGATGACCGTGGGAACCATTACCGGTGGCAAACCTGTACCCATGTATATCTTGGCGCGGTTAAACACAAATGGTCAGGGAATTGTCTTGGCCAATGCTTACAAGGATCTCAATATCAGGACTGACAGTAGCCCCCTGAAGGAGGCCTTTGCTAAAACCCGTGCTGAACGGCGTGCCCAGAATCAGCAAGAGCAGATCAAAGTGGCAGTGACATTTCCAGGGGGCACCCATGATCTGTGGATGCGCTACTGGCTGGCTGCCGGCGGCATTGATCCTGAGAAGGACGTTTCTGTGATCGTTGTGCCTCCTCCGCAAATGGTGGCCAATGTGAAAACTGGAACCATGGAAGCTTTCTGTGTGGCTGAGCCATGGCCACAACAAGCGGTGAATCAAAAGGTGGGGGTTGATGCTATTACCACGGGTGAATTTTGGCAGGATCATCCTGAGAAATCGCTGACTTTGCGGGCGGATTGGGTTGATCAGCATCCGAAGGCCACTAAAGCTCTATTGATGGCTGTGATGGAAGCACAACAGTGGTGTGACCAACCTGAAAATAAACCAGAAATGGTCAAGATAATTGCCCAGCGGCAATGGTTGAAGGTACCCGAGAAGAATATTTTGGATCGCTCCCTCGGTAAGTTTGACTTTGGCAATGGCCGTACCTTTGACAACCCCGATCTAGCGATGAAGTTCTGGCGAGACAATGCCTCTTATCCCTACCAAAGTCATGATCTGTGGTTCCTGACGGAGGACATTCGCTGGGGGTATTTGCCGCCGAATATGGACACTAAAGCTCTCATCCAAAAAGTGAACCGTGAGGATCTGTGGCGCGAAGCCGCTCAAGCGATGGGGGTGCCGGCAGCGGAAATTCCCACCACCACCTCTCGGGGCGTGGAGACCTTTTTTGATGGTGTGGCCTTTGATCCCCAAAATCCTCAGGCCTACTTGAGTGGTTTGGATTTGAAAAAAGTTTAGAGGTAAAGAGCAATGGCAAGTTCTTCTATGGGTTTCACTCAATCTCGACGGCGGCGCTGGTTAAAGCATCTCAAGAAGTCAGCGATGTTCCGCAAAGTGGTACTGGGTAGTTTGGGGGCGCTGTGTTTCTTGGTCATTTGGCAGTTTGTCTGCATGGCGGGGCTACTTCGCCTGCCAACGCCCCTCACTGTTATTACTGAAACTTGGGGGTTGATAGTTGATCCCTTTTATCAAGGGAGTGGCACGGATGTGGGGTTGGGGTGGCAAATTCTCTCCAGTCTGCGGCGGGTGGCCGTTGGCTTTTCCTTGGCAGCAGTCATTGGGGTGGGGCTGGGGATGCTGATTGGCTCTAGTCGAGTGCTCTACGATGCAGTGGATCCCATTTTGCAGGTGTTGCGTCCGGTGCCCCCCCTTGCGTGGTTGCCCATTTCCTTGGCGGCTCTGCGGGACAATGAACCGGCAGCGATTTTTGTGATCTTCATTACCGCAATTTGGCCGATTATCATCAACACAATTGTTGGTGTGCAGCAAATTCCCAAGGACTACAAGAATGTGGCACGGGTGTTGCAGCTTTCCCGCAAGGATTATTTCCTGAATATTCTCGTACCAGCAACGGTGCCCTATGTGTTTACGGGGCTGCGCATTGGCATTGGGCTGTCTTGGTTGGCGATTGTGGCAGCGGAGATGCTCATTGGCGGTGTCGGCATTGGCTTCTTTATTTGGGATGCCTGGAACAGTTCTCTGATTAGTGAAATTATTGTTGCCGTGATCTATGTCGGCATTGTCGGCCTGGTTCTGGATCGCTCGGTAGCCTTTGTGGGTTGCCTGCTCAGCCACGGTGAAGAGGCGCATTCCTAGCTCCCTCACGTAACCCATCCTTCCCTCTTTTCCCCTTACTGTCGAACATTAGGTTGTTTAACCCTATGGCCAAGTCTTTACCGTTTATTGAAATTGACCATGTGGATCAGGTTTTTGATCTGCCCGGGGGCGATCGCTACATTGCTCTCAAGAATATCCACCTCGAAATCCAAAAAGGGGAGTTTATTTCCCTTGTCGGTCACTCTGGCTGCGGCAAGTCCACGCTCTTGAATATCATTGCTGGCTTTCAGCGGCCTAGCAGTGGTGGCGTGGTGATGGCTGGGCGGCAGGTGACGGAACCGGGTCCCGATCGCATGGTGGTGTTCCAAAACTATTCGCTGTTGCCTTGGAAAACGGTGTACCAGAATGTGGCCTTGGCGGTGGCAGCGGTGCTGG
The DNA here is from genome assembly GCF_031583515.1 of Thermosynechococcus sp. QS41. Taxonomy (NCBI): domain Bacteria; kingdom Bacillati; phylum Cyanobacteriota; class Cyanophyceae; order Acaryochloridales; family Thermosynechococcaceae; genus Thermosynechococcus; species Thermosynechococcus sp. QS41. Next base: position 547,791 of record NZ_CP134181.1, read on the forward strand.
GGCATTTGAGCAAGGCAGAGCAACGACAGCGGGTAGAGGCGGCGCTGGAACAGGTGCACCTCAGTAAAGCCCGCGAGAAGTTCCCTGCCCAACTGTCGGGGGGGATGAAGCAACGGGTGGCAATCGCCCGTGCCTTGGCGATTCAACCGGAGGTGCTCCTGCTGGATGAACCCTTTGGTGCCCTTGATGCTTTGACGCGAGGCTCTTTGCAGGATGAGTTGATGCAAGTGTGTCAAGGCAGTCAAACCACCTGCATTATGGTCACCCATGATGTGGATGAGGCACTACTGCTCTCTGATCGCGTGGTGCTGCTCACCAATGGCCCTGAAGCCCACATTGGCCAAATTCTCAAAATTCCCTTTGCCCGTCCCCGCAATCGCCATGACGTGCTCAACCATCCCAGCTACTATGGCCTGCGCAATGAGATGATTGCCTTTCTCAATCAGCAGAAACGCCGCCGCCCGCCTTTGGAGGTGCCCATGGTTGCACCAACAGTGCCGGCAGGTCTGACCCTTGGCTTTATGCCCCTGATAGACAGTGCGCCTCTCATTGCTGCCAAGGAAATGGGCTTCTTTGCTAAGTATGGTTTGGAGCCAGTCACGCTGCATCGCGAAGAAAGCTGGCAGGACTTGGTGATGGGGGTGATCGCGGGTCGCTTGACGGGCGCTCAACTGTTGGCGGCCATGCCCTTAGCCATGACCTTGGGGTTAAACGGTCAGCCTTCACAACCGCTGATGACCTCGTTGGTACTGAGTCGCAATGGCAATGCCATCACCTTTAGTCGCCAGTTGTGGCAGCAGGGGGTGAAGACTGCTGAAGATCTGCGCGCCTATATTCAGCGCACGGGCGATCGCCCCCGGCTGGGAGTGGTTCATGCCGCATCAATGCACAACCTCCTGTTGCGGTACTGGCTGGCCGCCGCTGGCATTGACCCCGATTACGATGTCGAGTTGTTGGTGATTCCCCCCTCCCAAATGATCTATCACCTCAAGGCCGGCCATATCAGTGGCTTTTGTGTCGGTCAACCGTGGAACTCCCATGCAGTGCGCGAGGGTATTGGGGTGATTGTCGCTACGGATTTGGATATTTGGTCGGGGCACCCGGAAAAAGTTGTGGGTATGCGTTCCGATTGGGTGCAGGCCAACCCGCAGCTACACCAAGCGTTGGTCAAGGCATTGATCGAAGCCTGTGAGTACTGCGATACGATCAAACATCGCCCCGAAATTGCCCAACTGCTTTGTCGGCCAGAGTATGTGGGGTGTACTCCTGAGGATGCCTATGCCGGCTTTGTGGATCCCCTTGATTGGGGGGATGGCATTGTTGCTGCTTTTCAACCCCGGTTTCACCAGTTCTATGTGGATCGCTCTCCCTGTCCTGGGCGGTTGGAAGGGCTGTGGATCATGACCCAATTGGCTCGCTGGCAACTTACGCCCTTCCCAAAAAACTGGCTAGAAATTGTTGAGCAGGTGCGGCGGGTAGATCTCTTTGGGGCGGCAGCGCGGGAACTGAAGGTTGTAGATAATGAGCCAGATCGTTCTGCCTTTGCTCTTTTCGATGGACTGCCCTTTGACCCCGATAATCCCCTTGGCTACATTGAGGCGGCTGCGATTCGCCGTGGCCTTGATATTCGCACTGTTGATCCCCAAGAGGTTGTTGCTGTCTAGGTATTTTTGAGAGAAGTCTATGGAAACCCTCTATCGTCTTGACCCCCATTTAACGGCCACCCAGCATCTACGCATTGATGGGGTGAGCAAAGCCTACCCTACGGCTAATGGCGACCATGTGGTACTTGAGGATATTCACCTTGAGGTGAGCAGCGGCGAATTTGTCTGTTTCATTGGCCATTCCGGCTGCGGCAAAACCACACTCTTGAATATGGTTGCGGGTTTTACAGCGCCAACACGAGGGGAAATTACTCTCAATGGCGTGCCCGTGCGCCGTCCGGGGCCGGATCGCATGATGGTGTTTCAAAACTACGCGCTGCTGCCTTGGTTGACGGCCTATCAAAATATTGAGCTAGCAGTGAAGTCTGTCTATCCCCAGAAAACTCGCCAACGCCGGCGCCAAATTGTCGAGGAGCACTTGGAACGAGTGGGGCTAACAACGGCTGCCCACAAACGCCCTGCTCAACTGTCGGGGGGCATGAAACAACGGGTGGCGATCGCCCGCGCCCTCGCCATTCGCCCTGAAGTGTTGATTTTAGATGAACCCTTTGGTGCCCTCGATGCCATCACGAAGGAGGAGTTACAGGATGAACTCTTAAAGATTTGGCGCAGCCACCGACTGACGGTACTGATGATTACCCACGACATTGATGAGGCGCTGTACCTCGCGGATCGGGTGGTGATGATGACCAATGGCCCTGCCGCCGGCATTGGCGATATTGTGAAGATTCCTTTTCCGCGGCCACGGCGGCGATCGCAACTCCTTGAGGATCCGCAGTACTACGATCTCCGCAACCAAGTGGTTGACTTTCTGTACACGCGGTTTGGGCACTAAGTAGCGTATGAGTACCCCACGGGTTGGCTCGTTAGCCGTTCAGTCCAGTCGTTACCTCTGCTACTACCGCAATACCAGCGAGAGCGTTCAGCAGATTTATTTGTCAAATCAGCCCACTTGGCAACGGGTAGTGTTTCCGAGGCAAGAGCTTTTTTTCCATGGCGATGCTACAGCGGATCTGATCATTTGCTCAGAGCAAGGGGTCAGGTGCTGTTCCTGTGAATTCCTGCGGTTTGAGGAAAAAGGGCGTGCTGTGCCTGAACCAAGTGAGCCAGTGTCCTCGCTGTGTCCCTACTGTGGGGTGGGCTGTGGCTTAGAAGCAGTCCCTCAAGGCAAGGGAGCCTATAAAATTCGGGGCGATCGCCAGCATCCCTCCTCCCAAGGAATGGTCTGTGTCAAGGGGGCAACTATTCTAGAAGCCCTTGATCGCGATCGCTTGGTTTACCCCCTGTGGCGGGAGCGTTTGGATCAGCCCTTTACGGTCATTTCGTGGGACGAGGCCATGACCCGCCTTGTGGAACGCATCCAATGGGTACGCCGTGAGCGGGGCGCCGATGCCATTTGTATGTACGGTTCCGGCCAATTTCAAACCGAAGACTACTATGTGGCGCAAAAGCTAATCAAGGGCTGTTTGGGTACGAACAACTTTGATGCCAACTCGCGGCTATGTATGTCCTCGGCAGTGTCGGCCTACATGGCTAGCTTCGGCGCTGATGGCCCCCCCTGCTGCTACGACGATTTGGAGGCTACCGATTGTGCGTTCCTTATGGGTACTAATACTGCCGAATGCCATCCCATTGTCTTTAATCGTCTGCGCAACCACCACAAGCGCGATCGCCGCGTCAAGTTGATTGTTGTGGATCCGCGGCGCACCCCGACAGCGGAAGTGGCGGATCTGCACCTTGCCATCCGACCCGGCACGGATATTGATCTGCTCCACGGCATTGGCCATTTGCTACTGCAATGGGGACAGATCGATGCTGAGTTTATAGAGGAGTGTACCCAAGGCTTTGCCCAGTATGTAAAGCTGCTGGCGGCCTACACCCCAGACTGGGTAGCGGAACGCTGTGGCATTGCTCAAAGTGATCTAGAACAGGCGGCTCGCTATTGGGGGCATGCCCAAGCGGTACTCTCCCTTTGGTCAATGGGCATTAACCAGTCTGCTGAAGGGACGGCCAAAGCTCGTTGTCTCATCAATCTCCACCTGTTGACGGGGCAAATTGGCCGCCCAGGGAGTGGTCCTTTTTCGCTGACGGGGCAACCCAACGCCATGGGGGGGCGCGAAGCCGGCGGCTTGAGCCATCTGTTGCCCGGCTATCGCCAAGTGACCAATCCACAGCATCGCCAAGAGGTAGAGGACTTTTGGGGACTGCCGCGAGGGCAAATAAGCGATCGCCCCGGTCGCACGGCATGGCAAATTGTCGAAGGTCTAGAACAGGGAGAAGTGGGTCTGCTGTGGATTGCGGCCACCAATCCTGCGGTTAGTTTTCCCCATTTAGAGCGTGCCAAGGCGGCCTTTCTCAAATCTCCTTTTACCGTCTATCAGGATGCCTACTTTCCCACTGAAACAGCAGCCTATGCCCATCTGATTTTGCCGGCGGCGCAATGGAGTGAGAAAACAGGTGTGATGACTAACTCTGAACGCCGCGTCACCCTTGCCCCCGCCTTTCGATCGCCCCCCGGTCTGGCTCGCCCTGATTGGGAAATTTTTGCTGAGGTGGGGCGCCGCTTGGGATATGGGCATCTCTTCCCATTTGCCGATGCCGCTGCCGTCTATGCCGAATTTGTCCAACTCACTGCCGGTCGCCCCTGCGATCAATCGGGTCTGAGCCACGAACGCCTTGCCCGTTTAGGCGCCTTGCAGTGGCCCTGTCCTGCCGGTATGGATGATGAAGAAGCCCGCAAACCCAAACGCCTCTATACTGACTGGCGATTTCACACACCCAATCAACGGGCATATTTTTGCCTTGCCCACAGTCAGGGCGTGGCGGAACCCACCGATCACATCTATAGCTTTACCCTGACAACGGGTCGTCTCTACGGCCACTGGCACACTCAAACCCGTACCGGTCGCATTGCCAAAATTCAAAAAATGCACCCCGATCCCTTTGTGGAAATGCACCCCGACGATGCCGCAAACTTACATCTCAAAGACGGGGATTGGGTAGAGGTGCGATCGCGTCGCGGTCAAGTGTGCCTGCCGGTCATCCTCACCAAGGCCATTCGTCCGGGCACTCTCTTTGTACCCATGCACTGGGGCTTTCTCTTTGCTGATAGCGGTGAGGCAAACCAACTGACCCATCCCATTGCCTGTCCGGTCTCAAAGCAGCCAGAACTCAAAGCCTGTGCGGTGCAGGTGCTGCCCCTGAAGTTGCGGCAGACGCCCCATACCCCCACCATGCAGGAAAGCGGCACTGCCCTCAAGCAATAATAGAATCTAATTCCCTGTGGAGGGTTATGGCTATTGATGTCCCACTTCTTTGCGTTTGAGGCCGAATTCACGGCTTCGTTACGCTGTATTCCAATGATTGTTCGCTATAAACTAGATTTATGTGGGGTCAAGCTGAAGCTGCTCCACTGGCATCAACTTTCCCAAGAACAGCGACAATGGCTTGTGGTGACTCCCTGCGACACCCCCGAAGCTCAGGCAGACTATCGTCAGCAACTGCGGGATTGGGTGACCCACACCCATGGAACCCCACCGAGTGATATAGAGATTCGCCAACCCTACCCTTGGGACATCACCACTGAACTGCCAGAGACAGTGCAGCAACAACTGACCAAGGTACCTCACCACAGCCTGACGGTGGAAAAATGGTCAGCCCTGACCCCCCTCCAACGCTTTGCCCTTGTGAAGCTCAGCCAGCCCGGCCACGAGAATCGCAATTTTTGGCCAGCATTGCAGGAATTTGGTCTGGCCTAGAGGGCTAGGAGAGTTGTAGTGGCATTTTTCTGCTGAGGTAGTACAGAGTTGTACCAACAAGGGTGCCCACTAAGAAGCCTTGGGGCACACTGAGGGCGATCGCCCCTACTAAGAGGGTAATCATCCAATTTGCGGGCATGGCGGCTTGATCTTTAATAAAGCCCATGAGTACCCACGCTTCAAACAAAAGAATGACCCCCAAAATCGAGAGGGGAAAAATTTCCAGCAGCTTATCCACACTGGAACCAAAAAAGAGACCCAAGAGAAGGTAGAGACTGCCATAGATCACCACCGCCCCACCTGTGCGGGCACCAAGGGCATAGTGTCCTGCCAAACCGCTACAGCCATGGCAGAGGGGGACACCACCAAAGAAGGGCAGGATCAAGTTGGTGAGGCTATACGTGAGGCCAATTTGGCGAATCGAGAGGGGGCGATCGGGAAAGAGATCGTGGGCAGTTTGCTGGGTTGCAATCACTGCATTGGCGATCGATAGGGGTAACTGCGGCAGTGCCAATAGCACGAGTCCGGGAATCAAGGCCTGAGGATCTAAAGGCTGCAGGTAGGGAAGCTGCCAAGCAATGGTTAACTGCAATTCTGTCTCAGCCAGAACACGGCTAATCGCTACACCCACCCCCAGCAACACCACCAGTAACCCTGCGGGAACTCCCCGTTCCTTGGGTAAAAGGAGCAAGATCAAAAAGCCCATGGCACCCAACAGATAACCAAAGAGGTCACCCGCGGGCAAGTAGGTCTTGAGGGCAACGGCGGCTAGAGACAGTCCCAGTCCCAATTGACAGCCCCGCACCACGGGTTGGGGAATCCAGCGAGCCAGTCGGGTCAGGATTCCGGTGGACGTTAACACCAACATCATCGCTCCTACCATCAGTCCCCCTGCCCAAAGGATAGATCCAGTGAGTTTTTCCGTCATCACAATTACAGCCATTGCCTTTAGGGGTTGCATCGGCATGGGAAGGCCATAGAATACCCCCGTGAGAATTTGTGCCACGCCAAACAAAGTGAAGACGTTAGCACTATCCAACTGGGCAGCCATGATCATCCCCACCAGTAGGGGCAAATCCGTACCCAAATCACCAAAACTGCCACTGAGTTCTTGCCAATTAAAGCGCAGTCGCTCCCGCAACATCTATATCTTCTCCAACATGGTTTGCAATTTCTGTAGGTGTTGAGCCACCCGACCACTACGGAGGAGTTCGCTGCTGAGTGCGAGTCCGGAATTGAGACTATCGGCTTTGCCCCCCTGCCACAAGTAAAACCCACTGTTCCAGATAACGGAGGTGGTGAGGGGCTGCTCCTCGGCAGCTAAGACGGCAGCCATCATTTTTGCAGCAGTTGTTGTGTCCGCTGGCCAAGGCACATTACTGCTGGCCATACCATACTCTTGGGGATGGAGACGCAGGCGTTGCCAAGGAGGGTCTTGATCACGGGCAAGGCCGATAATGGCGGTGCGTTCGCGGGGCAAATCACAACTGCCTTCAAGACCTTTGACGGTAGTAAATTCATGAACACCGTGGAGATAGAGGGCATCGCGCATGATCCCTTCCGTCGGCGGATGAACAAACCCTGCTACGAGGTGACTGCGCCCTTGGTAAGGATTCCAGATTAATTCCAATGTGGCAATGGGGGGACGTTTACCAATTTGCTCCCGGTAGGGGACTAGCCCTTGGGCTGCTGGAAAATGACGCGGGAGATAGACAAAACCTAAACCTGTTTGCTCTAGGCAGTGGGTGATTTGTTCTAGGGTTAGGGTTGACCAGTCCACCCCTAAACATCGCCATAGCTCAATGAGGGGAATGCCTTCTTTGGTGGGTATGCGATCGCCCCCGTGTTGAAGTACTGGAATCCCAGCAGCCGCCAAAACCAATGCTGTTAAAGGACTCAGGGGAAACGTGCGATCGCGACCATCATAGGGCTGACTGAGGATCATCACGGGGCAACTGGTCTCAACCGCTGGAATCTTTGGCCCTAGCTCGTTGTAGGCATCGAGCATACCCGCCATCTCTTCCGAGGTGGGTCGCTTAATCCGATGAGCAATCAAAAACGCCCCAATTTGGGCAGGGGTTGCCACCTGCTCCAGCATGAGTTGCAACGCCAAGGCTGCCTCGGCGCGGCTCAGGTCTTTGTGGGTGTGGGCACCACTGCCGACTTTTTTAAGGAGATCACGAAAAAGAGGACTCATGGGCAGCCTGCTGGCGGATCAACGTAAGCAACTGGGCAACGGGCGGTAAGGTCAGGCGATCGCGGGTGGTAATGGCCAACACCTGACGCAGGGGCAGTGGCGTGGATAAATCACGAATCCCTAGGGCAGGATCGCGGAGCGCTTCCTTGAGGGCAGAGCGCGGCAGCAAGGCAACCATCTCACTTTCGCGGATCACAGCAATAAACGCATCAGGCGTGTTGAGTTCAAGAGCGGGTTGCCAAGGTAAACCCCGACGGCTAAATTCTTCAGCCACCAAGCGGCGCATGCCATAGCCATCCTTAAATACCACATGGGGAAAGCGAGCTAGTTCTTGCCATGTCAAGGTCTCATTAACAGCGAGGGGATGTTCAGCCGCCATTAGCACTTGCACAGGCTCACTGTACAGCGGTTCAATCACCCATTCCGCCTGTTTTAAGAGGTGGCGATCGCCCATGACAATTGCTAGATCTACTAGGCTATCCTGCAAGACTTTGAGGGCGCGATCGCTCCCTAGGGCAGTCACCCGCAACTGCATTTGGGGAAATGCTTGGCAAAACGTCGGTAACAGCGTGGGCAAAAAGTAGCGGCAAATGGAGTGAATAGCGGCAATGCAGAGTTCCTGCTGCTGGCCATTTTGCATGGCTTTGAGTTCAGCATTGGCGGCCTGCCACTCTTGCCAGATGCGATGGGCACGGCGCAAAAACAAGTCCCCCGCCACAGTTAACTTGGCGCGATTCGAGCGGTGAACAAGTTGCATCCCCAAACTTTCTTCTAGAGCTTGAATTTGCCGACTAATTGTGGGTTGCGTCACCCCACACCGCCGCGCTGCCGCTTGAAAACTCCCCGTTTCAGCAACAGCTAAAAAAGATTGAAACTGATCAAGTCGCATAATACTTGCTGTGTTCTCCCTCTGCGTCTATGTCTATTGATGCAATTGTGGCTCTTGTGGCTCTTCATCTTATGCAACTTTCGGATAGTAAAGGGTGTTAATTGATACAGTTTCTTGAGAATGTCCTACAGCATACCCTCTTGGTTCCAGCGCTGAATGAGGTAAACTGATTGGTCATACTTGCCCTCCCATGCCAGTTCTGTTTCTTCTGTGCGCATTTGAGAGGTTAGGCTATACTCAAAGCGTCATGAATGTTACTCAAGAATATGAGCTATAGCTTGGACTGACGAGAGCGGGTTGTCTCCTACATCCAGCAAGGTGGCAAAATTAGTGAAGCAACTCAAATCTTCTAGGTCAGTTGCGCCACTATCCATCGCTGGCTGAAGCGAGACGACTTAGCCCCCACGGTTGTCCCCCGTCGTCATCAAACAGACCGTAATGGTGATGCTCACGGCAATACACCCAAGTAGCTGGCTCATTTAGATAGTATTCCTTTTTCCAAATGGGTAGGCGGTGTTTAATTTCATCAATGATGTAGGCCGCACCAGCAAAGGCTTGTTGGCGATGAGGCGCCGTCACCCCTACCCACACAGCAATCTCGCCAAGAGTTAGCGTTCCATAGCGATGGCTGGCGATCGCCCCCAGCAAGTCAAATTTCCCAATGGCTTCTGCTAGGATCTGTTCTCCTTCTTTAAGAGCCAAGGCAGGATAGACCTCGTATTCTAGGGCAGTGACGATCTTGCCGTGGTTGTGATTGCGCACCCAACCCTCAAAGCTAACAAAGGCACCGGCTCGCAAGTTGGCCAAGGGCTGCCACAACTGAGCTGGCTCTAGGGGAGTATTGGTTAGGGAAAATTGCTTGATCACCATCGCTTAGTTAACCCCCGGCAACAGGGGGAATAAAGACGACCTTATCTCCAGCTCGTAGGGGTTGATCCAGTGTCACAAACGTATCATTAGCCGCAACCTTAACATGGGTCAGATCAAGGGTAAACCCGTACTGGGTCTTTAGTTCTTGGTATAGCTCGCCATAGGTTTGGGCGGTGGTCACTCGCTCCTCCTGTTCCCGTTGGCTTTGCTCGCGTAACTGGGCAAAGTAGCGTAGATGAATAGTTTTAGGGCCGTCGGACATGGTGTAGGGCTTCCAGATAATCTTCAGGGGTGTTGATGTTGGCAGTAATGGTCGGCTGGGGTGGGGCAATCCGCTGGCAGGGCGATCGCTGGAGAATTTTCACAGGGCAGTAGATCCCTTCTGCATAGGCGGCCTCAAATACCGGCAGAGCTTGGGGGGTATAAATGGCACACAATGGCTCTGGGAAACCCTCTTGGGGATGGTGATAGCAGGTGGCCACCACATCTTCGCGGTAATGGTGCAACAGGGGCGCAAGGGTTTCTGTGGTCAAATAGGGCAAGTCACAGGCCACCACTAACCAGTTCACGTGGGGATAGGCACGTAAAGCTGTTAGGATGCCGGCAATGGGGCCAATCTGAGGCAGGGTATCGGGGAGGGTTGGCAAATCGGCAAGGGGAGTCCCCTGCCATTGATTGGGTTGCGCTGAGAGAAAGACTTGTTCGCAGGATTGAGCCAACAAATTGTAGAGGTACTGGGCATGGGGTTCGCCGTAGTAGTCTAGCAGGGCTTTGGCCTGACCCATGCGCTGACTCTGGCCGCCAGTGAGCACAAGGCCGTAGAGGGGATATTGGCCGAGGGTTTTCTTGCCACCACTTTTCGCCAGCAGGCGCACCTCGCGAATCACAATATGGGGGCTGAGGGCTTTGGCCATGTCGTAGATTGTGAGGGCTGCGATCGCCACCCCATGCAGGCTTTCCATTTCCACCCCGGTGCGATCGCGGGTTTTGACCTCACAGCGCAGGCGAATTCTAAGGCCACTCTCAAGTGACTCGATATCCGTCTCAAAGCGACAACTAGTAATCGGCAGCGAATGGCAAAAGGGAATGACTTCAGCGGTGCGTTTTACCGCCATTGTGCCAGCAATAATCGCCGTTTGCACCACAGGCCCTTTCGTGAGAAAGAGATCTCCCCCTTGCACATAGGCCTGAAAGACTGGTGGCAATTCAATCAGGGCTTCTGCCACCGCTCGGCGATCGCTCACGGCCTTCTCGCTAATATCCACCATCTGGGGTTGTTGGTTCTCATTGATGTGGGAGAGCATCCTCCTAGCCTCCAATCTGGTGCATCGCATGGTGAACTTCTGCTCCGCGCAAGCTGGGTTTCATGCCCAACACTTGCTCATAGGCGGCATACCGTTCCCTTTGACTTAAGCCCCGTAGGGACACCCCCGCCTCCTTAAACAGGCACGCTCGCAGGACACCATCCGCAGACAAGCGCCAACGGGAGCAGTGGCCACAAAAGGGTTGGGATTCTGAAGCGATAAAACCAATCTGCCCGCCACAGGCCGTCTCAAAGTTAAACGAAGTGGAATCCAAAGGACGTGGCACAGGTCGCAGATCATAATGCTGACGCAAGCGCTCAATCATCGTGGCAGCACTAACAAAGCGATCGCCCCCCAAGTGGCAAGCATAGCCAATGCGCATCAGCTCCAAAAAGCGCACCTCAATCCCCAACCCCTTGGCGTACTCCACCATCGGCACCAGTTCGTGATCATTGACACCCGCCATAACCACCATGTTCAGCTTCACCTGAAACCCTTGGTGAACCGCAGTGGCCACCGCCGCCTTCACCGTTTCCAAGTGGTGGCCATGACTAATGGCGGCAAAGGTTTCGGGGTCTAGGCTATCCAGACTGATATTCAAACGCCGTACCCCATATTGTTCCAAGAGGGGCAAAAAGGGCACCAAGCGAATCCCATTCGTGGTTAAGCTTAGCTCTGGCACCCCCACTGCCACCAAGGCTGCGACAATCTCAGCAAACTCGGCTCGCAGGAGCGGTTCACCCCCCGTTAGGCGCACCGACTCAATCCCCAGTGCCACCAGTTCAGCCACAATCGTGGCATACTCTGTGGGGCTTAAATAGGTCTGGGGGGGCATAAAGGCGGCATCCACGGGCATACAGTAAGTACAGCGCAAATTACAGCGATCGGTAACCGACAGGCGCAACTTGCGAATGTGTCGCCCTTGGTTATCCAGCAAACGTTGGCTAGGGATAGCTGTGGTGACAACCATCCGCCCTAACTCCACGGAAAATAGCGATAGCACTCCCCAGCGGCAAATATCCCTTGCGAGGCAGGTAGTTCCAAGAAGCCATCACTGTCAGCCAAGGCCAAAAAATCACCAGAGTTTTGCATCGGACGGGGGTGGGCAATCAGTTCAGCAGTTTTCGTGGTTTCTAGTTTAACGGGTAAAAAGTAGGTTAAGGGCTTCTCAAAAGAGAAGGGAGTGGCCAAGCGGGCATAGAGGCGTGGCATGTCCAAAATATAGCGGTGTAAACACACCAAACTGGAGACGGGGTTCCCCGGCAAGCCAAAGACTGCCGTTTGCTGCGTGTGATCCACCCCAAACCAGAGGGGTTTTCCGGGGCGCTGAGCGACACCGTGGATATATTGCTGCACGCCATGATCGCGCCACAGTTGCGGTAAATAGTCAAACTTGCCCTTGGAAACGCCGCCGCAATAAATCAGGAGATCGTACGCTTGGCTCGCTTGGCAGTAGTGGGTTGCCAGTTGCAGCGGATCATCGGGTAAATGGGTGATGCTGACGTGGCTGTACCCTTGGCGCTTGAGGGCAGCCATTAGGGCGTAGGCATTGGAGAGGCGCAGTTGATGGGGTTGAGGTACGTGGTCTGGCGGAATCAGTTCATTGCCGGTGGCAACAATTTGAGTGCGGGGGGTGCGCTGGACACAAACTTCGCTCTGCCCCACAGAGGCAAGAATGCCCCAAGCCGGACTGTGTAGAGGGGTACCTGCCGCCAGCACCTGTTGACCCGCCGGCGCATCACTGCCACAGCGGTGAACAAATTGATAGGGCGACCACAGTTCGGCGTGGCGGATATGGGCAATGCCGTCACGAATTTCCAGAGCCTCGTAGGGAATGACCAGATCGCAGTTCTGGGGCAACGCGGCACCAGTCATCACTTCCAAGCAGGCCTGTGGATCCGTCAACGTGGGGGGTACCTCACCAGCAGGGACAACCCCCAGAATCGGGAAGGCACGCTGACCAGATTCATAGGCGGCCCACCGCAGGGCAATACCATCCATCATGATGCGGTCAATGGGTGGGTAGGGGCGATCGCTGGTAATGGCTCCTGCTAGTCGGCTGTACTGAGGCTCAGTCAAAGAGATGGTCTCTGTGCCCCAATCGGGCAAATGCTGCTGAATCAGGTCAACGGCTGTTTCGACGGAAATCATTTTCTAGACAGGATTAACTGCGAAATAGGCGGCAGTAGAGCGTTTCGTGCTGCATACTGGCGAGGGCTAAGCCCAAGGTACAGCTTTCTAAATCATTGTCAGTCACATTTAAGCTCTGCTGCACGGTTTGCTGAATCTGGGGCTGAAGTTGGCGCAGAAGCACTTGACCCGCCGTCTGACCAAGGGGAATCAGTTTCACCGCTGCATTGATCAGAGTAGTGACCCAACTATGGAGATAGCCTAGAAGTGCGGTTTCTAGGGGAATGTCGGCAAGGGCAGCGGCAATGCAAAAGGCAACACTGACATTCCAAGGGTAGGGCTGACCAGTCTGAAGTTCTGGCGGTAGGCGATCGAGGGCAGCGACGAGGTTGATCAATGCTGTTCCCATTTGCCAATTTTGGGCACGCAGTTCGGCGCTTTCGCGGGCAGCCGAGAGCCACGCATTCCACTGGTGAACGGCGTCAAAATCGCCCTTGGCGATCGCCCCATAGACCCGCCCCATCACTGCTGTTTCCAAGTGAGCACTGCCAAAAGCCAGTTCAAAGGTGAGCCAATCCTGTACGGCGGCTGCTGAGGTGATCTTGCCTTGGGCAATCAGGGTCTCCAAGCCCTCGGAGTAGTTAAAGCCGCCAATGGGCAAAGCGGGACTCACCCACTGCAACAAGGTTAACAGCGCTGACTCAGTGAACATGGTAGGCACCGCGCTCGGGACAAAAGGGCGCGACTTCAAACGTTACTATTAAGCCCCGCTGTTCCAGCATGGTTTGCAACACGGAATCTGCCCCCAAGCGAAGATAATCGGTGTGAATTTCCAAGGGGAGGTGGCGATTCCCAAGGTGGTAGGCGGCCTGTAGAAGGTCAAGGGGAGTGGTAGCCATCACCTTTAGCGTGGGTTCGGGTTTGGCGTGAACCGTGACGACTACTGTGCCGTCCTCGTCCTGAAGGCGATCGCCCGGCTGTAACGTCATCCCGCGCGGCAACTTCAGATAGAGAGATTCCCCCTCATCACTGTGGCAATGGAGACGACTGCGACAGCGTTCCTCTGCGGTCAATGAGAGGTGCAACTGACGGGCATTTTCCAATGTTGTAGGGCAAAGTTGCGTCAGCGTGAACATCAAACCAGCGTCAACTCGACAATTTTATCAAAGCGGAAGGTTTTCACTAGTTGTTGAAGGCCTGCAATCAAGGCGGCTTCTTCGGATGGGATTTCAGCAATCAGTTCGCGAATGCGCTTGGCATTGAGCTTTTTGGCCGCTTCTTGGAGTTCAGCAATCCAAGGGCGGGGCATCACCATTAGGGCGGCTGGATCCAGCACCTGAGGACGGGGAGCACTTGCGGGGGGCAGAGCATCCTCGTAGGCATACTCTAGATTTAACTGGGCGGCGAGTCGTTCAAAAATCGTTTGCGGACGGAAGGGCTTGGCAATGTAGTCATCACAACCGAGATTCAGCAGTTCCTGTTTGTCCTGCTCAAAGCCACTGGCGGTCACCGCAAGAATTTTCGGGACGCAGACGGCTTCGCCGCGTCGGAGGCGATCGCCCACTTCTTTCTTGATCTGTCGCGTTGCCGTTTTACCATCCATCACGGGCATGCGAATATCCATGAGAATGGCATGGGGCTGCCACGTCCGCCAAATTTCAACCGCTTCTTGACCGTTGCAGGCTTCTTGACAACGAAAGCCTACGGGTTCTAGGAGCTGGGTTAATAATTGACGATTTTCGGGAATATCATCCACCACCAGAATGCGGACTTCTGAGGTGGGCGATCGCAGGCCAACAACGGTTTGTGCCCTTTCCTCCTCGAGTTCTTGGGGATCGCCAAGGCCAATGTTGATCTCAAAGTAAAAGTGACTTCCCTGCCCTTTCGTGCTACGGACTTGAATATCACCCCCCATCAATTGCACAAACTGGCGACTAATGGCCAACCCCAGCCCAGTGCCTTCACTCACTTTTTTACTGCTATCGGTTTGGACAAAGGGCTGGAAGAGCATTTTCAACTCTGCCGGGGTCATGCCAATACCCGTATCACTGACTTCAAAGGCGAGTCGCGGGGGTTCTTGGGCTTTATAGCTGACCTTGAGGGAGACGCCCCCCTCTTTGGTGAATTTAATGCCATTGCCCAAGAGGTTCACCAATACTTGGCGCAGCTTCATTTCATCAGTGGTTACCGCCACCGGCAGATTGGCGGGCAAATCAAAGACCAGACGCAACCCTTTAGCTTCAGCTCGCACCTTGAGCATTTCTTCGAGGGTTTGCAGCATCCGCCGCAGATCAAAGGTGGTTTCCTGAAGCGTGATACGCCCAGCTTCAATTTTGGCCATGTCAAGGACATCGTTAATCAAACCCAAAAGGTGTTCACCGCTGCGGTTGATCTTTTCAAGGGTTTGCCGATGCTGCGGTGCAAGGGTGCGATCGCTGAGCAAAATTTGACTAAAGCCGAGAATGGCATTGAGGGGGGTGCGCAGTTCATGGCTCATGTTGGCAAGGAAAATACTTTTGGCTTTGTTGGCTGCCTCTGCTGCCTCTTTGGCCTTGAGTAACTCCCGCTCCGCTTGATGACGTTGATGGGCTGCAAGGGCGATTGTGACAATATCCGCCACATTGGAGACAAAACTGCGTTCCTCCACCAGCCAAACCCGATGCTCGCCAATACTCTCAACACAGATCACTCCCAATAATTGACCATTGAAGATGATCGGCGCATCAATCCGAGAATACACCCGCTGAAGTTTGGCATAGTCCCGCAGTTCGTGGGTGCGCGGATCTGTGAGTAAATCATTGACCACGAGGGGTTCCCCGGTGCGCAGCAGTTTCAAGTACTCTGGATAGGGGGGCTGGGTGAGGTAGGTGGATTGAGTAGGGTTGTTGGCGGCAGGGTCGTACTGGACAACACATTTGAGGCGATCGCCCTGGAGTTCCCATGCCGAAGCCCGCTGGA
Organism: Thermosynechococcus sp. QS41; assembly: GCF_031583515.1. Lineage (NCBI taxonomy): Bacteria > Bacillati > Cyanobacteriota > Cyanophyceae > Acaryochloridales > Thermosynechococcaceae > Thermosynechococcus > Thermosynechococcus sp. QS41. The sequence continues at coordinate 563,561 of NZ_CP134181.1, forward strand.
CGCGCAGTGTTGTTGCCGTCACTTGGATAATCTCCTGCAACGCCATACGAAAGTGTCCCTGTTGCACATGGGGAGATTGGCTCAGCTGCACCAAAGCAACATTGTGGTCATGAAGTACCCGTTCTTTTTCGGTCAGTTGTCGATTGGCCGCCTCAAGGGCAGCCGTCCGGTGCGCCACTTCCTCTTCGAGGCGTTGATTAAAGCGGTGGAGTTCACTAAAACTTTCCTGTAATTGCCCTGCCATATCCACAAAGGTGCGACCGAGGTTGCCCAACTCATCCTGAGTTGCGGTGTCCACCTCAGCGGCAATGTCTAGATCACCCACTGCAATTTTGTGGGCTGCAGCATTTAGCCGCTTCAGGGGGCGCACGATGTAGCCTGTCACTCCCCAAGTCAGCAAACTAATCAAGCCAAAGGACATCCCCAAAATCCACAGACCCGCCCACGTTTCTTCATGAATAAAGTCAAGCAGTGTGTCTTCATTGATACGAATGGCCAGACTCCAGCGTGCCTCGGGAATCGGCGCATAAAAGACCCATTGGCGCTCTTGGGAAAGCCAATCAGTGACCCATTGCTGTCCCCTTTGACCCGCCACCATTGCTCTGCCTAGGGCGGCAAGATCGCCGTGGTTGTTTTCCTTGGCAATGTAAAAAATAGATTGACCAATGAACTGGACATCGTTATGAAAGATAATCCGTCCCTTGCGATCCAAGACAAAGAACTGGCCTTCTTGGAGGGCTTGAATGTTCATGGTCTGCTGCAGGCTTTCTAGAGCCACATCCACCGTGGCGACTCCCCGAATTTGACCTTGGCGGCGGAAGGGCACCGAATAGGTTACCATCCAACTATCCCCCGCACCCCGATCAAAATAGGGATCACTCCAGCGGGGCTGACCGCTTTGAATTGGCTCTGTGTACCAGTTCCATTGGGGTTGGGTGTAGTCGTAAATTGTTCCCGTATCCTTTTGCCGCCATGTGCCCCCCTGCCGATAAATATAGGGGCAAAAGAGGCGCTTGCGGGGAGAAAAGCTATAGGGAGTAAAGGCAATCGCCGATCCATAGACCAAGGGATTGACAGTGACATTGCGGCGCAAAAATGCATACAGCTGCTGTTCATCGACCTTGGGGAAGGTTTCTAGGGCATAGGCAGTGGTGGTTGCCAGTTGCGCCACCTGCGCCAGTGAGTCGTTAAATTGATCGGCGTAGAGGGACACCAGCGTTCCCTGCCACTTTTCATAATCGGCAGTACTGCGGCCAATCAGGCGCGCCCGAATGTAGAGGAAAAGGCCGGTGTAGATGACAACAATCGGCAGGAGCGTCCCCAGCAAGAGCTTATGGCGAAAGGATAGCTTGCTGAGCATGGCGGCCTCGACCTCCCTAGGCTTTCCCCTTAATTTTAGGCTGCCTAAAAAGACCAATCCTCTAGGAAAGGGGACTGAGTACTTTGCTGTCGCTGTCAGTGGCCACTTCACCCACCACTTCCGGGGTATTGGCTTCCGAAGGCGGCACCACCTGCCAGAAGAGGGGTAAATAGTGCTCCCACTGCTCCAGAATCATTGCGGCCTTGGCACTCCCCGTGCGCTCGTGGTGGGCAGTAATCAGTTGTTTGAGTTGGGCGGCACCAATGGCAGAGGTGACCCGCTGGAGTTTGACAACTTCGGGGTTGACCTTGGCGGGGAAGTTACCCGCTTCATCCAAGATGTAGGCCAAGCCACCGGTCATACCGGCACCCACATTGCGACCCGTAGTGCCCAAGACCACGACCACCCCACCGGTCATGTATTCGCAGCAGTGATCCCCTGTGCCCTCGACAACGGCAGAGGCTTTGGAGTTGCGGACAGCAAATCGTTCACCGGCGCGGCCATTGGCAAAGAGAAACCCCCCCGTGGCGCCGTAGAGACAGGTGTTGCCAATAATCACATTCTCCGCAGCCGCATAGGGAGCATTGGCCGGCGGCTTGATAATGATTTCACCCCCATGCATCCCTTTGCCGACATAGTCATTGGCTTCGCCGGTGAGGTTGAGGATCATCCCCGGCAGATTGAAGGCGCCAAAGCTCTGGCCAGCGCTGCCTCGGAAGTGGAGGGTAATCTGACCTTCAAAACCCGTGTTGCCATACTTTTTGGCAATGGCACCCGCGATGCGTGCCCCGACAGTGCGATCGGTGTTGACAATGGGCAGCTCTAATTCAACGGTTTGCTGTTTCTCAATGGCGGCTTGCACCTCTGGGCGTGCCAAAATTTCATCATCGAGAACGGCACCGTTACTGTGCACTGTTTCGTGCTGCAACCACTGGCGATCGTGCCGCGTGTCGGGCAGCTTCGTCAAACAGTCTAGATTCAGGGGTGCAGTTTTCGTCAGGGTGACATCTTGACGAGGCACCAGCAGATCAGCGCGACCAATGATCTCATTGAGGGTGCGGTAGCCCAGTTGAGCCAGAATTGAGCGCACCTCTTCGGCAATAAAGAGGAAGAAGTTCACCACATGCTCAGGCATACCGGGGAAGCGCTGGCGCAGTTCTTCTTTTTGGGTGGCCACGCCCACGGGACAGTTATTGGTGTGGCAAATCCGCGCCATGATGCAGCCCTCGGCAATCATTGCCACCGAGCCAAAGCCAAATTCCTCGGCACCCATCAGGGCCCCCATGACCACATCCCAGCCACACTTGAGGCCACCATCCACCCGCAGAATCACGCGATCGCGCAGTTGATTTTCCAAAAGAACGCGGTGCACCTCCGTCAGCCCCAATTCCCACGGACTGCCAGCATGCTTAATCGAACTCAGGGGCGAAGCACCGGTGCCACCATCGTGACCGGAAATTTGAATCACGTCGGCGTTGGCTTTTGCCACCCCAGCAGCAATCGTACCAATACCAATTTCGGCCACTAGTTTCACGGAGACTTGCGCTTGGGGATTGATCTGGTGCAGATCAAAGATCAGTTGCGCCAAATCCTCAATGGAGTAAATGTCATGGTGGGGCGGCGGCGAAATTAAGGACACGCCCGGCTTTGATCGCCGCAGCATAGCAATGTAGGGGCTGACTTTCGTGCCCGGCAGTTGACCGCCTTCCCCCGGTTTCGCGCCCTGGGCAATCTTGATTTCAATTTGCTGGGCATTGATCAGGTACTCCGGAGTAACGCCAAAGCGCCCAGAGGCCACCTGTTTAATGGCGGAACTGGCGGTATCACCGTTGCGCAAGCCCCGCAGATGGGGAAATTGGGGAGAGTGCCCCTCAGCATCCACATCCGTCAGCACTTGGAAGCGAATCGGATCTTCGCCCCCCTCGCCAGAGTTGGATTTACCGCCAAGGCGGTTCATGGCGATCGCCAGCACCTCATGGGCTTCCCGCGAGAGGGCACCCAAGGACATCCCCCCGGTGCAGAAGCGTTTGACAATTTCACTGGCGGGTTCAACCTCTTCGAGGGGAATACTGGGGCGATCGCTCTGGAAGTCCAGCAGATCCCGCAGTGCTGTGGGTACCCGACCGGTGAGTTGACGGCGATAGACCTCGTAATGGTCATAGCTATTGCTGCTCACGGCTTTGTGGAGTGCCTTGGCCATCTCCGGATTATTCATGTGGTACTCGCCACCGGGACGGAATTGGACAAAGCCAAAGTTCTCCAGTTTCTTGGCGGTGAGTTCGGGGAAGGCCTTGTGGTGAAAAGCAATGGTTTCTTGAGCCAAGTCTTGAAGCGTCAGACCCCCCACCCGCGACGTAGTGCCAATGAAGGCCTTGTTGAGCAGGTCATCACCAATACCAATGGCCTCAAAAATTTGGGCACCGCGATAGCTAGCAATCAGAGAAATCCCCATCTTGGAGAGGATTTTTAGGAGTCCCTCCTCCACGGCTTTGCGATAGTTGGCCTGCACCTGTTGCAGTGTCAGTTGCGGCAGTTTGCCCTTGGCCATCAGGTTTTGGGTGCGATCGCTATGCCACCACTGGCGAATCGTTTCCCATGTCAAGTAGGGACACACTGCTCCGGCGCCATAGCCAATCAGGCAGGCAAAGTGATGGGTACTCCAGCATTGGGCTGTTTCCACGACAAGGGAGACGCGACGGCGAATGCCTTGGGTAATCAAATGGTGGTGCACTGCCCCCACCGCCAATAGGGGTGGGATATAGGACGTGTCGGCATCCAAAAGATGGGGTTCGCCAGCAAGGTTGTGGCGATCGCTGAGCACAAGGATTTCGGCGCCTCCTTTGACGGCGGCAGCGGCCTGTTCACAGAGCCGATTCACAGCGGCCTCAAGCCCCGCAGGCCCTTGGGCGATCGCAAACTGTGTCGAGAGCCGAGTGGTACCAAAGGGAGCCTTGAGAATTTCCTCTAGCTCTGCTTCATTAATGAGGGGAGAATTGAGTTGCAGCAGGCGGGCATCTTCTGGGCTTTCAACGAGCAAATTCCCCCGCGCACCAAGGCGAGTCACCAAGGACATCACCAGTTTTTCCCGCAGCGGATCAATGGCCGGATTGGTGACCTGGGCAAAGCGCTGCTTGAAGTAGTCGTAGAGTAGGTGGGGTTGTTGCGACAGCACCGCCAAGGGAATGTCATCCCCCATGCAGAAGGTGGGTTCCTTGCCATCCTTGGCCATGACCTCAATGATCATTTCCACATCTTCGGCGCTGAAGCCAAAGGCCATTTGCTGTTGTAGGCAGGTTTGGCTTTCGAGGGTGGGGGTTTCGCCATAGGGTTGAGGGGCAAGTTCTTGGCGATAGGTTTTCAGCCATTCGCCGTAGGGTTGCTGCTGTGCCACCCGCTGTTTGATTTCCCAGTTGGTGAGCAGCTCTTGGTGTTCTAAGTCAACGGCAATCATCTGCCCAGGGCCAAGGCGGCCTTTTTCAATCACCGTTGCTTCATCAATTTGAATACTGCCCGCTTCGGAAGAGACAATCACCAGATCGTCATTGGTGAGGGTGTAGCGTGCAGGTCGCAGGCCATTGCGATCAAGGGTGGCGCCGACAATTTTGCCATCAGCAAAGGCCACTAGTGCTGGACCATCCCACGCCTCTTGAAGGCCACTGTAGTATTCGTAAAAGTCCACCACCTCGGGGTGATCCGCCAAATCGGGCTGGTTTTGATAGGCCTCGGGAATCAGCATCATCATTGCCTGCAGGGGCTGCCGTCCCGATTGCACCAGCAATTCCAGCACATTGTCGAGGTTGGCGGAGTCGCTATTTTCGGCATTGACAATGGGCATGAGATCCGCAAAGGCTTCGCCCCAATAGGGATGGCTCAGTTGGGCGGCTCGTGCCCGCATCCAGTTGATATTCCCCAAGAGGGTATTGATTTCGCCGTTGTGTCCCAGCATCCGCATCGGTTGCGCCAAGGGCCACTTAGGCATGGTGTTGGTGCTAAAGCGGCGGTGATAAAGGGCAAAGGGGGTGATGTAGTTGGGGTTGCGCAAATCCTCATAAAACTGGGCCAGTACTGCCGAGCGCACCATGCCCTTATAGACAATGGTGCGGGTGGAAAAGGAACAGATATAGAAGTCCTGTCGCCAGTCCGCCTTGATTTGGGCGATCGCCCGCTCAATGCGCTTGCGCGCTAAGTAGAGCTGCCGCTCCAGTTCATCACCACTGGCTTTACTGGAAGCCACAAAGAGCTGTTCAATTTGGGGCTGATTTTGCCTTGCTTGGCGCCCTAAAACACTGGGATTCACGGGCACTGCTCGCCAGCCCAACAGGCGCAGTTCATTTTCACTGAGCACCCGTTCCACAATCCCCTTTGCCGCTGCCGTTGCCGCCCCTTGGGGCAAAAAGATCATCGCCACCCCAATCCGCTGGCGGGGAATGCCAAACTCCGGCAACAACTCCCACGGAATCGCCGTCATGATGCCAGCCCCATCCCCAGAGTCGCGATCGGCACTACAGCCCCCGCGGTGTTCAAGGCAGGTCACTCCCTCTAGGGCTTGGGTCAAGATGCGATGACTAGCTATCCCCTTGCGATGGGCAACAAAACCCACACCACAGGCATCTCGCTCGGCCACAAGCCAAGGCTGTCCATGGTAACCAACTTGATGCACGGGGGAAGAAAAGGCGGATTGTTGCATGGGTCTGAAAGCGTTCAATCGACTGAGGGGTCTAACGTTGTCTTGACAACAGCAACCAGCTCTAGGGACTGAAAAACGCCACGACTCGAAGGGAGGAGCCAAGGCGACAGTATACAGAGATTAGAGAGTGCTGGTGATGGAGCAACGTATAGGGTCTTTCGCTATTATAGGGGCTTCGCTTGGATCCAGAAACGCCAAAGCAAGAGATTGTTAAGGTTTGGCCATAGGAGCCGGCAAACCAGCGATCGCTGAGGCTGACTTGAGGGCTAGAACGCCGCAGCAGAGAGGGGTTAAGGTTGGCGTTCAGGCTGGCGTGATATCATTAAATTTTCCAACTGAACAACAAGGCTTCCCGATTAATTGCTTGGTAAAACACGCCCATGAGCTTTGCTGCTGATTCTTCTCGGATCATTCCCACTGAGTTGCGGGACGAAATTTCGCGCTCATACCTTGAATATGCCATGAGCGTCATTGTTGGGCGTGCCCTTCCCGATGCCCGCGATGGTCTCAAACCCGTACACCGCCGCATCCTTTATGCCATGCATGAGTTGGGGCTGACCAGCGATCGCCCCTTCCGCAAATGTGCCCGTGTGGTGGGGGAAGTGCTAGGGAAATATCACCCCCACGGCGATTCAGCGGTCTATGATGCCCTCGTGCGGATGGCGCAGGACTTTTCTATGCGTCACCCCCTCATTGATGGCCATGGCAACTTTGGCTCGATTGACAATGATCCGCCGGCCGCGATGCGCTACACCGAGTGTCGGCTGCAAGCCCTAGCCACAGAAGCCCTCTTACAGGACATCGAGCAGGAAACCGTTGACTTTGTTGATAACTTTGACGGCTCGCAGCAGGAACCCCTAGTTTTACCGGCGCGGATTCCCCAGTTGCTGCTCAATGGCACCTCTGGCATTGCCGTGGGGATGGCGACGAATATCCCGCCCCATAATTTGGGAGAACTGGTGGATGGGCTGGTGGCTCTTATCCATAACCCCCAGATTAGCGATCGCGAGCTAATGCGCTACATTCCGGGGCCAGATTTTCCCACTGGGGGGCATATCCTTGGCCAAGGGGGCATTGAAGAGGCCTATACCACCGGTCGCGGCTCGATGACGCTGCGGGCAGTGGCCACGATTGAAACCCTTGAAGCACCGGGTCGCCAACCCCGCGAGGCGATTATCGTGACGGAGTTGCCCTACCAAACCAACAAGGCAGCGCTGATGGAAAAAATGGCCGAGTTGGTCAACGAGAAAAAAATTGAGGGCATTGCCGATCTGCGGGATGAAAGCGATCGCGATGGCATTCGGGTGGTAATTGAGCTAAAGCGGGATGCCTACCCACGGGTGGTGCTCAACAATCTCTACAAGCAAACCCCCCTACAGGTGAATTTTGGCGCCAATATGCTGGCGATCGTCAACGGCGAGCCGCAATTGCTGACCCTCAAACGCAGTTTAGAGGTGTTCCTTAGTTTCCGTGAAGCGGCGATCGCCCGCCGTACCCGCTATGCCCTGCGCAAGGCTGAAGAACGGGATCACCTGCTCCAAGGGTTGCTGGTGGCGCTGGCCAATCTCGATGCCGTGATTCAACTCATTCGCAGTGCGAGTGACACGACCCTTGCTCGTCAGCAATTGATGCAAACCTATGCCCTCAGTGAAGCCCAAGCCGATGCCATTTTGCAGATGCAACTGCGACGCCTCACGGCCTTAGAGGCGGAAAAAATTGAGCGGGAGCACGCAGACCTTCAGCGGCAAATAGCCGATTATCGCGATATTTTGGCCAATCGCCAGCGGGTACTGGAGATTATTGAAAAAGAAGTCACCGACCTCAAGGCCAAGTTTGCCACGCCCCGCCGATCGCTGATTGTGCAAGCGGATGGCGAGATTAGCGACACCGATTTAATTGCCAACGATAAATCCGTCATTCTCGTTACCCAGCAGGGCTACATCAAGCGGATGCCCGTGGATACCTTTGAAGCCCAAAGTCGCGATGGGCGGGGACGCAAAGGGGCAGAGATTAAAGAGGATGATGCCGTTGAGCACTTCTTTAGCTGTAATGATCACGATCGCATTCTTTTCTTTAGCGATCGCGGTTTAGTCTATGCCTTGCCCGCCTACCAAATTCCCAGTGGCTCGCGCCAAGCCCGCGGCACCCCCATTGTCCAACTGCTGCCCATTCCCCGCGAGGAAAAAATTACCTCCGTCATTGCCGTCCAAGAGTTTAGGGAAGATGAGTATCTGGTGATGCTCACCCGCAAGGGCTTCATTAAGAAAACGGCGCTAGCGGCCTTTAGCAATATCCGCACCAATGGCCTGATTGCCATTTCCCTTGAGGAGGGGGATCAACTGCGGTGGGTGCGGCGTACCCGCGAAGAGGACACCATTATCATCGGCTCGCGGCAGGGCATGGCGATTCACTTTCGCGCCAGTCACGATCAACTGCGCCCCCTTGGCCGTGCCACGCGGGGGGTCAAATCCATGAGCCTGCGTCCGGGGGATGAACTAGTGGGGATGGATATTCTGCCGGCGGCGATCGCCAACCGTTTTGCTACCCCCCCGGAGGATGACAGTGCCGAGATGGAAGACGCTGAGGAGACGGTGGCTCAAACGGAAGGCCCTTGGGTACTGGTCATCACCACCAATGGCTACGGCAAGCGGGTACCCGTGCAACAGTTTCGGCTGCAAAACCGCGCCGGCATGGGCATTACCGCCACCAAATTCAAAGCCAAAAGTAACGAGGATCAACTGGCGGCTCTGCGGATTGTCAATGCCGAGGATGAATTGATGATTGTCACCAGTCGCGGCATCATTATTCGCCAAAAGGTGATGGATATTTCCTCGCAGTCGCGATCGGCCACGGGCGTCCGTCTGCAACGCCTAGATGAGGATGATGTGATTGTCACGGCAGCCGTCTTGCCCCCCGGTAGCATGGAGGCCGAGGAAGATTGAGCACCACCGCCTTTCTCACGGGTGCCAGTGGCTTTGTCGGTACCCATGTGGCACAAGTCCTTGCCGAGAGGGGGTATCGTGTCCGTGCCCTTGTGCGCCAACCGCAGCAGGCTGCCCATCTCAGGGCGTGGGATGTGGCGTTGGTGCAGGGGGATCTCCGCACCAGTGACTTAGTGCCCTTGATGCAAGGGTGCCAAGTGCTCTTCCATGTTGCCGCCCATTACAGTCTGTGGCGGCGCGATCGCCCCCTCCTCTATGCCGTCAATGTAGAGGGCACCCGTCGCATCTTAGCTGCTGCCCGTGAGGCTGGCATTGAGCGCACCGTTTACACCAGTTCCGTGGCCGCCATTGGTGTGGATCCCAGTGGCCAACCCACCACCGAAGCCTATCAAAGCCCCCCTGAAAAGCTGATTAGCGAGTACAAGCGCTCCAAGTACTGGGCAGAGCAGGTGGCTCACGAGGCGATCCGCCAAGGGCAAGATATTGTCATTGTCAATCCCAGTACCCCCATTGGCCCTTGGGATGCGAAGCCCACCCCCACTGGCGAGATGATCCTGCGTTTTTTGCGGCGACAGATGCCCTTTTATGTCAACACGGGGTTGAACCTGATCCATGTGCGGGATGTGGCGATCGGTCATCTCTTAGCCTTGGAAAAGGGCAAAACCGGTGAACGCTACATCCTTGGCCACCACAACCTCACACTGGCAGAAATTCTAGGACGCCTAGCCACGATGACTGGATTGCCGCGTCCCCTTGGCGAAATTCCTGTGGTGATTCCCCTCGTAGTAGCCTGGTTCGATGAAGTGGTGCTGGGGGCTTTGGGAAAACAACCAACCATCCCCGTTGACGGAGTGCGCATGGCACAGCAAAAAATGTTTTACGATGCCCGCAAAGCCGTGGCCGAATTGGGACTGCCCCAGACGCCGATTGAGGAGGCGCTCCGAGACGCCGTGACTTGGTACCGCGAGCACGGCTACTGCCCCTAGGGTTTGCGATATAGTTGAGGAATGGAAATTATGAAGTTTAGTTAAGAACTATGCTGGTTGCGCCCTTTACCTCGCAGTTGCCGCTTGTGGAAGAGACGCTTCATCGTGCCTACCAAGCCCTGCAATGGGGGAAAAATGTCTTTGCCATTGCCCACAAAACCCTGAGTAGCCGTCTTCTAAATACCGTTTTTCCCACCGAACCGCGGACGCAACCCCTGAGCCCTGAGTTACAAGCTTGGCTAAAAGAACGCTACGACGCCCTACTGGAGCAAGATTGGCAAGACGCTGCCGCGGGCTTCTACCCCCCTACCCTGCTGTTTGATGCGCCTTGGGAAGAATTCTTGCGCTTTTATCCTGTGCTCTGCCTTGACTTACTGCAAATGTGGCAGCGGGCGCGATCGCGCCAATTTCAGGAATTTGCCAAGGACGTGCGCCTTGAGGACTATCCGCAGTATTATCGCCAAAACTTCCACTACCAAACCGATGGCTACCTCAGTGAGACCTCGGCCAACCTCTACGATCTGCAAGTGGAGCTGCTCTTTGGCGGTACGGCAGATGCGATGCGGCGGCGCGTGATTGCTCCCATTGCCCAACATTTTGCCACTCATCCTCCTACGCCACCTGTACGCATTCTCGATGTTGCCTGTGGCACCGGTCGCACCCTAAAACAACTGCGCTATGGCTTCCCCAAAGCAGCCCTCTTTGGCATTGATTTGTCCCCTACCTACTTGCGCAAAGCCAACTCCCTACTGGCCACCCAGACCGGGGATTTGCCACAACTCATTCAAGGGAATGCCGAAAGCTTGCCCTACGTGGACAACTACTTTAGCGCCGTCACCTGTGTCTTTCTCTTCCATGAACTGCCCGCCCCAGTGCGCCAAAACGTGATCAATGAATGTGCCCGCGTTCTCCAGCCGGGGGGTGTCTTTGTCATCTGTGACTCGATTCAAGCCCTGGATTCCCCAGAGCAGCGCCCGATGATGGAAAACTTTGCCAACCTTTTCCACGAGCCCTTTTACCGGAATTACATTGAAGATGATCTCAACATCCGCTTAGAAAAAGCAGGCCTAGTGGTCAAAGAGGTGCAGCACCACTTTATGAGTAAGTATTGGGTGGCCGTTAAGCCTTCTTAGCCCAAAGGTACCAGTCCGCTACACTTTGTAACGGTGCCCACCTCCTGCGATGCGGGGCTGCTAGGCTGAACACAGTATGTCAAAATGTCTTTTCCCTGTGGCAGTCTGGAGGGTTAATTGATGGATGGGCTGGCATGGCAAGCGGAGTTTGTCTCTGGCTTGGCGGAAATCGATCAGGAACATCAGGCACTGCTGGCGATGTTACAGCAGTTACGCTCGGCGATCGCTGAGGGAGCAACCTTTTCGCAAGTGAAGCCGCAATTACTAGAGTGCGCCAGCGAAACAGAACGCCACTTCCAGCACGAAGAAACTCTGATGGCTGCTGCCAACCATCCCCTCTATCTCTCCCACCGTGCGGCTCACCAAAATCTGCTACGGGATTTGAGTGGGGTGCTTGAGCAGGTGCAGGGTCATCCCGAAAAGCTGACACCAGAGACGATTGAGGCGATTGGTGCTCTAGTCGTGCGCCATATTCGCGAAGAAGATCTGCCAATGCTCTACCTGCTCACCCATCCCGAGGAGCTAGCACAGCAACAAGCGGCTGAGTTGACGGCGGAAACTGCCTTTTAGATCTCGGGACTAACCACTGGTTTTGCGATGTTGGATGGCCGTTAAGCCACTGGTTTGCAGCAATTCACCACTCTCGACCACGGCATAGATCAGCGAGTGGTTGCCACAGTTCATGCGGGACTCTACCGTACATTCCAAATAGGCAAGGGCATCGAGCAAAATCGGGGCACCACTCTCAGCGCTTTTGAGGCCAAGGGTGGCTAATTGTTGCTCACCAAGGCGTTGTGCCTGCTGAAATTGGCGAACGAGGGGACTGCCTTCCTTGAGAATATTCAAGACAAAGCGATCGCCCACCAAGCAGAGGCTTTCTGCCCATTCCTGCGGCAAGGACACTGTGATACCGGGGGGATTAAACGAGGCTTGGGAGACCGACGACACCAAAATCGCTGCCGCTTGGGTGAGGTGAAAACACCCTTCCGGTAGGGTGGTCAGAACACACAGGGAACCCACGACCCGATTCACTGCCTGCTCGGTGCGATCCACCTGTGCCTCGACGAGACTGGGGGGGCGGACGGTGCGACTCTTGCGCAGTTTCTTCAGGGCTTGGGCAAACTCGTTGGCGGCAATTTGGCATTTTTCAAGATCGCTCGCCGTGGGGGTAAACTTCACCCGCAGCGTTTCAAAGCCAAGGGTATAACCAGCATCAAGCAACTTTTGTTCAATGTCATCAATGGCCTCACCACTCCAGCCGTAGGAGCCAAAGACCCCCGCCAGCTTGGTTTGGCTGCCCTCCGCCAAAATAAACCCCAAAGCGGTCTGCACCTGTGTCGGCATGTGTCCCCCTAGGGTGGGCGAGCCAATAATAAAGCCGTCGCTACTGTGGATCAGGGCTTGCATTTCTGCTGGGGGTGTGGTTTCACAGTTAATGGCCTCCACTTGCACACCGGCTGCCGTTAGGGCTTGGGCGATCGCGTTGGCTAGAATTGCTGTATTGCCATAGGCAGAGGCATAGAAAAGTGCTACCTTGGTGTCCTGTTCCGTTTGGGCTTGGCACCAGTCGCGATAGTCCTGAAAGAGGCGGCTACGGCTAAACTTGACGATCGGGCCGTGGGCGGGGGCATAGAGGCGCGGTGGCGGTGTCAGTTCTACCAAGCGATCCAAAATGCTTTCCACTTGGCGGGTTTGCGCCGCATGCAAACATTCAAAGTAGTAGGCACGATCCGCATCGAGTTTTTTCCACTGCTCATCGTAGAGGCTATCGCCACAGACATGGGCACCAAAGAGCTTATCGGTAAACACAATTTGATTCTGAGGATCAACGGTGATCAAGCCATCGGGCCAGCGGGGCGTAGCAGCAGCAATAAACTCCAGTTGGCGATCGCCCCCTAACTCTAGGGGTGTTTCCGCACGGGGAATCCAGAGATTCAATTGCTCGCCAAGGGTGGAGCGCAAGGTTACTGCCCCTGCCTTAGAGCAGACGATAATGATCTGGGGCGCTTTTTCCAGCAAAACCTTGACGGTCGCCAGACGGTTGGAGTTGACATGACTAAGAATCAGGTACCGCAGTTGACTCAGATCAATGTGCTGCTGGAGTTCCTGCAAATAAATTTGGGTAAAGGATTCCCCTGGCGGATCCAGCAGGGCGGGTTGGGGTGCTCGGATCAGGTAGGAATTGGAGGTGGTTCCCTGCTGACGGCCGTACTCCACTTCAAACTTCAGCCGATCCCAAGTGCGCGATCGCAAGACCAAAACCCCGGGCGCAATTTCTGCGACTTGAACATCACGGGGACGAGTTTCCGTGAGCATTGGACACCTCCTGAAAACCTATCTGCGGTACTGCTATCGAAAATATCGAAATAGCACTGCCACTATAACGTAGTTTAATCGCCTAGGGAATTACCAGTAAAATTTTTATTCTTGATCATTGATGTTTTATTTGATCATTTTTCAAATCGCAGGGTTATTAAAAAGGCTATTAAGTAATTGGAATTCAAGAAATTGGTTAACGCTTAAAAACTTTAATAATTTTTTTAATCTTATCAAATAAAGAGATTCAATATTATGGTTTTTAATCTTTGTTTTTATATTTGCTTTATAATACCAATTCAATTTGAAGATAGGGTTAATAAAGGCTGTGTAATAAATGACCAGCCCGTCAAAGAACGAATCACTGCCGTCGTCAGTTGTAACAATACAGCTTGCAGGTTTTGACGCAGGGCTTCCAGCGCCTCGAACGACTGCCATGCTCATGCTGCTCGCAGATTTTGCCACAACCGCTCCATGGGATTGACCTCGGGGGCAAACACAGGCACAACATTCCGTGGCTTCTTGAGTGATATTCATGAATTTTTGAGTATAGCTTATCCCTCTTGAAAATATCTCACTCCCTTTCGAAATAGCCATAGGTAACAACCAGCAGCTCGCTAATCTTACCGCGTTTGTGGCGATTGGAGTTGATCACACGGCTGGCCTTGAGTTCAATACAGTGCCAAGAGCGATACAGGTGCAGCATGGGTTCAACCCAAGCATTGCTAAGCATGACGTAGCATCCCCGTTGAGCCAACTCAGCGACAACGTTGGCCAGGGCAATCTGTTCTGCCTCGCCAAAGGGCTGATCAGTGTAACTGGTGAAGCTGGCTGTTTTAGAAAGAGGATAGTAAGGTGGATCAAAGTAGATAAAATCCCCCGCCGTTGCCCAAGTTAAGACCTCTTGAAAATCCGCCACACTCAATGTCACCTTTTGCAGAGCAAGGCTCGCTTGGCGCAGAGCCTCTGGATCAAAAATTTGGGGATTGCGATAACGACCCATGGGAACGTTGAACTGCCCGGCACGATTAACACGATAGAGGCCGTTAAAACAGGTTTTGTTCAGATAGATGAAGCGAGCTGCTCGCGTGAGGGGATCAAGTTGCTGCTGATCTAAGCTACGAATGTGGTAGTAAAAAGCTTCGCTGTGCTGTTGGCGATATGCCGTGAGTTCTTGAATTAAGTCCTCCACGCGATCGCGCACAATTTGGTAGCAGTTCATTAGTTCAGGGTTGCGATCGCTCAACCGCACCTGCTGAAACTGAAATTCCCCCTGTTGGGCTTGGCCAAAGAGATACCAGTAGAGCGCTGCACTGCCACAAAACGGCTCAGCATAACAGCGACATTGATGGGGTAAATAGGGAGCCATTTGGCTCAACAATTGCGACTTGCCCCCCGCCCACTTGAGAAATGGCTTCGGGCTGAGGATCGTTGTTGTCCCCACTAGACCGGTGGAAACAGGATGAACAACAGTCCCTGCTGCCCCACGAGCAATTCCCGTAGGAGCGTGACAATACCCACCCAGATAATGGGACTAATATCCACTCCCCCAAGGGGCGGCACAACGCGGCGAGTTGGTGCCAGCACAGGCTCTGAAAGCCAGTAAATCACTTTCAATGGCCCTTGGGTGAGGTTAATCTGGGGGTACCACGTGAGGACAATCCGCACCAGAAAGATCAGGGTAAAAATGGCGAGGATGATTCCCAGTACCCAATTGATGACAATAACCACAGGCATTGGCATCGCTTACACTATCCCAAATCATTATCCCAAAAAATGATCAAGGGCAGCTTTAAGTTCTGCGAGTTCCTGATCAATGCGTCCCTCTTGAGCGGCACGAGTCACACATTCATTCAAATGCTCATCGAGAATCAGCCGTGCCACCCGATCCAACGCTCCCCGCACTGCGGCAATTTGAATCAGTACCTCTGGGCAAGGGCGACTATCCTGCACCATCGTTTTGATACCACGCACGTGCCCTTCAATGCGCGAGAGCCGATTGACGATCGCCCGCAGCGATTCCTCACTGTGATGATGGGGATGGGAATGCAGGGAAGGAGAAGAATGGGAATGGAATTCAGTGCTCACGGCAAATAGTCCTAAACAATCAGTACAACAATCAACCTATTCAACAAAATATTCAACAGATTAGGAACTAGGGTTGTGTTGCTCCCTGTTGAAAATAATTTCTTAAATTCACTAAGCGTTGGCGATTCATAGCCGCCGGTTGTTGGCGCTGAGCAGGGCTGAGAACTTGTTGGACTTCTAAAGCAGCCGCAAAATGTGTTCGTTGCACCATCTCCCGTAAGCTCATCACCAATGCCGCCGCTCAAACGCTTGGTCTAGCCGCTTCAAGACTTGCTGCAATGCTTGGGCGTTAACCGACGCTAAATCAGGGTTGAACTGCTTTGCTTCAGTCAATCGTTGGCACTGCACGTTGAAGCTGGGGTAAGGGGCATCCGCTGGGATGATGTACTCGCTACGCACAGAGCAGGCATTGACTGGACATTTGCGCGAAGCAATCCAGTCTTTGCGTTCCCTCAGCGGATCATTCCAAACTTGGCGACACACGTCTAGATCGTGGTCGATCTGCTTGGCCTGCTGCTGGGTTAGTTTGAGTTTGTACTCGTACGTCAGGGTGAGCATGAGTGCATTATAGCGATTAGTCACGCCCGATGTTCGGTGCTAGCTCAATATATCCAGCAACAAGCTGAGATTGAGTGACTGCTCCCTGCGGTCGCCCGCCGCCTCACCACCTAACCGCTTTGCGGTATAGACGGAGCACTGCGGCGAATTTTGGTAGCAAACTTGCTAGCTGCACTTGGTTTTGGCCATGAATGTGACGGCTTTTTCCTAAATTTTCAAGTGGGCGTTTGCCTTGGGCGTCACTCCCGTAACTGTTGTCCCTAGGGAAGTCGTGATAGTATCGGGACACATCCCCCGCAGGATTCAGTGGACGAACCAACGTGACAGAACCAATTTTTTGGTTGGCGGTGTCACTGGTATTAGTGGCCGTATGCTTGGCAGCCGTTCTGGTTGCTGCGATTCCGGCGTTTATGGAATTGGCACGGGCGGCGCGCAGTGCCGAAAAGCTCTTTGATACCTTGGGGCGTGAATTGCCCCCTACCCTAGAAGCAATTCGCTTGACAGGTCTAGAGATTAGCGATCTCACCGACGACATTAGCCAAGGGGTAGAAAGTGCAGGCAATGTCGTCAAGCAGGTGGATCAAGGAATTGCAGCGGCAAAACGCCAAGTTCAAGAGGCGAAAGTGACCACCCGTAGTGTTTTTGCCGGGGTAAAAGCCGCATGGCAAACGTGGAATCGTCCCAGTCGCAAACCTTCGCGGTTGCCGCCGAGTCAATTGTCACCGCCGCCCGAGCGATCGCCCCAAGAACGCCGTGAGCAGGCCAAGGAAAGCTGAATCATCCCTTGGCGTAGAGTCGCCACTGGCTCAGCCCCTAGCTTGAGTTGATACTCCGTGGTTAAGAGAATCTGCAAACAGGCTTGAAGGGCCGGCAAAGCAACAGCGTTCACTTCTTTTTGCAGGAAATAGACCCGTTTCGGATTTCCCACTTCGGCGAGCTTGGCAATGCGTTGATGGTCGCGCTCATGGCTGAGCAACTTGACCCACAACCAGGTGCGAAATTGTTTCGTCAGGGTGGCCAAAAGGCGCAAGGGGGGTTCATTTTGGAGTAGCAAGTCCTCCAGTTGGCTCAGGGCAGTGGCTGTGTCTCCCCGCAGCAGCGTACTGGCAAGGGTGAGGCTACTTTGTTGGGTGGCATGAACAAGGGTGGTGATGTCTTCAGCGGTAAGGGGGCGATCGCCCGCAAACAAGGCCAATTTTTCTAATTCATTGTGGAGTTGGCGACTGTCATTGCCCACGGCTTCGGCAAGCAGTTGTATTCCTTCTGGGGGCAGGCGGACTGGATAGCGTTGAGTCGCCTCACGGATTTGCTGTTCAATCTCAGCGGTTTTCCAAGCGGCAATCGGACTAAATTCCTGAATCTTGCCATGCTGTTGCAGCAGCTTGACGGCTTTACTGCGGCTGTCGGGTTTTTGGCGACTGGTAAGAAGAAAATGACAGTTCGGGGGAATTTGTGGCAAGGTGAGTTCTAAATCTGCGAGTAGTTCCGCACTACAGCGTTGACCTAGCGTTGTATTCACTAGCCACACCAAGCGATCGCCTTCTCCAAAGGGCGGCGTCATCACCTGCGCCAACGCGGCTTGAACGGCCTCAGCATCCTCCCCAGCAAATTTTTCGAAGTTAAAACTCTCCCACAGGGGATCGACCACTTGTTGCCGTAGGTCTTTCACGGCCTGCTCGAGTCGGAATTGATCCTCCCCCCAATAGAAGTAAACGGGCATGATGCGGAAATTTTCCCTTATCCACTAGGATAAAGACATTGTGGCGGAGACTTTAAGGAAATGTTGCACTCTTGTTCCCGATGGCCATCCCGCCTTTTGGCGCTGGGTACACTGGGGGTAGGGTTAGCAATCGCTCCCCTCTTCTGGCAGCCCGCAGACTCCCAAGAAACGCCTTCCCAAGCACTTACCATTTTGGCCGATGTGCAGCAGGCGAATGCCGTCACAGGCGTGATCACGGCACGGGGCAATGTGCAACTGCGTTATCCCGCCCGCCAAATTCAGGCCACGGCGGCACAAGCACAATACTTTAGCCGGGAGGGGCGCATTGTCCTCAGTGGGAATGTGTATGTTTTGCAACAGGGGAACAGTCTCCGCGCTGACACCATCACATATCTTATTGAGGAAGCAAAATTTGTCGCTCTGCCCGCCCCCAGCCGCCAAGTCGAATCTATTTTAATGATCCCCGATGACCCTAACCAACAAATTCTTACACCTGTGCAGCCCTAATGGGCGGTTTGCGCTACCGACCACGCTTCGCCTAGAGGGGGTATGTAAACGGTATGGCAGTCGTTGGGTGGTGGATCACGTCAGTCTCTCGGTGGCTCGCGGAGAGGTGGTGGGTCTGCTGGGGCCCAATGGTGCAGGGAAAACGACAACCTTTTACATGGCAACGGGGATTGAACGACCGGATGATGGCCGAGTATGGCTGGATGATGAGGATATTACCCAAGCTCCCTTACATCAGCGAGCACGGCGGGGCATTGGCTATCTGCCCCAAGAACCGAGTATCTTTCGCCAGTTGACGGTTGCTGAAAATATTCTCTTGGTTTTAGAGGAGACGGGAGTGCCGCGGCGGCAGTGGCGCGATCGCTTGGATCAACTACTCACGGAATTCCGCCTCACCCACATTGCCCACACCCTCGGTCGGCGAGTCTCAGGGGGAGAACGGCGGCGCACCGAATTAGCCCGTGCCTTGGCAGCAGGTAAGCAAGGCCCCAGTTTTTTACTGCTCGATGAACCCTTTGCGGGCGTGGATCCCATTGCCGTGCATGACCTCCAGGACATGATTGCCAAGCTGCGCGATCGCCAAATGGGCATTCTCATTACCGATCACAATGTGCGGGAAACGCTGGAAATTATTGACCGCGCCTACATTTTACGGGAAGGGCAGATTTTAGCCGCAGGGAATAGCTGGGAATTGGCCCAGGATGCCAAAGTGCGGCAATACTACCTCGGTGAGGATTTTCGCTTCTAGACATGATCAGAGCACTGCGGCGGATCTGGTTGCCGACCCTTCCCAAGTTAGATCAGTATCTTCTCTCGCTACTGCTGCCGGGGTTTGTTTTTGGCGTTACAATCTTTACCACTTTGGCGCTGACCGTCGGCACGATTTTTGATCTGGTGCGACAAATTGCCGATGCTCAACTGCCCCTAACGATTTTGCTGCAATTGATTGGCTATCAACTGCCCAGCGTCTTGGTCTTGGTGTTTCCGATGGCCGTGTTGCTCGCGGTTGTGGGGGCGATGAGTCGGCTCTCAGAGGAGGGGGAGTGGATTGCGCTGCGCAGTGTGGGGATTTGTCTGCGCCGTGTCCTCGTCCCTGTGGTGGTTTTTGCATTGTTTGTGAGTGGGTTGACCCTTGCGCTCAATGAAATCGCCGTACCCATCGCCAAGTATGAATCGCAAAAACTCATGCGGGAGTTACTGCAACAGGAGCGTACCCTCGGCTCAGGCACCGATATTTTCTACCCTGAGTACGATCGCCAAGGAGATGTGCGGCGACTGTATTATGGGCATCGCTTTGATGGCAGCCGCATTCAGGGAATCACGGTTTTGGACTTTTCACAACCACAGGTGACTCAGGTCATTAGCGCTGAATCCGCTGAGTGGAATGTGCGTGAGAGTCGCTGGTTACTCTCTCAGGGGGTAGCCTATTTGATTACCCACACGGGAGTCAGCCGCAATCTCTTGCAATTTGATCAACAGGAGATCCGCTTGCCGCGGCCTGCCCAATCTCAACAACTGCGGCCAACAGATGTGGATGAACTCTCGATCACCCAAGCACGCCGTGCCCTGCAACGTCTCGATCCCAATCAAGAGCCAGAACTGGTGCGTGCCCTCAAGGTTCATCTGGCTCAGGCCTATGCCCAACCCTTCTTGGCGGTGGTCTTTGCCCTTTTGGGGGTGGGGTTTGGCCTCAGTCCCTCCCAACGACGGGGGCGCCAAGGATTTGGCATTAGTGTGGCAGTGGTGTTTGGTCAGTACGTGCTCACGTTTTTTCTCGGTGCACTGGGGACGATTGGCACCCTCTCCCCCCTTGCAGCAGCGTGGTTGCCCCACGGTATTGGCTTGGTGGTGGCGATCGCCCTACTGTGGCGCGCGGATCGTAGCTAGAGAGGTATGATGAAAAAAGTGCTGATTGCTGATCCATGCCGCAAACGTTTGATCTTCACGTTGTTGAGACGCGACCCTTGTTGACGCCTGCTACCCTGCTGGCGGATTTACCGCTGACCGAATCCCAAGCCACCCTTGTGGCCACAACCCGCGATCGCATTCGTGACATTTTTAAGGGGCGCGATCGCCGACTGCTGGTCATTGTGGGGCCTTGTTCAATTCACGATGTCAAGGCAGCCTTGGAATACGGGGAAAAGTTGGCGCGGCTGCGCGATCGCCTGCGGGATAGTCTTGAAATTGTCATGCGGGTTTATTTTGAAAAACCCCGCACCTCTGTAGGCTGGAAAGGGCTGATCAACGATCCGCACCTCGATGGCAGCTATGATATCAACACCGGCTTACGCCTCGCACGGAAGCTGCTGCTGGATTTGGCCAACTTGGGGATGCCCGCCGCTACAGAATTGCTCGATCCAATCATTCCCCAGTACATTGCTGACGTTGTGAGTTGGACCGCCATTGGTGCTCGTACGACGGAAAGCCAAACCCACCGTCAAATGGCGTCGGGTCTCTCGATGCCCGTAGGCTTCAAAAATGGCACCGATGGTCACTTAGATTCCGCAATTAATGCCATGATCGCGGCACAGCAGTCACACCATTTTCTGGGAATTAATGCTGAAGGCCGTGCCAGTATTGTTGCCACCACTGGGAATCCCGATACTCACCTTGTACTGCGCGGCGGCAAAGAGGGCCCTAACTATTCTGCCGCTCACATCGAAATGGCGGCTGCCCTCCTAGAGCGTAAGGGACTCACCCCCCGCCTGATGGTGGATTGCAGCCATGCCAACGCTGCCAAAGATGCCCAACGCCAAGTGCTAGTGTGTGAAAATCTTGCCCAGCAGGTACAGCAAGGTTCCCGTTATTTGGCGGGTGTGATGATCGAGAGCCATCTCAAGGCGGGTAATCAACCGATTCCCAAGGATCTCTCGCAGTTGGTCTATGGTCAAAGTATCACCGATCCCTGCGTGGACTTTGCGACAACAGTAACGATGCTCGAACAATTGGCTAGTGCGGTGGGGTCACAACTGGTTGCCAGATAACTGAATCGCCTATTGTAGCAGGGGAAGCTAGTTACTTGCCCCTTGGGAAGGTAGATTCAATGAAAAGAACTCTTCCTCATTTTTGAGGATGTGAAAGACCTTATCCATGCTCGTGAGTTCAAAGAGCATCATCATCTGCTTGGGAATATTGCATAGGTAAAGCTGTCCCCCACCTGCCCGGACGGTTTTTAGGGCAACAACAAGAGCGCCTAAGCCAGAACTGTCAATGAAGGTGACCTCACCACAATCCAGCAATAGGGCTTGAGTCCCCCCTTGAACCAGCTCACCAATGGTTTGACGAAATTCCTGAGCTTGGGGGCCACCAAAGACCCCAGACAGCTTAATCACTTCGACAGTATTAGCCATAACAGGATGATGGAAAGGAGTTCCCCGCTAGTATACAGCCTTTTTTTCACCGAGATTCGTCACGCGACCAACCCATAACCGCCCTTTGCTGGGTTCCAGAGATGGGGTGCTCTGTGAAATTTTGTGGAGTGAGCGTAACAGGCCGTAGTAGTCATAGTAGGCTTAACTCTAGCCGTTGAGAAATTTTTAGGACGATAACTCATGGTGCAACGTGGTTCTAAAGTCAAGATTCTCCGCCCTGAATCCTACTGGTACAACGAAGTGGGCACCGTCGCCTCTGTGGATCAAACCCCCGGCGTCAAATATCCTGTGATTGTGCGCTTCGACAAAGTCAATTACACCGGCTACAGCGGCAGTGCCAGCGGTGTGAACACCAATAACTTTGCGCTGCACGAAGTGCAAGAAGTGGCTCCGCCCAAAAAAGGTAAATAGTTTCTCAGACCGTGCCGGAATTACCGGAAGTTGAAACCGTACGTCGTGGGCTAGAGGTGGTCACCCTTGGGCAACCCATTGTGGGGGTGGAGGTGCTTCTAGCCCGTTCTATTGCGCTTCCTGAAGAGCCGCAAGCGTTTATTGATCACCTGCGCGATCGCGCCCTGCAACAATGGCAACGGCGCGGCAAGTATCTTTTAGCCACCCTAGATGACGGCAGCCACCTCGTCATTCATCTGCGCATGAGTGGTCAGTTACTGTGGCTCACTGATCCGGTGCCCCTTTGTTCCCATACCCGTGTACGCTGGTTTTTCGCAACGGGGGCGGAACTCCGCTTTGTGGATCAACGGACGTTTGGTCGCTGTTGGTGGATTCCTGCACACTGCCGCCCCGAAACGGCGATTCCCACACTGGCCAGCTTGGCACCAGAACCCCTGAGTGAGGCCTTTACAGTTTGGTTCTTGGCGGAGCGGTTGGTGCATTATCGTCGCGCGCTAAAAACGGCACTTTTGGATCAAACCGTTGTTGCCGGCATGGGGAATATCTATGCCGATGAAAGTCTTTTCTTGAGTGGTCTGCACCCCGCCCTACCCACCTACACCCTAACGATTGAGCAGATCGTTCACCTCCATCAGGTGATTCGCCAAGTGCTGAGGGAAGCGATTGCAGCGGGCGGTACGACAATTCGTAGCTTCGTCACTCCGGCGGGGGTGAATGGTCGCTATGGGGGTCAAGCATGGGTCTATGGTCGCAAGGGGGAAGCCTGCCGCGTCTGTGGCACAACGATTGAACGGCTGCGCTTGGCAGGACGCTCCAGTCACTATTGTCCCCGCTGTCAGCCGCTGTCTTCCGCAATGGGCAAATAAAGGGTGAGAATTTCGCCCGCTTGGCGATCGCGCCGTTGAATGACCTTAGCGCCGACTGCTTCTATTAAGAGTTTTGCCGCCTGAAAGTTGAGACTCAGTTGGCCGGTTGCGGGATGCCACAGGAGCAGGTGCCCCAAGGCGGCCAGATCGCTGCGGTGTTTGTACTGGGGCGATCGCAATTCTAGCTTCACGTGCTGCCCTGCCCGCTGCACCACCAATTTCAGTTCACTCTCTGGGGCAAGGGTTTGGCTATAGTATTCCACTAACCCAGTCAAGACCTGATCCAAAGACGCTGGATCACTGAGAACAAGGGGTAAATTGGGCGGATAGTCGAGAACCAATTTGACTTGACGACGCGCCGCCTGTTTTTGCCAGCGAGCCAAGTTGGTCGTGAAGAGTTCCGTCAAGTGGGTTTGCCCAAACGCAAGGGGGGGTTTGGGGCTAGGACTAGTGAAGATTTCGGCGGCATCACTCAGGAGATTAAAGCGGGTGATTTGATCCTGAATCTCTTGACCAATCTTTTGCAGATACTGGTACGTGCGCTGCGGTAGATTCTCTTGCCGTTGTAGCAATTGGATAAAGGTATTGATGGTGGTGAGGGGAGTGCGCACCTCGTGGGAAAGGGCTTGCAGCAGGCTAATATCCGCAGCCATGGGGGTAGAAGTCACAGTCAGGGGCGTGGCCGCCGGTTGACTATAGTCCAGCAGCCATTGAGCAAACTGACTCACCAAACGATAGCTGGGGGGCACCATCTCGACACTGGCCAGCCACTGATCAATGGGGTGGAGATTGGCTAAGGGAAGTTGCTGCCGCAATTGCTGCCAAAAAGCATGAATTTCCTCAGGGGCAAAGGAAAAGTGCAGTCCGCGCTCCCCTTGATAGATCAGTAAAAGATTGACCTCTGGACTCAGAAGCAGGCAAAAGGGATTCATGCCTTCTCGCGCTGCGGGCAAAAGGGTCATTGCTGGCAAAGCAGGATTGGCGTCTGTAGGGGGCAGGTAGGGCAGCGATCGCCCTTGGGGCATGAGGACATAGGTTTTTAGGGGACAATCTTGAAGAATGAGGCTGGGGAAGGAAACTAAAAAGCCCTCAATGGGATGCGTGACTGCCAATAATCTTTCTAAGGCAGCAACCCCCGCTTGCCACTGCCAAAAGCGATCGCCAGCACGGGTATCATACCGATCAATGGTGGAATGAGAGCGTCCCATAGCAGCCGATGCAACGTCCCCAACTGCCTTGACCATAGCCCCAATAATTCCAATCTGCCTAGGAGTAAAACCGTACTTAGGCAGGGATGATGCCGTACAGGTCGTAAATATCAGCAGCAGTAATCTTCACGGGGACAATTGTGCCCAAGGTGGCTCTTCCCTTCACATAGACCACACCATCAACATCGGGGGCAAATCGGGGCGATCGTCCAATCAATTCCCCAGTTTGTGGGTTTTCCTGCTCAATGAGCACAGGTACGGTTTTGCCCACTTCAGCAGCATTTTTGCGCTGGGCAATGGGTTGTTGCAGTTGCATCAGGCGATCGCGCCGCGCCATTTTGATTTCCTCTGGAACCTGATCCGGCAGATCATAGGCGGCAGTCCCTTCCTCGGCGGAGTAGGCAAAGACCCCCACATGGTCAAATTCATGGCGCTGCACAAACTGGCAGAGATGCTCAAAGTGGCTCTCGGTTTCCCCCGGAAAGCCGACAATAAAGGTCGTGCGCATCACTGCTTCGGGTAAGTCCTGCCGTAGCCGTTCAATCAGGCGATCGTTCACCCCCGCTTGCCAAGGCCGATTCATCGCCCGCAGCACCTCTGGGTGGGAATGTTGCAACGGCAAATCCAGATAGGGCAAGATATTGGGGGTTTCTCGTATCGCTGCAATCACCTCAGGCGTTAGCCCCGTAGGATAGGCGTAATGCAACCGAATCCAAGGTACATCCACCTCCCCAAGGGCACGGATCAGCGCCGCGAGTTGGGGTTGACCATAGAGATCAATGCCATAGTTGGTGGTAATTTGCGAAACAATAATGATTTCTTGGACGCCCTCGCTGGCGAGTTGATGGGCTTCCTTAACAATGGATTCAATGGAGCGCGATCGCTGGTTGCCCCGCAGATGGGGAATGATACAAAAGGCACAGCGATAGTCACAGCCCTCAGCAATCCGCAGATAGGCCACCGGTTCCGGCGTGGTGCGGTAGCGAGGAACGGTTTCATCGGCAATGTAGGTGGGCACAGCACTAATTTGTTGCACCCGCTCACCCGTTTCTACCCGCTCAATCACCTCAACAATGTGCTGGTAATCGCCACTGCCAACGACGGCCACCGCCTCAGGAAGCTCCGCCAAGAGTTCCCCTTGAAAATGCTGCGCTAAGCAGCCTGTGATCACAATCTTCTTATTGGCTTCTGCCAGTTCTACCAGTGTGCGCACCGACTCTTCGCGGGCGGCTTGGATAAAGCTACAGGTATTGACAATAACGTAGTCGGCTTCGGTTTCATCGGTACCCACCCCATAGCCCGCTGCCGCCAGCAGGCCAATCATGTGCTCCGTATCCACGCGGTTCTTATCACAGCCAAGGTGGGCAAAGGCAATTTTCGGTTTGGTTGGGTTTGGCATCTAAACGGGTCAGCACCATCTAACAGTAGGGGGTAATATCTTCACCACACTCGTCGGCCAAATAGCTGAGCGAGCGGAAGCGCAACCCCACTAATTGATCATAAAGGGGATTGAGTTTACAGAGGGGGGGAATATGGACAATCTTGCGACCAAAAAGGGTAATGTCGCGCTCAAAGGGGCATTGAGGGGGAATCAGGCGGCAGAGAAAGCGAGCCACCTTGGCATCTTTGACCTCTAAACCATCCAGCCAGTGGCGCACGGGATCCAATAGGCGCAGGGTTTGTTCATTGCTCTCGTGCTGACCATCAAGGGTGTGCTTCAGGGACTCAAGGGCAGCAATTTCCAGTCCCAAGGCGTTGCAAAAGCGTTGCAGTTCGGCATCCTCTGGTTGGGAGTAAATGCCATTGGCAAGCGCCACCATCACGGCTGTACGCACGAAATTTTCCGCAAGGGCGCGATCGCCGCCAAAGGTGGCCACCAGTTCTTCATTAGTGACTGGAGCAAAATGTTCAAGATCTATTTCTGGGGCAATTTCCTCGCGAATCAGGCTCGCAATCAGTTGCTTCTCTTCGGGATCAAAGTGACCATCGGCGCCGGCAATGCTCAAGAGACCCTTAATCCAAATGGCCGTTTGTTCCGGTGTCAGTTCTAGGGTAGATGCTGCGGTGGTTGCCATAGAGATTGCCCCAAGATTGCTGCTCACTACGACTGTACTCTAGGTCTGGGTCCTTCGTGCCATCCTGAAGGACGGATAAAATCCTTGCTACAATTGACGAAGTTTTGTTAAGCACTGTGTCCCGTCCTTGACTGTTTCGCTGTTGCCCTCCACCTGCTCAACCCCTTGGTATGCCCTTGATCCCATTTGGCAGGGGGATGCGGCGGCGATCGCCCAAGGATTACCTCATGATCTTTTAGCGCCGGCGTGGCAAATCCTGATTCTTGGGGATGGCTCCCCCACCCGCCACTTGCAACTGCTGACGGGTGAAACCACGGAAGTGGACGTGATTGATATGTCCGCCATTGGCCATGCCAGCGATCGCGCCCCGGCGCAACTGCAACTCATTCCCGGCCCGCGGCTGCGGCGTCAAGTGTGGCTACGCACCGCTTCAGGTCAACGTTTGGCCTACGCCACCTCTTGGTGGGAAGCTGCCCATGTGGATGAGTATTTGCAAAACCGTGCCATGCCCATTTGGACGAACCTCGCCCAACGCAAGGTGGAGCTTTATCGCGACATTCAGGCGGTGTATCTCGGGCACTCTGAAACCTTGGCGGCAGCCTTTGGCGAGGCGGGGCCTTTTTGGGGGCGGCATTATCTCTTTTGGCACGATCGCCGTCCCATTACGCTGATTTATGAAGTCTTTTCGCCCTACCTCTGCCGCTACCTTGGTCCGATGGGAAGTACGGCCTATTTGGCAAATTCAGGCTCAACATTAGCCTAAAGCGGCTGCCTCCGTAACGTTTTGTAAATATAATATGAACAGCTTTTTGTCCCCCTAGGGGGTTGCGTTCATCTTCGTCAGTTAGGGTAGCGTCATTCATGCGAGTTGCAATTGCCGGTGGTGGCTTAGCGGGCTTAGCTTGCGCCAAGTATCTAGTGGATGCAGGACATACCCCCATGGTGTTTGAGCGTGCCAATGTCCTTGGTGGCTTGGTGGCGGCATGGCAGGATGCCGATGGGGATTGGGTGGAAACAGGCTTGCACGCCTTTTTTGGTGCCTACCCCAATATGCTGCAACTCCTAGCGGAATTGGGGATTAGCGATCGCCTGCAATGGAAACGCCATGCCCTGATTTTTAACCAACCGGAAAAGCCGGGGGTGCTCTCGTGGTTTGATGTTCCCGATATTCCTGCGCCTTTTAATGTACTGCTCTCCATTTTGCGCAACAACGATATGCTGACGTGGGAGCAGAAATTCCGCTTTGCCTTGGGGCTGTGGCCAGCGATCGTGCGCGGCCAAAAATACGTCGAGGCAATGGACAAGTACACCCTCCTCGAATGGCTGCAACGCCAAGGGATTGATGAGCGGGTAAACTCCGACATTTTTATTGCGGCCTCAAAGGCACTGACCTTCCTGAACCCCGATGAGGTCTCGGCCACGATTCCCCTGACGGCGATGAACCGCTTTCTGCGGGAACGCTATGGTTCAAAAATTGCCTTCTTGGATGGGGCACCCCCCGAACGGTTGTGTCAGCCCATTGTGGATTATGTGACCGCGCGGGGCGGTGAAGTGCACACCAATGTGGCTCTGCGGGAGATTGTCCTCAATGAGGATCTCTCGGTGCAGTCCTTTGTCATGGCCGATCGCGAGGGACAACAGCGCTTTGAAGTCACAGCGGATGCCTATGTCTCAGCAATGTCGGTGGATGCCATTAAACTGCTGCTGCCGAAGCCGTGGCAAGACCTATCCTTTTTCCAGAAACTCAATGGCCTCGAAGGCGTCCCGGTGATTAACGTCCAAATCTGGTTTGATCGCAAATTGCCGACAGTGGATCATCTCCTCTTCTCGCGATCGCCCCTGTTGAGTGTTTATGCCGACATGAGCGAAACCTGCAAGGGCTATGCCGATCCCGACAAGTCAATGCTAGAGCTGGTATTGGCGCCTGCTGCGGAGTGGATTGGCCGCAGCGATGAGGAGATTGTTGAGGCGACCCTTGCGGAACTGGCCAAACTCTTCCCCAATCACCTACCGGAACCTGCTAAAGTGCTGAAAACGGCGGTGGTGAAAACCCCCCGCTCAGTCTATAAAGCCACCCCCGGTCGCCAAGCCTTTCGTCCGGATCAGGCCACACCCATTCCCAACTTCTTCCTTGCGGGGAGCTACACGATGCAGCCCTACCTAGGGAGTATGGAAGGTGCGGTACTTTCTGGTAAGCTGACAGCGCAGGCGATCGCGAAGCGGCTCGCAGAGAGCAACGCCCCGCAGCCCCCTAAAACCTCTATTCAAACTGCCGCCAATGCTGCAACTGCCTAGAGCCGAGTACGTCCCTCCCCTGATTTCCCTCGACGAGGCCTACGAGTTGTGTCGTCAGGTCACTGCCGCCTATGCCAAGACGTTTTACCTCGGCACGCTGTTGATGCCCCCCGCCAAGCGCCGCGCCATTTGGGCAATTTACGTCTGGTGTCGGCGCACCGATGAACTGGTGGATGGCCCCCAAGCCGCAACGACAACCATGGCCACCCTTGATGAGTGGGAAGCGCGCCTTGAGGATATTTTTGCTGGACGTCCCCACGATGGCATGGATTTAGCTCTAACGGCAACGCTGGAACAGTACCCCCTCGACATCCAGCCCTTTCGGGACATGATTGCTGGCCAGCGGATGGACTTGCACCGCAGTCGCTATGAAACCTTTGCTGAATTGGAACTCTATTGCTACCGCGTTGCCGGTACCGTCGGCCTCATGTCCCTTGAGGTGATGGGGGGAAACCCCTACAGCGATCGCCTGTGTTCCCCTTGGGTGGATCCCTATCAGGCTAAAGGTACCCTCAAGGATCAAGCCATTGCCCTTGGCATTGCCAATCAACTGACCAATATCCTGCGGGATGTGGGCGAAGATATGCGGCGGGGGCGGATTTATCTGCCCTTAGAGGACTTGGCTGCCTTTAACTACACCGCAGAAGACTTGCAGCGGGGAGTGATTGACGATCGCTGGCGGGCATTGATGCGCTTTCAAATTCAGCGGGCACGGCAATTTTATCGGGAAGCCGAAGTGGGGGTGGCTTACCTAGAGCGGGATGCCCGTTGGCCCGTGTGGTCGGCATTGATGCTCTATCGCCAGATTCTTGATGTCATCGAAGCCAACGATTACGATGTCTTTAATCGGCGCGCTTTTGTCTCTGATTGGCGCAAGCTGCTGTTTATCCCTATTTCTTGGTTCAAGGCCAGCTTCTAGCACCATGGCAGATCTGTACGTGGATTGGGACGAGTATCATCGCACCATTGAACAGTTGGCGATCGCTATCTATGAATCGGGATGGCAGTTCAATCAAATCCTCTGCTTGGCCAAGGGGGGGCTGCGGGTAGGGGACATTCTCAGCCGCTTGTTTAATCAACCCCTCGCGATTCTGGCGGTGTCCTCCTATGGCGGTGTCAATAACCAAGAGCGGGGTCGCATCACCTTTGCGCGAGATTTAACCATGACCACCGCTACCCTTGGCAGTCATGTCCTCTTGGTGGATGATTTGGTAGATTCTGGCCTTTCCTTGCAGAAAACCCTGCGCTGGCTAGAGGTCAAATATGGCTTTGCGGTGGAGGAAGTGCGCACTGCCGTTCTCTGGTACAAAGCGGCCTCTTGTATTCGTCCGGACTACTATGTTCATTACCTGCCGGAAAATCCGTGGATCCATCAACCCTTTGAACGCTACGAACAACTGACAGCGGCTGATCTTGCTCAAACCCTAACCCCCTGTCCATGACGCCTACCCTCACTCCCCCCCTCCAATGGCAGCGTCGCCACGTCCTCTCCCTGCAAGACTTTACGGTGGCGGAACTAGATATTGTGCTGCAAACAGCGCTCAGTTTTCAGGAAGTCCTGAATCGTCGCACCAAAAAAGTCCCCACCCTGCAAGCGCGGGTGGTTGCTAATCTTTTCTTTGAAAGCTCGACGCGCACCCGCAATAGCTTTGAACTGGCGGCCAAACGTCTTTCTGCGGATATTCTCAACTTTTCGCCCGGTACCTCGGCCCTGAGTAAAGGGGAAACGATCCTCGATACCGCTAAGACCCTGTGGGCGATGGGGGCAGAGTTCATGGTGATTCGCCATCAGCAGTCGGGGGTGCCCCATACGATTGCAGCAGAAATGGATCGCCTTGGCGGTCAGGTGGCGGTTCTCAATGCCGGTGATGGCTTGCACGAGCATCCCTCCCAAGCCCTGCTAGATTTGTTTACCCTTTGTCAACTCTACGATCCGCGTCAGCCCCGCTGTGCCCTGTTGCAGGGGAAGAAAATTGCCATTGTCGGGGATATTCGCCATTCCCGTGTGGCGCGATCGAACCTCTATAGCCTGAAAACGGCCGGTGCTGACGTGCATTTGGCCGGCCCCCCCACCCTCTTGCCGCCAGAATTTGCAGACTATGGAGCAACACTCCACTGGACACTGGAACCTGCCCTTGCTGATGCCGATATTGTGATGACGCTGCGCCTGCAACGGGAACGCATGGATCAGCACCTCATTCCCAGTTTGCGGGAGTACCATCAGCAGTTTGGTATCACCCATGAACGGCTGCGCCTGTGCCGGCCGGAGGTGCGGGTTTTGCATCCAGGACCGGTGAATCGCGGCGTGGAATTGAGTTCGGCATTGCTGGATGATCCGCAGTTCAGTTTAGTGAATCAGCAGGTGACCAGTGGGGTGGCGGTACGGATGGCGTTACTGTATTTGATGGGAACGTATCATGGAGGCAGGCCATGATTAAGGTCACCTTTGTGCCGGATCAGGTTTCCGTTGAGGCCGAAGTGGGTGAAAGTTGGCTGAGCGTTGCAGCGCGCGCTGGGGTCGACATTCCCACGGGTTGTTGCATGGGCAGTTGTGGCGCCTGTACGTTGGAATTGGAGGATGGCGAGGAAATTCGCGCCTGTATTTCTACGATTGCGGGCGATCGCAAGCAGGATGGCTCCATTACCGCTTATCTCTTTCGGGATCCCACATGGTAAGCCAAGGCCAGAGCTGTTAGCGCCAAATGAGAAAGCGCACAGTTAGAAAGAGTGCTGAAACCCCCAACTGCAAGGCCGTAATCGGCACCCCATAGCGCAGAAAGGTTTTGAAGCTAATGCGGCGGCCATGGAGTTCGGCCACACCCGCACCAACAATGTTGGCAGAGGCGCCCACCAGCGTGGCATTGCCGCCCAACGTTGCCCCTAGCATCATGGCATAGAACAGGGGCAGCACCTGGGGGGGCAAATCACCCCCATAACCAGGGTGGAGAATTTCTGAACCTGCTAGACCCACATCGACAAGGTATTTTTTCAGCAGTGGCACCATCGCCACCACAAGGGGGATATTGGAAATGACGCTAGAGAGAATGCCAATCGCAAATAAGAGCAGCAGGGAGCCAAAAAAGATATTTTGGCCAATGAGAATGGCGAGGAGGTGGGAGAGTTGACCAATGATGCCGGTTTTTTCTAGGCCACCGATCAAGACAAAAATGCTCATAAAAAAGATCAGGGTGGCCCAGTCCACATCCCGCAGAATGTGGGTCACCGTATCGATTTTGCTTTGATGGGATAAAAGGAGTGCAAGGGCAGCCCCCATTAAAGCGACCGCAGGGGGAGACACTTTGACGACCATGCCATCGCCAATAACAAAGAAGGTCAAGACAAAGACGATGATCACACAACCCACCGCTAGGGTGCGGGGATGATTAATTTTGGGGTGGGGCAAGTGATCAAGGGAGTTGAGTTCTTTGCGCCAAATGCGGCGAAAGAGAACCGGCAGACAAAAAACAATGACAGCGATCGCCAGTACACCCCCCAAGCTGAGACGCAGGAGATAATCGGCAAAGCTGAGATTAATGGCATCCCCGACAATATAAGTCGCTGGATCCCCGACAAGGGTCAGCAAGCCAGCGCTATTGGAGACAATCACCATCAAGATAATCAGGGGGACAAAGTCCACCCCCACTTCAGCCGCCATGGGGGGCAACAGGGGGGCAAGGAGCATCACTGTTGTGGCATTGGGCAGTACGGCACAGATGGGGGTTGTCAGAGCCACGATCCCCAGCAGCAGGCGTTTTCCCTGACCGCGGGCAAGCAGAACCATTTGGGTGGCCAGATACTCGAACACCTTAGTGGGTTCAAAGGCTCGCACCAGAACCATGACGCCGAAAAAGAGGGCAAGGGTGCCATGACTGCGGCCAATGTAGCTAATGGCCTCCCCAAGGGTCATAATGTTGAGAAAGACAAGAAGAATCGCACCCAAAAAGGCAGCAACCGTGATGTTGATCCACTCGGTGATGATCAGCAGGATCACCCCCAGAAAAATGGTGCCAGCAGCGAATGCATGCCAGTGTTCAATCAGCATTGAGATTCCTAAAAGAGTTCTAAAGTCAAAAATTCGGTCAACACCACGAAACTGCATCCTTGGAACACTGAGCAGTTGTGAAAAACAGCCAGTCTCCAACTAAATCCCGACAAGGTTAGCTGCCGGACGAGGATTTATTAGTCTGCCTTCGCGGTTGAGAACGCGCTCCCTATTAGTTAATTCCTCCGAATCTACGCCGCAAACGCTCAGATGAGGCAAAAAAAGATAAATTGGTACTCAACCTAGCATAGGCCTCTTAGAGGATTCAAGAGAAGTCCTTCTATGAAGTGAATAGAAAATCTTAATAAAAACTTTCCCAGACTGTTGCGCCGCGGTTAAATGTGTCAAAATGTTTCCTGTGTCAATTGAATAGCGGCCTACCCTTGCAAACTCCTACGGCGATCGCCCTTGGCAATTTTGACGGTGTCCATCGCGGGCACCAGGAGGTTATCCGTACGCTTGTTGAAGCAGCGCCTCCCGACTGTTACCGATCAGTGATTACGTTTTCGCCCCATCCGCAGGCATTTTTTACGGGAGAAGAGCGCCTGCTGCTGACCCCAGAGGCGGAAAAACGTGCCCTTTTGAACCACTATGGCATTGAGCAGGTGATTGTCCTGCCCTTTACCCATGCTCTTGCCCAACTGTCGCCCTTGGAGTTTGTTGAGCAGATTTTGGTACAGCAGTTGCAGGCCAAGGTATTGAGTGTGGGTTTTAATTTTGGCTTTGGCCGTGGGCGATCGGGGACAGCGGCGGATTTGCGCACCCTCTGTGCTGCCTTTGGTATTCCAGTGCATATTGTGCCCCCCTATTGTCGGGGGAGCGATCGCGTCAGTAGCTCAGCAGTAAGGGCCGCCCTCGCCGAGGGAGATGTGGGCTTGGCACGGGAGCTTTTGGGACGCCCCTACCAATTGACCGGCACCGTGATTCAAGGGGAACAGTTGGGACGGCAGTTGGGATTTCCCACCGCCAATCTAGCCCTCCCCCCAGACAAATTATTGCCTCGCCACGGCGTTTATGCTTGCCGCGTTACGGGGGCAGCGTTCGCCACTGAGCAATTGGGGGTGGTGAATATTGGGATGCGACCGACGGTGACGGGTCGGCAAGTGACCACAGAGGTGCATCTATTCAACTGGCAGGGGAATCTTTACAATCAAGAGATCACACTTCATTTAGAGGCCTTTATTCGCCCAGAGGTACGGTTTCCCAGTTTGGCTGCCCTACAGGCGCAAATTGCTGCCGATTGCCAAGTAGCGGCTGATCTTCTTGAACGAG
This sequence comes from Thermosynechococcus sp. QS41, assembly GCF_031583515.1. Classification (NCBI taxonomy): domain Bacteria; kingdom Bacillati; phylum Cyanobacteriota; class Cyanophyceae; order Acaryochloridales; family Thermosynechococcaceae; genus Thermosynechococcus; species Thermosynechococcus sp. QS41. Next base: position 597,398 of record NZ_CP134181.1, read on the forward strand.
TGGTCTCCTATGCGTGAACCCCTACAGCGACTGATCAATAACCTTGGACAGGTCATGGTGGGCAAAAAAGCTGCCATTGAACTCATGCTAGTGGGGTTGCTGGCGGGGGGACACGTTTTGCTGGAGGATGTACCGGGGGTGGGAAAAACCCTCTTGGCCAAAGCCTTGGCGCGATCGCTGGCGGGTACCTTTCAGCGCATCCAAGCCACACCCGATCTCCTGCCCACGGATTTATCGGGCACCAATATCTGGAATCCCAAAACAGCGGAGTTTGAGTTTCGCCCAGGTCCTGTCTTCTGCAATATCCTGCTGGCGGATGAAATTAACCGCGCCACACCCCGCACCCAATCGGCACTCCTAGAGGTCATGGAGGAGTACCAAGTCACCATTGATGGCGTCACCTACCCCCTGCCCCAGCCCTTTTTTGTCATTGCCACCCAGAACCCCGTGGAATACCAAGGCACCTTTCCGCTGCCCGAAGCCCAGTTGGATCGCTTTGCCCTGTGTTTTAGCTTGGGCTACCCCACCGAGGAAGAGGAACTACAAATGCTGCAACGGGTGCAGGGGGGCTTAGATGTCAATCAACTGGAACCGTGCCTCAGCTTGGCGGAGATCCAACAGTTGCGGCAGCAGGTGCTACAGGTGCGGGTAGATTCAGTGTTGCAAAAGTACATTCTTGCCCTTGTGCGGGCGAGCCGCGAGAGCGATCGCATTACCTTGGGGGTGAGTCCTCGCGGTACCGTGATGCTCCAGCGCACAGCTCAGGCCTTGGCCTTTCTCAATGGCCGTGACTATGTCCTCCCCGATGATGTCAAGCAATTGGCGCCCCATGTTCTAGCTCATCGTCTGATTACAGCAGCAGGGCGCTCAGGGCGGGCCTGTGTGGCAGAATTGTTGGAAACGGTAGCCGTTCCCTAGGGAGAGTTGGCGCGACTGTTCTCTATGAACATTTCTGCGATCGCCAACCTGTCATTGTAGTGTTAAGTCTTTTTAACATCGCGATCGCCCTCGCAACCGTCGAAGGATTTAGGCATTGATGACAACGATACTCATGACACAAGCCCTCCAACGGCAGGGAGAAATTTGGCACAACATCCTCAGCAGTCAAAACCTTACGGTCATCTGGGAAAACCTTGATGCTGACATCCTTGCTGTGCTAGAGGGCATGGAGACGGCTGGCCTAGCGTTGCCCCAATTGCTGCTGTTAGATATGGGCATGATGGGCAGCGCCGCCGTCGCTATCGTGGCTCAAGTTATTAAACTCCCCAGGCTGGATTCGAACCAGCGACCAATCGGTTAACAGCCGACCGCTCTACCGCTGAGCTACTGAGGAATATTGACGATTTTTTAATGTAGCGTAGTTCACCGCTCTTGGCAAGTCTCAACCGGACTGAAGTTTTGGCCAGCGCTGCCGCAGTTCATTCACTACGCGATCCAAGGCAACGGCATGGGAGGCCTTAAAGAGGAGGCGATCGCCCGGCTGTAAATGCTGCAGCAAATAGGCCACCAATTCTTCATGGGAAGCAAATTGCTGACTGGGAACGCGCCCTGCCCCCCGCGCAAGAGCTGCTCCCTCATCGCCCTTATCGAGAATTAAAAGGCCATCGAGGTCTAATTGGGCAACCGTGGCTCCCACCTGCTCATGGAAGGCAACCGCAAAGTCCCCCAGTTCCCGCATGGGGCCAAGAACTGCCAGATGCCGCTGACCGGGGAGCGATCGCAACAGGTGCAAGGCCGCCACCATCGATTCCAGACCCGCGTTGTAGGTTTCATCCAGTAGCCAAATATCGGGTTCGAGGCGATAGCGACCGCCCCGACCACTGGGCAATTCTAACGTCAACTGTCGGGGTAGGCGATCGCTCTTTAAGTCCAAGGCTTGCAGCACCCCAAGGGCAGCCAGAAAGTTCAAGGCATGGTGTGCCCCCGCAAGGGGAACGGTGTAGGTGCGTCCAGCCACGTGGAGGGTTTGGGGCGGTTGATAGATTCCCCGTAGGGTGCCCCCCTCAAGGCCATAGGTAATTGTGGGCCCTGACCAGACCTGCGCCGCTGTCGGCAAAAGTAGGGGACTATCGGCATTGAGCACGGCTGTTCCCCCTTGGGGCATTTCGGCAAGCAGTTCGCATTTGGCTTGGGCAATGGCTTCGCGGGAACCGAGGCGGCCAATATGGGCAGTACCCACATTGGTAATCACGGCAACATCCGGTTGGGCAATCTGGCTCAAAAGGGCAATTTCACCGCGCGCCCGCATCCCCATTTCAATCACGGCAAATTGGTGGTGGGGTTCCAGTTGTAAAAGGGTTTTGGGCACGCCAATCTCGTTATTGAAGTTGGCTTCGGTTTTGAGGACGGCGCCATAGTGACTCAGAACAGCGGCAATCATTTCCTTGGTGGTGGTTTTGCCCACGGAGCCAGTGACGGCAATGACTTTGGCTGGACATTGCTGCCGCCACCACTGTCCCAAGCGTTGATAGGCACTCAGGGTATTGGCTACCTGAAGTTGCGGCAGAGCAGAAGACACCGGCACCTCGACAATTAGGGCGATCGCGCCGGCGGCGGCGGCCAGATCGACAAATTGATGGCCATCAAAGGTTTCCCCCCGCAGAGCAACAAAGAGATTGCCAGTTGCGATTTGGCGGGAGTCAGTGGAAATGCCTGTGATTGGCAGATCTGGATGAGTTGTATCTAACCCCAAAGCTTGGGCGATCGCCCCGAGGGTGGTGTTCACGATTTTGCCCCGCCAATGTGGCTGCACTTCAAGTAAGGTTGCAGCACCGCTGGTACCCGCACCGTCCCATCGGGTTGTTGGTAGTTTTCGAGAATGGCTGCCATGGTTCGTCCAACGGCTAGGCCAGAGCCATTGAGGGTGTGGACAAACTGTGTCCCTTTTTGCTTGGCAGCTTTGAAGCGAATCTTGGCACGCCGCGCTTGGAAATCGCCAAAGTTCGAGCAACTGGAAATTTCGCGGTAACAGCCGGCAGCGGGCAGCCACACCTCTAAGTCGTAGCACTTCATGGCGCCAAAGCCCAAATCGCCAGTACACAGTTCAATCACTCGATAGGGCAACTTCAGGGCTTGGAGAATATACTCGGCATCGGCCACAAGGGCTTCATGTTCAGCGGCAGAGGTTTCCGGGTGAACAAACTTGACCAACTCCACTTTGTTGAATTGGTGTAGGCGAATCAGGCCGCGTGTATCTTTGCCATAACTCCCCGCTTCACGGCGAAAACAGGGGGTGTAGGCACAGTGGTAAATGGGCAATTGATCGGCAGCTAAAATTTCATCGCGGTAGAGATTCGTCACCGGCACTTCCGCTGTCGGAATCAGCCAGAGATCATCATCGGCACAGCGAAAACTTTCCTCGGCAAATTTGGGTAACTGCCCCGTTCCCGTCAGTGAGGCACTATTGACCAACAAGGGCGGCAAGACCTCCACATAGCCGCGATCGCGGTGCGTATCAAGCATGAATTGGATCAAGGCTCGCTCAAGGGCAGCCCCCATGCCCAAGAGGGTAACAAAGCGACTCTGCGCTACTTTCACCGATCGCTCCACATCCCAGAGTCCCAATTGAGTCGCAATGTCCCAGTGGGGCTGACAAGGCTGGCTCGGTTTATACTCCTCACCCCAGCGGCGTACCTCAACGTTTTCGGTTTCATCGCGGCCAATGGGGGTGGTCTCACTGGGGGGGTTGGGAATCGTTAGCAGCAGGCGTTCCAATTCTTCCTTAAGTTGCCGTTCTTGGGGTTCAAGATCACTGAGTTGCTGCTTGAGATCGTTGGCCTCGGCCTTGAGGGCTTGAATTTCGGGGTCAGTGGCGGCAACGCCGGACTTGATCTTTTTGCCGACGAGGGCACCAATTTCGTTACTGCGGGCTTGGAGGTGCGATCGCTGTTGTTCAAGCTGTCGCTGCTGGGCATCCAATTCTAAAATGCGGTCAAGGTCAAAGTCACCGCCGCGCCGCCGCAGGCGATCGCCAAAGGCTTGGGGATTTTCTCGCAGTTGTTTGAGATCAATCACAGGTGAACGAAAACCAGTGCAAACCGCATTGATCCTATCACCAAGGGAGCAGATTGGCTCTAGGGGGCTGTCTTGCTGTGGTTTGCCATCGACACCGCTAAATTCCTCTATCAACCGTCGAGATTTTGATCAGGAGTGGCGTCAACAAGGGGTCGCCGTCCTCTAAAATGAGGGATGTATTAAGCGGTGTTAGCAATATGAGTGTCATTAGTCAGGTTCTTCTTAAAGCGGACGATGAATTGCGCTACCCCACCACGGGCGAACTCCAGACGATTAGTGACTTTTTCCAAACGGGTGAGCAACGCCTCCGCATTGCCACGACACTGGCCGAAAATGAGAAACGCATTGTTGAGCAAGCCAGCAAACAACTGTGGCAGAAGCGGCCTGACTTCATCTCACCGGGGGGCAATGCCTACGGCCAGAAACAGCGTGCCCTCTGTCTGCGTGACTATGGCTGGTACATGCGCCTGATTACCTATGGCATCCTCGCGGGTGACAAAGACCCCATTGAGCGCACGGGTATTATTGGGGTGCGGGAAATGTACAACTCCCTTGGTGTGCCGATGACAGGGATGGCAGAAGCCATTCGTTGCCTCAAGGACGCCTCCTTGGCACTGCTCAGCACTGAAGATGCTGAAGTGGCGGCACCCTACTTTGACTACATTATTCAAGAAATGTCTTAGGGAGACTGACGGCAGCCAATTTTGCATTCAAGGGGAACATAACCCATGACATCTCCCCTTGAAATTGTGGTTGTCAGCAATGGCCCCGGTGAACTGGCCACTTGGGTGTATCCCTTTGTAACAACGCTGCGGCAACAGGTCAGAGAGGGGCTGCGGGTTTCAGTGGTCATTGTTCCCTGTCCCCATGCCAGTGGTCAAGAAGCGGAGATTGCGCGCCGCTATGCGGGGGTGGATCGGGTGCTGCCCGCGGCAGAGTTCTGGCACCTCCTGCGCACAAAGACCACCCGTAGTAATTGGGATTGGTTTGCCCAAGGGGTTGTGGTCTTCTTGGGGGGCGATCAACTCTTTGCGGTGCTGTTGGCCAAGCGTCTGGGCTATCGTTGTGTGCTCTACTGTGAGTGGCAGGCACGCTGGCAAGGGTGGGTGGATGGCATTGGGTTGCGGCGTCCTCTCCCCGTGGGCAAAACAAGAGCTAAGGTGGCGGTGGTGGGGGATCTGATGACCGATGTGCAAGCCCTTGTCCTCGATTCTCTGCCTGATGTGCGCCAACAGTTAGGCGTTGCTGCAGATGCTCCCCTTGTGGGTCTGATGGTGGGTTCCAAGCCCAATAAGCTCAAGCTGGGGGTGCCCCTTTCGCTGGCGATCGCCGACCATTTAGCTGCTGCTCATCCCCCGATTCAGTGTGTGATTCCCGTGGCACCCACCCTGACGCTCAAGACCCTCAGTTGCTACGCCGATCCCCGCTTTAACCCCGAACTCAAGCACGTTGAGGGCACGACGGCAACACTCATCCAACCCAGTGAGGGGCTACCCTATCTGGAGACGCTGAGGGGTACGAAGGTCTATCTCTGGCAGCAGTTACCCAACTATCCCCTGCTGCGGCAGGTTGCCCTCTGTGTGACGACCGTTGGCGCCAATACCGCTGAACTGACCGCCTTGAATGTGCCGATGATTGTTCTTTTGCCGGCCCAACAACTGCGGGTACAGCGGGCACACCCTTGGGATGGGTTAGCCGGGTTGCTGGTGGGCTTGCCAGCGATCGGGCGACAGTGGACGGCATTGGTGTTTTGGGCACTGGTGGCCAAGGGATTGGGCTGGCGGCGATTTTGGCAGTTGTGGCGATCGCCAGAGATGGATTGGGACTTAGTGAAACAGGGTCTCGGCTACAAGGCGTGGCCGAATATCTGGGCAGGCAAAGAAATTGTACCAGAACTGGTGGGTCCGATTGAGCCGGCGGTGGTTGCTGATCAGATTAAGTCTCTATTGAGCCATCCTCAGAAATTGCATCAGATGCGGCAGGATTTGCGGCAGCAGGTGGGGGCGGCGGGGGCAGCGGCAAAATTGGTGGATTTGACCCTGCAGGTGGCGGGCTGGGCTGCCAGCGATCGAGAATGTCCTTGAGCACAATTTCTGTAAACCAAATTTGACCCACAATCACCAGAGGCAGTGCCAGCAGTAAGCCCAGAAAGCCAAAGAAAATGGCAAAAATAATTTGTGAAACCAGCGTCACAGCGGGCAGTAGAGCCACCTGTTTGGCCATGACGACAGGCACCAGCAGGTATTGCTCCAACTGTTGAATCACAATGTAGGCAATGAGAACGGCCACCGCCCGCCACGGATTGTCAATAAAAGCAATGATCATCGGCGGAATCACACTCAGGGCAGGGCCAATATTGGGAATCGCCTCCAGCAGACCGGCCAAGAAAGCATTGGCCAAGACCAACCGCACCCCCAGTAGCGCAAGAGCAATGCCACTGACCACACCAATGGCCAGCATATTCAAGCCTGTGCCCGCCAGCCATGCCAAGAGCGCCTGTTCACTTTCGGTGAGAATCGTGTCAATGCGAGACCGATAAAACGCTGGAAAGAGGCGAATGAATCCCCGACGGTAGGACTGAGGATCAATCACTAGCATCACCGTCAGCACCAAGACCAACAGCGTATTTAGTAAGACCGCCAGTGTATTGGAAAAGAGGGCAAGGAAGTTATTAAAGATTTGCTCAAGGAATGGCTCTAACTGGGTAATCAGCCGATTAATGACAGGGGTATCATCAAAGCCGCTACTTGGCAAAAGGTAAGCCATCTCATCCAGCCATGCTTCCACCCGTCCTAACCCCTTGGGAATCAATACACCCAGTTGCTGCGCTTCCTGCAAAAAGGGGGGAATGATCATCCAAAAGAAACCAAAGATGATCAGGAAAGTCAAGCTAATACTGATGGCGATCGCCCGGCCTCGTTGTAGTCCCCAGCTCTGGAGTCGCAGTTGCAGCCAGTTGAGTGCCGTTGCCAAGACCACTGCCAAAAAGACCAAGAGTAACACTTGGCGAATTTCCCAGAGGATGTAAAGACACACCCCCAGTACCAGCAAGCCAATCCACTGACCAAACGTCACTACTTTGCGTCCAATTCGTGCCTCAACCCCCTATTAGAGCAGGTTTTGGGACTCTACCATCCCAACCAAAGGAATTGCGAGGTGCTAAATGACAAAGACCGTATTGTTGTCCCGCAGCTGGGGATACTCCGCTGGTGCTCTGTGGTTAAACTGAGCAAAGTAGGCGGCCAAGGGTTCGGGTAGGGTCGGTAGTGTGACTTGGGTATCTCCTTGGGCAATTTCTGGCCAGAGGGACGATAGGGCTTGGGCGAGGGGCTGGGCCTCAGTTTCCGATAAATTAAAGGGCGGTAAGGTGAGAAAGCGCACCATAAACCCCGCACCCCGCTGCAGCATCCATTGGCGGGAGAGATCACTCAAGGTGGGATAGGTCTTCAGAGATTCAATGCGGTAGGATTCCACATCCACTTGCCAGCCCCCTTGGGGATGTTGCTGCAAAATGAGCCGGCGATAGGGATGGGGATAGCTGACGAGGGAACCCGTCGTTAGATCAAACAGCCCCTGCTCATAGGCAATGTCTTGGACATGGAGATGTCCGGTTAAGACCAAGGCCACCCCCGCCGATCGCAGGAGGTTGAGGAGTTCCACCCGATTCTCCAAGAGGTAGCGCTGCCCCATTGGACTTTGGCTCTGTTGTGGCCAATGCTCAAGGACATTGTGGTGAATCATTACAAGGCGCAGTCCGGCAAAAGGTTTTGCCAATAGAGCCGCCAACCATGCCAGTTGTCCTTGATCGACTGCCCCCATCTGCTGACCTGTCGGGCTAAATTGGTTGGAATTCAGGGCAATCAGTTGTAGGTTGTCTGCAAGCAGGGTTTGATAGTAATGCTTGGCGCCCTTGCCATAGCCCGCATGGGGATACCACTGGGGAAAGTCAGCCCAACCAATACGCTTGTGATCTCCTAGCGGCAGAGGCACATCGTGATTCCCCGGAATCACATAGCAGGGAATGGGCAGGGTTTGCAGATAGCGACTGAGCCAGCGGTGGTTAACGACTTCGCCATCCCGCGTCAGGTCACCGGGCATCAACAAAGCATCAATACCCAGATCAAGAAGATGAGTGACGGCTGCTTCAAAAGCAGGAATACTCACTTCATAGAGAAAAATGGGGGGATGATCCGTCGGAATCGTCTCCGGCAGAGCAATGTGGGGATCACTGATAATACCGAGCCGCACCGCCATCGCTATTTCCTAGTGGCGGAAGTGTCGCCGGTTGGTAAAGACCATGGCAATTCCCGCTTCATTGGCTGCTTGGATAGACTCATTATCCCGCAAACTGCCCCCCGGTTGAATAATCGCCGCAATACCAGCAAGGGCAGCGGCTTGCACAGAATCGGCAAAGGGGAAAAAGCCATCACTGGCCAGTACAGCGCCGCGGGCAGCCTCACCGGCCTCCCTGAGGGCAATGTGTACAGCACCCACCCGATTCATTTGACCGGCGCCAATGCCGCGGGTTTGGCGATCGCGACTGACAACAATGGCATTGGACTTAACGTGTTTCACCACTTTCCAAGCAAAGATCAGTTCTGCCATCAACTCTGGACTGGGTGCGGTGGCGGTGACCACTTGCCACGCCTCTGGATCAATGGGGACGGGGTGAATATCTTGGACAAGAAAGCCGCCAGCAATGGTTTGAATCGCCGTCGTGGGAGCCGTCTGCAACTCAGGTAAGGTGAGAACCCGCATCTTGGGTTTGGTTTTCAGGATCGGTAGCGCTGCTTCCTCACAGGCGGGAGCCACCACACACTCTAAAAAGGTACGGGTTAAGGCTTCAGCGGTGGCCACATCCAAGGGGCGATTCAGGGCAACAATGCCGCCAAAGGCAGAAACACTGTCGGCTGCAAAGGCACGTTCGTAGGCTTCCACAAGGGTTTTGCCCTCAGCCACGCCACAGGGATTGGTGTGTTTAATAATGACGGCAGCGGGGGCACCCTCCCCTAAAAATTCACTGATCACTGCCCGTGCCGCTTCTAGATCTAGCAGGTTGTTGTAGCTAAGTTCTTTGCCCTGAAGCAGGTCGGCGGCTGCCCAACCACTGGGGTGTGCCCCACTGATGTACCAAGCAGCCCGTTGATGGGGATTTTCGCCATAGCGCAGGACTTGTTTTTGCTGCCCCGTCAGGTGGAAGACCGGCGGCAGAATTTCTGGTTCAGTACCAGGGGACGTGATTTCTTGGAGATACTCCGCGATCGCCTGATCGTAACTGGCCGTCAGCGCAAACGCCCGCTGGGCACAGGCAAGGCGAAAAGCAGGTTGAGCTTCCCCGTGTAATCGTAATTCCTGAAGGTAAGTTTCATACTGGCTGGGATCCACCAATACTGTCACATGGGCATGGTTTTTGGCAGCAGCGCGAATCAGCGTCGGCCCACCAATATCAATTTGCTCGATCGCCTCGGCAAGGGTCACGTTGGGCTGGGCAATTGTTTCGGCAAAGGGATAGAGATTGACAACCACCAGATCAATCGGATGAATCCCTTGGGCTTGCAGATCAGCCGCGTCTTCGGGGCGATCGCGCCGTGCCAAAATACCGCCGTGAATTTTGGGATGCAGGGTCTTGACCCGCCCACCAAGGATTTCCGGTGCCCCTGTGTACTCCGAGACCGTTGTCACGGGAATCCCCGCTGCCTGTAAGGTCTTTGCGGTGCCACCACTACTCAGGAGCGTAAAGCCAAACTCCTGCACCAAGGCCGTAGCCAACGCCACCAGTCCCTGCTTATTGCTGGTGCTGAGTAAGGCCATTCGCCCCATGCCTGCAATCCTCCTAGGCGACTAAGAACACCTATTTTAGCGGTTTTAGCGGAACATACTGCTCACAGAGCTATCTTCATGGATGCGCCAAATGGTTTCGCCGAGAATACTCGCCACCGACAGCACCGTGAGTTGGGGAAAGCGTTGCGTCTCCGGTACAGGAATCGTGTTGGTGACAATCACCTCTTCAAAATCCCCTCCTTGGAGTCGCTCGATCGCTGGCGGTGAAAAAACCGCATGGGTGGCACAGGCATAGACTTCCTTGGCACCTTCCCGCCGCAGTAACCGTGCTCCTTCTAAAATCGTGCCGGCCGTATCAATCATGTCATCCACGAGCACCGCTGTCTTGCCCTTAACATCCCCCACCACGTTCATCACTTCAGCCACATTGTGGGCTTGGCGTCGTTTATCAATAATGGCTAGGGGCGCATCATTGAGCTTATTGGCAAAGGCACGGGCACGAGCCACCCCACCCACGTCGGGGGACACCACCACAATATCCTCAAGATTTTTGCTGCGCAGGTAGTCAAGGAGCACGGGTGAACCATAGACATGATCCACGGGAATGTCAAAATAGCCTTGAATTTGCGCTGAGTGCAGATCCATGGCCAGAACGCGACTCGCTCCCGCTTGAGTAATCAGGTTGGCTACTAGTTTAGCGGTAATGGACTCGCGGCCAGCGGTCTTGCGATCGGCACGGGCATAGCCATAGTAGGGAATCACCGCAGTCACTTGGCGGGCTGAAGCGCGGCGGCAGGCATCCACCATGATCAGCAGTTCCATCAGGTGGTCATTGACGGGTCGGCAACAGGGCTGGATCAGATAGACATCACAACCGCGAATGGATTCTTGAATCTGCACATACAGCTCGCCATCAGCAAATCGCTTGCGCACCATTGGGCCGAGATCAATACCGAGGTAGCGGGCAATTTCCTGAGCAAGGGCAGTGTTGGCAGAACCCGAAAACAGCTTTAGACGACTATGATCAGAAATGTGAGAGGGGGTAGTCGTGGGCAATGGCGCAGTGTGAATCACAGCATCTCCCCAAGATGGCGTGCATTTTGATTTTGATCTTATCATTTCCAATTTTGGGAGCCACTACCCTAGGATTGAATTTATAGAAAGATGAATTTTGAGGTCATCAGCTTTGCCAATGGCGCGATCGCAACTCCCACGATTGGGGGATGTTTTTTTGTCACCGATAGGAGTCGCTTGGTTATTCCTTTTACCTGCACTTTTGTTTCTGACAATTTTTGTTTTTTTGCCGATTTTGTACCTTGTCTATCTTAGTTTTACGACGGGGAGTTTTAGTCAAGAAGGGGTGCGTTGGGTTGGCCTGCAAAATTATCAGCAATTGCTCCTGAGTCCAGACTTTTGGCAGGTGATTGGCAATACCGTTTATTTCACAGGGGCAACGGTGCTCCCCACGATTGTGCTGCCCTTACTCTTGGCGGTGGGTCTCAACCAAGGGATCAGGGGACGGGATCTGCTGCGCACGGCCTACTTTTTGCCAACAATGACCTCGATTGTGGCGGTGGGTTTAGGGTTTCGTTGGCTGTTTCAAACCGATGGCCCGGTGAATCAACTGGTGCAAACCTTAGGGGGGCAGCCGATTGCTTGGCTGAGTGATCCCACTTGGGCAATGCCAGTGCTAATTTTGCTCAGTAGCTGGAAGCAGTTGGGGTTTAATTTAGTGGTCTTTTTGGCGGGGTTGCAAACGATTCCTCGCGATCGCTATGAAGCGGCACTTCTCGATGGTGCCAATGCTTGGCAACAGTTTCGCTACATTACGCTGCCGGGGTTGCGACCCACCTTAATTTTGGTGTTTGTCACAACAACGATTTTCACATTGCGCAGTTTTGAACAGGTCTATGTGGTGACCGGTGGCGGCCCCTTAGATACAACAAACCTGCTGGTATTTTATATTTACCAACAGGCGTTTGCGTTATTTGACTTTGGCTATGCCGCTGCCGCAGCAACGGTTCTTTTGGGAGTCACCCTAGGACTGATCTGGCTACAATTGCGTACGCGCCAAGACCCCAATCTTTAGAGAGAGGAGCCAAGACCAGCGTAAGCACCGTAGAAGAACAGCCCGACAATCACAATGACCCCCATGCCAGCCACCGTGGCCACAACCCATAGGGGAATGCGTCCGCCTTCAGACAACATGATCAATTCCTCCTAAGCAGATTCAGTTATAGAGAAGAAATTTAGTTAAAGAAGTAGCTTGAAAAGAGCAACGCAAGGACGAAGATCAGCAACAACCCTAGGTACAGGGATGTGCGATTCAGTTCGACCGGCTGACGATTGGGATTCGGTTCCATGGCTGCACCTTCCTAACGTTGGATAAACTGCATAGCCGCGATCGCCCCGAGGAAGAAAATCGTGGGCACAGCAAGGGTGTGAACGGCCAACCAGCGGACCGTAAAAATTGGGTAAGAAACGGGTTCTTGATTGGGGGTATTACTGGTCATGGCAATCCTACTTCACCTGTTCTAAGAAGGTTTCAACTTGTTGTTTAGCTTGAAAGCGATCGGTCACCAGAGGAATCGACCGCTGTTCCTGAGCATAGTAGCTATCGGGGCGTGGTGTGCCAAACACATCATAGGCCAAACCGGTGCTGACAAAGAGCCAGCCAGCAATGAACAACGCCGGAATGGTGATGCTATGAATCACCCAATAACGGACACTGGTAATAATGTCGGAAAATGGTCGTTCTCCTGTCGTTCCAGCCACGTTGCGATGCCTCCAAAGTGTCTAATGTTAAAAAAAGGAAACGGTACTATCTATCATACAGCCTTTTTTCACAACGATTGAGCCGCCTAAATAAGAACTGCAAGTCCCCTGTACAGCGCTAAAACTTTGGTCTATAGGCCTAAAGTCCAGCCTTGGCCAAATCGGTGAGCACTTCTGCAGCACTCTGGTAGCGATCGCGAAAGTTATACTTGATCATTTTATTGATAATGGCAACAAACTGCGGCGAAAGATGCCGTCCCGGCTGCCAAATCATATCACCCGTGTTGCGATCAGAGGGCAAATCCATCGGGGCGAGTCCCGTCAGACCTTCAACAATAACCATGCCCAAAGAGTAAATATCACTGGCAATCACCGGTCGTCCTGCCATTTGCTCGCTAGGGGCATAGCCACGGGTACCAATGGAGATCGTATATTTGCCGTGCTGGAGCAAATCCTCGGGCTGGACATGGCGTACCGCCCCAAAGTCAATCAAAAACAGTTGTTGATCACTGCGGCGGCGCATGATATTAGCAGGCTTAATGTCGCGATGCACCACCCCAAACTGATGCACATACTGCAAAATTTCCAGAATACTCTTGAGAATGGTGAGGGCTTCGGCTTGGGAGAGGGTAATTTTCTTTGCAAACTCCTCCTTGAGGGATTCCCCATCCACATACTCTTGGGTGAGATAGAAATATCCCCCCTCTTCAAAGTAAGCCAGTAATCGAGGGATACGCTCGTGTTGACCCAATTGGGCTAAGGTTTCTGCTTCCCGCTGAAAGAGGCGACGGGCAATGGCCAAAAAACGTTCATCCTTGCGGGAGGGCACCAACTGCTTGACCACGCAGATCGGATGATCCGGCAGGTGTAAATCCGCAGCCAAGAACGTGCGCCCAAATCCCCCTTCGCCTAGTTGACTCAGGACACGGTAGCGTCCCCCCACAGTTTGTGGTAAGGGTTCACTGGCTTCTTCGCTGATGTCAGAAATGACGGTGGTTTTGGGTTGGGTGCCGCTCGGTGTTTGTGTCTCTGTGGTTGGGGGGGGCGGCGAGGGGACTGTCGTGGTGGGAATCACCTCTGGCCGCTGGGTGGCATCCACAGGCGCCGCGGTTAAGGGGTCAGGGTTGGATCGCTGGGTTGCTGGTAGGTCTCCCTTGGGGGTGGCTGGGATTGACAATTGGGTTTCGGGCAAATCTGCGCTGGTTGTAAATTGGGTGGGTGGAGTTGAGGTGATGTCCGGTGCCGTCTCAGGAATGGATAGTTGCGTTTCGGGCAAATCTGCGCTGGTTGTAAATTGGGTGGGTGGAGTTGAGGTGATGTTCAGTGGTGTTTCAGGAGTGTCCCCATCGGGAGTTGAGGTGACTTCTGCTAGACTCACGGTCTCAGGTACTGATAGTTGGGTTTCAGGCAAGTCCACACTGGTTGCAAATTGGGTTGAGGGCGTCGAGGTCAGTTCTGGGGTAGTTAGTGGCTCAGGTAGGGTGAGTTGCGTTTCGGGTAAGTCAGGGCGCAGTGTCGAGGGGATCTCTGAGGGAACTGTTGGCTGCGGGGTAGGAACCACCCTCTGGGTTTCAGGAAGCTCAACATGGGTAGGTTCAGGAGCAGTTGTGGGAGTTTCTGGCAATTCGGTGGCGGCAGTGGCAGCGTCCTCAGGGTGAACCACTAAGAAGGTTTCCCTCTCAGTGATGGATTGTGGTGGTGTCTCGCGGATCTCTGTGGGGGGAATTTGATCAACGACGGAGGTGAGGAGGGTAGGTGCGGTGTGGGGTTTATCTCCAAGGGGTGGGGTGGGTTCGATGGGGGTAAAGGAAATTGCTGTTTCCGGTTGCAGCACCGTTGCATTGGCATCCGTCTCTAGGCGAGAGACTTCCGTTGGCGAGGTTTCGGGGATTTCCAGAATGGGGGCTGATTCAGGTGTGGTTGATTGACTGATGCCTTCAGTCATGAACTCCAAGGGAGTTGCTGAGCGGCCACTGGGGACAGCTGTCGGTGTAGAGGGGGTAGGGGTGGATTCTCCAGGACTGAAGGCACGATAGCCCAGCATCAAAACCGCCGCACTGCCAAAGCCAACCAGAGGTGCCACCAGCGGAAGCCAACTCCCCTGTAAAAAGAGGAGGAATGTCAGGCCACTGAGACCCAGTCCCCCAGCAACCAACAGTGGCACAATCACCCAGCGCTGTCCCTTGGCGATGATCAGGGCACCAAGGCCAGACCAAGCCAGAATCCAAAGGGAGATCGCCTCCTGTGGCCATGTACCAATTGGAAAACGGTTATCCAGAGCCGCTGCTAGCAAATCTTCAAGGATCGCTGCTTGAACCACAACACCGGGGGTGAGGCGGTTGGTTTGCCCCGGCAGGGTAATCGGAATCAAAAACTTATCGTTACTACTACTGCCAGTGAGGCCAATGAGGACGGCGCGATCGCGCACCTTGGAGGGCAGCACTTGACCCGTCAGCACTTCGCTCAGGGTGACGGTTTCATAGGGCTGGGTCGGGTGGGCATAGTTGATGAGGATTTGAAACCCTGCGGCATCTAGGTTGTTGTAGCCCCCCCAGTTGCTGGTTAAGGCCTGAAAGCGAGCCGTTCCTAAGTCAAGGCGGTTCTCAGTCACAGCTTGGGGATGAATCCCCAGAAAAACACGCGCCAAGGCAAGGGCAAAGGATTGAGGGGTGGAGCAGCGATCGCTGGCTTCGGGTTGAGTTGCCAAAATCGCCCGCCGCACCACGCCATCCTCATCAATGGGAATGTCCGCAAATCCCACCTGATCATTGAGCAGTCCAGCGGGAGGGGCAATTCCGGCATCCGTTTCGCCCCCCACTTTACAGACAATAACGGTGTTGGGCTGGGTCATCATCACCCGTCCGAGGGAGGGCAGCACATCGGTTGGCGGCTTGAAGCGATCGGACACCGGAAAATCGCGAAAAATGTCAATGCCAATGACCTTGGGTTGGTACTCCTGCAATTCGTTGACGGCCTGAATGAGCACTTCGTCAGGAATTGGGTACTGCTTGAGGGTTTGAATATCAGCCTCGGTAATCTCAACAATCAGCAGTCGCTGGGACGTGGCCGGTGTCGATCGCCAGCGCAGCCATTGGTCATAGACTCTTAATTCCAACGGTTCCAGCAGGCCACCCACTCGCAGCGCAAGGACACCCACGGTGGCGATCGCCGTGGCAATGGCCGCCGGTAGAGCGCGTTTAAGATAATCAGGGATGGAGACAGGGGTCATGGCACAAATTGGGGCTGTTCTGCTGAGGCTGAAAGATGCTAAGAGCAGTTTCGCTTCTATCCTGACCTACACCACGGGCGATCGGCAAATTTACGAGGACAACTTTTAACATCCTGCCCACTCCAGAGGGCAACATGATCCCCCTAGGTGGCGGAAGGTGAAACGACTATAATCATTGAGGTGATTGCTGAGCACAACAAGCGCTATGACGGAAACCCCCGATTCAACGACGACTTCAACATCCCCAGAAAGTACAACGGCAGCCGCACGTCAACTGCTGGGCATGAAGGGCGCCAAAAGCGGCGAGACCAATATCTGGAAAATTCGCCTGCAACTAATGAAGCCGATTACATGGATCCCCCTCCTTTGGGGCGTGGTCTGTGGTGCAGCCTCGTCGGGGGGATTTACTTGGAGTCTGGAGGATGTGCTCAAGGCAGCGACCTGTATGCTGCTGTCGGGGCCTTTGATGGCGGGCTATACGCAAACGCTCAACGATTACTACGATCGCGAGATTGATGCGATTAACGAACCCTACCGTCCCATTCCTTCAGGGGCGATTTCCCTTAACCAAGTGCGGGCGCAGATTATCTTCCTCGTTGTCGCAGGTTTGGGTCTAGCTGTTCTACTCGATCTATGGGCTGGCCATCCCACGTTCCCTGTGACCAAAATTGCTTTGCTGGGAGGCTTTTTGGCGTATATTTATTCCGCACCGCCCCTGAAGCTGAAAAAGAATGGTTGGCTGGGGAATTATGCCCTAGGGGCCAGCTACATTGCTTTACCGTGGTGGGCAGGTCACGCCCTTTTTGGCGAATTGACACCGACGATTGTGATCTTGACGTTGATTTACAGTTTGGCGGGCTTGGGTATTGCCATTGTCAATGACTTCAAAAGCGTTGAGGGCGATCGCCAACTCGGCTTGGCTTCCTTGCCGGTGATGTTTGGCGTTACTACCGCCGCATGGATTTGTGTTCTGATGATTGACATTTTCCAGTTGGCAATAGCTGGTTACCTGATGGCGATCCATGCCAATCTTTATGCAGTGCTGCTGATTTTGCTGATTATTCCCCAAATTGTCTTTCAGGATATGTACTTCCTGCGAGATCCCTTGAAAAACGATGTCAAGTACCAAGCCAGTGCTCAGCCCTTTCTCGTCTTAGGGATGCTAGTGGTGGGTCTAGCCCTTGGACATACGCTGGGGTAGTTGAGGGGCATGGCGACATCCCTAATCTTCAAGGTAGAACAGGGGGGCGATCGCCTCGATACGTTTCTTGCACAGCAGCATCCTGAACTCTCGCGATCGCGCTGGCAGCAGCTGATCCAACAGGGACATGTGCGTATGAATGGCCAAGTGTGCGATCGCAAAAATCAGCCCCTCAGTGGTGGGGAGGTACTAGAGGTGGTGCTCCCTGAGCCAGAGCCATTGGATTTAATCCCTGAATCCCTACCCCTGAGTATTCTCTATGAGGATGATGAGTTACTAATTCTCAATAAACCCGTGGATCTAGTGGTGCATCCTGCCCCCGGTCATCGCCACGGCACCTTGGTTCATGGTCTGTTAGCCCATTGCCCTGAGTTGACAGGCATTGGCGGTGTCCAGCGACCGGGGATTGTGCATCGCCTAGACAAAGACACCTCTGGGGTGATGGTTGTTGCCAAAACGGAGTTTGCCCTACACCATCTGCAACAGCAATTGAAAGCACGGCAAATGCAGCGCCACTACCTTGGTGTTGTCTATGGTCAACCCCCTGAGGACACTGGAACCGTCATTGCGCCCATTGGTCGTCACCCGGTAGATCGCAAAAAGATGGCGGTGGTGCCCCCTGAAAAAGGCCGCACAGCAATTACCCACTGGTACGTGCAGGAGCGCTTCCGCCACTGTGCCCTTGTGGAGTTTCGCCTTGAAACCGGTCGCACCCATCAAATCCGCGTTCATGCTGCTCACCTTGGTTGGCCGCTGTTGGGGGATCCTGTCTATGGCCGCGGTGCACCGCTAAAAGTAAAACTGCCCGGCCAAGCGCTCCATGCCTATCGCTTACAGTTGCAGCATCCACGTACAGGTGAGGAGATCGTGGCGATCGCCCCTCTGCCAGAGCATTGGCAAAAACTACTGCGACTACTGCGCCAGAATAACACTTCGTGACCCGCTGCTTTCACCACTGCCTGAATCGCCCTTTTCGGATGAATTGGTGCATTATCCATCATCAACAACGATCCCTAACGCCGGCAAACAGTATTGACTCAGCCGAATACTGTGATGGCAAACGTGGTCATGGTGTCTGACCACCTTGCTGTGTGATTACGGAAAGGTTGGGTATATTCTGGAAGTCTTTCTCGTTATGAGTAACGAGCGGCACCTGATAGCACAGCGCACAAGCAGCGATCCAAGCATCGGCAAAGGAAATCGGCTTACCGATACGCTTTCGTCCTGCAACAATCTCGCCGTACCTTTTTGCGATTTCGTAGTCATAAGGAATCACCACAAAGTTACGGAGCACGCTCTCAAGCTTCTTTCGCTTCTGCTCTCCCCACCCAGCGTATTCTGCCCCTGCCCAAAGTTCGCCAACAGTGATGAAGGAAATCGCCAAGGTTGTGCCGAAGAGATGATTCTCATAAAGCCTCGCCTCTGGCGCACCTTTCATGATGTACGAGAGAATGTTAGTATCCAAGAGCAGATAGGCGGATGTCACGAGCCATGCCTCCCGATGACATTGCCTTGTCGCAATTCTTGAATAAACTCCTCAAAGCCATCGTTGCGTTCGCCGGGCCAAGTGCCATATAAAGTAGCAAGATTAGCTACAGGCTGGACGCCCTGCATTTGGGCAAGTTCTTCCAGTGTCCTTGAAGTCCAGAAATCATAAACTTCTGCTGGAGCGAGCGGAATTTCCTCTATCGCCTCCGTGAGTTCCTCTAAAGGTTCGATGTCGTGGATACGCACTCGGTTAATCTTGCCGGTCTCAGGATCGCTGAGTGCTTCACCGATTATGCGGACGCGACGCAGAAGATTCTCAAGTACCTCTTCCTTTTGCTCCTCATCGAACACGCATACGACTGGATCACCAACAGGAGGATGAACCCGTAACCGCATACCTTCTTCTTTGAAGTCCGCCATAAGCAAGCGGCCTTCAATGGTGGTGAGGTGAGTTTTGGGTCCCTGAATCCGCTGCTGGATTACCTGGAACGCTTGGGGGGTGTACTGAACCCGTAGCGGACTTGGACGATGATTGAGTTCAAAAGTTATTGAATATACTTCTTTCTGGAAAAGCCTGCCGACATCACGCCATGCAAGTAAGACTCCCCGATCAAATCCACGAGGAAGGACATCAGCCGGCTCTTGGACTTCGCGTATGCCTGTAAGAGCAGTCTCTAAGATGTGAAGTAAAAAATCCTCTTCGGGGAACAAGCTTGGTTCAGCTCGCCTGTCGAAGCGGAGTAGGGTTGATGGGCTTCCGTGGTTAATCTCAATAAGGTCTAATTCCAGAAGCTGCTTGAGCTGTTTCGACTTGGGTCCTTTGCGAATACTATCGGTTTCGCCTAAGAGCACTTGGCCTGTTCGGTAAAAGACTTTTTGAAGGCTCGACAAAAGCTCTGAAAGCTGTGAAACAGCTATTCGACCTGAGCGGACAAACCTGCCTTCTAAAATCAGGGTCAATAGTGAAGTTTTCCCGTTCATGGTGCGCACCTCCTCATGACTAGGCTAATTTATTAAGCATTTATCATTAAGCATTTATCGAGCGTTGTGAACTGCTGACAAAATTATTTCCCGATACCATCGCCAGAAGCTGGCGCAGGTCTTCAGTATATTTCCTCCTCTAGCTCCAGCAGGCGATTGATGAGCACCTCCGGCTTTTCGTGCTCGACGGCCTCGGCTTGGTGCCGGCAGTAGCGGCGTGCGGTCGGGTTGTAGTCGGTGGCGCGAATCTGGTCTATCGTTGCCCACGACGCCGTTGGGCAGGCTGATGACCGCTAGGATCTCGAACTGCTCCACAAGCTTGTGGCAGATATGGCGCAGCATCTTCTTGGAGTCCAATGGAGTCAAATAGTAGCCCTTCCTTTAGCACCACAGCGGCGCGCTCAGCGGGGCGCAGGGCATTCATCATGTGCTGGATAAAGAGCGTCTCATAGAGCTTGATGTGGTATTCGAACTGCGCCAGCAAGCGCTCAATTCTGAATCAATCCCTCTAAATGCTTACTTCGGGCAGGGATGAGGGGCAGTTTCCGCGACGGAGGACGGTATCATACAAGCCGATGTCTTCCCCTTCATGCTTATTGATCCCTGTATAGGCCAAGCTCGGGTCTTCATATCTTTTGAACTTATACACCGCATCGTTCATCAGAGCACTGTTGAATACCCCCAAGCTGACGAGCAGTTCAAAGTCTTTGACCGTCAACCCTGTGACCTTCTTGAACAACCCAGGCTCCAGTTGCGTGATCACATCCCGCAGGGTTCGTTCTCGGTAATCGGTCAGGTACATGAAAATGGGGATGCGGGTGGCAAGTTTGATAAGTTTTTCCTGAATTTGCTTGCGCTTGCTCTTGAATTCCTTTTCTTCTTCCGTGAGCTGCTTTTTCTCTTGAGAGGAAAGTTTCTGGTCATTTGCCTCTTTCTTCGCCTTCTTGACCGCTTCAGATTTGTTGATGATGGTTTCGATCTCCTGATTGAGATTGCGAAACCCCTCGATGCGCATGAGAGCCTGCATCGCCTCTTTATTGTTCATCAACCGCCGCAGGGTGTCGTCGTCCACGTTCACCAGTAGCGCGCTTTCCCAGCGGCGGGCCAACAGGGTTGCCGTGGTACCGGCCATCGCCATATCGAGCACACCGGCGGCGTCAATCTGCCTCATGGAACTGCCGTCGTAGGCCAACACCGGCAAAAATTGGATAAATTCTGCCACCTTCTTTTCTGGGTCTTCCCCGTTGACGTTGAGGCGGCAACTGTAGTCGGCAATCTGGCGCAAGGCCCGATCGGGCGCAAAATCGAAGACGTAGCACTCCTCTTTGAGGATCAGTTCCTCATTAGGTGAAACGCCGTCGGGATTTTGGATCGTCCACGGACTTTGCACGCGAAAGGCGGCCTGAAAGTAGGTCTCTGGGCTGGAGGTGTTGCGCAGCATGAAGATCCCTGTCCAAGGCCGCACCGTCACGCCGGTGGTGAGCTTGCCGCAGGTGAGGGTGATGGTTTTGGTCTTGAGGGGATCACCCATTGCTTTGAGAACAGGCGGCAGAGCATTGACCCCAATACCCGCGGCTGCGCCGGCAGCAACGATGACTTTGTAATCGTGGTAGAATTTATTTTGGCTCTTTGCCAGCAGATTCTGCATAGCGTAGCAAGAGGCAACGCTGGGCAAGAACCACAGGGTATGCGAGAGCACATTCAACAGCCGCATATCCGAGAAAGGCAGCGGCGGTTTCTCCGCACCCAGTTTTAAGTTGTCTAAACTCGTGGGGAGATAGGCGCCCCGAATCAGATCGAGCCACTTCTGTACTTCCTCTTCATACGTGAACCGCGCCTGATCGTCGACGCCTTCCGCCGCTTTGCGTTCCTGTTCGTCTTCGGATTCAAAAAGGTCTTTAGCTTTCTCCCGCCAAGCGCCGAAGTGATATTCATCGAACATCACGCAGTCCCAGTGTGTGGTATGCACCGATTCATTCTTGGTTTTAATCCCGCCGGTGCTCGGATTGCGGCCCAGATAATCCTGAAAGGAACCGAAGCAGACGATGGGTCTGTTCTTGTCCGCCTGTTCGTAGGTGAGGCCGCCGGGTTTGATGAATTGCCAGCCCTGAAAATCCACGTGACAGCGCAGGTCTTCTTCCCAAGCGCTTTGCACTGCCGGCTTGAAGGTGAGCACCAGCATCTTTTTCCAGCCCATGCGCTTGGCCAGTTGGTAGGCGGCGAAGGTCTTGCCAAAGCGCATCTTGCAGTTCCAGAGGAAATGGGGCGGCTTGTCGTTTTCCCGGCGGCAGGTCTGGAAATAGGCGACGGTTTTTTGAATCGCGGCTTCCTGCTCGGGACGCAAGCCGAAACTCAGCGATCGCTGTTCTTCCATCAATTGACCTGCCCGCACAGCATTGATAGCGGACTGCACATCTTTGTCCGTGCAGCGGAACCACTCGCCGCCGGCATGCGGGATGCCGTTGATGCGCAGCATCCGGTGCACGTCGTGGTCGGTAAAGCCGGTGCCGTCGTTGCGGATAGCCGGCTCATCCACCACGATGCGATAGGGCTTCTCGCCAGGACGGAGCGTAGGATACTGCTGCGCCACCCGCTCCTGCACGCTCTTCGTGGTGTAGCCGATCTTGAGCAGGCCCGCATATTGGGGATTCGTATCCTCGTAGGCGTAGATTTTCGGCTCGATTCTGGGCCGTTGTGGAAAGAAATCTTTATGCGTCATGGGTCAAAAGCCTCTCCAATTCTTCCTGCAATTGTTTTTTGTCTGGCAAATAAAGCTGATATTTGCTCACGAAGAGTTTATTACTGATGTTTTGGGTAGCATATTCCACCAGGATATGGTCTTTGTAAGCTCCAAGCACGATGCCGATGGGCGGATTATCGCCTTCGACATTTTCCTCTTTGGCAAAATAATTCAGATACATGTTCATCTGCCCGATGTCGGTGTGCTCGATTTCCCCACGCTTGAGGTCGATCAGCACAAAGCACTTGAGTATGCGGTGATAAAACACCAAATCCACATAAAAATGGCGGTTTGACAGCGTGATTTTGTATTGCCTGCCAACGAAGGCAAATCCCTTGCCCAACTCCAGTAGGAATAACTCCAGGTTTTGAATAAGCCTTTGCTCCAGTTCGCCTTCCAGATATTGGTGTTGGGGTGGAATGCCAAGAAATTCGAAAATATAGGGGTCTTTAATCAGGTCTTCGGCATGCTGAACATCGCTGCCCTTTTGAGCAATCTCAAGTACGCCGGCCTTGTCCTTACTCAGAGCCAGACGGTGAAAGAGCATGCTCTTCATCTGCCGCTTCAATTCACGCACGCTCCAGCCCTCTTTCTCGCATTGTTTTGCATAAAAACTGATCTCAAGGTCACTGTCTGCTTTTATAATTTCGACATAGTGACTCCAGCTTAATTGTCCAGACAGTGTCTGGATTTTTGGAAACTTGAGATAAAATTGTCGAATCTGGAACAAATTTGAGCGGCTAAACCCCTTGCCGAATTCCGCGGTCAGGTCTTTTGATAGCCGATCGAGCAGTTCGCTGCCGTACTCGGCTTTCACATTTCCTTTTTGTTCGAACTCTACGATGTGTCGGCCGATCTGCCAGTAAGTCTGCACAAGAATTGTGTTGATGGCCCGGCCCGCCTGAATCCTTCCCTGACGGAGCAGTTCACCAATTTGCGTCTTTAACTGCTCATAGGGATTTGACGCAAGATGGCTACTCATCGGCAGGCTCCGTTTCTTCGTTTTTTGCGCCGTTTTCTTTAGTCGCCGGCATCGGGCGAATTTTCGACTCAATAAAGGCAATTTCTTCTTCCGTAAGCCCGTATCGCTCGTAAAGCTTTTCGTCGGTCCACTCGGTGTTCATGTCGAGGATGGGCACGAAGGCGTAGGCCTCTTTTGTAATGTGATGGGAATACATGAACTGGGATACCAAGAAACGGAAAAACCGAGTCTTCATATAAGCGACCAAATGTTCAGCCTGCTTTTGGGAAGCATAAGCCCCAATTACCAGATACGTTTCTGTGCAGATGGTTCTCGGAGGTAGTATGTCTATTTTGGAGAAAACCCTTCTCCTTCCGTCTGATCCTGGATTTCCGGCATGGTCATAGCCCACGTAGGATGTAATAACCTTCCATTTGTCGATCATTTCCACGCCAACGGTTATGTCCTCCCTTTTGTACGATCCTTCGCCGTTTTGCCAGCGCAGGATGAGATCGCCAGCTTTTTGGGGTCGAGCATTGGTAGGTACTCCAAAAGGTTTTCTGCTGGACACCTGTTCGCTCAATCTCCTTTCTTTCTTAGCGAGTACTTTTCTCACAATGGACACGGCCTGACTATGGCGGATGAAGGTTGGGAATTCATCGAGTTTTCGTATCGAAACGACGTTCTCTCCTTTGTGCATATTGATCACTTCGCAGGGCCCACGCGCGTCCCGTTCCCAAAGGAAATAACACACACCGCCGGCAATATCTACGCCGGGGAAGACCTCTGATGCATCCTCGAAGTCCACCAGTTTTCGGATGCGATCATCGCCAAGCATCTCGGCTCGGAAGGAATCCAAGCCCTTACCGCCTGCAAACCAGCGGGAAGGGATGATCATCAGCAAGTAACGTGGATTCAGTTTTTTTGCTTGATGGACAAACTTGTTGTAAATCGGCGTTGCGCTTCTACCAAACCCCCCGTCGCTCAACTGATACGGCGGATTGCCAATGATGACATCGAATTTCATCTTAAAAATCTCCTCCGGGTTTTCCGTGTGGATGAACTCATAGGCGTGGGTTTCCAGTTCCTCGCCGCGGGCGTAGTTGGCTTCATTAGCGCCGCAAAAGATGCAGCGGCCGTTTCGCCAGGTGTGTTCGGTGCGTCGGTAGCGGATGTTGCCTTCTTCGGTGTTAAAGGCGGTGCAAATGGAGTATTTGCCGTTGGCGTGTTTGGAGCAGTAGAGCGTGCGCCGCGCGATGAGCGCCGTCAGTTCGGTGATGGCGATGCCGAAGAGCTGGTGCTTCATGATGTGGTTGATGCGCGCTTGGCGATCGGGGATTTGGGTTTCCAGGCCCTTGTCGAGCCGCTTGGCGATCTCGCGCAGAAACACTCCGGACTTGCAGGCTGGGTCAAGAAAGCGGGCGTCGGGGTTGCTCCAGAGATCGGGCGGCAGCAGATCCAGCATCTGGTTAGCCAGCGCCGGCGGGGTGAAGACCTCGTCGCTGGAGAGATTGGCTAGGCACAAGAGCACGTCCGGGTTGTGGCTACTCATCGTAGGCATGGGCAACCTCCAGAAAATGCACCGGTGGGTAGTCTTTGACCGGTTCAGGGATGAACACCTCCTCGCCGGCATCCGAAAAGAGCGGCAATTCCCGCATCGCTCCCTGGTTCACCAGTTCATGGAAGGCAAAGTCCCGCCGCTTGAGCAGGCTGCCATTGACCAGCGACCATTCAGGAAAAATAATCGGTTGGGGGTTCGCCCCTACGGTTTTCAACGTCAGCGCGTCGCCGTGGACAATGTTTTTGCTGAGGATATAGCGCACCGTTTCCCGGCAGGGCGCTTTGGCCTTGTCTTTGAAAAGCCGCGTGTAGGCTTCATCAAAAACGGCAAACAGCCGCTGCCGGCATTCCGCAGCGTTGTCTTCCAGAATGTCAATCCCGTAGAGCGACGACACGGCCAGGATGGCGTAGCGCTCGTATTCCAGTTGGACCCTAGCATAGCGCGCTTCCACCACGCGTAGTTTCCGGTTCAGGATTTCGACGAGAAAGTTCCCCGTGCCGCAGGCCGGCTCTAGGAAGCGCGAATCAATGCGCTCCGTCTCCTGCTTGACCAGATCGAGCATGGCGTTGACGATATGCGGCGGCGTCAGAACCTCGCCGTAATCCACAACCCGCTGTCTGGATTTTGTCATGGTTCTCATCGCTCACCAACATGGAAGTCAAACCTGAATCTCGACCTGTGGGCAACGGTTCGGCCTGTGGGTCGGTCTGGAAGGGAGGATTAAGCGCTCCTTGTTTCGGGTGGATGCGATCGCGGGTGCCATGGTTCATTGCAGTGCTAATTTGAAGTGACAGCCTATACTGACTGCACCCCTCGGTCTAACAAAAAGTATGGTTTGCGTTTCCACTGGAGCTAAGCGGATTCGAACCGCTGACCCCTTCAATGCCATTGAAGTGCTCTACCAACTGAGCTATAGCCCCGCATCAGCAGAACTTTATCATTGCGCAAAATGCTGCCCTTTGTCAACTCCTGCCCCCAAAGTAACCCTCTGCCTAGGATGGACAGCCATGGTTGCCCCTCGCGATCGCCCTCTCGCTCAAAGGAAGTATCAAGTACCCAGTGTATAGTGGGTGTGAGTGCTGAGCAGGTCGGACTTTGGGAGTCTCATCGTCCCCCTTGCAGTTGATACGGGTACCAATGAATCGCGATCGCTCCCCCCTCCATCCAACGCTGAAGTATGCGGGTGTGCTGCGGCAAGTTTCCCCTGAAATGGGGCAGTTTTGGCTGTCTCAGGAGGAGGTGACCATTATTGGTCGTGACCCCGCTACCTGCCACATTGTCCTTGACGCTCACATCTATACTTCTGTTTCCCGCCACCATGCCCAACTCACCTGTCAAAAGCGTGGCAGTATTCCCGTGTGGGCGATCGCTGACCTCGGCAGTGTCAATGGCACCTATGTCAATCAACAGCGAGTGCAAACATTAACTGTGCTCAATGCGGGCGATCGCATTCAATTGGGGCGCCAAGGGCCTGAATTTGTCCTAGAATATCTTCCCCTCACCGAAGTCGTGAGTACCCAGCCCGATCAACCCCTCACCCTTACCCAACTCCTGCCTATTTTTGCCATTCATCCCGACTGGGTACGCAAAGCCTATCTGGTACCGGGGACTGTTACGGTTGTTGCGGTTATCCTCCTTTTCGCCACGGCTGGCTCCCCCGATGCCTTCAAGGTCATCTTGGCGCTCTATTTGGGGAGTGCTGCTTATTACTTTATCTATCAACTCTGTGGCAAACGCAAACCCGCATGGGTTCTACTGGGCACGTTGACGCTGGAAATGTTGATTCTGCAAAGCCCAATTTTGCCAGCCATGATCTATCTCTTTCGCACCATTTTACCCGGCCAACTGCATCCGCCCCATCCTTCATTTTGGGTGTTATTCAGCCGCAACTTCATTGGTGCCGGCTTAATGGAAGAACTCCTCAAGGCGTTACCCATTGTTGTGGCCTATGGCTTAGGGCGATGGCTGCCGAGTCCGTGGAAACAAAAGGTGGGCGTATGGGAACCCCTCGATGGCATTCTCTTGGGAGCGGCTGCCGGCCTCGGTTTTACTTGGATAGAAACCCTTGGGCAGTATGTCCCTAGTATTGCCGGTCAATTTGGTAATTTAGCTGGTCTGCAAGTACTGATTCCTCGGGTCTTGGGATCCCTAACGGGGCACATGGCCTACACGGGCTACTTGGGCTATTGTGTGGGATTGAGTGTATTGCGCCCCCATCGAGCGCCCTTGATTTTAATGGTTGGCCTAGGTCTAGCGGCCTTTCTGCATGCCCTTTGGAATACGGCTGCCGCCCGTTTTGGTCCGATGGGTTTGGCAGTGGTGGGGATTTTGGCCTATGTATTTCTCACCGCCGCGATTTTGAAAGCGCGTCAACTGTCCCCGACGCGATCGCAAAACTTTGCCACCCGGTTCTATGGTTATCGCTAGGCAGGTGTATAAAATATATTCATTTTGATTCCTTCATCCACTGGCGCGATCGCAACAGCGCAGCGCAACTGTCTCGCCCTTAACTTCGATGATCTAAATGGTTGGCTATCTCATTTCCCTTGGTATCTTTACTGCCACCTTTGCCCTTTTTAGCTTGGGGCTGAATTTGCACTGGGGCTATACGGGGCTAATTAACTTTGGCCATGTTGGTTTTTTGGCCATTGGTTCCTACACCACGATTTTGTTGGGAATTGCTGGCGTCCCCATGTTCTTTGCTGTCCTTGCTGGCGTGGTGCTGGCGATGGGACTGGGCTTTTTAATGGGGATTGCGACGCTGCGGCTGCGGGAAGATTACCTCGCAATTGTGACGATCGGCATGGCGGAAATTGTCCGCTTGATTGCCCTCAATGAGGATTGGCTAACCCGAGGCGGTCGGGGGGTGTATGGGTTTCCGCTGCCCCTTGCTCAGTTCAATCCCAATCTGCCGACCAAACTGGGGATGATTGCTCTTTTTTGGGCTGTGGTGGGGGCGGCTGCAGGGCAGTGGTGGCAATGGCTACAGCGGCAGTATGGGCGATCGCACCCCCGCTGGTTACTGCCTAGCTATGCAGCTTTATTCATTGCCGGTACCCTCAGCCTTTGGGCCACGTTGCTCCCCTTGAGCTTAGGCCGGGGGATGGCCATTTTTCCTCTTGGGTTGACACTGGTGACGCTGGGTGGGGCGATCGCCCTTGTGAGCTATTATTGCCATCCAGAAAAACGAGCCGTGGTTCCCATTGCCCTGAATACCTTGGCCGCTGCTTTGGTGGGTCTGGTGGTCAAAGCCCTGACCCTTGGTCTGTGGGCCTTTAGCTACCGCGCTGGGTTGTTGTGGCTGCTGGTATTGGTGCTTGCTTTGGTGGTGTGGCAGTTGGAGCGTTTGATCCGTTCTCCTTGGGGACGGGTGCTCAAAGCCATCCGTGAGGATGAAGAAGTGGCCAAGGCCTTGGGTAAAAATGTCTTTGCCTACAAAATGCAATCCTTCCTTCTGGGGGGGGCGATCGCGGCGGTGGCCGGGTCGTTTTATGCGTGGCAGCTGACCTTTATTAACCCCGACGGCTTTGTATCCCTGATTACATTTCAGGCGTGGACCATTGTGGTTTTGGGGGGCGCAGGCAATAACATGGGTACCCTCCTCGGCGCTGCCCTCTTTTGGGCCTACACTGCCCTGACCCGCTTTATTCCCCTTGATGGCGGTCGCCTAGAGGCCTTGCGGATGATGCTCATTGGCCTTGTCCTCATTATCTTGATGATGTGGCGACCCCAAGGTATTTTGGGCAAAAAGGAGGAACTCAGCCTTGGTCGATGAATCTTCTCTTGCGCCCGTCTCTAGCGGTGTCAGTCAAGTCTTGCCTTCGGATCTCCTAGTGGCCACGGGGCTGTGCAAAAGTTTTGGTGGTATTCGCGCTGTCGATCATGTGGAAATTCGGGTTGCCCGCGGCAGCATCACCGGTCTCATTGGCCCCAATGGTGCGGGCAAAACCACCCTATTCAACCTGTTGTGCAACTTCCTCATCCCCGATCAAGGCCGCGTGATCTTTGACGGCGTCCCGATTAGCCATTTGCCCGCCCACCAAGTTGCTCTCCAAGGACTCCTGCGAACATTCCAAGTGCCCCGTGTGCTCTCGCGCCTCTCGGTTCTCGAAAATATGCTCTTGGCCGCGCCGCTGCAAACAGGGGAGAAATTCTGGAATAGTTGGCTACAACCACTGCGCATTCGTCAAGAGGAACAAAAGCTGCGGCAACGGGCGTGGGAGATTTTGGAGTCTGTGGGGTTAACCGCTAAGGCCCATGACTACGCTGGCGCCTTGTCGGGAGGACAACGCAAACTGCTCGAAATGGCACGGGTGATGATGCACCATCCCCGCATGGTGCTCCTCGATGAGCCAGCAGCAGGTGTTAACCCCACCTTGATCCATCAAATTTGTGAGCACATTGTGCGGTGGAACCAACAGGGCGTGACATTTTTGATTATTGAACACAATATGGACGTGGTCATGTCCCTGTGTCAGCACATCTGGGTCTTAGCAGAGGGGAAAAATCTGGCTGATGGTTCCCCCACTGAGATTCAAACCAATCCTGAGGTTCTGACCGCTTACCTCGGACAGTAGTTCCTACTCCCATTAAGGGCTACAGCTTTGGGGATCGTTGGCACCCCTGAGGCTCTCCACAGCTTTGAATCCTCCCCCTCCTGAAGGGCGGCGCATTGGGCCAAAACCGCTAAAAAAGCTAAGGTCGAGGCAAATGGGCAGGCAACAGCGCCGCAAGGATCAGGCTGAGAAATAAAAATGCTGAGCCTGTTTCCAGCAAGGCAACGTTTTTTATGGCTGTGTTTCTGTACCAGTTGGCTTGCCAAACAATGAGGCCAAACTTGAGCAGTGCAATGGCAAAGGCCGCCGCTGCCAAGGGGGGCAACCACCCTAGCCACCACAAAAGACCAATGAGGAGAGCGGCAACACTGTGATAAATCAAACCAGGGAGCCAAAAGGCGGTTTTGTGCTTACGCAGCTTCACAGCAAAAATCGCACTGCCAAAGAAAAGGGTATTCAACAGCCATAATCCAACAGACAGGAAAGAGACCTCTTCAGTGGTGGCCATCTCCGTTAGGGGAGCCACCAAGCAGACCCCTGCAAAGGTGAGTAACTCGTTCCAGATGGCTTTGCGTTGACGATAAACTACGGCAATACTATCAATCATAAAAATGGCGATCGCCCCTAGGTAAATCCAAAGTAAGCGTGGCACCTCAAGGTAAAGATAAAAAGCAATGCCAAGGGCAAGGGCACTATAGACGCCTCCCCACATCAGGCAACGGGGTTTCCAACTTCGCCGCTGCTTGATTTGTAGTGTTAAGGGATGCTCCGCCTGAAAGGCACTAAAGGCAGTCACCAGAGCCAGCGTGGTTCTCCAACTCCAGTGCTGCGCTGCTGCTGCCCCCGTGAGAAACGCCACAATCAACATCACATAAACCCCATGTTCTGGGGAGAAGGTGGGCACGTACCAAGGTGTTCCCCTCCTTGCTGCTGATGCAGTTTCCGCAACCGCTGATGGCTCTGAAATGGTCATAATTGCATCCTCCACTAAACCAATCCCCCTAGACGAATACCAACACCAAAAATAGTCAACAGAACAGCCAGAACTGTGACCCCCATAATGTGAAACCCCAGCCGGGGCAGTGTTTCTGCTGTCAGCTTGGGCAAAATGAACCACCGAGCCTGTACAGCGAGGGCAAGGGTTGCCAGCAACAGTCCCAACTTCACGAGAACATATTGGGAGACCACAGACTGCGGTGGCCAAAATCCCACCCCGCCGGGAAAATAAATGAGGGTTAGGGCAATACCCGTCAGCACCTGCAGCAATAATGCCCCCAGACCCAACCTTTCAAAAGGCTGCTCAAACTGCTGGATGGGCGTTGCATCCTGCTGCCTGAGGGCCTTGGGCAGAACGGTTAGGGCAAGAATAAGGTGCCCGCCCACCCATACAGTTGCGCCGAGGGTATGGAGAATCACCAGGAGTTTGAATAACATCACGACGCACAGGCTAGACGCTTGGCTTCAAGGAGGGCGATCGCCTTGGGAAACAGGAGATTGTTTTCCTTGTGGATATGCTGGTGCAAGTCTTTCTCAAGGCTCAACAGCCCTGCCAAAAGCACGCGGTACGTATTGCAGGCCCACTCAGGCGGCGTAAAACCATCGCTCAGGCGCCGCAACTGGGTGAGGGCTACGCCCGTCTCTGCATGCTCCCGTTGCATACAATCAATCGCAGCTGGGATCAAGACATTGACTGCCTGATCATAGTTTTTCTCCAACTGCCGCAGCCTGGGGAACAGAACTTGCTCCTCTTTTTGGAGGTGGGTTTTTAGCTCTGCGGCCAAGGCCACGACGGTTGCGTGCAGTTGCTGGAGACGGGCATCCCGCGAGCCGTGAACGGCCGCCACCTTCTCCGCCTGCGCCTCGAGACGGGGAAGTTCCCGCTGCAAGTAGGCATGGTGCACTGTTTCAATGTGGTCAACGAGGGCGGTCAGTGAAAGGTCAGCGATCGCCGGCTCAGGAGCAGTTTCTATGGCAACTTCTAGCTCCTTAAGGAAGGTTTGGGCATCGATGCCCCGCTGGGCACAGGCTTCAGCAAGGGTTTGCCGACCGCCACAGCAGTAATCAATCTCTGCCGTCTCAAACAAGGCCGCTAAGGAAGGGTAATCCCGCACAAGGGCACCCACCGTATCCGTCAGTTGTAAAGATGTCATGGTCAGACCTCCAAATGCAAGGTGGAGAGAGAATCTAGCGGGTAAGGTCGAGGGAGACCGCAACAGTGGGCTGCCGCCAAATCCCCCAGAGGGCGCGTCCTACGCCATAGATGAGCAGTCCGGCACCAACGGCAAAGATGACATCCCCAGGAATCCGCAGCCAGACGGTCCATTCCATCCAGGGGGAGTGAATGACGGCTCCACTGCGGGCATACCAAGTACCGTGGTTAATGGATTGCACCAGCTGATAGAAGCCATTGGGAATCAGACCGAGCACCAGCATGCCCACCAAGCCACCGTTGAGCCACCAAAATGCCCAGTTGAAGGTCTTTTCATCCCAAGCAGTTTCCGGGGTGATTTCCCGCAAAACAAAGAGCATTAAGGCGATCGCCAGCGAGCCGTATACGCCGTAGAGGGCGGCATGGGCATGAATTGGCGTCGTATTCAGTCCTTGGGAATAGTAGAGAACTATCGGTGGATTGATTAGAAAACCAAAGACCCCTGCCCCCAGCAAATTCCAAAAGCAGGTAGCAATGAAAAATCGCAGGGGTAGCCGATAGAACCCTTGGGCTTCTTGGGAAAGCTGCAGCGACTTCAGAACCTCAAACCCAATCAGGGTCAAGGGAACCACTTCCAACGCTGAGGCCACAGCGCCCAAAGCAGTGATCAAAACCGGTGTACCCGCAAAATAGAGGTGATGGAGTGTGCCAATGACACCACTGCCGAGGTAGAGAATGGTGGTCAAGTAGGTGGCCCGCAAAGCTGCGGAGCGCCTTAGGAATCCCAGTTCACTGCACAAGTAGGCGATCGCCACCGTGGCAAAGACCTCAAAGAAGCCCTCTACCCACAGATGAACCACCCACCAGCGCCAATACTCGGCCACACTGAGAGGGGTATGGTTGGTGTACATCAGCCCTGCCCCATAAAAG
The DNA here is from genome assembly GCF_031583515.1 of Thermosynechococcus sp. QS41. NCBI lineage: Bacteria > Bacillati > Cyanobacteriota > Cyanophyceae > Acaryochloridales > Thermosynechococcaceae > Thermosynechococcus > Thermosynechococcus sp. QS41. The sequence goes on from NZ_CP134181.1 coordinate 629,764, forward strand.
AGGGGAATGGTAATGGCGCTGTAAAGGAAAAAGTGGTTGAGGCCTGTCTTGCTCCCTTCTGCCTGAAGGGCAGGTCGCAGCGCCCGAAACATCAACCATAACCAAAATACCATGCCACCAATCAGCAAGAGTTGCCAAAGTCGCCCTAGCTCCACATACTCATAGCCCTGATGGCCCAACCAAAAACTCCGGGCACCCAGATAGCCCTGAACGGCTGCCCAAGCTCCCCCAAGGGAACCAAGAACCACTACGGTGAGGGCAATCAGAAGCCCCATGTTTCCCCAAGCCTGAAACTTCGGTTCATGGCGCGCAAAGCGAGGGCCAAAGTATAGACCGGCCGCCAGCCAACAGGTGGCAATCCAAAAGACCGCCAGTTGCAGGTGCCATGTCCGTGAGGCAGCGTAGGGGAGATACTGCTGAATCGGCACACCATAAAATCCATCCCCTTCCACGGCATAGTGGGCAGTAACCATGCCCATGAGGATCTGCAGGAGAAACAGACCCATGGCCACCCCAAAGAAAAGGGTAGTCACTTTTTGGCTGGGGGTGGCAAGGCGGATGGCGGGGCGTTCTGTTACCGCTTGAACCGCATCCTCCCCTTGGAGCAGATAGACAACGAGAAAGCCGGCGATCGCAGCAATTAACACAACGACTGAGACAATCGACCAAATGACAAACTGCCCTGGGGGTTGGTTGCCCACCAGTGGATCATGGGGAAAATTCGCCGTGTAGGAAAAGGGCGCCAAAGGACGAGTGGCGACTGCTGCCCAAGCGGTCCAGGCAAAAAAAGCAGTCACATCGCGGATTTGCGCGGGATCAGTAAACCAGTTGCGCGGAATAGAGTGCGCCGCAGCACCTTGGGATAGCAGTGTTTTGTACTGCTCAAAGACGTGGCGCAGTCCTTGGGCTTGAGCACGGGTGAGCGTCAGCACTCCTGTTTCAGGATTGTAACGGTTGGGCTTAAATTGCTCTTGCACTTGCACCTGTAGTTGAGCCCGCTCAGAGGCAGAGAGTGCCTCCCAATCTGCTTGGCTAAAGCTCGCATCGCCGCGGTAGAGAATTCCAGCCGTGGCTAGACCCCAGCGGTGCAGCACATCCGCTGTCCAGTCTGGAGCCAGATAACTGCCATGACCCCAGATGCTGCCAATGTGCTGGCCGCCCCGTGCCAAATACAGTTCTTGACCTCGCTGTATGTTCTCACGGCTAAAAAGCACCTCCTGTTGGGGCGAGACAATCGTTGTCGGTATCGGCGGGGCATGCCGGTAAATAACGGCGCCTGCTGTCAGCAGCACACTAAAGGTAATGACACAGACTAGCACTAACCAAGCGGGCAGCCGCAAGTGCCACCCTCGCTCTAGGTGAGCTGCTTGAGTAATATTGAAGGGGACGTTTGCCATAGACACTTCCTCTCGGCAGCTATTGAGACTTAAGGTAGCTGCGGCTTGGGGGGTAGCGCCTTGACTTAGGTCAAAAGGAACCTTGAGAAATATTTAACTTTTACGGTGGGTCATGAAAGCGGGTATTGAGGAATGTCTGCGCCAGTCACCAATGTTTAGTGAGCTTTCGCCACCCCAGCTAGGGCGGTTGGTTGCAATTGCACAGTTACAGACTTGGCAACGGCAGCAAATCATTTTTAGAAAAGGCGATGCCGCTGCGGGGTTTTTTGTTGTGAAAACCGGGCGGGTCAAGGTCTTTAATCTCTCAGCGGCAGGGAAGGAGCAAATCCTAAATATCTTTGAACCGGGCGACAGCTTTGCGGAGGTGGTGGCCTTCGATAACCAGCCCTATCCTGCCTCGGCAGAAGCAATTGAATACGTTGAACTGATCTTTCTGCCGCGGTTCGCCTTTTTGAATTTGCTCCACCAAGATGCGGATCTAACTGTTCGTTTGCTAGCTAGCTTTGCTAGGCATCTGCGTCATTTGGTGAGTCTTATAGAAGACCTTTCCTTTAGACAGGTGCCCCAACGCCTAGCAGCCTATTTGTTGCAACGATTGGCCACTAGCGATCGCCCAGATAGTATTACCCTAGATTTGAAAAAAACAGAGCTGGCCGCTTTGCTAGGCACTATTCCTGCAACGCTGTCGCGGGCGTTTTACGACCTGAATACCCAAGGCATTCTGAAGGTAGAGGGCAATGAGATTACCATCTGCGATCGCCAGCGGCTACAAAGATTGAGTGAAGAATAGTCGAGCTTTTTCCCCAAGGCTCAACCGGCTCAAAACCTTCAGAAACAATTTTGGGGAGCGATGAAGGGGCTCAGTATTGAACAGCGCCAGAACTAGACCTAGGTATAGCTGCGAATTGCGGCCAACGGCGGACAGCGCTGCTGATCCAATTGCTGCAGGTATTGGCGATGCTGGTAGTAGTCACGGCGCAGTTGGGCAAGCACTTGCAGTCGCTCTGGCGCCACACCGGGGATGTCCTCAATCGCAGGTTCGTTGTCGGTGAGTAGGCGATCCAAATACTGGCGCAGGGCTTCGCTGGCAAGGGATTCACTTAAAATCAGCGCGACAGTTTCCTGCCAAGCCCGGAGAATATAGCGACATCGCTTTTCAACAGCAATGCGCTCAAGGGCTGCTGCCGCTGCTTGGATCACGAGTTCAGGACGATCCAGACTCACGGCAGTCGTTTCATCCAAATGGAGTAGTGGAGTAATGAGGGCGGCCTCCTCCGCCTCATCGAGGCGATCAAAAAGGTGCGTGACCAAATCTAAATCCGTGAGTTGGGTTCCTGTTTCCGTGGGCGAATGAAGGGGCCACTCAGTGGTATAGGGATCATCGGGCGCTGGCAGACCGGCACAGTACGCTTCTTCAATGGCCAAGATCTGCCGCCACAGCCAACGATGGTGGGAGAGGCTAAATTCAATGTCCCGCGCTTGCAGGGCTTGGCGAATCAGGGGACGATAGTCGCCGCAGTGGAGGTAGAGGCGCAGCAGTTGTTCTTCCGCCGCTTGACGGAGGTTATAGTCCGCCGGACGTTGCCATTTTTGCGATCGCCCCTGCCAACGTTGACCCCGCACCTGTTGCCGCAGGGATTCTTCTAAACGGAGAACGAAGCGACTATCATGGCCTCCCAATAGCTCAGCACAGTGGTGAATGTAGTGGCTGCGCAGTGTGGCATTGGGCAGTTTTCCCAACAGTTGGCTCAGGGCTTGGCTCGCCTGCTGAAATTGATCACTTTGCTTGAGATCGTACTGCTGCACAATGGTTTGCATTTGCCAATCCAGCCACAGGGGCGCTTGATCCAAGAGAGCTTGGTAGTGCTCCCGCTGTGCTTCACCCGCGCTGAAAAAGTCAGCCGCATCTTTGCCCGCTGGTAATGTGAGAATTCGCAGTTGCAGATCACCCCGATAGGCCAAATCGGCAGCCTCACCAATGGCGCGATCGGCCGCCCGTTCTCCCGCTGGGTCGGCATCAAAGTTGAGAATAATTTGCTTCGACTCGGTGTAGCGCAGCAGTAATTTAATTTGAGCTTGGCTGAGGGCCGTTCCTAGACTGGCCACCGCTTGGGAAAACCCCGCTTGGTGCAGCGCCATCACGTCAAAGTAACCCTCGACAACAATTGCTTGATCTTTGCGGGCGATCGCCTGCCGCGCCTTATCCAGCCCAAAGAGCAACTGACCCTTGTTAAAAATCGGGGTTTCTGGGGAGTTGAGATACTTTGGCTCTTCGTTGCTGAGGGTACGACCGCCAAACCCCACCACCCGTCCTTGGGCATCCATAATCGGGATCATCAGGCGATCGCGAAAGCGGTCATAGTAGCCGTCCCCTGTCTGCCGAGGGATAATCAAACCGGCCTGTTCTACCAGCTGAGGGGGATACCCTTTTTGCTCCACAAGGTAGGTGTAGAGCACTTGCCAACCCGCAGGGGCATAGCCCAAGCGAAATTGCTGAATCGTCTCCTCTCGCAGATGGCGTTGCCGCTGCAAATAGTCTTGGGCGGCTTGGCCAATGGGTTGCCGCAGGGCATGTTCATAGAAACTGGTGGCGATCGCCAGAATCTCGTAGAGTTGCTCTTGAAGGGAGAGCCGCGCTTGTAGAGCGTGTTTTTGCTCACTATCGAGGGTGCGCACTGGAATCTGATGGCGTTGGGCAAGGTCGAGTACCACCTCGGCAAAGGAGCGTTTTTGCAGTTCCATCAGGAACTTAATGGCATTGCCGCCCGCCCCACAGCCAAAACAGTAATAAAAGCCCTTCAGGGGACTCACCGTAAAACTGGGGGTTTTCTCCTCATGAAAAGGACAACAACCCACGTATTCTTGCCCACGCTTGCGTAGGACAACGTGCTCGGCCACCACATCGACAATGTTGACCGCTTGGCGCACCGCCTCAATCGTATCGGGGTGTAGGCGAGGAATTTCCATAGATCACTAGTCTAAGCGATCCCCCTAATCAGATATTCCCCGCCGCAAAATTCAACGATTCCTAAGGATGTTGCAAGCTCTTAACTCAAGCAGTCAAGGGCGATTGACCTTCGCTAGGATGTTGACGGTGTCGTTGTTAGGCGCAGAGGCAGGCTTTGAGGCCATAACCGTTCACATAGGGAGCAAGGATTCATGAGTACCAGCCGCAAACGACTTGGTGTGTTTACGAGTGGCGGAGATTGCCCGGGTCTAAATACGGCCATCCGTGCTATTGTTGCCCATGCTACCTTAAGTTACGGTTGGGAGGTGCTTGGCATTCTCCACGCCACTCAGGGGTTAATTGAGCGGAAGGCGATCCCCCTCAATGCCGAGGGTCTCGGGGGAATGGATGTACTGCTCAACATGGGGGGAACCATTCTCGGAGCAATTAATAAGGGCGATACCCTTGGCCATGCCGATGAAGTCATTGCTGGGTACTATGAATTGGGCTTGGATGCTCTTATTGCCATTTGTGGCGATGGCAGCCTGAAAATTTTGCATCAACTGGCGCAAAAGGGAAACTGGAATTTCCTTGCCGTGCCGAAAACCATTGATAACGATGTCGCCTTGACCGATCGCGCCCTTGGCTTTGATACCGCCGTCAACATTGTGGTGGAAGCCCTGAGTCGGATTACCTCCACCGCCGCTAGCCATGATCGCGTCTTTGTGGTGGAAGTGATGGGGCGCACTGCCGGTCACTTGGCTCTGTATTCGGGGATTGCTGGGGGTGCCGATATGATCCTCATCCCAGAAATTCCTTACTCCATTGAAGGCATTTGCCAGCATCTGCAAAAGTTGCGCGATCGCTGGGGACGTAAGTTTGCCCTCATCGTCGTTGCCGAGGGTGTCAAAGAACTGGAGCAGGACGCCCACCAGCGCCGCCATTGCAGTATTGGTCAGTACATTGCCGATAAAATTGCCCAGCACAGTCCCATCCCCATTGAGCTGCGGGTTTCGGTGTTGGGGCATATTCAGCGGGGGGGTGCCCCCATGGCCATGGATCGGCTGTTGGCAGCGGGCATGGGCCATACCGCTGTGGATTTAGCCGCTCAAGGGACATTTGATCGCATGGTAGCCTGGCAGGCAGGACAGGTGGTCACTGTTCCCATTGCCGATGTGGTGGCTCAATGCCCACGCCATGTGGATCCCAATAGCTTTTTAATTCGCACGGCTCAAGGCCTAGGAATTTACGTTGGCGATAAGCCGATGCTGCCCTACGTGGATCCCACCCTCTGCCGCGATGAAGTGATTTGTGCGATCTAGCCCCCCCTAAATCAGCCAACCAAGGAATGAGCTGTAAGAGGCATGCCACTGAGGCTAAAGGCTCGCGCCTCGGTAATGCGGACCCGCACCAGTTGTCCCCGTAGGGTCTCAATATCGCCGGGCAGGTACGTGAGGCGGTTGCCATCCGTGCGGCCATAGACTTGTTGCGGATCCTTGGGATTGACCCCCTCCACCAGCACCACCTCTTCCCGTCCAAGATAGCGTTGGGAGCGATCGCTGGCGATCGTGGCCACTAAATGATTCAGCCGTTGCAGACGATCTTCTTTAATCTCTTCCGGTACTTGATTGTCCCAGGTGGCTGCTGGCGTATTCGGGCGCGGTGAATAGGCTGCCGTATTCAGTTGGTCAAAGCCCACCTCCGCCACCAGATCCAGGGTGCGTTGGAATTGGGCTTCTGTTTCGCCGGGAAAGCCGACAATGGCATCGGCACTAATGGCGGCATCCGGCATATAGCGGCGAATCGTTTCAATGATTTGTAGGTAACGCTCGCGAGTATAGCCCCGTGCCATTGCCCTAAGAATCTCATTATCTCCCGACTGAAAGGGAATGTGGAAATGCTTACACACCTTGGGCAGTTCGGCACAGGCTCGAATCAAGCGTTCTGTAAAATAACGGGGATGGCTGGTGGCAAAGCGAATCCGCTCAATGCCGGCCACATCGTGGATGTAATAGAGCAGATCCGTAAACGTGTGCTGTCGTCGCCCCTCTGGGGTAATTCCCGGCAAATCGCGACCGTAGGCATCAATATTTTGCCCAAGGAGCGTCACTTCCTTGTAGCCTTGAGCCGCCAGTTCCTCAATTTCAGCGCGGATTGCCTCGGGGCGGCGGGATTGCTCTTGCCCCCGTACCCCCGGCACCACACAGTAGGTACAGCGTTCATTACAGCCATAGATCACATTGACCCAAGCAGTGACCGTACTATCGCGGCGGGGTTTGGTAATGTCCTCAACAATGTGCAGTGGCTCCGTTGCCACCACTTGGCTGCCATTCCACACCTGCTCCAGCAGCTCGCCAAGGCGATTGGCATACTGCGGCCCCATCACCAGATCCACTTCAGGCACTCGCCGCAGCAATTGTTCCCCCTCCTGTTGAGCCACACAACCGGCCACAATCAGCGTTAGGTTGGGGTCTTGATGCTTGCGCTTGGCTTGCCGCCCTAGGTAAGAATAGAGTTTCTGCTCGGCGTTGTCGCGAATCGTGCAGGTGTTGTAGAGCAAGACATCGGCCTCATCCGGCTCGGCCACCGGTTCTAAGCCCATTGCTTCTAAGACCCCGGCCATGCGCTCGGAGTCGGCCTTGTTCATTTGGCAGCCAAAGGTGGTGATGTAGTAGCGGCGTGGCATTCCCTTGAAGTGCCCCTATACGTCCGTCACATCATTGGTGGGATTCGTGTCACTGGCACTACCCTCTTCAGGAGGAGCGGCCACTTTGACCATGGCATGGCGCAACACGCGATCGCCCAGCATATACCCCCGCTTTAATTCTTCAATGACTGTGCCTTCGGGGTGTTCATTGGTGGCTTCGCGCAGCACCGCCTCGTGGAGATTGGGATCAAAGGGCTTACCCTTGGCCTGCATGGCTGAAACACCAATGCGCTTAAGGCATTCCACCAGTTGCTTGTAAACCCCCTGATAGCTGCGGTGAATTTTTTCTTCCGCCTCTGTTTCGGTTTGAATGTGGGTGCGGGCTAGCTCAAAGCTATCCACCACCGGCAGTAAATCAGCAATGACGCTGCACTTAATCTGTAGCTCTAGTTCCTCTTTTTCTCGCTGGGTGCGTTTGCGGAAGTTTTCAAAGTCAGCGGCAAGGCGCATATATTGGCTATTGCGCTCCTCCACCACCTGCGAAAGACTAGCCTTGGCAGCTTCAAGGGCAGCAATTTTCTCTAGCAAGTCCGCTGCATCCGCAGGAGTATCCGTAGAGGTCGCCTCAGATGCTTGACCCTCTTCGCTCGTGGTGGCCTCTGCATGATTCTCAACGACATCGGGGGTAATTTCGCCTTCTTGGGCTTCAGCAGCGGGGTTGGTTACGGTTTCATCACTCATAGGTTGACTCAGGTTATGCCCTCTAGACTGTGGATTGCGCACCGCAGTGCGTTTAACTCGTGCAATCGTTTTAGCCTATCACTTTACCCATTGTATCAATAGGGGCGGGGCGTCCGTCTATTACGGACTTCTCTACTACGGCTCTTTTCCCAAGGCTGGCACGCAGCCAAAAACCTGAGGGGCACTATGGAAGAGGATTGCCTCCCCTTTATGGATCCCCTATTTTAGGACAAGGTTCATATTGGGTTTGGAACTGAAAGATTCAGTTGCTCGTCACTTAAGGGCATGACTGCCAAAGCAAAGTTTAGGAGTGGGAGTTTGCGTTGATGTCCTTTCACCCCATGACATTCAGCCTGATTCTAGCGTGCGCGTTGACAGGTATCAGTCCAGTGCTGGCACAGACAGAGCCACCACCACGGGAAAACTTTAATCCCTTTGGGGTAGATAATCCAGTCCTCCAGCGGGCACGGAATTGGGCACGACAGGCAGCAGAGCGGGCGAATGGCGGGTTGAGTCGCTACCGCGCTGAAGCCTCCATGTTTGGGCCTGCGAGTCAATCTCCCTACGTGGACAATGGTGATGGTACGTTTACCTTTCGCTTTCTAGGGGGGGCACCTGCGGAACCACCAACTATTGAAAGTATTGTCACGGTCAACCCCGACCCCAGCAATCCGATGATTCGCATTGACTACAATGGCCCTATTCAGTCGGTCGCTCCTCCCCCTCAGCTGTTGCCAGAAGTGCCACCCCCAAGCAATATGGGCAGTTTCTAGTGCTATCGGTGCATAGAGATTCGCCTATTCAGGAACTCGAAAATCTCTGGCACGCTGCCCCTCGTCAGGGGATCGCTGCTGCGCTATGATAACGGAAGCCCTGCTACCTCATAACTTCTAATAAATTTGTGTTTAGGAGAGTTCGCAATGACAACGGCTACCGCTACCCCTGAGTTGGACTACCATAGCGATCGCTACAAGGATGCCTACAGCCGCATCAACGCCATTGTCATTGAAGGTGAACAGGAAGCTCACGACAATTACATTGACCTAGCCAAGCTGCTGCCCGAGCACCAAGAAGAACTCACCCGCCTTGCCAAGATGGAAGCCCGCCACAGAAAGGGGTTTGAGGCCTGTGGTCGCAACCTGAGCGTGACCCCAGATATGGAATTTGCCAAGGCCTTCTTTGAAAAACTGCACGGTAACTTTCAAGCGGCACTCGCAGAGGGGAAAATTGCGACTTGCTTACTGATTCAAGCTTTAATCATCGAGTGCTTCGCGATCGCCGCCTACAACATCTACATCCCGATGGCAGATCCCTTTGCCCGCAAAATTACTGAGGGTGTGGTCAAAGATGAGTACAGCCACCTCAACTTTGGCGAAATCTGGTTAAAGGAAAACTTTGAGAGCGTCAAAGCGGAAGTTGAAGAAGCCAATCGCGCCAACCTGCCCTTGGTCTGGAAAATGCTCAACCAAGTGGAAGCAGATGCCAAAGTGCTTGGCATGGAAAAAGACGCCCTTGTGGAAGACTTCATGATTCAGTACAGTGGTGCCCTAGAAAATATCGGCTTTACCACCCGCGAAATTATGAAGATGTCGGTTTATGGCCTAACTGCGGCATAAGGGTGGCTTAACATATCGTTACATTTTAGTCACCGCACGCTTGTATGTTTGGATTAATTGGTCATCTGACGAATCTGGAGCACGCCCAAGCCGTTGCCCACCAGTTAGGCTATCCCGAATACGCCGATCAAGGCTTGGAATTTTGGTGTATGGCACCGCCGCAGATCGTCGATGAGATTACGGTGACAAGCGTCACGGGCAAAACTATCTATGGCAAATACGTCGAGTCCTGCTTCTTACCGGAAATGCTGGCCAACCAGCGGGTGAAGGCGGCGACTCGCAAAATCATTAACGCCATGGCCCATGCCCAAAAGCATGATATTGACATTACGGCGCTGGGGGGCTTCTCCTCGATCATCTTTGAGAACTTTGATCTGGAGAAAATGTCCCACGTTCGCAATATCGAGCTAGACTTTCGCCGCTTTACCACGGGGAATACCCACACCGCCTATATCATCTGCCAACAAATTGAGCAGGCGGCGCCCCAAGTGGGGATTGATTTGCGTCAGGCAACTGTGGCTGTCTGTGGGGCTACTGGGGATATTGGCAGTGCCGTCTGCCGTTGGTTGAATACCTGCTTGGATGTGCAGGATCTCTTACTGGTGGCACGAAATCGCGATCGCCTGCTAGATCTACAGGCGGAATTGGGACGGGGGAAAATTCTAGACTTAATGGATGCCCTGCCCCTTGCCGATATTGTGGTTTGGGTGGCCAGTATGCCCAAGGGCGTCGAGCTGAGCGTTGAGCAGTTAAAACGCCCCTCGCTGATGATTGATGGCGGCTACCCCAAAAATATGGGCACTAAAATTCAGCACCCGCAGATCCATGTTCTCAATGGTGGCATTGTCGAGCACGCCCTCGATATTGACTGGAAAATTATGGAAATTGTGAATATGGATGTGCCCTCACGGCAGATGTTTGCCTGTTTTGCGGAAGCCATGCTTTTGGAGTTTGAGGGCTGGCACACCAATTTCTCTTGGGGGCGCAATCAAATCACGGTGGAAAAGATGCAGCAAATTGGTGAGGTCTCCCGTAAACACGGATTTCAGCCCCTACTGTTGAACCCTCAGTAAAACCAAAAGGAACCCAATCGCCTATGGCAAACGAACGTCGCACGCTTCTGTTGGAGTTTGAAAAGCCCCTTGTGGAGCTAGAAGCCCAAATTCAGCAGGTGCGGGATAAGTCCTCGGAGTTTGGCGTTGATGTCTCGGAGCAAATCCGTGAATTGGAAGAGCGCGCCAAGCAGCTGCGCTATGAAATTTTCAGTAAGCTGACGCCGGGGCAAACCCTGCAGGTGGCTCGTCATCCGCGCCGTCCCAGCACGCTGGATTACATCCAAGCCATTAGCGAAGAGTGGATTGAACTCCATGGCGATCGCCGAGGCAGCGATGATCCAGCGATTGTCGGTGGTATTGGTCGCCTCAATGGTCAACCCGTCGTGATGCTGGGGCAGCAAAAGGGTCGCGACACCAAGGATAATGTGGCTCGCAATTTTGGTATGGCCTCACCGGGGGGCTATCGCAAAGCCCTGCGTCTGATGGAGCACGCGAACCGTTTTCAGATGCCCATCCTCACCTTTATTGATACACCAGCGGCTTGGGCTGGGGTAGAGGCGGAGAAGTTTGGCCAAGGGGAAGCGATTGCCTACAATCTGCGGGAGATGTTTCGCTTTGAGGTGCCGATCATCTGTACCGTGATTGGTGAAGGTGGCTCAGGGGGAGCCTTGGCCATTGGTGTCGGCGATCGCCTGCTGATGTTTGAGCACGCCGTCTATAGTGTGGCGCCCCCAGAAGCCTGTGCGGCGATTCTCTGGCGCGATGCCCAAAAAGCGCCCCAAGCGGCGGAAGCCCTGAAAATCACCGCCCGCGATCTGCTGAAGCTGGGGATTATTGATGAAATTGTGCCCGAGCCTGTCGGCGCTGCCCATAGCAACCCTGTAGAAGCGGCGGAAAATCTCAAGGCGGCTCTCCTGCGAAATTTGGCGGCAGTGCAAGCCCTCAGCAGTAGTGAACGGCGGGAGTTGCGCTATCAGAAGTTTCGGCGCATGGGCGTCTTTAGTGAAGCGATATGACCCAACAAGTCTTAATCACGGGCGCCAGTAGTGGCATTGGGGCCGCCACGGCCATTGCCTTTGCCCAAGCAGGGTTTAATGTCGTGCTGTTGGGGCGATCGCCCGCCAAACTTGCTGCCGTTCATGCCCAAGTGGTGGCCTGTGGGGTTGAAGCCCATACCTTTAGCGTGGACTTTAGCGATCCTGAACCCCTGCGATCGCGCCTTGATGAGATTCTCGCTCGTGTTGGCGATGTCCATGTACTGGTGAATAATGCCGGTATGGCAAGAACCGTGCCCCTGATTGATCAACCCTTGGCGGACTGGCAGCAAATTCTTAACGTCAACCTCACCAGTGCCCTCATTTGCTCGCAAGCGGTACTGCCGCAATTGCGATCCCGCCAGTGCGGTACGATAGTAAATGTTGTTTCAATTGCTGGACGCCAAGTTTTTCCCGACTGGGGCGCCTACTGTGTCTCGAAGTTTGCCCTCATGGCCTTGACCAAAACGATGGCAGCTGAAGAACGCGCCCACGGTATCCGCGTGATTGCCATCTGTCCCGGCGCCGTTGATACCCCCATTTGGGAAGACGTAGCAGGAGACTTTGACCGCACGGGGATGTTAACCCCTGAACACGTTGCTAACACGATTTTGTACACGACTCAATTGCCGCAAACGGCTTTTGTGGAAGAGCTAGTGGTGATGCCCCTTGGCGGAACCCTCTAGGCTCCCTTTGTCCTTCACTTGTCACTCTTTCTATGACAACGTTCAATATGCCTGATTCGATCATTAACGGTAAAGCGACCACTCCGGCAATTCTGCCCGATCGCAACACCCACCAAGGCAAAGAAGCGATTCCCCACCCACCCCCCCCAGATGTTGCCAAAGAAGAAATGATGGCCGCAGTGCGCACAATTCTGCTGAATGTGGGTGAGGATCCCGATCGCGAGGGGTTACTGAAAACCCCCAAGCGGGTTGCTGAAGCGATGCAATTTCTCACCAGTGGCTATAGTCAATCCCTTGAAACCCTTGTCAACGGCGCGATTTTCGATGAAGGCCACGATGAAATGGTCTTAGTGCGCGACATTAACTTCTTTAGCCTCTGTGAGCATCACATGTTGCCTTTCATTGGCAAAGCCCATGTGGCCTATATCCCCAACCAGCGGGTGATCGGCCTGAGCAAACTGGCACGGGTTGTGGAAATGTATGCGCGGCGACTGCAAGTGCAGGAGCGCCTGACCCGTCAAGTGGCCGAAGCCATTGAAACCGTTCTCGATCCGAAGGGGGTGGCTGTGGTCATGGAAGCCAGCCATATGTGCATGGTGATGCGCGGTGTCCAAAAACCCGGCTCTTGGACGGTGACCAGTTCGATGCTGGGGGTTTTCCGTGAAGATCAAAAGACCCGTGAGGAGTTTCTGAATCTGATTCGCCATCAGCCGAATTTCTAGGACGTATTCTTGGGGGGCGATCGCTAGCCCCCGCAGTGGTTTTCAGAAACTTAGGTTAGGATGAGAAATAGCGGAATCCTCCTGAGATCATGGGGCAAACACTCTCCTTTTCCAAGCATCGCCAACGCTGGCAAACGCAGCCAAAATTCCTCAAGGTGGGGGTTGCCTATTTGCTGTGGTGCTTGAACTTTGTGGGTTTCTGTGGCCTGCAACGCTTCTATGTTGGCCAGCCGATGATTGGCTTTTTATACCTGATCACCTTTGGCTTTTGTGGCATTGGCCAATTCATTGATCTCTTTTTAATTCCGGGGATGGTAGATCACCGCAATACCTACCTGCGGGGGCGCTATCTGACCGCATGGGAACAAGCCGACCTCAACCCCACGACGCCCATGCACCGCTTACTGCAAGTGGCTAAGGAACACGGTGGCGTCCTTTCTGCCGCCCAAGCCGCACTTTATACCCATTTTGATGCCCAAACCGTTGAGGAACTGCTCTTTGAAGCCCAACGGCTGGGGTATGCCACTGTGTTTAATGACCCAGAAACGGGCGCAGTGCGCTATCGCTTTGATGTCTAGTTCATGCCACGGTTAGACCAGTTTCAACCCATTGGGGCGATCGCCACCACTGCCCAGGGGCTGGCTCAACTGCAACGCCTTGTTGACACGGGGATTCCCCTGAACATCTGGGTACCCAGCCATTTAGCATCCACTCACCCTAGGGTACAAACCTACGATCGCCCCCTTGCCGCGCATCTCGAAAACCACTGGTGCCACTATCAGGCTTGGATTTTTGCCCTAGCCTGCGGCGCGGTGGTACGGTTAATCGCGCCCCTGTTGACCCACAAAAGACAGGATCCGGCGGTCTGCGTTCTGTCTGAGGATGGTCAATGGATCGTGAGTTTGCTAGGTAGTCATGGGGCTGGGGGCGATCGCCTGTGTCAAGTGCTCAGCGCCGCCATTGGTGCGACACCCATTCTCACGGGAGCAAGTCATGCCCAAGGCTACTTTGCTGTGGATACGTGGGGGATGGCCTTGGGGTGGCAACGAGGCAGCGGCGACTGGAACGCGATCGCCCGCCAACAAGCTCAAGGAAAACCGCTGCAAGTGTATCAAACCTGCGGTAGCTCTTTGTGGCGCACGGCTCTTAGTTCAGATCACCCCCTTGAGTTTGTCAGCACCCCACCCCTAGAAAATGCGGTTTGGATTACCGAAAAAGCGTTGCCCTCCTCTTTGATCTCAGGTGTGGCTTGGCATCCACGGGTACTGTGGCTCGGCATTGGCTGTGAACGGGGAACATCGGCAGCCCTGATCCAGCAGGCCATTGACCATACCCTTGCCCAAGCCGAGTTAAGCCCGCTGGCGATCGCCGGCCTTGCCAGTATTGATCGCAAAGCCGATGAAGTGGGGTTATGTCAGGTGGCTGCGGCGCACCATTGGCCAAGCCGCTGGTTTTCCGCTCAAGAATTGGCGCCTGTTAGCGTACCCACCCCCTCAACCATTGTCGCCGCAGAAATGGGAACGCCCAGTGTGGCTGAAGCCGCAGCAGTATTAGCCAGTGAGGGGGGGCGTTTAATTGTTCCTAAGCAGATTTACCGTCAAGGGGGTGAACCCGGTGCGGTGACGATCGCCATTGCCCAGTCTGAACGGGAATTCATTCCCCGCCAAGGTGCCTTGAGCCTGATTGGCACTGGTCCGGGAGCCTTGGATCAACTCACCCTCGCAGCCCGTTCTGCCCTTTTGGCCGCCGATATTCTCGTGGGCTATGGGCTTTACCTAGAGTTGCTGGCCCCCCTGCGGCGACCGGGACAGATGGTCGCTGCCTATGCCATTACCCAAGAGCGACAACGCGCCAAAGATGCCATCGATCTAGCCCAGTGGGGACTCAATGTCGCCGTGGTCTCCTCTGGGGACTGTGGCATCTATGGCATGGCGGGTCTGGTGCTAGAGCTATTGGCAGAAGTGGGTATCAGCGATTTACCCGTAGAGGTGTTGCCGGGGGTGAGTGCCGTGAATGCTGCCGCTGCCCGCCTAGGGGCACCCCTGATGCATGACTTTTGTACCATTAGCCTCAGCGATCGCCTGACCCCTTGGCCAGTGATTGAGAAGCGCTTACGGGCGGCGGCTGAAGCCGATTTTGTGACCGCCCTTTATAATCCGCGTTCGCGCGATCGCCAGCAGCAATTGGTGGACGCCAAAGCCATTTTCTTAAAATATCGTTCACCGCAAACACCCGTGGCGATCGTGCGTGCCGCCTATCGCCCTGAGGAGCAGATCACCCTCACCACCCTTGGCGCCTTGAAACCGGAAACGGTGGATATGTTCAGCTTGGTGCTGATCGGCAATGCCAGTACCCGCCGCTTCCATGATTGGCTGATTACCCCTCGTGGCTATCTAGGAAAGGCATCCTAGAGCAAGCCGGCCTGACCCAGCAGACTAAAGCAAGCCCAGTTGACAATACTGAGGGCGGTCGAGCCAAAAAAGGCGCTCCAAAAGCCATTGCGTAGTCTAAAGCCATCGACAAGGGCTGCTGCAAGGGCAAAAATGGCGGCATTGATAATCAGCGCAACCAAACCAAACGTCAGAAAAATAAAGGGGAATGCAAAGAATTTCAGGATAGCCCCCAACGTGGCATTCAAAAAGCCGAAGACAATCGCCGACCACAGCGCGGTTGTGAATTTATCAATTTCCACACCCAAAAATGAGAGGCGCGACACAATAAACAAACTAATACTGGTCACAATCCAAGTAATGAGTAAACCCCACATACGCAGCTCCTCACCAGTTAAACAACAATCAAAAAGAAGGGCAGTACGGGTATCCCAAAAGTCACGCTAAGCCAGTAGCTGATCAGACTGAGGAGAAGGCTCAGGAGCAGTGAGAGACACAATGACCACAGCAAATGGGAGCCAAACTCCTGCAACCCTTGCCAAAAGGAATCAAAGGACACGTCTAGGACATGGCCATTGGCAGACACCAGTACAGGGGCTTGAGACATCGCACCATCCTCTAGCAGCGTTGCCTTTATTTTAGGCCAGAGATGGGAAGGTCACGTTTTGAGACGCAAATTTTTGTAAATCATGTGTATTCAGGATCTGGGGCGATAATGGAGATAGAGCGCGATGCACTGAGGTGGGCATGGGACAAGGTTGGCAAGTGGGGCGTGTCTTTGGCATTCCCCTCTACATTGATCGGTCGTGGTTTCTGGTGATTCTGCTGTTTACCTTTCTCAATGGCAGTGACTGGCAAGCCACCTACCCGCAGTGGGGAGCACTGGCATGGGGAATGGGATTTGTCGTTTCCCTGCTGTTGTTTGCCTCAGTCTTGCTCCATGAATTGGGACACAGCTTGGTGGCACGTTCCCAAGGGATTACGGTGCGCTCGATTACCCTCTTTCTCTTTGGCGGCATGGCGGCCATTGAACGGGAATCCAATACCCCCGGTCAAGCTTTTCAGGTGGCGATCGCGGGGCCTTTGGTGAGTTTTGCCCTTTTTGCCCTGTTGCAAGGGGCAGCCGTGGTACTGCCGGGGGATCATCCCCTCCATGAACTGTTGCTCTATCTGGCCAATATCAACTTTGTCTTGGGGGTTTTTAACCTTCTGCCGGGACTTCCCCTCGATGGGGGTCAAGTGCTCAAGACAGCCGTTTGGAAATTGACAGGCAATCGCTTTCAGGGGATGCGTTGGGCGGCGCGATCGGGACAACTGTTGGGCTGGTTGGCCATTAGTTTTGGGCTGTTTGTGACCCTCCTTGGCAGTGGTAATGGCCTGTGGTTGGGACTGTTGGGTTGGTTTGCCCTGCAAAATGCGATACTCTACCACCGTCTCAGCCAGCTCCAAGAAACGCTGCTCACTCTAACGGCTGCCGAGGCCATGACACGGGATTTTCGCGTCATTGAGGGCACGCTCTCTCTGCGGGAGTTTGCCGATTGCTATCTCCTCCTAGCTGATCGCCAGCCCACAGCCTACTTTGTCGCCACCGATGGTCGCTACCGCGGTTATTTGGATCCCCAAGCCTTGAACCATGTGGAGCGCAGCCGCTGGGAAGTGACGCCAGTCGAAGAGTTAGCCGTCCCCCTGCGGGCGATCGCCACCGTCAAAGAATCAGACTCTCTCGCCAAGACGGTTTGCACCCTAGAGGAGCAGCAACAACGCTTTGTTACGGTTTTAACCCCTGCCGATGCCGTGGCGGGCGTCATTGATCGCGGCGATGTCCTACTGGCTCTAGCCAAACGGTTGCACTGGCAACTGGGGAAACAGGACATTCAACGCCTCAAGCAAGAAAAGCACTATCCCCCTGAACTGCAATTATTGGAACTGGCAAAAACAGCGCTGCAATTTCAGGGGAGCGATCGCGGCACACCCCTCGTCTCTGAAGTTCGCTAGGTATCGTTTTTAATGGGTAATAATGGCTACTGCAACGGCGATCGCTCGAGCAATCATCAACTTTCGGGATTTAGAGACCAAATTAGGTCTCGTTAAATCCACCAACCCTAACTTTTTTCCTGAGTGGCAATCGGAAACAGCACAGCTCAGCGATAGGGAAATAGAGGCATTAAACCGCTTATCCCAACGGTATTTACTCTACTTAGAAGAAAGTGAAGTGAGCGAGGGAACGCTAAACATTATCTTGCTATCCCCCTTACTAGACGCATTAGGCCTGTGTGACCCCCCCTATCGCATTCGCGGTGAAACATGGGTAGAAATCCAAACGGAAGTTGATAGTGAGGAGGGCAAAGTCAGCCTAGAGGGACGGATAGATGCGCTGACGATTCGGGACAACTTCTGGCTAGTCGTGATTGAAGGTAAACGGAGTGGCTTTAGTGTCTTACGGGCTGTGCCCCAAGCCCTTGCCTATATGTCTGCCTGTCCCGACCGCAATCTCCCTATTTTTGGCTTGGTGACGAATGGCTATGACTATCTTTTTGTGAAACTCATTGGCAATGAATTTGCGCTATCTCATAACTTTACTTTGCTTTCCGATAGCGATCGCAATCTCATCCGCGTCGCCCAGATACTCAAGCATTTAGTCCAGTACATCCCTGTTGCAAAGGACTTTAAGACACCAAAACCTTCAGATCAGATTAACTAACGCGCCCTGGAGGACTCGAACCCCCGACATCCGGTTTTGGAGACCGACGTTCTACCAACTGAACTAAGGACGCAAGGCTGTTTACAGAGGGCGATCGAACCGTGCTTTGATACGCGAGGCTTTACCCACGAGGTTGCGCAGGTAGTAGAGTTTGGCACGGCGGACTTTACCCCGCTGGATTACTTTTATACTATCAATTCGTGGCGAATGTAGCAAAAAGACGCGCTCAACGCCCACTCCTTGGAAGACACGGCGCACGGTAATGGTGCGGTTAATGCCCGTGTTGCGCATAGCAATCACATCCCCTTCGTAGGGTTGGACGCGCTCTTTACCGCCTTCTTGAATTTTGACTCCGACCCGAACGCGATCGCCCACATGAATCACGGGCAAGTCAGTCTTCATTTGCTCCGCTTCAATCGAGCGAATAATCTCTTGGGCGTTCATGACAGTTCCTTAACTCGCAATCTCTTAGCATACCCTAAGCATTTAGACTTGTCTAGGCTAGTTTTTCATTTCTTGCCTTGCACATCGCCAAGGGTGTATCCCAAGCTCAGCAGCATCCGCCGCAGTAGGGGCAAGCTCAAGCCAATGACATTACTAGGAGTCCCGACAATTTTCTCGACAAAGGCACCACCTTGGCCATCGAGGGCAAAACAACCAGCACAGGCAAGGGGTTCACCAGAAGCGACATAGGCAGCGATTTCGGCATCGCTAATATCGGCAAAAATAACTTGGGTGGACTCCACCTCAACACAGGTGCGCCCCTGTGCCAAGTCAATCAAGGCATGGCCTGTCAGCAATTCTCCCGTTTGACTGCGCATTTGTTGCCAGCGGGCGATCGCCACCTCCGGTGAGGCTGGTTTACCATAAATTTCTCCCCCTAGAACCAGCACAGAATCACAGCCCAAAATGAGGGCGGGGGGTGGGTAGGTTTGAGCCACTGTTTCTGCCTTACACCGTGCCAGTAATCGCACCAGTTCCGTGGGAGTAGTTGCCTGAATCACGGATTCATCAAAGTGACTGGGTTGAATAATGGGATCAATGCCAACCTGTCGCAGCAGTTGGCGGCGCGCCGGCGAGGCAGAGGCAAGAACAAAGGGCACCATAGGACTGCTTGCTCAGTAACCGATTCTTATGATCTCACATTGAAATTGTTAAACCTGCATGAGGTGTCCCATTGAGGGTTTATTATCTAGGTGTTGCGTCTGGAGCCAAACCAATGACCAGTGCGGCCTACACCTACACTCCCCCCGGCGGCCTCCCCCAAGATGCCTCGTTACCCGATCACTTTTTGGCCTACAAAACCCTCCAGTCGCTGCCGGAAATTTGGCCTCTCCTAGCGCAACGCCATGGGGAGGTGGTGGCTGTTGATGCGCCCTACGAAGACCCTCCGACGCGCATTACCTACAGTGAACTCTATCAACGCATTCAACGCTTTGCTGCTGGCCTACAAGCGCTGGGTGTCGCTGCCGGCGATCGCGTGGCCTTATTTGCTGACAATAGTCCCCGCTGGCTGATTGCCGATCAAGGCAGTATGATGGCCGGTGCCATTAATGTGGTGCGCAGTGGTACCGCAGAGGCCCAAGAACTTCTCTACATTCTCCGTGATAGTGGCGCAACCCTGCTGCTGATTGAAAACTTGGCCACCTTGCGCAAACTTCAAGAGGGTTTAGCAGAGACAGGGGTGGAAACTGTTGTGCTCTTAAGTGCAGAATCCCCAGAACTTGAGCATTTTCCCCTGCGGCTCTTGAATTTTGGTCAAGTCTTTACGGAAGGACAATATGGCACAGTGCGGGCAGTCGCCATTACCCCCGATGACTTGGCAACGCTGATGTACACCTCCGGTACCACAGGTCAACCCAAGGGCGTGATGGTCACCCATGGGGGGCTACTGAGTCAAATTGTCAATCTCTGGGCAATTGTGCAACCGCAGGTGGGCGATCGCATTCTCAGTATCTTGCCCATTTGGCATGCCTACGAACGGGTGGCCGAATACTTTCTCTTTGCCTGTGGTTGTAGCCAAACCTATACTAACCTCCGTCACTTCAAGAATGACTTAAAACGGTGTAAGCCCCACTACATGATTGCCGTACCTCGTATCTGGGAAGGCTTTTATGAAGGGGTGCAAAAGCAACTGCGCGATGCCCCGGCCACAAAGCGGCGTCTTGCCCAGTTTTTCCTCAGTGTTGGCCAGCAATATGTCCTGCAACGGCGACTGCTCACCGGCCTCAGCCTGACCAACCCCCATCCCAGCGGTTGGCAAAAATTGGTTGCCCGTCTGCAAACCTTTTTCCTCAAGCCTCTCTACGAACTGGGGGAGAAGCGTGTCTATCGCAAAATTCGTGAAGCCACGGGCGGTGAAATTAAACAGGTGATTAGTGGTGGCGGTGCCCTTGCCCCCCATTTGGACACATTCTATGAAGTCATCAACCTAGAAGTGCTAGTGGGCTATGGCCTCACAGAAACGGCTGTGGTACTGACCGCTCGCCGCTCTTGGGCAAATCTACGCGGCTCCGCCGGCCGTCCCATTCCCGATACCGCGATTAAAATTGTGGATCCCGAAACTAAAGCCCCCGTTGAGTTTGGCCAAAAAGGACTGGTGATGGCCAAAGGGCCACAAGTGATGCGCGGCTACTACAACAAACCGGAGGCCACTGCCAAGGTGCTGGATGCTGAGGGCTGGTTTGACACGGGCGACTTGGGCTACCTCACCCCCAATGGCGATTTGGTGCTGACGGGGCGGCAGAAGGACACGATTGTTCTCAGCAACGGCGAAAATATTGAACCGCAGCCCATTGAGGATGCCTGTATCCGCAGCGCCTACATTGACCAGATTATGCTGGTGGGTCAAGATCAAAAAGCCTTGGGTGCCTTGATTGTGCCTAATTTGGAAGCGCTGGAGCAGTGGGTGGCTGCCAAGGGGTACCGGCTAGAGTTGCCGAACCGACCGGCACCAGCGGGCACGGGTGAACTGGTGACGCTGGAGAGCAAAGTGATTATTGATCTCTACCGCCAAGAACTGCTGCGGGAAGTGCAAAATCGCCCGGGCTATCGCCCAGATGATCGCATTGCCACATTTCGCTTTGTCCTCGAACCCTTTACGATAGAGAATGGTCTTTTGACCCAAACTCTAAAAATTCGTCGTCATGTCGTGAGCGATCGCTACCGCGATATGATTAACGCCATGTTTGAGTAATCTCCATGACAGACCCTATGGATACTAAACTGCTCCTGCGGCGCCAGATTATGGTGAAAGCAATCGTCACTCCCGAGTGGAAAGACGATGCCCAAAGGCAGCTTCAGACACAACTAAATCAAGTGGATAGCCAAATTCAGCAGTTAGATTTTCAATTGCAGCAGGTGATTGAGGAACTGCGCAAAAGCACTGAAGCGCCAGACGTAATCAATGCCCGCATTCAAGAGGTTCAAGGGCAAGCCAACAATCAAAAGGCGCAACTGTTGCAGCAAAAAAATCTGATTCTGCAGCAACTCGATCAGGTACAGCGCCTCCAAATGGGTCAGGAAGTCGATCAAGGGCAGGTGGATAACTTCTTCTATGTCACTAAAGGAGACAACTTGATCCAAAAAATGCAGGTGGAGATTCTCCTGCGCAATGGCGTCATCGAAGAAATTCGCGGCACGCTCTAACTTTTACCTTTCATTTTTAGTGAATTTGACTCCCTCTCGATTGCCAACCAAGGATAGCAGCCTCTATGATTCGTGAACTGTTCATGCCCGCCCTCAGCTCCACCATGACCGAAGGGAAAATTGTCTCTTGGGTGAAATCTCCCGGCGATAAGGTGGCCAAAGGGGAAACCGTGCTGATTGTGGAATCCGACAAGGCCGATATGGATGTGGAGTCCTTCTACGACGGCTATTTGGCGGTGATTACCGTGCCTGCTGGCGAAGTGGCACCCGTCGGTTCCACCATTGGCCTTGTGGCAGAAACAGAAGCAGAAATTGCGGAAGCAGAGGCAAAGGCGAAGTCCCTTGGTAGCGGCACGAGTGCTGCGACTCCGACGACGACAACCGCGGCGGCCACCACGAATGGCTCCGCAACGGCTCCTGTGGCAGTGGCTTCTCCCACCAGTGCTGTCGCTGCAACTACTGGGCGAGTGATTGCTTCCCCCCGTGCCCGCAAATTGGCCAAGGAACACAAAATTGATTTGCAGACGCTCAAGGGAACGGGCCCCAATGGTCGGATTACCGCCGCTGATGTGGAAGCCTTGATTGGTGCGCCTGCAACTCCCGTTACACCAGTAGCGACACCCCCTGTCCCCACAGCCGCCCCTGCGACTGCCCCGGTCGTCGCCAAAGAGGATCTGGTGCCCCTGACAACGCTACAAAATGCCGTTGTGCGGAATATGGTGGCCAGCCTTGGCATTCCCGACTTCCATGTGGCCTACACGATTACAACGGATGCGTTGGATCGGCTGTACCAGCAAATCAAGTCAAAAGGGGTGACAATGACGGCGCTCCTTGCCAAGGCGATCGCCCTGACGCTGCAAAAACACCCGATCATGAATGCCTATTACACAGAGCAAGGGATTCAATACCGCCGCGACATTAACATTGCTGTGGCTGTGGCGATGCCGGGAGGGGGGCTGATTACACCGGTGTTGAAGAACGCTGATCAAATTGACATCTACAGCCTCTCGCGCACTTGGAAAGACTTGGTGGAGCGGGCGCGCGCCAAGCAACTGCAACCTGAGGAGTACAGCACAGGTACCTTTAGTCTCTCCAATTTAGGAATGTTCGGGGTTGACTTCTTCGACGCCATTCTCACCCCCGGTCAAGGAGCCATTATGGCGGTGGGGGCGTCGCGTCCAACGGTGGTTGCCACCGAGGATGGCCTGCTGGGGGTAAAACGGCAGATGAAGGTGAATATCACCTGTGATCACCGTGTGATCTATGGTGCCGATGCTGCTGCTTTCCTGCAGGATTTGGCGAAACTGATTGAAACCAATCCCCAAGCCCTGACGCTCTAAACTGTGACTGCCCTGCTGGAAATCAGGGATCTCCATTTTGGCTATGGGGCAACCCCCTCACTACTCCAAGGGATTGATCTCACGGTGCAGGGGAGCGATCGCCTAGGCATCATGGGGGACAATGGTTCTGGCAAAACCACACTTCTGCTGCTCTGTGCGGCTGTTCTTGCGCCACAGCGGGGAACGATCACCTGCTTGGGACAGTCAGTGGTGGCTGGACAGTTTCAACCGGCGGTGGGGGTCGTGCTGCAACATCCAGCGGATCAGTTAATTGGGGCTACCGTGGCCGAGGATGTCGCCTTTGGCCCTGAAAACTTGGGCTGTCCGACCGCAGAAGTGCAGCAGCGAGTTGACCAAGCCTTGGTCAAGACAGGAACCAGTCACTTGGCCAATCGCATGCCCCATCAACTGTCGGGCGGCGAACAACGCATGGTGGCGATCGCGGGCATTTTAGCCATGCAGCCCCAGTTGATTCTCTATGATGAACCCACGGCCTTTTTGGATCAGCGAAGTTGTGGCACGTTGATCGAGTTTTTGCAGGCGGATACCACCCCCGGTCTCATCGTCAGTCATGACCCTGCATTTTTACGCAGAGTCTGTACTCAGATTTTTCTCCTAGAGTCAGGACATCTCCGTCCACTGGCGTTGTAACCTATGCTGCATCGTCGCGTTTGGCTGTTATTTTTTCTCTTCTGTTGGAGTTTGTGTTGGACGATTTGGCCAGTACAGGCAAAAAACTCAACGCTGATTCGCGGCGTCTGGCTGACAACCAATGATTTACCGATCCTGCGCGATCGCCCGCGGTTGGAGGCAACCCTCAATGATTTACAGCGGTTGAACTTCAACACTCTCTATCCCGTTGTTTGGAACTCTGGCTATGTCAGTTTCCCCAGTGCCACGGCCAGGAATCTGGGCATCCAACCCTTTGTCCTGCGGGGAATCCAAGACTACGACATTCTCGGAGAACTCACCCAGCAGGCGCACTGCCGTAATCTCTTGGTCATTCCTTGGTTTGAATTTGGCTTTATGGTGCCAGAAACCTCAGAACTCGCCCTTGGCCATCCAGACTGGCTTACCCAGGGGGTCAATGGTCAAACCACTCGCTTAACGGCGGCCGGGGAAGTGGCGTGGCTCAATCCCTTTCATCCGCAGGTACAAGCCTTTCTCACTAGTATTGTCCTTGAGGTGCTGCGGCAGTATCCAGTGGATGGTGTACAGTTTGATGACCACCTCAGCCTGCCCGTGGAGTTTGGCTATGATGACTACACCCGTGCCCTCTATCAGCAGGAAACCCAAAACCCCGTTCCCGATAATCCCCGTGATCCCGACTGGATGCGCTGGCGTGCCGACAAACTCACCGCCTTTGTGCAAACGTTGCGGCAGCAGGTCAAACAAGAATTTCCCAATGCCATTTTTTCCGTCTCACCGACCACATTGCCCACCGCCTACCAGACATTTCTCCAAGATTGGCCGCAGTGGGTCGCCCTCGGACTCCTCGATGAAGTGATTGTACAAGTCTATCGCTACAATCTTGCCAGCTTTGTACAGCAGTTGACTCAGCCGGAGATGCTCCACGCCCAAGCCAAAATTCCCACCGCCGTTGGTGTCCTTACAGGGCTACGTACCAACCCTGTGCCCATCGAACTGGTGGATGCTAAGGTAGAAGCCGCGCTGCGATCAGGGTTAGGGGTGTCCTTTTTCTCCTTTGAGACGTTATGGGGGCGTGGTCCTGAACCGCGCGATCGCCGCCAAAATACACTTCGCTTCCATTTTCGCCAGCCCCTGCCAAGGCGATTGTTTGCTCAAGCCTGTCCAACTCCCTAGAGCTTACTGCCGCACTCTGGACAAAAGCGATGGGTCGAAATTGTCTTTGCCCCACAGTTGGCGCAGTAGATCAATTCGGCAGCCTTTTCCAGCACCTTCCGTTCCGGCAGCCCCAGCATTTGGGAGTTGGCCTTGCCGGGGGCCACCATCGGGTAGCAATTTTCATCGCGGGTGACATGGGCATCCAGTAGCACGGGGCCATCGTAGGCCAAAACCTCTTGGACAATTGCATCCAAATCGTGGCGATCGCTCACCCGCAACCCCTTAACCCCGTAGGCCTCCGCCAATTTCACAAAATCGGGCATCCCCTTGGCCATATTGGAATGGGAATAACGCTCCTCGTAAAAGGCTTGCTGCCACTGGCGCACCATTCCCTGCCAAAAATTGTTAATAATCACCGTCTTGACAGCAATACCGTACTGAGCCAATGTGGCCAACTCTTGGGAATTCATTTGAAAACTGGCATCGCCACTAATACAGATCACCTGTTGATCGGGTAGTGCCACCTTCACCCCCATTGCTGCGGGCATGCCAAAGCCCATCGTGCCCAAGCCAGCACTGGAGATCCAACGCCGAGGGCCATTTTTCAGGAATTGCGCTGCCCACATCTGGTGCTGACCCACATCAGTCGTGTAGTAGGCATCAGGCGCATGGCGGCCAAAGGCAACAATCACCTCTTGGGGTGAGAGTTCACCACTGGGCTGCGGCACGACAAGGGGATAGTCCTCTTTCCAGACCTTGATGCGCTCGAGCCACGCTTGGGTGACGGGTTCAATGGCTTCACCACTGTCTTCAATGTGCTTGAGGAGTTGCTGCAGCACCGGTTTAACGCTGCCAACAATCGGCACATCCGGCACGCGGTTTTTGCCCACCTCGGCAGGATCAATGTCAATGTGAATCACCTTAGCGCGGGAGGCAAATTCATCCAGCTTACCGGTGACGCGATCGTCAAACCGCGCCCCCACGGCAATTAATAGATCACACTCACTGACGGCAAAGTTGGCATAGGCGGTGCCATGCATCCCCAACATACCCACGGAGAGGGGATGGGACTCAGGAAACGCCCCCTTGCCCATCAGGGTTGTTGTCACCGGAATCTGGAATAGCTCGGCTAACCTGAGCACCTCCTCGTGAGCACCCGCTGTAATTGCACCGCCGCCCACATAGAGCAAGGGTCGCTTGGCCTCACGAATCAGTTGAACCGCTTGGGCAATTTGGCGGACATTGCCGCGAATCGTGGGACGATAGCCCCTTAGCTTGACTTGCCCCGGCTCGATCGGTTCATACTCACAGACTTCTAGGCCGACATCCTTGGGAATATCCACAAGCACAGGCCCTGGCCGACCGGTGGTGGCAATGTAAATGGCTTCAGCAACAATCCGTGCCATGTCCTTGGCTTCGCGCACGACGTAGGAGTGCTTGACAATCGGCAGCGTAATGCCAAAGATATCCGTTTCCTGAAAGGCATCGGTACCAATGGCGGAGCGAGGCACCTGACCGGTAATTACCAGCAGCGGAATGGAATCCATGTGGGCTGTGGCAATGCCTGTCACTAAGTTCGTCGCCCCCGGCCCTGAAGTACCAAAACACACCCCCACTTGACCTGTGGCACGAGCGTAGCCGTCAGCGGCATGGGCTGCCCCCTGTTCGTGGCGTACCAGAATGTGCTGAATGATTCCCTTTGACTCAGCACGGTACAGTTCATCATAAATCGGTAAGATTGCGCCACCAGGATAGCCAAAAATATGCTTAACGCCGTGACGGCATAGGGTATCAATAAGAATGTATGCTCCAGTTGCTTGCACAGGCCAACCTCGTCAGGCAGTGGTGGTAGATGTTTCTAAATTCTAATTTTTCAATTAGGGTCTCGGCAAGAGCGCAAAGGCTTGAAAGCATTGAATTCTTGGCCTTAAACTCCTCGATGCTTAACATATCTTTACAATTAGTAGCTGCCTCTCCTTGCTGAAAGAACGCTGTTGATTTAGTTAGGTAAAATGCGCATTAAGGTTTGGCCATACTCAATTGGTTCAGCATTTTGCACCAAAATTTCCACCACTTGGCCATTGACTTCGGCTTCAATTTCATTCATCAGCTTCATGGCTTCAATGATGCAAACCACTTGGCCTTTTTTGACTGTATCGCCCACTTCGACAAAAGGGGGTTCATCGGGAGCGGGGGCACGATAAAAGGTACCTACCATTGGCGCCACAATATCCACGGTTTTACGGTTGGCGGGAGGTGGCGTTGGTTCCGGATCGGGGGTAACGGCTGGCGGGGGCACAGGGGTGGGCGTGACGGTTGATGCAGGAGCTGGAGCCACAACCACGGGAGCGTTGCCACTGAGCTGCTCACGCTTGCGGAGTTGGAGTTCCAGTTCGCCACTTTTGAGGTTGAGTTCGGTGACGCTGGTTTGGTCAAACATTAGTAGCAGTTCGCGTACTTGGTTGAGGTCAAGCTCCACACCCATTACTCCTATTCGCGGCCAAGATATGTATCTGAGCGAGTATCAATGCGAATCCGCTCGCCTACGGAGATAAATAACGGTACCATGACTTGGGCACCGGTTTCGACAATGGCAGGTTTCGAGCCACCGGTGGCAGTATCTCCCTTCACCCCAGGGTCGGTTTGCACCACTTCTAAAACAACGGAGTTGGGTAGCTCCACCTCAAGGACTTGCTCACCCCATTTGACAATATTGACTTCCATTCCTTCTTTGAGATACTTGGCGCGATCGCCCATT
Source organism: Thermosynechococcus sp. QS41 (assembly GCF_031583515.1). NCBI lineage: Bacteria > Bacillati > Cyanobacteriota > Cyanophyceae > Acaryochloridales > Thermosynechococcaceae > Thermosynechococcus > Thermosynechococcus sp. QS41. The sequence continues at coordinate 657,252 of NZ_CP134181.1, forward strand.
TGTGCGGGCGTGAGGCGAGCCTCTTCATAGCTTTCCATGTCCATAAAGACATAGTCTTCGCCATCTTTGTAGGTATGCTGCATGGTGCGTTTTTCAAGGGTGGCTTGGGGAACGGTCTCGCCGGCGCGGAAGGTGCGCTCAATCACGTTGCCCGTTTGCACATTTTTCAATTTTGTTCGCACAAAGGCTGAACCCTTACCGGGCTTGACGTGCAAAAATTCGACGACTCGCCAGACGGCACCATCCAGCTCAATACTTACACCAGGGCGAAAATCATTACTGGAAATCATGTCCTACCGTGCAGTTCACCAAGCTATTATTGTATCCTTGAGCGTTGCCCTTCCTAAACATTGTTCAGCAGATTTCCCTAGAGTCAGATCCATTGCCATCCCTTGCAATTCCCAAAGGGCGATCGCCCCTGCAAATGCTAGACTAAGGAAATGTGAACGATACGCCAAGGACAGTAACAATGGCTGCAACCCTTGAACTAAGTCAAGAAAACGTCGAAAAAGTCCTTGATGAACTGCGCCCCTATTTGATGGCCGACGGCGGTAATGTGGAACTTGTGGAAATTGAAGGACCTGTGGTACGACTGCGCTTACAGGGTGCCTGTGGTGCTTGTCCCAGTTCGACGATGACACTGCGCATGGGTATTGAGCGCAAGTTAAAAGAAGCGATTCCAGAGATTGCTGAAGTCCAACAGGTGCTTTAATCTCGCTGGCTGCTGGGGAGAGATAGAACGTGGCGATCGCGATCCAGTTAACGCCAGATCAGATTGATCGTCTTGATCTATCTCCCCTGCAACAAGTCCTTGCTCCCCTGATTGCAAAGCAGCGGCTTCTAGATCATCACCAAGCACTGCGTTTTCTTATTGATTATCCTCGGCCAGCGGATGAGCCTGATCTAGAGCTTTCGGAATTGCCAGCTGTGCGCCTTTGGTTCATTCGTGCTGATGTCTGCTACCCATGGTTGCCCTATTTACTGGATTGGTCAGCGGGTGAGTTGGTGCGCTATGGGGCAATGCTGGTGCCCCATGAATTTCATCCGCAGCAGGGTATTATCTTCAACCCCCAAGCCCTTGATATTTTTGTGATGGCCAAGGTCTTTACCCTTTGGCAATGGCTTCAGGGACAGGGCTATCCTGCCGCTGAAAAAATTAAAGGCATGGCAGCGATGTTTGGCTATGAGCTTGATACGGCTCTTTTTGACCTCCTTGAGTTTTGAAGGCGCCCTAGCGCTATGGCGGTCATCGCACTGGGGATTGATTTTGGTACCTCGGGAGCGCGGGCGATCGCCATCGATCCTGAAGGCAAGATTCTCGCCACTGCCCGTCGTCCGTTGCACCAGCCCGATCGCCCCCAAGAATGGGCGGCAACTCTGCGGGCGTTGATTTTAGATATTCCAAGCGCTATCCGTCAGCAAATTCAGCGGATTGCTATTGATGCCACCTCTAGCACCGTTTTCCTCTGTGATGCTCAAGGGCAGCCCTGCTCACCCGTTCTCCTCTACAACGACGATCGCGCCCAAGATCAGGTTCAAACGCTGCGGCAGATTTTAACCACGGATCACCTTGTCCTGAGTGCCACCAGTAGTCTCGTTAAGCTGTTGTGGCTCCAGACCCACTACCCCACGGTCAACGCTGTTTTGGTACACCAAGCGGATTGGCTGGCCTTTTTGCTCCATGGTCAACTGGGCATTTCCGACTGGCACAATGCCCTGAAGTTGGGCTATGATCCGGCAAAGGAAGCTTACCCCGACTGGTTCAGCCACCCCACGCTTGCGTCCTTGCAGCCCCTGCTCCCTAAGGTCATTCCCCCCGGTACAGCTCTGGGAAAGGTCACAGCCACCGATTTAGGCTTGTCTCCAAAGTGTGAGGTGTGTGCCGGTACCACCGATAGCATTGCCGCCTTTTTAGCGAGTGGTGCCTCGGAGGTGGGTGAGGCGGTGACATCCTTGGGGTCAACCCTTGTGCTCAAGCTCTTGAGTGCCTCTAGGGTAGAGGATTTGGCAGCAGGTATCTACAGTCATCGCTTGGGCGATCGCAGCTCGCGCGCCGTAGGCGATCGCTGGCTAGTCGGGGGTGCCTCCAACTGTGGCGCCGCAATTTTAGCCCAGTTTTTTACCCCAGCGGAACTAGAGCGCCTCAGCGCCCAAATAGATGTCAATCAACCCACGGGGTTGGACTACTATCCTCTGCTCAAGCGGGGTGAGCGCTTTCCCATCAACGATCCGCATCTTGAACCGCGCCTAGAACCCCGACCCGACGACCCTCGCCTCTTTTTGCAGGGACTTCTCGAAAGTCTCAGCCGCATTGAAGCCCAAGGCTATCAACAATTACAGCGTCTGGGTGCCTCGCCCTTGAAACGGGTCTGGACGGCGGGGGGCGGTGCCCGTAATCCCGCATGGTTAGCCCTCCGCCAGCAATACCTAGGGGTTCCCGTGGCCGTTTCACCTCAAACAGAGGCCGCCTATGGAACAGCTCGTCTTGCTCAATCATAAAGTTATGTTTGTTTTTTGATAAATTACAACCCTTTTCTTAAATATTTGACAAAGATTGGATACATATAGCCATTTCGAAAGGAGATGAGATATTTTCAAGAAGGATAGGTTATACTCAAAGCGTCATGAATGTTACTCAAGAATATGAGCTATAGCTTGGACTGACGAGAGCGGGTTGTCTCCTATATCAAGCAAGGTGGCAAAATCAGTGAAGCAACTCAAATCTTTCAGGTCAGTCGCGCCACCATCCATCGCTGGCTGAAGCGAGAGGACTTAGCCCCCACAGTTGTCCCCCGTCGTCCTTGGAAGCTGGATTGGGCGGCCTTAGCAGCGGATGTTGCTGCCCATCCCGATGACCGTTTAATCGACCGTGCCCAGCGATCGAGTAGAGTGTGAGTATGGGTGGTCAGCGCGAGGCGAACGAATTGATGGAGAGCGAGCGGGGAAGCGTAAGAAAAGAGAGAGTTTAGTCGCAGGACGGTATAGACACCAGAAAGACTTCATCGCCCCAATGCTGTTTTGCGGATACTTGAATGCGGTAGGGTTTGTGAGCTGGCTGAGTCAGTACTGTTTGCCGGCATTAAAGAGACCTTCGTTGTTGATGATGGATAATGCACCGATTCATCCGAAAGGGGCGATTCAGGCAGTGGTGAAAGCGGCGGGTCACGAGGTGTTATTTTTACCGAAATACTCTCCTGATTTGAATGTGATTGAGCACGACTTCAGTGCGGTGATTCGCAAGTATTGTGCTGGATAATGTCTCATTCTTTATTGGAATTACTATAAAAGTTGAGCACATAAAATGAATGTCATCCTCTTCTAGGGTGACTTGTGCGGTTTTGTGTGTCTTCTATCCTTGTCAAAAGAGCTGTATCAGACTTTGCGATAGTGACAAAGGATCGTCTATTCTCAAAAAAAGTAGAACTCCTATGTTCTGAAGATCATGTATGTTCTGAAGATCATGTCTTTCCTAGAAGCTATGCGCAGAAAAATTCTGTTTGAGTTTACTGCTACCCACCTCGAATCTGTTTTTATACCTAGCTTCCTCAAACGCTGGATTGTTCACCAGCATGATTGCCCTATATTCCTTCAAGAGACCCTAGCTAGAGATACTCACTGGCAAGTGCGTCAAGCAGCAGCAACAAATCCGGAATGTTCACCTTTACTCTTGGAAACCTTGGCTAAAGATACTGAATGGCGAGTCCGACGAGCGGTTGCTGCCAATCCTAATTGTCCTCCAATCTGTCTTGAAACACTGGCAATGGATAGCTATTTTCAGGTGCGTCAGCAGGTCGCAGCTCATTCTCAATGTCCCCCCGCCATTCTCAACTGCCTTGCTCAAGATCAATACTATCAAGTGCGGCAGGCTGCTGCTAGCAATCTGCAAAAACTTACCTCTTCTCCCCTTGAGCAGCTAGCACAGGATGACTACTGGCAAGTACGAGCCACTGTTGCCGCCCATCCCAACTGTCCCGAAACTATCCTAGCTCAGCTTGTTAAGGATCAGTACTGGCAGGTACGTATAGCTGTCGCTCGAAATGCTCAATGCCCCCTTACCCTGAAGCAGACTTTTGAACATGACAGACGAGTTTTTATTCTTCACCAAATACTAAACAGGCACTTAAGTTTACTGGGTTTTTCTCTCTTTGTAAAACGGTTGCTTGCTGGGTGCAGATATTGTCCTCTTTGGATTATTGAGGAGCTAGGAAAGGATCAACATTGGAGAGTGCGTCAAGCTATTGCCAAACATCCCAAATGTCCCCTATCTGTTTTAGAGAATCTAGCCAAGGACAGCTCATGGCAAGTGCGTCAGGCTACTGCTAGTCATCCTCAATGTCTTCCTTATCTTCTAGAGACGCTTGCCCAAGATAAGAGCAGTGAAGTGCGTCAGTCTATTGCACAGCGATCTGACTGTCCAGCACATTTGTTAGAAAGACTTTCCCAAGATATTTGTTGGCAAGTACGACAAGCAGTTGCTGAAAATGTAAACTGCCCTCCTACTGCTATAGAAATTCTAGCAAGAGAACGGTTTTTATGGTTAGAGGTGTCAAGGAATCCACAGTGTCCTCCTCAGCTTTGGGAAGCGATGCTCAATCAGGAAAAAACTATTCTTTTGGATCGGTTTCTACAGAAATACATCTATTCTTTTTTAACATGGTTACCATTTTTTCTCAAAGAACAAGTAGCCAATTGGGTGATTAAAAGTTCCAAGGGATGGTCTGAGGCTTTGGTGAGAACATTAGCGAAAGATCCAGATCAAAGGATGCGGTTACAGGTAGTCAGAACCCTGCCCTTTTGGTTTGAAGTGCTACACACTCTTATTCAAGATAAAGACATTAACGTTCAACTAGCTGTTGTCCAGCGCCCAGACTGTCCACCGCAGACATTAGCTATAGGTGCTCAGACGAGTGACTCTTGGTTTGTCCGCAAGACTATTGCTCGGCACCTGAATTGTTCACCTTCTGTCCTAGAGATATTAGCCGCTGATACCTCTGCCAGAGTACGCTTAGCCGCTATTCAAAATCCGAATTGCCCTCCCAATCTTTTAGAGGTATTAGTTAAAGGTGCGCATCAGCCTTTAGATACAGTGATAGCGAGTGGAAATGTATCTACCCCCCATCCATTTCAGATTCTGACTGACGATGAGAAGCTGAGCTTGTATTTGGCAGTTGCTCATCATACCAATTGTCCCCCCTCTCTTCTTGAGGGTTTATCTCAGAATACTAATTGGCACGTGCGCCAAGCAGTTGCTAGCAGTTTGAATTGTCCCTTATCACTTATAGAGAAGCTAGCGGTAGATCAGGATGCCCATGTTCGAGCAGCAGTAGCTATACGTCAGGATTGTCCCTTACCTGTTCTCCAAAGCCTACTGAAGGATACAGATACACTGGTGCGGAAAGCAGTCGCCAAGAATCCCCAACGGCAAAAGTTAGCTAGTACACTGAACGTTTCTTCTGAAGTCTTAACTATCCTTTCTCAAGATCAAGAGGCTAGTGTCCGTGAAACTGTTGCCAAAAATCCAAAATGTCCTTCCCAAGTACTGGAAATTCTAGCCAAAGATACATATGCCCAAGTAAGACTTGCAGTAGCATTAAGTAAAAGTACTTTATCTTTTTCCTCAATAGAGCTACTATCTCAGGATCCAGTATCTGAAGTGCGCGTCGCAGTAGCTAACCGACTCGATTGTCCTGCCAACATTTTGTTAGCCCTAGCCCAAGATAGCTGTCGTGAAGTTTGGCGAGCAGTCATTAGCAATCCGGAGTGTTCTGAGCAGATTTTATGCTCTTTTGCTAAACATCCAGATGTGGTTGTGCGCGAACTTGTAGTGAAAAACCCGAAGTGTCCTCCTCAAATTTTAGCTACTCTTACCCAAGATAAGGAAAGTCAGGTAAGGCGAGCAATCGCAGAACGAGTAGGATTCTTACCCCACCTGCTAGAGACTTTGGCTAATGACCAAGACTGGCAAGTACGATTAGCCATAGTGAATAACCCCCAATGCCCTAGCCATCTTTTGCAGGCTCTCAGTCAGGATATTCACGCAGAAGTAAAGCGAGCAGCCACCAAACGCTTGCAAGAATGCACTAAACACTAGACTAAGCTAAATTCAAATGAGCCTGAATTTCTGACTTCAGCCGATTGAGGATATGGCGCTGATCTAGTTGACTGAGGATTTGTTGTACTACGGTTTTCGGCCCAGCAGTTCCCCAGCCTGCGCCGTTGGCAAAGTAGGTTTTGGCTACTTGTCCCATCGTATAGGAGGCAAGGCCAGCAATCCCCGCTTGGGTCATGGCGACTGAGAGGTAAGGGCCAAAGGCAATGCCGCCACTCATGGGTGTAGCTAATCCCAACAGTCCCTTGAGGGAACTGAGTCCTAAGTTGACAGCAAATTCCCCTAAACTGATGCTGCCCATGGCGAGGGCGATTGTTTGTAATAGCTCCCTGGCGCCTGCTTCTGTGAGTTCAATGCCGTAGAGGCGCGAGAGTAGTTGAATCGTGGTCAAGTCAATGACGGCACTGCTGACCATATCGAGCACGGTAACAGGGTTGAGGGCGATCGCCAGCGCCTTGGCGACAGCTCCTTTCCAAATCAGTTGGTTGGCCTCCTGATCCCGCAGTTCCAGCTTGTAGCGGGCTAATTCTTCACTGACTTTATTGGCAAAAAGCATTGAGTTCAGGGCAATCAGAGCCTTCCCTTCGCGATTGAGCACCTCCAAGATCTTTTGCTTCAGGGGTTCCACTTGGGGAGCACCGACGGTCATTTTCACCTGTACTCGTCCTTGGCGATCGCGATTCACTTGGGGGACAAGGGGCGCTGCCGCTACCATGACAATCTCTTCGGGGGAGAGGAGTTCTTTGACGCGCTCATCGCGGATTTTGTTATAGATGGCCTCGCGATCCGCCTCTGGATACTGATCCACTTTGTTAAACACTAGAATCATCGGCTTGCCTGCCTCCCGCAACTCACTGAGGGCTTGGTACTCAAGACGGGTCAAATCCCCGGCAATGACAAAGAGAATCAAATCCGCTTGGGCTGCTACCTCCCGTGCCAGTTGCTCCCGTGCGGCGCCATTGACTTCGTCTAACCCCGGTGTATCAATGAGGCGGATGGGATTGCCACGCTGAGCTTCCGAAATTTGCCACAGGGCACTGGCTTCTTCTTGAGTGACGCCATGAATCGGCCCAGTCGCAAAGTAGGGTTCCCCTAGCAGCGCATTTAGTAGGGAGGACTTTCCCCGCCCCACCATACCAAAGACGGCAATTTGCACGACACCATAGTGGAGCTTGTCGAGCATTGCTTCGAGGTCAGCGATCGCGCGGGCGAGGGAGGCTTTTTCGCTGCCAGTCGCTTTGCACTCGAACAGGAGTTTTTCAAGGGCACTTTTGGCCGCTTCATAGCTGCGGGCGCTTTGATAATCATCAAGGTCATCAATCGTGCCTTGAAGTTCCTTCAGCAGAGAATTCGCTGGCGATCGCTCTATCACAGATGCAACACTGACGTTACAAAGATTCGCTTTTTATTCTAAGGGCAAGAACGGGACTGGTGCGATTTGAACGCACGACCTAGCGCTTAGGAGGCGCTCGCTCTATCCGACTGAGCTACAGCCCCAAAGAGATACCTTCTATCCTAGCGAGTTTTGATCGCCCCTAAGCTGCTGTCGCCACTGTTGCCCTCAGGGCATCAATTTCCTGAAACAAGCGCTCTAGGGGAGCATTGGGTTCTAGAAACGAGAAGAGATGCTTGTAGCGCAGCTTACCTTCCTGATCAATGAGAAACTGTGCGGGCAGTGGTGCCCCCAAGGCTTGACCCGTGCGGTATTTGCGAAAGACTTGGCAACTGGGGTCATAGAGCAGGGGCATCTTCAAGCCCATATCGTCCTTGACCTTTTGACTTTGCTGGGCATCGGTACTGGTGATCACAAGAACGGCTACTCCCTTGCCTTGGAATGTTTCATAGTGTTCATTCAAGGCCTTGAGATAGGGGTAGCACAGCGGACAGTATTGATGCTCCGTAAAGATACGAGTAAACACCAGTAGGAGCGGCTGCTCTTGCCACACCGTTGAGAAGCGCACGGGCACGGTTAGCCCTACGCCCGGTAGCTCCCAATCAGGAACCACTGCACCCCGCTGTAGTTGATTTTGGGGTGGCAGTGGCCACGCGTTCTGCCAAAACCGCTCATTAAAGAGGCCACTGAAGTTGGTGGAGGTAAAAAACGGTAATTGAACAGCCATGGCGCCCTCGCTGGTGGCTCAACATTTTCCTAGCGATCGACAGATCCCATAATCACATCGATACTGCCAAGGATAGCAACAATATCCGCCACTTTCATCCCCTTGAGCAACTGGGGCAGGACTTGCAGGTTATTGAAATCCGGTGGACGAATCTTCCAGCGCCAAGGGAAAACATTATCATCGCCAATCAGGTAAATCCCTAGCTCCCCTTTCCCCGATTCAACCCGCACATAGTGTTCGCCTTTGGGAATTTTGAAGGTGGGAGCCAGCTTCTTGCCGATGTATTGGTAGTCAAAGCCATTCCACTCCGACTTGGCACCCTCGAGCATCCGCTTGGCTTCGAGGTTTTCGTAGGGACCACCGGGCAAACCATCCAAGGCTTGGCGAATGATTTTCACCGATTCGCGCATTTCTTGAATACGGACAATGTAGCGGGCAAGGCAATCACCTTCTGTGGCCACGGGTACATCCCAGTCAAAGTCGTCATAGCACTCGTAGTGATCCACCTTGCGCAGATCCCACTTCACCCCAGAGGCACGGAGCATCGGCCCCGATAGCCCCCAGTTGATGGCATCCTCACGGCTAATTTTGCCCACCCCCTGTAAGCGACGCACAAAGATGGGGTTGTTGGTGATCAGGCGCTCGTACTCATCCACTTTGGGCAGGAAGTAATCGCAAAAGTCGCGGCACTTGGTTACCCAGCCATAGGTGAGGTCGGCAGCCACTCCCCCCATGCGGAAGTAGTTGTTGTTGATGAAGCGCATGCCTGTGGCAGCTTCAAAGAGATCGTAGATGTATTCCCGCTCACGGAAGATGTAGAAAAAGGGTGTCTGGGCACCGACATCCGCCAAGAAGGGGCCTAACCACAGCAGGTGATTGGCAATGCGGTTCAACTCCAGCATGATTACGCGGATATAGCTGGCGCGTTTGGGCACAGGAATACCAGCCAACTTTTCGGGAGCGTTGACGGTAACCGCTTCGTTAAACATCCCGGCGGCGTAGTCCCAACGACTCACGTAGGGGATGAACATAATGTTGGTGCGGTTTTCAGCAATTTTCTCCATGCCGCGATGGAGGTAGCCAATCACCGGCTCGCAGTCAATCACATCTTCGCCATCAAGGGTCACCATTAACCGCAAGACCCCGTGCATTGAGGGATGGTGCGGCCCCATGTTGATGACCATGGGTTCTGTGCGAGTCTCTATCGTGGGCATAGATGGCAGTTCCGCTAGAGGGTTGGACGCTTACTTTACAGCCCTTTTCTAAAATGTGGCATACATGAAGGGAGTGCAATTTCCTCCCATAGTGGCTTTCGCGGTTTTAAGCCTGTTCCATCTGTGAAAAGGGCTGTTCTTTTGATATGCTACACAGGTTTTCCCCGCTTGCCAATTCAAATTTGCTTATGGCTTAGATAACGGTGCCATCGGGGATCATGGCATTTTTGATAATCACCACCACCCCGCTGCGGATATAAAATCCTTGATCTTCACGGTTGGATTCTTCAACATGGTCTTTGTTGATGATTTTGACATCGTGGCCAATGGAGGCATTTTTATCGACAATTGCCCCGCGAATGACACTGTTGGCACCAATGCCGATGGGAATTTTATGTTGCAACAGGAGCTGGCTGCGCTGCGCCGAGTCTTGGTAGTAGTCGGCGCCCATCAGCAGGGAATGATCAATGACACAACCGGATTCTACGCGCGATCTCACCCCCAAAACGGAATGGTGAACTTGGCATTCCTTAAGAATGCAGCCCTCGCTAATGATTGACTCGGTGATCGTGCAACTGAGAATCTTACTGGGGGGTAAATAGCGGGGACGGGTGTAGATGGGGGCGTTTTCGTCGTAGAAGCTAAAGGGTGGTTGGGGTTGTTGGGTGAGGGCAAGGTTAGCCTCGTAGAAGGATCCAATCGTGCCAATATCTTCCCAGTAGCCATTAAAGACGTAGGTTTGGACAAGATGAGAACGGGTCGCAGCGGGAATGATTTCCTTGCCAAAGTCCGTGGCATCGGCCATCTGTTGCAGCAGATCAATCAGCACTTGCCGCTTAAAGACATAAATCCCCATTGAGGCAATGTAGGGTTTGCGATGGGCTTCCTCGGCACTAAGGCCATAGCGGGTTGTGTCCACGCGCATATCCCGTAGGGCATCACCGCTGGGTTTTTCGCGGAATTCAATAACTCGCCCTGTGCCATCTACCTTAATCAAGCCAAAGCCAGAGGCGGCTTTTTCATCGACGGGCAAGACGGAGAGGGTAATATCGGCGCCCGTTTCGCGATGGCGCTGCACAAAAAGGCGATAGTCCATGCGGTAGAGGTGATCTCCTGAAAGAATCAGGTATTCATCCACGTCCCAATCGGCTAACAGCCACAGGTATTGACGCACCGCATCGGCAGTGCCCTGAAACCAGTTGGGATTTTCTGGGGTTTGTTGCGCTGCTAACACTTCGACAAAGCCGCCCGTCAAGCCGGGGAAGGTATAGGTACGAGCAATATGACGGTTGAGGGAGGCCGAGTTGAATTGGGTAAGGACGTAAATGTTATTGATTTCGGAGTTGATGCAATTGCTCACAGGAATATCAATGAGGCGATATTTTCCAGCAAGGGGAACCGCAGGCTTGGCTCGACGCTTGGTCAAGGGATAGAGACGTGTGCCGGCACCGCCCCCAAGGATAATCGCCAAGACTCGTTTCATTGAAAACTCCATCTGAACGGCCACATCAACAGTGTACGCTGTGGTGGCACTTCTCTTTGCGAAGGGGACGCTTTTTGGTAAAGAAGCCGCGCAATGGCATGATAATGATACTTGGTCGTTGATCCCAAGCGGAGAGTAGCAGCATGGGATTTGTGGATATTGCGATCGCTGATTTGGCAGCGGACTACGGCGTCTCGGTCGAAACCGTCTGTGGGTTGTGCGATCGCTTGGGTATTCGCTATACCAGTCCGCAAACGCGCCTGCCCCTTGAAGATGCCAAAGCAATCATTTTGGCTTTGACGGACTCTGCTACACCGACCGATCAACGGGACACATCACCGCACTCGTAAGACCTGCTTATTGGGAGAACTATGTTAAGAAAATCCATTTGGCTTGCGGTCGCCCTTTGCCTCTGCCTCTGGCAACTGACCCTAGGTACAGCACTGGCCGCTGAACTGACCCCTGACGTCCTGACCGTTCCCCTCAACAGTGAAGGAAAAACCATTACCCTGACGGAAAAGCAATACTTTGAGGGTAAGCGTCTCTTCCAGTATGCTTGCGCCTCCTGCCATGTGGGGGGGATCACCAAAACCAACCCCAATTTGGATTTGCGCACTGAAACCCTGGCTTTGGCCACACCGCCACGGGATAACATCGAAAGCTTGGTGGACTATATGAAAAACCCCACCACCTACGATGGTGAGCAAGAAATTGCTGAGGTGCACCCCAGTCTGCGCAGTGCCGACATTTTTCCCAAAATGCGGAATTTGAACGAAAAAGATCTGGTGGCGATCGCCGGTCACATCCTCGTCGAACCCAAGATTCTTGGGGATAAATGGGGAGGCGGTAAAATTTACTACTAGTCACAACTCAAGAAGGATCTTCCCAACTCATGCACCAACCTCACTCTCGGCTTCGGCCTGTTGTCTGGCTCTGCAGTGGCCTACTGTTCTTGCTGCTGGGCTGGGCGATCGCCCCGGCAACGGCGCTGGCGGCCTCTGGGGTAGATAACTATGTGATCCAATACCTGAAGGTCACAGATACGGTGGAACTGCCCCTCAATGACGGCGGTGAGACCAAAACCTTTACAGCCGTGGACTTGACCCGTGGGAAACGGCTCTTTGAGGAAAACTGCAAAAACTGCCACGTTGGCGGCAGTACACTCCCCAATCCGTTGGTCTCCCTCTCCCTGAAGGATCTCAAGGGAGCCACCCCCCCACGGGATACAATTACCAGTCTGGTGGCCTTCCAGCGATCGCCGAGATCGTACGATGGCAGCGAAGAGAGTTATTCCTGCCGCCGCGTGAGTGAGGACTGGTTGACCACGGAACAGCTTGAGACCTTAGCTGCCTTTATTTTGCGAGCGGCAGCCGTGGCGCCCGGTTGGGGCGTAGAAAGCTTTCCGGACAGTGTCCCCTAGGTTGGGAACTTTGCTACACTGACCTTTGGTGAACCTTGCACCCCTTGATTTTTGGGGCTTTATCCATACCCTGACGCATTCCATGAAAGGAGAACTCCGTTGAAAAAGCTATTCATTTGTGTTTGCGCGATCGCGATCGCGCTGTTTGTCAGCCTCACCCCTGCGGCCTTTGCAGCAGATTTAGCCAATGGTGCCAAAGTCTTTAGCGGCAACTGTGCAGCCTGTCACATGGGGGGTGGCAATGTGGTGATGGCCAACAAAACCCTGAAAAAAGAAGCCCTTGAGCAATTTGGCATGTACTCCGAGGATGCCATTATCTACCAAGTGCAGCACGGCAAAAATGCCATGCCCGCTTTTGCTGGTCGTCTCACCGATGAACAAATTCAAGATGTGGCTGCCTACGTGCTCGATCAAGCCGCCAAGGGTTGGGCAGGCTAAGATTGCCACCGTCTGAAAAAACGATTGATGAAGGGTGTAGGCGTAGGTGCTACATCCTTTTTTTATTCTGTGACTGCCCTCCAAGTCCTGCAAAGATAGATGTTGTGTTCTGCATCCCCTAGGGAATCCTCTCTAGAACCAGTGCAATTCATATAATGATGAAAGACTTGCTCCTACAAAAAGGCGGTACACTTGGGCTATGCCTGCTGCCCCATTGCCAGCAAATGAACCGGAACGGCAACGTGCCCTTGAGCAGTATCGAGTCTTAGATACGCCTCCGGAACCGATCTTTGATGAAATTACGAATTTAGCGGCAGCCATTTGCGAAACCCCCATTGCTTTGATTAGTCTCATCGATCGCCAGCGGCAGTGGTTTAAGTCCAAGGTGGGGCTAGATGCCTGTGAAACCCCACGCAATATTGCCTTTTGTGCCCATGTGATCCTTCAGCCAGAACTGGTGGTGGTACCGGATGCTCGGCTGGATCCCCGCTTTGCCGATAATCCCGTTGTTACAGGGCCGCCCTATATCCGCTTCTATGCGGGGATGCCCTTGATGACGCCCGATGGCTATGGCATTGGTACCCTCTGCGTAGTGGACTATAAGCCGCGTGAGCTAAACCCCGTTCAACAGCAAACCCTGCGCACCCTTGCTCGCCAAGTCATTAGTGAACTGGAAATCCGCCATCACTTAGAGGTTACCCAGCAACAACTGGCCTACATTCAGCAGATGAGCAGCCTCCAAGAGGCGGTCTTCAATAGTAGTAATCACGCCATCATTGCCACCCGTACCGATGGCATTATCACGCTGCTGAATCGAGCTGCTGAGGAATGGCTAGGATATTCTGCCTCAGAACTGGTGGGTAAAGCAACGCCAGAACGTTTCCATGATCCTCAAGAGGTGGAGCGCTATGCCCAGCTCCTCAGTGCGCAATTGGGAGAACCCATTCCTGCGGGGTTTGAGACTCTCGTGGCTCGGGCGCGGCGGGGCTTGGCCGATGAGCAGGAGTGGACATTTGTACGGCGGGATGGCTCTCACTTCCCTGTGTCTCTGTCAGTCACCCCGATTCATGATAGCCAAGAGCAACTGATTGGCTTTTTGGAGTTAGCGGTTGATATTACCGACAAGAAGCAAATTGAGGCAGAGCTGCGACTGCGGGAGCGAGCGATCATTGCCAGTACTAATGGCATTGTGATTACCGACTACCGCCAACCCGATAATCCAATTATCTATGTGAACCCCGCCTTTGAGCGGATGACAGGATACCGAGCAGCGGAGGTGATTGGCAAAAATTGCCGCTTTTTGCAGGGGCGCGATCGCCATCAACCGGGGGCTGAAGCCATTCGTAATGCCATTAAAAAAGGCCAATCCTGTCGGGTGGTGCTGCGCAACTACCGCAAAAACGGCCAACCCTTCTGGAATGAACTGGCCATCTCCCCGATTTATAACGAATTTGGTGAAATTACCCACTACATTGGCATTCAAAGTGATGTCACCGAACGGCAGCGGGCACAACTGTTTTTACAGCAGCAGGTGAAGCGCACGCTCCTGCTCAATCGCATTACCGAGGAAATTCGCCAGCAAATTGAACGGGAGCACATTTGTCGCACGGCAGTGCAGCAGGTGGGAGCAACCCTCAATGTCAGTCGTTGCCTCTTATTTGTCTATCAGGAGAATGCCCCTTCGCCGATGGAATTGGTGGCAGAGTATTGTGCGCCGGGGGTGTCCTCCGTCAAGGAATGCCCTCTCGATTTGAGCCAGATGCGGGGAGCGTTTTTGGAATCGGTTTTTGCCTCCGATGAGGTGTTTAGCTGCGAGGATGTGGCAACAGACAGTCGTCTAACCTCACTTCATGAGTACTGCGAAGTCCTGAGTGTGAAATCTGCGGTGATTGTGCGCACGGCCTATCGCAATCAAGCGAATGGTTTGCTCATTTTGCACCAGTGCGATCGCCAGCGGCGGTGGACGGCAGCCATTAAAAGTTTGCTCAAGAGTGTGGCGGCACAGGTGGGGATTGGCCTTGCCCAAGTACAACTCCTTGAACAGGAAACCCGCCAACGTCAGCAACTGCAACAGCAAATGCAGCGGGCGTTGCTTCTGAATCAAATTACCGAACAGATTCGCCAGAGCCTCGATACGGAAAGGGTGTTTGAAACAACCGTCACCCAAATTGGTCAGGCCTTTGGGGTCAGTCGCTGTTTAATTCATCGCTACGAGCCGGGGCCACCGCCGCGTATTCCCGATGTGGCTGAATACCTGCAACCGGGCTACCCCTCAATGAGGGGGGTCAGTGTGCCCGTGGAAAACAACCCCCACGCCTTGGAGGTTCTCAGGAGTGATGCCGCCGTTGTTTCCCACGATGTGACTCAAGAGCCCCTACTTGGCAGTGCCATTGAGCTGTGTCATCAATTTCAAATCCAGTCAATGCTGGCTATTCGCACCTCCTATAAAGGCGTACCCAATGGCATTATTGGCCTGCATCAGTGCGATCGCCAGCGGCAGTGGACTCCCGATGAGATTGAACTTCTGGAAGCAGTGGCCGCACAAGTGGGGATTGCGATCGCCCAAGCGGAACTCCTGCGCCATGAACAGCAGCAGCGCCAATTATTGGCTCAGCAAAACCAAGAACTCGAACAAGCCCGCCTGCAAGCAGAACTGGCCAACCGGGCCAAGAGTGAATTTTTGGCCACCATGAGCCATGAAATCCGCACCCCCATGAATGCGGTTTTGGGCTTTACGAATTTGCTCTTGGATACGCCCCTCAATGAGCAGCAACGGGACTTTTTGCAAACTCTGCACCAAGCCGGCGAGGCACTCCTGACAATTATTAACGACATTCTTGACTTCTCGAAAATTGAATCGGGCAAGTTGGTACTGGAGCAGCAGTTCTTTGATGTGCGCGAGTGTGTGGAGGATGTCCTGAGCCTATTGGCCAGCAAAGCCGAGGAGAAGGAGTTAGAGTTACTTTACACCTGTACCCCCGAAACCCCTGCCCAAGTTAAAGGGGACGTGACCCGGCTACGGCAGATCCTCGTTAACCTAGTGGGCAATGGCATTAAGTTTACCCACGAAGGCCAAGTCGTCGTCCATGTGAGCGCGGTCAAGCACGAGGGCAAGGATTTTCTCCAATTTCAAGTTCAGGATACGGGCATTGGCATTCCTAGCGATCGCTTGGATCGGCTCTTCAAGCCCTTTAGTCAAGTGGATGCCTCGACGACGCGCGAGTATGGCGGCACAGGCCTAGGGCTAGTCATTAGCAAACGCCTCTGTGAGCTAATGGGCGGCGATATGTCCGTTGAGAGTACTGAAGGTCAAGGTACAACCTTTACCTTTACGATCCTCGCTGAGGGGCAAAAACCCTATGTACCGCCAACGCTTCATCCGGCTTTGGAGGGCAAGCGTGTCCTCGTTGTTGATGACAATGCCGCTAGCCGTGAGAATCTCTGCACATTACTGCAAAACTGGGGGATGGTGCCTATCGGGTATGGCAATCCCCAACTGGTTCTAGAGGCCGCTCCCCAGTGGGATTTGGCAGTAATTGATTTGAATATGCCCGAGATGACTGGGCTTCAGTTAGCAGAGCGGTTGCAATCAGAGCCGCACTTCAATCAACAGCCGATTATTTTGCTCACACCCCTGAGTTGGCTGGAAACCGCTAGTCGCAAGGAGTTGATTACAGCCCACGTCCCCAAACCCATTCGCCCTCTCACCCTACGGCAAACCCTAATTAAGACCCTTAGCAGTGAATCTGCAACTCAACCTGCCCTGACAAAAACAGGCATTGATCCCAACTTGGGCAGTCGCTTTCCGCTGCGTATCCTCCTTGCCGAGGATAATGCTGTTAACCAAAAGGTGGCACTGCATATTCTCAAGCGGATGGGCTACCGTGCCGATGTGGCGGCCAATGGCCTCGAGGTGCTTGAAGCACTGCAACAGCGCCCCTACGATGTTGTGCTCATGGATGTGCAAATGCCAAAGATGGATGGCCTCGAGACCACCGAACGCATCTGTGCCCAATGGCCTCCCAGCCAGCGTCCTTGGATTATTGCCATGACGGCAAATGCCCTAGCTGGCGATCGCGAACGCTGCTTTGCGGCGGGGATGGATGACTACATCAGTAAACCGATTAAAATTGAAGCCCTTGCCGCGGCCCTCAACCGCTGTCGCTGCCTCAGTCCCAAGACCACCTATCCGCAACTGTGTGAGCAGATCAGCTTTGAGGGTGATCAGAATACAGCAGAGTCTATGACCTAGAGATACTTAGCCAAGAGCAGATGCAGTTTCTCCTTGGTGGCTGCGGGTACCTTGTCAAGGGGAGTGAGAATGGCATTCTTTAAGGCACGGTGGGCTTTAGAGGCTGGTGGATTGGCATGGAGGCGTTTGACGGTTTCACAGATAATGGCTTGGGCATTTTTGACATTGCGCTGCAGGTTGGTCACAATCATCTCCACAGTAACGGAGTCGTGTTCTGGGTGCCAGCAATCGTAGTCAGTCACCAGAGCCAAGGTTGCGTAGGCAATCTCCGCTTCGCGAGCTAATTTGGCCTCTGGTAGGTTGGTCATACCAATCACCGTTCCGCCCCAAGAGCGGTAGAGATTCGACTCCGCAAGTGTCGAGAAGGCAGGCCCTTCCATACACACATAGGTACCTTGGCGGTGCAGGGTGACATCGGGCAGGTTGAGATCGGCGATCGCATCAGCAAGAACAGCAGCAAGGGCAGGACACACCGGATCGGCAAAGCCAATGTGCGCCACAATGCCATCCCCAAAGAATGTGGAAATGCGGTTACGGGTACGGTCAATAAACTGATCGGGCACCACCATATCAAGGGGTTTCACCTGTTCCTGTAGGGAACCCACCGCAGACGCAGAAAGCAGGTACTCGACCCCAAGGGATTTGAAGCCATAGATGTTGGCACGAAAGGGAATCTCCGTCGGCAGTAGATGGTGATCGCGGCCATGACGTGCCAAAAAGACGACTGGAACCCCAGCAATCTTGCCGCAAATAAAGGCATCGGAAGGATCACCAAAGGGCGTAGTCAGACGTACCTCTTCGACATCGGTGAGGGCCTCCATCTTGTAGAGACCACTACCGCCAATAATGCCAATTTTTGCAGTCATGGAGATTCCTAAAACACCAATCGGCAATAGCTTAGCACTAGTTGCCCCAATTTTGATGGTTTAGAGGCTACCGAGGGGGTTGAACTGGTAGTTGGAGCCTTTAGGGCCATTGGGTCCCGGTGCTGCTTGCACCAGAGGAACTCGATCAAAGGTACCACTGGCGGTTTGCCCCTGAATTTGTACCCCTTGGCGGAGCAGTTGTTGGGTGCTGGCGCGATCGCCCCCTTGAACCATCGCTTGGGCAAGGGCTTGAGTTGCATCGTAGGCAGTTGTGGTGCGCCAACTAATTTGCCCCCGCCACGCTTGTGCGGCCTGCTGCGCAAAGGGATCATTGGGGTTAGTACTCCAAGGCACTGCTAGAATCATGCCATTGATGGCGCTATCCCCCTTGATCAGTAAATCAGGGCTGTAGAGTTGATCACTACCAAACAACTGCACGGGGGTAGTTTGGGTTTGATTGGCAATAGCAAGGGCAACGGCATCATTCACCCGGGCGCGACTCATGGCCAAAATGACCACATTGGCTCCCGCTTGCTGTGCTGTGGTCATTGCTGTATTGGCATTAAAGCCGGGGGCGGCCACATCCATCTGTTGCACCACTTGCGCACCAAACCGAGGCAGAGCAGCGACTAATTTAGTTTTCAGTTCATCACTGTAGGGACTATCGCTGTTGTAGAGAACAGCCACTTTGGCATTAGGGACTTTTTTCGCAGCGGCTTGGGCGAGGGTATTGGCGGCATTGTCAAGGTAGGTATTGAGGAGTTGTTGCCCCTTTTCACTCAAAGATAGGGTTTGCACTTGAACCGTGCCGTTGTCTTGGGGGATGACATTCGTGGTCAGGGGAGAAAGAGCCGCAATCCCCGCTTGCTCATAAACCTGTAGAGCGGCACGACTATTGGCGTCGGTGCCATGACCCAGTACCCCTTGGATTGAACTGTTGATCAAATCTTCGGCCAAACTGGTTACACCATTGGGGCTGTTTTCATTGACAATGGCGACTTCAAGGGCACGACTGGGGCCACTGGCATTAAAGCGCTCTTGGTACTGAGCGACCCCCCGCAGAATTTCCTTGGCAGTATCGGGGCTAGTACCAATGGGAACAACGGTGGCCATCGTCATCGGATTGCCGGCTTGGCGGGCACGGGCATTGTTAAGATAAATGCGCGCCTCTGGATCATTGGGATCGAGGGTGACGAGTTCTTGATACTTGGCGATCGCCTGTGCCCAATCTCCCTGATCAAAGGCAAGGGCGGCTTCTTGCTTCAGGGCTGCTCGCTGCGGATTGGGTTCACTGATCAGGATGCGCTCCCCTTGGCTAATATAGGCTGTGTTGCGAGCAGTGGTTTTGCTCACCAAGTGGTTGCCACTGGTTGTCCCTCCTATCGGCAGTGGCGTAGTGCCGTTGCGGTTGGCAATAAAGATTCGATAGCCAAGGAAACCAATACCACCCGCGAGTAATAGAACCACCCCAAGGGCAGCAGCAACTAGCGGTAGTTTCCACTTTCCAGCCCCGGCAGCACTATTACCACTGGCAGGATTCATGGCCTCACGGGGTAGTCCGCAGATGTCACAGTCGGGGCCAAAGTTTTCATAGGGGGGGTGGGCACCGCTGGCATTGGGGTAGGATTTACCGTTTTTAGGTACGCCATCGCACTTCCAAGAACCGGGAGATGGTGCCATGATGCCCCCCTTTCAAGTGAATTTGGATCAGTGTACTGTCCTAAGCACGGGCAAGAACAGGATTGTCGTCTTCGGCGTCTTCGGTGTCGGCCTCTTCTTCAAGGACAATCGTCATGAAGCGGAGGATGTTTTCATTGAGGCGCATAGCGCGTTCTAGGGGGGCGATCGCCGTCCCAGCAGCGGTATAGGTCATCAGAATGTAGTAGCCCTCCCGCAGTTTCTTGATCGGGTAGGCAAACCGACGCTTGCCCCGATTTTGCACCTTAAGCTTTGTCGCACCCTGTTCTTCTAAAAAAGTGCGAAATTGGCTAATGGTTTGTTCCAGTTGTTCTTCGCCCACATCAGGACGAACAATATAGAGCGTTTCGTAGTTCCGTGTAATCATTGAGGTCAACTCCCTTTGGACAAATGGCCTTTTGACGGATGCAAAAAGCAAGGCTTTATAATTTTAGCACCGCAGTTTGCCATTCTTGGCAAGGAAAAAAGGGGACTAATTCACTATGGTGGAACGGTTTGTGCGGGTACAGACCACGGGGGGACAGATTCATTACGGCACACTGCAACTCAACCGCGAAGTGATGATTTGGGATGCGGCACCGTGGCTCCACGGCCAACCCACGAACCAAGTCCTCAGTCCCGATAGCTATCAACTCTTGGCTCCCTGCTCCCCCTCAAAAATTGTTGCTGTCGGACGCAACTATGTGAAGCACGCTGCCGAAATGGGCGATAGCGTGCCCCCTGAGCCATTAATTTTTCTAAAACCACCGACAACGGTTCAAGCCCCCGGCTGTCCCATTTGGTATCCGCCCCAAGTAAAGCGGGTGGACTATGAGGGGGAATTGGCGGTGGTCATTGGTCGTCGTACCCGTGCCTGCCCTGAAAATGAAGCTCTTGAGCATATTTGGGGTTACACGATCGCCAACGATGTCACGGCTCGGGATCTGCAGCAGCGGGAGCAGCAATGGACGCGGGCCAAGGGGTTTGACACCTTTTGCCCCCTAGGGCCTTGGATTGTGCGAGAGGTTCCTAGCGATGCGCGGTTGCAAACCTTTATTAATGAGGCCGCGCAACCCGTCCAATCAGCAACGATTGATCAAATGGTTTTCTCACCCGCCAAGTTGGTGAGTTTCATTAGCTATGTGATGACACTGCTGCCGGGGGATGTGGTATTGACGGGGACACCCGCAGGAATTGGTGCATTACAGGTGGGCGATCGCGTGCGCGTCGAAATTGAAGGCATTGGCAGCCTCCTGTCGGTAGTCACAACACCGGAGACCCCTTGGACACCCCCCTTAGGTCGCGCCTATTAGGAATATCCCTCTTTAATGACTTTAGGCGGATGAAAAGACACATTGTCGGCTCCATTGATGCACCAGTGGACAGATATAGCTATTCCAATAAGGAATGAGATATCATCCAGCACAATACTTGCGAATCACTTCATCAATCGAACTGTTTGACCCTGCATACATCCGCGCTCGCTTCAACGCACTGAAGTCGTGCTCAATCACATTCAAATCAGGAGAGTATTTCGGTAAAAATAACACCTCGTGACCCGCCGCTTTCACCACTGCCTGAATCACCCCTTTTGGATGAATCGGTGCATTATCCATCATCAACAACGACGGTCTCTTTAACGTCGGCAAACAGTACTGACTCAGCCAACTCACAAACCCTACCGCATTCAAGTATCCGCAAAACAGCATTGGGGCGATGAAGTCTTTCTGGTGTCTATACCGTCCTGCGACTCAACTCTCTCTTTTCTGACGCTTCCCCGCTCGCTCTCCATCAATTCGTTGGCCTCGCGCTGACCACCCATACTCACACTCCACCCGAGAGTCAAACCCCCTCTCATCGATAGACACCACCGTTTCCTCCCCATGGCTCTCTACCCATGTGTCGAGCTGCTGTTGGTACGCTTGTCGCTCTTCTTCACACCGTTCTTGGTAACGCATCTGTTTTTTTTTCGGGTGATGCCCATCTGGGCGAGGGCATAGCTAATGGTGGAAACTTGGACGCCAAATCGCTGGGCACGGTCGATTAAACGGTCATCGAGATGGGCAGCAACATCGGCTGCTAAGGCCGCCCAATCCAGCTTCCAAGGACGACGGGGGACAACCGTGGGCGCTAAGTTCTCTCGCTTCAGCCAGCGATGGATGGTGGCGCGGCTCACCTGAAAAATTTGAGTCGCTTCACTGATTTTGCCACCTTGCTGGATGTAGGAGACAACCCGCTCTCGTCAGTCCAAGCTATAGCTCATATTCTTGAGTAACATTCATGACGCTTTGAGTATAGCCTATCCCTCTTGAAAATATCTCACTCCCTTTCGAAATAGCTATAATGTTACAAAGAGCTGGTCTGAGGCCGTGGCCACCCATTTTGAACGGCAATTACAACGTCTGCGCAGTGACTTGCTGCGACTGGGAACACTGGTGGAAAGTGCCTGTCAGTTGGCCTATGGTGTCTTGATTGAGCGACATCTCCTCAGTGTCGAGCAGTTGATCCAAAGGGAGTGGGACATTGACCGCAGCGCCCAAGAACTCAATCGTGAGGCGATCGCCCTGCTGACATTGCAAGCTCCTGTGGCCGAGGATCTCCGATTTTTGGTCATGCTCTCGCACCTCTGCCGCGATCTAGAGCGGATCGGCGATTATGCCCTTGAAATTGGCCGTGCGGGTCAAACGCTGCTGCGCTATCCACCCCCACCCTACCTTGAGGACATCCGCTTGATGTTCCAGCGATCGCAACTGTTACTATCGGAAGCCCTATCCGCCATTGCCAATTTGGATCCTGAGGTGGGGCTAGCCCTTGCCAACTGCGATGATGCCGTCGATGCCGACTATCAACGTCTTTATGAGCGACTCTGCACCCCTTTGGATCCGCAAGAACCAGTGGAATTGCGCTTAATCCTCCTGCTGCTGATTCGCAACCTAGAGCGCATTGGTGATCATGCGGTAACCATTGGCCAGCGCGTCTGCTTCATTGTGCGGGGGGAAGACCCCTAGGAAAAATTGACGTTTTATGCTCGCTGTGCGCTGAATTGCGTCCACAACCTTTGAGAATAGAACTAGTCCTAATTCATAAGTGTTGTCGTGCCTGTGCTCGAATCTGAGGATGGGCCTGTTGGGAGGTAAGGCATGAGGTTAAGCCGTCGTTCTTTTTTGTACGGTGCTGCGGCACTGACACTGATGCCGTGGGTTTGGCAAACGGCAGGCGGCTCCTTGGCAGACTCTCTTCGTCCGTGGCGAGCACTCCTGATTGGCATTAACCACTATCCCCAGTTAGTGGGTGTGCCCCCTTTAGGCGGTTGTCTAACGGATGTTGAGCTAGTGAAAAACCTATTGCTAGATGGCTGGGGGCTAGCGGACAGTGACATTACGCTACTGACGGAACAGGCGGCAACCCTCGATGCGGTTCAAGAAACCCTAGGGGTGCTGGAGCACGCGGGTCAGCCCCTGTTAGTTTACTTTAGTGGCTACGGCACGCTTTGGCAGCAACAACCAGCACTGGTTTTCGCCGATGCCACCGCAGCAGGTGAGGGCATCTTACCGCTTGCTGAATTACTGCGTACCAAAGGGGTACAGGTATGGCTCGACACCCGCTTTAGCCCGCCACTCATTGAGGGGGAGATGTTGCGCTGGCGATTTGTGCCGTTGCAGCCTGTAGAGAGCCGTGGCACAGGCCAAGTTCCCAAGGATCATCTGCTCTGGGCCGATTTGGGGGTAGAAACGCACCTGAATGGCGTTCCTATGGGACTCTTTACTGCTAGTTTGAGCCATTATCTAGCGGCTTTGGGGGGCGATCGCCCTTTGGCGACGAGCCTGATGTACACCGCCGATGAACTGCGCTGGCAAACCGGGGCAGAAATTCATCTCGTCAGCGATAGCTTGCCGGGGAATGTCCCCCTATCCCACGGCTTTGACGGTGTGGTGCAAAGTACCGGTCACGATCGCGCCCTTCAGGTTTGGTGTGGCGGCCTCAGTCCTTGGCTATTAGCCCATTGTCATCCCCACAGTCGTTGGAGCACTGCTGACGGTGCCACGGTCGTTGACATGGTTAGTTTTAATGGCATCATGGCTCAGGGGGTAAGTGGTCAGCCCCTGCAAGTGGGCGATCGCCTCTATGAGCAACAACGGCGCCTAGGGAAAAATCTGCAGCTACAAGTGGCACTAGACCCCAAGCTGAGCAAGATTGAGCGGGTAGATGCCATCAATGCGCTGACCAACGAAGAGAACGTTGCTGTGCTCAACGGCAGTGAGTCGCTCCCAGATGTGGTTCTCACCAGAAGTGCCACAGGGGGTAGCTATGGATTGGAATGGCCGGTGGGAACGTTGCTCCAACACAGTTGCACAGGTACCAATGAAGCTGCTAAAGCCAGCATCCGTCGCTTGAACCCCCTGCTGAATGCCCTGCTGGCTCAAAAATGGCTGACACTGACCTTGAACCCCACCTCTAGTCAGGTGGCCGTGTGTACAACCCTTGAGCAACTATCGCCAACCGCAAAACTCTTAAGCCGCCAATCCCCACCCCGCAGCCCCAATTCCCTGCCGGAGGTCCTGAGCACCAAGCTGCCAGCCACGAACTTAGACACGCCCCTCACCTTGGCCAAGGGGGATACTTGCCGCTGGAGCCTCTACAATTATGGCGATCGCTCCCTCAACATTGTCGCCTTTGCATGGGATAGCAGTCAGGGCATTCTCCTCCTGCCGCTGCAAACACAGTCGTGGCAGTTGGCGGTTGCGCCGGGCTTGAATATTCCCCTTTATACGTGGACGCTGAATCGCCCTTGCCAATGGCTGAAGGTTTTTATCATCAGCAGCCACCGCCCCCTGACTCGTTTTAGTCAACTGAGTAGCCACCCTAGCCATTCAGAGCCATTGCTAATTTCTGGTGAGGATAGTCTTGCCTTGGTTCTCGGTCTGCTAGGGGATCTCAGCAGTGAACCGGAAGGGAATGAGTTTTGCTTGGATGTGCGGGAGTGGTGTACCCAAGGCTTCACGCTGCGGGTGGTCTAGGCCAAGCGCCGCCGCAACAGGGGTTGAATGAGTAGGCTCATCCCCACGGCAACCGCCAAAAGAATCAGCAGCGCTGCTCCCAAGCTTAGGGATCCCCAAGGCGCTACCATGACCACATCACTAAACTGCCAGTCAGGATGTAAATAGACATAGCGAATCGGTTCAATCGCCAAACTGAGGGGGTTGAGGCTGGCAATCCACTGCAACCAGCGCGGCATAAACGACAGGGGCACCAAGGCAGTACTGGCAAAGAGTAACGGCAGGTTGATCACAAAAATCACCGCCAACAGTTCAATGTGACCGGGCAAGGCAAAGGTGAGTCCCAGACTTAGGGCTGTCACACCAAAAACCAAGATTAGTACGGTGGCCAAGACAACTCCAATGCCCGCTAAATTCGGTAGCCCCGTTCCTAGCAGCACCCCTAGGCTGGCGATCGCCACCACCTGAATCAAACTCAGGGTTGTGATGAACAAAGCCGAGGCCAACACAATTGAAAACCGCGAAGCCAATGGCGCCACCAACAGCCGATTCAAAAAGCCAAACTCACGGTCAAACATCACCGGCAGCCCCGCATTGAGGGCACCACTAAAGGCGGTAAAGACAATAATACCGGCACAGAGAAACTGACCGTAATTGGTACTCTCGCCAAACAGACCCTGCGGCACATTCTGGAAGAGGGCACCAAAGAGGATCAGCCAAATCAAGGGTTGTACCACCCCCGCCACCAGTGTTGAAGGGCGCCGTTGCAGTTGGATAAACAGGCGACGGGTCAAAGCGAGCGTTTCCTGAATGAATTCACCTGAGAAAATACCGGGAACAGCCCTTGCTGAAGCGGTGGTCATAACGCAACTCCGAGATCAAACCTGTTTTCTAGGGTAGCAAGGCCTCTAAACCTTGGCGGCGCCTTTCTTTTCGCTCTTTTTCGGTTTTGCTGGTGCCACCTGCATTGCCCAGTTGCGGGTGAGGATCATGCGGGGGTGAATTAAGCGGTGCTGGTCAACCAACCACAACAGCGTGCGATCGCACACCCGCCACACTGCCTCCTGTAAATTTTGGTGAGCCACCTTGCGCAATTCCTCTAGCTCCACTGTCTGGCCTCGCCCCGGCTCCAAGCTATCCGCGAGAAACACAACACAACTCAAGGCATCCATTCCCGGTTGACCCAAGGTATGGTTGGCGACGGCTGCTAAGACCTGTTCATCGGTAATGCCAAATTGCTGTCGCGCCACAAGGGCACTCACATCCGCGTGAAGCAGGTGGGGATCCGCCTCATCCACCTCCGTAATTGGCAGCCCCGCCTCCCGTGCCATGCTCAATAGCCGCTCCGGCGGAAAGTACTTTGCCAAATCGTGTAATAACCCCGCCCACGCCGCCCGATCCACATCCAAGCCATGGTGGAGAGCCAGCTCCGCCGCCATCGTTTCTACCCGCAGGATATGTTGGAGTCGGGGTGCCGGCACATTCTCCGTCAACCACGCCAAAACCTGCTGGCGATCGCACAGCGAATCTTTAGCATCAGTTGTCACAAGCGGGGTCATAGCCAAAGCCACAGCAGGGATGATGAAGTGCTACCCTTGTATCATACCGAAGGCTCTTTTCACAAGGTTGGGAAACTCTTGAAACCGTCAAAGCAACTGTAGAGCAGGATAAACTTTCTCCTTATGCATCCCATATTTTTTTAAGAAAAGGCTGTAAGCGTTTTGTCCAACTTCCGTAATTTCACGGATAGGGTAAGGCAAAGAAAAAAGAGTATCGTAAAAGTACGGAGTCGTCCTGTGGAAGCTATTGAATCATACTAGCGGTGGGGGCACATTCCTGTGAGCTGTGACTTGAAAACAGGTCACCCTATCACCCTTCCCCCTGTTGAACGTGCTGTTCATCCCCTTGGCTGCTTATGAGTTACTGCCTAAACCCAAACTGTGTCAAGCCAGAAAACCCCGATGATGTAGAGGTTTGCCAATCCTGTGGCAGCAAATTGTTGCTCAACGATCAATACAAAGCCATTAAAGTGCTGGGGCGAGGGGGGTTTGGCACGACCTTCTTGGCGATTGATACAAAGTTGCCCGGCAATCCCAGTTGTGTGATTAAACAATTACGGCCAGCCGCCACCGCCCCCCATATCTTGGCTATGGCGCGGGAACTCTTTTTGCGGGAAGCGACCACCCTCGGCAAAGTTGGCAATCACCCCCAACTGCCGCGTCTGCTTGGCTACTTTGAAAATGAAAATGAGTTCTATCTCATCCAAGAATATGTGGGTGGCCTCACCCTGCAACAGGAGGTCAAACGCTTTGGCCCCAAAAGTGAAGAAGAGGTGAAGCAGGTTTTGCAGGAAGTGCTGCCCATCCTTGATTACCTACACAAAAATGGTGTGATCCACCGTGACATTAAGCCTGCCAACTTGATCCGCCGTGATATTGACAACAAGCTAGTGCTCATTGACTTTGGTGCAGTCAAAGACAAAGTCACCCAGGCGATGGTGGAAAATGCCCCAGAGCTATCCACATTTACCAGCTTTGCCGTGGGAACGCCCATGTATGCGCCGCCGGAGCAAATGGCCATGCGTCCCATCTATGCCAGCGATATTTACGCTCTGGGTGTCACCTGTGTTTATCTCCTCACTGGTAAATCACCCAAAGAGATTGAGCGAGATCCGCACACGGGGGAATGGCATTGGAAGCGGTACGTCAAAAATATCTCCCCTGAGTTTGCCGCTCTCCTCGACAAAATGCTGGAGGATAGCGTTAAAAACCGTTACCAAAGCGCGATCGATGTCCTAGCCGATCTCCAGCTCCTTGATTGCCAAGAAACACCTGCGCTGGCTGCCCCTACCGTTACAGCAGAGGATGATGACCTCAGTAATGCCCTTGCAGCCCCTCCCAGCCAAGGCCGACCCCGTGGATCAGCTCAGTCCTCTAGTTATGCCTCCTCTGTGCGTCAAAATGCTGCAGCAGCTCGGTTGCGCCAATCGCGGATGACAGGATCTCCATGGGGTGGGCCGCCAGTTGTGGGGGCAGGCTCGGGTCAGCATCTGCGCCCCAAAGTCACCGTACGGATGACGGCTGCCCAAGTGCTAACGGCCTATAAGCGGGGAGAACGGGATTTTGTGGATATCGATCTCTCCAATGTGGTATTGCGCAATGCCGATCTCTCCGGTGCCAATTTTGCCAACGCCAATTTTACCAATGCTGATTTGAAGGGTTGTATCCTCACCAATGTGGTCTTGCGGGAAGCCAATCTTCAGGGAGCTAACCTGAGTGATGCCAATCTCTGCGGTGCCTATCTGGTGCAAGCCAACTTTGAGCGGGCAAATTTGAAGGGAGCAAAATTGCAGGATGCCTCGATCTCAGGAGCCAACTTTACCGGTGCCGATATTTCTGGGGCAGACTTCAGTATGGTCTCTGGAATGGTTCAAGGCCAACTCGATCGCGCCAAGAAGAACTGGTTTACAAAGTTGCCTAAATAGAGGGGCGAGTTTGCCCCCTTTTCCTAGGACATTAGACACTTATCGGAGTCGCAGCCCGCAGGTCCTGCTTCCATGAGGGGTTGGGTATAGCGGGAGAGGGCTTCATGGAAATCATGGATCCGCTTGCGCCGAGCAACCGCAGCGACTTCCTGCTCGTACCGTTCTTTGCTAATGGGTTCAAAGGGCAGACGCGGGAATGTTTCATGGGCATCAAAGCGTGCCAACAGCGCCGCAGAGATATACCCTTGATCCTGCTGAATCGCCGTGTAAATTGCCGTGGCAAGGGGTTCGACTTCAGGTTCCCGTAGCTCAATGGTGGCACTGGTGTTGTGGGTGGTGTAGTGCTGCTGCACCTGCATATAGAAGTCAAACTGCGCCAAGGCCGAAAACTGGCTAATATCAATCGTGTCTGCCCCCGGCAGATCTGCCCAAGAGACGGCAACGGGAATTTCCACTAGCCACTCGGTACACCGTGGATCAAAGGGATCATCAAGAAGTTTCCCTGTCTCATCCTTATCGGACTGGGAGGGAATGATATTGTAGCCAAAGTCATAGCAGGCCATGGCCACGGGGTCGCCCTTGCGGAAGGTAATCCGTCGAATAAAGCGTTGGGCTTTGGGGGGATGCCAGCCGGGAGAGGCACCCGTCAACAGGGATTTGGTACCGGAGGGTTGGACGGTGGTACAGCGATTGGGGCGCTTGAGGCCGTGGCGATCGCAATACTCCCAGACGGTCTCATGGACAATTTGCCGCCAGTGTTGTAGGAAGGCTGCCTCTTGGGCTTTGAATTCGCGCCCTTGGGGGGTATCCGGTCGTCCTGCGGCCCACCATTCCAGCCAAGGCACACCAAAGGCATGAACACAGAAGTCAAATAGCCCCGTAAAACTGACGCCAACAATGGGATCAATCGCGCGGGAGTATTGATAGCGATCGACAACAAAGCGATGGTTCAACAGCGCTGCCACTGAGACCGCACCAGCCTTGAAGGCTTTTTCCTGTGTGATCGTATCCGCTGGATCAATTTGATTCAGGTGGATTTCCGCAAGGTTGCAGTGGAAATCAGCACCAATAATTTCACCGCAATTGTGAGCAACAAAGCCATTGGCATCAAAGCAATTCGGGCCGGGCACGGTACAGTCATACACTGGCTCAATGCCATCGGGAGTAATTGACTCAACGACAACTGTAAAGCGTTCGGGAGGTAAGGAGTCATTATGGGCGATCGCCCCCAATTCCAGAACCCGAGCCAGCGTTGTGAGATTATCCCCTTGGATAACTAGGGATGATTCTGCAACCACCGAAACGATTCCCAAACGCAGTAGCATGCGCTGAATAAGTGAGGCTAGTTGTCGATCCCCCAGTGTGACATGCAGCCGTGGTATTGATGTTA
Source organism: Thermosynechococcus sp. QS41 (assembly GCF_031583515.1). Classification (NCBI taxonomy): domain Bacteria; kingdom Bacillati; phylum Cyanobacteriota; class Cyanophyceae; order Acaryochloridales; family Thermosynechococcaceae; genus Thermosynechococcus; species Thermosynechococcus sp. QS41. The sequence continues at coordinate 686,702 of NZ_CP134181.1, forward strand.
ACTGAGTCGTAACGAAAATCTCTCGGAGGAACCCGCAGTAGAATGCATAGCTGCCTTCCTCGATCGTGATTAGGCGAAAGTTCTTTTCTAAGCTATGGGGGAGTACAGCTATCCAGTCGTTTTGGCGGTGTTTAATCCCTGTGAAACAGCCTGCTGCTTGGGTTTGCACAGCAGTGCTTCCTATGGCAACTTGATAAAGGGCTTGAGCGGCGTAACGGCCTTCTTCCCAAGTTCCCTTACCACCCCAAGGGGTTAGATCACGGTGATTGTGCAAAAGAAGGCGATCGCCCGCGTGTAATTGACCTGCTTCTACCCATTCCGTGTATTGTCTTTTCGGGGTTTGGGCGGTCACTTTCAGCAAACGATGGTTCGCGGTGAGCCGTAGGGTATAGCCTTCACGGGTGGTAAGTTTGAGAACTGGCTGGATACCACTCAGGAAAAAGCCAGCGGCGGTGGTACTAAACAATTCGCCATTGACATAGGTGCCGTGCTGTTGGCCGATCAAATCTTTGACTTGACGCGGCCCTGCTTCTGTGAGTACCCACGTATCGCTTGTAACACAGGGATTGAGGCCATAACGACCCAAGCGGTGAGCCAGCTCCCGCTGATCGATAGTGGGCAACAGTTGCCGCAAAAACGCCTCCCCCTGTTGATTTTCATAGGCACGGAGGAAGGCCTGCTTGAGATCCGCTGTAGTCAAAAGATCGGCATTGGCGCGGGCGATCGCCTCCCCGGCCCATTGAATGGCACCTTCTCCTGAATAGAACTGACTGCGCACGGCATTGGTACATTCCTCGAGGCTAGGCTTGGTGTGAAAGACACGGGTGTGGTTGGCCATCCGCAGCGCATCCCGCTTCGGATCAATTCGCCAATTGCCTTGCTCATCCTGTTGCCAGAGATTTTGTTTAGCTTGGGCAAAAGCCTCATCCTCACTTGCCCCCTGACGCATACCAGCGCTGTTGTGCATCAGATAACCATCACAGTAAAAACAGTGGGCATCTTCGACCTCAATATCATAGGTCTGAACATAGTCATAGCTGCCTAGTTCCTTTACTGTTACGGGAATATCAAGACTAACTTCAGCTTCAGCAATATACCTCTTGTAATTGGTATCCACGCTTCGGGAACCTTCAAAACCCATTTCCCGCATTTGGCTATAGGTATAGGTTTCCCGCATCATAGTTGCAGGAATTGTAAAGCCATGGGCTTCCTGTCCTTGATGAATTTTGCCTTTCAAGGAATACGGTGCAATGAGACTGTTGTAGCGAGCCTTAAAAGCCGGTAGTTTAAGGTGATACTTGAGTTGCCAATGCTCTTTTTGGGAGAGTGTGACACCGATTCGAGTAGCAATTCCCAAACTAGATAAAAGAGCGCTAACTTGACGAGCAAATTTAGGATATACAGTCGTTAATAGGTAAGGTGGCCGCCCACAGGCAGAACCGTCACTATCCACTAGACCTGCTAAGTAAGCGCAACGCACCTCAACCGTTCCCTGCAAGATAAAGCTAGGGACTTCTAACGGTTGTTTAGGTTGCTTAATATAGCGGTGAAAGTATTCTGCAAGACGAATAGAGGTTACTCGCGATCGCAAGGTATTCTCACCTTCAACACACTCTTGTCTGGCTTGTACACCGAAGAGAGTAAGAGCACAGTTGATTTTAGTATGAATCTGCTGAGCAAGCTTGGAATCTAAACTGTTGTAAACCCAACAAATGCTACCAAAGGGTTTGTTGTACTTGTTGCGTCCCAAGCTAACATAACCATCCCCGTGGGTAAAGCCAATTAACCAAGCAACATCAGCCGTCAGTTCTGGAATAGTGATTGCTTGAGAAGTATGACTACCGCGTGGTCGAGAATCAGTCAAGTCTGATGGCAAATGAGTAACTGTGCCGGGTAAAACTTGAGTGTTGTGAAGCAGGCGATCGCCCGGGTTTAAGGCATTGACAAATTTCCAGTGAATTCCCCCTGAAACATCCGCAAGAGTTGCAATCCGATGGTTTAGGGTAGCTCGCAGCAAAGGACCATTGGTTATTACTTCATAAGCCTCTTGGTAGCCTTGGTCAAATTTCTGGGTTACTTGCCGAAACCCTAAGGGCGTTTGCACCCAGTCCCCCACTTGGATGTCTTTGATAGGGATCAGTCCCTTGCTTGTGTGTACCAAAGCATCCTCAGGCAAACAACGCCTCACATTGCCAGCAACAACCACAACGGCTGCCTCATCAATCAGCAGACAACACTCCACAGAGGTCAACTGGCGACCCACCGCCGCATTCAACAGTGCCGCGCAGCGATGGTAGAGGTCTGGCAGCTTTACTGGATTGGCAACTCCCCCAAACCCCTTGAGCCGCTCACCGGTGGGACGCACATCACTAATGTCAATCGTCACCTGAACTAAACCACCGAGTTGAGGGTTGCTGGCGAGTTCAAGCAGCGTTTGGTAGGACTTCACCCACCCTTGGCGGCTATCCCCCACTTTGATGTGACAGGTCTGCCCCGTGAGTATTACAGTTGTTTGCTCTTGACGCGCTTCCTTGGGGGTTTGACCAATTTGACCAATGACAGTCACCTCAAGGCGATTGCAAATCGGCGGCAACTGGGAGATGTATTTCTGCTCTAAGATCGCCCCTGTGCCACAGCCCTGCATGGCCAGATCCATCATCAGGCCAAAGGAATCCCAATCCACGACATTGGTGCTGGTGCAGTTGTAGGCACCGGAAAAGTTCTCGGGCTGGCGCACCCAATCCGTTCCTCCGACCCACAGCCAGCGCCCAGAGGGCAACGCCTTTAGCGCCTGCTGCATTTCCCGAAGAAGGGCAACTTCTGCTGCGGTGAGGTGCCCCACTTCCTGTAGTCCTTGCAGGGTGCGATCGCACACCTGTTGCCAACTCTCCCGCTCACCCGCTTCATTTTGGCGGCTGTAGGTGCGGTAAAACACGGGATAGGCGGTGGGAGCCGTAGCGGGGAAGCTAGTTTGAGGACGGGGAGGATTTTGCACCATAGGGGCAGGACTCAATGGCGGAATACTAGGTGTAGTGTACCGAAGCAATCCTTGGGGGTCAATAAGCACTAATTCTAGAGCGACCCGTAACTCCCCTGCCACAGCGAGAGGGAGATGCTAAGATAGCAGGAAGTTTTTGCTTTGAGTCCAGAGTCAATGGTTGCTGCTCCCCCAACGTCCTTCAGTACCGATGCCTTTGACCAAGTGGTGATGACCACCTATGGTCGTTTTCCCATTGCGCTGCTGCGCGGTGAAGGCTGCCGCGTTTGGGATGATCAAGGCCGCAGCTATCTGGACTTTGTGGCGGGGATTGCCACCTGTACCTTGGGTCATGCCCATCCGGCCTTGGTGGAGACGGTCAGTCGGCAAATGCAAACCCTGCACCATGTTTCCAATCTCTATTACATTCCTCAACAGGGGGCGCTAGCGCAGTGGCTTGTGGATCACTCCTGTGGCGATCGCGTGTTTTTCTGCAATTCCGGTGCCGAAGCCAACGAAGCAGCCATTAAACTGGCGCGCAAATATGCCCATACCGTTCGCCACATTGCCAACCCGATCATCATTACGGCACAGGCTAGCTTCCACGGACGCACCCTCGCCACGATTACTGCTACGGGTCAACCGAAATACCAACAACACTTTGACCCCCTGGTGCCCGGCTTCGCCTATGTTCCCTACAACGATTTTGCGGCATTGCAGACTCTTGTTGAGCAACTAGATCAGTCCCAGCCCCAAGTGGCCGCTATTCTGTTGGAACCGTTACAGGGAGAAGGGGGAGTCCGTCCTGGCGATCGCCCCTACTTTGAGCAGGTACGCCAACTCTGTACCGAAAAAGGCATTCTCCTGATTTTTGATGAAGTGCAAGCGGGTATGGGGCGCACGGGTTCCCTGTGGGGCTATGAAACCCTCGGTGTTGAACCCGATATTTTCACCTTGGCCAAAGGCCTAGCGGGGGGAGTTCCCATTGGTGCCATGATTGCCAAGGAGTTTTGTGCTGTCTTTCAGCCGGGGGATCATGCCAGTACCTTTGGCGGTAACCCCTTGGCCACGGCAGCAGCGCTCACGGTTTGTGAAACCCTTGAAAAAGAGAATCTCCTCGAAAATGTGCGCGATCGCGGGCAGCAACTGCGGACAGGACTACGCGAACTAGCAGCAACCTATCCCCAGCTCATTGCTGAGGTGCGCGGCTGGGGACTGATCAACGGTCTGGAACTGCAACCCGACACCCCCCTCACCGCTGCTGAAGTCGTCAAAGCTGCCCTTGCTGAGGGGCTATTGCTGGTGCCCGCGGGGCCGCAGGTGGTGCGCTTTGTCCCTCCTCTCATTGTCAGTGCTGCCGAGATTGATATGGCCTTAGGGGCAGTGAGCCGAGCCTTTGCCCACTTAGCAGCCTAAAGCACATCCTTGCGTTTTTGAAAAACCCCCACTAGTCCCAGCATGAGGGCAATAATGCCCCCTAAGCGCAGGTTATTGACGGTGACATTGGCGTTGAACGTGTGCCCCTGAAGACTCCAAAAGCGATCAATAAGAGCTTCACCGCTGGCGATCGCCCGCCCCCGCTGCTCTTTCCAGAGGGCAAATTGGTCTTGCCAGCGATCCATGGCCGCCTGATAGTCTTTGACCCGTTGATTGTATTCCTCGACGCGATCGCGATAGGCCTGATCAAACTCTAAGACCGAATTGGGCAGTGGCGGTGGATCACCCGGTTCCGGAGGTTGTGGGGGTTCGGGTTCATCTACAGCGGGGTGGTACTCCTTGCGCACGCCGGGAAAGCGGCAACGTTGAAAGAGGTTATCATCAAAACACGGACATTGCTCTAGGGCTTCAGGACTGAGTTTCTCCCGTTCAGATTTGGATTGCTGCCAGCAGGCATCCCGCGCGACATCCTGACCAAAGCCGAACAGGGACACCACATTGGCATAACTCCAGCGGGTCAGGGTGACATCGCTGATTAGATTGCCCACGCCCCCTAGATCCTTCAGAGGAATAATTGCTCCAGCAAAGGTAATCTGGGGTACCAAAAAGAGAATCGTTAACAAGGGAGCCACGGTTTGCGTCGGCGAGAGGGCAGAGACCAATAACCCCATCACCATGCCACCAAAGGTGGCCAGAAACAGCGTTAGATACAAGCCAGCGATCGCCCCAATACCGAGGCTCAGATCGATCGCCAAAAACTTCACCGCCAAAAAAACCGCTGCTTGGTACAGTGCCAGCACCACTGCTGGGCCAAGCTTGGAGAAAATATAGGGCCACAGCCCCAACCCCACCATCCGCTCCCGGCGATAGATCTCCAACTCCTTAACAATTTCCCGCATCGTCGCTAGGCTGCCCACCATCACCGCAATCAGCACAGTAACAAAGGCCATCGTAAATGCCTGCCCCGCATCCCCCTGATCCGGATCGAGAATCGTTGGCTTCCAGAGGACAAAATCCAAGGCTCCCAAAATCGGCGCGAGGGAGAGCATGAGAATGAGTGCCGCCCGATCCTGTCGCAAAATGGCCAAGTTTCGCTGGGTGAGAATCCACCACTGCCGCCACGGTGCCACTTGGGGAATCGTTGCTTTTTGGCGTTGGGGTTGGACTTGTCGGGTTGCCCCCGTATCCACGTTGAGGGGACGCTGTCGCTCCACCACATAGGTTTGATACAGATGGGACTGGCGATAGCGCTGCTGCCACACCGCCGGATTGGGCTCGCTCTCAATCTTGAGGTAAATTTCATCAAAATCTTGGACATCAAAATAGTTGAGGGCTTGATCCGGTGGCCCAAAATAGGCAAGGTGGCCGCCCCGTGCTAAAAACACCACCAAATCGCAGAGCATCACATTTTTAGTGGCATGGGTAATCAGTAAAATTGTTCGCCCCTGATCTGCCAACTGCCGCAACAGCCGCATCATCTGGGTTTCCGTGCCCGGATCCAAGCCAGAAGTGGCCTCATCCAAGAAAAATAAACTGGGGCGGGTGAGCAATTCCACACCAATCGACACCCGTTTGCGCTGACCGCCACTCAGTTGTTTCACCAGTACATTGCGACGAGATGTTAACTCCAATTCCGCAAGGACGCGGTTCACCTGTTCCTGTCGCTCTTGATCGCTAAAATCAGCAGGTAAGCGCAGTCGTGCCGCATAGTCCAAGGCCTGAGCCACCGTTAGCTCGCTGTGGATAATGTCATCCTGAGGCACATAGCCAATCTGGGTGCGATAGGTGCCAAAGTAGCGGTACAGATCATAGCCGTTGACGAGTACCGTACCCGCCGTAGCAGGACGAAAGCCGTTGAGGGCATCGAGGAGCGTTGATTTACCGGCACCACTGCCGCCAACAATCGCGACAAACTCGCGGGGCAAAATTGAAAGGGAAATATCTTGCAGCAGCTTCGCCCCCTTGGCCGTGGTTTTGCTGAGGTGGATGGCATCGAGGCGCAGATTGCCACTGTCGTTGTGGGGAACAATGGTTTCATCGGGGGTAAACAGCGAGCTATAGGGGCCAATGCGCACCAAGGCCCCCGTGGGTAAAGGCATAGGTTTGCGGGGTTCAAGGCGCTGGTTATTGATGAAGGTGCCGTTGGCAGAGTCGAGATCGACAATGTACCACTGTCCTTCCTGAAGGTAGAGGCGGGCATGAAACCGCGAGACGACCGGATGATCCAGCACCATATCGTTACTGGGGTCACGGCCAATCCGAATCTGCTGGCGATCGCGCAGTTGGAGGGGGCGCGTTTGCTCCACAACCTCCGTGGCGGGCATCAACAAGTAGGTCAGCCGCAGGAATTCCCCCACATGGATCACATCCCCCGGTGCCAAGGCATGTTCGCTAATCGTTTTTCCGCGCCAGTGGAGACCATTTTTGCTGCCCAAGTCAATAATTTTGTAATGCTCTCCCGATCGCACCAGCTTGGCATGGTGAAAGGACACAAAGGGATGGTCAATGGTGATGTCCGCCTTCGGATCCCGACCGAGAACCAGTTCCTCCTTCAGCAGCGGAAACTCCTGCAACCACTGGGGCGTCGCCACCTGCAAGATCGGCGTACTGGCAGCCCCCATCACCACCGTGCCCGGCAGTTCCGTTGTTGCTATGCCATCTGGATCAAAAATGGCTTCAAACTCACCGATTTGTAGGCGATCGCCCGCCTTCAGCGCCACAGGGGTGCGTGGCCGCAGCTTCGTACCATTCAAAAAAGTGCCGCTGGCGCTCCCGAGATCCGCCACTTGATAACCCGTCTCCGTGGGAATAATCAAGGCATGGTGGCGGGAAATCCCCTCACCGACGAGAATCACTTGGCTTTGGGGGTCGGTACCGATAAGCAGGCGATCGCGCCCCAGTTGAATTTGCTGTCGTGAACCATCAGCCGCTAAAAGGTTGAGAATGGGCACTGCCATACCGCTTGTTTAGAAACCCCACTTCATTTTGTCACTAGAGCCAGAGTAAGAATTTTCTATTACAGGAACAAGAAAAAACCCTAAAGTATTAGTCGTTACGAAATCATTGGGATTAAATTTGCTAAATTAGCATCCAATTCATCCAGACATTGCCACTCTGTTGCACCTTCTCCCAGACATGTAGAAGAAATCTCTTTTTCCTGTACTCCGCCGTTGTTGTGGGGATGTATTGATGTTGATGCACGTTGAAATTATTGAAAGTAACCCCCACCTGCGTTCCCTCCTTGGCTGGCACCTACAGCAAGTGGGGCACATCGTTCATCTTGCCAGTGGTTGTCAACAGGGGCAGGAAGTATTTCAACTGCGACATCCCGATTTGGTTGTTCTCGATCTGGACTTGAATGAGGGCAATGGTTTGGAATTATGCCGCTGGCTTCACTACCAAAACACTGTTTTGATTTTAGTTCTTTCTGGCCATGAGGATGAAGCGGATGTGGTGACGGCGCTGCGGGCGGGTGCCGATGATTACTTGGCCAAACCCTTTGGGATGCAGGAATTTCTTGCCCGAGTCGAGGCCTTGGCACGGCGAGCACGCCCCTGTTTACCCAGTGTCCTGAACTTGGGTGAGTTACAAGTCGATTTAGTGCAGCGGCGAGTGGTGGTACGCAATGTGCCAGTGGATTTGACACCGCAGGAATTTAGCCTACTCTATGTTCTGACGCAAATGGGGGGCACACCTTTGAGTCGTCAGGAATTGCTGCGGCGAGCTTGGCCAGAGAGCATTGACAACCCTCGCACCGTGGATACGCATATCTTATCTTTGCGTAAGAAAATCGAAGTGGATCCGCAGCAGCCGCGCCTAATTCAAACCGTGCGCAATGTCGGTTATCGACTGCACCTTGAGCCATTGAATGGGCGCTACCAGCAGAATGGCAATAAACCCCATTCCCGTCCCCCGCGATCGCCCCGCCACGTATTGGTTTAGACTTTGTCCAGTCTTCCTAAAATATTCTCAAGTTTCTGAAATGAGCGATCCCTTTGCGTGGCTAGAACCTGCCCTAGATGCCCTGCACCGTGCCCATTGGTATCGCCAACCCCTTCTCAGTAGCGCACCGGGGGCAGTGGTGAGTGTTGGCGAGCCGCCCCGCCCATTGATTAACTTTTGCAGCAATGACTACTTGGGTCTGGCCAACCATCCGCAGGTGAAAGCAGCCGCCATTAAGGCGATTGACGAATGGGGTACTGGGGCAACCGGGTCTCGCCTTCTGAGTGGTCAACGTTGTCTTCATGAACAACTAGAGCGGGCGATCGCCCAGTGGAAAGGTACAGAGGCTGCCTTAGTCTTTAGTTCCGGTACTGCCGCCAATCTCGGTACCATTGCTGCCCTTGTGGATCAACGGGACTTGGTGCTTGGGGATGCCTACAACCATGCTTGTCTCAAAAAAGGTGCCCGTCTCAGTCATGCGACGTTCTATGAATACCCCCACAACGCTGTCGCTGCCCTTGTCCAACTCCTAGAAACCCATCGCTGCCAATACCGCCGTTGTCTGATCCTCACGGATGGTGTCTTCAGTATGGATGGGGATGTCGCCCCCCTAGAGGAGATATTGGCGCTAGCCGAGACCTACACAGCCATGGTGCTAGTGGACGATGCCCACGGCACAGGGGTCTTGGGAACCAACGGTGCCGGTACCTTAGTCGCCTTGGGGCAATCGAGTCCGACCGTCATTCAAATGGGTACCCTCAGCAAAGCCCTTGGCAGTTTAGGGGGATACATTGCTGGCTCCCAAGCTCTGATCTCCTATCTGCAACACCGTGCCAGCACATGGATCTATAGCACTGGACTCTCACCGGCGGACACTGCTGCTGCCCTTGCTGCCCTTGAGCAACTACAAACAGAGCCTTCCCTACGCCAAACCCTTGAGGAGCGCATTCAACAACTCGAAGAAGGACTGCAAGAATTGGGTTGCCCCGTTTTGCCCCGTCCGCTACCGACCCCCATCTTTTGCTTGCCTGCTCCCGATCCAGCCACTGTTCTCCAATGGGGTCAGAAATTACAAGAGGCTGGATGTTGGGTGGCGGCGGTACGGCCACCGACCGTGCCCTTTAGTCGGCTGCGCATCACCCTAAGAGCCGATCACACCCCTGAGCACATTGCGCAATTGCTGGCAGCATTGGCTGAGTTGTTAAAGTGCTGTTAAGAAGGGCTGACGGTCTCGGTGTATTTCGCCTAGGCTGGAGATAGTTCTGTGAAATCGGCAAACTGCGCCAAGGAGTGAGCGATGAGGATTTGGGTAAGCGAGCAAATTGATCCCTCTGGCCTGCTTTATGCCTGTATTGCCTGTCGTGATGAAGCTCAGGCGAGGGAGTGTGTGCAGTCTTTTGAGAAAAACTTAACAACAGAACAAAAAGCCGCCGGTTGGCAAGTGCGTCTGCGTACGGTGGCCTCTTGGGATGAGGTTCCCACTACTGCCCTCAAGCTCTGCTAATCTTTTGGCTCAGCCCTGCATAAGAATCTCAGTGGAGCGATTAAGCCAGTGGGGACGTTGCCCTCTCTGCACCTTTGCTATCATGGGTGCGATGTGCTCATCATTGCTTTTCCTTTGGAGGATGCCGCAGAATGGAGTTTGAAGCCCTGTTACTTGGTTTAGAACCACTTACCGTGCTTGCCCTTGGGGTGGGTGCTGTTGCTGTTGCCCCCGTTGTGGGTGCCGTTGACTCAATGACTGGTCACAACTTGGCAGAGCAAGCTCGCAATGCGGCAAAATCAGGCTTGATGTGGGCGTTTGAAGCCTATGAAAAGGCACAGACGGCTGTCGCTGAAGCCAGTGAGTCTTTCCAAGACTTGGTTGCCGAAGCCCGCTCAGAAATGATGGAGCAAAAAGCAGCAAAGGCCGCCGCGCCTGAGGAACCCCGCCAAGTGACGATTAGCTAAGTTTTACTTTTAGTGCCTAATTGAAATGCCTTTGGGGTAGTTCTGCTGCCCCATCTTTATTTTAATGAGCGACCAGCGGGCGGGAAATAGATCACGGGAAAGACGCAACGGCGAATGATCTCCCCGGCAAAGCTAGGGATTGATAATTCCCAAATTTTACCGACGGAACCAGAGGAAACGGCAATCCCATAGATGTCGCGATCGTGGGCTGCCAATTGTGCTTCGACCACCGGACTACCAAAGCGAATCTCGGTTTCAATGCTCAGGCCATAGCCAGTGAATTCTTGCTTTAGCTCGGCAAGAATTTTTTCAGCCTTCGGACGTTGCTCGCCAACTCCCAGTTCCCCTTTGCCGGCATCGCTGATAATCCAGCAGAAGGTCAGTGCAGCAATGCTCGTTTGATCGCGCTTTTGCACGCCTTCCCGCAGTTTTTGAACAAGGTGTTGGGCAGAGGGGCTGTGGTCGTAGGGCACTAGTAGGTGGCGAAAGAGATTTTGACAGCGGAGATTCAGTTCTGCGGTTGTCATCACCCACAACAGTTGCGGGCGCATAATCATCACTGGCACTTTAATCCGTTGCAGCACCTCAATGGTTGTACTGCCGAAGAGCTTCTCGTCCAAGAGATTGCGAATGGGACGGCTGGCCAGCACCAAGTCAATTTGATGTTTTTCAACGGTGTCCAGAATGGCATCGGCGGGGCGACGGTTTTCGATGATCACCTCTGCTTTAAGATCCGCTGGAACTTTTGCGGCATCGATTTTGAGTAATTCGCGTGCCTGTTGCAGCTTTTTTTCCCGCAGCCGAGGCTTATCGCCATCCTCGTCAATGGGGCGGGCATGGAAGAAGATCAACCTGCGAGCACCCGCTGTTTGCAGTGCCTCAAGGTAGTGGGTCAGTTTGGGGAGACCATCATGGAGATCGGTTGGAATCAATATGTTCTTGAACATGCCAGTGCTCCCCAATGCCAAACTCTAATTGCAGATTACCTTAGAAGGGGGAGGCGCGCTACTCAGTTCTTTTCTCTTTTTAAGGAATAAAATAATTACCCCCTCGCAAGCCGCAGGGGTCTCTGCTGGCAAATGGCAAGGACACTGCCAAAGTCTTGGGGGCAGTTGCGCGACCCTATACGGACAACTGATAGTACAGACAACTGATAGAGAAGAAAACGGTTGCTTAGGGGCAACTTTTCGGAAAACCCCATCGTCAACTTCAACAGGAGTCACTAAAATAGGGATGGGTACAGAGTCATCATTAAATTCAATAATGTATCCATTACTACTAAATCCCTGTGAAACAAGGAGATTGTCTATCGTGATGCGATTTTCATTGAGATTTTTCTGGGATTTCGCCCCTCGCTAAGAGCTGTTAAATCAGAATCGCAACGACTTTTTTCCCATCGAATGCAGCGACACATTTCCCCTTCTCAAGAAAGGGTTTTAAGTAACTGAAATTGCCTTCTTAAACAGTTGAGGAAGGGGAGCTTTCGCTGCCAACTTCAATGATTGAGTTGAGGTGTTGAGTTGATGACAATTTTGACGTTGGGGCAACGCATGCTCCGCACAATTTTGTGGCCTGTCCGGCAGTGGCTAGAGCATCTAGAAGTGCACGATCGCCAGCTTGCCCATCGTCTATGCCGCTTGATCCCCGCCCAGTGTCCCTTTGAACGCGATATCGTGGTTGCAAAATGGCATATTCACATTCCGCCCCTGTGCCACCTCAATCCCCTTTACGAGGAGCTCATGCTGTTGCGCTACCGTGCCCTCTGCTATTTGGCGGATGAGTGCCATGAGGATATTAGTGCCTACTGCTAGTGCCTAGGGGGTGTGCTGGTGTGGCGATCGCTCACCTCCTTTTTGGGGCAACAGCCCTGTCCCTGTTGTGGTCGAGCCAGTCCCCAAACGATCTGTAGGGATTGTGAACGGCGGCTGAGGTCATGGGAAGTGCGCCAACGCCAACGCTACTGGCGGGGCAGTCTCCCCCTTTTTCCCTGGGGGTATTATCAGCAAGACCTCAAGCGGGCGATCGCCACCATGAAATACAACAATCACCCCGAACTAGGTACCCTCTTTGGCCAATGGTTAGCCCTGAGTTGGTTGGAAGCGAAGATCGCCCAACGCCTCCCGTTGCAGATTGTGCCTATTCCCCTCCATCGCGATAAATTGCAGAGCCGGGGCTTTAATCAAGCAGCGCTCATTGCTGAGGGGTTTTGCCGTGCCCTTGAGCTACCCCTTGCCCCAGTGGGACTAATCCGCCAAAGAGCAACCCAGTCCATGTTTCAGCTTTCACTCACAGAACGCCAAGCCAATCTTGAGAATGCCTTTCGCCTAGGGCAGGGGCTACAGCGACGGCGCTGGCTCCTTTTGTGCGATGACATTTATACCACGGGGACAACGGCACGAACTGCAGCCGCAGTATTACGGGGGGCTGGCTACAAGGTCTTGGGGATCATCACCGTGGCCGTGGCGCTGCCGGATCAACTGGTCGATTCCACCGTGAAGGCAACCAACATCAAGGCTTCTGTCCACTCAACAACCGCACCATAGGTATCCCCCGTGTGACCGCCCAACTGCCACTGAAACCATGCCGGGATCAAGAGGATGAGGAGCAAACCAAAAAGCAATTGTCCGAAGGGAAGCGGTAGCAGGAAGCTGAGTAACAGCACCAGTAAACCACTCGGCCAAAAATCGCGGGGAAAGGCACTACTGGCTTTATGGATCTGACCCGTGCCTTGGGGTTTCAAATAGGGATAGCGGGCGATCGCCCACACCTGAGCAAGGCGCCCGATCACCAATACCCACACCAAGACCTGACCCCTCTCTAAACTGCTCAAGGCCGCTACTTTTAAGAGCAAAATGACGAGTCCTGCCATGACGCCAAAGGCACCCGTGCGGCTGTCCGCCATCACCTCAAGGCGCCGTTGTTGATCCCTGACGGCTAAACCATCGGCCGTGTCCATGGCACCATCCAAGTGCAATCCCCCAGTTAATCCTAGCCAAAGTGCCACAACCAAGACACTGGCCACGAGGGGGGGAACGTGCAAAAATGCCAGCAACTGGTGGGTTCCCCAAAGGAGTACGGCCAGCAATAGCCCGACCCAAGGACACCACTTGGCAGCTCCCGCCAATTGCATGGGGCAGTTAGGGGGAATGGGCAAACAGGTATAGAAGGCGATCGCCCCCAACCATTCCATCCAAAGGGTCTTCATGAACGGGTTTGAATTTGCGCCACTGTCCGCTGCTGGGGTTGCAGGGATTGAGCCACCCGCTGAATGTCCGCAGGGGTAATGTCATTAATGGCCTCTAAACGGGCAAAGAGTTGCTGCCAGCCGCCGCCTTTTACAGCATACTCCGCCAAGAGTTTGGCCATCCCCTCATTGGACATTAGGTTTTGCAGCAGTTCCATCCGCAGTTGCGCTTTTACCCGATCCAGCTCTGCCGCCGTCACGGGTGTTGTTTGCAGTGCCTTGAGTTCTTGGGCAATACCTGCCGCAAGGGCAGCCGTCGTTTGACCCGGTGCCGGTGCCCCGTAGATGAGAAAGCGATTGGGGTATTTATTGCCGGGAAACCCCACGTAGGCTTGCACGTTGAGGGCTAATTTTTGCTCTAGGACAAGGGAACGGTAGAGACGGGAGGTGCGACCGCCACTGAGGAGACGTGTCAAAATTTCATAGGTGAGGTACGCGGGATCCCTCAAAGGTGGACAGGGATAGGCTTCAATATAGAGGGGTTGACTGGCCAATTCGAGGGTAATCTGCCGAGGTTCCGTTTGCGGCGGTTCGGGGGGAATGGCTGTGGTTTTGCCCGTGCCCTTGGGATAGCGACTAAAATAAACCTTGGCCAATTCCTTCACCTTCTGGGGATCAACATCTCCGACAAGCACCATGGTCATTTTGTCAGGTGTGTAATACTGGCGAAAAAACCGTTCCACATCGGCGCGGCGCAGGTTTTGAATATCCTCACGGTAGCCAATGACGGGTCGGCGGTAGGGATGCTGACGAAAGCTGGTGGCCAAAAAGGCCTCAAAGAGTTGGCCAGTGGGGGAATTTTCAGTGCGTAGCCGCCGCTCCTCAAGGATGACTTCCTTTTCTTGATAGAAGTCGCGAAAGACGGGTTCCAAAAAGCGTTCCGACTCTAGGGACATCCACAGTTCCAATTTGTTGGCGGGAAAACTGTAGAAGTAACGGGTGGCATCGGCAGATGTGGTTGCATTGAGACCCACGCCCCCGGCCTGCTGGACAATTTGGCCATATTGATTGCGAATCACATAGCGATCGGCAGCCTGCTGCACAGCGGCAAATTCTGTAATCAATGCCTGACGTTGCCGCTCATCCGTCGTGGCTTGCAGTTGCTCAAAGAGGCGATCCAGTTGGGCAAGTTTTTCTTTTTCAGCGGCATAATCCGTCGTCCCAATGCGGCGGGTGCCCTTAAAGGCCAAGTGTTCCAGATAGTGCGCCACACCGGTCTGGCCTTCCGGTTCATCAACGCCCCCCACATCCACGTAGGTGAGAAATGACACTATCGGGGCTTGGTGTTGCTCCATGACAATGAAGTGCATCCCATTGTCAAGATAGAATTCACTGATTTGATCCATGGCACGGTCAATGTAGGGGCGAATCGTTTGGGCGTCGGCCGGCAAGGAGAGGGCGATCGCCCCCAAAACAAGGCAGAGGAGAATTTGCCAGAAATAAACTTGCCAGTGGCGTTGCTGCCGCATCAACAAACCTAGTTGGCCTCCAGCCAGTTGGCCGCCGCGTAAATGTCCACCGCAAGGGGCACACTCAGGGGTACTGCTGTACTCATGACTTCGGGAATTGTAGTTTGCAGTTGTTCCCACGCTTCAGGGGTCATCTCCAACACCAATTCATCGTGGACTTGGAGCAGCAGGCGGACTTCTTCAGGGGAAAGTAGGGGAGCCAGTTTCACCATCGCACACTTAATAATATCGGCACTGGAACCTTGAATCGGGGCATTGGCTGCCGCCCGCAATAGTCCCCGCTCGTAATTGCTCATTTTTAGTTTACTGGGATCGACATCGGCTAGCGCCTCTAAAGGCTTGCGCCGCAGGGCTTGCAGTTCAGAACTCTGAAATTCAAAATAGCGCCGCCGTCCCAAAATGGTTTCCACATAGCCTTGGCTGAGGGCAAGCCGTTCCATTTGCCGCAAATAGTCAAAGACGCGTGGATAGCGATCGTAAAACCGCTGAATAAACACCTTAGCATCGGCCACACTCACCCCGGCCTCACGGGCAAACCGCTGTGCTCCCATCCCGTAAATGACGCCAAAGTTAATAATTTTGCCCAAGCGTCGCTCGCTGGAACTAATGTCGGTTTTTTCTAGGAGAAACTGAGCTGTGAGATGATGGACATCCTCCCCTTTTTGGTAGGCCTCTAGCAGGGCCGGCTCTTGACTCAGATGAGCAAGGATGCGCAACTCAATTTGGGAATAGTCCGCTGCCACCAGCAACCAGCCCGGCTCGGGAATAAAGGCGCGGCGAATTTGCCGACTAAACTCGGTGCGAATGGGGATATTTTGCAGATTGGGATTAGAGGAGGAAAGGCGCCCCGTAGCGGTCACCGCTTGGTTGAATTCCGTATGTACACGGCCTGTGTCCGGACGCACCAAGGTTGGCAACACATCCACATAGGTGGATTTGAGCTTGGCGAGGGTGCGATGGTTCAAAATGAGTTCAATCACAGGATGATCTCCCCGCAGTTTTTCGAGGGTTGCGGCATCGGTGGAGTAGCCCAGTTTTGTTTTATGGGTCTTTTTCGTATCTAACCCCAAAATGCCAAAGAGCAGTTCACTCAGTTGCTTGGGGGAGGCCAAGTTAAAGGGTTGTCCCACGGCATCCCATGCTTGTTGTTGCAGTGCTGCCAGTTGCTGTTCGAGTTCTTGGGAGAGTTGCCGCAAATAGTCACTGTCAATGCGAATCCCCGTGGCTTCCATTTCCGCCAGAATGGGTTCGAGGGGCAATTCCACCTCTAGGAGGAGTTGGCGCAGGCGGGGGGGCAAGTCGGCCTCTAGTTTGTCCTTGAGAAGATAGGTGGTATAGACATCGAGGCCACAGTATTGCGCTACCACCGCAGGGGGGAGATCCGCAAGGGTTTGATCTTTGCCCACCAGACTACGGTAGGTTTGGGCTTGAAGGGGCAGATAGCGTTGACACAGATCCTTGAGGTTGTGACTGGCTTCGGGATTAATCACATAGCTCGCCAGCATCGTGTCAAATACGACACCCTGTAATTGAATCCCCTGAAACCGCAGCACCAAGCGGTCAAACTTGGCATTTTGCAAGACTTTGGGGTAGCGATCGCCCTCAAGAATCGGTCGCAAAGCGGCGAGGGTCTCTGGTAGGGGTAGGTTCTGCCCCTCTTTGTGCCCCAACGGTAGATAGGCCACCTGATCAGGCGCTGCGCCCCAACAGCAGCCCAAGCCCACCAAGGCAGCATCGCGGGGGTTCAAGGCCGTGGTTTCCGTGTCCCAAGCCACGGGATGGTTCGCATCGGTACAGGTTTCTAACTGGGCGATCAGCCATTGCAGTTGCTCTGGCCTCTCAATGAGTTGCACATTCAAGGGGTCAGGGGTATCCGTCGGCGCAAAAAACCATGTTGCATCCGCATCGCTCTCTACATCCGGCAGTGTCCCCCCCAAGCGGAGGTGCCAGTCCTGAAGTTGCATCCGCAGGGCACGAAATTCCAAGTGATCCAATAGCTGATCCAGCGTTAGCCACTCAAAGGGACTCAGATGCAGTTCCTCTAGGGGCAGTTCCAAGGGGACATCGAGGATAATTTGAGCTAGGGTGCGGGAATGGCGGGCATCGGCCTCCCCATTGATCAGCTTCGTTCTTAGGCTAGGGGGCGTAATCTCATTAATGTGGGCGTAGATTTCCTCTAGCGTGGGGTACTGATTGAGTAACTGCACCGCTGTTTTTGGGCCAATCCCCTTAATACCGGGAATGCGATCGCTGGCATCGCCACAGAGGGCTTTATAGTCCACAATTTGCTCGGGCCAAACCCCCATTTTTTCCTTGACCTTGAGGGCATCAAAGACCTCCAGACCCTGCTTGCGTTGGCCAAGGGTATTCCCCAGATACAAGACCTGTACTTGACCTTCGCGATCAATCAATTGAAAGAGGTCGCGATCGCCACTGACAATGGACACCCGCCATCCTTGGGGTCGCAAGCGATGGGCCACCGTACCAATCACATCATCGGCTTCATAGCCCGGCTGACTCAACAGGGGTAGACGCAGTGCCCGCAGCAACGCCTGCAAATTGGCAATATCGGTAATAAAGTCCTCGGGCGTTTCTGCCCGCCCCGCCTTGTAGTTTTCGTCGGCTGTGTGGCGAAATGTCGGCTCCCCCAAGTCAAAAGCAATGGCCACATGATCCGGCTGCTGCTGCTCCAGAATCTCCAGCAGCGTCTTAAGAAAGCCAAAACACACACTAGTGGGAATCCCCGTGGAGGTACGCAACCCCCCCTCTCGCCCCTTACTAAAGGCGTAGTAGGCACGAAAGGCCAAGGAATGACCATCAATGAGTAAGAGATTGGCAGAAGGCATGGGGACAGGAAACGGCGGGGGATAACTTTTCCATTATTCAAAAAATTGGTCTAAAACCCCACCCCTGAAAATGGCAGCGTATCAACGGCTAAAGTCACGGCGTTTTTGGCAGAAGGGCAAAGCCACTAGCATTGCCAAGATGAGAATGCTTTGATCGCGCCAATGGCGTTGCACATCTACGGTAAACATGTAGCCTTGATCTCGTTGGAAGCGGCTGATAATGCCTTGGGCTTCATTGATGGCACGACTGCGTTGGCGGTTCCACTCAGAATATTTTAGTTCCCACTCATCCATGGCTGCCTGATAGGCTTGCAGCCGTTGCAGATAGTCTTGGAGCGCTGCTGGATCATTGGGGGGATCGCCCGGAGACTCTGGCCGCGGCGGTGCGGGTTCATCCACTTCGGGGACATACTTGGCGCGGATACCGGGGAAGTTACAGGTCTTAAAGAGACCGGGACCATAGCACAGACAAAAATCCCGCTGCATCTCCTCGGTCATTTTTTCCCGTTCCTCCTCTGGTTCGCGCCAACAGGGGTCATTGGCAATGTCATCCCCGATGCCTGTGAGCTTGACCATCGCCTCAAAGGGCCACTTAATGACCGTCAGATGGTTAATAATCTGCCCCGGTAACCCGAAGGAAGAAACGGGCTGAATCCCGCCACTAAAGATAATTTGGGGCACTAAAAACATCAGCACCAGCAGCGGCACAATGTTCTGGCTAGGGGCAAAGGCAGAGACTAAAAGACCCATCGCCATACCGCCAAAAATGGCAAGGGCAAGGGTGACGTACATGGCAAAAGTAACCCCCCAATCTCCCGGTAAATCCACCGCCAGCTTTGTCACCGCAAGGTAAGTGGCCGCTTGATAAAGAGCTAGCCCAAGGGCGATCGCCCCCTTGGAGCCAATGTAGGGCAACAGCCGCAGGCCAATCATCCGCTCCCGCCGATAAACCTCCACCTCCTTAACCAATTCCCGCATCGTTGTCATTGCGCCAATCATGACGGCAATCAGACTGGTGACAAAAATCATCGTCAGGGCTTGACCCGCATTCCCCGTTTCCGGATTAAAGAGATCGCGCTGCCAAGAAACAAAACTCAAACTCCCCAAGAGGGGGGCTATTAAGAGAGTCAGCAGCAGGTTACTGCGATCTTGGCCAAGAATTGTGAGATTGCGGCGGGTGAGAATGAGAAATTGTTGCCAAGGGGAGATTTTCGACTTGGGTTCACTGCTGCGACGGGATTTGCCCTTGGTGCGCCGTTGACTTTCATCGGGCATGTGAGCTAGCACCTGCTGTCGCCCGACCACATATTCCTGATAGAGGCGCGATCGCCGGTAGGCTTCCTCTAGTTCTGCCGAAGTGGGGGCATTGGGGTTTTTCTCTTTGTCTAGGGCACGATAGATGCCAGAAAAATCCTCGAGCTTAATGCCACTAAAGCGATCGCCAAAGGTAGCTCGGAAATAGGGCAGCAGTTGATCAGGAGGACCAAAGTAGGCCAGACGGCCGCCCTCCGCTAGATAGATCACCAGATCACACTCCCGAATATTTTGGGTGGCGTGGGTAATGATCAGAATCGTTCGCCCCTGATCCGCCAACTGCCGCAGCAAAAACATCAGGTCGGCTTCCGTGCCCGGATCTAAGCCAGAGGTGGCCTCATCGAGGAAGAAGAGACTGGGTTGCGTGAGCAATTCGGCACCAATACACACCCGCCGCTGCTGACCGCCACTGAGGCGGGAAATGGGCACATCGCGACGATGGTTCAGTCCCAATTCTGTTAACACCTCGGTCACCCGCTGTTGGCGTTCCGCTGGGGTTGTATCGGGAGGCATGCGTAGTTTTGCCGCGTATTCCAAGGCTTGGGCGATCGTCAGTTCCTCGTGGATGATATTCTTCTGCGGTACATAGCCCAATTGCGCTTGAAAGGCCTGATAGTTGCGGTAGAAATTTGTGCCATTGACCAGTACCGTGCCCGTTGTTGCTGGCCGCAGTCCATTGAGGGCATCGAGGAGCGTTGACTTGCCGCTACCACTAGGCCCCAAGATGGCCACAAACTCCTTGGGCATGATCGATAGCGAAATATCGTGGAGAATTTGCGTTCCCTTGCCCACCACCTTACTGAGGTTGATGGCATCTAGGCGCATGTGACCCGATTCGGCATATTGGGTCAGGGTTTCATCAACATTGAGGACAAGGCGATCGCTACCAATGCGAATACTGTCCCCCACCCGCAGCAGTGTGGGTTCTTCTACCTCGCGGCCATTGACAAACGTGCCATTACTCGACCCCAGATCCGTGAGCAGGAAATCGCCATTGCGGCGCTCAATTTTGGCGTGGTGACGGGACACCGTTGGATGCTCAATCACCAGATCATTGCTTGGATCGCGGCCAATCGTGAACGTGTTGTATCCCACCAGCGAAATCGTCTTCACGGGGACAGTGGATGTCGCATCGGCCTCAGGAATCGCCAGTACTGTTGCTGTGCTCAACTCCGTCGCGGGGCTAAAGACAACGGCATGACGCTCTGTGTCAATGCGATCGGGCAACTCCTGCCCCACATAGGTCAGCGTCACAAATTCCATCAGGGCATAACTCTCCCCAATTCCCAAATGCACATTCATTGCCGGCTGCGGGTCACTGAGATCTACCACCTGCAAATGCTGATCCGCAAAGCGTAATTTCAAGTGGCAGGGCAAAAGTTCAGGGGTATCCACCACCACATCGCAGGCGGGATGGGTGCCTAAAAGCGTCGTTTGCTCCTGTAGCCCCCAGCGTTGCTGCCATGTTTTGGTGCGCACTTCAATCACAGGGACTTCAGTCTCTTTGCTGACCTCAGTGGTACGGGGTTGATAGTCGTGGTAGTGCCAGATGAGGCGAAAGCGCACAGCAGAGTTGCCCAGCGTTATCAAGTCGCCATCTTCAAGGGGAATGGGGGTATTGGGCACAACCGGTTGGCCATTGAGATGGGTGCCCGCTTTACTGCCGAGATCTACGAGGTGAACTTTCCCTTCTTGCCACTCCAAGAAAGCGTGGTAGCGGGAGACGGAAAGATCATTGAGGACAATGTCATTATCGGGGGCACGGCCAATTTTGAGGCCGCTGGCGGGTAGCTGAACCCCCTGCTCACTGACGGATTTGACAAGTTCTAACCATGCTGTTTGAGTCATGACCTTGGGGCAAAGGGGCTTGATGCCGGTCAGTTTACTGGATTCTGGCCGATCTGACAAAAGACGCCCGCCAAAGCTCAACCGGCGCAGAAACCTATCATTATTGCGAGGAGGGCAAAGAAGGCATCGGCAAATAACTCGCCACCTGTGACCATAGAAACTGTGCTTGCTCCCACAGGCGATCGGGACCAATACCAAAAAAGAGTTGCAACAGGAAAACAATCAGGGCAATTTTAATCGCCGTACCGAGAGTGACCTTGAGGACAGTGATCAGCCAGCGGAGCACGAACCAACTGATGGCGATCGCCCCTAAGGTGATCAGGATTTCAGTCACGGTCATCGCCGCACCAAGATATCTTGGCCATGGGTATCCGTGCCGCAGGTCTCCAGCAACTGGTGTTCAACGGCCAAAGCATGCACAAGGGCGGTTGTTTCAGGGGTGGGTTCCCACACATCGGGATTGCTGTAACAGTAGTAGGTTTCCACCCCATCAATCCCCCGCGCCACAGCTGCAGGAATCAATTGTTCAGCAGGCAAACGATAGCGCGCCGGGTGTGCCAAAATCGCCAAGCCTCCTGCTTCATGGAGTGCGGCAATCACCCGTTCTGCCTGTGCCAAGTCCCCTTGGGGGGCAGTGCCCATTGTATAGAGATGCAGGATCGGCGCATAGGGGTCAAAGCCATAGCCCAGAATATGCACCTCAGTACCCAAGAGTTGAGCCGTAATTTCAATGCCCGTGTAAACTTGGGGGCGATCCGTTCCTGGATAGGCTTCTACGTAGGTTCGAGCCTGAAAATAGCCCTCTAGGGCATGGTGATCGGTAATGGCAAATCCCTTGAGGCCATGGATCATTGCCTGTTGCGCCACTTGCTGCGGTGTCAGTTGCCCATCGGAGCAGATGGTATGGAGATGAAAGTTATAGCGATAGGGACAACTGGTTGCCGTCAACATCCGAAAGAGACCACGGAGAGTCTCAGCCTGCGTCACCATCAGTGCAGCAAGGGTCATAGGCATTACCAAATCTTACGCTGTTACCTCTTTAATATAAACTTTCTTTAAGAAACGAGAGATAAAGATTCCTAATAGGGCGATTTATGTACCTCGATGGGGTGTGCTAGGATACAAGTTGGCTCGGAATCATGCGATCGCAACGCCTCAACCTTGTCAGGTCCGGAAGGAAGCAGCAATACGGGATGCTTGCGGTAGGCGTGATCTCCGGGTCACCCTCTTGAGACCTGCGAACGATTCATGCCTGTCACTACCCTTAGCCTCCCCCTCGATGAGATTCGCTACGATGAACGGGGTTTAGTGCCAGCAATTGTCCAAGACTATTTGGACGGCACCGTGTTGATGCTGGCGTGGATGAATCGGGAATCGCTACAGAAAACCCTTGAAACCGGTCGTACGTGGTTTTGGAGTCGTTCGCGCCAAGAACTGTGGCCCAAGGGCGAAACCTCTGGCCATGTCCAGTGGGTCAAAAGTATCCGCTACGACTGCGATAGTGATGCCCTGTTGTTAACAGTAGAGCAAGTGGGCCAAGTCGCTTGCCACACGGGGCAGCGCAGTTGTTTCCACCGCCATGGGGAGGCCGGACAACGGGTAGAAGACCCACCAGCAGATACCCTTTCGCAAGTGTATAACGTGGTCTGTCAACGGCGCGACTTTCCGCAGCTACAGTCCTACACTTCCAGCCTGTTCACAGCCGGTGATAATAAAATTCTCAAGAAGCTGGGCGAAGAAACCGTAGAAGTGGTGATGGCCTGCAAAGACGATGACCCCGAGGCGATCGCCGGTGAGGTAGCGGACTTGTTTTACCACACGCTAGTTGCCCTTGCCTATCATGGGGTGTCCCTGCGGCAGGTCTATGAGCAGCTTCAGTTGCGGCGGCGCTAGTTGCTTGCCGTTTTCCTTGTCAGCACTGGCTCAACGTCGTTAAAGTGCTAGATACAGGTAATTTACATAACTATACAAATGGCAAAGCAGGTGGTCGTCATTGGCGGCGGCATTGGGGGTCTGACCACAGCAGCATTGTTGGCACGACGGGGCTATCGGGTTCAGCTGTTTGAGCAGGCAGCCCAACTGGGGGGCTGTGCCTCCACATTTCAGCGGCGGGGCTTTACCTTCGATGTTGGTGCCACCCAAGTGGCTGGCCTTGAGCCGGGGGGGATTCACGCGGCGATTTTTGCTGAATTGGAGATGCCTCTGCCAGCAGCAACCCCCTGCGATCCTGCCTGTGCGGTGTATCTGCCGCAGGAAATGACGCCCATCAATGTTTGGCGCGATCGCGATCGCTGGCAACTGGAACGTCAACGCCACTTTCCCCACAGTGAGCGGTTTTGGCAAGGCCTTGAACACCTCTTTGCCATTAGTTGGCGATTTCAGCAGCGGCAGCCCATTTTACCCCCGCGCAATGGCTTTGATCTGTGGCAATTGGTGCAAGCCCTGCGTCCGGAGACGCTTCTCACGTTGCCCTTTAGCCTGATGACGGTGACCGATTGGATGCGTCTTTGCGGTGTCGGGGGCGATCGCCGGCTGCGGCAATTTCTGGATCTTCAACTCAAGCTCTACTCCCAAGTAGATGCCAGTGAAACCGCACTCCTCTATGCCGCCACCGCCCTCTGTCTGTCCCAAGACCCCCACGGCCTCTACCATCTCCACGGCAGCATGCAGGTGCTCAGTGATTTACTCGCCAATGCCTTGCAGCGCGATGGCGGTCAAATTTACACCCGGCATTTGGTGCGTCACATTGAAGTCGAGCGGGGGCGTGCCGTCGCTGTCCAAGTGGAGAACCTGAAAACAAAAACCTTGCACCGCGTTGCAGCGGATCACATTGTGGCCAATGTCCCTGCCCAAAACCTGCCCCAACTCCTTGGCGATGCCATTCCCACTGGCTATGCCCGCCGCCTCAAAACACTGCCGCCGGCCGCCGGTGCCTTTGTGATTTACCTTGGCGTTAAAGAGGCCGCCATTCCCGAAAGTTGTCCACTCCACTTGCAGTTTCTCTACGATGCGGAAGGGCCGATTGGCGAAAATAACTCCCTGTTTGTCTCTGTGAGTCAGCCGCAGGATGGGCGTGCCCCCAGGGGCTATCGTACCCTGATTGCCTCCAGCTTTACTGAACCGAATTTTTGGCGTCAGCCCGACTTAGACTATGCCGCCACCAAGGCGCAATACACCCAAACAGCTCTTGAACACCTCGGGGAATTCTTTGATCTGCGGCCTGAGCACATTGTTCACTGTGAAGCGGCGACCCCCCGCACCTTCTGGCGCTATACCGCGCGGCTAGATGGCATTGTCGGGGGCATTAGTCAACGCCTGAGCACCTTTGGCCCCTTTGGCTTGGCCACCCGCACCCCGATTCCTCACCTGTGGTTAGTGGGAGATTCCGTGCATCCGGGGGAAGGTACGGCCGGTGTCAGCTATGGTGCCCGTGCCCTTGTGCAGCAACTGCTCGCCAATGATGCCTAAGGGATTCCTATTTTGGTGAAAATCACTATAATAGAGAGACTCGTTACCAATTGCGAAAGGAACCCACTGCCTGTGTTTGCGACTCTCGCTGCCCCCCAACCGTCCCTGCCGTTGGATTTAATTGCGGCCATCCAAGACCTGAAGCGGGAACTGAATGCAGTGATTCTAGCCCACTACTACCAAGACCCCGCCATTCAAGATGTGGCCGATTACATTGGTGATTCCCTTGGGCTGTCGCGGCAGGCCGCCAGTACCAATGCCGATGTCATTGTTTTTGCTGGGGTGCATTTCATGGCCGAAACCGCCAAGATTCTCAACCCCGATAAGCTGGTGTTGCTGCCGGATTTGGCGGCGGGCTGTTCTTTGGCAGACAGTTGTCCTGCGGACGCCTTTGCTGCTTTTAAGGCGCAGTATCCTGACCATTGGGTGATTTCCTACATTAACTGCACTGCCGAAATTAAAGCCCTGAGTGACATTATTTGCACCAGTTCTAATGCAGTGAAAATTGTGCAGCAGTTGCCTGCGGATCAGCCCCTGATTTTTGCCCCCGATCGCAACCTTGGTCGCTATGTCATGGCACAAACCGGACGGCAGATGGTGCTGTGGGACGGCAGTTGCATTGTCCATGAAACCTTCTCCGAGCGACGCATCCTCGAACTCAAGGCCGCCTACCCCACGGCCCAGGTGATTGCCCACCCCGAATGCGAAGAAGCCGTACTCCGCCATGCCGATTTTATTGGTTCGACAACGGCTTTGCTCAACTATAGCCAACGCCAAGATCACGATACCTTTATCGTTGTCACCGAGCCAGGGATTCTCCACCAGATGCAGCGGCGCAACCCAGAGAAAACTTTTATCCCTGCGCCCCCTCAGGATCAGACCTGCAATTGTAATGAGTGCCCCTTTATGCGCCTGAATACCCTAGAAAAACTCTATTTGTGTATGCGCGATCGCCAGCCCCAGATTGAACTACCAGAAGACATCCGCCTTGCGGCGCTCAAACCCATCCAACGCATGCTGGAAATGTCCTAAACCAAGGGTGTCAGCTCCCTTAAATCTCAGCAACTGCTCGCTCAATCAGGCGACGAGCTAGGGTCTGAACGCCCGTATGGTAGTAGTAGTTGGTGCTCATGTCCAAAAAGGCTCCCAAGTAGTCGAGGTTATCCTTCGAGAGTTCAATAAAGCTTTGCAGACTATTGATCACCTTTTGCGGCGTTAACTCGTGGCTGCTGACAAATTGATGCATCCACCCCTGCACGGCATTAAAACTTTCGACAATAAAGCCCAATTGACCGCTGGGATTGCCCCCCGGCACGACACTGCCAATTGCTTTGAAGGTGGGGTTTTCCTGTAGATCATTGGGTTGCAAGCTTTGCAGTGTGCCCAAGCATTTGAGAAGAAAGTCAGGCCCTAGGGGAATCAGGCCATCAAAGCAGATGAGGGCGGCCATCCGCATCAGGGATTCACCACTGTAGTCGGCAAGGGCACGCAGGAAGTCGCCGAGGCTGTCACCGGGAATGCCATTGATTTGACAAAAGGCCAGAATTTCCACAATCAGCTTAATGCTGAGATCAATGGACTGCGCCCGCTCTGGCTTGGGTGTCATTTTATCCAAGAAGCCGAGGAAGGAAATTTTCTCGCCCACTTTGTTGGCAAGGGCAGCCGCTCCTAGGAGAGCATCGGTGTTGTCCACGGTTTGATAGAGCCACAGTGCCCGCTGATAGCCTTGGGATTTGTCATTAAAGAGCCGCACGGCGCGATCGCCAATTTGGCGGATCAAGGCAGGATCCGTTTCTCCAGTTACATGGCGGATCGTGTTATCAAAACCAACGATATTTTGCCACTGGCCGGGAATGATGAAATCCAAGGACTTGAGGGCCATAACGGTGATGCCCCCAGTGGGGAGTTGATCAACAATTTTATAGATAGCTGCGCTCACGGTGGTCTCCTTAGGGGGCAAGTTGGGCTAAACCAGCAAGATCAAATTTTTCAATCCATTCGCGGCGATCGCTGGCGGTAAAACTGGGATCACGGGAGAGTACCTTCACCTGATAGCGGTTGGCCACCAGAATGGCCGTTTGTGTGGTTCCCACCTCTACTGCTGGATAGCCAGCAATCTGCATCGTACTGTTTTGAAACTTGGCGGCAGCCTCAGGGGTGCTAATCGTATCGGAAATGGCCAGCATCGCTAGTTCTTTGCCCTCTTTTTTCAGCTTAGCCTCGGCAAAGCCCTTTTTCTCTTGGACATAGATGCGCTCAAAGCCATTCCCCTCGGGCGGAAAGAAGCGATTAAATTCACTGCCTTGGGTGGCTTCACGACTCACTGCCGGTGGTGCATTGCGCTGAGTGCTTTCCTGTTGCACCTGCTCATAGGGAGAGGGCGGGGTAGGGGCGCAACCGGTAATGAGAAGCGTCAGGGTTAAAATAAGCGCAGTCAGCCAGCGTGCCATGTGAATCCCCAAGACAACAAGCCAATCATAGCCTAGAGGGGGAAGCCACAGCCCTAGTTTGATACTTTGTTAATTTCTGCATTAATCTCTTGCCACTCGCGATCGCTCAAGGGTTCCGGGGTCAGTTTCACTTGCCACTGCGCCTCAAAGGCGTCCAAGAGAGCCGTTTGCACCACCTCTAAAGGGGGAAGGGACTGCCGATGGGGAACACTGCCAAATACCTGCTGCCATAGATCGAGGTCAGGGGTCAGGACAATTGAACCATGCTGCAGGACGCGATCGCCCCGCCAAGCTTGGGCACTACCAATGACTTTCTCGCCCGTAGGTAAAACCAAATCGGCCACGGTGGCTTGGGCAAAGCAATTGATCGGCGCTTGAGAGGAATAGGGGTCTTGTCCCAACTGCAGAGGCCACCCTAGGCGCTCAAACCCCACCCTCAGGAATTGACACAGATCGGTATAAACCTGTCGCCGCCGTTGCCCCAACCCCCACACCACTAGACTGTAGGTGAGATCCCCTTGGTGCAAAACAGCCCGCCCCCCCGTGGGTCGCTGCACCAGTTCGATGGCTTGCCCCTGCCAGTGCAGGTGTTGCCAGTGCTCTGGAATTTGCCGCTGACTGTAGCCAAGGGAGATGGCGGGCGGTGACCAAGTGTAAAACCGCAGACAGGGGCGATCGCTAGACTGCCACAACCACCGATCCACCGCCATTTGCACTTTTCCCGGCGCCCCAAAGGGGGGAATATAACGCCACTTCATTCAGAAGCTGCTTCTGCCGGATGGTAGGCTGCCGCATCCCGCCGACACCCCATATAGGCAAGGATATACAACTCCTTCAGGTCTTGAATCAGCGGATAGCGAGGATTTGCCCCCGTGCACTGATCGTCGAAGGCCAGTTCGGCCATGCTTTGCACCTGTTCATAGAAGGCTTGATCCTCACTGTTGAGGGCTTCCTTAATGGTGGCTGGAATCTCTAACTGCGCCTTCAGGTCTTCAATAGCGGCAATCAGGCGCGCCACTTTTTCCTCTGGCGTGCTACCACCCAATTCAAGAAAGTCGGCAATTTGGGCATAGCGTTCCTTGGCTTGCGGATACTTGTACTGTGGAAAGATTGCCTGTTTCAGGGGGGCATCCGTGGCGTTATAGCGGATGACATGGCAAATCATCAGCGCATTGGCAAGGCCGTGGGGCAAATGGAAGGTGGAGCCAAGTTTGTGGGCCATCGAGTGGCAGACCCCCAAGAAAGCATTGGCAAAGGCCATGCCGGCGATCGTGGCGGCATAGTGAACTTTCTCGCGAGCTTCTGGGTCAGCCGCCCCCAAGCGATAGGCACGGGGTAAGTACGTAAACAGCAGTTTGATTGCCTCTAATGCCAGTCCCTCAGTAAACTCCGTCGAGAGCACCGATACATAGGACTCCAAGGCATGGGTTAGGGCATCAATGCCGCCATAGGCCGTGAGTTTCTTGGGCATGTGCAGCACCAAGTCGGGATCCACAATCGCCATGGTGGGCGTGAGGGCATAGTCCGCCAAGGGGTATTTAATCCCCACGCGATCGTCGGTAACCACTGCAAAGGGCGTCACTTCGGAACCCGTCCCCGAGGTCGTGGGAATTGCCACCATCATGGCTTTTTGACCCAAGGGGGGCAGTTGATACACCCGCTTGCGAATATCCATGAAGCGCATGGCCAAGCCGTCAAACTCCACCTCTGGATGCTCATACAACAGCCACATCACCTTGGCCGCATCCATGGGTGAGCCACCCCCCACGGCAATAATCACATCGGGCTGATAGTCTCGCAGCAGTTCTAGGCCGCGATTCACCGTACTCAGGGTCGGGTCTGGCTCCACTTCATGGAAGATGTCGTGCTTGATGCCCAGTTCTTCGAGGGTGTGCACAATCGGGTCAGTGATGCCCAAGTCAAAGAGGGGTTTATCGGTAACCAAGAAGGCGCGTTTTTTCCCTTCTAGCTCTCGCAAGGCAATGGGTAGGCAGCCGGGTTTGAAGTAAATTTTCGGCGGCACGCGGAACCAGAGCATATTTTCGCGGCGATCGCTCACCGTTTTGATATTCAACAGGTGATGGGGACCGACATTTTCTGACGTGACATTACCGCCCCACGTCCCACACCCCAAGGTCAGCGAGGGATCCAACTTGAAGTTGTACAAATCCCCGATCGCCCCTTGGGAAGAAGGTGTATTAATCAAAACCCGTGCCGTCTGCATGCGGTATTTGAAGTAGGCAATGTCATCTTGGTTGCGGGGATCGGTGTAGAGCACAGAGGTGTGCCCCATGCCGCCAAAATTCACCAACTGTGCGGCAATTTCCACCCCTTTATGGAACTGGGGTGCCCGATACAAGGCCAAGACGGGACAGAGTTTCTCATAGGAAAATGGCTCCTGCGGCCCCACTTCACTCACTTCACCAATGAGTACCCGCGTTTCTGGCGGCACTTGGATATTGGCCATTGCAGCAATAGTGGCTGCTGATTGACCGACAATCGCAGGATTGAGGCGACCATCCTTCAGGAGGAGTTGTGCCACCCGCTGCTGTTCCTCAGGGGAAAGAATGTAGGCACCCCGCCGTTGGAACTCCGCTTTGACGGCATCATAGATCTCATCAACAACAATCACCGCCTGCTCCGAGGCACAGATCATGCCATTGTCAAAGGCCTTACTCAGGAGAATCGAACTCACTGCCGTTGGAATATCGGCTGTGGCATCAATGAGCACCGGGGTATTCCCCGCCCCGACCCCGATCGCCGGATGACCAGAGGAATAGGCGGCCTTCACCATGCCTGGCCCACCCGTGGCCAAAATCAATTTAATTTGGGGATGCTGCATCAGGACTTGGGAGAGTTCAATGGTTGGCTCATCAATCCAGCCAATAATATCGGGGGGTGCGCCAGCGGCGACTGCTGCATCCAACACCACCTTGGCTGCGGCCACCGTACAGACCTTTGCTCGGGGATGGGGCGAAAAGATAATGCCATTGCGAGTTTTCAGGGCAATCAAGGCCTTAAAGATGGTCGTCGAAGTTGGATTCGTCACCGGCACCACACCGGCAATGATCCCCACGGGTTCAGCAATTTTTTGGATGCCAAAAATGGGATCATCCTCAATTACGCCGCAGGTTTTCTCATGTTTGTACTTGTTGTAGATATATTCCGAGGCAAAGTGATTTTTAATGACTTTATCTTCGACAACCCCCATGCCCGTTTCGGCAACGGCTTGTTTGGCAAGGGGAATCCGCGCTTGGTTGGCCGCCATGGCCGCTTGGTGGAAAATGTGATCCACCTGCTCTTGGGTAAACTGAGCATACTGGGTTTGTGCCCTTTGGACACGCTCAATGAGTGCTTCGAGATCGGCAATGGTTTGAACGGGTTGAGAATGAGTTAAGGCTTGGGCAGTCATGGGCGACTCCTGAGGAAAGAAATTTCTTAAATGGGCAAGTTATTGAACGTTGAGATCATATTCACGGAAAAGGGCGATCGCCCGTTGGACATCTTTGGGACTCGCTGCCGGCGTATCAAACAGTTCATAGGGCAACCCTAATTGCTGCCATTTGTATTCCCCCATTTTGTGAAAGGGCAACACCTCCACTTTCTCCACGTTACGCAGACCCGCCACAAATTGCGCCAATCCCCGAATATTTTCGGGATCATCCGTCAGCCCCGGTACCAAGACAAAGCGGATCCACGTCGGTTTGTGGATCTCATCTAGGTACTTGGCCAACTCCAAGGTGGGGGTAATCGTGACACTGGTGACCCGCCGATAGGTCTCCGGCAGAAAGGATTTAATGTCGAGCAACACCAGATCCGTTGCCGCCACAACCGGTTTAGCCGCCTCCAAGACCACATAGCCCGACGTATCTAGGGCGGTGTGCAATCCTAATTCGTGGCAGCGCTCAAAAATTTCACGCACAAACTCCGGCTGCATCAGTGGTTCGCCGCCACTGACCGTTACGCCCCCTTGGCGCAGATAGGATTGGTAATGCTGAATATCGGCAATCAGTTCATCCACGGTTACGAGCTTGCCCTGATGGGGTTCGCGGCAGTCGGGATTGTGGCAGTACAGACAGCGCAGTGGACACCCTTGGGTAAAAATCACATAGCGAATGCCGGGGCCATCTACCGTGCCACAGGTCTCAACGGAGTGAATGTAACCTGTCACCTTTTGTTTTTCGGGTTGTTTTTCAGGGAGTATGGAAACCATCATTGAAACCTCGGTGACAACAGATTGCTTGAGATAGCGTTTATGGATTTAAAGAGAACCTTCTAAAAAATTTGCTAAAATTTTAATCGCTTAAGAAAGTATCCCAGTTAACAGAAACTCTGTTTTCAATTCCTCTCTACGTCTTGCCTACGGCCTAGGAGGTACATCTGTTATATAGCCATTTTGAACGTGCTCCATTCTTGGGAAAAGAGCAGTACAGTGCTGCGCTTGGTAAAACTATAATTTCAGCATAAAAGCAGAAACACAATTTGCCCGCTGTCTTAATTAACTTTTAGGATTGGTGGTTGTTTCGCAACGTTGCCTAACTTAATAAAGAGTCTTTAAGTACACCCCTATTGGTGGGCGATCGCTCGCTCAAAGCTTGGAAAATATCAAGATTGAGGCTTTTGAGGACTTGTTCAATCTTGTCTTTATTCTACAAAATTCTCTTGATCTAGGCCAATTGTGTGATTAGTGACAAAGTAGCTCTACTCGCCCTGCGATCGCGCACATTTGCGGGCCTCAAGCACGGCTGCATGTAAGGCTGCTTCCAGTTGCTGGGTCAATTCCTGTGCCTGTTGTTTGAGGTTGCCCTCGCGCTCAGCGGGCGTCCACAGGGGCGCTCCAATCCAAAGGGCTACCCGCGCACGAAACTGCGGCTGTGGATCGTAGGCAATGCCAACGGGAAAAATCGGCAGGGGGCGATCGGCCTGCAAGACAAGACGGGCAAGACCGGGCTTCAGGGGACGTACTACCTGATCCGGCACAATCCCACCCTCGGGAAAGATCACTAGGGGCTGACCTGCATTGAGAATCTCCAGCACATGGCGCAAACTACTGGGCTGAGGACGGTTGAGGTTCACAGCAAAGGCACCCAGACGACGGATAAACCAGCCCTGCACCCCGCCAAACTCGATCGCATTGGTCATAAAGCGTAGCGGATAAGGCCACACCAAGGGCAAAATCACCGGATCCCAACGGCTACAGTGCTTGGGGGCAAGCAAGAAATGACCCTCCTTGGGCAACTGCTCGCGACCGACAATCGTAATCCGCGAAAAGTAAAGGGGCAAAAATAGGCGATGAATTGGCCATAACCCCCAATAGAGCCACGGTGAGATATGAGATGTGGTGGGTGCCGTTTTTTTATGGCGCATCCGTTCTCCTCTGTAGCTGCCCCCACTACAATAGTAGGCCTGTAGCCCCTTGCCACTGTCGAGGAACAAGCCAATGTCGCAGCCGACCCATCGCTTTAATCTCCGTGTTTGGGGGCAGTTTCTGCGGATTGCCCAACCCTATTTCTTTCCCCGCCATCGCTGGGGCAGCAGTGTGATCTTTATCCTGCTGCTTTTTCTGGTCATTGCCCTCATGTTTGGCTTCCTCTTCGGTCTGACGGCAGCCGTGACCTTTGGCCTCAATGCCCTTGCCCCCGAACTGATGGGACAAATTGCCGGTGGTCTCATGGAGATGATTCAATCCCTGTGGGCACAGCCCCTCAGCCGTAGTATTCTGCTGGGGACGGTGATTCTCCCCTTGGGCGTCTTTGCGCTGCTGCGGCAACCCCTGCTGCCTCGGTGGCAAGCGTGGGCACTCTTGGGGTTACTGCTGATGCTTTCCCTCTCCGTGAGTGGCCTCAACGTGATCATTAGCTTTGTCGGGCGCTTCTTCCAGACGGCACTGGCGGAGAAAAATGCTGAAACCTACTGGCGATTCCTCTTGGTGTATGCTGGCGTTTTTGTGGTGGGGACGCCGATTGTCGTCATTTATCGCTACGTGCGCGAATATCTAGGGTTGCGCTGGCGGGATTGGCTCACCCGTCATTTTTTGGATCGCTATTTCCAGAATCGAGCCTACTACACCATCGAAAACCAAGGCGAGATTGATAACCCTGATCAACGGATCACCGAGGATATCCGCTCCTTTACCCAAACCTCGCTCCAGTTTCTACTAATCATTCTGGGCGAAATTATTGACCTCATTGCCTTTAGTGGCATTCTCTGGAGTATCTCCCAAACCCTAACGCTGACCTTGGTTGGCTATGCCATTGTCGGTACGATTGTGACCGTTTTGATTGGACAACGCCTGATTTGGCTGAACTTTAACCAACTGCGGCGCGAAGCCGATTTTCGTTATGGCTTGGTTCATGTGCGCGATAATGCCGAGTCCATTGCCTTTTATCGCGGTGAAGGCCAAGAGTCGGTGCAGGTGCGTCAGCGCTTTCTCGAGGTGCTGCGGAACTTTAACCTCTTGATTGGTTGGCAGCGAAATCTTGATTTTTTCACGACGGCCTATAACTACTTTGTGATCATCGTGCCGGCAGCGGTGGTTGCTCCCCGCTACTTTGCCGGCGAGATTGACTTTGGTGCTATTAGCCAAGCCAGCTTTGCTTTCTCGCAGGTGCTGGGGGCACTCTCAATCATTGTGAACCAGTTTACGAACCTCACGGGCTTTATTGCGGGTATTGAGCGTTTGGCAGAGTTTGATGAGGCGCTGACAACGCCCCCAGTGCCCCCCCAATCGCAAATTGAATTGGTGGAGAAGTCCTACATTGCCCTAGAACACGTGGCTGTGGATACACCGAACTTGGCACGGCGGCTGGTGGAAGATGTCACATTTGCCCTTGAGGCGGGGGACAGTGTGGTGATCATGGGGCCGAGTGGAGTCGGTAAAAGTTCGCTCCTGCGGGCGATCGCCGGACTCTGGCAAAGTGGCAGTGGCCGTATTATTCGTCCCCCCGTAGATGAAGTGCTCTTTTTGCCCCAACGCCCCTATATGGTGCTGGGTACGTTGCGCACCCAACTGCTCTACCCCAGTGGCGATCGCCAAACCCCAGACGATGTGCTTTTGCACGCCCTTAACGAAGTCAACTTGGCACATTTGCCGGATCGCGTCGGTGGTCTGGATGTGGAATTAGCGTGGGATGATGTGCTGTCGCTTGGGGAACAACAACGACTGGCGATCGCCCGCCTGCTGCTGAATCACCGCCCCTACGCCATTTTGGATGAAGCCACCAGCGCCCTAGACTTAGCCAACGAAAAACGAGTCTATGAGCACATTCAGCGCACCACCCGCAACTACATTAGTGTTGGCCACCGTGAGAGCCTGATGCAGTACCACAAGTACGTTTTAGAACTCAAGGGCGATCGCGAATGGAAATTTTATGCCCTCAGTTAGGTATCGCCGTAGCGGCACACTGTTTTAATATTGACAAACTCCAACAGTCCTGCCCGTCCCAGTTCACGGCCATAGCCAGAGGTCTTGATCCCGCCAAAGGGCAAACGTGGATCCGACTTGACCATCGCGTTAATGAAGACGGCACCCGCTTCGAGATCCCGCACGAGGATCTCCGCTTCATCGCTCTCCTGTGTCCAAGCACTGGCCCCTAAACCAAAGGGTGTGGCATTGGCCAGTTCGATTGCCGCAGTTAGGGACGGTACCCGAAAGAGCATCGCCACAGGTCCAAATAGCTCCTGATGAAACACGGGGTTATCTGGAGTGACCTCTGCCAACATCGTCGGCGCAAAGAAATACCCCTGCTGACAATGGCTCGGCAGATCAAGGTTGCGGCGGTAAAAGACCTTGGCACCATGGGCAAGGGCAAGTTCAACCTGGGCGTGGAGTTCATCACGGATGGCGGCAGTAGCAAGAGGCCCCAGTTGTGTGGTGGGTTCCAAGGGATCGCCAATTACCCACGTCTCGAAGGCAGCTTTCATGCCCTCGGCAAAGGTGTCATAGACAGCCTCATGGACAATAAAGCGTTTAGCCGCAATGCAGGATTGGCCATTGTTAATCATGCGGGCTTGGACAGCGGTGGCGATCGCCTGAGGGATATTGGCACTGGGCATGACAATAAAGGGATCACTTCCCCCCAGTTCCAGAACGGTTTTCTTGAGGTGCTGACCTGCTGCTTGGGCTAAACTTTTGCCCGCTGCTTCGCTGCCCGTGAGAGTCGCTGCCTTAATACGCGGATCCGCCACCAGATCAGCAATGGCACTGCCGGGAATCAGCAGGGTTTGAAAGACCCCCGCAGGAAAGCCCGCTTCCCTCAAGAGCTGGGCGATCGCCAGCGCGCACTGAGGCACATTAGAAGCATGCTTGAGCAGAACCACATTCCCCGCCATCAAGGCCGGGGCCGCAAAGCGAAACACCTGCCAAAAGGGAAAATTCCACGGCATCACGGCCAAAATAATGCCAAGGGGCTGGTAATGAATCGCGCTGTAGCTTGCCTCTGTGGGAATTAATTCAGGCCCCAGGAAAGCTGCCCCCTGCTCGGCATAGTAATGACACACCCACGCACATTTGTCAATTTCAGCCCGCGCCTCTGTCATTGGTTTACCCATCTCAAGGGTCATGAGGCGAGCAAGCGCATCCCGCTGCTGTTGCAGGAGATTTGCTGTGTTTTCTAGCCACTGGGCACG
Source organism: Thermosynechococcus sp. QS41 (assembly GCF_031583515.1). Lineage (NCBI taxonomy): Bacteria > Bacillati > Cyanobacteriota > Cyanophyceae > Acaryochloridales > Thermosynechococcaceae > Thermosynechococcus > Thermosynechococcus sp. QS41. The sequence goes on from NZ_CP134181.1 coordinate 722,275, forward strand.
CTGCTCAAAGGCTGTCAGGCGATAGGTCTCAAAGGTCGTCGCCCCTTGGGCAATCGCCCTCTCCACTTCCTCAGCCCCTAAAGGGGAAAAAGTTTTTAAGACCTCAGCCGTTGTGGGATTAACCGACGCGATTGCCATGATTAAATTTCCCTATCTGGCTGACGCCAGCGATCGCTAGCGCCTAGGACGTGGGTTCAGTATGCTAATTCTAGCGTTTGTTACAGTCCCCATCCTCTTGATGAATGGGGCGATCGCAAACCATCGTTGTGCATTTTCATCGCAGTTGTGGGGCACGCTTTTATGGCAACCATTGTTGATATTGCAGTGAATACTCGCGGCTTTTCCACACTAGTGACTGCTGTCAAGGTGGCCAATCTGGTGGAAGCCCTGCAATCGCCGGGGCCTTTTACGGTGTTTGCCCCCAATGATGATGCCTTTGCCAAGTTGCCCGATGGCACCATTACCTCCCTTGTGCAAAATCCTCCCCAGTTAGCGCGGATTCTCAAATACCATGTGGTTGCCGGTGCCTACAAAGCCGCCGACCTGAAAAAGATGGAAATTGTCACTTCCCTCGAAGGTTCCACTATTCCGATTCATGGCGATCATCCCTTGGAAGTCAAAAACGCCACTGTCCTTGCCGCTGATATTGAAGCGGAGAACGGTATTATCCATGTCATTGACACCGTGATCTTGATGGGTCTGAATCCAGCCCACTCCTTTCAGGACACCAACATCCCCTACAAAGTCTAGGGCGTTAGCGAATTTCCCGCACCAAAAGCCCTTGGCGGATTTTCTCCTCCACAAACTGGCGGTAAAGCTCTAGCTCTTCATAGGTGACTTTGCCATCGGCGCGAATTTGTCGCTTGATTTGCGCCATTTCGTCGGCAGTCAATACGCCGTCGGCGATCGCTCGCTCTAGCAGTTGTTTGAGTTGGGCTAGTTCTGCTTTATCGGCCTCTGAGAGAGGGGTTCCATTTGGCTGATAACGTTCCATGGCACTCTCGCCTCAACAACCTCTCTACCCTATTCTCACCCTGCAACGTTGGTGTCGAGGGGCTAGGAACTTAAATCTTGATAAACTTTACTTATGGTCTAAAGAGAATCTCTGAGTCGTTCTCAAGCTGTTGGAACCAAACAATGCAAGTATCAGAAATGAAGTACGGCGAACGCGCCATTCAAGAAGGGCAACTGATTACATTTCCCAATCCACGTCCCGGTCGGCAATACACCATTGAGATTACCCTGCCGGAGTTTACCTGTAAGTGTCCATTTTCTGGCTATCCTGACTTTGCCACGCTTTACGTTAGCTATATTCCCCATGAAAAGGTGGTGGAACTAAAAGCGATTAAGCTTTACATCAACAGCTATCGCGATCGCTACATTTCCCACGAAGAAGCGGTGAATCAAGTCCTCGATGATCTCGTGGCCGCCTGCGACCCCCTCTACATGAAAATCAAAGGGGACTTTGCCCCCCGTGGCAATGTGCATACCGTTATTACAGTCGAACACCATCGCCAGCCGGAAAGTTCGTGCTAAAATTATAGACTGCAAGACTGCGGACGTAATTCAGTGGTAGAATGTCAGCTTCCCAAGCTGAACGTCGTGGGTTCGAGTCCCATCGTCCGCTTTCCCTAAAAACCACCAAAATGCGGTACTCTGGAGCATTTCAGAGATTCAAAGCTGCCCTTTCGCGCTAGCGTGGCGGAGCCATGAAGGTACCCAATTGTTTGGCCACCAACCCCCTCTATCAGCAGGTATAATCTAATGATGTTCTGCCCCTGCGGTTTCACTGATTATGCCCTTCGAGATCAATCACGGTCTGGGTCGCTTTAACTCCAAACGGGATCTCCATGCTGCCCTAGGGATTCCATTGTCGGCAGCACCCGGGGAAATTCGCAAGCGGTATCTCAAAATTGCCAAGACACTGCACCCCGACAGCCGTGATGATGAATCGGGCAAAAAAATGGCCAGTGATTTGCTCTCCAAGTTTGTGAATCCTGCCTATGAGGTGCTTTCCCAAGAAAAAGAGCGGGAAGAATATCAAGTCATTTTGCGCTTGCTTGAAAAGCAACTGCTAACGGCCAATATTGTGCCAACGCCCACCTTTGATTTGGCACAGGAAGTCTTTAACGCTGCCAATGTTGAAGAAGCCTATCAAAAGGCGCTCAATACCCTTGCCCAAGATCAGTACAAAGACTTAAACAATGTCCTGAAAATTAGCGAACAAATTAGTGAACTCAATTTGATTTATCTGTGGCGATCGGCAGGCGGCAAGGCAACCACAGCCACGGTTTCTACGCCTGCATCCCCACCCAAATCAGATGAAACCCAAGTGCGTGCCACACCAGCAGCCGCCACAGGGACGACACCGCCGACAGAGGCTCCCAAAACAGAGCAATTTACAGAGCAATACTTCCGACGCGCAGAAGAACTCTTTAATAAAGGCATTTATCTGGAAGCCATCAAAGAATTGAAGGATGCCCTGAAAATTGACCCCCGCAGTGCCCGCTGCAATGCTCTCCTAGGCAAGGTGTATCTGCAACAAGGCTCCCTCAGTATGGCCAAAATTCACTTTAATCAAGCCCTGAAGCTGAATCCTCAAGAGGTGACGGCCATACAGGGACTCGAAGCAATTAGCAAGAGGGAGCGTAAAGCCCAGCAACAGCAAAAAAATACTGAGCCGCCAAAACCGGAGAAAAAGAAATCCTCCTTCTTTGGTCTTTTTGGGAAAAAATAATTCACTATGGTGTATCAACCTGCCTGTGGTGCCCGCGATATTTTGCCCCTTGATGTGGCACGGCAACGGTGGCTAGAGCAGCGCTTGGAGCGCGTCTTTCAAAGCTGGGGGTATCAAGAAATTATTACGCCGACGATCGAGACCTTGGCCACATTGACGGCAGGGGGAACCGTTCATCCAGAAACAGTTATTCAAGTCCAAGGAAGCGGTGATGAACCCTTGGGATTGCGGCCAGAATTAACGGCTTCGATCGCTCGTGCTGCTGTGACTCGTATGGCAGGCAGGCAACTGCCCCAACGGCTCTATTACAAAACCAATGTCTTTCGGCGGACAACTGTGGCAGAGTTGGGCAACCAGCAGGAATTTTTCCAAGCGGGAGTGGAGCTACTGGGGGCAACAGGTTTAGCGGCGGATGCAGAAATTCTCTGGCTGGTGCAGGAGTGCCTTGGGGCACTAGCGGTTGAGGAGGCCTATCTCTTGGTGGGGGATGCCCACCTGACGCAACAGTTGCTCAGTCCCTTTCCAGCGGAGCTGCAAAAAACGGTGCGCCAGTGCTTGGCTAATTTAGACCGCGTGAGTTTGCAGGCTCTCCCCGCCCCTTGGCGCGATCGCGCCCTTGCCCTCTTTGATCTGCGGGGCACTCCAAGGGAAGTGGGGGAACGCTTAGCGCAGTGGTCTGACGTGGCAGGGGTGGCCGATCGCTTTGGGGAATTGCAACAGTTGTTGGGCTTGGTGGCTGAGTCTTTGGCGATTATCCTTGATCTCAGCCTTGTGCAGTCCTTTGATTACTACACGGGGATTATCTTTGAGGTCTTAATTCCCACGGAAACGGAACTGCGGTTGGTGGCTCAAGGGGGGCGCTATGATCAACTGCTCAGTATCTATCATCCGGACGGTGCCACGGTGCCGGGGATTGGTTTTGTCTTTAATGTCGAGGCGCTCTTGCAGGCGATCGCCATTCCCCCAGCCGCCCTCTTAGCTCCCCGTAGTCAATGGCTGGTGGTTCCCCGCACAAGCAACGCTCTCGCTGCTGCCCTCCACCATGCCCAAACCCTACGCTTGGATGGCTCGACTCGAGTGGAGTTGGCACTTCTAGATCTGACGCCAGAACAAATCCGCGCCTATGCCCGCGATCGCCAGATTCCCTATATTGCTTGGATTGAGAGTGATGCGCCACCGCAGATCGAAGCCCTCAGTGATGGGGCAACCTATTTGCAGATTCAGAGTGTTTAGGCCATGCTAACGATCGCCCTACCCAAAGGTGCCCTACTCAAAGATAGTATTGCCTACTTCCAACGGGTGGGCTTAAATTTTGAAGCGCTCCTCGAGCCGGGAAATCGCCAACTTCAGGTGCTTTCTCAGGATGGCCGTGCCCGCGCCCTTTTGGTACGTGCCCAAGATGTCCCGGTTTATGTGCAGTATGGTCAAGCGCAGTTGGGCATTGTGGGCTACGATGTGCTGCGGGAAAAAAATCCCCACGTGGCCAAGCTAGCGGATCTCGGTTTTGGTCAGTGTCGGCTGTCGGTGGCCGTCAAAGCCTCTAGCCCCTACCGCAGTGCCCGCGATTTGCCCCCCCATTGCCGCGTCGCCTCAAAGTTTGTCCGCTGTGCCGATGCCTTTTTCCAGCAGTTGGATTTGCCCGTGGATATAGTGCCGCTCTATGGTTCAGTGGAACTGGGGCCGATTACGGGGATGGCAGAGGCGATTGTGGATTTGGTCTCGACGGGGCGCACCCTCAAGGAAAATGGCCTTGTGGAGCTAGAGCAAATTTTTAGCAGCACAGCCTACTTGATTGCCCATCCCCGCAGCTATCGCCTCAACCTCAATGGTCTTGGACACTACGTTCCGCAGTTAACAGGAGCGATCGCCTGATCTCATTTTTGGCCGTGCACAACCATGGCTGGCAGGGGTTCATTGATCGACCCCCGGCAGTTGCCATTGGCGCGATTGAGTTCCTGAATCTTGTGGTGGGCTCGCTGCCATGCTTCGACAAAACGGCTGACACGAATGGGGTCAATGGGTTGTTCAATCTGGCCATTGCGCTTCAGAGAACTGGCAACAATGACGCCGTTGACGTAGGGCACTAATTGCTCCACATTGTCCCAAGAGGCACCACTGCCAATAAAGAGGGGTTGTCCCTTGGCGGCACTGGCGGCCACGGATAGATCTTCCTCAGTGGGCGGATGTCCCGTTGCCCAACCGGAGAGAATCACCCCATCGGCGAGTCCCCGTTCAAAGGTGTCCCGTACCGCAGTGGCGAGGTTCGGACTGTGGAGCGGCTGGGCGTGCTTTACCATCACATCGGCAAAAATTTTGATGTCTTGCCCCAGTTCGCGGCGGTAGCGCAGGAGTTGATGGGCTTGGCCTTCAATAATGCCTTGATCTGTCGCCATTACCCCAGTGAGCACATTAACGCGGATAAATTGTGCCCCGGTACAGGCAGCGATCGCCAGACCACTGAAGGCATCATTGCGCAGCACATTCAGGCCAATGGGCAAGGCCACCAGATTCTTTAACCGCTGCACCACCAAGGTCATGGCACTGACGACGGCGGCATCCACCCGATCTTTGGTGAAGGGAGCATCAAAGAAATTCTCAACAATAATGGCATTGGCTCCCCCTGAGGCGAGGGCTGTGGCTTCCTGTTCTGCGCGGTCAATAACGGCCTTCAGGCTCCCCCCCCAACGGGCAGAGGTGGGTAAGGGAAGGAGGTGGACAACACCAATGACGGGGGTTGCAGTGTGAAAGAGAGTCCGGAGATCCACAACGATTTCGGCGATAGGTGAACAGTGCAGGTATAACAGGAGGAGTGGCAGGCACTCTACACAGGCACAATGGCAGAATGCACTGACTTAAGTATATCCCCGTCTGACCCCCCCCTCGTGGCGATCGCCCTCGGAAGCAACCTTGGTGAGCCATTGCTGCAACTGCGCTCAGCCGTCCAAATCCTTGCCCAAACGCCGGGGATTCATGTCTTAGCCTGCTCGCCGTGGTATCGCACGACCCCCGTAGGCCCCCCGCAACCGGACTACTGGAATGGCTGTCTGATTGCCCGAACGCAACTTTCCCCTTGGGCACTTCTGCAAACGCTGCAAAGGATTGAGACGCAGTTTGGTCGCCAACGGCAAGAGCATTGGGGATCCCGCACGCTTGATCTGGATCTGCTGCTCTATGGCGATCGTGTCATGACCACTGCCGAACTCACCCTGCCCCATCCCCGCTTGGCCGAGCGACCCTTTGTCCTTGTGCCCCTTGCAGCGATCGCCCCCCACTGGCGACACCCCCTACTGGGTGACACCATCCAAACCCTACGGGAGCGAGTGGGGGATGCGGGCATTATTGCCGTTCTCTCTGACGGTGCTGGCGAAACCACGTTTGCAACTGCTGCCGACAGGCCGCCGCCTGAACCCCGCTAATCACCTGAATCCGGTGGAACACCGCTGGGCTTTGCGGAAGTTGCAGCACTGAATCAATAGCCCCAGCTTTTGGATCGGTCGTCCCGTAGATGAGGGTGTGAATGCGGGCTTGAACAATGGCAGCGGCACACATCGGGCAGGGTTCTAGGGTCACATAGAGGCGGCAGCCCTTTAAATACCACGTACCTAGACGTTGACCCGCGCGGCGGAGGGCAATGATTTCCGCATGGGCAGTGGGGTCATGATCTCGCTGGCGGCGATTTTCCCCCGTGGCAATGAGTTCATTCTCGGCACTGACAATCACCGCGCCTACGGGCACTTCATCGGCAGCTCCTGCCTGTGCTGCGAGGGCGATCGCCTGTTGCATCCAAAAGTCATGCGGGTCTGTTTCGGATAAAGGGAGAATGTCTGGCATGGCGATCCCGTTGCCGCAGTGGCTATGGTACTATTTTTTCAGTTCTCTTGCGATCGCTGAATTCTTTTAGGAAAACACCATGATTGATGCTTTAGTTTTGGTTGCTAAACTCCCGGAAGCCTACGCCATTTTTGATCCCCTCGTGGATGTGCTGCCGGTAATTCCTGTGCTCTTTTTGGCCTTGGCCTTTGTTTGGCAAGCCGCTGTCGGTTTCCGTTAAAGATAGCTTCGATCAAAATAACCCTGTTGACTTGCCCCGTTGATTTCAGCGGGGTTCTTCTTGACTTTTGGCATGTGTTTCCCCTATGGCAGGTCACAGTAAGTGGGCAAACATTAAACGGCAAAAGGCGCGGGTGGATGCCCAAAAGGGCAAGACCTTTGCGCGGCTATCGCGAGCGATTATTATTGCGGCGCGGCATGGGGGAGGGGATCCAGCGGGCAACTTTCAACTGCGCAGTGCGATTGAGAAGGCAAAAGCCGCGGGGATTCCTAGTGAAAATATTGAGCGGGCGATCGCCAAAGGGACGGGTACGCTTGAGAGTGATGCCCCCTTAGAGGAAATTCGCTACGAAGGTTATGGTCCAGGGGGTGTGGCGTTTTTGATTGAGGCCCTCACGGATAATCGCAATCGCACGGCAGCGGATCTGCGGGCAGCCTTCAATAAGCAAGGGGGCAACCTCGGCGAAACCGGCTGTGTGGGCTGGATGTTTGAGCAGTGGGGCATTGTTACTGTTACCGCCCCTACAGATGAGGAAGCCTTCCTTGAGGCACTCCTAGCGGCTGATGTGGAAACCTATGAAATGCTAGGGGATGTAGCTGAGGTGCGCTGTCCCGTGCCTGCCCTAGAAACCGTCAGCGAAACCCTGAAAGAACACGGCTACACTGTTCTCGACACCGAAAGCCGCTGGGTCTCAATGAATACGGTAGAAATCACCGATGAAGATACCGCGCGGCGCGTCCTCAAGTTGATGGATGCTCTCGAAAATCTCGATGATATTCAAAGTGTGGCCACCAACGTCACGATGAGCGATGCCCTTATGGAGGCGATGTACGTCTAGGCATCCGTGGTTTTACGGGATTTTGGCAAAGATTTCTGCGCTGCTGAGACTCAAAAAATTGAGTGGAAACACGGTAGGCAGCCAAAGGCAGCCGTGGGAGCATAAAAGTACGGTTGCAGGCATTGCACCGAGGCACGTTGTGTGTAACCAGACTGAGGCTCTCCTTAGAGCGATCGCTCTTCTTCTCTCAATCAACGTTGATTGCCCGTGTGTTCCCGCCTTTGTGTGTTTCCCCTGTCGGCTCGTGTGTGTTCCTCAGGTTCCCTGCTGAAAAAAGTTGTAGCCAGTTTTTAGCCAGTTTTTAGTGTGTTTCCTGAAGCGCTGGGAGGGGGGCGGCAGCGAAATAGCGACGACGGAAATTTTCCTCGGCGATCGCTGCTGTGAAGGTCTCTAAGGCCACCGCCGTATGGGGGGAAGACTTCACTTCAGGTGGCCACTCACACCAAAACTCTTCTCCGCTCTGCATAACTTGAACCCCTAGTGTCTTCAGCACATTGAGGGCATAGTTCAAGGTGGCCATTTCAATGCCAAGGTGTTCCCGCAACTCCTCGCGTTGTAAAGATGTTCCCTGTTGACTGGCTTGTTGGCATAACGTCAAAAATGCCTGCCAGACTTTTAGGGCGTCCTGCTCTGGAGGGAGAGAGTAGGCCAGAATTAAAGGTTGCTGTTCCCTTTTCGCTCGCTGAATCCACTGGCGCCAGCTTTCCCGTGATGTCGGGCAAGTTTCGACGCGCAGACCCTTGCCGCTTGCCTCGTGGGGGCGATCGCGATAATCCATGAGGGACTGAAAAGAGGCCGATTGGATGACATTCGTTGCACTGGGTCGCAGCTCTTTAATGACGGCTGATAGGGACTTTTGCCACTGCTCTAGCTCAATCACCAGATCACAGCGTTCTTTGGGACAATCCGCCACTTGATGATCCCACCACTTGGCAGGAAAGGAGGACTTCCCTTGGGGATCGCGGAGCAGCATTGAAACGTATTTTCTGATGTTCTGATTCCCCCTGTTATGGTTATCTTTGAGGTCAGTAAGTTCCACATTTCGCACCAGCAAGCGGGGGAGAGGATGGTGAGTAGAATCAAAGGGAGCCAGCACTTCTAGTTCCTTGAGCAATCGCTCATTGAGTTGATCCAAGCTCACTTCCAAGTCAATCCTCAAGGGTTTTGGTGTCGCGATCGCCGTGCCCTCTTTTTGTGCCAAGAATTGGTTGAGGGCGGCTTCCAAAAGGGGAATATGCGCCACCTTCAGCCGAAAGCCTGCTGCATAGGGATGCCCGCCAAATCCCTCAAATAAGTGCCGTTGGCTGTGGAGTGCCTCATAGAGATCCACAAAGCCATCAGACCGCGCTGAACCTGCGGCCATGCCCGTTTCTGGATTGGTCTGAAGCAAAATTGCCGGGCGGCCATAGGTTTTCACGATCTCATTTGCCACCAGCCCCAAAAGACTCAAGGGCCAACTGTCATCGGTGAGGAGAATCACCCGTGATGCTGAGAGGTCCAACTGAGCCACCTTGGCATGGGCCATCTGAGCAATCTCTTTTTGGCGTCGCTGCCGTTCTGCATTCACTTTTTCAATGTGCTGTGCCAACTGCCGCGCTTGGCGCCAATCTTGGGTAGTCAACAGCGTAATCAAAGGCCGCACATCTCCCTTTACACGACTGACAGCATTGAGGCGGGGTGCGACGGTAAAACTAATCTGCCGTTGCCGAGCCGTGTCTTTGGACGCGCCCTGCAAAAGGACAGCAATCCCCGGGCGGAGGGTCTGACGCTTGCCGAGTTGTTCCAAGCCGCGCTGGGCAAGGTAGCGGCACTCATCCCTCAATTCAACCAAGTCGGCAATCAGGCCAATGGCCACCAAATCAAGGAGGTTTTCGAGGGCATACCCCTGGGTTTTCTCTGGCCACGTTGCATAAACGGCTTCCAAAAATTTGTAGGCGACGCCGACCCCGGATAAATGGCGCAGCGGATGCTCCAAAGGCAACTGCCGCGGATTGATCAGCGCCACAGCCCCCAAGGAAGCGGGTTCAAGGGTGTGGTGATCGGTAACAATCACCTCCATCCCCAACTGACGGGCAAAGGCAATTTCAGCACCATTGGTACAGCCCGTATCACAGGTAATGATCAGGGAGACCCCCTTTTTTTGAAGCTCCTCAAGGCCATGGCGCGAGAGACCATGGGAGTCGTGCTGGCGATTGGGAATATAAAAGTCCACCAATTGCGCCCCCAAAAGGGGTTTTAGCCCTTCCCAGAGAACGGCGGTGGCCGTGACCCCATCGGTGTCAAAGTCTCCCCAAATGGCAACGTTTTCTTGATTGTTTAGAGCTTTCTGCAAACGGGCTAGGGCAGCTTGCATTTCTGGAAACTCAAAGGGAGAGGCAGGTTGGTAGTGTCGCCAATTTAAAAAAGCGGGCACTTGCCGATGAAGATCGCGATAGCCCCGCTGCCAAAGCAACTGGGCAGTGATTGCCCCCGCATCGGGGTGGAGGCTCTTGACTTGCTCGATAAACTCTAAGGGGGCAGGGTGAGCAGAACAGGATTGCCAAGGACGCTGCATGGAAGTTCAGTTTCTAGGGAAAGGCAGCAAAGATATTCTTTGACTATTCCTTTAATCATAGCGATCGCCCCCTGCGGCCAGAGAGACTTCCAAAAATTGCTGCCGATCTCTAGCACTGAAAATTGGGGAAGGCTACAATCAGGACAGCCATTGGGGATATGAGAAACGTGAATCATACGTTTTTAGTTGATGGGGGGCGGTGGCTGCTCAAGGGAATGTGGTTAGAGGCAAATCAGGAGCCGATTCCGGTGACGGGGAGGATTCTCGTCTCCTACGGCCAAGATGACTGGTTTTCAATGGCCGCCAAGATCACCTTTCCCGATCAAGTTAAGCCAGAATTAGTGTTGCAGTCGCGGGGGAAGTTGGAACTGGATGAGCAGGTGTTTACCTATGTGCTCCAACACAGCCTCTTGGGTCGACTGGAGGGAGAGGGATGGATTACGCCCCATGCGATCGTGCAGCAGTTTATTTTGCTGGGGGATGCCAACCGCTGTACAGGCTTCGAGCACTACTGGCAACTGGATGCCAATCATTACACACTGCTGAGTGGGATTCACAACAGCCATAAGCTCAAACATTTGCTCGAGGCAACGCTTGAACGGGTTTAGCGGCCTGCACGGATGCGCTGGCAATGGCGGGTGTACGAGGAACTCCTTCGAGAACCCTTGGCAACGGCGCAGGGGGTCTGGCGATCGCGCTCAGGAATTTATCTACGCCTTGAAGATGAACAAGGTCAAGTGGGCTACGGTGAAATTGCCCCCCTTCCCGCCTGGGGCAGCGAAACCCTCAGTGCCGCTATTGCCCTGTGTCAGCAACTGCCCACCCACCTCACCCCAGAGATCATTGCCGCAATTCCTGAGGACTTACCCGCCGCCCAGTTTGGTTTTGCCACGGCATGGCAAAGTGTGAGCCAACTTCCCTATCGGCTACGCCCTTGGCCAATCTGCGCCCTTTTAGGCAGTGGTCGAGCCGCCCTTGAGCAGTGGCAGCAGCCTTGGCAGCAGGGGCAAACCACCTTCAAGTGGAAAGTCGGTGTCCTGTCCCCAGAGGAGGAGCAAGGAATCCTCACGACCTTACTGGCAGCCCTGCCTCAGGGGGCTAAATTACGCCTTGATGCCAATGGGGGTTGGGATTTGGCCACTGCAGAGCGGTGGTTTGCTTGGCTCGATCGCCATGGGAACGGCAAAATTGAGTATGTGGAGCAACCGCTACCCCCTGACCAATGGCAAGCCCTATTGAGGCTGTCTCAGACGGTGACAACCGCGATCGCCCTCGATGAGAGCGTAGTGAGTGCAACAGAATTGCAGCGTTGGTTAGAGCGCGGCTGGCCGGGACGCTTTGTGATTAAGCCAGCGCTGTTTGGCTCTCCAGAACGCTTGAGTGTCCTGTTGCGTCAAGGTTTAGAACCGCAACGGCTGGTCTTTTCCTCTGCCCTCGAAGGGGCGATCGCCCGCACGGCAATTTTTCAGTGCTTTGAAACGTGGCAACCCTGTCGTGCCCTTGGCTTTGGCGTCGAACGCTGGCGATCGGCACCCCTGCTCACCTCTTTGGCTGACTATGACGCAGAATGGCATCGCCTTGACAATTATGGTAAAAGTTACTATAAATAAAACATCCTTCACCTCTCAAAGCCATGACAGGTTTCACCTTGGCCGCCAGTGATTACAGTTTGCTGACGGATCTCTACCAACTGACAATGGTAGCCACCTACGCAGGTGAGGATTTGGCTTGGACGCCCGCCAGCTTTGAACTCAGTGTGCGGCGACTGCCCCGGGGATGCACCTATTTGGTGGCCATGGGGTTGGCTCAGGTACTGGAATACCTACAACAGGTGCAATTCACCCCGCAGCAAATTGATTACTTGAAAAGTCTAGCGGTTTTTGAGCGGGCACCTGCAGCATTTTGGGACTTGTTGAGCCACAGTGAGTTTCGTGGGGATGTCTGGGCGGTTCCGGAAGGGACAGTGGTGTTTGCCCAAGAACCCCTGCTGCGGATTGAAGCCCCCCTCTGGCAAGCCCAGTGGCTAGAAACTTGTCTGCTCAATATCGTGAACTACCAAACCCTTGTGGCTACCCGCGCTTCACGGCTGCGACAGTTGGTGGGAGAAGAGGTAGATCTGCTGGAATTCGGCACACGGCGTGCTTTTAGTCCCCAAGCGTCCCTATGGGCGGCACGCTCAGCCCTCGCCGCCGGATTTACAGCCACCTCGAATGTCTTAGCAGCACAGCAGTTGGGGGTTTCCCCCACAGGCACGATGGCGCATTCTCTGGTGATGGCGATCGCCACCCTTGCTGGTACAGAACAGGATGCCTTTACGGTTTTCCTGCGCTACTATCCCGAAGGCGCACTGTTGGTCGATACCTACGACACCCTCGCTGCCGTTGCCACCCTTGCCGATCGCCAAGCGGCCGGGGAAATTGTTGTCAAGGCTGTTCGCATTGATTCAGGGGATCTCCTTAGCCTCTCCCAGAAAATTCGTCAACTGCTGCCCCAAGCGAAAATCATTGCCAGTGGGGATCTCGATGAAGGGGAAATTCGCCGCCTGCGAGCAGCGGGTGCCTGTATTGATGCCTATGGCATTGGCACGAAGCTGGTAACGGGAGATCCCGTCAACGGGGTCTATAAGCTAGTCGAGATCAATGGTCAGGGGGTGATGAAGGTCTCCAGTGGCAAAATGACCCTACCCGGACGCAAACAAATTTATCGCCGTCCCAGTGGGGATTGCCTTGCCCTTGCCAGCGAGGAAAATGTTTGGGGCAGACCGCTCCTCGAACCCGTCATGAAGGCAGGGCGCCCCCTCTCTCCCCCGGAGTCCTTGGCGACAATTCGCGATCGCCACCGTGCCAGTTTGGCAGAATTGCCAGAGACGCTCCTCGATGTCACCCAGCCAGTGGTCTATTCCCCTGCCTTGGAAGCCCTGATTCAACAGTTGCGACAGCATCCATGACGATCGCCCTTTTTGGTACCAGTGCTGATCCACCCACCGCCGCCCACGGGGATATTCTCCAGTGGTTGAGCGATCGCTATGACCGCGTCCTAGTGTGGGCAGCCGATAATCCCTTCAAAGGGCAGCAAACCCCCCTGCCCTATCGCCAAGCCATGCTCAATCTCTTGGTGCGCAGCCTCAACCGTGCTAATGTCGAGCATCACCCCGAACTCAGCCACCCCTACACCATCCATTCCGTGGAGCAGGTAAAGCAGCAGTGGCCAAATGAACCCCTTACCCTAGTGGTGGGCAGTGATGTTCTGCCTAAACTGCCGCAGTGGTATCAGGCGGAGAAACTGCTTGCACAGGTGCAACTCTTGGTCTTGCAGCGTCCCGGTGTTGTCATTGACCCCAAGGACTGGCAAGCCGTGCAGCCACTATGTCCCCAAGTGGAACTGGCTGACTATCGGGGGCCGGCGGTCTCCTCGACGACCTATCGGCAACAGCGGGATGAACAACAACTCCTGCCGGCGATCGCCCAGTACATTCAGCAGCAAGGACTCTACTCCCAGCCATGAGCGCCTCCCCTTTACCCCTTGCGGAATTTGTTGTTGGCGTGGACAACGTTATTTTCTCCGTAGATACGGATCAAAATCGCCTTCTTGTGCTCTTGGTGCAGCGACAACAGGTGCCCTTTGCGGGTTATTGGAGCCTCCCCGGTACCCTCGTGCGGCAGGGGGAATCCCTTGAAGCCGCTGCCTATCGCACCCTCGCGGAAAAAATTCGCGTCCGTAACCTCTATCTGGAGCAACTGTACACCTTTGGCGGACCGGCGCGAGATCCCCGCGAGGGCACCTATGGTAAGCGCTATCTTTCTGTGAGTTACTTTGCGTTGGTGCGCTTTGCTGATGCGGAACTGATTGCGGTGGGCGAATCTCCAGTGCAGTGGTTTGCCCTAAGTGCCTGTCCAGAACTGGCCTTTGACCATAGCAAAATCCTGGCCTATGGTCACCGCCGCCTCTGCAATAAGCTGGAGTATAGCCCTGTGGCCTTTGATGTGTTGCCTGAGTATTTCACCCTCAATGATCTTTACCAGTTTTACAGCACCGTTTTGGGAGCCAACTTCTCCGACTACTCCAATTTCCGCTCACGGCTTTTGAAACTCGGCATTTTGCAGGATACGCACCAAAAAGTGATCCGCGGCGCGGGCCGACCGGCAACCCTCTACCGTTTCGATCGCGAGGCCTTTGCGCCGCTGAAGGATAAACCCCTAGTTTTTGTCTAAACTTTTTGAGGAGTTCCTATGGCCGTGCATCTGTGGATTGCGCAGCTCAACCCCACCGTCGGCAGTCTCAAAGCCAATGCCCAAGCAATTCTCACCGCAGTCCAAGAGATCCGCAGCCAGCACCCTCTGGATCTGCTGATCACCTCTGAACTCGCCCTCTGTGGCTACCCCCCCAAGGATCTGCTCCTCAACCGCTACTTTGTTGAAGCGATTCAAGCAGAACTGCACCGCCTTGCCGCTGCCTTACCGGCTGATGTGGCGGTTTTAGTGGGCACAGTGCTAGCCAATCCCGCCGCTGGCGTCAAGGGCGAAAAGCCCCTCTACAATGGCGCAGCCCTGCTGAAGGGGGGACAGGTGCAGCAGGCCTTTGCGAAGCAGTTATTGCCCACCTATGATGTCTTTGATGAATCTCGCTATTTTGCCCCCGGCGGTACGGAGAATCTCTTTACGCTGACGACGGCCAGCGATCAACTCAAAATTGGCGTCACCATCTGTGAAGACCTCTGGAACAATGAGCAGTTTTGGGGAGAGCGGTACTACCAGCGCAATCCCGTTGCTGAATTGGTGGCCCAGGGAGCAGATCTGATTGTGAATCTTTCGGCATCGCCCTACTGTGTTGGCAAACCGAAGTTACGGCAGGCGTTGATTGAACATACGGCTCGCCAATATGGCTGTCCCTTAATCTACGCCAATCAGGTGGGAGGCAATGATGATTTGATTTTTGATGGCAGCAGCTTAGCGGTGAATCGTCAGGGTGAGATCGTTAGCCAAGCCAAGGGGTTTCGTGAGGACTACCTAGCCG
The DNA here is from genome assembly GCF_031583515.1 of Thermosynechococcus sp. QS41. Lineage (NCBI taxonomy): Bacteria > Bacillati > Cyanobacteriota > Cyanophyceae > Acaryochloridales > Thermosynechococcaceae > Thermosynechococcus > Thermosynechococcus sp. QS41. The sequence goes on from NZ_CP134181.1 coordinate 737,468, forward strand.
TGCGCTGGGAAAAGGGAGACCTCGAACCAACGGCGATCGCCCCTGCAGCCACGGGCGAACCTGAGGAAATTTGGCAAGCCTTGGTTTTAGGGGTGCGCGACTATGTCCGCAAATGTGGCTTTCAACAAGTGGTCATTGGCCTCAGTGGGGGGATTGATTCCGCCTTGGTGGCAGCGATCGCGACGGCAGCCTTGGGCAACCAACAGGTGCTGGGGGTGTTGATGCCCTCTCCCTACAGTTCCGATCACTCGATAACCGATGCGAAGGAATTGGCCGCAAATCTGGGCATTGCCACGCAGATCTTACCGATTGCGCCCCTGATGCAGACCTACAGTGAGGTGCTGGCGCCTCTATTTGCTGGTACCCCCAGTGGAGTTGCCGAGGAAAATATCCAAGCCCGTATTCGCGGTACGCTGCTGATGGCGATCGCCAACAAGTTTGGCCACTTGCTTATTTCCACGGGTAATAAATCTGAACTAGCGGTGGGCTACTGCACCCTCTACGGCGATATGAATGGTGGCCTTGCAGCCATTGCCGATGTGCCCAAAACCCGTGTCTATGAACTCTGCCATTGGCTGAATCAGCAGGCCGCCCAAGGGCATCCGATTCCCGATCTGGCGATCGCTGGTGCCGTTGTCATTCCCCCCCCCATTCTCACCAAAGCCCCCAGTGCCGAACTCAAACCCGGCCAAACGGATCAGGATAGCCTACCGCCCTACGACATTCTCGATGGCATTTTGGTACGAATGATCGATCGCCACCAGTCAGATCAGGAAATTGCCGCTGCCGGATATGATCTAGACTTAGTGCAGCGGGTGCGCCGCATGGTTCAACGGGCAGAATTCAAACGTCAGCAGGCGGCACCGGGGTTGAAAGTGACCGATCGCGCCTTTGGTTCAGGTTGGCGGATGCCGATTGCCGCCCAGTGGTAAGCTACAGCAGTCCCATGGCTTGCAGTTCTTGGCTGAGGCGTTGCGCTTCTTGGGGATTTTGAGCCTGCAGTAAATGAATGGCTTGCCGCAGTTTGTCAAGGGCCGGTCTGAGTTGTCCTAAACGCAGCAGCAGGGCTCCCTGATTTTGATAGGCTAAGGCACAGGTGGGATCCACGGCTTGCAGGCGATCGTAGGTGGCAAGGGCATCGCCCCAGCGTTTCAATTGCTTTTGAGCCTCCGCCAGCCGCAGATAGGTTGCCAGATGCATCACCTCAGGGGTGGGGGTTCTGAGGGCGGTTTCATAGGCTTGGATTGCTGCCGGCCACTCACCGCGTTCGGCGTAGAGATTGCCCCGTTGATAGTGGAGTTCGTAGGCAACGGCGGGGGGGACGCTTTTGACCTTTAGCCCCTGCTCCAGACAGTGCTGAGCCTGCTGCCAAGCTCCTTTAGCCAGATACACCCCTGCCAATTTACTCCACAGGTAGGCATCCTCAGGGTGCTGCTCAAGGTGGCGGCGCATGATCCGCTCCGCCCGTTCCTGCTTTTGTTGTCGCTGGGAACCAAGGTAGCCACTGTGCACAAGGGCCACACGGTTAACTTGACCAATTTGCCAATGGGGTTCCCGCTGCTGCAGGGCAAGAACGCTGTCATCAATCGTTTCGTGGTACGGACGCTGAAAAAAGAGGTCGGGATGGTGACGAAAGAGGCGCGACACATAAGTATAGGGGGGCACAACGCCCAATTCCTGCCGCAGCAATATCACCACCAGCCAATTCGGTTGTCGGCAGATCTCAGGCAGTACGGCGGCAAATGACGGTGTCAGCGTTTCATCCGCATCGAGAACCAGTACCCACTCGGTAGTGACATATTGCAGGGCAATGTTGCGAGCGGCAGCAAAATCCTCTTGCCAAGGAACTTCATAGACCCGTGCTCCCCACTGGCGGGCGATCGCCACCGTTTCATCCTGTGACCCCGTATCCACAATCACCGCCTCATTCACCACACCAACCACACTGGCAAGGCATTGGGGTAAGCGTGCCGCCTCATCCCGTACAATCATACAGAGGGTAATGGCCATAGCAACTAGGCAAAGTCACCAATCAGCTTCACTTCCGGCTGCAACCACACGGACCAGCGATCCGCAACAGCAGCTTGTACATGGCGAATCAAGCGATAGACATCCATCGCTGTTGCGCCGCCACAGTTGAGGATAAAGTTGGCGTGTTTTTCAGAAACTTGGGCGCGGCCAATCTGGTAGCCCTTCAAGCCCGTTTGCTCAATTAACCAACCCGCTGTTCGCTCTTGGGGATTGCGGAAGACACTGCCACAGCTGGGGAAATCGTAGGGCTGCGTCCGCAGGCGATCGCTCAGGTGTTTTTGGGTGTCTGCTTTGACCTGGGCTGGATCATGTCCCGGTTCCAGCTGCCATGTGGCCTGCAACACCAATCGCTGGCTGTTCTGAAGACAAGAGGTACGGTAGCCATAGCCCAACTCCCGTGCCGCCACCACCGCCAACGTGCCATCGGGTTCTAAAATCACTGCTGACACCAACCGCTCCGCTGTACAGCCGCCGTGGGCACCCGCATTCATCACCACTGCCCCGCCTACGGTACCGGGAATGCCAACAATCCACTCCAGACCGCGCCAGCCCAGTTTTGCGGCATAGTGAGCCAACTTGGGCAAGGGATACCCCGCACCCACCGTCAGTTGTCCAGTTTCTAGATCACTTTTGAGATAGCGCAGATGCTTGGTGGCGATCACAAGACCCGCCACACCGCGATCGCTCACCAGCAGATTAGAGCCTGCCCCCAAAACCGTAATTGGCAGTTCCTGTTCCTGCGCCCAAATGTAGGCTGCCTGCAATTCAGCGACCGTACGCGGTTCCACAAACCATTCAGCACAGCCACCCACATTCAGGGTCGTAAACTCGGCAAGGGAGATGTGGCGTTGCAGAGGGCACTGGGTTTGGGGCAAGCAGGGCAAGGTCATAGGGCGATCGCCTCAGTGAGGGAAGAGACACTTAATTGTTCTTGATCCGCCATTACAGACGGAATCAGTTGATTGAGGTTGCCAGCCCCAAGAAAGATCACCAGATCCCCAGGTTGCAGCAGATGCGCCAAGCGAGTTTGTACCGCTTCAAGGGTGGCGCAATAATCCACTGCAGCATGATACTGACGGGCACAGGCGGCCACATCGGCACCACTAATTGTGCCGGGATTGGGTTCACCCGCACTATAGATATCCGTCAAGATCACGTGATCCGCTGCGGTGAAGCACTGGCCAAAGGCCTCGAGAAAGGTTTGGGTGCGGCTATAGCGATGGGGTTGAAAGACTGCCACGATCCGTTGCCAAGGGGCGTGCGTACCCACCTGCAGGCGGGCTGCTTTTAGGGTAGCTATAATTTCGCTGGGATGGTGGGCATAGTCATCAATAAAGCGAATCCCATTCACCTGTCCCCGTTCTTCAAAGCGGCGGCGGGCACCGCGAAACTCCAATAAAGCAGCAGCAATGGTGGCAAAGTCAATGCCAAGATAACGTCCCACTGCAATCACCGCCAGAGCATTTTGGAGATTGTGGGCACCTAAGACACTCAGTTGTAGAATGCCAAGGGACGTGCCCCGCTCCCAAACCCGTGCCGTGGTGCCCTCAGAGGTGTATTGAATATGATCCACACAGTAGTCCACCGTCGCTTGTCGCTGAAGGCTATAGGTCAACAGGCGCGGATGATGCAGGCGATCGTGGATATTCGGACAATCGGCACAGCCAATCACAATGTCTGCCTGATCAGCAAACTGCTGAAACGTGGCCACCACCTCTTCCAAGGAATTGTAGTGATCGGGGTGGTCAAGCTCGATATTCGTAATGACGCCAATATGGGGATGGAATTTGCGCAGGGAGCCATCGGACTCATCCGCTTCAGCAACAAGGTAAGGACCTTGACCCACGCGGGCGTTGCCCTGCCACGCCGCCACTTCACCCCCGACGATAATCGTTGGATCCAGCCCGGCTTGCAACAGCAAATAGGCAATCATGCTGCTGGTGGTTGTCTTACCGTGGGTACCGGCAACGGCAATACTTTGGTGACGGTGCATTAGGGCAGCCAGCAGATCGGAACGATGAAAAATTGGACAGCCCAATCGTTGAGCCGCTTGATATTCAGGGTTATCGCTGCCAATGGCAGTGGAGGAGATGACTTGAGGCAGCGGGGCAAAGGGATACCTTTCAAGGTTGGCCGCACTCTGACCAATAAAGATCTGCACACCTAACTCAGCCAGTTGCTCGGTCAAGCGGTTGGGACGCAAATCGGATCCAGACACCCTAAAGCCCTGCTTGGCGAGAATGTAGGCAAGGGCTGACATACCAATACCACCAATGCCAATGAAGTGGAATGGACGCTCACTAAACTCCATCACTGGCTGATTTGCCACAAACAACTCCTTTGCTCCACCAAAAAGAAATACGTTAATCAATAATTAATATCAATAGATTAGTATCAATAGGCATAAATCCTTAGGCTCATCATAGCAGGTCACCCTCAATCCTCATGGGCTAATACTGGCAGATCCAAGGCAAATATGTCACTCTGAGCCAAAAATTTTTTGCAAACAGTTTATTCAGCCCGTGGCACCCTCTTCCTTGGGGATCAGCAGTTCGACAAAGAATAAACTCTAGCAGAGACAAATTCAGTGCGGTGTAAGGTAGAAGGTTGATACCGCCTTGTCGGTGTGCCGTTATCTTTCTGAGGACTGGGAATGCTGACGAACTTGCTGGCTTGGAGTATGGCGATCGCCAGTTTAGGCTTGTATCTGTTGGGGTTCTTCCTGCCGGAACTGTACCGTAGGTTTGATCTGGTGGCCAGTGGCGCGGGATTATTCTTTGCCCTGACTCTGTGGATCTATGGCGATCGCATTGGCGGTGGATTGCTCCTAGGAACAGCAGCCGCAGTGGCCTTAATTCTCTGGTTGGGTTGGCAGACCCTCAGCTATCGCTGGCAACTCACCTACCCGGGCGATCGCACCGACACCCAAAAAGCTCAAGCCCTCTGGCAAAAAGTCCAGTCTCTGCTGCCCGAAGGTACCTTTGCAAAAATCGGTGAGCAACTGCAAGGCTTCATCAGTAGCTTGCGCGATCGCCTCCAGAAACAGCCGGATCGCCCCCAGCTTCCTGTGGATACCCCACCACCGCCGATGGATACTGGCGACATTAAAGAAGATCTGTGGACAGGGGAAACCAGCACCCCCAGTACCGTTGCCGAACAACCCACCCCAGCCACTGAGGAAGCAGCCACCGTCCCAGAAGAATCTGCTGAACCAGTGCCAGTCGCAGAAACAACAGCCAGCCCCACCGCAGACACTCCCACAGACGCACCGGCTGATCTGCCGTCCGAAGGGGTTGCCGAAATGACTCCCCCAGAAACGCCTAGTGTTGAAACGCTGCAGCCGTCCACTGCCAGTACCCCAGAGGAGTCAGAACCAGCAACGGTTACTGCTTCAGAAGAACCAGCCCCTCCTGAGACAACAGTTGACGCTCTAGAACCCACAGTGACCGCCGAAGCACCAGAAGAGCACGCATCTCCTGAAACGGCAATTGAGACTCCAGAATCCACGGTGACTCCTGAGGCAGTGGCAGAACCAGCCCCTCCTGAAACGGCAGCAGTGACGCCCCCTGAGACAGTCGTTGATGCCCCAGAACCCACGGCCACTCCTGAGCCAGTGGCAGAACCAGCCCCTCCTGAAACAGTGGTTGAGACTCCAGAACCGACGGCGACCTCTGAAGGAGTGGTTGAACCGCCTCTAGCCTCTGAATCTGCTCCCGATGCTGAACCGACAGAAACGCTGCCTCCAGTGCCAGAATCGCGCACCGCTGCCGCCGATCTCCTAGGGGATATTCCGGAAAGTAGTGATATTGAGGATGAGGCAACGTCAGAGGGGACAACCATCGAAAATCCAGAACATACTCCCCCTGAAGATGATGACTGGCCGCCCCCTGAAGCCCGTCTATGACCTCTCACGCCATCGGGTACAGGGCAGGACTTATCGCTCCGCGAATCCCGCAAAAGTTAATAAAGTCATGAATCCCTGACTTTTGCTGCTTTTATTTTCTCTGAAGCGAACCTTAATAGAACCTTAATTTTCCCCTAACTTTCCCCAAAAATTCCCCAATTTTCCCAAGGTTTTCCACAGATTGGGGCAAAGTTTTCCACAGGCCTTGACGGTGTGATCGGATTTCAAGAGATTTCTGGGGATAACTGCTGCTGGAGCCTTGGGGAAAACGCAGGGAGCGTCAAAAGTCTGGAAACGCTGATTCTGTCGTGGATTGCGATCGCCAAGATGGGTGAAAACAAGGATTGACAGACCCTAGGACAACCCAGACAATGGAGTTCCACGGATAGAGATTCACTTGCTCTGAAACCTTGTGAATGTAGGGCTAAATCCCGCTCTGAGTCAGGGGTCTGGGGATTTGGTCAGAACTTTTATGGGAGTTTTCCACAGGTTTACCCAGGGCGAGCTGATGGCGCCTGCAATTTTGTCTTGGTTTTATTGAGGTAACTCACGGTATGAACGCTCAAGCCACGATTAGTATTCTTGCCGAGATTCCAGAGGAGCTACACGAGACCCTAAAATACTACCTCGAGCGGCATCCCGATTGGGATCAGGATCGCGTCTTTGTGGCCGCACTGTCCCTCTTTTTGCTGCAAAATGGAGAATGCGATCGCCGCACGGCACGGGTCTATCTCGACTCGTTGTTCAAGCGATCCTAAACACGTTGGAGGGTAGCAAAACGGGTGAGTGAGGTAGATGTCGCAATTGTGGGTGGTGGCCTCAGTGGCCTGAGTCTGGCTTGGCGGTTGCAGCAAAGCGCCCCCCAGTACAGTGTGGTTCTCCTAGAGGCCAGCGATCGCCTTGGGGGAAATATTACGACACAAGCAGCGGAGGGCTTTGTCTGGGAACTGGGTCCCAATAGCTTTGCACCGACCCCTGCCCTGTTACAACTCATTGCTGAGCTGGGCTTGCAGTCGGAACTCATTCGGGGCGATCGCCACCTACCGCGCTACATCTACTGGCGGGGACACCTCTACCCCCTAGAACCCACCCGTCCCCTTGCCTTAGCCACCTCAAATCTCCTCAGTCCTTGGGGAAAAGTGCGGGCAGCCCTTGGTGCCTTGGGGTTTGTCCCCCCCTATCTGGGCAGTGGCGATGAATCAGTTCATTCATTTTTCCGTCGCCATTTGGGGCAAGAGGTGGCTGAACGGCTGGTGGCGCCCTTTGTCTCTGGGGTTTATGCGGGTGATCCACAACAACTGAGTGCCGCTGCTGCTTTTCGTCGTATTGTCCAACTGGAAAAACTCGGGGGTGGCCTCATTGCCGGTGCCCTGCGCCTACGGCGTCAACAAGCCCCTAAACCGAAGCCGCCTACGGGTGTGCAGATGCGACCGGGGGAACTTGGCTCCTTTAAGGAAGGCTTGGCTGTGCTACCTCGGGCGATCGCCCAACAATTGAAGGCACCGATTCACCTGCAAACCCCGGTTCAGGAAATTACCCCAGAATCCAAGGGTGGCTACCTGCTGCGCAGTGGTGAGCAAACGTGGCACGCCCGCAGTGTGGTCTTGGCAACGCCCGCCTATCAAACTGCAGAGTTGGTAGCGCCTTTTCAGCCAGCGATCGCCCGTGTTTTGGCTACCATCCCCTATCCCACCGTGGCCTGTGTGGTCTTGGCCTACCCCGCTGGACTCGGGCGCAGTGTCCGCCCCGGCTTTGGGGTACTCATTCCTCGCGGTCAGGGCATCCGCACCCTTGGCACTATTTGGTCGTCCTGTCTCTTTCCCCAACGCACTCCCGCCGGTTGGCAAGTCTTTACGAGTTTTATTGGCGGTGCCACGGATCCTGATTTGGCAAGCCTCAGCGAAGAAACCATTGTCCAGCAGGTGCAGCAGGATTTGAGCCGCCTCCTTGATTTACCCGCAGCCAAGGCACGCTTACTCGGTATGAAAGTTTGGCGACGGGCGATTCCCCAATATATTGTCGGCTACCCTGAGCAGTGGCAGCAGGTGACCCATGCCCTCAGTCAAACCCCCGGCCTGTTCCTGTGTAGTAACTATGCTGAGGGTGTCGCCTTGGGCGATCGTGTTGAACATGGCAATCGAACCGCTGCTGCTGTTGCTGCCTACCTTTCAGGAGGCCAGCCCTAGGGATGTCGCTGTCGGACTATATGAATGCGGCTCTTGAGCGGGCTATCTATCACTTCAATGCAGAGGATGGCCTGATTTACGGTGAAATTCCAGACCTTGAGGGGGTCAAGGCCCATGGCAAGACAGTGCTTGAATGCCGCGAGCATCTCTCCGAACTCTTAGAGGATTGGATCTACTTCCATGTCTCGCGGGGCATTCCCGTACCCGTGATTAACGGCATTGAAGTTCCCGTACGGGAGATTTTTTGAACCTCACCCTCTTTGGGTACGGCTGATCTATAGAAAAGGACTGTATTCTCAATAGGCCAGCGATCGCTCCCCTGTAACATAAACGAGCAAACATAGCCTAAGATTATCGGTAAGGTTAACGAAGCGATACATCCGCTCTACTAAGGAGGACATAACCCTATGGCACTCGTACCCATGCGCTTGCTGCTCGATCACGCAGCCGAAAATGGTTACGGCATTCCCGCCTTCAACGTCAACAACATGGAGCAAATCCAAGCCATCATGCAGGCGGCCCATGAAACCGACAGTCCCGTGATTTTGCAAGCATCGCGGGGTGCCCGTAAATATGCTGGGGAAAACTTCCTGCGTCACCTGATTTTGGCTGCGGTGGAAACCTACCCCCACATCCCCATTGTGATGCACCAAGACCATGGTAACGAGCCTGCCACCTGCTACTCCGCCATTCGCAACGGCTTTACCAGTGTGATGATGGATGGCTCCCTTGAAGCGGATGCCAAAACTCCCGCCAGCTATGAGTACAACGTGGCCGTCACCAGCGAAGTGGTAAAAGTCGCGCACTCCATTGGTGTTTCCGTGGAAGGGGAACTCGGCTGCCTTGGTTCCTTGGAAACCGGTAAAGGGGAAGCCGAAGATGGTCATGGGTTTGAAGGTGCCCTCGATCACTCAATGCTGCTCACTGACCCCGATCAAGCTGTGGACTTCGTGGAGCGTACCCAAGTGGATGCCCTTGCAGTGGCCATTGGTACCAGCCACGGTGCCTATAAATTTAGCCGCAAACCCACGGGTGAAATCCTCGCCATCAGCCGCGTGGAAGAAATCCACCGTCGTTTGCCCAACACCCACTTGGTGATGCACGGTTCTAGCTCAGTGCCCCAAGAATTAATTGACATCATCAACCAGTACGGTGGCACAATTCCTGAAACCTACGGCGTGCCTGTGGAAGAGATCCAAAAAGGCATCAAAAGCGGTGTCCGCAAAGTGAACATTGACACCGACAACCGCTTGGCCATTACCGCTGCGGTGCGTGAAGCTCTCGCCTTGGCACCCAAGGAATTTGACCCCCGTCACTTCCTCAAGCCCTCCATTAAATACATGCAAAAAGTGTGTGCTGAACGCTATCAGCAATTTGGTACCGCCGGCAATGCCAGCAAAATTAAGCAACTCAGCCTTGATGACTATGCTGCCAAATATGCCAAAGGTGAACTGAAACAAGTGACTCAGAAAACCGTGGTGGTCTAGGCACTCTGCGATCGCTGAGCAACGATAAGTAACGTGATAGAGGGTGGCTACGGTCACCCTTTTTGATTTGAATAAAAAATAATAGCTCTATAGTTTTATTCAGCTTTACTCAACGGGCTTGGAGGGACTCGAACCCCCGACCTGCTGATCCGTAGTCAGCCGCTCTAATCCACTAAGCTACAAGCCCAAGTCAGGAACACTATCCTAGCATGAATTCCCAGAGAGATCAAAGGGGCGACAGGAAATTTGCGCGCGGGTGTGTCATAGTCGGGAGCGGAGACCCTTGACTCAAACGGATAGATGCTGAAGAAACTCCACCGCTGGTTCTTGACCACTCCCCATCTGCCGCGATCGCTTGTGGCTTTTGGTCTGAGTCTGGCTGCCCTTGCCCTCTTGGATAGCAGTGCTAATCTTGTCCTCGCTCATCTAAAAGCAACTGCCCCAAGGTTCTTTGCTGGCTTGGTTGCTGGTACCTTTGATACTGGCTTTGCCCCAGAGGTGTGGCTCTCGGTCATCGGCCTCACCCTCGGTACGTTAATCATTGTGATTTCCATTGCGGCGCAAAATATCCCCAAAATTACTGAACTGTACATGCAGGACTGGACGAGCCTGATCTATGTCTGGTGTCTGGTTTTGGGGGGTGCCCATATCTTCTACATCAAGGTTTTGCAGGACTTGGGACGGCATCCTGTCGGCAGCATCCTGTTGAATTTATACGGCCTCTTGCCCTTGGCAATTTTGACGGCCCTCCCCTACATCTTCTACATTCTCAAGTCCATCCAGCCAGAAAGTGTGGCTCAGCAAATTTACCGCCGCCAGTATCACTACATGAGTCAACTGGGCATTGTTCTCAAGGATGGGGTGTCCTATCAACCGCAGTTTTTGCGCCGTAGTCAGGCTCACCTGATCGCGGGATTGAACCAATTGGATGATTTGCTGGCCTATGTGGCGTTTCGGGGAGCGCAGGCCGAGATTATTGGTGCAGTCAGTGAACTGCTTCAGCACTACATCAGTTGCAAGCCCGACTACCCAGCCTATTTCTTTCGCCTCAGCGGTGCGGTGATGGGGGATATTGCCTTCAAGACGATGTTTGACCAATTTAGCCAGATTGAAGAGAACCATACCTTCTATGAGCAAAAGTGTTTTCGGCTCCTCGGCAATGCCTATGTGCGCTTTTTGGAGGAGGAGCAGTTTCCTCTCGCGTCGCTGTGTGGCTCTGAGATGTGCGCGATCGCCCACCGCATTCTCAGTATGGGGGATGACATTTTGCTGGACCTAATCATTATTCGCTTTAATACAATGATGCGCTTTGCCATTAAACACGGCAGTCGTTACAACGAGGCACGCAATCTCTATAACTTGGCCTTTCACTATCGGCGGTTTATTGAGAGTCTGGTGCATTACCAGCGCCCCCAGCTCACCCAAAAGTGTGTGAATTATCTACGTGCCTACGGGAATGAAGTCTATGAGTTAGCACAGAATAGTCCTGCACTGTATTTCATTGTTGATGTCTTTGCCGCTGAGCTAAAGAAGGTCTTAATCTTGGTGAACGAGCAGCAGTGGGAGGAGCGACTGCAACTGGAACTCTTGGAGGAAATGCTTCGCCTAGATAATCCACCGGAACTGCGTCAACCCCAAAATGGCGATCGCCCCTATGGCAAAAGTACAGGGGTTCGCCTCCTACAAATGGGACTCGCCCTCTTTTACTTGGCACGGCAGCAACCTCAGTTTGCGCAGCGGATTGTTGAGGATATGGTGGAGGATGCAGCGGTTCTCGGCTTGGCGGGGTTTAAGCGTCTCTTTCAGCAAAATTGCGATCGCCTGCGCCAGGCTCAGCCCAAGTTTTGGGAGGACACCGATCGCGGCAATGCCAATTTGTACTACTCAGAACACACCGAGCAACTGCCTGCCCTACAGACCCTTGTGGATCGCGCTTGTCACGCTCTGGAGATGACTCAGTCGTCCTAAAGCATGGTATAGTAATAAGTCTGAGGGCGAGTGGCGAAATGGTAGACGCACTACACTCAAAATGTAGCGGGAATACCCCATGTCAGTTCGAGTCTGACCTCGCCCATTGATTCAACCCCCGCCAAAAACTTGGATATTGGCAAAGGCACACACCGGTGAAGCGTGACCCACCCGAATGGCTTGATTGGGTTCGCCTTTACCACAAAACGGTGTACCAAAAATACCGAAGGTGGAGGCATCTCCCACCGCAATGAGGCTATGCCAAAATTCAGGGGTGGTACCGCGATAGTTGGGATTGCGCAGGGTGCGGGTCAGGCGGCCATTTTCAATGCGCTTGGCATATTCACAGCCAAACTGAAATTTGAGACGGTAGTCATCGATTGACCAAGAACGATTGGACTCCATGTACACCCCCGACTCAATGTTGCCAATGATCTCGGCAAAGGACTGTGTCCCTGGCTCAATATTCAGGTTCGCCATCCGGTCAATGGGGGGACGATTCCAAGAACAGGCACGGGCATTGGCAACACCAAGGACACCCGCTCGCTGCTGACTTTCAAGGCTGCCCAGACCGCGCAGGAGGCGTCCTTCCTTGATGAGATAGATGCGTTCAGCCGCCACCCCCAAATCATCAAAGGCATAGCTGGCCAGTTCACCGGCAACGGTCGGATCAAACGTGACGTTCAAGAGGGGGGAGCCGTACTGCCGCTGCCCAAAGTCCTCAAGGCGAATAAAGCTGCTGCCGGCATAGTTGCGCTCATCCCCCAAAATGCGGTCTAGCTCTAGGGGATGACCAATGCTCTCGTGGATTTGCAGCATCATTTGATCGGGGGCGAGTACCAGTGTTGTCGTTGTTTCTGGGCACTCTTGGGCACTGAGGAGTTCAACGGCCTGCTCGCCAATGTGGCGGGCGCGATCGCTCAATTGATCAGCCGTCAGCCACTCTAGCCCCCCTTGATAGCACCGCGCTAACCAACCATGATCGGTTCGCTGCTGCACTACCCCTGCCCCCTGAGCCGTGGCGCTCATATCGGTGAGCACTTGATAAAATTGCTGTTCAATTTGACTGCCATCACTGGTCAACCACTGAGTGGTGGTCTCTACAGTTTGCACAAAGGCACGGGTTTGCACAATGTCGTCACTGACTTTGAGGCAATGGCAAATGTCCTTGAGGAGGTGATTCAACTCAGCGGCTGAAAGTTGGTCAAAAGGTTGCTGCTGGGGCGATCGATAGTGTCCCTTGCCCTTGCCCCGTGCCGCTGGCGTAAAGTTAAAGACTCGCCAATGGGCAGCGGTTTTCGCCTGTTGATAGGCCTGCTGAATCGCCCGATGGATAGCACTGGGTTGCAAATTTGGGGTTGCTGTATAGGCAAATTGACCATCGACGAGCACCTCAACCATGACACCCCGCTGGCGCGATCGCTGGTTCACCTCGGGGTAGCCATCCCGAGCACTGCGAGTCGTGACAATCTCCTCAACATAACGCAGCCCAAGCCAATCAAGGGGTAAATTCACCTGATTCAAAAGGGCGGTGAAATTCTTCGGTGTCGTCATGGCAGCGTGCTAATCTGAGGCATGGTAAAGTTTGAATTCTTTTCCATGCTAACGGCTTTTACTGCGGGGCTGGCCCTCATCACGATTTCTGAGCTGGGAGACAAGACCTTCTTTATTGCCATGATTTTGGCGACCCGTCACAGCAAGCGGTGGGTCTTCCTAGGGTCATGGGCGGCTTTAATTGTGATGACACTGCTTTCAGTGGCCGTGGGCAAGGTCTTTCAACTTTTACCGCGAGAGTTCACCTTCTATGCGGCGATTTTGCTCTTCACTGTTTTTGGTCTCAAGATGCTAATTCAAGGCTGGCGAATGGGGGATAGCCCCTGTGAGGATGAGTGTGAAGCGGCAGTGGAAACCGTTGAAAAGGCGGAAGCCAATCTCAGCCGTTGGGGCAGTAACCCTGCTTGGGCGACTTTTGTGGAGGCCTTTAGTCTCACCTTCATTGCTGAATGGGGCGATCGCACCCAAATTGCAACGATTACCCTTGCTGCCGCGAGCCATGCCCTAGGGGTTGCCCTCGGCGCGATTCTTGGTCACGGCATTTGTGTGGCGATCGCGGTTCTAGGCGGCGGCCTGATGGCTGGACGCATCTCCGAACGGACATTGACCTTGGGCGGTGGTGCCCTATTTTTAATCTTCGCGATTGTTACCGCCTTGCAAGGGATGCCAAGGGCTTCTTGAGCCGCTTCTGAATCTAGAACTCCAATTGGTTATAGGAGGCGACCAGAGGTGGCAAACTCCTGCACCGCAGCGCGCATAAAGTCTTCAAGGGAGCGCACCCCGGCTTGATCCTCGAACACCTTCGGCAGATTGTTTTGGATTTTTTCGCGGATAAATTGGCGATACTCAGCACTTTGACCCAGTTCAATGGCTTTTTGAATATAGGCAGAAACATCTGGTGCAATTAATTCCGGTAGCTCTAGGAGTGTGAGAATACCAGCGGTATGCCGCCCCCGCATAAAGCGTCCTGGTGTGGTCACCATAGGGACTTGGGCATAGTAGAGGGCTTCAAGGGTAGAATTCCCCCCTGACCATTCAAGGCTGTCTAGGAAAACATCGAGACAATGCAGCATTGAGGTAAAACCATAGAAGTTTAAGGGGCGGCAGAAGAAGCAGTACGCCCTATAGTCAAGGTTTTTGGCAGCAAAAGCTCGTTCTAGACGTCCTTCAAACCGCTGGCGGCTGTTTTTGGTCATAAAGTGGGTTATAAAGACAAATTGGCAATTCCCCACTGCTGCGGCAATTTCGGGATAGATGTCGTCAAACTGGGGGAGATACTTGAAGACACTTTGCAAGCAACCGTAGATAACGGCATCGCTTTTGAGGCCGAATTCCTCCCGCGTAATGGGCGATCGCGGGTCGGGGGGCAGCGGACTAAAGGCAATTCCCAGATTTTTTAGCCTAATCAGTTTTTCTAGGTAATACGTTTCGCCATCAGGTGGTTCCATCAACTCACTACTGAGGAAATAATCAATTGTCGGCAGCCCAGAGGTGTCGGGATGCCCCCAAGACATACATTGAATCGGCGCTAATTTCAGAGCGGCAATCTTGCTCAGTTCCAGATCCATGCCCAGTTCGGGGAAAATCACTAGATGTAATTGATCGGCACGAATCTGCTCAAACCATTCTGCAGGTGATTTGGTGCCCATGACAAAGCGATGGCAGTAGGTTTTTGCTTGCTCCGTACAGCGATCGCCATCATCTCGCACGTAGTAGCCATAAAGCTGAAATTGTGCTTTATCAAGATGTTTAAGCCAGCCGTGGAGCAGCAACTTCCAAACCGTATGCATACGAAAGTGCCCTGAAACAAACCCAATCCGTAGAGGTTCATTGGCCTTCACTGGTGGCATTGGGGGGCGTTCTTTGGCGGCTGGAATCACACTGGTCATGATTTCGTAGATCATCTGCCCGTACTGTTGTTGGACATCGCGGGTTTCTTTCCCTTGATAGGGCAGTAAAAATGTGTTCACATTCCCCAGCCACTTCGAGAGATATTGTTTCTTATCTAAAGAGAAACTCTGAAACGTTTGATAGAACTCGGCAACGGATTCTCTGATTTTTTGACGGCAATCCTGTAGCTCTTCTACATCTTTATAAACGTAAATCAAGTACCTCGTACACTTGAGAAAGTCAATGCCAATTTGCCAGTCAGGTCTCAGTTCAATCGCTTTTTCGTAGGCTGCTAGTGCCTGTTGTAAATCACTATCAACACCACTGATCATGCCCAACAGGTACCAACATCTTGCCATGGTAGGATCCATTGCTAAGGCATGGTTGAGGGCTGAGATCACTGCTTGATACTCATTCATCCTCCACTTATCAATCGCCAGTTTTTCCCACCCCTTGGCAAAGGCAAGGTGGCCTTTTTGTTGAATCGTTCTTGCAATGAACTCTTCGATACACCCCATAACCTGAAACTTAGCAATCCCGACGGTATAAGCGCATGTATTTGAGGATAATCTCCCGTGCCTTCGGGCGTAAATCCCGTTTCAGTTGCGGATTTTCATCCACGCGATTCACCGCTTGCCAGACTTGACACCAACTGACATCAAAGAGGGTTTGTGCTTCCACAAGGCCGCGTACCATCGCGATCGCATAGCTTTCGGGGTCACGTTCCTGTGCCATATTGAGAAAAGACATCCCCCGCTGTGGTTGAAAGTAGTTGTCCATTGCTGTGAGATACCCTAGGGTCATTAAGTCATCGGCGGTAAGGCTTTCCAGCGGGATATTTTCAGGGGTCGTACCCTGTCTTAGGGCAAGATAGGCGCGGTAGGCTTGACCATTGGCTTTGCCGTTGAAATCCCAGCCGAGGGCATTGATCAGGGCAGCTTTGTGATCTGTGGGAACCTGCGGCGAAGAGAGCCACTCCGACATTTTCAGATCAAGGCGGCCACTGCGCTTGGCTCGCATCACCATGGGCACATCGGTATAGGCTTCGTAGAAGGGGGTGGAGGTCAAGGGCGAATCTGCTCGCCCACTGTACTGAAGGCAGACCACCGTTGTCAAAGCAAGGGTAGTCGCTAAAAGAGGAGATTTCATGGACTTGGCCTCCAAAGAGTTATTGGGTTTGCAGTTGCGATAGACCCGCCCCCGGATAGTAGGTGCCTAAAATTTGCAGGTGGTTGTAGCCGCGCTTGCCCAGTTCATAGGCACCCGTCTGACTCATGCCACGCCCGCCAAAGACATCGCGCACAATGTCGTCGGTTGCTGCATACATCGAAACCATCACTCGTCCACTTTTGGTGAGGACAATGCCCCGCGTGGCTTGGACTGCCGCTTGAGTGGTGTTCCACTCGGTTTCAATCCCACGATACACCTGCCAACGCTCGTCGTTCCCCAGATCAAAAAAGCGGCTGGCGGGTTGAAACATTTGGGCAAGGGCATAGGAACGGGCAGCGATCGCTTGGGCTTTGAGGGTTTCCATTGGCCAGTCGGGATAGACCTCTGAACCCACCACACTCACGAGGTATTGTTCCAAGTCCACTTGATTGACGGCTGTAACCGTGTTTCCCTGAGCAATGAGGCGCACCACACCGCGATACCATTTATCGCCAACAAACGCAAGTTGATTGCTGGGGCGAATCCAGAGGGAGGGGGCAAGGGGTTGGCCATTCCAGAGCAAAAAGCCATCGCGGGCTGTGACCACGACCCCTTGGGAAGGGGTAAGCTGCGTCATCACTTGCTGTTGATCATTGGTGACAGCGGTAGCTACGGCGGTGCCAACGGTCAGTTGACTTTGATCGCGGGCGATCGCCACCCGCACTTGAGGGGCAGGACCTTGGCTCGGAGGCACGGGTTGCAGGGCAGGAGGGGGCACTGTGGGCAAGATTGCCTTGGCGTGGGTAGAGGCAGCCGCTGGTGGTTGGGGGACTTTGTTGGGGACAGTTGCTAATAGGGGATCGCGGCCATCCAAAATCGGCCGAGGCAGAGGTCGTTCAAGTTGAATTGGGTCAGGTAAAGGAATTGGCTCTGAAAGAGCAATCGGTGTCGGGGATAGGTTCCGCAAAAACCAGAACCCTAGGCCGGCACTGGCGATCGTGGCCATCGTAAAGGAAATGAGCAAGGGTGAGTGTCCTCGCTTTGTTCCTTGGAACAGAACCCAGCCCATTCAGGTGTCATCTCCACTAGCACCTTGCCTATTGTATAGGGGAGTACGGAATTTGCCATGCAACATTTGCTGGTTTAGGGCAGAGAGGAGGCTGCTACCCGTTGTAGCCATTGCTCCACCCTATCCCCATAAACAGCTAAGCTATACTCCTGTTCCGCCTGCTGCCGACAGGCCGCTCGATCAATTTGATCAATCTTGCCAATGGCAGCAATTAAGGCCTCGACAGAATCCGGGGTAATGAGAAACCCGGTTTGACCATCACGGACAATTTCACTCGGCCCACCGCGATCGTAGGCAATGACGGGAACGCCACAGGCAAGGCTTTCGATGACAACGTTGCCAAAGGCTTCGACCCAGCGGGAGGTCAGCAACAAAGCGCGACAGCGCCGCAGCTGTGCTTGCATTTCCCGTGTTGGCAAAAAGCCCAGATATTCAATGGGGGCGTTGGGGTAATCTGCTTGAATGCGCTGCCAATAGTCTATATCTTGCAGTTGCCCCATGATTTTCAAAGGGGTACGGGTGACATTGACGGCGGCGACAGCATCTTCGAGTCCCTTTTCAGGAGCAATGCGCCCCAGCCAGCAC
The DNA here is from genome assembly GCF_031583515.1 of Thermosynechococcus sp. QS41. Classification (NCBI taxonomy): domain Bacteria; kingdom Bacillati; phylum Cyanobacteriota; class Cyanophyceae; order Acaryochloridales; family Thermosynechococcaceae; genus Thermosynechococcus; species Thermosynechococcus sp. QS41. The sequence continues at coordinate 755,291 of NZ_CP134181.1, forward strand.
AGGGCATCCTCTGGCTCTGCACAAAAGTCATAGAGGGACAGATCAAGACCACTGCCCAAACACACGCAGCGATCGCCAAAAGGGAAGGTGGCGGCTTGGGTACGGGTATAGACACTAATGGTTTCCGGATAGTCATCAATGACACGGGCGATCGCCTGATCCATGACATCGGAAACTGAGGCCATGCTCACCAGATGCCCCACAGGACGGCTGAGAAAAGGCGTCAGGTAAAAGGGCAGCCAGTCGTAGGCAAAGTTGACAATGACATCAAATTCCTGTTGAAGCTGCCGCACCCGTGCCCACATATTGGCTAACACACTATTGGGGGGCAGTGTAATCGGTTGATCGCGGGTTTGATGCTGCGCTGGCACTTGAAGGGCACCCGCTACTGGTTCAATGGTTGCCGTCACTGGCAAGTGGGAACCCTCGGGGGCAAGGATGTGAATGGTATGCTGGCGATCGCCCAAGGCCTGAGCCATATTGAGGATCGTCAATTCAACACCGCCCCCTTTTCCTGTACCCAGAGGGCCAACCGAAGTGGAAACAAAAAGCAGCTTCAGAGGTCAACTCCTAGCGCAGAGCCTCAGCACCCGCCACCACTTCGAGAATTTCTTGGGTAATGGCGGCTTGACGCGCTTTGTTGTAGGAGAGGGTGAGGGTTCCAATCAGCGCTTGAGCATTATCGCTCGCGTTATTCATTGCCGTCATCCGCGCTGCCAATTCCGAGGCGGCGGCCTCTTGCAGTGCCCGTAGTAACTGGTTATTCAAGTACAGGGGCAGCAGGGCATCGAGAATTTGCACCGGATCCTGCTCAAAAATCATATCGGAGGGCAAAGCGGGCAAGGTTGAGGTGACTTTCTCGCGGTTAACTTCCAGATGCGAACCCCGCGTCGTCAGCCGAAAAATCTCATCATCGGGCGCCTCTAGCCCTTGGGGATCGAGGGGGAGCAGGGTTTGGACAACGGGCTTTGAACTAATGAGGGAGACAAACTTGGTGTAGATGAGTTCCACCCGATCCACCGTTTCCGAAAGAAAGAGGGAGAGCAGTTCACTGGCAATTTGACCCGCTTCACTGGCGGAGGGGATTTGCTCTAGGCCAGAGTACACGGCATCAATGGGATAATTACGGCGCTGGAAGTATTGGGCTGCCTTGCGACCAACAATCACCAGAATATACTTGACGCCCTCGGCTTCGAGTTCTTGGGTACGCTCCTTGGCACGGCGAATAACGTTGGTATTGTAACCGCCGCACAGCCCGCGATCGCCCGTCACCACCAGCAGCGCCACCGTCTTCACAGGACGCTTGGCCAATAGCGGTAAATTGGCATCCTCAAAGCGTAGTCGGGTTTGCAAGCCATAGAGCACCTGAGCTAAGCGATCGGCAAAGGGACGGCTCGCCATGACCTGCTCTTGGGCACGGCGAACTTTTGCTGCCGCCACGAGGCGCATAGCTTCGGTAATTTTGCGGGTATCTTTAATCGTTTTGATGCGATCGCGAATAGCTTTGAGATTGGGCACGGTAATCTAAACTCCTAAGCAAAGCGTCCCTGCCCTAAGATTTTAGCCCAGAGGGGGATCGCCTAAGCAGTCTTTTCACTTGACCCACCCCTACCAACCAGCGTTGTAATCACAGGAACTGCCAAAGCGGCGACAGGGGGAATGATGCGGCCAATGGGCTGCGGGAGATTTAAGCTGACGCTCAAAGCAGAAACCACCGTTGCCGCAATGCCACTGATCCAAAGCACGGTGTCACGCCGCCACTGTTGTCGCTTCAGGCGGTGATTTTCCTGGGCAGCAAGGGTGAGTTCAGTGGGGACAACGGTTGAGGATTGGTTGCGCAGCACCTCTAAATCGTGCTGCAGACCGAGCAGTTCATTTTGCGCTTGGGCAAGTTCCTCTTGCAGGCGATCGCGCTCCCTTTCCACTTGGGTGAGTTGCCGCGTTATCTCCGCCAGTTGTTGGGCAAGGCCGGCGTCTGGGGGATTACCGAGAAGGGCGGTATCCTCCAAAGGAGCGGGTGGTGAAGCAGCCAATACCGCCTGAAGTTGCTGTTCGAGAGCTGTTTTTTCTGTTTGCAGCGAGGCCAGTTGATCTTGAAGTTCTTGAATTTGTGAGACTTGGGATTGCAGGGTTGCCACTTGACTTTGCAGTTCCTGAATCTGGGAGGCTTGCAGTTGCAGTGTCACCAGTTGCTGCTGAAGTTCGTCTTGCTGAATGAGCGCCTGTGCCAGTTCCTGTTCAAGATTTTGCCGCAGGCCGCTCAAGGTGGCATTTTCTTCACGGAGGCGGGCAATTTCCGCTTCTAGGGGGGCTGCTTCTACTGCTGGCGTTGCTGCTTGCGCCCCCAGTTCTTTCATCTTGGCCAAAAGGGTCTGATGCTCCTGCTGAAGGCGGGCAAGGTCTTGGCTCAGTTGATCTCGCTGCTGTTGAACGTTGTGCAGTTCTGCAGTCAGCTGGCTAATTTGCTCCTGTAGGGCTTGGTTTTGGGCGATCGCCCGCTGTTCTGCAGTCAGGGTGAGTGACTCCAATTCAGCCGTCAGGGAGTTGAGATCAATATCCTGTGCAGGAGGCTCGTCCAACTCACCCAAATCAGTAATGATGTTTTCTAGGAGATCGTCGGGTTGGTTGCTAGGGGGTTCTGGACTGGCCATGATCCTGATACCTGCGCGCGTGCTAAGAATTGCTCCAATTATAGCGATCGCCGTCCCTATCCTCTAGGCTAGAAGGCGTTCTTCAGTTCTCGAACGAAACTCCATGCTCAAACGCGAACTAGGACTGTGGGGCGCCATTTTAACGGGTCTAGGCTCAATGATTGGTACGGGGCTGTTTGTCAGTTTAGGCATTGCCACCGACCTCGCTGGCCCTTGGGTGTTGATAGCCCTGATCCTAGCAGCCGCGATCGCGCTGTGTAATGGCCTCAGTAGTGCCCAATTGGCGGCCTCCCATCCTGTGAGTGGGGGCACCTACGAGTATGGGTATCGCTATCTTTCTCCCCCTTTGGGCTTTACAGCGGGGTGGATGTTTTTACTGGCCAAATCGGCTTCTGCAGCCACTGCTGCCCTTGGCTGTATGGCTTATCTCTTCCAATGGCTCGGCCTAGAGGACAATAGCGGGCGCTGGCAAATCATGGCTGCTCTGGGGCTACTGGCGGTCTTGACCTGTGTGGTGCTTTTGGGCATCCGGCGATCGGCGCAAGTGAATCTGGGGATTCTCCTAGTCACGTTCACCAGTTTGTTGCTCTTTGTCGGCATTGGCCACGTCCAACAACAGGGAGGGCTACTTTGGTCGGCAGCATCGCAACCACTCTCGCTCAAGAATCTTCTCCAAGCAACGGCACTGCTCTTTGTCGCCTATGCCGGCTATGCCCGTATTGCTGTGCTGGCGGAGGAGGTCAAGACTCCTCGGCGAACCATTCCACGAGCCATTGCCCTAGCCATTGGTATTGTTGTCCTGCTCTACTTCAGTGTTGTCTTGATTGTTCTGGGGAGTCATGGCTCTGGGAAGTTGACTACGGCTGCCTCTTTAGAGATTGTCGCCAGTGAATTGGGTGTCTCTTGGCTGCCGCCTCTGATTACGCTGGGGGCGATCGCGGCCATGGTCGGGATTCTGCTCAATCTGTTGCTCGGCCTCTCCCGTGTGGTGTTGGCAATGGCGCGACGGCGAGATTTACCGGCAATTTTGGCTCAGATTCCAGCCCAAGGAAAACAACCTGTTGCTGCCGTTCTTGCGGTGAGTGGGGGGATTGCCCTCTTGATCCTGATTGGCAATGTAAAAACTACGTGGTCTTTTAGTGCCTTTAGCGTGCTGATTTACTACGCCATTACCAACCTTGCCACACTGCAACTGAAGGAGCCACAATTTCCCCGCTGGCTTGCGGTTGCAGGTTTAATCGGTTGTCTAGGGCTGGCTTTTTGGGTCGAAGTCCAAGTGTGGCTGTCGGGGTGTGGTCTCATTCTTCTTGGACTTGCTTGGCACTACTGGGTGCGGAGGGCAAAGGCCGTTTGAAAGTCTTGCCGGGTCATCGGTTGCGTCACCTCTAGCCCCTCACCCCCTAGGACGCGCAGGGGTTCACCCCCAATGGAAATCCAAACTGGCGCATTGGGATCATTCACTGTTGCTGTGTACAGTACCTGTCCTAGACGTGCTTGCATCGAAGCACTTCCCCCCCCTTTGGTAAAGTCTGGAGAGAGATCCACATGGATGCCATCGGCTTTGACTTCTACACGATTGACACGGGTATTTTCCGGAATGCTGGTGGTGACATCTTGATTGGCAGGACCCGCCAAAAGTCGCTCCAGACGAGATTGAATAAAGAGTTCTGGCCGCGTTGCCGGGGTATTGATCCGTACCGTAGAGGGCACTAAAACGAGGCTATCCCCTTCATTCTTGACCCAAAAGATTTGAGTTTCCTGCTGCTGGGCAACTTCCGCCGGATTAGGAACCGAATCTCCCTGCCGGGGGGGACTCAAGGTTAGCCATGCTGCTGTACCAGCCGAGGCAAGGCCAATAACCGCCAGCACAATCAAGGCGGGGCGGGAGCGGGTGACTTTTGCTACCATCACGATCTCTCCTTGGCGGGATGCACCTGCCTCTACCTTAGACGCTATGATTCAAGGGTAAAGTTCCAGTGCCTGTGGCCTTAGGGGCAGTTGCCCACTGCTTAAACTAGAGGATAGTTCTCCCTTTAGATCAAGTTTAAGTCATGGTGCAAACGACCCCCCGTGCAGAAGAACTAGCCACTGCCCTCCTTGATGCGGTTAGGATTGCTCCCCAAGATTGGCATCGCCTCAAGGGAAATCGCCGTGCCCGCGCCCTCGAACAGGCGGCTGCTGCTCTGGTCTATCTCCTCAAGGAAAATGATGCTGAGGCACTGGCGCATCTCCAACAGGCAGTGGGTTGGCTCGATCGCTCCATTAGTGCGCCGCCTTGCCCTACGCACCACCATTAGCGGTGCCAGCGTCGCCACCGAGAAACCACCAGATCGCTTGTGACATGAAGCAGTGCCGATAGCTCTAGGCCAAGGGCGATCGCAACTCCCCAGCGCCAGTCAATTCCCTGCCAACGATGTAGCCATTCCTGCACAAGGGAAAGGTGGCCTGTGAATGCGGCGACCCCGGCCACCAGACCCAGTCCTAACCCCAACCAAAAGCTGAGATAGAGCAACCGAATCACCGTGCCCACCACTGGGCCATGGGTCCAAAAGGAACGATGGTGAAAGGCTTTTTGGTAGGGTAGCCATATTGCCCGCAGCCAGCCCCAACGGTAGTAGGGTAAAGAGGGGGTATCGAGGTCTGGACTGAGGAGAAAGCCGCCAATACCAAAGCTACTGCTGGCAATTGCCCCCCAGATCCAGTCACGGGTGAGGGCACTGGCGGTGAAGCCCACAAGGGGCATGCCGATCCAAGTCAGGCGATCGTGGGTACGGCCACTGGGCATTGAGGATTCCGCAGATATTTCCTAGGGCAAAGCTACGGCAAAACGGGCTAGATCATGCAATCGGCGAACTTATTGAGTGCGGTGGGCGTCTAAGTGAGCTTGAAGCAACTCGGCTGAAATTTGAATCTGATGAAGGGCGATCGCGCAAAACTAAATCGCAGGGTGTGCCAGTTCACATACCTGTCCCCGATCAAGTATGCTGAGCACGTTTGAGCGAGCGGCTTGGCTAGCCAACTTGGCAGGGTATTGTGCATCGCTGGTGGAGGAAGCGTGAATGGATCAACCGTGGCGTTCTTGGCAATTTCGAGCTGTAGTGAGTTTGCTATGGGCACCTGCCGCTGCACTGGTCATGGCTCAGCCTGCTTCAGCCAGCCGTCTACAATTGTGGCGACTTAACCCTGCCACCAATCAACTGGAAATTCGCACGGAGCGTGCTGTTCAGCCCCGTGCTGAGTTGGTCTATAACCCGACCCGCCTTGTCATTGACTTGCCGGGTGTCGTTCTCGGTAGCCCCCAGATCAGTCAAAACTACAGTGGTGCCATTCGCCAAGTGCGGGTTGCTCAGTTTGACCCCCAAACGACGCGGATTGTGGTGGAATATGCGGACGGTTTTACAATTGATCCGCAGCAGGTGCGCTTTCGGGGAGTCACGGCTAATAACTGGTTGGTGCAACTGCCCACCCCCCAGCAGCAAACAGTTTCGCTACCGCCGCCACCCCCACCGTCTCCTCCTTCTGCTCCTCCCGTAACGCCCACAGGGCCGCTGCAAGTGCGAAGTTGGCGAGCAGATGCCACAGGTTTTCTAGTGCTAGCCGATCGCCCCTTACCCGAAGGCAGTTACACCCTGCGCCGCCCCCGTCGGGATCGCATTGAAATTCTCCTCAGCAATAGTGAATTGATTCGCAACTTTAGTCCTCGGCGCTTGGAACTGCGCCGCTTTGGTCGGGATCGTGTCCGGGCAGAGGTACGGACTCAGAGCAATCGCCAAGTCCAAATTACCCTCGACATTGACCCTCAAGATGCCGATTGGCAAGTGACGCCCCGTTATGATGGCTTTTTGATTGTGCCTTCAACCACGGCCATTACACCCCCACCTCCGCCACCGTCCCAACGCCCTAGTGTGATTCCTGCGGCCAGTGCGCAAACTCCTGTCACAACGATTCAGCGCGTTGACTTGGGGGGACGAGAGTTGCTGATTCAGGGCGATCGCACCGTTTTCTATAACGTGGGCTGGGAAGGCAATCGCTATCGCATTCGCCTACGGCAAGCACAGTTGGACAGTAATCTGCGCGAACCCCGCCTAGTTACCGGTAGTCCCCTCAGCAATATTGAATTTCGCCAAGAGGATAATCAAACCGTCTCGATTCTGCTCACCCCAGCGCCCAACTTTCGTATCCTTGGACCTCGCCCCCTGTCAGCTGAAGCGTTTGTGGTGCAAATTCAGGGAGCAAATGACCCTCCGAGCAGTACGCCCACCCCAATTGATGTTCCCCCCACAGCAACCCCTCAGCCCCCCAATCAGCCCGTCCCCCGCGGCCGGTTTGTGGTGGTCATTGATCCCGGACATGGCGGACGCGATCCCGGTGCCATTGGTATTGGCGGCATTCGTGAAAAGGATATTGTTCTCGATATCAGCCTGCAAGTTTCCCAATTTTTGCAGCAGCAAGGTGTGCAGGTGATTATGACCCGCACCACAGACATTGACTTAGACTTGGCTCCTCGGGTCGCCATTGCGGAACGGGCACGGGCAAATGCCTTTGTGAGTATTCACGCCAATGCTATTAGTCTGGCTCGCCCCGATGTCAATGGTTTAGAAACCTACTTTGCCCCCGGACGCTCCAGTCGTTTGGCATCTGCCATTCACAATAGTATTCTCAATTCCTTGAACATTCGCGATCGCGGGGTGAGGGCGGCACGATTCTATGTGATTCGCAATACGTCAATGGATTCTGCCCTTGTCGAGACAGGGTTTGTCACGGGCGCAGAGGATGCCGCAAACTTCAAGAATCCTGCATGGCGGACGCAGATGGCACGGGCGATCGCCCAAGGCATTTTGAACTTTTTGAATGGAAGATGATGGAGCTGACGGGAGTCGAACCCGTGTCCGCCCTAGCTATTCATCGACTGCTCCTTCACAGGTTTAGCCTTTCTGACCCTCAGGCGGGAACTGTTCCTTATCCCGAACAGTAGGATGCTCTGGTAGAGTCTTTGCTAAACAGCCCACCAGAGAGAACTGCCTAGCGCATCCGTTGGGGTTAACCCGCTGCCCTTAACGGAGTCGGACAACGAGTGCTCGAACCTGTTTAGAGGTCTTAGGCTACCGCAGCAGCTTTACGAGCGAAAGGAACGATGTTGTTCGCAGTTACTTTTGGTTTGGACTCTGGATTAACGAGAGATAGCCCACTCTCGACCTGCATCACAGCCCAACTTTCACTAGGACGTCGAAGCCGTTTCAGCCCCTTGTGTAGAGCTACTCCTAAGCTAGCGCATTTTTTTGGAGTTGACAACGGCTAATTATTCAAGCGATCGCCGGCCAATGGTTCGCGGTTTAGGACGGGGTGCCGGGCCTGCCATCGCTACCATGCGATCCAACTGTTTGTGTTGGGCAAAATACTTTTGCCACAGGGCAGGGGCATCCAGCGTGTCACCCCCATGAGTTGTTAAGCGTTGCCGCACCCGACAGAGGACAGGCGTATTCACACAGGCACCGGCAATAATCACTTGCCCCTTGCTGAGGGCAGGCAGTTCTTTGAGCAAATCTCGGCCAGCGGCCTCCACCCCATGTTTGAGGCTCTCTTGATCGACAGGGTTGACAATCCGCAGAATAAACTGGCTCATACACTGGGAGAGCACATCGCTATCCAGTTTGCCGGGACGCTGAGTAATCAGTCCTACCCCAAGGCCAAATTTACGACCCTCACTGAGGATTGTCCGCAGCACCTGCTTACATTGGGAAGGTTCATGGGCAGGGGCAAAGCGGTGTGCCTCCTCAATTAAGATAAACACCGGGTAGGGGAGGTACTGCTCATCCCCCTCAAAGACGCGGTCTTTTTGGGTATTCATGCGGGCATGGTTGGTTTGGCGCAAAATTGCCGTGGCAATCACCTGCTGCTCCTCAAGGGGAATCTCATTCATTTGCAGGATGGTGACTTGGCCGGGGGCAAACAACTCGCAAGGGGGCAAATGCTCATTGGCATGGAAATAGTCAGAGCGCTGCATTTTTTCTAGCTTCCAAGCCAAGGCATCGGCAGAGGAGCCCTGCTTGACATTGCCCTCTTCATCCTCAACGCGATCCACAGCATAGACTTCGGTAATTAAGTCCCGCGTACTCCAATGGCCATTGGGATAGAGGCGGCGTACTGCATCGTGGGCTTTTTTGAGAATGGCCTGCTGGCGATCGCTCATCGGGGGGAGCAGCGTCAGAATATCGTGAAACTCTAGGGAAGAAACACGAATTTTGACCTCTTGGGGCGTAATAATTTTCACCTGAGGTTGATAGCCATCCGCCCCTTGAAAAGCGGGGTGTCCCCTCAGCTGCGCCAGCGTGTGGTATTCACCATGGGGGTCGAGGATCAGCACTGCGGCGCGATTTTTCGGTAAAAGCAATTCCTCCACCAAAACCCCTGCGGTATAGGATTTCCCGGAACCTGTCCCGGCAAGGATGGCCACATGCGTACTCACCAGTTCCTTAACATCGAGGGCAATGGGCACAGCACCCTCCTGCCGCAACAACAGTGAACCGATATGGGCAGCCCCCACCTCCTCTGGCTTTTTCTTATTGAGGACATGCCGCAACAGCGCGTCGTCAGCCAAATAGACCTTGGCACCGGGCAGGGGAAGCCGCCGCAAATTATTAAAGCCAAAGACCTCATGAAATTCCCCCATCACTTCTACGGTCATTTCGTAGAGTTCCGCCGGTTCACAGGTAAAACCAATCAGGGCAGCCACCGCACCGGGATTCAGTTCGTGATCAGCAAACATCCGATCCGGTAGATGCTCAATCAGACGGCAGCCAGTAATCTTGCCCAAGACTTGGTGAACCGCAGCAGCATAGGAGTTTGAGGCCACACTTGGGGAATGGCTCAACTCATAATAGACAAATTCACCAATGCGCACTGGCTGTGCATCGGCAGTAATAAAAACATACTCGCTACCGCTATCACCGGGGCCTTTGACAATGCCGACAATGTGACGCGAGGAATGATGACTATTCATAGCACAGGACGGGTTCCCCAACCAAGGGTGTAGTGTAGTTAACCCCAATCCTACGCGATTTTCTGATCAAGGGTCTGCAAGGTGCCTATTCCTCAAGCACTGGCGGCGGCTCACTGGGGGCAGGAATTAAAAAGGCAACAATGGCACCAAGGGCAAAACCAGCCACATTGCGCAGAACGGGTAGCCATTCTTGGGTGCGCACCACCACTGGCCCTAAACCAAAGGCAAAGAAAAGCATGCCCCACAGCGGTGAAAAAAGAAGAATCCACGTCCAAGCCACTTTTTGATCCGCACGGCGGGGACGCGCCACAAAGCCCAAAATGATGCCGCCAAAGATGGAGGTGGCAAGGGTGAGAATCCATTGCTCTTGAGGTAATCCTGGGACAGCGCGGCAGCCCCCTTGGGCAAGGCAGGTTTCAATGGCTTGGAGAGATTGCAGGATCGCTTGGTCTTCGCCGTTGTCTCGGACAAAGTACTGATTGCCAAAGCGGGTTTGCAATTCAACCCAAAAGGTGCGCTGGAGGACGCGGTAGGCGGTGTCGCCAACATTGAAGTTCAAAAGATTGCCACCGCGCGTATCGGCCACCAGCAGAATACTGCGATCGTCTAAGTCCCAAAAATCCCGCACTGCGAGGCCGGGGGTGCGATCGTACTGGGTGAGAACCCGCAATTTCCAGCCGGTCTGGGCTTCAAACTCTGCCAGTTCGCTGTCAAGCCGTTCCTTTTGAACGGGTGTCAGAATCTGCGCTAAGTCAACGACATTGGTTGGCTCCGCGGGCAACAACTCTGGATTGTTGAAGCTGTGGGCAGGGGCGATCGCCCCCAACCAGCAGAGGCTAACCAGCACCATCCCTAAACCAACTTGGTAAAACAAGCGCCGCAATTGCTGAAGCATCGTAATAAAAATTTACAAATAGGGCATCTTTTTTAATTATCTTAAGGGTATGCTGCGAAACATTGCAATCAGCGCTGCCGTCTTCTCAGACAATATGCAGCTTTTGTTAAACTCACCCTATCCTGAGAATCCCATTGCTATACTGCAAGTCTAAATACCTAAACCTTATATCCCTGTTTCATCAGCCACTCCTCACCTACGATGCCCTACTCTTCTCAGCTACTGCACTATCTCGAACAGGAACTGGCACTGCCACCAGAGAGCATTGCAATGGCGGTGCGGCAATGGCAACAGCAACGGGGATCGTTGCCGATTATTCTTTGGCAGTATGGCTTCATTACCTTGGAGCAGTTGGATCGGATTTTTGAGTGGCTGGATCAAACGCGGGGCGATCGCCTGCCAAAGGCTCCGTAAGTGGCAAACTAAGTATTCGACAACAATCCTCGGTGCCGTAGGAGAGGCTCAGTGATCGGTTCACGGCCGCGGAAGGCTTTGAAGATCTCCATCGGGGGTTGGCTGCCGCCAAGGGCAAGCACGGTTTCGCGATAGCGTCGTCCCATTTCAGCAATGGCTTGCTCGTTGTCTAGGCCTGCTTCCTCAAAGGCGGCAAAGGCATCGGCACTGAGAACTTCTGCCCACAAATAGCTGTAGTAACCCGCAGCATACCCCCCGGCAAAAATGTGGCTAAAGCTACAGAGAAAGGCATCTTCTGGCAGGGGGGGCAAGATTGTTGTGGTCTGCGCTAGGCGATCGCGCACTTGTTGGGGGGTTTCTCCTTGCCCCGGTTGATAGCGATGGTGCAGTTCTAAATCTAACAAACTAAAGTGCAACTGCCGCAATAGAGCACTGCCTGCGCGATAGGTGCGGGCGGCAACCAGTTTTTCATAGTAGTGTTCTGGCAGCGGTTCCCCCGTTTCATAGTGGCGTGCCATGCCAAAGAGTGTCGGCCGATGGTAGCACCAATTTTCCATAAATTGACTGGGAAGTTCGACGGCATCCCACTCCACATTGTTGATGCCCGCTGCCCCCGCTTCATCCACCTGCGTCAGCATGTGGTGCAAACCATGCCCAAACTCATGGAAGAGGGTTTCCACTTCGCTAAAGGTCATCAGGCTGGGCTTACCATCCACTGGGGGGGTTTGATTGCACACCAAGTAGGCCACGGGTAAGCGGGTGCGCCATTCCCCCTGAATGCGATATTTGGCACGGCCAAGGCAATCGTCCATCCATGCCCCACCGCGTTTTTCGGCAGGACGGCTGTAGGGGTCAAGATAAAAGTGGGCGATCGTCAGATGATTTTCATCGAGGATGGCAAAAAAGCGCACATCAGGATGCCAAACGGGTACTTGACCCTCCGCAGGCACCACCGTCACCCCAAACAGTCGCTTCACTAGCCCAAATAAGCCCTCCAGCACTTGGGGCAAAGGAAAATAGGGACGCAGTTCCTCATCATTGAAGTCAAAGAGCGCCTCCCGCTGCCGTTCAGCCCAATAGGGAATATCCCAGTGCTGCAGATTGGTGGCTTCAGGTGCCCCTTGGGCAGCAGCAAAGGCTTTCAGTTCTTCCAGTTCTTGCGCCGCCGCACGATAGCTGACTTGCCGCAGTTCCTCAAGGAGCTTTTCCACACTGGCCACACTATCGGCCATTTTGCTGGCAAGGCTGAGTTCAGCATAGGTGTTGAATCCCAAAAGCTGTGCCTCTTCGACCCGCAGGGCAAGGATGCGCTCAAGAATGGGACGGTTATCCCACTCCCCACTGCTGGCACGGGAAATGTAGGCGCGATAGACCTGCTCCCGCAAATCCCGCCGTTGGCTGTGCTGCATAAAGGGGCCAAAGCTGGGGAAGTCGAGGGTAATGTGCCATGGCCCTGTTTCGGGGGTGGCGGTCTCAATGCCATCTTGGCGAGCGGTTTGGGCAGCCAGTGCCAGCAAGCTAGGGGGAAGTCCAGCCACTTCATCGGGTTGGGTGAGCTTGAGGCGAAAGGCCTTGGTGGCATCCAAAAGATTGTTGGAAAACTGGGTAGATAGCTCCGCCAATTCCAGTTGAATGGTGTTGAAGCGCTCTTTGGCGGCTCCTGTCAAACTGACGCCACTGTGTTCGGCGTTGCGAATGGCGGCCTCAACAATGCGTTTGCGCGCAGGGGGATAGCTCTGAAAGTCTGGACTGGCAGCCAGTGCCTTAAAGCCTTCATAGAGGGGGCGCGATTGACCCAAACGGGTGTAAAACTCCACTACTTGGGGTTGAACGGCTTCGTAGGCTTGACGCAATTCGGGACTATTTTTGACGCCGGTGAGATGACTGACAATGCCCCATGTCCAACCGAGGCGATCGCTCAAACGTTCGAGGGGTTCCACTAGCCCTTCCCACGTGGGCGTGAAGGATTGCTCGAGGGTCTCTAATTCTTGGGTGAGTTCCTGCAAGAGTTGGCGCACGGCTGGCTCAACATGGCTCACCTCAATCTGATCAAAGGGGGGAAAACCATCGCCCCGCAAGAGGGGATTATCGGTGTGAGGGGAAGTCGCAATAACCATCGGTATCCTACTAACTGCGATTCGATTGCTGACGCGCTTGGGCGATCGCCTGCTTTAACTGTGCTAAGGCCAATTCTAACCGCGCTTCGGGGGCAACAGGAATCAACCCCTGAGCCGTCATCTCATGGATCTCAAAATGCAGGTGCGGACCAGTGGAGTTGCCCGTACTACCCACGAGGCCAATGACATCCCCCTGCTTCACCCATTGACCGGGATTGACAAAGCGCTGTGAGAGGTGGGCATAGAGGGTTTGGTGCTGCTCTGGCGGGTGTTGCAAAATGACGGTGAGGCCATAGCCCCCTAGCCAGTTGGACTCAACCACGCGACCATCAAAAACCGCCAACACGGGTGTGCCTTCAGGGGCGCCCAAATCCGTTCCCGAATGGAAGCGGCGATCGCCAAAAATGGGATGGATGCGCCAGCCAAAAGTTGAGGTAATGGGCACCGGAAACGGCAAGGGAAAGAGCATTTGGCCATTGTTGACCTTTAGCCAACGCAAGGGATTCGGTCCCGGAAAGGGCTGGCGTACATAGGTCGGTGCAGCCGTTTGGGCAGATGGCACAAAATTTCTTGGGTTTGCAGCCACCAAGGGGCGATGAGAAGCTGGAGCAGAAGGTGATGTAGCCGTGGGGGTCACTAGGGGTTGTGGAGCACCTTGGGCTTGGCAAATGTTGGGGGGAACGCCCTCGCTAACGATCGCTTGACAGCCTGTGGAGCGCTCTTGGATCACCACGGGGATGGAGCGGGCGGGCTTAAGGTTTTCGAGGGGTTCACTGCTAGGGGGCGGATCCACGGGTTCTGTGGAAAAAACAAGAGGCTCACTGTCCACCGGTTGAACAGGATTGACAAGGATCGGTGCAGCCGCTTCTGGTTCAGCAGGAATCGTTTCAGCAACACTCTGGCGAGTCCCCAAGGCGGTTGTCAAGAGACCTATTGTCAGCCCAAGGGCAAGGACGCGCTGCTCGATCATGGTTCACCCCATCACACGCATTCCTTCAAATTCTAGGCGCAACCTTGGGGAATGACAATCTGCTTGGCCGCAAGGGGCTAGCGATCGCGAATTTTCATATAGGTCTGAATCACTTTGAGCACCATCGGACCTGCCACAGACCCACCCCCACCACCAGAGTTTTCGGCAAAGGCAACGACCACAATTTCCGGTTTGTCTGCAGGGGCATAGGCACCAAACCAAGTGTGGTTAGGGCGAGGTGGGTCTTCCCCGGTACCACTTTTGCCGGCGATCGCCACCTCAGGAACATTTAGGGCAGCCCCTGTACCACTGGTCACCACCTGCCGTAACCCTTGGCGCAGCACTTGAATGGTAGAGGGCTTTAGGTTCAATGATTGCCGCCAGCGATGGGGATTGTCGGAAGCAATCAGGTGTGGCCGCACTTTATAGCCCCCATTGGCAGGCACTGCAAACATGACCGCGGCTTGAAGCGGACTCACCTGCAAGGCCCCTTGACCAATGGCGGTAATCAAGGAATCGCCGTCGTACCACCCCTCGCCAAAGGTTTCTTGCTTCCACTGGGGGGTTGGCACAAATCCGGGAGCTTCACCGGGTAAGTCAATGCCGGTTTTAGACCCCATTCCAAAGCGATGCGCCCAATGAATCAGGGTTTCAGGTCCAATGCGGCGCGCCACTTGACCAAAAAAGGTGTTACTACTCCATGCCATGGCACCGGCAAAGCCCAGAGGGCCAAAGCCCGCCCGGTTCCAATCGTGGAAGGCAAAGCCCCCTGTGTAGAGGGCAGGATAGGTCATCAGTACGGTATCGGGGCTAAACTTCCCTGACTCCAAGCCGGCCACCGTTGTCACGATTTTGAAGGTACTCGCGGGAGGAAACCCCTGAAGGGCACGGTTGACAAAGGGAAACTGCCGCCGTTGCAGCTCCTCCCACTGGGCTTGGGTCATGCGGCGGGCAAACCAATTGGGATCAAAGGCAGGGTAACTGGCCAGAGCCAGAATCGCTCCATCACGGGGATCCATGGCCACGATCGCCCCCGGCCGACTCCCTAGGGCTGCTTCCGCCGCTTTTTGCAAGTCCAAATCCACTGACAGCGTGATGTCATTCCCCGGTCGAGCCACCTTTTGGCCTAGAATGCGGATCACTTTGCCTTGACCATCCACCTCCACCTGCTGACCACCCCATGTCCCCCGCAATACGTTTTCGTAGGTGGCTTCGACACCCATTTTGCCCATGACATCGCCAAGGCGGTAGCCCTGATCTCGACGAGCCGCTAGTTCCTCCTCATTCAGTTCGCCGATGTAGCCAATGATGTGAGCCGCCGTTTCGCCATGGGGGTAAAAGCGCAGGGCTTCGCGGTCAATTTCCACCCCTGTCAAGAAATTGCGGTGTTCTTCAAGGGCAATGATTTGGGCTTGGCTAATCCCTTGGGCAATGCGAATCAACGAAGGAGAATTCACCCCTGCTTGCTTGACTCGCGCTTCGATCTCACTGGCAGGGATATTGAGCACCCGCGAGAGAATGTTCACCGTCTGCGGCCATTCGGGCTTTTTCGCCGCAAGGGGCCAGAGAAATACCGAGTAGGAGAACTTATTTCCCGCGAGGATCCGCCCTTTGCGATCCAAAATCTTCCCTCGCTCCGGCGGTTTGGGAATCAGGCGAATACGGTTTTCATCGGCCATCTGGCGGTTGCGATCGCCCTCGACAATTTGCAGGTAGGCCAAGCGACTCCCAATGCCCCCCAGCAAAAATACGGTCATGATCGAGAGCAATACCAAGACCCGCCCCTGTTTGCCAACCACACGATCGTAGGCTTGGTAGGTGAGGGGACGAGGGGGGCGCGTTTTTAGCATTGCCATAAGTTGCGAGGAGTTGATGAGTGATCTATGCTAATTGCCACTGTATTGCCACTCTATCAGATGCGCTAAGACCAGAGGTCAAGAATTCCGATACCCTAGAAGAAGTCTCTGTACTGCCGCTTCATGAAGCGATCGCGCTGCCGTCCCCAAGTCCAAGCCCCCAGTCAAAATCTGGACTCGTTCCTCGATGTCCTCACCAATACCGTGGGGGTGATGATCTTTGTCTGCCTCTTTGCTAGCTTGACGGCAGCGGTGTCTCCTGCTCTTGTGCGCACGCCCATCGCCCGCGAAACCCGCAAGCAGGTGTATTTCTTTGAGTGTCGTGAAAATCGTGCCCTGCCCCTTGAGGAGGATCAAGCCAGTGAGGCCATCGATCGCCATCTGCGGCGCATTACAGAAAATCCCTTTGCAGATCCCCGCCAAATTCAGCAACAACTAGAGTCCTTTCGCCACCGTACCCGCTACTACGATGTGCGCCTGAGTCTGGTGCACAGCCAAGGGCAACCAATTTTGCAAACCCTTTTTGAACCCCGCGATCGCAGCGGTGGCGAATCCTTTAGCACGCTGGAAAAACCCGCGTCCAACTTTCGGCGTACCATTGATCGCCTCTCCCCCAGCCGCTATTCCCTTGTCTTTTTTGTGCGTCCCGATAGCTTTGATTGTTTCCGGGCAGCCCGTGCGGTGGCTTGGCGCAGTGGCTTTGATGTCGGTTGGGAACCGATGGCGGAGGGTCGCGCCATTATCTTTGTCAGTGGCGGGGGTCGCCGTGTCACTGTGCAGTAGTCCCAAGGAGGCTAAATGCTTGCCAAACGAATTTTGCCCTGTCTGGATGTGAAGGCGGGTCGCGTCGTCAAGGGCGTGAACTTTGTCAACCTGCGCGATGCCGGCGATCCGGTTGAACTCGCCCAAGCCTATAATGCAGCGGGTGCGGATGAACTGGTGTTTCTCGATATCACAGCCACCCATGAAGAGCGGAACATTATTATTGATGTCGTCTATCGCACCGCAGATCAGGTGTTTATTCCCCTGACGGTGGGGGGTGGGATTCAGTCTCTGACCATGATCAAAGACCTGTTGCGCGCCGGGGCAGATAAAGTCAGCCTGAATTCAGCGGCAGTGCGGCAACCCGATCTCGTGAATCAGGCCAGCGATCGCTTTGGTGCCCAATGTATTGTTGTCGCCATTGATGCGCGGCGCGAACCCCATTGGGATCCTAAAAACCCCCGTTGGCAAGTCTATGTGCGCGGCGGACGGGAAGCTACGGGGCTAGATGCGATTGAATGGGCGGTGGAAATGGCTAAACGGGGTGCGGGCGAACTGCTGGTGACCAGTATGGATGCCGATGGGACACAGGCGGGCTACGACCTCGAATTGACGCGGGCGATCGCTGAGCGGGTGGAGATTCCTGTGATTGCCTCTGGGGGGGCGGGTACCTGTGAGCATATTCGCGCGGCTCTTGTGGAAGGGAAAGCAGAGGCGGCACTGTTGGCTTCGCTCCTACACTATGGCCAACTGACGATCGCCCAGATCAAGGACTATCTCCATCAGCACCAAGTGCCCGTGCGCCAAGAAGAACCCCTCCCTTGCCGATAAGCGAAGAGAGGGGCAGAGCATCAACCTAGAGGATCAAGCTAAAATGGCCAAGTCCAGTGGCTAAACTCCGGCTTGTCCACACCGTACTCGTAGGCGTAGTTGCGGGCTTCAATTTGCATGTTGCGGAATTTCTCCTTGGCATGGGCACCCGCCACTTGAAGACCGGGGAGGCGATCAATGGCATCAATGGCAAGACTAAAGCGATCAATCTCATTATTGATGGCCAACTCAAGGGGGGTGTTGATGTTGCCCTTTTCTTTGTAGCCGCGCACGTGCAAATTACGGTGATTGTGACGGCGGTACGTGAGACGGTGGATCAACCACGGATAACCATGGAAGTTAAAGATAATCGGGCGATCGAGGGTAAAGAGACTATCAAAGTCGCGATCGCTCAGGCCGTGGGGGTGTTCGGTTTCCGGTTGCAGCTTAAAGAGATCCACCACATTGATATAGCGAATCTTCAGCTCTGGAAACTCCTGCCGCAGGAGGGCGATCGCCGCCAACGCCTCTTGGGTGGGAATGTCCCCGGCACTGGCCATCACCAGATCGGGTTCACAGCCTTGATCATTGCTGGCCCAATCCCAAATGCCTAGCCCCTTCGTGCAGTGGATAATCGCCTGATCCATCGTCAAGTACTGCAAGTGCAACTGCTTGTCGGAGACAATCACATTCACATAGTTTTTGCTGCGCAGGCAGTGATCCGCCACCGACAGCAGTGAGTTGACATCAGGCGGTAAGTAAATGCGCGTAACCTTCGCACTCTTGTTGCAGACAATATCCAAAAATCCCGGATCCTGGTGGGTGAAGCCATTGTGATCCTGCCGCCACACCGTGGACGTAATCAGCAGGTTCAACGAGGCCACATCCGCCCGCCACGAGAGTTCATTGCAGATGCTCAACCATTTGGCATGTTGGTTAAACATCGAGTCAATGACATGGACAAAGGACTCATAGGTGGAGAAGAACCCATGGCGACCCGTCAGCAGATAGCCCTCCAGCATCCCCTCCATGGTGTGCTCGCTGAGCATTTCAATGACGCGACCATTAGGGGACAATTCACCGCCATCGGCGTCCTCCTCAAAGTATTCCGCAATCCAGAATTTCTTGCTGACCTCGTAAATGGCATTGAGCTTATTCGAGGTATTTTCATCGGGACCAAAGACACGGAAATTGGTCATGTTATTGCGCATCACATCCCGCAGGAAGACTCCAAGGGGACGGGTATTTTCCACCTCAATTTGGGCGGGTTTCTCAAACGTAATGCCGTACTGCCGAAAGTCGGGCATTTTCAAATCCTTGCGCAATAGCCCACCATTGGCGTGGGGATTCATGCCCATACGGTAGTTGCCGGTTGGCGCCAAGGCTTTGAGTTCAGGACGAAATGTGCCATTCTCATCAAAGAGTTCTTCGGGGCGGTAGCTGCGCAGCCAATTTTCAAGGAGCTTAAGGTTTTCAGGGTTGGTGTGGACATCGGCCATGGGCACTTGGTGTGCTCGCCAGAAGCCTTCCACTTTGTGGCCATTCACTTCCGCGGGGCCTGTCCAACCTTTGGGGGTACGCAGCACAATCATCGGCCAACGGGGTAAGGTGGTAACGCCCTCTTGCCGAGCCGCCCGTTGAATCTCCTTAATTTTAGTCACGCAGTAATCGAGGGTGGCGGCCATTGCTTGGTGCATTGAGGGGCGATCGGAACCTTCCACAAAGCAGGGTTCATACCCTAAACCGCGGAAGAAGTTTTCCAAATCTTGATGGGGAATCCGTGCCAGAATCGTCGGATTGTTAATCTTGTAGCCATTCAAGTTGAGAATCGGCAAGACTGCCCCATCGCGCGCCGGGTTGAGGAATTTATTGATGTGCCATGAGGTGGCCAAAGGCCCCGTTTCTGCTTCCCCATCGCCAACCACTGCCGCCACAATTAAATCAGGATTGTCAAAGGCAGCACCACAGGCATGGGAGAGGACATAGCCCAATTCTCCCCCTTCGTGTATCGAGCCGGGCGTTTCTGGGGTGCAGTGGCTGCCAATGCCACCGGGGAAGGAGAACTGCTTGAAGAATTTTTTGAGGCCGTGGGCATCCTCACTAATGTTGTGGTAAATCTCGGTGTAACTGCCTTCAAGGTAAACAGGTGCCAAAACCCCCGGTGCCCCATGACCGGGACCCGCTAGGAAAATCACCTCCTGTTGGTACTTTTTAATAATGCGATTGAGGTGAAGGTAGCAAAAGGACAGACCTGGACTCGATCCCCAGTGACCAAGAAGGCGTTTTTTGATGTGTTCAGGCTTGAGGGGTTCCTTGAGTAGGGGGTTATCGAGCAAATAGATCATGCCCACGGCCAGATAGTTACAGGCACGGAAGAAGGCATCCATGGCCTCAACTTCACTATCACTCAAGGGCTGTCCTTGAATCGTGGCGCGAGCAGAACCAAAAGCATGAATATCAGCGGTGAGTTCGGTGGGACGGGGAGGAGAGCTAACCATACAGTATCCTCGTCAAGTCAGCATGAGTATCAAGAAAATCAACCGAGATCATATAGATCAAAGTGCTAACGGCGTTGATCAAAAATCCACGAATTGCCTACTTACTAATCGGGACACATCCTAAACTATCGTCTTTAGCCTACAGCCCCATCCTAGGATGCTGAAACGGCTAGGCTCGCAAATGCGCTAGATTTTTTAACGTTGATTCAATTCAGTAAACTTCCCAATGCCTGAGCAATTGATGCGGCAACTTCTGGGGGCAGGGGGAGGCGAAAGAGCTGACAGGCGTTGAGGGTGGTTTGCTGTTCTAATTCCAAGAGGTCACATTGTCGCAGACGGGCGACGGCTTCAGCCACAAAGCGCACATAGCTGGGTTCATTGCGTTTTTCGCCGCGTTTGGGCACAGGGGCAAGGAAGGGGCAATCCGTTTCCACCAGTAGGCGATCGCTGGGAACCATTTGTGCCGAGGCATGGATTTGTTTGGCGTTCTTAAACGTGACGGTGCCGCTAAAGCTGATAAAAAGACCCAGATCGAGAAACCACTCCGTTTCTTCGGGGGTACCGCCCCAGCAGTGCATCACTCCTTGCACCGGCCCGCGATCGCGCACAAACTGTTGAAGTAGATCCCGCGCGGCAGCGGCTGCCTCCCGACAGTGGATAATCACTGGCAGATTCAAGCTGTGG
The DNA here is from genome assembly GCF_031583515.1 of Thermosynechococcus sp. QS41. Classification (NCBI taxonomy): domain Bacteria; kingdom Bacillati; phylum Cyanobacteriota; class Cyanophyceae; order Acaryochloridales; family Thermosynechococcaceae; genus Thermosynechococcus; species Thermosynechococcus sp. QS41. The sequence continues at coordinate 775,948 of NZ_CP134181.1, forward strand.
GCAACCTCCAACTGTGCCCAAAAGGCCGCTTCCTGTTCTTCGCGATTCGTGGCTTTGTAAAAATCTAAACCTGTTTCGCCAATGGCAACCACCTTGGGTTCACTGGCGGCAAGGCGGGCAATTTTTTCCTTGAGATCCGGCTGCCACTGCTCTGTATCTAGGGGATGGAGACCCACTGCCATAAAGAGTTCGGGAAACTGCGCGGCAAGGCTCTGAATGGTGGGAAATTCACTGGGTTCAACGCAGGAGTGAACCAGCCGCACCACTCCCGCCGATCGCCAGCGTTCAGCCACTGAGTCCAGATCGGATGCGTACTCTGGAAAGTTGAGATGGACGTGGGTATCCACCAACATGGGGATTAGGCAGCCGGTTGCAGCGTTTTGTTGAGGATACGGGTCAGCCGCGCTTTACGACGGGCACCGGTGTTGCGATGGAGCACACCGCGCTTAACCGCTTTGTCAATTTTGCTAAAGGCCAAGTTGAGTCGCTGCTGGACTTCCGCCAGTTTTTCCGGAGTGGGATCGGCAGCATACTGACTAATAGCCGTCAAGTAGTTTTTAATCAGCGTCCGCACTGCCGAGCGATAGGCTTTGTTGCGAAGACGGTTGCGCTCAGCAATTTGGGCACGTTTAGCGGCAGATTTGATGTTAGCCACAGGTCACCTGATGATCAATCACACGTTAAGAACAAATAACCATTATAACCGTTGACTGAGCGATCGCAAGATCTTGGCCGCCAGCATGGCTGCCCCAAAGCCATTGTCAATATTGACGACACCAATGCCGGGGGCACAGGAGTTGAGCATTGTCAGTAGCGCTGCCAAACCGCCAAAATTCGCGCCATAGCCAATACTGGTGGGTACAGCAATCACGGGTACCGAGACTAGCCCCGCCACCACACTGGGCAGTGCCCCCTCCATGCCGGCAACCACAATGAGCAGGGCCATCTCCTCTAGGCGATCGCGCACACTCAACAGCCGATGAATCCCCGCCACCCCCACATCCCAAAATCGCTCAACCCCAAATCCTGACAGTTGCAGCGTCACTGCCGCTTCTTCAGCCACGGGTAGATCCGCTGTGCCGGCACAGACCAAGCCCACCGGCAGGGGAAACTGCGGCGGCAAAATGGGGGCTGTACTGCAAATCCGTGCCTTTTCAAAATAGTGCAGTCCCCCAACGCGCGATCGCACTGCCTCAAAGACTTCTGGGGAAATCCGTGTCGCCATCACACAGGGATAGTGGGGACGCATCCGCTCCAGAATCTCGACAATCTGCTGCGGGGTTTTGCCGGGTCCCCAAATCACCTCTGGAAAGCCGGTGCGCTGCTGCCGCTGGTGATCAATGCGTGCAAAATCGCCAATGGGTTCGTAGGACAGATGTTGCAGTTGGCGATAGGCGGTCTCTACGCTCAGTTGCCCTTGGGCGACTGCCGCCAAAATCTGCCGCAGTGAATCGGGCATTTAGCCTCCAATTCCCAAGCGACCCGCTAGCCCCGGCGCCATCGGGATCAAGGTAGCGGCCATCAGGAACAATAGCAGCAGACCAAGACCAGCACGGGTATCATCGGGTTCGGTGATCTCATCGAGACTGGGCTGATCCATATCCCGCTGCAACAGCAGAATCACCAACGCCCAATACAAGGCCAAGGGGTTGACGATCGCCACCAAGCCCAAGACCAAAAGGGTAATAATCGTCAGTCGTTTGGCGGTTTTGGTACCGTAAATGGCTTGAATAATCCGCCCCCCATCCAGTTGTCCTGCGGGCATCAAGTTCAAGGCCGTCATGATCAAGCCCAGCCAGCCCAAAATCACAAAGGGATGCACCATCACCACTTCACTTTGCAACTGCTGCCCCAAAAAGAGCTTGGCGATCGTCCCCACCAAAATCGAGCCTTGGAAAAAGAGGGTCGGCACCTCTAACCCCTGACTCGTGGGCGAGAGAACAAGGCCAATGGCCAACAGCAGCAGCGAAACACTACCAGCCGCGATCGCCCCTGCTGCACCAATATCAAAGAGTTGACTGCGATTGGCAAGGAAGGATTCAATGCGGGTCATGGCCCCAAAAGTCCCCAACTGCCACGCCGGCAAAAAGATGGGCGGCCCCAAGCGTGCCCGATAGCGTTTGGCCATTAGCCAGTGACCCCCTTCCCGTATAGCGGCAATGCCAAAGAGACCCAAGGCAAAGGGGAGCGATCGCTGGAAGAGGCCAGTGGTTGGATTTCCCAGTAAGCTAAACCCCTGCAGGATGGCACTGGTCTCGAGACAGGTTCCAAGGGTGGCCACCGCCAAAAAAACCGCTGCCAGCTTCTGAAGATTGCCCGAGCGAATCGGTTCGGTCGTCATCGGTAAAATCACGACCATCGGCTTGCCCTCCCCATTGGCCACCATAAAGAGGCGATAGCGATCGGGCAAGGCGGCCTGTAGGCGTTCAGTGAGTTGCTGATGCACCACTTTGGCCTCTCCCCGCAGATTCCCTGGGCAGATCACGCCCCCTTTGTAGGGAATGTAGTCGGTGGCGAAGTAGGTATCCACGCTAAAGATACTTTGAATGGCTTGTAGGTCTTCGGCGGGAAGGCTGGGTCGTGCAGTAGGCTGGGCTGGGGTCGTCTGCTCTGTGGTGGCTTGCTCTAGTTCCGAACGGCCAGAGGGAGCAGAGGGTAGGGGCAATTCGGCGGTGGCCGCCAGCGATCGCAACCAACGGCCAAGGGCAACATAGGCCACAATCGAGAACACCAGCCCAAAGAGCACGGCAGCAAAGTTAATCACAATCCCAAAGCTGAGGCTGCCAAAAACCACTAGCCAAGGGAGCATCAGGACAAGGGTTTGCAGCCAAGCCACAATCCCCAGCTTGCCGTAGGGCAGGTTGCGGTACAGTCCCCACGCCAGTAGGGCGATCGCCCCCGCCAATAGGCCTACCGTAATAATCATGCGTTACCTCCCGCGTTTGCAAACGTTAGCGCGTGGCCATAGTGGTCAGTTGGGTCAGAACTTGACTGGCACGCTCTGTAAATTGCTGCATACCATTGGCATCAAAGCCCCGCTGTGACAATAGAGCCAAATCGTAGATATACTGACACAGCTTTTCGACCAATGCACCCGTTTCTGAGGTGCCGCTGGTTTGAATAATCGTGCCTTGGTTGAGGCTGAGGAGATTTTGCACCAAGGGATGGGCGGTATTGACAACCAAGATATGCTCCTCTGGCAACTGCGCATTGGGTTGCTGCTGCATCATCGCCATCATCTCCTGCATCCGCCGACTGGTTTCGGGCAACAGGATCATTGCCGGGGGGGCATCGGCCTTGAGGGCTTCGGTGCGAATGGTCAGTTTCGGCTTTTTCAGCACAGATTCAAAGAGCGCCTTGATCTGCTCACTGCGGGTTTTGTTGGTAGCTGGGTCAATGATTTCGCTCTCTTTGCTCTTGTCAATCAGGGTGTCATCCAGTTCAGCGTCCACCCGCAGAAACTTGACATCGCGGTAATTTTGCTCCAGCCACGGCACAAAGTGGGTATCAATGAAACTGTCCATAAACAGGACTTCAATCCCTTGGCTTTTAAGCAGTTGCACGTAGGTGGCTTGGCCGACCTCATCGGTGCAGTAATAGACGCGCTTGCCTTGGCGCTCTTTGTTGCGCTCGAGGTACTCCTTGAGGGTGGTGTAGGTTTTGCCATCCACTTGGATGCCCCCCTCACTGGCCCAGACATCCTCGCTCTCTTTGAAGGTGAGTTCGGCCGTGGTGCGGTAGATGAGAATGTCCTCCACCTGCTTTTTGAACTTCTCATCGTTGATGGAACCGAATTTGACAAAGGTGCCCAAGTCTTGCCACGAGCGTACGTAGGCCGCCGGGTCTTCGCGGTATAGCTCCTTCAGGCGATCGCCCACCTTTTTGGCAATGTAGTCGGCAATTTTGCGCACCGTGCGATCCTTTTGCAGGAAACTGCGGGACACATTCAGGGGAATGTCGCTGCTGTCAATGACCCCCCGCAAAGGCAGCAAAAAGCGCGGGATGACCTCTTCACAGTTATCGCTGACAAAGACTTGGTTGCAGTAGAGCTTAATTTGCCCTTTGGTGACATCAATATCGGGGCGCAGCTTTGGAAAGTAGAGAATGCCATTCACCACAAAGGGATAGTCGGTATTGAGGTGAACCCAAAGCAGCGGGTCTTCTTGAAAGGGATAGAGATAGCGGTAAAACTCGAGATAGTCTTCTTTGGTGAGGCTATTGGGGGAACTCTTCCAAGGGGCAATTTGTTTATTAATTTGCTCACCCTCTAGCTTAATTGGCACCGGCAAAAAGTCACAGTATTTGCGTACCAATTCACGAATGCGGCCGGGTTCTAGGTACTCCAACTCACCCTCTTGCAGGGTCAGGGTGACGGTTGTCCCCACAGTGGTGCGCTGACCATCGGAGAGGGTAAATTCAGTGGAACCATCACAGGTCCAATGCACGGGGACGGCACCTTCGCGGTAGGAGAGGGTATCAATTTCCACCCGTTCTGAGACCATGAAGGCGGAGTAAAAACCAAGGCCAAAGTGACCAATGATTGCGTCTTCCCCTTCCCCTTTGTACTTTTGAACGAATTCTTCGGCACTGGAAAAGGCCACTTGGGTAATGTATTTTTTGACTTCCTCGGCGGTCATGCCAATGCCGTTGTCGGCGATCGCCAGCTTTTTGTTTTCTTTGTCAATCGTGATCGTCACTTCCGGGTGATCCACATCGCCGCTATATTCCCCAGAACGTGCCACCATCCGCAGTTTTTGGATTGCATCTACCGCATTGGAGACCAGTTCCCGCAGGAAAATCTCATGATCGGAGTAGAGCCACTTTTTAATGATTGGAAAAATGTTCTCAGTATGGATTGAAATGGTTCCCTGTTCCAACATGATGCTTCCCGTGAGTGTATTCTTGGTCAGACAACCTCTAGTGTATCGGTAGGGGTTGCGCTTCCTGTTGGCGGAAAACCGATCTCTCCATCGCCTCCCAAAGAGTGACAATGACGGTATTGGCCATCAGAAATCCTTCTGGCTGGGTCAAGTGCAGGCGATCGCCCGTCAAAGAAAGCGTCTCTGGAGACATGTTTGCCGCTGCTGCTTGTAGGGCTTCAACCCACGACATCGGAAATTCATCCGCTAGAGCAGCTAAAGAGAGGCCATCCCTGAGGCGCAAGCCCAGCATGAGGGTTTCCAGCCAGCGATCCCACCGGGCATCTGGACTGACTTGATTGAGGCTCTCGGGTAAACTTTGCAGCCATTGATAGTATTCACGGCGGGTACGCGGACGGCTGAGGCGACGATGCCCGAGATAACTGGTGGCGCCCATGCCAAAGCCATAGTAGGGTTGATTGCGCCAATACACTTGATTGTGACGACAGGCAAACCCCGGTCGGGCATAATTGGAAATTTCATAGTGCTCATACCCTGCTGCTGTTAGCCTCTTGTGGGTAAGGCAGTAGGCGGCAGCGGCTTGCTCTTGAGTGGGTAGGGGGTCTGCTTCGGGTTGATAGCGTTTGCTAAAGACGGTTTTGGGTTCAATGATCAGGTCGTAGATGGATAGATGGGCAGGGTTGAGGGCGATCGCTTGCTCGAGGGAGAACTGCCAATCTGCTAAGGATTGTTGCGGCAAGCCTGAAATGAGATCCATGCTCCAGTTTGCTACCCCCGCCCTATGAAGCATCGCAACTGCCTGCTCAACATCGGCCACATCGTGACTACGGCCACATACCCGCAATAGCTCATCGTCAAAGGCCTGTACACCCAAGCTGACGCGATTCACCCCTACTTTGAGATAGCCCTGCAATTGTTTTAAGTCAAAGGTTCCCGGATCCATTTCCATAGAAATTTCTGCCCCTTGGGCAATGCCTATTTGGCGATCAAGGGCTTCCAGTAGTTGGCCAATGTATTGAGGCGGGACTAGAGACGGTGTTCCCCCCCCAAAAAAAATCGTTTGGAGTGGTGGCGGCTCAGCAGGGGTGTGGGCAATTTCTTGACAGAGTGCAGCCACATACTCTTGGATAAGTGACTCTGCCAGCGTCGGAGAATCTCCCACTACCGTAATCGGAAAGTCACAGTAGAAGCAGCGGCGCCGACAAAAGGGCAGATGAATGTATGCGGCTCTAGTCATTGTTTTCTTAACTGGTTTGTGATGAAATCTGGTCAGGCAGCCGACCTTTGGCAACCAATAACTCCCATGCCCGCAAAACAGCGACCAAATCAGAGGCAAGGCGGTATTCATTGGCTTCAGCAAAGCGCACCGTTGCGGTGGGGGTCGAGACGAGATGAATAGGCACCGGTCGCTCTAGGGGTGTGGGTACAAAATCAAAGCCATTGAAGCGCTCAAAGCGGCGATCGCTCAACCATTGATTAAATTGACTGACTTGAGCAGGTGTCACTGTGCGTAGGGTGCGGCTGAGGGTTTCCCCGCGAGCATTGGTGGTTTGCTGCACAATCCGACCATCGTTATAAAGCAGTGTCGTTGTCGTTACGGGTGGACGGCTCCCAGAGGCATCACTTTGCCGAATCACGCGAAAACTCACGTCCTCAGGAAGGGGGGGTGGTAACTCCTCTAGACTCAGGCGTTGGGGGCGCTGAATCAGGGTACCCATCATCCGACTGCCAGCGGCATCCCAAAGAATCAGGGAACCACTTTGATTGGTGCGATAGACCCACTGTTGGGGATAGGGAGCATTGGGATTCGTCAGGGTAATTTCCCAACCGGGGGTTAAACGCTCAGCACAATCAACCCGCAACCCCCCCAAGCCCAAACAGCCATCAGACCAAACTTTGGGCTGAACTTGGACCACGCTAATTTGCGCTGGTTCCTCACCAAACTGCTCGGCAGCGATCGCGATCGCCCGCGTAATGATCTCTGGAGCTGGTGTTGCTGCTTGCACCACAAGAGGCACTGCCACTGCCAAGAGGGATGTCCAACCATTCATTAACAAAGTCTCTACCCTTTGACCATCATCATAAAAAAAGACCGCCCCCGATGAAGAGGCGGTTCCTTTAACTAAACGCTAGTTAGCGTTGCTCTAGGAATTAGCCGTTGATGCTAGGAGCAATCATGGCCACAGGAGCAGACTCAGCGCTGGCCAAGTCGAGGGGGAAGTTGTGAGCATTACGCTCGTGCATCACTTCCATACCCAAGTTGGCACGGTTGATGATGTCAGCCCAGGTGTTGATCACGTTGCCTTGAGCATCGACAACGGAGTGGTTGAAGTTGAAACCGTTGAGGTTGAAGGCCATCGTGCTGATACCCAGAGCGGTGAACCAGATACCGATCACCGGCCAAGCGGCGAGGAAGAAGTGCAGCGCACGGCTGTTGTTGAAGCTGGCGTATTGGAAGATCAAGCGACCAAAGTAACCGTGGGCAGCCACAATGTTGTAGGTTTCTTCCTCTTGACCGAATTTGTAACCGTAGTTTTGAGACTCGGTTTCGGTGGTTTCACGGATCAAGCTGGAGGTCACCAGAGAACCGTGCATGGCGGAGAACAGAGCACCACCAAAGACACCAGCCACACCCAGTTGGTGGAAGGGGTGCATCAGGATGTTGTGCTCCGCTTGGAACACAAGCATGAAATTGAAGGTACCAGAAATACCGAGGGGCATACCATCGGAGAAGCTGCCTTGACCAATGGGGTAGATCAAGAACACAGCGGTAGCGGCAGCCACAGGAGCGGAGTAGGCCACGCAGATCCAAGGACGCATACCGAGGCGGTAGCTGAGTTCCCACTCACGACCCATGTAGCAGAAGACACCGATCAAGAAGTGGAAGATGATCAGTTGGTAAGGGCCACCGTTGTAGAGCCACTCATCAAGGGAAGCAGCTTCCCAAATGGGGTAGAAGTGCAAGCCAATGGCGTTGCTGGAGGGGACAACCGCACCAGTGATGATGTTGTTGCCATAGATCAAGGAGCCAGCGACAGGCTCACGGATGCCATCGATGTCCACAGGGGGAGCAGCGATGAAAGCAATCACGAAGCAGATGGTAGCAGCGAGCAGAGTGGGGATCATCAACACACCGAACCAGCCCACATAGAGGCGGTTGTTGGTGCTGGTAACCCAGCTACAAAATTGCTCCCACAGGTTCAGTTGCTCGCGACGTTGTAAAACAGTCGTCATAGTGATAAGTCCTGTTGAACAAGATGAATGAATGTTACAAACCGTTTACACTCCCAAATCGAGTCCCTGAGAGACCTCAGGAGCACCCGCTGGTGTTGTGCAACGGAATGTAACCTTATATTAATCAATCTCTCAGGAAAATGTAAAGGGTTGTGTCTAAATTTTATATTCTGTTAATAATTTCTCAGGGATCAGGGGTGTCCTCGCGCGATCGCTGGCTGGGAATCCAAGCAATGGGTAAGGTCAATAGATAACTGGTTAAGGTGGCGATCGTAATCAAGGGCAGCATTGATGTATGGGAAATCACCGTCAGAATCACCGCCAGCCCCAAAGGTGTTTTGGTCACCACCACCGTGATTGCCGCCATCATGCTAGCCAAGGCCACACTCAAGGGTGTATTCGGGAGTGCCTCATGTACGGCCATGCCCACACAAGCACCTACAAAAAATAGGGGAAAGACGACCCCCCCACGGAAGCCCCCCCGCAGACAGAGACTCAGGGCAACCAGCTTAAAGAAAGCGACGCTCAGCAGAATGCCAATGCTGTAGCGGTTGACCACTTGGATGACTTGTTCAATTTGCCGCTCACCGTAGAACAGGGTGATCGGATGAATCAGGGCAATCAAACCAATCAGAAAACCCACCGCCACAATTAAGACAAGAGGATATTGTCGATAGGGGTTCAGCCAGCGTTGAATCTGCCGATCTACAAGGATAAAGAGTGTTCCCACCGCCGCACCAATGATGCCGAGCAACACTGCAAAGCCAATATCCTCAGGACGCAGCGTATCGTAGGCAGGGAACCGATAAATGCCACCAATGGTTGTGCCTGTAATGACCCGAAAAAGGGTAAACCCAGCAGCCGCAGAAATCAGGGCTGGAATGATTGCCTCATAAAACTCCACACTGCGGCGATGGGGGACTTCCAAAACAAACAGTGTGGCGCCGAGGGGGGACTCAAAAAACACGCCCATGCCCGCTGCCATACCGCAGAGGGTGAGAATACGGGTGCTCTCTGGGGGTAGATGCAAACGCTCCGCGAACCAACTGCCCAAGCCGCCATTGATATCAATCATGGGACTTTCAGGGCCAGCACTACTGCCAAACAGCAAAGATAGGCTAGAAGCCAATGCCATACCCGGTAGAAAGCGATAACTTAACCGACCCTCGTGGTGTAACTCTGCGATCGCATCCGCGAGTCCCTCCGTTGCCCCCAAGAATTTGACCGATAAGCCCACCAACAAGCCACCAAAGGCCGTCAAAAGCGGCATGTAAGGATAGAGGTGCGCCCACGTGCCAATGCTCACTTGGCTAGGATCAGTCCCCCACAACAGCGCAAACCCCAGCTTAAGAGCGAGATAAAAAGCCGTGGCCACGCAGCCACCAAGCAGACCAACGATTAGGGCATACAGGAGCAAACAAGAGTAAGGGCAGGAGGCTCTGGCCATAGAAGAAGAGTTAGCGGCGCCGCCACCAGACAAAAATGGCAGAGCCAAACCCGACAAGGGGCAGCAGAAACACACTGATAATCTCTAGCCAGCGACTGGTGGTGACATTGAGTTGCAGGCGGCGATTGGTGGTTTCGCGCGGACGAATCGAGAGTGCCTTTTGGTCGCGATCGCCCAACCAGAGCACGGAATTGACAAAGAGATCACTATTAATCCCTTGGTAGGCAATCACACCATCGGTGGCGAATTCCGAATCCCCAAAGACCACCAAGCGGGCTTCCTTCGGTGGGTTATCACTCAACTGACGGGTAATCGCTACACCAATCGGCAGCGGCCCTTTGGTATCGACACCTTCAGTGAATTCAAGGTTGCCCGACTGCCAGTCGGTTTCCGCCCAAGTTTGCGGGCCCGAGAGGGCAATTTCCACAATGTCATCATCCTTCACAGGATCAATGCGAATGGCTTGCGCGCGGGGAAAGACACTCGGACCTTGGGCAAAGCGTTGAGTAATCGGGTGATTGCCATAGGTGGTGACAATAATCGTATCGGGACCGAGTCCCACCTGTTGACCCACACCAGAGCCGTCAATCACCCAGCGATTATCGAGGGTGAGTCCCCAGTTTTTCAGTAAATCATCCAGACCGGCGTTGACATCGACATCGAGCATTAGCAAAAGGCTACCACCCCGATTCAGGTACGCCTTGAGCAGATCCTGCTCCAGACGCAAAAAGGGTTGCCGCGGTCCAGCGACCACAATGACATTCGCATCCTCAGGAATTTTGCCCTTCTCCAGCAAATTCAGGGGCAGGAGTTCCACATCTCGCTGTTCGAGGAGTTTAGCCACTTCACTGAGACTGGCGGAGCCACCTGTGAGGGGAAGTTCATTGTGCCCCGTAGTGAAATAGGCACGGATCGTGCGATCGCTCGTCACCCGAATCAGGGCAGGGGTGAGGTTACTTTCGGAAAGGTCTTCATCAATGCGCTGCGTTTTCTCGCCCGCCACAACAATCACTTGCCCCACTTGAGTCACGTTGTACTTTTTAGCAAGGGCGGGTTGCTCTTGGGGGTCAATGAACTCAAATGAAAACTGGTTGTTGGCCTGACGGCGGTACTGTTCCAGCAACAGGCGATCGCGACTGGCAGCATTGGCATCAAACACCAATACCCGCACCGGCTGATCCAAAGTTTGCAGAACATCACGGGTTTCTGCCGCTAGGGTAAAGGCACGGTTTTCGGTGAGATCGATTTCAACACTGTAGCGATCGGCCAAAAAATTGACGATGCCCAATAGAGCAATCACCGCAATCACAGTCAGGATGGCATTCGTACTGGTTTGGGTGGAACGCCGCCCCCAAAACCCTGTGGAGACACGACTTTGCTGGATCAGCCACAGCAGTAGGGCAATCCCCCCCAAAGCTAAAAGGCTCAAGGGTAACCAATTCCAGCGATTGGTGACGATGCCAGCACTCAAGCCAGCAATGATCAAAAGTGGCGCCGCCCACAGCAATACCGTGGTCAATTGTTCGGGTGAGCCTAGGGCAAAGCGTTTCATGACCGGTACCCCCTAATTGCGCTGGTAACGAAAGGCATCAATGGACTGTGCCGTGAGGAAAATGCCGAGGAAAATATAACTACCAAAGACAACAAGACTACTGCTGCGGAAAATTCCCCGTGTCAGGTTGGTAAAGTGCTCTAGGGGTGAGACGTAGGTGAGGATATCACTGAGATTCCCGCCGGTATTTTTAGCCAAGACATCCAGCACCCAGAGAATCAGCAACACCGCAAATCCCAAAATGGCCGCCAAGATCGTGCTATCCGTCAACGATGAGAGAAACATCCCCAAGGAGAGAATGGCTGCTGCTAAAAGAATCAATCCGCCATTGCCCGCCAGAATGAGCCAAGGGGAGAGGGGGGGCGTACTCTGCTGGAGCGCCACAAACTGATAGACAATCACGGGCAGTAACAGCGTGGTATAAAACGTGAGCACTGCCAAGAGCTTACCCGTTGCCACACACCAGTTCGTAATCGGTGAGGTGGCCAAAAGTTCGAGGGTGCCGCGTTTGCGTTCTTCGGTGTACAGTCCCATCGAGAGCATGGGCAAAATGACTTGGGAAATGGAGCCGAGGAGTCCAAGGAAACTTTCGAGGATGAGCTTGGGAACGTCAATGGCTTGGCTCGGCGCCCCAAATTGTTGTTGCAGCAAATCCTGCTGAGCCACTTGGCTAATAATTGTCGTCATCACAACGAGGAAAAACAGGCCGCTGAGCAGCCAGAACACCCCGGCAATCACATAGTAGAAGGGGGCACTAAAGTAACTCTGGAGTTCGCGGCGATAGATGGCAAGAATGTTAGCAAGGAGGACACGCAGCCCCTGGAGGGAAACGCTAAGCACGGGCTTCTTCGGTGGTATCGCTGGGTTCTGCGGTGGGTTCATCGGTCGTTAGCTTCAAGAACACCTCCTCTAGGTTGGCACGGGAGCGGCGCATTTCAAAGAGTTGCACCCCATTTTGGACAAGGAGACTGGCGAGATCGGCACCGATTTCTGAAGGACTGCTGACCTGAAGTTGCTGTCGCCCTTGGGGAGTGCTATTGCCCCATGTGATCTGTTGCAGAGCAGGCAACTGTTGGAGGAGGGATTCAATAGCGGCGCGATCGCCCACGAGTTCGAGGTCATAGGTGTAGCTACTGCTGAGGCGTTGCAGCAGTTCATCCAGTTGGCCAATGCCCGCCACTTCGCCTTTATTGATAATCACGGCGCGATCGCAGGTCATGCTCACTTCCGCCAAAATATGGGTGGAAAGAATCACTGTATGCTGTCCCGCCAAGTTTTTAATCAGGTTGCGCACCTCAATAATTTGCCGCGGATCGAGACCCACCGTGGGTTCATCCAGAATGATGGCTGGCGGATCGTGAACGATCGCTTGGGCAATGCCGACCCGCTGCCGATAGCCCTTCGAGAGTTTGCGAATAATGGTGTGTTGCCGATCCCAGAGGCCGCAGCTTTTGAGGGCATATTCCACCCGCTGGGGGCGATCGCCCGCACTGACGCCTTTGATGCGAGCCACAAAGTGCAAATAGCCCGCCACCGTCATTTCCGTATAGAGGGGGGGATTTTCTGGCAGATAGCCAATGCGCTGCCGCACCGCCATCGGATTCGTGTGGACTTCATAGCCTGCAATAGATGCTGTGCCACTCGTTGCCGGTAGATACCCCGCCAAAATCCGCATTGTGGTGGTTTTGCCTGCGCCATTGGGGCCGAGGAGACCGAGAATCTCACCACTGGCCGCTGAAAAGCTGACATCCCGCAGCGCGACGGTTGTACCGTAAACCTTGGTCAGGTGTTCGACCTGAATCATGGCGTTTCCTCAACTCGTTCTACGGGAAACATTGACACACAATATAGCCGTTTTCCTCATCAAATACTGAGGACTTGGATAGTGGTATTTTGGGGCAGATTGGCTGCTGATAGACTGAGGGAGGCACCCCCACTGCGGCGAACCGGGGTTCCCTCCATAACTTTCAAAAAGTCCTCTAGCCCCGTCAGATCACAATTATTGGGGTCAGCCGCTGCCGTCCGATAGTGGGAAGGAATGACCAAACGGGGTTGCAAAACTTCAATGGCTGCCTTGGCCTCCTCAGCCGTATAGGCTTTGTCACTTCCTCCCACTGGCACAATCATCACATCAGGCCGTCCCATGAGAATGCGTTGTTCAATCGTGATCGGCATGGCAATGCCGCCCATATGCAAAAGATTGATGCCCCCCTGCTGCCAGCGCCAAACCACGTTGACGCCAAAGCGAAAGCCACCAACGCGATCATGACTGGTGCGGATGCCCTGAATACTCAAACCATTGACTTTATAGGAACCGGGTTGAAAAAGCAGTTTAGGCCGACCGGGTAAGCCTTCGATGTAGCCCTCGTCCAGGAGGCGACTGCTAATCATGACAATATCCGCAGTGACACGGGGAGGCCGCAATCCTTTGGTGCAACCAATGGGACGGAAGGGATTCACCAGTACCCGCTGACCACTGCCGGTGAAGAGAAAGCAGGTGTGGCCAAACCATTGCAGAGAGAGCCCCCCCCCTTGGGCATGGGCTGCCCAGTGTCCACTCAGGCTGGCGATCGCCCCAATTTGTGCCCAACGCAAGAACTGCCGCCGTTCCATTTTCTCTCCCCACACTCCTATTCCAGCTCAGTGTACCGAAAAGTGGCTGGCTCACAACGATGGACTGGACAGCCGTCGCAAAAAGTTCCGTAGCAGGTCTTTGCCGCAGGTGGTGAGAATGCTCTCCGGATGGAATTGCACCCCTTCCAGCGTCGGATAGTGGCGGTGGCGCACCCCCATAATCAGGCCATCCTCTGTCCAAGCCGTAATCTCCAATACATCAGGGCAACTGTCACGATCAATAACAAGGCTGTGGTAGCGGGTTGCGGTAAAGGGTTGGGGCAAATTTTGGAACACCCCCACACCACTGTGGTAAATTTCTGACGTTTTGCCGTGCATGAGGGTTGGTGCGAGCGTCACCGTGCCGCCGAAAACTTCACCAATCGCTTGATGTCCCAAGCAAACCCCCAAGATGGGTAGTGTGCCAGCATAGGTGCGGATCAGGGCTTCAGACATCCCCGCATCGGCAGGGCGACCCGGCCCAGGAGAAATCACAATACCCGCAGGGGCGAGGGCAGCGATCTCATCGAGGGTGATCTTGTCGTTACGAAAGACGCGCAGATCCGCAGCAACTGGGAACTCCTGCGCTAGCTCTCCTAGGTACTGCACAAGGTTGTAGGTGAAGCTGTCGTAGTTATCAATAACGATAAGCAAGGGGGCAACGTCCTCTATCGTTTTTATTCTTTATGATCCTACTACCCAGAGGTTTTCTGAATGGTACGGCTCTCCTGTCGCGGACACGCTTTTGAACCTGTAGCAGCGGTGATCTTTGATAAAGATGGCACATTAGCAGATGTTGCTGAGTACTTGAAAGAGCTAGCGATCGCCCGCGCTGCGGCAGTTGCTGATCATTTCCCCAATCTCAAGCAATTGTTGCTCCAAGCCTTTGGTGTGAGGGGGGAGCACTTGGATGCAGGGGGATTGCAAGCTGTAGGAACACGGCAGGAGAATCTGATTGCCGCAGCAGCCCTTGTTGCCAGCCAAGGGGTTTCATGGATTGCCGCCCTAGAGCTGGTGAGCACCGCCTTTGAAGCAGCAGAGCTAAAATTTACAACCAAAGCAGCGTTAACCCCTCCCCTGCCGAGGGTGATTGAATTGGTACAACAGTTGCATGGAATGAACTGTGCCTTGGCGATTATTTCTGGCGATCGCAGGTCGGAAATCGAGGCTTTTTTAGACACCTATCACCTGAAGCCCTTTTTCCAATGCTGGCAGGGGGGAGATGAGCCACCCACGAAGCCCGATCCGCAGGTACTCCTGAGGGTGTGCGATCGCCTTGGGGTGCGACCCGATCAAACCGTGGTTATTGGCGATGCCGATAGTGATGGCCTCATGGCACAGCGGGGGGGTGCAGCGGGCAGCATTGGTGTTACGTGGGGTTGGCATCGGCCACCAGTGCTCAATTACTGTGATTGCATCCTTGCCTCACCCTTGGAGATGCAGATTAGTGCTGACTGAGAACTAATTAGACTCAGTGGTGATTGAGGGTTACTCGCAATGAGTCAAGCATAATTAAGGCGGTAGTGCAGATAAACCTCATTGCCCACAGGCAAGACATTCAGGAGCGTCAACCTCCCTGAGAAGGCAATCTCCTCTGGATAGAGGCTAGGCGCTACCGACCCTAGGAGGAGGGGGCAGAGGGTCAACCACAATTCGTCAATGGCAGCCATCTGCAACAGGGAGGCGAAAAGCTGTCCTCCTCCCAACACGGCCAAGGTTTGTACACCAGCCCCTTGAATGTGCCTAAACGCCTGTGGCCAGTCAATCTCCGCCACCCCAGCAGACCAACAGTGATCAAAGGCAGTGGATCCTTGCCAGCGGCTGGCGCCTTTCTCGGTGGTCAGCAAAGCGCGCGAAATGGGCTGGCGAAAGAAGGGAAGATTGAAGTCTAATTCACCACGGGCAGAGCAGACAATTTGCAGCGGTTGGGGCGATCGCCCTTGGTGCTCACGCTCAGCAATCAGATGGGGAGACTGAAGGCGCATCGCTGTCCCCCCCAAACGCAATGTTGTCGCCCCAAAGAGTACCGCATCCACCTGTGCCACCTGCTGCTCAAGGTGCTGAAAGTCATAGGCCGAGGCAATGCGCTGACCCAAAGCATCGGCACGAGCAAGGCGGCCATCTAAACTACTGGCCAAAACTGCAATGGTGTAGGGGCGATAACTATTGGGTTGACTCAATGGAGCATCACTTTTTCCGTTGCTGCAGCGGACTCATCATACCACTGTAGCCAAGGCTGGGGGTTGCCATCATGGACAAAAACATGATCTGCCCTTTCTTGCACTTGCAGCTTACAACAGGGAATCGTATCGGCAAGAAGGGCACTAGCCATGGTGCCGCTGTGAACCTCCAATTGTCCCGCTGGCGGTGATTCAAAGAAAAGCCGTTGTCCTGGAAAAACGACTCGCTCAAAATACCAATTGGGAATATTGGTAATGCGCACCACCTGAATTTTGCTGGTGGCGTTGACATAACAGCAGAGGATGCGATCGCAACTATCGCTAGGGACGGGATCAAAGATTTGCGGCATAGGAAGTAATGGTTTCTTATAGGGACGTGTCTTTACCCTTGTTAGCCTAACATTGCCAATTCGATCCAGTTGTAAACTCAACTACAGGATGGACAGTTCATCCTTTCCTTGAGTTCCCGTGATCCCCTGTTGGAAAGGCGCAAATGTGTTACAACCTAAACAGCGATAGAGATTTATTAAGAATTTAGCGTTTCCATAGATCTTGGACTAGCCTATGTCCCCGCGTGTCCTTTACGTCCGTCTCCCCTGCAATCCGATTTTTCCCATTGGCGTGGTTTATCTGGCTGACTACATCCACAAGCAACTGCCAAGCATCGAGCAGCGGATTTTTGATCTGGGGACGGTACCGCCCTTGGATTTTCGTCGTGCCCTTGCCCAAGTGATTGATGACTTTGAACCCACGCATCTGGTTTTTTCTTGGCGGGATATTCAAATCTATGCCCCTGTGGGGGGACGGGGCGGCAATCCACTGCAACATGCCTTTGAGGTCTATTACGCCCGCAATCCCTTGGTGAAGCTGCGGGGGGCGATCGGGGGTCTGCGGGTGATGAGTGCCTACTATGGTGAACTCTGGCGAAACCTCAATTTAATCCGTTTGGGACTCCACCATGCCAAGCGTCACCATCCGCAAGTCACGACCATCGTCGGTGGCGGTGCGGTCAGTGTCTTTTATGAACAATTGGGTTCTCAACTGCCCAAAGGCACCATTGTTTCCGTTGGTGAAGGGGAAACGCTGCTGCACAAAGTCCTAACGAACCAGCCAATTGCCGGGGAGCGTTGCTACATTGCGGGTGTGGAAAAGCCCCGCGATCGCCTGATCCACGAATGGCCAACCCCCATCGAAAAAACCGCCTGCAACTACGACTACATTGAGACGATCTGGCCCGAATTTGAATACTACCTTCAGGGGGGTGACTTTTATATTGGCGTGCAAACCAAGCGTGGCTGTCCCCACAACTGCTGCTACTGCGTCTATACCGTGGTTGAAGGCAAACAGGTGCGCATCAACCCTGCTGAAGAAGTCGTCGCCGAAATGCGCCAGCTCTACAATCGCGGTGTGCGCAACTTTTGGTTTACCGATGCCCAGTTTATCCCCGCCCGCAAATTTATCCCCGACGCGATCGCCCTGCTGCAGGAAATCCTGAAAGCAGGCATGAATGATATTCACTGGGCAGCCTACATTCGTGCTGACAACCTCACCCCCGAACTGTGTGACCTGATGGTGCAAACGGGGATGAATTACTTTGAAATCGGCATTACCAGTGGCTCCCAAGAATTGGTGCGAAAAATGCGCATGGGCTATAACCTGCGCACCGTGCTGCAAAACTGCCGCGATTTGAAAGCCGCCGGCTTCAACGCCCTCGTCTCTGTGAACTACTCCTTCAATGTCATTGACGAACGCCCTGAAACGATTGCCCAGACCATTGCCTACCACCGTGAACTAGAAGGCATCTTTGGCGCTGACAAGGTGGAGCCAGCCATTTTCTTTATTGGTCTGCAACCCCACACCCATCTTGAGGCATATGCCCTTGAACACGGCATTTTGCGCCCCGGCTACAACCCCATGAGCCTGATGCCTTGGACGGCCAAGAAACTCCTCTGGAACCCAGAACCCATGGGATCCGTCTTTGGCGAAGTGTGCCTAGCGGCTTGGCGACTCAATCCCAATGACTTTGGCCGCACGGTCATGGATCTACTGGAGGAGCGATTTGGCCGTGCCCCTCTCGAGGCGGCATTGTCAGCACCCCTTGCGGAGACTCGTCTTGTGCATCGTTAAAAAAAACGCAATAAAATGACCATTCCCCCTTAGAATGTTTCCTAGATCATTTCTGGCAATGAGTTAGTAAACAGAGGAAGGGATCAGGTGGTTAGAGTCGCTATCAATGGTTTTGGGCGCATCGGTCGGAACTTCATGCGTTGCTGGTTACAGCGGAAAGCCAATAGCAAGCTAGAGATTGTAGGCATCAACGATACCTCCGATCCCCGCACCAATGCCCATTTGCTGAAGTATGACTCGATGCTAGGCATTTTCCAAGATGCCGAAATCAGTGCTGACGACGACTGCATCTATGCTGGTGGCCATGCGGTCAAATGTGTCTCTGATCGCAACCCCGAAAATCTGCCTTGGAGTTCGTGGGGAATTGATCTCGTTATTGAAGCCACCGGGGTTTTTACCAGCCGTGAAGGTGCCAGCAAGCACCTGAGTGCCGGTGCGAAAAAAGTCTTGATTACAGCACCCGGTAAAGGCAATATTCCGACATACGTGGTGGGAGTGAATCATCACACCTACAATCCCAGTGAAGATATCGTCAGCAATGCCAGTTGCACCACCAACTGCTTAGCCCCCATTGTCAAAGTGCTCCATGAAACCTTTGGCATTCAGCAGGGGATGATGACGACGACCCACAGCTACACGGGGGATCAGCGCTTACTCGATGCCAGTCACCGCGATCTGCGGCGGGCACGGGCAGCAGCGATGAACATTGTGCCCACCTCTACGGGGGCTGCTAAGGCAGTCGGATTGGTGATTCCCGAGTTGCAAGGTAAGCTGAACGGGATTGCCCTGCGGGTACCCACCCCCAATGTCTCTGTGGTTGATTTTGTTGCTCAAGTGGAAAAACCCACCATTGCTGAGCAGGTGAACCAAGTGATCAAGGAAGCCTCGGAAACCACAATGAAGGGGATTATCCACTACAGTGAATTGGAGCTGGTGTCTTCGGACTATCGGGGTCACAACGCCTCCTCGATTTTGGATGCGTCCCTCACGATGGTGATGGGGGGCAATCTAGTGAAAGTGGTGGCTTGGTACGATAACGAGTGGGGCTATAGCCAGCGGGTTCTGGACTTGGCAGAGCACATGGCCGCTCACTGGGCTTAGTCGTTTCATTTTAAGGATTGGTTCGCAACTCACGATGCAAGATAAATCGATGTTAATGATTCCGGGGCCTACGCCGGTACCGGAGTCGGTTCTTCTGTCCCTCAGCAAACATCCCATTGGCCATCGCAGCGGTGACTTTAGCGAGATCATGGCGGCGGTGACGTCAGGGTTGAAATGGCTGCATCAAACCACGAATGATGTGCTGATTTTGGCGGCCAGTGGCACAGGGGCAATGGAGGCCGGGATCATTAACTTTCTCAGCGCGGGCGATCGCGTGCTCGTAGGCTGTAATGGTAAGTTTGGCGATCGCTGGGCAGAGGTGTGCGATGCCTATGGCCTGAAAACGGAGCGCATTACGGCGCCTTGGGGACAACCCCTCAACCCCGATGACTTCAAAGCCGCCCTCGAGGCAGACACGGCCAAAACCATCAAAGCGGTGATCATTACCCACAGTGAGACCTCAACGGGCGTGATCAACGACTTAGAGGCAATCAACCGCCACGTCAAAGCCCACGGCCAAGCCCTGATCATTGTGGATGCCGTGACCAGTCTGGGCGCTGTGAGTGTGCCCATTGACGAGTGGGGGTTAGATGTTGTCGGTTCCGGTTCCCAGAAGGGGTATATGATCCCGCCGGGCTTGGCGTTTGTCAGCGTCAGTGCCAAGGCTTGGGAAGCCTACAAGACAGCCACGTTGCCGAAGTTCTATCTTGACTTGGGGAAATACCGCAAGGACGCTGCCAAGAACACAACCCCCTTTACGCCACCGGTGAATCTCTTCTTTGCCCTGAAGACCGCACTGGAGATGATGCAAGCAGAGGGCTTAGAGAATATCTTTGCCCGCCACCACCGCTTGATGCAGGCCACCCGCGCCGCCATGAAGGCACTCAACTTGCCCCTTTATGCGGCGGATCACTGTGCCAGTCCCGCGATTACGGCGGTGGCACCCCAAGGAGTGGAGGCCGAAAAGATTCGCAGCCTAATGAAAAAACGCTTTGACATTGCCCTAGCGGGTGGTCAAGATCACCTCAAGGGGCAAATTTTCCGAGTGGGTCACTTGGGTTTTGTCAGCGATCGCGATATTTTAGCCGCAGTCAGTGCCCTAGAAGCGGTGCTTGGCGAATTGGGATACACCAACTTTAGTCCCGGTGCCGGGGTGGCCGCTGCCAGTCGTGTATTGACCACGGCCTAAGTGATGGAGCCTTGGTTGCAGCCACCGGCAGTCCAGCAGGCACGACGCATTTGCGCCAGTTTTCAGCACTGGACGGGGCGATCGCTCCTAGCTGCTCCGGCTGGGGATGACTTGAGCCTAGCACAGCAGTTGTTTCACTGGTCACAGCCCGTTCTCTCCCATGGGTATGAGGCCGATCCCATCCTCAACTATGGCAACCAAGCCGCTCTCACCCTGTGGGAACTCTCTTGGCCGGAATTGGTGCAGCTTCCTTCGCGGCTGACGGCGGAACCCATGGCTCAAACTGAACGAGCAACCCTCCTTGCCCAAGCAGCCCGCCAAGGCTATGCCAACAACTACAGTGGTGTTCGTATTTCTCGTTCTGGGCGGCGGTTTCGCATTGAAAATGCTTGGATTTGGACGGTTTTGGATGAAGCGGGCAATCCAGTTGGCCAAGCAGCAACGTTTAATCAATGGCAGTTCCTGTAGCATTGATCTAACCCCTTGCGTATAAGTGACTGTACAAGGTTGTCCATGAAAGAACTCCTTGCCCATTGGTTGCATCAGGTTCAAGCCTTCCGCTATCACCGCCGTACGCCAGAAAGCCTCAATCAATTGATTCGGATACTGTATGCTGAATCCCATTTGAATGTTCCCTATGTGGTCTTGATTGTTACTTCCTGCGCGATCGCCACATTTGGTTTGCTCTCCAACAGTGCCGCTGTGATTATTGGGGCGATGGTGATTGCACCGCTGATGCTGCCGATTCGCGGATTGGCCTTAGCCGCTCTCATTGGCGACTTCAAGATGTTTCGTGAGGCAGCGATTGCCTTGATTGTCGGCACCCTCATGGCCATTGGCATGTCTTGGACAATTGGTGTCATGGTGGGTCTTGAGGTCTATGGCAGTGAGATCATGGCCCGCTCCCAACCCAATCTGCTGGACTTGGGCATTGCGGTGGCCGCAGGTGCCGTGAGTGCCTATGCGGTGGCGGAACCCCGTGTTTCAAACACCTTGGCGGGGACAGCGATCGCCGTTGCGCTCATGCCGCCCGTTTGCACAGTTGGCCTTGGGATAGCGCAGTTGAATACGAGTCTGAGTGTGGGGGCAACGCTGCTATATTTCACAAACCTGCTAGGAATTACGCTGGCCTGCATGGTAGTTTTTGTCATTGTTGGTTATATCCCTTTGCATCAAGGGCGCCGTCCCCTCACCATTGCCGCTGCCCTCACCGCTCTGTTGGTGATTCCCCTCGCCATTAGCTTCAGTCGGCTCATTGAACAAGTGCGGTTGCAACAGCAAGTACGAGAGGCGCTCATTGGAGGAACGCTGACATTTCAACGCCTCGATCTGTTAGGTATGGAAACGAATTGGGTCAGTAACCCACCCGTGATTCGGGTGAATGTGCGTGCCCGCGAGCCGGTCACCCCAAAACAGGTGGCACTCATGGAAGAGTTTATCCAACAGCGGATGAATCGCCCTTTTCGTCTAGTCCTACAGGTGTCTAGCATTGAAGAGATCACCTCAGAGGAGCCGTTGCCCTAGTTTTTTGAGCGTTAAGCCAAAATGTTAGACTATTGAGACTGCAGCTGATCTTTGGTTGCATCTGTTCTTTGTCAACGCTTCCCATTGACGCATGAGTGACTTTCTCCCCTACGCCTATCTCAACGGTCAGTTTGTGCCCTTTGCAGAGGCCAAAATTTCCGTGGCCACCCATGCCCTTCACTACGGAACAGCGGCCCTAGGAGGCTTGCGCGGTCTCCCTAATCCGGCCAACGCTAGGGAAATTCTCCTCTTTCGTCTGGAGGATCACTGTCGTCGCCTGAGTCGCAGTGCCCACTATCTCGGCTATGAATTGCCCACCAGCGAGATTAAGTCGAAAATTGTTGCATGGGTGCAAAAAAACCAACCTAGCGTGCCCTTCTATATTCGCCCTTTGGTCTATACCTCTGGGCTGGGCATTGCACCACGGCTCCATGACATTGAGAAGGATTTTCTTATTTACGGCATGCCCCTTGGCGATTACCTGTCAGCTGCAGGCGTTACCTGTCGCATTAGTTCATGGCAGCGGCAGTGCGATCGCTCGTTTCCCCTAAGGGGCAAGTTGACCACTTCCTATATTGTCTCGGCACTGGCAAAAACAGAGGCTGTTTCCTCTGGCTTTGATGAGGCGATTCTCCTCAATGACCAAGGGAAAGTCTGCGAAGCCTCAGGAATGAATTTGTTTCTGGTGCGGGATGGTC
Source organism: Thermosynechococcus sp. QS41 (assembly GCF_031583515.1). NCBI lineage: Bacteria > Bacillati > Cyanobacteriota > Cyanophyceae > Acaryochloridales > Thermosynechococcaceae > Thermosynechococcus > Thermosynechococcus sp. QS41. The sequence goes on from NZ_CP134181.1 coordinate 798,493, forward strand.
AACTCATCACCCCCAGTGTGGATCAAGACATTCTTGAGGGCATTACCCGCCGCAGTGTCATTGAGCTAGCGCAGGCGGCGGGTGTCAAGGTGATTGAGCGGCCTGTGGATCGTACGGAACTTTTGATTGCCGATGAGGTCTTTTTAACGGGTACGGCTGCGCGAATTGTGCCCGTCAGTCGCATTGAGACCTACACGCTGCCGAGCGATCGCCCCCTGACACGCCAACTGCAAAAACAATTACAGGCGATCGTTGAAGGACGGGAGCCACAGTATCGTCACTGGGTTGATGTCATTCCCCTCTAGCTCAAAGGTTCGTAATCCGCTTAGGTGAGGTACTTACACAGACTTAATTCGGTTCCTTTCGGGTTCCAATAGACCTCATCAAAGATGGCATAGATCAAAAATAAGCCCCGACCACATTCACAGTCGGCGGCTGGCAATAACTCATCAGCAGTCTCAGAAACATTACTAGGAGGAGAGAAACCGTCCCCCTGATCCGTAATCACCCACCAGCATTGATCGGGGAAGAAGGTATAACGCACAAAAACCAGCTTTTCAGGATTGAGTTGATTGCCGTGGCGAGCCGCATTGACGAGGGCTTCTTGGAGGCCTAGCCTAATTTCATCTTTGTACTGGGGGGGAAGATCACTGAGTAGAATGTCTAGGATGGGTTGGAGAAAAAGCGTTGAGGGAAATGCTAGGGTTTGCCATTGAGGCGCAACGTACATTAACGTCATAGACGGCATAACCCGCGAAGGATAACTGGGCAGCGGGATACAGTTCCGAGACTGGTGAGAGTCATTGGCGGATAACCGAACCCCTCTACCTTTAGCTTAGCAAGGGAGTTGTTGCTCGCACAACCGCTGCCTGTCCTGCCAATGATTCAGTCCACTAGTGCAGGCGATCGCCAAAATAGCGGCGGTAAAGATCACAGCGCACCTTAGCTAAATTTCCCTCTAGGGTAATCAGTCCCAAACTGTGGAGCTTAAAGCCAACGGTGCTATCAACCATATTGCCGTTGTCCGCTTGCAGAATCTCCTTAAAGGCAGGCACTAGGTCTGCCTGCTGCTGGAGATGCCACCACTGTCGCCGCAGGTGATCCCGATACAACCCCGTTTCTGAGGCCGCATTGGCTATTAACGCCTGCCATGTCAGGTCTTGGCGGGCGAGGTGATAGAGGCTCAGACGAATCAGATAGGGATGACCTCCCACCAAGTGCTGCAGGTCTTGAAGCTGCTCCTCTGACAGACTCAGGCCATGGAGGCGACACAACTCAGCAATTTGTTCTTGGTTAAATTCCGGCAGATCAATGGCTAAGCCAACGTTAAAGGGGGACTGATTAATGTCTAGGGGAATATAGACCTCCGTACCATGAACCACAATTAGACGGAGATTGCGCCAAATATCGCGGTTTTTGCCCTCTTCATGCCATGCCCGCAACAGGCCAAAGAAGTCACTGGCCACTTCCGGATACTCAAACACCCGATCCACTTCATCAAGACCCAAGACAAGGGGACGACCCTCAAACTGTGTCCCCGCTTTTTGGCAATTGGGTAAGAGATACTCCTCAAAATAGGTAGTGCAGTTGTATTTACTGCCAAAAATGTCATCCCAATACTCATTGAGGCGGTTTTCTAGCCCTAATCGCCGCCCGACACTGGCACAGAGCCAGCGCAGGAGTTTTTCTAAATCACTGAAGACTTGGGCATCTGCCAGTTGGAAACTGAGGGGAACAGTGCCATAACCCTCTTGGGTGGCGCGGTACAGCAGCCGTGCCATGAGTGAGGTTTTGCCCATTTGGCGGGGGGCTTTGATGCGAATGAGGGAGCCGGGTTGCAAGAGGGTTTCGCGACAGCGTTGCTCAATGGGTGGCCGCTCAATATAAAATGCCGAGGCCACTTCCACCTGCCCTTCTGGGAGTTCTGGCTCAGCCACGGGAACAGGCGCACCATCACCCACCAATGTGCCAATTTGCGCAGATTCAGCAATGGTTTCTTGGGCAGCATCGCTACTGGTGGCTACAGGGGCAGTGGTCGCATTCACCAAGTCGAGAATCTCTTGCAGCAGGGTGTCGGTGTCCGCTGGCGATCGCCAGAAGCGCTGTTGTAGGCGATGCAGGTAGCCCCGCAACTCATAGTTCAAGGGCATATCAAGGGGGAAATTGACCCGCACAGGCAAGATAAAGGGACGGCGATCGCCCCGTTGGGCTTGCAACTGTTTGACCGTGCGGACTTCCTCAAGCACCATTTCACTTTGCGCCGCCGTTTGTGAGAGCAACAGAACAAAGAAATCACACCGCTTTAGCTCCTGATCAATCCGCTGTGCCCATGCCTCCCCAAGGCGGATACTTTGGCTGGCCATAAAGGGTTGGTGACCCGCTTTTTGCAACACCTCTTGGAGGGCACTGGCCAACTGCAAATCGGTGCCGTCACTGGAGTGACTGATAAAAACATGGCGACCTTGGTTGGAAAGGGCGGCGGTGGCTGCCGCTGGAGAGGACACTGGTTTCGGTTCGGTGACTTGTGGCGGCAGCGTGGAAACAGCGGGTAGTGGACGGGGCGGCACTGTAGAAGCACCCCCACCTGCCTTTGGCGATCGCGCAGCGCGCCCTTCGGGCGATCGCCAGAGGTCTTGAACAGGAGTTTTGAGAAATTTGCCAAGGCGAAACCAAAAGGATTTGGGCACCTCCACCTGTTGCAGGCTGGCAAGGGCATCGGTAGCCGTGGCAAAGCGCTCGTAGGGAGAAGGGTGAATTAGTTTATTGACAAACTGCACTAGGCGATCGCTCACTGGTTCAGCAGCTTGCCAACACCAACAGCCGTAGGGGTCTTGGGTGAGTTGCAGAGGACTCAACCCCGTCAATGCCTGTACCGCCACCATCCCCAAGGCATAGAGATCGCTGGCCGGACGCGGACGCCCTTGGGCTTGCTCTGGAGCCATATACCCCGGTGTGCCAATGGCAATTGTCTGTGGATTGGTCTCTCCCACCAAGGTACCGCCGCCAATGGAGACCCCCATCTCCTTCACTGCCCCAAAATCAATGAGCACTAAGCGGTGATCCGATTGGCGACGAATGAGATTATCGGGTTTAATATCGCGGTGGATAACACCACATTGATGCACAAAGGCCAAAACCCGCAGGGCATCTTGGAGCAACGCCATCACCCGTGCCTCTGACCATGCACAGCCCGGCAACAATTCGTGCCGTAGGACTTGACCCTCAATGAAGTCTTGGACAAGGTAAAATTCGTTGTCTTCCTCAAAGTAGGCAAGGAGGCGGGGGATTTGCTCGTGACTGCCCAGCCGCTCTAGAATTTGTGCCTCCCGCTGAAAGAGCGATCGCGCCAAAGGGAGAAAGGCCGCATCCGTACGGGCAGGGCGCAGGTACTTAACCACACACTTGGCACGAATGGGGCGATGAACATCCTCAGCAAGAAACGTTTGGCCAAAGTTCCCAGCCCCTAAAACTCGAATCAATTTGTAGCGCCCGCCAAGGGTTTTCCCAATCATGGTAATTACGTTTTACTGGTTTCTGCGGTTGTTGATATATTTTGGCATAGTCTTTCCCGCCCCCTGCCGAAGGCTCACTAGCTGGCGAACGCCACTGGTTCTAAAAGCAACCCTGCTGCCAAGCAGAGGTCTGGGGAAATGGGTATTTGCATTTTGCACCTGCTGCTGAAATCAGGGAGAGAGGAAGCTTACAGTCTGAGGGGAATAATTTGACCAAAGAGGCCGAGGCTCCAGACGGTGTCAATGGGCAACTCTGTCACAAAGAGGGTGGCAACGCCAAGGTTATAGGATTGGGTGTTGTAGGCGATGTAGCGTTCAATGTCTTCTGCTGGGCGGGATTCCAGTTGATCGCAGACTTCCAAAGCCACCATGGCGATCGCGCTATCGCGATTGATGATCTCTGGACATACTTGAGTCAAAAGGAAGGTATTGATTTCCGCTGCGGCGCGGCGTTGATAGTCGGCAGGGGTGGGATTCGTCAGAACCGCAGCAATGATCCCCAAGAGCAAGAAGGCGCCACCGCCCCACCAAAGAGGGCGTGCCATGACTTGGGAAAGAAGAGGCACTTTCATAAGAGAGTTCTCTATGCTATGCTAGAGGACTAGCCTAGGAAGCATGGCGAGCGTAGCCAAGTGGTTAAGGCAGTGGATTGTGGTTCCACCATTCGTGGGTTCGAGTCCCATCGCTCGCCCTTTATTCTAGTGGATGATGTACCGAGCGGGTGTATCCGTGACACGACGGCTACTGTGGGGATGTCTGGTACTGTTGTTGAGCCTGCTGCTGGTTGCCTGTGGCGGTGATCGGCCTCGCCCAGGGGATGACAGTATTGTCATTGGTACCACGGCTCGCCTGCGCACCCTAGACCCCGCTGATGCCTACGAAAATTTGGCGGGACTGCTGCTGTTGAATTTGGGCGATCGCCTCTATACCTACGAAGGCAAAGACCTCATTCCCCAACTGGCCACAGCGCTACCTGAAGTGAGCGAGGATGGCCTGACTTACCGCATTCCCCTGCGGCGGGGGGTTCGCTTCCACGATGGCACACCGTTTAATGCAGCCGCCATGGCCTTTTCCCTTGAGCGATTTATGAATAGTGGTGGCCAACCCGCCTCCCTCTTGGCCGGGCGCGTTAAAGAAATTCAGGCGATCGCGGAGGACTTACTGGAAATTCGCCTCAAGGAACCCTTTGTGGCTTTTCCCCATTTGCTGGCCTTTAGTGGCTTGTGTGCCGTTTCGCCGACAGCCTATGGTGCAGCGGGCGATCGCTTTTTGCCGACGCAATTTGTGGGCACAGGCCCTTACCGTTTAGCGGCCTACGGTACCGATGGGGTACGCCTTGAACCCTTTGCCGACTATTGGGGAACCAAGCCCCAAAATACGGGGATTCGCCTGCAAATCTTTTCCAGTAGCGCTAATCTCTACAATGCCTTTCGCACGGGGGCAGTGGATGTGGCGATCGGTGCGCTCGATCCCAATCAAATTCGTGCCCTCAAGACTCAAGCGGCAACAAAGCACTGGCAGGTCATTACCGGGGCAGGTAACGCTGTCACTGTCCTAAGCATTAATTTGCGCCAACCCCCTTGGGATCAATTGGCAGCGCGGCAGGTTTTGGCGGCCAGTGTCAATCGTCAACGCCTCGCGGAACGGGTCTTTTTGGGGGAAGCAAAACCCCTGTACTCGCTGGTGCCGAGTTTATTTCCTGAGAGTGAGCCGATTTTTCGCGATCGCTATGGAGATGGAGACGCCGCTCAAATAGCTCACTGGCTAGCCAAGACCTCTATTTCAGCGCAGCAACCCCTCGTCGTCAATCTCTGGTACCGTGCCAATGTTCCCAGTAATGTGCTGGCGGCAACGGTTCTTAAAGCCTCACTAGAGCGGGATTTGGGCGATCGCGTGCAGGTGCAATTGGACAGCGCTGACTCGGCTACGATCTACCGCAATTTAGACAGTGGGGCTTACCCCTTGGTCTTGCTCGATTGGTATGGTGATTTTTACGATGCTGACAATTACCTTGAACCTTTCCTGAGTTGCGAGCATGGTTCTGTGGAAACAGGCTGTGACAGTGGTGCCAGTGCGGCGTGGGGGTCGTTTTTCTATAGCCCTGAGGCCAATGATCTCATTGTTGCCAGTCGCCGTGAGGCCAATCCCCAACGCCGTGGGGTACTATTGCGTCAGCTTCAGGAACTCAATGCCGAGGCCGTGGCCTTTTTGCCCCTGTGGCAGAGTGAAACCACCCTCTTTGCCCAACCCCAGTTGCGCGGGTTAATCCTTGATGTCAACCAGCTCTTTGCCTTTGCCCCCCTGCAGAAAGCACCAAAAGATCAATGAGTCCCCGAAAGCAACGCTTGGATAGTCTTCTGGTGGAGCGGCACCTGTGTGAGAGCCGCCAACAGGCCCAACGCTGGATTCGCGCTGGGGAAGTGCAGGTAAACCATGTCCCCATTGATAAGCCGGGCACGCTGGTGGCAGTGGATGCCACGATTCAGGTGAAGGCAAAAGCCGCCTATGTTTCGCGGGGGGGTGAAAAACTTGCCCATGCCCTAGGGGTCTTTCCTGTGGTGGTGCGCGATCGCGTGTGTTTAGATGGCGGTATTTCCACGGGCGGCTTTACGGATTGTCTGTTGCAAGCGGGCGCCAAACGGGTCTATGGCATTGATGTCGGCTATGGCCAAGTGGATTGGAAACTGCGCCAAGACCCGCGCGTTATCCTCAGGGAACGCACCAACCTGCGCTATTTAACCCCCACTGATCTCTACACTGACGATGCGCCCCGCCCCGATCTCGGCGTGGTGGATGTCTCTTTTATTTCCCTGACTAAAGTTTTACCCGCCCTATGGGAATTACTGCTGCCGCCGCGAGACTTGATTGCGCTAATTAAGCCACAGTTTGAGGTGGGGCGCGATCGCCTCGGCAAACATGGTGTGGTGCGCGATGCCAAGGCGCGTCAAGAAGCCGTGGATCAGGTGATTGCCGCCGCCGAAGCGTTGGGGTGGCAGTGCCACGGTGTGACTCCCTCGCCGATTTTAGGGCCTGCGGGCAATCAAGAATTCCTTGCTTATTTTTTTTGTCATGCTGTGGGGAATGCTTCCCTAGAGAACGAGATGGTATCATCATCCTGACAAAAATGATGGCTTTTCGAGAATGCAGCAAGTGGCACCGTTTATTCCTCCTTGGGCAAAATGGCTCAATGGCATCTTTTTGGTGTGCCTAGGGCTGGGCATTCTTGCCTTTTGTGGCTACCTTTATTACTTTCGTGAGACGTTGATACTGTACGCGCCGTTTCTCCTGCAGGCGGCAATTACGACGTTTTTGATCTCAGTCTTTAGTTTGCTCTTGGCGGTCATCTTGGGGGCGATCGCCACCTGGGCGAGGTTGCATCCTGTCCCGCCATTGCGCTGGCTGAGTACGGTTTACATTGAATTTGTGCGCGGTACCCCAACCTTGGTGCAACTGCTGGTGTGGGGCTTTGGCATTGGTGGGCTCTTGAGTCAATGGGGTTTTGATCCTCGGCAAATTGCCTTTGATGTCATGACCGTGCTGCAAAGCAACCGCTTGGTGTCGCCGCTTTTTAACTACATTTTCTACGGCATTCTTGGCTTGGGCTTTAACTATGGTGCCTATTTGAGTGAGGTCTTTCGCAGTGGCCTAGAGGGGGTTCCCAAGGGACAAACGGAAGCCAGCCTCAGCCTTGGCCTCTCGGGTCGGCAAACCCTATGGCGGATTATCCTGCCCCAAGCCATTTTGATTATCCTGCCTCCCTTTACCAATAACTTCATTACGCTGATGCAGGACTGCGCCCTCCTGGTGGTGATTGGCGTGCCCGAACTGCAAAATATGACGAGCACCTTTGCCAATCCCATTACCGATCCGCAGCGGAAGCTCTTTATCTATGTCTTGGGTGCGATGTTCTACTTTGCCCTCTGTTTTCCTCTGTCACGGCTCTCCCGCTTCCTTGAGCAACGGTGGCAGCGATTGGCTATTTCATAATCAAAACCGTTATGAGTATGATATAGTAAGCATAGCTGTTAAAAAATGTGAACAGCTCTATTCAACCTGTCGTAGTTAGGAGTACGAGGTTTTCTATGTCTGACTGTCTGCGTGTTGGTCAGCCCGCCCCGGATTTTGAAGCGGTTGCTGTTTATGACCAAGAGTTCAAAACCGTCAAGCTCTCGGACTATCGCGGTAAGTACGTTGTTTTGTTCTTCTATCCTTTGGATTTCACGTTTGTTTGCCCCACAGAAATTGTCGCTTTTAGCGATCGCTACGATGAATTCGCCAAACTGAACACCGAAATCCTTGGCGTGTCTGTGGATAGCCAGTTCTCCCACTTGGCGTGGACGCAAACCGATCGCAAAGCTGGTGGTGTGGGCGATCTCAAATATCCCCTCGTGTCTGACCTGAAAAAAGAAATCAGCACCGCCTACAACGTGCTGACCGAGGAAGGGGTGGCACTGCGCGGTCTCTTCATCATTGACAAAGAAGGGATTATCCAACACGCAACGATCAATAACTTGGCCTTTGGCCGCAGCGTTGATGAGACTCTGCGGGTGCTACAAGCGATTCAATACGTCCAAGCTCACCCCGACGAAGTCTGCCCCGCTGGCTGGCAACCCGGCGACAAAACGATGAACCCTGACCCTGTCAAATCCAAAGTGTATTTTGAAGCGGTGGGCTAATTGCCCCTCTGTCTCAGACTGATCCGTGCTGTGAACCTGCCCTTGGGGTGGGTTCTTTTTTTGTCTCGCCAAGACCCGTAGGAAAACGTTAGGGTGGAACAGGAGGCCTTTTGCCGAAGAGGGAGGCAAACATGACGGTCGATCGCCGCCTAATGCAAGCTGTAGAAACACTGGGGTACCGAGTGACCGCAGGGGATGTGGCGGGTACGGTGGGATTACCACTGCAAACGGCTGAAAAAGGATTAATGGCCTTGGCTGCCGATGTTGGCGGCACGCTACAAGTGGCCGAAAGTGGCGATATTGCCTACGTCTTCCCAAGAAATTTTCGCAGTATCCTGCAAGCAAAATACTGGCAACTGCGACTGCGGGCGGTGGCGCAGCGGGTTTGGGGTGTTGTTTTCTATCTGATTCGCATTTCCTTTGGCATTTTTCTCATTGTTTCGATAGTTCTGATTTTTCTGGCGATCGCCATCATTTTGATTGCCCTTTCTAGTCAAGGGCGAGACGGTGAGGATCGCGGCCAAGGTGGCTCTTGGGGGGGCGGTGGCATCAATGTTTGGGTCTTTCCCGACTTTTGGTATTTCTTTGGCGATCCTTCTCCCCAGCGATCGCGCCCCCGGTCACAGGACAATGACGAGGAAATGAACTTCTTTGAGGGGGTCTATTCTTTCCTCTTTGGCGATGGCAATCCCAATGCCGACCTCGAAGAACGCCGCTGGCAACTCATTGGCCAAGTGATCCGCAACAATGGCGGGGCAGTCACGGCAGAGCAAATTGCCCCCTATCTCGATTTAGAAACAGATCCGGGGGACGATGAGTGGTATATGCTGCCGGTGCTCACCCACTTTAACGGTCGCCCCGAAGTCACAGAGACAGGGCAGATGATCTATCGCTTTCCTGAGTTACAAACGACGGCTCAAACTCGCAAAGGTCAACGGCAGACGCTTCCCCCCATCTTGGAAGAACAGCTCTGGCGCTTTAGTCGGGCACCCGCTTGGCAAATTATGGTGGCCATTGGCTTGGGCTGTGTCAATCTGATCGGGGCGCTGATGCTGTGGTACCTCTTGGGAGATGGGGCGATCGCCCAAGAACTGGGGGGGCTGGTGGCCTTTGTGGCCTCCATCTTTTGGATTTTGCTGGGCTATGGTATTGGCTTTTTGGGTATTCCCTTGGGGCGGTACTACTGGTTACTGTGGCAAAATCAACGCATTCGCGATCGCAATGCCCGCCGCTACCACTACGCCAATATTCTGGCCAATCCCACACCGCAGTTGCGTGCCAAATTACGGGCAGCTCAAGCCTATGCCCAGCAGCGGCAAATCCGTGAACAGGATGTCATCTATCGCTCCGATCAAGATTTAGTGGAGCAGGAACTCGCCCAATCGGAAGCCATCGATCGCGAATGGTTACGCCGACTGGAATCGGAGTAGATCATGACCCACTCCTCCCTGCGCCCAGCGGCTGCCACAGGAGATCTCGAGGCCATTCAAGCCCTCCTAGAAGCGGCACTTGCCCCCAAGGGGATAGGGGTCACAGCGAGCCAGCGGCGCGAATGTCTCTTGTTGCACCTCCAGTGTCCAACGAGTGTCCCGGCTGCAATTGTGCTCACACTACTCGCTCGCGAACTGATCCACTGGCCAAGCTATGCCCACAGCAGCATCCTGATCACGGCTTGCCAAGACAGCTATGAACTCTGGGAAGCGGCGCTTGATCTCACCAGTCGCCATGAGTTACAACGCCTTGCCAAGGGGGAGCATCTACGTCAGACTCTCTCCCTCCCTTCTCCTCCTCGCAAGGAAGAGTTTGGCATTCCTGTCCAACCCCTCAGCACTAAAGATTGGCAAGTGATCGCGGCGGGGTTGGGTCTATCACTCCTTCTTCTTACGTCAGAGCAGGTGACGTTTTTGCTCAGTCCGCTGATTACCCTTGTCCACGAAATGGGTCATGCAGTAATGGCGTGGCTCTTTGGCTATCCAGCGGTTCCCGCCTTTGATTTTCGCTACGGTGGTGGCGTCACTCTCCATGGCGATCGCGCGGGCGGCATCATCCTGCTTATTTATACGGTATTGCTGGCCTTGGCCTATTTCTACCGTCACAATCGGCTGACCCTTATTTGCCTTGGGGTCTTTACGCTGCTTTATACCCTTGTGGCCTTTAGTCCAGTCCATGAAATGCTCTTTGTAGCGATGGGGCATGGCTTTGAACTCATTTTTGCCGTCATTTTTCTCTACCGTGCCCTCAGTGGTTGGGGCTGCCGCTATCCCATTGAACGTCCCCTCTACGGTATGGTGGGGTTTTTCATTGTGTTTTTTAATATGCGCTTTGCTTGGCAGTTGCAGTTTAATCCTGTGTTTCGAGAGATGTACCTGATGGGCAAAGGGGGCATTGATCACGATTTTGTTCGCTTGGCTCGCGATTTTCTGCACACTGATTTAGCAACGGTGGTTGGCCTCTACGGCTTTTTTGTGGTTCTGACACCGGCGATCGCCTTCCTGCTCTATCGTTATCGCCAGCTCATGCTGTACCTGTTCATTCGCCTCTTTATCTCTGAGGGCTAAAGGCTACACCCCTTGGCCACCACAGCAGGCGCCAAACTGGGGGAAGATAGATATGGCCAACCATTGGAAATTGCTCAGAAATGTCCCTGACCGTTGGGGCGATCGCCCCTTCCTTTGAACTGGCGGATGCTACGGGTAAGCGGGTGCGTTTGGCTGACTTTCAAGGTCAGTGGGTGATTCTCTACTTTTATCCCCGTGACAATACCCCCGGCTGCACCAAAGAAGCCTGTGCTTACCGCGATGTCAGTGCCACCTTGGGCGATCGCAACGTCGTTATCCTAGGCATTAGCCCCGATAGTGTCGCCTCCCACGCCAAATTTCAGCAAAAGCTTAACTTGCCCTTTCGCCTGCTGGCCGATGTGGACACCAGCGTTGCCCAAGCCTACGGTAGCTATGGCCCGAAAAAGTTCATGGGCAAGGAATATCTCGGTGTTTATCGGGATACATTTCTCATCGATCCCACGGGCAAAATTGCGGCTATTTATCGGCGGGTGAAGCCCGATGCCCATGTGGCGCAAGTGCTGGCGGATCTGGAGCAGCTACAAGCGTGAATTGGTTCTGGCGAGTTGTCCGTTTTTTCCTAAAGCGATTTTGGCGGCATCCCTTTGTGGCGGTGTCGGTGATTGCCTTGACAGCGGGCGATCGCCTGATTTTGATCCAACGCCGCGATACGGGTCAATGGTCGCTGCCGGGGGGCATGATGGATTGGGGAGAAACGATTCTCGATACCGGCGCTCGCGAACTCGCGGAAGAAACAGGATTGCGCCTCAAGAGCTTTGAAGGCTTAGTGGGGGTTTACTCTGACCCAAAGCGAGATCCCCGTGTTCATGCCGTGTGTATCGCGATCGCTGCCCGCGTTGTCGGTGAGCCACAGGTTTTGGATGTCAAGGAAGTGCGTGCAGTACAAGCCTTTCCCCTCAGTGACCTCCCCTTAGCCGATCTCGCCCACGACCATGCCCAACAGTTACAGGACTATTTGAGTGGACATCTAGGATTGACATGAACACCAAAGCTAGATTGTTAAGTCTTATTTAACGATATCGCACTTTCGTTTAGTGGAACAAACGGCTACTAATGCAAATGAAGGTACAGAGACACGCTAAGAGAATTCACACCACTTGATCTATCGTGAGGAGACGCCCATCCCCGTGGAACCGATAAAGAATCATTGGGTACTGTTGTACATAGGATTGACTTCAGCACTCGCGAAATTCTGCAAGATGGGGCGCCGCTGCCAAACAATGAGCAGCGAAAAGTAGGGCAGGGTTAACTCTGGATAGTTCGTCAGGGGGGTGTAGATTTGCTGTTGAGGGGTTGTTGCCCAGCTCACCACTGCCGCCTGTTCCAAGAGGTGGTGTTCCTTGAGCCAATGCCAGACGTGGCCATAGACCGATCGCACCTTCATTAAAACCACCACCTCCGCCCATGCCCACACCCGCTCGAGGTCATCCCCGTGGTACATTGCTGGCAAAATCGCTAGGCGATCGCTCCCCAAGGTCAGGGGCACCCCTAAGCTAGCCGCTGCGGCCAAAGGCGAGCAAATTCCCGGAATCACTTCAATCGCAATATGAGGGTCAAGGCTCTGGACGGCTGCCGCCAGATAGGAAAACGTACTGTAGAAACTGACATCCCCCTCAGAGACAAAGACCACATCAATGCCTTGAGCGAGATAGGCATAGACTTGCTCTGCCGCCTTTTGCCATGCTTGTTCTAAGACATCTTCTGCAAGAACATAGGGGAATTCGAGGGGCAGATACATTTGCTGGGGGTCTTTGTAGGGAGAAATGATCTCCTCGGCAATGCCGCGCCGTCCCTGTAGTCCCGCCGGAAAGGCAATCACCCTTGCGTGCTGTAGGCGTCGCCAACCCTTGAGGGTAATGAGTTCAGGATCCCCCGGCCCTACGCCAATGCCGCAAAGGGTGGCCATTAGCCCCATCCCCACCAGTGCCCCAGTTGATAGACACTGCCACTCACCACCCACGCCATCACCAAGGCATAGAGGGTCGCAAAAATCGTAAACTGCCCGCGTTTCGATTCACTCCAGAGGGTGGCAAGGGTGCTCAAGCAGGGGGTGTACAGGAGAGTAAAAAGCATAAAGCTGTAGGCCTGCAGGGGCGTTAAATCTTGGGCGATCGCCTGCTGTAACGAGGTACCCGAAAGGTGATAGATCACCGCCAACGCACCAATCACAATCTCCTTGGCCACAAAGCCGACAATCAGGGCGATCGTTAGGGCAGGTGTAATGCCCACCGGTGCCAAAAGCGGCTGTAGCGCTATCCCCAGTTGACCCGCCCACGTTTCTGGACTTGAGGGCGTTGCGTTCAGGGGTAAATGGGTCAATGCCCACACCACCAAGACACCTATCATAATGAAGCCCGTGGCTCGCGAGAGAAAATGCCGCACCTCGCCCCAGGCCCGCAGAATCACCTGTCGCCCCGTCGGCCAGCGATAGGGGGGCAACTCCAGCAAAAAGGGATCCGTATTCGGGAAATAGCCCTGAAAACAGAGGGCAGTGAGCAAGGCCGCCAGAAGACTCCAGCCATAGAGAGACAGCAGGACGACTGCCCCCCACTGCGGGGGAAACAAACAGGCAATGAGAAAGACAAACACCTGTAGCCGCGCTGAGCAGAGGGAAAAGGGAATGATCAGCATCGTCAGTAGCCGCAGCCCCGGCGAGCGAATAATGCGGGTGGCCATCAGGGCGGGGACATTGCAGCCAAAGCCCATCAAGCTGAGGACGAAACTGCGTCCATCTAAACCCAAGCGTGCCATCAGGCCATCCATCAGGTAGGCGGCACGGGCAAGGTAGCCACTATCCTCAACGATCGCCATCACAATAAAGAAGATGGTGACTAAGGGCACAAACGCTGCCACCGTGGTCATACCGCCATAGATGCCCTCAATGAGCAAACTGCTGAGCAAGGGGGGCAGCCCCGCGAGGAATGGCGCCAGCACCTGTCCCTGAAAGGTCTCAAACGCATCACTGAGCCAGCCTTGAACCCCCAGCCCTAGCACCCATACCACTTGAAAGACAAGGTATAGCCCCGCAAAAAAGAGGGGCAGTCCCCACAAAGGGTGTAGCAACCAGTGATCCAACTGTTCTGTTAGTCTGCGAACGGTGCGACTGGGGAAAGTAACGGTGCCCGCCAATAGGGGCGCGATCGCCCCCGGTTCAATTTCTGGCAACGTTGGCTTGAAGAGCGGGGCTTGGGGAATCGGTGCTTCCTTGAGGGCATGGCAAATCGTTGCGTAGGCCTCCCAATACCCCCCACCATATTTGGCACTGAGGGCCACCACCGGCACCCCAAGGCGATCGCTCAATTTCTCGGTATCAATCTGAATCCCCAGTTGCCGCGCTTCATCGGCCATATTCAGGAGCACCACCATTGGTAGCCCCCAAGCCTTCACCTGAAGGGCTAAGCGCAATTGATGCTGAATCTGACTGGCATTGAGAATCACCAACACCAGCCGCACCGGCACCCGTTGGAAAAACTCACGCACAAGGGTTTCATCGGCAGCCGTCCCCGCCAGATCGTAGATGCCCGGCAAATCCACCAGTTTAACCATTTCACCATTGAGGGAAATCTCGGCTTCTGCTAAGTCCACCGTAATCCCCGGCCAGTTGCCTACATGGGCACGGGCAGCGGCAATGCGATTGAAAAATGTGGATTTACCCGTGTTCGGGAGGCCAAGAAGGGCGATCGTGCTTGGGGTCATTGGCGCGGCTGTGAGGATTGCAATTCAAAGGTACCCGTGTCGCCACTATTCAGGGGAATGAGCAGACGACTCAGGAAGCGGCCATCCTCTAATTTATACATATCGAGGTTATAGCCTAGGCGTTGACACAGGTTAAAGCAGACTTTGAGGTGTCGTCCGGGGGGCTGATCAAGGCTGGAGGGAGCAAGCCAGTCGAGATGTTCGAGTTGGTGCAGTTTAATGAGTAACTGTGGCTCTATTTCCCCATTGTCGGTGATTGACAGTTCCAGCCAAGACTGCATTTTGCCCCCCTGCCCCATGCCTTCAATTTGTTGGCACCAGATGTCAATGCGGCCTTGGGAGGGCGATCGCTGGCAGGCAAAAAGCAACAACTCATAAAGGATTAACTCCAGCTTGCTAATGTCACCATTGAGGGTGAGGACAGGTTGATTGTGAACTTGAATCCACAGTTGTTTGCGCTGCTTCCAATTTTCGATGCGATCCATCACTCGCTTGAGGAGCACCGCTAGGCCTGCTGTGTCAGTCGTTTTGTCCAGTTGCCATACCTCATGGCTCAAGAGGGGATGGAGGGATTCCAGCTGGGTTTGCAGGAGCGTGCCCAACCGCCGCAGCAGGGGAGCCGCCTCAGGGTGTTGCTGAACCCATTGCGTCAACTGATGGCAGAGACTCGCAAGTTGACTATAGACCTGTTCAAGGCGACGGTGCTTGTACCAGTTGAGGGTTTCAAGGCTTTGCCAACCTTGGGTGAGCATTTGAATGAGGGAAGTACTGCGGTGTGCCCAAGCCAAATGGTTGACAAGGGTAATAAAGGCCTCTAGGTGCAAGGTTGACCACTGGCGATCGCGACGATCAGCGACAATGAGAACCCCTGAAGGTTCGTATTCGGGATCAGTGCGTAGGGCGATCGCCAAAATTTGACCAATGTCTGGCCCTGAGAGCCACTCTCGCGTACGCGGATCTAGTTCTGCTGCTGTGGTTTGAATCAACCAAGTGTAGGGATTACTGGTGACATCGGCTTGGGAGGCCATCAGGGCACTGTGGATCAGCGGATCCTCATAGATGGCAACTTCCGCGTCGTTGCGAATCGCAAATTTAGGATGGCTAGGGGGCGGTGCCACAATCGAGCCAACCGTCTGACCAGGTCGCCAAGTCACTAAGGCCACAAGGGGTACCTGCATTAAGTTCATGAGCTGCTGTAAGCCCGTCAGTTCAATGCGCTCCAAGTTTTGGGTGCGTTGCAGTGCCGTTAACCCCGCCAGCATCGCCGATCGCACTTGCTCCTGCTGCGTATTGGTGTTTTGCAGTTGCCACTGATGGCTAATGAGGCCAAGGGTACGCGCCACCTCCTGTACAAGGGTTTGCTGACTTTTGCCCCAAGCCGTTGGTTCAGTGCGCCCCACTAACAGCAGTGCTTCCAAAGAATGGCCGGGGGTGGTGGTTGCTACCACAAGGGACTGGATATGCAGCTTGTCGAGAACCTCTTTCCAAGAGTAGAGGCGCAGTTCATGGCTACAGTCCTCAAGGGCAATGGCTGTGGTTGCCGTTTCCAGAAGTTGCCAATCCATTTTTTGTAAGGGCGGGAAGGGCGGATGGCGATCGCGCCCCCGGGGCGCCGGATACTGAAACAGGACATCAAAGACTTGGGTCAGGGAGTTGTAGCTTAACAAAAAGACCCACTGCACCCCTAAATCTGCCGCTAACCTTTCGCCCGCATGCTGGAGCACTCGCTTCCAGTCCTGCTCATCACAAATCGCTTGCGCCAACTCACTCACCAAGCTTTGGGCCTGCTGGGTCTGTGCCAAGAGGTGCTCGAGGCGTTCAGTGGGGGCTGCCAAGGCCAATAGCTCTGCGGTGACTTGGAGAAGTTTCTTTTCATTGTCATTCCAAGGGTAAGGCTCACTGCGCTCGAATGTGAGAAAGCCCACGACATCGGTGCCCACCAGAATCGGGGTTGCCACAAGGGCACGGCAATTCAGCATTTGCATTAACCGTAAGGGTGCGGTAGCACTGACCACACTTTGACTATCGCTGACACTCACGGTTTGGCCGCTGGCAAGGGCAGTATAACAACCTGCTAACTCCTGCTGTGTAATCGCTAAGGGTTGCCGCTGGCTCTCGCGGCTCTGGGGTTTACCAACAGTGTAACTGCGCCGCCGATAGAGGGGTTGCTCCAAATCTCGCCAAAAGAGGCTGGTACGTTGAGGTTGACAGAATTGGTGCACTGCCAGCAACAGAGCTTCAATGCGTTGACCCAAACTAGGGGCACGGCTGGCCTCTTGGAGAAGATGGCGCACTGGATCATCACTCGTCATTGTGGGCGCCGCCGCTTGCTTGGTTTCAGGGGCTGGTTTTGCCGCGGTCAAGCGTTCCAATTCCGCCCCAAGGGCACTCACCAGTAAGCTCATGTGCGCTAAATCATCGCCCCGCAGGGTATCGCCCCATGTGGTGGAACCGATCATGAGAATGCCGAGGGGTTGACGATGGCGGATAATGGGATAGATGGCCGTGCCTTGAATGCCCAAACGGGTGGCGGCTTCTCGTAACTCGCCTAGGCGGGGTTCCTCCTTGAGACTGGGCAAACTAATCGGCTTGCGGTTGATCAACACCTGATCGAGAAGACTACCGGCGGCAAGGGTCAGTTTCTGCTTGAGGAAGGGATGATCGCCAACGGGCGTGGTTCCCCCTTGGCCAATGAGTTGTTTGGCGGCTTCATTGTATAGTCCCAGCCAGACAAAGGACATGCCGAGGGTTTCTTGGACAAAACTGACCAAGGGAGCAATGAGTCCGCCAATTTGCTCTTGCTGTTGCAGTTGCTTAATGGTGTTAACCAGTGCCGCCAAAGCGGGGCTGACCTTCGAGGATTTGGCAGAGGTCATAGGGGCGATCGCAACCGAGAAGGATGTCTTCTATTCTAAACTTTGCCCCTCCGCAATCCTGTGCTGCAACTCACAGCAGGCAAGGAGAAAGTCTGGGGGCACCGGGGCAGGCCATGTCCCCTCAACCCGGCGATCGCCCAACACAATCAGATGCAGGCTATAGGCATGGGGATAGCCCTCCAATTCCAAATGCACAGCATCGTTGCTGCCACTGAGGGTAATCATTTCCTCTGCCATCAATTCGGGGGCGATCGCCAAAAGCTGCCCGTGGAGTTGGCGAAATAAATCCACAAATGCCTTGAATTCTGCGGCAGTAAGTTCCGTGGCCCAATCCTCAGCGCCCACCAGAGCGGCATAGAATTGATCATTGCGCCAGCCCACCCGCCAGCCTTCCCCCACCTGCAGTTCCATAGGCTAGCCCTCTAAAACGTGGGTACGAGGCTACTGCTGCCGCCAAAGAGGGCCCAAGACAGGAAAAAGTTGAGAATAAAGATCGCCAATAGCGAGATCACCACAGCCGCCGTAGTGGATTGACCGACCCCCTTGGCGCCCCCTGTGGTTGTAATGCCCCAATTGCAGCCAATGATGGCCACCACACCGCCAAAAATGCCTGACTTGATAATTGAACTCCACAGATCCCAAGTTTGCAGAAAGTTCTGAATGGACTCAATATAGACCCCACGGGGAATGCCGTAGAGATAATCGGCAATCATCAAGCCCCCCCACAGCCCCGTTACGAGTGCCAAGATATTGAGAATGGGCAACATCAGCACACAGGCAATAAACCGTGGCACCACCAGATAATCCACCGGATCCGTGCCCAGCATATAGAGGGCGTCAATTTGCTCAGTGACTTTCATGGTGCCAATTTCAGCCGCAAAGGCAGAGCCAACTCGCCCGGCGAGTACCACCGCTGTCAGCACCGGCCCCAGTTCCCGCGCTAGGGCGATCGCCAGCACCCCACCCACCGCAGAGGTGGCACCAAAGGTAATAAATTCACGGGCGACCTGAATCGTAAACACCATGCCCACAAAGGCCGCTGTAATTAGGGCAACACTGAGGGAGGCAGGCCCCACCAAGGCCATTTGCTCGATCGAGTTGCGCAGCGGAATTCGCCCCCGCAGCAAATGATAGGTGACTTGACCCGCCAAGAGAAAGGCTGTACCCAAGCGTTGTACACCCTGACTTGCACGCCAGCGCAGCCGTGGCCACTTCATCACCTTCATTGTTGCGTCCTAGAAATTACCGGTTTCACCCGCAGCACCATTACCCAAGCCTGAGAGTTTGAGGAAGAGGTTTTTATCCGTTGTGCTCTGATAAACACAGCTGATTTCAGGATTGGCTTCAAGGTTGCCCACATAGCCAAAGGTATTCAGCCGCTGCCGACAACTGCGCAATTGCTCACCGGTAATGAGTTGTCGCTGTTCTAGCAGGGCAACGTTATTGGCACGCAGCACACAGCCCGGTTGCATCACCGGTTGGGAAACAAAGACCGAAAAGGGGTTAAAAGTGACAAAAATCCGCGTATCCACCGCGATCGCGCTCGCACCAAATTGCACGCAAATATCGGGATTGGGCGCCGCCTGATCAATAAACTGCGTTGAAGCCACGTTATCAGGATTGAGGGTGGTCGTTTTGCTAAAGGTGACACCCACACCAACGCCAATAATAAAGACCCCTCCCAACACCGCCAGAGTGCGGGTATTCACTGGTGACTTCGATTCTGGCTGGGGAGGCCGACGAGTTTGGGGACGCGGACGCGGTGGGGATGGCGAACGTCGAGGCATAGCAGGAAGAGTGAACAGCACTTCCCTACCAGTATGCCCTTAGAAGGCAGGGTTTGACTGCCCCCCTGCTTGTTTTGGCTTCGCCTTGTTGACCTTGAGCACCCGTCCTAGCCATGTTGCACCGTCGAGATCATCAATGGCAGCGGCCTCCTGAGTTTCATCCACCAGTTCGACAAAAGCAAAGCCACGCCGTTTGCCTGTTTCTCGATCCACCGGCAACACAATCCGGCGAATAGCACCATATTTTTCAAAAACTTCGCGAAGATCGTTTTCTGTCGCCTCATAGGAGAGGTTGCCGATGTACAGTGTCATAACCCGAACTCAGAAGCAATTTGACAATCATCATAGCCTCTCGCTTTCCCTTACCCATGCGATCCAGACTACAGAACCCAACACCTTGCAAAGAAAATTAACGTTTTCTATCAGCCCCAAAATATACCAAGGTTAAAAAGAAATTAATTCCTCCCTTGATGTCACCTACAGCCCTTTGCACAGGGTTTAAGCCGCGTCCGACAGATTCAGCAAATTGCCGCAAGCCCATTCTCTCGTGGAATCCACCGGAGTCTCTCTAGGAGAGGATTTGAGTATTTTCAATGGTCTTGTAGAAAATAATTTCACCCCCCTCGCAAGGGATCCCTCGGAATAGGGGGTTGCAATCCGCTCTGGGAGAGGCTATATTCAAGGTGCTCTTGCTTCTCTTCGGGGAAGTGGATTAAATGAGAATGAACCAGCCCCTCAAAGAACGAATCACTGCCGCCGTCAGTTGTAACAATACAGCTTGCAGGTTTTGACGCAGGGCTTCTAGGGTCTCGAAGGACTGCCATGCTCATGCTGCTCGCAGATGTTGCCACAACCGCTCCATGGGATTGACCTCGGGGGCAAACACAGGCACAACATTGCGCACAATGCGATGCACCGTCGGGTGGGCGACCTCAAGCTGATGCTCCTGTCGCAGCCACTGCACAATGGCCTTGTCACTGTCAAACCCGCTGGGGTCTTGTAGGTGTTCCTGAAACTGTGCCATCACTGTTGGGGGGATGATGCGGGCGGCTCCGGGGGGCGTCTTGACTGCCAATAACTGCTGGAGTCCTCCTTGGCGATAGGCGTTCAGCCAGCGAGTAATGCTGGACTCGTCGCAATGGAGCAATTGGGCAATTTGTGGGCGGCTGTGGACAAGTCCTTGCTTCAGCCAGTAGAGCATCTGCAAGCGTTCCTGCTGTCGGGCATCGGTTTCATGTTGTAGGCGTCGCTGCAGTTCTTCAGAGCTTTCTGTAATTGTGAGGACGAGCGGGCGAGCCATGAAGGTCTCCTACTGGGATGACTTCAGTTTTAGGATAGACAATTGCCTCGTTTAAGACCTACTTTATTAAGCTCAATGTTACAAAGATCTGGTATTAGCAGAATCAATAAATACAACCCTTTTTTAGAATATGAGACACGTGACGGGTATGCGATCCTCTCCCGCTCTCGCAGTTTTGAACCTGTGTCGGGCTGTAGTTCGAGCTACTGAATGGATGTGGAGTTTTTCTATGAGCGGTGAGGACAGTTCTGCGATTGCGCCAGCAAAACAACTATGCGATCCAAACCAGCACGGAGTTGAGCCGTGGCCTCCCCCCCTTGATTGACCACAAGACTAAAGACGAGGGGGCGATCCTGCACGGGTTCTACATAGCCCGCTAAGGCAACCACCCCCCGCAATGTGCCGGTTTTCGCCCAGACACGATCCTGAGCCGCTGTATCACGAAAGCGCTGTCGCAGGGTGCCGGATCGTCCGGCAAGGGGGAGCGATCGCCGCCACAGCGAGGCATCCTTTGTTTGCGTTATATGTTGCAGCAGTGTGACTAAACCATTGGGCGTCAGCCAATTTTGCCGCGAGAGTCCCGAACCATCTACTAAAACCGCTGCTTGGACACCGATGCGCTCTAGATAGCGTTGGCGATAGCCGGGTTGTGCTGCTTCCAGAGCCGCAAGGAGCATTTCTGCATAGAAATTGTCACTCTCTTGGAGAACCGGCAAAATTAACGCTTCTAGGGGGGGTGAGGCATGGCGCACCAACACATTGGGTAACGGCTCTGCTGTTTCCACAAGGCGAATTTGCTGCACTTGAATACCGGCTTGGGCAAAGGCCCGCTGCACCTGTTGTTGAAGATAGGGGATCGACTCACTGAGGGGAATGCGCAGTTTTGCTGGTTCACTGCCAATGTGGAGTTGACCCCGCACAATGATCTGCTGGCCGCGCACCTCACTTTCCAGAAATTCTGGCTCAGAGGGGGTCACGGTGCGGGTCTCATTGACCACTCGAAAATGAGTCTGCGGCTGCCGTAGTGCTAAGGGTTGCCCCAACTGTTGTGGTATGACCTCTAGGTTCAGGGCATTTTGATTGAGACTAAAGCGCGTCACTACCGCTGCATAGCCCATCGTCAGGTCTTCGATCGCCCATGTGGGTTCCATCCTCACAGGAGTTACACCGCCGATTTCCAAGATTGGAATCTGGCGAATGCCCTGTTGGCTAAGGCGGAGTGCCATTTGTTGCAGGTCTTGGCTGCTGAAACTGGGGTCAAAACTGCCCTGAAGACGCAGGGTTGTCCTGTCGGGCGATCGCGTGCTGAGGGTGGTCTCAAAGAAATGATTAGCTCCCCAATAGTCTAAGGCGGCAGCCACTGTCGTTAGCTTGACATTCGAGGCCACCAGAAAGAGCTTTTCCCCTTGGTGGTTGTAGAGCACTTCACCACTGGTTAAATCCCGCACCACCATGCCCCATTGACCCCGTTGCCATTGGGGATTTTGAATTTCCTGTTGCAGGGCACGAGCCAAGTCTTGGCGGCAGAGACCGAAGGCGGCAGGTGAAACCAGCAGGACAATCAGACTAGCAGGGGGCAGAAGCCATCGAAGCCATGCCATGGGGCACTAGATCCTTGACATAGACGCGATCGCAACGCTGCGTTTCCACACCCGTCGCCGGCTGATAGCCCGCCTTTTCGTACAAATGGACGGCTGTAGTCATAATCGAGGCCGTTTCAATCCAGATTTTGCGGTAGCCGGCCGCTGCAATGGTTGCCTCCAGATGGTGCAGGAGAAATGTCCCTAGGCCTTGGCCGCGTACGCGGGAATGGAGATACATTTTGCGAATTTCGACAGCCGCTTCGCCCCGCTGAATGGGATAGAAGGCGATCGTGCCCACAACTTCCGAGGCCTGCTCCACCACCCAAAATTGTCCGCCCCGGCGGTGGTAGTAGTCTTCAACGTGAACCACATCGGCATCGGCGCCTTCGGGTTGCCAAGAAAGGCCAAACTCACTGAGGACATTAGCAATGAGGTGCATGACCGCTGCGCGATCGCGATCGCACCAATGGCGCACCCCACAATCCCCATAGTGAAGAAAAAATGCACTCAAGGACAGCTGCCTCCCATAAAATTACAGTCCTTTTCACAGAGAGAGAACACGCACAAAAGCATCGAAACCGCTGTGCCCCCAAAAGAACTGTACTGCCACTCTAACGATTCAGCGTGAGGCTCGCAAGATCATTTTGCTACTGTTTTTATCTTTGTTTCATCTTTGCTGCCGCCGCCGCTCTCTTAAGTGCCAACTTAGTATAGGAAAAGATGCTGGACAAAGGGACGATGCAAGACTTTGGCGTTGTGATTGTCGGTGGTGGCTTAGCAGGCTGTCGTGCTGCTTTGGAAATTTGCCGCCTGGCCCCAGAGACCCCGATTGCCCTTGTGTCCAAAACCCATCCCATTCGTTCCCATTCCGTTGCTGCCCAAGGGGGCATTGCCGCTACGCTGAAAAATGTCGACAGCGAAGACTCTTGGGAAAGCCATGCCTTTGATACCGTCAAGGGGTCAGACTTTCTTGCGGATCAGGATGCCGTCGCCATTCTTGCCCAGGAAGCGCCCGATGTGGTGATTGACCTTGAGCATTTGGGGGTGCTCTTCTCTCGCCTGCCCGATGGCCGCATTGCCCAACGTCCCTTTGGTGGTCACACGCACCAGCGCACTTGCTATGCAGCCGACAAAACCGGTCATGCCATTCTCCACGAACTCTACTGCAATCTCCTGAAATACAACGTCACCTTTTTTAGTGAGTGGTATGTGCTGCGGCTGATTGTCGAGGATCAGCAGGCCAAGGGGGTCGTTGCCTACCACATTGAAACGGGTCAACTGGACATTCTGCGGGCACCTGCCATTCTTTTTGCCACAGGGGGCTATGGTCGCGTCTTTAATACCACCTCTAATGATTTTGCCTCCACGGGGGATGGCTTAGCGATGACGGCACGGGCAGGCTTGCCCCTTGAGGATATGGAGTTTGTCCAATTTCACCCCACGGGGTTGTATCCAGCGGGGGTTTTGATTTCTGAGGCGGTGCGCGGTGAAGGGGCTTATTTGGTCAATGCCGAGGGGGAACGCTTTATGGCACGCTATGCCCCCAGTCGCATGGAACTGGCTCCCCGTGATATTACCTCGCGGGCGATCGCCATCGAAATTCGCGAAGGGCGCGGCAGCCACAGTGATGGCTCAGCCGGCGGGCCTTTTGTTTATCTCGATGTCCGCCACTTGGGTCGCGAAACAATCATGAGTCGCATTCCCTTCTGTTGGGAGGAAGCCCATCGCTTGGCGGGGGTAGATGCCGTGATGGAGCCGATTCCTGTACGTCCGACGGTGCACTATTCAATGGGGGGGATTCCGGTCAATGTCAATGGTCAGGTGCGTGCCAATGCCACGGAACTGGTAACCGGGTTTTATGCCGCTGGTGAATGTGCCTGTGTCTCGGTGCATGGTGCCAATCGCTTGGGGAGTAATTCCCTCCTAGAATGTGTGGTCTATGGCCGCCGTACCGGTGGGGCGATCGCCCAAGATTTACCGAGCTTGCCCCAACCCCAATTTGACCCCCAGCCCTATCTACAGGCAGCGGAGCAACAGATTCAGCACCTCTTTAGTCAAGCGGGGGATTTACGCATTGCCCAACTACGGCAGCAGGTTCAAGATTGTATGACCCAATACTGTGGCGTATTTCGCACCGCGGCTCTGATGCAGAGGGGTTTGGAAGAATTGCAGCGGCTGAAAGCAGCCTATGCGCGGATTCGTCTCGACGATCGCCAGCGCTACTGGAACACAGAGCTGTTAGAGGCGTTTGAGTTAGCAAATATCCTCGTGGTTGCGGAAGTGATTTTGAGCAGCGCCCTTGCTCGCCAAGAGAGTCGTGGTGCCCACTTCCGTGAAGACTATCCGCAGCGGGATGATGTCAACTTCCTACGCCACACCCTAGCCACCTACCACAGCGACGGCATGAGGATTGACTATCTGCCCGTCACCATCACCATGTTTCCCCCCCAAGAGCGCAAGTATTAAAGCCATGCGACGGTTACCTGCGACCCCTGCCCTCAACCGTTTTATTATTGGCATCACCCTCTTTGTTCTGATCATGTTGGTGGCGGTGGTGGGCTACACCAGTTTTGGCTGGAACTGGCTCGATGCCCTCTACATGTACGTGATCACCGTCTTTGGCATTGGCTACAGTGAAGTGCGACCCCTGATTACGCCGGCGCAACGCTTCTTTAACATGCTGATCATTGTGGCCGGCAGTGCAGCAACGGTTTATACCATCGGTGCGGTGGTGCAACTGTTTACCGAAGGGGAGATCAAACGCCTACTGGATATTCAGCGGGCGAGCCGCGACATCAACAAACTCAACCGCCATGTCATTGTCTGTGGCTTTGGCCGCATTGGTCAGGTAATGGCTCAGGAATTATCGGCATTAAAAACCCCCTTTGTGATTTTGGATGTCAATGAACAGCGCATTGATCTAGCGATACAGTTGGGCTATTTGGCCTATTTGGGGAGTGCGGCGGAGGAAGAAACGCTGCGCGTGGTGGGGATCGAGCGGGCGATCGCCCTAGCGACGGTGCTGCCCAATGACACGATCAATGTCTTTATTACGCTGACAGCGCGCTCCCTGAATCCGAGCCTGCTGATTGTGGCGCGGGCGAATTTGGCAAGCACAGAAGCAAAGCTACGTATGGCAGGAGCGGATCACGTAGTCTTGCCGACAAAAATTGGTGCCATTCAAATGACTAACCTGATTCGGCGGCCACGCATTGACTTTCTTGAGCAAACGGGCGATCGCGAGACCCTCAACGACCTCTTGAGCCACATTGATGCTCACCTTGAGGAACTGGAGATTACTGCCGATTACCCCTACGTGGGTACGCGCTTGACAGGACTTGAGGTACGCGGCCAAGGGGCATTTATTATTGTTGGCCTGCGCAAAAGTGATGGCCAATTATTCCCGACCCGCGCCAATCCCCTTGTGGAAGTGGGCGATACATTGATTCTATTGGGGCATGCTCAAGATACCCCCAAGCTCATTCGCAAATATACTGCCCGCTCCCGCCACTCCCAATGACAACCCCCGCTCATCTCGCTGACCTTAAGGATCACGTCATCATTTGCGGCTATGGTCCCCTTGGTCGCACCTTAGCGATGAACTTGGCTGCTGCCCAAATCCCCTTTGTCGTGATTGACAACCAGCGGCAGCGACTACGGCTTGCCCAGCAGTCAGGGCACCTTTTCTATCGCGGTGACGATCTCATGGATGAAAATGAGCTGTTGGCGGTGGGGGTGGATCGCGCTCGCACTGTAGTGGCGGTTTTGGCCGATGATGCCAGTAATGTCTTTATCACCCTGATTGCCCGTCGCCTCAATCCCAACTTACAAATTTTGGCCTATGGTGAATTGCCAGCCACGGAGTCAAAATTGCGCTTTGCCGGTGCCGATCATGTCGTCTTGCCCTCGAGTATCAGTGCCCAACGCATGGTGCAGCTCATTACTCGCCCGACAGTCTTGGATTTTCTTGAGGAAAAGGATGAGCGCAGTCACTTGATTGAGCTACTTAGCCAGCTCGATCTTCAGATTGAGGAGTTTACGCTGCCCTTGGAGTCCTCGCTGGTGGGGCTAGCGATCGCCGATGTGGAAGCGAAAGGCCGAGGCCGCTTTATTATTGTTGCTGTCCGCCATCAGAACGGTGCCTTGGTGACCCATCCCCCCTTAACCTTGCCCCTAGGGCCGGGGGATACCCTGATTGCCCTTGGCCGAGCAGCGGAAATTAAAACCTTCTTTCGCCAATATGCCCACCGCCAGCCAATTCGCTATCGCGGCCTAGGAAGCTAGCCCTTCAGGCCAGCAGTGGTTTGGGAGGGAATGATATATCGTTGCAAGAAAATAAACACAATGAACACGGGCACAATTGAAATCACCGAGCCAGCGGCAATGAGTCGCCAATCCAAAGAAAACGTCCCCGCCAAGGTGACCACGCCAATGGGCAGGGTATAAAGTTCTGGCTGATCCAAGACCAACAGGGGCCAGAGAAAATCACTCCAAGCACCAATAAACACAAAAATGCCAAGGGTAACAAGGGCAGGGCGAATGGCCGGCAGCATCACAAACCACCACAGCCCCAATTCTGAGCAGCCATCGAGGCGAGCCGCTTCCTCTAGTTCCTTGGGCACCGCCATAAAGGCCTGTCGCAACAGAAAAATGCCAAAGGCAGAGGCCAAACTCGGCAGAATCATTCCCAGATAGGTATTCCGCAGCCCCAACTGCACCGCCAAAATAAACAGGGGAATCATGATGATTTGAAAGGGAATCATGATCGTGGCCAAAATGGCCGTAAAGATCACCTCACGTCCGCGAAAGGACAGCCGTGCCAAGGGATAGGCGGCTAAGGCCGAGGTCAGGAGATTGCAGGCCACCGTTAAGACTGCCACCAGTGTACTGTTGAACAGGTACTGGCCAAAGGGATTCGTTTGCCAAACCGTGACAAAATTCGCCCAGGTTGGTTCGGCGGGCAGCCAGCGGGGCGGAAAGGCAAAAATATCTTCATTGGCAGACTTGAAGGCGGTACTGGTGAGCCACACCAAAGGGAGCAGCATGACGATCGCGATCGCCACCAACAGCAGGTAGGTCAAGCCTCGCCGCAAGGTCATCGCCGTGTCCAAAGATTGGTAAACATCATCAACAGGCCACCAATGACAATGGCGATCGCAAGGCCGCCAGCAATCCAGTCTAGGGTTGTCGTTTCCATCGGTAATTTCCCAAGGGTACTTTTAGACACTGCGCAAGGCAACAATCGGATCCAGCCGCGCCGCCCGTTGAGCGGGAACCACCCCAAAGAAGAGGCCAATACTGCCCGAAACGCCCACAGCAAGAGCCACAGCAACAGGAGCAACCCCAGCCTCCAAGGGGGTCAGCATCGCCACTAGCATCACACCACCTACGCCCACTCCCGTGCCAATGAGACCACCGAGAGCCGAGAGGATCATCGCCTCAATCATAAACTGTGCCAGTATATCCCGCTGTGTGGCACCAATGGCCTTGCGCAGGCCAATTTCTTGGGTGCGTTCGGTTACCGAGACCAGCATAATGTTCATAATGCCAATCCCCCCCACCAGCAGGGAAATGCCGGCGATCGCCGCCAACATCAAGGTCAAGGCATTGCTGATATTGCCAATGATTTGCAGAGCTTCCTTTTGGGTTTGAATTGTAAAATCGTCCTCATCAACAATTTGATGGCGCAGCCGCAGGAGGTTGGTAATCTGAAACTTAGCCGCATCAATGCTCTGTTCATCACGGGCAGATACCGAGATAAAGGTTAGGGAAATCCCATAGGGGGAGCGCTGCCCCACAATACGGGAAGACATCGTCGTAATGGGAATATAGGCGGCCTCATCCTGATTGTTGCCAAGGAAAGCACCCTTTTCGGCCATGACGCCAATCACTTCAAAGGAAAGATTCTTGATCCGCACCTGCTGGCCCACAGGATTTTCGTTAATAAAGAGCTTCCTCGCCAAATCCGAGCCTAAAATGACGACGCGGCGATGCCGTTCCACATCCTTATCGGAGATAAAGCGCCCCTGCGCCACTGTAAAACTGCGCACTGAGGGAAAGGTGGGGGTGGTCCCCACAATCAGCACATTCGTGTTGCGTCCTCGATAGGTGACCCGTTGTTGCACTTGAATTTGGGGTGCCACTTCCTTAACGGTGGGCACTTGGGTGGCGATCGCCTTAGCATCCTCAAGGACAAGGGTTTGCGGCACATTAAACGTGCGGTTGCGGGCTTGGGGCGTCCCCGGCACAATAAAAAGCGTATTCGGACCAAGGGATTCAAACTGACTGGCGGCATAGCGCTGTGCCCCCTGACCCACGCCGACCATGGCAATCACCGCTGCGTTGCCAATAATAATCCCCAGCATCGTCAGGCCACTACGCAGTCGATTGGCCTTGAGGGTGGCGATCGCCATGCGCACACTTTCAGCAATGTCCATGATTCTGCGCCGAAAACACCTGTTTTTAATCTAACTTGAGATCTTCTTTTTCCTCAGACTTCTAGTGGGGGGTTCAGGATTGCGGTAGGGGAATGCTTTTGCCGTTGAAGTGGTTCATCGCTGCCTCCACCCCAGACTGAATACTTAACTCAATGGCATCCACGGCAAGGTCAAGCACAGCAGGTAAAATGGCGAGTTCAGCAGCCGAAAAATGTCCCAAAACAAAGGGCACAGCATTGCGCGGCCCGGTTTGTTGCTGCAGGCGATCGCCAAAGGCAATGCCCACCTTGAGGCGGGGAAACTGCTGCGAATGACAGTGTTGAATAATTGACTTAATGCCGTTGTGTCCGCCCGTCGAGCCACTCAAGCGCAAGCGCAGCCGCCCCAAGGGCAAATCGGCATCATCATAGACGACAAGGGTTCGCTCAAGGGGCAGCTTATAAAAATTCAGCAGGGCATGGAGAGACTGCCCCGAACTATTCATATAGGTAGTGGGTTTGAGGAGGCGTACCTTTTGACCATGAATCAGAACCTCTGCCACCTCTCCCAAGAAGCGCCGCTGCGGGGTCAACTGCACCTTATACCGATCGGCAAGGGCGTCAAGGACACGAAAGCCAATATTGTGGCGCGTCGTCGCATACTCTGCCCCCGGATTCCCAAGGCCGACAATCACACAGGGTTGGAGAACCATGCCACCTAAGCAGAGGGTTCCCGCGATGATTCCGATTCTGCCTTGGCCTGCTGTTCCTGTTCGAGGGCAGCGGTCTGCCGTTTCATTTCATCTTGGAATTCACGGGAGGCTTCCTCAAAGGCACGCTTGGTTTTGCCAAGGCTGCGACCAATTTCCGGCAGCTTTTTAGGGCCAAAGATTAAAAGCGCCACCACCAGAATCACAATCAGTTCCGGCAGACCGATACCAAAAACGTTCATGGGTTATCCTAGTGCTTTCCAACTCACGTTAACACCATCGAGGATGAGTGTCGAGTTGTAGATTTGCAAAATAATCAGCAAAAAGACAAGGAACAGCCCCATAAAGACCGCCATCAAGGGAGTGGTACCCCAGCCGGGGGCGACTTTACCGTATTCAGAGTTCAAGGGGCGCAGGAGATCCCCTAGCCAAGTCCGTCGTGCCATAAATCCCTTTTTTGAACGAGATGAACAGAGTTTTAATGTTTCGTAATATTATAGAAGCACATCTTGCTCCCATTTAGAACGCTTCTATGGAACCTGCAACAGTTCTTAGCATTGCTCTCGCTGCCATCTGCATTGGCGTGACCGGCTACTCTATCTACCTCTCCTTTGGCCCTCCTTCCAAGGAGTTAGCGGATCCTTTTGACGATCACGAAGACTAAAGCTAGAGTCCCTCAACGGGGACACCCAAAAAGCTGGCGATTGTGGCGCCTTGGGTTTCGAGTTCTGCCAACGGCAAGGGCGCACCTACGCGCGTTAGGGGGACTTCGCCGCGACCTTTGATTTTAAGGTAGAGGGCGCGTTTCGGGTTTAGCCCTTCTTTAATCACAATTCTCACGGATTGGACATCGCTGATGGGGCAGCTGACCTCAATGCGGCGATTCTTCCCCGGAAAACCCCAGCGGAAAATGCGGACAAAGCCCGTTTCTTTGTTGAACTCGTTAAAGCCACCGCCAATATCCCAAGCGATCGCCAGCCACAGATACGTTGCCAACAGCAGCGCCGCCACCCCATAAAAGCCAATGGCAATACCTTGGGGAATAAAGACCAAATCAATTGGGTTCCCAATGGGCAGTAGGTTGCGGTGCAAATAGCTAGAAAGACCAGCCAAAAAGAAGCCCAAGCCACCAATGGAGACCGCTGTTGCCCAAAAGTAGTTACTAGGGCGACGGGAACCCAGCACCGTATAGCGCAGAATCGACTCTTGACGCGGGGATGGCTCAGTTACAGGGGAGTTCGTCATAGCTTCCGTTGCCAAAGTTAAAGCACTTTACATATTAAGAGAAATTGGGGGTATTCCTAAAGGAAGAATTTCTGTGCCTCCACAATCCTCTGCATAAAAGCTAGGCTAGAACTACTCTTGGGTGGCTAATTCTACCTGTAGAGTAGGGAAGTCCGAAAAAGCGTTTTTCTTGCAATTCATACAATATAAATAGTTAAAAACTGGAAAAAGGGGTCAAAGGGTCAGCTATGCAACCATCCAATCCAAATCAATTTACCGAAAAAGCATGGGCTGCGATCGCCCGCACACCAGATCTAGCCAAGCAGGCACAGCACCAGAATCTCGAAAGTGAACACCTGATGAAATCGCTGCTCGAGCAAGAGGGTCTAGCGACACAAATTTTCCAAAAAGCTGGCTGTTCGGTGCAGCGCATTCGCGATCTCACCGATGAATTCATTAACCGTCAGCCGAAAATCAGTAATCCCAGTGGCGTCTATCTAGGACAGAGCCTTGACAAGCTCCTCGATCGCGCCGAAGAGGCACGCAAACAGTTTGGGGATGAGTTTATCTCGATTGAGCACTTGGTATTGGCCTTTGCCCAAGACGATCGCTTTGGCAAAAAACTCCTTCAGGAGGTCGGCCTAAGCGAAAAAGCCCTACGGGAAGCGATTCAGCAAATTCGCGGCTCCCAAAAAGTGACGGATCAAAACCCAGAGGGCAAATATGCGGCGCTGGAAAAATATGGCCGTGATCTGACGCTCTTGGCTCGTCAAGGGAAACTGGATCCCGTCATTGGCCGTGATGATGAAATTCGCCGTGTGATTCAGATTCTTTCCCGCCGTACCAAAAATAACCCAGTGCTCATTGGTGAACCCGGCGTTGGTAAAACCGCCATTGCTGAAGGCTTGGCACAGCGGATTGTGGCGGGGGATGTGCCGGATTCCCTGCGCGATCGCCAGTTGATTGCTCTCGACATGGGTGCCTTGATTGCCGGTGCCAAGTATCGCGGTGAATTTGAAGAGCGCCTCAAAGCAGTTCTCAAGGAGGTCACCGACTCCAACGGCCAAATCATCCTCTTTATTGATGAAATCCACACTGTCGTTGGTGCCGGGGCAACCCAAGGGGCGATGGATGCCGGCAACCTGCTCAAACCGATGTTGGCGCGGGGGGAACTGCGCTGTATTGGTGCCACCACCCTTGATGAGTACCGCAAGTACATTGAAAAGGATGCAGCTCTGGAACGGCGGTTCCAGCAAGTCTATGTGGATCAGCCCAGCGTTGAGGACACGATCTCCATCTTGCGGGGTCTCAAGGAACGCTATGAGATCCACCATGGCGTGAAAATTTCCGATACCGCCTTGGTGGCAGCAGCTACGCTCTCAACCCGCTACATTAGCGATCGCTTCTTGCCCGATAAAGCCATTGACTTGGTCGATGAAGCCGCCGCGAAACTGAAAATGGAGATTACCTCCAAGCCGGAGGAACTGGATGAGATTGACCGCAAAATCCTGCAGCTGGAAATGGAGCGGCTCTCCTTGCAAAAAGAAACCTCGGCAGCTTCGCGCGATCGCCTTGAGAAACTGGAAAAAGAGCTAGCGGATCTCAAGGAGGAGCAAAGCCGCCTCAATGCCCAGTGGCAAGCAGAAAAAGAGGTCATTGACCGTCTCCAAGCCATCAAAGAGGACATTGAAAAAGTCAACATCGAGATCCAGCAAGCGGAGCGCAACTACGACCTCAACCGTGCTGCCGAACTGAAATACGGTAAGCTCACAGAACTCCACAAAAAACTGGCGGAAGCCGAAGCCAAACTGCGGGAGATTCAAGTGGGGGGTCGCTCTCTGCTGCGGGATGAAGTGACCGAGGCCGACATTGCTGAAATCATCTCCAAGTGGACAGGCATCCCTGTCAGCAAACTGGTGGAGTCGGAAGCCCAAAAACTGCTCCACCTCGAAGAAGAGCTGCACAAGCGGGTTGTGGGTCAAGATGAGGCCGTCACCGCAGTAGCGGAGGCCATTCAGCGCTCCCGTGCCGGACTAGCGGATCCCAACCGTCCCATTGCCAGCTTCATCTTCCTTGGGCCAACGGGTGTCGGTAAAACGGAATTGGCCAAAGCCTTGGCGGCCTTCATGTTCGACACCGAAGAGGCGATGGTGCGGATTGACATGTCGGAGTACATGGAGAAACACGCCGTATCGCGGTTAATTGGGGCGCCCCCCGGTTATGTGGGCTATGACGAAGGCGGTCAACTCACAGAAGCCATTCGCCGCCGTCCCTATGCCGTGGTTCTCTTCGATGAGATTGAAAAAGCCCATCCCGATGTCTTCAACGTGTTCCTGCAAATTCTCGATGATGGCCGCGTCACCGACTCCCAAGGGCGGACGGTGGACTTCAAGAACACCATCATCATCATGACCAGCAACATTGGTTCTCAGTACATCCTTGATGTGGCCGGCGATGACAGCCGCTACGGGGAAATGTACAACCGCGTTATGGAGGCGATGCGTGGCCACTTCCGCCCTGAATTCCTCAACCGCGTGGATGAATTTATCATCTTCCACAGCCTGCGCAAGGATCAATTGCGGCAAATTGTTCAATTGCAGGTGCAGCGGTTGCAGCAACGCTTGAGCGATCGCCACATTACCTTGTCCCTCACAGAGAAGGCGATCGACTTCTTGGCCGAAGTGGGTTACGACCCCGTCTATGGTGCCCGCCCGCTGAAACGTGCCATCCAGAAACAACTGGAAACCCCGATTGCCAAAGCTATCCTGCGGGGCGAGTTCTTCGATGGCGACACGATTCTGGTGGATGTGGGCGAGAACGAACGCCTCAGTTTCCAGCGTCAAGCGGAACTGGTAACCGTTTAGGTGCAATTGAAACTGATTCAAGAGAGTTGGGTTGGGGCTTTCCCCTCAGCCCTCTTTTTTTGACCAAGCGTTTTAGTAGCCTCCGTCAAACAGGGTAATCTTGGCCAATAGTCCTGCCACCATCAAAAAGAGCGCCACTAGTAGTGCCCAAAGGCGGTTTTCCGTTGAACCTTGACGCTTCCCTAAGTCCACTAACTGCTCACGATTGGTTTGCACTTCCAAGCGGACCGCCTCAATTTTGGCTTCTATGGTGTTGAATTTCTCGTCAATCGTGTTAAACTTCTCGTCAAATTTTGCTTCCAGCGTGTTCAGCTTCTCTTCAAACTTGGCTTCTAGTGTGTTGAACTTTTCTTCAAATCTGACTTCTATAGCATTCAATTTCTCATCTACTATCTGGAACTTTTGATCAATCGTATTGAATTTCTCACGGATTTCCGCGTGACTGACTTTCACCTCAAGGGTAAGTTCCGCCAGTTGCGACTGCATAGCCTTCATGGTCTCGAGGACTTCTGCGAATTGAGACTGGGTGACGGGTTCACTCATGCTGCTCATCCTTAGACTTGGTCAAACAGGGTAATCTTGGCCAATAGTCCTGCCACCATCAAAAAGAGTGCCACTAGTAGTGCCCAAAGGCGGTTTTCCGTTGAACCTTGACGCTTCCCTAAGTCCACTAACTGCTCACGATTGGTTTGCACTTCCAAGCGCACTGCCTCGATTTTGGCTTCTATGGTGTTGAATTTCTCATCAAATTTTGCTTCCAGTGTGTTCAGTTTCTCTTCAAACTTGGCCTCCAGAGTCTGGAATTTTTGATCAATCGTGTTAAATTTCTCACGGATTTCCGCTTGACCAACTTTCACCTCAAGGGTAAGTTCCGCCAGTTGCGACTGCATGGCTTTCATGGTCTCGAGGACTTCTGTCAGTTGCGATTGGGTGACGGGTTCACTCATGCTGCTCATCCTTAGACTTGGTCAAACAGGGTAATCTTGGCCAATAGTCCCGCCACCATCAAAAAGAGCGCCACTAGTAGTGCCCAAAGGCGGTTTTCCGTTGAACCTTGACGCTTCCCTAAGTCCACTAACTGCTCGCGATTGGTTTGCACTTCCAAGCGAACCGCCTCGATTTTGGCTTCTATGGTGTTGAATTTCTCGTCAATCGTGTTAAACTTCTCGTCAAATTTTGCTTCTAGCGTGTTCAGCTTCTCTTCAAACTTGGCTTCCAGCGTGTTCAGTTTCTCTTCAAACTTGGCCTCCAGAGTCTGGAATTTTTGGTCAATCGTGTTAAATTTCTCACGGATTTCCGCGTGACCCACTTTCACCTCAAGGGTGAGTTCTGCGAGTTGCGACTGCATGGCCTTCATGGTCTCGAAGACTTCTGCGAGTTGAGATTGGGTGATGGGTTCACTCATGGGTGGAGTTCAAGGGGACTTAAGTTTATTCTAGAGTGACCCAGCAATTTCCGTTTTTAACGTCTCCATAAATGCCGAATAATTTTGGTGGTTGGCTGGGAAGCCGAGTTCTAGCCAAGTCTGGGGTAATGTGTCTGCAATAAACTGACGTGCTTCAGTACCATCGTTAGGCTGGCGATCGCCCCCTTGGTATTTCCCAATTACTCCTCCAGCCAAGCCAGATTGCGACGATGATTTAGTTCTGCTTCTAAAACGATAATTTCTTATTGGCAGAAAATTAAATGGTTATTAACTCTCAGATGGTAGGGTGTTATATGCTACACAGGCAAGGGTAATTTTTGGTATTTTTACTTCCTCCTATCTGGTGATTTTTGCGACCTGTACTCCTCAGAATGCCCAAAATGAACCTCAAAGGATACAGAGACAGGGCAAACGCCGGCAAGGGTCTGACGGTATATTGGATTCAGACTGCCAGCCCCAATCTTTGGTAACGGTGAGGAAACTTGTGTTCATGGTCAGTGAGCAACAGCAATGGTAAGTTCTGCTCCCAAGCCCCGTCCAGAAGGGTTTGCTGCTCTGATGCGGAACAAGAATTTCCTCAAGTTATGGGGCGGTCAAATCATCTCCCAACTGGCGGACAAAATTTTTCTCGTCCTTCTAATTACACTGGCGGTTTCCTACGACGCCAGCTATGAACTGCCCGGCTCTAAGGCCTCAGCCGTAATGATTGCCAATACCCTACCAGCGGTCTTCTTTGGCTCAACGGCAGGCACCTTTGTGGATCGCTACCCCAAGCGGGAGCTAATGAGCATTACCAATATTCTGCGCGGGCTACTGGTTTTTGCTCTGATCTTTATTCCGAAGCGGTTTACGCTGCTGCTCCTGATTGCCTTTTCTGAGTCCATTCTTACGCAATTCTTTGCCCCGGCAGAACAGGCGGCGATTCCCCTGCTAGTGAAGGAGGAAAATCTGCTCTCGGCGAATGCCCTCTTTATCACAACAATGATGGGGTCACTCGTAGTGGGGTTTGCCATCGGTGAGCCATTGCTGAGTGGTGCTGTGGCCATAGGGGGTGTCTATGCCCGTGAAGTCGTTGTCGGTGTGCTGTACGTTATGGCGGGATTGGTTTTAGCCTCGATTCGCTACCGAGAAGCAGTTCATGAGCGCGATCGCCACCTCAATGTATGGCAGGACTTGCAGGAGGGGTTTCACTACGTGCGCAAAAATCGCCTCTTGGGGAATGCCATGCTCCAGTTAACGATCCTCTATTGTGTCTTTGCCGCCTTGACGGTGTTGGCCGTCAGTTTAGCCCAAGAAATTGGCCTGCGTCCTAATCAGTTTGGCTTTCTCTTGGCCGCCGCAGGGCTGGGGTTAATTTTAGGGGCGGGGGTTTTGGGCCAATGGGGGGAAAAATTGCATCATCGACCCCTGCCTTTGATTGGCTTTTTGGTGATGGCAGCTGTCCTACTGGTCTTTGCTTTTGTGCATCATCTGTGGGTGGGGCTGGGCTTAAGTATTTTGCTGGGAATGGGGGCATCTTTAATTGGTATTCCCATGCAGACCCTCATTCAAGTTCGGACGCCGGCGACGATGCGGGGTAAGGTCTTTGGCTTCCAAAATAACATTGTCAATATTGCCCTCAGTGTGCCTTTGGCGATCGCCGGGATTCTTTCGGACTTCCTTGGCCTCACAGTGGTCATGGTGGGGATGGGGGGCGTGGTGGCGATCGCGGGCATTTGGGCATGGCGGAATACACGAGCCGTTCTTGAGGATGCGATTTAGGAGACAGGAATGCCCCTACTACACTTGAGTACTTGGCCAGAGGTCGAAGCCTATCTCAACACTTCCAAGGGGATGATTATTCCCATTGGCTCCACGGAGCAGCATGGCCCTATGGGTCTCATTGGCACCGATGCCCTCTGTGCCGAGGCGATCGCCAAAGGGGTAGGGGAAGCAACTCATGCCCTTGTTGCCCCGACAATTTCCGTGGGCATGGCCTTACACCATACGGCTTTCCCCGGCACGATTAGTTTGCGTCCTAGTACCTTGATTTTCGTCATTCGCGACTATTTGGTGAGCTTGGTACGGGCAGGCTTTCAACGCTTCTTTTTCATTAATGGTCATGGCGGCAATATCGCGACAGTGAAGGCGGCCTTTGCGGAAACCTATGCAGTCTTAGCCGATTTGCACATTCCCGAGGCGGATCAAGTACGCTGTGAGTTGGCCAACTGGTTTATGTGTTCCTCAGTGATGCAGCGGGCGCGGGAATTGTATGGCGATCGCGAGGGTTCCCATGCCACCCCCAGTGAAGTGGCGGTGACCCAATTTCTCTATCCAGAGGCCATTAAACGCGTTCCCCTCAATCCCGAAGTCAACACCAGTCATGCCATCTACGGTGCCGCAGATTTTCGCCGCCGCTATCCCGATGGTCGTATGGGGGCAGATTCCAGTTTGGCCACCCCTGAGCATGGACAGAAATTCTATGAGCGGGCTGTTCAGGAGTTGAGCGATCGCTACCGTCAATTTCTGCAAGCCGAATAAATGACTTTCTCTCTCCCAGCTCAAACGTGGCATTGGCACGGTTACCCGATTCTCTATCGGCATCAAGGGACTCAGGGCATCCCCCTACTCCTGATTCACGGCTTTGGTGCCTCTAGCTTGCATTGGCGCAAAAACATCCCTGCCCTCGCAGCTCACCATCAAGTCTATGCCATTGATTTACTGGGCTTTGGTGGCTCCGCCAAACCCGCTCCCTCGGTCATCCCCTATACATTTGAGACGTGGGCAACCTTGGTTCTAGACTTTTGCCGCGAGGTCATTGGTCAGCCCACGGTTTTAATCGGCAACTCCATTGGCTGCGTCGTTGCTTTACAGGCCGCTGTTTTCCAGCCTGCGTGGGTCAGTCAACTGATCCTGCTGAACTGCTCTTTGCGTCAGCTCCACGATCGCAAGCGATCGCAACTCCCTTGGTACCGCCGTTGGGGAACCAGCCTACTCCAGCAACTTTTAGGCAATCGCACCCTTGGCACCTACTTTTTCCGCCAAATTGCCCAACCCCGTACTGTGCGCCGTATTCTCCACCAAGCCTATGCCAACACTGCCGCCGTCACCGATGAACTGGTAGAGATATTACTCACCCCTGCCCAAGACGTGGGGGCTGCCGAGGTCTTCTTAGCCTTTGTCCGCTATTCCCAAGGTCCCTTACCCGAAGACCTGCTACCCCAGATTACCTGCCCCACCTATTTTCTGTGGGGTGCCGCCGACCCTTGGGAACCCATTGATGAAGGGCAGAAGCTAGCTCAATTTCCCTGTGTGCAGGAATTTGTCGCCTTACCAGAGGTGGGCCATTGCCCTCAAGATGAAGCACCTGAGCAGGTGAATGCCCACATTCTGAAATGGTTGCGCAAAATTTCCGTCAGCAGCTACGATGTTCTCTGAACTCGTGTTATACTGGTAAAGCTTAACGGGGCGTAGCGCAGCTTGGTAGCGCACCACTTTGGGGTAGTGGGGGTCGTGGGTTCAAATCCCGCCGCTCCGATTATTCGGTAAAAAAAAATCAAGCTTGGCGATGTTAGTGTATGATAACCGTGTGCTAGTGGTCTGCTTTGATTCTATCTCGGGAATTAAATAGTGACTCAAGGAACTATTACTATAGCTGTTGGCTCCAGTGGCTCAGCGACTGGATATACGGTCGTCCAATCTCTGAAACAAACTTGGGGTCAAAGAGGATGCAAGATTATCGCTTGTGATATAAATCCGAGGTACTTAGTTGCAGCCGCATCAATTTCCGATTCCTACATACAGCTACCTTCGGCTTTTGAGGATAAGTTTGCAATTCAAACAGTTGAACTGCTCAAATCTAATAATGTTAATTATTTTTATCCAATTCATGATCAGGAAATATGTGCGACTGCTTCTGCAAAAAAGCTTTTTGAAGAGTTTGGGATAACTATACTTTGTGCATCACCACAAGCTGTAAAATCATGTACTGACAAGTTGGAATCAAGTAAAATATTATCTTCAGTTAATCTAAATAGTCCCACAACTTATTTACTATCAGAAAATACGAGTTTTTTTGGAAAATCAATCGTCAAAGAAAGGTATGGAAATGGTAGCCAATTCATAGAAATTATTAATGATAAAGATCAGCTAGAGTATGTGATCAAAAAAATACTTCCAAGTCATCGTCAGTATATTATTCAAGAGTGGATAGATGAGCCAGAAATTACTATTGATGCCTTTATTATCCCAGACCAGTGTTTTGTAAAAACACTTTGTCGAAAACGTGTTGAAATTAAGAGTGGCATAACTACGAAGGGATATATTTTCTATGATGAAAATTATTCAAAAATTGCTCTAAGTATTGCAGAAGCTTTTCAGTTATTTGGTTCCTTTTGTTTTCAAGTTAGGGGTCATGATAACTATGTTATAGATGTCAACCCAAGAATTGGAGGAGCTACAGCGATGTCTATTGCTCTTGGTTTAGACTTTCCATCTGCTCATGTTGCCTATTTTTTAGGTGAAGACCCAGCCTATTATTTTACTGACATAAAAAAACCTTGCTTTGTAACACGTTCTTATCGTGAACATATTTCGTATCTCTGAGATAAAATACAATAAGTAAGTTATGAATGGTTCAAAAATAATTGCAATTGACTTAGATGGAACAATAATCGATTGTTATCCTCGCCAAGCTGCTGTCACAGAATATATTTTTAATGAACTAGGAATAAATAATATTGACTTTCAGGTTATTTGGGAGCATAAAAGATCTGGTCTTTCTACAGTTGAAGTCTTAAAGTCTTACTTCCCTGAAATCAATCCAAAAATTATTAAATCTTTTACTCTTAGATGGCTAGAATTAATAGAAGAACCTTATTGGATAACTTTTGATCAACTTTTCCCATGGTCTCAATCTATCCTAGAAAATCTAAACTCAATAGGCTTTAGTTTAGTACTCTTGACTGCACGGCAGCGACCTGAAAATGTCTTTAATTTTCTGACAAATCATGGAATTCATAATTTATTTTCCCAAGTACATATCGTTTCACCTCAAAAAGCAACTGAGCAAAAAGCAGACTTATTGCTTCAAGTAAACCCACTATGTCACTGTGGAGATACTGAGACGGATGCCTTAGCTGCTGAGAAAGCAAATGTGAGATTTATAGGGGTTTCTTGTGGACAAAGATCAAAATATTTCTTAGAACGCTATACTAGCGTAGTAATCCTAGATAATATCAGTGAATTGCCAAAATTTATAATTGACTTTAGTCGTTAACTTGAGGAGATTAATGATGAATCACGAAGAAATCAACCAACCACCTATTGCAGAAATTGATCGCCTTGACAATGTCGCATCTGATAGCTGGTACGCTCTTCCGACTGGTATAGCAATGATTGAGTACTCTTACCAAGTTTTTCGGAGGTATTTTCCTCAACCTTTGAATCGTATTTTGGAGATAGGCCCTGCGGAAGGAATAATGACGCAGTTACTAATTAATGATGGAGTAAAACCTGATATATTAGAGGGCTCTACGATTTTTGCTGAAAATTTGCGTCAGCAGTTTCCTGACTTACAGATATACAACTCACTCATTGAAAACTTTCAGCCTGCCTGCTTTTATGATGTGATTATCTTGGGGCACATCTTGGAACATGTCGATGATCCAGTTCTAATCTTAAGTACGATCCGAAACTGGCTAGTTCCCAAGACAGGTGTTATTCTGGCTGCTGTTCCCAATGCTCGCTCAATTCATCGTCAGGCAGCAGTTGTGATGGGATTGATTCCACACGAGGAAACTATGAGTGAAAAGGACATTCATCATGGCCATCGTCGGATTTATACACCAGAAACCTTTCGGCGTGATTTTACTCTTGCTGGGTTGAGTATCGAATTTTTTGGTGGCTACTGGCTCAAGCCTCTCTCTGATCGACAACTAGAAGAAAGTTGGACGCCAGAGATGTTACGTGCCTTTATGAAGCTAGGTGAGAGGTATCCCGATATTGCCGCTGAATTGGTAATTGTTGCTAAAAAAGAGCAGTAGCTGATTATGCTTGGCCACATAGATAACTGTCGGATTATTCAACTCCCCAAAATTACGGATCCAAGGGGTAATCTGACCTTTATTGAGGGAGAGCGTCATATTCCCTTCAAAATCGAGCGGGTGTACTACCTCTACGATGTTCCCGGCGGTGCCGATCGCGGTGCCCATGCCCACAAGGCGCTGCATCAATTTGTGGTGGCCATGTCTGGTAGTTTTGATGTTGTCCTCGATGATGGCGATCGCAAGCAGCGTTATCACCTGAACCGCTCCTACTTTGGCCTGTATATTTGCCCAATGATGTGGCGATACCTCGATAACTTCTCCTCGGGTGCCGTGTGTATGGTTTTAGCCTCTGCCCCCTATGATGAAAGCGATTACATCCGCAACTACGACGAATTCCTAGCCCTTGCTCAGAAGCGCTCAATGCCATGACAACGATTCCCTTTCTTGACTTGGGGGCGGCCTACCGCGAACTCAAAGCGGAAATTGATGCTGCCGTTGCCCGTGTGCTTGACTCCGGCTGGTACATCCTTGGTGCAGAGGTAGAAGCCTTTGAAGCTGAATGGGCTGCTTACTGCGGTGCCAATTATGCCATTGGTGTTGGTAATGGTTTAGATGCTCTTGTGCTTGCTTTGCGGGCAATGGGGGTGACCCATGGAGACGAAGTCATTGTTCCCAGCAACACCTATATCGCCACTTGGCTAGCCGTCAGTCAGTGCGGAGCTATTCCTGTGCCAGTGGAGCCTGATCCCCATACCTACAATATTGATCCCCTCAAGATTGAAGCGGCGATCACTGCCAACACCAAAGTGATT
Source organism: Thermosynechococcus sp. QS41 (assembly GCF_031583515.1). Taxonomy (NCBI): domain Bacteria; kingdom Bacillati; phylum Cyanobacteriota; class Cyanophyceae; order Acaryochloridales; family Thermosynechococcaceae; genus Thermosynechococcus; species Thermosynechococcus sp. QS41. The sequence continues at coordinate 839,979 of NZ_CP134181.1, forward strand.
CTACCCGTCCATCTCTATGGTCAACCGGCTGATCTTGACCCAATCCTAGAGATTGCTCGCCATTATCAGCTCTGGGTACTCGAAGACGCTGCTCAGGCTCATGGTGCACGCTACAAAGGGAAGCGAATTGGTGCCCACGGGGATGCTGTCGCATGGAGCTTTTACCCCGGCAAGAACTTGGGTGCCCTTGGGGATGCGGGGGCTATAACGACCAATAACCCCGAGTTGAGCGATCGCATTCGTATGTTGCGGAACTATGGCTCACGGGTTAAGTATGTAAATGAAGTGCAAGGGGTCAACAGTCGCCTCGATCCTCTACAGGCCGCGATCCTACGGGTGAAATTGCGGTACCTCGATGAATGGAACCAGCGCCGCCAAAAACTAGCCCAACTCTACCTCACAGAACTACAAGGAACTTCCGTAATACTCCCCTTTGTTCCCCCTTGGGCAGAGCCAGTGTGGCATCTCTTTGTGATTCGCACTCCCCAGCGCCAGACTCTTCAGGAAAACCTGCACGCCGCAGGCATTGGTACCCTAATTCACTACCCCATTCCCCCTCACCGTCAGGCCGCCTATGCCAATCTCGATGTCAGCCAAAAATCCTTCGCGATCGCGGAACGATTTGCCCAAGAAGTGCTAAGCTTACCGATAAGTCCTCACCATTCAGTTAATGAGATTAGCTACGTCATATCTTTACTTAAATCTCTCTGAAGAATATGGAACATTGTTCTTTAAGTAAAAAGAAGGAATTTGCCTACGGTCTTCGAGAGCTAGCTCTTAGAGAAAAAAATCCATACCAAAAAGCGATGCTTGCAGAAATCTATGCGACTTATAACATTCAAAACTTAGTTCCAATTGCTGAAGATTTAGAATTAGAAAAAGATGTACTACTTTCTCTTTCCAAGAGTAGATTTGAGCCTGTAATTGTCAATCATGACTTTATCCATGTCATTACAGAGACCTATGTAACAGGTGGGCATACTCGCTTATTAACGGCCACAGTTGAAGAACAAATCAAGCAAAATCAAGACGTTGCTGTTCTCGTTACTAGAGCTATTGATCCTCAAACCTTGAATTTTTTGGAAGAGATTAGATGTAAGGTCTATCACTTAGAAAAACAGCGTCAATTCTTTGAATTGGTAACAAAAGGAAAAGTCATATCCCATATCCATCATTACGATATTCATTCAACAATTTCACTATGGTTTTCAAAAGAAAAGCATTATTTTGACATCTACTTTGTAAACCATGCTGATCATGTTTTTAATTATGGTCATGCAATTTGCAATAGTATCCTTGAAGTGAGTGGCTATGGTTATTACAGAACAGAGGCTTTGAAGCACTATCAATCACATCACTTAGTGGGGATACCTTTGAATATTTCTCATTTAGAAAAAGTAAAGCATAAGTATAAACTCCAGAGTAATACTCAACAAGGTTTTAACATTATGACAATAGCTAGAGCAGTAAAGCTAAGACCTGCTCAAGGATGGAATTATCCCCTATTTATCAACCAACTTCTCGATGAATGTGCGAATCATAAAGTCACAATCACAATAATTGGCCAATCTGGAAAGGAAGATTGGTGGCAGCAAGGATATATCTCTGAAAAAAATTTAGAAAAAGTTAAGCTGATAGAGTTTTTACCCTATAACGATTTATACAAAAACGCCTATCTCTACAATGCATATTTAGATAGTTTTCCCTTTACAGGTGGTACAGTTATTTCAGAAATTGCGACTATTGGCATTCCCATACATGCGCCCAAATTACCATGTCAAGGATATTCTATGGCAGATCAGATAAGGTCTGACTCTTTAGAGGTAGTCATACAACGACTCAAAGACCATATTATTAGTGGTAAACTTCCCTATGACACTGAACACCTATCTCATAAAGTTCAAAGTTTTCATCATCCCGCAAGTTATTTAGAACGATTAATGAATGTCATGTATGGTCGAGAGGCTAAAGCGCCAAATGAGCTACTAGATTTTAAGGCTGACACACTCTTTTTAGATAAATGCTACGCAACAGAATGGATACAGGGATTACCTGAGCTACCTCGTGAAACATCAAGTATCAATAGAGTAAAGCTCATGACTTACTCATTAAAAAATAGAGATGCAACTCTAACAATTTCAAAATCAATCAGAACAATTTTGGGCAATGATCATCCCATAGTAAGATTCTTGAGATTCATTAAGAGCATCTATAAAACTCTAGATTAATTATGACAATGCGTATCTCAATTGCAATGGCCACCTATAATGGCGAGAAGTATCTTCAGGAGCAGCTAGATAGTTTCTTGAGTCAGACTCGCTTACCTGATGAACTAGTTATTTCAGATGATTGCTCAACAGATAGTACAATGCAAATTCTACACGATTTTGCTAAGAATGCACCATTTGAAGTAAAAATATATCAAAATGAGCACAATCTAGGTTATGCACGTAACTTTGAAAATGCGCTAAAACTAACTTCTGGGGATATTATATTTCTCAGTGATCAGGATGATATATGGTTTTCTGAAAAGATAGAATTCATTATCAACTTTGCTCAGCAAAATACTGAATATCTACTCTACATGAATGATGCTGAAATCTGTTTGGCAGATGGAAATTCTACAAAATTAACTCAGCTAGGGCAAATACTATCACTAGGTTTTTCAGAAAAAGAATTTCCAACTGGTTGCTGTATGGCTATTAGAAGGCATTTAAAATATCTTGCCTTGCCAATACCGAAATTTCACGCCCATGATACTTGGCTGAATAGATTATCTAATATATTAGAAGTTAAAAAAGTAATCCCCTCTGTTTTACAACTTTACAGACGGCATGGAGAAAATACCTCTAATTGGATAGCCAGTCGGATAAAAAAACAGACACCTTTTGACTTAATTATTCATAAACTGAAATATAATGGCGACCCAAGCTTAGAGCTTGATCAACTCAATAGTGAGCTAGATGCCTTAGCTGCAATCATAGACTCCCCATTAATTACTGACTCCATGAGGGAGAAAATTAATCGAGAAATATCTAGAGTTAAAGTCAAGAAGTTAATAAGAAGGAAAAGGTTGAAAATTCAAGCAATGCCCCATATTTATAGGATAAGATATGTTATAAAATTACTAGCATCAGGACATTACAAGTATTATTCAGGTTGGCAAAGTGCTATAAAAGATTTGTTTTTTTTTAAAATTAATTAGTTAAACATGGTTAAGAAGGTATCAATACTTTTACCCGATTTACGATGTGGTGGAGTAGAGAATGTCCGTCTCCGGCTAGCTAGACAATTTATAAGACGAGGTTATCAAGTTGAGTTCCTACTTCTTGTAAAACAAGGTGAGCTACTTCAGGAAGTTCAGTCTCTATGTGTAGTTCAATCCTTAAATAAACATAAAATATCTGAATCTGTCTTTAAGCTTGTTGAGTACTTAAAAGCTAAAAATCCATCTGTTCTCTTAAGCGCTATGTGGCCATTAACAGTAATTGCTCCCTTTTCTAAAAAATTAGCTCAGTCTAATGTAAGAGTGGTGATTTCTGAACACGTTACTCTAACCAATCAGTACAAAGATAAGGGCATAGTAACCAACTCACAGCTTCGTCTTTCAACAATGATTGGCTACCGTTTAGCAGATGCTTGTATTGCAGTGTCACAAGGTGTAGCTCAAGATATGTCTCAAATTGCAAAGATTCCACTTAATAAAATTAATGTTATCAACAATCCCGGACGCTTACTGATTGAGCCTAGTAAAGATGAGCTAAATGTAGTTGATCAGATGTGGGGAGTTCCTAAAAAATACAGAGTCCTAAGCGTAGGCAATCTAAAACAACAAAAAAATCACGCACTCCTCTTGAAAGCATTTGCCCAATTACCCTTTACAGATAGTCGCTTAATGCTAGTTGGCAAAGGTCATTTGGAAGAGAGTCTAAGAGCGTTAGCACATCAACTAGGCATTAGCGATCGCGTCATTTTTGCGGGTTTTCATCCGAATCCCGCTGTATTTTATAAAACGGCTGATCTATTTGTTCTCTCCTCTAACTATGAGGGATTTGTTAATGTCATCGTAGAAGCACTATCCTGTGGGCTACCTGTTGTCTCTACCGATTGTCCGAGTAGTCCGCGTGAGATTCTAGCTGATGGCAAATATGGTACACTGGTTCCTGTCGGCGATGTCAATGCCTTAGCCAAAGCCATGACTGAAGCCCTAATGAGTTCACCAGAGCCTGAATTCCTAAAGCAACGAGCGGCTGACTTCTCGGTTGAAAAGATTGCCCAGCAGTATCTTAATGTAATGTTTCCCCATGAGCAGTAATGTACTCTACATTACCTATGATGGTTTGCTAGAGCCACTTGGCCAATCCCAAGTATTGCGCTACCTTGAAAAGCTAAGCGATAGTTACACTATCTACCTCATTAGTTTTGAGAAGGCTAAAGATTGGCAGAATGTTCTTGAGCGCCAGAGAATTCAGAAGAAAGTTCACTCCCATCAAATTCATTGGATTCCTTTAAAGTACCATAAATCTCCCTCTGCTCTGGCGACAACCTATGACTTGTTTCAAGGAATTACAGTAGCTTTATTTATTGCTGTTACAAGAAGGATTAAAATTGTCCATGCTCGCAGCTATGTTCCTTCTGTAATTGCCTTAGTCCTCAAAAAGTTACTACGCACTAAATTTATTTTTGACATGCGTGGCTTTTGGGCAGATGAGCGAGTTGATGGGGGTATTTGGCCTGCAAACAGTCAACTTTATCACTTGGCAAAATGGTTTGAAAAGCAATTTTTGCTCAATGCAGATCATACCGTTTCTCTCACTGAGGCAGCAATTGATATAATTCAGAACTTTAAATACATAAAAGGACGAAGTATTTCAATTAGCTGTATTAGAACCTGTACTGATTTAGAGCTTTTTAATACTAAAGAGAGAATTAAAAACAATAAAGAAGGTTATTTAACAATTGGCTACATTGGCTCTGTTACGGGTTGGTATTTATTTGAGGAAACAATCAAATTTTTTGAAATTATAAATATAATTAAACCCCATAGTCGTTTCTATATCCTTAATAAAGGTGAACATGATTTTATTAGACAAAAATTAGCTTTTTCAAACATAAATACAGAAAACCTGATTCTTGAAGAATCATCCCCACAAGAAATTTCTAGAAAAATGAGTGTCATTAACTTTTGTGTATTTTTCATCAAGCCAGTATTCTCTAAAATAGCATCTTGTCCAACTAAACTCGGCGAACTTTTAGCAAGTGGCATCCCATGTGTAACCAATGATGGAGTTGGGGATATGACTCAGATCATTGAGCAAGAAAAAGTTGGGGTTATCTTAAGAAGTTTTGATGAATCCGCTATGCGTAAAGCCGCTGAAGAGATTTTAGAATTACTACAAGACGAACACTTGAGCCAACGATGTCGTGCAGCAGCCATTAAGTATTTCTCTCTTGAAGAAGGCGTAAAATCTTATCAAAATATCTGGCAACAATTAGGAGGCCAATAATGAATCTACCTAAAGTTAGTATAATAATACCTACTTATAATCAGGAAAGATTTATTTTGGATGCTGTCACATCTGCTTTGTCTCAAACATATTCAAACTTAGAGGTTATTGTTGGAGATGATTGTTCAACCGATAATTCTAGTAAACTCATTCAATCAATAAATGATTCTCGACTAACTTATGTTAGAAACAAGACTAACTTAGGGCGTGTTCAAAACTATAGAAATCTTCTTTATCAATACGCAACTGGTGATTATATATTAAATCTAGATGGTGACGATTATTTGATATATAATAACTTTATTTCTGATGCCATTCGACTCTTTGATAATGATGTTGTTGTCGTAGCTGCAAATATATTTAAAGAATATGAGAATAAAAATAAGAGGGTGGGATATTCATTTCCAAATGTTGACTATCTTACTGGAATAGATTTGCTAATGAAACTACCAGACAAAAAATTCTTTTTCAAACATTTATCAACAATTTATTGCAAAAAAATAGCAACAGAGATAAATTTCTACTCTTTTAATAGTCTGAGTTCTGATTGGGAATCGCTATATCGTCTTGCTGTTCATGGTAAAGTAAAGTTTCTCAATAAAAATGTTGCGGTCTGGCGCATTCATTCTAATAATCAATCTAAAATTCCAAACATAGACAGTTTTGTAGATAATTTACAAATTTGGAATAATATTTTTGATTACGCCACAGTCTATAATTTTCCTAAAAATTTATCTCATGAACTAGCCTGTAAATGTCAGTTCTATTTTATAAATATGTATATTTTTGAAAATATTGTGCAAAATGATCAACTAAAATCTAGGCAAGTTCTACCAGACTACTTGATTGAAAAAGTAAAGAATAAATATAATTTTCCTATAACGAAAATCATACTTCAGTTTCCAATCCTTGGTTTACAGTTTATCGCACTTTCCTTCATTTCTTATTTTTTATACTGGGTGAGGAGCATAGCCAATGTCTTTCAATTATGATCCTAAAGTGGTGGAGAGTTTTGGTAGTGAATGGACTAGCTTTAATCACCTTGAAGTTAGTGAATCTGAATTAGAAAAATTATTTCTTGATTACTTTAGAATTTTCCCGTGGGACATTTTACCTCCAAATGCAGTTGGTTTCGATATGGGTTGTGGTACAGGTCGTTGGGCAAAGTTTGTCGCACCAAGAGTAGGCATACTAAACTGTATTGAACCATCTGATGCTATTGAAGTTGCTCAATCAATGCTAAGAGACTTCCACAATATAAACTTTTTTAAAACGACAATTGATAACATCGATTTACAGGCTAACAGCCAAGATTTTGGTTATTGTCTTGGAGTTCTACATCATATACCTAATACACTTGAAGGTATTAAATCTTGTGTAGCCTTACTAAAGCCAAAAGCCCCATTTCTTGTGTATATTTACTACAAACTGGATAATCGACCTTTTTGGTACCTGTGTTTGTGGTATATGACTATTCTTCCCCGATTGTTTATTTCTAGGCTACCTAATAAAGTAAAAATTTTTCTAACCAACCTGATTGCTATAGCCATCTATTTTCCTTTGGCTCGACTATCATATCTTCTTGAAAAAGCTGGCTTCAATGTAAATAGCTTACCACTTAGTTATTATCGAGATAAAACATTCTATACAATGTGTGTTGACTCTAGAGATCGCTTTGGCACACCCCTAGAAAAACGATTCTCAAAATTAGAGATTCAACACATGCTTGAGGAAGCTGGATTAGAAAATATTCAATTTTCAGATAGTCCTCCATTCTGGACGGCATTAGGCTATAAGAAGGTGGAGATACCGAAATTTTATGAATAGACTATGTGTGGCCTAGTTGGTTTTCTCAACGCTGCCTTTTTAGGTGACTGGGCAGCAACTATCCGCAAGATGAATGGCACCCTTTCCCATCGCGGCCCTGATGATGAGGGAGTCTGGATAGATGAGGCGGCAGGTATCGCCCTAGGCCACCGTCGTCTAGCAATTCTTGATCTTTCCCCCGCAGGACATCAGCCGATGGCTTCTGCGTGTGGCCGTTATGTCCTCGTCTTTAATGGTGAAATTTACAACCACCTTGAACTGCGTCAGGAGTTAACAGCGCTTGGTGCAGCCCCCCCTTGGCGCGGACATTCCGATACCGAGACGCTACTGGCGGCTTTTAGCCATTGGGGCGTGACCACAGCCCTAGAAAAGCTAGTTGGCATGTTTGCCCTTGCCCTCTGGGATCGCAAGACTCGTACATTAACCCTAGCTAGAGATCGCATTGGTGAAAAGCCCCTCTACTACGGTTGGGTCAATGGAGCCTTGGTTTTTGCCTCAGAACTCAAAGCGATTCGGGCTTACCCAGCCTTTGCTAACTTGATTAATCGCGATGCCTTAGCGCTGTATTTCCGCTACAGTTGGATTCCTGCTCCCTACAGCATCTATGAACATATCTGGAAGTTACCAGCAGGTACCTATCTCCAGTGGCCTGCTGAAGCCCTCAGCCCCAATACTCAAGGCACACCCCAAGCCTATTGGTTATTGGAAAGCGTTATTGCTAAAGGGCTTGCCCAGCCTTTTCAAGGAACAGAGGACGAAGCAGCAACTGAATTAGAGCGTCTTTTGTGTCAAAGTCTCAAAGGGCAGCTCTTAGCAGATGTTCCCCTAGGCGCATTTTTGTCCGGGGGCGTCGATTCCTCAACAGTTGTGGCTTTGATGCAAAGCCTTTCTTCCCAGTCCGTTAAAACATTTAGCATTGGCTTCTATGAAGATGCCTATAACGAAGCCCAATATGCTAAAGCAGTTGCCCAACACTTGGGTACCGATCACACTGAATATTACCTTACAGGTCAAGAGGCGCGGGATGTCATTCCCAAACTTACCCACCTTTACGACGAACCCTTTGCTGATTCCTCTCAAATCCCTACCCATCTTGTGTCAATGATTGCGCGCCAAGAGGTGACAGTTGCCTTGTCCGGTGATGGGGGGGATGAACTATTTGGCGGATACGTGCGGTACCTTTTGACCCCTGCGATTTTGGGAAAAATAGAACGCTTGCCGAAACCAGTGCGCCGCACCCTTGCATCTTTGCTGAAAAAACTATCCCCTAGACAATGGGATCAGCTTTTTGGGGGACTTAGTATCTTTCTGCCTCAGAATTTAAGATATACAACCATAGGGGATAAAATCGCTAAGCTGGCTAAGCTCTGTGAAATGACCTCTGACAAAGAAGTCTATCTTTCTTTTCTATCACTGATTGATTTACCTTCCCAGTTCGTCCTTAATAGTCAAGAACCATTATTAATCCAAGAAAAGCTTGACCAACTGAGCCATCAACTGCCTTTTGAATCCTATATGATGGCACTTGATCTTTTGACATATCTTCCCGATGATATCCTTGTCAAGGTCGATCGCGCCGCCATGGGAGTGAGTCTTGAGACCCGTATTCCTTTTCTAGATCATCGAATTGTTGAGTTTGCTTGGACACTCCCCCTTGAGATGAAAATCAGACAGCAACAGGGCAAGCAGGTACTCCGTAAACTTTTGTATCGCTATGTCCCGCCGCCCTTGATTGAACGCCCTAAAATGGGATTTGGCATTCCCCTAGCTCAGTGGTTACGTTCTGAACTGCGAGATTGGGGAGCAACTTTATTGAACCCAACCCGTCTTCAGCAGGAGGGCTACCTACACCCTGACCTTGTTTGGCAATACTGGCAGGAGCATCAAACAGGAAAACGCAACTGGGCAGGACAACTATGGGAAGTATTAATGTTTCAGTCATGGTTAGAGCGCTGTTTCTGAATATCTAGCCCTAGCATATGTTTCCCTATTTCTTTGTTTTCTTACTCACGCTAACACCATCGGTTATAGAAATGCCGAAGTGGTATTGGGTATTTCTTTTTAGTATTTATGTCGCTTTTATTGGTCTGAGATTTGAAGTTGGTGGAGACTGGTTGACGTATATAGATATATTAGAAGCTTCTAGATATCAGCCATGGGTAGGCTTTGAAGCCCTACTTGGTGACCCTGCCTATCACTGGATTAATAAGATTGCTGCTGCCCTTAATCAGGAAATTTATTTTGTAAACTTATGTGTTGCAGTGATTTACACAAGCTGTTTATTTGCTTTTTGTCAAAAACTGAAAAATCCTTACTTGGGTTTAACAGTTGCTTTCCCATACTTAACGACTGTTGTAGCAATGGGCTATACTCGCCAAGCAGGAGCGATCGCTTTAGAGCTACTAGCGTTAATGGCATTAGAATCCAATAAAAAAATAAATTCAATTCTGTTTTTTATTTTGGCATTACTGTTTCATAAGACAGCAATATTTCTGATATTAGTGCCGATATTAATGTTTTTATTTGACGCACTAAAAACAGGAAAAATAATTAATATTCTACTTGTGTCAGCATTATTATTGATAGCTCTATCTGGTGCAATTGCAATTACTAGCATCAGCGATAAATTTTTAGTTAGCTATATCGGAGCAGGAATGTCATCTTCAGGTGCTTTAATTCGACTATCCATGAATCTCTTACCTGCAACTATTTTTTTAATCGAATACTATACAGGGCATAATTTCTTTAGAACTTCTTCAAAAGTTTATCTTGCTTTATCTTGGCTAGTTATTTTTTCTTTTGCACTCTTGCTAACAGGTTCTTCAACTGCTGCCGATCGCCTTGCGCTGTACCTAATACCTATTCAGATCTATGTTCTAGGAAATTTGCCCTACCTCTTTCTCACTCAAAGCCGAGAAATATTTTATCGATGGATGCTTCTAGTACTTGGTTACAGTTTTTTAGTATTATGGGTATGGCTGCAATTTGCTGATCATGCTTTCGCGTGGTTACCCTATCGCATGTATCCTTTTATTTAAGATGGCAATCAAAGATCACTATGGAATACCCAAGCTAGATGGGTTGTCATTGATATTGCTTTGCAACAATGCTCAGATGTTAATTAATTTCAGAAGAGATTTGATTTTAGAGTTAATTCATACAGGTGCTGAGGTTCATTGTTTAGCTCCAGATTATACAGAAGCAGAAATTTCAAAACTAAGTGAAATAGGTGCCATATGTCATCATTTTTACCTTGTTCGTAATGGCATGAATCCTTGTCAAGAAATTAAATCTCTCTTCTCTATTATTAAAACAATAAAAAAAATTAATGCTGATAGTCTCTTGGCTATTAGCTCGAAGCCAATTATTTGGGGATTACTAGCCTCGAGATTTGTTGGTATAAAATTCCGCTCTGCATTATTCACGGGCTTAGGTTATGCATTTACTCCTGACCATCAATTAAAATCAAAAAAATTGAAGATCATTCTCATTTTTTTATACAGGATATGCTTACCTATTGCGGATAAAATTATCTTTCAAAATAAAGATGACTGTCATGAAATTACTCAAGCATGTGGCCTAAATCCTTGTAAAACTTTAATCATTAAAGGGACAGGCGTTAATCTTCAAGAATGGTCGTATTGCGAGCCTTTTTCTCGTCCATTAACATTTACTTTAGTTGCAAGATTACTCATTGAAAAAGGAGTATTAGAGTTTTTAGAGGCATCTAAATACTTAAAAGCTCTGTATCCTCAAGTTCGATTTTGGTTAATTGGTGGACTAGATAGCAATCCGGGGAGCTTATCTGAAGCACAAATTAAGGAATTTACAGAGCTTGGTATAGTTGAGTGGTTTGGCTTTGTTAATATCAAAGAGTATCTACCCAGTACTAGTGTGTTTGTCTTACCTTCCTACCGTGAGGGTGTTCCCCGCAGTACGCAAGAAGCAATGGCTATGGGTCGACCAGTGATTACTACGGACGTGCCAGGCTGCCGTGAAACGGTTATTGACGGCTATAATGGTTACCTTATTCCGCCTCGGGATGTGAATGCCTTGATAACTGCAATGCGGAAATTTATTGAACAACCTAGTTTGATTCCTTCAATGGGGTATCATAGCTATCAAATGGCTTTGGACTTATTTGATGTCAAAAAGATTAATGCTCAATACCTCAAATTGCTCAGTTCATGTTAGTTTTATTAGGATATTGCAACTCTTTTCAAAAAAGTGAAAGATGCCGAAATTAGCGAAGGTGAGTGCATGATGCTTAATTTTTCTGATACTTTTAAGATTGCTGTGATTGGCTTAGGTTATGTTGGTCTTCCTTTGGCCGTTGAATTTGGCAAGAAGTACTATACTATTGGTTATGATGTTAATAGCCAACGTATCGCTGAACTTAAGCAGGGATATGACAGAACAGGAGAAGTCAGTGACACTGATTTGCAAGCGTGTTCCTTGCTAATGTACACAACCTATCTCGAAGATTTAAGAAAATGTAATATTTTTATTATTTCTGTTCCCACTCCAATAGATTATTACAAAGTTCCAGATCTTGAACCTTTAAGAAAAGCTTCCAAGAGTGTTGGTCAGATTTTATCACCTCAGTCTATAGTTATCTACGAATCTACTGTTTATCCGGGTGTAACAGAAGAAGTTTGTGTTCCCATCCTTGAGCAGGAATCCAAACTAAAATTTAATCAAGATTTTTTTGTTGGTTATAGCCCTGAACGAATAAATCCGGGGGATCATAATCATCGTTTAACCACAATTAAAAAAGTTACCTCTGGTTCAACACCTGAAGTTGCTGATTTAGTTGATCGCCTATATGCATCAATTATTCCAGCGGGAACACACAAGGCAAGCTCGATTAGAGTGGCCGAAGCGGCAAAAGTAATTGAAAATATTCAACGAGACATTAATATTGCTTTTGTGAATGAGCTATCTATTATTTTTCACCTATTGGGCATTGATACAGAAGAAGTGTTAGCTGCTGCAAGCACAAAATGGAATTTCTTGCCCTTTCGTCCGGGATTGGTCGGTGGCCACTGTATTGGTGTTGATCCCTACTATCTAACTTACAAAGCAGCAGCTTGCAATTATCACCCTGAACTGATTCTGGCTGGTCGCCGTATCAACGATAACATGGGCTTTTATGTAGCAGCGCAATTTCTGAAGTTACTCGTCAAAAAGGGAATTGACTTACCTAATGCTCGTGTACTTGTTATGGGACTAACCTTTAAGGAAAATTGCCCCGATTTACGCAACACACGTGTCGTTGACATTATCAAAGAACTGCAAAGTTATGGCCTAGGGGTTGATATTTACGATCCTTGGGTAGATCCCCAACAGGCCAAGAGAGAATATGGAATTTCCCTTATTGAAGAGTTATCTCATCAGTGGGACGGAATCATTATTGCTGTTGCCCACCAGCAGTTTCATGAAATGGGTAGTACTGGCATTCGTGCTCTCTTGAAAACACCGGGAGTTCTTTATGATGTGAAGTGGGTATTATCGAAGGAAGATGTGGACGGCCGCCTTTAGCTACTTTTTGTCATTTGAGGAATCAAGATGGATATTTTGGTGACGGGTGTTGCTGGGTTTATTGGCAATGCAGTAGCACTGGAACTACTTAAGCGGGGCGATCGCGTGATTGGTCTCGATAATCTGAACAACTACTACGATGTCAACCTTAAGAAAGCTCGCCTTGAGCGACTCAGCCCTTTCACGGCAGGTGATCAATTTGTATTCAGAAAAATTGACCTCGTAGATTGTACAGGGGTGAACCAACTCTTTAGAGACTTTACCCCCCAACGGGTCATCCACTTAGCAGCGCAAGCGGGTGTACGCTACTCGATTGAGAATCCCTTGGCCTATATTGACAGTAATATTGTAGGTTTTATCCACATTTTGGAAGCCTGTCGCTACCATCAGGTAGAGCATCTCGTCTATGCCAGCACCTCAAGCGTCTATGGTGCCAATAAAAAACTGCCTTTTTCGGTTCACGATAATGTTGATCACCCCTTGAGTCTCTATGCGGCCACCAAGAAAGCCAATGAACTGATGGCACATACCTACAGCCACCTCTATGACCTGCCCACTACTGGACTGCGCTTTTTTACCGTCTATGGCCCATGGGGGCGCCCCGACATGGCACTCTTTAAGTTTACGAAAGCCATTTTGAATAATGAACCGTTGCCTGTCTTTAACTATGGTAAGCATCGCCGCGACTTTACTTACATTGATGACATTGTCGAGGGGATTCTACGGGTGCTGGATCGACCTGCCACACCCAACCCTTCATGGAGTGGCGAAAATCCTGATCCGGCCACTAGTCTCGCACCTTGGCGTGTTTACAACATTGGTGCCCACCGCCCCGTCGAACTCCTACGGTATATTGAACTCTTAGAAACCTATCTTGGGAAGAAAGCGCAGTTAAATCTTCTGCCTCTGCAACCGGGCGATGTCCCCGATACCTACGCGAATGTGCTCGAACTTAGGGCAGACACAGGCTACGAACCCACAACTCCTGTTGAGATAGGCGTACAGCGATTTGTCCACTGGTATCGTGAGTACTATGGTATCTAACGAGTTGAGTTTGCCCTATGTCAAGTGAAAATAACCATCTGTCTTTGCCCTCTGAAGCCGCTCGGGCAAGTTTGTGGCAGCCGCAGCCAATTGATAAAGTGACCATTGATCAAGTACTTCGCGGGCTGAAGCGGCGCTCAGCAGTTGGCATATTGGCAGGTGCGCTAGTCTCAATTGGCTTTTTGGGATACTCTTACCTCTTTTTGAGAAGCTATCGACACTCTGTGTTGGTGCAGGTTGAACCTATCCAATCCTCAGGCGCTCGGCCAGGAGCATCTTTAGAGTCACTCCGTCAGCTTGCTCCAATATCCCTGCCCCTTTTGTCAGGTGAAACAAAAGGTGATGTGGGAACTTTGGTTCAGGTACTCAATAGCGACATTGTTTTGCGTCCAATTTATGAGAAATTTTTAGTAGAAAATCCTGATCTAGATCCAAAACAATATTCGTATCAATCTTTTATTGGATCCTTGAAAATCCAGCCAGCGAAACTAACCTCAGGTAATAGACTACTAGATCAGTCAAGTCAAAAGATTATAGAAATCCAATTTTCTGCAAGAGAAAAAGAAAAGATAGAATCACTCCTAGGAATCCTTGTTGAAGAATTAAAAAGATTTAGTGAAAAGGAAAAGCAGGATCAAATAGCGGATAATCTGCGCTATGTTAACCAAGAAATTCAGAAGACCCTGAGTCAAATTGATGATCTGGAGGATCAACTTAACCAATTTCGCTTTCAGAATCGGGTAGTACGACCTGACCTAGTTGCTTCCCAGTTTAACTCTGCGGCCTCTGGCAGCAGCGATCTTGAAACGTATCTTAGCCTTTTGGATAATTTGATCTCTGCAAGAAATGAAAATAGAGTAAAACTGGAGTCGGCTCAGGCAACGTTTAACTCCCTCGAAGGACAGTTAAGGTTGTCTCCTGCTGAGGCACTTGCTGCTGCCAATCTAGCTGCTTCTCAAAGCTATCAGGAGTTGCTAATAAAATTAACAGAAACGGAAACCAAGCTAGCTGGGGAGCAGGCCAAGGTGAATGAAAACTCACCGACGGTGCAAGTGCTACAGGAAGAAAAGCGACTACTGCTAGAGCAGGCTAGGCAGCAAGCGCGACAGATTACGATTAGAAATCAGGATCAAGTTCGTCAACCCGAAACGCTGATTGGTTATCAAAGTGCCGTTTCTGAATCTCTAATCGAGAAGTACATAGAGACCAGAATTGAGCTTGAAGCGCTGCGGAGGGCGGATGCTGAATTAAGCAACCAAATTCAGGCCACCGAGGCAGAGATATCGCGAGTAATACGCCTTGCCAATCCTTACCGCAAGATTGAGCAACGTTTTGCAGCAGCACAGGAATCTCTGAGGTTATTACTGCAAACTCGACAGTCCCTCCAACTGCAGATTGCGCAACGAGACTTCACATGGCGAGTCCTCTCAGATATTGACAACAAGGAAGAATATCAGGTAACCCAGCGTTTATTACGGGCACTGGTGATAGCTTTGATGCTGGGGGGAGTGTCGGGGCTATTCTTGGCTCTAGTGCTCGATTGGTTGGATGATCGCTTCCTAGAAGTGGAGCAAATTCGCCAACAAACTCCCTTGCCGATTCTTGGCGAGATTCCTCTGACGAAGACATTTGATCAATTGGCCTTTAGTCGCCTAGAAACACCGTTGACGCTCTGGGGATTGCAGCACCGTTTGCCGAGTGCCACACCTGCTTTTAGGGAAAGTTTTTACTTCCTGTTGACGCAGCTAGAGTCGTTGGGATTGCCGCGCTCTTTGGCAATAACGGGTACAGCGGGCAAAGAAGGGCAAACGACCCTTGCGATTTACCTTGCGGTTGCAGCAGCGGCGATGGGAAAACGGGTCTTACTGGTGGATGCCAATTTGCGTCAGCCCAGCATGCATCAAGGACTTGGCATTCCCAATGTTGCAGGCCTAGGGGAGTTGTTGCAAGGGGAAATGCCTTTTCCCCACTGGTTCAGTCTTTTGGCAAATCGTGCGGAAAGACTCTGGGTACTGACGGCGGGTCAGGTTCAGCAAGAGCCGATGATACTGCTGAGTTCTGCGCGGTGGTTTGATTTCTTGGAGGGCGCTAAGGACACCTTTGACTGCGTGATTCTGGATGTGCCGCCGATCTTGGCTGCTGCGGAGGCGCATCGGGTTCTGGCAGCGGTGGAGCGGGCGCTCTTGGTTGTGCGGTTAAAGAAAACGCGACGCGAAGCTTTTGCTCAGGCACTGCAGGCTTGTGATCTGAGCTTACAGCAAAAGCTGCTTGGGATTGTCGTCAATGGTGTAGCTGTCAACCACCGAGATTTCAGAGGTTATCAGAACAGTGCTGCTGAGTCAGCGGTGGCACCCCTCGCTGTCTAAGGTCTCACATCTCCCTTTCGGGGGACAAAATAGCCATTAAAACAGGCCCAAAGAGTAGGGCATGGGCAGCTAAGGTGAGGCCGGTCCAAAGAAGGGGAAGCCAGCGCCAAACTCCTGCTTCTAGGGGCGGAAACAGGGCATAGGCTAGCCAGATGAGGGTTGGCGGTAAAATGATGAGCAAAATAGCTAACACAAGGCCAACAACGGTGACCTGAGAAGAGGGGCGGTGGAGCGATCGCCAGCCTGTACCCGTCCACTGCCAGCGAAAAGCGATCGCCCCATCTTCAAGGCGAGCCGTTTGGCGCTCAGAATTAAGGGTAAAAATGTGGCGGCAAAAGTTACAGGCATGGGTTTCCATGAGCACCATTGGGGCAATTTGGCCATGGCGGCAAATGGGGCAGGGGTAGATGCCGTGGTGCTCAAGGGGCTTAGGGAGTGGTTCCACCATGAACCTCAGCGGTCTGGGGGTGGAGGCGTTGCTGCTGGAGCCCGCGATAGAGACGATTGAGGGCATTCATATAGGCATGAGCCGAAGCAACAATAATATCTGTATTGGCGGCATGGCCCGAGTAAATGCGATCCCCGTGTTGCAGGCGAATGGTCACCTCGCCGATGGCATCAATTCCCGCGGTCACTGACTGCACGGAATACTCAATGAGGCGATTGGGAATTTGCACCACGCGGTTAATGGCACGATAGACGGCATCCACAGGGCCTGTGCCAATAGCGGCATCTGTCAGCTCCTCACCACTGGGCAGACGGATGGTTACGGTGGCGGTGGGGCGGGCGCGATCGCCACAGGAGACCTGCACAAATTCCAGCTGGTAGCCTTGAACATCAATGGCTTGGGTTTCATCTTTAACAATAGCTTCTAGATCCCAGTCAGTGATTTCTTTTTTCTTGTCGGCCAGTTCCTTAAAGCGCAAAAACGCCTTATTGAGTTCCGTTTCACTGAGTTCAAAGCCCAGCTCGCGCAGGCGGGTGGCAAAGGCATTGCGACCAGAGAGTTTACCCAAAACAATTTGGTTATCGGCAAGGCCAATGAGTTGGGCATCCATGATTTCATAGGTTTGCTTGTGCTTGAGGACGCCATCTTGGTGAATGCCTGATTGGTGGGCAAAGGCGTTGGCACCGACGATCGCCTTATTGGGCTGAATCAGCATGCCCGTTAGATTGGAGACCAAGCGGGAGGTTTTGTAAATTTCGCGGGTGTTGATATTGGTCAGGGGTGCTTCCGATTCGGGGGGACGGCCTAGGAAGGGATTGAAGTACTGCCGCCGCACATAGAGAGCCATCACCAATTCCTCAAGGGCAGCATTGCCGGCGCGCTCCCCAATGCCGTTAACCGTACACTCCAGTTGCCGTGCCCCATTTTTGACTGCTTCGAGGAAGTTGGCAACGGCCAAGCCCAAGTCGTTGTGACCATGGACTGAAATGACGGCACGATCAATATTCGGCACGTTTTCCTTGATGCCTTTGATCAGGGCGCCAAACTCGGCGGGGGTGGTGTAACCCACCGTGTCGGGAATGTTAATTGTTGTGGCACCGGCGTCAATCACCCGTTCCAAAACTTGATAGAGAAACTCAGGATCCGAACGCCCGGCATCCTCAGGGGAAAACTCAACATCATCCACAAAGGACTTGGCATAGGCCACCATTTCGGGGGCAATTTCCAGTACCTCAGCGCGGGTTTTCTTCAGTTTGTACTCTAGGTGGATATCCGAGGTGGCAATAAAGGTGTGAATCCGCGGATAGTAGGCGGGTTTGAGGGCTTTTGCGGCTGCTTCAATATCTTGGCGGGTGGCACGAGCCAAGCCACAGATCACTGGCCCCGTTTCGGTGCCCACGGTTTCAGCAATCCGCTGCACCGCCTCAAAGTCACCGGGACTGGCAAAGGGAAAGCCTGCTTCAATAATATCCACCCCCAGTCGCGCCAGTTGACGGGCGATCGCCAGTTTTTCATCCACATTTAGGGAAGCACCGGGCGACTGTTCACCGTCCCGCAGGGTGGTATCAAAAATTAACACCCGGTCAACCGTCTGGGGAGGATATTTAATACGCATAGACAAGCCCTATCTAAGCTTGAGAAAGAGTAGCAGTCATCATTTACTCTAACATTTTCGCTGGGGAGCGATGCTTAGGGAACTTGCCAAATGCGTTGGTGGTAACTGGGCAAGTGATCCAAGTCCACGGTTGATCCATGGTGATGGTGGTGAGGGTGATGACCCCCGTGATCATGGCTGTGGGAGGGGTGCTCATGATCCTGATGATGGTGGTGATGATGGCTATGGCCTGCCACCAAGCGGAATTTGCAGGCTTCACAGTTCATGGCCACCTGCCCCGTATGGGTTTCAATTTCCCGCTGCCGCGTGAGATAAAATAGTTGCGGATGCAGGCCAATTTCCGGTAGGTTCACGTATTCAACACTGGGATAGGCGGCTTGGGCTTCTGCGGTAAGGGTATAGATTTTCTTGACTAGTGCCCCTGTAAACATGAAGTGGGGCAGGACAATGACGCGGCGGGGCTGGTAAAGATTCGCCCGCCCAAATCCTTCGGGTAGGCGGGGATGGGTAATGCCAATAAAGCAGACCTCAACGGTTTTGTAGCCACTGCCTTCCCAGAGCATGCGGGCTAGCTTAAAGACATCGCCATTGGCATCGGGATCACTGGAGCCGCGTCCCACCACTAGGAGAACGGTTTCTTCGCGGCCAATGCCTTGGGGATTAAATTCTGGTGAGTCCAAGCGTTCAAGGCGCGATCGCCACAGGGTTAAAATTTCGGGGGCAATACCATAGTGGCGGCCATAGTGATAGCGCAATTGCGGAAACGCCCGCCGCGCCCGATCCAACTCATTGGTAACGTCAAACTTATTGTGGCGAGCAGCAAAGAGTAAAACTGGTAGCACTGACAAGTCTGTATGGCCTGCGGCAGCACACTGGCTGAGCACCTCAAAAATCGAGGGTTCCGTTAACTCCAGAAAACAGGGAAAAACAGGCCGGCAGGGATCCAGTTGATAATAGGCTTGGGCAAAGTCCAAAAATGCTTGGCGACCTTCCGGATCGCGCGTCCCATGACCGACGAGTAAAAGCGGTCGAGATTGGGGGAGAGGGGGTAAATCGAGGCTAAAACCGAGGGGATTGAGAATGGAATCGTTGAGCGTAACAACCACATTGAAACTCCATGCCCGTGCGACGCAGGCAAACAGAGTGAACCACAGCAAGTAGGCATTCTGGCTGAGGGGGGTTCCCCATCACAGCTGCGGCACAGCACCAGACTTGCACTGGATTTTCCCTACAGGCTGCTCTTCACAGTGAACGTTGCCAATTGTAGCGAGATTCTCAGACCCCTGTCTATGCGGGGGGTGGGCACATGAGAGACTTATAGCGCCGCAGCATCGAGAACGCCAATGGTCTGGTTGTAGATGGCTTGGGCTTCTTCGGGGGTGTTGCCAATACTGACGAGACCCAGCTTACCAAATTCCGAGAGTGCCCCCATGAGGTGAAAGACAGTGCCCGTTTCGGTGCTGGAGTCAAAGTGGAGATGGTAGCGGGCAATCATATCTAAGAGATCATTGGGCAAAAGACCCCGATAGTGGGGTTGGCAGAGGTTATCGGAGGCAATGTAATACTTGGGACGGCGGTGCTTGCTGTAAAACAGTCCAGAGGCTAGCTCATAGTGGCCATCGGTGAGGAATTTTAAGGTCATAAAGGGGTGCGTAGTACCACCCTTGCGCAAGTTAATTTCAATGGCGTAAAGCTCCCACCCTGCTGTTGTCTGGGTTGCAACAACGTCCACACCAAAACAGCCGATCACCCCCTGCTGTGCCAAGTACGTCCCTACCTTTTGCCCCAATTCTTGGAGTTGTTGGCGATAGTCGGCATGGGCGGGAAATTCACAGCCAATGAAAATTTGACCTGTGGGGGCATTGAGTAACTGTTCATGGGTGGAGACGATTTCAACACTGCCTTTGGGGGTAATACAGCCTTGGACACTGGGCGATCGCTTGACTGTCCCTTCCACAAAGGCTTCGACAATGCCACCCAGATCCATAAATCGCTGCCGATAGGAGAGCCAAGTTTCATTAGGCGCCTGAAAGACCATCTCCTCTAGGCTATTTTCAATCCGTTGTAGATGATCGGGGGTGTGTGGGCTGCCAAGGGGGCGCAGTGGGCGCAGATCAAGAAGAGCATTGCCTTCTCCGGAAAAAGCCTCATTGAGTTTCACCACCACCCGTTGCAGTTCAGGAGATTTCTCTTGGAGGTGAGCGATCGCGCGCACCAGTTCCGGTACCCCCTGCAAAAAACCGCTGCCCATCGGATGGGGAATGCCTGCGGCCGCAAAAAGTTCCCGACTGCCCGCCTTGGTTCCCCAGTAGAGGAGGTCGGGATCCGTCGAGTAGAGGGGAATGCCTAAGCGTACCGCCAGTTCCCGCTCCAAAGGGGTGGAGTTAAAACACACCATGTAGGCTTGGTTGGGACGCAGGGCTTGACGAATACGCTCCAAAAGGCGAGGCCGCTCTAAAATTTTCGCAGTCAAGGGTTTATCGGAGCGATCGTAGGTGGCCAGCAGCAGCAGGCGATCGCGGGCATGGGAACTGGGTACGCCGGGGAGTAAATCCAGATAATAGTCAATAATGCTGGGGTGCAGCGGCTGGGACGTCACGTAGATCATGCGGGTACGCGGATTCCGCAACTGGATCAGCGTATAGAGTTGCCGCTCCTCGTAGTGGGTGTAGCCGGTGATCTTGGCCAGCTCCGGTTGGGGAAAGCTCAGGGAAGGCACCACCACAATATCGCGCTCAATGCCGCCGGGACCCTTGGGTAGTTCAGGAATAAACGTTTCTGTCCCGTCCCAGCACTCCAAGAGTCGCGTTTGCAGTTGGCGGAATTCCTCAGCAATTGACATCAAAACGCCCCTATGCCCTTGTCCCTAGTTTAGGGAGTTTGAGTCGGACTCATTGCTTGGGGGGCATCTTGTTCAAACTTTCTTTACTGAGGAACGGTGCTTCGTTTGCTCAGCTTCAATGTTTCTCATAAGATGCCTCGCAAGAGGATAGTTGATAGTCTGATTCTGGCGAAGCCTAAGGAGAGTGCCCGTGAAAAGGATCACAGGATCACGGGGAACTTGGGCACAAAATTAACCCACTTCACCCAGATCTAGGCCTCAGACTCAATCGGGAGTGCTTCTAGTTGAACATAGCGGGCGCCGGCAAACACCTCACGGGTGGTGCGGCTATACCAATTGCGAAATGAGGGTCGCTTGAGAATGGGGCGCGTCCAGTGACTACCGCCTTTTAGGACAAAATGCTCGCCATCAAAGTAGGGGGCAGAATACCCCCGGTAGGGATAGCTCTGGAACCCCGGATAGGGGGCAAAGGGACTTTGCGTCCATTCCCAAACGTAGCCCTGATTCAAGAGTCCCTGCTGAGCAGCAATCTCCCATTCCCGTTCACTGGGGAGACGTTTGCCTTGGAAATGGCCATAGGCTTCAGCCTCATAGAAACTGAGTCCCCACATAGGTAAGTCCAAATCCTCAGGAACGGGGTAAAAGGGTGCTGTGATCCCCTCTGCTTCGCGCCATTCCCAACCACTGCTGGACCACCATTCCCGCCGCTGATAACCACCCGCTTCCACAAAGGTGAGAAATTCCCGCCAGGTCAGCGGTGCCGCATCAATCATAAAAGGAAGTAGTTCGACACTCTGGACTGGCTGCTCGTTATCAAGGGCTAAGAGGTCTTCACTGCCAATGACATAACTGCCAGCGGCAATCCGTTGCCAAGACTGAGGCGACGATAGGAGAGGGGGTAAGGTGGTGAAAATCCCCTGCATCGCCAGCACCATTTGCATCGTTTCACTGTGTTGGGCTTCATGCTGCAAAATCCACCACCAGAGACGGACTTCCCGTTGCCACTGCTCGTCGCTAAGACTGTAGAGGCGATCGCCCGTCTTTTGGCGAATCTCTGCTAAGTAGTCAAGTAGCTGGCCACGCGGCGGTAGATGCTGTCGTTCGGCCTTGGGTCGGCCATCGGCGGCATACCAATAGCGATCGCGATCGCTCACCCCTGAGGATTCCGGCAAGAGCCAAAAAGCTTCTGTGTAGCCAATGTGTCCCAAATGCCACCCCACGGGACTATAGAGGGGATGGGGCTGCGCACAAAGGACGGCCTCGCTCAACTCAGCCACAAGTTGGAGTGTAAATTGCCGCTGGTTCTGAAAGGCTTGCCAAAAAGCTCCCCGATCAAAGGGATTAAAAGGCACTGATATCTCAGAAGGCGTAAATTTCTGGTTCACTCTGCAAACTCATCAACAGCAATTTATTTTCCGGTAAAAGATACCACTCCGTTTGCTGATCTACCGGCTCTGAGGTGAGTTGAATTTTCTCGGCATCCTGACTCCAGTACAGGGTGGGGGGTGGTGTGCCCCGCGCACAGCGGGTGGCGAGAATATAGACGCCATCAGTCAGAATCATGGCGGCACTGACACTGGTACGCGCTGCCTGCGCTAGGGAAAAAACAATTTGCAGTGTTTGCCGCAGTACCATCAACGGTGACAGTTGCGGATTCAACACCAATTCATTGCAAAACAGGGCAAAGAGGTGCTCAGAGTCTGTAGAGCCTTCAACAATGTTGTAACAAATATCCGACAGGCGATCGCGCATAGGGCGGTAGAGGGTTTGGCGAAAGTTCTCGATAAATCCATTGTGCACCCCCAGCCAGCGTCCCCAGCGAAAGGGCTGCGTATTCGTCATCTGCACGGGTTGACCCGGTGTGGCACTGCGGACATTGGCCAAAAAACAGGCAGATTGAATGTAGCGGCTTAAATGCTCAGTAAAGTTAATATCATGCCACATGGGCAGCGTTTGCCGATAAAGAAAGGGGGGCACATCTTGGCGGGCAGCATACCAGCCCACCCCAAAGCCATCGGCATTTAAGCGTCCCGCCGTCATTTCGCGGGGTTGATAACTTTGCACCAACAGGGAATGGGGAGCATCCACCAAGGCATGGGCAAGGGACGTTTTGCGCCCCATATAGGCATAAAGACGGCACATAAATTAACATGCAAGTTTGATAGGAATACCTTACCCCCGATTCTAACTTTCAGCAAAGGATTTTTCAGGGCGCTATATCCAGTTTGAGAGCTGGCAGTAAAGCTTGCTAGAGTGTAGAGAAAAAAGGTTATCTGCAATCAATGAACCCAACGGATTCCCTAGAGGATGATTTTCCCGACGTCGAAGCCATTGTGCCCCCTGAGCAGTCCCAAGCCTTGGGGCGATCGCAAATTCAGCGCACCTTGGTGATCACAGAAACAGCCTTCCTTGCCAGTACCGCTGCCCTGCTGTGGGTGATTAACTTTTATTTGCCCATTGGTCCAGTCTTGCGCCTATTTTTTCCAATTCCCATTGCCTTGGTGTATTTACGCTGGAACCGCCGAGCGGCTTGGATGGCGGCGATTGTCAGTGCCTTGCTCCTTTCTGTGTTGATGGGGCCACCCCGCAGTCTGCAATTTCTCTTGCCCCACGGCATGATGGGGGTGATTTTTGGCGGCTGTTGGGCAAAAAAAGAGAGCTGGGGACGCTCGATTCTCAGTGGCGCTGTGATTGGCACCGCAGGATTTTTCTTTCAGATTAGTCTTGTGTCCATTCTGCTCGGGGAAAACCTCTGGATTTACTTCAATCAGCAGGTCACGAATTTCATTGATTGGGTGCTGGTCAACCTCAACCTGCTGCTGGAGCCAACGGTGACCCTGATCCAAGTCGTGGCACTGCTACTTGTCTTTTTCCAGTCCACGGTGTATGCCTTAGTGGTGCATATTTTGGCATGGACACTGTTGGAGCGATTGGGCAATCCGATTCCGGATCCGCCCCCGTGGCTGCGCACGATCCTTGAAGACCCCCGCTAGATCCTTTCGAGACAGCGACGCTGATAGAGGGCTTGGGGAGTGGCACTGCCGGTACAAAACAGCACGGTTTTCAATTCCTCAAGGATAAAATCAATGCGTTGCGCAAGTGTCTCCTCTGATTGATGGGCGGCCTGCAAAAAGGGGCGCGCTAAACCGGCAAGACTAGCACCGAGGGCAAGGGCCTTGGCCACATCAATGCCATTTTGAAGTCCGCCGGAGGCAATTAGGGGCGTATCTGGTAGGGCAGGATGAATTTGCTCCAGACACTGCGCCGTAGGCGTGCCCCATTCGGCAAAGGCCTCTCCGAGGTACTGCTGACGCCCATCCTGAGCACGCGCTGCTTCCACCTTAGCCCAAGAGGTTCCCCCTGCACCAGCCACGTCAATAGCGGCTACTCCCACCTCCACGAGTTGCTTGGCCACGTCGGCACTGATACCATTGCCCACTTCCTTAACAATCACCGGCACCGGTAGGGCACGGCAGAGAACACCAATTTTCGTCAACAGTCCCTTGAAGTTGCGATCGCCCCCCGTTTGGACGGCCTCTTGTAGGGGATTGAGGTGCAAAATCAAGGCATTCGCCTCTAGGAGATCAATAATCTTTTGGCATTCATTGACGCCACAGCCATAGTTCAACTGCACCGCGCCAAGATTGGCTAAGAGGGGGATAGTGGGTGCCTCTTGACGAATGGCAAACGTGGTCGCCACCTCTGGATGCTCCAGCAGCACTCGCTGGGAACCAACACCCATAGCAATTCCCTTTTGTTGCGCCACCCGGGCTAAACGGCGATTGATGTCTCCCGCTTGGGGGGTGCCACCGGTCATGGAGGAAATCAGCAGGGGGGCAGCGAGTCGCCAGCCCAAAAACTCGACGCTCAGATCAATCTCGGCAAAGTCCAGTTCGGGCAGGGCACAATGGCGAAAGCGATACTTCTCGAAACCGGTGGTGACTTCTTGATGACTGACATCACCTTGAATACAAAGCTCGAGGTGCTCGGCCTTGCGCTGCTCAATGGGACTGCTCACCACTCGTGTTCCTAAAGTTAGGCTGCACCAACATTATAGAAGGCAGCTCAGGGAGCATCCCTATCGGCATTAACGGAAAACCGTCGGCACTCTCAACCCCGCTGCCAACAATTTCAGGCCATTGGCTGCTGCATCGCGGTAACGCAACTGACCGCAGAGAATTTGCCCCATCCGTTGCAGGGCGCTGGGACGTTTGATGGCCACTTCATAGGCCATGTGGGGCATCCGATAAAAAAGAGTCGCTAGACGTTTTGCCCAGACCATATCCGCTCCCCACGCCTGTTGGACTTGACGGGAATAGTCTGCGAGAGCCTCTGGATCACCATTGAGGGCGCGATCGATGGCTTGGGCGGCCAACATGCCGGTCAACAGCGAGGGACGAATGCCTTCGGCAGTAAACGGATCAACGATACAGGCCGCTTCCCCGGCAAGGAGGGCATTTTGGGTGTGCAGGCGCTGGTGCCGCTGCCAACAGTAGAGGGGGTGGCCATAGACCTTGACTTGACTGAAATCAACGCCAAAGGTTTCAGCATATGCTGCCCCGATCGCCCTCAGATTTTGCTTGCGTTTTAGGGAAAACGTGCCCACACCAATCGAGTAGCCCTCCCGCTTAGGAAAGTTCCAAATGTAGCCATTGTGAACGCGACCAAAGTCAAAGTGGGCTGTCCTCAGGGCATGATTGGGCATGGCTGCTTCAACCTCAATGGCTGCTCCTATACGCTGCTGACGATGTTGGAAGCCCAACCACTTGGCCATTGAACCTTTGGCACCATCACAGCCAATCAAATACTGCGCTGTGAAATCCCCCTTGGGCGTATGCACCTGCCAGCGATCGCCCCCCCACGTTAGACCTGTAGCGGGAGTTTGAGCCGCTACCTGCGCCCCCTGTTGCTGCGCCTGTTGAATCAGAAAATGATCAAACACATCGCGGCGCACCATCCATACTGCGTGCTTTGGGGGCAGTTCCAGCACTTGCGCTTCCCCACCCTGCCACGTACAGACCATTTGCGTCAGCTTCAGTGAGATAGCAGGAGTAAAGTCAAAGTCAAACCAAGCTTGCACTTGGGGCGACACACCTCCCCCACAGGGCTTGTAGCGGGGCAGAGCTTCCTTTTCCAGAACCAACACCCGCCGGCCTCGCCTAGCCAAGTGATAGGCAGCCGCACCGCCCGCAGGGCCTGAACCAACAACAATGCAGTCGTACACCACAGGGTCACTCCTCAGTTGCTTTGCGCAGATGCTCAAAAAATAGCAAAAATCACTTAAGAGAAGCTGATCTGACTGGATTCGTAGTCGGGGGGTTCGACGTGGATGACAATGCGAGCCGGCCCATAGCGGTCTTGCAGCAGGGCTTCAATTTGCTCAGTAATGTCATGGGCCGTGGGAATATCTTCCGCCTCGACAATTAAGTGCATCTCAATAAACACTTGCCGTCCCACCATTCCCCGCGAGCTAATGTCATGGCAATTAACCACACCGGGCACGGTCATCACTAGCTCATGGATGGCTTCGGGGGCGATCGCCATCTCATCCACCAGCCAAGGAATGTTGCTTTTGAGGACTTCCCACGCACTCCAAAACACAAGGGCCGCGACGGGAAATGCCAACACCACATCCAGCCAATCCCAATTGAACGTCCACACCCCAATCAACCCCAAAAGAACAATAATCGTTGTCCAGACATCGCTCAGGGTATGCTTGGCATCAGCAATGAGCACGGAATTATTCAGCTTGCGCCCCATGTGGTGTTCATAGAGAGTAAGGCCGATATTCATACCAAGGACAAGGATCACAATCCACAGTTCTGCCCCTGTGATCGTCACGGCACTGCTTTTATGCAGCAGGCGCTCAACCGCACTTTGTAAAATCTCAAAGCACACCATGCCCAGAAAGGCGGCAATCCCCAATGCACCGAGGGCTTCAAACTTTTGGTGACCGTAGGGATGGTCGCGATCGGGATGGGGGTTAGCCCACTGCATGGCCACTAAGCCCAGTATGCTACTCCCGGCATCGGTCAAGCTATGCAGGGCATCGGCCTGTAAACTCAATGAGTGACTGAGAACACCAACAATGGCTTTAATGGCCGTCAGGGCAACATTGACCCCTAGCGCCAAGAACAATACCCGCTGGGCTTGTCGGCGGTGGTCGGCCACGGTGCTCACCTAACTGAGTGAACTTAAGGATTGGCTGTCTGGGGAGGACGCGCTGATTGGGTATTGCGTCGCTCCGCTAGGATGCGTTCATTGAGAACCGCAAGGGCCCGTGTAAATTGAGGATCACGATCAGTGGCAATGTCATCGCGCGTCAGTTGTTCCCGCTGCTGCTCCGTGAGTGTGACTTCAATATCGGGTTCAATGCCTTTCTTGTTAATATCACGGCCACTGGGGGTAAAGTATTTGGCGATCGTCACCGCAATCCCTGCCCCGTCGCCCACGGGCTGGACGGACTGCACCAAGCCTTTCCCAAAGGTGCGTGTTCCCACCAACACGGCACGGCCATTATCCTGTAGGGCACCTGCGAGGATTTCGCTGGCACTGGCCGAGCCGCCATCAATGAGCACCACAAGGGGCTTATTGGTCAAGAAGCCGCGACCGGCGCGTAAGCGTTCTGCTTCCCCTTGGCGATTGACCGTAGAGACAATATCGCCCTGCGGTAGAAACATGCGGGCAATTTCAGCGCTAGCAAAGAGTAGGCCACCCGGATTGGAGCGTAAATCCAAAACATAGCCTTCAACGCCTTGCTTTTCTAACTCCCGAATGGCAGCGCGCATTTCTGCTGCTGCATTGGAGCTAAAGGTGACAAGGCGAATATAGCCGACAGGCCCTTGGGGAGTTTGGCGCAAACTGTGGCGAACGGGATGAATTTCAATGCGGGCACGGGTGATCTCATAATTCAAGATTTGATCGCCCCGCTGGATCGTCAGGCGCACTTTTGTATTCACCGGGCCACGGATCATGCTGACGGCTTGGTTGAGATCCATGCCCTTAGTGGATTTGCCATCAATTTTCAGGATCACATCCTTGGCCATTAAACCCATCTCAGCGGCGGGACTCCCTTCAATGGGGGAAACCACGGTGATTTCTTTGGTCTTTTCGTCCTGGGTAATGGTGATACCTACCCCTGTGAGTTCACCAGAGGTTTCAATTTGCATGGAGCGAAACTGCTCCGGATCCATAAAGCGGGTGTAGGGATCATTGAGCTTCTCGAGCATTTCCCGTGCCGCTTTGTAAGCATCCTCGGGTTTGGTGTAGTTCCGAGAGAGAAACTCCCGCCGCACGGCACGCCAGTCATTGCCATTGAAGGTGGCATCAACGTATTCACGGTCAATGACCTGCCATACTTCATCCACCAGTTCCTTAGGACTTTGGCGGAAACCCGCTAGGCTACGGGACCAGTGCAGACCCGCACCCGTGACAGCAACCAATGCCGTCATGACCACTGTCGTACTGACAACGAGCGTGCGGTGTGTGATTCCCATATGATTCGTCCTAAATTTTCGATCCTTTAGCCTACGCCCAATCTAGCACAAAGACTTGCCTTGGCCGTTGGCGATCGCCAGCTAAGTTTTCCGACGCGCAGCAGGGTCAAAAAGTGCCTAGACCCCCAGTTGTTGGCGAATGCAGTAGTTCACACTTTCATCGAGAACCCGCTGTGCCCGCTGTTGGCTAGGAGATTGCAGTTGACCGCCATTGGGATCAAGGGTTTGAAAATCAGTGTAGCTCAATCGCTGTTGAATGTAGTTGATGGAGCACTGACAAATGTTATTCATCACTGAACGGGGCACAATGGGCGCTGATCGCTGGCCACGCTCGATGCAGGTATCCATAAAACTATTCACCGCCACTGGGGGGTAGGGTTGGGGAATGGCGCGTGCTGGCAGTTTCAAGCTAGTGGCTAAGCTGCTACTAATTAAGATTAAAGAGAAGAATTTCATAGGTAATAGACCCTGACGCTAAGACATCCTCGTCATACCCTAGGACGCCCTTTTTCATGCAAAAAGTTTCAATCACTGAAGGCGCGATCGTAGGCTGCATTGGAACCCACGAGCATTGAGCCAATCCCCGAATCGGTAAAAATTTCCAGTAATAGGGCGTGGGGCACCCGGCCATCAATAATGTGCGCTGCTTTCACCCCTTGAGCGAGCGATCGCACGCAACAGGTGACTTTAGGAATCATCCCGCCAGAGACAACCCCCTCTTTAATGAGTTGCCGCGCTTCGGCAATATCAAGGCGATAAATGAGAGTACTCGGATCACGATAATCCCGTAAAATGCCTGCGGTATCCGTCAGTAAAATCAGCTTCTCAGCCCCCAAAGCCGCCGCAATCTCGCCAGCAACAGTATCAGCATTGATGTTGTAGGCTTGCCCAGTATCATCGGCAGCCACACTGGAGATGACGGGAATATACCCCTTCTCCACTAGTGCCGTAATCACGCGGGTATCCACGCCTTGGACTTCACCCACAAAGCCGATGCTCTCTTCTCCTTGGGCACGGGCACGAATCAGGTTGCCATCTTTGCCGCACAGCCCCACCGCTTTACCGCCCGCCTGATTAATCAGGGTGACAATTTCCTTGTTGACCCGACCCACCAAGACCATCTCCACCACATCCATTGTCGCGGCATCGGTGACGCGCAGCCCATTTTTGAATTGGGGTTCGATGTTGAGCTTAGTTAACCACGCATTGATTTCAGGGCCACCGCCATGAACCACCACCGGCCGAATCCCCACATAGGAAAGAAAGACAATATCGCGAATCACCGAGTCTTTGAGCTGCTCTTCCTTCATGGCGGCACCGCCGTATTTGACCACAAAGGTGCGCCCGGCAAAGGCTTGGAGATAGGGCAGGGCTTCACTGAGAACACGAACGCGATCGCTATCGCTGAGCATAGAGTTTTCTTTTGTCCGTCTAAAAACCTAAGCAGGGATCAATGGGGGGCTGAGCAGAGGGGGGATCTTCCTCAGCCGCAACTGCTAAGCGGGCAGCCAACCCTGCCGCAGAATCGCGAATCAGTGACCAAATCAGCGGCGCCAGCCACCCCCGCAACATCACTGAGCAGGAAATCTGACTCCCACAGACCGTTGATTCTAAACGATAGGTTACCCGTTCCTCTACCCCCGGCAAGACCAAAATGCGAATACTCAACAGTTTTCCCGGTGATACCCGTTCGACAAAAATCTGAATCGGCCACGGAATCCAACGGGTCATGGCTTGGAAAATAAACCCCGGCTTGGGTACGAGTCCGTAGGGCACATTCGTGCGCAAAATCAAGGGATGCCACGACACATCGGCCAAATTCACCACTTTGCGCCAGATCAAATCCACCGATGCAGAGCTGAGGGCTTGATAGGTGCCTGCCAACGGCCAGCTGTAGGTCATTTGCTGTTTTTTCTTTTGTTGACGACGGCGATTGGCCACAGTCTCGTTACCCTACTATTCCTGACGATTTGGACACCACGAAAGAATAAATAATCGCCTGAACCCTTGATTGATCCAAGAGCCTTATCTATATTAGAACGGAATTTTCCGAGCAGGAGTTTCGTAACTCTGTGTAACGATTATTTTTCTAAACGCACGGCATACCACTGAAGGTAGCCACCATTGGGTAATTGCAGTTCACAACCCGTTGTCATGAGGTAGTGGGCACGACTTTCCACATCGGGCAAAGCAAGTAGATCCGGCGTTAGGGAAACATCGGTTCCTGTTAAATACTCCACCAGCTTGGCCTGTAGCTCCATCGGCGTGAGAAAGGTCTCATCGCTGACAGTAGATTCAAGGACAACATACATCTCTTCAGTGAACATAGCGAATGCGGTTAAGTTGACATTGATTACATTGGAAATGATCCGCGCAGCAACGCTCTGCCTTTACTGGGCTGGCAGTGCAAACATCTGTACAGCATAGACTTCTCCGTGAGCTGAATTCAAAGCAATGCCAAAGCCAAAGCGGGTAAATTCAGGCCGCAGGATATTTTGGCGGTGCCCCTCACTATACATCCAGCCTTTTTGGAACCGCTCAATCAGCTTATAGTTGAGCACCAATCCGGGGGTGCCCTTCTGCTCCATGATATTTTCACCGACGCCACCGCGTCCCCCCAAGGCGATAAAGCGATCCATTGGGGATTGCCCATCGGGATTGGTATGGCTAAAGTATTGGCGTTTGAGCATATCTTCGGCGTGGCGTTGTGCTGCCTCTGTGAGTAATTCATCGGCAACAAGGGGCGGCAGTCCATTGAGCTGGCGATCGCGATTCACCAATTGCAGGGCAAAGGCTCGTATTTCCGCAAGGGAGCGTTTTGGCTGAGCAGCAATGACATCCACCTGTGGAGCACCAATTTGCCAATCTTGCCCCCCTTGGCCATTGTTCAAGTAAAAATACTCCTTGGCCGCTGCAAGGGCAATGCCGAGCATTAAGGTGACGTACAAGAAGACCTGTAGGCGTTGTTGATTGAGGTGGCGGCCAGCCATGGCTGCGAAGCTTGTTAATCTATTGTCAGTCTATTGTCAGTGTACGCGAGCAAGTGCGGAATCCCCTACATTTTCTGCCATTGCCCTCAGCTGGTTTTCCACAGTACTGTAAACAATGGCTTGAAGCCTGCTAAGTTTGCAGTCCCTCAATCATGACCTCCAAGTTACTAAAGGATAGCCACCCATGGCAAAATTAGTCGCATTTCATGAAGAGTCCCGGCGATCGCTCGAACGCGGAATTAATGCCCTTGCCGATGCCGTGAAAATTACCCTTGGCCCCAAAGGGCGCAACGTGGTGCTTGAGAAAAAGTATGGCGCACCGCAAATTGTTAACGATGGCGTGACGATCGCCAAGGAAATCGAACTGGAAGATGCCTACGAAAATACTGGTGCCCAACTGATTCGGGAAGTGGCCGCCAAAACCAATGATGTCGTCGGTGATGGCACAACAACAGCGACCCTCCTTGCCCAAGCCCTGATCCGTGAAGGCCTGAAAAACGTGGCTGCCGGTGCTAATCCCATTGCCCTCAAGCGCGGTATGGAAAAAGCGATCAAAACCATTGTCGAGGGCATTGCCGAAGTGGCCAAACCCGTTGAAGGAGATATGATTGCCCAAGTGGCCACCGTCTCTGCCGGTAATGACCCCGAAGTGGGAGCCATGATTGGTGAAGCCATGGCCAAAGTCGGCAAAGATGGCGTGATCACCATTGAAGAATCAAAATCCCTGAATACAGAAATGGAAATTGTTGAGGGGATGCAGTTTGATCGCGGCTACATTTCCCCCTACTTTGTCACCGATCCAGAGCGGATGATTGTTCAACTCAACAATGCCTATCTGCTGTTGACGGACAAAAAAATTACCAGTATCCAAGATTTGATTCCCACCCTAGAAAGAGTGGCTCGCAGTGGTCGTCCCCTCGTGATCATTGCTGAAGATGTAGAAGGCGAAGCCCTCGCCACATTGGTGGTGAATAAACTGCGGGGCGTCCTCAATGTGGTTGCCGTGAAAGCCCCAGCCTTTGGCGAACGGCGCAAAGCGATGCTCCAAGACATTGCCATTCTCACGGGCGGTCAAGTCATTTCTGAGGAAGTGGGACTGACCCTAGATGATGTGGAAATCACCATGCTGGGAGAAGCCGCCTCCGTCACCGTGACCAAAGACACGACCACCCTTGTGTCGGAGAAGGGCAATAAAGCCGATATTCAAAAGCGGGTCGAGCAGCTCAAGAAGCAGTTGGCCGAGACAGACTCCGAATACGACAAAGAAAAGCTGCAAGAGCGCATTGCCAAGCTCGTGGGCGGCGTAGCGGTGATCAAAGTGGGGGCTGCCACCGAAACGGAATTGAAGGATCGCAAACTCCGCCTCGAAGATGCCCTCAATGCCACCAAAGCGGCAGTGGCTGAAGGGATTGTGCCCGGCGGTGGTGTGACCTTGCTTCACTTGGCCAGTCGCATTGATGCCCTGCTGCCTAGCCTCAGTCCCGAGGAACAAACAGGGGCACGCATTGTTGCCAGTGCCTTGGCAGCGCCAGTGGCTCAAATTGCTGACAATGCTGGTGTCGAAGGAGCCGTAGTCGTCGAGAATGTCCGTGCCGGTGACTTTAACTATGGCTTTAATGCTGCAACGGGCACCTATGAAGATCTCGTTAGTGCGGGCATTATTGACCCTGCCAAAGTCGTACGCTCTGCCCTGCAAAATGCTGGTTCGATCGCCGGCATGGTACTGACGACAGAAGCCCTTGTGGTCGAAAAACCAGAACCGAAACCGGCAGCTCCTGCGGATGGCGGTATGGGGGGCATGGGCGGCATGATGTAGGCTTACTGCCCCAATAGTTTGCTAGGTTCTCTCCTCTCTAACTGGGGGGAGAGTTTTTTATTGGTGGCTAAAATTGCAGGGCATTCTGTGTCACTTGGGCGATCGCCTGATCGGTGGCCTTGGGCAGATGGTAATACTTACCCCCTGCTTGCTGGGCCAATTCCTTGCCCATCCCCGTGGAGACAAACTTATTCTCGGTATCAATCACCAAGAGCTTCAGACCCAAGGCTTGAATTTTAGCGGCAATTTCCAGTACTTCCGCTTTGACATCGGGCTTGGTCTCCGGCGGAATAGTTTCGCCAAGGGAACGGCTCAGGGGGATATTGCCCCGACCATCGGTAATGGCCACAATCATCACTTGACCAATCTCACCGCTTTGCTTGGCATTCAAACCCACTCGCACCGCTTGGGTCAGGCCGTGGGCAAGGGGAGAGCCACCCCCACAGGGCAGGGTTTCAAGGCGTCGCCGTGCCGCTTCAATGGATCGGGTGGGGGGTAGGAGCACCTCTGCTTGCTCGCCACGAAAGGGAATCAGCGCCACCATATCGCGGTTTTGATAGGCTTGGGTCAATAGGCGTAAAACAGCGCCCTTGGCAGAATTCATGCGGTTCAGTGCCATGGAGCCAGAGGCATCCACGACAAAAATAATCAAGGCACCCGCTTTGCGTACCAAACGTTTAATTCGCAGATCACTGTTTTCAACAATGACGCGGCGTTGGGGTTGGCGTAGGCGACGGGATTTTTGGTAGGGAGCGGCGCTGCGCAGGGTGGCATCCACAGCAATTCGACCCCCTCGGCCACGGGGCAAAATGGGGCGGATATAGCGACCGCGATCTTGGGAGTAAATCAGGCTGCGACTCCCCGATTTCCCTTGGCGTTGGGTCAGTTGGGCAAAGTAGAGCACTGACTCATCCAAGACCGTGCCATCGGCCTCAAAGACAAATTCCTCAGGAATGGGTGGCGTTTCCTGCTGCTCTTCCGGTGGCGTCTCTGGCTCATCGGGTTCTTCTTCGGGGTTAGACTGCTGATTCTCCGGCGGGGGCGGTGGTGGAGGTGGGGGCGGTGGTTGCTCCGGCGGCGGTTCCAGTTGCGTGGCTCGCGGCACAATCACCAGTTCAACAGCGCGGCGTAGATCTTCGGCATTCACTTCACTGCGGCCATTCAGGGCAGCATGGGCTTTGGCCACCCGCACCGCAAAGAGTTCTGCTCGATGGCCTTGAACACCGCCCCGTAGGGCTTCGGTGACCAGATAGGCAATTTGCTGCCGTTGAATTTTTACCTCCTTGAGCCATTCTCGCGCCAGAATAATTTGGGTGCGCAGATCCTCTAGCTCAGCATCGTACTGCTGCAAAAAGGCTTGGGGCGAATCAGCAAATTGGGTGGCATGATCCACCGCTGCAACCCGCTCATCTAAGCCCAGAACCGTATCCGCCGATAGGGCGATCGCAAACCGGTCCAGCAGATGGGGCGGCACTTCTCCCTCATCGGGATTAAAGGTGGCAATCAACAGGGGACGACAGGGGTGATCCAGACTAATCCCCTCCCGTTCAATTGGGTTGCGCCCAGCACTCAGCACGGCCATCAGCACATTGGCCAATTGTTCATCCAAGAGATTGATTTCATCCACATAGAGCACGCCGCGGTGGGCTGCCGCCAAGAGGCCGGGCTGAAAGACCGCTTCGCCCCGCTGCACCGATTGACTCACATCCACGGCTCCCAAGAGGCGATCTTCGGTGACCCCTAGGGGAATTTGCACAAAGGGGGCTGGAATCACTTTGGTGGTCAAAGGGACATCGGGATAACTTTGGCGCCAAGCCTGCAAGCGGCTATCCCAGTCTTGGGGACGTTCGGGATCGGGGTTGGCAATGATCGGTACTGGGATCTCCCCTTGATCAATGACTTCAATGGGGGGCAATAGGGCATGAATACCCCGCGCAAGAACAGATTTGGCAGTCCCCCGCCGCCCGGCAATGATCACCCCCCCCAAACCGGGATCAACGGCGGCCAACAGCAGGGCAAGTTTAATGGCTTCTTGACCAACAATGGCGGTAATCGGAAAGGGGGCGATCGCGAGCGTCATTGCATCCCTGTTGAAGGTAAACAGCAGTCGTCATCATCTATCTTACCGAGGGTGAAACCCTTTCCCGCCTCCTTGGCTAGACTGGAGTGAGAAATTGCGGCGAGATGACCATGAGGTTTGTTGGCTCCACCCTAGCGGCTGTTGCCCTATTGACGATGACACCACTGGCGGCACTGGCACGCCCCCTTTCCTGTCGCTCCTATGAAAGTACCTTTGTGGCCACGGAGACTCGTAGCTATTGGGTGAATATCTGTGGGGGCGATCGCCCCGCCTACTATATGGCACGACACAAGCAGGATCCGCGCCTATCAATTCGGCTGCCCCTGCGGGATTGGAGTCCTCAAGGGTACTATTTTGAAGCCGTCAATGGTGAGTACACGTATCTATTGACCAAAACACCCCGCGGGATCTTCTTGACCGTGAATCGTGGTACCCATGAGCTACTGCGGGAACCTGTTTTGGAGCCGTGGTAAGCAAAGGAGCCAAATTGGTTACAATGAGTTCTTGTTAGCTGAGGCCGCCCTATGGCAGAAGAGATTTTCAATACTGCGGTAATTACGTTTACCCTGGTTCTGGTTGGTTTAGGCGCAGGCTACCTGCTGTTGCGCTTGACTCCCGACGATTAGCCACCAAATGCCCCTACCCGGCAAAGAGCACCAGCCACAGGGGCAATAGAAGAATTAAGGCAAAGAGGCTGGTTAAAATCACACTGGCAGCGAAAGCCCGGTCCAAGTGATATACATCCGCCAGAATTAGGGTCATAAAGGCGGGGGGCATGCCAGCTTGGAGTACCATCCCTAGACGGGGCCGGCCGCTGATGCCTACGAGGGTTAATCCGAGACCCAACAGGAGCGGTACCAGTAGCATCTTAATCGTCAGACAGGGAATGATGCGTTCCCAGCGGAGCTTGAGGGGAGCCTCACCGAGGCAGATGCCCATATAGATCAATCCAGCAATCACCATTAACCACCCCAAGGTTAAAAGTCCCTGTTGGGCGATCGCGGGTAGGGGATGTTGTCGTAGCAGCAGTCCGATGCCGACACACCAAAGGGTTGGATTCCGGCCAATGTGCCACAGCAGTTTTGCGATGGAAATGGCGCGATCGCCAAAACTCGCCGCCACACCAATGCCAGCACTATAGGAAATGAGGAGCGTCCCCATCAGATCAAAAAACAACGCCCAACTGAAGTGCTCTTGCCCCAGCAGTCGCCAAGTAATTGGAAAGCCAATAAAACCCGTGTTGCCCACCATGGTCGCCAAGAGAAAACTGCCCTGCTCCTGCCGCGTGTGAGCGGGATATTGCTGTAACCACAGCCACGCCAAGCTGACGCCGATCCCCATTCCTAGCCACGCCAATAGCGGAGCCAACGTACTGTGACCCGTAATCGGGGTGGTGACAATAAAACTAAATGCCGTTAGGGGCGTCCCCACCCAGAACAACCCTTGCGCCAGCCAAGCCCCCGTCGTTGATGGCAAAAAACGGCTACTGCCATAGCCAATGCCCATGCACAGAAAGATTAATCCGTAGAGTTCAGTGAGGGTCGGCAGTAGGGTAAGGAGAATTTTCACGGGAAAAGCATACGCCTTGGGACAGGAATTCTGGCTTGACTTTGGCCAAAAAGACCAGCAGTGAAGCCGTGACCACTCCCTCCAACATAGCAAGGGGCAAATGGGCAATCCCAATTGCAGCGATCGCTAGCCATTCCCGCTGTTGATCCAAGGGTGCTGGCAGGCTCAGGAGAATCACTGCGCCAAATAAGAGAACAGCCAACAGCACAGCCCCCGCCCCAAGGATAAACCCGAGGAGCGATCGCCCCCTTGGCGGACAGCGATGCCACAGCCCCCGAAAAACAGCAGCGGCAAGGAGCGCTGGAATCCCCATGATCAGCGCATTGAGGCCCAAGGTCGTCAGACCGCCATGACCAAACATCACCGCCTGTAGAAATAATCCCACCACCACGGCTATCATTGCCCCTTCCCCCAAAAGAATCCCCAGACTGCCAAGGAACATGAGGTGCACACTGGCGGGAGGCAGCGGGATATAAACCGCAGAGGCGGTAAAAAAGGCAGCGGTTAATAGAGCTAATCGCGGCACGATCGCCAGCGGATCCACCGTTGCCCGCTGCAAACGGCGGCAAGACCACCACAGGAGACCACCGCTACCGGCATAACCCAGTCCACACCACAGGGGCGGCACTAAACCATCGGGGATGTGCATGACTACGACTCCACTGGCAGCCGCCGCCGCGACCAAGCAAAGCAAGCCGTGCCAATGGCACCCCAGAGCACTGCCAAGACCATGACCGTGATTTGTGCGGGAGTGTATTGACTCAGGGAAACCGTCCTTGGCGGTTCTGGGACGGCGGTAAGAGCAACCTCAGCCGTTGCTTGGGCATCGGTCGCTATCGGAATCGTGAGTAGGCCGCCATGTCCCCCTTGACGTACCTGCACCTGCCACTGACCGCGGCGATCGGGCACAAATTGAAACTCCCCTTGGGTATTGGTGGTTCCTGTTATTGCTGCTTCTTGGGGGCGATCGGGGGCAAAGACCTGTACCCTAGCATTTGCCATCGGTTCGCCACTGTCATAGCGCGCTGTAATGTGAATCACCTGTTGCGGTTTGTAGCGCAACTCAACCCCATGGGCAAGGGCTTGGGGAACTATCAGTCCTAAGGTAGCCACACTCGCTAAAACTGTTTTCATGAGGAAACCTCCCGACAGTGACCTTCGCCGACATGACCCAAACTCCGCAAAGCTGTCAGCAGTGTTTGAAATTCTTGGGGGCTGAGTTTTTGCTGTAATCCTGTCCAGTCAACCGTGACTCCCTCAGGGGTAGCGATCGCGGCAAAGGGGTCAAAGCCCAACGCGTCGCGATTGATCTCGGCGGTTGCCGGTTCAGACCCATCACCAAAAAGATGATCAAAGTGGAGCGTAATCTCTAGCTCAGCGGAACTGTTCGCTGTAACCATTCCCTTGCGTTCATCGCCAATGTAGTCGCCACAAACAAAGGCCAAGGGCTGATCCAACGTAATGTCAAAGGGGAGAGTGACATTGCCCCGCTGCGCTGTTCCCACCAGTTGTAAACTGGGTGCGAGGGTCTGCCACTGCAGGGCATTGAAGTGACCCACCGCCGCCGCAGCACTGCCTACAAGGGGACGCTGATCACTCACCAAATCCACCGTCATAGGATCGCTAAACACAACCGTCACTTCACTGTCGGGGCGATCGCCCGCCTCAGGATCAAAAGGGGGATGGGTTTGGTAGGCAGTCACCGTACCCAACGTCAAATAGACATGGTCAAGCTCGAGCTTCCAGCCATCTTTGCTTGTCCATCCCGTTTGCAAGCGCTCTTCACCATTGGCATAGAGCTGGAGAGTGCCCTTTTGCGAGGCGGGCGCACAACTGGCCAGTAGCACTGTACTGAAAATCGTGACTATCCCTAAACGTTGGTATAGATTCATTCCTTTGATCACGCCTGATCACGCCGAAAAAAGCCACAGAAAGAGCACCCCTGTAGCTATTGGCAAAAGCAATAAAGACACTCTTCCTACCTTAGAAGGGGTGGCATTGGTTCTACAATGCACGGGAGGGGGATGGCGTGGCGGTATAGTGTCTTTACAGAGCGTGATGGAGCGAAAAATGAAACGGGTTTGGGGCTGGTTAGGACTTGTCCTCCTGCTGTGGGGACTGTGGACAGCGCCGAGTTGGGCGGGGTTACAAGACGATCGCTACGATGGGAATATCTTTGCTCTTTACGCCGGCAATGGCTCCTTAGTGCCACCAAAGGTCACCCTAGAGAAATCGCGTCAGAGCGATCGCGCCACATTGCTGCTGTTTTATGTGAACGATAGCCGCGACTGCAAGCAGTTTGCCTCCACCATCTCCCAATTGCAGGGGTACTATGGTCGCGTCACCGATTTCATCGCTATTGATGTCGATGCCTTACCCTTTGGGGCGCAGTTCTCCGCCAATGAAGCGGGCTACTACTACAAAGGCCGGGTGCCGCAAACCCTGATTTTCGATCGCCAAGGCCAATTGCGGCAGGAATTTATCGGTGTGGTGCCCTTTGAAACCCTCGATGACACGTTTCGGGAAGTGTTTGATTTGCTGCCGCGATCGCAATCTCTGGAACTGCGGCCGCGCCCTGTGAATGAAATCAATGTGGAACTGGTGCCCCCGACACCTGTCAAAGGGAAGAAGCTGGCCAACGAAACGGTAGAGTAATAGTGAGCTTTGCAGTGAGGTACAAGATGGAGTTACCCACCCTACAGGAACGTCTAGCAGTTGTTTTGGCGAAACGGGAGAGCCTCAAAAAGCTCTTGGAACTCCCCGGTCATGGCACCCTTACCATTGACATTGAATCCGCCCTCGCCGAACTCGATGAATTGATTAGCGACTTCAAGCGCACGTTTCCAGACCTCGACATTTCTGCCTAGGAGGTTCACGATGGTGGAGATTACCAGTCGTTGGGTCAAGGTAGTCAATGGCGATCTGCTGATTGATGCCTACTTAGCCGAGCCTGTTGCCCCCGGCCGCTATCCGGCAGTGATTGTCTTTCAGGAAATTTTTGGCGTCAATGCCCATATCCGCGATGTGACCGAACGTATTGCCCGCGAAGGCTATGTGGCGATCGCCCCCGCCCTTTACCAACGCTTTGCCCCCGGCTTTGAAACGGGCTACACCGCCGCTGATATTGATTTGGGGCGGCAGTACAAAAACCAAACCAAAGCCGCGGAACTCCTTAGTGACACCCAAGCGACCATTGCCTATCTGCGCGGCCTTGAAAATGTGGATGGGGATGCCATTGGTACGATTGGCTTTTGCTTTGGCGGTCATGTGGCCTATCTGGTGGCTCAGTTACCGGACATTAAAGCCACGGCCTCATTCTATGGCGCCGGGATGACAACCATGACCCCCGGCGGTGGCCTACCCACCATTGAAATCACACCGAAAATTCGCGGCACGCTCTATGCCTTCTTTGGCGATCGCGACCAAAGTATTCCCATGGAACAGGTGAAGCAAATTGAAACGGCGCTGCGCCACCACGGCATTCGCCACCACATCTTCATCTATCCAGCGGATCATGGCTTCTTCTGCGATCAACGGGATAGCTACGATGCAGCAGCAGCACGGGATGCGTGGGAACAAGTCAAAGAACTCTTCAACACCGTCCTACGGCAGCAACAGTGACCCTATCTTTACAGAACCTTTACATTTGACGCAGTTGCAGCGGAATGGGTTCAATACAAAGGGCTATAGTAAAAGTAGATTGCGTGTTCCCCATCGCCTAAACAATGCCAAAGGCA
The DNA here is from genome assembly GCF_031583515.1 of Thermosynechococcus sp. QS41. Lineage (NCBI taxonomy): Bacteria > Bacillati > Cyanobacteriota > Cyanophyceae > Acaryochloridales > Thermosynechococcaceae > Thermosynechococcus > Thermosynechococcus sp. QS41. Next base: position 880,857 of record NZ_CP134181.1, read on the forward strand.
GTTGCTAAGCTTTAATATTCTTTTAAGTCATGTTCTTTATCCCCGCTGTTGCTGTCTATGACTACTCCTACCCACAAAGTTCTGCTGAAGCAGGGATCCCTTGTTCTCAAGCAGTGCAAAAAAGCCCTTCTTGAACGAGATATGGCTGTCCTTCAGCAGCAGGCACGCATTTTACAAGTTGCAGCAGTGGCATCCCGGCAAACGCTGATTGAGGCAGAAGCACGGCTCTTGGAGCAGGCAGCCCAGCAAAATCAACCCCGGCGAGCAGCGGAAATTCTGATGAAAATCAAAGAATGCTTGGTTGCCCTAGCGGGGGATCAACGTGACTTTGACAGCCTGCCAGGCGTGGCAGCAGAGACTGAGGCACCTGCGAAAAAGCCCCCCTTTATCCAGCGTCCCCATGATGACAGCTACACGAAACGCTTGGGGAACTATCTGGTTGAAGCAGAATTGGTGACACCCGCACAAATTGAAGTTGCCTTAGCCGATCAGCGAGCCACAGGGGCAAGACTCGGCGATATTTTGGTAGCACGGGGATGGCTGCGCAAGGGCACGATTGAGTTCATCATGGAGCGCGTGGTCTTACCCGATCGCCGTCGTCAGGAGGCAGAAACTCCCTCTTCGCCATCAACCTCTCCCGCAACTCAATCGCCCCGCACACCCCCCGCCCCTGGTACGTCAGTGAATGACCGGGCAACCTTCATTGATACCAGCCACTTAAATTCTCTGTAGGTTTGGCGGCAGTGGCGATCGCGTATTCTCCGAAGGTTTTGGAACGGGGCGATCGCGCCCTGCGCTGTAGTCCCTTTTTGCCCCTCTTGTTTCAGACAATGCAGCAGCGGAGTGTGGCACTCCTAGAAATTGTGGGCGAAGCGGGTCTTCAATCGGGATTCACGCGATCGCCCTTGCCTGTGCTCCTAGCAGAAGCAGAGTTGGACTGGTTGATCCGCGTCGGTTTACTGCGCCGCGAAGTGGATGGCCAAGGCCTCACCGATCGCTATCGCCTCACTCCCTTGGGGCAACAGTTGATTCAACGTTATCGCCAACCCACATGGGCGGCCTCTTGGGGCGATCGCTGGCGCAATCAACTCAGCCGCTGGTGGGGAATGTAACGGTTCTGTAATGACCTGTAATGCATTGGGGATTTTCGCTACCATGCTTTATGAGTGCCGTTAGCAAGAGCGAGACGCAGCTTTTTATGGTTAATACCGTCGCCAAACCAGAGTTTGAAGAACTGCGGCCGGGCATTAAAGCCCCCGCCAAGGAAACCATCCTCACGCCCCGCTTCTATACCACTGACTTTGAAGCGATGGCCAATATGGACATTACTGAAAACAAAGCAGAACTTCAGGCCATCCTTGAGGAATTCCGCTGCGACTACAACCGCCACCACTTTGTGCGGGATGCAGAATTTGAACAGTCTTGGGATCACATTGATGGCGAAACCCGCCAGTTATTTATTGAATTTTTGGAGCGCTCCTGCACAGCGGAATTTTCTGGCTTTCTCCTCTACAAAGAACTCAGCCGCAAGCTCAAGGATCGCAACCCCCTATTGGCAGAATGCTTTGCCCTGATGTCTCGCGATGAAGCCCGCCACGCTGGCTTCTTGAATAAAGCGATGGCCGACTTTAACCTATCGCTGGATCTTGGCTTTTTGACGCAGCACCGCAGTTACACCTACTTTGAACCGGAATTCATCTTCTACGCCACCTACCTCTCCGAGAAAATTGGTTACTGGCGCTACATTACGATCTATCGCCATCTGGAGAAGCACCCCGAACATCGCATCTACCCCATCTTCCGCTTCTTTGAGAACTGGTGCCAAGACGAAAACCGCCACGGTGACTTCTTTGACGCCGTGATGCGTGCCCAGCCGCAAATGCTGGATCGGCCGCGCACCTTCTGGCAAAAGATTAAGGAAATTCCCCTGTCCCTCTCGGGTAAGAAATGGGCACGCTACTTCATGGTCTGCTGGCTGCCACCAAAACTGTGGTGCCGCTTCTTCCTGCTCTCGGTCTTTGCCACAATGTACCTCAACGATTTGCAACGGGCGAAGTTCTATGCTGCGATTGGCTTGGATGCCCGCGAGTATGATCGTGAGGTGATTGCCAAAACCAATGAAACCGCAGGCCGTGTTTTTCCGGTGATTCTCGATGTCGATCATCCAGAATTTTATCAGCGATTAGAGCGGTGTGTCGAAAACAATGCCAAGCTGACAGAAATTAGTAAGCAAAATGGCGGTTTTCTGAAGAAACTTCCCCTCTATCTCTCGAATGTGTGGCAAATGATCAAGTTGTTCTTGATCCCCGCCAAGGCACCCACGACGGCGGCAGTGCGTTAATTTCCTCTGCGGCTTAAAAATATACTGATCTCCATGGGTTGCGTCTGCGGGCGTAACCTTTTTTTCACTTTTCCTACAATTGATGTCCGTATTATTACGGAGTGTTGCGGGAGTATGAAAAGAATCTAAAAGCACTTTTGACCACTGGGGATCGCTAAAACCTGCTTCCTAGGCCTCTTTGACCCTGTGATCACTGCAAAAGTCGCTGAGGACAATTTCATAGGATGGAAGGTAGAGAGCCTAAAGATTTTACTTCGGAGTTGATCCCCGCGATGGACAGCCCAATTCTCACTCCCACAACTTGCCGCTTTTGCCGCTTCTATTATTCCGAAGGGCGGCGTGGTGGTACCTGTGAAAAACTGAATGTGCCGGTGCGGGGGTTTTGGCGGGCCTGTCCCTTGGCGGCAGCCATCCCTAGCCGTGAACATCAGCCAGCGATCGCGACAAGCCCATCAACCACTGCTAGGGCGGTGAGTGCGTCCGTATTTTTCTTTGAGGATGATCCCGAAGCCATTGAGTGACCTCAGCAAGGGTGGGTTGACCAGCGATCGCCCCCCGTTTTGTCGTCACGAGCGCCCCCACCACCGTGGCAAATTCTAAACAAGCAGCCTGCCATTGGGGGTCACGGTAGGTTTCCGGGCTGCCCTGTAATAATTGGGCAATCCAACCCGCAACAAAGCCATCGCCGGCACCAGTGGTATCCACAACGGGCATGGCGGGTGGTTGTAATTCCCCTTGATTTCCGTGCCAGCAGTAGTGAATAGTTTGATCCCCGTCAGTAATGACCACAGCATGGTCAGGTGCCGTCCCCCAAAGGGCACGATAGACAACTTGGGGATCACTGTCAGAGAAAAATAATTCCGCCTCTTCCTTGGCCAGTTTCAGGAAATGCGCCTGTGCTAAAAAAGGACGAATGCGTTCAGGAGCAGCACTCGCATCCCGCCAAAAGATCGGTCGCCAGTTGGCATCAATGAGAATAAAGGCACCGTTTTGCCGCAGTTGCTGGACTAGATGTTCAATGGTGGTGGCGGTGGGTTCACTGGCTAGTCCGAGGGTGCCGGTGACGAAAAATCGTGCCCCAGCTAGGAACGATGGCGAGACTTGCTGGCCAGAGAACTGCATATCGGCAAAGACAGAAGTTCCCGCTGGCGCAAATCCCACAAACTGGCGATCGCCCCCCACCAATTGAACGCGCACTTGCCGCGTCGGCACCCCAGCGACCCGCTCGACCGCTTCGATATTGACGCCCAAAGCGGCTAATTCGGCACAGGCTTGCTCCCCTAAGGCATCGTCCCCCACAGCCCCCAAAAAGGCCGCACTCACCCCCAACTTCACCAAACCACAGGCCACATTGGCCGGGGCACCCCCCAGAAAACACTGCGGGGGATCAGGGGGCACTTCTAAACAGTCAAAGAGGACTTCGCCAGCACAGAGGACAGTGGGTTGGGACATCGCTAATGATTCGCTATAGGGCAATTTAGTTTTTTCTATTGATCCCTAGCCTAGCGATCGCTAGGGGAGTGTGTCAAAATGGTAGCAATTCCAAGATCGAGGGACACTGCAACCGTGTTTGTTCTCAGTGGTTACGAGTATTTTCTTGGCTTTTTGATTATCTGTGGTCTGGTACCCGTACTGGCTTTAGCTGCCTCTGCGCTATTGCGTCCCAAATCCGGGCGGATGATCCGCTTGACGACCTACGAATCGGGGATGGAACCCATTGGTGGCGCGTGGATTCAGTTCAATGTGCGCTACTACATGTTTGCCCTCGTCTTTGTCATTTTTGATGTGGAAACGGTCTTTTTATATCCTTGGGCGGTGGCCTTCCATCAGTTGGGCTTACTGGCCTTTATTGAAGCCTTGATTTTCATTGCCATTCTGGTCGTGGCTCTAGTTTATGCGTGGCGCAAACGTGCCCTCGAATGGTCTTGAGTGAGTTGATTGCCTTTAGGTTGGAGCAGCGAACATGAGTGACACCCCCGAAGCCCCCATTGTTGAAGCTGGCCCTGTATACCGCCTTCTCCAGTCTCAAAACCTGAGTGTGGAATCCCTCGGTACCGATGCCTCTGGCGTAGAAATCATCAAAGTGGATCGCGATCGCCTGCTGGCGGTGTGCCAAGCCCTCTATGCCGACGGCTTTAACTATTTGCAGTGCCAAGCCGCCTATGATTCGGGTCCCGGCCAAGACTTGGTGAGCACATACCACCTGATCAAGCTCAGTGATAATGCCGATCGCCCCCCAGAGGTGCGGATTAAAGTCTTTGTCCCTCGGGATGATGCCCGTGTGCCTTCCGTCTATTGGATTTGGAAAACCGCCGACTGGCAAGAGCGGGAATCCTACGATATGTTTGGCATTGTCTATGAGGGGCACCCAAATTTGAAGCGCATCCTTATGCCCGAGGATTGGGTGGGCTGGCCGCTGCGCAAAGACTACATCACCCCTGACTTCTACGAGTTGCAGGAAGCCTACTAAGCGCCCTTGGTTCCCGCTGATGCTGCCTATTGGTACAGTTGGTCACAGGTACCCGGCCTTGGCTCGGTGTTACTCAAACGCCTCTGGCAGCACTTTGGCGATTTGAAAACTGCTTGGGAAGCCTCCGTAGAAACCTTAGGAAAAGTAGAGGGGATTGGTGCCAAACTCCAAGGGGCGATCGCCCACTATCGTCAGCAGTGCCAACCCCTAGCTCTCTACGAGCACCACTGCCAGCAAAATCCCCACCATTGGGTGCTGAGTGACCCTCGCTATCCACCACTGCTGCGCGAAATTCCCGATCCGCCGCCCTTGCTCTACTATGGCGGGACTCGCATTTTAGAAATTCTCAGTCAACCCACACCAACTGTTGCCATTGTCGGCACCCGTGATCCTTCAGAATCAGAATATGCGCAGCGTTGGGCGCACAAGCTGGGGTATGCCCTTGCCCAAGCTGGGTTTATTGTTGTTTCCGGCATGGCCGCAGGCATTGATGGCGCGGCGCATCGTGGCTCTTTAGAAGCTGGAGGTGCCACACTGGCCGTCTTAGCCACGGGTGTGGATATGATCTACCCACCAGAAAATCGTTCGCTTTATTACCAGATTCGTGAACGCGGGGGATTCTTGAGCGAGTATCCTAGGGGCGTGGGTGCCGATCGCCCCCAATTTCCCCGTCGCAACCGCATCATTGCTGGTCTGTGCCGTGCGGTGATTATTGCAGAGGCTCCCTACAAATCCGGTGCCCTGATCACTGCTCGCTATGCTGCCGAGTATGGTCGTGATGTCTATGTGCTGCCGGGGCATCTCGATAACCACCGTGCCAAGGGTGCCCTGAGTCTGGTGAATCAAGGGGCACAGATTATCTTGGGAGAAGAAGCTCTCCTCGAACAATTGGGGCATACACCCCCCCTCGATCCAACACCCTTCTCAGCCCCACCCCCAACGCTATCGCCCCCCCAGCAACAGATTCTCGAGGCGATTCAACAACTGAGCCAAGGCAGCAATAGTGTTGCCTTTGATGACATTGTGCAGCGCGTACCCTTGGAAACAGGGGTGGTGATGGCAGAACTAATGCACTTGGAGCTAACGGGTTGGGTCGAGCAGCAGCCGGGGAATCGCTATCGCAAAACTAGCCGTTAAAGTTTCATCAATAAATCTTGGAGGGTAAAATGACAAACTCCCAGAACCTACAACATCCCCGTGAAGCCCAAGATCGGTTAGTCCTCGAGCGCCTGCGACAAGAGGGCATCAGTGATTACAACTTGGCGGAATTGGGGCGATTGCTGATTCGCTATGATGGCTTCCCCGGTGCCGAAACCAATAAGAAGTTAATGGCAGAGCTGCTAGAAAAATGGCAACTCACGGAGGAAGAACTGTTTGAGCGTACCCGTGCCATTCACGCTCGCGGCGGTGTTTACAAGCTGGGCAGCAATAAACGGGAGGATTGGACTTAGATTTCTTTGCCGTAGAGGCGATCAAGGGTACGAAAGTCTTTTTCTGCTTCTTGCCAAAGGAGTCGGTTATCCGGATCGGCTTTCAGCGCGCGATGCAGGTATTCCCGTGCCGCTTGGGGCTGGCGATCGCGAATGAGTTGCCTCGCCCAGCACTGATAGGTGACGGCTTGCCACTGGCGTACTTCGGCATCTTGAGGCAGCCGACTGGCCAACCCTTCCACAAGGGATATGGCACGTTGATAGCAGCGATATTTGAGAAATTCCTGAAGTTGGCGATAGCTAGCGTGCTTCAGTTCAATCTCAAAGGCAGAGAGAGGCGGCGGTGGCTGCGGTGGGCGAGATTGGGGTTCTGATTTAACAGGGGTAGGCCGAAAGGTGGGCAGTCCTCGTACTAATTTTTCATAGGCCTGTTGGAGGAGAATAAACTTCTCATGGGCAGTGCGATCGCCGGGGTTGACATCGGGATGATAGCGTCGTGCTAGCCGTCGGTAGGCGGATTTCACTTGAGCTAAGGACGCCCCTTGTGGCAACTCCAGAATGCGATAGCACTCTTCTAAATTCATTCCGCAGGGCACAACATGACATCTGCTTTGCATTGTCGGATGTTCACTTCGGTTCTGCAACCAATGTCCTACGCTGGAATCAAGTGAAACATGCGGAGTAGCCCCAGCGTGGAGTCGGCGCACATTTTAGGGACACGGATTGATGTCACCACCTACAACCAAGCCTGTGATCTAATCGCTGAGTGGATTGCTCAAGGCAAGGGGGGCTATGTGGTTGCCGCGAATGTTCATGTGGTGATGACGGGGGTGTGGCGATCGCCCTTTCAACGGGTGGTGAATGGTGCCCAACTGGTGACCTCTGACGGCATGCCCTTGGTGTGGGGCTTACGGCTCTTGGGCTTTCCGCAAGCAGAGCGGGTCTATGGTCCTGATTTGATGCTGGCGTTGTGCGATCGCGCCCAAGAGGAAGGCTGGCGTATTTTCCTCTATGGCAGTGAACCCCTCGTGTTAGAGCGGCTGCAACGAAATCTGCGAGAGCGCTTTCCCAAGATGCAGTTTGTGGGTGCCTACGCGCCTCCCTTTCGTCCTTTGACCCCTGAGGAGGAGGCCAGCGATCGCCAGCGCATTCTTGATAGCGGTGCTGATCTGGTTTTTGTCAGCCTTGGCTGTCCGAAGCAGGAGGAGTGGATGGCTCGCCAAAGCCCTTTTCTGCCCATTGTCTTGGTGGGTGTGGGAGCGGCCTTTAATTTTCACAGTGGCGTTGTGGCGCAAGCGCCTCGCTGGATGATGGCGATCGGTCTGGAGTGGCTCTTTCGACTCCTGCAAGAACCCCGCCGCCTCTGGCAACGCTATCTGCTGAACAATCCCGCATTTGTTGTGCTTTTTGCCGCTCAACTCCTGCGTTACTGGCTAGGCCGACGGCAAGGCAAGAGACTGTCCTAGGGTTTGCAAGGGAGAGCGTCCCACCTGTTGCTGTGCCCACTGAAGGCTTTGCTGCAATCGAGTCACCAAGGGCAGAGATTTTGCTTGGGGAGCGGTCTCAAAGTAATGGATCAAACTCAAGCCACTCAAGCGCAATACATAGGCTGCCGTTGCCCCCTGTAAACAGCTCCCTGCCAAATAGGTGAGGGAATTGCCCTTGAGCCACTGTCCTAGGGATTGGGTGCCCAGTTCCACAGCCCCCAACTGCACCATTAGCCGCAATAGCTCCTTGGCAAGGGGTTCAGCATCCGCCAAGCGAAAGGAGCGTTGGTAGATTTGACCGAGATCCCACGTGAGGCGCACCAATAGCCCCCCGGCCATGACGAGATCCAGAAGCGGAAGAGGATTCACTGCCGTTGCCGCTGCTGCCAGCCATTGGTAGCGTTCAATGATCGGGGTGGCTCGTTCTTGGCGATACTGGTTGAGGGCGGATTGCGCCTGTTGATGGAGTTGTTGGGCACGGCGATAGGTGCCGGCTAAGACCAGATTCGCTCGCTGTTGGGTGAGACAGTGCAGCACTGCGGAGGTGAGTTCTTGGGGATTGTGGGGTGTAAAGGGAATGAGTTGATCTTGTCCAATCTGGAGTTGTTGCAGTTGCTGCTGTAAATGCACTGCCACGCGATCGCAAAGCGCGCCCTTCGGGCGATCGCGCTCCTGCACCATTTCTGGATACCACACCACAAGAACGTGATAATGGCTTGCTTGCAATACCCGCAGCATCTCAAACTCACTGGCGGTAAGGGCACCCGTTACGGTCAAAAGCACTAAGTCTGCCTGGGGCACCGTTGCCAATGTTTGCTGCTGAAACGTACAGCTATCGAGGGGTAGGGTAGCGACGGCATCGTACACCCGATTGAGAGCATAGGCCGATTGCCCGAGAACACACACCTCAACCGTTGGGCTATCTAACCGCTGTTGGAGTTGGCTGTGGGCTGATTGTAGGGAGGCTTGGCGCTCTATGGGAAGTTCCTGCAAAAGGCTCCGCGTGTCTGCCAGTTGCTTTTCCAGTAATTGAGGATGCAGAGAAGGTTGAGGGGGAGCCGGGTTTGGCGCAGCGGGCGATCGCCGCCAGTACCAATAGCCCAACCCTAGACCAAGAATCAGCAGCCATCCCCACGGATGGTCATTCACCCAGCCACTCAACAACACGAGAATAATGGCGGCAGCAACAGCCATGTCCTTGTACCCCAAGCAAATCCTTTGTTTGTTAGCTTACCGTGACTGGTGAGCAGCACTCAAATTCCCAAGGCTCGAGGAAATGCAGCCTGAATTTTCTGTCCGCCTATGAAGGTTTCCCCACCTGCTGCGCGAGGATCTGGGGGACATGTTCAAACGGAATCCCATTAAATCTGTTGCATAATCACGCGATCGCCACAGGAATTTAGACAGGGCGCGGCCTTCAATGGGTGGCTCTTGTCAATTCAGGAACGAAGGGGACTATGTTAGCAATCCTCCGATGCGCTTCACCCCTTGTGACTGCTAGGATGGGAGTTACGCTCAAATTTTCAATTTTTCAATAAGGATTTCTGACGCCAATGGATGTTATCCCCGCCATTGATTTACTTGACGGCAAATGTGTGCGCCTAGTGCAAGGGGACTATGGTAAGGTCAAGGTTTTTCATGATGATCCTCTAAAAGTTGCCCTCTACTGGCAGCGGTTGGGTGCTCCCCGCTTGCATGTGGTTGACCTAGATGCAGCCAAAACGGGCGAACCGCGAAATTATGATCTGATTGCCAAGATCGTCGCCTCTCTTGAAATTCCTGTGCAGGTGGGGGGTGGCTTGCGATCGCGCCAAGCAGTGGCTGATCTCTTTCTCCAAGGCGTCAATCGTGCCATTTTGGGTACCGTGGCTCTTGAGGATCCAGAGCTAGTGGCCAGTTTGGCCGCAGAATACCCCGGACGCATTTGGGTAGGGCTGGATGCTCGCGATGGCTATGTGGCAACGCGGGGTTGGCTAGACACCTCAACGATCTTGGCCACCGATCTTGCCCAAAAAATGGCAACAATGGGGGTAGCAGGGTTTGTTTACACCGATATTCAGCGGGATGGCACTCTCCAAGGGCCGAATATTCCAGCACTGCGGCAGTTATTGGCGGCAACCGATCGCCCGGTCATTGCATCGGGTGGCGTGGGTTCCCTCACAGATATTCTCAGTCTCTTTGCCCTCAGTCCCCAAGGGTTATCGGGGGTGATCGTCGGTAAGGCACTTTATACCAAAGCAGTGGATTTGCGGGAAGCGGTTCGGGCTGTCGGTCAAGGTCGCTGGCAAGATATTCCGCCAGATTTGGGAAGCACGACTTGGGCATAAGTAGCCTAAGATCAAGGCGTTGTTACCCCTAAAACGGAATGTTAAAGCACCCTGCACTGCGCTCCCTTGGCAAAATTTGGCGACTACTGGATCGGGGCGATCGCTGGCAACTGGCAGGCATTGGTGTCTTGATGCTCATTGGCAGTATTTGGGAAGCCTTGGGGGTGGGTTTGGTGCTGCCCTTTATTGCTGTCGTCGAAAAACCGGAACGCTTAAACGCCCTCCTATTTTGGCGAGAGGTTCCTCTAACCCCTGCAGAGCAATCCCAGTGGCTATTGATCCTCAGTGCTGCTCTAGGGCTTTTATATGTGGGCAAGAACCTGTTTATTGCCTTGAGCACCTATCTTCAGTTGGAGTTTCTGAACAGTAAGTACCGCAAGTTCTCAAGTTTATTATTGCAATCCTATCTCTACAAACCCTACACATTTCACCTACAAAACAATACTGCTAAACTAATCCAGAATGTAAATACTGAAATAAATAATGTTTTTAATTTGTATCTCCTGCCTTTATTAGTTATTTTTTCTGAATCTCTAATTGTTTTTGCCATATTTTCAGTCATTATTTGGAGTAACCCTCTCATCTCAATCTTGGTTATTATCCTAATCTCAACTCTATCCTTGCTTTTCTTTCAAGCCTTTCGCCATAAGCTCAAGGAAGTGGGTCAACGTCGCATTGATTATGCTCAAAAATCGATCCAAAGTATTAGTGAGAGTTTGGGCGGCATCAAAGAAGCGAAAGTCCTAGGTCGCGAGCAGCAATTCCTGAAGACCTATGCTGAAAACATGACTGAAGACCGCAAAGCAAACTTAGTTTTGCAGTTTATTCAGCAGTTACCCCGTGCTTATTTTGAAACGTTAGCTGTTCTCACAATTATTCTTATTGTTATCCTCAACTTGCTTCAGCGGGGCAACGTGGCACAAGTTCTGCCGCTAATTTCTCTATTTGCAGCTGCAGCGTTTCGTCTGTTGCCATCGGCAACTCGCTTAACCAACAACCTTAACTCCGTTATTTACTATTCTGCTTCTGTTGATTTGTTGTATGACGATCTTTTAGAAGCCAGAATGTTGCAGGCTCCCTCTACCGCTGCTGCAGCAGCAGAACCAATTTTTCAGGATCGCCTCGAACTAATTGATCTGCACTACACCTATCCCAATGCCCCTCGGCCAGCCCTCTGTGGGGTTTCTCTGACTATCAAACAGGGGGAAATGGTTGGCTTTGTTGGAGCCTCAGGGGCAGGGAAAACCACGATTGTCGATCTAATTTTGGGACTCCTAGAACCTTCTCAAGGGGATATTCGTGTGGATGGTGAGAGTATTTACCACAACCTTGCCCAATGGCAACGGCAGATTGGCTATATTCCCCAAACCATTTATCTTTCCGATGACACGCTGCGCCACAACATTGCCTTTGGCTTACCGGCAGAGGCCATTGATGAAACCGCCCTGTGGGCGGCGGTAGAAGCAGCTCAGTTAGCCACCTTTGTCCATACCCTGCCAAAGGGCCTAGACACTGTTGTCGGTGAACGGGGGGTGCGCCTTTCGGGAGGACAGCGCCAGCGAATTGGCATTGCCCGCGCCCTTTACCACAACCCCTCAGTGCTCATTATGGATGAAGCAACAGCAGCTCTCGATAACCAAACGGAAGCGGGAGTGATGGATGCGATTCAAGCCCTTAGTGGTGCAAAAACCATTATTATGATTGCCCACCGCCTCAGCACTGTCATGGCGTGCGATCGCCTGTACCTAATGGCCAATGGCCAAGTGGCGGCTGTCGGGAGCTACCAAGAACTCCTGCAAAACAGTCCAGACTTTCGAGCCATGGCGCAAGGGTATGCAGGCGCTAGCTAGCGGCTCGCTTCTACTTCCTTGAGGGTACGTGCCATTAAAACACGGTGGGTACCGCGTTCGGGTTCGCCGGAGGCTGGCTGTCGTTGCTGGTAGGTGCCATCGGGTTGCAGCTCCCATGCTTGGCGATTGTCTGCCAACATAATTTCCAGCAGCTCTTTGAGTTCCAGTTGAATGGTTGGATCTTGAATGGGGGTAATGGCTTCAACGCGGCGGTCTAAGTTGCGCGATCGCCAGTCGGCACTGCCAATGTAGTACTCTGGCTCGCCATTGTTGCCAAAGTAAAAAATCCGTGAGTGCTCCAAAAAGCGGCCAATGATACTAATCACCCGAATGCGATCGCTCACCCCCGGTACCCCCGGCCGCAGACAGCACATGCCACGAATAATTAGATCAATTTCTACCCCTGCTTGGGACGCCTCATAGAGGGCACGAATCACCTGCGTATCTGTGATCGCATTCATCTTGGCAATAATTCGGCCGGGGTGACCATTGCGGGCGTGTTCAATCTCACGGTAAATCAATTGCAGCGTGCGATCGCGCATTGTGACCGGGGCAACGAGAAGCTGGCGATAATCCCGTTGGCGGGAATAGCCCGTGAGCACATTAAAGAGTTCCGAGAGATCCGCTCCTAACTCGTCACGGCAGGAAAACAGCCCTAGGTCCTCATAGAGGCCAGCAGTTTTGGGATTGTAATTGCCCGTGCCAATGTGGACATAGCGACGAATTTGCCCCGCCTCTTGGCGCACAACCAAAACCGTTTTTGTGTGGGTCTTGAGACCCGGTACGCCATAGACCACGTGGACGCCCACTTTTTCCAGCTTCCGTGCCCAGAGGATATTGTTCTCCTCGTCAAAGCGCGCCTTCAGTTCCACCAAGACCGCCACCTGTTTGCCATTCTCTGCGGCTTTAATCAGGGCACTGACAATCGGCGAGTCCCCTGAGGTGCGATAGAGGGTCATTTTAATCGCCAGCACCTGGGGATCGTGGGCCGCCAAGGTGATAAAGCGCTGCACCGTTGCCGCAAAGGAATGGTAGGGGTGGTGCACCAGAATATCTCCCTCCCGAATCAGGCTAAATAGTTCATTGGCCACGGCTTCCCAGTAGTCGGTGCCCAAAGTTGTAATCTCACTGGTGGTGTCAAACATTGACTCCCGCTCTTCCACCCGCTGAAAACGGGGAGGCACTTGGGGGTGCCATTCCGAATCCTTCAAGTGGGGCAGGGGCAAGCTCATAAAGGCAAACAAATCATTGAGGCACAACAGACCATCCAGTTCATAGACATCAATCTCCTCAAGATCCATCTCTTCCATCAGGGTTTGCCTCAGAAGCGGTGGAATGCCCCGCTGCACCTCTAGACGCACCACAGAGCCGAAGCGCCGTTTACGAATTTCCTGCTCAATGGCAATCAGTAAATCATCCGCCTTGTCCGTTTCTAGTTCGAGGTCAGCACTACGGGTAATGCGAAAGGCAAAGTAGGCCTGAATCTCCATCCCCGGAAAGAGGGCACTGAGGTTGTGGGCAATCATTTCTTCGAGGGGAACGCCTAGCCAATGGGCACCTTGAGGCGAGTGCAAATGTTGGGGCAGGGCAACAAAGCGCGGAAACCGATTCGGTACCTTCACCCGTGCCAGTCGCTCTTGGCCAGATTCGGGATCACGGATCAGAACCGCAAGGTTGAGGCTGAGGCTAGAGATATAGGGAAAGGGGTGCGCCGGATCGACTGCTAAGGGGGTGAGCACCGGAAAAACTTGCGCTTGGAAGTAGTCGTTGAGGTAGGCCTGCTGCTCAGGGGTCAACTCATTAAAGCGGGTGAGAAAAATGGCTTCCTTGGCCAAGAGAGCACGCAATTCTTGGTCGAAATAGCGGTGTTGCTCAGTAACGATTGGTAGCAGATATTGCCGCACTGCTTGTAATTGCTCCGCTGGGGGCATGCCATCGGCTCCCCCTTGAACAATGCCACTTTCCACTTGCTGCTTCAAACCCGCCACCCGCACCATGAAAAATTCATCTAAGTTGGAACTGAAAATGGCCATAAATTTCAGCCGCTCTAGGAGCGGTGTGCGGGGGTCATAGGCCTCGTGGAGTACCCGCTTATTAAATTCCAGCCAACTCAGGGAGCGGTTGAAGTAGTACTGCGGATTCTGGAGGTCAATGGGGTTAGACACTTTACGGCGAGGGGACTTCGCAGGGGTCATAGCCGTTTGTTCTACGTTGTCGGTTGCACTAGCATCCACTGTACTCGATTCCCCTTTAGCAGCGTTGGTACCGATTCCAGAGCGTACAATGAGAAGGTTAAGGTTTGCTAATCGTGGAGAGTTTCTACCAATATGGCCGACGTGGGGGCAACGGGAGCCGAAATTCGGGCAACACGGATTGAGAAAGCCAAAACACTGCAAGCACAGGGCATGAACCCCTATGCCTATCGTTGGGAGCGCACCCATACTGCAGCAGTTCTGCAAGAAAAATATGCTCACTTGGCCGCTGGTGAAGCGGTGGACGATCGCGTCAGTGTCGCCGGTCGGATTATGGCGCGGCGCGTCTTTGGCAAGCTGGCCTTTTTTACACTTCAGGACGACAGCGGCACAATTCAGCTTTACCTCGATAAGCAAACCATTAGCCAAGGCATGGGGGAAGCCGCCTTTGCCGATTTGAAACACCTGACGGATGTCGGCGATATCCTTGGCGCTGTGGGCACCCTCAAGCGCACAGAAAAGGGTGAACTCTCGGTTGTGGTGGAATCCTACAGCATGCTCACGAAGTCATTGCTGCCTCTGCCGGACAAGTGGCACGGCCTCACGGATGTGGAAAAACGCTATCGTCAGCGCTATGTGGATCTCATTGTCAACCCCCACGTACGCGATACGTTCCGCAAGCGAGCACTGATCACCGCCGCCATTCGCCGCTACCTCAATGAACAAGGCTTTATTGAAATTGAAACGCCGGTGCTACAGGCGGAAGCCGGGGGAGCCGAGGCTCGTCCTTTCATTACCTATCACAACACGCTGGAGATGCAGCTTTATTTGCGCATTGCCACAGAACTGCACCTGAAGCGCCTGATTGTCGGTGGTTTTGAGAAGGTCTATGAACTGGGGCGCATCTTTCGCAATGAGGGCATCTCAACCAAGCACAACCCTGAATTTACGTCCATTGAGGTCTATCAGGCCTACGCCGACTACAACGATATGATGACGCTGACGGAGGCAATCATCACCACAGCAGCGATGGAGGTGTTGGGCACGCTCAAGATGACTTATCAAGGGGAAACGATTGATCTGACGCCGCCATGGCGACGGGTGACCATGCACGATGCAGTGTTGCAAGCCACTGGGATTGATTTTCGCCAATTGTGCGATCTAGCAGCGGCGAAGAAAGCAGCCCAAAAAGCAGGGGTAAAAGACTTAGACGCCTGTGACACGATTGGCCGAGTGCTTAACGAAGTGTTTGAGCAGACTGTTGAACCGACATTGATTCAACCCACCTTTGTTCTTGACTATCCTGTGGAGATTTCCCCCTTGGCCAAGCCCCACCGCAGCCAACCGGGACTGGTGGAGCGATTTGAATTATTTATCGTTGGTCGCGAACACGCCAATAGTTTTTCGGAGTTAACGGATCCATTGGATCAACGGCAACGCTTGGAGGAACAGGCACGGCGCAAAGCGGCTGGGGATTTGGAAGCCCACAGTGTTGATGAAGATTTCCTCACAGCTCTAGAGCATGGAATGCCACCCACAGGAGGCCTAGGGATTGGTATTGACCGCTTGGTGATGTTGCTGACGGATTCCCCCAGTATTCGCGATGTGATTGCTTTCCCACTGTTGCGTCCGGAATCGGCAAGTGGTCAAGTTTGATCCGTTTGCTAAAATCTTAAGCATATTTGCTGAATTCCTGATACTGAATGTCCACTGAATGGAGGCATGGCCAACAATGTCAGTGCAAACCATTGAAAAACCAGCAACCGTTCGCAAGTTGGCGCCCCGCTATCGTGTGCTCCTTCACAATGACAATGTCAATTCCATGGAGTATGTGGTGGAGGTATTGCTGAAGACGGTGCCGAGCCTCACCCAACCGCAAGCCGTGGATATCATGATGGAGGCGCACCTGACGGGGGTGGCCTTGGTGATCACCTGTGCCCTTGAGCATGCTGAATTTTATTGTGAAGGCCTGAAAATGGCAGGGCTGACGAGTACCATTGAACCGACTGAATAGGCCAATTTTCGCTCAATTTTGGCGGCAAATGATCCGCCGTCCCTTCTGGATTCGCATCGTTAGTTTTGCCCTAACGCTGGTGCTGCTGTGGCTGCCCATCGGTTTGAGCATCTATTTTCTCTGGGGAGAGGGCGGTGCTGCCAGCTTTGTCAATATGGGGCTGTTGTACCTCATCTTTATTCTCTTGCTGCGAGTCTGGGGACGGCGGGTACACCAACAGCGATCGCCCCTAGTGTTTTATGGCCTTAAGGGGGGGTGGAACTTTGGGCGGGATACCCTGCTGGGCTGGCTGGCGGGGATGTTTTTGGTTGCCCTGCTATTTCTCATCGAAGGACTCTTGGGCTGGATAACGTGGCAGGGGCTACCGGATCGCTTTGGGCTACTGCTGTTGGATGGCGTCCTCACCGGTGTTGCTGTGGGCTTTGCTGAGGAATTGCTGTTTCGCGGCTGGCTGTTGCAGGAGCTAGAGCTAGAGTACCAACCATGGTTTGCCTTGGTGCTCAATGGCCTGATCTTTGCCGCGTTGCACTATCTGCATCCCTTGGAGGTCATTTTGGCCACATGGCCGCAGTTTTTCGGCTTGGCACTGTTGGGCTGGATTCTTGGTTTGAGTAAATGGATCTTTGGCGGACGATTGGGCTTTCCCATGGGACTCCACGGTGGCTTGGTCTGGGCTTATTTTGGTGTCAACGTGGGCAAATTGGTGAGCTATACGGGGGTAGCGCCAGAGTGGCTAACCGGCATCAATGGCAACCCGATCGCTGGCTTGATGGGGGTAGGTCTTTTAATTTTGGTGGCCTTGGGGCTTAGCTACCGCGTCGCAACCGCACCATAAAAAAGCCATCCATATCGTGCCGTTGCGGCCACACGGTGATCCAGCCTTCGGGGGTAGCTTTGAGGGGAAAGGTTGGGGGTGGCGGCTCAATGTGCCACTGGGGATGGTGAGCTAAAAAGTGTTGAATCTGGGCTTCATTTTCGGCAGGTTCTAGGCTACAGGTGGCATAGACAAGCAAACCTTGGGGTTTCACCCACTGGCAAACATTGGCTAAGAGTTGAGCTTGCAGGGGCACTAGTTCAGCCAAGCGTGTTCTCAGGGGTTGCCAGCGGCTATCGGCATGGCGGTGGAGGGTACCTGTACCGGAGCAGGGCACATCTAAAAGAACGCGATCGCCCATCGCTGCAAAATCCCCTGCTGTTGAACTATCAAGGGTGTGAATTTCAATACTCTTCAGGCCGAGGCGATCGCGATTTTGCGCCAACTTCCGCAGGCGACTGGGGGTGCGATCGCAGGCAATGACGCGGCCTTGGTCAGCCATCAACTCAGCAATATGCGTGGTTTTACCCCCCGGGGCTGCACAGGCATCAATCACAACTTCACCGGGCTGCGGAGCCAGCAAATGACTGACCCACTGCGCTGCCCGATCCTGAACTGACCAGTGGCCTGCGGCATAACTAGGGAGTGACTGCATGGGTTGGCCACAGTGGGGCAGGACGAGTCCTTGGGGCAAGTCGGGAATCGGTTTCAGGCTATAACCTGCTGCCTCAAAGTCAGCCATCAGTTGGTTAGTCGTTGTCCGCAATGGATTGAGGCGCAGATCAAGGCGGGGGGGATGATTAAACCACTGACAGAGGGCAATGCATTGCTCTTGTCCTAAACGCTCCAACCAAGATGCAATCAGCTCATCGGGAAAGCTATAGCGACATCCCAGTTGGGAGACCAAGGGCAGGGGAGCAATGAGAGCCTCAAGGGGATCGGTGGTGGAGCGGCTGTAACGGCGCAAGACCCCATTCACCAGTTTGGCAAAGCCGCCTAAACCCATCTCTTTGACCAGTTCAACACTGGTGTCCACGGCAGCATGGGGGGGAACGCGATCCAGATAGCGCAATTGGTAGAGGCCAAGGCGCAACACTAACTGTACCTTCAAGGGCGGCAGTTGCTGACAAAACCCCTGAACAAGGGTATCTAGGGTGCGCTGTTGGCGGATAGTCCCATAGACCAGTTCAGTGATCAGGGCGCGATCGCCTTCCTTGAGAGACCGCTGCTGCAACACCTGATGAAGTGCCACATCGGCATAGGCTCCCTTGGCCACCCGTTCTAGGGCATCGAGGGCAAGACGCCGCGCACTTAGTTCCACGCCGATTGTTCAATCATTTCCCGCTGTTCACTGGTGGCGATCGGCCATTCGGGGTTGTCACCGCCAATGACAAGCGTTTTTAAGGGTACATAGTCCTCACTGAATTGATTGAGGGCATTAATCAGGACATCCAAGGCTAAAGCGTCACTGGTGCCCAAGTCAAACCAGCAGCGTGCCCAGCGATCGTTGTATTCAAACTCGCCCATATTGTGCATCACGGCCATCATCGAACTGTCGGCTTGGGCGCGATCGTACTCTAGGTAACTGAGGTCTAACCCCGTTTCCTGGACTTGGAGATTCTCAGCATTGAATCCCCCCAGCTTCCCGAGGAAAAACCACGAGTTAAACACTTCCTCAAGGTACTGCTGCTCAACGGATGAAGGCGGTGCGGCAAATTCCACCCAAATCCATAAATCAAAGGGATCGACCTCACGAAAGATCACATTCATACCCCAGCCCCCAGTAAGCCTTTCTGGAATGCAGGCCGTTGTTGCAAGCGAGCCACGTAGTCCGCCACTGCAGGATAGGGACTCAAATCCACCTGAAAGAGCATCTGTAGATAGGCCAGCACTGACCCGAGGGCGACATCGGCAACGGAAAAGTCATTGCCGAGAATGTAGGATTGCCCTGTAAGGGTTGTTTCAATGCCCTTAAGCAAAGGGGGAAGCTGGCGATCGCGCGTTTCAGGCGGAAACATTGCCTGTGTCAAGGTGGAATTGGCAAACAGCACCCACTGATAAACTTGGGCAGCGGCAGCCGCATCCTTGGGTAATTTACCGTGAACTTGGGCAAGATAAAGCAAAATCGCCCCCGATTCCCAGAGCACGACATCCCCATCAACAATCACAGGCACTTTACCCATGGGGTTGAGTTTGAGAAAGTCGGGCTGATGTTGCTCCCCGGCTTGTAGATCCATCAGCACAAATTCATAGGGAATTCCCAATTCTTCTAAATACCAGCGAACAATACTGGCGCGGGATTTAGCACCACCATAGAGCTTTAGCATAGGTCAGTTGCAGCGATCGACGTGTCAATGAAATCTAAATCATTTTTATTATGCGCTTTGATTAGCCTCAAAATAATTTCCCGGCTCGCCGTCCTCAACGCCAAAGCAGATGCAGCGGCCATTCAGCCACTATTTCCGCCAACTGTTCATTGGAGTGTTGACCACAGGGCAGTACCCCCAGCACGGGCACTTGGGTAAAACGGCTGAGAAATTCTGGTGGTGTCCACTGCACAATATCCGTGTCGCTACAGGGGGTGACACAGTTGAGAATCAGACCGCGAATGTCCAGCTTGTACTGCCGTGCAAGGGCAATATTGGCCACAATTTGGGCGATCGCCCCCAAGCGCACCGTTGCCACCAAGACAATGGGCAACTTCCAAGCGGCTGCCAAGTCCGCCACCGTCCACTCCCAAGTCATGGGCGACCCTAGACCGCCAATCCCTTCCACTAAAAGGTAATCAAATCGCTGCTGAAGCTGCTGGTAGGTGTGCCACACAGGGGCTAAATCAATCGTGCGCTGTTCCAACTCAGCGGCAATGGGAGGCGCAAGGGGTGCTGCAAAACTGAGGGGACACACTTCACTGGCGGTTTGTTGCAGAGGCAGAGTTTGGCAGTAGTAGTCACCGTCTCCGATTTCGACCGCAGTACCGCTCTGCATTGGTTTGAGAATGCCCCAGCGTTCTTGGGGACGATAGCGATGGGCGTAAGACCACAGTGCCCGCGTGATCATCGTTTTGCCCACACCGGTATCCACACCCGTAATCAGTAGGGACTGGCAATGCTGAGAAATAGTGACGCCCCCCTAACGCGAAAATGCTCAATCATTATATCTATTTCATTAAATGTGACGGCAAAATAATGTTGGGCAATATTGGTCGCAAGTCATCCACAGACACAGGGCCAAAGTTCATAATGGTTGGGTATTCAAGGGTGAAGTCCACGAGGGTTCCCCGCCGTCCATAGGCACAGCGCCCCCCATCCACAATCAGCGGCACTTGCTCGCCATAGTATTTTTGGGCGTCCTCAAAGCTGACAATGAGTTCCGTCCCCACTTTCACCGTTGCTGCCACCAAAAAGAAGGGCAAGGCACCCACGAGATCGTAGATAAAGCGATCGGGACAAGCGAGATAGACACAATCAAAACCCTGCGTAATTTGTGGGTCTAGGTGGGGCTTGCCCTTGACAATCATAGTGACGGGGTAGGGAAAGTGAGCCAGCAGGGTTTTTGCCTCTTGGGAGAGGTCTGCCACTTCAGCCGCGCGATCGCCCCGGGTGAGAATGGCTAAGGGCTGTTCCGTACTAAAGTGCTTGAGACGACGCAGCTTCGCGATCGCCCTTGGACTCGTGCCGTTGACGACAAAGCTATAGACCGTGGCCATGGGCAGAATAATGACATGATCCTGCTGCAAGTGGGTTTGAATGGTTTGAAAGCTGCGAGTATCAGCGGGGAGCGATCGCGCCAAGGTGGTCATGTTTGGTACTCCGAAAATCATTAGGCAGTAAATGCGCCCTTGATCTCTAGTCTATGCTCAATAGGTTTTAGGGGGAGTTGAGAATAGATTGCGTTTAATGATGAGTCTGATAAGCATGATCGCAAGCGGTGCAGTTTCAACTACCCTAGGAAATAGTCCTTAATGAGTGTATGCCGCGCAACCATGGCCGAGACCTTAATGTTTAATGCCCTTCGTGCTGCCATTGATGAAGAAATGGAGCGTGACCCCACAGTGTTTGTGCTGGGGGAAGATGTGGGACATTATGGCGGCTCCTACAAAGTCACCAAAGACCTCTACAAAAAGTATGGTGAACTGCGTCTATTGGATACCCCCATTGCTGAAAATAGCTTTACCGGCATGGCGATCGGGGCAGCAATGACCGGCTTGCGTCCCATTGTCGAGGGCATGAACATGGGCTTTTTGCTCTTGGCCTTCAATCAAATCGCCAACAATGCTGGCATGCTGCGCTACACCTCTGGCGGCAACTTTAAAATTCCGATTGTGATTCGCGGTCCCGGCGGTGTTGGCCGGCAATTGGGGGCAGAGCACTCGCAGCGTCTTGAAGCCTACTTTCAAGCAGTCCCCGGATTAAAAATTGTTGCCTGCTCAACCCCCTACAACGCCAAGGGCTTGCTCAAATCGGCGATTCGTGATCCCAACCCAGTGCTGTTCTTTGAGCATGTACTCCTGTACAACCTCAAGGAGGATATTCCAGAAGAGGAATATCTGCTGCCCCTCAATAAAGCTGAGATTGTCCGCAGTGGCGAAGATGTTACCATTTTGACCTACTCGCGGATGCGCCACCATGTGCTGCAAGCGGTGAAAACCCTTGAAAAAGAGGGCTACGACCCCGAAGTGATTGACCTAATTTCCCTAAAGCCTTTGGACTTTGAGACAATTGGTGCCTCGATTCGTAAAACGCATCGGGTGGTGATTGTCGAAGAGTGCATGAAAACCGGTGGCATTGGGGCTGAGCTTTCGGCCTCGATTATGGAACGCTACTTTGACGAACTGGATGCCCCTGTGGTCCGCCTTTCCTCCCAAGATATTCCCACCCCCTACAACGGTACCCTAGAGAATCTCACAATTGTGCAACCGCCCCAAATTGTAGCGGCCGTGCAGCAGCTGGTGCAGGGACAGGTCTAACCATGGGTAAATATCGCGGCTGGCTGATTGTCATTTTGGTCTTGCTGATGGCCGCCACGTGGGTCATTGTGCGCACACCGGCTCGACTGGGCTTAGATCTGCGGGGGGGTGCCCAACTGACGTTGCAGGTGCAAACAACGGATAAGGTGCCCCAAATTACGCCCCAAGTGCTGGCGGCAGTGCAAGGGGTGGTGCAACGGCGGATTGATGGCTTGGGTGTTGCCGAAGCTGTGGTGCAAACTGCTGGGGATGACAAGCTCTTGGTGCAATTGCCGGGGGTCACCGATCCTCAGCAGGCGGAACGGATTCTCAAGGGGACGGCACAACTGCTCTTTGCCGCCCAGAAGCCGGGCACAGAGACCCAATTGCAAATTGAGCGGCAACTTCAGTCGCAACTGCTCTTGGAACAGGCGCAACTCTTGGCGGAGCAGGCTCAAAATGCCAATCATCCTGATGCCCTGAAGGAGATTGAGGCAAAGCTGGCCAAAAACCGTGAATCCCTTGAAAAAAGCCAGCAGGCGATCGCCCGCCTCTTCACACCCTCGGATTTGACAGGCGCAATGCTCAGGGAAGCCTTTGCCAGTCCCGTCGCCCCGGGATCCCCGAACTGGAGTGTGATTGTCCGTTTTGACAGCCAAGGGGCTGAACTTTTTGCCCAACTGACCAAGGAGATTGCTGGCACGGGGCGCAGCCTGGGGATTTTTCTTGACGATCGCCTGATTAGTGCGCCAACGGTGGCGGTGGAATATGCAGAAACAGGGATTGTTGGCGGCAGTGCAGAGATTTCCGGTGGCTTCACTGCCCAAACTGCCAATGATTTAGCCATTCAGTTACAAGGGGGGGCGCTGCCCGTTCCCCTCGAGGTGGTGGAAAACCGCACGGTGGGGGCTTCGCTGGGTCAAGATAGCATTCGCGATAGCCTCTATGCCGGTTTGGCGGGCTTGGTGCTGGTGCTGATCTTTATGGTGGCCTACTACCGCCTGCCGGGATTGATTGCCGATATTGCCCTGATTCTCTACGCCATCTTTACCTACGCGGCGTTTCTGCTGTTTGGGGTGACGCTGACACTGCCGGGGATTGCGGGCTTTATTCTCAGTATTGGTATGGCGGTGGATGCCAATGTGCTGATTTTTGAGCGCACCCGCGAGGAATTACGGGCAGGCAAAACCCTCTACCGTTCCGTTGAATCGGGGTTCGATCGCGCCTTTGCCAGTATTCTCGATAGCAATGTCACCACCTTGATTGCCTGTGCTGCCCTCTTTGCCTTGGGGACAGGGTTTGTGCGCGGTTTTGCCGTGACCCTTGCCATCGGGATCGGCATTAGTATGTTTACGGCGCTGACCTGTAGTCGCACGTTCTTGTTTTACGCCATTAGCATTCCCAGTCTGCGTCAGCCCAATTGGTTCTGTCCAAAACTGGAGAGCTTTCGATGAGCTTTAGTGTCAATCGCCAGCGATCGCTCTGGTGGGGGTTATCCTTAGTAGTCATTCTCAGTGGCCTTGTGGCAATGGCCATCTCTTGGGTGTCCCTAGGGAGTCCCCTGCGCTTGGGCTTGGATTTTATCGGTGGCACACGGCTGCAATTTGAACTGGCCTGTAGCGCTACGCAGACCTGTTCTCAGCCGATTGATATTGATGCGGTGCGTCAAGTGCTTAATCAGCAAGGCCTAGGCAACAGCAGCCTGCAAATTATTGATCAGTACGGGGTGAGTATTCGAACGGTACCCCTCGATGTGGATCAGCGCACTCGCCTCAGTGCTGCCCTCACGCAGAAAATTGGTGACTTTGACCCCCAGAAAACGCAGATTGAGACCGTTGGCCCTACCCTTGGCGAAGAAATCCTGCGATCGGGGTTGCTGGCGCTCTTGGTGTCGTTTATTGGCATTACGATCTATCTCACGCTGCGTTTTCAGTTTGACTATGCCTGTTTTGCCCTTGTCGCCCTTGTCCACGATGTGTTGGTGACCACGGGGGTGTTTGCCATTTTGGGACTCGTGGCAGGGGTGGAAATTGATAGCCTCTTTATTGTGGCGCTGCTCACGATCATTGGTTTTTCTGTGAACGATACGGTGGTGATCTACGATCGCGTGCGGGAAACCCTGAAGCTCAACCCTGACCTCGGCATTAAAGAGGTGGTGGATCAGGCGGTTGTGCAAACCCTTGGCCGCTCGATTAATACCACCCTAACGACCCTACTGCCCCTGATTACGATCTTCATCTTTGGCGGTGACACGCTGCGCTACTTTGCCCTAGCGCTGATCATTGGTTTCACGACGGGGGCTTATTCCAGTATTTTTATTGCCAGTACCCTCCTTGCTTGGTGGCGCGATCGCCAGCCGCCTCGTCCCGCCACGAATACACTGGAGACAACGCCTACGCCCTAACTGGTTGTGCTCATTCCCCTCACCCAAGAAAAAGTCCGTCAATTGGTGCCACTGGTGGCCACGGGTTCCCAGTATCGCTATGTTTGGGGCAAACTTCAGGACTTTCTACGACGCTTAACCTTCTCTGTGGTGGCGGTGGCCATTGTTGCTTTTGGTTTGAATTTTTTAGGGGATAGCACCCAACTGGTTTTGGGTCTGATTGCAGGTCTCTATTGGCTCTGGGCACCGGCAGTGTTGGCCTCATTTCGCAATCGTCGCCATCGGCGGTTTCCCTATGGGGGTTTTTGGCGCGGGCGCGTCTTGGATGTCTATGTCACCGAAGAATTGGTGGGCAAAGAGGAGACGGTGAACGACAAGGGGCAACTGGTGATTATCGAGAACCGTGAACGCTGCTTGAATCTGGAGATTGGTGATAAAACCGGCTTTGAAACCAGAGTGCAGGCCAAGTTACTGCGTCAACATCGAGGGATTCGCCCCGGCGATGCAGCGGAAATGCTGGTTCTCTCCCGTCGTCCTGATCTGGCAGAGATTGAACTGATTTCTGAAGTTTTCCTGCCCCGCCATCGCCTCTGGATTGGCACCTACCCCATTTTGCAGCGGGATGCCTTTATTGATCTATCAGAAACACTGCGGCGCAAAGCGCGTTCAAAAGCCCCTCGGCGATCGCCCCGACCACGACGTTCCAGCCTGTGATACCTTAAAGGAAAGAAATAAAAGTTAACAATTCCTGATATTCCCTTGACTGCTCTTACCTCCCCCTCGGTTTTTCCTGCGCTGCGCCTTGGCTCACGGCTGGCTTGGTTCCTTTTTGGCTTTGCTGCCTTCTTGGTGTCGGTTCCCGTGTTTATTGAAGCGCCCCTTGTGCGGACACAGCCTTGGCTGAGTTTGGCTCTGACGCCGCTGCTTCTAGGCCTTAGTTTCTATCTCCAACGCCAACTCCACTGCCGCTATTGGGGGGAGATGCTCTATGGATTTAGCTGGTGCTGGGGGGCAGGGTCGCTCTACTGGGGATGGTTGCGCTGGGAACCCCTGTGGCACTTGCCCATTGAGGCGCTCCCCATTCCGCTCATGCTCTGGCACCTACGGCAGCGGCAGCAACTGGTGGGGGTGTTCTTTTTTTTGGGTTCTTTTCTGGGCACCGCCATCACCGATGCCTACTTTTACCTGATTGATGTGATCCCCCATTGGCGAGCCATCATGTACCTTGAAGGGGATGTGATTTCCGTTCAGGAGATGCTGGCACAGGCGATCGCCCAAGCCCAGACCTTTAGTGGCCAAGTGTGGGGGGTTCTCTTGAGCCTGAGTTTGCTCCTCATTGGTTTGCTGCCCCTCTTTGAATCCCAGATTCGTCGTGGCTATCCCGCTGTTTTGCCTGTGTGGGGATTTATGGGCGCTGTCTTGAGTACGCTCGTTGTTGATGGTCTCTTTGGCCTCACCATTGGTTTATTATCCTTGAGTTAAGACAGTTCTCTCTAAAACCATCAGAGAGGGATTGAGCGCCAGTCATGGGGGTTATTGCTCACCTTTGCTTAACGGGGTCGGCCTTTCTCTTTGCCCTTGAGGGCTATTATCGGCTGAAGTTAAAGGCAATGAAGGTGGCCAACCCTAGCTCTATTCGTGAGTTACAGCAATGCCAGCAACAGGTGGCTCAGGAAATCGGTAGCGGCAGTTGGCGCGAGTACGTGCAGGTGGTTGGCCAAGTCACCACGTCTCAACCCTTGCTCTCGGAAGTGAAGCGTATTCCCTGTGTTTATTACAAAACAATCATCAGCCGCGAGTATGAAAAAGAGGGGAGCGATCGCCACAATCGTCGAGAACGCCAGTCGGAAATTATTGGCCGCCATGAGCAGTCAACCCTATTTTTTCTGCGAGATCATCAGGAGGAAATTGAGGTAAACCCCCTCGGTGCTGAGATTGAAGCAATGCAGGTCTTAGACGAACTGCGGCCTGCGGATAAACCCCATTCCTTTGCCTTTTCCTTGGGGTTCTTGTCATTGAATTGGCGCTTTGGTAGCACGACGACGCTGGGTTATCGCTATCAGGAGTGGGTGCTGCCCTTGGGGCAACCTGTTTCAGTGGTGGGCATGGCCTCGGATCAGGGGGGGGTACTCCGCCTGCAAAAGCCACAAAAGCGGGGACAAAAATTCATCATTTCCCTGAGTGTTGAGGATCAACTTAGCCAGCAGTACAAGCGGCAAAAACGGAAAATGACTTATGCGTCCCTCAGTGCTGCCCTCTGTGGTGTCTGTGGTTTAGTCTTGGCCTTGTTGTAGGCTGGGCTTAGTCCGGTTCTTGCTTGGGGTTTTTAGGTTGTACCCAGATGATCCGCCGCTGATTAGCAGCAATTAAATTGGCCTCCTCTTGGGCAATGCGCTGCCGTGCTTGGGGTTGGCGATCGCGCTCCTGTTCCAATTGCAACTCCTTAACTCGTGCCTCCAGCTGCGCCACTTCTGCTTCGAGGGCATGGAGCTTTTGCAGTTGACTGAGTTGATAGGGCACCAGCTTGGCGATCGCCCCTAGGGCAAAGGCGAGCAGGATCAGATTCACTGCAATTTTGGCACCCGCTTCCCAAGCGATCGCGGGAATTTTTCGAGGAGAGTGAACCATGACTAAACCATGAACGGCAATTTGTCTATCAGTATAAAAAGAAAAAAGCAGCCCCCTTGCCTTACGAACCACATCGGGAACCGCCTGATAAATTTTAGTTTGGAGAAATGACGTTATGCAGCCAGTTAGCGATAACAGGTGCAACTACTTGTACAACTCAGTGGACAGCCGAAATGCCAACACCGCAGGCAGCAGAGCAATCACAAGGGCAACGTAAACTTGGGTATCGGTCAGCGCCATGAACAACTCCTTTGTGGAATAACAGTCGCGATCAAGTGCTGTATTTATTACTCCATAGGCGCTTACCTTTGGCAACGCTTGCTCATAGTTTGTAACATTTCGCAGCTAGGTTTCCGGGGTCACCCTAGGACGCCAGTGGGGCAGCCGTCGCAGGAGAGTCAGCATCGAGAGTCCCGTGGCCAGAAGTGTCAACAAACTCAGACCCACCAAAAGAACATAGAAGGGACGCCCCACCTCGCCCCAATAGGTTCCCTGATGCAGGCTCAGGAAAATCGCCGCTTGTTCTTTGGAGAGGCCAAACCAGTTGCGGCCAAGACGATAGGCCATTCCCGTCGTGGCACTCACAAGCAAGGGCAATGCTGCAATGGCAGCCAAAAGATGATGCAGCCGCCGCGCTGACCACTGCGCCGGGAGCGATCGCCCCCACAGGAGAGCCAAACCCGTGGCAATGATTCCCAGCAACCCCAGGCCAATGACCAACACATAGAGCGGCACGCCCCATTCCCCCAGATAGCGGCCTTCATGAAGGGTCATCATTGCTCGCCCAAAGTCTTTAGATAGCCCAAACCAACTGCGCCCAAGACGATGGGCGATTCCCGTTGTGGCTGAAATTAATAGGGGTAGGGCAAAGATCACCACAAGGAATTGATGCCCCTGACTGCTGATCTTGGCAAGACGCTGTTTCAGAGCACTCATCGTTCCACCTTCATTGGCAAGGGAATCGTCAGTGTAAAGGCCGTACCGCGATCGCCCTCGTAGGGACTCGTGACCCGCAGACTGAGGCCATAGGGACGCAGCAAATCCTGAGCGATCGCCAACCCCAGACCACTGCCCTCAATCCCACTGTCGGCTTGAATCCCGCGGTAGCCCCGTTCAAAGAGCCGTGACTGCACCTCCAAAGGAATCCCACAGCCGGTATCCCAAACGGTTAATTCTAAGACTGCGGGCGTGAGGGTCAAGCGCAAACCAATGGTGCCGCCTTTGGGGGTGTACTTAAAGGCATTATCCAGCAGATTGCCCACGACCTCCTGAAGCACCCGTTCCTCTAGCCAGATGGGCGGCAGTTGGGGCGGTCTCTCCACGACAAAGGTTTTGCCCTCCATTTCCGCACGGGCTTGGGCGGCGGTGATCAGCGGTGAGAGGGTTTCAGCTAGATCGAGGGGTTGACCCGCAAGGGGTAGGGGCTGGCTGCCCGTGAGGGCGGGAATCTCGTTGCGCTGTTGGCGATAGTCCTCCAACAATGCCATGAGCCGCTCTGTTTCTTTGGCAATGCCTTCGGCGAGGGGGCGTCCCTGGTGATCGGGTTCCAACCGTTTGAGCAGAAGCTTGACAAAGGTGCGAATGGCGGCCACGGGATTGCGCAGTTGATGGAGCAGGTCATCAAAGCGCTGTTGCTGTTGATCCAGTGGGTTGGCAGGGGAGTGGCTGAGCCATTGTTGCCGTTGATCCAAGACGCAGGCGATCGCCAGTGTTTGCGCCACCTGTTGCAATTGTGCCTGCTCTGCCGCCAGCCAAGGACGGTGTTGCCGCTGCGCCACCAGTACCCCCAAGACCCAATTTTGGTACATCAGGGGCAGGATCAGTTGATTGGCCAAGGACGAGACAACCTGTTGAGGGCAATGGCTTAAAGGGGTCTCTCGTGCTTGCGTTGGCGGTGGCAGTGTTGGGGGAATTGGTAAGCTCAGGGCTGCTGCTGCCTCTGGATAGACAGCAACGGGAGACCACGAGGGGGAGTCGTTGAGCGTTTCACTCAGATAGACCGCCAGCGAAGAGGCACCCAAGCTATTGACAACAAGTTCTAATTGGGCACGACAGAGGGCAGCAAATTCTTCACTGGCTGGCCAGAGCATCTAGGTAGTCCCTCCGGAGTGACTCAACGCTTGCGGGAGCAGCGCTTGAAAGTCACCACTCCCCCTTGTATATTCTTCCAGCAATTGCTTTTCAAGGGGAAGGAGGTTGGGGTCGGGGTCAGCGTCCTGTTCTTTGAGGGTTTCTTCAATGAGTCCCATCTGCTCCTCTGCTTCAGCAAGGGCACTGAGCAGTTCTTCATTGATGGGGGCATTGCCGTTTTGACTCACGAGCAACTGGTAGCGATCGCGCAGGTCGTTGAGTTCCCGCTGCAGGGCTTCTTTTTCAGCAACGAGTTGCTCACTCATCTGCTTGTAATATTTGAAGGCCATCAAAAAGGGGACGAGCTTTTCCCGCAGCGTCATGTGGTCAATATCGAGTTTGGTATAGCGTTCTGCCAGTTGGCTATAGGCTTGGCACAGACGTAGGTAACGTTGGCTGAGATTATCCATAGGTTATCTAAAGAAGTGGCTGTTGACGCGCTATCCCCTATCATAAACGGGCAGCCCATTGGTCACCATTGTCGCAGCTTCACAAATTGAAACAATGTAAAATAGGTTACAAGATTTCGAGTCTCAACTTACTAGTGATATAATTTCTCAGTTATCTCACATAAGAGTACTACGCAGAAGTGTTGAATTCTGCAACAAAACTTGACATTCTAAGTGACCAGTAGCTCTGGCGGCCAATCAAGGCTCCAATGCCCTATCGAGCAGCGACGACTGAGTTCCAGTTGCAAATATTGCAACTCGTCCAATAGCTTCTTCCCAAAGTATTCAGGATCACTCAGATGCTTTAGATTTGTCGCTATACGAAACACCGCTTGATTCTCGTCAAAAAATTGAACCACGCGATATTTCTCATGATTGAGCTTCATTCTCATGTTATTCTTGATACGTACAATCAATGAACACTTCCTCTCACTCAAAAGAGTTTACTGGTCAGGGTAATGATGGCTCAATCGATAGGAAACAGCGTCAGACTTGAAGTACAATTTCTCTTTTGAGCTTGAGACATCAGTTGAGTGTAAATCCCCTCAAATAAGCAGGTTGTCCGACTTTTATTGGCTTTGGAAAAAGTGGACATGTCCACCGTAATCCCATGAATGATTCAAGCGATAAAATAAGGCGCTCATGCTAGTTAACCCTTGGTCGAGAGTGTCGGTCAACCAGATTTTGAAAAATAATTGAGAGTGCAGGACAGGGTAGTCACAAGGGCTGAGCCGATTGAGAATGGACTTGATAAGAGTTGCAAAAGATGACCTAGTAAGTTGATTATTTTTTCTTATTTTCAGAGAAGAATACGACATTTCTTCTTTTTTTCTTGCCTCTCAAACTATCTTTCAACACTTCTGCATCAGGTGCTGAGATCGCGGGATTCATTTTGCGAAAAATCGGCGATTATTCCTGATCTTCTCGCGTATGATGTATGTCAAATTCAACTTCTCACCTATAATGTATATCAAACTCAACGGGAACAAAGTAATTAGAATAGCTCGTTCAAAACCTGTGCTTAACGAGCTGTAATTTCTTAGTTCTTGAATTTTGAACCCCTCAGAGGATTGGCAAAAGAGCTCCCAAATTTTTGAGGCGAAGTTTTTGTTCGTGGTAAGTGTCTGAACACCACTACTCGTGCAGTCTGAATGAATGCGCTTATACAATACTACCCCGTTGTTTCCCCTAATTTCAGCCCGTGCGAGCAACGCATAGATTAAACGCATGTCCGCTGCTGTTTCGGTTGATACAAGAATGTTAAATACATCTACTGAGAACAAAAGATGCCTCGGATGTATGCCGTAAATAGGGTTGGCCTTACCCAAGAAAGCCGGTTCCAGATAGTATTTCAATCTTCGACTGAGTATTGATCCTGTATAGCTGAAATTTCGTCTATTGGCAGGATGTGGCATTGGATTGCTACTGCTATCGATGGTTTGTAATGTGCCAAAGGCAATACATTGAGTGCGAGCAGAGATAGGCAAAAGAATCTCTATCCATCTTGGATCCCACTTATCATCTGCCGCTGCCCACATAACATAAAATATTCTCCCCTTGCCTCATCCAGCACATACTTGAAATTCGCTGCCGCGCCCAAATTCTGGGCTTGTCGCACGTAGCGAATCCGTTTATCCTTAGCGGCATATTCCCGACAGATGGCTTCCGTTTCATCGGTTGAAGCATTGATTGTAGGTACCTAGAGAGCAACAGCCACTCAACTGACCTGAACTGCAAAAACTGATAAAGATGTGCTGCAGCCAAGTCATGCTGTAGGGCTCGTAAATACAGGTGCGGGATTCCAATGCTCCAAGCCTAGCCTAGTGGTGGGGCATTTTCACCCGCATTATCGTTCATTACAAGCCTTCCACTGAGTCGGCATAACTATAGAGTTCAATCCCTAGCGCCTCAGCCACAGGTCGTGCACGCGGATCAACCATTGGCGAAATCACAATTTTGCGGTCAATTTGGCGCTGGTGATGCCGCGCATAGAAATTCACCTTACGGTCAAAAATATACATCCCTGCCTTATCAATAGAAGATTTGATTTCACAGGCAATGGTTAAGCCATTTTTGATAATCAAGTCTAGCTCCACCTGATCAGGGCGGCCAAAGACTTCACCCTCATGGTCGTAGAGGGTTAAGTTCAAAACTTCAACCCCAAAGGATTCCGTCAAAATGCCAGCGAGGGCGTTGCGAAAGCTGGTTTCTGAAGCAATTCCCCAGCGAGCACCAAGGGCACCAATTGTACTGTCAAACCGCTTGTCAAGACGCCGAATCTCTGCAAGTTGCTCATGCCATTTGCGGTCCTGTTCTTCCCAACGCTTGGCCTGTTCTTGCCAGCGGCGTGACTGTTCCTCGCGATCGCGCTGTAGTTCCGTGAGGATACGGTCAAACTTGATATCTGCCTCACGGCGAGGCAAAGAAACGTCCAAGACCGTGCGCAGGATGAAATCTCTCAAGCTGGGGTCTTGAGCCACAAGCTGCGGTAGCTCACGCTGAATGAGCGCAATAATTTCTTCTCGCTCCATTAAAACTGGCTATTATGAGACGACTTGTAACCCCATTCTAAAGATTTCCGCTTCAAAAGGATGACTACACCCTCCCTGCTATCTTTAAGTCTATTTCGGCTGATCTTGCATCATAGCTCCCGCTTCAGGTTCTGGTCGGTCGTACATAGTGGGGAGTCAAAGGGGCTACTTCTCAAATGAACTATATCTACTTCATTAAATGGGAGGGCAAAATAATATGGGGCAAGATGGGTCGTAAGTCATCCACCGATACAGGACCAAAGTTCATGATTGTTGGGTATGCCAGCGTAAAGTCCACGAGTGTGCCCCGCCGCCCATAGCGACAGCGGCCGCCATCCACAATCAGCGGTACCTGCTCGCCGTAGTATTTTTGGGCATCCTCAAAGTTGACAATCAGTTCCGTTCCCACCTTGACCGTTGCTGCCACTAAAAAGAAGGGCAAAGCCCCCACTAGATCGTAAATGAACTGGTCGGGACAGGCCAGATAAACACAGTTAAACCCCTGCATAATTTGTGGATCGAGGTGGGGTTTACCCTTGACAATCATGGTGACAGGATAGGGAAAGTGATCCACCATGGTTTTAGCATCTCGAGAGAGTTCTGCCACTTCAGCAGCACGATCGCTCCGCGTGAGAATAGCCAGAGGTTGCTCTGTACTAAAGTGTTTGAGACGGCGTAGGTTCGCTATTGCCCTTGGGCTGGTGCCATTCACCACAAAGCTATAGACGGTAGCCATGGGCAAAATAATCACTTCTTCTTGCTGTAAATAGCGCTCAATAGTGGCAAAGCTAGTGGGATGGGCAGCTAGCGATCGCGCTAAGGGGGTCATGGTGCGTACTCCAGAACCAGTGAAAAGCTATTGTTTCTTGATCTTGAGCCTACACCCTATGGCCTTTAGAGGGAATTGAGGAAAGATAAGATGTGATGATGAGACGGATAAGGCGATCGCAGGGAGTGCAGTTTCAATTACCCTAGAAAACTGAAACAATGTAAAATAGGTTACAAAACTTTTAGGTGGCTCGTGATCCCCGGCTGACGAGAGCCAGTGCCCAAATGGCCATGGGTCGCAGATACATACAGGCACGGAACGTCCGATTGGCCGTAATCGCCTCCGGTGTACGAAATTGCAGACCATTCTCGTAGATTTGCCGTACCACCACCTCGGCTAAGCGCCATGCTTCGCGGGTCATTCCCCGCAGCCACAAAAAGGCGGCCAAGCCAAAGTTAATCCCTATCCAGACTTCAAGGGGATGGGTAGCGTGGGGGTTTTCGGGTTGACCATTGGGCAAAAGACCATTGGCGGCACCCAACTGGCCATTGTGAAATTCGAGAAAACAGGTGTCGTAAATTTTCCGCAGGGCGCGATCGCAACAGTCTGGGGGCACAATATCCGCCAAACCCAAGAGTTGGGCATAGAACTGACCACAGAGCTGATCCGCCATGATCACATCGGAACCACTGCCGGTATCAAGACGGTAGTACTCCCCATTCCACAGCAGTTGATGGTAGCGGGGGCGAGCTTGCTTGAGCCACTGGCGGTAGGTCTCCACCTGCGGTTGTTGGAGAATCGTGCCGAGGGCGATCGCTGCCTCGAGGGCTGCCAACCACAAGCCACCACAGTAGGCACTGACCCCCTGTAGCTTCCAGTCATCGTAGGTTTGATCCGGGGCACCGCCATTTTCTGGCAGGCCATCGCCATCGCGATCAAATTGTTTCAAATAGGCCAAGGCCGCCACCACTGCCGGCCAGCACTCGCGCGCAAACTCGAGATCCGTCTGCCCAGTAAACAAAAAGTCGCGATAGACCAAAAGGACAAAGTCAGAAGCTAAATCTTTCCAAAGATTGCAGTCCTGATAAGCAGTGTAGTTCGTCCTTTGCCAAGGATGCTCATTGGGCGCACCGAGATCGTGGGGTACAGCATTGGCCAGTTTGCGAGGGGCTTTGTAGGCGGTTTCGGGGTCACCGCGATAGAAGTAGCCAATGATTCTCCAGGTGGGATCAGCGGTGGGAATCGCCCGCGCAAAGGCACGCATTACGGATTTTTCCAGTTCTGGCCACAGTTGCAGCAGGGCAAAGGAGCCATAGAGCCGCACATCCAGACTTTCATACCAGCGGTAGTCAAGGCATTCTAGAACGGCGAACTGCCCCACGGGGTCGCGATCGCTGGCGGTACTCCAAAGCGTTCCACCACTACTGAGGACGTATAGCTCATTACACAGTGCCATCTTGAACCAGTCGGGCCAATCGGGGTGGGTGAGAATTGGCTCTTGCCAAGTGCGAATCTGCTGTTGCCATTCCTTGTAATGCTCTAGGCCACGGGCAGCAAGGGTGATAGCATTGGTGCCACTGCGATCGCAAAAATCCGTGTAGCGACGGTAATAGATCACGCCCTTACCAAACTCAGTCACAGGAAAGTCCCACGCCAAGACCACGGGAATTTGTTTTGTTTCCCTAGGTGCCAAGGCAAAGCGCAGAGCAAAGGCGGCGGCCACCTGTTCTCCCGCTGCCGCTGGGGTTGGATCATTGACAATTGGTAGGGAACCATCCCCCGAAAATGATTGCCACAGTTGTGCCCCATCCCCCTCTGGCTGCCAGCGACTACAGCCAAAAAACTCACCAAGGCCTGTGGGAACCAATGCTGCCCATTCACCATCGCCTTCTTGGGGTGGGTTCGGGTGGGGCGTACGGCGCAGTCGCCAACCTTGGTAGGACTCCGTTTGAATCAGTTCATTAAAATTGCCGTCACTTTGACCCCAAGGGGGCGTGTAGGTATAGACGGGGCTGCCATCATCGCGGATTTCAATGGCAGAGAAAGGGGTGGTATTGCGAAACCAACCGACGGTATTTTGCCACGAGAACATCAAGCTGAGGGTGAGGGGCTGATCCGTGGGATTGCTAAACGTCCACAGAAACACTGCCACGGGGTAACTGGTTTCTTGGTAGTTGTGGGGCAGAATCGGTGAAAACTGTTCGCAGGTGATCTCAGCCTTAAAGACCCCCTCATAGACAAACCAACTGCGGGGATAGCGGGCAGCGTAGATACCTTTGCCAGCCGGATACCATTGCCAAGTGCTGAGGCGGCCATCGTTGGGGGGAGTCCCTAGGGCATAGGCCTGTGTCTGCTCTCCCTGCTCAAAAAGACTAAATTGACAGGCCGCTAGGGTGCCAAAAATGTGCTCTCCGCCGTCAATATGCCAGAAATTAAAATCCCCAGCAGAAGAACGGCCAATGCAGCCTGCGCCAAACCCCCCCAGCGGCATGCCATGCCAAGGGCCATCGTCTAAATTGCTGGCATAGCGAACGCGGTAGGGATTTTCCCAGCCTTGGGCGATCGCCCGTGTCCAGGTACAGTTGGCAAATTCAATCACACCCTTTCTGAAGACCTGTCTGATCCAGAATACCCTTTTAGCGCTGCACCGTCACTTGGCACTTGGCACAAAGACCGAAAAACTCAAGGGTATGGTAGAAAATCTCAAAATGGTAGGACTGTTGTAGCTCAGCTTCTAAGTGCTGGACTGGGCAGCAGTTAATCTGAATCGATGCCCCACAGTGCAAACAGGTGAGGTAGTGTTGATCCTGCTGCACGAGGCTATAGACCAATTCGCCACTGGGCAACGCCCGTGCTTGCACCTCACCATTGATGCGCAGACTATCGAGGGTGCGATAAACCGTTGCCAGTCCTAGGGGAGTTTGCCGCTGCCGTAGTTCCAAAAATAGTTCCTGTGCCGAGAGCGCTCGGCCACTGGCTCTAAGGGCATCGAGAATAATGACTTGGCTACGGGTGCGTCGCGGCGGCATAGCAATAGGACAACATTACCTTGATTTTACCGTTCCGCTCCGGTGGCAGATGGCAAAAAATAGCAATCATCCCATCCCACGCATTTTCACCAAGGTCAACATCCCGCAGATCGCAGTGATTAGGTAGTAATGGCGACTCCCCGTTCTTGAGCAAGGCGCTGGGCTTTCGCCAGTCCTAGGCATCCCCAGCCGTGACGGCATATCCCTGTTGGGCAAGATAGACGGCATTACGCCCTTCCCCTTCGGCGAGGGAGAGAATTTGCCCTTGGGGCACAAAGTCATGGGCATGGGCTTTGAGGAAATCGTTTGGCTCTGTGCCGTAGAAATAAGTGTCTCCTTGAAAGCGAGTGTCCCACATCAATTATGAGTTCTTTCCCAAAACGCCAGCAATTAAGTAAAGGGAGCCACAGACCACACAGCGATCGCCTGCCCTATCGAGTGCCTCAGTCACCTCCTTAAAAAGACGGCATTCCCCTAACTCAGGGCAACAGGTGTAGGCAAGTGCCTTCAAGTCCTCTAAGTCAGCGCTAGCGTGATCCGGTACGGGTACCAACCACAGGCGATCGCCCCCTCGCAGGAGATGTTTGAGAATCCCCTCATGATCCTTATTGGCGAGCATCCCCACCACCCATGTCACCTCTGTCCAGCCCAGTTGATCCACGTATTGCCGTAGGTAGGCGGCGGCAGGAGCATTGTGGGCACCATCAATGAGCAGTTTGCGCCCTTGCCACTGTAACCATTGCAGTCGTCCCGGCCAGCGGGTTTGTGCCATTCCCTGTTGAATCGCTTCTCGGGAAATCTGCCAGCCTTGAGATTGTAACTGTTGTAGCGTGGCGATCGCGATCGCTGAATTGACCAACTGCATTTCTCCAGCCAAGGGCAAGGGGTACTCCATCCCCCTCCAAATCGCCCATCCCGGCCGCTTTGCACACCACTGCGCTGGTTCTGGCCAGATCGCTGGGCACCCCAAAGCTTCCAAACGCTGCGCAATCACCGCCTCTGCCTCGGGGGGAACAGGGCCAATGACGGCTGGCACGCCCGGCTTGAGAATACCTGCTTTTTCGCCAGCGATCGCCCCCAAGGTATTGCCCAACCGCTGCCAATGATCCCAACCGATGGAGGTAATCACACTCACCAAAGGGGGCTGACATACATTGGTCGCGTCCAAGCGCCCCCCCAAGCCCACCTCTATCACCGCCACATCCACCCGCTGCTGGGCAAAATACAACCATGCCGCCGCCGTGATCACTTCAAACTGACTGGGGGGATAAGCCACCTGTGGCAGTACCGCTTCAATGTGTTGAATCAAGGTCAAAAAGACCTCAGGGGCAATGGGTTCACCATCGACACAAATGCGCTCACACCAACTCAACAGATGGGGTGAAGTATAACGCCCCGTGCGATAGCCCGCCGCCCGCAAAACACTATCCAAATAGGCACACACCGACCCTTTGCCATTTGTCCCCGCAACGTGGATCAAGGGCACCTGTAACTGGGGAGACCCCAAAGCACTCAGCAGCGCTTGGATGGGTTCAAGGCCAAGGCGCACCCCAAAGCGGGCGTAGGGACTTAGCGCCGCCGTCAGCGGATCACTCACAGCCTGATTGAAGCAGATTAGCGGGGTTCGCGGCGACCATTGCGCCATGTGGCCACAATGCGGGAGCCATCTGGTAGCGTAAAGACCCCCTGTCCTTCAAATAAGCCATTGCGAAACTGTCCGGCATAGCTTGTGCCATCTCCGAAGGAGAGCGTTCCAGTTCCATGATACTTGCCCGCTAGAAACTGCCCCTCATAGCGGGTACCGTCGGGAAAGGTGAGCACCCCCTCCCCATGGTATTGACCATTGAGAAACGTGCCCTCGTAGCGTTGACCATTGGCCAGTTGGAGAGTGCCCTTGCCATTGAAGATGCCATCCACAAACCCCCCTTCGTAGCGTCCCCCATCGGCATAGGTGAGCACCCCCTGACCGTGGTAGCGGCCATTGCGAAATTCCCCTTCATAGCGGTTGCCATTGGCCATTGTGAGGATACCTTGGCCATTAAAGCGACCATTGAGCAATTCCCCTTTGTAGGTGCTGCCGTCGGGAAGTGTCATGGTAACATCCCCGGTGACACGCCGCCCTTCATAGACGGCAATTTGGGCAGTTACAGGAGCTAAGTGCAGGGTTGCACATCCTAAACCAACAAGGCAAGAACTCATCACCCAGCGGTAAATAACAGCAGGATTTGGGTTGTACAGATGAGTCATTACTGGACACTCCACAAGGGTGGACAATTGCAACTTCTCTAACTGGCACAGCTTGTCTCCTATGCAAACTTGGGGAGGAAACTCAAAGCTTTGTCTTGGAATCGGTCTCTGTGCCTGCAGCACCTTGAATAAGCAAGTCCTCAGGAGGGTGGTCAAACACTGTCTTGCGAGACGCAAAGGGTGGTATAGTGCTCCCTTGATAGCGTCTTGAGCAAAATCTTGATTGCAAGGATGTCCTCAAGCGCCCTCCCAACCCCCTGAGTGGGGCAGATCAATCTCTATGAAAGGGGGAAGGAGAATGTACCTCACTGGCAGTTAAAGCAGGGATGAGGGAGAATTGGACATGCAGCTCTCAAGAGGCTGGCTTTCCGAAGGGCGCAGGGTTTTGTTTGGGGAGCGGAAGGTTGTGGATGGGCTGAAACGGCTCTTGGGCAGGGGTCACTCCTTGGGGTTGACCCTAGTATTGACATTGGGGGCGTTGCTGGTTCTCAGCCCCCTACTGGTGGTGCTCTGTACGTCGGGCTGGCCACCGGGAACCCTACCTACCCAATTGTTGCCACCCCAAGGCTGGACATGGCAGAGCTATCAGGCAGCATGGCAGCAGGGACACTTTATCTTGGCCTTTGCCAACTCAACGTTTGTGGCTTTAGCGGTAACGGCGCTCCAGTTGGTGACCTCAGCCCTAGCGGGTTACGCCCTTGCGCGACTTTCGTTTCCGGGGCAACAGACGATTTTGCTGCTGATGCTGGCAACCCTAGTGATCCCATTTCAACTTTTGGTGATCCCAATTTTCCTCATCCTCAAGGCGGGTCATCTGATCAATACCTATGGCGCCTTGATCTTGCCGACGGCGGCCAATGGCTTTGGCGTCTTTTTGATGCGGCAGTTTTTTCTCACATTGCCCGTTGCCCTTGAGGAGGCAGCCCTCTTGGATGGGGCAAATCGCTGGCAAGTCCTCTGGCATATTCTCTTGCCCCTGAGCCGACCGGCCTTGGTCACACTCTTTATCTTTACCTTTATTGGGGAGTGGAATGACCTCTTTAAGCCCTTGGTCTTTACCACTAAGCCAGAACTGATCACAGTGCAGCTTTCCTTGGCCAGTTTTCAGGAGCAGTTCACCAATGATTGGCCGTTGATGATGGCGGCGGCGGTGATTGCCACTGTGCCGGTGATGATTTTGTTTATTTTGGGTCAGCGGCAACTGATTCGCGGCATTGCCACGACGGGACTAAAGAGCTAAAGTTCCGTTCGGAAAACCGTACTGCAACAGGAGTTGCGATCGCCAACCGTCTCTCGCTACATTAGCACTCGAAGGGTGAGAGTGCTAAACAACTGCAAGTGATGCTCTTGCCCCCCAAAAACTGCGCGATGAGCCGTGCAGTGAGTGCTATCAATCCATACTCTTACAATTGGGAGAACAGTACGCTATGGCAGCCGTATCTCTAAGCGTTTCAACTGTGAAGCCGTTGGGCGATCGCATTTTTGTCAAAGTCAGCGAAAGTGAAGAACGTACCGCAGGGGGCATCCTCCTGCCCGACAACGCCCGTGAAAAACCCCAAGTGGGCGAAGTGACCGCCGTCGGTCCTGGCAAACTCACTGAAGACGGCAAGCGTCAGCCCATGGATGTGAAAGTGGGGGACAAAGTGCTGTACTCCAAATATGCCGGTACTGAAGTGAAACTGGCGGGCGAAGACTACGTTCTCCTCTCGGAAAAAGACATCTTGGCCATTGTTGGCTAAGTCGCTGACACTCCTTACATTTCTGTGCGATTTTTCATCACTGTTGAACGATTGAGGTAGGAAACACCTATGGCGAAGCGCATTATCTACAACGAAAATGCTCGTCGTGCCCTCGAAAAAGGGATGGACATCTTGGCTGAATCCGTGGCCGTGACCCTTGGTCCTAAAGGACGGAACGTAGTTCTGGAGAAAAAATTTGGCGCTCCCCAAATTGTCAACGACGGGGTGACGATCGCCAAAGAAATTGAACTGGAAGATCACATTGAAAATACCGGTGTGGCGCTGATCCGCCAAGCCGCCTCGAAAACCAATGATGCTGCCGGTGACGGTACGACTACGGCAACGGTTCTTGCCCATGCCATGGTGAAAGAGGGGCTGCGCAACGTGGCTGCCGGTGCTAACCCCATTGCCCTGAAACGCGGGATTGACAAAGCCACCCACTTCCTTGTGGAAAAAATTGCTGAACATGCCCGTCCGGTGGAAGATTCCAAAGCCATTGCCCAAGTGGCAGCGATCTCTGCCGGTAACGATGAAGAAGTGGGTCGGATGATTGCCGATGCCATGGACAAAGTGGGCAAAGAAGGCGTGATCTCCCTCGAAGAAGGCAAATCCATGACCACCGAACTCGAGGTCACTGAGGGGATGCGCTTTGACAAGGGCTACATCTCCCCCTACTTTGCCACCGACACCGAGCGCATGGAAGCGGTGCTTGATGAACCCTTCGTGCTGATCACCGACAAGAAAATCACCTTAGTGCAAGATCTGGTGCCGATCCTCGAACAAGTGGCTCGCGCCGGTAAACCGCTGGTGATCATTGCTGAAGACATCGAGAAAGAAGCCTTGGCGACCCTCGTGGTCAACCGTCTGCGCGGTGTCTTGAATGTGGCTGCGGTGAAAGCTCCCGGCTTTGGCGATCGCCGTAAAGCAATGCTCGAAGATATTGCCGTCCTCACAGCGGGTCAAGTGATCACCGAAGATGCCGGTCTGAAGCTGGAAAATACGAAGCTGGATATGCTCGGTAAAGCTCGCCGCATCACCATCACCAAAGATCACACCACGATTGTGGCCGAAGGCAATGAAAAAGCCGTCAAAGCTCGCTGCGAGCAAATCCGTCGCCAAATCGAAGAAACCGACTCCAGCTATGACAAAGAAAAACTGCAGGAGCGGTTGGCCAAACTGGCCGGTGGTGTGGCCGTGATTAAAGTCGGTGCTGCCACTGAAACCGAAATGAAAGATCGCAAACTCCGTCTGGAAGATGCGATTAACGCCACCAAAGCCGCTGTTGAAGAGGGGATTGTCCCCGGCGGTGGTACCACCTTGGTGCACTTGGCGCCTGAGTTGAGCAACTGGGCGGCTGAGCACCTGACGGGTGAAGAACTGATTGGTGCCAACATTGTTGAGCGTGCCCTTAGCGCTCCCCTGCGTCGCATCGCTGAAAACGCGGGTCAAAACGGTGCCATCATTGTCGAACGGGTGAAAGAAAAACCCTTCGATGTGGGTTATGATGCTGCCAAAGATGAATATGTCAACATGTTCGATGCTGGTATCGTTGACCCTGCCAAAGTCACCCGCTCGGCTCTGCAAAATGCGGCCTCTATTGCCGGTATGGTGCTGACCACCGAGTGCATCATCGTTGACAAACCCGAACCCAAGGACAACAATCCTGCGGGTGCCAGTGCCGGCATGGGCGGTGACTTCGACTACTAAGCCCAACCCGTCGGTGAATCCTTCAGACTCACTGGGTTCACCGCAAGTAACCTAAGTCACACTCACAGCGGGGAAACCACACCCCGCTTTTTTATTGCGTGGCGCCAAACGGGTCTGGCCGCGTTGCTATAATAACGCTCAATGTAACGTTTTTTAACATTCGCAGTTTGCAGCATGGGCGATCCAGTGCCTACGGGTGAAATTCGGGTTCGGGGTGCACGGCAGCATAATCTGAAAAACATTGACCTCGATCTGCCCCGCGATCGCCTGATTGTGATGACAGGGGTTTCTGGTTCCGGTAAGTCCTCTCTGGCCTTTGACACGATTTTTGCTGAAGGGCAACGCCGCTATGTGGAGTCCCTGAGTGCCTATGCACGGCAATTCCTCGGTCAGTTGGATAAGCCGGATGTGGATGCCATTGAGGGGCTGAGTCCAGCGATTTCCATTGATCAAAAGTCCACTTCCCACAATCCTCGCTCGACGGTGGGCACGGTGACGGAAATCTATGATTACCTGCGGCTGCTCTATGGCCGTGCGGGTGAACCCCATTGCCCCCATTGCGATCGCTCGATTCGCCCCCAAACCATTGATGAAATGGTGGATCAGGTGATGCAGTTGCCCCCTCAGACGCGCTTTCAAGTTCTAGCTCCTATTGTCAAGGGGAAAAAGGGCACGCATAAAAAACTGCTGTCGAGTCTTGCTAGTGAAGGCTTTGTGCGGGTTCGCATTAATGGCGAGGTGCGCGACCTCAGTGATGCCATTGAACTGGATAAAAACCATGCCCACACGATTGAAATTGTTGTCGATCGCCTTGTGCTGAAGCCGGGGATTGAGGAACGCTTAGCGGACTCGCTGCGAACTGCCTTGCACCATGCCAATGGTACGGCAATGGTCAGTGTGGTACCCCGCGAGGGTGAGGCTGAGGGTCAAACGCTCCTATTTTCCGAAAATTTTGCCTGTCCGGAGCATGGGGCAGTGATGGATGAGCTATCGCCGCGGCTCTTTTCCTTTAACTCCCCCTACGGTGCCTGTCCAGAGTGTCATGGCTTGGGCTATTTGCGCAAATTTAGCCCGGAGTTGATTGTCCCCAATCCTGAACTACCGGTCTATCTGGCGATCGCCCCCTGGGCCGAGAAAGAACACGACTACTACCTTGCTCTCCTCTGTGGCATTGCTGAGGCCTTTGGCTTTGACATCAATACACCGTGGTACCGCCTCACGGAGTTGCAACGGGAAATTATCCTCTACGGCACCGATACCCCAATTCTGGTTCCTGCCGATTCCCGCTATCGCAAACGGGACTACTACCGCCAATTTCAAGGGGTGATCCCAATTCTAGAGCGGCAGTACCGCGAGACCACCTCCGAAGCCTACAAGCAAAAATTGGAAGAGTACCAAGTCAATCAAACCTGCCCCGCCTGTGGTGGTCAACGCCTAAAACCCGCCGCCCTAGCAGTGCGCTTGGGGCAATATCGCCTCACGGATCTCACCAGTGTCTCGATTCGCGAGTGTTTAGCACGGCTGCGATCGCTCCAACTGAGTGCCCGCCAACAGCAGATTGCGGAGCTGGCTCTGCGGGAAGTGACCGCGCGATTACAGTTTCTCGTGGATGTGGGGCTAGATTACCTGACGCTGGATCGCAGTGCGGCCACCCTCTCTGGTGGTGAAGCCCAACGCATTCGCTTGGCCACTCAAATTGGCTCTGGCCTGACGGGAGTGCTCTATGTCCTCGATGAACCCAGTATTGGCTTGCATCAGCGGGATAATGATCGCCTCCTGCAAACACTGTTTCGCCTGCGGGACTTGGGGAATACGCTGATTGTGGTCGAACACGATGAGGACACGATCCGCGCTGCCGATCACATTGTTGATATTGGCCCAGGGGCGGGGATCTACGGCGGCCAGATTGTGGCTCAAGGCAGCCTAGAGGCGATTCTCAATCATCCCGACTCCCTGACGGGGGCTTATCTGTCGGGGCGCAAGCGCATTGAAACTCCCAGCGATCGCCGGCCGGGGAATGGTCAATCCCTGATTCTCAAACAGGTATCTCGCAATAATCTCAAGAACATCACCGTAGAAATTCCCCTCGGTAAGCTGGTGTGTCTGACGGGGGTATCGGGGTCGGGGAAATCCACCCTCATGCACGAAGTCCTCTATCCTGCCCTGCAGCACCATCTTGGTCACAGTGTGCCGCTCCCCAAGGGACTTGGCGAGATTGAAGGCTTAAATGCCATTGACAAGGTGATTGTCATTGACCAGTCTCCCATTGGTCGTACCCCCCGCTCGAACCCTGCCACCTACATTGGGGTGTTTGATGTTATCCGTGAGGTCTTTAGCCAAACCGTGGAGGCCAAGGCACGGGGCTATAAACCAGGGCAATTTTCCTTCAATATCAAGGGCGGACGCTGTGAAGCCTGCGCTGGCCAAGGGGTCAATGTGATTGAGATGAACTTTTTGCCCGATGTCTATGTGCAGTGTGAAGTGTGCAAGGGGGCACGCTACAATCGCGATACCCTGCAAGTGAAGTACAAAGGCTGCTCGATCGCCGACGTTTTGGATATGACCGCCGAGACGGCACTGGCCTTTTTTGAAAATATCCCCAAGGCAGTGAGCAAGCTGCAAACCCTCGTGGATGTGGGCTTGGGCTATCTCAAACTAGGGCAAACGGCACCGACCCTCTCTGGGGGCGAAGCCCAACGCCTCAAATTGGCGGCTGAACTGTCGCGGCGTGCCACGGGCAAAACGCTCTACTTGATTGATGAACCCACCACCGGTCTGTCCTTCTACGATGTGCATAAACTCCTCGATGTATTGCAGCGTCTCGTGGACAAAGGCAACTCGATTTTGGTGATTGAGCACAATCTGGATGTGATTCGCTGTGCCGATTGGATTATTGACCTTGGACCAGAGGGGGGCGATCGCGGCGGAGAGGTGGTTGCCGTCGGCACCCCTGAAGCGGTGGCACTGGTGCCCCAATCCTACACAGGGCAGTACCTCGCCAAGGTGTTAAATCGCGCCGCCAGTCCTCAGCAGTAGTAGAATACAGGTTGCTCTGCCTTGCTTTATTCCCTTTATTCCTATGTCCATGCCCACCATGACCCTCTGCATTTCCTGTCCTGATCAGCGGGGGTTAGTGGCCAAGTTGGCGCAGTTTGTCTATCGCTACAACGGTAACATTGTTCATGCTGATCACCACACGGATGCTGTCGCGGGCATTTTTCTCTCCCGCCTCGAGTGGGAACTAGAGGACTTTGAAATCCCCCGCGATCAGATTGCTGCCACATTTATCAACTATGCACAGCGGGAAAAAGTCTTTGCCAGTTGGCAAGGGGTGCGCTGGCAGTTGCGGGCGTCGGATATTCCCTATCGCTTGGCC
The DNA here is from genome assembly GCF_031583515.1 of Thermosynechococcus sp. QS41. NCBI lineage: Bacteria > Bacillati > Cyanobacteriota > Cyanophyceae > Acaryochloridales > Thermosynechococcaceae > Thermosynechococcus > Thermosynechococcus sp. QS41. The sequence continues at coordinate 925,715 of NZ_CP134181.1, forward strand.
ATTTGGGTGAGCCGCCAAGATCATTGCCTGTGGGATTTGCTGCTGCGGCAGCGAGCGGGGGATCTCTTTGCGGAAATTCCCCTGATTATCAGTAACCATGAGCATTTACGTCCCATTGCCGAACAGTTTGGCATTGACTTTCACTATATCCCCGTGACACCAGAGACCAAGCCCCTTGCCGAAGCCAAGCAGCTGCAACTGCTCAAGGACTACAACATCGATCTGGTGGTGCTGGCCAAGTATATGCAGGTACTCAGTCCAGAATTTATTGAGGCCTTTCCCCAAGTGATCAACATTCACCATTCATTTTTGCCTGCCTTTGCGGGGGCGAATCCTTACCACCGTGCCTATGAGCGGGGGGTAAAAATCATTGGTGCCACGGCCCACTATGCTACAGCGGATTTGGATGAAGGACCGATTATTGAGCAGGCAGTTGTGCACATTAGCCATCGCGATACGGTGGCAGATCTGATTCGCAAGGGCAAGGATTTAGAACGGGTGGTCTTGGCACGGGCAGTACGGCTGCATTTGCAAAATCGGATTCTGGTGTATGGCAATCGCACGGCAGTCTTTGCCTAGGCGCTAATCAGGGGGCAGTTGCCTTTTTGCTGAGGAGCTTGAACTTTGGAAGCTGTTGGACAATCTGGAGCGTTTCGACGCTCACTCGCACCACGCGCTTCAGTAAGTCAATAATGTAGCGGGGATCTGCTGACCAGTCGTTGGGGTCATTGCGAATTTGGCTGTCTTTATCCACAGTGACTTGATAGCGATCCATCACCCACTCGATGGCAGGCTTGCCATTCACCACATATAGCTATTCCAATAAAAAATGAGATATCATCCAGCACAATACTTGCGAATCACTTCATCAATCGAACTGTTTGACCCTGCATACATCCGCGCTCGCTTCAGCGCACTGAAGTCGTGCTCAATCACATTCAAATCAGGAGAGTATTTCGGTAAAAATAACACCTCGTGACCCGCCGCTTTCACCACTGCCTGAATCGCCCCTTTTGGATGAATCGGTGCATTATCCATCATCAACAACGACGGTCTCTTTAACGCCGGCAAACAGTACTGACTCAGCCAGCTCACAAACCCTACCGCATTCAAGTATCCGCAAAACAGCATTGGGGCGATGAAGTCTTTCTGGTGTCTATACCGTCCTGCGACTCAACTCTCTCTTTTCTGACGCTTCCCCGCTCGCTCTCCATCAATCGGGATGGGCAGCAACATCGGCTGCTAAGGCCGCCCAATCCAGTTTCCAAGGACGACGGGGGACAACCGTGGGCGCTAAGTCCTCTCGCTTCAGCCAGCGATGGATAGTGGCGCGACTGACCTGGAAGATTTGAGTTGCTTCACTGATTTTGCCACCTTGCTGGATATAGGAGACAACCCGCTCTCGTCAGTCCAAGCTATAGCTCATATTCTTGAGTAAGATTCATGACGCTTTGAGTATAGCCTATGCCTCTTGAAAATATCTCACTCCCTTTCGAAATAGCTATAAATCTTCAATTGACAAGGCAGGGATGTATATCTTTGATCGCAAGGTGAATTTTTATGCACGTCACCCCCAACGCCAAATTGACCGTAAAATCGTGATTTCGCCAATGGTAGATGATCGGGCACGACCGGTTGCCGCAGCATTGGGAATAGAAATTTATCGCTATGCCGATGCCGTAGAGGGTCGATAGGCTCTCCCGGACACTAACAAGGGGAAGAGGGGGGCACAGAGTCATCGTGGGGATCGGGTACAGGGTCATAGCCGCCGGCGGCAAAGGGATGGCAGCGCAAAATACGACGAATAGCTAAATAGGTTCCCTTGACTGCTCCAAATCGGGCGATCGCCTCAATCGCATAGACAGAACAAGTGGGCCTATAGCGACAGGTGGGCAAAAATAAGGGCGAAATCCAATGCTGATAAGCGCGAATCAAAAAGATCAGTGCTTTGCTTAGCCAGTTGTCCACAGCCTTTGCCTACAAGGTATCCCAATTATACGCAGGTTAATGGGGGCGAAATAGATGGTGATGTTCTGGACTATAGAGGCAGGAGCGCAATGAGCCATGGCCTTGATGTTGTACTGCCAGTGCTGGACTGATCAGGTAAAGGGTGGTGCGCGTCAAGCGCTGCTGCTGACTAAACGCCGCCATTTCAGCCAAGGGAACCAGCCACAACTGCTCATCGGGCCATCCCAAGCGGTAGCCCACAGCAACTGGGGTTTCGGGTGGATAGTGCTGAAGCAAATCTCGCTGGGCACGGTGGACACAATTCGCACTCAGGTAGAGGCAAAGGCTGGCTTTGTGGGCGGCTAGACTGGCCAATTCTTCTGTTGGTGGGACGCGTGTACGGCCACTGGCACGGGTGAGGATAATTGTCTGTACCAATTCGGGTAGGGTGAGTTCGGCATTGAGGCGGGCGGCGGCCAATTGATAGGCACTGATGCCGGGGACAACTTCAACGGTAATGCCTGCTTCGGTGAGGCGGGCAATCTGCTCGTGAATGGCACTGTAGAGGCTCGGATCTCCCGATTGCAACCGTACCACTTTTTTACCCGCTTGGACTGCTTCAACCATCAGCGGAATCATTTCTTCAAGAGTCATTGCGGCTGTGGGAATACAGGTGGCACTCGGCGGTGCAAACTGCAAAATCCCCGTCGGCACAAGAGAATCGGCATAGAAAATCACATCGGCCTCTTGGATCAGCCGTTGTCCCTTGAGGGTGAGTAATTCTGGATCACCGGGGCCAGCACCCACAAAGTAAACCCCAGCCGAGGTCTGTCTTTTTAGCACTACACTGCACCTGATTATTCCCCTTACTAAGATTAACTTTTGCCGGTAACACAAGTTATGTCAGGATCAAGACAGGTCAGTTTAAGAGGCAGCGAATCATGAGCGGCAAACGGATTCTCATGCTTGTGGGTGACTATGTGGAAGATTACGAAGTGATGGTGCCGTTCCAAGCCCTCCAAATGGTGGGTCATACCGTGCATGCTGTCTGCCCTGATAAAGTCGCTGGGGACATTGTTCGCACGGCAGTTCACGATTTTGAGGGGGATCAAACCTATAGTGAAAAGCGGGGACATAACTTTACCCTCAATGCCACTTTTGCAGAGATTGACCCCGTTACCTACGATGCACTAGTGGTGCCGGGGGGTCGTGCCCCAGAGTATTTGCGCCTCAATCCACGGGTCCTAGAAATCACCAAGCACTTCGGCGAGACCCAAAAACCGATTGCAGCCATTTGTCACGGCCTCCAACTGTTGGCGGCAGCAGGCGTTATTGCGGGCAAAACCTGTACGGCCTATCCGGCCTGTGGCCCTGAGGTCGTGAGTGCTGGGGGTAACTTTACCAGTGTGGCAGTGGATGCAGTCGTAGTGGATGGCAATCTGGTCACGGCGCCCGCTTGGCCTGCCCATCCCCAGTGGTTGGCGGCATTTTTAGAGATTTTGGGAACAACGATTAGCCACCAACCCTTGGCAGCAGTGTAGGATCACCGTGGCATGGCGATCGCCCTCAGCCAAATTGCCCAATATCTCCAACGGCACCAACTGAACTATCGGTTGAATGCGGCCAACCACCAAATTATTACGGGCGTCAACGGTGATCACCTTGAGCGATTTATCGTCGTCATTGAGCTAGATGAGGGAGGCGAGTTTTTTAAGCTTTATGCCCCCAATCTTTTGCCGGGGATTAAAACCCACCAGTTTCGTGATGCCATTTTGCAAACGCTACTGTGCATTTCGTGGCAGACAAAAATGTTGCAGTGGGAGTACGACCCCAATGAGGGTGAAGTGCGTGCCATGATTGAATTCCCCATTGAGGACAGCACCCTCACCGAACGGCAATTTTTTCGCTGCTTGGGGGCACTCGTGGAAATCGTTGACAATACAGTGCCGCGACTGCGAGAGTTGGTTGAACACGAGCCTCCGCCGCTCGACGCGGATCTGGCCATGGGCGAACGCCTATTGCTGACGATTCAGGAAGAAGCACCGGGGCTATTGGATCTCATTGCCCAAGCTCTTGAAGCCCGTCGCCAACGGGGTCGGGTCAGTTTGAATTTAGAGAATTTAGACACCTAAGTCAGACATCTAGAGTTCTGTTTAGATTCAGATTCAAGACGAGGGGGGTGCAGGGGGCGTTTGCCGCGCGTAGAAGCGGCCATTCTTCATTTCAATCAACCCTTGACACTTTTCACAACTAAAGCGCCACAGCTTACCGACCGGAACTTTCAGCGGGTGATGACAATGGGGACACTCGCCACTCCATACCTCCTCATCCCCAAGCATCCACATACTGCCCACGACCATCGGCAGACCGATGATGGTTCCTAATCCCGTGGCACAAAAGCCCAGACCCATGACTATGCCGGCAAGACCTGCCACCTTTGATTGATGATCGCGGGGGACTTTTTCAATGGTGGGAATGGTGTAAATCTCGGATTCAGAGGGGGGCTGGGGGGGTTCTGTGGCGGTTTCAGGGGGTGGTGGGGGTTCTTGTGTCTTATCTGCCTGAACCGGTGGCTCAGGCTCGGCCTCTAACCAAGGATCCCGTAGGGGAGGATAGTTGGCGGCTTCTTGGTGTTGGGGAAGGGCAGAAGATTCTGAAGGAACTGGGGGTGCAGTGGGCAACATGTCTGAGACTGCCCAAGGATCCTCAACAACAGAGGCAGCGTCTGGGGCGATCGCCCCCTCAGGCGAGGATTCAGCTTCAGCCGTCATCTCAGCAGTCATGGCGGGCTGGGGGTCGATCTCCGCCTCTAAGGCTTCTAGGGCGGCAATATCCTCAGTCGTCGGTTCAGGGAAGTCGTATGCTTCAAGGGTCGGTTGCTCTAGGGTAGCTTCAGAGAGTTCGGGTGCTGGTTCAGGGATCTCAGCAATACTGTCTTGGGCTTCTGGTGTTGCAATGCTCTCTTCTATGGACTCAGAAGCTTCTGGAGGTGGTTCAGCAGCGACTTCGAGGACTGGCAATTCCCATTCCCCTGAGAACCCCCCAACGGTACTGGCTTCAATGTGTTCTTCTTGCAGCGAGGGCGACTCAGATGGAGATTCTTCACGGTCAGTATTGGGTTCTGGTGAGGGTGGGTTGGGGTCAAAGGCGGCAGCTAAATCTGCCAAACTAATGTCCTCATCAGGATCGATTTCTGGAATCTCATCTAGGAAACGCTCTTGCGGCTCACTGATGGGTTCTGCCCCTGTTCCATTCTCAGTGACTTGCTCTAGGGGAGGAGCTACATCCCCATATTCAGGTGTGCTCTCTACTGGAATCGGGTGTTCCTTCTCTTCGGGCGATCGCGCCACAGCATCCTGACTTTCAGGTGTGGCAGGTACCTCGGAGGTCATAAAAGCAGACATTAAATCCAGCAGCGTGGGTTCAGGGGAGGGTGGCTCAGTCGCTGCCGTTTCGGTGCCCCATGGATCCTCGACCACGTCTCGATGGGGTTGGGTGGGTGGCAGGACTTGGAGCTGAAAATGACTTTCCCAGAGAGGGACGCCCAACACCCGTGACTCAATGAAAACCCGTTGAATCTCTGGCAAGTGCAATTTTTCTAAGGCAGTGCGGATCAAGGTTACGGCTGCCCCCTGATTGAGTATTTTTTCTGAATGCAGCGTGATCATTAACTCCTCGGCCTGACGTACCACAGTGGCCTTTACCCGCTTTGGCAGGAGGACAGCATTCAGCAGCGTACCAATGGCACGGGGGTCGCCCTGCCGCGCAATATCCAGCAAACGGGAATCACTCATAAACCGATCAATAGAATGGAACGGGGTGCCGCTAGTTCTAGCCTACTGCGATTTCAAAAGAGTGATAGGGAGCGGGTGGCGATCGCTTGACTATCCTACGTATCAACGACCAAGCTAACCTACACCCTAAGTTTAGAGCGGTTGAGAAGCTTGGAAAAAATCCCTTCGGCATCAAGGACATCCATACCATTTTCTGAAGCGGCGGCTACAGGATCCTTGATTTGTGCGTTACCCTTTCGGCGTAACTTACCTTTTCGGGGATTTCAGTGGGGCTATGCGGGGGATTAATAGCCCGAACTACCTTTAGTGTAGCTAAGGGATGGCCAGATGACAACTCCCTAAAGCGTGTAAATTGTTACAAACAATTACAAGCACCCACTAGACTGGGAAAAAGGATGTTCACAAATTTCAGCAGGGCATGACAGCGGCAACACGCTCCACGGATTGGCAACTTTTGCAACGACTGATTCCTTACCTCAAGCCCTATCGCTGGGGACTGGTGGGAAGTGGCTTGCTCTTGATTCCCTTGGCGGCAGCAGCAGCATTACAACCGATCATCATTGGTCAGGCGATCGCCTTCCTCAAAGGCGAAGAAAGTACCTATAGCTTTTTGAAACCTTTGACCCTGACCCAAGGGATTGATCTACTGAGCATTGCACTGCTGATTACCGTGGTGCTGCGCTTTGGGGTGCAGGCGGTGCAGGGGTACTGGATTCAAAAAATTGGCCAAAACATTACTGCCGATATTCGCCATGACTTATTTGACCACGTGCTCCGGTTATCGTCGCGCTTTTTTGACCGCACCCCCGTCGGTAAGCTCATTACCCGCTTGACCAGTGATGTGGATGCTCTGGGGGATGTGTTTGCCACTGGCGCCGTGGGGGTTCTCAGCGATGTCTTCTCAATGCTGGTGGTCATCCTGACAATGTTTTTCATTGACCGCCTCCTAGCAACGCTGCTGCTGGCCTTGGTACTGCCGATCACTGCCCTGATTATCTATTTTCAACATCGCTACCGCGTGGCCAACTACAAATCCCGCGAGGAGCTGTCGCTACTGAATGCCGATCTTCAGGAAAACATCGTTGGCATTACCGTGGTGCAACTGTTTCGCCGTGAGGCCTTTAATAGCCAACTGTTTCGGCGGCGCAATCAACGCTACATCAAAGAGGTGGATCGGACGATTTTCTACGATTCGGCAGTATCAGCAACGTTGGAGTGGATTGCCTTTGTGGCGATCGCGGGGGTTCTCTGGCTGGGCGGTGCCTTGGTGGAGCAGCGCACGATTGACTTTGGCACTTTGGCCACGTTTATTCTCTTTTCCCAGCGCGTTTTTGATCCGCTGCGGCAGTTGGCGGAGAAATTTACCACGGTGCAAGCGGGCTTAACCGCCATTGAGCGCATCCATGATCTGCTCTCAGAACCGATTGAAATTCAGGATCCCGATCGCACCTTTTTGCGTTTGCCCAAGCCAGAAAATACAGCCGCTGCCGTTGAGTTTCGCGATGTCTGGCTGGCCTACAAAGACGATGACTATGTCCTCAAGCAACTTTCCTTTCAGATCCATGCTGGCGAAAAGGTGGCGATTGTTGGTCCTACGGGTGCAGGTAAAAGTTCAATTATTCGCTTGCTTTGTCGCCTCTATGATCCAACGCGCGGTGAAGTCCTTGTTAGTGGTCGCAATGTCCGCGACTTTACCCAAGCAGAACTGCGGCAGCACATTGGCGTGATTTTGCAGGATAGCTTTCTCTTTTCAGGGGATGTGAAAAGCAACATTGCCCTCGGTGACAACTACACCCTTGCCGAAATTCAGCGGGTGGCCGCCGAAATGAACATTGCCGACTTCATTGAGCAGTTGCCCCAAGGCTATGACACTCCCCTGCGGCAGCGGGGCACGAATCTATCAGCGGGGCAGCGACAACTTTTAGCCTTTGCGCGGGTAGCGATTCGCAATCCAGAAATCCTTGTCCTTGATGAGGCAACCGCCAATTTGGATGTGGGTACAGAGGTAATGATTCAGGAGGCCTTGAACCGCCTGTTGGTGAATCGAACCGCCATTATGATTGCCCACCGCCTCGCCACGATTCGCCATGTGGATCGCATTTTTGTGCTCAAACGGGGACAACTGGTGGAGCAGGGCACCCACAGTGAACTCTTGGCCCGCAATGGGGTGTATGCCCATCTCTACCGGTTGCAAGCACTCGCTGAAGAAGCAGCCCCTAAGCAGGATGCCTCGCCCCTTGCCTAATCCACAATAACAGTGGCAGCCCTAGCAGTTGTAGCCCTACCGACACCAATACTAACAGCCCCAAGGAGCGATCGTAGAGCACTCCCATGAGGAAACTGCCGAGAAACCACGCTAAGCCATAACCAGTGCTAAAGATGCCATAGGCTGACCCCCGCCGCTCTGGGGGGACGAGGTTGGCGACGATCGCCCGCACAATGGATTCTTGGGCACCCATGCCAATACCCCACAGCACCATGCCCCAAATCACCGCAGAACTGAGGAAGACCAAGGGAGCAAAGCCTACCGACAGCACAACCGCAAGGATCAAGGCCATGATGCCAATGCGATCCAGTAAGTACCCAAAGAGCAGCGCAGCCACGGCATCAACCCCCATCGCCAAGGCGTAGAGCAGCGGGATTTGGCTCGTTTGCAGACTGTCTCCCTGCTGTAAATGAAAAGCAATCAAGGGGAAATCCACATAACCGGCGCCCAGAAAGGCCACGGCCAATAGATAAATCCAAAACAGTGTTGGTAGTCTTTTGGTATTCAGATCCTGCACCACCGTTTCAAAGTCCCGTGGCTCTGGGTACCGCCGCTGCGTCACCAATAAAACGACCAGCCCCATCAGGGCAGGGATGGCGAGGACGGCAAAACTCCATTGATAGTGCTGGGTGAGGGCAAAGACGCCGGCCACCATCAGCGGCCCAACAACGGCACCAATTTGATCCATCGCCTCATGGAGACCAAAGCCAAAGCCGCGACCCACTTGGCGAGCACCGTAGGAGAGCAACACATCGCGGGGGGGTGTACGAATCGCTTTACCGGTGCGCTCAGCAATCATGAATCCCGCTAGGACTTCCCAACGATGGGTCAAGGCCATGAGGGGCACAGCTAAGGTATTGATGGCATAACCAAGGGTGGTAATGCGCCAATAGGCACGGGTACGATCGCTGAGATAGCCAATCCCAAGGCGTAGACCATAGCCGATGAATTCCCCCAAACCCGCTACGAGGCCGACAACGGTACCACTGGCACCCAATACTCCTAAATAGACCCCCGTAAGACTGCGGGCGCCTTCATAGGTGGCGTCGGCACAGAGGGAGACCACCCCTAGGAGCACGACAAACCTGAGGGCGGAGCCTTTTTGGCAAACCATGACTCAACTCCTGTATTTAGGAATTTAGGAATGTCCACAGTATATTGAGTGGAGAATCGTTAAGGGCGATCGCAATGGCGGATGCACTCAGCGCAGCTAGCCCCTTAGTCATTTGGACAAGTCTGGGGTTCATCTGTGGCCGTTGGTTGCCGGCAGTGATTCCCCAATGGTTGGGACGCGGCCTCTATTGGGTCGGAGTACCCATTCAAATTTTTGCTTTGGTGCGGCAAACCAACTTCGCGGGGTTAATTTGGTTGGCACCGGTGCTGGCCTTTGTGGCGCTCATTGTCGGCTATACCCTTGCCCAAGGCCTTTACTATTGGCAGCAACGCTACTTTCAGCCCCAATGGCTCCAATATACTCCTCCCTTCCTGACAAGTACAGTTCCCGAAGGAGAAAGTCGCCGCTTTCAGGGGAGCTATCTGATTGCCAGCATTCTCGGCAATACGGGCTTTGTCGGTTTGGGGGTCACGATTCCTCTCCTGAGTGCCACGGCATTGCCCTGGGCAGCCTTCTATGCCATTACCCAAAATGCCCTCGGCACCTATGGATTGGGTTCATTTCTCGGTCAGTACTACGGTAAGGGCAATGATCAACCTTGGTGGCGCGCCTTGGCGGTGATTCCAACCGTGCCGACCCTTTGGGCCTCCATGGCCGGCTTTGCGACCCATGATCTTTCCTTTCCCGAGGCGATTGAAAAGTTGTGTGAGATGGATATTCACTTGGTGATTCCCTTTGCCTTTGTCCTCACTGGAATTCGTTTGAGTCGGCTCCCCGGCTGGCAAAGTTTTCGTATGGGGTTGCTGCCTATGTTAGTGAAGACGTTGTTGCTGCCATTGACGATGATGGCGATCGCCTATGGTTTGGGCTTGCGGGGCGATACGTTGCTGGCGATCGCGATTATGACTGGTACGCCCACCGCCTTTGCCGCGCTAATTTTGGCAGAGGAATACGAACTCAATACCGAACTGCCACCGGCGGTGATTGCTCTGAGTACCCTGAGCTTTGTGGGGGTGTTACCGCTGTGGGTGTTCCTGTGCCGCCAAGTTTTAACATAACGCTAACGACTGCTCTCCTTTTCCAAGAACAGTGGCACACTGAAAATACCTGATCCATTGCTAGCCCTCTCACGAGTTTCCCTATGACGAATCCCCAAAGTCCTCCTCCTCCACCGCCACGTGTTCCCAATTCACCCCCGATGCCACCGCCCCGGCCGCCAATGGGGGCGGGTGTTCCGCCGCTGCCTCCCCAACCGGGAATGGCGCCTCCCCGTCCTGCTGCCCCCCCACCGCCTCCCCAAGGGATGCCCCCACAGCCCGGCATGCCGCCTCGACCCATGCCACCACAACCGGGGATGCCGCCACGACCAATGCCGCCGCAGCCGGGAATGCCCCAACAGGCAGTACCGACCCAACCGATGCCCACACCAGCCGCGCGGATCTCTGGCCCGACAATGGAACAACTGGTGCGGGAGGCTTTTGAGCACGGCTATTCCGATATTCATGTTGGGGTTGGCGAAGCGCCGCGCTTTCGCGATCGCGGACGTTTAGAAATTACCAACTATCCCGTTACTGATGAGGAAACCTTTAACTACTGGCTGAATGAACTGCTGACCCCCCAACAAATTGAGCAGTTTCGCACCCACCTTGAATACGATGGTGCCTATCAGTACGAAGGGCTATGCCGTGTGCGGATCAACATCTTTGTCGCCCTCAAAGGCCCCGCCATGGTGCTGCGCTTGATTCCGGTGAAGATTCTGACCCTAGAGCAATTGAATTTGCCGCCGGTCTTCAAGGATCTCTGCCACTACCACAAGGGTCTGATTCTGGTGACAGGGCCAACGGGTTCCGGGAAATCCACCACCCTTGCGGCAATGGTGGACTATATCAATACCGAAATGCCGAAGCACATTATCTCCATTGAAGACCCGATTGAGTTTGTGCACCAAAGTCGCCGTGCCCTGATCCGCCAGCGGGAGGTGGGTATCCATACACTGAAGTTTGACAATGCTCTGAAGGCGTCATTGCGGGAAGACCCCGATATTATTCTGATTGGGGAGATGCGCGATCGCGAGACAGTGAATACAGCCCTAAAAGCAGCGCAAACGGGTCACTTGGTCTTTGGTACGTTGCACACCAACAGTGCCGTGAAAACGATTGAGCGGATCCTCAACCTCTACAACCCCGATGAACAAGGACCGATGCGGATGCAGGTGGCGGAGTCGCTGGTGGCAGTCATTGCCCAAGCCCTTGTGCGTACGACGGATGGTAAGCGGGCAGCGATTCACGAGATCATGATCAACACCGATGCCATCAAGGACTACATTTTGCGGGGTGAAGTGGAGGAAATTGAGGCGATTATTCCGCAGTGTCGGTATGACGGCATGTGCACGATGAACCAATGCCTCTACGAACTCTATGAGGCGGGGCGCATTGATGAGGAAACCGCCATCGAAAACTCCCCCAAACCCAACGAAATGGCGCAAATTCTACGGGGTCGTGTCTAGGGCAATGGTTGGCCTCAAGCCTGTCTTATACAAGGGGTTGGCCCTCTTTACACCGGGGGAGGATGTGGTCTTTTGCCGTGACCCATCAAAACAGGGGCATTGGCATCAGTCGCTTTGTCAAGCCCTGCAACAACTGTTGGATTTGGAGGAGCCGCCCCTTTTCCTATCCCCCTGCTACACAGCGGCGGTAGATTACTGGTTTGATGAGGAGCAGCAATGCCTGCGAGTGGCGGCGGAGGTCTATCCCTTGGCATGGCCCCATCGTCCCCTATTGAATGCCCTCTTTGCCCCTGCTCATCAGCCCACATTGCCGTGGCAGTTGGTACAGGATCCGCAGCATCCCTGCGATGTCCAAGCCCTAGAGGCCTACCGCAGCAGCTTTCCCCAACTGTGGGAGCATCACCAACTGATCTATGATTTGCAGGAAGCCACCCCCCTGAGCAGTTTTGCACCGCGTCCTTCGGAACCCGATCGCTATGTCTTTCGCCTCTATGTGCGTGGAGAAACCCATGCCACGGAACTTGCCCTGAAGAATCTCCATGACTTGCTGAGTCGCTTCCTCAAGGTGCCCTATACGCTCAAAGTGGTGGATGTCACCAAGCAACCCGATCTGGCGGAGGAGGATCAAGTGCAGGCCACGCCAACCTTAGTGCGGGTCTATCCCCAGCCGGTGCGCCGCCTTGTGGGACACTTGGATAATCGCGATCGCCTGCAACGTTTGTTAAGCCCTTAGACCGATGCCAAATTCTGCTAAAGATCTGCTCGCGGCTGCTGCTGTGGAGCGAATGGCGGGAACTCGTGATGCCTATGTGCCCTATCTGCGCCAAGTCTTTGCCGATGTGGTGGGGGCGGATGACGCGGTCAGTGAAACCCGTGGTGGCTTAGCAGCAGCCCAAGAGCGTTTGGCCAAGATACAGCCTCTACGGTATGGCAAAAGTCGCAACTTTTTGGCGGGGGCAGTAACGGGGCTTTCGGCCTATTTGCGCCATGGGGTGATTAGTTTGGCAACTGTGCGCGATCGCCTGCGGGAAGTGGTGTCTCACCCCCATCAAGCGGAAGCCTTACTGCAACAACTGGCGTGGCGAGACTATTGGCAGCGCCTCTATGCCCGTTGGGGCGATCGCCTGTGGCAGGACATCGAACCCTATAAAACGGGTTGGCAAGCAACCGATTATCAAACCGACTTACCTCCTGCACTCATCGCAGCGGAAACGGGACTGGCCTGTATGGATGCCTTTAGTGCCGACCTACAACGAATGGGCTACTTGCATAACCATGCGCGGTTATGGTTGGCGGCCTATGTGGTGCATTGGTGTCGGGTGCGCTGGCAGGCGGGAGCCGCTTGGTTTTTGCAGCATCTCCTCGATGGCGATCCGGCCAGTAATAACCTCTCGTGGCAGTGGGTGGCCAGTACCTTTAGCCACAAGCCCTACTTTTTTAACCGTCAAAACCTCGAGCGCTATAGCGATGGCAAATACTGTCGCCAGTGTGCGATGGGCGATCGCTGTCCCTTTGATGCCACCTACGAGGAATTGGCAGCCCGCCTTTTCCCCCACAAGGAATAGGGTTATTGGGGAGTCGGCTTCACGGTTTTGCGCAGAATCAAACAGTTACCCGTATTGCCCACGCGCTGATAGTCCAATTCATCCATGATGGTTGCCAAGAGGCGTAGGCCGCGTCCCCCTTCGGCATCGAGGGCAATTTGGCTGGGGAGTGTTGCCAGTTTGGCCATCAAATCAAAGGGATCCCCTTGATCCCAAATGCGCAATTCAATCACAGTGTCTGCAAGGGAGAGATCAATGCGAATGGGGGTATCGCTGGCGCGATCGCGATGGGCATGGCGCACAGCATTGGTAAACCCCTCGGCAAGGGCGAGTTCCAATTTCAACCACTCTTCGATGGGCAGCGTCGTGGGGCGATATTGATTGAACCATGCCAAGAGAGCCTCCAGTTGGGTCAGGTCACTGGTCAGGGTTAGGGAAACCGTGGTGAAGGGAGGCGTCATAGGCTGAGTTGTCCTTGCTGGGGTGGAATCAGTTGCAGAGCTTTAGGATCGGATACCAAGAGGTCAAAAACAGCTCCGCAGCTCGCCCTGCCCACTGAATGTAAAGGATGCAAATGGAGCCATGACGAATAGACGTTTCGCCGCTGGAGGGCTGCTGAGATGGGCTGCAGGAGAAAGAGGGTTCAATGGGGCAACGCAGATGGGACATGAAGCAGCCAAATGCAGGAGGCCTGATTACATTTTCCTCGTTTTGTTGCCCAATAGGGTGCACCAGAGCGATCGCCAGTTGGGAGGCTGGCACAACCCCTGGGGAAAGAACCGTGTGCCGAGGATAATCAGCAACCCATAGAGCATCAGACGGCCATCGCGGAAAAAAGTGGCCACTGCCACTGGCAAATAGGGTTGATCGGCGAGTCCCCGCAGGAGTTCAGGCAGAGCTGTAAAGAGCATACCGCCAGCGATCGCCCCCACAAACGTGCGATTGCCCCCCACCAGCACTGCTGTCAGTGCCAACACCCCCATATCAAACGTGCCCTGACGCGGATTCCAAGTATTCAAAAGATGGGCCGCCAAAACTCCCGCCACCCCCGCTAGAATTGCCCCCAAGACAAAACCCAAAACCTTGTAGCGAGTGGTATCAATACCGAGGGTCTGTGCCACCAATTCATCGGCACGAATGGCCTGCATCGCCTTGCCCGCACGGGTCTGTTCCAAGCGACCGATGGCGATCGCCACCATGACCAGCAAGGGCAGCGTCAGCCACAAATAGCCCAAGGGTGTACTAAAGGGTTGGGGAATGCCAAAGATGCCGATCGCCCCCCCGGTCACCTCCAGATTGAGTGCCAACACCCGCAGCACCTCAGAGAAAGCAATCGTGGCAATGGCAAAATAAATGCCCCGTAACCGCAGCACCGGCACCCCCAAGCCCCAGCCCACCACACCACAGACCACAGCCGCCAACACCATTTCCCCCAGCACCAAGGGCACGGGATAGGGGTTCAGGTCAGGAAAAAGACGGGTTGAGACCAAGGCAGCAATATAGCCACCCATGGCATAAAACGCTGGACTCGCAAGGGAGAGTTGGCCACTCATCAGAGGCAAATAGAGCGACAAGGCCAGCATCGCCCCCAAGGTCATTGAAACCAGTAGGAAGTCGTACGTGCCGAGCCAACCCGCCATAATTACTGCTAAGCATCCATTGCACAGGCCGGCACGCTGGCCGCAGCAAGCTGCTGCAACTCCGCAATAATGGCTGCTTCGAGGGCGTTATCCCCAAGGCGAATCGTCAGACGCGACAGCCGCAGGGAGGCCGTAATCCGACCGCTAGGGAAATCGAGCCACACCAACTGTTGAAATTGGCGACAGCGACCACCATGGCGCTGGGCAAGGGTAGTGAGTTCCTCGTTGGTGGGCGATCGCCCCAGATCCACATCAACCACCCATGTACCGCCACATTCCCGCCGTTTAGAGAGTTGAATTGGCATTCTCAGAACTGAACTTATAGGCGTTGAGCATAAAATTCACACCAAGGATCGCCCTTTTCCCGCGCCTTCACCTCTGCCCCTTGAAACACACCGCCCCGTTGAAAGAGACGATTGTAAAACGCCTCATCTAAGACAGGCTTCTGTTGAATGCGCCCGTTATAGACAATGTTCATCATTGCCGGTACCGCCCCTTGGGCAAAATAGCAGGCCGGTTGGGCAGCATGGGGATAAGAGGCTAAGAAGTAGTTGGTTTCGTAGTTGCCATCAATCGCCACCCGACAGGATTCATTCCCGACCACCTCTAGGGCTTGCCAACGCCCCCATCCCAAACTACTGGCAACAGCATACCCCCCGTGAATCCAATCGGTATCGGTTTTTAACATCGGGCCAACGACTGTTTCCCACTCCAAAGACTCCATGATATTGCCAAAGGTGTAAAA
The DNA here is from genome assembly GCF_031583515.1 of Thermosynechococcus sp. QS41. Taxonomy (NCBI): domain Bacteria; kingdom Bacillati; phylum Cyanobacteriota; class Cyanophyceae; order Acaryochloridales; family Thermosynechococcaceae; genus Thermosynechococcus; species Thermosynechococcus sp. QS41. The sequence continues at coordinate 941,271 of NZ_CP134181.1, forward strand.
GACACAAACATGGCCTGATTCACGGATCAAGGCCTGCCCCACCTCTAGAAGCTGCGGATCTACCTTTTGCAGCTCATCAAGGAAACGGTACTGAATGCGGTTGTAGTAGTTGGCGGGCATGCGCGTCAGCAGCACATTAAAGGCACGAATTTGACCATTCGCATCCCCTTCCAGGGGCAGTCCCCAGAGGGCTTCGTTCACCGCATCGTAGTCCACACTGGTTTCTGGCTGCGGCAGGGGCGCCAGTTGATCAATGAGCTTGCCCATTTGCGGACTCGGTGTTAGGGAGCGGCGCACCGGTGCTTTGGTCACATGGATCATGCAGTGATCCTGCCGCGTCACCGCCATACAACTGGTTTCTTCAGCCACATAGGTACCCAACGCCGCAAAGGTGGCATCTAGGGCTGCGGCCACATAACCCACCGCCAAGTGATCAATGGGTTTCGTGCGGCTCACCTGCTCACCGTATTTTCCAAGCCAGCCCTCTGCATAGTGGGAGTGGGTTAATTCCACTTCACCCCCCTCTTCTGTCACCTCAAAGTTGAGGCGGCCGAAGCCCAAAAAGCTAAAAATCTGGGCGGCGGTGGCAAGGCGTTCCGCTGGCGTTTGCACTCCCAACGTATTAAAGGCATTGGCGAGCAAGCTATAGAAAATCTCTTGGGCTGAGGTCTGTAGGATACTGACGCCATCAATCCAGTCGGGGTCTTCAATGGTTTGCTGGAGAAATAGGTTGTAGTGGTGGCAGTGGAAAATCACTGGTTCGTCAAAAAAAGCCACCAGCTTGCGGGGGCGATCGATACGGAGATGCTCAAACATAGGGCCAATCTTTTGTTAAATGGTGAAGGGTGAGTCAAATCAACCTAGGGAAGGGCAACCGGCAGGCGTTCCACACCCAAGATATCGGCCACGCCCTTGTAGAGAATGCGCACTTCCCGTTCATCCAACTGGCCTTTTTCCAATCGCTCGCGGTGCAAGCCCGTTTTCAACGACAGCCGCAGCGCCACAAAGTTGGGATCCGGCGCATAGCGACGGGCATAGCTAAGCAGCAGTTGAGCGACGGAGGTGGTGTTGTCTTGGACAGGCGGCAACAGGGGCTTGCCATCCGCCAAGATCGCCTTGATCCGCTCAAAGACCAGCTTCAGGTTCGTGCTACCCTTGGTGAGAAAGAGGACAAAGTAGGGAGTTTTGCTAAAGGCTTTGATGACCAATCGCACCTCTGCCGAACCCGCTAGCAGATAGTCTGCCTCTGAGGCCGGATCCACCACTTGGCACACGCGATTGTTGGCTCGCAGCAGATCGCTGGCATAGGCACCCAAAGAACTCAAGGACTCATTTTCAAGGCTATTGCCACTGTAGTTAATTTCGGCAATGGTTGCTCCATCCGTCGTGCGGCCAATTAACACAGCTAACACGCCCGGGACTCCGGCAATATGTTGCTCTAAAACACTCTTGAGTGTACGCACCAGCATTGCGAATTTCCCAATCAAGATTAAGCTTTGACTAACTCTACTTTATAGAGGTAATCAATTGTTGCGCATCCGTAGAATTTCTGATATTCTAGACTTTTATTAAAAATTAACAATTGTATCCAAAAATACTTTTTACACTATTTTGCAGCGGGTCTGCAGCGGATCCCTTGCCTATGGCGCCGATCAAAGAACTGCCTATCCCCGATTTTTTTGATGCCACTAAGGTTGCTCAAGTGTGGCGCGTTCCCTACCAAGAGCGAGCAGTGCAGGCGCGGCAATGGGCACAGCAGTATCAAATTCCCCCTGCCGCTGAGGATCGGCAGCGTACGATCCTTTTGCTCATTGATGTGCAAAACACCTTTTGCCTACCCGACTTTGAGCTATTTGTCCAAGGGGCGGTTGCGGATAATCAACGCCTCTGCCGCTTTATCTACACCCACCTTGCCCACATTAGCGAGATTATTGTTACCCTCGATACCCATACCGCCAGTCAAATTTTTCATCCCCTCTTTTGGAGAGATGCTACCGGGGAACCGCCGCCACCTCTAACCACGATTACCGTTGACGATGTTGAGCGGGGGCGATGGCAACCCAATCCCCATCTGCTAACCTCCCTCGGCATGACTGATCAAGAGAGTTTGCAGGCCTATGCCTGGCACTACGTTGCCCAGTTAGCCGCCAAAGGCAAATTTCCGTTGACGATTTGGCCTTACCACTCGATGCTGGGGGGGATTGGCCATGCACTGGTGTCTGCTGTGGAGGAGGCCTGTTTCTTTCATACTGTGGCGCGACAGCAGCAAACCCGCATCGAACTCAAGGGGAGCCACCCCCTGACGGAGAATTATTCGGTGTTGCGTCCAGAGGTGAGCCATGACCTCCAAGGGCGTCCTTTAGTGGCGGTGAATAGCGCTTTGATTGAGCATCTGCTGGCGGGCGATCGCCTGATCATTGCCGGTCAAGCCAAAAGTCACTGTGTTGCTTGGACGGTGGCCGACCTGCTCAGTGAAATTCAGCAGCGCGATCCCCAACTCGCCCAGCGGGTCTATCTCCTTGAGGATTGTATGTCCCCTGTGGTGGTGCCGGGGGTCGTGGACTTTAGCGAAACTGCCAATGCAACCTTTGCCGAGTTTGCTGCTGCCGGCATGCACCGGATCACCACTAGCAGTGCTCCTTGGAATCTTTAGTTGATCTAAAGACTTACCACTTCTGAAAAGAGACAGTTTAGGATCGGGGCTAGATGCATCCTCACTAGGGAGGGGCTATGACTGATTTTGCAGCCCACGAACAAGCCCTCGATCGCGATTGTTTGACCCTATCTCGGCACGTTCTCCAGCAACTCCAAAGCTTTGACGCCGCTGCCCAAGACCTGAGTGCCCTAATGAATCGCATTGCCCTTGCTGGCAAGCTCATTGCCCGCCGTTTGAGTCGAGCGGGTCTCATGGAGGGGGTGTTGGGCTTTACAGGGGCAGTGAACATCCAAGGGGAAGACGTCAAAAAAATGGATGTCTATGCCAATGAAGTCTTTATTGCGGCCTTCAAGCAAAGTGGCTTGGTGTGTCGCCTTGCTTCTGAGGAAATGGAGAAACCCTATTACATTCCCGAAAACTGCCCCATTGGCCGCTACACGCTGCTTTACGATCCCCTCGATGGTTCCTCCAATGTGGACATTAACCTGAACGTAGGCTCCATTTTTGCGATTCGCCAGCAGGAGGGCACTGATCTAGACGGCACCGCTGCTGATCTTCTACAAGATGGCCACAAGCAAATTGCCGCGGGCTATATTCTCTATGGCCCTAGTACGATGCTGGTCTATTCCCTGGGCAGGGGCACCCATGTTTTTGTCCTTGACCCTAGCCTCGGCGAGTTTATTCTGGCGATCGAGAACCTGCAAATTCCCGCTAGTGGCTCCATCTACAGTGTCAACGAAGGCAACTTCTGGGCATGGGAAGAATCCATTCGTAACTATGTCCGCCATGTCCATCGCCAGCCCGGCTACAGTGCCCGCTACAGTGGTGCCCTTGTCGGCGATATTCACCGCATCCTCATGCAGGGGGGGGTCTTTCTCTATCCGGGCACCCAGAAAAATCCCGCGGGGAAGTTGCGTCTACTCTACGAAGCGGCACCGATCGCCTTCCTCGTGGAACAGGCCGGTGGCAAAGCCAGTACCGGCACCCAACCCCTCCTCGATGTCGTGCCTGATCATCTGCACATGCGCACACCACTCATTATTGGCAGCCCTGAGAACGTTGCCCTTGTGGAATCCTTTATTCAGCCTACCCCTGCCAACGCAACTGTGACACAGGTGTAACCCATGGTAATCCTATTTGAAAATCCCCTGCGGGTCGGATTACGCCAAGAGCGCACCCCAGAACCACTGATTCTAGTGATCTTTGGTGCCAGTGGAGATCTCACCCAGCGCAAGCTCATTCCCTCCATTTATCAACTGAAACTGGAACGCCGTCTGCCCCCAGAACTCACGATTGTTGGTGTGGCGCGTCGCGACTGGAGTGATGACTATTTTCGCGAGCATCTGCGCCAAGGGGTCGAGGAATTTGGCGGTGGCATTCAGGCGGAACCCCTGTGGCAGGAATTTGCCCAAGGCCTGTTTTACTGCTCTGGCAATATGGATGATCCCGCCGCCTACACCAAGCTGAAAACCCTGCTGGCTGAGCTGGATGAAAAGCGCCAAACTCGCGGCAATCGCGTCTTTTACCTTGCGGTCGCACCGAACTTTTTCGTTGAAGCGATTCAACAACTAGGGGCAGCCGGTCTATTGAGTGATCCCCAAAAGCATCGCCTCGTCATTGAAAAGCCCTTTGGCCGCGATCTCACCTCTGCCCAAGCCCTCAATGAAGTGGTGCAGTCGGTGTGCAAAGAGGAGCAGGTTTACCGTATTGACCACTACCTCGGCAAAGAAACCGTTCAAAACCTGATGGTGTTTCGCTTTGCTAATGCTATTTTTGAACCCCTCTGGAACCGCCAGTACGTAGATCATGTGCAGATTACCGTTGCCGAAACCGTGGGGGTTGAAGACCGCGCGGGCTACTATGAAACTTCGGGTGCTCTGCGGGACATGGTGCAAAACCACATCCTTCAGTTATTGGCCTTGACCGCCATGGAACCCCCCAATGCCCTCGATGCCGATAGTCTGCGCAACGAAAAGGTGAAGGTGCTCCAAGCCACCCGTTTAGCAGATTTGGATAATCTCGATGCCTGTGCTGTCCGCGGCCAATACCGAGCCGGCTGGATGAAGGGCAAACCTGTGGTGGGTTACCGCGAAGAACCGGGGGTGAGTCCCACCTCCACCACGCCCACCTATGTGGCACTCAAACTGGTGATTGATAACTGGCGCTGGCAGGGGGTGCCCTTTTATTTGCGCACGGGTAAACGCTTGGCAAAAAAAGTGACGGAAATCTCGATTCAGTTTCGCGATGTGCCCCTGCTGATTTTCCAGTCGGCCGCCCGCCAAACCAACCCCAATATTCTAACAATGCGTATCCAGCCGAATGAGGGGATTGCCCTGCGCTTTGAGGCAAAGATGCCCGGTGCAGATCTGCGCACGCGCACGGTGGAAATGGACTTTAGCTACGGCTCCTCCTTTGGAATGGCAACGGCGGATGCCTATGCGCGGCTCTTGCTGGACTGCATGCTCGGGGATCAAACCCTGTTTACCCGGGCGGATGAGGTGGAAGCGGCTTGGCGGGTGGTGATGCCGGTGCTCAGTGCTTGGGATGCCCCTACGGATCCAGACACGATTCCCACCTATGAAGCGGGGACATGGGATCCCGATGCCGCAGAAGCGATGATTAATGCCGATGGTCGGCGGTGGCGGCGACTGTGATCTTTATCCATCATGGGAAGAGATGGGAATCAAGGCCGAACTTCATTCACAGATAGGTACCTAGGTATGGCAACTGAATCAACTCCCCTCGTAGCGCTCCAAGATCCCGTGGATGTCTCATTAGATGATATTGAGCAAAGTTTGCGGCAAATTTGGCTCAGCCATGGCGGGGATGGTACGGCGCCAGCAGCAGTGCGGGCAACCACCTTTACCCTAGTTGTCTATGAGGCGGATGATACCCAACAATTGCTAGCGGCCTTGGGCTACTACACAGGCCCCATTGATGGTATTCTTGGCCCCCGCATGCAGTCGGCGATTCGTGCTGCTGAAAAGAATCACAACTTGCCCTTGACGGGTCGAGTCACGCCCCAACTGCGGCAGGCCTTGCAGGCAGAATATGCTCAGGGAACCCCTCGGAGCGATCGCTATGCCGTGGATATGCGCGGTAGTGGCATTGCTGACGCGATCGCCAGCCAAAATCCCTGTCGGGTGATTGCCCTGTGTCCTACCCTTGGCGAAGATACGGGAATTACTGCTCAGGTGGCGGCCTACTGCCCGATCAACAAAAAGATGCGCAGTTCCCTCGTTTGCTGTGAATACATTACCCTCAAGGGCACCCATAGCGCCTTCCAGCGGGTGGAACCCCTGTTGCAGTCTTTAATCATTCGCGAACTCCCCCGCTTTTTGTGGTGGAAGGGGGACTTGTTCAATAACTTTGAGTTGTTTCAAACCCTTGCGCCCCAATTTAGCCGCGTGATTGTGGATTCCAGTGAATTTCTCGATCCGCTGCGGGGCTTGCGGGCAATTGCCCCCCTCCTTGAACAACCGCTTCCCCTAACAGATCTAAACTGGCGCCGTCTGGGGGCATGGCAAGAACTGGCCGCCGAAGCCTTTGATCCCCCCGAACGCCGTTTGGCCATTCAGGAAATTGATCAGGTGGTCATTGACTACGAAAAGGGCAATCCCGCCCAAGCTTTAATGTACCTTGGCTGGTTAGCTTCCCGGCTTCAGTGGCAGCCGCGCCAGATCCGCCACGAGTGCGGTGACTATGATGTCTATCACGTGGAACTGGTGGCCTCCGATCAACGGTTGATTAAGGCAGAATTAGCAGGCATTCCCACGGGTGATGCTGGCCTCGTGCTGGGGGATTTAATTGACCTCAAACTCACCTCCTCCAATCTCCAAGCCGATTGCTGTACAATCATTTGCTCAGAAACCCGTGGCTGTATGCGCATGGAGGCCGGGGGCAGTGCCCAATTGTGTCGCACCTATCATGTGTCTCCCCTGAGTGATCTCACGGCTGAGATCCTCTTGAGTCAGGAGCTGCAACGCTGGGGACAAGACTTCCTCTACAGTGAGAGTTTTGCCGTTGTGGCTCAGATGCTAGCCTTGATGCCCTAGCATGAGATCCCATGACTGAAGATTTTCGCCTTGTCATTGACCTCAGTGTGGTACTGGGGGCAGCGGCAGTGGGGGGTGTGTTGGCGGCTTTGCTGCGACAACCGATCCTGCTGGGCTACCTTTTGGCCGGTATGTTGGTCGGGCCAACGGGCTTGGGACTCCTCAAGGAAGTACCTCAAGTGGAAGGTTTGGCACAACTGGGGGTGGCCCTTTTGCTCTTTGCCCTAGGGGTGAGCTTCTCCCTCGGTGAAATTCGCAAAGTTCAAGGGGTTAGCTTGGGGGGCAGTGCCCTGCAAATTCTCCTGACCATTGCAGTTACAACGCTCATTTCCGTTGGGGTTGGCTGGGTAAGTTCCCCCAATCAGGGGATTTTCCTCGGTGCTGTCCTCTCCCTCTCTTCAACAGCAGTGGTGCTGCGCAGCCTCATGGATCGCAATGAGCTGGAGTCGATCCAAGGGCAAATTATGCTGGGCATCTTGGTGGTGCAGGATCTGGCGGTGGGCTTGATGATTGCCGTCTTACCCGCCCTGAACAAACCCCCAGAGGAGTTGGGACTTGCCCTCGGCCAAGCAGTCTTGACCATTGCTTTGATTGCCGTGGGGGCGATCGCCGCTGGGATGTGGTTGCTGCCCCCCTTGCTACGGCTACTGGCCAAAACAGAAAGTCGTGAGCTTTTCCTTTTAGGCGTCGTTGCCCTCTGTTTGGGAATTGCCCTGCTGACCCAGTATTTGGGGCTTTCAATTGAGATTGGTGCCTTTATTGCCGGTCTGATGATCTCCGAGGTGGAGTATGCCGATCAAACCCTCGATTACGTGGAATCGATCCGCGATGTCTTTACCACGCTCTTTTTTGCTTCCATTGGTATGCTCATTGATCCAGTATTTCTCTGGCAGCACTTGGATCGCATTATTGAACTGGTCAGCCTAGTGATTCTGGGTAAATTCCTGATCACCACCCCCATAGTCAAGCTCTTTGGCTATTCGTGGAAAACGTCATTACTGGCGGGGATTGGGCTGGCTCAGATTGGGGAATTTTCCTTTGTGCTGCTGACGGCAGGGCGGGGCTTGGGATTGGTGTCCCAACAAGTTTATCTGCTCACCCTCGGCACGACAGCAGTGACGTTGCTGGTGACGCCCTTTTTGTTAAAGCTGGTGCCTGTGCTGTTGGAACTGCCCCTACTGCGCCGCATCCTCAAGGAAGATGAAATCCTCGACATGGATTTAACGGGGTTGCCGCAGCGGAATCATGTGATTGTCTGTGGCTATGGTCGGGTCGGCAAGAGTGTGGTGAAACTCCTCCAAAAACAAAATTATCCCGTGTTGGTCATTGAGCAAAGTGAAACGGTGATTAACGAAGTGCGCGATGCCCAACTGCCCTACATTTACGGCAATGCCGCTAGTACCACCATTCTGGCCAAAGCAGGCGTCGATCAAGCCCTTGGTATGGCGATCGCCCTCTCGGATAGTATGAGTACCCGCCTCTGTCTCAAGCGTGCCCTAGAGTTTGCCCCGGAACTGGATGTCATTGTGCGCGCCAATAGCGATCGCGACATTGAGTTGCTTTATCAACTGGGGGCACGGGAGGTGGTGCAGCCCGAGTTTGAAGCCAGTCTGGAGTTGGCCGCTCATCTATTCTTTACGCTAGGCATGGGTGAACGCCACATTCAGCAGCAGGTACAACAGGTGCGCGACAGCCACTACGCCAATTTGCGCGGCGATACTCCCCCTGAGGGAACCGCCCGTCTCCTGCGGCAAGCAGCTCAGGATATGAATAGTCGCTGGCTGACCGTCCCTGAGGATTCCCCCATTCGGGGCATGAGTCTTGCGGAAATTCAACTGCGCCAGTTGACGGGGGTGACTCTGTTGGCCATTGTCCGTGCCGATGGTACTGAGGTGGATTATCCCAGTGGTGAAACCTGTCTTGAGGGGGGCGATCGCCTCCTGATTGTTGGTCAGCCAGCAGAGTTTGCAGCTTGTGAAGCCCTGATCAATGGCCGTGTCAGTGTGCCCCAAGGGGAAACCTTATTTCTTTGGATCATGTTGCCCAAAGAGATTGGCGAACAACATCGCACCATTGCCGATCTGCATCTGCCTGAGACCGTCACCATCCGTGCCCTGCGGCGAGAGGGAACGCTGCTCTTGGAACCCAAGGAGGACTGTCCCCTAATGGCGGGCGATCGCCTCCTCCTCACTGGCTCTATGGCTGCCCTACAGCGCATTGGCGATCAACTGCAAGCGCGATCCACTCCGCTGCCACCGTGAGCACGCAGTAGCCAGCACTGTAGAGATACTAATGATCCTTGACTATAGACTATAGCTAGAAAACTCACCCCGACGTGCCCCAAATGATCTTCTGTTCAGCCACAATCTCACTGCTAGGAGCATAGATCCAACTCTTGGATCATTTTCAGACCCAACAGTACCGCCAATGTCATTTGCCCAAACTTAATAAACTCTATTACTAACCAAATTAGCTTTAGCTTCTGTTAATAAGAATCAGCGCCTAGTATAATCTTAGACGAAGAATTATTCCTCCTCTAAAAACGGATATACAAGAAGTCATGCTACTAAATCAATCTTTGTCAAGAGGGATTGAGAAAACGATCAGGGCTATTAGACTGTTTCTGATTGCACCTGCAAGAAACCCAATTACAAAACTTGAGTCTTACCTATATTTGCCCTACATAGAAAAGAATGCAAACATACTTCAGTTTGACCGGGATATTAATATCGTAGATATCCCTATGAGAATTTGCTATCACTTAGTTCCGGAAGAATTTTCACAAAACTCACTCTATGGTATATCCAAAATAATCAAGCATTACGTTGGCATTCAGCCTAAAAAAAAGCTTCTGGCGCCTATCGAACATGGTTGCTATCTAGATGATTCCGGAGCACCTGACGATGATCCCTTTGCAAGGGCAATTATTACATTCAGTGAGTTTAGAAAAGAAGTTATTTTAAAGTATACAGAGAGGAAAGTATTACCTATAGGGCCATATATACATTACGCAGAGTTAATCGATATTGAAACACTAAAGGATTACAAGAAAAAACTTGGAAAAACGCTACTATTTTTCCCTGCACACTCAACCCATCTAATTAAAACTTCATTCAATCATTTACAGGCTATCGAATGGCTTAGAAGAGTATCAAAGGATGATCAGTTTGAATCAGTACTTATTTGTTTTTACTGGAAAGATTGCCGTCCTGAAATTGTAGAACTCTACCTGAATGCAGGGTTTCACTGCACAACAGCAGGTCACATTTATGATTGGAATTTTCTGAATCGTCTTAAATCAATCATCTGGCTGTCAGATGTCACTGCTTCTAACGCTATTGGTACTCACATTGGGTACTGTATTTACATGAATAAACCCCATTGGCTATTTGAACAACAGATAATCTGTACAGCAGATGTTCTGATCAACATTCCCTTGAAAATCAGGGTAGAGAATGGTATAAAATCTTATCAAGAAAGAAAAACATATCAATCAATTTCATCACATTTAACGAATTTATTTCGCGATATCTCACTGAGTGTTACACATGATCAGTATGAAGCCTGTAACTATTTTTGGGGATTTAACTGTATCAAGACAGCAGAAGAAATGAAAAGAGAATTGACTCCATTAATTGAATAAAACTGAGTAACCCCGATAGTGACAAACGATTGTTTCTTTTTCTTTTCTTGAGGTAGCCATTCCAAAACAGCGTCATCGGCAAGATAGTAGTGGATTGTTTCTTCCACAGGGATTTGGGCACGACCATAGACCTTGGCGGCGGTAGCCGCTGTCAACCATCCACTCCGCTGCCACCGTGAGCACGCAGTAGCCAATGCAACTGATAAACATATCGCGCGGTCGTTGCCACTTCTCGGGCAAATTGTTCGCTTTCCAGAACCCCCAAAGCAGTGCCAATCACGGGGATCAACTCGCCACTCAATTCTTCGCTCAACATCACTAATGCGCGACTCAACACCGCCTCCACCGTGTTGTCGGTAAAAACTTCAAAGGCACTGTCTTCCAAGAGGCCGGCGATCGCCCCCCGTTCACTGTCCTCAGAAGGATGCAGCAAACTCAACAATAGATGCTGACGTTCCTTGGCAGTGCCGGCAAAACTGATCCCCAATGCGCCCCAGATGATGTGCTGTTCAACTGTGGTCTCACTGCCAAAGCCATAGCACAAGCCCACCGCTTGAATGGTTTTGAGACCCAATAGCAGAGTCAACCCCACATCCACCAGTTCGCCCAGAAAGTCAAAGGGAGCAGTGATCAGGGCTTCCAAGGCAGCGTTGGTCAAGGCCGCACCGGCAACCCTAGCTTGCAGGCGATCGCACACCTCTAGGGGTTGATCCTTGAGATCCTGCCAATGATCGACTGGCATCCGAGTGTTCCCCAATCGCTGTTTCAGGTGTTGCCAAGCCTGATCACTATTGGCTAGTAGGCGATCGCCCGCCTTACGCAGAATCGCTAGATGTTCAGGGGACAACATCCGACTGACATGACGCTCGACTGTGGCATTGACCGATTGCACCGCCTGTTGCAGAGGGTTCGTTTCTTCCCGCAGCCAAGCACTGATTTTTTGAATTTGTTGCCGCTCATAATCCGTAAGAGCAAGATTGCGGGTCATCGTGGCCACACCCGGGAATAACAAACCGTAAGATGAAAACCTTGCTCCTGCCGCAGCAATTGCCAAGCCGCCACAAACCAGCGCCATAATTCCCCCATAGAGTAACCGCGATAGCGACAAACCACTCCACGAATCAGGGCACTGACCTAGGGCGCGCCAAGCCTCGACACTCATGCTGGGGAAGGGCAGTACGAACGGCAGAGCCGTCCTATAATAGAGAATCCCTAATCCCAAATCAAGGTGAAATCCATTACAAAGTTAGGCAACAGGGGCTCTCCTGAAAGACAAGGGGGATGTTCCAAAACCTGCACAGCTTGCCCAGATCGATAACAGTAAACCTGTCGCATTTCGGGATCAACTAACCAACCCAGTTGGGCACCATTGTCCACATACTCCTGCATCTTGACTTGGAGAGCAGCCAAATCATCCGTTGGCGACTTGAGTTCCAACACAAAATCAGGACAGAGGGGGGCAAAGCGGCGCCGTTGCTCAGGGGTGAGGCGTTGCCAGCGACTTTTTTCAATCCAAGCAGCATCAGGGGAGCGAATGGCGCCATTGGGTAAACGAAAACCAGCGGAGGAGTCAAAGGCTACACCCAGCTTTGTTTGTTGGTTCCAGTGCCATAACTGGGCACTGAGACTGAGGTTTTGACGGCTACTTTCACTGCCGGCAGGCGCCATGGCAATCAATTCTCCCTGAGCGCTACGCTCTAGCCGTAGCTCAGGGTTACTACGGCAAAGTTGCTCGAAGGCTTCATCAGTTAATTCAATCGTGGGACGCAGGTTCAGAGCAATCATGGGTTTGTTTTGCAAAAAAGGGAGCTTTTGGCCAAGGGAGATGCTTGCTCGCTTCCCCAACTGGGTTGCCAGAAGTATACAGGGGAGCTTGATGTCTGACATAGGACAACTCTAGTTCAGCCGGCCACACGGTTCTAGCTCCCCACCGCCGTTAGGGATTGCCGCTGCTGTTGCACTTGGAGATAGACCAAAAGGGCATTAATATCTGCCGGGTTGACCCCACCAATACGGCTGGCTTGACCAATGGTGAGGGGGCGGATGGTACTGAGTTTTTCCCGTGCTTCCATTGAAAGGGTGGGGATGGCAAAGTAATCCAAATCCGCAGGGAGCGGACGCTGGTCTTGACGGGCAATCTGCTCAATTTCCCGTTGCTGCCGTTCAATGTAGCCGGCGTATTTAATGGCAATTTCAACCGCCTCTTTCTCTTGGGGAGTCAGATCGGGATTGCCAAGGCCATGGCGATCCAGTAGGTCGTAATGTACCCCCGATCGCCGCAGCAACTCATCAAGGGCAATGGCACTCTTAATCGCTTGACCCGTCGCGGCCACAATCGCTTCGCCCACGGGTTCATGGGCTTTAATGCGCGTCATTTGCAGGCGTTGGGTCTCCGCCGCAAGGCGCTGTTGCTTTGCTTGAAACACTTGCCACTGGGCTTCACTCACCAAGCCAATCTCGTGCCCCAAGGGGGTGAGCCGCTGGTCAGCATTGTCCGATCGCAACACCAAGCGATATTCCGAGCGGCTGGTGAGCATGCGGTAGGGTTCCCGCAGTTCCTTCGTGCACAGATCATCAATCAGGGTGCCGATGTAGCTCTCTTGGCGTGGGAAGGTGATCATCGGTTTCCCCTGAACAAAGCGAGCCGCATTGATCCCGGCCACAATCCCTTGGGCGGCGGCCTCCTCATAGCCGGTGGTACCGTTGATTTGTCCGGCACAAAACAGCCCCTGAATCTTTTTCGTCATCAGGGTGGGAAAGCACTGGGTTGCCGGCAAGTAGTCGTATTCCACTGCATAGGCCGGACGCAGCATGATGCAGTTTTCTAGCCCCGGCAGGGTGCGCAACAGTTGCAATTGCAGCGGTTCCGGTAGCCCCGTGGAAAAGCCTTGGATATAGAGTTCTGGTGTATCGCGGCCTTCGGGTTCAATGAAAATTTGATGGCTTTCTTTGTCAGCAAAGCGGACAATTTTATCCTCAATACTGGGGCAGTAGCGGGGGCCTTTGGCATCCACCCAACCGCCATAGACGGGCGTCAGGTGCAAATTTTCGCGAATGAGTTGGTGGGTAGCAGCGGTGGTGCGCGTCAAGTAGCAGTTCATTTGGGGTCTTTCCACCCATGCGGTGGGGTCAAAGCTAAACCAGCGTACCTGCTCATCTGGGGGTTGCGGTTCCATCTTGCTGTAGTCCACCGATCGCCGATCCACCCGTGCGGGTGTTCCTGTTTTCAGGCGATCCACCTCAAAACCGAGCCGTGCTAAGGTTTGGGAGAGTCCCTCAGCGGCAAATTCGCCAGCCCGACCAGCGGCCATGGATTTATTTCCCACCCAAATGCGGCCACCGAGGAAGGTTCCCGTTGTCAGGATCACTGCTTGACAGCGAAAGGCGACGCCAAAGTAGGTTTCAACCCCAATCACCGTGTCATTGGCATCAAGGACTAAATCCGTGACCATGCCTTCGCGCACGAGCAAGTTGGGCTGATTTTCCACCACCTGCTTCATGACGGCGCTGTATTCGCGCTTATCGGTTTGCGCCCGCAATGCCCAGACCGCTGGCCCCCGTGAGGCATTCAGGAGCCGCTTTTGCAGATAAGTGCGATCGGTCACACGCCCAATTTCGCCCCCAAGGGCATCCACTTCATGCACCAGTTGCGATTTTGCGGGGCCACCCACGGCAGGATTACAGGGCTGCCAAGCAATTTTATCGAGGTTGAGGGTCAGCAAGAGGGTACGACAACCCAACCGTGCCGTTGCCAAGGCCGCTTCACAGCCGGCGTGACCGGCACCAACAACAATGACATCAAATTCATCCTGAAACGCAGGCAGCGTTGACATGGCGATTGCACCCTAGGCTAGTGATGGTTTAGAAGAACGTGGCGCTACTGGAGAACCCCGATAAGAGTTGGACAATAAATTGCAAGAGGAAGAAGGCAATAATCGGCGAAAAGTCAAGGCCACCGATGGGGGGAATCAGGCCACGAAAGATATTCAGGTAGGGATCCGTTAACTGACTGAGAATCGAAAAGGGCGGATTGTACCAGTTGATATTGGGAAACCACGACAGCAGAACCCGAATCAGCAGCACAATTAAGTAGATCTGCAAAAAGTTCGCAATCCCCATCAATAGAATGGGCAATACAGGTGCCTCGGTCATTGGTCTTCCCCTTGCAAATTCAAGTGCATCCCTTATTGTACCAATGCTGGCAAGAAGCTAGCCCCAGCGGTCATTCTCCCTCGCTAGACTAGGAAATAGAAGTTTCTGCATGCATTCCCATAAAGTTATCGCTGTGCCCCTGCATAGGGGAGCGATCGCCAAAGGATAAAGAGATAGAGGCCTGTCCGACAGCGGCTTTGACTGTTTTGGGCGGGTTCCATCCTTGGGAAAAGGGCTGTATTCTGGATGGCGGCGTTTTCATTGACATTCAACTGAAGTTCAGGGGTTCAATATGTTACAGATGTCGGCCACGGGTCATATATTGGTGGGCACCTATGCCCTGATTGGATTTACCATCTCTGGCCTATCGTTTTTGCGGGCTTGGGTACAGCGGCAGTACAAGGGTTCTGTGCAACGTTTGAAGGAAGAGTGCGATCGCCTGCACCGAATTGTCAGCGAACAAGCCCAGCGCATCGAAGGGCTAAAGGAACTGGTCAGCCGTAGTGAACAGGAGCGCGATCGCCAGCGCCAAGAAATTGAGCAATTGCGCTCAGAGGTGGAACGGTTGCAAAACCGCTGTCAAGAGCTAGAAGACCAACAACAGCAACTACACACTCAAGTTAGTGACTATCGCCAACAGGTGGTGGAATTGACGCATGCCCTCAACACTAGCCAAGCGGAAAACGAAGCCCTACGGGACAATTGCGATCGCTATCGCCAAGAGCTAGAAGACCAACAACAGCAACTACACACTCAAGTTAGTGACTATCGCCAACAGGTGGCGGAATTGACGCATGCCCTCAACACTAGCCAAGCGGAAAACAAAGCCCTACGGGACAATTGCGATCGCTATCGCCAAGAGCTAGAAACCGCCTACCAGCGCAGTAGCAGCCTCGAAGAAGAATACGCCAGTCAAACGGCGACATTGACCGCTTCTCTGACCACGATTGAAGCCACCTGTCGCGAAAAAGAGGCAGAACTAGCGGCTTGTCATGCCACAGTCAGCGAGCGCGATCGTGAAATTGACGGGCTACGCCATGAGATTACAGATCTTAACCAAGAAGTTGAGCAGCTTCAGCAAACTGTTGAACACCTGCAAACACAGAAGCAAGGAGCAAATATCTACGCCCAATGGCTGACATGGCTCAGCAGCACCGTGGCGATCGCAACTCTAGTACTCAACCTTGGGCCTTGGAGTCCGCTGTGGACAGCCATCTATTCTCACCTGCCGATGTTTTCCTAGAGATTCAAATTGTTCGCTATAGTTTGCTGATACTAGGGGGCATAAAACTGCCCCTTTTTTATTTGCGGGTTAAAACAAACTAAGCTGAACATAGGGATTTGACAGCTTTTCTATAGCAAATGGAATTAAGTTAGAAAGAGGATAAATAAACGCATCTTCTGTAAAATCTATTATTTCCTTAGCGATAAAAGACCGATCAAAGAATTTCAACATTCCTCGTTGCTGAGGGTTATTAATTTCGTTATAAAAGTTTGTTGTTGCAAAGCAAATAATCGGAACTACTGACGATCGATAGGAGATATTATATTTTTCGCATAATTCAGGGCTATGTAGAGCAACTTTCATTAGGAGTTTCCACTTATAAGTTTGAGCCGCCCTTTCCCTTAAGGATGTTTTAAGAGACAAAATGATATAGCTTTCAGGTGTATGTTTTTGCTTAATATTATTATTTGCATAAATCACAATATCCATATCTGGTTTTTGCACTTCATTTTGGATATTGATATTAATTGACTGCCTGAAATTTGGAACACTTGATAGCTGAGATGTTATGAACATCCATTCAGGTATGTTTTTGCAACACTTGTTAACAAGAAATATGTAAATTAAGGCGTTTGAAAAAGCATTGCCAGCAATGCTCTTTATTGCTTGATTTTTATTCTCTATTTTCCCCTGTTGAACCTTTTGATCTAAAAGTATTTCCACATCAATCTGAGAAGCTCGTATGATGTCGTGTAACTGGTTAAGCACTAATAGCCATGCTTCCTTAATGTTTTTCTGACTAGCAACCCATTGATTAATTCTCTTAACAATAGGCTTCATGTAATACTTATTGCCTGAACATATCTTTCTTAAAACTTTCTTTTCCTGCTTGCTTAAAACCTTGAATGACATATCTGAACTAAAAGAGCGTAAGCTGCCTAGTTTGTTTTAATAATTTTCCCTGCTTTAGGGATTTTAATATCTCATCAGCAATAACTTTCACCAGCGGCACCACAACTGAATTGCCAAACTGCTGGTATGCCCTTGTATCACTCACCACAATTTTGAAAGAGTCGGGAAACCCCATTAAGCGGGCACATTCCCTTGGCGTCAGGCGGCGGGGATTCTTGTTTTCTTGGGGAATGAGGATTTCCGAGCCATCTTTGTAATACCTTGCGCTTAATGTTCGGGTTAATCCCTCTAAATCAACTAGCCCATAGCCAAATCCATTACCACGGGCACGATGCTTTTCAGCATAGTTTTGCAAATACTGCCACAGATGATTGCTCAACGTATATTTAGCATCTACTGACGGTTCCAGAATATCCCTAACTCTATGTTGCTGAATTGGTACCTGAGGAAATGTAAATTCAAGGGGTTCTCTAAAACCCACAATAAAAATTCTTTCTCGATGCTGGGGCACAAAATGAACAGCATTGATGACTTGGTAATAGATGTAGTATCCCAAATCATTTAGAATTTCTTGAATCCTTTGAAAGGTTCTACCGCGATCGTGGCTTTGAAGATTTTTAACATTTTCTAGCAAAAAAGCCCTAGGACGTTTATCGTTGATGATCCTCGCAATTTCAAAAAATAGATTGCCTTGAGTCGGGTGCTGAAAACCATGATTCATTCCTAGGGCATTGTGCTTGCTGACACCCGCAATGCTAAAGGGCTGACAGGGAAAACCCGCTAATAATATGTCATGGTCAGGAATCCTCTCCGAGGGGATTTGAGTAATGTCTCCTGCTGGCACTTCGCCAAAGTTTGCTTCGTAGGTTATTTGGGCAAACTTATTCCACTCTGAGCTAAAAACACAGCAACCACCTGCTTGGCTAAAACCGAGCCGCATGCCACCGATGCCAGCAAATAGATCAATGAAGGTTGGCTGCCCCATAGCAGTCTAGGGTTAGGTGTCGTCTCTATTTATCCTAAGGCCTAGGTATTGGCACTTAGCCATGTGATGGCTTCCCGTAGCCATGCCTCTGGATCGCTATTCTTGGCGAGGGTGCTCGTTTGGCCGATGGCAGTAAGGGCAGCTTCAATCTCGCGATCGCTATAACCCAAGGCTAAAAGAGTCAACTCCAGTTCTTCACGCATCGCTTCCGTGGGCAGGCCAGCGGGAGCCGTTGTTAACCCCGTTTCCTGTCGCCAAGCACTCAGGGCGGCTTTCAGTTCCAAGGCAATGCGCTCAGCGGTTTTATTGCCGACTCCGGGCGCGCGGCTGAGACGACGGGTATTGCCACTGACGATCGCTTGGACTAGCTCTGGCAAAGGTAGGGTATCCAGCAACGATAGCGCCATCTGTGGCCCAACCCCATTGACACGGATCAAACGCAAAAAGAGATCCCGCTCCGCTGCCGAGGCAAAGCCATAGAGGAGCATCTGATCCTCACGGACACTGAGATGGGTAAAAATCTGCACCACCTCAGCACTCGGTGGGTACTGCCGCAACAGATGGGACGGGACCAGTAAGCGATAGCCGACCCCATTCACCTCTAGGATGAGGGCAGAGCGATGGCTCCCCTCCGATTGATGGGCAACAACAGTTCCTCTGAGGTAGGCAAACACAGTCTGTTCCTGCTCGCAGACGATTGGAAATGGGTGAGCCAAGCCGATGATGAGATTCGAACTCACGACCGCTCGATTACGAATCGAGTGCTCTACCACTGAGCTACATCGGCATTCAAAGCATTTCTTATGTTAGCACGATCGCCCCTAGGACGGGCAGGGCAATGGCAAAATTTTTGCGATCGCGCGCTTGTGTGCATTTGCCCCAAGGGTTACAATAGACGATTGTGTTAATTAACGAGTTAAGAAAATCACTTGGCAAACGTCGTCGTTGTTGGTGCCCAGTGGGGCGATGAAGGCAAGGGTAAAATCACCGATCTCCTGAGCAAGTCTGCCGATGTGGTAGTCCGCTATCAGGGCGGTGTCAATGCAGGTCACACGATTGTCGTCAAAGACCAGACCCTAAAATTGCACCTGATTCCGTCAGGGATTCTCTACCCCGATACCCAGTGCATCATTGGGGCGGGAACGGTGGTGGATCCTAAGGTGCTCCTTGAGGAACTCGAACAACTGGAACAGTTGGGGGTGAGCACTGAGAATCTGCTGATTGCAGAAACAGCCCATGTGACGATGCCCTACCATCGCCAGTTGGATATTGCTGCTGAGGAACGGCGTGGCTCACGGCGCATTGGTACCACAGGACGCGGCATTGGCCCCACCTATGCCGATAAATCGGAGCGCACGGGGATTCGCATGCTGGATCTGCTGGATGCTGATCAGTTGGCCGCCAAGCTGGAGTGGGCGATCGCCCAAAAGAATTTGATCCTCGAAAAGCTCTACGGACTGGCGCCCCTTGAACCGCAGCCGATCATTGAAGAGTACTGTGCCTACGGTGAGCGCCTGCGATCGCACATTGTCGATGGTTCCCTCGTGCTGGATGATGCCATCCGCCGGCGGCGCAACATTCTCTTTGAAGGTGCCCAAGGTACTCTTTTAGACCTTGACCATGGCACCTATCCCTACGTCACCTCCTCAAACCCTGTGGCCGGGGGTGCTTGTGTTGGGGCGGGGATTGGTCCAACGATGATTGACCGCGTCATTGGTGTGGCCAAAGCCTATACCACGCGGGTCGGCGAAGGGCCTTTTCCAACGGAATTACTGGATGAGGTGGGAGAACTCTTGGGCGATCGCGGTGCTGAATTTGGTACCACAACTGGACGGCGCCGCCGCTGTGGCTGGTTTGATGCCGTGATTGGCCGTTATGCGGTGCGCATCAATGGTCTCGATTGCTTAGCAATTACGAAGCTCGATGTCCTCGATGAGCTGCCAGAGATCAAAGTCTGTGTTGCCTACGATATTGACGGTGAGCGCTGCGAACACTTCCCCAGCAATGCCCTCAAATTTGCCCGCTGTCGTCCCATCTATGAAACCCTGCCGGGGTGGCAGCAATCCACCCGTCATTGCCGCTCCCTTGATGATCTGCCCAAGGCGGCATTGAACTATCTCAAGTTTTTGGCTGAAATTATGTCTGTGCCCATCGCCATTGTCTCGTTGGGGGCAGAGCGCAGCCAAACCATCATTGTTGAGGATCCGATCCATGGTCCGAAACGGGCACTCCTCAAGGATGATGGTACCCAAGTCCATCCCGTTTTATCTTAATTGGAGTTGCAGCAATGTCTCGTTCCTTAGCTATTGAGGGGCACCTACGCCCTGCCGATGCTAAACCCAATGCCCTACGCCGTGAGGGCAAAACCCCTGCCGTCCTCTACGGCCCGACGATTGAGTCTTCGATTTCCTTGGTGGTGGATACCCATGCCGCCGAATTTTTGGTGCGGGATGCCCGTCTCCAGAAAACCCCGATCCAGCTTTCGATCCCCGATTTGCCGTGGCAGGGAACGGTGGTGCTCCAAGAGGTGCAAGCCCACCCCGCCAAGGATACCCTTTACCACCTCTCCTTTTTAGCCAAAGCTGAAAACTAGGCTGCGAGGGGGAATTTGCTATAGTGGGGATATGTTAAGTGATTGTTAACAATGCCAGCCACGCTACTTCGTTCTGCGGATCTTGCCCACCTTAGCTATTCCCCCGAAGGCGATCGCTTTGATGGCTCTTGGGAATCTCCCCTCGCTACCCTCCTTGGCCTTGGGCGGGCGGCTGGCGCTGATTTTGTCGAGATTTTCCTTGAGCGCAACCATTACCTCAGTACTCTTGTCGAGGACGATCGCCTGACGAGTGTCTCCCCTCGCTTGAGTTTAGGGGCGGGTATTCGCGTTTTTCGCGGTACTAGTGATTGTTACGTGAGCACCAATGACCTCAGCTTTAAGGGGTTGCAGGCAGCTTTAGAGAAGGCTCTGGGCTTAATGGGGTTGCTCTTACCCAGTCCGCAAGCTTACGTGCCTGAAATCCACCTTGAATTGCTGCGGGACTATGCCCAAGGCCGCAAGGAAGGCTGGCTAGCCGCCTGTAGTTCTATTGCTGAAGTGGCCGATATTCTGCTGGCGGGGAGCGATCGCCTGCGCCAGAAAACCCAGCATCTGCAATCCCGCCGCCTCAGTTATTTTCGCGATTGGCAAGAGGTCATGGTGGCCGCCAGTGATGGCACCTTTGGTCGCGATATTCGCCTCACCCAATCAGCAGTGGCCTCTGTTCTCTGTGCGGATGGCGAGCACCGCGCCTCCATTGGTGAGCGCAATGGCGATACCAGTAATCCAGACTTTTTGCGCCAGTGGGACTACACCACGTTGGCCGATACCGTTGCTGAAGCGGCGGGCAAAATGCTCTATGCTGACTATGTGGAATCGGGTACTTACCCGGTGATCATGGCCAACCAATTTGGCGGGGTGATCTTCCATGAAGCCTGTGGTCACCTCTTGGAAACCACTCAAATTGAACGCGGTACGACCCCCTTTGCCGATAAAAAAGGCGAAAAAATTGCCCATGAAAACTTGACCGCTTGGGATGAGGGAATTACCAGCGGTGCCTTTGGCAGTATTGATATGGACGATGAGGGGATGCCGACGCAGCGCACGTTGCTGATTGAAAATGGCATCCTTAAGAATTTCCTGAGCGATCGCGCGGGTTCGATGCGCACAGGGCACCCTCGCACGGGCAGTGGCCGCCGCCAAAGTTATACCTATGCCGCCGCTTCGCGGATGCGCAATACCTACATTGCCCCCGGTGAATACCGTGTTGAGGACTTAATTGCCTCCATTGATCGCGGCATTTACTGCAAACGCATGGGGGGCGGTAGTGTCGGTGCCACAGGGCAATTTAACTTTGCCGTTGAGGAAGCCTACTGGATTGAACATGGCCAAATCAAACAGCCCCTCAAGGGAGCCACACTGATTGGCGAAGCCAAGGAAATCATGCAGCGAATTTCAATGTCTGCCAACGATCTCGCCCTTGCCCCCGGTTTCTGTGGCTCGATTAGCGGCAGCATCTACGTCACCGTTGGTCAACCCCACATTAAAGTCGATGCCATTACCGTCGGTGGCCGCTAAACTGATTACCTGCGGTTATGGGTTTGAGTAGAAATGCCTAAAGATTTTATATGTGAATTTTTGTGACTCTCGCTACATTATCATGGAAGAAGAAGGGGAGCTAAGGCAGTGCAGCTTTTTGATCGCCCTCACCGCTTTGTGTACGCCTTGACTTCTCTTCTGAGACAAAAACATTGGACTGAATGACCAGTAATCCGCTGGTCTTTTTTTTGGCGGTTTTGCAGCTCCCTTGGTTAGGCAGCGGTTGGGGTTTTTACTTGGCTCAGTAGTTCGTGGAGTTCTTCGCCCTCAATCACTTCTTTTTCCAAGAGTTTTTGGGCGATCGCTTCGAGAAGGTCACGGTTCTCCTTAAGAATACTGAGCGCCTGCTGGTGAGCTGACTCGACAATTTCTTTGACTTCGCGATCGATGGCTTGAGCGGTTTCCTCACTGACTGCCCGTAGCATCATGCCATTATTCGTCAAAAAGCTCGCCTGCTGTTGCTCAAAGGCAAGAGGACCAAGGACTTTGCTCATGCCGTAGCTGCGCACCATCCGCTCTGCCAAATCTGTGGCCCGTTGTAGATCATTAGCGGCTCCAGTTGTGATCGTGCCAAAGACAATTTCCTCTGCCGATCGCCCCCCTAGCAACGTGGCAATTTGGGCGCGCAATTCTTGCTCATCAAGGAGGAAGCGATCCTCCGTCGGCAACTGCAATGTGTAACCAAGAGCCGCCATGCCACGGGGCACAATCGAGATTTTCTCTACCCGACCACTGCCCGGCAGCGCACAGCCGACAAGGGCATGACCGACTTCGTGGTAGGCGACAATTTTCTTCTCCTTGTCGTTGAGGACACGGCTTTTTTTCTCAAGGCCAGCCACGATGCGTTCAATGGCTTCGGCAAAGTCCTGCTGCGTCACCACTTCCCGTTGATTGCGCGCCGCCAGTAGGGCTGCTTCATTGACTAGGTTGGCCAAGTCTGCGCCAGCAAACCCCGGTGTACGGGCAGCGATCGCGTGCAGATCCACTTCAGGAGCCAGTTTCACCTTTTTGGCATGGATTTTCAAAATTGCCTCCCGACCACTCAAATCGGGGCGATCGACCAAGACTTGGCGGTCAAAGCGTCCAGGGCGCAGCAATGCCGGATCAAGGGTTTCTGGGCGGTTGGTTGCCGCAAGGACAATCACCGTTGCCCCCGTAGCATCAAAGCCATCCATTTCTGTGAGCAGTTGGTTGAGGGTTTGCTCCCGCTCATCGTTCCCGCCATAAAAACCGGCACTGGAACGGGACTTACCAATGGCATCTAACTCATCAATAAAGACAATACAGGGGGCTTGCTTTTTCGCCTGCTCAAAGAGATCCCGTACGCGGGCAGACCCGACACCCACAAATAGCTCGACAAACTCCGAACCCGAAATGGAGAAGAAGGGGACATTGGCTTCGCCAGCAACAGCTTTGGCCAGCAGGGTTTTCCCTGTTCCCGGTGGCCCCACCAGCAGCACCCCCTTGGGAATGCGGGCACCAATTTGAATATAGCGTTGGGGATTTTTCAGAAAATCAACAATTTCGACCAGCTCCGCCTTAGCTTCCTCAACCCCAGCCACATCATCAAAGCGGATGCCCGTGTTCGCACCTTCGACATACACCTTAGCGCGGCTTTTGCTGATGGAGAGAACCCCCTGAGGACCACCGCCCGCTTGGCGACTGGCAAAGAATTGAAAGATGAGCACAAACACAATCGGCGGAATCACCCAGCCCAAGACATTCAACAACCAACTGTTGCGCGGTGGGGGGGCAGCGGCAAACTCAACACCTTTTTCCTGTAGGAGTTTCGGTAGCTCCAGATCAAAGATTGGCGTTGTCGCTAGTACTTGGGGCGGTTTATCTCCCTCTGGCTTTAATTGGTAGAGAATTTCATTTTGGCTGACATAGGCACGCGCCACTTTCCCCTCTTGCACCTGATGGATAAACATACTGTAGGGAACCTGAGGTGGACGGGGGGCAAAAAGTTGGGGGAAAAGTAGGTTCAATAGGAGAAATCCCAACCCCACGAAAAGAAGCAGATTACCAATCCAGCGATTACGGGGTACTTCGGGCGGGTTCTTGATGGCCATAGGTTAGATTCCCCAGAGTTCACCTACCGATCATGGTGACACTTGGAAGGGACTCAGGGCAAGGGTAAGAAGCTTAACATTCGGTCACTCAACCCCGAAGCTAGCCTAGAAATGCCCGACGCTACAGTGAGGAAGCGGGCAAGCCTTTGATAAGATATCAACAGAATTCCTCTCTTTTGCATCGTAGAATGATTGATTTAAGTACACTCAAACGCGATTTTTCTTTGTTGCGCGATCGCCTGGGTCATACCCAGGACTATCTTTGACCCGGCGGCCTTAAACGCCAAGATTCACGACCTTGAGCACACCGCCGCTCAGCCAGACTTCTGGAATGATCAAGCGATCGCCCAAGTTACACTCCAACAGTTGACCGAAGCCAAAGACGCCCTCAACCAACTTCAGCAGTGGCAAAAAACGATTGAACACGTGGAAACGGCACTGGAACTGCTGGAGCTAGAGCCGGATGAAGGGCTGGTGACAGAGGCGACTACGCTGCTCAAGGATTTAGACGCCCAGTTGAGTCGATGGGAACTGGAACAACTCCTCAGTGGCCCCTACGACAAAAACAACGCCATTCTCACGATCAATGCTGGTGCTGGCGGGACTGATGCTCAGGATTGGGCAGAAATGTTGCTGCGAATGTACACCCGCTGGGCGGAGCGCCATGGTTACCAAACCCATCTGGCCGAGTTATCGGAGGGGGAGGAGGCGGGCATTAAGTCAGCCACCCTAGAAATTCGGGGGCGCTATGCCTACGGTTATCTGCGCTCTGAAAAGGGCACCCATCGGCTGGTGCGCATTTCTCCCTTTAATGCCAATGGTAAACGGCAAACCAGCTTTGCCGGCGTGGATGTGATGCCCGAACTGGATCAATCCGTTACGGTAGAGATTCCCGAAAGCGACTTAGAAATTACCACCTCTCGCAGTGGCGGCAAGGGAGGACAAAACGTCAACAAGGTGGAAACAGCCGTGCGCATTGTCCATAAACCAACGGGCTTGGCCGTCCGCTGTACGCAGGAGCGATCGCAACTACAAAACAAGGAAAAAGCCCTTGCCATTCTCAAGGCCAAGCTATTAGTCATTGCCCAAGAACAAAAGGCCAAGGAAATTGCTGATATTCGCGGTGATGCTGTTGAAGCGGCTTGGGGCAACCAAATTCGCAACTATGTCTTCCATCCCTATCAACTGGTCAAAGACCTGCGCACGGAGGTGGAAACGACAGCCATTCAAGAGGTCATGGATGGTGACCTCGATCCCTTTATCCAAGCCTACCTGCGGCAGCAAACGGAGGAAGCCAGTTAAACAAAAAACTCCCCCTAGGGGGAGCAATTGCAGTTCAGCAAATCAGGGAAAGAACCTAAATCTCGACCACGCCCCCTGCGGCCTGCAAGCGAGCACGGGCACGACGAAAGGCTTGGGTGGCTTGAATTTTAGCCTGTTTAGATTCCCCCTGTTCGGCTTTAGCGAGGGCGGCCTGTGCTTCAGCAAATTCGGCCTTGGCTTTTTCGAGGTCAATTGTGTCCCCGCGCTCAGCACCGTTGACAAGAATGGTCACTTCGTTGTTTTCAACTTCGGCAAAGCCCCCCATGAGGGCGATCGCCACCCATTCGCGGTCTTGGCGCACCCGCATCACGCCCGTTTCCAAGGCGGTTAAGAGAGGGGCATGATTTGAGAGAATACCCAATTGCCCCGTTGTGCTGGGCAAAATCACTTCCTCAGCGGGGGCATCCCAAACGGTTTTATCGGGTGCAATTACCCGGACGGTCATCACCATAACGCTTCCCTTGCCACTCAATGATCAAAGGGCGGGTTGCCCCACCCTGTATGGACACCTGTGAAACCTAGGCTTTGAGTTTTTCAGCCTTAGCTTTGGCTTCTTCGATATTGCCCACCATGTAGAAGGCTTGTTCGGGCAGATCATCCAGCTCACCGCTGAGGATCATCTGGAAGCCTTTGATGGTTTCTTCGAGGGTGACGTATTTGCCGGGGGCACCGGTGAACACTTCCGCCACAAAGAAGGGCTGAGACAGGAAGCGCTCAATTTTGCGTGCCCGCGCCACGGTTAGACGGTCTTCCTCTGAGAGTTCATCGAGACCCAAAATGGCGATAATGTCCTGCAGCTCTTTGTAGCGCTGAAGGGTCGCTTGCACCGCCCGTGCCGTTTGATAGTGCTCCTGACCCACAATGTCCGGCTGTAACATGTTGGAGGTGGAGCCAAGGGGATCCACAGCGGGGTAAATCCCTTTTGCGGCTAGACCACGGGAGAGCACTGTTGTTCCATCCAAGTGGGCAAAGGTCGTGGCCGGAGCAGGGTCAGTCAGGTCGTCCGCAGGCACATAGACCGCTTGAATCGAAGTAATCGAACCTTCCGTGGTCGAGGTAATCCGCTCTTGTAGGGCACCCACATCGGTACCGAGGGTGGGCTGGTATCCCACCGCAGAGGGCATCCGACCGAGTAGCGCCGACACCTCAGAACCGGCTTGCACAAAGCGGAAGATGTTATCAATAAACAGCAGCACATCCTGCTTATTGACATCGCGGAAGTATTCGGCCATCGTCAGCCCCGACAGACCCACACGCATCCGTGCGCCGGGGGGTTCGTTCATTTGACCGTACACAAGGGCGATTTTAGATTTGCTGGGATCGTTTTTGTCGATCACGCCCGATTCAATCATTTCGTTGTAGAGGTCATTGCCTTCGCGGGTACGTTCGCCCACGCCAGCAAACACCGACACTCCACCGTGTTGGGTCGCAATGTTGTTGATCAGTTCCATCATGATCACGGTTTTGCCGACGCCCGCACCGCCAAAGAGGCCAATTTTACCGCCACGGCGATAGGGGGTGAGCAGGTCAATCACCTTGATGCCCGTTTCAAACACCGAGGGCTTGGTTTCCAGTTGCGTAAAGCTGGGAGCAGGACGGTGAATGGGCAGGGTTTCAGTGGCACTGACAGCGCCTTTTTCGTCCACGGGTTCACCCAGCACGTTGAAGATGCGACCAAGGGTGGCTGTCCCTACGGGCACGCTGATGGGGGCACCGGTATCTACGGCTTCCATTCCCCGCACTAAGCCATCGGTGCTGCTCATGGCAACGGCACGGACGCGGTTATCGCCAAGGAGTTGTTGCACTTCACAGGTTACAGCCACGTCTAAGCCGGCCTCGTTTTTGCCTTGAATCCGCAGGGCGTTGTAAATGGCGGGCATTTTGCCGCTGGGAAATTCAATGTCAACGACAGGGCCAATGACCTGAGTAATAAAGCCTACATTGGTTCGTTCTGCTGATATGACCATGGACGTTTGCCTACTGTCTAGGTAAATTCATTTGCGTTTTTTCAGAGGGCGATCGCTCCCCAAGGGGCACAACGATCGAGACTGAAAGTGGAATGCAGCGTTTGGTGCAAGCGCACCACAATACAACGTACCACTAATGCAGCCTTTTTCTATCGGATTCAGTGGGATCCAAATCTGAGGTCTTATTGACCCCGCTCAGTTGCTGTGAAAAAGGCGGCAGGGCAGGAATTAGCCGACGACTTCAATTTCGTCCTCAAAAAACCAAGTGCTGGAGCGATCGTCAAAGGTGACAATGACGCCAACCCCACTGCCATCGGTCATCTTAAAACCAGTAATTTGACCCACTTGGCCGAGTTTTTGAATGATGTCTTGGGCGACGCGATCGCGAATTCGACAGACGCGCACTTTTTGCCCCACGTCCATAGCAACTCCCAAACTTTGTATAATCCTTGAAAATCGTACCAAGAAACCGTCACATTCACACGGGTTTGTCCTATGGGTCGTCTGCGGGTCGGGCTATTGTTTGGAGGTCGCTCACGGGAGCATGAAGTTTCGGTGGTCTCGGCGGCAGCGATCGCCCAAGCCTTTACCGAGGGCGACAATCGCGATCGCTATGAAGTGATTCCGATCTACATCCAAAAAGATGGCCGCTGGCGCTCCACAGACCATGTTGGCATCCCCGAGGGCGCAGCACCAGAGGACTCCCTGTGGCAGTTTCCTGCGGTTGCCGAAACCATTGATGTTTGGTTCCCGATTCTCCACGGCCCCAATGGTGAAGATGGTACGATGCAAGGCCTGCTGCAATTGATGCAACGCCCCTACGTGGGTTCGGGGGTGGCTGCCTCGGCCATTGGTATGGACAAAATCTTGATGAAAACGGTCTTTGGGGCTGTGGGCTTACCCCAAGTGCGCTACGTAGCCCTTCAGCGCAGTGACCTGTGGTCGGATCCCTGTCGTTACAACCATTTGTGCGATCGCATTGAAACCGAATTGGGCTATCCCTGCTTTGTCAAACCTGCCAACCTTGGCTCCTCCGTGGGCATCTCCAAGGCCAAAAATCGCCAACAACTGACAACTGCCCTTGAGGCTGCTGCCGAACTGGATCGCCGCATCATTGTGGAAGCGGGTGTGGTTGCCCGTGAGCTAGAGTGCGCGGTGCTCGGCAATGATAAACCCCAAGCTTCGGTGGTGGGGGAGATTACCTACAGCAGCGAGTTCTATGACTACGAAACCAAATACACCGATGGCCGCGCTCAACTCCATATTCCTGCGGAGATTCCCCCAGCGGTGAGTGAGCAGATCCGCACGATGTCCCTACAGGCCTTTCAAGCCCTTGATGCCGCTGGCCTTGCCCGCTTTGATTTTTTCTATGTACCCAGCACTGGCGAAATCCTGATTAATGAAGTGAATACCCTACCGGGGTTTACCGCCTTGAGTATGTACCCCCAACTGTGGGCGGCGAGTGGTGTGCCCTTTCCGGAATTAGTCCATCGCTTGGTGCAATTGGCCCTAGAGCGGCACGGCTAGCTATTGCCTTGAGCAACGTAAAGAGTCATGAAGACACTGCATCTAGGCCTTGATTTTTTCTACCAAATAACTCTATAGTCATATAAGACTATACGACTAGGCAGGTTATGAAGCGATCGTTGAGGGGCAAGCCCAGTCAGTGGGCAATGATTTGGCTATTTTTTCTAATTGCGATCGGTGGCCTCTGGTATCCTTGGTTGGGGTACCTCATGCTGGCCATGATGCTGGGTATTCCTGTGCTGGCCTATTTTCGCAGCCGCTATTGGTGTGGCAACCTCTGCCCGCGTGGCGCGTTCCTAGACATTGTGCTTTATCACTTTAGTCCCCACCGTCCCTATCCCAAACTCTTCAAAAAACAAAGTTTTCGCTGGGCGGTGTTTAGCTTCATCATGACGGTTTTTGCCCTTCGCATGACATTGGCATGGGGCAACTGGGTGGCGGTGGGTGGCCTCTTTGTCAATATGTGCGTCGTCACCTCCATTGTTGCGATTCTCTTGGGGGTGATCTTTAATCAGCGGGCATGGTGCGCGATTTGCCCGATGGGCACACTCCAAGAATCCTTGGGTAAACTGGGAAGTGGCCAGACGAAGGCGAAAAAGGCCAGTGCGAAAGCCACAAAATTGTTGCCCCCTGTGGAATGAGCGCGCGATCGCTAGAATTGAAGATATCCACCAACAGCGGCAACCAAGGTGAATAAACTGCAGGAGTGGGGCTTCAGCAAAGACTGGTGGCGCAATCAACGGGGAGAATTTTGGGTCATTGGCCAAACGGTACTCAGTATCGGCTTTATTCTCTTGCCAGTGGTCCGAGTGGTTAGCCTGCCCTTGGTGGTGCGCCTAGGATTGACCCTTGGCTTGGGTCTGATTGGCCTTGGTCTAGGCATTGCTGGCTTGTTTCACCTAGGGAACAACTTGACGCCCCTACCCCATCCCAAGGAGGACAGTCAGTTAGTGACCACGGGGGTTTATGGTTGGGTGCGCCATCCGATCTATAGCAGTGTGATCTTTTTGGCCTTGGCCTATGGTGTATGGCAAATGAGTCTTTCCCACGGGCTGGGGGCGATCGCCCTCTTTATCTTCTTTGACCACAAGGCCGCTCAGGAGGAACAGTGGCTGTTGGCCAAGTTTAAGGACTATGCCACGTATCGGCAAAGGGTGAAGAAACTGATTCCCTTCCTGTACTAAAATACTTAACACTAATTTTTGTACTCATTTATTGCCTAGGCCACTAAGCTACGCTATGATTGCAATCCCCTTGCGGAATCTTTGATGGATGTTGTCCTTTGTCATCAAATTGCTGATTTTGACACCCTTGGGGCAGCCGTCGGTGTCACACGCCTTTATCCGGGAACCAAAATTGTCTTGACTGGGGGAACCCATCCCAAGGTGGGGGAGTTTTTGGCCTACCATCGCGATGAATATCCCCTCATTGAAGCAAGAGCCGTTGACCCCAGTCAATTGCGCCAGATTTGGGTGGTGGATACGCAGTGGCGTCGCCAATTGGGGCAAGCCGCAGGATGGCTGGATCAACCCCAAGTCCAAATTGGCCTGTACGATCACCATTTGGAGATGACGGGGGATATTGTCTCCCAGCAGCAATGGTTAGAACCCGTTGGAGCCACCAGTACTATCATTTGCGAGCAGTTGCAGACCGCAGAGATTCCCCTCACACCCACAGAAGCAACGGTTCTTGCCCTAGGGATTCACGCCGATACGGGTTCCTTGACCTTTGAGCAAACCACGGTGCGGGATGTGCAGGCCTTGGCATGGCTGTTGAGCCAAGGCGCCAATCAGCGGGCGATCGCCACCTATTCCGAGGCTGGCTTGAGTGCAGACCTGCAACCTTATCTACGCCAAGCATGGGCAAATCTCCAGCAAGTAGTTTATCAGGGCTATCGGCTGGGCTGGGTGCTGCTGCACACGGCGGAGTATCTCCCCGGCCTCTCGCGGTTAATCACCCAATTGGCGGATCTCAGTGAATGCGATGCCATTCTTCTGGGGCATAGCTATCGCCAACATCATCTCGCCATTATTGCCCGCAGCCAAATTCCCAATGTCAATGTTGCCCATTTGCTGGCTCCCCTTGGCGGGGGTGGCCATGCCCAAGCCGCCGCAGTGACGATGACCACAGACCAGCCAGAGGCGGTGCTCAAAGAGATATTTACAGCGCTTCAAGCACAGATTCCCCATCCGCCAACAGCGGCAGAACTCATGTCCTCACCCGTACGAACAGTACGTCCAGAAACCCCCATTGCCGATGCCCACCGCGTCTTGCTGCGCTATGGCCACTCTGGTCTGTCGGTGGTGAGTGCTGCAGGGGAATTGCTGGGGATTATTTCACGGCGAGATTTGGATGTAGCGCTGCACCACGGCTTTGCCCATGCCCCGGTCAAAGGATACATGAAAGCACCGGTGCGCACGGTTTCCCCGACAACGCCACTGCCAGAGATTCAAGCCCTAATGGTGCAGTACGATATTGGGCGATTACCAGTGGTGAATAAGCAAGGTGATCTTGTGGGAATTGTCACCCGTACCGATGTGCTGCGCCACCTCTATGCCCTCAGCCGCGAAACGGAAACGGTCTGCCCCTTGCCAACCCTAAATCTTTACGAGGCACTGCAACAACGGCTGCCGGAGCAACTGTGGACACTACTACAACGGGCGGCAGCGATCGCCAAGGAACGCGGCTGGCAACTATACCTTGTGGGTGGCGCAGTGCGGGATCTGCTGCTGGCGATCGCCCAAGGAAATCACCATTTACCGACACGGGAGTTTGATTTGGTGGTGGATGGGGTGCAACAGGAGGAAGCTGCTGGCGTGCATTTGGCACAAGCGCTCCATGACCTCTACCCAGAGACCGATTTACAGATCTACGGTCAGTTTCAAACCGCTGCACTTCACTGGCCGAAGGCCTTGCCCTTAGCCGGGTTTGCTGTGGATATTGCCACCGCCCGCAGTGAGTTTTATCCCTATCCAGCCGCGCATCCGGAAGTGGCTGCCAGTTCGATTCGCCAAGATCTCTACCGCCGCGATTTTACCATCAATGCCCTAGCCATGCGCCTAACACCACCGCGCCATGGGGAAGTCCTTGATTTTTTTGGCGGACGGGAGGATTTGCAGCGACGACTGATTCGGGTGCTCCACCCCAATAGTTTTATTGAAGACCCGACGCGGATTTTTCGAGCCGTGCGCTTTGCTGTGCGCCTTGGCTTTGACCTAGAGCCGCAAACCCGCCAGTACATTGAATATGCCCTCACCAGCGGTGTCTTTGCCACCCGCGATCGCCCCACCTCAAAACGGCCTTCCCTGCAAAGTCGGCTGCGCAATGAACTGCGCCACATCCTTGAACTGCCCCTTGCGCCAACGGAACACTTTGGCGGTGAGCGTGCCTTGACGTTACTCGCGGAATTGGGTGCCCTTGAGTGTTTAGATCGCCAAGTGAGGTTTGATCAGGCGGCCAAGGTGCGCTTGAAATTGGTTTGGGAGTGGTGGCCAGAAGTGCCTGAGCGGCGAGAGTGGCAAACCTTTCCCCTGTGGGAGCTAGAACTCTTGGCCTTGATTGTGACTGTCCCCACGGCGGGGGCGATCGCCCGTCAACTGCAACTGGGGGAGCACATCTGTGAGTGGCTGGACACTTTTCCTCAATGCCAACAGGAGTGGCAGAGATTGCGGCAGAGCCAGCAACAGCGCAGTCGCTACTGTGAATTTTTAGAGCGTCAGCCCCTACCCGTCATTGTGCTTTTGGCCGCAGTACAGCAGGCAAAAGGTAGCGCAGCCGATTTAGGGGATGTCGCCCTATTGCGGGAGTATCTCTGGCATTGGCGATTGCAAAAGCCGCCCCTAAATGGCCATGATCTGCAACAGTTGGGCTATCCTCGCGGACCGCAGTTACGGCAAATTCTCCTTGCCCTGCGATCGGCAATGCTTGATGGCCTTGTCAGCGATCGCCCCAGTGCCATTGCCTATGTTGCAGCCCATTTCCCCAAACCATGAATTGGTTTCGCTCCGTCATTGGTCAGCCAACCGCTGTGCAACTCTTGACCCATGCCCTCGATCGCCAGCGACTCGCCCCCGCCTATCTCTTTGTTGGACCTGAAGGGGTAGGCCGTGCCCTCACTGCCCGCTGTTTTCTGCAAGCAATTCTCAACGAGGCCAGTGATCTCAGCAACCACCCGGATGTCCTCTGGATTGAACCCACCTACAGTGTCCAAGGGACGCTCTACACCCGTCGCCAACTCCTCGCCGCTGAGAAGGAGATTCCCCGCAGTGCCCCCCAGATTCGTCTAGAGCAAATTCGCCAACTCAGCCGTCACCTCAGCCAACCGCCGATGCGTGCGTCGCGATCGCTAGTGGTCTTGACCCAAGCTGAAACCATGAACGAAGCCGCCGCCAATGCCCTGCTAAAAACCCTCGAAGAACCGGGGCGTGCCACGTTGATTCTCATTGCTCCCAGTCCGTCAGCACTCTTGAATACGATAGTTTCCCGTTGTCAGAAAATTCCCTTCTATCCCCTCAACCGTTCCGATCTCGAACAGGTCCTGCGACAGGTCGCCCCCCCTGAATTTTGGCAGGAGGTTAGCCCCGCCCTCTTTGACCTAGGAGCTGGCTCCCCAGGAGCAGTTCTGCAAGCGTGGCAAACATGGCGAGAGATTCCTGAGCCGTTCCGCCACCTCGGCAAACAACTGACCACACCCCTCCCTTTACAAACTGCTTTGGAATTGGCACGAGATATTAGCCAATCCCTTGATGTGGAACGACAGCTCTGGCTCCTCGGTCTAATGCAGCAGCAAATTTGGCAAGGGGGATCGTTCCCGCAGAAGGTGTCTATGCTTCAGCAATTGGAGCGTGCCCGTCAGTATTTGCAGCAGTACGTTCAGCCTCGCCTTGTCTGGGAGGTGTTACTGATGCAGTTGGGGACGGTGTGATAGGCTATCGGCAGCAGTTGGGAAGATAAATAGACAGATGATGGCGAAACAACAATGGCTGGGGGCGATCGCGATCGCGGTGCTCTTGGGGGGATGCCAGTCGGCAATAAATCGCTTAGAATCACCGGCAGTCGCGCGTCCGGAGAGTGAAGGGGTTACTGCTGATGTGGCGGTGGCACGCTTGGAACGGCTGGAAACAGGCTCAACCCTGACAGGTACCACTCGCCCCTACCGTGAAGTGATGGTGCGATCGCAGGTGGAGGGACAAGTTCTTCACCTGAGTGTAGATGTGGGCGATCGCGTGCAAGCGGGGCAACTGTTGGCGGAGGTGGATCCCGTTGTCCTCAAAAATGCCGTCTTTGCAGCAGAGGCAGAACTGGCTGCCCGTCGCAACGAGGTGATCCAAGCCAAAGCCGCCGTCAATCGCGCCCGTACAGCCGTCGAAGAAGCCCGTCTTACCCTCCAACAGGCGGAAAGTGACGCCCGCCGCCTTGAAACCCTGCTGCGGGATGGTGCCGTCTCAGCACAAGCAGCGGAACAGGCACGCACAACGGCGCAAACAGCACGGCAGGTACTGCGGTCTCGTGAAGCAGAGGTGGTGACCGCCCAACAGGGGGTGGCCGTTGCCCAAGGTCGGGTGCAAGCCCAAATCGCCTTTGTCCAACAGGCACGGGCACGGTTGAATCAAGCCCTCCTGCGATCGCCCCTCAATGGCGTGGTGCTAGAGCGACTGACAGAAGTGGGCAACCTACTGCAACCGGGGGGAGAAGTTCTTCGCCTTGGCGATATTCGTCAACTCAAAGTTGTTGTGGAAGTCTCGGAACGGGAATTAGCGAGATTAGCTCCCGGCCAAGGGGCAACAGTGACGTTTGATGCCGTGCCCAACCGCACCTATGAAGGACGGATTACGCGAATTTCACCTGCCGCCGCCGCTGCCCGTCTGATTCCTGTGGAAGTCGTGATTGACAATGCCGATGAACGCCTGGGCAGTGGTTTACTGGCACGGGTGGCCTTCCAAGGAGCGAATGCGCCGCGCTTGATGATTCCGCAATCCGCCCTCAGTGGTTTTGAGGAGGGGCAACTATCCTCACGGCAAGGCAGCGTTTTTGTGGTGGTTGGCGATCGCGTGCAGGAGCGGCAGGTCACCCTGGGCCAACGGCGGGAGGGCAAAGTGGAAATCCTCAGTGGTTTGAATGCTGGCGATCGCTATGTCGTCCGTTCGGGTCGGCCCCTGCGGGACGGAGATAAAATTCGCCCCAGCATCCTCTCTGAAGGCTAACTAGAGGTTTATTGGCGCACAATTGTCTCGTAGGGGTGCCACGAGTGCAGTGCCCGCAGTTGCGGTGTTTTCTTCTGCTGGTGGGCTTCCATGCGGGCAAGGACATCATCGAGGATATCTACTGCCAGTCCCACATAGGGGCCTTTGTTGAGCATGACACACTCCGCTCGCTCCGCCATCGCTGCATCCGTGATTTCTGCACGGGAGGGCACGCCTTTTTTCACCAAGTTTTCAAGGACTTGGGTGGCCCAAACCACGGGCACATGGGCGGCTTCACAGAGCCAGAGGATTTCCTCCTGCATTTCTGCCAAGCGTTGGTAGCCAATTTCAACCGCGAGATCACCCCGGGCAATCATGACGCCAAAGGGTTGCCGACCCGCCGCTTGGATGATCAGTTCTGGCAGTGCTCGAATTGCTTTCGGGGTCTCAATTTTGGCAATGATGCCCATCTGGTCGGCGCGATCGCCACAACAATGCTCCAGTTCCCGTTGCAGTAGGGCAATATCCTCGGCGGACTGGACGTAGGAGTAGCCAATGATGTCGGCATGGCGGCAAGCAAAGGCCAGATGCTCGCGATCGCTCTCGGTCAGAGGACACAGGCGCAAATCACTGTCGGGGAAGTTCAAGCCTTTGGCCACTTTCAACCGCTGTCCTTCTTTGCAGTGGGTGATAGTCAGTTCCACCCCTTGCTCATCTTTGCTGACAATGCGACCGCCAATGTGGCCATCATCAATCCAAACCCGCTGCCCCACCGCCAATTGCGGCAAAATTTCTGGCAAGGAGCAGGTGAATTGCGGTATTTCTCCACCATCAGGGCAAATTTCCGTTGTCAGCCGCAGGCGATCGCCGCCGTGGACGCGCACCGTTTCCGGAAAAATGTCGGCAATGCGGGGTTTTGGCCCCCCCAAGTCCATGAGAATTTTGCAGGGTTGACCCGTAATGTGGCTTGCCGCTTGCAGGTGCTCAATCATCGCTTCCCAAGTGGCAGGGTCATCGTGGGCACAGTTGATGCGGGCACAGTTCATGCCCTTGCGCAGCAGGGTAATGCTCCATTGGGGGTCAGTCGCCGCCTCAGGGGGCAGGGTCACCATGATGCGCCCATGGCGTTTGCCGCGAATGGGTCCAAAGAGTTCTTCCGTCTGGCGGCGCAGTTGGCGATCGCCCGCAAAAAAGGCATCTAAGGGTGGGCGGGGGGGCAGTGACTCATGGGTATGGCACAGGGCGCCCAAAGTATTGATCACCGCATCCAAATTGGGGAGCACCCGCGACTCGATCCGTCCTAAGGACGATAACCCCCAAGGCATCAAGGCCATTTGAATCGCCCGTAGATCCCGCCAGCGCAAGGCCAAATAGTAGGCAAGATTGCGAGCACTAGGTATAAATTCGGATCGCTTAATTTTTGATTGCCACTGTTGAAAACGGGCTTCCCCCTCTTTAGTAATTTCCTGCCGCAGTTCTAACAAGCTATGGAGCAAGGCAACCGGTGAAACCGGTACAGTCGGTGCCTCCAGCAACATAACCGCCTCCTAGATGGTTTTTAAGGGATTTCATGATTGGTTTGGACTCATGGCAAAGCCAGATTTCATGGGGATTTACGGGAAATTTAGTGATTCTTGAAAACCATGAATTGATGGCTTAACAATACCCCTCACTGCAAAATATAAATAAACACTTCTTTACATCACTCGGCTGCAACGAACGGTGGTGTAGGAACCGTTGTGCTTTCTGACACAACTCTATCTATCTTTCAGTATATCTGCTGACCTCTTTCGGGAATCTTAATTTTCTCCCAAGCAAAAGGATTAAGAGTTACTACAAGGGTTCCAAACCGATTTCCCAGTTCTGTTATGTTCTCAATAGAGATGTTCATTGTCTTGCCCTGACCAGTGCCCCTATGGATCGTCATCCTTCGTTGCAATTACTCAAATACTCCTATCAGTCCGCAGTGGCCTGGTGCCAAGAACATGGCTGGACAGATCTCTTTATTGAGCAGTACCAGTATTGGGCGTTTCCCCCTGGCGGCGTGATGCCCTTACCTTTGCCCACCGATGGCTTGCAATTCATTGACCTGCCGGCTGCCCCATCCCCGCAGCAACGCCGCCTACAGATGTTGGCACTGGCGATCGCCCTAGTCACCACGGGCTTGAGTGGCTGGCTGCAGTCTTTGCTCCCCCTCGTCATTGGCTTTAGCTGCTGTGCTCTTTTGATTGCCGCCCAAGAACCCTAGGGGGGATTCCTGATACACTGAGAAGCTGGCCTGCACGTTAGCGCATCCCCTTGATTGGCTCAGATTCAACAATAGAACAGCCACCGGTCTTGGTGAGTGGGACTCAATTCTACAGTCCCGGCTATTCATTCAGCTATGAGGTCATGGGTGCCTGTTGTCGCCTTTTTGACCGCGAGCAGTTACCGTGGCCCTGTTGCCGCATTGCTTGGCGCAGCAAAGAACCCAGTTGGCGGCGCATTGGGCGGCGGCTTGTTCTCGACAGTGCCACAAAACGGCATCCCAGCTATTGGGTGCGCCACCTCGAAACGGGGGCAATGATGGTGATTACGCTCTATTGGGTGGAGTTATCCCCTAGCGATCGCCAGTGGTGGTACAGCAAAGACTTAACTTATTGCAACTAAATTGCAAAAACAAAGCCATCGTCCTAGAATATTTCTCAGATTGCATTTAGGAGAAATTCTTAACTATGCAGAAAGTCGGTCGCCGTGTACTCTTGGGCATGGGCGCTGGGGCAACGGCCTATGTCGCCCACCACCTCTGGAACCAAAAAGCAGAATCGAGCAATGCCCAACAGCGGCAGGCAGGGGGAGTAATCAATGTCTATTCGGCACGGCACTACGATACCGACAAAGCCCTCTACAACGGTTTCACCGAGCAAACTGGCATTCGGGTCAATCTCATTGAAGCTGAGGCTGATGCCCTAATTGAACGGATTCGCAGTGAGGGCAGTCGGAGTCCTGCCGATGTGTTGATTACGGTGGATGCCGGTCGCTTGTGGCGAGCCCAGCAGGCCGGTCTTTTGCAGCCGATTCAGTCAAGGGTACTCAATAGCGTGGTGCCAGCCAACCTGCGGGAGCCTCAAGGACACTGGTTTGGTCTCTCGCGGCGGGTGCGTGTCCTCATTTACGATAAATCCAAAGTGAATCCCAATCAACTGTCCACCTACGAAGACTTGGCCAATCCTAAATGGCGGCGGCAGATTCTCACGCGCAGCTCCAGCAATGTCTACAATCAATCCCTGACGGGGTCCTTGCTGGCCATTCATGGTGCCCAAAAAACGGAACAATGGGCGAGAGGACTAGCCCAAAACTTTGCCCGTCCCCCGGAGGGAAATGATACCGCCCAAATTCGTGCCTGTGCCGCGGGGGTTGGCAGCATTGCAATTGCAAATCACTACTATCTAGCACGGTTGATTGCCTCAGATAAAGCAGAAGATCGTGCAGTTGCTGAGAAGGTGAGCTTGTTTTTCCCCAATCAGCGCGATCGCGGTGCCCACGTGAATATCTGCGGTGGTGGCGTGGTGGCGGGTGCCCCCAATCGGCAAGGGGCCATTCGTTTTCTCGAATACTTAGTGAGTCCCAAGGCGCAGGAGATGTTTGCCATGGCCAACTTTGAATATCCCGTGCGCTCCGGGGTACCCTTGCATCCGGTTGTGCGGCGCTTTGGCAACTTCCGTGGCCAAAATGTCAATGCTGCAGTGTTTGGCCGCAACAATGCCGACGCTCTGCGGATTATGGACCGGGCGGGGTGGCGCTAAGGTTCTAAAATGAGCGATCGCCCCCGTTGATCGTTCCTGTGTCTTGCGCCTTCATTGCCTACACGATTCTTCTGGCTGCTGCCCTCCTTGACTTTGGCCTTGGGGATCCGTGGGGCTGGCCGCATCCCGTGCGCTGGATGGGAGCCTATATTCAATCCCTTAGCAACGGGTTCAACTATGGCCAAGGCTGGCCAGTTTGGGGACAGCGGTTGGGGGGGGCGCTGCTGACACTGAGCTTAATCGTAGGTTCTGCCCTCATCAGTTGGGGGGTGGTGACACTGGGAATGACGATTTCGCCCCTCCTCGGTTGGGGGATTGCAGTCGTGGGCACCGCCAGTGGCTTTGCGGGTCGTAGTCTGCGGGATGCAGCGGCAGAGGTATTGGCACTTCTGGCGGCTAGCAATCTTGAGGGGGCACGCCAGTCCTTGGCTAAGTATGTGGGTCGCGAGACTGCCCACTTAGAGGCGCCTGAGATTCTGCGGGCGGTTCTGGAAACGGTGAGTGAGAATACGACTGATGGCATGATGGCACCGCTGTTTTATGGGGCGATCGCCACCCTTGTCGTTCCGCAACTGACCCCCTTGCCCCTCGTCATGGCCTACAAAGCTGCCAGTACCTTGGACTCAATGATTGGCTATCGCGAGCCACCCTACACCCACTGGGGATGGTTTGCTGCCAAAACCGATGATGTGCTCACGTGGTTGCCCTGTCGGTGGTTCGTCTTTCTGGTTGCCCTTTGCTCCGGGCAGTGGCAGCGAGTGTGGCAGTGGTGTTGCCGGGATGCGCCCAAGGATCCCAGTCCCAATTCCGGTTGGAGTGAGTGTGCCTATGCAGCTGCTTTTGGCGTACGGCTGGGGGGTACGAATATCTATCGCGGCACGGTGAAAGTGAAACCCTTTTTAGGAGAACCGCTGCACCCCATTGATCAAGGCACGATTATTGCAGCTCTGCGGCTCAGCCGTTCCCTCTACCTGATCACCCTTACAGCCACAGGCGGCATCGTTTTGGTGTGGCATAAAGTGTTTTCCATTTAGCAGTTCATCTTGGCCAGAATCGTTTAGAGTAGATGGATTAAGAAATAAAATTTAGAAACATTGGCCGTGGTTCAGCCCTCTCCTCTGCAAGGCCAGACACTGGCCGCTTCCTCCCTCTCCATGACCGATCGCCTGTTGGAGATTCTTTTTAACTACAGTGCCCAAGGGCTACTACTGATTGGTGTTTCTGCCACCCGCCCACCCCAATATCAAGTCATTAGCGCCAACAGCATTGGCCAGCAGCTTTTGGGGGATCACCTCTCCGTAGCTTCACTGCTTCAGGATGGAGCACTGCTAACCTTTTTCGACCCCCTGACGGAGATTCCCCAGGCCATCCATAAGGTGCTGGGTCTTTTGGGGGAAATGACGGAGGCCGATCGCGCTTACCTCTTTGAACGTGACCCCGGTACCCAAGGGAGCTTTTCCAATACCTACGAATGGTGCGCCCCCGGCATTGAACCTCAGCAGGAACAGCTTCAGGGGATTGTGACTCAAGACTATCCCCGTTTTTTCGAAGAAATTCAGAGCCAGGATCATGTCATCTGGCCTTGCATCCAAAACCTGCCCAAGGATTCCCCTGATCGCCAAGGTCTAGACGTCCAGCAAATTCAGTCCCTCCTTGTGGTTGCCCTCAATCGCGGTGAGGAGTTGATCGGCTTTTTGGGATTAGACTTTGTACGTCAGGCTCATTCCCACCTAGAGACCCTCCTACCACTGCTGCAAGTGATGGGTCAAGTATTTACCAATGTGCTAGAGCGCCAAGAGATCGAGCGATCGCTCCGCCTTGCCGAGAGCCAGTACCGCAGTATTTTTGAAAATGCCACAGAGGGGATCTTGCAATCTAGTCCCAATGGTCATTACCTCAAAGTCAACCCCGCCTTGGCTCGCATCTACGCTTATGACTCCCCAGCGGATCTACAGGCTCACATCACTGACATTGCTGGTCAGCTCTATGTCAATCCGCGTCGCCGCGAAGAGTTTATCCAAGCCCTCACCGCCACTGGTACTGTTACCGACTTTGAATCGCAGGTCTATCGTATAGGTGTGAGAGCAGCATCCCTTGTGGAGTTTTCCACATAAGGTTAGGATGATGAATCGATTGGCCACTCCGCTTCCCTACATTGCCGCGCCTTAACCCCCACCTGCGATGCGAGGATTAGGGAGTGCAGGCTAAACATGTTCAAGGTCTGCTTATGCGTTTCTATTGGCTGAGTGCGGCAAGTTGTCTGAGTCTGATGTTTTTGGCAGTGGGCTGTCAAGCGGCAACGGTTCCCTCAGCACCAGTAGAAGCATCTGCAACGGTTACAACGTCCCCTGTGGCTGTATCTCCCCTGTACACCGTGCTGGATGAGTTTGGCCAGCCCCAGTTTCAAGTGGATGGGCGGAACCTGTTTCGCGATCGCCCCCTGCCCGCCCACCGCATTAGCACCGCCCCGATGAAGCTGCTGCAAGTGTTGCGTAGCACTCGCCAGTATTTTCAAGACTTTAGGGAAACAGACCCCATTACCCAGCGGGAGGGCATTCTGGCGATTCAGGGGGTGACGCTGCCCCAAGTCCTCGACACCCTAGACTTTATGATTGCGACGCTCACGGAGGATA
Source organism: Thermosynechococcus sp. QS41 (assembly GCF_031583515.1). Lineage (NCBI taxonomy): Bacteria > Bacillati > Cyanobacteriota > Cyanophyceae > Acaryochloridales > Thermosynechococcaceae > Thermosynechococcus > Thermosynechococcus sp. QS41. Next base: position 982,520 of record NZ_CP134181.1, read on the forward strand.
TTAGTCGCAAGCGCCCAATTCGTTTGCAAGACCCCGCATTTATTAATCGGCACTTTCGCGTCATTCAATGGCTGCCCCACAACCCCCGCAATCCGCATCAAACTAAGGAATTGCGCCTCACCAACTATGCGGTATTTACCCATCGCGGATCACGCACCCGCACAGAGACGTACAATACGGCGCTTTATGCTCTGCCGCCCCGTGTTCCCGATCAACCCGAGGACTTATTTTATAAGCAACTGACAAAGCAACAGGTACTGGAAGGGATTTTTGAACCGGGTGGCTCCCTCTATGGACGGGTGAAGCCTTTGGCCTACTTGACGAGGAGAGGGCTTGAGGATGCCCTGATGCAGGGGACGATTCTGGTGCAATTTACCGATGGCACTGAAGCCTTTTTCAATGTGGATCGCAATAATGATATTCCCTTCGTCAAGGGGGTTGATCCCTACGAGCAGCGACGCTACTGGTATTTTCGTGAAGTCCCTTTCCTTAAGGGCTATGGCAGCACCATTGAAAACAAAATCAATACCCAACCTGAGGTGACCTTTGCGGGGGATGTCTGGAATATCGGTCTTGGGCGAGTCATTGTGGTTGAAGATACCCAAGGCGGTCAGCCTAAACTGCGCCTCGGCGTGATTGCCGATACGGGGGGAGCCTTTATGCCCAATCTCTATCAGTTGGACTTTCTAGCGGGAATTTTTCCAGACCGTGCTACCTACCAAGCGGCTGCCCGTCGCATCCCCAATTATGTCCGTGCGTACATTTTGATTAAAAAGTAATTAAAAAATACCCCTAGCGCTGGCCGAGATATTTATGGGTTTGGGGGACGACGCGCACTTGGGTCAGCTGTGCCTTCAATTGCGCTTGCCACCTGAGGAGTTGTTCCGGGGTGGGTGGGGGGGTACAGCGACCGGTACCTACGGGCGTTACAGGTTGGAGAAAGACCGGGATATGGGGATTGACGCTGGCCACAAGGGTAGCGAGGCGGTCTAAATCAGCAGGATCCGTTGTTTGGGAAATAATCACTTTGCAAAAGACCTCGACAGGGGCGCGATCGCACAGGCGCAAAAAGGCTTCATGGGCTGACCAATGGCACTCACCACTGACGCTGGGGAGCTTAATGTCCATGCCGACACTATCGAGATAGGGAAGAATTTGCTCCAGTGCTTCTGGATGGTGTCCGCCAGTTTCAAGGTAGAGGGGCAGGGAGCTATGGGCTTTGAGGAGGGGCAAAAATAGTGCCAGTGTTGCAGCATGGAGCAGCGGTTCGCCGCCGGTGAGACTAATACTGTCGTGGATGGGGGGAGTATTGAGCTGCTGTACGGCTTCGAGAATATGGGCGGCAGTGACGGGATTGGGTACGGTTTGAAAGTAGCGATCGCCCGCTTGTGCTTCAATTAGGGCATGGGGGGGAACAAACCATGTGTGGGCACTGTCACAATAGGTGCAGCGGAGATCACAACCCGCCAAGCGAATAAAAATTTGCCGACACCCCACATTAGCGCCTTCCCCTTGAATCGCTGAGAACATCTCCACCAAGGGAAGCGTGATCGGCGCAAGGGAGGAATGATTGCTCGTTTGCTGCTCTTTTACGGAAATCACAGGGGATGTGCAAGCCTGATCACAATCGGGTTTTCTTTCCGATAGTACCTTAAAGATAGTTAGCATGTTCAGTAGGTAAGTGCTATGTCTACCCACCGTTTTGGCCTTTCGTGGCTGCTTGTCGGTACCTTGGCAATGGGGATGGGTGCCCTGCCAGTTATTTTGCCATCGTTACCTGCTGTTGGCCAAACTTCCCCTAGCGAAGCCAGTGAGTTCGATCGCTACATGCAGCGGGGGTATCAACTCACCGCCAAACGCGACTATCCATCCGCCTTGGTGAATTTCCGCCGTGCCCTCAGTCTGCGCCCCGGTAACCGCTATGCCCTCACAGCGATTAGTAATGTCGAGGCCTATATTGCTCGCGATCGCTACGCTGCCCAATCGAGTAATCGTCTCACCTTTGTACCCTCAAATCGCGGCATGCCAGGGCAACGGATCGCAGGCGCCACCCGCTTTGGGGAATGTACCCAAGGCTCTCTGACAAAAATTGTTGCTCTTGTGCCCGATAACAACTTGGGGATGACCGCTGCGGCCAATCCCAGTCTCTTTTTCTTTGTTCCCCAAAGCACGGCCAAATCGGCGGAACTGATGCTGCTCTCAGAAGCTGGCGATCTGCTCCTCACCCAACAAGTGCCCCTGAATGGTAAAGCCGGCATTTTACCTGTGACAGTGGATGCCAGTAAGGCGAAGCTACAACCGGGGCAAAAATACCAGTGGATCTTCTCCCTCACCTGTAAGTCCAATGAACCCGATGCCAATCCCTTTGTGACGGGCTGGATTGAGCGGGCTGAGCTGGACAGCAACCTTGCCCAGGTAATTACCACCATGCCGCCAGCCGATCGCCTGCCCCTTTTGGCCACTAGTCAACTCTGGAACGATACCTTGGCAACCCTTGTGGAGTTGCAGCAAAGCAATCCCAATGACGCTGCCATCAAACAGCAGTGGCAAGATGTGCTCAAGAGTGCCGGTATTGATCCCCAAATTGTTAATATGCCGCTGTTGCGATAGCTGCCCCTGTGCCGATATTGAGGGCGGTTGGCTGACCCCAAACCCCACATCAAGTTGCAGTAGGATGGAGAGTAGGCTGCATTGACAGGAGCGTGCGCCATGCTAAAGATAACTCGATCGCCATTTCCCCTTTGGCTAACCAGTATTGTGCTTCTTGGAGCGATCGCCCCCCTCCCTGCCTTGGCACAGCGGGCTGCGGGCGACATTGTGATTATTGGCAACTCTCCCTATGAGTGGGGACGCAATCAACGCTACTGGAATCATTTGCTCAACCTTTCTGGCGCAACGGCAGCCGCTTCTACGCCAACACCATCAGAGACGCCCCAAGAAGTCGATCCCAAAGTGCTGGAACAACAGCTCCTACGCAATATCCGCGTGGGGCAGCCGCAGCTTCAACCTGTACTGAAGTTACCAGGCTCTTCAGTGGTGACCGGTACCGTGACGAACAATAACCGCCAACCGGTAACGATTCAATCCGTTAACTATGAGGTCGTGGGGCCTAATGGCCAAATTCTACAAACGGGTGCAGCAACACCAGAACCGGCAACTGTTGGTCCCGGTCAGACAGTGACCTATCAACAAATGCTCCCCACTGTGCCAGCGGATATTGGGGCACGGGTGCGCTTAATGCAGCCAGCGGTGCGGCTCCAAGGGGGTGTCTAGACCGCTTCGCCTCGGTATCACGGGGGGAATTGCCTGCGGTAAATCGGTGGTGGCTGCCTATTTGCAGCAGCAGTATGGTGTGCCTATTGTCGATGCCGACCAGTTAGCGCGGCAGGCGGTTGCCGTCGGAACGCCCATTTATCAAGCGATTCTCGATCGCTATGGTGTTGAGATTTGCCGTGATGATGGCAGCCTCGATCGCTCCCGTTTAGGGGAAATTGTCTTTGCCCAACCCCAAGAGCGCCACTGGCTAGAAGCGCAAATTCACCCTTGGGTTATTGCCCAGATGCAGCAAGCCATTCAAGCATGTGATCAGCCCCTGCTGACCCTCGTGATTCCCCTATTGTTCGAAGCCCACCTCGAAGGGTTAGTGGATCAGATTTGGGTCGTTGCCACCACACCTGCACAGCAGTTAGCTCGCCTTCAGCAGCGCGATCGCCTCTCTGGAAAGGCAGCCGCCCAACGCCTCGCTAGTCAATTGCCCCTAGAGGAAAAAATTCGGCGGGCAGATACAGTGCTCTGGAATACTGGTTCTCTTGAGGAACTTTACCGTCAAGTGGATCAAGCCTTTTCCCTACTGGGCAGGGATCGCAAGGGAAGTTAGCCCCATCGTTACCTGTTGCAGAAAACTTTCTGGATGAATGGGCAGAGAAATGTGGCGATCGGCCCCCCGATAAGGGCGCTCTGATCCCAAAATAAAAATCTTCAGTTGCTCAGGGGTACAGCGTTGCCGCAATTGATCTACAAGCTCCTGCAAATCCCCAGAGCTAAAGGGTTCTGCCAAAAGAACGGCAATGGGAGTCAGTGCCAGCAACCGTTCCACTTCACCATCGACGAGCCAAATCACCTGATAGCCTGCGGTCGTCAAAATAGAACAGATCAGTGTGGCAGTGGCCTCATCCTCACTCACAAGCACAATTCGCCCCTCAGGTTCGACCAGTACATCCGTTGTGGCGAGGGGCGGCACATCCAATTTGACTTTGGTCGGCTCCAAGAGGGTGTCCGTAGAGGTTGCAGGTAAGCCAACGGTGAAGGTGCTGCCTTTGCCTTCAGTGGACTCAACTTCAATCCAGCCATTGTGCAGATCCACCCATTGCTTGGTGAGGGCTAAGCCGAGACCAGCGCCGGTATAGGCACGGCCAAAGGAGCTATCCAACTGCTGAAACTTCTGAAAGAGCAAGGGTTGCAGGTGCGCAGGGATGCCGATGCCATTGTCCTGCACTTGGAAAATCAGTTCATCCTCTTTCCACCATGCCCGCAGAATCACTTCCCCCATCGCAGGCGTGAACTTAATGGCATTACTGAGCAGGTTAATGAGAATTTGCTGGATGCGGCGGTAGTCTCCCCAAAAGCGATCGCGACTTGGCGGGATCATCAGTTGATGCTGCAAGTGAATTTGATGGCGCTGGGCTTGGGATTTGACCACTTCGAGGCAGTCGGTACAGAGTTGTCGAATCGAAAAGGCACTGTAATGCAGCCGCGATCGCCCCAATTCCGCTTGGGAGAGATCAAGAATGCTGTTAATTAACTCCAGCAGGTGCGTGCCACTCTCATGGATAATTTCCAAATACTCCCGCTGTTTTTCCGTTAGCGGACCGAGGGGCCAGCGCAAGAGGGTGGCCGAAACCCCAATCACACAGGTGAGGGGCGTGCGCAACTCATGACTCATGGTGGCCAAAAAGTCATTCTTAATCCGATGGGCGGCTTCCATGGCACTCAGGGCTTCCCGCAGGGCTTGGGTGCGTTCATTCACGCGCTGTTCAAGGGTAGCCTTTTGCTGTTGCAGCTCGCTGTAGAGTTGCGCTTGGTAAATGGCAATACTCAGGTGTTGACTCAAATGGGTCAAAAACTCAACTTCTTGGGGTTGCCATTGGCGGGGGCGATCGCACTGGTGGGCAATGAGCACTCCCCAAAGTTTTTCTTGAACAATGATTGGCACAATTAGCCAGGCCTTGATCTGCCAGCGGACGGCAAAGGCCTGTAGGCAGGGAACCTCTTGATAAAATTCGTCAATGTCACTGACTGTGATGGTTTGGCCACGACTGAGACGCTGATAGCTACTGCTGGGTAGGGCAGACCACTGCCAGCAGTCATCCCAGAGCCCAAGAACCGACGGAATTCCGCCATGGCGGCAAGATTCGTAGGCAATTTGCCCCTGCAATTGACCAGTAGAATTGTAAAACTGTCCCACCAGTAGCCGATCGGCACCTAAAAATTCGCGAATCCGATCCACTGCCATCTTCAACAGTTCTGGTAGCTCCAGACTTTGGCGAATTTGGGTGGTGACCTGATGCAGCAGGCGCTCTTTGGCCTGTCGTTCGCTCAAGGCAGCAGTGACAAGGGGGGCACAATTTTGACACTGCTGAGCCATGTCTTCGCTGAGCACATTCATCAGCGAAAGGGCCAAGTCGGCGGGCAACGTTTGGTCTTTGGCGGTCAAGGGAATCAACTGCTGCAAAACTGAGCGGATCAGGGAACGCTGGCCTAGGGGTGTCTGGCTGCGAATTTTGCGCAGAAAGCGAGCGATCGCCACCGGCTCAGTGAGGATTTTCACCCGATAGGCACTCATCTGCGGTACGGTTTCTGCCTGCAACAGCAGCGCAAAGGTCTCTGCCACGACGACGAGAAAAGGGGCATCGGCAGACGCTATCACCTCTTCACGGGTAAGGACAGTTGCGCCGCGATGGCTAGCTTCTGCGAGCAGGACTGTGGCGATTCGCTCGTAGAAAAATGCTGGTAAAATTCGATCAAAGACGGGCTGGCGCATAGTTTTTGAAGTTCAATCCTTGATCGGTTCATCACAGAAAGTGGCATTGCCATGCGGGTTGCGATCGCTAGAGGCTTTTCCCATTAATTTCTGTTGTAGCGGCTCAAGGGGGACAGGGGGGAAAACCCACCAGTTTCTTTAATGATTGTTGTCAACGCATGCATCGAATTCTTACATTAAATGATCTGACTGTTGCCACAGATAACAGCGATGTTGCATTTCTACAGCAAAGCAGTGCTCCCGTTATTATTTTAACGGCAGCGGATACGGATATTGCCCTGCTGGCTCAAGCCTACAAGCAGCTACCCGAGAACTTTCCCCCTCTACGCTTGGCGAATTTACTGCATTTACAAGCAGCAGCAGCCATTGATGACTATGGCGATCGCGTCCTAGCCAAGGCCGACGTGGTCGTGATTCGCCTTTTGGGGGGACGGGGCTATTGGAGCTATGGCCTAGAGGTGGCGCAGCAAATGGTGAGCGATCGCGGTGGGCAGTTGATCTTATTGCCGGGGGACGATCGCCCCGACTTAGAACTCATGAGCCTCTCCAGTTGGCCGCTGGCCCAAGTTGATCGCCTCTGGCAATACTTCCGCGAGGGCGGACAGGAAAATATTCAGCGTGCCCTAGAGTTCATTGGCCACTACGGTTGCGGTTGGGGTCAGCCCCCCCCACCCCCCCAAAGGATTCCCCGCTGGGGCAGCTATCCGATTGCGGGGCAGATAGCCAGCGACTGGCCGCAGGTGGGGATTCTCTTTTACCGTGCCCATTACTTAGCGGGCAATACGGCGGTGATGGATGCCCTCGCTCAGGCCTTGCTGCAGCGGCAATTGGCACCTGTCCCCCTGTTTGTCTCCTCGCTGCAAGATCTAGACATTCAACGGGAACTGCTGGCGGCATGGCGGGGCAAGGTGGAATTGATTCTCAATACGACGGGGTTCGCGATCGCCAAGCCCAAGGAGGTCAACTTTTGGCAGCAATTGGATGTCCCCGTGCTACAGGTCATTCTCAGCAGCAACACCCACGAGACTTGGCAACACCATCCCCAAGGACTGACGCCCCGCGACCTTGCCATGCACGTCGTCCTGCCGGAGGTGGATGGCCGCATCATTACCCGTGCGGTGTCCTTTAAGGCGGTGTCGCAAATTCAAACAGATGTGGAAACCACCGTGACCACCTATGCCCCGGCGGGCGATCGCCTGCACTGGGTCAGTGATCTGGCAGCCAACTGGCTGAAACTGCGCCACAAAGCCCCCCATGAGCGCCGCATTGCCCTGATTTTAGCCAACTATCCCTGCCGCGATGGTCGTCTTGCCAATGGCGTCGGTCTCGACACCCCCAACAGTACGGTGGCACTCCTGAAGGCATTGCAGCAGGCTGGCTATGATCTGGGTACTGACCCGTTGCCCAAGGATGGCGATGCCCTGATCCACCACCTCAGCCGCTACCGCACCAACGACCCCGAAGGCAATCACTGGCGGCAGCCCCGCTACACCCTTCCCCTTGAGGCCTACCAGCACTATTTTCAGAACCTACCAAGGGCAGTACAGGCGGCCATTAACGAACGCTGGCCGTCGCCCACCACAGACCTCCCCATTGCTGGTGACTGTTGGGGCAACATTTTTGTCGGTGTCCAACCCAGTCGGGGCTACGATCGCGACCCCAGTTTGAATTACCATGCCCCCGATTTGGAACCCACCCCAGCGTATCTCGCCTTTTACTTTTGGCTGCGCCATGTTTTTGGGGTGGATGCGATTGTCCATGTCGGCAAGCACGGCAATCTAGAATGGCTCCCTGGCAAAGGCATTGCCCTCAGTGACACCTGTTTTCCCGAAATTGCCCTTGGCCCTGTCCCCCACTTTTACCCCTTCATTGTCAACGATCCCGGTGAAGGTGCCCAAGCCAAACGCCGTGCTCAAGCAGTGATTTTGGATCATCTGACTCCCCCCCTCACCCGTGCTGAGCTGTACGGTGGTCTAGAGACCCTCAGCCACTACATTGAGGAATACTACGCCGCTGAGCAGTTCGATCGCCCCCGTTTGAGTGTGCTGCGGCAGCAGATTGAAGCCCTCGTCAAAGAACTCGATCTCGATCAAGAAATTGGTGCCCCCAATCCTGAGGAAACCTGGACGGCGTGGCTAGCGCGCACCGATGGCTACCTCTGTGATCTGCGGGATGCCCAGATTCGCGATGGCCTGCATATTCTTGGCCAATGCCCTCAGGGACGGCAGTTGCGAGATCTGATGGTGGCGATCGCCCGCAGTCCCAGTGGCCAGCACATGGGTCTCACTCGTGCCTTAGCAAAGGATCAAGGGGTTGATTTAGATCCCCTGACCGCTAACCCAACCGATCCAAGTCCTGTACCTAGATACCGTTCCGTTGGTGAGTGGCAGCATGCCCTCGAGGAAACCGCGGCAAAACTGGTGGAGGACTTACTGAAGGGCACCCCTGATCTCCCCTGTGGCCGTGCAACTCAGCAGGTACTGGATTGGATTCGTACGGTGCTCTACCCTGCCCTGCAACAGACCCGCCAAGAAATTGACCACTTTCTCCATGGCCTCAATGGCGGCTATGTTCCCAGTGGCGCTGCCGGTGCCCCCAGTCGTGGTCGTCCGGATGTCCTACCCACCGGACGGAATTTCTATGCAGTGGATTTGCGAGCGGTACCGACGGAAGCTGCTTGGGCATTGGCGGAGCGATCGGCGGCAGCCCTCATCGAACGCTATTGTCAAGAGCAGGGAGAATTTCCCCGTACCCTAGGTCTTTCGGTATGGGGAACCGCAACCATGCGCACCGGGGGCGACGATATTGCCCAAGCCCTTGCCCTGTTGGGGGTACGCCCTGTCTGGGAGGGCGCCTCGCGGCGGGTGGTGGATTTGGAGGTGATTCCCCTGTCGCTGTTGGGACGACCGCGTGTGGATGTCATGCTGCGGATTTCTGGCTTTTTCCGCGATGCCTTTCCCAACCTGATTGCTCTTTTTGATGAAGCGGTGCAGCGGGTGAGCCAGTTGGATGAACCTGCGGATCAAAATCCCTTGGCAGCCCAAGTGGCCAAAGAAACGGCCTATTGGCAACAGCAGGGTCTCTCCCTGAATCAAGCTCAGGAACGGGCACGCTTTCGCATCTTTGGTTCCAAGCCCGGTGCCTATGGGGCGGGACTCCAAGGACTGATCGAAGCCCAAAACTGGCAGGGGGATGACGATCTTGCCCGCGCCTATATTCACTGGAGTAGCTATGCCTACACCGGCGAAGCCCACAGCCACAATGCAGCGGAAGCCCTAGAGCAGCGGCTGAGTCAATTGCAAGTGGTGCTGCAAAACCAAGACAACCGCGAGCATGATCTATTGGACTCCGATGATTATTACCAGTTTCAGGGGGGCTTGACCGTTGCCGTGCGATCGCGATCGGGGCAGCAGCCCACGGTTTACTTTGGCGATCACTCACGGCCAGAGCAGCCGAAAATTCGCACCCTCCAAGAGGAACTGCTGCGAGTCTATCGCTCCCGCGTCATTAATCCCAAATGGCTAGCCGGCATCAAGCGCCATGGCTACAAAGGTGCCTTTGAAATGGCCGCCACAGTGGATTATCTCTTTGGCTATGCCGCTACGGCTCGCTGTGTGCCCGATTATGTGTTTACAGGCATTACTCAGACCTATTTGCTTGATAGCGAAATGCAAGCCTTTGTGGCGCAGCATAATCCTTGGGCACTGCGGGACATGGCCGAGCGACTCCTCGAAGCTGCCCAGCGTCAACTGTGGCAAGCACCGGATCCGCAGATCCTAGACCGCCTGCGAGCGATCGCCCTAGAGGCCGAAGGTTTAATTGAAGGCAAATTTTAATGGTTTAGCTTTAATACAGCAAAATCAAGCGCAACACCCGCGCGATCGCTGCCACCAAGCAGACAATCACCAACTGCCCTGGCAAGGCAAAAAGCGAATACTGCTCTAGTAGCTCCACCAAGGGTTGACTCAACTGCCCTGCAAGAGCCAGACCACTGAGGTAGAGGGCACCGCAGACATGAATGAGCACCAGTCCCCCTAGGCCACTCAAAGCAAGCCATTCTAAACTCACTCGCTTTTGGGGGCGAAAAGCCAGCCAACCACAGACCCAAGCCCCCGGCACAAAACCCAAGAGGTAACCGAATGTCGGTTCACGCCAGTAGTCCAGACCTCCCCCTTGGGAAAACACCTGAAACCCGCTGAGACCCAGAATCAGATAAGCCACCTGAGAGAGGGCGGCGGCTTGCCGTCCCCCCATGCAGCCCACTAGAAGAACCGCCGCAACTTGATAGGAGACGGGTAACCCATACACGGGAACGGCGGCCCATGAACTGGGCAAAACAAATTGCCCTTCCTCATTGAGGAGGTTGGGGAGGGCGATCGCCGCCTCCATGAAGGTTCCAGCCACTGTCAGCAGGAGGCCTAAAATGGCCCACAAAAATTCATCGAGGGGTGACAGGTTGGTTCTCAAGAGCACTGCAACACATTAGGCGGGACAGACGGGGTCGGACTTGTATAGTGAAACGCGAGATCCGTATCCCCCATCATAATAAGGTCTCCATGGTATAAGACTCGCTCCTCCGACAGGGGTGTACCGTTAATTAATGTGCCATTGCGACTATTGTTGTCACGGATCAGGTACACTAGGGCATTGCCCCGAGGGCGTAGTTCAATAGTTGCCTGATGTCGGGAAATATAGGGGTCGTGAATAATAATGTCACAGTCGCTGGCGCGGCCAATTTTCCAGAACGCCTTTCCTGCGAGGTGATACTTGCCGACCACCGTACCTTGGGAGCGCACAATTAGCCATGCTTGTTTGTCAACGTCTGGAAGGTGGGTCATAGGGGTCTGCCACGGATACTTTTATCATACGTACTCTATCCATACTTTTGGGGCGGGCTAAGGCTCTGAAAACCTGTGGTAATCGAAGATTGGATGTCTGTCAGCTTCAGTAGTTGTACGGATAACAAAAGGTTAGTGAGTATGTTTAGATGAAGCTAGTAAAAAAATATTCAAGACTCTTTAAGGTTCAATTGTGAGGGAAACATGAGGCGTTTTTAGCACAAAGCTTTTACCTGTCAATTATGCAAAATAGCTGGGCGATTTTATTCACTTTAATTGACTTGTTGTGAGTTTTCTATGAAAAAGCCAGCTTCAGATTCTGCATCTAGTTTAAGCCAAGTCTCCCCTTTGACGGAGATTAAAAATCAGGTTGTACCGACTCAGCAACTGAAGCTACGGCGATCGCTCCTTGCCAATTTGTTAGTGTTCGCAGCCGGGTGTGGCATCCTTGCCTTTGCAGGGGTGTTTCTCTACCAACATTTGACAACGGTTCGCAGTCGTGATGCGGTCATTAATGGCGTCATTGTGAATGTGCGGGCTCCGGAGGAAGGAACCCTCCAGCAACTGAGGGCAAAGGTGGGGCAATTTATCAAGCCAGCGGAGGAGACGCCCCTAGCCGTGCTAGAAAATGACTACCTTAGCCAAGGCGACCTCAAGGAAGTTGAAAAATGGCTCGAACGGCGGCAGGGTGAACTAGAAGCCGCTCAGGCAAAACTGGCTCAGTTGCAGGGACTCCTCGCCTCTGCCCAAGGGGATGAACGCCATCAACAGCTGCTTGAGGTGAAACAAACCAATCGCCAAGTGGCGGCTGCCCAAGCGGAACTAGGGGCTGCTAGAGCGAATCTGGCTGATGCCAAGGCACGCTATCAACTCGCAAAAATTAACTACCAGCGCTTTAGCCAGTTGGCGCAGCAGGGAGCGGTACCCCAAGCCCAAGCAGATGCGGCTCTAACGGAATTGCAGCAAAGCCAAGCGCAAGTGGCTGCTCGCCAACGGGAAGTGGAGGCTGCCGCTGATAGGGTAGAGGCGCTCAAGGCCGATGCCCGTGCCGCTGAATTGGGACTGACCCTGCGCAACACTCGCAGTAATTATGACCCCCGCCTGCGGCTTCAGGAGCTAAAAATTCAGATTAGCGAACAGCAGGCGATCGTCCAAGGGCTGAAACGGGAAATTGCGGCTCAACAGCGACAGGTTGCCCAAGCCCGGCAGGAGGTTGCTCAGCGCAAGGTGGTGAAGGTAACGGCTCCCATTGCCGGCTATGTCTGGCGGGTGGATGCCCGTCCGGGGATGTTTCTCGGCAAAGGGGATCAAATTTTGCAGTTATTGGATTGTCAACGGCGCTGGATTGATGTGTTTGTAGAGGAACAGTCCCTGCGGCTAATCCACCCCGGTACCAAGGCCAAAATTGAACTCTATGGCAGCAAAGGCAAGGTGGTTTGGGGCACAGTCACCAACATTCGCTCTGGCTTGGGTCGCCTCAACCCCGGCGACGATCAGGTCATTCCCATTCCCGAAAACTATCCACGTCAAAGCCAAGTGCGCGTTGAATTAGACGCTGATCAAGACTGGGGCGAAGGCAATTTCTGTTATGTGGGCTACACCGCACGAGTGACCTTTCAAATTTCCCCCTAAGCTTTTATAGCTATCCTAAACAATGCTCAATCCTTCATAGTTGCCTTTTATCTGGGCAATAAGGGATATTGATGCAACTTTATTCTTGACCCTGTGAAGTGCAGTACCGTTCATAGATAAGATTAAATCTAATTAGTCTTGTCCATAGGCATAAGCGGGGTTTATGTTGCAATCATTTGCGGACACAGTATGGCTCATTCCCTTTTACTCGCTGGCGGGAATGGTGCTGTCCTTGATTTGGTCACCGGGGATTACTCGGAAAACGGGACCTCGTCCAGCGGGCTATTTGAATCTCTTGCTCACGTTTTTCTCCTTTGTTCATGCACTGTTGGCCACGGTGGCGATCGCCAACCAGCCGCCGCAGTCTTTGCACTGGACGTGGCTTGATGTTGCAGGCCTGCACTTTGACGTTCCCGTTGAAATTTCGATTTTGACGACCACTGCCCTGATGCTGATCACGGGCTTGAACCTCATGGCTCAGGTCTTTGCGATCGGCTACATGGAGATGGATTGGGGCTGGGCGCGCTTTTTTGCCCTATTGGCTCTGTTTGAAGGGGGGATGGGGGCGCTGGTGCTGCTGGATTCTCTGTTTTTTAACTATGTCATGCTCGAAATTCTGACCCTAGCGACCTATTTGCTCATTGGCTTCTGGTTTAACCAACCGCTGGTGGTGACCGGTGCCCGCGATGCCTTCCTCACCAAGCGGGTGGGAGACTTGGTGCTGCTGATGGGGGTGTTGGCGATTTATCCCCTTGCTGGCTCTTGGAACTACGACGATTTAGCGGCTTGGGCAGCTACGGCTCAGGTGGATCCCACCCTCATTACCCTAATTTGTTTGGCGCTGATTGCTGGGCCAATGGGGAAATGTGCCCAATTCCCATTGCACCTGTGGTTGGATGAAGCGATGGAAGGGCCGATTCCCGCTTCGATTCTCCGGAATGCCATTGTTGTAGCCACGGGGGCATGGGTACTCGTTAAGCTAACCCCTGTCCTGACTCTTTCCCCTGTGGCTCTGACGGCGCTGTTGGTGATTGGTAGCGTCACTGCCTTGGGGGGAACCCTGATTGCCATTGCCCAGGTGGACATTAAACGCGCCCTCTCCTATTTGGTGAGTGCCTACATGGGCTGGGTGTTTATTGCCGTTGGTCTCAAGGAGCCGGGCTTAGCCTTTGTCTTTATCCTCACCTACGGCGTGGCCATGGCACTGCTGATGATGAGCATTGGCAGCATTATTTGGAATAGCATTACCCAAGATCTGCGCCTATTGGGCGGGCTGTGGTCGCGGCGCCCCATTTCCGGTATTTCGTTTCTCGTTGGTTCTGCAGGGTTGCTGGCGGTTCCCCCCTTGGCCAGCTTTTTCCCACAGGCAGAATTGCTGGATACGGCCTTTGCCCAACTGCCTTGGGTGGGGGTGGTGCTTCTATTGATGAATGCGTTTGCTGCCTTTAGTCTTGGTCGCACGTTCTGCCTGATTTGGGGCGGTGAGGTCAAACCAATGACGGCGCGATCGCCCGAGGTCTTTTGGCCGATGATTTTGCCGATAACCGTTGATCTGGGTCTGGTGCTGCACTTGCCCATTCTCATGGGGCGCTTTGATTGGGTGATTTGGACAGATCCTTCCCTAACCACAGCAGCTGCCCTGACGGTAACCGCTATCTTGGGCTGGGGAGCAGCCGCATGGGTCTATCTCGGCAAAGCCATTCCCAAGCCGGTGCAGTTTCCGCTACCGTCGGTACAGGATCTGCTGGCCTACGATTTCTATACGCCCAAGCTCTACAAAGCCACAGTGGTGGGAGCAGTGGATATGATTTCCCGCATGACTGCTTGGTTTGATCGCACGTTGGTGGATGGCACTGGCAATGCCTTTGGCGGAGCAACCCTCCTAGGGGGCGATCGCCTGAAGTACAGTACAACGGGTCAATCCCAAGCCTATATCCTCACCATTTTGATGGGGGTCGCCCTTCTGGTGATTGCCATTTGTTGGCCACTGCTGGCTTAGTGCTCCATTCCTTGAGGTTCTTGCCCTATGCTGACGCTGTTAATTGTTTTGCCTGTCATCGGTGCGCTGCTGATGCCGCTGCTGCCAGAACGAGCCTTGCGTTCGGTTGCTTTGGTGAGCGCTGGTGTCACCTTTGCCCTGTCCCTCTGGATGCTGACGCAGTTTGATGTCCAGCAGACCGCACTACAATTTACGGAATTTGTGCCGTGGCTGTCGCCCTTGGGATTGAACTACTCCCTTGGTGTGGATGGGTTGTCCCTCCCGCTGATTGTCTTGGGGACGTTCTTAACCCTTGTGGTCGTGTTCACGGGTGAAAAAAGTGGCCATCGGCTCTTCTATGCCCTTGTTCTTTTGGCCAATGCGGGAATTACCGGGGCGTTAGCAGCACAAAATCTGCTGCTGTTTATTCTCTTTTACGAAGTTGAGTTGGTGCCCTTTTACCTGTTGATTTTGATCTGGGGCGGGCAGCGTCGCGAGCAGGCAGCGATCAAGTTTCTGATCTATACGGCAGTCTCAGGAATTCTCGTGCTAGCTGCCTTTTTGGGGATGGGCTGGCTCACCCACGCTCCTAGCTTTGACTATCAAGATATTCAGGTTGCTGGCTTGGCACCGACGACCCAAGGGATTCTGCTGCTGCTGTTGATCCTAGGTTTTGGCATCAAAATGCCCTTGGTGCCCCTTCACAGTTGGTTGCCCGATGCCTATGTGGAAGCCTCAATGCCAACCGCCATTCTCCTTGGGGGGATCCTAGCTAAGCTGGGTGCCTATGGCCTAGTGCGGTTTGCCTTAGGCTGTTTTCCAGAGGCTTGGGGGCAGTTTTCTGGCCTGCTGGCCCTTGTGGCGGCTCTTGGCATTAGCTATGGAGCACTGGCTGCGATCGCCCAAAAGGACATTAAACGCATGGTGGCCTATAGCTCCATTGGTCACATGAGCTACGTATTGTTGGCGGCAGCAGCCCATACTCACCTCAGCATCGTCGGCGCCATTGCCCAAATGATTAGCCATGGCCTGATTTTGGCATTGCTGTTCTATTTGGTCGGCGTCATTGAAACGAAAGTTGGCACCCGCGAACTCAATGTGCTCAATGGCTTGCTCAATCCTCTGCGGGGGTTACCGACCACCAGTGCTCTCCTCATTTTGGGGGGGATGGCCAGTGCCGGTATTCCAGGATTAGTGGGGTTTGTGGCGGAATTTTTAATCTTCCAAGGCAGCTATGGTACCTTCCCGATGCCAACTCTAATTGCGGTGGTGGGCACCGGCCTCACGGCTGTTTATTTTGTGATTTTGATTAACCGCACCTGCTTTGGCCGTCTTGACAATGCCACTGCCTACTACCCACGGGTGGTTTGGTCAGAGAAGTTCCCCGCTATGGTACTGACACTGCTGATTCTGGTTCTGGGCATCCAACCAACATGGCTGGTGCGTTGGAGTGAAACCACCAGTGCGCAGCTGGTTGCCGCTATCCCTACTGCCACCGAAACCGTTGCCAGTTTACCCCTATAGCTCAGCGAGGAAACCATGGTTGAAACAATTGAGCGTCCCAGTTCGGCAAAACTGCCCCCCTTGGATCACCCCCTAGCCGACATTATTTACCGCCTTGAGGCGGGGGGTGCCCTCATTCCCGACACGCCAGTGAACCTGATGAAGATCATCGGTATGTACAAGGCCTACGCCATTCCGATGGACTTTTACTGGCGGAATTTGCTGTACCTCGGCGAGCGGGTATTTATCCATCCTTTTCCCTTCTTCAAGTATTTTCCAACCAAGGACTACTTTGAGTTGGCCAATCACTATGCTGGGGATACAGCGGATCTGCGGATTTGGCGTGGCCCTGCCCATGCCCACCCCGAACTGATGGAATTTATTGCAAAGGGGGAAACAGGGAAAATGCCGCGTCTGCTCCACCACCTTTGGCACGACCGCATCAACATGGAGTTTTCCGAAAGCTTGGCGCGCTCAATGATGTGGCATCGCATGGGGGGGCAGCTGGATATCTACCTTGACTCTGAAGAGTACAAAGCCGCCGCCGATAGGGCAATCCGCGCCTACTTCAAAGGCAACCCGCTGATGCTCGGGCTGTACAAGCTCTTTCCCGACCTCTTCTTGGAGCAGGCTCGCCAAGCTACCTACATGAACGTGCTGGGGCTATTTTGGGAAGTGATGGCACCCGTCTTCTTCGAGATGAGCGATCGCTATGACGAGGGCAGCATTACCAGCGTCAAGGATGCCATGAACTTCTTGGTCAATGGAATTTTTGCCATTGCCGGTCGCCCGATTTACCACCACGTCTATATTGATGGCGAGGTGCATGTCCTTGTGCCCAAGGAAAAGGGCTTTATGTGGCTCTATGAAGCGGCCTTCCCCTATGTGGAAGCGGTCTTTTACCGCACGGCGCCCTTCCGGGGAACCAAGTCCTACAATGCCCAAGCCAATCAGGTGCCCACTGATCAGGTGGACTTCCACTATGGCATTCTCTTTGCCGATAAATTCCCTGTGGGGACGGCGGGCATTCCCCCCACACTGCTGCATCAGGACATGTATCACTTCCTACCCCAATACCTGAAGGATTACTTCCACCAGCACTGTCGCGGCGAGGATGATATTTTGGTGCAGTTGGGAATTGCCTTCCAGCACGCCATGTACACGGTGACCTCCGCTGTTTTGCAAGCAACCCGTGCCGCCTTCTACTACCCCTTAGATGATCCCAATCCGGAGCATCTCATGGCCAACCGGCGTTTCTTTGTGGCTCAGATGGATCGCTTCTTGCGACCGCAGTACGGCATTGCTGAAGCCTGCAAAATTCGCAATGTCCAAGATCCCAATTATTTGTAGGGAGTTGTAGGACAGGACACTAGGGAGAGGGGGTGTGTCTCTTCTCCCTTTTTGCTAGGCTGGAATCAAAGTGAATTTTTGTAACGAGGTAAAGCCGTGGCCAACGTGGAAATTTATACGTGGTCTCGTTGTCCTTTTTGTATTCGGGCAAAGCAATTACTGACGCGCAAAGGGGTGAAATTTACCGAGTACGTCATTGATGGCGATGAAGCGGCTCGTGCTGCAATGGCCCAACGTGCCCATGGCCGGCGATCGCTCCCGCAAATTTTTATTAACAACGAACACATTGGCGGCTGCGATGATCTCTATGCCCTAGAGGCACAAGGCATCTTGGATACGCTCCTGCAAGCGGCAGCCTAGCGGAATGGCCGTGGATATTGCCTTTATTATTGACCCGATCGCCCGCCTTGACCCCGGCCACGATACCAGTGTGGCCTTGATGGAAGCAGCGCAAGCGGCAGGCGCACAGGTGTGGGTAACGGAAATTTCCCAACTGCTGATCCGCGAAGGTCAGGTATGGGCAGCGCTCACCCCGATCCAGTTATCGCCCGTGCAACTAGTGGCCAGCCAGTGGCAGATTCCCCAACCTTGGTTTCAGACGGGGGCAGTGGAATGGCGACCCCTCAACACCTTTCGAGCCGTGTGGATGCGCAAGGATCCCCCAGTCAATACCGCCTACCTCTATGCCACGTACTGTCTTGATTTAATCGATCCCCAGACCACCCTTGTCCTCAACTCGCCCGCAGGGTTACGCCACGCCAATGAAAAGATGTATGCCCTGCAATTTACGAGTGTGATTCCCAAGACGATTGTCACAGGAGATAAGCAGCGCATTCGGGAATTTGTGCAGCAGCAGGGCATGGCGGTGCTCAAGCCCTTGGGGGGCAAAGCCGGAGAAGGCATTCTCTTTTTGCAGGCGGGCGATCGCAACCTCAATTCCATGATTGAAATCAGTACCCAACGCGGACAACTGCCCGTGATGGTGCAAGAGTATCTACCCGCGGCCAAGGAAGGCGATAAACGAATCATTCTCCTCAATGGGGAACCCATTGGTGCTGTGAATCGGATTCCCACAGGGGATGAATTTCGGGGCAATATGGCCACAGGGGGACGGGTGGCAGCAGTGGAAATTACCGAGCGCGATCGCCAGATTTGTCAAACTTTAGCCCCTGCCCTACGGCGCGATGGCCTGTACTTTGTGGGGATTGATGTCATTGGTGGCTATTTGACAGAAGTGAATGTCACTAGCCCCACGGGCGTTCGTGAGATTGATCGCCTCAATGGGACTTGCCTTGGTCAACAGGTGATGGCTTGGCTATTAGGTTAACATTGAGTCATGCTTAGCCACTCAGGGGATGTGATTCAAACCAGTAATCAAGTTTTGATAAAGCGATATGGTTCACAGCAAAGAACGCGCCCCCAGAAATAGAACAATTACGTTGACCGAGCAAGAACAAGCGAAGTATCGACAGCGACTCCTACGGTTGAGTCATCCTGTGAGCCTATCAGAAATCATTAACCGCACCATCCATCAAGATATCTTTGAGGTCATCAAGTTTCTCCCAAGTCAATTTGTTGATTTGCTGTTTATTGATCCACCTTACAACCTGAACAAAGTATTTAACTCAATTAGCTTCAAGAAAAAAAGTTTAGAGGATTACATCAACTGGCTAGAGTCTTGCTTGTCGAGTCTTGAAAAAATTCTAAAACCAACTGCATCTATTTACATTTGCTCTGATTGGGAATCCTCAACTGCTGTATTTGAAGTCATTAAAGACCGTTTTCAAATCCGCAACCGAATTACATGGGAGCGCGAGAAAGGACGAGGAGCAAGCAAGAATTGGAAAAATGCCTCTGAGGATATATGGTTCTGCACTGTTTCTAATGAGTACACCTTTAATGTTGAGGCTGTTAAGCTCAAGCGTAAAGTCATCGCTCCCTATAGAGTCAATGGACATCCCAAAGATTGGGAAGCCACGGAAGAAGGAAATTACCGCCTAACGCATCCTTCTAACCTGTGGACAGACTTAACTGTGCCCTTTTGGTCAATGCCAGAAAATACAGATCATCCCACCCAAAAGCCCGAGAAACTACTGGCTAAGGTCATTTTAGCTAGCTCCAATCCAGATGACATTATTTTTGATCCGTTCCTCGGCTCCGGAACAACCTCTGTCGTTGCCAAGAAGCTCGGTAGGCGTTTTTTGGGGGTTGAACTGGATGAGACTTATGCTTGCCTAGCGGAGAAGCGCCTTGAAATGGCTGAAGTAGATGCTTCGATTCAGGGCTATGCTGATGGCGTGTTTTGGGAAAGAAACACATTAAGTGAGCAAGGACGTTTTACGCAAAAGCAGTATCAGTGCGAAAAACTATTTCACCAACCAGAGCTTTTTCCCTAGAGGAAACATAAGAATCAATGGAAAAAAGACATATTTTCTATGGTGATCAGATTGGTCAAATCGAAGAAAACATCAAAGAACTCTTAAACTCACAGGAAGATTTCTTGTCTGCTGTGACAATCAATAGCCCAAGAGCTGTTGGCGATGCTGTTCAGCAAATTCTTGCCAATCATCTACAGGCGGTTCTTGGTGAAGAGATTTGTAAAAACTATTCAGCACATTTTGCCCGTAGAGCCATGGCTGATCTCGCTTTCAAGGATGATCAAGGATTTTACTATGTCATTGACGTGAAAACCCACAGATTGAGTACACAGTTTAATATGCCCAATTTAATTTCTGTAGAACGCCTCACTCGTTTCTATCAATCAGATGAAAATGTTTTTGCAATTTTGCTGATTGCCTATGAGGCTCAAAGAACTCGTATCGGTATTGAAAATGTTCAATTTCTGCCAATCGAGTTTTTGGGGTGGGACTGCTTAACAATTGGCGCTTTGGGTTGGGGGCAAATTCAGATTGCGAACTCTAATGTTTTAACGATTAACCGTGGCTACTCCCGTAAGCAGTGGATGCTTGAGTTGTGTGATGCATTAGCTGAATTCTATCCCCGTGAAATTAGCAAAATTGAAGGGCGGTTGAAATACTTTACAAAGGTTCGCGAGTTTTGGCTTAATCATAGCGATTAAAGCTTTTTTCATAAAGTTAAACATCATAAACCAAGCTGCAACATGGCTGTGATGTGACTGAAAACGGATAGTTGCCTTGTATAATCACTGTACTGAATCTCTTCCTTTTGCTTATAATTGATAGGCTGGATTTTTTCACGAGTCTATGAGTCGCGGCACACTCTTTGATAAGGTTTGGGAACAGCACACGGTGGCGACACTGCCCTCAGGGCAAACGCAGCTCTTTATTGGCCTGCACCTGATTCACGAAGTGACGAGTCCCCAAGCCTTTGCCATGCTGCGGGAGCGGGGATTGGCGGTGCTGTATCCGCAGCGAACCGTGGCGACGGTGGATCATATTGTGCCGACAGATACGCTGGCGCGTCCTCTCCAAGATGCCCTTGCCGAAGAGATGCTGCAAGCCCTTGAGGCGAATTGCCGTGCTCACCATATTCCTTTCTTTGGGATTGGCTCCGGTCGTCAGGGCATTGTCCATGTGATTGCTCCCGAGCAGGGGTTAACGCAACCGGGGATGACGATCGCCTGCGGGGATAGCCACACCTCTACCCACGGTGCCTTTGGGGCGATCGCCTTTGGGATTGGCACCAGTCAAGTGCGGGATGTGTTGGCGACTCAGACCCTCGCCCTCAATAAGCTCAAGGTTCGCAAAGTAGAAGTGAATGGCTCCCTTGGCTCTGGGGTCTATGCCAAGGATCTCATCCTCCACATTATTCGCCACCTTGGTGTTAAAGGCGGTGTTGGCTATGCCTATGAGTTTGCTGGCAGTACCTTTGCCCAGCTCTCAATGGAAGAGCGGATGACCGTCTGCAATATGGCCATTGAAGGGGGAGCCCGCTGCGGTTATGTCAACCCCGATGAAACCACCTTTGCCTATTTACGAGGCCGCCCCTTTGCTCCCCAAGGCAAGGCTTGGGATGAGGCGCTGGTGTGGTGGCGATCGCTCGTCAGTGATGCCGATGCTGAATACGATGATGTTGTCACATTTGCGGCTGCAGATATTGCACCGACGGTCACTTGGGGCATTACCCCCGGCCAAAGCATTGCGGTGGATGAGACCTTGCCCACCCTAGAGAGTTTGCCCGAGGCAGAACGGGCGATCGCCGCTGAAGCCTATGCCTACATGGATCTGCAACCGGGGCAGCCCATTCAAGGCACCAAGATTGATGTCTGCTTTATTGGCAGTTGCACCAATGGTCGCATTAGTGATCTGCGGCAGGCTGCCAAAGTTGTCGAAGGGCGCAAAGTCAAACCCGGTGTCAAAGCCTTTGTGGTTCCCGGTTCAGAACGGGTGAAAGCGCAAGCCGAAGCGGAGGGTCTCGATGTCATTTTCCAAGCCGCAGGGTTTGAATGGCGCAATCCTGGTTGCTCGATGTGCCTCGCCATGAATCCCGACAAGCTGCAAGGGCGTCAGATCAGTGCCTCATCTTCCAATCGCAACTTCAAAGGACGCCAAGGATCAGCAGCGGGACGGACACTCCTCATGAGTCCAGCGATGGTGGCCGCCGCAGCTATTACGGGTGAAGTTACAGATGTGCGGGCATTTCTTTGATGTCCTGCTTAATAGATATCAAGTTCTTTATCAGCCCTGTCACATTCCCTAAAGTATGAAATTATCCTCCTAGACAATGACAATAGAGACAAGGGGAGGAGCGGTTTATGTTTCCAATCTTTCCAAAAGGAGGCTGTCTATGAAAATGTTACAGGGCTTGCTAGGCGCAGTGGTTCTGGGTATGGCCTCTATTTTGCCTGCTGCTGCTGAGACGCTAGTTTCTGATAGCGGGCTGACTGAAATTTACGGCTACCAGCTTAGCCCCTTGCCGGGAGATATCTTGCCCTACACCACCAAAGTCAATGGACGAGTTTATGAGGGCACCATTAACGTCACGGCAAGCGGCAATGGCTTCGTGCGCGGCTTTTTTAGCGATCGCGATCTTGGCGGTAATTTTGGCTGTAGTGGCGAAGTAACCATTCAATGGGTACGGGATAATCGCTATATTTCCGTGTGGCGAGTTGGCGGTACTTATACGCCGCGTCTGCAATGTCCGCAAGCGGGCACCACGGCTCGTCTGAATATGCGCCTCTATCCCTAGAGAAATCAACCATACTCCTGCTCTGTAATGCGCCAGCGCGCCGAAAGAACACTGGGTTCTAAACTCAAGCGGCTCACCAGCCCTTCTACAAAGTCATCATTGCGCTCTTGACTGAGGAGTTCTGCTTCAATATGGACGCGATCGGGGGTGTCTTCAATATCCTCGCTGAGGAGCGATCGCAACTTCAGCCGACTGCCAGCTAATGACTGCAACAGCAGTGCCCGCAAATGAGCCTCTGCCTCAGCACGGCAGACAATATCACAGCGATAGCACAACTCCACTTCGGTGCCCTTGAGGGGCTGCTGATTGATGCGATAGCCGAGGGGACGCAAGAGCAGATTGGCCATGAGCACTGCCACTGCTCCTAAGGTTGCCTGATAGAGTAATCCCGAACCACACAGTGCCCCCACCGCCGCTGCACACCAGAGAGTAGCGGCCGTATTCAAACCCCGTACTGAGAGGCCTTCCCGCAGGATCACGCCCCCGCCGAGAAACCCAATACCAGAGACAATTTGGGCGGCAATCCGCGTTGGACTCGCTTCCCCCGGCGTCAAAGCCGAGAGCATGACAAATAGTGCTGCCCCCGTTGCCACGAGGGTATTTGTGCGCAGACCGGCCATGCGTTGCCGCCATTGTCGCTCCAAGCCGAGGGCTGCCCCAAGACAAAAGGCTGCTACCAAACGGACAATAAAATCACTCGTTGACATCGGTTAAAACGACAGCCCTAGGAAGACACTCACCAGATAGAAGTAGAGCAACAGCCCTGTAAAGTCCTTGATGGTTGTGATAAAGGGATCCGCCGCTGGCCCGTGGTCAAAGCCCAACTTCAGCAACACCCAAGGAAGCAATGCCCCTAAGATCGCCGCGAAGGTAATTACAACAAAAAGTGAAATCCCTACAGCCAGTCCCAGTTGGGGAATGTCGTTGGGTAGCCCTTGCCAGAAGAAGGCAATCAAGCCGCCAGCAGTTCCCAAGATAAGACCCATGATCGCACCAATGCGAAACTCGCGAAAGAGATAACCGCCATAGCGACGAATATCAATGTGCTGCCAAGCAAGACCACGGGCAAAGACAGTGGTGGATTGGGTACCGACATTGCCTCCCATGTCCATGACCACAGGAATGAAAATGGCTACGGCAACGACGGCTTCCAGAACTTCCTCAAAGTACTGAATCACGCCGCCAACAATCATACCGCCAATGAGGGTAATGATCAGGCAGATAATCCGCAGTTGCACTGCATAGCGAATGGGACCGCGCACCAGTCGTTCACTCCAAGCTTGATCGCGGTTGAGCAAGTTGCCCACACCTGCTTGCGCCAAAATGGTGCTCGTTGCCTCCTCCTCAATCAGGTCAATCACATCATCAAAGGTGATATCGCCCACCAGTCGCCCCTCTTGATCCACCACAGGAATAGCAGGGACATCGTATTCCTTGAGGAGTTTGGCTGCGGATAGTTCCGGCGCGGTCACAGCGATCGCCAGTTCCTGTCCTTGCACCAAATCTTGAAGCGGCTGGTGGGGATTTGCTTTCATCAACTGGATCGGCTGCACAAAGCCACGATAAAAGCGCTGTTCATCAATGACAAAAATAATGCTCAGGTCATTAATATCCAAGGAACTCTCACGGATAGCGGCGATCGCCTGCTCCACGGTCAAGTCTTGCCGCAGCGCCAAGTAGCGCAGATTCATGCGCCGACCAATTGTGCCCTCAGGATAGCCCAACAGCAGGTTCACGGCGTCGCGGGATTCTGAGCTTAACTGGCTGAGCAACCGTTTGGTGACCTTGGCAGGTAATTCCTCAAAGAGACGCACCCGTTGATCGGCCTCAAGGGCTTCTAGAAAATGCAGAATCTCAGGATCCGTCATCCCTTCAATGAGGGTTGCCTGCTCATCGGGAGTCAGGGCTTCAAAGACTGCGATCGCCTTGTCTTTTTCGAGGAGGCGAAAGGCCAATACCCGCTTATGGGGGTCAATTTGGCGCAGGGCGCGCACTAGCTCAGGAATCGTCAGTTGGTTGGCTGTCCGCTTGGCAGCACCGAGACCCTGCGGATAGGTCAGCAGATCATCGAGGGGATTGATTACCATCGCATTGCTCCTTCTATGGTTGACAATTTAGGGTGGGTGAGACAGGGGCATAGGCTTCGCTCAATTGATGCCAGAGATCAGCCAACTGGTTGTAGGCTTCGGATGTAGAAAGTTTCCCACTCGTATGGAGAGCAGCAATAAACCCTGCTCGTTGAGCAAATTTCTGCAGGTAGGCATCAAAGGTCAGCGCGTCTAGGGTGACGTGCCCACGGTAAAGGGTATAGGGGCACAGAAATGCCTGCTTTGCATCGTGGGTTATCATGGTTCTAAGCTCCATTGAGAAACGACAATAGGATGTTTTAGGGTTTAACGAGACAACTCAAAGGGTGAGAACTCTCCCAAGTGGGCGATCGCTTGGCTCATGACCGTAATCATCAGGTGGCCAAGGGCAACACCCAGCACTTCCGAAAGGGTAATTCCCAGCATTTCGGCCATCATGCTGAACAAACAAACTTCAAACATAGAAACTCTCCGTTGCTAATGGTTTTGCCACGCAACAACTTGAGCGATGAAAAGTAGTCGTTCAATAAAAACGCTTGACTACGGGCGATCGCTCTCAACAACAAACAGATTTGAGCCAGCCAACCTTAGGCAGACTCAGGTAGATACGAGACTGAGACCTATTGACCAATTTGCTTCGTGATCCATCTCCATTTGCAGATCGACTGCCTTGGAACGCGCGGAGATGAACCAGAAGTTCAAGCCATTAGGCAGCAGACAAGTCTGAATTCACCTCGGCGATCCTTAGGGGAGAGAGGCTCCACCTATGGCAGGGATCTTCATTAGCGGAGATGGGGTCACCAGAAGCAGCATTACAGTGACTCCTACTAGACTCCATTAAGAAAATCTCCAAAAATAGACAAATGCCAGCAGCCTAGGAAATCTTCCAACTGCCAATAGGCATTTTAGGGGGTGAGCAAGTCTTTGTCAAGGATCATATGAACAGCTAGGGCATTGCAGTGGGGCATTTCTGGTCGTATCGCCCTTTTCACAGCGATCGAACACCCTCACCCCGGTAAAAGCCCCGATGGCAGAGCACCGCACTCCCGTTATGTCGCTGATATTTCAGGAAAGGGCTGTCATTCGCTAAAATTGTTAATCATTACTTAAAGTTTTATAGTGTAAAACGTCCAGAAGTATCTTAATGCGTGATAAAAATTGTGGATTCTAGCGAATGATTATAGATGAATTTGAGCACTTTACTGAATTATTGGTCAACTACACCGATGATCTCATTTGCCTGCACGAACCGGATGGCAACTATTTATATGTGACTCCCTCCAGCAAAACCCTTTTAGGCTATTCTCCTGGAGAACTGATTGGTAAGAGTCCCTACACATTATTTCATCCTGAGGATGCAGAGCGCATTCGCAGTGGTGCCCATGCCCTCGCCCTGCAAGGCAGTGTGAATGTGATAGAAACCTATCGCATCCGCAAAAAGCATGGCGGATATGTTTGGTTGGAAACCCTCACGCACCCCATTTGTGATGCAGGGGGAAATGTTTTATTTTTAGTCTCCACATCGCGGGATATTACCCGTCGCCGTCAACTCGAGCTAGAGCTACAAGCCAAGCAAGAACTACTGGAAGCCTTTTTTCAACAATCCCTTGAGGCCTGCTTCTTCATGATGTTGGATCAGCCCATTCGCTGGGATGACACGGTCAACAAAGAGGAAATCTTGGAGTATGTCCTTGATCATCAGCGGATTACGCGTGTCAACAGTGCCTTTGCCCAGCAGTATCAATTACCGCCGCAGGAGCTGATTGGCCTGACGCCGCGCATTTGCTTTAAGGATGATCTGGAACTCGCCAAACGGCTGTGGCGAGCACTCTTTGATCTGGGCTATTTTCACATTGAAATTGAACTGCACCGCCGCGATGGTAGCTCCTTTTGGGTTGAGGGGAATTATGTGTGTCTCTACAACCAAAATAAGGAAATCATTGGCCACTTTGGTGTGCAGCGGGACATTAGCGATCGCATGCGTCTGCAAGCAGAAATTGCCCAAAAAACGGCTGAATTAGAGTATTTCTTTGGCTCCTCCCTAGAGCTATTTATGATTGCCGATAGTGAGGGACGGCTGCGGCGGGTGAATCAACACTGGCATACCTGCTTGGGCTATGACCTGAATCGGTTGGCAGGGGCAAAGTTTGAGGAATTTCTCCACCCCGGCGATCGCCCCCGCCATCGGGAGATGCAGCAACGTCTCCTTGCTGGGGAGCAAATCAGTAACCACACAATTCGCCTGCGCACCCAAGGGAGAGACTATCGCTGGTACGAATGGCAAGGCCTGCTCAGTCAAGGGCGCATCTATGGTGCTGCACGGGATGTCACGGAACAGCGCCAATTTAGCGATCGCCTGCAAGCGGCCTACAACCAAGTGACTGATATTTTGGAGAGCATGTCGGATCACTTTTTTGAAGTGGATCGCGACTTCACAGTTATCTATGTCAACGGGAATTTTTGCCGTCTAGTGGGGAAATCTGCCTCAGAGATGCTGGGGCAAAACCTCTGGGATCTCTTTCCCGATGAGCGCAACTCAATTTTTGAAAGCCAAAGTCGGCGGGCAATGGCAGAGCAAACTCCCGTCCAATTTGAAGCCTTCTATGAGGGGCTGAACCAATGGTTTGCGGTACGGGCTTTTCCCACTGGCCGAGGCCTTGCCGTTTTCTTCCGGAATATTACGCTTCAGGTGGACTCCACTACTTCGTTACAGCGACGGCAAACCCAAGCGGAACTCCTGCATCGGCTAACCTTGAAAATTCGCCGTTCCCTTGATCTGGAAACAGTTCTTAAAACCGCCCTTGAGGAAGTGCGTCAACTGCTGGGGGTCGATCGCACACTGCTTTTCCAGTTCTATGCCGATGGCCGGGGTGAGGTGGTGGCTGAATCGGTGGCGGCACCGCAGTTTTCTCTCATGCACCGCACCTTCTATGACCCCTGTTTCGACCGTGAGTCTGCCGAAGCCTATCTTCAGGGACGGGTACTGGCGGTTGCTGATATTAACACCGCTGAAATAACCCAGTGTCATCGCGACTTTCTCAACCAATTGCAGGTGCGTGCCCTCTTAGTGGTACCGATTATTGAGGAGGAACGTCTCTGGGGATTACTCCTGTGCCACCACTGCTCTTCTCCTCGACCTTGGGCAAGTGACGAGGTCGAATTGATCCGCCAACTGGGCGAACAACTGGGCTTTGGCATCAACCGCGCCGAACTGGTGACTGGGCTGCATCAGGAAAAAGAACGCTATCGGCGGGTGCTGGAGGCTCAAACAGAACTGCTCTACCGCTGTACCCCTGAAGGACACCTCACCTTTGGCAATCCCGCCTTCTTTCGCTATCTTGCTGCTGCGGGCATCAATTGTGATCTGGGGGATGTGCTCCAGCATCCCTTTGATGCGGTGACGCAGCAACGCTTCCAACAGCATCTGCAAGCCCTCACACCAGCGCAGCCCCTCAGCACAATTGAGTGTGGGGTGACATTGCCCCAAGACCAGATTCTTTGGTTTGAATGGACAACCCGCGCTTTTTTTGATCACCAGGGTCGCTGTGTGGAGTATCAATGTGTGGGACGCGACATTACCCGCCGCAAGCAAATGGAGGAGCAGCTGATTCACGATGCCCTCCACGATGCCCTAACGGGACTGCCGAACCGTACGCTGCTCCAAGACCGATTGCAGCATTGCTGGCGGCAGTATCAACGCCATCGCGATCGCCCCTTTGCGGTTGTTTTTATTGATATTGATCGCTTTAAGCGGGTTAACGATAGCTTGGGACACCAAGCAGGAGATCAGGTGCTGATTACCCTTGCCCAGCGGATGCAAAGTGTGGTGCCGGAGGGGGATACCTTGGCTCACCTGAGTGGCGATGAGTTTGTGGTGCTGTGTGAAGATCTGGATCCTGAGCAAATGGTGGCTCAGGTAGAAGCACGGGTTGCCGATCTAGAGCGGGTGATTCAGGAGCCCTTGGTCATTGATGGCCATCTGTTAAGTCTCAGTGCCAGCATTGGCGTCACCTTTAGCGATCGCGCCGACACCTCGGCCACTACCCTGTTGCGGGATGCCGATATTGCCATGTACCAAGCGAAAAAACAGGGGCTGGGGCAGTATCGGATTTTTGACCCGCAAATGCACACCCAAGCCCAGAGTTGCTTTACGCTGGAGAGTCAACTGCATCAGGCGATCGCCAACAGTGAGCTACAGGTCTATTTTCAGCCCATTGTTGAACTGGAGACGGGGGCGATCGTGGGTCTTGAGGCTCTGAGCCGTTGGTTTGATCCTGAAAAGGGTGAAATTCCTGCCGCCGAATTTATTGGCCTTGCGGAGCAAGCCGGTCTCATTGTTAGCCTTGGCCGACAGGTCTTTGAACGGGCGATGCAGGAATTCAGCCAGTGGCGGCAACAGGACAGCCGTCGCCAGACCATGACCTTGGGCATTAATATCTCGCCTCAACAACTGGTGGATGCCAACTTTGTCAGTGATATTTTGGCGGCGCTGCGCCGTGCCCAATTGCCCCCTCATCTGTTGCATCTGGAGATTACGGAAACGACCATGATCCGCAACCTTGAAGCCACATTGCAGGTGGCCGAGGAACTGCAACAACTGGGGGTTGCCCTCAACATTGATGACTTTGGCACGGGCTATTCCTCCCTGAGTCGGTTGCATCAGTTACCGATCCACGCCCTGAAAATTGATCGCTCCTTTGTCCAGAACTTAGAGAAAAGCCAAGCGGCACGGGAAATTATTGGTGCCGTGATTGCCCTCGGTAAAAGCCTGCGCTTAGATGTGGTGGCAGAGGGGGTGGAGACAGCAACCCAAGCCGCCCAATTAATCGACCTCGGTTGTCGCTATGGCCAAGGCTACCTCTTCTATCCACCATTGCCGATTAATCGCTTGTCCTAGGACTTGCTGCTGGTATCCTCATGGGGAAGAAAGGGCAGGCTTTCCCACCAACTTTGATAGTTTTTCGTCATTTCCTGCCACCAGTCGGCGGGCTGTTGCAGTGCCTGTTGCAGGCGATCGCGCTCCTGTTCGAGACGTTGAAGGTTCATCTCCAGTTGGTGATAGGTGGTTTCTAGGGTGGTGAGTTGAGCATTGAGGGCTTGGTGTTGCTGTTGCCAGTAATCGCTGCCTGCTCGCAATTGTTGATTTTCGGCGGCTATTGCCTGAAGTTGGTGCTGGAGTTGATTGCAGTGATCTTGCAGTCGCACGACTTCGGCTTCGAGGGCGGCTTTTTGCGAGGGGTGTTGTAGCGATCGCAGAATTGTCCACAGCAGAATCAGGGTGGCAACCACGCCATAGCTGGCCAGTGCCCAAGTCCCCTGTGCAGATAATGCCGCCCACACCATGGATACACCCTAGGAAAGAGATACCGCTAAGGGGGGGGCGATCGCCTCTGCAAGATATTGCCGCAGCACCATGGCCAGCCAATCGACATCGGCAGCGGTGGTCTCTCGCCCCAAGGTAATGCGTATTCCCGCTTTGGCGGTTTCAGGATCGTAGCCCATGGCCAAGAGGGTGGGACTGGGTTGGGTTTGACCACTTTGACAGGCGGATCCCGCACTAATGCCAATGCCCGCAAGGTTGAGTTGCCGTACAAAGGTTTTGCCATTCAAGGGCTGGCCGTGGCGATCGCGCACGATCAAACTCAAATGATGGGGCAACCGCTGCCATGGATGCCCTGTTCGTTCCACTTGCGGATGATCCTGCAACTGCTGCCACAGGCGATCGCGCAGTTGAGCAAGGCGCATCGGTTCTGTCGCTAGTTCAGTGGCGGCCCATTCCGCTGCCACCCCAAAACCCACCAAGGTTGGCACTGCTTGGGTTCCCGCCCTGAGGTCCAGTTCTTGTCCCCCGCCACGCAAGAGCGGTTCTAGGGGTACCCCCGATCGCACATAGAGCGCCCCCGCTCCCTGAGGGCCATAAATTTTATGACTGGACAGCGAGAGTAAATCCACCCCTAGCCGTTGCACATCCAAGGGAACTCGTCCGGCCACTTGAACCGCATCCGTATGGAAAAGCACCCCCGCCTCTTGGCAAATGGCTGCGAGTTCAGCAATGGGTTGCAGCGTGCCCACCTCACTTTGGCCGTAGATGATCGAGACCAAGACCGTGTTCGGTTGCAGGGCCTGCTGTAGTTGGGCGGGTTCCACCTCTCCCCAGGGATTCACCGCTAAGCGGGTCACTTGCCAGCCTTGAGCTTCAAGGGCAGCCGCCGGTTTGGCCACCGCTGAATGCTCGACCGCCGAAATAATTAAATGCTGAGGTTGGCGATAGCGTTGGCAAATTCCCCACAGGGCAAGATTATCCGCTTCTGTGCCCCCAGAGGTAAAAATGATTTCATCCGCTTGGGCATGAATCAGTGCTGCCACCTGCATCCGTGCCTGTTCAAGGGCGATCGCTGCACGTTGCCCCCACTCGTGAATACTCGATGGATTACCCCACTGCTGTTCATAGGCCGCCACCATCGCTGCAATAGCCTCTGCTCGACAGGGGGTTGTTGCACCATAGTCGAAATACAGTTGCATGGGCAGGAGCAGCTCCCAAAAACCAATGGCGGAACTGTCATAAAACCCAGTCCCTTAAGCCAATTGTAACCGATTATTCCCTAGCTCCTTTTTGCTGCCAAACCGCTGAATCTGAGAGATGACTTGAATTTCCCCCGCAATAATCCCCGTAACCAGCTCCTGCATTGCTTGATATTCCGTGGCGCTCAGGGAACGCTGCCACAACAATTCATTGATCTGCCGCTCTTGAGCAGGGGTTACGATCCGAGTCGCCTGAATACGGCGGATTAGCTCCAGCAGCGTCATACACCAATCCCCTTGCAATTTGCGTGTATGGTCTCAACTATGCCAGTGCTTCACAAAGCTTAACTGTGATCAACAGCACACAAAGACGTTGATCTCAATCACAAGTTCCTATTTGAGACTGAAAATAGTTGCTCTTTAGAACTCCACGTTGAGGGTGTCCCATGCCACCTGCGGATACAGGCGTTCGAGTTCCTCTAGGCAGGTAAACTTTTGCTGCCGCCGCCGCTCCAAAATCGCATTGGCTGTAGCAGCGTCAATTCCCAGTTTCTGCTGCATCTGCTGGCGCGTGGCACGGTTGATGGCGATCGCGGGGGTATTTTTCTGCGCCACCTGATCTGCTGTTGGCTCCCCTTTGTCTACACTGGGCGTTGCCAGTACTTCTGGATTGCTGCAGGAGACTTCCTTGGACATCACGCCATTGCGGGGAATCTCATAGCGCAGGAAATCACGCGCCAGACGAGTATTGGGGAAAATGGCTTGTGCTTCCGCAAGCAGATCCTCCACCTGCACGGGATTGCCGGGGGCGTAGCGGGCACTAAAGTGGGTGAGGAAGAGCAATTTCACTTGGGCAAAGGTCGCCACCTGAGCCGCCATCGTGGATGTAGAATGCAGCCGTGCAAAAGCCAGATCCGCCTCCTGATGGGAAAATGTCGCCTCGTGGATGAGGACATCCGCCTGCTGGGCTAACTCAACCGCGCTTTCACAAAAGACTGTATCGGTGCAATAAACCATACTGCGCCCCCGCTGCGGTGGATCACAGAAGTCGCGGCCATCAAAGGTGCGGCCATCTGCGAGGGTGATCGTTTTGCCCTGCTTGAGTTGACCATACAGTGGCCCAAAGGGAATTCCCAAGGCTTGGGCTTTTTCCACATGAAAGCGACCGGGGCGATCGCTCTCAGTGACGCGGTAGCCAAAGGCAGGTACTCGATGATGCAGCAGCCGACAGGTCACCGTAAACTCGCCATCACTAAAGACTTCCCCCGGCTCGACGGTATGCACCTGCAACTTGTAGGGAAGCCGCATCACAGACCAGCGCAAACAACTGGCAATGTAGCGATCCAATGTCGGCGGGCCATAGACATCAATTTGACTCACGGTTCCCGCAAGGCCACAACTGGCAAGCAAGCCCATCAGGCCAAAGATGTGATCGCCGTGCATGTGGGTAATGAAAATGCGGCGGATCTGACTGGTTCGCAGGTCACTGCGCAGCAATTGGTGCTGGGTGGCCTCACCGCAGTCAAAGAGCCAAATTTCCTTGCGCTGAGGCAGCCGCAGAGCCACACTGGAAACATTGCGGGTGCGGGTGGGTACCCCAGAACTGGTGCCTAGAAATGTAATTTCCACGCTTAGTCGTCTAGGAGTTGCAGGTCATCAAAACGAATTTCCACGGTGCTGGTTTGGCCATTTTCATGGGTGCGCACCACCTGCCGGCTCATCAGGTAGTAATTGCCGACGGGCACATAGGTATCCTCAAACTCCATTTGCCGCAGCACTTCGTTGGTTTGCGGATTGCGGAAGACAGCCACATAGTTGGTGGAAATGTAGCCTGCACCGGTATCAAGGGCTTCACGGTGGGTAATGGCAAAGGCAACTCGCCCCATGACACGGCTGACATAGACAATTTGATTGTCCCGCACCTTGTAGTTCGACCCCATGGCGTCACCGCTAACGAGGATTTCCACTGCCCCACTGGCGTCGGTTTCCCCAGTTTGGAAGGTGTTTTTGCCGTGGGCCTCTTCAAAACGGTTGCGCTTGCGGTGGACAATCACATCCCGCAATTGGTTGTAGAGGGATTCGCGAACTTGTTCGTCTTCTATGCCACTCACTTCAACGGCGTAGTCGCGGCTCACTTTTACCTGCCCGTGGTACGTGCGATCGCCCTCAATGAGCGTGACCTTGGCCGTAAAGCCGGGAAAATTCTCATCCCATGTGTAACGATTTTCGTAGGCAGCGCGAAAGAGCGCCTCAGCATCAAGAGCCTGTGTCGCTGGCATGGGGGCATCCTCAGTAACAGTCACATTGTTTTAAGATAACTCAATTTTCTGACCCCTTGACGACCACGTATATCTAGTGTTCACTAGGGTTAAATCATTGCGCACTACACTAGATGTATAACCCCTAGGGGGTCGTTCTCCTTTTTAACTGGACAGGAACACGATGGTGGCACAACTCGCGGTTTCCGTTTCTGAGGCAGGCTTGCCCCTAACCTATGGTATTGAGGGAGTGGTGCAGGTGTTTACCTGTCGGCAGCGGCACTTTTTCACCACGGTCATGGCGCAAGCGTTGCGGGTAGCTGCTCAAGGCAGCAGCGTCATCATTGTTCAATTGCTCAAGGGGGGAATTCAAACGGGGATTGAACACCCGATTCAGTTGGGACAGCATCTCACGTGGTGGCGACCGGCGCTGCAACGCTGTTTAGGAGAAACGGACACCCTGACTCCTCAAGAAAAGGCGGCAGTACGTGAGCTATGGCAGCATCTGCAAACGACGGTGCAAAGGGGGGAGTATCGTCTGGTGGTCTTAGATGAGGTGAGTGTGGCCATTCAACTGGGGGTGCTGAGTGAAGCGGAGGTACTGGATTTTCTCCAGAATCGCCCACGTACTCTCGATGTCATGCTGACAGGACCTGAAATGCCAGAATCGCTGCTGGCGATCGCTGACCAAATTACACAGTTGCGGCGTTTAATTTAGGTTGGTTTAGGTCTAATTTAGGGCAGCAGAAACGGTCTCTAGCCACTCTAGCAAATACTCATTGACCAAATCGGGTTGCTCCTGCTGCACAAAGTGGCCACAGTAGTCCAAGTATTGAATTTTCAGTTCCTTGACGTAGGCTTCCGTGCCGTAGGTGAGTTCCATACCCAAGGTGGGGTCTTGGCGCCCCCAGAGCATCAAGGTTGGTACATCTAGGACGCCCCACTCCCGACTCCAGAGACTTTGCAACCCGGCACGGTAGTAGTTGAGCATTCCCGATAGGGCACCCCGTTGGGCGGCCGCATCCTGATAGCGGGCAATGTCCACCGCCCGAATTGCCTGCTGGTTCACCGCTGCCCAGCGAAAGATTTGGGCGATCGCTCCATAGCCCCCCCACTCCAAGAGCAGCTCCGGCAGCCACGGCAGTTGAAACAGCAGCATATAGCTACTGCGCAACCATTGCTCGAAACTCAACAGTTGAAACTTAGCAGGATGGGGACAGGCTAGCACACTCAGGGTTTGAATCCGCTGCGGCACCGCATAGGCCACGCCCCAAGCCACCATCCCTCCCCAATCATGCCCCACCAAATGACAGCGACGATAGCCAAGGCCGTCAATGACACCAACAATGTCGAGAATTAACTCGTCAAGAACATAGCTAGCGGTATCTTGGGGTTTATCGCTGAGATTATAGCCGCGCAAATCTAGGGCAACGACTTTGTGCTTTTCCGCCAAGACAGGAATTTGATGTCGCCAAGAGTACCAAAACTCGGGAAAGCCATGGAGCAGCAGCACTAACTCCCCTTCTCCTTGGGTGACATAGTGGAGACG
The DNA here is from genome assembly GCF_031583515.1 of Thermosynechococcus sp. QS41. Taxonomy (NCBI): domain Bacteria; kingdom Bacillati; phylum Cyanobacteriota; class Cyanophyceae; order Acaryochloridales; family Thermosynechococcaceae; genus Thermosynechococcus; species Thermosynechococcus sp. QS41. The sequence continues at coordinate 1,017,446 of NZ_CP134181.1, forward strand.
AATCCCATTGGAGACAATAAACTTATGGATCCACGGGCCTTCAATCATATGCACCTTGGGGGCTGGCACTTTACCACTATAACCAAGGGAACGCCAAAGGATAGGGTTGCCCCAACCTCGAATATCAACCCCCCCAAGGAATGCGCCGTGAGGGTAATATGTGACCTCAGGAGTCAGAATGCTCCTCGTATAGGGGCAAAGCTTACAATTCTTACCAATTTTTAATAGGCAAGGGTTTCGAGAGCCTGACGCAGGTAAGCGGTAACGCAAGCATCAAGATCCGTGGGCTGCTCAACGACAACACTGGCCTGCTTTTCGCTCAGCCAACGCTGAAAACCCGAACTGTGGGCGATCGCCCGCTTCAGGGAGTTCCAAACCTCGGCGGAGGCTTGCGGATTGGGAACCGTAACGCTATCCATAGATACTCTCCTAGTCGGTTTGGAGTGAGGGCAAGGATTCACCTATGGTTCTACGATAGCGTAGGAAACTCCCCCTGTCTGTATGCCATGTTACGATTTATTTCACAATTGGCTCACAAATCAGAAAAAGACACGGTGTTGCAGGCAGGGCATTTGTTGACGCACTTGCTCAAGGCGGCTGGGTTCAATGGCCGCAATGGCGAGGCCGGGGCGATCGCCGGCATCCGCCAAAATGGTTCCCCAAGGGTCCACAATCATGGCATGGCCATGGGTTTGCCGCCGCGCATAGTGAATTCCCGTCTGAGCCGGTGCAATCACGTAGCAGGTATTTTCAATCGCCCGCGCTTGTAGGAGAACTTGCCAGTGATCCTTACCCGTGAAGGCGGTAAAGGCCGCCGGCACAAACAGCACCGTTGCCCCCGCTTGGGAGAGCGCGCGGTAAAGTTCTGGAAAGCGAACGTCGTAGCACACCGACAAGCCGATATTCCCCAGTTCCTTACTGGGATAGACAGAGGGCAACTGCCGTCCCGCTAGCACTGTGCCCGATTCGTGGTAGATATTGCCATCGGGCAAATCGACATCAAATAAATGTACCTTTTGGTAACGGCTCAATTCTTCTCCGCTAGGACCAATGAGGACTGCTGTGTTATAGACTTTGCCTGCAGTTGCTGGTACTGGGTAGCCACCCCCCACTAAGGTAATCTGAAATCGCTGCGCCATGCGTTTCAAAAAAGCCTCAGTCCGCTCAGCGATTGTTGCCGCTTGGGCGACCTTCTCGCGATCGTCACCGAGAAAAGAAAAGTTTTCTGGCAACCCTACAAGTTCTGCACCCCGTCTCACCGCCAGTTCAATCAATTCCTCTGCCTGTGCTAAATTTGCCTCAAGATTCGGCTGGCTCGTCATTTGTACTGCGGCAGCGAGATAGGATTTCATGCCCATTGAAAAAAAGACAGCAATCCCTCATTCTATCGTCACAATCTGCCTAGGGCAAGTCTAGCGAGAACGCAGGTTCCGGAAGATCGGATTGCGTTGGGTCGGGAGCTGATGCTCATGGGCAGTGCGGTAGGCCCAAAAGACATAGCCGGCAATAAAGAGGTTCAACAGCACGACTAGCAGTAGCTTGGGACCACTAATGGGATGCAAGCGCGGCGTTTTTTGCCGTGTTTTTTGGGGTAAGAATTGAACGGCCATGGCTGCTCTCAGAACGCAACAGTTCCAGAGTCCACCATCATTAGTCGTTGTTCACTCTCAATTTGTCTTCTCTGGCCAATAATGGCGACGTTCCGGTTGCCCCTACTATAGATCGCTACCCCATTCGCCACCCAGCATCTGAAATGTTTTTTAATGCCTAGTCACAAAACTACACTATCGCTCAGACGCCCCAACATGCCCCTAAAAAGCCATCCGCCCCCAAGGAAGGCCTTAGGAGCGGTCTGGTGGTTATCGTGGGTATCAACTGCTAGGAGAAGTGGCCTCCTAGGTGTGATTTCAAATCAACAGATGGAGAACAACTCTTCCCTAGAGCTGAGCTACTCCAAAACGACGACCCAAGCGTTTACTACTATCTGCCATGGGCATCACCTCCATCTCCCTGAACGGTAGTTTGCAAAACAACTGGCTTTAAGATAGCACACTCAAACGGTATTGTGGCAAGCGCTGGGCAAAATGAGCATGGCATCGCCAAAGGAATAGAAGCGGTACTGGCGATCGATGGCCTGTTGGTACAACTGAAGCAACCGTTCGCGGCCAATAAAGGCACTGACGAGCATCATCAAACTAGAGCGGGGCAGATGAAAGTTGGTAATGAAGCCCTCGACTATCTTGGGCTGATACCCCGGATAGATATAGAGATCACTCTTGCCACAAAAGGGCTGAAGGGTGCCGGATTGGGCTGCCGTTTCTAGGGAGCGAATAACAGTGGTGCCGACGGCAATAATCCGTCCTCCGTCAGCTTTGGCGGCCTGAATCCGCTCGACGGTAGCAGCCGGTACCTCAATCCATTCTTCGTGGAGATGGTGATGGCGAATATCGCTGGCCTCCACAGGACGAAAGGTGCCAATGCCCACGTGGAGCGTCAAAAAACAATGATCAATGCCGTGATAGGCCAACTTACTCAAGAGTTCGGGGGTAAAGTGCAAGCCAGCGGTTGGCGCAGCCACAGCACCGGGACGGCGAGCATAGACGGTTTGGTATTGTTCAGTATCTTCAATGGGGTTGTCAATGTAGGGAGGTAAGGGCACTTCCCCTAGGTGATCAAGATAGGACCACAGGCGATCGCCCGGCGGCAGGTCAAATTCAATCACCCGGCCTCGGGTCTCCTCATCAATGGCCTGTACCGTTGCTTGCAGTGTGCCGATTTGAATCACGGCTCCAGGGCGCAATTTTCGTCCCGGTTTGACAAGGGCTAGCCACTGGCGATCGCTCAATTCTTCGAGAAGAAACACCTCAACGGTACGGCCAGAGCCGCCCACTTTTTGACCCCTCAGCCGTGCCGGAATCACCCGTGTATCATTGAGTATTAGCAAATCCCCCGGTTGCAACAGTTGCGGTAGCTCATAGAAGTGGTGATCGGTAGCAGTCTCCTGTGCCACCACCATCAGGCGGGAATGATCGCGGGGAGAAACGGGCTGTTGGGCAATCCGTTCCGGAGGCAGGTGATAGTCGTAGGCGTCGAGGGAAAAATCGTCAGAACTCGGCATTATTGGGGTGGGGTCAACGGTGAGGGGGATGGCTCTACCACAGAGCGATTCATAGAAGTGATCACAGCCAGAAAGCCAAGGGCAGCGGTGGCAACGCCCACAGCCACCAGCAGTAGCAGCCACGCTTGGAAACGAGACCTTTGGGCTGGCGGCGGTTTAGGTTGGGGTTGAGGGGGTTCCACAATCTGGGAAACCGTCAGGTCGAGATCCGCTGGATCGGGTGGGGGGACGTAGCCCATTGTAATGTCTGTCACCTCTGGCAACTCCCCTTGACAAACAATATCGCTGTAGTCCAAGTCAATGACACCGGATGTATTCTTCACCCGACAGTGAATGAGCACCACCGTCACATTGTCATGGCCATTGAGGCGATTGGCAAGATCAATGAGTTGTTCAGCCGCAGCAGTGAGGGCAAGCTGACCTTGGAGCACAGGCAGGAGGTACTGTGGCCAGTAGGTTTCGACACGATTAAAATCACTGAGGCCGTCGGAACACAGCAAAAGAATTCCCTCTTCATCCAGTAAAAAGCGTTCTACTGTGGGGTGCAGATGCTGGGAGGGTGCCATCCCCAACGCTTGCACCAAGGAACCACCGTAGGGCAGCTCAAGGGCTTGATGGTAGGTACTCATCCCCAAGCGCACATCACGGCTGGCCACGTCGTCATCGAGGGTGAGCTGGTAGCAGCCCCAGCGGTTGATCCAGTAGGCGCGGCTATCGCCAATGTGGGCAAGGTAAAGATGGGCGTGTTCAATCAGGGCACCGACAACTGTGGTTCCCATGCGCTGGCGTTCGTGGCGCTGCTCCGTATCATTGCGTTGATTGATTGCATCATTGGTGCGGCGAATAGCGGTTTGAATCGCCTGTTCAACTGTAGCAGGGGACATCTCCAGCAGCTTGAGGGGGGTTAGCGTCTCCTCAAGAATGTCAATGGCCAAACCGGAAGCGACATCGCCCCCTTCATGCCCCCCGACGCCATCACACACGAGGGCGAGCACCTGTGATTGGCTCGTGAGATCGCGCTCTGGAAAGCATTTGTCCTCATTGCGAGTCCGACTAGGCCCTTGGTCGGAGCGGCTAGCAATATCGTAGTGGTACTCATAACCGAGGCTGTCGAGGGCCTGTTGAAAGAGGGTCTCTAGGGTGTCACGAATAAATTCAGGGGTGGTTTCCTGAGGATCCTGCATGTGTTGACACAGGATCGTGAAGGCCTGCTGAAAGTTTTCCCCTTGGTCGCTAAAACTGAAATGGGTTTGCCAGAATTTGCCAAGGTCAGTCAAGGTGGGATTATGGCCTGCTTGCAGTTGCAGCAGCCGCACAAGGGATCCCTCGGCTCGCAAAAGCTGGGGATTGAGCAGTGTGAGAGCCACATTTTCTGCCACCAAGGCTGGCCAAAGGGAGATGATTTGCCATAACCAGTTGAGGCGGCGTACTAAATTGGCTTTCTCCCAGATGGTGGTGAGGGGAGCGGCATGGGTGAGACCGGGGGCAACTTTGGCATCGGCAATGTCAATGCAACTGACGGGGGCATGCTCAAGGAGCAACAGTTCACCTTCAGGGAGGGAAAGGGCGCCAAATAATTCCGGGACATGGGGACGCTTGGGAAAGAGGCGCAGATAGGGACGGTAGAGCTGGGAGGTGTTGTCCACACTGGGCGCTGGCTCCCCCGGCAATAGGTCTAAGAGCAAGTGTTTGCCTTGCACTAGATAGCGATCGCCCAACAGTTCACCCACCCTGTAGGGATCCAAACCAGAACCGATCGCCCACAAGTAGCGTTTCAGGAGTGGCACCTGACAGTGGCAACACTCAACTTGGTGAATGGAATTTGCAGTGCCACACTCTGGGCAAATGAGATTAGGCGCAGGTGGATTCATCGCTTCAATCCTGAGGGGGCTGCCGCAGTCACAATCACCCGCAGCAGGTACGCACAACGTCTCTGATCCAGTAATTCGCTAGTCCATAGCAGCAGCGAATAGAATACATTCAATTCCCTATCCTAGCTTTTCTCCGGCAACAGCGGAATATCCCAGTGACAGCTCTTTGGCGATGGATCGAACACACTCAAAACGGTGAAAGCCCCTACAGAAGAAACTCACATCCCATATTTTAGACAAGGGCTTATTCAGCCCTGTCAACATCCCTGAGGTTGCCACGAACTATCAAGATAGAATTAGAATAATTAATCCGCGGTAAAAAGGATCACAATTAGTGATACAAACTTTTGTAAGTCTTGTTTTTATTTGCCAGAACGATTAAAAACGATAGACACAACTTTAGACATTATTTTAACAGTATATCTTGGCGAAAGAGGGGCACTATGGAGCAATTGAATTCAGGCTTAAATTTGCAAGCCTTGGTACAGGCTCAGTTAGTGACGATCGCTCCAAGGGGTTCCTTCAATGAGATTCTCCAAGGATTACAAAGCAACCAAGGATTGGGTTTAGTCGTCGAAGAGCAGGGACAGTTTCGGGGCTTGATCACCCAACGGGAAGTGATCCGTGCCCTTGGTAAGGGTTACTCGCCACAGGCGATCACGGCTGCCCAGATCATGCTGCCATCGGATTATTGCCTGCGCCTCAGTGATCTGGATGATCCACTGGCGATTTTAGGGCGTTTTCGCTACTTGGGCGTGGATGCCCTTGCCGTGGTCAATGAATCGGGACGGGTTGAAGGACTGCTGACCCGCCAAGCCTTTCGGGAGAGCCTGCGCCCTGTGGATCTCCTGCGAATTAAACGGGTGGCGGAGGTGATGGTACCCGATGTGGCCACCATTGCAGCGGAAGCTTCGCTACAGGAGGCCGCTGTCCTGATGACCGAACGGGGGGTCACCAGTTTAGTGGTTCCTGAGACATCCGCCTCGGGTGTGCTGCCGCGCGGCATTATTACGGAAAAGGATATTTTTGAGGCACTGCAGGGCCAAGGGGGAGTGCTCACAGGAACCGTTGGCAGTATTATGTCTCAGCCCGTGCTGACCGTGAAGCCCAATCAAAGTTTGTGGCAGGTGAATCATTTCCTCAAGGAGCACCAAGTGCGGCGGGTGGTGGTTGTGGACGATGATGGTCAAATGGTGGGGATTGTGACCCAAAGTAATCTTTTGGCGGCCATTGACATTACGGAAGCTCAAGGGGTGATTCAGGTGCTAACCCAAGAGCTCAATAAGGCCACGGCGGAACTGCGCTGGCAACTGTCACGGCAACAGGCGATTACGGTGGCGATTACGGAGAGCGAACAGCGCTATAACACTCTGATTAGTCATTTGCCCGTTGCGATCTATCGGCGCGATCGCGATCGCCTGTGGCGGTTTAGCTATGTTAGCGATCAGATTTATCACCTCACGGGTTACTTTCCCCAAGATTTACCGGATCTGCGCCAGATTATCCCAGCGCCGGATTTGGCCTTGGCGGAACGGGATATTGAACAGGCGATTCGGCAGCAGCGTGCCTACAGTACCACCTATCGTATTCAACACCGCGATGGTTGTTTCCGCTGGTTGAGCGATCGCGGGCAGCTAGATCCCCAGAGTCACATGCTCCATGGGGTGCTGTTAGATGTGTCGGAGCAACAGCGCACAGAAGAGCGGCTAAAAACTGCCCTAGAGCGGGAAATGATTGTCAGCACAATCATTCAGGACATTCGCCAGTCCATTCGCTTAGAGGACATTTTGCAGCGGGCAGTCACCAGTATTCAACAACTGCTTCTGAGCGATCGCGTGCTGATTTACCGCTTTTTAGCCGATGGCAGTGGCGTTGTGGAAGTGGAAGCCACCACCTCGCCGCAGTATTCAATCCTAGGTCAAGTGATTCACGATCCCTGTTTTAGTAAAGAGACAGCGCAGCGGTTTCTAGAAGGACGCACTGTAACCATTAGCGATGTCAATCAAGCGCAATTACAGGATTGCTACCGCGAGCTACTACTCAGCCTGCAAGTTCAGGCCAATCTCGTGGTGCCACTACTTCAGGGGCAAGACCTCTGGGGACTGCTGATTGCCCACCAGTGTCGTGGCCCTCGCCTCTGGCAGCGGGAGGAGCTGTTCCTACTGCAACGGATTGCTGAACCCCTAACAGTAGCACTGCAGCAGGCGGAGATGTATGCCGCGTTGGAAGCCGCCAATGCCAATCTGCAGCAGATGGTGTACATTGACAGTCTGACGGATATTGGCAATCGCCGCTGCTTTGATGAACTGTTTGCAAAGGAATGGCGACGCTGTCAGCGGGAGCAACAACCGTTAAGTTTAGTGATGCTGGATATTGATTGCTTCAAAGCCTACAACGATCACTACGGCCATTTGCAGGGCGATCAAATTCTCAAGCAGGTAGCAGAAATTTTAGAAAGCCATCTACAGCGGGCGGGGGATTTGGCCACGCGCTTTGGTGGGGAAGAGTTTGCCCTCTTGCTGCCCAGTACCGACCAAAGGGGAGCTATCCATATTGTTGAGAAGATTCAGGCAGCGCTGGCGGAGGCTAATATCACCCATGCTAAAAGTACCGTTGGGCCAAAGCTAACGGCCAGCTTTGGGATTGGAACGACGCTGCCCACTCCAGAGCATGAGCCAGCCATGTTGTTGCATCTGGCGGATCAGTGTCTCTACGAGGCGAAGACCCTTGGGCGCGATCGCTGGGTCGCCAAGGAACTATAGCGAAGTCAGAGGCAGATAAATACGCAACCATGCGCCGCCATAGTCGGGATGATTCGCCGCCTGCATATAGCCGCCATGGCATTCAACAATTTGGCGAGCAATGGCTAATCCTAGGCCACTACCACTACCGACGGGGGGCATCCGCCCTTCACTATCCGTAGGAATCACAAAGCGATGCCGCCGTGCCTGTGCCCGATAAAAGCGTTCAAACACATAGGGTAAGTCCTTGGGGGGAAAGCCACTGCCCGTATCAATGACTTCGAGACACAGATAGCCCCCCTCGCGATCGCTCAGCAGCCGCGTCAGCACTTGACCACCCACAGGGCCGTATTTAATGGCGTTGTCATAAAGATTGACCAGGAGCCGAAACAGTTGCGATTCATTGCCGCAGTAGGAAAATTGCTCTGGGCCTGTGTACTCGTGGTGAATGTTTTTAGCCGCAGCGAGGGGGGCGAGGGATTGCCACGCAGTATCAATGAGTTGGACAAGGTCAAGGGGATGCCGCTCAAGGCTATCGGCGGGAGTGTGACTCAGGCGGTTTAACTCTAGGAGTTCTTGAACAAGGAGGCTGAGGCGAATAATTTCCTCAAGGAGGCGATCGACCCAATCCCGTAAGGACTCCGGCACCCGTTGTTGTAGGGTTTCAGTCACCAAGCGCAGGGAGGTCAAGGGGGTTTTCAGTTCATGGGCGACATCCGCTGCCCAGCGATCGCGCTCATCCCGCAGCCGCACCACCTCTTCGCAGTCCTCAATAAATACACCCACATGCCCCTCGCCAAGGCAGAGTCCCCGTGCCCGCAGGGGTTTGCGCTTGGTTTGCCCCGTCGGTGTGAGGTAGGCATAGAGCCATTCCTGCTCCCGCATCGTTTCCTCTTGGCGCACCTCTTGGATGAGACAGTCCAATTCATAGGAGCGCACCAGTTCCAAAACAAGGCGGCCTTCGGGATGCACCAAACCAAGGAGCGATCGCGCCGCCTCGTTACAGCAGACCACGCAATTGGCCTCATCCACCTCCAAATAGGCAATGGGGGCATATTCAAGGAGCGTTTGACAGCGCAGCATTTTCTGACGGCAGCGTTCCTGTTCCTGAAGCTGTTGGCTGAGTAGGGTTCGCAAGCGTTGCCACGGTGAGGATTTGAAGGGGCGAGCCGCGTACTGCTCAAGGAGCGTCTCCAAAGCGTGTCGCACTTGCTGCCACTGCCAGAACCAGACCATTAGCCCCAACAGCAGGCCAACCCCAAAAAAGATCAACTCCATGCCTAAGTGTCAGAATCGCCTCTATTCTAGGATTATTCCGAGTTGGTTTGCCCTGTGATGTCATCACCCCTTTTGCGTGTGGAAGCACTTACCGTTGACTTTCGCCAAGCCGATCAAACCCTACGGGCAGTGGATGGCATTTCCTTTCGCTTGGAGCGGGGTCAGACCCTTGGCATTGTCGGTGAGTCGGGGTCAGGGAAGTCGGTGACCTGTTTGGCACTTTTGCAGTTACTCCTGCCGCCGGGACAGATCAGCCACGGCGAAGCGTGGTTTCAGCCAGAGCCAGAGGGGGAGGCCATTGACTTGCTGCGCTGCACCCCCCGCCAAATGCAACAGATTCGGGGTCGCCAAATCAGTATGGTCTTCCAAGAACCGATGAGTTCTCTCAATCCGGTCTATTCCATTGGCTTTCAACTGGCAGAGGCCATTGATCCGCAGCAACGACTGCCCCAAGGGCAATGTCAACAGCGGGCGATCGCTCTCCTTGAGCAGGTGCATCTTCTCAAAGCGGCAGCCCCCCTGGAGGAGAAAAAGCGGTTTCTCCGTCGCTATCCGCACCAACTCTCTGGGGGACAGATTCAGCGGGTCATGATTGCCATGGCCATGGCCGCTTCGCCAGCGCTTTTAATTGCCGATGAACCCACCACTGCCCTCGATGTCACTGTCCAAGCGGCGATCCTACGGCTGTTGCGGGAGTTGCAGCAGCAGTACCCTCTCTCATTGATTTTTGTCAGCCATGATTTAAATCTGATTGCGGAATTGGCGGATCAGGTCGTTGTCATGTACCAAGGGCAAATTGTTGAATCGGGGACAGTTCAGCAGGTCTTTCGTCACCCCCAACATCCGTATACCAAGGGGCTACTGGCTTGTCGTCCCCGCTTGGATCAGCGTCTGGCGATTCTGCCAACAGTGGCGGATTTTCTAGCGGCCACGCCCCCGCGATTAGAAGTGATTTCCGCAGCGCAGCAGCAGGAACGCTTGGCGCATTTGGCGAGCCAACCCCCCTTGGTGCGGGTTGAACATCTCTGGGTCAAGTATCCCGTGGCGGGCAAGCAGCGCTTTGTCACTGCCGTCAGGGATGTCTCGTTTACGATTCGCGCCGGGGAGACCCTTGGCTTGGTGGGGGAATCGGGCTGTGGCAAAACAACACTGGGACGGACCCTCTTGCGCCTCCTAGAACCCGCACAGGGAAAAATTATCTTTGGCGATCGCGACATCAGCCATTTATCGCCTCGCCAATTGCGTCCCCTGCGGCAACGGATGCAACTCATTTTCCAAGACCCCTATAGTTCCCTAGATCCCCGCATGACCATTGGCGAGTTGGTGGCAGAACCCCTGCGGATTCACCGCCGTCATCAGTCGCAACGGCAACACCAAGAGCGGGTGGCCTATCTCCTTGAACGGGTGGGCATTGACCCCCAAGCCCAGAATCGCTATCCCCATGAATTTTCCGGGGGGCAGCGGCAGCGAATTTGTATTGCCCGTGCCTTGGCCTTGAATCCTGAGTTTGTCGTTTGTGATGAGTCAGTGTCGGCCTTGGATGTGTCGGTGCAGGCGCAAGTCCTGAATTTGCTCAAAGAACTCCAGCGGGAGTTTCAACTGACCTACCTCTTCATTTCCCACGATCTCAGTGTGGTGAAATTCATGAGCGATCGCCTCATGGTTATGTACAATGGCGAAATTGTGGAAATGGGTGACGCGGAAACCGTTTACCAACAGCCACAGCACGACTATACTCGCACGCTAATTGCCGCGATTCCCCGTGGTCTTTCCCTTGAGGCAGCCTAGATGTCCCCCGCCCTTGATCTTGAGAATACCCTTGCCACCCTGCGCCCGCTTCTTTGGCAAGCCCTTGAGCAACTGCGCCAGTTTTACCGTCAGGTGCAGGATCTAGCGGTGCAGGACAAAGGCGGTGATCCTGTCACCCTTGCCGATGAAACGGTTGATTGCTTTTTGCGCCACGCCCTCCAAGCTCATTTTCCGCCGACGCAGTTTGGTTATTTAACCGAAGAGACCTACACCCCAGGGCAGCCCTTGCCCCAGCCCTACCAGTGGATCATTGACCCCCTCGATGGCACCTACGACTTTTTGCAGCAAACGGGGGAGTATGCGATTCACGTTGCCCTTGTCCATGAACATCGCCCTTGTTTAGCCGCTGTCGTCTGGCCAGAGCAGGAGGTGATCTACACTGCCATTGCCGGTGCAGGTGCCTATCGAGAGACGCGCCAAGGTGCGACGCGACTGCGGGTACAACCCCCCACTGAGGGGCAGTCGTTGCGGGTGGTGATGAGTCGGAGCCACGGCGGAGAGCGCCTACAGGCCTTTTTAAGAACCCTAGGATGCGTACAGCAAATTCCGATGGGGAGTATGGGCTGTAAAACGGCGAGTATTTGCCAAGGGGATGCAGATCTGTACGTCAACCTCACAGGGCGCAGTGCCCCGAAGGACTGGGATTTAGCGGCACCGGATTTGATCATGCAGGAGGCGGGGGGAGCCTTTACCTATGCCAATGGTGAGTTGCCCCGCTACAATCGCGCCGATGTGCAGCATTGGCCGCCCCTAGTGGTGTGTCATCCAGCTTTGAGTCGCACGGTGGGCGATCGCCTGCAAGCCTTTTTACACGAAAATCAAGGCTATTCTGGGAAATAGGCAAGTTCAGTCGCACAGAGGATAGGCCATGGTTTTTAATTGGTTTCGACGCAAGTTTGGTGGCAGTGGTGAGGAGCCATCGCCCCCTGCAGAAACCCCAACGGCAGCGCCATCCGCAGAATCCCCGCAATCTACAACTGAATCCACTGCTTCCCCCGGCATCCTCAACTGGGCAAAAACGGCACTCCAGTCGATTCAAGCGCGACAGCAATCGGAGAGTGCCGCGACGATTGAAACCATTGAAACCGCTGAAGAAACTCAAGAAACACCGCCTGCCGATGATGCCCCCGTTCCCGTCTCTATCGAGTCTGAAGAGACCGCTGTTGCTGAACCTGCCCCTGTCCAGCCCGTTGTGGAAGCTGAGTCGGTAGAACCAGACTCCTCCCTTGTCCTTGATGAGGGCTTTTTGTGGTCGGCGGAGGTGCTTGCCGCCCAAGGCCGGCGCCCAGAGGAGGTGGATATTGAGGAAATTACTTGGTTGCAACGTCTGCGCCAAGGTCTGGGCAAAACCCGTCGTGGCCTAGTACATCAACTGCGGGCGATCGTCGGCCAAGGCCCCTTAAGTCGGGATGCCGTCGAAGAAATTGAGATGCTGCTGTTGCAGTCGGATGTGGGGGTCAAGGCCACGGATCAGATTATTGCGGCGCTGCAAACAAAAATTCGCCAAGAAACACTCCCTGCCGATCAGGCGATCGCCTACCTGAAGGAAATTCTGCGGGACATTCTCGATCGCCCCTTTGAAGCCGGCTACCGCCGCGACTTTGCTCCGAAAAAAGGCACGCTGAATATCTGGTTGATTGCCGGTGTCAACGGCGTTGGCAAAACCACCACCATTGGTAAACTGGCCCACATTGCCACCCAGTCAGGCTATCGCTGTCTGATTGCAGCGGCAGATACCTTTCGGGCAGCCGCCACGGAGCAGGTGAAAATTTGGGGACAGCGCTCCGATGTCGAGGTGATTGCCAACCCCGGCAAAAATACCGATCCTGCTGCTGTGGTCTTTGATGCCATTGGCGCTGCCCAAGCCCGAGGCACAGAATTGCTGCTAGTGGATACCGCTGGCCGCTTGCAAAACAAGGCCAACCTGATGGAGGAACTCAAGAAAATCCGTCGCATCATTGATAAAAAAGCGGGTGATGCTCAAATTGAATCGCTACTGGTTCTCGATGCCACCCTCGGCCAAAATGGCTTGCGCCAAGCACAGGTGTTTGCAGAAGCAGCGCAACTCACTGGGGTGATCTTAACCAAGCTGGACGGGACGGCCAAAGGGGGAGTGGCCTTGGCGGTAGTGCAGGAATTGGGACTACCGATTCGCTTCATTGGTGCGGGCGAGGGCATTAAGGATCTGCGCCCCTTTTCCAGTTTTGAATTTGTCGAGGCCTTGCTCTCCAGTGAGGTGGAGGTGGCAGCATGAAGCTGGCCGATCGCCTGCGGTATTTCCAAGGCAATGTCTTTGACGCCATGGATCGGGCTAAGGCGGCGGTGGCGGCCACGGGACAGCCAATTGTTGATCTCTCCTTGGGGTCTGCAGATCTACCGGTAGCGGATCATATTCTTGCAGCCATTGAAGCCTCGGTGCGTGATGCCAGTACCTACGGCTATCAACTCTTTGCCAGTACAGCGGCCTTTCGACAGGCAGTGGCCACTTGGTTTGAACGCCGCTTTGGCCTCAGGGTAGATCCCGAGCGGGAAGTGCTGACGCTGATTGGTTCACAGGAGGGGACGGCGCACTTGCCCCTTGCAGTGATGAATCCCCAAGAGTATGCGCTAGTGCTTGATCCGGGGTATCCCTCCCATGCGGGGGGGGTGTATCTTGCGGGGGGACAACTGTATCCCTTGCGCTTGCGGGCAGAAAATCACTTTTTGCCGGATTTAGAGGCCATTCCGTTGCCGGTGCGAGAGCAGGCCAAACTTCTCATTCTCAGCTATCCCCACAATCCCACCACGGCGGTTGCGCCCTTGGACTTTTTCAAGACAGCAGTTGAGTTTTGCGATCGCCACGGGATTTTACTGGTGCATGATTTTCCCTACATTGATCTCGTCTTTGATGCGGAGCGGGCACCCTCGATCTTTGAAGTGGATCGCGATCGCCAAGTGGGCATTGAATTCTATAGCCTGTCTAAGTCCTACAACATGGGTGGGTTTCGCATTGGCTTTGCCATTGGCCGTGCCGACATTATTGCTGCCCTGCGCCAAATTAAATCGGTGATTGATTTTAACCAATACGCTGGCATCCTGCGGGGTGCGATTGCCGCCCTCACGGGAGATCAAACCTGTGTCCAGCAAACGCGGCAGATCTTTCGCCAGCGGCGTGATACCTTTGTCCAAGCGCTTTGCGACCATGGCTGGCCGGTGCCCCTCCCGCCAGCGACAATGTACGTGTGGGCAAAACTCCCTGACCCTTGGCAGCGGGATTCCCTGGGATTTTGCCAAGCCCTTGTTAAGGCAACAGGGATTGCCGCCGCTCCAGGCTCTGGCTTTGGTCAAGGGGGAGAGGGGTATGTGCGCTTTGCCCTCGTGCGCGATCGCCCCTGTTTAGAAGTGACGGCTGCCCAAATTGCCGAATTTAGCCAAACGGTCGTTCAGGTGTCGGGCGCTAATCACCCATGATCCATGCCAAGAGTAGGATCAGGCCGCCCCAAAGGAAAATTGCAGGAATATGAATGGAGCGCAACACCTCTAGGGGAGTTAAAACTAGCACCTCCGTAAAGAGATGGGTAACCATACAAAGAAGAATGAGCAAAATGATAAAGAACATGGCAACTCGCTCTAGGCATTGCCATAGATGGGAATCACGGCACCACTGATCGCAGCCGCTCCCTCGGAAATGAGATAGGCAATCAGGTCACCGATCGCCCGAGGACTCACCCAATTGACCGCTTGCGCTTCGCCCATCGCTGCCCGATTGGCAGGGGTATCGATAATGCTGGGAAGGATGACATTGGCGGTAATGTTTTTGCCTTTGGTTTCGGCAGCGATCGCCCGCGTGAAGGCCACGACTGCGGCTTTAGCAGCACAATAGGCAGCCAGTTCAGCCGCTGGTTCAACTGCACCCCGTGAGCCAATGGTGACAATGCGCCCATATTGCTGAGTCTGCATACGTTTGAGGGCGTGCTTACAAACCAAGAAGGTGGTCTCGACATTGAGGCGAAAACTCTGCTGCCAATCACTGAGGGCAAATTGTGCCGTTGCGCCCATGCTAAAGCCACCGACAAGGTGAACCACGGCATCCAATTGCGGCATGCGCTCCACGAGAGCGGCCACTTCACTTTCATTGTTCAAATCCGCTGCCACAAACCGCACGTTGGCCAACTCCGCTGCCGCCAATTGCTTTTCGAGGGCGTCTCGGGCAGCCGCATCAATGTAGGGCACCGTCAGCGTATAGCCTTGACTGAGGAGAACCGGCACTACCCCTTGACCGAGTCCGCCTGTGCCGCCTGTCACTAAAACCGCGCGATGGGCAAATCCCCTCATGGCTGATCCCTCGGTGTGAGTTGTCGTGCTCTGTAGAAGGTTTGCAAACTGTGGCGATCGCCAACGAATCGCCAGTGCCAAGGCTCATAACTCACCCCCTGCGGGTTATGACGGGGAAAGGACAGTTCAAAACTAAAACGCGCTGCATTTTTTTCCAGCCAGCGAAAGGCGGGGGTGTCCTCAAAAGTCTCCTTGAGATGGGTGTCTGGCCGGGCGCCATCGCCAATATCAATGGCATAGCCCGTATGGTGTTCGCTATAGCCGGGGGGCGCACTCACCAATGCCCGCTCACTTGCCCGTTGTGCCCGTTGCTCCTTGACCTCAAAAAAAAGATAGTCCTGATCCTGTTTGGAGCGAAATCCAGAGAGGGGCATCAACACCACCCCCTCCTGCTGCGCAGCGGCGACCATCGCCCGGAACCGTTCTGCTGCGGCTCGCCGTAATTTAATTTGGCCATCGGCACTCACCGGTTCAAGTTCTGAGAGGGGCGCCTCTTCATAGGGCAGATGTCCCAGCAGATTTTCTGTTGGCGTTAGCGTTGGCTCCGTTTCCGTAGCCGTTGGCGATTCCGTGGGACGATTGAGGAACCACACAGCTCCCACGCCCATTAGGCCCACAAGGACAAGGGTGCTGGCGATCGCCCACCCCCCTCGCCGAGGTTCTACTTTGCCCTGAGTGATTGGTTGTAGCCGCTCCGCAACAGGAATATCTTGATCCATGACGCAGTCCCCTGCCTTTTTATGAGAATAGACGATTTTTCCTAGGGCTGGGCATACAGTTGCCAGTAGTTCCAGTAGTTCTCCAAGACACTCTTGACATAGCCATAGGTCTCAGGAAAGGGAATCGATTCCACAAAGCGATCGCTATCGGTCATATCAAAACGCTGCAACCACTGATTGACATTTCCCGGCCCGGCATTGTAACTGGCCAAGGCTAAGAGCGTGTTTTGATTGTACTGATTGTGGGTGTAGTCAACGTACCATGTGCCCAAGCGGATATTGTCCTCTGGATCCACAAGGGAATAGCTCTCTAGGTTCAACTTTTCGGCAATCCAAGCAGCCGTCTCTGGCATCAACTGCATCAACCCCGTTGCCCCCACCACTGAGCGGATCTGCTTTTCAAAGCGAGATTCTTGGCGAATCAAGGCCATCACCAATAGAGGATTTAAGTTGCGAGCTAGGGACCACTTTTCCACTAATTCCCAGTAGGGCAGGGGGTAAAGGGCATACCAGAAGCGGACATCGCGGCGAATGGGCGCAAAGAACGTTGCCACCTCCGGTTCACTGGCTGAGCGCGTAAACAAGTTTTGCAGCATAAAGATGCCATCGAGGTATTCCCCAACGCCAAGGCGAATCAGGCCATCAGTGAGTTGTTCTGCCGCTGTCGGTGTCACCCGATTGTGGAATTCCCACTGCCAGCGCTGCCAAGCCTCCTGAAATTGCCGCAGCAGGTACAGTTCGCGTAGGGTGGCACTCCCCGTGGCCAAGGGAAGGAGGGGCTTGCGATCGCTCGCCACTGAGGGTCGCTGTTGTCGCAGGGTTGTAAAGGTGCCCACGGGTTTCTTGAGCAGACTGGCGGCTCGCCAAGCATAGTAGGTGTGGGGATAGCGCTCCGTAAGCCATTGCCAGGTTTGGCGCTGCCCTTGGGGTTGTCCTGCTTCCCCTTGCCATTTTCCTTGCCAAAAGGCGGCTCGCGGTGCCAGCTCACTCTCAGGGTTCAATCTGAGAATTTCGCTAACCCACTGTTGTGCCTGAGACCACTGCCGTTTTTGGGCAGCCCCTTGGGCCAGTTGCCAGCGCAGTTCCGCTGCGGCGCTGCTTTGGGGATAGGTCTTGAAGAGTTGTTGTTGGCTTTGTTGTGCCCCCTTGGTGTTGCCTAGTTCCTGATGAGCTTGGTACTGTGCCAGAAGGGCATCGGCAGCGATCGCGGGTGCTTGATTTTGCCTCGCTAACTGAAGACACTTGGCCAGCAAAGGGAGACGCTCCGCCGGTGTTTTGACTAAACGGGCAAGGCGCAGTTGGGCAAGGGCTGCTTCGGAACTTTGGGGAAAGCGGTTGATCAGGGCTTGATAGGCGGCGATCGCCCCAGAGGTGTCCTCACTCAGTTGGCGTCCCCGGCCCACCCGATAGAGATTCAAAGGGGTTGGTGGTGCCTTGGCATAGGCCGCTGCTGCCCGAGCATACTGCATTTTCTCCCAATAGCCAAAGGCGATCGCTTCCCAATCGGCGGGCGTCAGTTGATCGGCGTAGCGCTGCCGCAAAATTTCAAGGTAGGTGCCGTATGCCTTAAGAAAGAGGCCGTGGCGTGCCACCAGCTTCAGGTAGGGCACTTGATCGGGATTTTTCTCTAACTGTTGCGCCACATAGTTGACGACGGCAGGATGCTGTGGAAAGCGTTCGATCGCCTTTTGCGGTTGATTGAGGCTCAGGAGTGCCACTGCCGCTTCAGGTTCACTGCCATACTCCCGTAGCAACTGTTCCCACGTTTCCTTCGCCTTGCGGTTATCTCCCCGTTGCCGATAGGCCTCCGCTCGCAGCAGGAGAATGGGTGCGGCCATGGGACGGTAAGTCTGCTCAAGATCTTGGAGCCACTGAAGTGCAGCTTGGGGTTGCTGTTGACTCAGGCTTTCTACGGCCAGAAGATAGCGGGCGCGATCGCGCTTGAGGGGATCCGCAGACTCTGCCCATTGCTTTAACTCTTGCGGACTTTGGGGCGGCGCTTCAACAGTCAGCGTGTAAAGGGGCGAAGGCGATCGCCAATGGTACCAACTGAACAGCCCACCGCCAACCATCAGTGCCGCCAACAACAGCGACACCAGCCAAGGCCGTATGCCTCGCCGCTGCTTTCGTTTTGGGAGTGATTTAACCATAATTTGCAATTCCAGCCAGCAACCCCGCTCTCCAATCTCCACAGTAAACTAGGGAGTACAACCCTATTCTTATTAAGTATGTGGCGGTCTTGGATGCAGCAGTGGCAACTGGGTGCTAGCGAGGGGCGATCGCGCTGAAGGAAATCGAATTAACGACCTCACCCGCACATCGCCCTCCACTATGGCAATCTATGAAAAGATAAACCAACAATCGTAAACTTCGATGCCCCCTATGCCACGAATGGTCTGGATTGTGATTGGCTGCAATTGCCTGATTGCGCTAATTGCCCTGTGGTTGGCATGGCAGTTGGTCAAGCTGCGCCAGATTCTGCGGGGGGTGTCCCGTGCGCTACTAGATGCGGAGCGGAGTACCCACGGGGTCTTAGGCGGTGCCCCTGAGGTGATTATCATTGGCCAGCGGGGGGTGTCGGGCTTGCGATCGCAATTGCCCAAATGGCGGCGGCAACAGCGCAATGTTCGTCTGTTTTTAACCTTGATAAGCTGGATAGGGCGACATGGTATCCGCCTGCAAAGGAGAAAGCGATGAGTCAGCAACAGGGTGGCGGTGGTGCTTTTTGGGGGGGACTGCTCCTAGGGAGCGCGATCGGGACAGTCGTGGGGCTGTTGATGGCTCCCCGCTCTGGCAAGGAAACCCGACAACTCCTGCGCA
This sequence comes from Thermosynechococcus sp. QS41, assembly GCF_031583515.1. NCBI lineage: Bacteria > Bacillati > Cyanobacteriota > Cyanophyceae > Acaryochloridales > Thermosynechococcaceae > Thermosynechococcus > Thermosynechococcus sp. QS41. The sequence continues at coordinate 1,036,116 of NZ_CP134181.1, forward strand.
AATCCGCTGATGCCCTGCCCGAACTGCTCGAAGACATTACTGCGAGTTTTGAGCAACATCGCGATCGCCTCTCAGAAACCACCCAAGAACGCTGGCAAGCCACCTTAGAACGGCTCAAGGAAGCGATCGCCGTCGGTATCGAAGTCACGCAGCAGCAGCGGCAAACCCTGCGGCGCGAAGCCAATGGCATGGCCTTGAGTGACCCTGATGAAGAGGATGCTGTCAATCAATAGCCTGCGGTGGGTCATGAGTCAAGAAATCATGAGCCAAGATAATGAGGAGTTATCCCTTTATCAAACAATCTCGACCGAGGGAGAACCCACCGAGATTTTCCAAACAAAACGTAATACAATCTTGCCATCACGTTTTTTGGTAACAGCACTGTTACAACCAACAGGATTCAAAGAAGGGGTACACCATCGTGGGAGTATTTAGTCGCCTATCACGAGACATCGGCATTGACTTGGGCACAGCCAACACCTTGGTTTATGTGTCTGGGCGGGGGGTGGTTTTAGAGGAACCGTCCGTTGTTGCCATTGATCAAAATACCAAACAACCCCTTGCCGTTGGCGTTGAAGCAAAGCGAATGCTGGGACGGACACCGGGCAATGTGGTGGCCGTACGTCCCCTGCGGGATGGCGTCATTGCCGATTTTGAGCGTGCCGAACTCATGCTGAAGCACTTTATGCGCCAAGTGCACGGCGGTAAGAATTTGTTTGCCCCCCGTGTGGTGATTGGTATTCCCAGCGGCGTTACCGGTGTCGAACGCCGTGCCATTGAGGATGCTGCGCGGGGTGCTGGGGCACGGGAAGTGCATTTGATTGATGAACCCGTCGCCGCCGCCTTTGGTGCGGGTTTACCCGTGGAAGAACCGACGGGCAACATGATTGTGGACATTGGTGGTGGCACGACCGAAGTGGCGGTTCTCAGTTTGCAGGGCACCGTTTTGAGTGAATCCGTCCGCGTTGCTGGGGATGAAATTTCTGAGGCGATCGTCCAGTATTTGAAAAAAGTACACAACCTGATCATTGGTGAACGCACGGCTGAGGAGATCAAGATTCGCATTGGCTCTGCCTACCCCAATGACAGCTATGACTCCGAATCCATGGAAGTGCGGGGGCTGCACCAACTCTCTGGCCTACCACGCACAGTTACGGTCAAAGCAGAAGAAATTCGCGAAAGCATGGCTGAACCCCTCTCGGCGATTATTGAAGCCATTAAACGCACCCTTGAGCGGACGCCCCCAGAACTAGCCGCAGACATTGTCGATCGCGGGATTATGCTGGCTGGCGGTGGTGCTCTGCTACGGGGTCTCGATACCCTGATTAGCCATGAAACGGGCATAGTTGTTCACGTAGCAGCGGATCCCCTGCGGTGTGTGGTCATGGGTACCGGTCGGGTACTGGAAAACTTCAAAGACCTCGCTCGTGTCTTTTCCACACAATCGGCAGTGATTGGTTAAGGATCAGCAGCTATGGCTTTTCTGCTGCGCTGGTGGGGACGATATGCAGGTGGCTTAGTCCTTGTTGCTTTGGTACTCACAAGTGCTTGGATTTTGCGCGAGACCAATGGGGCAGCGATTCGTGAACTGTACCGCCTTCTTAGTTTGCCCTTTCAAGGCACAGTGGACGATCAGCAAGCCTTGATTCAAGCCCGTACGTGGCAACTGGAGCAGCAACTGGCAGCGGTTCAAGCGGAAAACCAGCGGTTGCGGCAAATGCTGAATGCACCGATGCTGGCCAATTTCAATGGCCGCGTTGTGCCGGTGATTGGTCGCAGTTCCGATCAGTGGTGGCGATCGCTCCTCTTGGGGGAAGGCAGTCGTCAGGGTCTCACCATTGGTTCAGTCGTGGTGGGCAACGGGGGCCTTGTGGGGCGCATTACCAGCATTACTCCCAATACCAGTCGGGTGATGTTGCTCACGGATCCCGCCAGTCGAGTGGGGGTTGTGGTGGGTCGGACGCGGCAGATGGGGATTCTGCGGGGACAACTCAACCAGCAGGTGATTGTCGAGTTTTTAGAGAAAGACCCGAAGGTACAGCCCAAGGATGTCCTCTATACCTCAGCCTTGAGTAGTCTCTATCCGGCAGGCATTCCCATTGGTGAGGTGCAATCGGTGGAACTGAGCGATCCCACCCGTCCCCATGCCACCGTTATTCTGGGCGCACCGATTGATCGCCTTGAGTGGGTCACCGTCATTCCCTATGCTGAACCGACAGACACGTTTACACCGAACTAGCCTCAACGCGCTGATTACCATTGGCTCTGTGGGACTTTGTGCCCTGCTGAGCTTTATTCACTTACCCAACCTGCATCTATTGGTGCCCGACTGGTTTTTAATCTGGGTGGTGGTGTGGAGTGTCAAGCGATCGTGGTGGCAAGGGGTACTGGCGGGTATTGCCCTTGGCTGGATTCAAGATGGCTTGGTCAGTGCTCATCCTAGCCACGCAGTCAGCTTAGCTTTGGTGGGAGGGCTGACCGCCCTGATGCAAAAGCAGCGCTTTGTTTCTGAGGATTTTATTTCGGTTGCTTTGATTACCTTTGCAATGGCCATTCTTCAGCAAACGGTCATGGCAATGCAAATGAGCCTTGGCAGTGGCTTTCCCCTCGAGGAGATTTGGCAGCACCATCGGCAAGTCGCGCTTAGTTCAGCCATTATGAGTAGTCTTTGGGCACCCTTGCTCTATGCCCCCCTGAATCGCTGGTGGACGTGGTTGCGACAGCAGGAGTAGAGAGCGCAACAATAAACCCGCCTCATGCCCAACTTGCGGCAGCCACTACTCAATCGCTGCTTGCACTTCACCCATAAAGCCGAATGCCCATTCGATGCCCCTGTTTGAGCTTGCCCACCTTTTTGAAGTTCGCCTCAGATGCGCCAGACATTTCTGTTGCCCTTTCACCTCATCACCGTTGTACACGCTGAAGTCATCCAAGACGAGTACCCCTGCAAATCCCTCACCTAATAGGGTCTCTAACTCTGCTCGTAAACGGCTGCCCGCCGCGTGGAATCAGCAAAATCCCCAGTCTCCGAGTGCTTCTACCGTTGGCTTCACGCTTTCTGCTGCTCTGGCATTCGTCTGTTGCAGTATCCCCACTCGGACAGTCGGCGTTCTGAGCGTTTATGAAGGTCACTGAATGGTGGTTTTGATGAAATTCAACTGAAGTTGTATAGCTACTCCAATAAGGAATGAGATATCATCCAGCACAATACTTGCGAATCACCTCATCAATCGAACTGTTTGACCCTGCATACATCCGCGCTCGCTTCAACGCACTAAAGTTGTGCTCAATCACATTCAAATCAGGAGAGTATTTCGGTAAAAATAACACCTCGTGACCCGCCGCTTTCGCCACTGCCTGAATCACCCCTTTTGGATGAATCGGTGTCTTTCTGGTATCTATACCGTCCTGCGACTACACTCTCTCTTTTCTGACGCTTCCCCGCTCGCTCTCCATCAATTCGTTGGCCTTGCGCTGACCACCCATACTCACACTCTACTCGAGAGTCAAACCCCGTCTCATAGACTACCGTTTCCTCCCCATGGCTCTCTACCCATGTGTCGAGCTGCTGTTGATACGCTTGCCGCTCTTCTTCACACCGTTCTTGGTAACGCATCTGTTTTTTTTCGGGTGATGCCCATCTGGGCGAGGGCATAACTAATGGTGGAAACTTGAACGCCAAATCGCTGGGCACGGTCGATTAAACGGTCATCGGGATGGGCAGCAACATCGGCTGCTAAGGCCGCCCAATCCAGCTTCCAAGGACGACGGGGGACAACTGTGGGGGCTAAGTCCTCTCGCTTCAGCCAGCGATGGATAGTGGCGCGGCTCACCTGAAAAATTTGAGTCGCTTCACTGATTTTGCCACCTTGCTTGATATAGGAGACAACCCGCTCTCGTCAGTCCAAGCTATAGCTCATATTCTTGAGTAACATTCATGACGCTTTGAGTATAGCCTATCCCTCTTGAAAATATCTCATCTCCTTTCGAAATGGCTATATTAGTCGCACCCGATTTTCAGTACTAGCTCAATATATCCAGCAACAATCTGAGATTGAGTGACTGCTCCCTCCGGTCGCCCGCCGCCTCACCACCACCTAACTGTTTTGCGGTATAGACGGAGCACTGCGGCGAATTTTGGTAGATTTATATTTCTTAATACTTATAATTTCTTAACGTAAATTTACAATATTCCCAAGTGCCGATAACGTCATGGTTTCCGTGATCTAAATCACATCTAAAAGCGCTTTTACGTGGAATTACGCATGATCCCCAAGTTGCGAAGTTCATAGAATAATAACGTACAGTAAATCAATCCTTAACGAGCAGCTATATCCCCTGTTGATCCCCCACAAAATTTGCCCATGGGTGGAAGTGGACAGCGGGAAATCAATAGATGCTGACATAAGTAATTGGGGGAACACAACATGACAAAATTATTGCCCGTTACTGCCTACACAATTCGCCGTCTGTTGCGGCAATACCAAGGGCAGCTCAAATCCGTGGTGGTGGAAGGGGCTTGCTTAGTTGCTGATCCCGAAGCAGACTTGAATGCGGTGCTCGAGAGCCTTTATTTAGATGAGGAAGAAGTCTGCACCCAAGTGGCTGAAATTGAGAAGCTGATGATGACCCATCAACTGCTGTTGAAAGCAGGGGCAAAAGAGCAAGCAGCAGCCATCGAAGATCAAATCCTCTGGATTTTTGGCCTGAAGCGGATCAAGAATCAAGCCACCCAAGAAGCAGCCCCTGCAATGCCGATTATGATGGCCGTGGGCATTTAAGGCCCCGCAAAAATGGCTTCCTCCACCTCGGCACGGGGGCAGGAGTACTTAAAAGAGCGCTGAATCACACTGCCCTCAAGGCGATCGTGATAGACCACCTGTAGCTCCTCAATATCCAAGCAAATCCGAGCTGACCACTGGGGATACTCTAACTCCCAACAGTGGATATCCGTTTCGTCCCGCACACAGCCCTTTTGCTGTAGCCATGCTTCAATTTGCGGCAGGGCATGGTTGTAGAGGGGGGTTTGGGGATTAGGCAGAGTGTTCATCCAAGTTCTGAGATGCGACTGACAATTTGCAAGATCCATTCTTGCCCCTGTTGGGACAAACCGACAATTACCGCCAGAACCAGACAGCCGACAAACGTGACCCCCAAGATAAACAGAGCAAATAGCTCCCCCGGCGAGAGGGGGCGATCGTCGGGTGGCACAGCAGTAGAGCGAACAGACCCCTGAGAGCGAGAAGAGGCACCTATCCCCATCGTGCTTGACTGTTTTGACTGTGCTCGCAGGCGTAATTGCAAGTCATACCACTGCCGCTGCTCTGGATTGGTCAGCACTGCGTAGGCCTCATTGAGGCGATGAAACTCCTCGCGGGCGATCGCCACCGGCAACGTCGTCGTATCAGGATGGTAGAGCTTACTCTTTTCTCGATAGGCACGGCGAATCTCCGCCAACGAGGCCGTGGGTGCCACCTCGAGAATGTCGTAGTGGGTTCGCGACGGGGACAGATGTGCCATGGCAAGGCTTACTTGACCAGATCGAAGATCTTGAACATGGGCAGGTACATCGCCACCAGAATTGACCCTACCATACCCCCTAGCACCGCAATCATCAAGGGTTCCATCACACTTGTTAGGGACTTCACCGCCTGTTCCACTTCATCTTCATAGAAGTCGGCCACCTTCATCAGCATCTTATCCAGTTCCCCTGTCTCTTCGCCCACGTTAATCATCTGGGTCGCCAGCACTGGAAAGACCCGTTCCTGTTGCAGGGCAAGGCTGAGCATTCCTCCCTTCTGCACTTCCTGTGCCGCTCGGTCAATGGCATTGGAGATCACTTGGTTCCCCGCTGTGGCACTGACAATTTCAAGGGAACGCAAAATCGGTACCCCTGAACGGGACAGCGAACCAAATGTGCGGCAGAACCGTGCCACCGCTGTTTTTTCCACCAAATCACCAAAGAGGGGTAGCTTCAACAGCAAGCCATCAATCATCAGCCGGCCAGCCGGGGTCTTGTAATAAAAGCGAATCCCCAATACCAAGCCCACCACACAGATAATCAACAATGCCATATACTGCGGCGTGCGCAGGAATTCACTAAGCGCCACCATCATGGCGGTAAAGGGCGGCAATTCCCCCCCCAACTGTTTGAAAATACCCTCAAACACAGGGATCAGGAAAATCACCATCCCCAAGAAGATGCCCACCGCCAGCAGGCCTACCACCACGGGATAGGTCAGAGCGGACTTGATTTGGTTATTGAGGCGGGCTTGATCCTCCAGCAACTTCGAGAGACGGTTGAGTACCTCATCGAGCACCCCCCCCGTTTCCCCCGCTTGGATCATGGCTACAAACAGGTTATCAAAGGCCTCAGGATGGGGACGCATGGCATCAGCAAGGCTGCTCCCCTGTTGAATATCATTGTTGACGGCCATGAGGATTTTTTTCAGTTTCGGGTTGGTACATTGATCCGCCAATACACCGATTCCGCGCACCAAGGCCACACCTGCATTCACCAGTGCCGCAAACTGCCGCGCAAAGATCGCTCGATCTTTCACCGTAATTTTGGAGAGGAAGCTGAGGTCGAGGTCGGACTTGAGGGTGAGTTTTTTGGCCTCCTTGACCTCTAGAACCTGTACCCCTTGCAATTGCAAAGCCATGCGTGCTTCCCGTGGTGTCGAAGCTTCCTCGCGGACGGTCTTGTATTTGCCTTGGGCATCCCGTATCCGCACTTCATAGGTTGCCATGACTCAATACCCCTTCTTTTTATCAATAATTGCTAACTAGCGTGCTGCTGCCGCAGGTGTACCCGTACCAATCAGACGTTGCAACTCGTCCTGACGCGAGGACTTGGCCATTGCTGCTTCATAGGTGATGATGCCCGCACGATAATAATCGGCCAAGACTTTTTCAAGGGTCTGCATCCCCAGCTTGCCGCCCGTTTGAATTGCCGAATAAATCTGCGAGGTTTTGCCTTCGCGAATCAGGTTGGAGATAGCAGGGGTCACCACCATAATTTCTTGCGCCATAATCCGCCCAAATTCACCGGGCTTGGGATTTTTCTTAGGAACCAGCGTTTGGCTAAAGACCGCCACCAACGAGTTCGACAACTGGACGCGAATTTGCTGTTGCTGCTCTGGCGGGAACACATCCACCATACGGTCAACGGTTTGGGCGGCTGAACTGGTGTGCAAGGTACCAAAGACCAAGTGCCCTGTTTCCGCTGCTGAGATGGCAAGCTGAATTGTTTCCAAGTCACGCATCTCACCCACAAGGATGATATCGGGGTCTTCCCGCAGCGCTGCCCGCAGAGCATTGGCAAAGCTCTTGGTATCTTCCCCCACCTGCCGTTGGTGGATCAGGCTCTTGATGGGTTCATAGACAAACTCAATGGGGTCTTCAATCGTCAGGATATGCTCAGCGCGGGTTTTGTTGATCAAGTCAATCATCGCCGCCAAGGTTGTGGTTTTCCCTGATCCTGTCGGCCCAGTCACCAGAATCAAGCCCCGTGGCCGCTCACTCATTTCGCGGACAATGTTGGGCAATCCCAACTGCTCAAACGTGGGAATTTTGGAACTGAGTGCTCGCAAGCAAGCAGCATAGGTCCCCCGGTCTTTATATACATTGACGCGGAACCGGGCGAGGCCACGTACACCATAGGAGCAGTCCAACTCCCAGTTTTGCTCTAGGTGCTTGCGTTGGGTATTGTTGAGCATGCTGAAGATCAGGCGCTGGCATTGCTCTGGGGTGAGGGGTTCGTAGTCCGTCGGGGTTAATTTGCCGCTAATGCGAATGTAGGGGGGTAAGCCAGCGGAGATATGCAAATCGGAGCCACCATTGGCCACCACTTGCTCCATTAGGTCTTCAATCATTAGCTCCATAGGGTGTTCCTCGTCTAAGCAGTTTGGTCAACAACACGAAAGTTCATCACTGACATTAATAATCTTGTTAATCCACAAAGCGGGGTGTCATGCAATAGGGGCATTCTAACCATTCGGGCTGCGCCTCGGCACCGCAGGTACGGCAGGTTAAAGAACTCTTACGTTTGGCCTTGAGTTCTGATTCGAGACCCGTGTCCGTAAAGGTGACGCGCTCGACTTCCTCGAGGGTGGTGACCCCTTCTTTGACAAGGTTCAGGCTATAGGCCAACAGGGTTTTCATGCCCTCTTCGACGGCCGCCTCCTTGATTTGCTCGGTGGGGGCACCCTCAGTAATCAGGCTTTGCAGGCGCTCCGTCACCCGCATAATTTCGTAGACGCCGACCCGTCCTTTATAGCCCAAACCACCACATTTACTGCAAATGGGTTGGCCAGTTGCCTTAGCCGCTTGAATCTGCTCGGGTGTCAGTTTATTGGCTTTGTAGAGGGTGAGGTTGACATCCTTGGAGGCAGACAAGCCAAAGCGCGCCAGTTCCTCACGGGTGGGTGTATAGGGAATCCGACACTCACTGCATACCCGCCGCATCAGCCGTTGGGCAACAACCCCAATGAGGGAGGCGGAAACCATAAAGGGTTCAATGCCCATTTCCGAGAGGCGGGCAATTGCACTGGGGGCATCGTTAGTGTGCAGGGTTGTCAAGACCAAGTGCCCCGTCAAAGCCGCTTCAATGGCGGTTTTTGCGGTTTCTTTGTCACGGGTTTCGCCCACCAGAATTACATCGGGGTCTTGGCGGAGAAAGGCTCGCAAAATTGAGGCAAAGTCCATGCCTTTTTCGCGAATAACCTGTACCTGCGTTAGGCCGGGGAGCGTGTATTCAATCGGGTCTTCCGCTGTACTGATGTTGACACCGGGACTATTACATTCAGCCAGCGCAGAGTAAAGCGTGGTGGTTTTCCCTGAACCAGTGGGACCTGTAACGAGGATGAGGCCAAAGGGGCGCTTGGTCATCTCCCGCACAATAGCAAGGCTCTCAGGGTCAGTAATCAGCTTGTCGAGACCGAGTTGGGTGGCGGAGTTATCGAGAATCCGCAGTACGACTTTTTCGCCCCAGCGGCTGGGGAGGGTATTCACTCGGAAGTCCACCCGTCGCCCTTGGAACATTTTGCGGATACGACCATCTTGGGGGGCACGCCGCTCGGCAATATCAAGGTCAGCCAAGATTTTGAAGCGGGAAACGACGGCTGGCACGATTTTCTTCGGCAGTGGATCAAAGGCTTGGTGAAGCACCCCATCTTTGCGGAAACGAATCCGCAGGTATTCCTCTTGAGGTTCGATGTGAATGTCGGAAACGCCTTCGGTGAGGGCTTTGGCCAAAATTTTGTTGACAAGGGCAATAATCGGAGCATCTTCTGCACCTTTCAGCGCCTCAGCAAGGTCAACCTCCTGCTCCCCTTCCAGCTCTTCGAGGCCGCCCATGGCTTCGATGTCTTCTTCGATGTTGATGTCACCGATCGCAGCCGGGGCGCTTTTGCTAGCGGTGGTTTCAGCTACCTGTTTATTGAGAATCGGGTCAATGAGGCGTTGGTAATCCTCTAGGGTGATCACCATTCGCTTGAGGGTGAGGTTGTGGGCGCGGAGTAAGCGGGTGAGGTTGTCAATGGCTTGGAGGTTATCTGGATCCACCATCGCCACGAGCAGATAGGGGGGATCAGCGTCGAGGTGCTTGGCAATGGGGATGACTTGGTAGGTGCGGCAGGTGTCAATCGGTACAATCGTGTTGATCAGTTCCTCGATTTGCTCGGTGGGGAAACGATTGAGTTCGGGATCGAGGCAATCAACCCCGTAGATCACTTTGAGTTCAAAAAGCTGTTGCTTGTGGTACTGGCGTAACACATCGGGGGGCATGGTGGTGCCCGTAATCTCCTGCAACACGGTTACGAGGGACTTGCCCGTTTTGCGGGCGGTGTTCATGGCTTCCCGCACCTGATCGATACTGGCGTAACCGGAGGCAACAATGGCTCGTTCTGTGGGGCTAGCGGCTCTGCCGCGCACGGTAAGTGCTTTCCGAGAAGAAGATGACGATGTGTTGACCATAGGGCGCGTTGGGGTCTGGATGGCTTGCCTACTATAGTAGCAACAACCTTCCCAGAGATTTCATGGGTATTTTCACGGTTTATGTTTATTGACATTTTTGTTGACAATTCTTGTTATAGACGCTTTGTAACCGCGATCGCCCTCTTTTGCATAGGCTGAAAATTATTTACAATCCTGCGGCACATTAGAAACTATTAGTTATCTGTTCTCCCTGTTAGCGCGTCCTCTTGATTCCGCCATCATCCTGTGGAGGTTTGCCCTATGCGTGTCAAAGACTTGATTTTGCCTGTGCTGGTGGTTGGTTTGGTCTTTGTTGGTTTTGGCGATCGCTTTTTGCCGGCACCTTTGAGTACGGCCAGTGCCAGTACCCGCGAGCAACTGAATGACTTTCTTAAGGGCATGTTTACGGGGTTTTCTGTCTATAACCGCTACCATAAGACGGAGGAGATGATCCGCCAAGCGGAAGGGAAGTAAATGCGCCGCTTTTTGCTCTTTTTACTCTGGATGATCAGCAGCGGGGCGATCGCCCTCTTTTCGGTACAGAATGCAAAAGCGGTGTCGCTGCGATTTTTGTTTTGGCAATCCATTGAGATGCCCCTTGGCTTGCTCTTGATCTTTGTGGCTGCGATCGCCCTCTGGGTGCCCTATTTAGCCCGTCCACTGCGGCGATGAAGTGGCCACACGCGCTGCTCATTCTACTTGTGATTGTTTTGTGCTTGATGGGGCAACCAAGAATTGCGGCCATTCCAGCCTCACCCCTCACCCTAGAAGTCAATCCAGCCGATCCACAAGCCAGCGATGCCGTAACCCCTTTCCGTACGATTGCTGCTGCTTTGGCGTGGGCACAGGCGCACGATCGCCCCAGCGACATTTACATTCATGGCGGCATTTATCGGGAGGCATTGGGAACGATTCATCATCGGCAGATGCCCCTGCGACTGGTGGCTCAGGCGGGCGAACGCGTGATTGTGCGGGGCAGTCAACAATGGTCAGATTGGCAAGAAGTCTCCAGCACCCCTAGGTTCACCATTTACCGTCACCCTTGGACACTGGCTTGGGGCTTTTCGGGTAACCCGTGGACAAACTATGGCATTGAGTTACCCCTCGTAGCGCAGCGGGGCGAACTGGTGTGGTGGCGGGATACTCCCCTGCGGCAGCGACTTTCATTTAGGGAATTGCAGGGGGATGATTTCTACGTGGATGATACGGAGCAACAACTGTATGTGGCTCTGTCTGTGGGCATCTCACCCAGTGAATTGGAAGTAGCCGTTCACCGTGAGGCCTTACGCATCTTAGACAGTGGTTTTATCAGTTTGGTGGGCCTACGCTTTGAGCACTATGGCGGCACATTTAGCCAAGCGGTGCGCATTGAACGCAGCCATGACATTGAGGTTAAAGACTGTACTTTTTGGGGCAATAATTGGGGCGGCCTCGAAAGTCATCAGAGCGATCGCCTGCGGGTGGAACGAACACAGTTTCTGCAAAATGGCTGGCGGGGCATGGCGGGGGTTCATTTGCGGGACTTCACAGTGCAGCAGGTGCTCGTTCAAGGGAATAATTGGCGGGGGGCATGGGCAGGCTTTTACGATTGGGATGCGGGGGATAAGTACTTTCATTTGCGCCGCGCCGTCTTCGATCGCTACCGCGCGATTGAGAATCAAGCGGCCGGTCTGTGGCTTGATACTGATAATCAAAACGTTGAGATTCGGCGATCGCAATTTCTCGGCAATGCCGTTGTCGGTCTTTTCCTCGAGGCGAGCACAGGTCCAGTGACCATTGAAGATTCCTTAATTGCCTATAACTACAGCATTGCCCCGAACTATCTACAAACCCCCGGCATTTTTGGCTGGGCGGCTGCCCATGTTACCCTGCGCCACAACTGGATTTGGGAAAACCAAGGGGCACAAATTGGCGTCCGCGATCCTTCGCCTCGAACCATCACCCTACCCGAAACGGGTGAGGAAGTCACGATGACCTCTCAAGATTGGTACCTAGAGGGGAATTGGATTGGTAGCCGCCAAGAGCAACTCCTGACCACCCTCAAGGGGGAACCCTTCTTGCAAACGCTGAAATTGCAGGATAACCACTGGTGGAGTGAAGCGGCCTATCCCTTTCGCCTAGAGGGGGAAAATCTCACTTGGTCGCAGTGGCAGGAGCAATACGGCAATGCCAGCGATCGCTGGCTCATCCCCTAGAGGCGATCGCGTAACTGATTGACCATCGCTTGAGCCGAGGCCTCATCGACAAACATCCCCAGTTGAATCTTGGTTTGGTCGCCGTTGCCCACCAAAAAGGCATCAGGCACCACAGCTTGGACTTTTTCTAAGTCCGCAGGTTCCTTGTAGGGAGCCAGCACATAGTAGCGACCATTGGGCATTTTTTCCACAAAAAGCTGCGTCGTATGTTCAGGTTCAGCCGGGGTTGGGCTGGCCGTAGGGGTGGGTGAGGCACTGGTTGATGGACTCGCCGCAGGTTCCAATTGGGCAAGGGTGCTGCGATTGACATCGGGAAATTCCCGCGCAGTCATATCAGGGCCGACGGGGGGCGTGGGTGATGCTGCTGTTGGCGTTGCAGGTGATTCAGTGGCAACGGGGGCAGGTCGGCGGTTGAACCACCAGAGGGCTGCGCCACTAAAGCCGGCCAGAATGCCAACCACAATTAACCAGCGTTGCACCAGATGTTGACTATTGCTTTCACGCCGTTGGAACCAAGGCCGCTGTTGGTTTTTTCGGGCCTGCTTGAGCAGCTCGCGGGTAGAGGCAAAGGGGCGCTTTGTTCGGGTTGGCGTTTGCGGGGCAGGGGGATCGCTGGCATAGGACTGGGGCAAGAGTTCTGCTAAATCTATGGGATCAAACTCGAAAAATGGATCAGCCAGTTCTTCATTGGTGCGTTCATCGGTGGCTGCTGCTGTCTCAGGGGTGGGGGTCAAAGAATTGACAACGGGAGGAACGGTTTGGGAAGCTGTTTCTGCGGCAGCAGGGGTGACACTCGGTTCTGGGGAAGTTGCAGACTCGGGAACCGGCGGCGCTGCAAAGGGGGAATGGGCTTGTACCATGCGATGGCAGCGATATTGAGTGAGTTCTGCCTCTAAACTAAGGTTGAGGGAAGCCAAAGCCGCTTGCAAACGTTGGCGATCGACGGTGGCAGAGGTCATAGCAATCGCTCCGAAAACAGTGCCCTACAGTCCCTTCACTTAACGCACCACCCCGATGGATTATGCAGCACCCTGTGCAGGTTCCCAACAATGGCACAAGCACCCCTATTGAGCATTTGCATTCCGGCCTATAACCGTCCCCAAGGATTGGCACAAGCGGTTCGCTCAGTTGTCGCAGCCTTGCTCCCTGAGAGCCACGATCCGGTGGAAGTCATTATTATCGATGATTCTGCCACCCCCACAGCAGTAGAGGATTTACTGGCTGGATGGTCAGGCCGCTGGCACTACCAGCACAATGGGCAACGCTTAGGAATGGTGGCCAATTGGAATGCCAGTTTAGCGCAGGCCGCTGGGGAGTTTATCCTGCTGTTGCACGATGATGATTACCTGTTGCCCCAAGGGATCACAACGATTCTGGAAACCCTCATCCAATATGGTAGCCAGTTTGATGTCTTTCTCTTTGGCGTGCATTTGGTGGATTCGCATCAACGCTGTTTGCGACGGCAGATACCCCGGCAGCAAACATGGCTCTCCCCAGCTCAAGCCCTTAGGCAATTGCTGCGTCATTCCTCGTTTGTGCGATTTCCCGCCTTGATCTGGCGGCGATCGCTCCTCGACGAGGTGGGCTATTTTGATCCCGCCTACGGCGAAGCCACAGACCTCTACCAATGGCTACGCTTCTTTGCCCAGAAGGGGGTTTACACGGTTCCCCGCGCCACTGCTGCCTACACGATCCACGATCAAGCCCTGACAATGGGAATGTTTCAAGCCCAGACCTTGGCTACCCTAGGGAATATTTTTGCCGCCGCTGCGAATTTATCGATTCTCTCACCAGCGGAACTGCGGCAGTGCCAGTGTGACTTTTTTCACCAGTTTATCTTGGCGGGAACGTGGCGATTTTTGCGGCGACGGCAGTGGCAACGGGCAGAGGCAGTGTACCAGCTGTTTGATCTACCAGAGGTGATTGCATTGGGGCGATCGCGCCGCTGGCAAGGCTGGCGTTGGCTCTTTGGGGCTTGGCTTTGGCTACTGCGACGGGTTAACTAACTGCCCACCGCACATAGGGCAGCCGCGCTGCCACGTCGTGAATTTTGTCCTGATTGGCCAACAGTTGACCACAGGCATCCCATTGACCCGAAAGGAGCATTTGCCGCGTACTTTCCGCCATGGTTAAGGGAATCACTTGATCGCCTGCTGTCAAGGTCAGCGCCTGTAAGTCTAGGGTCAGTTCCGTAGTGGGCTGCTCTTCTAAGAGAGTTTGCAGTGCTTGTACCTGTTCTGGAGCTGCCGTCAGACAGGGAACCCCCATTGCCAAGCAGTTCCCGGCAAAGATCTCGGCAAAGCTTTCGCTGACAATTGCTTGAATTCCCCAACGGGCGATCGCTTGGGGGGCGTGTTCGCGACTAGAGCCACAGCCAAAATTGGCATTCACCACCAGAATCCGTGCCCCTTGGTACTGAGGCAGGTCAAAAGGGTGTTGCCCCGACTGGCGATCGTCAGCAAAAACGTGTTCCCCAAGGCCATCAAAAGTGACACAGCGGAGAAACCGTGCGGGAATAATGCGATCCGTATCGATATCGTTGCCCCGCAGAGGAAGGCCACGACCGGTAATGCGTTCAATCTTGCTCATAGGTCTATCTTACTGGATTGCGCAGCCTGCCAGTGCATTTTGGGGGGAATTGCCCTGAAGCAGGTTACTCAACAGTAGGGTCGGCGGTTGCGCATGGGGCCAAGCAAAGGCATGGCGAAAAGCGGCTTCCTGACAGGCTTGTAACTCCTTGAAGTTGAGGATGTCGTGGGTGAGCAAGTTTTCGTACTCAAAGGGCAGCCGCACGTTGTGCAGACCCGCGTTGTCAGTACAGATGGCCACGTCTACCCCCGCTTCAAAACAGCGTTCAAAGACGAGGCGTAATTGCGCGTAGCTCTCAAGGGTACCCGTTTGAAAATAGGTGGTGGGGCACACTTCGAGGCATTGACCGGCTGCCGCCACTTCCTTGAGCAGCTCTGGATAGCGCAGGGGAATTTGAATGCCATGACCAATGCGTTGCAGGTAGGGTAGCAATTCGGGATAGCAGCCATTCACCGTTTCGTAGAGGTGGCCAGTGGTTTTAAGACCGCGATCGCGGGCATAGGCATAGAGTTCAATAAATTCCGCCATGCGATCGCCATAGACGCTATCGCCCCCGGCCAAGTCAATGCCACAGACAAACTGCGGAAAACTCGCCGCCAGATCAACAATGGCACGGTTCACCGCATAGGGTAGCCGCGTGTGCATACAGAGAATTTGGCTCGTGACAATCGGGTATTCTGGTACTTGGCAAGCCAGACCCACCGTTTTAACAATGTCGGCCATCTGCTCAATGCGATCGCTCTGGGATCGCTGCGGATCCGTGCGCAGATAGGGGGTATAGCGCAGCTCTAGATAGGCCAAGTTTTCAAAAATATAGGCGCCGCGAATCAAGCGAAAGATGAAATAGGGCAAAGTTTGCGGCGTTTGCACACTCTCCACTAGGGTGTGGAGTTCGAGGTATTCTTCAAGGGATTGGCGGGGGCGCGTATAAAAGGTTTCAAATTCCTCATAGTCAGGAAAGCGATCTGCAAGGGCGCGATCGTTCCGCTGAAAATACCGCCAAAGAATACGCGGTACAACTGAGCCACCCAAATGCCGATGTAGTTCTGCGTACAGTGCCATACGTGCTCCTTGAACTGGCCAAAACGCAATCAATACCTAAGCTGCCCAGAGGGGTCAATGCCCGCACCTCAGCCATCGAAAACAGAACGAAAACAGTGATGAACGAAGGATTAAATTGTTCTAATGTTAACAAATTTTACAAAGGTGGCGCAGGAACCAATGGGCGCAAACGCTAGGATCATTTCGATCTCCAATTGGTTGGGTATCGCGAATGTGGCCTTTTCGGCGGCGAGGACGGCTTCCCCATTCTCTCTCTAGCGGCAATGTAGTCACGATTGCTTTGCAGCTGTACCGTCATCAGGGCAATCGCTACTTTCTTTTGAGCCTTTTTGCCCATGCGTGGTTTTTTCTGCTCACCATTACCGCCGTGCTGATCGTGGCCGTAGCACTGATTGTTGGGGGGATTCTTGCTGGGGCGATGGATAATGTTGCCCCCTTTCTCTGGCTCACAGGCATTAGTGTCCTCGTAGCTTTGCCCTTTTATCTCTTTGGTTGGACACGGCTAATGGCCAGTGGTGCGCTGCTTTCTCGCCGTATTTACGCTGTCCTGACGGCCCTTGAGGAATCAGAATCGGCAGCCCGCAGCTTTATTTTTCCCAAGATGCTGAATTATTTGCTGGCCACTCTGATGGTCGGTGTCATTTTGCTCTTGGTGTATGGGGTCTTGGGGGCGATCGGCTACTTAATTTATTTGGTGGCATCCCCCTTAGTGCAATTCCTCGAGCAGAATATCCAAACGGAACCCGCAAGAAGTCTCTTCTTTTTAACTTTTCTGCTCAGTATCCTGTTGCTAGTGCTCCTTGCGCTGTTGGTGATTAGCTACTTTATGGCGCGGCTCTCCCTTGTTGATGTGGTCTTAGCCCTTGAACCCGACTGTACGCCCCTCAAATCCGTTCGGCGCAGTTGGCAACTGACGCAGGGACAGGCATGGCATACCCTAACGGTATTTTTTGTTGCTTTCCTTGCAACGATTCCCGCCAATCTCCTTGGCAGTATTATCAACAGCGTGGTGATTCTTCCCGTTGCTGGCCTCTTTGTAGGGGTTTTGCTCCTGCCCCTCTGGCAAGGAATCAAGGCAGTTCTGTATTGGGATCTGCGAGTCCGCAATGAAGGAGCAGCGTTTCAAGTCCGCCCTGAAGCAGTGAATCCCCTGCGCTGGTTGCGGCGGGTCACACTACGCACACCGGAAAGCATCGAGTTGGACTTTGCCCTAGCAGGAATTGGCAGCCGCGTTTTGGCTTGGCTGATTGATCAGGTGATTCTCTACACGGCACTTGTGCTTTTTTCGCTGGCGGCAGGGTACATCTACTTCTATGCCCTTTACCCGTGGCTGATTGAGGTGCTACCCGCTAGTGGCCAAAGTATTGAGGCTTGGAGTTTGGGCATTTACCTATTGGTGATGTTTGCCTTCTACAACGGCTATTACATCTTCTTTGAAACCTACTGGCAGGGACAAACCCCCGGCAAGCGCTATGCAGAAATTCGCGTTGTTCAAGATAATGGCCGCCCCATTGGTCTGCGGGAAGCGACCTTGCGCAGTCTGCTGCAACCCATTGATTTTGCTTTTTTTGGTATAGGGGCACTCCTAGTGGCGTTATCTCGATCAGAAAAACGTTTGGGAGATAGGGTGGCGGGTACCCTTGTGATTCAAGATGAACAGGCGACGCGGTTGGCACCTAAAGCTACAACCGGTCAGCAACCACAGGCGGCTTGGGTGCAGGAGTTGCGATCGCTCGCCCATTGGGAACAGATGACTCCCGAACACTATCTCCTAGTACGCAATTACCTCAACAATCGCGATCGCCTGAGTCCTGTCGGTCGCTATCAAGTGGCTCAGGAGCTGCGCCAGCAATTAGAACCCCTGTTGCTGCCCACCTATCCCGCCCACTGGCCTGCCCTCAGTGCCGAGGACTTCCTAGAAGGTCTATACATGGCCTATCGTCAACAATACCAGTCATCCCCCTAGTGTGAGGCCGTTATGCGTTTGCTGCTGACCCTTGGTTGTAGTCTGACCCTTTTGGGCGCTTTTCCCCTGCTCATAGGTCGGGCGAGTGAAGTGACGATTCAGGCTGCTGCCCCTGTCCCCCAACGCTATCAACTCCTAGGCTTATCCTTTGAAACACCCCTACAATTTTCGCCACCCACTTCTTTTGGTGAAAATGGCGTTGCTGTGGTCTATCCCGCCAATGCCGTACCGGGGGAGCACGAGTTAATGGTGAGCCTGATTAGCCTACCCAAAACAAGTGAGGTACTGGGGGAACTTTCCGATCAGGAGTTGCGCAGTTGGCTACGGTTTACCCAAGTGGGGGGTCCTCTCTCAGCAGCCCCCGCACGCATTGAGCGGCGAATTTTGGGACGGCGAGTCCGTGGTGAACTGTTTTATTATCCAACCCCCCGACCGATTCACCAAGAGTTATATTTGATGCATCTCCAAGGGGGGCAGCGGCTGGTTATTCTCTTTGAAGCCGAAGATCGGGTGCCCTTACCCGTGGTGGAGCAGGTCTTTAACCACGTGGCAGCATCATTGCAGGAATTACCCCCGCGATCGCGAGAATGGAAACGTAGTTTTGAATGGTGGAAAAACCGTTAGATCTTTGAGGGGCAATAGCTATGCACCATGCTCCCCCCGTGTATCTACCCAAAACCCTTCAGTTCACTGAAGAGCAATTCGCAGAGATTATCAAAGCCAATCCTAATCTACGGTTTGAATTAACTGCTGCGGGAGAATTGGTTGTTATGCCCCCTACAGGCGGCGAAACGGGTCGCTACAATGCCGCCCTCACGGCTGACATTAGTCTTTGGAATCGCCAAACTCAACTAGGTGAGGTCTTTGACTCCTCAACGGGATTTCGCCTGCCCAATGGCGCCATTCGCTCACCCGATGTTGCATGGATTACCAAGGAACATTGGCAGCGCCTAACCCCAGAGGAACGCCAAGGCTTTGTGCCTCTTTGCCCCGATTTTGTGATTGAACTCGCATCTGCTAGTGATGACTTGTCCCATTTAAGGGCAAAAATGCAGGAATACATGGACAATGGTTGCCGCCTTGGCTGGTTGATTGTCCCCCAGCAACAAATGGCAGAAATTTATCGCCCCCAGCAAACACCAGAGAGCGTGTCTCTGCCAACAACGCTTTCAGGAGAGGAAATTCTTCCTGACTTTTGCCTTGCATTTTCTCCCTAAGGCCAATGGATAAACCAGTGGAATCTTCGCACTGGAGATATCAATCATGGAACAGACCGTTGCCTGCGCTGAAACGGAAACACTGCGCGTTAGCTCTCTGCGTGCTTTTGCCTACTGTCGGCGGCTATTTTATCTCGAAGAAGTTGAGGAGCTTTATACCCAAAATGAATCCGTCTTTGCGGGGCGGCGGCTCCACGCTGAGCTACAAAAACTAGAACGGGAAGACTGGCAGGAATTTAATCTGGAAAGTGTAGCCCTTGGCTTACGAGGGCGGGTTGATGCACTGCGTACCTTGGAGGGGCATTTGATTCCCTACGAGCACAAAATTGGCCGTTCTTATCGCGATCGCCAGCAGCAGCCCCAAGCTTGGCACAGCGACAGGGTACAAATTCTGGCCTATGCCTGTTTACTAGAAACCGTTCTCGGCGTCACTGTCCCCGAAGGCCGCATTCACTATCACCGCGATAACATCACTGTACGGGTTCCTGTAGATGAGGCAGGCCGCCAACTGGTGCGGGACACAATCGAGCAAGCGCGTCAACTGCGTGCTTCCCTAGAACGTCCCCCTGTCTGTAGCAATGAAAAACTCTGTCTCAACTGCTCCTTGGCACCTGTTTGCCTGCCTGAAGAAGCCCGCCTCGCCCGAGATCCTGAGCATTTACCCCTGCGGTTATTTCCGCGAGATGACGAGCGTGAGATTATCCATGTCACGGCTGGCAAATCGGTAATCAGGCGAGCTGGCGAGCAGCTACGGATTGCCATTGACGATGAACCTGAGCAAAAGCTGCCCATTCAGCAGGTGGGTCAAGTTGTTATCCACAAATTTGCCCAAATTACCACCCCAGCCATTCATCTCTGTGCCTATGAGGATGTCGGTGTTCACTTCATCAGCAGTGGTGGGCGCTATATCGGCAGCATTGACAACCGCAAGGGCAGTATTCAACGGCGTATTCGTCAATATCAAGCCCTGACGAACCCAGACCAATGTTTACGTCTTGCCCAGTTACTGGTGAATTGTCGCGGACAAAGTCAGCGTCGCCTGTTACTCCGAGGACAGCGGAATCGCCAAGATGCTCTGCCTGCATTGCAAGAGACCACTACGCAAATGGATCGGCTCATTAGCAGCATCTCCCACGCCAATTCCCGAGAGGCTCTACGCGGCATTGAAGGCAATCTCGCTGCCCTGTATTTTTCGGGATTGCCCTATCTTCTAGGGGATCAAGTCCCGAAGGAGCTGCGCTTCAACGGTCGCAATCGCCGCCCCCCGAAAGATCGTTTTAATGCGCTGCTCAGTTTTGGCTATGGCATGCTGCTCAAAGACGTAATGAATGCCATTCTTACGGTTGGTCTTGAACCCGCCTTTGGCTTCTATCATCAGCCGCGTACCCAAGCACCACCCCTTGCGTTGGACTTGATGGAAATTTTCCGCGTCCCCCTTGTGGATATGGTCGTTATTGGTTCGATTAACCGTATGCAGTGGAACCTTGACCAATGCTTTGAGGTACGCCGAGATCACGTATGGCTGAGTGACTATGGCCGCCGCAAGTTCATTGAACTCTATGAAGCCCGCAAAGGTGAAACGTGGAAGCACCCAGTAACCAACTACTCGCTCACTTATCGGCGACTCTTGGAGCTGGAAGTGCGTTTGCTTGAAAAGGAATGGTGTGGGGAAGCAGGTCTATTTGGCAAACTCATTTTGCGTTGACCTATGGGTGAATCCAAAAATTGGTACCTCATCTGCTACGACATCCGCGACCCCAAGCGCTGGCGACAGGCTTATAAGCAGTTAGAGGGCTATGGTGAACGATTACAGTTCTCGATTTTTCGCTGTCGTCTCACGCCACGGGAGCGGGAAAAGCTGCGCTGGCAACTGGAAAAAATCCTCACCAAGGAAGACAGTCTCCTAATCGTAGGATTGTGCAGCCAATGCGTTGAGCGGGTATGCGCTTGCAACCGAGCGGGGACATGGCCAATGTCGGAGCAGAACTTCAAAATCTTTTAGCATGCAAGCACCTCTGGACTCAAATATTCTCCGAACGCACTGATATTCAAATACAGCCCCTTGACTAGGTTTGAGAGTTTTTGTTAGATTTAGAGGTGCTTGAAAATCTCTGAACCTATTCCCCAGAGCGGGATCGACAACTGAATACTGACCGAGGCTAAAAATTTTACAGTCACAAAAAAACGAAGTGCCTGAGGTGCTTGAAAAGTGACTGTGCTAAGCTAGTCATAGAGGCATTTCTAGGGCGCCGCTGTGCCTCTACCTTTGATGCCGTAAGGCGTTGAGCACGGAGAAGATCGATAATTTCGCTTCTGTGCTTGCGGTGCCTCTACCTTTGATGCCGTAAGGCGTTGAGCACAAACATTTTGTGTTTCATGTCTAAATTTACGTTGTGTGCCTCTACCTTTGATGCCGTAAGGCGTTGAGCACCCTTTGCCGTTGGCGTTCCTTTGCGTTGGCGTTCGTGCCTCTACCTTTGATGCCGTAAGGCGTTGAGCACAACAAGATGGTGCCTTTATTACCCTCAAACTTCCTGTGCCTCTACCTTTGATGCCGTAAGGCGTTGAGCACCTTTCCTTTGCTTTCCTTGCGGGATGCCTCTGCTTGTGCCTCTACCTTTGATGCCGTAAGGCGTTGAGCACTACGTCACAAGAACGTCAAAATCCCGTTCGTTCATTGTGCCTCTACCTTTGATGCCGTAAGGCGTTGAGCACGTATGTGCATGAAAAGAACACAACCACTCCATGGAGTGCCTCTACCTTTGATGCCGTAAGGCGTTGAGCACGCAAAGAGAAGGCAGAGCAAATAAAGCGATCAGCAGGTGCCTCTACCTTTGATGCCGTAAGGCGTTGAGCACGTATCGGGAAAAAGCGATGAACGACAAAGACTTTCAAGTGCCTCTACCTTTGATGCCGTAAGGCGTTGAGCACGCTCTTTCCTCTTTCCTTGCGGGATGGCTCTTTGTGCCTCTACCTTTGATGCCGTAAGGCGTTGAGCACTTCCTATTGCAGCCCCTAGTTTTTGTGTGCCTGTTAGTGCCTCTACCTTTGATGCCGTAAGGCGTTGAGCACGGACTGGCATTACTTTCTTCCCATCGATCCTTAGTGCCTCTACCTTTGATGCCGTAAGGCGTTGAGCACTTTATCCTAAGCGGGGGGCTAATCCTAAGCGGGGGGGGTGCCTCTACCTTTGATGCCGTAAGGCGTTGAGCACGCTCAGGCAGTGGCAGTGGTTCAAATAGCGGCGGTGTGCCTCTACCTTTGATGCCGTAAGGCGTTGAGCACTTTCCTGTTCCATAATTGGTTATCTCCTATAAACTGTGCCTCTACCTTTGATGCCGTAAGGCGTTGAGCACAAGGAGAGGCGCCTCGTAAAATTAAACATCCTTCTCGTGCCTCTACCTTTGATGCCGTAAGGCGTTGAGCACGCGCTAGTCGCAACAACGGCATCCAAAGTTTGGGTGTGCCTCTACCTTTGATGCCGTAAGGCGTTGAGCACTAGCTGAATTGACCTCTTTTTAGAGTGTTTCTAACGTGCCTCTACCTTTGATGCCGTAAGGCGTTGAGCACTTGAATCCGACAGTAATCACATACATTAGCTGCAAGTGCCTCTACCTTTGATGCCGTAAGGCGTTGAGCACCTTGATTTTGGAAATGTAGGTCAAGCTAAACAGGTGCCTCTACCTTTGATGCCGTAAGGCGTTGAGCACATAAATACTCGTTTTACTTAAAGGTTCTATTTGAGTGCCTCTACCTTTGATGCCGTAAGGCGTTGAGCACTTGAATAGCATCCATTTCTTGCTGAATATTATTGGTGCCTCTACCTTTGATGCCGTAAGGCGTTGAGCACCGGGATGCCTCTGATGCGGGATGCCTCTGATGGTGCCTCTACCTTTGATGCCGTAAGGCGTTGAGCACCTCGCCTGATTGCCGTTCTCTGAATCTGTTTGATCGTGCCTCTACCTTTGATGCCGTAAGGCGTTGAGCACGCTTTCCTTGCCGTGGCTTTCCTTGCCGTGGTTTTGTGCCTCTACCTTTGATGCCGTAAGGCGTTGAGCACCTTGGAGTGCGGGCTGGCTTCCTTCGCGGGCTGACTTGTGCCTCTACCTTTGATGCCGTAAGGCGTTGAGCACTACTCAAACATAAAAGGCTTTTTGAAAGCCTTCAGTGCCTCTACCTTTGATGCCGTAAGGCGTTGAGCACGTTAATGCGGCTTGGGGGAGGTAGTTATATTTTAAGTGCCTCTACCTTTGATGCCGTAAGGCGTTGAGCACCAGCAAACGCAAGATTTGCCGCAAATGGATCAAGTTAGTGCCTCTACCTTTGATGCCGTAAGGCGTTGAGCACCGTCGTTTACGATTACTAGGCGTTCAACATGCTGTGCCTCTACCTTTGATGCCGTAAGGCGTTGAGCACTGGCCTTTGCCCTCTTTGTGGCCTTTGCCCTATGCGTGCCTCTACCTTTGATGCCGTAAGGCGTTGAGCACCATCGTTAGGCGATGCATTTGCATTAGGCGATGCATGTGCCTCTACCTTTGATGCCGTAAGGCGTTGAGCACACGCTGTTCTTTTGTCACCTCCTCATAGGGAACATGTGCCTCTACCTTTGATGCCGTAAGGCGTTGAGCACTGGCCGGGCACTACGCAAGGCAAGCCTTACGGCAGGCCAGGTGCCTCTACCTTTGATGCCGTAAGGCGTTGAGCACTCCCCATGGACCTTACTGGTACGCTTACTGGAAATGTGCCTCTACCTTTGATGCCGTAAGGCGTTGAGCACCCCTCTCCGATTTGCCCTCTCCGAGCCTACGACTGTGCCTCTACCTTTGATGCCGTAAGGCGTTGAGCACGTTGTCGATGCCTACTGGTTGCCTACCGATGGCTGTGTGCCTCTACCTTTGATGCCGTAAGGCGTTGAGCACAGCAAGGCGCGGGTGACTTTGCGCGCCAAATTGAGGTGCCTCTACCTTTGATGCCGTAAGGCGTTGAGCACTTGAGGATGCAGACTGTGTACTTGGCAACAGTTCTTTAAGTGCCTCTACCTTTGATGCCGTAAGGCGTTGAGCACTTTCCTGATAACTTTATTATGCTGCAGCCTCACTAGTGCCTCTACCTTTGATGCCGTAAGGCGTTGAGCACTTTTGCCAGAGGACGTTGTGGACAAGATTAATAGTGATTAATACTGCCTCTACTCCTAGCGCTGTGGGCTAGCCCAGTGGTTGGTTAACTTTCTTGAATAAAAATAAAAATTTGTATCCAAAAGCTTTTTTGCTCCTTGTGGTTACCTACAGTAGAAGTTAAAATTTTTGTAAGTTGACAACTATAAGCCATCCATTAGCATGATTCTTGAAACTAGACAGTGGCTACCCTTGGCAGTGCTCCAGAGACCCATAGTTGAGGGAAAGCATTCAGATTAGGCGGGGATAATAAGATAGCGTTATGACTAGCCACAATCACTTTCTTGAAATCCATTACAGCTTGCGTGGAAGAACACTGCCAGCAGATCATGGCTATGCATTGTACTCTGCTATTAAAAAACAGTTGCAACAATCGGGGCGGCCAGATCTACCTTCAGATATACCAAGTGATCTTCGCCTTAGTAGTATTGCTGGAATTCCTAACGGTGAGGGAATGATTTATCTAAATCGTGCTTCACGCTTTCGCCTTCGCTGTCCTACAGATCAAGTGCAGACGTGGTATCGCTTTTTCCAGAACCAAGTGTTGGATATTCAGGGGCATCTGATTCGCCTTGTGCAACCTCGAATTACATTGCCAGAGCCTTCAGGAACCCTCGCAGCTCGCCTAGTCACTTTCAAATTAGAAGCAATTGATCACCTAGAAGTGCCCCGCTATTTTTTGGAATCTTGTCAAAAAGGCCTAACTCATTTAGGCATTCAGGGAAAGGTATTTATTCCTTCTGATCCGAATGGTGATTTAGCACGGCGCACGATTCAAGTGAAAGGCAAAAAAGTCGTAGGCTACCGTGTGATTGTTGAAGATTTAACTCCTGAAGATTCTCTAAAGTTGCAGTGGCATGGATTAGGAGGACGAAGACATTTTGGCTGCGGCTGGTTTTACCCGGTCAAGGAGGAAACAGATGCCGCCTAGTTCTCCACTCCCAAAACTAGACCCAGATATTTTGTTGGCAAAATCTTCACTCCCAAGCAGCGCCGACTGGAGAGGAACGTATCATTTAGCTGGTCATACCGCGGCGGTTGTGAAGTCAATTACCACTTTGGTTGATGCCTTGGGCACAGAGTTGCTCCAGCAGTTTGGATTTAGCAACGACACTAGGGAAACCCTGAGGGCAACGGCACGGCTGGCAGCCTATTTACACGACTGGGGCAAGGCCAATCACCAATTTCAAGGGGTGGTAAGGTACTCCCTCAGGGGTTCAACTCCATCTGTGCAGCCTCAACAGAACCCCTTGCAATACCCACAACTAATCCGTCATGAAGTGGGGTCTGTCTTGCTGGCGTGGGAGTTCCGAAACTGGCTTGGCCAATGCCCCAATGCTGACTTGATGACAGCGATCGCCGCAGCAGGAGGACATCACCTCAAATTAGGCGGTCAGCAGGGGCGAAACACCGGTGCACTGGGGGAGATCCGCGAGGGCAGTGGCGACCCTTACCTGTACTGGTATGTCCATCATCCTTCCTTCCACAAGCTGCTTCGCTATGGGGTGAGAACCCTAGGGCTGCCTCAAATCATTCCTCCTTTTGCGTTCTCATCGCGATGGGATATTAAAACAATCAAAGATAAGCGTGACGAAGTCTTGAATGCTTTCATCGAATGGGAACCAGATCTAGCGTTTCTTGCCGTTGTTAAAGCGCTACTGATTGCAGCAGATGCCATTGGTTCTGCCTCGGCGCAGGTTTCAACGAATATTCAGGAGTGGATTCGATCAGAGCTAGAGAATACCCTCACGGAAGCTGATTTACAAAAGGTCATTGATGCGCGTCGGGGGGAATATCCACTGCGCCCATTTCAGATTGATCTTAAAGACAAGTCGAAACGGGTAACATTGGCACGAGCAGGTTGCGGTACCGGCAAAACCTTGGGGGCTTATAATTGGGCGCTCCGCCACGGCATTGGACGCAAGTTATTTTTCTGCTATCCAACAACCGGCACCAGCACTGAGGGCTTTCTGGGCTATGTTCATCACCAAGTAGAGTCAGAGCTGTTGCACTCTCGGTCGGCTATTGATTTGGAGTTGGCTTACACAGGAGAAGAAGAAGACAATGGCGATGGAGCGGTTAATGAGGCCGCTCAGAAATTAGAAGCCTTCAAGGCTTGGGGGGCAAAGGTTAATGTTTGCACTGTGGATACCGTTTTGGGACTCCTGCAATGTCATCGCCGTCCCCTGTACTGCTTTCCAGCTCTTGCCAAGGCTGCTTTCGTCTTTGATGAAGTTCATTGCTATGACGATGCTCTCTTTGGTGCCTTACTGCGATTTCTCAAGGTTGTTAAAGCGCCGATTTTGCTGATGTCTGCCTCATTTCTACCGGCGCAGGTGGCGGCGATTCAGCAGGCAGTGGCAGAGGAAATTGCAATAATTCAAGGCCCTCAAACGCTAGAAGACCTGCCCCGCTATCGTTTCCATGAGCTAGCACAGCCAGATTGGGAGCGGGTTCAGCAAGAACTTGACCAGGGCGGTAGAGTTCTGTGGGTTTGCAATCAGGTCGATACAGCGATCGCCATCTACCAAGAGGCAAAAAAGAGGGGCTTGACGCCTCTCCTTTATCACAGTCGCTTTCGCTATGAAGATCGGGTGAAACACCATCGTGCCGTGGTGGAGGCTTTCCAGCAAGATCAAGCTGTTCTAGCAATTACGACCCAAGTGGCAGAAATGTCTTTGGATCTATCTGCAACCCTCCTTGTGACTCAAGTGGCGGATCCCGCAGGGCTAATTCAGCGATTGGGGCGACTAAATCGCCAATACTGTGGTCATTCCTGTGATGCTCTCTTTTACCCTGACGAAAACGTTGGTTTTCCCTATAAGCAAGGGGACTTAGAGGCAGGCTGGGCACTGGCACGCGCCTTCAAAAAACAAGATGTGAGTCAAAGGCAACTGTCAGACTGGCTCAAGCAAGTGAATATTAACACCAAGCCAAAGGAGCACTGCATCTGGCTAGACGGTCGCTGGCAAACCTACTCTGCTCCCTTGCGTGAAGCAGGCTATACCATTACTGCACTCCTCGAACAAGAGCTGGAAAAAATTGCCCCACTGAAGTCGAGTGAATTGCCGCGCTACACCCTTCCCCTCCCTACTAAGAACATCAAAGGTTGGCAGCGCCATAAGAGCGGTTATCTCATTGCCCCTAGAGAGCAGTGGCGCTATTGCCCAGAACTGGGTGCTGTTGAACCTAAGTAGGAGGTGAGTGAGCTTTGAGTCAGTTTACCCTGTCCCTTTTTGACCCTAATTTCCTCCTCCCCCATCGCGCAGGGGTTGCAGGATTGGCTCTAGCCTTATCTGAACTGGAGAACCAACGCAATGATGCTCCATTGGCGTGGAACATTACTGATGAAGCAGTTGAGTTGACATGGAAAGACAGTGATCAAAAGGTTGTGACATGGCTGCTAAAGCAAACCTATCAGATTAATCACCAAGGCTATCTAGAGGTTCCTGCCCTCAAGCTTGATGCACAGGGGCAATACACGTTTACCCAAGGGGTACTCACCACATTCCTCCAGCACAATACGCAGCGCAAACTCAGCAACACTTCTGTCACTCGCACGTTCTTAATTGAGCCGGATCAACCAGAGATCTCGATTGAGGTGAAGCCCCTAGAGAGCTGTTATTACACCAGCGACATCAAGGAGGCCTTTAACAATAAGGGAGCCTTCAAAAAAGAAATTCCCCTGAAGGGAAATCATCTGCCCGGACTGGTGGAATGTTTTGTCAATGGTCCCTATCAAGAATCGCCGCAGGGCTTTCTGGCGTTGCTTTTTTTGCCCCTTGCCTGTGGCTACTACCAACTTCCTCCCCAAACTGTTGGTGGCAAGCTCTCTGCCCGCTCAGCACTGGTGATTCCTGAAGTTCAAAATCTAAAGCACTGGGTTAAGCGCCGTCGGGCGATGTCGGGGTGCACCTATCGAGACTTTCGTAGCAGTGGCGCTGGTGAATCTGCTTTGCACTTTCTACTGCAAGAGAAGGCAATAGAAGAGAGTCAGCAGTTTGGCGGGCACTACTGCGAGGTTTACCAGTTGGGGAAGCAAGTCTGGGATGCCCAGCAAGCTTACCTGAAACAGGCGGTGTATCGCGTAGAGGTTACGGATGAAGTCCTCGAATTGTATGAAGTCGCCCGCCAAGTCTTTCCTGCTCGTGTGCGACAAAAGGAGAATGGTGAAACTTGGTTAGCTCTTTCTAAAGCACTGCCTTGGATTTGTGACAATTTAATTGGAGGTCAGCCTTGGTATGCAGGTTTCTTTGAGTTTTACAAACGTAATAAGGCCTATGAACGTGAAGGGTTGGTAAAAATGACTGAATACTTGAATCCTGATGAGCGAGTGCTGTTTGAGGTGGTCCAAGGTGCCTTTAGCGTATACCTGTCTGGGCAATTCAAACAGGCTCAAAAGCAAGGTCGCAACTTAGACTATGGGCAAGTGACCGATAAGGTTATCTACCGATTCCAACGTCCGAGTACGCAACAGGAATTTGCTACTGCATTGGTGGATTTCCTAAGCCAGTTTCGCAGCAAGGCCGCTCGCGATAAGGGCCCGCAAATTGTTCACTGGATTCACCGTGAGGAAAACTGGCGGCGAGCAAGAGATCTGGTACTGCTGGCGATCGCTACCTACCGCAGTAAGAGAGGAGACTCTCTCAACGGTGTCGATATCCCCTTGGAATCAATGGCTGAAGGGGATGTCACAGAAGATGAAATGTTTTCCTTCGCCGATGAATAGTTTCTGTCTCTAATTCAGGAGAAATAACAATGACGAAACATCTTTTTGCAACAATTGTAACGACCACTGCTGTCGCAGCCAACAACCGCGGGGAAGGGGATGGCAGCACCCTCTCAACTTTGCAAAAAATCACCCGTGGCAATGATCAATACACTACTGTGAGTGCAGAAGCGATCCGTTGGGGATTGCGGGAGTATTTTCAAAACCATTACGAAAAAGAGACCAACCGTACATTTAACCCTGAAACCGATCGATATAGCTTCAAAGATGAAAAGTTCAGTGCTGAGAAATATATTGATGATGACTTGTTTGGCTACATGGACGCCAAAAAGGGGAAGGATAATGAAGATGCCACGACCAAACGGCGTGGTGCCCTAGAAATTAGTCGCGCTATGAGTCTGGATCCCTATTGGGGGGATATTGCCTTTGGCTCGAAAGGGGGGGAAAAGGGCAAAACCTCGATTCACAGTACAGAGGTGCACTGCACTGCCTATCAGTACACGATCGCCCTCACGCCAGAAAGTCTTAAGAAACCGGAACGGGCACTACTCGCCTTGGATGCTATTGGCGCTGTCCGTCATGTGGGCGGTAACCATGCCCGCTTTTTGTACGACTTTCGTCCAGAGTCCATTGTGCTTCGGATAACCGATGATCCGAGTCCTTGGATTATGGACGTGTTTAAGCGCATTGGCGAATCGGTGGGCTGCCCGCGGCTAGTGCGACTAGTGGAAGTGGGGGATGTGAAGGCTGATGAGCTAATCGTTGGCGGTGAGATTGCCGATACCCCCTATGGTCAGCAGTTAAAGGCGTTAGGGGTTCAGGTCTATCGCGGGGTCAAAGAAGCGATCGCTCACGCCAAAGAACAATTAAAGCAACAACTCAAGCTTGAGGTACCTGTCTAATGCAACTTTACATTGATTGTCCCTGTACCAGTTTTCCCCGCAGCTTTGCCCGTGACTTTAAGGAGACCTACCGCTATCCACCCCCCTCCACGATCTATGGCATGCTCCTTTCCCTGATCGGTGAAGAGAATTTGGATCAACATTGGGGTGTCAAACTGGCCATTGGTATCGTTGGTGCTGACCCGCCCATTTCGCGAATTTTACGCAAACAGCGGCATCACAAGTTCAGTAAGAATCGCCTCGGCACCTATTCCACGAGTAAATTCTCCAAGCCGAATCACCATGAACTGCTCACAGATGTGCAAGTGGTTGTCAAAGTTGATTCGAGTGAGGAAAATGCACCACTGAAGCTGGTTGATCGGCTGGCGATCGCCCTCACCACACCCCAGCAAATTTCCCGCTTTGGTGGCCTGAGTTTGGGGGAGTCGTGGGCACTGGTCAATGGTGTACGCCCCTATCGGGACAACGATGGCTCGATCCGCTGGCTCATTAAAGACAATCGAGGTCTCATTAGCCTGCCCATCTGGATTGATCGTCAGAGCAGCCAAGGAACCTTTCAACGCTTTCGCTTAGGCAACGAATTTGAAGACCATTGCTGGGTCAGGATTCCGCAGCTAACTGTGCCAACCCCAAGATCGCGACCCTCCGCCGCTCGCAGATCTTGATGCCAATCGAGCAAATTGCGGTTTGTTAACAACCTTAGCCTGAGCTGGCCGTCTAGGAGCACTGATTAAAGGCATTGATGCGCCACCAGCGGATATTTTCTGCCTCAAAGCGGCCATCTAAATCCACTCGTACTGAAAAGTCAAACCAAGCAGCGGGGGGAATTTCCATCCCCCACAGGCGATCGCTCCCCAACACAACACTAATCAGGCACTGCAAAAAGCCGCCATGACTAATACACCAAACACACTGCTCATCCCTGTGGCGTCGGAGTTGTTTCCAAGCCTGTTTTGCCCGCTGCCAGGCCATGGCCATTGACTCTGCCTCTGGTACGGGAATCAGGTAGTCACTCTCTTCAAGTTTTTCACAGAGATCGGGATGCTGCGCCTGCGCCTGCGCCCACGTGAGTCCTGTGAAAATGCCCTGATCAATTTCAATTAACTCCGCCAACTCTTGAACCTTTAGGTCAGGACGAGGATTCATGAGCATCGCCGTATCGTGGCAGCGTTGCAGCGGACTCGTGTAAATGGCATTCGGCGGTGGGAGTTTTTCCCGCAGGGCAAGGGCTTGCTGCCGTCCCCGTTCTGTGAGGGGCACATCTTGCCGTCCTAACATGACACCTGAGGCATTACCCACAGCCTCACCATGGCGGATCAAAATTAAGCGCATTGTGTAGCTCTCCCCTAGGGCGGCAATTGGCAAGTGCAACCCCTGATCGCTAAAATTATCGTACTGTGTGGCTGCGCTCTATCCTCAGCCTCAAATTTATTCATATTTCTTGACTGCGTACCTGTGCCTGTAACACTCTCTGCTCCCCCCATCCGTCCTGCTTGGCATGGCCTGATTCACGCCTACCGTGACTTTTTGCCCGTGAGCGATCGCACTCCAGTAGTTACGCTCTATGAAGGCAATACACCACTAATTCCCGTGCCTCAAATTGCTGCACGGATTGGCCGCAATGTCTCGGTTTATGTCAAGTACGATGGCCTCAACCCGACGGGGAGCTTCAAAGATCGCGGCATGACGATGGCCATTTCCAAGGCCAAGGAAGCGGGAGCCGAAGCCGTGATCTGTGCCAGCACAGGCAATACCTCAGCCGCTGCTGCCGCCTATGCCCGCCGAGCGGGACTGCGCGCCTATGTCTTGGTGCCCGAAGGCTATGTTGCCCAAGGGAAACTCGCCCAAGCCCTCCTGTATGGTGCCGAAGTCATTGCCATTGAGGGCAACTTTGATAAAGCCCTAGAGATTGTGCGCCTAATGGCGGAAACTTACCCCGTGACGCTGGTCAATTCCGTCAATCCCTATCGGCTAGAAGGACAGAAAACAGCCGCCTTTGAGGTGGTGGATAGCTTGGGCAATGCCCCCGATTGGCTGTGTATCCCTATGGGTAATGCAGGAAACATTACCGCCTATTGGATGGGCTTTTGCCAGTATCGTGAGCAAAATCGTTGCGATCGCCTGCCGCGCATGATGGGCTTTCAAGCAGCGGGATCTGCCCCCCTTGTCAAGGGTGAGATTGTCACCCATCCGGAAACGATTGCGACGGCCATTCGTATTGGTAATCCTGCCAACTGGCAACGGGCGATCGCTGTCAAAGAAGCCAGTCAAGGAACCTTTGAGGCCGTCACCGATGAGGAAATCCTCAATGCCTATTGCCTGCTGGCTTCTGAGGAAGGTATCTTCTGTGAACCTGCTAGTGCGGCTTCTGTGGCGGGTCTCTTGAAATTGGCCGATCAGGTGCCCAGTGGTGCCACGGTGGTTTGTGTACTGACGGGCAATGGTCTCAAGGATCCAGAAACAGCGCTCAAGCAACAGAGCGATCGCTTCCACCGCCACATTGAACCCACTGAGCAAACCGTAGCCAAGGTCATGGGCTTTTAGAAACCGCGTTCCGCTCGCATCAGGTGGCGACTGGCCTTCAAGAGTTGTACTGCGGCTCGATTGGTGGCTAAGCTGGCAACATTGGCGGTGGTGGGTGCAGCTGCTGTCAAGCTGGCAGGTTGAGCTAACTGCTGAGCACGGCTAAACAGATCGCGCACGGTGGGATTGCCCCCACGAAAGTAGGCCATTTCTGCTTCGGTGCGGGTCAACTCACGACTCACTTGAAAAGGCGCATCAAAGTAACTGCGGGAGAGATCCGCTTGACCCGTGCGAGCCTCACCGAGGTTGCGAGCAGCTTCATAAATACGGGTGGCTGCTTTGGCCGTTTCCTTGGCTTGGAAGTAGTTGCCGCTTTGCTGAAGTTGCTGGGCTGAGGCCAGTAGGCGATCGCCCAAGCTCAAGAGACTGGCATCTACCCCACTCATGGACTTTGCCCGCATCCCTTCATATTGCGCTTTGGCGAGGTCTCGAAACGCACTCCGCGCCTCCCGTTCCACAGAGCTAGATGAAGGAGAGCCGGGACGTGCCATTGCGGCTGGAGCGATCGTCAGCGGTAGGAGAATTGCTGCAACAGTGGTTGCCACAAGAGGTTGCCATCGTAGAGTCATCATCCTATCCTCCAATTCAACTTGAGTAAGCAGATCTGGCGCTTGGAGCAGTGGTTTGTGCCAGATCCAGCTTGAGAATATCAAGTGAAAGTGACGTAAAAGTGACAGCCTATCCTAGGGAGCAAGGGGCAATCTGACGGTAAAGGTAGAACCTTGATTCTCTTGGCTGTGAACTGTGATGCTGCCCCGGTGAAGATGGACGATTTGGCGCACAATCGCTAGTCCTAGCCCTGAACCGCTAATGCCCTGTTGTCGCACCCGCTCATCCCGATAGAAATAATCAAAAATATGGGGCAGGGCCGCTTCACTAATTCCCATGCCTGTATCACTGACGTGAATCACTGCTGAGCTTCCCTGCGGTTCTAACCGAAGCGTAATCGTGCCTCCCTTGGGGGTATAGCGATCAGCATTGGTGAGCAGATTGAGGATCACTTGCTTGAGCATCTCGCGATCGCCCTGAATAAACATAGGAACCGATGGCACTTCGAGATAAAAGTGATGACTAGCTGTGCCTGTTTCCTGCCATTCTTGGACGACTTGCTCGATGAAGGGCACTAAATCAAAGGATGTGGCAAAGTCTGGGGGAGATACCCCCTCATAGCGAGCCAGAAAGAGCAAATCATTTACCAGTTGTCCCATGGCCTTCGCCAGCGTGGCCACTTTTTCTAGCCGAGGTAGGGACTGCTCAGGGGCTTGTCGAGCCAGCAGGAGTCCGACTTGGGCATGGCTGAGAATTGCTGCAATGGGTGCTCGCAGTTCGTGGGAAGCATTGGCCGTAAATCGAGCTAGGCGATCGCAGGCGGCCTCAAGACGCTGTCCCCGCAGATCCACTTCCTGATAGAGTTGGCAAAACCAATGAATTGCTAAACCACTACTGCCCAACCCCACCACCACCGCCAATAGGAGCACAACGGTATTGATCTGCCGCAGCGCCTCTAAATGTTGTTGGCGATCGGCCAAAAGGCGATCTTCTTCGCTCATGAAGGCGTTAATAGCAACACGGGAACGATCCATTGCCTGTTTTGCTTGCTCCAATTGCCGATAAAAGTAGAGTCGTTGCTCCGTCTCTGCTAGAGAAAGGTTGGGGGCGTCCTCCAGTTGCTGTGCTAACAAGTGAAAAGTTTCTTCTACTAAGGATTTGAAGTGCCGAAAGTGCTCTAACTGGTGTGGGTTATCGCTGATCAGTACCTCTAAATTCTCAAGGGTTAAGGGCAATTGGGCGGCAGCAGTGTAGTACGGTTCGAGAAAGCCCACCTGTCGCGTGAGATGATAGCCGCGCACCCCTGTTTCAGCATCAATGAGGTGATTTAATAGCTCCCGTCCCTCAAGCTGCACCCGTTGCGTATGGCGCACCCATCCTTCGTAGTCCGCAATGCTAGCACTGAGCCAAATCAACACCCCCACAGTACTCAAGAGACAGCACACAGGTAGGGCAATGATGACAATGCCCCGTTGGGTGGGGGGCAGTCGCTGCCATCCTTGAACCTTTAGGCATAATCCCTTCAGCATCGTTCTAGGAACTGGCTTGTAGGCGGTAGCCCATACCGTAGATGGTCTCTAGCCAATCGGCACACCCCAGCTCCCCTAGGCGCAGGCGCAAGCGGCGAATTTGGGTACTGACGGCGTTACTTTCTGGTTGATTGTCCCACTCCCAAAGGTTCAGTTCCAGTTGTTCGCGACTAATGACTTGCCCCGGATGACGCAGAAAAAACTCCAAAAACTGGTATTCCCTTGTGGAGAGCACGATCGTGCGATCGCCCCGTTGGAGTGTCATTGAGGGCAAATCTAAGACTAAATCTTGCAGATACAATTGATCGCCTAGCCATTGGGGCGATCGCCGGCCAAGGGCACGCACCCGCGCCAACAGTTCCATCACATCCACGGGCTTGATCAAATAATCATCGGCACCCGCATCTAGCCCCATCACTTTGTCAGCAGTGGTATCTTTGGCGGTGAGCAACAGTATGGGTGTGCTCTTCCCCTGTTGACGGTACTGGCTACACAGTTCGAGGCCACTGACTTTCGGTAGCATCCAGTCCAAAATCAGCAAGTCATAGGTTTTTTCCTGCATCAGCCATTGGGCTGTTTCTCCCTCCTGAACTCCATCCACCAGATGCCCCACGTGGGAGAGGGCAGTGCTCAGCGGCTCTAGTTGCTCTGGATCATCTTCTACGAGGAGAATGCGCATCCAACCAAACCCTGAGTCAACCTAGAGACACTACTCTAATAATTTTAGTTCTTGGCCTTTGTTGAATAGCCGCAACACCAGTTTCTCTAGCTCCACCCACACAAAGACAAGGGTGCTAAAGCCGATGCACACGGCTAGCTCAGTTCCCGAGAGCAGATAGGTACCAAAGAACCGTCGCAAGGGGGAGGCGTAGATCAGCAGGAGTTGCAGAATCGTTGTCAAAATGACTGATCCCCAAACAAAGAGGTTGGAGGTGGGGCTCATTTCAAGCGTCAGCCGTGTACTGGAACGGGCGGCAAGGGCATGACCCATTTGAGCGAGACAGAGGGTGGTAAAAACCATGGTTGTCCAACGTCTTGGATCGAGTCCTCCTTCCAGATGTTCAGCGGTGTAGCTGTAGGCCCATACCATCAGGGAGATGCCGACGATCGCCAAGATCAAACCGACACGAATCATATAGGAACCCAAGCCACGGCTGAAAATACTTTCATTGGGTTTAACCGGAGGACGCTTCATGACATCGGGATCCCCCGGCTCAACAGCAAGGGCAAGGGCAGGCAGGCCATCCGTCACCAAGTTCATCCAGAGGATTTGCAAGGGCGTTAGAGGCACACCTCCTAGTCCCAGTAGGGGTGAGCAGGCAATCGTGATCACCTCACCAATGTTGGAGCCGAGAATGTATTTAATAAAGCGACGAATATTGCTGTAGATCACTCGCCCTTCCTCGGTAGCGGCGACAATGGTGGCAAAGTTATCATCCAAGAGCACCATATCGCTGGCTTCCTTGGTGACATCCGTCCCCGTAATCCCCATGGCTACGCCAATGTCGGCCTGTTTGAGGGCAGGGGCATCATTGACGCCATCACCGGTCATGGCCACAATTTCACCGTGACGTTGCAAGGATTTCACAATCCGCAGTTTGTGTTCTGGAGACACCCGCGCATAGACATTGACGGTCAGGGTTGCTGCATCCAGTTCTGCGGGACTCATTTTTTCGAGGTCTCGACCGGTTAGCGCCTGATCGCCCCACTGACAGATACCAATTTGACTGGCGATCGCCTGTGCCGTCAGTTGATGATCCCCCGTAATCATAATCGGGCGAATCCCAGCAGTGCAACAGGTGGCGACGGCCGCCAGTACCTCTGGACGGGGGGGATCAAGAATGCCCACTAGCCCCAACCAGATCAAATCCTGCTCACTGGTGTCTACACTCTCCGCTGGTGGCAGCGCTGACCAGTAGCGATGGGCAATGCCCAAGACCCGCAGCCCTTGAGCGGCAAAGCGATCGTTTTGGGCGAGAATCTCTTGGCGATCGGCCAGTGTTAGGGGTTGAATGTCGCGACCCACCTGCCGCCATTGACAGCGTTCCAAGGTCAGTTCGGGTGACCCTTTGGTAATCATCCAGTAGGGTTCCTTGGCGGCAATCGCAGGAACGGACTCACTGCGGTAGAACGTACTCATGCGCTTGCGATCGGCATCAAAGGGAAACTCCGCGACCCGCTCCGCCGTTTCCTGCAATGCTTTGAGGTCAATCCCCCCTTTAGCGGCCAAGGGCAGGAGAGAGCCTTCGGTCGGGTCGCCGAGAATCACCCATTCGGCTGCGTGTTGTTTGAGCAAGGCATCATTACACAGTGCCCCTGCCAGTAGCAGTAGGTGCCGTTCGTATAATGCTGAGGCGTCATCGGTATTGGCGTCGTAAAAGTCGCCCTTGGGTTCATAGCCATTGCCGCTCACCTTGGCGCGATAGAAGGTAGTAGCCACTGCCTGCACCACCATTTTGTTTTGGGTGAGGGTACCCGTTTTATCCGAGCAGATCGTTGTCACACTCCCCAGTGTCTCCACGGCCGGCAGCCGCCGAATCAGGGCATGGCGTTTCACCATCCGTTGTGTTCCCAATGCAAGGGTGACGGTAATCACGGCGGGCAAGCCTTCGGGGACGACGGCCACCGCCATACTGAGGGAGACTTCAATGAGATGCGGCAGCAGTGAGGGATCGTAGAGACCCCCAGCAATCACGACAATGCTCACCAGCACCAACGCAATGGCGACTAGGCGATTGCCCAGCTCGGTCATCCGTTTTTGCAGGGGTGTGGGTTCCTGCTCCACCCCTTGCAGGGCAGCGGCAATTTTCCCTAGTTCAGTGTCCATGCCGATCGCGGTGACGATGGCGGCTCCTCGCCCTTGGTTGACCTCTGTGCCCGCAAAGACTAGATTGGCGCGATCGCCCAGTTCCGTATCAAGGGGCAAGATTTGCGCAGCATTTTTACTGGCGGCTTCTGCTTCACCGGTGAGTGCTGCCTCGCGGATTTGCAGGTTGACCGCTTCAAGGAGGCGACCATCGGCAGCTACTTTGACCCCCGCTTCCAAAAAGAAAATGTCCCCAACCACCAGTTCAGGGGAATCAATTTCCATGACCTTGCCCTCGCGCAGGACACGCACCTTGGGCGCCGCCATACTTTTCAGCGCAGCGAGTGCCTCTTCAGCACGGGCTTCTTGGACATAACCTAGAATGGCATTGAGAATCACCACCACCAGAATTGCAGTTGCGTCCTTGGGGAAGGGGATGGTGTTTTCTTCGAGGGATTCGAGAATCTCCAATGTGCCAGAGATGAAGGCCACCACGAGCAGCATGATCAGCATGACATTGCGAAACTGATCAATGAAAATCTGCCAGCGCGGGCGGCGGCCATTGTCAACGAGTTCATTGCGGCCATATTGGGCTTGTCGCCGTTGCACTTCTGCAGAACTCAGTCCCTGTTGGCGATCGCTCCCCAAGCGGCTAATGACTTCATCAGCACTCAGAGCATGCCAAACTGATTCACGATCCATGGGGGAGGAGGCATTGGAGGAGGTCATGGCGGGTGAGGAGATGAACAGTTTTTATCCTTTCTTTATCTTCGTCTATTTTTCTGGAACCATACCAAAGCGCTGCCAATAGTCCTCATAGCGCGCCATCAGCGTCAGAGGTGGCTCAGGCTGTGTCCAAAACTCTACGAGGGTGTGTCCCGTTGCCCAAGTGTCTTGATTGAGGGGGCTACGACGTTGTAGCAGCAAGGGAGCCAAGGTTTTCAGATCAAAGGGGCGCGTTGGTACCTCGATGCGATCGCTGGCATTTTGCAACAGCGTGTAGAGTTCATAGGCCAGTTGCAATTTACAAAGAATCACCGGCAGGTGTTCTAGGGGCAGTTGTTCAGCGAGGAGCCATGCAGCGGCGGGAGACCCCGTGAGCATGGTCGAAAGAAACTGGAGCACTGGTCGCTTGAGCAAATCGGTAATGCCCTGACTGGTGGTGATGCGGTGGCAATAGGTGTCAATGAGGCGAGAAGCAGCGTGAAGCCGTGTCTGGCGATCGCTAAGCCAGCGAGCCATGCGGATCTGCTTGGCGGGGGCAATTAAATTCACAAGGGTATCACTGAGGGCATCGAGTCCCCAAGCCATGCGTTCTTCAGTGCCGTTGACAATCGGCAAAATATGGGGCGTATAGGTGCCCAACTGTTCTTGGCGATAGGCCACCGCCTCGCGAATACTCACTTCCTTGGGACGGGTACCCCGTTGCCAGTCGTAGGGGGGATGCCATTCCCGCAGGGGGCGTAGCCGATCCACTTGGGTGACCGCCACCACAATCGGCAAGTCCCTCACCTCTTGGCGAATCAATTGCAGGGCGGTGATGTCCGGGGCAAGGGCAGGATCCAGCGCTGGGGTCAGCAGCAGCACTACATCCATGCGCGGCAGTAATTCCCGCAGGCGAGCTTGAATATCGGCACCGCGAATATCTTCGTAGCCGGGGGTATCCCACAGGGTCAAATCCTGCTGCCAACGGTATTGCCGGATCTCGTTTGTGTTGGGCAAGGGGGAAACACGGGTGGTGGGGGCAGCAAATAAACTATTGATCAGGCTACTTTTGCCTGCGCCGGTGCGACCCACGAGAAAGACGTTCACAGGCTCAGTTTCGGCACGGGCAAGGGGCAGACTCTGCTCTAAAATGTCCTGTAATGTGCCTGTATCTGTGCGCGGGGTGGGTAATTCCAGTTGGGTGAGGCTGCCACTGTAGAGGGCGATCGCCCGCAGTCCCAAGGCCTTGAGCACCTGTTCCCGCAGGGTGAGCCCCAAGTTAGCAATCAGGGCTTGATTGGCCTTTTGCTGCTGCTCTTGGGTAAAGGTTTTGGTAATCGCCACACTTGGATTGAGGAGCCACTGCGCCCAATTCCAAGCCGTAAAGCCCCAACGCGCAACGGGTGCCACCTGCCGTGAAAGTTCATAGGCGCGCACTGCCTGCCCCACAGTTACCCGCGACAAAATTGGGTTGAGGGTTTCCAGCCAGCGATCCACATCATCAATCGTGTCCCGCAAGAGGCGGTAGGCTTGGGGCACATAGATTTGCAGCAGGGGACGCTGAGCATTGGGATAATAGACCTTGGCAATCTCACTGACGAGGGTTTGTGCCCGCTGCCAAAAGAGTGGCCAATTTTCCCAAGGGGGTGGGTCTTGACGACTCTGCTCAAGGGTGTGTTGGAGAATCTTCAGGGCGCGTTGAGCCGTTTCTGAATCACTGCTTCTTGGCAAATCAAAGGGACGGGGGTCAATCTCTGTCGGCTGACCCTTGAGCCAATGGGCAACCCCCCACCGCCACAGCAGCAGAATCAGCACGACTACTGCCCAGACCCAACTCAGTCCCCAAGCATGAATTTGTATTGAGGCCGCGGTGAGGATAAAGCTGGCGATCGCCACCAGTGGCAAGATCAAAAGAATCCACTGCCACCAAGAGGGCTGCATCGGCTAGGTGGTCACTAGTGACTCAAAGGGAATGCGTTGGGCGTGGCCCCAAAAGGCCTCAAGGTTGTAGTATTGACGTTCCTTGGGCAACTGCACATGGACAATCACATCACCGTAGTCCATCAGCACCCATGAACATTCCGCTTGGCCTTCAATATGTTGGGGTTGGCGTTGGCAATGTTCAAGAGCCGCCTCCTCAATCCCTTGATAAATGGCGCGCACTTGGGTTTTTGAGAGTCCCGTAATGATCACAAAGTAATCGGTGAGGTAGGACACACCACTCACATCCAAAAGGCAGATATCCACTCCCTTGCGATCGTCGGCGGCATAGGCTGCGGTCCATGCTAGTTTAAGGCTAGGGTCAGCAATTGCGGCTACCCGTTGCATCTGTTGAATAGTCAGGCTGCTGTCTCCTAAACGCACTCCTTTATCCTTTGATTTTACCTATTGGTTTAGGGAGGGGTAGGACAAATTTGTTACAAAACCTTACGAGTATTGCCCCCCACTGGCTGTGGTATCCCCACAACGGACAATGGCACATTGCTACCGCCAGACTCCTCGAGCAATTAGCCAACTATCAAGAGCAACTCCAAGAGCAACAACCCACTCTCCTCGTTCTCGCAGAACCCGATCCCCTCTCGTTTCTCAGTGGTTTTCTCGCAGCGCTCTCCACAGGGACGCCTCTATTACTGGCCAATCCCCACTGGCAGTCCCAAGAGTGGCAGCAGGTGGCAGCGATCCTACCCCAGAATTTCATGGCTTGGGGAACGGTGCCCCCCCTCGACCCCCAAGGTTCTGGAGAACCATTGCCCCAGGGCTGGATTCTGATTCCCACTGGCGGCACTCAAGGGCGGTTGCGCTGGGCAATTCACACGGTGGCGACCCTTCAGGCGGCAGTGATGGGGCTGCAACGCCATTTGCAACAAGGGGCGATTTACTGTCTGAGTATTTTGCCCTTGTACCATGTCAGTGGTCTCATGCCCGTGGTGCGATCGCTCTGGAGTGGTGGAGAACTCTATCTCGGTACCCATCTACGGGATCTACGGCAAACGGCACCTCCTGCCAATGTTGATCTGTGGCTGTCTCTGGTACCGCGGCAACTGCAACAGGTGCTTGCAGACCCTCTGCCATGGCTAGCGGATTTAAGGGGCATTTTCGTGGGCGGTGGCCCCACTTGGTCGCAACTATTAGAGGAAGCAGCAACCCAGCGCTTGCCTCTATGTCTCAGTTATGGCATGACAGAAACTGCTGGCATGATCTGTGCCCAACGGCAGGGGGAATTTTTGGCGGGCGATCGCTCCTGTGGTCAGGTCTTACCCCATGCCCAGATTGCTTTAACCCCTACGGGCGAGATTCAGATTCAGGCCGCCTCCCTTGCCCTCGGCTACTACCCCCAGGTATTTCGGGAGAAAATTTTCCAAACAGACGATCGCGGCGAATGGCGGGGCGATCGCCTCTACATTTTGGGACGCAGCAGCCGCAAAATCATCAGTGGTGGCGAGAATATCTACCCCGAAGAGTTAGAGACCTTACTCCTTAACAGTGGCCTTGTCCAAGACATCCATATCTATGGCGCACCCGACCCCCTCTGGGGCGAACAAGTCATTGCCCTCTATGTGGGAGACTCCTCCCCTGAGGAACTCAGCCAATGGCTCAAACAGCAGTGCAGCGCCTACAAATGCCCCAAGAAATGGATTTCTGTGCCCCAAATTCTCCGCACGCCCCAAGGAAAAGTGCGACTATCCTCGATTGAGACCTAGCCACTCTAAGAATGGCAAGAAATCTTCTAGGGTTGCGAAGAATGAGGCAGGATTATTGGGGTTCTCCTTTACTGCTCTGCGAACATCCCAATTCTCATCCATAGCAAGGGTTCTCAAAACAGAAGCAGGAGTATTGGGGTTCCCCGCTACTGCTCTGCGGACATCGCTATCCTCATCCTCAGCAAGGGCTTCCAAAACAGAAGCAGGAGTATTGGGGTTGCTCGCTACTGCTCTGCGAACATCCCTATCCCCATCCTTCGCAAGGGTTTCGAGGGCAGAGGCAGGAGTATTGGGGTTCCCCGCTACTGCTCTGAAGCAGGAGTATTCGGGTTCCGCGCTACTGCTGCGCGAACATCCAAATACCAATCCTTCGCAAGGGTTTCCAAAACAGAAGCAGGAGTATTCGGGTTGCTCGCTACTGCTCTGCGAACATCCCTATCCCCATCCTTCGCAAGGGTTTCCAAAACAGAAGCAGGAGTATTCGGGTTCCCCGCTACTGCTCTGCGGACATCGCTATCCTCATCCTCAGCAAGGATTTCC
Organism: Thermosynechococcus sp. QS41; assembly: GCF_031583515.1. Lineage (NCBI taxonomy): Bacteria > Bacillati > Cyanobacteriota > Cyanophyceae > Acaryochloridales > Thermosynechococcaceae > Thermosynechococcus > Thermosynechococcus sp. QS41. The sequence goes on from NZ_CP134181.1 coordinate 1,078,338, forward strand.
AAAACAGAAGCAGGAGTATTGGGGTTCCCCGCTACTGCTGCGCGAACATCCGTACAAAAGTGGCTAGCTAGCTCTGCTAGTTGGATGGTATCGGTGTCGTTGCTCTTAGCCTCCTCAATCAACGAAACAATTTCAGGTCTTTCTGCTACTGCTCTGCGGACATCGCTATCCTCATCCTCAGCAAGGTTTTCCAAAACAGAAGCAGGAGTATTCGGGTTCCGTGCTACTGCTGCGCGGACATCACTATCCTCATCCTTCGCAAGGGTTTCGAGGGCAGAAGCAGGAGTATTGGGGTTCCGCGCTACTGCCACGCGGACAGTCCAATCGTTCTCCTTCGCAAAGGTTTCCAAAACAGAAGCAGGAGTATTAGGGTTCCGCGCTACTGCTGCGCGAACATCCGTACAAAAGTGGCCAGCTAGTTCGGCTAGTCGGTCTGTAGAAGTGTTGCCACTGTTAGCTTCCGTGATTAAAGCAGCAATTTCAGGTCTTCTTGCTACTGCTCTGCGGACATCACTTTCCTTATCCTTCGCAAGGGTTTCCAAAACAGAAGCAGGAGTATTGGGGTTCCCCGCTACTGCTGCGCGAACATCCAAATACCAATCCTTCGCAAGGGCTTCCAAAACAGAAGCAGGAGTATTAGGGTTCCCCGCTACTGCTCTGCGAACATCGCTATCCTCATCCTCAGCAAGGGTTTCGAGGAGTGAGACGGGGGTATTCGGGTTCCCCGCTACTCCTGTGCGGACATACTCCTCCATATCCTTCGCAAGGGTTTCGAGGAGCGAGACAGGAGTATTCGGGTTCAACGCTACTGCTCTGCGAACATCGCTATCCTCATCCTCAGCAAGGATTTCCAAAACAGAAGCAGGAGTATTGGGGTTCCGCGCTACTGCTGCGCGAACATCCAAATACCAATCCTTCGCAAGGGCTTCCAAAACAGAAGCAGGAGTATTAGGGTTCCCCGCTACTGCTCTGCGAACATCGCTATCCTCATCCTCAGCAAGGGTTTCGAGGAGTGAGACGGGGGTATTCGGGTTCCCCGCTACTCCTGTGCGGACATACTCCTCCATATCCTTCGCAAGGGTTTCGAGGAGCGAGACAGGAGTATTCGGGTTCAACGCTACTGCTCTGCGAACATCGCTATCCTCATCCTCAGCAAGGATTTCCAAAACAGAAGCAGGAGTATTGGGGTTGCCCGCTACTTCTGCAAGGGTTTCGAGGGCAGAAGCACGAGTATTGGGGTTTTCCGCTACTTCTGCAAGGGTTTCGAGGGCAGAAGCACGAGTATTGGGGTTCTGTGCTACCGCTTCACGAACACTACTCTCCTCATCCTCAGCAAGGGTTTCGAGGGCAGAAGCAGGAGTATTGGGGTTCCACGCTACTGCTTCACGGACATACTTATTCTTATCCTTCGCAAGGGTTTCGAGGAGTGAGACAGGAGTCTTCGGGTTCCCCGCTACTGCTCTGCGAACATATGTACAAAAGTGGCTAGCTAGCTTTGCTAGTCGGATGGTAGCGGTGTCGTTGCTCTCAGCCTCCTCAATCAACGAAACAATTTCAAGTATTTCTGCTATTGCTATGCGGATTTCTGCTGATATTATGCGGCCAATCCAATCGTTCTCCTTCGTAAAGGTTTTGAGGAAGTGGACAAAATATTTGTTCATCTTCGCAAGGGTTTTGAGGAGTGAGACAGGGGTATTGGGGTTCCGCGCTACCACTCTGCGAACATATCTATCCTCATCCTCAGCAAGGGTTTCGAGGGCAGAAGCAGGAGTATTGGGGTTCTGTGCTACCGCTTCACGAACACTACTCCCCTTATCCTTCGCAAGAGTTTCCAAAACAGAAGCAGGAGTATTGGGGTTCTGTGCTACCGCTTCACGAACACTACTCCCCTTATCCTTCGCAAGGGTTTCCAAAACAGAAGCAGGAGTATTGGGGTTCCCCGCTACTGCTCTGCGAACATCGCTATCCTCATCCTCAGCAAGGATTTCCAAAACAGGAGCAGGAGTATTGGGGTTCCCCGCTACTGCTCTGCGAACATCCCTATCCTCATCCTTCGCAAGGGTTTCCAAAACAGGAGCAGGAGTATTGGGGTTCCCCGCTACTGCTTCACGACAATACGAATCCTTCGCAAGGGTTTCCAAAACAGAAGCAGGAGTATTGGGGTTCCCCGCTACTGCTCTGCGAACATCCCTATCCTCATCCTTCGCAAGGGTTTCGAGGGCAGAAGCAGGAGTATTGGGGTTCCCCGCTACTGCTGCGCGAACATCCGTCCAAAAGTGGCTAGCTAGCTCTGCTAGTCGGATGGTAGCGGTGTCGTTCCTCTTAGCCTCTTCAATCAACGAAACAATTTCAGGTCTTTCTGCTACTGCTCTGCGGACAGTCCAATCGTTCTCCTTCGCAAGGGTTTCCAAAACAGAAGCAGGAGTATTGGGGTTCCCCGCTACTGCTGCGCGAACATCCGTCCAAAAGTGGCTAGCTAGCTCTGCTAGTCGGATGGTAGCGGTGTCGTTCCTCTTAGCCTCTTCAATCAACCAAACAATTTCAGGTCTTTCTGCTACTGCTTCACGAACACTCAAATACCAATCCTTCGCAAGGGTTTCGAGGAGTGAGACAGGAGTATTGGGGTTCCCCGCTACTGCTGCGCGAACATCCCTATCCTCATCCTTCGCAAGGGTTTCGAGGGCATAGGTAGGCGTCTTCGGGTTCCCCGCTACTGCTCTGCGAACATCCCTATCCTCATCCTTCGCAAGGGTTTCCAAAACAGAAGCAGGAGTATTGGGGTTCCCCGCTACTGCTTGGCGGACATCCGTACAAAAGTGGCTAGCTAGTTCGGCTAGTCGGTCTGTAGAAGTGTTGCCACTGTTAGCTTCCGTAATTAAAGCAGCAATTTCAGGTCTTCTTGCTACTGCTTCACGACAATACCAATCCTTCGCAAGGGTTTCCAAAACAGAAGCAGGAGTATTGGGGTTCCCCGCTACTGCTTTACGAACATCCGTACAAAAGTGGCTAGCTAGTTCGGCTAGTCGGTCTGTAGAAGTGTTGCCACTGTTAGCTTCCGTAATTAAAGCAGCAATTTCAGGTCTTCTTGCTACTGCTTCACGACAATACCAATCCTTCGCAAGGGTTTCCAAAACAGAAGCAGGAGTATTGGGGTTCCGTGCTACTGCTCTGCGAACATCGCTATCCTCATCCTCAGCAAGGGTTTCGAGGGCAGAAGCAGGAGTATTGGGGTTCCGTGCTACTGCTCTGCGAACATCGCTATCCTCATCCTCAGCAAGGGTTTCGAGGGCAGAGGCGGGAGTATTGGGGTTCCGTGCTACTGCTCTGCGAACATCGCTATCCTCATCCTCAGCAAGGGTTTCGAGGGCAGAGGCGGGAGTATTGGGGTTCCCCGCTACTGCTTGGTGGACATCACTCTCCTCATCCTCAGCAAGGGTTTCCAAAACAGAAGCAGGAGTATTGGGGTTCCCCGCTACTGCTTGGCGGACATCGCTATCCTCAGCCTTCGCAAGGGTTTCGAGGAGTGAGACAGGAGTCTTCGGGTTCCCCGCTACTGCTTCACGACAATACGAATCCTTCGCAAGGGTTTCGAGGAGTGAGACAGGAGTCTTCGGGTTCCCCGCTACTGCTTCACGAACATCCGTACAAAAGTGGCTAGCTAGTTCAGCTAGTCGGTCTGTAGAAGTGTTGCCACTGTTAGCTTCCGTGATTAAAGCAGCAATTTCAGGTCTTCTTGCTACTGCTTCACGACAATACCAATCCTTCGCAAGGGTTTCCAAAACAGAAGCAGGAGTATTGGGGTTCCCCGCTACCGCTTGGCGAACATCCAAATACAAATCCTTCGCAAGGGTTTCCAAAACAGGAGCAGGAGTATTGGGGTTCCCCGCTACTGCTGCGCGAACATCCGTATAAATATAAAACGTATAAAAGTGGCTAGCTAGCTCTGCTAATCGGGTGGTAGCAGTGTCGTTGCTCTTAGCCTCCTCAATCAACAGTCTTTTTGCTACTGCTATTGCTATGCAGCCAATCAAATCGTTCTCCTTCGCAAGGGTTTCGAGGAGTGAGACAGGGGTATTCGGGTTCCACGCTACTGCTTCACGAACATTACTCTCCTTATCCTTCACAAGGGTTTCGAGGAGTGAGACAGGGGTATTCGGGTTCCCCGCTACTGCTTGGCGGACATCACTCTCCTTATCCTCAGCAAGGGTTTCGAGGAGTGAGACAGGAGTCTTCGGGTTCCCCGCTACTGCTTCACGACAATACGAATCCTTCGCAAGGGTTTCGAGGAGTGAGACAGGGGTACTCGGGTTCCCCGCTACTGCTTCACGACAATACCAATCCTTCGCAAGGGTTTCCAAAACAGAAGCAGGAGTATTGGGGTTCCCCGCTACTGCTGCGCGAACAGCCCAATACTCATCCTTCGCAAGGGTTTCCAAAACAGGAGCAGGAGTATTGGGGTTCCCCGCTACTGCTCTGCGAACATCACTCTCCTTATCCTCAGCAAGGGTTTCCAAAACAGGAGCAGGAGTATTGGGCTTCCACGCTACTGCTCTGCGAACATCACTCTCCTTATCCTCAGCAAGGGTTTCCAAAACAGGAGCAGGAGTATTGGGCTTCCACGCTACTGCTCTGCGAACATCACTCTCCTTATCCTCAGCAAGGGTTTCCAAAACAGAAGCAGGAGTATTGGGGTTCCCCGCTACTGCCGCGCGGACATACCAATCCTCAGCAAGGGTTTCCAAAACAGAAGCAGGAGTATTGGGGTTCGCCGCTACCACTTGGCGGACATCCAAATACAAATCCTTCGCAAGGGTTTCCAAAACAGAAGCAGGAGTATTGGGCTTCCACGCTACTGATGCGCGAACATCACTCTCCTTATCCTTCGCAAGGGTTTCGAGGGCAGAGGCAGGCGTCTTCGGGTTGACCGCTACTGCTGCGCGAACATCCTGAGCCTCGTCCTCAGCAAGGATTTCGAGGGCATAGGTAGGCGTCTTCGGGTTGCCCGCTACTGCCGCGCGAACATCCTGAGCTTCATCCTCAGCAAGGATTTCGAGGGCATAGGTAGGCGTCTTCGGGTTCCCCGCTACTGCTGCGCGAACATCCGTACAAAAGTGGCTAGCTAGCTCTGCTAGTCGGATGGTAGCGGTGTTGTTGCTCTTAGCCTCCTCAATCAACGAAACAATTTCAGGTCTTTCTGCTACTGCTTTACGAACATCCCAATCCTCATCCTTCGCAAGGGTTTCCAAAACAGAAGCAGGAGTATTCGGGTTCCCCGCTACTGCTGCGCGAACATCCGTACAAAAGTGGCTAGCTAGCTCTGCTAGTCGGATGGTAGCGGTGTCGTTGCTCTTAGCCTCCTCAATCAACGAAACAATTTCAGGTCTTTCTGCTACTGCTCTGCGAACAGCGCTATCCTCATCCTTCGCAAGGGTTTCCAAAACAGAAGCAGGAGTATTGGGGTTCCCCGCTACTGCTCTGCGGACATCGCTATCCTCAGCCTTCGCAAGGGTTTCGAGGAGTGAGACAGGGGTATTCGGGTTCCCCGCTACTGCTGCGCGAACATCCTGAGCCTCATCCTCAGCAAGGGTTTCCAAAACAGGAGCAGGAGTATTGGGGTTCCCCGCTACTGCTCTGCGGACATCGCTATCCTCAGCCTTCGCAAGGGTTTCGAGGAGTGAGACAGGGGTATTCGGGTTCCCCGCTACTGCTGCGCGAACATCCTGAGCCTCATCCTCAGCAAGGATTTCCAAAACAGAAGCAGGAGTATTGGGGTTCCCCGCTACTGCTTCACGAACATCCAAATACAAATCCTTCGCAAGGGTTTCCAAAACAGAAGCAGGAGTATTGGGGTTCCCCGCTACCGCTTGGCGAACATCACTCTCCTTATCCTTCGCAAGGGTTTCGAGGAGTGAGACAGGGGTATTCGGGTTCCCCGCTACTGATGCGCGAACATCCTGAGCCTCATATTCATCCTTCGCAAGGATTTCGAGGGCATAGGTAGGCGTCTTCGGGTTCCCCGCTACTGCCGCGCGAACATCCTGAGCTTCATCCTCAGCAAGGATTTCGAGGGCATAAGTAGGCGTCTTCGGGTTCCCCGCTACTGATGCGCGAACATCCGTATAAAAGTGGCTAGCTAGCTCTGCTAGTCGGATGGTAGCGGTGTCGTTGCTCTTAGCCTCCTCAATCAACGAAACAATTTCAGGTCTTTCTGCTACTGCTCTGCGGACATCGCTATCCTCATCCTCAGCAAGGATTTCCAAAACAGAAGCAGGAGTATTCGGGTTCCGTGCTACTGCTGCGCAAACACCCGTATAAAAGTGGCTAGCTAGCTCTGCTAGTCGGATGGTAGAGGTGTCGTTGCTCTTAGCCTCCTCAATCAACGAAACAATTTCAGGTCTTTCTGCTACTGCTCTGCGGACATCGCTATCCTCATCCTTCGCAAGGGTTTCCAAAACAGAAGCAGGAGTATTGGGGTTCCCCGCTACCGCTTGGCGAACATCGCTATCCTCATCCTCAGCAAGGGTTTCCAAAACAGAAGCAGGAGTATTCGGGTTCCCCGCTACCGCTTGGCGGACATCGCTATCCTCATCCTCAGCAAGGGTTTCCAAAACAGAAGCAGGAGTATTGGGGTTCCTCGCTACTGCTCCGCAGACAATCAAATCGTTCTCCTTCGCAAGGGTTTCGAGGAGTGAGACAGGGGTATTCGGGTTCCGTGCTACTGCTGCGCGGACATACCAATGCTTCGCAAGGGTTTCCAAAACAGAAGCAGGAGTATTGGGGTTCCTCGCTACTGCTCTGCGAACATCGCTATCCTCATCCTCAGCAAGGGTTTCCAAAACAGAAGCAGGAGTATTCGGGTTCCCCGCTACCGCTTGGCGAACATCGCTATCCTCATCCTCAGCAAGGGTTTCCAAAACAGAAGCAGGAGTATTCGGGTTCCCCGCTACCGCTTGGCGGACATCGCTATCCTCATCCTCAGCAAGGGTTTCCAAAACAGAAGCAGGAGTATTGGGGTTCCTCGCTACTGCTCCGCAGACAATCAAATCGTTCTCCTTCGCAAGGGTTTCGAGGAGTGAGACAGGGGTATTCGGGTTCCGTGCTACTGCTGCGCGGACATACCAATGCTTCGCAAGGGTTTCCAAAACAGAAGCAGGAGTATTGGGGTTCCCCGCTACTGCTCCGCAGACAATCAAATCGTTCTCCTTCGCAAGGGTTTCGAGGAGTGAGACAGGGGTATTCGGGTTCCCCGCTACTGCTGCGCGGACATACCAATGCTTCGCAAGGGTTTCCAAAACAGAAGCAGGAGTATTCGGGTGCCCCGCTACTGCTCTGCGGACATCGCTATCCTCATCCTCAGCAAGGATTTCCAAAACAGAAGCAGGAGTATTCGGGTTCCCCGCTACTGCTTCACGAACATCCAAATACAAATCCTTCGCAAGGGTTTCCAAAACAGAAGCAGGAGTATTCGGGTTCCCCGCTACCGCTTGGCGGACATCCCTATTCTCATCCTTCGCAAGGGTTTCGAGGAGTTCAGGAAGAATCGTTGTTGCCCTAGCCGCCTGCTGTCTTACTTTTGCGCTTTGACGCTGAACTGCAACTGTCAATGCCCAAGTCGGCGGCTCTGTAAGCTTTAATATTCGTATTAAGGTTTCATCACTAATGCTCTGTCGTTCACTGTCTTGGAGCACAAGGAGTTTCATCCCAGGATTGCGAGCTACTGCCGCCGGAAATTCCTCAGCTAGTTTATAGAGGGTCGCTGGAGGGGTCTGGGGATTCATCGCCACTTTACGGCGGACATTGGCCGCTGGATGTTGTGCTAAAGTTGTCAGGAGAGTATGGGATGCACTGAGGTTCTGGGCAAGAGCTTTTGCTAACGGTTTATTGCTTTGAGCTTCCGATAGCCAAGCCTCTAGGACTTCAGCAGGGGTATTGCCATTGGCAGCAACCGCAAGGCGCACTTTTTCATGGGGGTCATTGGCCAACATCCGCAAAATGTTTGGTGAAGTAGTAGCAGACTGCGCTACCTGCCGACGCACACAAGGGTCAGGATGCTGAGCTGCAGTAGTCATCGAATTAAGATCAAAGTAATCAATATCCATTGCGCGCCACAGTTTTTATTTGCGACATTGGTACTAGTCAGTTATTGTAATTCTAGCTTTAGTTGTTAACTATGGTTGAGTTGCTTCCTAATCAGTTGAACGTGTTGAGGGGTTATTGCTCGGCAAGAAATCAACTGAAAGCCCCCGAGCGTTTCAACGCTAGCTAGCGCAGCGGCAACAAAAATAAACGGGCAGGGATGCCCTACAAAATAGGCACCTTCTCCTGCCCAAGGGGCTTGATGCTAGCCAACCACAGAAGCGGTGCTGCGACGCCGCCGAATTCCTGTCGTCACAGTGGGGGTGACTTCGATGGGTTGCAGAAGCAATAGGACTGAGGCATTGCCCTGAAGTTCACGGCGCACCAGTCGCACCAGTTCCCGTTCAATGTGGGCTTTGACCCCTGCCCAATCGATATCGCCGTTGCGGGCATATTCACTCCAGCGATCGCTCAAAGCAGTTTCGACCGTGGCATGTACCCAAGCCTGCCAAGCCTGTGGCTCAATCGCCGTGACCACACCCCGCAGGTGGACTTCAGGAGTAGCTTTCAGACTGCCATCAGTACCCACCGCCACCGCCACGGTGATAATGCCTTCCTCAGCCAGTTGTTGTCGCTCTTGCAGCACATGGGCTTTGACAATGCCACCGCGATCCAGTAACTCAATACCAGCAGGCACCTTATCGACGACCCGAATCGAGTCACGGGTGAGTTCCACCACATCGCCGTTGTCAATAATCACCATATTCTCCGGGGGAATGCCCATGCTCTGAGCCGTTTGGGCATGTTTCACCAGCATGCGGTGCTCGCCATGTACGGGCAAAAAGAACTTGGGCTTCGTCAAGGCCAGCATTAGCTTTTGATCCTCTTGGCAGGCATGGCCAGAGACGTGGATGCCCTGTTCGCGACCGTAGATGACTTTGGCGCCTTGCATCATCAGGCGATCGATCATGTTGACCACGGCAATCGTGTTCCCCGGAATGGGGTGAGCCGAGAGAATCACAGTATCGCCGGGGCGAATTTTAATTTTGTTGTGTTCCCCTTTGGAAATCCGCGTCAGAGCAGACAGAGGTTCCCCTTGGGAGCCAGTGGTCAGGTACATCACCTGATGATCGGGGTACTTGTGCATCATGTGCAGTGGCACAAAGAGATCGTCTGGGCAGTGAATGTAGCCCAACTGCCGCGCATGGGCAATGACATTGAGCATCGATCGCCCCAAGACCGAAACCACGCGGCCATGCTTTTGCGCCAATTCCAAGGCCATACTGAGGCGATGTACCGAAGAGGCAAAGGTGGTAAAAATAATCCGCCCCTCTGCTTGGCTAAAGGCACGATCCAAGTTGGGAAACACCGATCGCTCCGAGGGGGTGTGGCCGGGCACTTCCGAGTTGGTGGAGTCACTAATGAGACAGAGAACCCCCTTTTCTCCATGTTCTGCCAGCCGCTGAATGTCAAAGCACTCGCCATCAACGGGGGTAAAGTCAAATTTGAAATCCCCGGTGTGGATAATCACGCCAATGGGGGTATGAATCGCCACGGAGAAGCTATCGGCAATGGAATGGGTATTGCGGATATACTCCACAAGGAAGTTTTTGCCCAAACGCACCATCTCCCGCGGCTGTACCGTGCGCAGTTCGGTGCGATCGCCAACCCCTGCCTCTTCGAGTTTCCCTTGCAGCAACGCCATGGCAAGGCGAGGGCCATAGATGACGGGAATATCAAACTGCTTGAGATGAAAGGGGATGCCACCAATGTGATCTTCATGACCATGGGTCACAATCATCCCCTTGATTTTTTCGCGGTTTTGCCGCAGGTACGTCATATCGGGTAAGACGATATTGACCCCATGCATGCCATCAGTGGGAAAAGCTAACCCTGCGTCCAGCAAAATAATTTCATCTTGGAATTCAAAAACACAGGTGTTCTTGCCAATTTCGTGCAGCCCACCGAGGGGAATAATTTTTAGGGCAGCAGTTGCAGCGGATTGACTCATAGGTCTCCTTACGATGAAACAACAAAAAAGGTGCAGCTTGGGAAATGCCCAGCGTTGTCTTAAGACTTCAGTAGGCCAAGAGCATCTAAAACAGGCTTCAATTGGTCAATCACAGCGTCACTCGCAGACGTGAGGGGCAGTCGGGGAGCACCCACCGCCCAACCTTGCAGGCTGAGGGCAGCTTTGATCGGAATCGGATTCGTCGTCACAAATAAAACCTTGAACAGGGGCAATAGTTGACAATGAATAGCAGTCGCTGTTGCTGTGTCGCCTTGGATAAAAGCTTGGATCATCTCTTGAATCCGTCGACCAACAAGGTGACTGGCCACACTGACGACACCATAACCACCCACGGCCAGCAATGGCAACGTTAGGGAATCATCCCCAGAGTAAATGCGAAAATGTGGCGGCAGCTGGGCACGAAGGGTGCTGGCTTGGTCAAGGTTGCCACTGGCCTCTTTGATGGCAATAATGTTGGGATATTCGGCAAGGCGGATGACGGTTTCAGGGAGTAGATTTTGCCCTGTACGGCCGGGGATGTTGTAGAGCATGAGGGGAAAGTCCGGCACTGCCTTGGCGATCGCCTGAAAATGGGCATAGAGTCCTTCTTGGGGGGGTTTGTTGTAGTAGGGTACCACCAAGAGGGCACCATCGAGGCCGAGTTCTGCGGCCTTTGCCGTGGCATGAATGGCTTCACGAGTGGAGTTGGAACCCGTACCTGCAATCACCTTGGCTTTGCCTGCCACAGCCTGCTGCACTGTTTGAAAGAGTTGAAATTCCTCTTCCCAAGTGAGGGTGGGGGATTCGCCGGTAGTGCCGCAAACAACAATACCATCGGAACCGTTGGCCACAAGGTGCTGTGCCAGTTCTGCCGCCACATCGTAGGCGATCGCGCCATCCTCTGTAAATGGCGTAATCATGGCGGTAATCACACGTCCAAAGTCAGTCACAGTCCACCCTCAGCCAAGTCCCGTTGTAGTTGCCCAATGGTAACCGCGCGGCTGTACACGCGCCGGCGATCGCCCAAGGTTTCTAAAATAATGGCTCCGCGTCGCCAGCTTTGGGGCGATCGGTAAATCGCCAAATTATTGTCGGTCTCTACACTTCCATAGCCGTTATTCCTCAGCCATGCCTCCAGTTGTGGCATTTGTGGCAGTGACACCGCCAGAACTTTCGTGTGATGCCAATAGGCCGCGATCGCTCCCACGACGACCCCCACGACTAGTCCCCAACGGTAGGGCAGGGGAGACAACAGACTCCAGTGGCAAATTTGGCTCAAACTCAAGGCAGTGATGGCAGTGACACAGGCAAAGTAGTCAATGAACACCACCTTCACATCTAAGCCTTCAATGGCGGGGGGGTCAACGGTTGTGGCAGAGTTGGGCATAGGCACTTAGTTGAGGGCTTGGGCACGCTCGTAGGCCGCTTTTACCGTTTGCATGAGGGTTCCACGCACACCAGCAGCTTCCAGTACTTCGAGACCCGCAATGGTTGTCCCCGCAGGACTGGTGACCGCATCCTTGAGTTGCGCCGGATGCAGCCCGCGCTCATTAAGTAATTGTACTGTGCCTGCTATTGTGCCATAAACGAGTTCCTGTGTCAGCGATCGCGATAGCCCCACTGCCACCCCCGCATCGCATAGTGCCTCCACCATCAGGGCAACGAAGGCAGGCCCTGAGCCAGAAAGTGCGGTGACTGCGTCCATTTGCCCTTCACTGACAGCCACCACCTGCCCCAGTACCCCTAACAAATTCTTAATCTTGCGAATCTCCAGTTCACTGGCGGCACTATCGCTAACAAGGGCAATCACGCCGGCGCCCACTTGGGCTGGTGTATTCGGCATCGCCCGAAAGATCAACCGCTGGGGAAACAGTCGCCGCAGCCGCCCACTGTTGATCCCTGCCATAATGGAAAGGGCAACGCCAGTGCCCTGAGCTACCGGCGTATCCGCCAGTTCTGACTCAATATCGGCAAAGACCTGTGGCTTGACCGCCAGTAGGAGCGTTTCAGCTGTAGCGACTTCTAGGTTCGTTGTCACCCTGACCCCATAGGTGTGGGCTAGATACTGCTGCCGCTGAGGCGATCGCGCCGATACCCACACCTGCTCTGGCAAGAGACCATCTGCCAGCAACCGCGAAAGCATTGCCTCCGCCATGCGGCCACAGCCAATGATCCCAAGAGCCGGCACCCTAGGCACTACGCTGTTGTTGGGCATTCATCCCCCAAGCGGGTGGGGGGGCAACAGGTGTGGTAGCTGGGCGAACGCCACCCACTTGCGTACTCACTTGCACACAGCTCGGTGTAAACAGGAAAATGCTTTCACCAATACGCTCTTGGTGACCATCAATCGTGAACGTGGCACCGGCAACAAAATCCACTGAGCGTTGGGCTTGCTCCGGCTCCATCAAGGTCAGATTTAGCACCACAGACTTCCGCTCTTTAAGAGCCTTGATCACCTCAGGCATTTCACTAAAACTGCGGGGCTGCATCACCAAAACTTCCGCCACTGCCCCCCACCAACGACCGGCATTGGGCATCCCAATCACATTCGAAGGAGCTGATCCCGTCGGCACTGAACCAGTGGCAACTGAGGGAGACGGACTAGTGTCAAAGTCATGACTCAGGGTTGGCCGCGATGCGGGCAGCGGTTCCACCTCCGGTTCCGTGGTTAGCGTTCGTGCCGTTCCTTGAGGGTATTCCTCATCGTAGATGTCAGTCTCTGGGGTTAGACCCATGAGGTCACGGAGTTTGCCCAACATAACGACTCACTATTGCTCCTAATAAATAAATGTATGAGTTGTAAGAGTTTTCTGACGTGCCGTAGCGGAGTCACCGCGACAGGTCAGAGGGATAAAAGCCAGATGATATGTTTCATGTCTTAACAATCCTAGTTTCGTGGCTAAAAGGGAACCTATGCACAAACGCCCACGAGAGTTGAGTTAAAACAGAAAGGTTCAACTGGCCATTTTACAGGAAACCGGGAGAAAACGATGAAGTTGGCCTTAAGTCTCTCGCTTTTCCTTGGGTTTGTCAAGGGTAACAATGCTCTAAATTGGGTTGGCTAAGGGAATCCGAAACCAAAACGTCGCTCCCTGCGCATCGCCCTCTTTGACGCCGATTTCACCCCCATGAGCGATAATAATTTCTCGGCAGAGATACAGACCTAAACCAATGCCCGTGCGATGCTGGTTTGCACCGCCACGATAATAGAGATCAAAAAGGTGCGATCGCTGGTCAGGGCGGATGCCGACGCCATTATCCTTGACGGTGCAGTAAAGGCTATCTCCCTGTTCCTCTGCCGTCAGGGTGATGGTGATCCCGGGACGATTGTGTTTGAGGGCGTTGGTGATCAAATTCTCATAGACTCGCCGCAGTTGCATAGGATCAACAGGCACAAGGGGCAACGTGGAGGGGATATCAAGTTTCACGGTGGCTTTATTTTTCTGGAGCAGGGGTTGTAGCTCCACCAAGATCTCCTTGACAAGCGTGGCTAAGGATGTGGGCGCGATCGCCAAAGAGAGGGAAGGTTGCTGATCCACGTCAATATGCAGCAGTGTTTCAATCAGATGTAGTTGCCGCTGCTGGCTATGCTGAATACAGGTCAAGGTGCTGCGGGGCACAGGAATCGTGTCGCTGGTGTTGTTCTGCAAGAGATGGTTAATGACCATCAGGGTACCTAGGACAGGGGTGCGTAAATCATGGGACACGGCGTGCAAAAAGACATCCTTGAGGTGGTTGAGTTCCTCTAGTTCACGCATTTTTTGCTGCAACTGCTCGGTGCGTTCTGCCACTTGGTGTTCCAAATTGGCATTCAAGGCCGCCAGTTGTTGATAAAGTTCTGCTTGTTGCAGGGCGATCGCCACCTGAGTCGCCAACTGCTCCAAAAAAGCGCGCTCGTAGGGCTGCCACTGTCGCGGGCGGTCACATTGGTGGACTCCCAGTAAAAAGCACAGGCCCTGGGGCTGATGTTGGATCGGAATCAGCAGACAAGACTGGATATGGTGCGCTGCATACACCTGTCGCAGATGGGGATCAAGCATTTCTCGCTCGCAGGAGAGTGTGGCCGGTGTGGTCAGCAGCCGTGAACGGTAATGCACGTTTTGCAGGAGAGCCTCAAGATTCGTGTGCCACTGGGGCGCCATCGCCGCCGCCACCACTTGAATCTCCTCTGTCCTCGGATCAAAAGAGACAATAAACACGCGATCGCTGAGGAGATAGCGGCGCACTTCCACCACCGTGGTATTGAGAATCTCTGGCAATTCCAGCGTTTGGCGAATGCGCAGGGCAATTTCCGCCAGCAGTTGTTGCCGTTGGGCAGCCAATTGTACGTTCTGTTCAGCGGTTTTGCGTTGGGTAATATCCCGTATTCCCACCACCCTCGCCCAGCGCCCCCGATAGAGAATGGATTTTCCCTGAACCTCAACAATCAGTGCTTCACCACTTTTGGTGCGAGCAAGGGCTTCAAAGGGAACATCAATGGGCTGCTGAATTCGCTCTAAAATCAGCGATCGCGCCTCTGGATGGGTCAGCAACAACACCGACTGCCCCACTAGTTCTGAAGCCGTATAGCCAAACAGCCGTTCAGTTGCGGCGTTGACATCAAGAATTGTCCCCTGCTCATGGATGATTACTGCCTCAGAGGTGGCTTGAAAGAAGGTGGCTAAGCGGGCTTCACTTTCCTCTAGTGCTCTGAGGGCACGGTGGCGATCGCGACTTTCTACCACCAAAGACACCAGATCCGCGAGGGAAGCGGCAAACTGCTCTTCGGCAATAGTCCACTGGCGGGGTGAACCAATGTGTTCGTGGCAGAGGATGCCAATCATGCTCCCTTCAACCCAAATCGGCACATCCAACAGCGAGGTAATGCCAAGAGGTTCTAAATAGGTCTTGCGAAACTCCCGCGTGCGGGGATCGTGCCAAGCGTCATGGGCCGTAATGGTGCGCTCCTGTTCAAGGGCAGCAAAATACTCGGGGTAATGACTAGCGGTGAGGGTCATCCCCACCGTAAAGGCCTGGGGCGACTGCTGAAACAACTGCACACATTGAATTTGCTGGCGATCGCCCGAATAAAACCACAGACTCACCCGTGCCACATTGAGACTGCGGGCACTCGTCCAGAGAATGTCCTGCAAAATCTCCTCAAAGTTTGCTCCGTGGAACGGCTGCCGCCGCGCCAGTTCTACCAAAATGCGGTTGAGACTTTGCAGTTGTTCAATCACGGGGGTCATCAAGAGGCGGCAGAGTCAGGGATAAATTCCAGTGCCGCTGAGTTAATGCAGTAGCGCAGTCCCGTGGGTGGCGGGCCATCCTCAAAGACATGGCCAAGGTGGGCATCACAGACATTACAGAGAACTTCTGTGCGCACCATGCCATGGGACAGATCCCGCTCCATGCGGATATTTTTGGGGTCAAGGGGTTGCCAAAAACTCGGCCAGCCACTGCCAGAGTCATACTTGGTCTCAGAGCGAAAGAGCGGCGTGCCACAGCAGACACAGCGATAGAGTCCGGGCTTTTTGTTATTCCAGTAGCAGCCCGTAAAGGCGCGCTCCGTTCCCTTCTTGCGGGTGACATAGTACTGCTCAGGGGTAAGTTGAGCTTGCCATTCCGCATCTGTTTTCACAACCTTAGCCATGTTTGCCTCAGAAATAGACCGTGATCCTACTCCTCAGCATACTCAGGCAGACAGGGAAGTTCCAGTCTTTTTGCCAAAGGTTCCCTGCCAAGGGGAAAATGTAAGGGCAATCTTGACCTTGTTTGGTTATGCCCGTTTCGCTGCCCCTTACTTTTGATTTGGCCTCTGAGTCCGAGTTTTATACTCAGGTCAGCGCTGGAATGCAGGCAGCACAGCAGGCCAATTGTCAGTTCCTCAGTTTAGGCATCTCCTTACCCACCGTTGATCCCCTGATGCTGTTGGCTGGCCTGATGCAGGTCAGTGGCGAAAGTGAGCATTTTTACCTTGAGCAAGCGGGAGAGATTGTTGCTGCCTGTGGTGCGGTGGCGACCCGCAGTGTTCAGGGACATCAACGGTTTGGGGAACTCCAGCGTTTTAGTGAACAAATCCTCAGCCGAGTGTGGGCGATCGCTCCAGCCGAACCGCGCCTGTTCTGTCAATTTAGTTTTTGGGATCACCTAGGCTCTAACTGGGGGTTCTTACCCCGCTGGCAGGTGATTCAGCGTCTGGATCAGGTTTGGCTCACCCTTAGTTGTGCCTTAGAGACCAGTACACCCCATCGCCTCTGGCAAGACTGGCAACTAGTGCAGCGGGCACTGACCCACATTCTGGCTGATCCGCCCCCCTGTCCACCACCACTGGCGATCGCCCTACCGCCTCTAGCTGAGCAATACGGGCAATTTATTACCAGTGTCCAGCAGGCTCTCAAGCTCCTTGAGGAGGGAGACCTCGAAAAATTGGTTTTGGCCGCTGCCCTCACCCTAGAGCAGCCTCACGGGTTCAACTGGCTGGGAACGTTGCAAAATCTGCGTCAGCAGTACGCCAATTGCTACATCTTTAGTGTTGGCCAAGAGGGGCAGCAGGTCTTTTTGGGGGCGAGTCCCGAACGCTTGGTCAAGATTGCCGATGGCGTTCTCTGTGCCGATGCTTTGGCGGGTTCCCGTCCCCGTGGGCAAACCCAACAGGAGGATCAAAGCCTGCGCAATGGCCTTTACCACAGCCCCAAGGAACGCTACGAGCATCAGGTCATTGTTGAATTTCTCTGCCAAACCCTCCAACAGTTGGGCATGACCTGTGAGGTGCCTCCCAAACCGCACATCCTTGAGCTAAGTCATATCCAACATCTGCAAACGCTGATTCAGGCTCCGCTGCCGCAACCCATTCATATTCTCCAAGGGGTGGCGGCCTTACATCCAACGCCCGCAGTGGCGGGGTATCCTGCTTCACGGGCACAGGACTGGCTGCGGCAACTGGAACCCTTTGATCGCAATGGTTATGCTGCTCCCCTTGGTTGGGTGACACCCAGCGGAGAAGGGGAATTCATTGTCGGAATTCGCTCTGCCCACCTTCAGGGCAACCATGCCCATCTTTTTGCTGGGGCGGGGATTGTCAAAGGCTCTCACCCGGAACGGGAATGGCAGGAAATCCTGTGGAAATTTCAGACGATGATCTCGGCTTTGGCTTAGCGCAGGGGGGGCTGTTTTTTGCTCATCGTCAGCATCGGCAAGGGCTGGGAGGATTGGGGCGGCAGCGCATACTGGGGCACTTTCTCAGGGAGAGGACGTTCGGGCGATCGCTGGAGCAGGCGATAGAGCAGCGCGCTGCCCATCAAACCTAGACCCAATAGCAGCAGACCGTTGTAGCCCCCCAAGCCACCAATGGTTGAATCCACACCTCCCATTAGCAGAAGGAAGGCGGAGATGGGTTCTTTACGGTAGGCTTTGCGCAGAAAGCGAGGATAAATCATAGGCGATCGCTGGGTACTCACCATTAGAAGAATACGAGAATGCTCATGACTTGGCGTTAAATAGGTTACATTTTAGCGACCCTACGCCACACATTGATTTCTCAGTAACAGCTCGATCAGGTGATTTACTTCTATCCTGACAGATCCAAAGGGCACTTGGCATTGAGGAAAAAAGGGGGCGATCGCCCCCCAACTGATCTCCCTAGTAGGTTTCCACGTGCCAACGGCCTTCTTTTTTGAGCGTGCCCTTGAGGAACTCTTGCCAGTCGGCACCATTTTTGGCAGCCACTGCTGCCATTGCTTCATCAATACCCGGCTCCATCCCCTTCAGACCACAAATATACACATGGGTGTTTTTCTTCTGCAGGAGTTGCCAGATCTCATCCGCATGCTCAGCAATGCGACCTTGGATGTACATCTTGCCGCCGTCGGGGGTTTTCTGCTCACGGCTAATGGCATAGGTGAGGCGGAACTGATCGGGATACTTCGCCTGCAGTTCTTCTAACTCATCCTTATAGAGGATATTCGCGGTATAGGCAACGCCAAAGAAGAGCCATGCCAGACCCTTGAATTGATAGTCTGGATTATTTTCTTTGAACATGCGCCACAAAAAGGCACGGAAGGGGGCAATCCCCGTTCCTGTTGCCAACATAATGATCGTTGCTTCTGGATCATCGGGCAGGAGCATTTCCTTACCCACGGGCCCAGTGATTTTCACTTCATCGCCAGGTTGCAGTTGGTTCAGGTAAGAAGAACAGACCCCATAGATGGTTTCGCCGGTTTCTTTGTCCTTGTACTCTAGGCGCCGCACACACAGGGAGACGGTTTTGTCATCTTGAAAGTCACCGTGGCGGGTCGAGGCAATCGAGTAGAGGCGCAGCTTGTGGGGTTTGCCGTTGGCGTCAGTACCCGCAGGAATAATGCCAATACTTTGGCCTTCGAGATAGCGCAACTCAGTACCAGAGATGTCAAAGATGATATGCTTGACGGTTCCCTCGCCCCCTTCGCGCACCAACTCTTCATTGGAAATGACCTTACCAATGCAGGGATTATTGGGACGATAGATATTGACGGGAATATCAACTTTCTTTTCTTTAACTGGGGCAGCACTATTATTGGATACGGGTTCCGTGGTGGCAGCCAAGGGCGCAGCCGTACCATCGAGGGGTTGAATGCTGACAATTTTGCCCCCCCAGCGGGTAATCTGCTGCATAAACTGATTCATGCGGTCATAGGGAACGTTGAAAAATTGACTGCCACTGTTGCGGATGGCATAGTCGGTTTTATCGGTTTCGGCATTTTGTCGCAGTCCCACCACTTCATAGCGAAACATCCGACTGCCAGAATTCGTCGCATTGTACATGGGCTACACGATCTCCAAAAATTTACTCAGCTTTACATTCTGCAACACAACGTCCCAACCGCGATCAACTATCACGTTTTGGCTAGGGGATTGCCGTGCTTTGGCCACCCACATTATATCTAGCAGAGGCAGCTACAGGGGCTTTCCCTAGGGGTAGGGCTGAATTTCTTGGCTGGAAGAGACAGGCGCACTCATCCAAGCATAGGTTTGTAACACATAGCGATCGCGCCCTGAGCGTTTGGCCTCGTACAAGGCAGCATCAGCAGTCGCTACCAGCTCCGCCATTGGGCAGTCCCTAAGGGTGGCGCTCACGATGCAAATGCCGGCACTGACGGTGAGGTAGGGTTGCACTGGTGAACTGGCATGGGGAATCCCTAGGCTGCGAATGTAGTTAAAAATCCGCTCTAAAACACAAATGGCAACATCATGGTGGGTGTGGCGCAACAGGAGAATAAACTCTTCACCGCCATAGCGAGCCACGAGATCAGCTTCCCGCACTTGGGATTTAATGGCATGGGCTACCCGTTGCAGGGCGCGATCGCCCGCCAAATGGCCGTAGGTGTCGTTATAGCGCTTGAAGTGATCAATATCCAGCAGGGCAATGGCAAAGGGGGTATGGGTGGTGGCCGATTCCCGCCAAGCTGTCCGCAGACAGGCTTCAAAGGCACGGCGATTTGCCAATTTAGTCAGGCTATCTTGCTGTGAGACCCCCTGTAGGTGGCGATTTTCCGCCTCTAGCTGTTTTTGCCGCTGCTGTAGCTCCACAATTAGAGCTGTTTGCCGGGCCATTTGCTCTTGCAAGCGCTGAAACTGCTGCCGTTGGACGATGAACTGTCGCAGAAAACGGGGCTGGCGAAACAGGCGCAGGAGAATCAAGGGGGGCTGGCAACGGTGGATACCCACGGCTTCCACTTCGATTTTTTGGCCTTGGTGGCTGCGGAGGCTGCCGGGTACCATTTGGGTGGCCTGTTGCCAGAGGGGCAGCCATTTATTGAGTTTCTCTGGGGGAGTGGCGACCAGTTCCCTAAGGTTGCGATCAAGTACGCTGCTGCCAAAAAATTCACGGCCACTGGGGTTAATGGCCACAATTTGGCCTTGGACATTCATGACCAGCGTTGGCTCTGGCAACAGATCGATCCATGCGCCAATATCGAGTGTAAAGTCGCTCATCTTAACCCCGCCGGAATGTAAGGACTTGACTGGCTTAGACTGACTCAATGCGATAGTATTCTCGCCCCTTGGCCGCTGAGGCCGCAGCAGTAGGTTGGGTATAGATCACCACGTGGCACCCTTGATCCCCATTGGCGATCGCCTTTTCAATACAGACCTTGGCATAGCCCAAATGGTGCGCCACAATCACGCCAAACACATTTGAGGTCATCATGCACAACGAGGGATGACCCACCACGCCACTGCCAAGGGGGCAACGCTGATTCCCTAAGATAATACGTTCCTCATCCTGCTCAATCAGGAAAAATCCCCCTTCAATGCGATTTTTGAGATCCACAAGAATTTGGGCAACCGTCTTGGCATCAAGGGGGCGATCGCCAAGGGCTTGAGTGTAGAGAGCGTTGATTTGATTGCCCATTTGCTGCCCTACAAGGGCAATAAACCCAGAGGCATCATCGAGACCCACGACATCTTCTAGCGTCTCCGCTACCAACCCCAGCAAATTTTGCAGAAAGCTCGAGGACTGTAGGCTGATTTGCAGATTCCCTATCTCTATGGGAGTCTCAACAGGGGACGGTTCAGTGGCTGTCATGGGTAGTGCCCTCAGGGAACGGCGGTTAAGCGACCCTCACTGCCCGAGTGTATAGTAAATAAATCGAGAAAAGCAACTGGAATTCATCAAGAATTCTTTATACTTTTTTGATTTTTTAATCAGAAGCTGCTCCTCGTCTCAAGGGGTGCGCTCACTCGGCATTTTGCGATCGCTGAGCCTGATAGGCCTGCCAACTCTCGACCACACGACCAAAATTGGTGCGAAACTCTCGCCAGCCGAGCCAACTTCCCTGCTCGTGCTCATCCCAAGACGCAGAAAGAATGCCATAGCTCAGTCCCAGCGCCCCAAGGCCAAACAGGCCTAAGCTAACGATAACCACTGCCACATTGGGCAACTTGAACCAGCCCTCGTGGACGACCAAATAGCTCAGGGGAAACGTCATCAATCCCAAAAGCGTGGGGGTACCGCAGCAGATTGCCATCCGGGTAACCATGCGTTGGCTGACAATTTCTGGAATACCTGTACTTTTTTTGGCTGGCTTGGCTGGGGATTTTGGGGTATTAGAACGGACGGCTGCGGCAGCAGGAGCTTTGGCAGACTTGGTTGCTCCTTTTTTCTTTTTAGGCTCAAAAGGCAGATCCAACCGTTTTGCCATCGTCTTTAACCCCGAATTCCTAGACGTTCAATGAGTTGGCGATAGCGCTGGGCATCGTGGCGATGGATATAGGCCAGTAGCCGCTTGCGACGGCCAATAATTTTCAGCAGTCCTCGGCGAGAGGCGTGATCTTTTTTATTCGCCTTGAGATGCTCAGAAAGCTGCTTGATCCGCTCCGTGAGGATGGCAACTTGGACATCCGCAGAGCCAGTATCGGTACCGTGGATCTGGTAGGTGTTGATGATTTCTTGTTTAATGTCGTGTTGCAGGGCCATGGTCATCAGTTATGAACAGCGCGATCTATTATCATACTCCGATCTTTTGAAATAATAAACTCTCCTGAGCGCGACTATTCTGCCTGTTGGCTGCCACTGCGTCGCCCTAAGAATTACTGACATTGGTGCTGTTTTCCTCAAGGGGGGCGATCGTCAGCAGTTCCTTAAGGGGTTTTTCACTATCGGAGATGGGGGACTTGGCCGTTGTCAGTTCTGTATCAATGGCAAAGGTGGCAAATTGGGTGAGAATTTCACGGCAGAAGACCTCGGCTGCCCGCGATCGGTAGCGATTGGGATTGGTAATCAGTGACAGGGTGCGTTTCACCACCACATTTTCGATACCCATCCGCCGTAGGCTCCCCAGTTGTAACTCCTTCTCAATGGCGGAAATGGAGACAAAGGCAGCCCCCAAGCCCGACTGCACGGCGTTTTTAATGGCCTCAATGGAATTCAGCTCCATCTCCACCTTCAGGCGGCGAGGGTCAATGTTGGCGCGCTGCAGTACCTGATCAATCACCTTACGAATGGTGGATTGGGCATCGAGAGCAATAAAGCCCAGCTTGTACAAGTCTTCTTTGGTGAGGGTTTCGGCACTAGCCAAGGGATGATCCACGGGTAAGACCAGTGCCAGTTCATCCTCAGCATAGGGGGTGACGGTAATTTGCTCGCTGAGTTCTGAGGGAACTTCACCACCAATAATTGCCAGATCAATTTGACCGTTGACCAAGCTCCAGCAGGTGCGGCGGGTGGAATGCACATGCAGTTGAACAGCGACTTCGGGATATTTGCTGCGAAATAGCCCAATCATGCGGGGCATCAGGTAGGTGCCGGTGGTTTGGCTGGCTCCAATGATCAATGTCCCCCCCTGCAATTTTTGTAGGTCTTCGATGGCACGGCAGGCTTCATGGCACAGGGAGAGAATTTGATCGCCGTAAGCCAGTAGGAGTTGTCCGGCTTCGGTGAGTTGGGCGCGGCGTCCTCCGCGGTCAAATAGGGGAACATCCAGTTGGCGCTCAAGGTTTTGCACCTGTAAACTCACTGCGGGTTGGGAGACGTAAAGGCTGTCAGCGGCTCGCTTAAAGCTTCCTTCGAGGGCGATCGCCTTCAGGATGCGCAATTGATCAAGGGAAAAGGGCAGTTCGGACATAGGCATTGAGGCCATAGGCGTGCCACTAAGAGGCGTTTTTCTGAACTTATCAGGAATCATGCCCAATTGATATCTATCCCCGCACAAGAAAGCTGAGTTTGGCTTGCCAGTGACGCAAAATAGCACATCTGAAACCTATTGTAAGGGTTCAGTTTCCCCCGCGCGATCGCTGACTTTTGTTACATGTTGTTACATTATTGCGCTGGGGAGCGAGCGATCGCCATCTAGCACCAAGAATCTAGCACCAAGAGAACAGTTGCCTCTATTGGCTGCTTCTTAACCCCCTATCCCGTTGCTCATCCCCTAGCAGCAGCGGAAAGGGAAGATGGCGGTTCGCTAAAATCGGTCTAGCGATGCTCTCAAGGCGCCGCTGCACAATTGCGCGAGGAGTTGAAATCGTGCCCTACCCTTGGCCAAAATGGCTGCCGATGCCGGTTGTTGCCACCACACTGGGAGTAGCCGCTGTGGTGATCGGTGTGCGCCAACTGGGACTGCTTCAGCCGTCGGAACTGAGTCTGTATGACTTCTATGTGCGATCGCAACCCGCCCGTGACCCTGATTCGCGTATCCTGACAGTGCTGGTGACGGAGCAGGACATTCAAGCCCAAAAAACGTGGCCCCTGCCGGATGCTACCGTTGCCGATCTCCTCACCCGCCTCAATGCCGCTAGCCCGCGTGCCATTGGCTTGGATATTTTCCGCGATTTGCCCCACCCCCCCGGCCACGACGAGCTGCAAAACATGATTCGCATCAACCCGCGCATTATTCCAGTGTGCAAATCAACGGGGGAAACAGCGGAGCAACCCGAAGTGCCGCCACCACCCAGTATTCCCGCAGCACAGGTGCCAGAGCGAGTGGGCTTTGCCGATATCCCCCTCGATAATGATGGTGTCATTCGCCGCAATCTATTTGTGATCAGCAATCCTAAGGCGCAGCGGTGTACAACGCCCTTTTCCTTTGCCCTGATGCTGGCACTGCGCTACCTAGAACAAGACCCCGCTCAGACTATCAAACTCGATGACAAGGGTTTGACGCTCAATGATGTGCATTTTCCCCTCCTCAGCAGCGATGCCGGTGGCTATGTGGGGGTGGACGATCGCGGCATGCAAACCCTGCTGAAGTACCGCTCACGCACCGCAGTGGGGCCAACGGTTTCCCTAACGGATGTACTGACTGGACGAGTGAGCGAAGACCTGATTCGCGATCGCGTCGTTTTGATTGGGGTGTCTGCGCCGAGCATCAAGGATATTTTCCTCACCCCCTATAGCGGTAGTGATGCCGTGACGCAGCAAATGCCGGGGGTGGTTGTCCATGGCCAGATGGTGAGTCAATTCCTGAGTGCGGCCCTCGACGGCGAAAGTCCCATTTGGTATTGGCCGCTGCCGGTGGTGCTTGGCTGGATTCTGCTGTGGGCTGGGGTGGGCAGTGTCCTTGGCTGGTGGTTGCGGCAACCGCTGTGGTTGGGGGGCGCGGTAGTGGGGGGACTCATTCTCCTTTTTGGTGGCGGCTTTGGCATTTTTGTGATCGGGAGTGGCTGGATTCCCGTGGTGCCGCCGGCGATCGCCCTGGTGCTCAGCAGTGTCGGCATGGTTGGCTATGTGAGTTATCAAGCGCAGCAGGAGCAAAAATCTTTCCAAGAAAAAGTACAGGAACAGGAAAAAGCCTTGGCGCTGTTGCGATCGCTGATGGCCGAGGATACGGCAGCCCTCAATGCAGCCCTGCGAGAACCCACAGAAATTACCGGCAAACCCCGTTCTCTCCTCAGTGGTCGCTACAAAATCCAAAAAGTCTTGGGGTCAGGGGGCTTTGGCCGCACCTATTTGGCTCAGGATACCCAGCGACCGGGGAACCCCCTCTGTGTGGTCAAGCATTTGCGACCGGGACGCACCGATGAGCGCTTTATGCAGGTGGCGCGACGGCTCTTTCATACCGAAGCAGAAATCCTTGAAAAGTTAGGACGCCACGATCAAATTCCCCTCTTGCTGGCCTATGTTGAGGAAAATCAGGAATTCTATCTAGTGCAGGAGTTTATTGATGGTGCTTCCCTAAGTGAGGAGCTGAAACGCAAACACACGGAAGCCGAAGCCACCCAACTCCTACGGGAAATCTTGGAAGTGCTGAGTTTTGTCCACAGTCACTATGTGATTCACCGCGATATTAAGCCCGACAATATTATTCGCCGTGCCAGCGATCGCAAGCTGGTGCTGATTGACTTTGGAGCGGTGAAACAAATTCAACCCCAAGAAGTGAAGCAAACCCAAGGGAGCACCGTGATTATTGGCACAATGGGCTACGCCCCCCCCGAACAACTCTCTGGACAGCCCACCCTCAGCAGCGATATTTACGCTGTGGGTATGATTGTGCTGCAGGCTTTAACGGGGATTAAACCCCGCGACCTTCCCCGAGACCCCCGCACGGGTGAAGTGGATTGGCAACAGTGCGTTACAGTCAGTGAGCGGCTAGCGGCAGTGCTAAATAAAATGGTGAAGTTTAACTTTAGCGATCGCTATCCCTCCGCCAAGGAAGCCCTTCAGGACGTGCGGCGCTTGGGAACCCCTGCTGCATCTGTTTCATGAGGCGGTCTGTGTTGCTGTCTGAACTGCCCCTTGGGACGCTGGCACGCATCACTGCCATTGAGGGAACCCCCGCTTGGCAACGCCGCCTTGCAGCCGTGGGATTGACGGTCGGCCAAACCGTCACCCTGTTGCGTCGTGCCCCCTTCAGTCAAACCTTGGCCGTACGGGTGGGTGCCCTGACCGATGTGGCCATACGGGCAACAGATGCTAGCACTATCCTTGTGGAACCGCTACGAAATCTAGAGGCTTGGGACTAACTGGGCATCCTCACGGTTAGAATCCTTGGCTGCTGCTGCCAGCAAACCGTAAAAGAGAGGATGAGGCGCATTGGGACGGGAACGAAACTCGGGGTGAAACTGCACCGCAATAAAGAAGGGGTGAGCCGGATACTCGATAATTTCTACTAAGCGGCCATCAGGCGAGGTGCCCGTAATTTGATAGCCCGTTTCCAAAAAAAGGCTGCGATAGGCATTATTAAACTCGTAGCGATGGCGGTGCCGCTCGTAGATGACCGTCTCCCCATAGAGCTTTTCGGCAAGGGAATTGGGGGCTAGGCGGCAGGCATACAAGCCCAAGCGCATCGTTCCCCCCAAATCCACAATGTCCTGCTGTTCGGGCAACAGGTGAATCACGGGATGGGGGGTATTGGCATCAAACTCAGCACTGTTGGCATTTTCTAAGCCCGCAATATGGCGTGCCCACTCAATGACGGCACACTGCATCCCCAAGCACAGCCCTAAAAAGGGAATCCCCTGCTCACGGGCGTACTGAATAGCCGCAATTTTCCCTTCGACCCCGCGGATGCCAAAGCCCCCCGGCACAACGATGGCCGCCACATTGCTGAGGGCATTTTCCACACCATTTTCAACCACTTCTTCAGAGTTGACCCAGCGGATCCGTAGTTCTTGATCAAGGGCGATCGCCGAGTGCCGCAGGGCTTCCACCACCGAAAGATAGGCATCACTGAGGCGGACATATTTGCCCACAATCGCCACCTCTAAGGGGGTATGGGAACGGTAGAGCCGCTCCACCAGAGCCTGCCACTGACTGAGATCCGGTTGCCGTTGCTCCAAGTTCAAAAGACTCAAAACTTGGGTGGCTAACCCTTCGCGCTCAAGCAGCAGGGGCACTTCATAAATACTTTTGGCATCCGGCGAGGGAATGACACATTCCACAGGAACATCACAAAATTGGGAGAGCTTTTCTTTAATGCCGGGGACAAGGGGGCGATCGCAACGACAGATCAGAATATCCGGCTGAATCCCAATGGAGCGCAATTCCTTCACCGAGTGCTGGGTGGGTTTGGTTTTCATTTCCCCTGCCGAGGGAATCCAAGGCACCAAGGTTACATGCATAAACAGCACATGGTGCCGCCCCACCTCCGTGCGAAACTGACGGATGGCCTCTAGAAAGGGCAGCGACTCAATATCGCCAACGGTTCCCCCAATTTCAATGATCACCACATCGGGGTTTTTGTCCTTCGCTACCCGCAGAATGCGTTCTTTAATCTCATTCGTAATGTGGGGGATGACCTGCACTGTTCCCCCCATATAGTCGCCGCGTCGCTCTTTGTTAATCACCGCTTGGTAAATGGATCCCGTCGTGACGCTATTGAGGCGGGACATGGGGGTATCCGTAAAGCGCTCGTAGTGCCCCAAGTCCAAATCCGTTTCGGCACCATCGTCGGTGACAAACACTTCCCCGTGCTGGAAGGGACTCATCGTGCCTGGATCCACATTGATGTAGGGATCCAGCTTGAGAATTGACACGGAATACTGCCGCGATT
The DNA here is from genome assembly GCF_031583515.1 of Thermosynechococcus sp. QS41. Classification (NCBI taxonomy): domain Bacteria; kingdom Bacillati; phylum Cyanobacteriota; class Cyanophyceae; order Acaryochloridales; family Thermosynechococcaceae; genus Thermosynechococcus; species Thermosynechococcus sp. QS41. The sequence continues at coordinate 1,105,368 of NZ_CP134181.1, forward strand.
TCAAGAGGCGGCCCAGACTGGCGGCAACAATTCCCTTACCAATGCTGGAGACAACACCGCCGGTCACAAAAACATATTTCGTCATTGCTAAATGCTAGTGGTGAGCCGCAAAGGGCATACTCGTAACACGTACGCCACTATTCTCGCATATTGGGGCATGGCGCCTAGGAGAAATTGTGCACCAATTCCTTGACCATTTGGGATTGCTCTTCAATCCGCTGCTTCAGCCGCTGACACACCAGATCACACAGCGGAAAGATCGTCGGGTCAGCAATTTCGTAATAGACGGTAACCCCTTGGGGCTGGCGCCGCACCAGACCTGCCTGAGCAAGGGTTTTCAAGTGCTTTGAGACATTGGCCTGCCCCAAGCCCGTTTCCTGAATAATCTCCGAGACATTGCGTCGTCCCTGTTTCAGGGCACAGAGCACTTGCAGCCGACTCGGTTCCGCCAGCACTTTGAAATAGTCGGCAACGTGGACGAGTAACTCAGGGGAAGGGAGATCAACCATAGGGGATATCGCACACTAGAGACACAGATCAAGATAACTTAGCTTAATGATTCTATTATATGACTGTACAGTAAATAAAGCAGCCCACCCTAGGGATGGGGAATGCTGCGAGGAGCGTTAGCGCAGCTTCACTGGCAACTTGATGGCCGATTTGGGTGAGGTGGCCGTTGTGTTTTTTTGCCGTAGCCGTTGGGCATAGAAGGACGCCGCCTCATCCCCACGGGCACATTCTTGGGCAAAGTTAATCAGATGATGCCCCACCACACCCACGTGGATCACTTGTTCAATTTGGCCTTTTTTCAGGGCCGGCCCTGCCAGTTTCCAGAAGGTCTTGCGGTAGCTGCCCCAAAGCCCCACGTGCCAGAGGAGATTTTTCATGATCCGCAGTCCCCGCAGGATATTTTCGCGGCTGAGGCGAGCTGGGCTATTCGGCACTGCAATGCGGTTGGGATAGGTGTGTTCCATTTGATAGGCAAACCGCTCGTAGAGAAATTCGGGTTCATAGGCTGTTGTGATGGTGCGGCGCCACATTTCCACCACCTCTTCGTAGGGCATGAGGAACTCAACATTGGACTCGCGGTTTTCATCATGGTTGAGGCGGCCTTCTGCTTCCAGCCGGCGCCAGAGAGGCGTACGCGGTAGAGCGTGTAGCAGGTTAATTGTCAGAGTGGGAATGTGGGAGGCGCGAATAAACTCAAGGATGCGATCGCCCGTTTGGGGTGTATCGGTATCAAAGCCAATAATGATCCCAGAAACCACTTCCATGCCGTAACGATTGAGGGTTTGCACCGCCTGCAAAATCGGCATACTTAGATTTTGATCCTTGTGGATGGCGTGGAGGGCTTCAGGTTCCGGGGTTTCAATGCCACAGAAAATGGTACAGAAATAGGCCTCCCGCATCATTTCTAGGAGTTTTGGGCTTTGGGCAATGTTCAGGGTCGCTTCGCAGGCAAATTGCAGCGGGTAGCCATTGGCCCTTTGCCAGTCAATGAGGTGCGGCAGTAATTCGGTCACCGCGCGGCGATTGCCAATAAAGTTATCGTCAACGAAATAGACCGCCCCCGGATTCCCAGAAGCCAGCATTGTATCCAGTTCCTTGAGGATTTGCTGCGGCGTTTTCAGGCGCGGATTGCGGCCATAGAGTTCGGGAATATCACAAAACTCACAGCGAAAGGGACAGCCACTAGAAAACTGCACACTGCCGAGGAAGTAATTTTCCATGCGCACGTGCTGGTAGGCAGGCACAGGAAATTCACTCAGGGGTAACCGTGCCGTGGTTTCAAAGATCAGTTGTTGGGGCGGGCGCTGGCTGCCGTACTCGTCAAAGTAAGCAATCATTTTATCGGTGGCATCCCCCAGTTCCCCTAGGTGGAGAATATCCACATCGGGATAGTATTCCGGACAACTGGAGACCGAAGGCCCGCCGAGGGCAGTGAGTTTACCGTGACGATGGGCAATGTCGTTGATTTCTAAAATTTGTGGCCGCTGAATGTGCATGCCGCTAGTAATGACAATATCAGCCCAAGCATAGTCAGCATCGGTTGCTGGCCGTACATTTTCATCAATCAGGCGCACTTCCCAAGATTCTGGAAGATAGGCGGCCACCAACAAAATCCCTTGGGGTGGCATAAAGGCGCGCACCGTGCCCATGAGGGGGTAGGCGTGGTGAAAGGTGCCAAAGGAGCGGCTATAGCGGGGGAAAATGCAGAGAATACGGCGATGATTGCGGGGGGTATAGGGGACTCGACCACTGGTCATCTCGGGAACCGGTTTAATCTCATCGGTGCTCCGACTGAGGTTCATAGCCCACCACTCCTACCTACACGCACTTTTCAATAGGTATAGCCTACAAATGTGGCTATCGCCTAGGTTTTAGTACCCTTTGGCACTAAAGTCCAATGTGAGGGGAATCTCAACCCGCTCAATGTGGGTTCTAAAGGTGCCATCGGGGTATAACGACAGATGACGAAAACCGGGACCAATGGGTTCAAGGGAAAATTCAGGAGCGCGAGGCAAAAACTGGATACAGGTGGAGGGGCAGCCGAGATACATTACCCCTTGCCGCTCGGTGGCAAATTCCTGATGAATATGGCCAAAGAGGACGAGTTTGACTTGAGGGTGGCGATCCAACACAGCAAAAAGGTGCTCAGGGTTTTGTAGGCGGCTACTATCAAGCCATGGGGCACCGGTCTCAAAGGGGGGATGGTGCAGGGCAATGAATGTGGGGCGATCGCCCCCGCGACTCAAGGTTGCCTCTAGCCAGCTTAAGGTTTCAGGACGCAATTCACCATGGACTTTGCCATCCGCTTGGGAACTGAGGAGCAGGCCTTGCCAAGTCCCAAGATTGATCTGGCGATCGCCCCTCAGCGGCGGACGTTCCAGCGCCGGCAGCATTACCCTTGGTTCATCATGGTTACCGGGAATCCAATATACGGGACAGGTAAAGTCCCTGAAAGCAGTGGCCAAACGGTCGTAGGTGGTGGCAACGGGTTCCTGTGCCAAGTCTCCCGTCAACAGCAGGGCAGCAGGGGCATGACGGTGAATTACCCCTAAAACAGCAGCTAGGGATTGAGCCGTGGGCAGGCCAAGGAGTCTGCCTTCATCTGTGGCAAATAGATGCAGATCTGATAACTGGATCAGGTGAAAGGGATCATTCATAGACTTGCTGGGGTGTGGGGACGCTGGGCAGGAAACTGACCTATTTGACTGAGGTTAATCGACTACTTTTGATCGACTACTTTAACGCTGACCGAAGTTGCTGATTCCCGCAAGCGGGCGGGTAAGGGGAGTTGTTGCCACCACCGCCCAAGCACTTGGCGCTGATTGATGATGTAAATGCTCATGAGCGTTAGCCCCACCCCCACCAACTGAACCTGACTCAGGGTTTCCCCTAAGAACCAATGCCCAAAGGTGAGGGCAAATACTGGGGTGAGAAAGGTCAGGGCACTGAGACTAGTCAGATTCCCCTTGGCAGCGAAATAGAAAAAGACACCGTAGGACAGGGCACTACCGAAGAGGGTGGCATAGCCCAAATTAAAGACATCCGGCCACTGTAGAGCCGCCCAAGGTGCTGGGGTATTCAGGCTCGGCAAGAGCAAGAGGGGCAACCCGCCCAAGACCATGTGCCAGCCGGTAGCCACAACGGGATCCGCATAGCGTGCCAAGGGACGCATGAGAATGGTTCCCACGGCCATTGAGAGGGCAGCCAACAGCATCCACAGTTCACCTCGCTGCCACCACTGTCCCCAAGGAATACCTTGCCATGCGCTGGGTTGATGGAGCAACGTCAAGAGATCATCGCCTAGACCAATACCACTAATGCCCACTAAGCCAAGAAATAACCCCAGCCAGCCCCAGCCGCCAACGCGCTCTTGATATAGCCAGCGGGACAGCAATGCCACCGCAAGGGGTTGGGAGTCAATCATGACAGAACCCAGCCCGGCTCCCGTTTTTGCTAAGCCAGTGGCCAGAAACCCCTGAAATAAAAAGCCATCCACAAGGGCAAAAAGACTAATCCATCCCCACGCCCGTAAGCTATTGGGTTGGGGCTTACCGAGGGCGATCGCCACCGCTAAAACCAACAGGCCTGCGGGCACAAGGCGCACACCGGCAACCCACAGCGGCGAGGTATGGGGCATCACCTCTTTCATGGCCACCATGGCAGTTCCCCAAAAGAAAAAGGGGGAAATTAAAATCAAGCGTTGCCAGAGTGCGGTCACAGGCGTTGCAAAATCAGGAGAAATGTTAAGGATTATTGCGATTCGTATCCTTAAATTATAATCCTGCCGTGGGAAACGGCAACTTCAGGAGGGAATTGCCAAGTTGATTTGCTATAACAAGTTCTAACGACCTCCCTAGCATCCTAGGGAAATTGCAGGCAGTGGGTGAGGAGCCGCAGCAGGAAATGAAAGCACTAGAGGTTTGGCAACGGTGGTTCCGGCGGGTTCCTAAGTCAGCGGAGCTAGCGATCGCCCCTGCGGTAACAACAGCTGTTGAATCTATTCCCTCCCGCTGGCAAGCCTATCGTCAACAACTCATGGCATATGAGGGGTGGCCTTGGCTCATCCCCTTTTTAATCTCCGGCGTAACCCTGATGACCGCCAGTGCTTGGCTATTGGTTTTACCCCCCTTGCCCGATTGTCGTCACTCCGGCCTCGTCATGAGCGATGGCGATCGCCTCTACTGTGCCGATCAAGCCGCCCTCCACGGCAACTTACCCTCTCTGGCTCAAGCCATTGAAACCGTCAGTCAGTGGCCCGAAGATCACCCCCTGTTTCCCCAAGCAAAGCGGCGTGTGGATGAATGGTCAGCCGCCCTACTCGTGATTGCCCGCCAACAGTTGAGCCAAGGCAATATTGATCTGGCAACGCTGCTCCTGAAAAAAATCCCCACCACCGCAGCGAGCTACTCCCAAGCTCAAGAGCTACTGACCGCAACGAATGTGGGAGAAGGGGGAAACTTGTTGGCCACGGCAGAGGCGGCGCTGCGCCAGCAGGACTGGGGGTTGGCATTACTGCAAGTGAAACTGATGAACCAGTTGGGCACCGACTACTGGCGCGAACAGGCACAAAAGCTCTCGGTGCGTATCTCCCAAGAACAGGATGCGTGGGTTCAATTGGTGCAGGCACGGGATTTGGCGGCTTGGTTAACAGCCAATGAACTGGCCGAGGCGGTCATGCTGGCTCTGCAAATTCCCCCCGAGGCGGTTGTTTATTCCCAAGCCCAAGCGGATATTCGCCGTTGGATTCCTGAAGTGTTTGTGTACGCTGAAGAACGCTTAACGGCCGGTGATCGCGAGGGTGCCCTAGCACTGATTGAAAAAATTGCCCCCGCTCTCGATGTGTCCTACCACGATCGCCCGATTGTCATCTTGGGGCAGGCCAAAGCCCTTGCGGCCAAGGGAACGGTTTTGGGCTACTGGGAAGCGATCGCCCGCGTGCAGCAGATTCCCACCACGGATCCCTTCTATGAATCGGCTCAGGCCTACCTCAAAACATGGCAGCAGCAGTTGCGCAACCAGCAGCATCTTCAGTGGGCATCGTGGCTCGCCAATTCTCATCTGCGCTGGGGGTATGCCTTGGCCATTGCTCAAGCTCGGCAGGTGCCCCTTGGTCAGCCGCAACGGGGCCAAGCCCAAGGTTTGATTGCCCTTTGGCAGCGGGATCTGCGTACGATTAATGAGCAGCCCTTGCTCCATGCGGCGATCGCCCTCGCAGAACAGAAACAGTATCAGGCCGCCCTAGGGGTTCTGCAATACTTCCCCAGCAATGCTGTGCTTGCTTCTGTAGTGGCCAACTACCGCAACGAGTGGCAGGAAAAACTGGAAGAAATTGAGGATCGTCCGATTCTGGATCGAGCGATTCGCTTGGCACGGGAAGGCAAACTAGAGGAAGCCATTCAAACCGCTGAGCAAATTGGTCGCGATCGCGCCCTCTACCGTGAAGCTCTCAATCGCATCTGGCAGTGGGACTATGAACTCAGTGTGCGCCAACGGCAACAGGCAGCACCCACGCCCGCTTGGTGGGAAAGCCCCCCCAGTACTCCTGAAAGGACTTCTGAACCAATCACCGAACCAGAATCAGCTCCGCCAGCAACACCAAGGACTTCTGAACCAGTCACCGAACCAACATCAGCTCCGCCAGCAACACCCACGCCAGAGGCTGCTACCCCTGCACCCACCCCTGAGGCATCTCCCACCCCTGAAACCACGGTTACCCCTGCCAGACCTGCACCGACACCTGAAGCCACTGCTGCCCCGACGCCGACACCTGTTCAACCGCCAGCAGCGGATCCCGAACCAATGGCTACCCCCTAGCGATCGCTGGTCATCGTAAAATAGAGGCTCTGTGCAGTATCGGTAGCCCAGCTATGCGTCTCTCGCAAATGCTTTTTGTCACGCTTCGCGATGATCCAGCGGAAGCAGAAATTCCCAGCCACAAATTATTGCTGCGGGCGGGATATATTCGGCGGATTGCCAGTGGCATCTATAGCTATCTGCCCTTGATGTGGCGAGTGCTGCAAAAAGTGAGCGCCATTGTCCGTGAGGAAATGAACCGCAGTGGTGCTTTGGAATGTTTGCTGCCGCAATTGCAACCCGCTGAACTGTGGCAAGAGTCGGGACGCTGGGACACCTATACCAAGGCCGAAGGGATTATGTTTTCCCTCACCGATCGCGCTGAGCGGCAGTTGGGACTAGGGCCGACCCATGAAGAGGTCATCACCACCCTCGCTAAGGACTTGATTCGCTCCTATCGTCAGTTGCCCGTTCACCTGTACCAAATTCAAACAAAGTTCCGCGATGAGATTCGCCCGCGATTTGGTCTGATGCGGGGACGAGAATTCATTATGAAGGACGGCTACTCCTTCCATGCCGATGTGGCCAGCCTCAAGGAAACCTATCAGGTGATGTACGACACCTATAGCCGTATTCTTCAGCGCTGTGGCCTGACGTTTCGAGCCGTGGAGGCGGATTCGGGTGCCATTGGCGGATCGGGATCCCATGAGTTTATGGTGCTGGCTGCCGCTGGCGAAGATGAAGTGCTCTATACGGCTGACGGCCAATATGCCGCCAATGTGGAAAAGGCCGTTTCGCTGCCCCCTGACGCGGTGCCCACAACTTACAAAAAGGTGGCGACACTAGATACCCCCAATACAGCAACCATTGATGCCCTTGTTGAGCACTTGCAGTGCCATCCGACGCAAATTGTCAAAAATGTCCTCTATCGAACGGTTTTCGATAATGGGCGGGTGGGTCTGGTGTTGGTGAGTATTCGCGGCGATCAAGAGGTGAATAGCGTCAAGCTGCACAACACCCTCACTTCCCTTGCGCCCAACTACGGGGCAACGAAATTGCTGGATCTGCGGGTGGCGGATGCCAATACCGCCCAAGAGTGGGCAGCCACCCCCATTCCCTTTGGTTACATTGGCCCTGACATAGAGGACGGCGTTATTAAAGCCGATCCCCAGATCATTCCCCACTGGATTCGCATTGCCGATCACACCGTAACGGAGTTAAAGCGGTTTATTACAGGAGCCAATCGCGATCAACAGCACCGTGTCGGTGTCAATTGGGGCAAATCCTGTCCATTACCGGCCATTGTCGCCGATGTTCGCAAAGCCCAAGCCGGCGATCGCGCCTGCCACGATCCAACACAGCACCTAGAGACCGCCCGTGGCATTGAAATTGGCCATATTTTCCAGTTGGGGACAAAGTACTCTGAGGCAATGAAGGCCACCTACACCAATGAACAGGGGGAAGAGGTGCCACTGGTGATGGGCTGCTATGGCATTGGGGTTTCCCGCTTGGCTCAGGCGGCGGTGGAGCAGCACCACGATCCACAGGGCATTATTTGGCCGCTGGCGATCGCCCCCTATCAAGTGATCATTGTCGTTCCCAACATCGAGGATGGGCAGCAAATGCAGGTGGCCACTGACCTCTACGATCAGCTTCAGGCGGCAGGAATTGAGGTGCTCTTCGACGATCGCGATGAGCGGGCAGGGGTGAAATTCAAAGATGCGGATCTCATTGGCATTCCCTATCGCCTAGTGACGGGGCGGGCGATCGCCAATGGTGAAGTGGAACTCGTGATCCGCGCAAGCGGTGCCAAATCCACCCTCCCTATAAGCGAAGTTGTTCGTTATCTTCAAAAGGAGATTGCTCAGCAGTTAGGTCGATGATTCTCAATCCCTACCAGCGCACGAAACTGGATAGCCGCAGCGATGATCTCTTTTACGCGGCACCGCGCTTTGTTACCCACGTGGATGATTTCTTTCTTGCCCGCCTCACGGATCTCTACCGCGAATACCTGCAGCCACAAATGCGGGTTTTGGACTTAATGAGTAGTTGGGTGTCCCATCTACCACCAGAGCTATCCTTTGCGGAAGTGGTGGGCCATGGGATGAATGCGGCGGAGCTAGCCCGCAACCCCCGCTTGGATCGTTATTTCGTTCAGAATCTTAATGAAGAGTTGGCCTTGCCCCTAGAGGATGCCAGTTTTGATGCTGTCTTGATGGCGGTGTCGGTGCAGTACCTCCAGTATCCTGAGGCCACTTTTACAGAAATTGCCCGTATCCTCAACCCCCAAGGGGTGGTCATTGTCAGCTTCTCGAATCGCATGTTTTTTGAGAAGGCGATTCAGGCGTGGCGCGAGGGTACCGAGGGCGATCGCCTGCGCTTGGTGCAAACCTACATTGATAGCATTCCCTCCCTCAAGGTGGTAGAAACCCAGCTGCCCCGTCGCTGGCCTTGGCTGGGATTTACTGATCCTTTCTATGCTGTCGTGGGTCAAAAGCAGTCGGCGTGATGGTCAGAGGAGGCGTCTATGAGCAGTTTCGCGGTGCCCTCCTTGGACTTCTGTGGGGCATCGCTAAAGAGGATATCTATCTAGCCCAGACACTACCCCACCAATGGTTAACCCCCAACCAAGGGGAGTGGCCCGTTCAGCTGCCGCAGTTGTTGGCATCATGGGATCAACCTTTGATCTCAGTCCCCGCGGCGTTGCAGGAGATTCAGACCCTACTCCATGAATACCTCGCGGCGGCTTGGGCACCTGAGCCTTTGGCCGTACCTCTAGAGAGAGGAGAGGTGATCCGCTATGCCTTGGCGATCGCCCCGTGGGACTTAGAATTAGCCCATGAAATTGTTATCAAGCAGCAACCCAGTGCTGGTCTTCTCTTAAGCTGTCTTTTTGGTGCCTATTGGGGGGCATTAGCCTTACCCCTCAGAGCCTGGGAGTATTGGACGCCGACAGTGGCTGCAGTGCTGGGGAACGTGATGATGCAATGGGCAGGGGGTATGGGAACCGAGATGGCACTTGCCCCCAAGGACGGACTAAAACACTGGAGAAGGGGCTGTACTCGGAACATAACGCTCTAGCTGTGCACCCAAACCCCGCAGCTTGGCTTCAATTTGCCAGTAGCCCCGATCTAAGTGCTGCAAGCCATAGACGTGGGTTTCGCCGTGGGCAGCCAGTCCAGCAACGACTAAAGCCGCTGTGGCACGCAAATCCGTACCTGTTACCGGTGCACCCGAAAGATAGGGCACCCCTCGGATGGCAGCGTGATTTCCCTTGACGCGAATATCAGCGCCCATGCGATTGAGTTCAGCCACATGGCCAAAGCGATTTTCAAACACCGTTTCGCTGACTAAACTATTCCCCTCACTGATGGCCAGCAACGCCATCATCAAGGCCTGCATATCCGTGGGAAAGCCAGGGTAGGGGAGCGTTTCAATGTCGGTGGCACGATAGCGCTGCGCAGGGGTAAAGCGGACACGGGTGGGATCGGGAAATTCAATCCTCGCTCCCATTTCTTCCAGTTTGGCAACCACAGGTGTTAGGTGACTGGGAATGACCGGTGCCAATGTAATGGCCGAGCGGGTGACGGCAGCCGCCAAGAGAAATGTGCCCGCTTCAATGCGATCGGGGATAATTTCGTATTCAGTGCCGTGGAGGCGATCGACCCCAACAATGGTAATCGAATTGGTGCCTGCCCCATAGATTTTTGCCCCCATGGCGATACAGAAGTTGGCCAAATCCACCACTTCCGGTTCTTGAGCGGCATTTTCAATCGTGGTTTCCCCCTCGGCAAGGGTGGCGGCCATCATCAGGGTTTCCGTTGCACCAACGCTGGGATAGTCCAAATAGATGCGGGTTCCCTTCAGTTTGGGGGCACTGGCGGTAACAACACCGTGGTCAATCGTGACTTCGGCTCCCATCGCTTGCAGACCGCGCACATGCAGTTCCACCGGACGAGCGCCAATAGCGCAGCCGCCGGGCAAGGGAACACGAGCAATCCCCAACCGTGCCACCAATGGACCAATGGCAAAGAAACTCGCCCGCAGTTGGCTGACCAAACTATAGGGGGGATCATTGGTATTTAATTCCGTGGCATCAATGGCGATCGCTTCACTACCGAGGCGGTGTACCTTGACCCCCAATGCCTGTAAAATTTCCCCAAGGCGACGAATATCCGCCAAGTCAGGCACTGCACGAAGAATGGTTGTATCCGCTGCTAAGAGTGCCGCCGCCATCAAGACTAATGCTGAATTCTTGGCTCCGCTAATCCTCACCTCCCCCGATAACCGATAGCCCCCCTGAATCTTGAGGTGTGCCTGCTCTGTGGTCAGCGGCGTTGCGGTCGAGGTTAGCATATTTCACTCTCACAGCCAAAAGAATTCCAAGCGATTATATCCTATCAGTGCGAATTTTATGCAAAGATCAGTATTAACAAAAGAGGGACAAATGCACGCCTGTTGTTTTGCAAATAATTTAAGGATTGGATGGAACACCAAAACCTCAGCGATTTACTGCGGCAAGAGGCAGCTAAACAGCGTCAAGCGCCCAGCAAGCGGAGTCGACACCAGCCCACCAAGGCAGAACTAGAGCAAGAACTGGCCGCCCTCAAAGCAGCGTTAGCAGCGGCAGAAGCTGAGAAAACCGCTCACAGTACCCAGATAGAGCAACTGCAACAGGAAGTGCAAACGTGGCGCGATCGCGCCCAAGCCCTCGAAACTGAGCTTCAGAACCTCCAAACCCGCCATCAGACCCTAGAAGCCGAATTTGAAGAGGCCAAAGAAGTCATTCGCCAACTCACGGCGCCTCAGCCCTACCGCTTTGAGGATGTGGGATTTAAGCCCCTTGTTAATGAAATTCCCATCCCCAATCCCAATGCCTCTCCCCTTGGGGATGCGGAAATTGGTTGGTTTGATTAGGGATTGCCCAAGGGATTGGCAAACTCTTTGAGAAGATTAAAAAAATGTAAAGGCAGATAAATCAATTATTAAAATTCCCGCAGCGGTAGTCTAATGTACATTTCACAAATCTGTATTAGCCTTAAGTTAAGTGATTGCCGATTCCTTCAGAGCTACAGGTTGCATGAATAATTCCGCCACGCCCAACGGTCATCCTGTTCATTCAGTTTCCCACACCAACCCTACTGCCAACGACGAACACTGCGATTTGTATATCGAGAGCGATCGCACAGGGATGACCGTGCAAACCCTGAAGCGCGCCTTTGTTGATAACCTGCACTACATCCAGGGCAAGGATGCCATGTTTGCCACGCCCTACGATTACTTCATGGCACTGGCCTACACGGTGCGCGATCGCCTGCTGCATCGACGGATTAAAACCGCCCAAACCTATTTTGAGCAGGATGCCAAGGTGGTCTATTACCTGTCGGCAGAGTTTCTCATTGGTCGCTTGCTTCTGAATAATCTGATTAACGTCGGCCTCTATGAGCAAACCAAACAGGCCATGACCGACTTTGGCTTAGATCTCAATGAACTCATGGATCGCGAACCTGAACCAGGCTTAGGAAATGGCGGCCTAGGACGGTTGGCGGCTTGTTTCCTCGACTCCTTAGCCACCCTCGAAATTCCCGCCGTTGGCTACGGCATTCGCTACGAGTATGGGATTTTCGAGCAAATCATCACCAATGGCTGGCAGCACGAAGTCCCCGACAACTGGCTGCGCTTTGGCAACCCTTGGGAGATTGCCCGCCCCGACTACAATGTCGAAGTTAAGTTTGGCGGCCACACCGAAGCCTACACCGATGTCCAAGGGCACTACCGCGTGCGCTGGATTCCCAGTACCACCGTCTTGGGCACCCCCTACGATACACCAATTCCAGGCTATGGCAAAAATACGGTGAATACGCTCCGTCTGTGGAGTGCCCGCGCTGCTCAGGATTTTAATTTACAGGTCTTCAACGCCGGCGACTACACCCAAGCGGTCTCGGAAAAAACCTTTAGTGAGAATATCTCGAAGGTTCTTTACCCCAACGACAACACTCCCCAAGGCAAGGAGCTGCGCCTGCGGCAACAGTATTTCTTTGTCTCCTGTTCGTTGCAGGACATTATTCGCCTTTACCTGCGGCGGCACACCAGCTTTGATGCCTTCCCCGACAAAGTAGCCATTCAGCTCAATGATACCCACCCCGCCATTGGGGTGGCTGAACTGATGCGATTGCTGGTGGATGAGTACCAACTCCCGTGGGAAAAAGCGTGGGACATTACCCAGCGCACTTTTGCCTACACCAACCATACCCTGCTGGCGGAAGCCCTTGAACGCTGGTCGGTGGAACTTTTTGCGCAACTACTGCCGCGCCACCTTGAAATTATTTACGAGATTAACTACCGCTTCCTCAACGAGATTCGCCAACGCTATCCCGGCAACATTGCCCGCTTAGCACGCATGTCCTTGATTGAGGAAGGTCATCCCAAGCAGGTGCGCATGGCGCATTTGGCCTGTGTCGGCAGCCATACGGTCAACGGGGTCGCCGAACTGCACACAGAGCTGATCAAGCAGGAGCTGATGCGGGACTTCTACGAGATGTACCCCAACAAGTTCCAGAACAAAACCAATGGCATTACCCCCCGCCGTTGGCTATTGATGAGTAATCCCCGCTTGGCCAGCCTGATTACCGAAACACTGAAGAGCGATCGCTGGATTACCCACCTTGAAGACCTGCGCGGCCTAGAACCCTACGCCACGGATCCCGCCTTTCAGGCCAAGTGGCAGCAAATCAAGCAAGTCAACAAAGAACGCCTAGCGGAGTACATTTGGCGCCACAACCAGATTGAGGTGGATCCCTATTCCCTGTTTGACATTCAAGTGAAGCGGATCCATGAGTACAAGCGGCAGCACTTGGCGGTGCTCCACATTATTACCCTCTACGAACAAATCAAGGCCAACCCCAACATTGACATTCAGCCGCGCACATTTATTTTTGGCGGCAAGGCAGCCCCCGGCTACTTCATGGCCAAGATGATCATCAAGCTGATCAATGCGGTGGGGGATATGGTCAACCATGATCGGGATGTCAATGGCCGTCTGCGGGTCGTGTTCCTCAGTAACTATTCCGTTTCCCTTGGGGAAATGACCTATCCTGCGGCTGATCTTTCAGAGCAGATCTCCACCGCTGGTAAGGAGGCCTCCGGCACCGGCAACATGAAATTTGCCCTCAATGGTGCCCTGACGATTGGTACTCTGGATGGGGCAAATGTGGAAATTCGCCAAGAGGTGGGGGCAGAGAACTTCTTCCTCTTTGGTCTGACGGCGCAAGAGGTAATGAGCCTGAAAGCTGAGGGCTACAATCCCTGCGAGTACTACAACAGCAACCCAATGCTCAAGAAAGTGATTGACAGCCTGATTTCCGACTACTTCAATCCACGTGAGCCGGGGCTATTTGAACCGATTGTCAGTTCCCTGCTCAACGAAGATCCCTATATGCTGTTGGCGGACTACCAATCCTATGTGGACTGTCAGCAACGGGTTGCCCAAGCCTTCCGCGAGAAGAGCCACTGGACACAGATGTCTATTCTTAATGTGGCGCGCATGGGCAAATTCTCTAGCGATCGCACGATTGCGGAGTACTGCAAAGACATCTGGCACGTCAAACCCGTCCCCGTTTCCCTAGATACCTGTCGGCCCGCTTTTCGCCCCAGCCGCATCAGTCAAGCCAGTAGTCTTTAGGTGACTGCCCCTTTTGCTCTACACTAGGGCAAGTCTCAAGCAGGGAAACGACATGAATGGCGGGAATCGGCGCAGCTCTACGGGTGTTTCAAAGTCGCAAAATGGCAGCACTGCTCTTGCTGGGCTTTTCCTCAGGGTTGCCCCTGTTTCTCACCAGCCGAACACTGCAAGCATGGATGACCGTTGAGGGCATTGACTTGACCGCTATTGGTCTCTTTAGCCTCGTGGGGTTGCCCTACTCATTGAAGTTTCTCTGGTCTCCCTTACTGGATCGCTATACGATTCCCTTTTTGGGACGGCGGCGGGGCTGGTTACTGCTGATTCAGGTGCTCCTCTTGGGGGCGATCGCCCTAATGGCGGTACAGGATCCCAGTACGAGCCTACGGCTATTGGCAGTGAATGCCTTCGCCATTGCCTTTTTGAGCGCCAGCCAAGATATTGCGGTGGATGCCTACCGTGCCGATGTCCTAGAACCCCTTGAAATGGGGGCGGGTGCGGGTATTTACGTCCTTGGCTATCGCATTGCGCTCTTGGTCACGGGTTCCCTAGCCCTGATTCTTGCCGATCAACTGCCTTGGCCCGTGGTTTACGTCCTGATGGCGCTGCTGATGCTCGTGGGCATGGTCACGACCCTTTGGGCACCGGAACCCGAAGTCCATCCCCCGGCTCCTCCTTCATTGGCGCAAGCCGTGATTCGCCCCTTCCTTGATTTTTTCCAGCGCTACGGCTGGGGAACAGGGCTGATTATTCTGCTCTTTATCTGCCTCTACCGCTTGGGGGATGCGCTCACAGGGAACATGATGACCCCTTTCCTGTTGCAGCAGGGCTTTAGCCAAACCCAAATTGGTGCGGTGCAAGGGGGTGTCGGGCTGATTGCCACGATTGTTGGTGCCCTTGCCGGCGGGGCGGCCATCAGTCAAATCGGTATTCACCGTGCTCTTTGGATCATGGGGGGATTGCAAGCTTCTAGCAATGTCTCCTACTTTGTTTTGGCCAATGCCGGTGCCAATCCAACGGTGATGGTGGCCGCCATTAGTATTGATAACTTCTGTGCCGGACTGGCGATCGCTGCTCTGACGGCTCTTTTAATGAGCCTCTGCAACCCTCAATTTAGCGCAACGCAGTATGCCCTGCTCTCTAGCCTTTTTGCCTTTAGTCGAGACGTGCTAGCAGCCCCTGCGGGCAAAGCGGCAGAGATCATGGGGTGGCCGCTCTTTTTTCTCTTTACAATTGGCGCTGCCTTACCCGCACTTCTCCTCCTGCCGTTTTTTGCCCCTTGGCAAGCGAAGCCGGCCTTTCCCCGCCCCGGCAGTGATGACTGAAAATACTTAAAAATACTTAATGTAGTTGTCCCCAGCAAATCCGACAATGACGACGCTGATTCCCGTTCCCCTTGGTGAGCACGCCTACCGAATTGCCATTGGTGCCAACACACGGCGGCAGTTGCCTGCACTGTTGGCCGAATATACGCCCTTGACGCCGAAAGCCCCTGCCCTCATCGTTTCCAATCCGCAAATTTGGCGGCACTACGGCACGGATGTGCAAGAGGCATTAACGCAAGCGGGCTGGCAAGTCACCCCTTGTATTCTCCCAGCAGGGGAACGCTACAAAACCCTCAGAACCGTTGAAAAGATTTATGATGCTGCCCTGAGTCAGCGTTTAGAGCGGGGTTCTACGCTCTTTGCCCTTGGTGGTGGCGTCATTGGCGACATGACTGGCTTTGCGGCGGCGACTTGGCTGCGGGGGATTGCCGTGGTTCAGATTCCCACCAGTCTCTTGGCGATGGTGGATGCGGCGATTGGTGGGAAAACAGGGGTGAACCATCCCCAGGGCAAAAATCTCATTGGAGCCTTTCATCAACCTCGTCTTGTGGTCATTGATCCCGATGTTTTGGCAACCCTGCCCTCCAGAGAATTCCGGGCTGGTATGGCAGAGGTGATTAAGTACGGGGTGATTTGGGATACTGAGCTGTTTGATTTGTTGAGTCAGCTGCCGCGCTTGGATCGCATGAGTGCCTTACCCCCTGACCAGTTGATGCAAATTCTTCAGCGCTCTTGCCAAGCGAAGGTGGATGTGGTCAGCAAGGATGAGCGGGAAGCAGGTCTGCGAGCCATTTTGAATTACGGGCACACCATTGGCCATGCCCTTGAAAGTATGGGCAACTATCGTCTTTTGAACCACGGCGAGGCTGTGGCCATTGGCATGATTGCCGCTGGGGAACTGGCGGTGGCCTTGGGGTACTGGTCAGCAGAAGCCGCCGCTGCCCAACGGGCATTGATTCTCAAGGCAAAGTTGCCGACCATGATCCCGGCTCACTTTGATGTGGAGGGACTGCTGGCACTCCTAGAGCATGACAAGAAAGTTCAGGCGCAACAGGTGCGGTTTATTCTCCCCACCGCCATTGGCCATATGGAAATTTTTGATCAGGTACCGACAGAACTGATCCGGGAGACGCTTCATCGCCTCCAAGCCTAGCTAGGGGGCGCAGTATCTAGCAGCGCTTTTTTGGTTGCTTTCAGTTCTTTCCAAAGGCGTTTAATTTGCTCATAGGCTTCCTGAGGGGAAAGCTTGCCACTGTTTTCCAGACCGGAAATGTAGCTCACTTGGGTCGCAAACTCCTGTAAGTTGGCATCAAATAAAAAGTTTTCGGGTGTAAACTCACCGTGGTAACGGCTGTGGGGATGTAAAAATTCGTATTTATTCATTGCTTACCTATCCTTTTTTCTCAGGGGTTAACCTATTCTTAACTTCATTTTAACCGTTTTCTCTCGGATAACCGTAGCTGCCGTAACAAAACGGTGATCTCGCTGGTGGCAAAACGGCGCTTTGTTAACAACTATGGGCAAAAGATTAAGCATTATTAACTTTGATTGATCAAATAAAGGAGACTTATCACACTACATATACAAGAGTGATCCCTTGCGATCGCCAGATATCAATGCTGTGATTTAGGAAATGGATAAATGATGCACGGACTCTCCTTGGCTCCCCGTTATCGCTTAGATGATGTTGATCCTTGGCTTCTGGGAATTGATCCCAGCCGTCATTACTGGCTGCAAGTCAATGGGGATCCCCAGCAGCGGGTGGCCATTCCGGGGGTCTGTGTCCAGAGCATCTCGGAACTACGGGAGATTATGGAGGCGGTGCGATCACTCCTACCGGGGCAGCAGTTGCAAATTCAGCGAGCAGCCACCTGTTTAGAAATTCACTGCGTGGCTGAAAATCTGCTGGCGATCGCCCACCCTGTTGACGGTGCCCCTGTTTGGCATCTCTTTGATCGCGAAACCCTCGAAAGTTTAGTGATGAGTGCCCATCCCCACTGGCAATGTCGGCCTGAGGATGTGGAATTGGGGCGGCAGCAATTGTGGCAGTCGTTTCAGTTACCAGTGGCCGCTTGAGCCGTGTCAAGGGCTTCACTGATCCGCCGCAGCACACCATTGATAAAGCGATGACTACCCTGATCGCTGTAGCGTTTGGCCAGTTCGATCGCCTCGTTGATGGCCACTGGCTTGACCACGTCAAGATAGCGCATCTCTGCGACGGCCATTTCAATAATGGCGCGATCTAAGTGCGTCAGTCGCTCCAGTTGCCAATCCACCATTGAGCGATTCACCAGTTCTTGAATCTCCGTTTGGTGTCGCTGCAAACAGCGCAGTAGGGCGATCGCGTAGGCTTGAACTTCCTCTTGATGGGCAAAGTAGAGAATTTCGGGTAAATCGAGGGCAGCACCTATTTTGTTCAAGCCCTTTTCCGCCCGCTTGAGGGCATCTTGAAGCACCATCTGTGCCTTTTCGAGGTGGGGCAACTGAAACTCGCTATGGTTGAGCAGTCGCTGACTTTCACTAAGTTCAGTGCCGGCCTGTTCGAGGGTATCGCGCACATCACTCGCCAGCGTCCGTACCGCCATCAGGATCAAGCTGCGGCAGTCACTTTCATCGAGCAGTTTCGGTTGGCGTAACACTTGAGCGGCACTGAGCAACGCCAATTCACGGGCAACACGACGAGCAGTAATCATGGGTAAATCCTCAAAAACGAGTTCTTAACGCAACGACGCAGGGGCGGGGGGCAGGGTCGAGGTCGGAACTGATCCCGGTGTAACAATCCCCCCGGAAATAATCAGCTTAAAGGCATCCTCGATCGAAATATCCAAATCTCGCACATCCCGCTCACTAGCAATCACATACCAACCGGTGGTGGGGTTAGGCGATGAGGGGATAAATAGACTCAACATTGGCTCGGAAAAGACCGTTTGCAATGAACCATTAATCGTGCCAGTGACAAAGGCCACGGCCCACAGACCCGGCCGCGGGTATTCTACGAGCACCACTCGGCGAAAGCGATCGCGCGAGTCCCGCAGAATTGTCTCTAGGAGTTGTTGCAGCACCTTATAAATGGTGCCCGCCAAAGGGATGCGCTTGAGAATGCTCTCACCTGTGTTCAACAGCCACTGGCCAAAGATATTGCGTGCCATCAAGCCAATGAGCAAGATCCCTGTTAAGGGCACCAAAATCCCCACCGCCACATTGAGCAGATCCACCAACAGGGGGTGCCATGTTTTGAAGGGGTTCACCTGCTTAGGAATACGGGTGAGGAGATCCAAGACCCAACTGGAGACAGAAATCGATAGCCAAATCGTTGTTGCCAGCGGGATCACCACCAGCAGACCAGCAATGAGATCATTTTTAATTGCTTGTTGGAGTCGGTGCAACACAGATACTCGCACGAGCAGACGTCTGTTTCTAGCTTAGCGGTTGCTGCCACTGCGGTCACGGTGAAAGGCCAAACTGCTGTAGAGCATGAAGGCGGCATCCCAAGGACTGTCTTCACGGCGAAAGAGGTTAATGTGGGGGGGAATTTTACTCAGGAGTTCGCTAAAGTCCAAAGCAGTTTCAGCAAAACTGGTAAAGTCTTGCCACACGGGGCGATCGCCACAGTGCTGCTGCCACAGACTCGATAACTGCCGCCACTTCACCCATGAGGTATTTTGATCCAACTCCAGATCACTCTGGATCACCTCTGCCACTTGATTGAGGAGAATCCCTTGGTGAAACTGGTAACCGCCGCGATAAAAGCGCAGGATTTGATTTTGCTGAAACAGGTGAAGATCACAGCACTGGGCATGATCCTGAATTTGTTCTTTACGGGTGACTTTTCCTTGGCGATCGCGATCGAACACTTGCTCAAAAATCGGCAGCAACCCCTCTACCCGCTGGCTGACCTGTGACCAAGTAAACGTTAACTCCACTGGCTCTGGCGAGAGCGAACTGGTACACACCACACGCGGCTGTGGCTCCAAGGCCACAAAATAACGCACCTGCAAGACGGGTGTGGCTGTCAGTGCCTCAAAGGGGACACAAAAGAGGGTAAACCCCTGCTGTTTCAGTTCTTGGCAATAGACGGTGAGTTCCGCAAAATTGCCCGTGCGGATCAAACGCCAGCCCCGCGACGGAATCAACAGTCGCGCCGTGTAGGGGTCAATCTTAAACATGGTGGCCAAAAGACGGGCAAGGATCGTCCGCTGCTCAGAGGCAGCCACCCCCTCCAAAACCAGAACGCCCTGCTGCTCGACTCCCACCACGGCATGGGTTGCTAAAATCGCCTGTTGCCGCTGCTGTTGGCGAATTTGCTCAATTTTTTCAAGGCCGCGCCGAGCCATTTGCGTCAGCTTGGGGCCACAGTTCAGCCGCAGTAATTGGCGAAAGTCTGACTCCGCCTCCTCTAGCCGCTCTGTCTTGAGATAGAGTTGACCTCGGCACAGGAGGACACGGGGGTCCTCAGGAGGCAAGGTGGCCAGCAATTTTTCTGCCTGTTGGAAATTTCCTTGATCCAGTGCTGTCAAAACCTCAGTCAGCATGGCCAGCGCCCCCAACGGTTTTTTCTATTTTAGGCAACGCGCCCTAACCACCAAATAAGCTGCCGAGGAAGCCCTCTAGACCGCCTTTGCCCATACGCTCGCCGCGAATCTTGGCCAATTTCTCCAGCAGTTCTCGCTCTTCATGGGTGATATGGGTGGGAATTTCGACATCAACGGTAATGAGGTGATCGCCCCGCGCCACGGGATTGCCCACACGGGGGACGCCTCGGCCTTCTAGGATTAACACCGTACCGGGTTGGGTGCCTGCGGGAATCTTCAGTTCTGCTTCGCCATCCACGGTACTCACGGGAATCCGACAGCCGAGAATCGCTTGCAGGTAGCTAATTTTAATCCGCGATAGGATGTTGTTGCCTTCGCGCTGAAACTCAGGATCGGGTTCGACAAACAGATACACATAGAGATCGCCGGGAGGGCCTCCGCGCAGACCGGCATCTCCTTCCCCTGAGACCCGCAGCCGGGTGCCATTGTCCACCCCCGCAGGAATCGTAATTTTCAATTTTTTGCTGACTTGGATGTGGCCTTGGCCACCACAGGACTCACAGCGAGATTCAATCACTTCCCCCGAACCGCCACAGGTCGGACAGGTGGTCAATTGGGTAAAACTGCCGAAGGGGGTTCGTGCCGATCGCCGCACTTGACCGATGCCACCACAGGTACTACAAGTGACTGGCCGTGTGCCGGGTTTGGCCCCTGTGCCTTGACAGGTTTTACAGGTTTCCAAATGATTAATGCGAATTTCCTTCTCACCGCCAAACACCGCTTCGCGAAATTCTAGTTTGAGGTCATAGCGCAGATCTTCACCGCGGGTTGGCCCCTGCGACCGCCGCCCACTGCTGGTAAATCCACCAAATCCACCCCCAAAGAAGGTTTCAAAAATATCGGCGAAGCCGCCCATATCACCAATGCCAAAGTCACTGAAGCCAGCAGCCCCGACGCCACTGACCCCGGCTTCACCAAAGCGATCGTAGTTGGCTCGCGCTTGGGGATCCGAGAGCACCTCGTAGGCGCGGTTGATTTCCTTGAACTTTTCTTCAGCGCCCGGTTCTTTGTTGACATCGGGGTGATACTTGCGAGCCAAGCGCCGATAGGCTCGTTTTAATTCTTCAGCATCCGCAGAGCGTGAGACACCTAAGATCTCATAGAAATCACGAGCCATAGCCACCGTTACCTAAATTAATCAACCGCTTCATAATCTGAAACAACTGTTTCTTCATTATCGCTGATTATTGTGGCATCACTATCTAAAACTTGAGTGGCTTGGGAACTAATCGTAGCACCCCCCATTGTCGGGGTTGAGGTCATCATGGAACCGCCTGCGGTTTGTTGATAGACCACCGTTCCCAAGGTCACCAAGGCCTGCTGCAGGGCTTCCATCCGCTTGCGAATTTCATCGGGGGTAATATTGTCATCCACCATTGCTGCCTGCATACTCTGAACCACCGGCTCAATCCGTGCCCGTAGATCGGGAGTTAATGCGATGCCATGGTTTTTGATGGTTGATTCATAGCTGTACAGCAGGGCATCGGCTTGGTTGCGCAATTCGGCAATCTCTTTCTTGATTTGGTCAGCTTGGGCATAAATCGTTGCCTCTTGGCGCATGCGCTCGATTTCCATACTGCTGAGGCCACCGCGATTGGTAATGCGCACACTTTGTTGGCGACCGGTGGCGCGATCGACGGCAGACACACTCAGGATACCGTTGGCATCAATATCAAACGTGACATCAATTTGCGGCACGCCGCGAGGGGCAGGGGCAATGCCCGTGAGCTCAAAGCAGGCCAGTTGTTTATTGTCTTTTGCCATCGGGCGCTCCCCTTGATAGACAGCAATTTCCACGACCGTTTGGCCATCGGTAGCGGTGGAAAAGGTCTGCGTCTTACTGGTGGGGAGGGTGGTATTACGTTCGATAATTTTGGTAAAGACACCGCCAAGGGTTTCCAACCCCAGAGACAGCGGGGTGACATCTAGGAGCAGGAGATCTTTGACCGTTGTTTCCTTGCCCAGAATGCCGCCTTGAATGGCTGCCCCTACGGCAACGGCTTCATCAGGATTAACGGAGCGATCGGGAGTTTTGCCACAGAATTGCTTCACCAACTGCTGAATGGCAGGAATACGGGTTGAGCCACCGACAAGTAACACCCGATCAATCTCTTGAACCGTCAAACCGGCATCGGCGATCGCCTGCTGCATGGGTTCGAGGGTGGCCTGAACCAAGTGGGCGCAGAGTTCCTCAAACTTACTGCGGGTGAGTTCCATTTCAAGGTGCTTAGGCCCTGTTTCATCAGCCGTAATGAAGGGCAGGTTAATGGAAGTGCTCAGGGTGCCCGATAACTCCACCTTGGCTTTTTCAGCCGCTTCGCGGAGGCGTTGCAGTGCCATTTTATCTTTCGAGAGATCGATCCCCTCCTGCTCCTTAAAACAGGCCAAGAGCCAATCAAGAATACATTCGTCAAAATTATCGCCCCCTAGGTGGTTATTCCCCGCTGTGGAGCGCACCTCAAAGACGCCATCCCCCAGTTGCAGAATCGAGACATCAAAGGTGCCCCCGCCCAAGTCAAAAACCAAAATGGTTTGATCTTGATCCTGCTTGTCGATGCCGTAGGCCAAGGAGGCCGCCGTTGGCTCGTTGATAATGCGCATTACCTCAAGGCCAGCGATCGCCCCCGCATCTTTAGTGGCTTGGCGTTGCGCATCACTAAAATAGGCTGGCACAGTAATGACGGCTTGGGTCACGGGTTCCCCCAGATAGGCTTCCGCATCCTGCTTCAGCTTTTGCAGGATCATGGCAGAAATTTCTTGGGGGGTATAGGTGCGATCGCGAATCTGCACATCCACCATGCCATCGCGACCCGGCACACAGGTATAGGGCACGCGCCCCCGTTCTTCAGCGGTTTCCTCCCAGCGGCGACCAATAAACCGCTTGATACTGAAAATCGTGTTCTCGGCATTGGTGACAGCTTGCCGTTTCGCCAGTTGACCCACCAACCGTTCGCCCGATTTGCCAAAGGCAACAATACTGGGGGTGGTGCGCCCACCCTCGGCACTGGGAATTACGACGGGATTCCCCCCTTCTAAGACTGCCACACAACTATTTGTGGTTCCAAGGTCGATGCCAATGACTTTACCCATAGCCGTAATCGCCGTTTCCAAAAATGCGTTGTCAGGAGGAGACTGCTTGCAAAAAGTCTTACTCTTTAGGTTAGAATGCCGCAATGATGATGCTATCGTAACACCTGAATTCAGGGCAAAACGGTTCACCAATCATCTTAGGCAACTGGAACAGGGTTGACCACAGGCTTACTCGCGAATCAGCGCCACCGCCACACGGTTGTTTCCCTGATCCGTCATGCTTACCCGAATATTGGGGCCAAAGAATGTCTGCATCTTGGCTTGCTTCGATTGCCACACCTCAAGGGGAACCGCCGGAGAGTCAAATTCTAAAATTAATGTATAGGCACCGTCTGTTAAGGTCTCGGCGATCGCCACCAAGACAGGACGCTCAGCATCCGAGGGACTCAGGCCTAAACTGGCCAATGTGCTATCTAGGTGTGCTTCTTGACCGTAACGATAACGGGTGACATCCTTACGGATTTGGGTTTGGGTGGGGGTTGCTTGGGCACGGCCAGCGATCGCCTCTGGGGTTGGGGCTTCACGATAGGGCACCGGCTTGAGTTCCGCCGCTTTGAGTGCCAAGCCGCCCAAGAGTAGGGGCACACCGTAGAAAAAGCCAGCCAGATTCAAGGTAGCATTCCCCGTGGCATAGGCCACCACTCCCACCACCGTCAGCAGTGAACCGACAATTAACCCCAACGTTCCCAGCGATACAGACCCCAACATGACCCTTTAACCCCTAGCGGTAGTTCGTAAATTGTAATGGCACGGGGTAATCCTCAGTTTTCAGGCGTTGGATCACTGCTTGTAGATCATCCTTTGATTTGGCACTGACCCGTACCGCATCCCCTTGGATCGAGACCTGCACCTTCTTAAATTCATTGCGGATAAGCTTGCTAATCTCTTTGGCTAGTTCTGAATTGATCCCGCGCCGCAATTTGATCAACTGTTTGACCCGTTGACCACCCGCTGCTTCCACAGGCCCATAGTCAAAAATTTTCAGAGACAACTGCCGCTTCGCCGCCTTCTGTTGCAGAATCGTTTGCACTGAATTGAGCGTAAATTCACTATCGGTGTGAATTGTCAGTCCCTCTTTTGTCAGTTCAAGGGTGGTCTGGGTATCCTTGAGGTCATAGCGGGCTTTGATTTCTCGCTCCGTTTGATCCACTGCATTGACCAGCTCTTGCCAGTCAAAATCACTCACAATATCAAAGGAAAATGTGCTTGCCATGCCTAGGGTTTTTGGGGATTCACTTGACCAATTACCTTTAATTTACCGTCATCCGTGACCTGCCAAATGTCATAGACCCCGACAACATCGCCATTTTCATCAATATCGACATTGCCACTGGCGCCTTGATAGTTGATTTCTTTGCCTTCCCGCAGTAAAGCCAGTCCCTTGCACACATCATCCACTTCTTCCCCCGGTGCGTTGGCCACATCGCGCAATTTGCTGCGAATCCCTTCACCCGTATTTTGTCCTGCGGCCTGTGCAGCTAGTACAAGGAGCGCGGCGGCATCCCAAGTCTGAGCACCAAAGGCCGGCAGATCGCTCCCTTTTTTAGCACGCCACAGTTCTCGCAGGCGACTCAGGGCTTGACCATCGGCGCCGGGAACCGTTCCCTTGGCACCGGCAATAATGTATTTGCCATCGGGAGTACGGCCCACTTGCTCAGGGAAACTTTCGGACTTGACGCCATCGGTGAGGAGAATGGCCACGTTTTGGGTGAGACCTTGCTCAAAGGCGGATTTCAGGAGCAGGCTACCCGTTTCCGGATACAAAATAGCCACCACCGCATCGGGGTTCCCGCTAAAAGCGGCAGCGGCTTCTGTTGTGAAGGTGGTTGCCCGCTCATCATAACGGGTGGGGCGGTCTTCATTGATCACGGTTCCCCCTAGGGCTTTGAAAGCGCGGGTAAATTCCTGCTCAAAGCTGCGGCCATAGTCATTGTTGATCACCACGGTGGCGACTCGTTGATACCCCTGTTCTTTGGCCAGTTGGGCAAGGGCTTGGGCTTGGTAATTGTCGGGGGGAGCAGTGCGTGCCCAATAGCCGTTAAAGTCTCCTTTCTTGGCGCGTTCAGTCAGGAGTGTACTCGTACTGCCGGGGGAAATTAGCATCACTTGACCGCGGGTGGCAATATCGGCGGCGGCATTGGAGACACTACTGCCAAAAGAACCAACGACTCCGGCAACTCGGTCAATCTCCACCAACTTCGTCATCGCTTCTGCCCCAGAGGCAGGATTGGATTGATCATCAGCAGCAATAAGCGTGACGGGCTGGCCATTAACACCACCACAGGCATTCACCGTTTCCACCAGCAGGGGGACAACTTCAGCTATAGGGGTTCCCACCGAGGCTAAGTCGCCGGTTGAGGGCAACAATGAGCCAATCCGCAGCCCCTCACCCGTTGGGGTTGTGGTGGTGGTGTCCGCCTCGCAGGCGCCAATGGTAAAGAGGAGGAGTAATCCTGCAAAAATCTTGGCAGCTGCCCATCCGCTTGACGGCTTCTGACCCATAGCTATACACCCTCACAATTTGTCAGCATGCTACTGCAACTGCGGGAATCTTGCAATGCGCAGAGAGGATACCTTGCACAAAAAAAGGGGCATTCCCACATCAACAGCCCCTTTACATCCAATGCTCTGTGGATGAGTTTTCCTAGGTAGAGGGACGAACTTGCCGCGCCATATTCAAGAAGGCAGCCATATTAGCCCCCGGACGACGCCGCGCAAAACGGGTGTAGGGAACACTGGGGGTGACAGGGGTGGGGGTGGGTTCTGCGGGAGCTGTGGCAACGGGGGTGGGTGCGGCGGCAACGGGTTGAGCGGGTTGAGGAGCAGGAGCAGGTTCAGGGGTCGAGGCAGGTTCTGCCGCTTTAGTAGGGGTTGGCGGTGCAGCAGGGGCAGCCGTGCTCTTATCTAATTCAATGTAAAACTCGCCCTTTTTGCCCAAACCAAAGAGTTTCGCGATTGCCCCCAATAGGCCAAAAATCGCACCAAAGAGTTTCTTCAACAGATTCATCTCAAAGCCTCCCAAGCGGTCGTTGTGAGTAAGGTAGCAGAGGAGACAGCCCCAAGTTAGCATCCTGAAGCTGTTGAGACTTTATTATCGGACGCTCGGTGGCGCCAATCAACCTGAGAGTGCCGGTAACTCAATATGGAAAGTCTGAGAGGGCATATGTTACATTTTTCAAAGTAAAGCAGCGGTTTCGCAGGACTAATCACTGTTATGAACAAAGTTTACGACTGGTTTGAGGAACGCCTCGAAATTCAGGCGATCGCTGACGACATCACCAGCAAATATGTGCCGCCTCACGTAAACATTTTTTACTGTCTGGGTGGCATTACCCTCACCTGTTTTTTAATCCAATTTGCCACGGGCTTTGCCATGACGTTTTACTACAAACCGACGGTGGCTGAAGCCTTTGCCTCTGTGCAGTACATCATGAATGAGGTCAACTTTGGCTGGTTGATCCGCTCCATTCACAAGTGGTCGGCCAGCATGATGGTCTTGATGATGATTCTGCATGTCTTCCGCGTCTATCTTACCGGTGGCTTCAAGAAACCCCGCGAACTTACTTGGGTGACGGGTGTGGTCTTGGCGGTGATTACCGTCAGCTTTGGGGTCACGGGCTACTCCCTGCCTTGGGATCAAGTAGGCTATTGGGCGGTCAAAATCGTTTCCGGTATCCCTGCGGCGATTCCCGTGGTGGGCGATCAACTGGTGGAACTAATGCGCGGTGGTGAAAGTGTCGGTCAAGCCACACTCACTCGCTTCTATAGCTTGCACACCTTTGTGCTGCCGTGGTCAATCGCCGTCTTTATGCTGATGCACTTCCTGATGATTCGCAAGCAGGGCATTTCGGGTCCCCTGTAAGCCAAGCATCAAGAAATGTAACAGAGCCTGCTCTTTTCGGCGGTTCCACTTGTTATGCTCCAAGTAATCTCCCCCCTTGCTGACCCTCTAGGAGAACGATTCATTTATGGCAAAAGTTTTGAAAAAGCCTGATTTAACGAATCCGGCGCTGCGGGCAAAACTGAAAAAAGGCATGGGCCACAACTACTATGGCGAACCCGCTTGGCCCAATGACCTGCTCTATATCTTCCCCGTGGTGATTATGGGCACGATCGCCCTTGTGATCGGTCTAGCGGTGATGGATCCTGCCATGGTCGGTGAGCCAGCGGATCCCTTTGCCACCCCCTTGGAAATTTTGCCGGAGTGGTACCTCTATCCCACCTTCCAGATTTTCCGGGTGGTGCCCAACAAGCTGCTGGGGGTGCTCATGAATGCCTCCATTCCCTTGGGCTTGATGCTGATTCCTTTCATTGAAAGTGTCAACAAGTTCCAGAATCCTTTCCGTCGTCCTGTGGCCATGACAGTCTTCCTCTTTGGCACATTGGTGACGCTATGGCTGGGGATTGGTGCTGCTTTCCCCTTGGATAAGTCGCTGACTCTCGGCCTGTTCTAGGCATCTTAAGAAAACACCTCATTTGCTTGCGCATCTGGCGATCGCTGGGTGCGCTTTTTAGTTGGGATTTTGCGAGTCAGTTTTTTCAATAAAGGGCCGAATTTCGTTCAAATCAATGTAGCGATCGGTGGCATTGCGCAGCTCACGGGCAATCATGCCTTCGGTGGAAACAACCGTAATGTGGGTGTTTTTGGAGCGCAGGAGTTCGATCGCCCGCTCAAAATCGCCATCGCCACTAAAGAGAACGACGCGATCGTACTGACCGACGGTGTTGAACATATCAATCACAATTTCAATGTCTAAATTGGCCTTTTGGTAATACTTGCCTAGGGTCTCGTCGTAATATTCCTTCAACAGTTTTGTGCGCACCGTATAGCCAAGGTTAATGAGGGCATCGCGAAATGAACGCTGATCTTGCATGTCCTTGAGGCCGGTGTACCAAAAGGCATTCACCAATACAATGTTGGGATCACGGGTGAAGAATTCGAGAACACGACGGGGATCAAAAAACCAGCCATTTTTCTGCTGGGCATAGAACATATTATTCCCATCGATAAAAATTGAGAGCCGTTCTTGATGGGGAAGCATAATTAGGGAGAACCTATAGATCAGTGATGTATGTGTAATAGAAGAACCGTTGATAGAAGTTTGAATAGGCGATGGATTTTATACATTCTATAGGAGAGAATTTGACAGGATTCAAGGGAGCAAGAGCTAGTCCTTCAACAGGTAACAAGATAAAAAGAAGGTAAAAAGAAATATACGATAAGTTTTGCGATCGCTCGTAATCAGAAAAGTAAAAGTTCGCTAATGGTTCAGTGGGAACACTTTTAAGAAAAAGAAAAAATTTATTAATGCTTTTTAACCACTGCAATCTATTTTAACCACTGCAATCTATTTTAATGGAACTGCATAGCGGATGCTATAGTTTTTTCCTTGGCGATCGCCCCTTAAACACCAAAAAAGGGGGCAGTGCCCCCAATCCTTCATGTTTTTCACTGCGTTTAATACAGGGCACGTACCGGCGGAGCTGGCATCACCGCTGGGGGGGGTGGGGGGGCAAAGAAGGGTTGTTGCGGCGGTGGCAGCGGCGACTCCACCATCAAATTGCAGGGAAAGGGCGTACCGTACATCGAGGTACAGAAGGGACTATCAAGATCACGGGTGCGCACAGGGGGTTGATTGCTTTGCTGATACCACGCATCCGTAGAAACGTAGTTGATCCGCCGTGCCCGATTCACAATGTCATTATCCCGATAGGTGGGAAGCCCAAACGTAAAGGCCGCGTCGCCAGCGATCGAATCATCTTGCCAGTACCCCTGACTGCCATCAATACGATCAAAAGCCTGCGGCAAGGTGGGCTGACTGACAGGAAATTGTTGGGGATTGATGGGTTGGCGGCGGCTTTGGGCAGTTGCCGGAGCGACCACCGCTGCCAACATTGCCACGCACACCAGCGGCACAAATTTCATGCCCATAGGTTCATCTCCATAAGCGTTTTACACTTCGGCAACAGTGATAGGCCTAAAGGGTCTTAGGCATCCTAGGATTTCTTGCTTAAAATTATTCTAAATTCACTCCTCTTGCTGTTCCCAGAAGACTGTGCCGCTTTTTGCAACGCTGAGACTTCTCATCAAGGCTTAAGCCAGTGCAATGCCGGATGCCGATTTAGATCTCATACAGGCCGCCCTACAACAATACTGGGGCTATTCTGAGTTGCGATCGCCTCAAGCAGAGGTGATGACGGCACTCTTACAACGGCGGGATGCCTTAATTGTCCTCCCTACCGGAGCGGGCAAAAGTCTCTGTTTTCAATTGCCAGCAGTGCTTCAGGGCGGATTGACGCTGGTGATCTCGCCGCTGCTTGCCCTCATGGAAAATCAGATCACTGAATTGCGGCAACGGGGTCTTGCGGCAGCGGCCTATCATAGTGAACTGCCCAGCCGCCAACGCCGCCAGATTCTCTCGCACCTAACCCACTACCGCCTGCTGTATCTTTCGCCAGAGTCCCTATTTTCCACCCCCCTTTGGCAGTGCCTCTGTGCAGCACCGATTCAACTCAATGGCTTGATTGTGGATGAAGCCCATTGCCTTGTACAGTGGGGCGATCGCTTTCGACCCGTTTATCGTCGCTTGGGAACGGTGCGGCCTGCCCTGCGCCAATGTAAACCGCTGCACCCCCGGCTGGCGATCGCTGCTTTTACTGCTACCGCCGATCCCAATGCCCAACGCACCCTCATTGAGGTTTTAGGTCTAGAGCAGCCTGTGCAGATGATTCACAGCCCCTATCGTGCCAATCTCCATTTAGCCGTACGCTCTGTGTGGAGTCGGGGGTATCGCCGCCATTGTCTCCAGCAATTTCTCAAGCAGCAGGGCAGAACCTCAGGCTTGATCTATGCCCGCACTCGCCGCGACTGTGAAACCTTGGCCACTTGGCTTCAGGAGCAGGGGTACCGCACCACCGCTTACCATGGCGGACTGCCGGCAGCACAGCGACGCCAAATTGAGAGCGATTGGTTGCAGGATAAGCTACCCTTTGTGGTCTGTACCAATGCCTTTGGTATGGGGGTGAATAAACCCAATGTGCGTTGGATTTGCCACTATCAGCCACCCCTGCAACTCAGTGAATACCTCCAAGAGGTGGGACGCGCTGGGCGAGATGGCCAACCAGCACAGGCACTGGCCTTGGTGAGCGATCGCTGGGGTTTAGATCGCGAAGATCAACAGCGTTGGCACTTTTTTCAGCGCCAAAGTCAAGATACTTACAATCGCGCCATGGCACTTCAGACGCATCTGCCCCTCAGGGGTAATCTTCCGCAACTGCGACAACACTTTCCTGAGGTGGAACTGACCCTAGCATTACTGCATCAACAGGGGGCACTCCGCTGGCAAGACCCTTTTCACTATTGCCGTCAACCCTTAGCACAGGTGCCACCGCCGCCCAAAGACACTCAAGAACAGTTGATGCAAGAGTTTCTCTATCACCGCGGCTGCCGCTGGCAGTTTCTCCTCCAAGCCTTTGGTTTTGCCACTGAGGCAGGGGGATTGCGTTGTGGCCATTGCGATCGCTGTCGGCCTGCGAACCGTACCTGTAAAATACCGTGAATTCACAGATTGGTATCACTGGGACTTTGTGTACACTGGCACATAGAACGGTAGGTTTACCATCGGTAGGTACAGGTTTCCCAGCAGTCATTCTGTTGCCACGGGGTAGGGGTTCGGGCATGGGGCTACTACAAGTTGAGCAAATTCGCGAAATCCTTCAGGATGTGCTTTCAGAACATGCCGTTGTGGTTCAAGTCAATCAGTTTCGCAACCAATTAAACATTGTTTTGAATAAGCCCCCCGGCACCGTTGCCCACTATTCTGCCTTGGTGGATCTCCTCAAATCCCGCTTGGGACAGTTTCACCTCGACGATATTGCTCGCATTAAAATTATTGGCCGCATTCAAGGTTCGCCTAAACCCGATTGGGAAGAGGTCATTGATCTACGCCCCCCCAACCCAGCCCTAGCTGCCCCTGTGTATGCTTCCTCGGCTCCGTGGGTGGTCGCGATCGCCGCTGGGGTTGTGAGTTTACTAGTGATCTTTAGCTATCATCTCGGTCAGTGGCAGCAACAGCAACGCATGCAGCACTTGATTGGCGGTACCCTTGCGCAACAAGGCGTCACTATGGCCGATTTTAAGTGGCACATCGAGGGCGGTGCACCGTTTATTGTGGGCGTTCTGAAAAACTACAGTGAAGAGCACTTGCGCATGATTCAGGCGGACTTTGAACTTTTTGACAAGGCAGGGCAGCGGGTCGGCGCCGTTTCGGTACAGGTTTATGGCCTTGGCCCTGAGGAAACTTGGCACTTCCGTGAACCCGTGGGCAATCATCAGGCAGTGCGAGCACGACTGGTAAAATTACAGTCATTCCATTAAGTTTTCCCCTAAAAGGGGTAGAGTAAAAACCCTCTATGGCTCACCTCAAAGCCCTGATTTTTGACGTGGATGGCACCTTGGCGGACACTGAGCGGGATGGCCATCGCATTGCCTTCAATAAAGCCTTTGCTGCGGCAGGCCTAGATTGGGAGTGGGATATTCCCCTCTATGGTCAACTGCTGGCGGTGGCGGGGGGTAAGGAGCGCATGAAGTATTACCTTGATCGCTTTCGTCCCGATTGGCCACGTCCCCAAAATTTGGATGCCCTGATTGCCGACCTGCACAAGGCGAAGACCCGCTACTATACGGAGCTATTGGCAGAAGGGGCGATTCCCCTGCGGCCGGGGGTGAAACGGCTGCTCACTGAAGCCCGTGAAGCAGGATTACGTTTAGCGATCGCCACCACAACCACCCCTGCCAATGTCACCGCACTCCTTGAAAATGCCCTTGCTGCTGATGGCGTCAGTTGGTTTGAGGTGATTGCCGCTGGGGATGTGGTGCCCGCCAAGAAACCTGCGCCCGATATTTACTTCTACACCCTTGAAAGAATGCGCCTCTCGCCCCAAGAGTGCCTTGCCTTTGAGGATTCCGCCAATGGGATTCAGGCAGCCACCGCCAGTCGCCTAGCGACCATTATCACGATCACCGACTACACCAAGGATCATGATTTTCGGGATGCAGCGCTTGTCTTGGATTGCTTAGGGGAACCCGACTACCCCTTTCAAGTGATTCGCGGTGAAGTGGGCTGGACCACCTATGTGGATGTGCCCCTATTGCGATCGCTCCACCAACAGTGGACAAGTACGTTGAGTCACCGATGATTTTCTGGCCACAGCGTTTTACAGTGAAGAATATACGAACCTAGCCTGAGTGATTAAAGAACGCAATGTACACGATTGATTTAATTCTGCGTCATGTCCCCATGCCCGTGAGCATTGAACGCAAGGAAAGTGCCGCAGCGACAGCAGTCTATCAGCAAATTCAGCAGGCGATGGCCAGTGGCACCCCGACTGTCCTCGAACTGACGTGCGATCGCCAAGTGGGCAAGAAGTTAACTGTCCTCACCTCAGAAATTGTGGCTGTGCAAATAGCTGATAAGGATGCTCCCTCCAGTGTGACTAGTCGTGGGGGATTCTTTGCCCAGCTCGTGCAGCAAACCAGCAACTAAGGGAAAATCTCTCAACAAAGTTTAATTTTTCTTCGCAATGGTGAGTCTTTGCCGTTAGGATACTAAGCAGACTGATCCGTAGGGGAACGTTGAGCGAATCCTCCCCGTCTGAAAGTCAGGTATCTGTGGTGTGTCGTAATAGGGTTGTCTATGGTGAAGCGTTTCCTACCGGTTCTGATTCTGTTGGGGTGTAGTCTTGGTCTTGTGACCCCTGCCCTTGTGCGAGCCCAAGTCAATCAGGGTTTTACCTTCACTTGGGGAGATGGTCCCAGTGGACGGCAGCAACTCCAGTACCATTTAGAAAACGGTACGCCCGGCTTTATGGGCGATCGCTACTGGCTGCGCTTGGGTGAACAAAAAGTCGCGATTAATCGCATTAACATTACTTATCCCGATTACTACAACGGCATTATTGATCCTAGGGGTATCGAGGTACGGGTGGGGGGCGATCGCGGGAATCGCTTTTTTCAATTCCGCCGTAATCTTGGCCAAAAAATTGAACTAGCGGAGGTGTCCCTTGACCGCGATAACCGCGTCATTGACATCGTACCCGCAGAGGTCATTCCCGCAGGCACGCCCGTGCAAGTGATCCTCAACAATGTGCGCAATCCCAATCATGGCGGGATGTACTACTTCAATGCGCGCATTGGCTCCCCCGGCGATATTCCCCTGATGCGTTATATCGGGACTTGGATTCTGAGTATTGCCAATAACTAAGCCAATAACTCACTGGAACTCAATTTGCCAATTTGCGAACTGGTTCGCCATCCCTAGCCAGATTCGGGCGATCGCCCGAGGCTAGTCTTTGTGTGTCACAGCCGGTTCACTCTTCACGCCTGATGCTAGATTCTGTCAAGTCTTCATTCCCCCACATTTCGCCTCTCCTCACTCCCCTGATGTACCGTCTGGTGGGGGATATTGTCCTGCGGCGCTATTTTCGTACCCTTGAGGTGCAAGGGCAGGAGCAGATACCCAAAAGGGGGCCCGTGATCTTGGCACCCACCCATCGTTCCCGTTGGGATGCGCTCATTATTCCCTATGTGACGGGACGGCGGGTGAGTGGACGCGACCTCTACTACATGGTCTCCCACGATGAAATGCTGGGACTGCAAGGCTGGGTAATTGGTCAGTGTGGTGGTTTTCCCGTCAATACCCAAGCGCCTTCGGTGAGTGCCTTGCGGACAGGTGTGGAACTTCTGCGGCAGGGACAGGCCTTGGTGGTCTTTCCTGAGGGCAATATCTTTCGCGATCGCCAGATTCATCCCCTAAAGCCGGGCTTGGCGCGTTTAGCCCTTCAGGCAGCTCAGCGCTGTCAAGAAGCGATCCAGATTCTGCCGATTTTACTCGATTATGCTCAGCCCTATCCGCAGTGGGGAAGCGAGGTCAAGGTGATCATTGGTGCTCCCTTGAGTACGGGCAATTACGATGTTACCCACCCCAAAAGTGCTGCCCAAGAACTGACGAGTGATCTTTTGAGGGCACTGCAGCAGCTTCAAGAGGGGCGATCGCTCCTGTGTTTGGCTTGAATCCCTC
The DNA here is from genome assembly GCF_031583515.1 of Thermosynechococcus sp. QS41. Lineage (NCBI taxonomy): Bacteria > Bacillati > Cyanobacteriota > Cyanophyceae > Acaryochloridales > Thermosynechococcaceae > Thermosynechococcus > Thermosynechococcus sp. QS41. Next base: position 1,139,434 of record NZ_CP134181.1, read on the forward strand.
TAAGAATCCGTAGGCACAATTAGCGCTTCAAATTGCTGGCGAATCTGGTCAGTGACTTCCTTAACGGCCTGTCGTGCCCCTTGGCGATCGCGCCGATACAGCGGCCAATAGGTCTCTAGATTCAGCGGTTCGCCAACACTGAGGCGCACTTGGCGCAGACCCACCAAGCGATTGACATTAGGGCTTTTTCCCTCTAACCAATCAAACGTCCGCCAGAGGATCAGTGCCACATCGGCAAAGCGATCAATCGTGAATTTCTCACGGATATAGCTACCCGTAATCGAGGTAAATCGCTCCGCAAGACGCATATGACGTAATCGCACATTGGCTTCCTCGGCCAACCAATCGGCTAAACAGCGCTCTACGGCAGACAGTTGTGCCAAATCACCGCGAAACATCCGTTCCCAAGCGGCCTGTTCAATCCGTCGGCAGCGACTCACAAAATCTTCACTGGCCTTAAGACCAAAGTAGGACTCTGCCACTACAAGGGCACTGTTGAGGAGTCGCTGAATCCGTGCTGCCAATTCGGCATTGGGGGAGTCAAAGGGGGGCAGTTCGGGAAAATCTTGGCGGTAGGACGTGGCATAAAAGGTCTCTAGGCGATCCAACAGGTGCATCGCTAAATTGAGCAGGCGGCGGTAGAGATCCTGCGGTTCGGTACTCTGAGAATTGGTGGGGCAGCCAAGGCGGTTCTCCAGTTGTGCCATCAGCATGGCCATGCGTTCCCAAGAGGGCTGACTGAGGCTGTACTGAATGCCAACGGGGAGAATGACCACAGGGAGCGATCGCCCCGCCTTCGTCAAATCTTCCAGACACCAAAATCCCAGTTGTGCCACGCCCGGCTCTAAAGGTGCGACCAGTTCATTGTGTTCATTCGTTGCCCCCTCCGGCGCTGCTGCTAGGGGAAATCGTCCCTCCAAGAGTAACTCCCGTGCCGATCGCAGGGCTTGGCTATCGAGCTTGCCGCGCATGATGGAAATCCCCCCCAACCGTGAGAAGAGCCAACCAATTTGCTCCCCTGCCCAGAGGGGAATCCCGCGATCGTAGAGAAAATAACCATTCGTGGGAGGACGCAAGCGAATGCCCAGCCGCCGTGCTGTTTGCGGCAATAGATGCCACATCAAATAGCCCATCACCAAAGGATCATCCGTACAAGGATGGCGAAAGGCAATGAGGAGCCGCACCTGTCCCCGCTGAAACTGCTCGTAATAACGGGCAAGGGTCTCGACATTCACCCCTTCCACCCGATTGAGACCAAGGCCGTAGCGGATGTAAAAGGGCAGGAGCCGTGCCGCCGTCCACCAAACTGGATAGCTAAATCGCTGGGGGAGAAAATGCAACGGGGGTTGGGCAGTCGCAACCACACTGGACATGACGCAAACTCCTCAGAAACAAGGGTTTAGACTGAGGCAGTGGCCAACTCCGCAATCAACTGTTCCAACATCGGCTGATCCGCCCAATAGACAGCATTACAGAACTGACAGGTGGCTTCCGCCTTCGCCTCTGTGGCTAGAATATCCTTTAATTCTGCCTCCCCTAGGAGCTTGAGTGCCGCTAGCATCCGTTCATGGGAACAGCCACAGTGGAAGCGCACCATTTGCCGTTGGGGCAAGAGTTGCAAGTCCATATCCCCAAGGAGTTCCTGAAAGATATCTGGCAGTGTCCGCCCCGCCTGTAGCAGGGGTGTAAAGCCCTTGAGATTGGCCACCCGTTCTTCAAGGGTGGCGATCAGGTGTTCATCATTGGCAGCTTTGGGTAGCACCTGTAACATCAACCCACCGGCGGCAGTCACCCCGGCCTCTTCAACAAAAACGCCTAACATCAGGGCTGAGGGGGTTTGCTCTGAAGTGGCGAGGTAGTAGGTGACATCTTCGGCAATTTCCCCGGAGACAAGCTCCACCGTACTGGAATAGGGATAGCCGTAGCCAAGATCGTGGATGACGTAGAGATACCCCTGACGCCCCACTGCCGCACCCACGTCCAGTTTGCCCTTGGCATTGGGGGGCAGTTCAACACTGGGATACTGCACATAGCCGCGAACCGTGCCATCGGCACCCGCATCCGCGAAAACCGTTCCTAGGGGGCCATTGCCTTGAATGCGCACATTCACCCGTGCTTGGGGCTGTTTGAAACTAGAGGCGAGAATTAAGCCAGCGGCCATGGTTCGTCCCAAAGCAGCCGTGGCAACGTAGGAGAGTTGGTGGCGTTGGCGGGCTTCATCGGTGAGTTGAGTGGTAATGACGCCCACGGCACGGATGCCTTCAGCCGCAGCCGTTGCTCGCAACAGAAAATCTGCCATGATTAGCCTAAAGAAATGTTTCGTTACACTTAGTTTATCTCCTTTCAATTGACCCCAAGGGCAGCCACCTGACGGGCAACATTTGGGAGACCCCTAGCAAGAACATCAGGAAATTGGCGATGATAGGCAAACAATCGTGATGCAGCGTCCAGTGATTGCGCCTATGGCCATGTCCTTAACTGTTTTGTCGGCGGCAACTGTCTTGGCAGAAGCAACAGAATTGCCTGAAGGGGGTCTGATTACGGAGATTCCGACGCTGGCGATCGCCCACCGCTTAGCACACCACCTCCGCCACCACTGGCCTTTAGAGACACCCTTGACACTCATTGACGCCCAACACCAGAGCACACTCCTCACCCTTGGCGAATTGGCAGAACTAACAGAGGCCACCTGCCCGCTACAACTGTATGTGCCACCCCCCCTACCAGAGGCACTGATTCAGTTTCAACGCTTGATTGACGTGGTTCGAGAACTGCGCCATCCTGAGCGAGGCTGCCCTTGGGATTTGCAGCAAACACCCACCACCCTCATTCCCTACGTTCTTGAGGAGGCCTATGAAGTTGTCCATGCCCTTCAAGAGGGAGACACCGGAGCGATCGCCGAAGAATTGGGAGACCTGTTGCTGCAAGTCGTGCTCCAGAGTCAACTGGCTCAAGAAGCCGATCAATTTACCCTCGCCCAAGTTATTCAAGGGATTACCAATAAGCTGATCCGCCGCCATCCCCATGTCTTTGGTGAAGTGGCACTCACCACTGCGCAAGAGGTGCGCGATCAATGGGAGCAAATCAAAGCGGCTGAAAAAGGGACTGAAGACCGCCTCCCCCTGAGTCAAAAGCTGCAACGCTATGCCCGTACCCTGCCCCCCCTGATGGCGGGTATGAAAATTGGTGAGCGAGCCAGTCGCGCTGGCCTAGATTGGCCAACCATTAGCGGTGCATGGGAGAAATTTTACGAGGAGCTGGCGGAGTTTCAGGAGGCCCTTTTGCAAGGGAATGCCGAGCAACAGGCTGCGGAATTGGGAGACCTGCTCTTTAGTGTGATTAACCTTGCCCGCTGGTGCCAACTAGATCCTGTGAATGCCCTGCAACAAACCTACCAACGCTTTATCCAACGCTTGGAGTGTATTGAGGCGGCCATCGATCGCCCCCTTGAAACTTACACCCTAGAAGAACTGGAAGCCCTATGGCAACAGGCCAAGGTACAGTTAGCCGCAGACAACCGAACCGAAGTGCCACCGGAGACCAAACCCGAAGAGGCCTAATCCATGGCTGCCATTTCCACTTTCAGTTCATCGAGATTCCACAGGGCACCCCCCAGCGCCGTGGGATTCGCGCCCACCACATGATTGCGAAAAGCCGTGAGGGAGAGGGGATTCACCAAGTAGATAAAGGGGAGATATTCCTGAGCCAGCCGCTGGGCTTCAGCGTAGATTTGCTTGCGGCGTTCTAAATTGAGTTCCTGTGCTCCCTGCACATAGAGATCACTAATGCGCTGCTCCCAGTCGGCCACCACTCGACCCGTGATCGGCGGTTGGTTGGGTGCCGGTTGCTGATTGAACGTATGCAAAAGGCCATCCACGCGCCAGATATTGGCACCGCTATTGGGTTCATTGCCACCCCCCGTAAAACCGAGGATATGGGCTTCCCACTCTAGGGAATTGGAGAGACGATCCACGAGGGTGCCAAAGGCCAAAAATTGCAGATCCACCTGCATGCCGATCGCCCCCAAGTCCTGCTGAATTTGTGTCGCTATCGCCTCACGGATTTTGTTGCCCGCATTGGTAATCAGTGAAAAGCGGACGCGGTTCCCTTGAGCGTCAAAGAGGCGACCTTGATTGTCGTAGCGGAAGCCTGCCTCTTGCAGTAATGCCTTGGCTTTGGCCACATCGTAACGGTAGGTGGGCAGTCCCTGCTCTGGGGAGAAGTAAAAGGGGCTTTGTACGGGAATCGTTGAGTGTTGGGGCGCCCCTAGGCCTTGGTAGATGTTGTTAATCATCCGCTGGCGATCGAGGGCATAGGCCACTGCCTGACGGAACCGCACATCGTTAAACCACTCGGACTTCACGGGATCCACAAGGGGCTTGCCATTGCGGCGACCGCGATTGAGATTAAAGGAAAGGAAAAGGGTATTGGGACTCGGCCCACTGTTGTAGATGCGAAACTGGCCGCGCTTTTCCTCGCGTTTCAAAAGAGCAAACATCTCAGGGGTAACGGCAAATAGATCCAGACCGCCCGAGCGAAATTGCAGCATGGCGGTGTCGGTGGATTCCACAATTTGCCAAATAAAGCGTTCCAGATGGGGCAGGGGCGATCGCCAGTAGAAGGGATTGCGCCGAAAAATCAACCGCTGGCTATTCACATAGCGATCCATGACAAAAGGGCCATTCCCCACAATCTGCCGCGGATCAGTATCTGTGCCCCACATGGACAAAAACTTCAACCGCCCTTGGCTATCCCGTTCTCGTACCGCTTGCCGCAGCAGATGGGCGGGTAAAATCGGCAAGCCAGTATTGCGTAAAAACGGCGCAAAGGGTTCAGGGAGCTTAAACGTCACTTGGCGATCGCCTTGGGCGGTCACTTCGGGCAGCAGCCCCTTCTGGCCAATACGGAGAATATCGCGGCTACTGGTGGGAATCTCAGGATTGAAATAGATCTCATTGTAGGTGAAGACCACATCCTCACTGGTGAGGGGCATCCCATCCGACCATTTCAGATTCGGCTTGAGTTGAAAGACAATCTCGAGGGTTTCAGGCTTAATTTGCCAAGATTCAGCGAGGGCTGGCTCCAGCTCACCCGTGAGGCCATTTTCTTGAATTAACCCTGTATAAAGGTAGCTAAAGACATTGGGGGACTCTTGGCTCAGGGCATAGTTAAAGGTTTTTGGGTCTGAGGTGACGGCGGTCACCAATTGGTTGCCACGCGGCGTAATTAGGCCAGCACAGCTTCCGAGGCTGAGGGTGCATAGACAAACCAGTAGCGCAATTAGAGGCCATCGCCACCCGCGCATCAGCCGCCACCGACAATCGTGACAATTTCCAAGCGATCGCCCGCCTGCACATAGGTGGTTTCCCAAAACTGCCGATGTAAAATCTCACCATTGTATTCAATGGCAACAAGGCGGGGGTGAATATTGAGCAAGTCACAGAGTTCTGGAATCGAGAGCGATCGCCTCAGGGTGTGAGGAGTGCCATTGACATGGATGACGATCGCTGGCTCAACAGGAACCATAACAGTAGGGGCAAATTCGACCTACAGGAACTGCTCAAGGGTCGCTTCAATTTTGGTTTTGGGTACTGCACCCACCAAAATATCCACCTTTTGGCCGCCCTTGAAAATCATCAGCGTCGGGATGCTGCGAATACCGTAGTCGGTGGCCACCTTAGAGTTTTCGTCAGTGTTCACCTTGACAACCTTGACTCTGCCCTGGTACTCATTGGCAATTTCATCAACAACGGGTGCTACCATGCGGCAGGGTCCACACCAAGGTGCCCAAAAGTCTACCAGTACAGGAATATCGCTATTTAATACTTCTTCTTCAAAGGTGGCATCTGTAACGGACAATGCACTGGACATAAACAGAACCCTTATAACGAATCAGCAGCCTTAAAAATATACTCTAGCAACCTTTAGGCTGCCCTTGGGCTTCGGATTATTTTTTGATTTTCCAGACCCTAGGCAGTCTAGCTCGTGGCTAGGTTTGATTTGCAGTATATCACGTCGCCCTCGGCATACAGGAGACTATCGGCGTATAATAGAGTTGCCGTTTCCTATCCAGAGGATGTCAACTATGGCAACAAAATCTGCAAAACCCACCTACGCTTTCCGTACCTTTTGGGCTGTGCTGCTGTTGGCCATTAACTTCTTGGTTGCCGCCTACTACTTTGGCATCCTCAAGTGACGCTCATCCCGCTAGTGAAAGTCCCTGCGGGGGCGGGCAATCTGTTCATGCAGCTTCGCCACTTTCTGTTGAATCTTCTTCCAGTTGGCTGACCCAATCTGTTTCCGCTTCAGTCTGCGTTGCAGCAATTGAAGCTTGCGTAAGCATCGAGGGGGCACCCTAGCCCCCCATTACTGGTAATCACCTCAACTCACGGCCAAAGGGCAGTAATCCTAAAATCATCAGCTTGAAATGCTGCTGCGCAAAGGGCAGGCCAATAATCGTCACCGCCAAGAGCAACCCCCAAAAGAGGTGATTGAGGGCAATGCCCCAGCCCACAACCAAAAGCCACAGGATATTAAAGATCATCGTTAGGGTGCTGTTGGCATCGGGCGCTTCAACAATTTGCTTTCCAAAGGGCAATAGAGCACTCCAACCCAGTTGAATCGCTTTAATCCCAAAGGGAATGCCAATGATCGTCAGGCACAGCGTCACACCGCCCAGCATATAGCCAATGCCCGTCAGGAAGCCGCCAAAGATTAGCCAAATGATATTGCCCAGAAGACTCATGATCCGCTGCTCCAAACATTACCTAAGCCTAGCCTAGCAAGTAGCCAGTCGAGGAATTCTGCATAGGCAATCTGAGTCTGGAACCATGACGGTGGCAGTTGTCCAAAATAGGTCATCGCAAACTCAACTCTCACATCCCGTTCACGATTGTAGCGCTGTTGGGGTTAAGTGCATTATCTTGGGGGGAAAGGCGCAGGAGTCGCTGCACCCTCTCGGCTGGAATTTCCTTTTGGAACTGTGGTGCTTGGTAGGCATAGGCACTGTAGAGTTGAGGTCGCTCTGTAGGAAGCAGCGCTAAGCACCACTGCTGAACGATTTCTCGACACTGAGGTATCTGCTCCTGAAGAAGAGCGTGCGCTTCTTGAACCACTGCTAGGGAACCTTGCTTCAGTAATAGTTGTGACTCAAGTGTTTGACAATTTGACCCATTGCAGCCTCACGGATCACTCCTCCTGTGCGTAGCAACTCACCACTAAAAAGCCCATTCAGAATGTCTGGAGTAACGTCAAAAGTGACTGTGAGCGGAAATTGTATGATGTTACCCTACCTTAGTAAAGTACCGATCAATGATTTCAGGATCAACTGCTTTTGAAATCTCTTCTACCGTTGCATTACCAACTAACTGAGAAAGTGCTTCTTCTAAATCAATCAAGCTTTTTGCTTTATTTCTGAAATCAATCGAGGAAACACTAGGATCTAGCTTGATTTTGACTAAAAAGAAATCTGTTTCCCTACAGTCTTTTTCATTTATTATTTTTTTATTTGTCCAAATTATATCGCAATCTTGGTTAGAACAGTTATAGATATATTTCATTTTCCGAAGGAGAAGGTTACAACTTTGCTTATCTAGAGATTTACTAATATTCTCAATAAATTTACGATCTGATTCGCGAATTGCTAAAATCAGAAATAGATTTCTTTCAGAAGGCAAGTTGTTTTTTATGATATCTAATAAAATACTCCCAGCAACTAAAACTAATACTACACCTGCACTAATCACTAAAAGATTGAGACTAAAACTGAAAAAATTCATACCCTTAACCTTCATATTTAGAGTTTGTTAACGGATTCAATGACTTGGGCTATTTCGGTAGCGTAATGCGGAAGCCGGGGGGGAGATAGTCATCCCCTAAGTAGTTGCTGGGAATCGTGCTGGTGTTGCCATCCCGCAGTGCCAAGTAGCTTGGTGACATGATTTCGATACCCGCTTCGTTGCAGGCGTCTTGGAGGTTTTGATGCAATTCAGAAATGGTATAGCGCAGCCCCTTCCAGTTACGGGTGTAAACATTCAGCTCATAGGCGATGTGGTAGTCATTGAGGGCAGTTTGCAACACAAAGGGGGCAGGATCATCGAGGATGTTTGTAGTGCGGCGACCCGCCTCAATCATGGCTGCATAAACGTCGCGCCAAGGGACATCATAGCCAAGGGTAATCGTGGTTTGCAAAATCAAGGGCTGACCCATTTCCCGAATGGCTACAGCGTAATTGATGACTGTGCTGTTGAGCAGTGACGAGTTGGGAACTGTAATCACTTGATTATTGAAGGCACAAATACGGGTGACAAGGAGCGTTTTTTGTACCACAATCCCCTTAACATCGCCGATTTGAATGAGGTCGCCCACCTGAAAGGAGCGAGTATAGATGAGAATGACGCCACCCACCACGTTGGCGATCGCCGAGGTGGAACCCAAGGAAAAGAGAATCCCCAAAAACACAGAAATACCTCGGAAGGCTGGGGAGTCAAAGCCGGGTAAGTAGGGAAAGACAACGACTGCCGCCAAAGCAATAATTAAAATTTGCAGCAGGTTGTAGGTGGGTTTTGCCCAATCGGTGTAGAAGCCCGGAATGACCAAACGCTCGGTTTCAAGGGCATAAAAAATCGCCCGCACCCCTTTCAAGATGTAGTAGGTGATAGCCACAATGACGGCGATCGCCACCAGATTAGGCAGATAGTTGCCAATACTCGTGAGAATAAATTCAAGGGAACCCAAGAAGTGATTGAGAAAATTCTTGCCAAAGGCGCGTGTCCAAGGAAAGAGATTGAAAACAAACGTCAGGTACAGATAGAGGATAAATAGCAGCAGCGCCAACCGCGTAAACTGCAATATCCGCAATAGCCAAAGCTCAACCGTTTCCTGAGAAATAATCTCAAAATTTTGCAGGCGTAAAGGGGGAATCCGCTCGCCACCCCAGCGGCTTACCGGCGGGAAAATCTTACCGGAGATGCGAATAATCACTGAACAGAGGATCAGGGTGAGAATCGTTGTTAAAACTGCAAAAACAGTATTTTTGAGCAGGTTTTGGGGAACGCGATCTTGGCGATAACGGGTAATGGCCTCACGAATGCGCTGGGCGAGTTCAATCGCTATTTCTTCTTGCGTTTCTAGGCGATCGCCCACATCGGCTTTTGTAATGGTGACGAGCGGGCGGTTGTCTTGAACCACGCTGACATTGTCGCGATCGCCCACTCTTTTGATGGTAATGCTCTCAACGGGAATATCTTCATCCTCTGCCACTTGCAGGATACGGCGTTGAATCGCTGCCGCCCGTTCCTCGGGGGTAAAGGAGCCAATGCCTTCACGCACCTCAAACAAAACTTCGCCATCGAGGATCACTGGGTATTCCTGAATCTCAGCCGCCGCTGGGGGTACTTGGGCATCTTGCGCCATTAAAGGCCACTGTGCCTGCCCCACCACCAGTAAAAAAGTGAACAATAGGCACAGGAAAAAGCGTGTCCAAAAGCGTGGCTTTGTCATAGATGGCGGGGATGCAGGCAGTTCATTCTCCATTTTTGGGTGAAATCCTTGCCTGCCGCTGCTTTAGCGAAGATCCTTAACAATTGGTCGCTAGGTACTCTGCCAGTGCCTCCGAACCGCCAATGTATTGGCCGTCAATAAAGACTTGAGGAACCGTTGTTGCCCCTGTCACTGCTTGGAGCGATCGCAGGCTAGCCCCCTCACCGATGACAATCTCATCGTAGTGAATGCCCTTTTGCGCCAGCATGGTTTTGGCGTTGGCGCAGTAGGGACAGCCCCGCTTTGTAAAGAGAGAAACACATTGCCGCTTGTAGCTGGGGTTGAGGTAGCAGAGCATCGTTTCCGCATCCGAGACCTTAAAGGGGTCGCCGGGTTCTTCGGGTTCAATGAACATTTTCTCGATGACGCCATCCTTCACCAGCATTGAATAACGCCAAGAGCGCTTGCCAAAGCCAAGGTCTTCCTTATCAACAAGCATTCCCATGCCGGCGGTAAACTCACCATTACCATCGGGAATGAGGCGCACATTCTCGGCTTGCTGGGTTTTGCCCCACTCATTCATGACAAAGGCATCATTCACGGAAATGCAGAGGATGTCATCCACGCCACAGTCACGAAATAGGGGTGCCAATTCGTTGTAGCCGGGGAGATGGGTTGAAGAACAGGTAGGGGTGAAAGCGCCCGGCAAAGCAAACACAACAACGGTTTTGCCATTGAACAAATCATTGGTGGTCACATTGACCCATTGATCGCCTTCACGGGTGCGAAAGGTGACGTCGGGAACTCGTTGCCCTTCACGGTTGGGTAGCATGGTGGAGTCCTCTACATAACGTTGCTTTCTAAAGCGTAGTCGTTATGACTTTAATTTGTCAAGCGACAATGGCTCGTTTTTGATCTCAGGTGCTCCCCTCTAGCCTAGGAAGTGATCTACAGCCTTCTGATATGGTCTCCTGATTGACAGGCTATTTGGAAAACTTTGTGGCTTGACTCAAGTTTGCTATCGTACAGGTAGACTTACTCAGCGTACGATTACGACCATAACCTTTGGCGAGCTTCTGATGGAAGAACTGCTTAAAACCAGCCAAGAACTAGCTGAACTGTTCCCTGACGGTGCGATTTTTATTGGCGGAATCGCAGTTTATCTGCACAGCAAATCCCAAGGTCTATTGCATCTTGCTGAAAGCAGTCATGATGGAGACTTCTACATCTCCCTTATTGATTTTGCAGATTTACGAGATTTGGAAGAGATCACACCAAACCGGCGCTTAAATAAGTATCAGCTCATTAAGAATGGATGGGAATTTGATGTCTATGTTGAAAGAAATAATCATCTCGCTATACCCTTCTGTGAGGTCAATGCAGAAAAAATAGTTATTGATAATTTGCCCTGTGCGTGTTTAGAGCATCTATTAATTCTTAAGTTAGATGCTTATTCTGACAGGTTTCATTCATCAAAAGGCGATAAAGATAAGCGAGATATTATTCGCATCTTAAACATGATGAAAAGTCCAAGAATTGATATTTTGAAAAACTACTTAGATCAAGAAAAAATAAAACTCATTAAATTGGCAATTAGTGATAATTCAAAATATCTAGAAATGTGCAAAAACAATTCTCAACAAGCAAGTGCATTACGTAAGTCAACACAGAAAAATAGTCAAATTTTGCTCGATTTAGAAGTATGAGAAAACTATATCGCGTTTTTATACCACCGCCAAAATATGAGAAAAGGTGTTACTCCTATGAAATGATTTATACACTTGAGGAAATATGTGAAAAAGCGGGCTACAAATTAAAAGTAACAGGATGCCTAACACCGAAAATAATTTTAGCAGAAAAAGAAAATACAATTGCTTTTGATCGAGAGGGAAATCCAATCTATATCGTAGATGTTAGAGGTATTGATTTGTCGAGACCTGAAGGGTGGGAAATGATTTTGGAAACATTAGCCTATGGCTTTATGGATTACGCCACACGAGAAACGGTGCGTCACCTGTCTTGATTGAACTTCACGGGAGCGTTGATGGAGCAGCAAATTGTCCATGCCACAACAGGACGGGTGCGATTTCGGGTGCCGCGTGTGCAGCGAGATTCGGCCTACGGAGAGTTATTGGTGCAGTTGCTGGAGTCTTTGGCCATTGTCGAGCGGGTACGGCTCAATCCCCAAGCGGCAACGGTGGTGGTGGAGTATCAACCCCATTTGCTCCATGAAGCGGCGGTCTATGAAAGTTTGAATCACTGTTTTCAGCAAGCCATGGTGGCCATGCCGCAGCCCTTGCCGGAGAGTGCGGCTCCTGCGGATGCGATCGCCCTTGAAGATTACGAAGCACAAGTCGAGGCCGATGCTCGCCTTGAAACCGATTGGGAACGCTTGGGACTGCCCTTAGTGGCCTTGGGAGTCTCGCTCCTTAGTGTGCCCTTGGAATTGCCCTTCGCGGTGGTTGGGGCAACGGTCTTGGCCAGTGCTTGGCCTTGGTTTCAGCGGGTGGGGCATCAAATTAGTCAGGGGCATCCTCCCAATGTGGATTTGCTCGATAGCCTCTGGATGGCACTGCATACCGTCAATGGCCAGTTCTTAGCGCCTGCCTTGAAGACTGCCCTAGTGGGGGTACGGGCAGATGTGCGCGATCGCCAGCGACGACAACAGTTGCATCGATATCCCAGTGTCTTGATGGCTCACTACGAACACCTGACGGTGGAACGCCAAGGACATTCCCTGACGATTGAAAGTCAGGAGTTACAAGCGGGGGATCTCCTGTGGCTGCGGCCGGGGGATGTTGTGCCCGTAGATGGCAGTGTTGTTGCTGGATTGGCGGAAGTGGAGCCTGCCCATTTTGAATTCTCGCGACAGGTGTGGGTGTGTCGTCCCGGCGATGCTCTCTATGCCGGCTGTCAAATCCTGACAGGACAAGTCCAGCTGCGGGTAGTGCGTACTGGCTGGCAAACACGCCTTGGCTTGATCACGGATCTCCTGCACACTGAACCGGTCTATGACAGTGCTCTTGCTCACCAACAGGGGGAATTTGCGCGCCATGCGGTGCTGCCAACCCTTGCCCTCAGTGGTGCCCTCTGGTTGGCTACGGGAGTCTATGGGCCAGCGATCGCCCCCCTACAATTTGACTTTGGCAGTGGTGTGCAACTGTCGCTGCGGACGGTAATGCTCTCGGCGCAGGTATTTGCTGTGCAACAGGGGATCTATTTACCCACCGCTGGTACTTTAGAGCAACTGGCACAACTAGAGAGCTTGGTGATTGATGCTCGCGCAGGTCTTCCCCAGCCCCAACGGGCACAAATCCTGATTCAGCAATTGCGACACCTTGGCCTTCATATCTATCTGCTGCAAGATCAAGGCTCGCCCCTTGAGGGCACCACCGATCTCACGAGCGATCGCCTCACCGATCTGCAGGCCTACCTCGTGGGTAAGCGGCGGCGGGTGGGTTGGATTAGCTTTGGTGACACCTGCTCCTGTCCTGAAGCCACATGGCTACCGATTCGCTGGCAGCCCCCTACCTTTGCCCCCAATGCCAAAGTGGTCGTTCTCTTGGATGGCGACTGGTCTGCCCTTGGCCGTGGCATGGCCATTGCCCGCGATGCCCTAGAGCGCACCTATCACAATGTTGCCTTGATTTCTCTGCCCAATTTAGCCGTTACCTTTGGCGGCATGTTTTTGGGCTTGCATCCTGTGGTCAATGTCGTCACCAACAACGCCACTGCCTTTATGGCCGAGTTTTGGCATGGAAACTCACCCCAGTTTCGTACCGCCCTATTGCCAAGTACACCAACGACCGTCCCCCTGCAACCGCTGCCCCTAGAATCCCCGCAACTAGCGGTGGCCTTATAGAGCGAGGCTATCCAAGCGTCAATAGCGCTGCTTCAAGAAGGTGAGCAGCGACCAAAGTCCCGTAAACCAACTGGCAATCGCAAGGATTAAGAAAATTCCCCCCGGCAGCATCGTCAGCCAACCGGTTCCTCGCAAGAGGTAGAGAATGAGGAAGACGGTGAAACAAGTACCAAAAGCATAATAGGCACGGCGCACGGCAAATTAGGTAATGAAGTGTTATAGTGATCTCGTAATGTAAGGGCATGGGACTTGTCAACAGTGAAACAATTGACGTTGATGGGCTATCCCAACATCACCACTTGGTATCTCGAAATGGGGTTGCGCCAACGGCGAGCAGCCATCCCTGCACTCTCGGTTGTGGATAATTGCGAAGGACCGAGTATGAGCTGATCGGCCTGCAAGTGTTCACCCCTGTGTGAACTGGGTCGATCAGAAGTGTTGAGCGTATTCATCACTGTTACTGCACTTCAAGTTTTTAACAACTTCAACCCATTAGACACCCCTCAGCGGGTCTAGTCATGTTGCGGTTAGGAATGTTCCTGACTGGGCGGCTGCCCCTGCTGTGGAATTAGCTTGCGAGGAACGACCAATGTCTGCATTTGCTACCCCCATTACCCCTGCACCCATTCCCGACAATATCACCTTAACAGAACTTATTGATAAATACTTTACGGCCTACAACTCGGCACGCTTGCGGGAAATCTGCCAACTTCTGAGCCAACGGGTCTTCCAGCCAGAAGTGACGGTTGGCCTCAGCCTCTCAGGGGCGATGACCCCCACGGGATTGGGCATCTCTGCCTTAGCGCCTTTAGTGCGGGCGGGATTTGTTGATTACATTATTAGCACTGGGGCAAACCTCTACCACGATATTCACTATGCCCTCGGCATGGATCTCTATGCGGCACATCCTTTTGTCGATGATGTGCAACTGCGCAAGGAAAGCAAAATCCGCATCTATGACATTATCTTTGACTACGATGTGCTCCTTGAAACTGACGCCTTTTTGCGGCAAGTGCTGCGCAGTGAAACCTTCCAACGCCGCATGGGCACCGCCGAGTTTCACTATCACCTAGGGCGCTATGTCCGCGAACTGGAAGTGCAGCGGGGACAAACCCATTCCTGTCTCTTGGCCACGGCCTATGAGTGTGGGGTGCCCATTTACACCTCCTCCCCCGGTGATAGCTCCATTGGTATGAATGTGGCGGCGATCGCCCTCGAAGGGTCGAAACTGATCATTGACCCCGCCATTGATGTCAATGAAACCGCTGCGATTGCCTACTTTGCCCGCGAAGCCGCTGAAGGAAATGGTAAGAGTGCCGCTCTCATTATTGGTGGCGGGAGTCCGAAAAACTTCCTGCTGCAAACCCAGCCACAGATCCACGAGGTTTTGGGATTAGAGGAACGAGGGCACGATTACTTTATTCAGATTACCGATGCGCGGCCGGATACGGGTGGCCTCTCGGGCGCTGTGCCCAGTGAAGCCGTCAGTTGGGGCAAGGTGGATCCCCAAGGGTTGCGGGATACCGTGGTCTGCTACACCGATAGCACGATCGCTCTTCCCATCCTTACCGCCTACTGCCTCAATCGCTGTCAACCCCGTCCCCTCAAACGCCTCTACGATCGCCGCGGCGAAATGGTCGAACGCCTGCAGCAGCTCTACCTGCAAGCGCAACTTCAGCACAAGGTGAAAGACCTGCCCCCTGCAGCACCTGTAGCCACCTATCCCTGTGGTACGCCGATTCGTCGGGGCTAGTCACAGCGGCGGGGGATCCGCAGGGATCCCTCGAAGGCTCGCGCGAGATTTTCAGGGGTAAAGACCTCACTGGTGCGGCCATAGGCTAGGATGCTGCGGTTCACCAGCACCACCTGATCACAAAAGGTGGTAATCGAGGAGAGATCATGAGTGGAGATGAGAATTGTGTGCCCCTTCTCCCGCTCCGCCATGAGGAGATCAATAATCAGTTTCTCCGTTTTTACATCCACACCCGCAAAGGGTTCATCCAAGAGCAACACCTGTGCTTCTTGGGCAAAGGCGCGGGCAAGGAACATTCGCTTCTTTTGTCCGCCGGAGAGTTCGCCAATTTGGCGGTGCCGCAAGGGCCACAATTCCACCTGTTCTAGACTTTCCCGTACCCGCTGGCGATCGCGCGCGGTTGGTTGGCGCAGCCAGTTCATTTTGCCATAGCGCCCCATCATCACGACATCCCAGACCCGCAGCGGAAACTGCCAATCGACATCTTCACTTTGGGGCACATAGGCCACCAAGGACTGCCGTTGTACCTGCTGCAGGGGCAACCCATGAATGCACACCTGACCTCGGATCGGCTTGACAAACCCCATGATGGCCTTGAAAAGGGTGGATTTGCCAGCCCCATTCATGCCC
Organism: Thermosynechococcus sp. QS41; assembly: GCF_031583515.1. Taxonomy (NCBI): domain Bacteria; kingdom Bacillati; phylum Cyanobacteriota; class Cyanophyceae; order Acaryochloridales; family Thermosynechococcaceae; genus Thermosynechococcus; species Thermosynechococcus sp. QS41. Next base: position 1,155,159 of record NZ_CP134181.1, read on the forward strand.
ACCACCCCACAGATCGTGCCGGCGGGCAGTTGCAGCGTTGCCCCATGGAGGGCAAGATGGCGATGATAGGCCACCGTCACATCTTGTAAATCAATGGCAGGGCTAGAAATCATGAGGCTGTCCTCCCGGTAAGACCGCGAATCAGGGTGTGGATGTTGTAGCGCAGGAGTTCAAGATAGGTGGGGGCATTGCCCTCAGGAGGCGATAGGGAATCCACATAGAAGATGCCGCCAAAGGTAGCGCCAGACTCCCGTGCCACCTGTTGTTGCGGACCGGCATTAACCGTACTTTCACAGAAAACAGCGGGAATTTGTTGGCGCCGCACAATGTCAATCACCCGTGTCATTTGTCGCGGCGTCCCTTCCTCATCGGCATTCACAGGCCAGAGATACACTTCCTCAAGGTCATAGTCCCGCGCTAGGTAGGAGAAGGCGCCTTCACAGGTGACGATGTAGCGTTTGTTGGCGGGGAGGGCTGCTAGGGCTTGACGTAGCTCTTGATCAAGGGCGCGAATTTGGGCTTTATAGGCTGCGGCGTTGGCGGCATAGATCTCCGCGCCAGCAGGATCGAGGTCTGTGAGCGCTTTGCGAATGTTGTCAACATAAATCAGGGCATTTTGGGGTGACATCCAAGCATGGGGGTTGGGTTGTCCGCGGTAGGCATCCTCTTGAATGGGAATGGGGGTAATCCCCTCTGTGAGCGTGACGCGGGGCACATTCGGTAGGCTGTTGTAGAAGCGATCGCCCCAGCGTTCGAGGCCAAGGCCATTTTCTAAAATGAGAGCCGCTTCCTGCCCCCGCACCAAGTCACTGGGAGTAAATTCATAGCTGTGGACTTCAGCTCCCGGTTTAAGGAGGGATTCCACTCGCAGGCGATCGCCCGCCACCTGCTGCGCCATATCCGCAAGGACTGTAAACGTGGTCAGCACCAAGGGGCGTTCATCCCGGTCGGTTTGCATTTGACCAGTTGTTTCCCGCTGCTCAGGCGCAAGAGCGGCACATCCCCCCACTACGAGTACTCCCACCAATAACCAACTCAGTTGTCGCATTGCATTTTCCATTTTCATAATTCTTTCATAATTCTCAGCCTAACACAGAAGCTTCAAGAAAATGAAATAAAAATGAAAAGCTCCCCCTTGGAGGGCGATCGCCCTGTCCGATACACTGGGGGGAGACGGTCATGGGAAGAAACGGTGAAACGACGCAAACGCTGGCTTGCTGTTTTGGTGATACTACTCCTCTGGTTGGGAACCTTCCTGCTGCCGCCACTGGCGATCGCGCTGCCTGTTGACCATCCATTAATTGCTGCCCTGCCCCAAGGGAATGCCATTACTGATCCCAAAGCGCTGCTCCGTTGGGCCTTACCGATTGACAATCCAACGGTACGAGAACTGCAAAAGGATCTAGAACAAATCTCTTTTTGGGTGCGGGGCAAACAGTGGTCAAAAATTGCCAGTAACATCAGCAAGGCGAAAGCCATTGTTCGCGATCGCGCCAATGAACTGCTCAAAAGTATCCCTGCCGAGAAACAGGAGGCGGCCAAAACCCTCTTGGCGCAGTTAGAGGAATCCCTCGACACGCTGCAGGAAGCCGCCAAAACCAAAGATCGCAGCCAACTCTTGCCCGCTAAAGCCGCTGCCCTCGACAAAGTGGGGGACTTGGAGGCCATGATGGTACAAAACGTGAGCTATACGCCTCCCAAGGGCTACGAGCACCTGCCGCGATTGCTGGGGCGTGCCACCGTGGAAATGGAAACCACTAAGGGGAACCTGACGATTGTTGTCGATGGTTACAGCGCCCCCCTGACCGCCGGCAACTTTGTGGATTTAGTACAACGCCACTTCTACGATGGCCTCCCCTTTACCCGTGCTGAGGAATCCTATGTGCTGCAAGCAGGGGATCCCCCAGGGCCAGAGGTGGGCTTTATTGATCCAGAAACGAACCAATACCGTGCCATTCCCCTTGAAATTCTGGTGGAGGGCGACAAGTATCCCCTCTATGGCATCACCCTTGAGGATGCGGGTCGTTACCTCGAACATCCTGTGCTGCCGTTTGCTGCCTATGGCACCGTTGCCTTAGCCCGACCCAGTGATGATCCCAATGGTGGTTCCTCGCAGTTTTTCTTTTTGCTCTTTGAACCGGAGTTGACCCCCGCAGGACTGAACCTTTTGGATGGTCGCTATGCCGTCTTTGGCTATGTCGTGGAGGGAGAAGAAACCCTGCGGCAACTGCGCCAAGGGGATAAAATTCTCTCGGCTAAGGTGGTGGATGGCCTTGAAAATCTGGTACAACCGGCGTAGGTTAGGATGTCCAGTATAGACACCGTTGAGAGAGTGCGATGATTGCCAAGGTTGCGCCTGCCCTTTTCCTGCTCCTAGTCAGTACCCCTGCTTGGGCCGCCAATCCAGCCCATTTAGAACAACTGCGGCGCACGGGCAACTGCCCCAACTGTGATCTCAGCTATGCCCGCTTACGGGGGCGGAATCTTCAGGGAGCGGATCTGCGAGGAGCCAACCTCAATGCGGCTAACTTGCGTGGTGCTAACCTCAGCAGCGCCAACCTCAGCGGGGCTGTCCTCAATAACGCTGATTTAACGAAGGCCAATCTCACCAATGCCAACCTCAGCGGGGCAAGCCTACTCATCACCCGTTTGGATCGAGCCATTCTCGGGGGGGCAAAGTTAGTGGATGCGATTCTCGGGGGGCGCGATCGCCTAGCACGGGTACGGACATTCCGCGATGCCACCTTGCCCAGTGGGGAAAAGGCCTTCTTTTTAGAAGAACCCAGCCGCCGTCGCTAGCCTATGGGGATTGCGATCGCCAGCTTTATTATTTTGTTCCTGCTCAGCGAAGCCGTATTGCACCTACGGCAGTGGGTAATTCCCTTTCCTGCCGTCTTAATTGCTGCGGTTGGTTTAGTGGTGGCCTCCAATTGGTCGCTCTTTCGCCGTGAGTAGCCTCCCTATCCTAGACATAACGGCTAAATGTCTAGAGGAACTTCTCGCGTGGCATCAGGTGCACCATCCCCAATTGAGTGCCCAATGGCAGCCCCTCTATGAGTTGCGCGATCGCCTCCACCAGAGTGCATGGCACATTGTTGTCTTGGGTCAGGTGAGCCGCGGCAAGTCCGCCCTTTTGAATGCCCTCTATGGCGAAGCGATTTTTCCCGTGGGCGCCCTTCATGGCACGACTCGATGGCCGCGAACGGTTCGCTGGCACTGTCAAGATCAAATCGTTGATCTCACGGATACCCCTGGGCTGGATGAAGTCGCGGGTAGTGAACGGGAAAAAATGACATGGAGTGCCGTTGAGACTGCCGATCTTGTCCTTTTTGTGACCCAAGACAGCCTTACCCCCGTCGAATGCCAAGCCCGCGATCGCCTAAACACCCTTAGGATTCCCCACAAGCTCATTCTCACCAAGGCGGATCTCTACCCGCCAATGGCCGAAGGTATTGCCGTGAGCAGCACAACAGGTCAAGGCATTCCAGAACTGCGACAGCTTCTTCAGCAGTGGTTACAACAGGAGGCTCCCCAAGCCCGTGCCCTGCGAATTCTCCACCAAGCCAGCCAAGTTGAACAGAACCTCGGGGCAGCTCTTGGCACGCAAGACACGTCGGCATGGTCTTGGTTAACCGCACAGATGGTGGGTAGCCTGCTGCTGCCGGGGGGATTTTTCGATGTCCTGCTGGCGATAATCAGTACCCTTGCCTATATCCGCAAAGCGTGCCAAGCCTATGCCGTGCCCTTTCCCCTACCGGCCTTTGGGAGTCTGAGTCAGTTTGTCTTACTGTGGTATGCGGCGATTTATCTTTCCAGTTGGCAAGGCTTGACCTTCGGCAGTGAACTCTGGGGAGTCAATACGACTGTTGTCCTCCAGGGGGGAGTGATCTTCTGGGGCTACCAACAGATTCGCCGCCGCCTAGACCCCTATCTTCAGCAGGGCTATCAATGGGGACACCATGGACCCCAACGGCTGTTGCAGCAACTCACTCAAACCCGTGCCAATGTGACGGCCTCCGGCTGATCTTGGTATTTGCCCCGCCGCGTTTCATAACTGACATCGCAGGGTTCACCCTCAAAAAAGAGCAATTGCACCACTCCCTCATTGGCGTAGATGCGACAGTCTGCACTGGAAGAATTTGAGAATTCTAAGGTCAGATGGCCTCGCCAGCCCGCCTCTGCCGGTGTCAGGTTAGCAATAATCCCCGCACGGGCATAGGAGCTTTTACCAATACACAGAACCGTGACATTTTCAGGAACCTGTAGGCGTTCTAGCGCCACCCCAAGACCGTAGGAATGGGCGGGCAAAATAAAGAAGGCACCATTGGCATCTTCATGGAGGGGCGCAGATTCCAGATTTGCCGGGTTAAAGTTTTTGGGATCCACCACCGTCCCCGGCACATGGCGAAAGATACGAAACTCCTTCGGGCTGAGGCGAATATCGTAACCGTAGGAAGAAAGGCCAAAACTAATCACGGGCTGCTCAGCCACCCGCCGCACCAGTGTCGGTTCAAAAGGCTGAATCATGCCCTGAGCCGCCATGGCTCGAATCCAAATATCATTTTTAATCATTGTGCTGTCGCGATCGCACAAACAACCAATGTATCTTACAGCCCTTTTCCCATGAATAGAACAGGCTCAACACTGTGAAGAGACTTAACGCTTTGCTTCCCACTGACCCCAGCGATAGCCGAGTTCAAACCAGATCAGCGAATTCACAAAATAGATCGCGACCACCGTTAACCCTTGCCATAGTTGACCCAACTCAGGCCAAAGCCACGGCAATAGGCCCAAACCCACGGCGATACCCCCTAGCAGACCGAGACCTGTCCCCCCTGCCATGACGAACATGATGAACAAAGCGCCCAGTTCTAGGCTGTTGGGTAACTCACGGCGAAATAGCCGAAAATAACACTGCATGAGATACATGTGCGGCCATATCAGCAGGAAGATCACCGCCAGCAAAAGGTTAGAGAACAGGCTTCCCACACTCTAGAAAATTCCAGAAACAACAGTGGTGCTGCGCCCCAGTCTAGCGAGAAGGCGCTAAATCCGATCCAAAACCCGAATCCCCAGTAGGGATAGTCCTAGCTTCAGGGTCTGAGCAGTGAGATAGGCAAGGGTGAGACGGGATTGCTTCGTTGGCTCAGTTGCCGAGAGGATGGGACAGCGATCGTAGAACTGGTTGAAAAGCTGGCTCAGTTCAAAGAGGTATTGGCAGAGGCGGTTGGGCAATAGCTCAGCGCTCACAAGGTCGAGGGTTTCCTCCAGTTGCACAAGGTGCTTGGCCAAGTTTTGCTCGGTCTCATCCTCTAGGAAGAGGGGGGTATCTGGTGAGAGGGTGCGCCAATCAATGTCGCCGCGCCGTGTCAGTCCTTGGACACGCACATAGGCATAGAGCAAATAGGGAGCAGTATTCCCCTGTAGGGAGAGCATCTTGTCGTAGCTAAAGACATAGTTACTGTTGCGGTTTTGGCTAAGATCTGCGTATTTGACAGCACCGATACCGATCGCCCGTGCCACGGTGTCAATGAATTCTGGAGATTCACGACGGCCTTCACTGGCAAGGCGTTGTTCTAAATCCGCTCGACTGCGGGCGATCGCCTCCGTCAACAAATCCATCAGGCGAATCGTTTCCCCAGAACGGGTTTTCAAGCGTTTGCCATCTTCCCCCAACACTAAGCCAAAGGGGACATGGGTTAACGTGACATGGGGCGGCACCCAACCCGCGCGCTGCGCCACTTGAAAGACTTGGGCAAAGTGGGTGGACTGCCCAACATCGGTAACATAGATAATCCAATCTGCTCGGTCTTTGTCAATGCGGTAGCGCAGGGCGGCTAAATCCGTGGTTGCGTAGTTGTAGCCCCCATCGGACTTCTGAATAATTAAGGGTTGGGGCTGCCCCTCTTTATTGGTGAAGCCTTCCAAGAAGACGACCTTTGCCCCCTGATCCTCCACCACGAGGCCAAGAGCGGCTAAGTCCTCAATCACCGCGGGCAAAAAGGGATTGTAGAAGGACTCCCCTCGTTCGGTGAGTTCAATATCCAGCAGATCGTAGATCTTTTGAAACTCGCGGCGGGATTGCTCACACAGCAGTTGCCAAGCGCGGCGACTCTGTTCTTCTCCCTGCTGGAGTGCCACCACCTGCTGCCGTGCCTTCTGCTGAAAGTTTGGATCGCTGTCAAAGCGTTGCTTGGCCTTTTTGTAGAATGTCACCAAGTCACCTAAGTCAAGGGCATTGGCGGTTGTGAGGGCGTCGGGATAAACCTCCTCAAGGTAGGCAATGAGCATGCCAAACTGCGTTCCCCAGTCCCCCACATGGTTGAGCCGCAGGACATCGTGGCCTTGAAATTCAAGAATGCGGGCAATGCAGTCACCAATAATCGTGGAGCGCAGGTGACCCACGTGCATTTCCTTGGCAATGTTGGGGCTAGAAAAATCAACCACCACCCGGCGTGGCTCTCGCGCTGGCGGAATGCCCAAGCGATCGCTCCCAATAGCGGCTTGCAGGCTGCGCGCCAGAAAGTCTGGCTTGAGACGAAAATTGAGAAAGCCCGGACCAGCAATTTCGACGGGTTGACAGAGATCCTCAACATTGAGATGTGCCACCACCTCTTGGGCTAGCTCACGGGGTGCTTTGCCCACCTGCTTGGCGAGGCTCAGGCAAACATTGGATTGATAGTCGCCAAACTTGGCTTGACTGGCCGGCAGCAGGAGCGGCTGGGGATAGGTATCTAAAGGAAGTGCGGTTTGCAGGGCACTGAGGAGGCGATCGCCCAAAAGCCGTAGAGGAGCAACCATTAACGCTTGCGCCCCCGTCGTTGTTCTTTTTGCTCTGCTTGCAGCCGCCGGCGATCGCGCCACTCCGCAAAAGTCAGATAGCCAATGCCACCAGTGACGACAATCAGCAGCAGCAAGGCCACCAGAACCAGAAGATCCGCCAATGAAACCGTCATTGCCCCAGTCCTAGGTGGCTACATGCCGTGGCGACCCCACACCACAAAGGCGATCGAGAGCGTAAAGACACTGAGAACACCCACCCAACCGAGCGTGATAATATCCATTGCATGCGATCCTGAACTCAATGCAGACCTCATTTTAACTCAGATAGATTATCTTTTCTTTATTAGAGGCAGGCTACAGGCAATGACGCAGGGGATGACAGCAATTGAAACCGCCATTGAGCAAGGAGACCTGACCGCTGTCCAGGAGGCGATCGCCAACGGTATCGAGTTGAAAACGGAAGCGCTGGCACTGGCAGCAGAACTGGGGCACACGGAGATTGTCAATGCCCTGATTGTCGCCGGCGTCGATGTTAACCAAGGGGACAGCGAGGGTTGGACACCATTGATGGCTGCTGCCGGCGGTGGACATACCGCCATTGTGGAGAAACTGTTAGCCGCCGGTGCCAATGTCAACGCTCAAACGACCTTTGGTTTGACCCCCTTAATGGCCGCAGCAGCCAAAGGACAGACGGCTACGGTCAAACAACTGATTGCAGCAGGTGCAGATCTCAACGCCAAGGATCAGAATTCTTGGACAGCTTTGGTGTGGGCGTTGGATGGAAAACATGCCGACGTGGTGGCAGTCATTAAAGCCGCTCGCGCACAATCTTTAGGACCATGATGAAGTACCTCAGTTTATTTTTAGCAGCAGCCCCTTCAAGTATTCTCATTGCTCAACTGGCGCGAACTCAACGGCTGCGGGTCGCGCTCATTGAAGCGGCTCAAATTGTGGGGATTGTTGGCATTGCGATGCTCACGGACTGGCTCCTGCTGAACTTGGGGATTCATCAACTGCAACAGCGGCTTGACCAAAAAGCCAGCCAACAATCCCAGCCTTGGCTCTCCCTTGGCGCTAGTCTATTGCGCCTGACGCTGCGGATTTTACTCTGGGCACTCGTTTTATCTTGGATTCTGCAATCGGTTCAAAGTCTTTCCCCTTGGCATGAGCGCATCGATAGCACGATTCAGTTTCTCCTCGAACGGGTGGCCGTGGTGTTTAACACCCCCTTTATGGAGTTGGGGCGGACGCAAATTACCCTAAACTTTCTCTTTTTAATTCTCTTTCTCTCCCTCGCAGTGATTTTTACCTCCCGCTGGGTGAGCGAGTGGCTCAAGAGTCGGATTCTCATGCAGTTACGGGTGGATCGCGGTAGCCAAGAAACCATCACCCGTGTGGTTAGCTATAGCCTCAGCTTTATTGGCTTTATTGTTGTTCTGCAAACCGCGGGCATTGACCTCAGTTCCCTGACGGTGTTAGCGGGGGTCTTGGGGATCGGTTTTGGTTTTGGTTTGCAAACCCTCGCCAGTAACTTTATTAGCGGTTTAGCGATTTTGTTGGAACATCCGATTAAAGTCGGCGATTTTATTGAAGTGGATGGCCTGCTGGGCACGGTGGAGAAAATTTCAATTCGCGCTACGATTATCCGCACCAATGATAGCCAGTACGTGATTGTCCCCAACAACCGCTTTATTGAAAAGAACGTCGTTAACTGGAGTTACGGTAGTCCCGATAGCCGTATCCATATCCCTGTGAGTGTCGCCTATGGCAGTGATACGGTTCTGGTGACCGAAGCGCTCCTCAGTGCCGCCCGTCAGGATCCGCGCGTCCTGCTCACCCCACCCCCCAGCGTTTGGTTTCGCGGTTTTGGCGAGAATGCCTACCTCTTTGAATTGCTGGTGTGGATTAACCGCCCCCAAGATTCTGAACCCATTAAAAGCGCCCTCAATTTTCTCATTGAGCAGGAATTACGGCAGCGGCAGATTGAAGTGCCTTTTCCCCAGTTGGATTTGCGGTTGCGCGACTTGGGGGAACTGCGCTCCTTGGCTCATTACTACCACCGTTCTGTGGCCAGTGTGCCCGAAACCGCAGCGGTGAGTGAGCCAGTAGCTCCTGAAATGGTCAAAACCGAACCCTCCCTTGCTGATTTACTGCGCAATATCAGTTGCTTTTCCCGCTGCTCCAATGCGGAATTGCAAATGCTGATTGAGTTGGGCAATCGTCAATTTTATGGTGTGGGGGAAATTATCTGCTCTGAGGGCGATCCGGGGGATGCCTTTTACATTGTCCTTGAGGGATCCGTGGAAGTCCGCTCCGAGCACCTGAATCAGATTTTAGCCACCCTCTATGAGGGGGAGTTTTTTGGTGAAATTGCCGTGCTGACGGGGATGCCGCGATCGGCCACGGTGCGAGCCTTGGAAGAAACAATTCTGTTTGTGGTGCATCGCTCAGCCGTACAACGACTGCTGCAAGCTCAACCCCAATTGGCGGAAGATATTGCCCACGAGCTAGCGGCACGACAACAGGTTCTCCAAGAACTCGGCCTCGTGAACTCCCAAGAAATCAAAAGCCTGCCCCCCTTGCAGTGGATTCGTCGCCGCTTGCAAACGCTCTTTAATGTCTAGGGCGTCAAGCGTTCAATGAATCTCTGGTGCTGAGGAAACTGCTGCTGCAATTGCTGGCGATCGCCCAATTCAAAATCGCGAAAGTCAAATCCCGGCGCCACCGTACACCCCACAAGACTAAAACTGTCTGGCGCATCCACCGTTGCTCCAAACCATGCTCCCGCTGGTACCACCTGTTGCCATTGCTCCCCCTGATCGATATTCATCCCCAAGCGCAGGGGCTGATACTCGCCCGTTGGTAGAATCACATGAATCGTCAGGCTACTGCCCGTGTAAAAGTGCCACAGTTCATCACTGGCAATGCGGTGCAGTCGTGAACAGGCCGTGGAGGGGAGCAAAAAGTAAATACTCGTACAGTAGGCGCGATCGCCCCCCTGAAAGCCTGAAGGCAAAACCGCTGCGGGAATACTCCCTGCTGAGCGATAGACCTCACGGAAATAGCCCCCCTCTGGATGGGGTTGCAGATCAAGTGCCTCAATCCACGCCTTAGCTGGCCAAGTATTCATACATTTGCTGGCGCCGCCGCCGCAGGTGATCGAGGGCTTGCCGCTCCAGTTGCCGCACCCGTTCACGGCTGAGGTTGAGTTGCTCACCCACCTTGGCAAGGGACAGTTCTTGGCCATCCCCCAAGCCGTAGCGCAGGGTGAGGACTTGCCGTTGTTGCGGGGTAAGTTCCGCCAGCCACAGGTTGACATCATCGCGGAGGGACTCCACCGTGGTAAATTGCTCTGGCGAAAGACTATCATCCTCGAGCAGTTCACCGAGTTCAGTGTCCTGATTGTCCCCAACGCGCAGATCAAGGGAAACGGGTTGGCGCGCAAGGGTCAGGTATTCACGGATTTGCTCCGGTTCGAGTTCTAGGGCTGCTGCCACCTCAGCAGGGGTTGCACTCCGTCCCAATTTTTGCGCCAATTCGCGTTGGGTGCGTTTGATCTTGTTCAGCTTCTCGGTAATGTGGATGGGCAGCCGAATTGTCCGCGCCTGTTGGGCGATCGCCCGCGTAATGGCCTGACGAATCCACCAGTAGGCATAGGTAGAGAACTTATAGCCCCGCGTGGGATCAAACTTTTCCACACCGCGTTCAAGGCCAAGGGTGCCCTCTTGCACCAAGTCCAGCAATTCAAGGTTGCGTTTTTGATACTTCTTGGCCACCGAAACCACCAGCCGTAGGTTGGCTTCAATCATTTTTTGCTTGGCGCGTTCGCCGCGCTTAAGGAGATTGCGCAATTCCGTCGGCGTGAGATGAGAGGCCGCCGCCCATTCTTCAAAGGTTGGTTCACGTCCCAGTTCCTTGGTGAGAGCCTCGCGTTTTTCCCGCAGTGCCATCATTTGCTGCACCTGTTTACCCAGAATAATTTCCTGCTCATGGGTCAGCAGCGGCACGCGCCCAATTTCCTGTAGGTAGGTGCGCACCATATCGGTGCTAACAGTGGGTGTAGGGGATGGGGTTTTGGAAGCGGAGTTCATCATAGCGGCTCAGATTCTAAACAGTATTTGGCAAGGAAGAATGTAGATAAAAGATTTATCGCGATGAAGATGACGACTCGCACTGATGAAGCTGAGGTTTGTATAGCGTTAGCCTAGCAGGTGAGAGGGAGTTGGCCTGTATCCTAATCTACTTAGACTTAAATTGTGCCCCGAAAGTTGCCAATTCATAACAGCCGATTCCTGAAATAAAGATTAAAGTTTGTCAACTAGAGATGGGGATCAGGAGATCGGCAAGGGCTTTGGGGGCAAATTCGAGGGCAAAAACACGGCCAAAGGACGTCACAAACTGCTGGCGCACCTCCTCTAAGGTAATGTCGGCACAAAACTGCCGTAGGTTCCCGACGGGGCGATCGCCAATGCCACAGGGGACAATGCGACCAAAGCCCTTTAGATCGTTCACCACATTGAGGGCAATGCCGTGGAAGGTAATCCAGCGGGTCACCTTGATCCCAATTGCGGCCACCTTGTACCCCTCTACCCAAACACCCGTAAGGCCAGCAACGCGCTCCCCTTTAATGCCATAGTGCCCTAGGGTTTGAATCACGACTTCCTCCAACTGGTGGAGATACCAATGCAAATCGCAGCGGTGGCGGCGTAAATTCAAAATCGGGTAGGCGACCAATTGGCCGGGGCAGTGGTAGGTGACATCGCCTCCGCGCTCAATGCGCAAGACCTCAATGCCCGTAGCCACAGGATCAAAGTGAAGGTGGGCGGTGGTTGCCCCTTGCCCAAGGGTGTAGATGGGGGGATGCTCCAAAGTGAGTAGGACATCTCGGGCAGTGGGATTGTGGCAGCGCTCAGCCACCAGTTGCTGTTGCCAGCGCCAAGCATCGCGGTAGGGAATGATCCCCAAGGCACAATGCCAACCAAGGGCAGTTTTCATAGGGGGTGCCAGATTGTCAAGAGCTAGAGGATAAGAATTATCACAGAACACGAATAAAGGTGAAGAGCCTCAAGATGCCCTGTAATCCCCGATACGAAGATGTTAGGGTGGAAGTAGATCAGCCTTAGATGTATCTGTTTTGCTCAGGGGAGGCAACCCTATGAGGCTAGTGATTCATGGTAAAAACATTGATATTACGGATGGCATTCGCAGCTATGTGAACCAAAAAATTGAGCGAGCCACCAGTCATTTCCAAAATGTGATTAACGAAGTTGATGTGCATCTGTCCGTGGCTCGTAACCGTAGCACTGCTCCCAAGCAAACCGCTGAAGTAACCCTCTTTGTTAATGGCTGCGTCATTCGCGCCGAAGAAAGCAGTGAAAATCTCTACGCCAGTATTGATCTCGTTGCCGACAAAATTGCGCGCAAACTCCGTAAACTCAAAGAAAAACGCCAAGACAAGTCCCGCGCTAAAGACACCAATAGTGTGGTGGAGCCCACAGTGGTGACCGACTTAGTGGGCGATCGCACACCGCAACTGCCCGAACAAGTGGTGCGCATGAAATACTTTGCCATGCCGCCGATGACGATCCAAGAAGCCCTTGAGCACCTAGAAATGGTGGATCACGACTTCTACGTCTTCCGCAATCGCGATACGGGAGAAATTAACGTGGTCTATGAACGCAATCATGGGGGCTATGGCGTCATTCAACCCCGCCCCACCTCCCAAGAGAATCATCACGCTGCTGCTAAACCCATGGCGAAAACCAGCCACTAGCAGCGATTCAGCGGGCCATTGAAGAGGCTAATTTGCATCGCTGTTTGTACAAGCCTTGGCACAGCGAGGAACTGGTGGAAACCATCCGTTCGGGTCTTTCTTCAGAGGCCTCCTAGGGACGCAGGATCAACTGCCATTCCTGCGTTTGGCGATCGCGCTGAAGTTCGCTATTTTCACCAATGACATAGGGCCCCCAGTAGCGTTTGGAACCATCGAGGGTAAAGGCCAAGACAATATCCCCCGATTGGAGGGTGAGCTTACCTTCGGGCAGCGTTAATAGTAATCCCTTAATATTGCCTTCCATAGGAGCAAAATCCCAGTGAACGGCGCCCTGATCAGGATGGGCGCGATCGCGGGCAGCGAGCAACACCACGCGCACCGGAAAGGCCGTTTGATTACTGATGCGTAGCCCATTCGGTTGCGGGTTGGCTGGCGTTTGGGGAGGGGGTAAGGGCTGAACAGTGGTGGTTTCTGGTTCTGCCTCGACAATGGGGGGCGGTTGGGTCAGCAGGTCTGGCTCCCACCAGAGCGCAAAATGTAGTTGTGAAAGAATAATCGCACCCACCACCCCGACCAGCACTGCCACGAGGTAAGGAAGAAATTTAATTCGGATAGACATAGAGATAGGTTACTGCGGATGCCGCGCCTTTCTTTCCAGTTTAGAGAGTTGTGGCAGAAACCGCAGTGGGCAAAAAAGTTTGATCTCAATTGCCAGTGCCCTGAACTTCGGAGGAAAGTCGCTCTTGCAAGCGTTGCAAAGAAATCTGGGCTGCCGTCGCCACATGGGGATGCTCATCTTTAGCGAGGTATTCCAAAGCGGCTTGGGTTTTCGGGCTAGGGAGATTGCCCAGAGCTTCAGCGAGCCGTTGCCGTACCAACCAATCCTCTGTGGTCACAAAGGGCAAAATATCTTCGACAACACTGGGATCGCCAATTTCCCCCAGAGCGGCGATCGCCCCTTGGAGCATCACGACTTCCTGACTTTTCAGCGCCGAGCGCAATACATCCACCGCGCGGGGATCCTTAAGATTGCCCAGCGCCACAGCAGCACTAAAGCGCACTAACCAATCGGTGTCTTCATAAAAGGCGCGCACTAGCGGTTCAAAGGCACGCCCATCTTCGAGATAGCCCAAGGCACCCGCAGCATCGGCACGAATACCATAATCCGGTTCACTCTCGAGCAACTGCACCAGAATGTCAAAGCACTCCGGTGTGGATTTAACCCCAAGGGCAAACACAGCCATTGAGCGAATCTGTAGATTTTCGTCCCAAAGGACTTTTTTAATCAGGGGTACGGCATCCGCAGAGGGGACATCCCGTAGCGCGGCTAGCGCCAGCAGGCGATCGCGGGAATTGGGACTTTCTAGTTGATGGGCAAGCTGTTCGAGGGAAGGCATGGCAGTAACCTGAAAGCTAATTTACAAAAGTTAACAATATACTTCCTATTATAAAAAAGTCTCCCCGAAGTAAAACCAAGATCACACTTGGTCTGGTTCCTTGGGGAGCGCTTGCCCAACAATTTCACAGAGGATACAGCCGTATCAATGTCCTAGGCTGCTTTGGCTTTTTGCAGGAGCTTTTGAAACTGCTTGACAGCATAGGGCAGAATGTTACGAACTGCCCAACCCGCAGCCAGTAGGACAGGTAACAGGACAATCAGGACACGCCAATCCATACCCATAACCTCCCAAAACGTTTTCTGAAAACTTTATGAATTATTGTACAGCCTTCTCTAAGGAGAGAAGGGGGGGACACGATGCAACAAAGAAAGATTCTACCGACAGAGCTTTTCTAAACATCGACGGGCTATCCGATCCCAATGCTGACGTTCACAGTTTTGGGTGTGTTCTCCCCTTGGAAAAAGGTCTGTATGATTGGTTTAACTCCTTTAAGGCCAAATCCTGATGGGCGAAGACAAAATGACCCTCCGTGACAACCAAACGGCGGCTGCTTTGCGTCTCAGTAAAGTGTTAGCCGCTCGTAATCGTTGGCGCACGGGTTGGCAGTCTCTGCGTTCGGTGTTGATGCCGATCGCCATGGTCACTGTCTTGCTGGCTTGGGGACTCGATTGGGATGCGGTGGGTGTGGTGGCTGCTTTGGTGCTGGGGGGACTGAGTTTCCCCTTGGTCTGGACTTCGACCTATCACTGGTTTACTGAAGATCTCACGGAACAGCAACGGCAGTTCATTTTGGCCTCACTGGGCCTGAGTTTGACGGTGGTGGCACTCATTGCCATGACTGGCGCCATGGACTGGATTCGAGGACGCTTTCAAGGTACGAATTGGGATGCGGTGGGGGCACTGGCGGAGGGCTTCGGTGCCTTGGGACAAATTTTGGTGGCGCTCTTGGCCGCCTATGTCGCTTGGCGACAATACGTGATCTCGCGGGATTTGACGACACAACAAAACCGCATTACCCAACAGCAAACGATTGACAGTTATTTCCAAGGGATTGCCGATCTCATTCTTGACGATGAGGGGTTATTGGAGGATTGGCCGCCGGAGCGGGCGATCGCCGAGGGACGCACTGCTGCCATCTTGGGGGGGCTCGATGCCGAAGGCAAGGCCAAAATCATTCGCTTTTTGTCAGGCGCAAAGTTACTCTCGCCGCTGAAGCGCGATCGCCGACTGGGACGGGCGATTTTTGATGGGCTGGGTGGCTATGAGGAAGACATTGAGTATGGTGTGCGGGTGATTAACCTTGGCAGTATGCTAGCGGGCGCTGATCTCAGTGGTACCGATTTGCGCTGGACCGAATTGAGTGATGCCAATCTCACAGGCACCCTCTTTCGCAACTGTAATTTGACGCGAGCCAACCTAGCAGGGGCAATTTTGCAGGGGGCGGATTTCACCAATGCCGATCTCAGTCGGGTTCGCTTCTTTTATGGCACCGCTGATCAGGCCAGCCCCCGCGATCGCCTGCATCCTCCCAACTTTCGCACTGGGGCGCAGACGGGTGCAGTGGTCGAGGATGTCAACTTTACCAATGTCAAGAACCTCTCCGAAGAACAACGCTACTATTGCTGTGCTTGGAGTGGTAGCCGTTCCCGTGAAACGATTCCCGGTGGCTGTGAGGGCATTCCGAATAAACTAGGACGCTAGCGCCTCGGTTAGTAGCGCGATCGCGGGCGATGATTCGCCACGGAGAGCACCATCCCTAAGCCAAGATAGGTCGCCAGCAGGGCTGAGCGGCCATAACTCACCAGCGGTAACGGCATTCCTGTCACGGGGAGCAGACCAATGGTCATGCCAATATTCACCACCACTTGAAACAGGATCATGGCAAATAGACCGATCGCCAGCAACGAGCCAAAGTCATGACCGGCACTATTGGCAATTTGCAATAAGCGCAAACCGATTAACCAAAAAAGGCATAGGAGAACTAAACTGCCAATGAACCCCGTTTCCTCAGCGATCGCTGAAAAAATAAAGTCTGTATGCTGTTCGGGAATAAATCCCAACTGGGTCTGGGTGCCTTGAAAAATGCCCCGCCCCCATAGCCCACCAGCACCAATGGCAATCCGCGATTGAATCAAGTGGTAGCCAGCCCCAAGGGGATCCTTGTCGGGGTCAAGAAACATAAGAATACGGGTTTTTTGATAGTCCTTGAGCACGCTCCAAAGCAGTTGTCCCAAGCCAGCCCCCCCGAGATTGAGCACCAGCCCCCCCAAGCCACCGACCCAGCCCAAGGGCAAGCTCCGCCATGCAACGACGGCCATCGCCAGTGTCCACACCAACCAGAGGATCAGGTTCAGTTGGTAGGGCAGAGGCAGGGCAACGAGAATCGCTGCCACCAAAGGGGAAAGCATCAAGACAATCCAGCTGCCGGGGGTATTCGCCCAGTAGAGCATTGTCAATGTAATGGCAATGAAAACAAGGGACGTGCCCAAATCCGGCTGCGTCAAAACTAGGAAAAAAGGGGGGGCGGTGGCTGCAAAGACACTGAGAATGCCCTTCAGAGAGTGGCCTGAAATGCGGTGCAACAGTGCCGCTTGGGTAAGAATGAGGGAGATTTTGGCAAACTCCGAGGGTTGCAGGTTAAAGCCGCCAATCGCCAACCAGCGCTCTGCTCCCTTGGCCTCGACCCCCACGAGATCAACCGCTAGCAGCAGGGCACAGCTCAGGCCGTAGATGACCCAATGACTGCCCATAAAGACCGATTCCGGAACGCGGGCAAGGATCAGGGCAAGCATCGTACCCATCCCTCCCACCAATAAATGCTGGAGACTATCGTTTTCCTCTGGGTGTAGTTGACTACTGTGGATGAAGACCGCCCCAATGACCGTGGTTGCCCAAACAGCCCCTAACAGCAGCCAATCCACGCCTCGCCATGGATAAAACCAGCCAAAAGTCCGCCGTCGGGGTACTCGCCAAGTCATCAGCCACTGTCCTGTCTCTCCTAGGGGGTTAGTCTATCGGCTGGCTCAAAAGGTTGCAAACGGCCAGCGCGGACAACCGACATGGCACCTTGCCTTGGTGTATTATCCGAAAGGTTGGGCTTCTATTCCGACAAGGAGCGATCGCAGTGGCAACCCTAGGGGTCAACATTGATCATGTGGCAACGATTCGCCAAGCGCGGCGCACAGTTGAACCCGATCCCGTAGCCGCAGCCGTTTTGGCAGAACTGGGGGGAGCTGATGGCATTACCGTACATCTGCGGGAAGATCGTCGCCATATTCAAGAGCGGGATGTGCGCCTGCTGCGGCAAACGGTACGCACCCATTTGAACCTAGAGATGGCTGCCACTTCCGAAATGGTGGCGATCGCCCTTGAGATTCGCCCTGATTATGTCACCTTAGTGCCAGAGCGGCGCGAAGAAGTCACCACCGAAGGGGGGCTAGACGTGGTGGGTCAGCAGGAACCCCTGACCCAAGTGGTGAAAACGCTGCAAGGCGCAGGAATTCCTGTGAGTTTATTCATTGACGCGGATTCGGCCCAACTGGAAGCCGCCGCCAAAACCACGGCTCAATTTATTGAACTGCACACCGGTCGCTATGCTGAAGCCAAGGGGGAAGCGGCGCAACAACAGGAGTTAGCAATTTTAGCTCATGGTGTCCAACAAGCAAAATCCTTAGGCTTGCGGGTGAATGCAGGCCATGGGCTGACCTACACCAATGTGGGGGCGATCGCCCGCCTTGAAGGCATTGAGGAACTCAATATTGGCCACACGATTATCAGCCGCGCTGTTCTTGTGGGCATGGTGCAAGCCGTACGGGATATGAAAGCCCTCATTAGCTCTTAAACTCAGCCCTGAGGGCGTCATCATAGTCATCAGCGAGTGTCGCCACAATCGTAATTAGGCGGGAAATTTCACCCGCAGTAATCCCCCCTAGGGTGCGGGTAGCCACGACTTGGACTTGGTCTTCAGCAATGGCAAAGTGTGCCTCGAGGGTGGTGAGCCAGTTCAACGTCAGGAGCTTACGATAGAGTGCCAATTCATCCGCTACGGGCAGAGGCAGTACCGGTGACCAAATGGTGAGAAAGTCTTCCGCCGTATGGCCACTCAACTGCACAAAGACCTCGGCACTGCCATAGCGAAACATCCAAATTTTGCCACTGTCCGTTTGGCCAACGAGGGGGGCGTCCCCTTGGTGGAGACTAGAAATCACCGTTTCAATAATCTCAACCGCATTTTCTAGGGGCGCGTCAAGGGATGCTGCGGGGACGGGCTGCACTTCACTGACCATGGTCATTCCTTTCGTGAATCAGGACAACTTGTTAGAGGACTTGGTGGGTGTAGGCGTGTTGTTTGACATTGTCGGCAGTGGTAACGATACGCTCGGAGTTGAGCACCCGTTTGCGTTCTGTGGAGGTATTAAAGTTGCGGTAGGTTTCGCCAAGGGGAATATGGCGGGTACTTTGGGGACGGGCAATGTAGGTGCGTGCCGCTGCTGCAAGGCGATCGCCATAGTCATCACACAGATGGGCACTGGGGGGAAAGTGCTGCTGCACCTGCTGCGGATCTTGGGCTGTGCCATAGGTGAGGGCATGGGCTTCACTATAAGAAGTGGGCAAGCCATGGAGCAAGGCTTCCAACGCCGCTGAGGGAATCGGCTCAATCACCTCTACGGGCTGGAGTTTTCCCTCCACCTGCACAAAACAATGAGCCAGTCCAAGCACCACATAGGCTTCTGGGGGGGGAATCTCTTGACTCATTGCAACCTCACAATCATGTGGTTCTCCTCAAGTCTAGCCTGCTTTTCGAAAAATCAGCGCAGTGGGCAACATATAAGAAGAGGCGGCAGTCGTCAGTGGAGAAACGGCTAAGATCGTTTAGGCCTATTTCACCATGAGTCCTGTCATTATTGCTGTATAGTGAGCACTCTAGAGAGTATGGAAACGGCAAACTCAATGCCAGCAACAATCGAATCCCCTGAAGTTGAGCTATTACCTCCGATGTTGGCAGCACTGCCCGACCCCCAAGGGGTGAGTGTGTGTCCTCGGCGGGCACGTTGGCAATTAGACTTATTGTTGCTTGCCCTAGAGTGCGTTGATTTGCATGCCTCTGAGTTGATGTTGCAAGTGCTGCGAGATCTGCAACTGCAAGTGATGATCCCCAATCGGGTCGTATTTTGGCAAATTCGCTGCACCAATCCCTTTCGCCAAATTACCCAGCGTACCCCCTTGCCCTTAGCGGAAACAAAGGCACTCACCGCAGTGGTTGTGCAAGTGGCGCGGCGGCAGACGGCAATCCTGCGGCATTTACTTTTGGTGTTGGATCAATTGCAGGCGCAAAATTTGCCCCCGGAAACCTATGCCCCCTTGGCGGAGTATTTAGACCGCTTTCGCCGCCATTTTCGCAAACGCATGAACCTCCAGCGCTCGGGTCTCTTTCTCTACAAAAATAACCAAGCCCTCAATGAGTTGGGTCTAAAGCTGTTGGCACAACTTCTGCTCTGTGCAGGCACAAAGGGCATGGAACGCCTTTGGTTTAGTTTATTTGACGGGGAAGTAAGTTAATGCTGCTGCAACGCCAGTATTCATTGCCCAATTGCACACTGCGAATTGAAGGGCTGAGTGGTCAAGCCGGCGCAGAGCAGTTGGATATTGTCACCCTCTGCGAGTGGGAGATTATTGGCCAGAATCAGCGGGTCAAGGGCGGGAAAGAATTCCTTGTGGCATTGCTCAATAGTGTGCCCGCAGCAGCGCAAACGTGGTTGAGTGGTGTTAAGTTACGGCGATCGCCCCAGTACCCGATTCAGGTCGAGATTCAGGCCTCTAATCAGGTAGTGCTGCATATTCCCCGCCAGCTATTGCAAGGCTCGCCTACAGAAAATGCCGATACCCCTGCCCAGAATGGCGCTGGTGAAACCCTAGAAGTGCAGCTCACTTGGTTGCAGCTAGCGGATTTAGTGGAGGCATTGGATCAACTCTGTAGTGATAGCCAAACACTGCCTACCCTGATACCAACATTCCATTCCCTCCCCCGGCAGGCGATCGCCCCTGCTGTGCCTTTGCGCAAACAACTGATGCCCTTGGGGATTGGCGCTGCTAGCTTAGCCGTCATGGCTGCGATCTTTTTCCATCTACCAGTGCCCGAACGCCGTCCCCCGCGCGAGGAAACCGTGCCCCCCACCCCCGAAGCCGTCACGCCCTCACCGGCACCCACGACACCAGCAACCCCGAATCCGTAAGCCAATTTCAGACTTACCCACAATTTGGCAACTGTCGTTTAGCTTTTTGATGCTTGGAATCAACCATGGTAATCACTGCCCCTAGTGCTTTTTGGCCCCCCGTTGCCAGCGATCGCGCTGCCTTTATTGCCCCCAATGCCACCCTTGTTGGCGATGTCCGCTTGGGTGAAGGCTGTAGCATTTGGTATGGCGCTGTTTTACGCGGTGACGTGGCGTACATCGAGATTGGTGCCCACACCAATGTTCAAGATGGCGCCATCCTCCATGGTGATCCGGGACAACCCACGATCCTTGGGGAAGAGGTGACGGTTGGGCATCGCGCGGTGATTCATGGCGCAACCGTTGAAGATGGCTGCTTAATTGGCATTGGCGCCGTGATTCTCAATGGCGTTCGAGTTGGAGCGGGCAGTATTGTCGGTGCAGGGGCAGTGGTGAGCAAAGATGTCCCCCCCCGCTCTTTGGTTGTGGGCATTCCCGCTAAGGTGGTGCGGGAAGTGAGTGACACTGAAGCCGCCGATCTACGTCAGCATGCCCGTAAGTATGAACAACTGGCCCATGTCCACAACGGCACAGGCACTGATCTAGGGTTCCATCCCTAGAAGTTGCATCCAAGGCTGTCCTACACTGATTCCGACGGTGTTGGCTGTTGGCCATTCTTAGGAAAAGGGCTGTCATCTGCTAAAATTCTGAAGGATTTTCTCGTAAGAGTTCAGCCAATGACTCGTGCACGGATTGCTGTGGATGCCATGGGGGGTGACTATGCTCCCGATGAGATTGTTGCCGGTGCCCTCAGAGCCAGTGAAGAATTAGATGCCGATATCCTCCTTGTGGGTGATCCGGTGCCCATTCAGCGCTACCTCAATGAACATGCCCCCACAGCCAAGCCCCAAATTGTCGAAGCGAGTGATGTTGTGGAAATGGGGGAAGAACCCCTGACCGCCCTGAAAAAGAAACCCAAGGCCTCAATTAACGTGGCGATGGATCTGGTCAAAGCGGGTGCGGCTGATGCGGTTGTTTCCGCTGGTCACTCAGGGGCAGCGATGGCTGCGGCACTATTGCGCTTGGGTCGACTCCCTGGCATTGATCGCCCCGCCATTGGTGCCGTCTTACCCACCCTCATCCCCGGCAAATCCGTTCTTGTCCTCGATGTCGGTGCCAATGTGGACTGCCGCCCGAAATACCTTGAGCAATTTGCGGTCATGGGTTCGATCTACAGCCAGTACGTCTTGGATGTCGAAGATCCCAAGGTGGGCTTGCTTAATATTGGCGAAGAGGACTGCAAAGGCAATGATCTGGCCCTAAAGGCACATCAACTGCTGCGGCAAAATCGCCAAATCTCCTTTTTGGGCAATGCCGAAGGCCGCGATGTCCTGTCGGGACAATTTGATGTCGTGGTCTGTGATGGCTTTGTTGGCAATGTTCTGCTTAAATTTGCTGAATCCTTGGGTAGTGTCCTCGTCCAAATTCTCCGCGAAGAGCTACCTCGGGGCTGGCGCGGGCAACTGGGTACGGCGCTGCTGCGTCCCAATCTCCGCAAAATTAAACAGCGCATTGATCATGCCGAACATGGCGGTGGCCTCCTCTTGGGCGTGGATGGCATCTGCATCATTAGCCATGGCAGTTCCCAAGCACCTTCGATTTTTAATGCCATTCGCTTGGCCAAAGAAGCGGTGGATCATCGCGTTTCAGAGCGGATTCAAGCTTGTTACCAGCATGCCGTTGCCGTTGAGGATCAGGCTTAGTGGCTGTGCAGGGCGTTAAATTTAGCGGCGTGGGCGCGGCAATCCCCCGTCAATGCTTGACCAATGCCCACCTCAGTGCCCTTGTGGATACGTCTGATGAGTGGATTCAATCCCGTACCGGCATTCAAGAACGGCACGTGGCAGCTCCTGACCAGCGCCTTGTGGATTTGGCCAGCGAAGCAGCAGGCGCAGCCCTACAGATGGCCGACCTAGAACCCACAGCAGTCGATTTAATCATCTTGGCTACCTCTACGCCCGATGATCTCTTTGGCACCGCCTGCTTGGTGCAAACTCGCATTGGTGCGCTAAATGCCGTGGCCTTTGACTTAACGGCTGCCTGTTCTGGCTTCCTTTTTGCCTTGGTTACGGCGGCTCAGTATTTGCGCACCGGTGCCTACCGCAGTGCCTTGGTCATTGGTGGTGATATTCTGTCGCGCTGGGTCAATTGGGGCGATCGCCGCACCTGCATTCTCTTTGGCGATGGCGCCGGCGCGATGGTCTTGCAAGCCAGCGATGCTGATCAACTCTTGAGCTTTGAATTGCGCAGTGATGGTCGCCTCAATGAGCACCTTACCCTTGCCTTTGCTGGTACTCCCCAGACCTTAGGGAACCATCTCGCGATCGCCCAAGGGGGATTTGCTCCCATTGCCATGAATGGCCGTGAAGTTTATCGCTTTGCCGTCACCCAAGTCCCTGAAGTCATTGAGAAAGCCCTGCACCGCGCGGGGTGTACGGTTGAAGACATTGACTGGCTGGTGTTGCATCAGGCCAATCAACGCATTCTGGACGCGGTTGCCCAGCGTTTGGGCATTCCTCAGGAGAAAGTGATTAGCAATGTGGGTCAGTATGGTAATACCTCCGCCGCCTCGATTCCCCTTGCTCTGACGGCTCCGATTCAACAGGGGCATATTCAACCCGGAGACTTAATTGCCACCGCTGGCTTTGGTGCGGGGTTAACTTGGGGAGCGGCCCTGTTCCGCTGGCAATAGCCTATGCAAGGGGACACTGACCTGCGTACATTAACGATGCGGGTGGAGGCCATTCTCTACCTGAAGGCGCAGCCCCTCACCCTTGCTGAACTAGCAACCCTCGCCGCCACTGATCCTGAGGCCGTTGAACTGGCACTGATTGAGCTACTCAACGACTATGCCCATCGCCAAACGGCCCTTGAAATTGTCCAAATTGACGATAGGTACAGCCTGCAACTCAAGCCCGCCTTTCAAGAATTGGTTCAGTCCCTTGTCCCCGTTGAATTGGGGGTTGCGGCACAGCGCACATTAGCCCTGATTGCTTTTCGTGGCCCCATTCGCCAACCAGAGGTGATTGAACTGCGGGGATCCAGTGCCTACCAACACATTCAAGAACTCCTCACCCTTGGGTTTATTCAGCGGCGGCGGGATAGCCAAAGTCGCTCCTACATCCTCCAAGTCACTGAGCGCTTTCACCAGTATTTTCAGGTGGATCAACTGCCAACTATTCAGGGGGAAAGGGCGGACGATTGACATACTCACTGAGCAACTGGGAGGGCAAATCATCATTGGTCGCCAATTGCAGATTCAAGAGAGCCACTGCGAGCTTGTCTTGCTCTAGTTTGTTGCGTCCCAAGGCCTTGAGAATGCGCCGTAATTGAGCCGCAATTTCTGCCCCAAACATGGTGAGATTTTCATCGGGCAGTGCGGGCAGCCAATCAATTGCCCCATGTTCTACTGCCCATTGTCGCTGCATGGGGGAAATGTGGTTGTCGTAGCGGTCAATAATGAAACTGCGCAGCTTGGGATAGGTTGCCTTGATCCAATTCAAAAGGTTACCAATATCCGGGGTTTCCAGTTGCGAATCAAGGAGCAACAGGTCAGGGTTGCGCTGCATCACGGTCACAAAATCACTAATAATGCGGCGGCTATTGATTTGCCCCGATTCAACGATAACTTCTAACCCCTGACTACGCAGCAATTCTTGCCAAATTTGTACTTGAATGCCGGGGGGTTGAATGATGAGAATGGTGGGTTGAAGGGCAAGAGGAGCATCCGGCGGGGTGGTGGAGACAGCCTCATCGGTACGAAATTCAAGGGTTGTTTTGCCGATAATAAAGCGATCGCCCGTTTTGAGGAGCGTCGGCACCTGAATCATTTGACCATTCAGCACACAGCCATTGCGACTCCCCAAATCAATGAGATAATAATCATCATTATCCAGACGCTGAATCATGGCATGGCGACGGGAAGACCAGCGATCCGCCAAAACAATTGTGCAGTCTTTACCTCGACCAATCACCCATGAATTGCCTTGGGTAAGAGGGACGATATAGGTGCTGGCCTCTGTGGAGATGACCAATTGTGGATACTGTGGTAACAAGGTGATCCCTCTTCCAACTCCCTGTAGGAATAAATTTGGTCTCTCAGTCCTTTATTCAAAATGATAATCGGGACATTGAATGGCGGCTTCAGTAGCTGCCCAATCGGGATGTAGTGAACACTTGAGGCGATAGTCTCCTGAAAAGAAACGACAGCGCGAACAGGGAATTTGATGTAAGCGGCGGGCGATCGCCAGCCCTTCTTGGGTGAATTGCCACACATTCCACGCCATGATTGCCAGCAGCAGCCAAGCAACACAAAAACAAATTGGTACTAGTAATGGCTCTACGGTATGTAAAAAAGATGACAACCAAACAACCATAGGCTGCAACAGAAGAAGAAATGAGAATGATGTGGGCGACTGCTAGCCTTTAATTATTTCCTACGACAATTTTACCACTTGGCTATACAGGTATGAAGATTTCGTAGGATTTGGCAGTTCTTTGCAACAGTTCTCATCGTTATCTTAGCGTTACCGCCTTTTTCTAAAATATGGACTACCTACAGTGCAAAATTGCCCCTGCCCTTGGCAGTTCCTCGGCATATACTAAATTTGAGTGGGGGAGTGCCCCTACAGCAATTACAGCGGAAACACGTATGGGGATTCAAGAGATTGTTGAACAAGCACTGCGCAATGGTTATCTCACACCAACGCAGGAGGCAGAAGTCGGACGCATTTGCGACAAAGCCACCGAACTCTCCGTGGAAGACTATATGGCGTTGGATCGCCTTATGGGTGCTCTCTTGACGGGGCAAGTGGTGGCGGTTCCCCGCAAGCAATTTATCAACGTTATGGAAGAATTGGTGCTCACCGAGGCAATTACCCGCATTGCCGCCATTGAAGCAGAGCAAGAATGCGCCCTTGATTTGGGAGATATTGCCGCCTACGCCCTCAACCGCCTTCCCCCGCTCTACGCCACAACCGAAGAGGGCGCACAGTATCAACGCCAGCGGGCTGAAGAGGAACTCATGGATCTGATTCGCGCCCAAGTCCAAGAGGCCATTAACCGCAGCATGGCACGGCCACAATTTCATCCGGAGCGATCGGCCATCGGCAAAACCTCCGGCAAAGAGGTCTTTTCC
Source organism: Thermosynechococcus sp. QS41 (assembly GCF_031583515.1). NCBI lineage: Bacteria > Bacillati > Cyanobacteriota > Cyanophyceae > Acaryochloridales > Thermosynechococcaceae > Thermosynechococcus > Thermosynechococcus sp. QS41. Next base: position 1,180,524 of record NZ_CP134181.1, read on the forward strand.
CAAGTCAGTTCTTTGCTGCAAGCCTACGCCAATGACTATGAGCGTCCCAAGGGAGAGTCAGCACAGTGAAAATTTGGCTGTACGATACCACCCTGCGTGATGGTGCCCAGCGGGAAGGTCTTTCCCTCTCCCTCGAAGATAAACTGCGGATTGCTCGTCAACTGGATCGCCTAGGGATTCCTTTTATTGAGGGGGGCTGGCCGGGCGCCAATCCCAAGGACGTACAGTTTTTTTGGCAGTTGCAGGAAACGCCCCTCCAACAGGCAGAAATCGTTGCTTTTTGTGCTACTCGTCGCCCCGGCCGCAAGGCCGCAGAAGAGCCAATGTTTGAGCCGATTCTAGCGGCCGGTACCCGTTGGGTGACACTCTTTGGCAAATCTTGGGATCTGCATGTCACCGACGGCCTCAAGACCACCTTGGCCGAAAACTGCGCCATGATTGCCGATTCCATTCAGTTCCTGAAATCCCATGGGCGACGGGTGATCTACGATGCCGAACATTGGTTTGACGGTTACTTTGCCAACCCCGACTATGCGCTACAAACCCTTGAAACCGCTTTAGCGGCGGGTGCCGATTGGTTAGTTCTCTGCGATACCAATGGCGGTTGTCTGCCCCATCAAATTCAGGCAGTGGTCGCCGAGGTGGTGGCGCATTTTGGTGCCTTGGACTGCTTGGGCATTCACACCCACAACGATGCTGGCACAGCCGTAGCCAATGCCCTTGCGGCGGTTCAAGCGGGGGTGCGAATGGTGCAGGGAACGATCAATGGCTATGGCGAACGCTGCGGCAATGCCAATCTGTGCACCCTGATTCCCAATCTGCAATTGAAACTGGGCTATGACTGTGTCACCCCAGAGCAGTTGGCAACCCTCACAGAAGTGAGCCGCCACGTGAGTGAAATTGTCAACCTTGCCCCCGATGATCACGCGCCCTACGTGGGGCTGTCGGCCTTTGCCCATAAGGGGGGAATTCACGTCAGTGCCGTGCAGCGCAACCCCCGTACCTACGAGCATATTGAGCCGCATTGGGTGGGCAATCAACGGCGCATTATTATTTCTGAGCAGGCGGGCATCAGCAATATTTTGGCGAAAACCAGTGAACTTGGCTTTGAGTTGGATCGGCAGCATCCCCTGAGTCGGACAATTTTGGAGCGGATTAAGCATCTCGAAAGCGAAGGCTATCAATTTGAAGCGGCGGAAGCGAGTTTTGAACTCCTGATTCAGGAGGTTCTAGGGCAACGCCAGCGACCCTTTACCCTCAAGGGCTTTGATGTCTTTTGCCGCACCGATTCACGTCAACTGGAGGCCACGATTCGCAGCCAGTCTCTGGCCACGGTCAAAGTTGAAGTCAATGGGGAGGAGATGCTCACGGCGGCAGAGGGCAATGGTCCTGTCTCGGCATTGGATCAGGCGCTGCGCAAGGCCTTGATGTCCTTCTATCCAGAGATTGCCGAGTTTCACCTCACGGACTACAAGGTGCGGATTTTAGATGGCCATGCCGGCACGGCAGCCAAAACACGGGTGCTGGTGGAATCCAGTAATGGGCGCGATCGCTGGGCAACAGTGGGTGTCTCTGCCAATATCATTGAAGCCTCCTACCAAGCGGTTGCCGAAGCCCTCGAATATGGCCTACAGCGCACTCGGCGATCCCAACCGTCCCCTTTGGTGGCCTCCTGAAGCCTCTTAGACCTTGGCAAAATCCGCTAAGATCAAAACTGCTGTTTAGGTTGCATCACTGCCAAGGAGCCGCGTGTGCTCAGCACCCTCAAAGCAGATTTCCAAATTATCTTTGAGCGGGATCCCGCTGCCCGCAATTGGTTAGAGGTTGTTTTTTGCTATCCCGGACTTCAGGCCATTGTTCTCCATCGGTTGAGCCACTGGCTTTGGCGGCGGGGTATTCCCTTTATCCCCCGCTTTATTTCTCACATTGCTCGCCTGCTGACGGGGATTGAAATTCACCCCGGCGCCACGATTGGCAAGGGCGTTTTCATTGATCACGGCATGGGGGTCGTCATTGGCGAGACTGCGATTGTGGGCAATTACTGTTTGATTTATCAGGGAGTGACCCTCGGCGGTACCGGTAAAGAAACGGGAAAGCGGCACCCTACCCTCGGTGAAAATGTGGTTGTCGGTGCTGGGGCAAAGGTGTTGGGCAACCTCACGATTGGGGACAATGTGCGCATTGGCGCGGGGTCTGTGGTGCTGCGGGATGTGCCCTCGGATTGTACCGTGGTGGGGATTCCCGGGCGAATTGTCTATCGTGCAGGTGCCAAAATTGCCCCCTTGGAACACGGTCAACTGCCAGACTCTGAGGCCGAAGCAATTCGCTATCTCTTGGATCGCATTGAACTCCTAGAGAAACAGGTGCAAACACTGCAACAGCAGGAAAAGGTGCCTGCTCTGGCGCAAGGACATTTGCAAGCCTCCCAAGGTCAAGCCTGCCGCCTCAGCGATCGCCCCATTGAGGAGTTTCTCAACGGCTCTGGCATCTAGGCTGGCCGCATATAACACAGGCCACAGAGTCCCCAGCGCTGCAATTCTTTGATGGGTGTAGGGCACTGACAGCGGGGGCAGAGGGGATAGTCTCGCGATCGCTGACGCACTTGGGCTTGCCATCGTTGAAAAGCCTCTTGGGGAGTGGCGGCAGGTGTCACATTGGGAAGATGCCCGACTTTCGGTAAGGCCTCATGGCTAGCGATCGCCGAGCGTTGGGGGTGCCAGTCCCGATTGGAAAAGCGAATATCGCTGAGGACAATGCCAAGGGTCTGCTGAATTTTGACCATGAGGGGCGATCGCGAGAACATCAGATGGTGCGCCCAAGTACTACTGGCAACGGCCACATGTAAAACCCCTTGACTGGTGAGTTCCACAGGAACAGCGTGCTCAGCGACGACCGCCCCCACGAGCTGCGGCCACTGCTCCAAGAGACGCAAGAACCGCTGCGGCTGCTGCCATTCAGGAGCCTGCTGCCATTGCTGAAGTACCGTGGCCAGTGGGACATAGGCCATCGTGGACTATTCCCGACTATTCGTGATCGTATTCCTCTTGCTTCTGCCGCTGCTCAAGGCGAATCGGTTGTTGCTCTTCCCAAGGATCGGCAGTGGGTTCCGATTCCGGCAGTTCTACGGGCATGGCTTGAGCTGGAGGTTTAACTTGACGCGAGCGGGGACGCTCTTCATACTCATACTCCTCCTCATACTCCACATACTCAGGCTGGCGACGCCGACGCCGGGGAGCGGTTTCCCAATCGGCTTCGTAATCACTGCGGCTGCGTTGGGGGGGATAGACGGGCGATCGCGCTCCGGAGGGCAATTGATTACTGCTCGGCGTAACGGGCTGATAGTACTCGTCCTCGTCGCTTTCCCAAGGGGGTGCCCCCAAGCCGACCCGTTCTAAGAGACCCACTGTTAATTGCCGCAGGCGGGTTTCTGCCCCTTCAAAGACAATAATGCGATCAGGGCCGGTGCTGACAATTTCCTCAATGGGCAACTCGTAGGTGCTAATCAGTTGCGCCGGAATCCAAGGCAAGCCAATGGAAGCTAAAATCAAATCCGTAATGTCGCCCGTTTCAGGATCAAACTTAAAGCCCCGTACCTTACCCAGCACTTCGCCGGTTTCGGTGACAATCTCACTATCAATCAGTGTGCTGTAGTTGTAGGTATTGAGAGCTTCGGTGACATCATCATCGTGCTCAACGAGAATGACATCGCCAATTTGGCGAATACTGTCGAGAAGAATGTAGCGTTGCTCCCCTGTAAAGAGGGTATTGCGTACCCCCAAGGCCACCACTTGCCGCTGGTCAATATCGACCCAAACTTGATTAATGACGCCTAACTTCCGACCAGTATCACGGGTAATTACCTGTGTACCGATCAAATCTGCCCGTTGCAGCAATTGCGCCGATATGGTCATGCCTTTGTGTATCCCAATGAATCTTAGTAATACTATAGCGGCGAATACCAATGGTACGCCAAAGGCGATCGCAGGAGTGATAAATTGCCCCGTGCAATCGGTGCTTCTAGGCTAGCGCATTTTTGCCACACTGCTGAGTGGGGTGAGTCTATTCCCCTAGGATGGACTGGGTCAGTGCCATCACAGGCTGCATTAACGGTGTTTCCTCACCCGAGAGCACTTGATTGACCACTTGGGGCAGGACTTGGTACGTTACTTGTGCCACCTTCTCATCCTTGAAGGCCTTAATGATCGTGCGGTACCACAGCAAGAAGCCATCCCGCAGGGCATCCAAATCGGCAAATAACATCGCCGCTGCCGCTAGGCGTAGTACATGCTTGCGATCGCGCCGACACACGGCGGAATAGTCGTGATTGCCCTTACGGAAAATATGGGGACTTTTGGCGCGCAGTTGCTGCTCCACCTGATCTAGGATTTTCTCTTCAGCATCGCGGATTTTTTCGTAGGCACGAATGCGCTGCTCCGCTGCCGCTAGATAATTTCTGAGAAATTCCAGTTCCTTGGCACTGGCATAGCGGCCATCGGCCTCAAGGCTGAGTTTTTCTAGTTGACGCAGCATCAGTCCCACCCCACAACAACTCTATTCTGACAAAATTGAACTGCCGAGGGCAAGGACAGGCTGCATCACCCGTTGTTCTTCGGGCGTGAGCAGTTGCTTTATCATATTCGGCAGGTACTTGCCATAGGTGGAGGAGGCAGTTGCTTCGTAGTTAAAGGATTTGACAATGGTGCGGTACCAAAGTAAGAAATTATCCCGCAGCAAGTCCAACTCCGCAAAAAGCATGGCCGAGGCACACAGACGAATGGTATCCACTAAATCACGACGGCAAATTTCTGAGCGATCGCCATTGATGAAATGGAAGCAGCGGGGATTTTCTGCCTTTTGCATGGATTGAATTTTATCCACCATCATTTCCGCCTCAGTGCGGATTTTTTCGTAGGCACTGATGCGACTCTCCACCGAGGCCAAGTACTCCCGCAGAAAATCTAATTCCTCGGCCCGGGCATAGCGACCATCGGCAACAACAGTTAAGTGATTCAACTGACGGAACATAGGGCAACCCTCGCTAGAAAATAAATGAACACACTCGCTTGTGGCTTATCGTTTCACCAACTCCCCTTGGCGCAGGCGTTTTTCAATATCCCGTGCCGTAGCCCCTTCGTTTTGCCAGAAGGCAGCAGCATCAATGCGATCCTGTTTACCAACGAGAAACTTACAGTAGGTTTCCCCCATGGCATAGCACTGCAACTCGATACAACTCAGGGGCTTTTGAATCAATCCCGTAAAGAAGCCCGCAAACAGACCGGCATAGATGTAGCAGACGGGCTTACCCACATCCCCAAGGGTGCGCGCCACCACGGAGTCAAAGATATTGATGAACATAAAACCATTCTTTTGCTCCGTGAGATCCACTTCCCAGTTGCCCCAGCCTAGGGTTGTCAAGGGCCACCACCAAGCCTCGAGGATAAATGTCAAGGTGGCCTTGCGTAGTTCGCGCTGGTACTCCTGCTCAAAGTGTTGCTTAAAGACAACCGCATCGCGTTTGCCCCACTCTTCGCCAATTTTGTACATGACGAGGGCAGAGGCAGGGCCAACTTCCTCTTCGAGACCTTCCACTAGGCCAATGACAAAGTCTTCTGTCGCTAGAGCGATCCGCTGATCATACCAGTCGGTAATGCTGCCCCGTTGGCGATCAAATTGCAGATAGTCCCGCAAGCTATAGTGATTGGTGCGCATCGGATGAGTTTGGTGTAACTGATGCTGATAGTCCTGAGCACGGGTCATAGCATTGGCACTCCCAGCAGGTTGAGACGGCGTGACAGAAACCATAGATCAGCGAATTGCCCCCTATTGTGCTTGAACGTTAGGTACTGAGCAGCCACACTTTTTAGGCTAAAAGATTTTTCAGGGTCGTGGCTCCGCACTCCCACTGATTTTTTGTCTAACGACACATTTCTATAAGTTCTGTTTCATTGATGCAGGGGATGCCCAATTCTTGAGCGCGTCGCAGTTTACTCCCCGCTTTTTCGCCCACCACTAGATAATCCGTTTGCCGACTGACACTCTCACTCACTTGACCGCCATGTTGCTGGATCAGCGTTTTGGCTGCTTCACGGGTGAGGCTGGGCAGGGTGCCTGTAATCACAAAACGTTTGCCCGCAAGGGATTGTCCAGTCGTTGGTGCAGTGGCGATCGCCGCCGCCAGTTGTAGCCCCAAGGCTTTGAGATCAGCAATGAGGGTTTGGTGCGCTGGGTCTTGGAACCACTCGTGAACCGCTTGGGCAATTTCCTGACCAATGCCATAGACCCCACACAGATCGGCGACGGTAGCAGCGGCCAGCTCCTCAACAGACTTGAATTGATCGGCAAGCACTTGGGCATTGACACTCCCCACATGGCGGATGCCTAGGCCATAGAGCACCCGTGGCCACGGTTGTTCTTTCGAGTCAGCGATCGCCTGCAACAATTTAGCAGCGGACTTTTGACCCATGCGCTCGAGGCGCAACAGTTGTGCTGCCGTCAGGCGATAGAGATCCGCCGGAGTGTGCACCAACTCCTTGGCCACCAATTGCTGTACTAGCTTTTCCCCTAACCCTTGAATATCCAAGGCATCCCGACTTGCCCAGTGGAGGATTTGGCCGCGCACGATCGCCGGACACCGCGGATTGACACAGCGACTCACCGCTTCGTTGGCAGGGCGCACCACCGGCTGATGACATTCAGGACACACGGTGGGCATCGTAAAGGGTTGAGCCGTTGGCGATCGCAATTCGGGAAAGACCCGCACAATCTCTGGAATGATTTCGCCGGCTTTGTGGATCACCACCTTATCGCCAATGTGCAAATCCAATTCGGCAATGTAGTCTGCATTGTGCAGCGTTGCCCGTGATACCGTGGTACCCGCTAATTGCACTGGCACCAGTTCAGCGACTGGGGTGAGCGCACCCGTGCGTCCCACTTGAATGGTAATGGCCACCACATCAGTAATGGCCTGCTCTGGTTCGTACTTCCAAGCAACACAGCCGCGGGGAAACTTTTGCGTAAACCCAAGGGTCTGTTGCAGCGTTAAATCATTGAGCTTGACCACAATGCCATCGGTCAGATAAGGCAGTTGGTGGCGGGCGGTTTGCCAGTGGTCGTAGTAGGCTTTCACCGCCTCTAGGTCAGGGCAGTCGGCATTGTGGGGATTGACCCGAAAGCCAAGGCGTTGCAGCGCATTGAGCACTTGCCGCTGCGATTGGGGTTCCCCTGCTTGGTTCTCATCCCAAGGAACGCTACCCCCTTCAGGTAAATGCAGCGCATAGGCAAAGAAGTCCAGTTGGCGTTGGGCAACAATGCGCGGATCCAGTTGACGGAGAGTACCAGCGGCGGCATTACGGGGATTAGCAAAGGGAGCTTCTCCTTGGGCTTGGCGTTCTTGGTTGAGTTGATGGAATCGCGCCAAAGGCAAAAAAGCTTCCCCACGAACTTCAACGATTGGGGGTGGGTTCTCGATGGCTAGCCGCAGGGGAATGGTGCGAATCGTGCGCACATTGCTGGTAATATCCTCACCGCGTTGGCCATCGCCCCGAGTTGCCCCCCGCACCAATAACCCGTTTTCATAGGTCAAAGCAAGGGCCACGCCATCCATTTTGAGTTCGCAGACATATTCCGTCGGGGGAATTGGCTCCTCTCGCCGTAGGCTACGCCAATAGCGCTGCCAGCGTTCCTGCCACGCCACCATATCGGCAAAGGTAAAGGCATTTTCGAGGCTATAGAGGGGAATGCGATGGCTGACACTCTCAAATTGACTGACGGGAGCTTCGCCGACCCGCTGGGTAGGGCTGTCGGGGGTGATGTACTCAGGATGAGCCGCTTCGAGTTCCTGCAGTTCGCGATAGAGCTGGTCATAGACTTCATCTTCCATGATCGGCTGATCGAGGGCATAGTAGGCGTAGCTCGCCCGCTGAAGCAGGTGCCGCAGTTGTTGAATCCGTTCGGCTGCTGTCGTCATCGGGGGTTCCTTCGAGACCATTTGCCCCAGGGATTTGGACTATTCTTGACTATTCTTGGGGCGTGGTTTGGCCACATGGGGCAGTCCCCAGCCCAGTTTTTGCCGCAGCACATGGAAGAATTCTGGCGCACGCAGGCGAATGAAGCGGGCACGGTAGGGGGCACGTTGTACAAAAACTTGATCCTCCGGCTGAATGTAGCAGCCCGCATTGCCATCCACCACCAGAATGAGGTGCTTGAAGGGGTTCGCCGGATAGATCCACACTGGTTCGCTGTTGGCAAAGACAAGGGCACGGGAGGCTAAAGAGTGGGGACAAATGGGCACCAATTGTAAAGCCGCCACACCGGGGGTAATCACAGGGCCACCCGCCGAGAGGGCATAGGCCGTAGAACCGGTGGGGGTGGAGAGAATCAAGCCATCAGCAGCAATATCCACGCGGGCATGGGCACCCACATCCACTTCAAAGTGGCACATTCCCGTCAGGGGTTCTTTGTGGATCACCATTTCATTGAGGGAGAGGGCTTCCCAAATAACGGTTTGATCGCGGAGAACTTGAACCGTGAGCATCGTGCGATCTTCAATCGTGTAGTCGCCGCGCAGCACTTGATCAAGGGCAGGTTCTAAATCGGCGACATAGCCCTCGGTGAGAAAGCCCAAGTGGCCGGTGTTGATGGTGAGCAGCGGAATCTCACAGGGAGCCAACTGGCGAAAGGCAGAAAGCACAGTGCCATCGCCGCCAAGAACAACCGCAAAGGCCATGGAAGCATCAAAGCCGGGGGGCACCAGTTGATCAATGGGGGTATGGCAGACGGGACTATCGGGACGGGAATAGCCAAGAATGCCACCAATCCCCGTGGCCATGTGCACTTCCCAGCCCTGAAGCTCTAAGATTTGACGGACATGGGTAGCCAATTCGACCGCAAGGGGTTTGCCTTCGTTGTAGATGATCCCCGCCTTCACAGCAACTCCTAGGGGGTGGACTTAAAGGGACTGCGTTTTTTGCGTCCAGATTTTTTCTGTTTGGCTTTTTCGTAATCCAATTCTTTGAGTTTACGCAGAATTCGGGTGAAATAGTCCTGTAAATAGGCCTCAAGGGTCAGGGTTTCGCTGGGATCGAGGTCAAAGGTGCGATAGACTTCCTCCATCGGGGCATTGAAGACTTGACCACTGGCAATCACTTCCGTAAAGGCAAGGCGATCGCTAATGTTCCATGTCCACTGAAACCACTGGGTGGCCTGCCGTGCGGCTCGCAAAACCCCAATGGGCAAGCGAGTAATTTTTGCCTCCTGCCCTGAGAGATTTTCACATAGCTTAATAATTTCATCGGCTGTCCAAGCGCGGGTGCCCGCTAGATCAAAGGTTTTGCCATAGGTGGCAGGCCGATCAATGGCACGCACGGCAAATTTGGCCACGTCCTGAGTATCCATGTAGGCAATGGCGGTGGACTCTCCCAAAACCCAAATGGATTGATTTTCCAGAATCGGGATCGCATATTGGCCAATCAAGCCCTGAAAGAAGCCACAGGGACGCAGGATCGTGTAGTTTAGCCCTGATTCGCGCAAGAAGTCTTCGGTACAGTGTTTGATTTGCATCAGGGGCACGTGGGGATAGTCCTGCGCTCCCATAATCGAGAAAAAGATCAGGTGCTCAATATCAGCAGCTTGGGCAGCCTGAATCAAGTTGACTTTGCCTTGCCAATCCACTGCTTCGATGGTTAGGGTATCGGTGGGGCGAGTGGCAGAGGCATCAATGACCACTGAGGCCTTGGCGTACTGCAATGCCTCAAGAATACTGTCAGCAGCACAGAGGTTTCCCTGCAGAATGGTGGCGCCCCATTCCCGCAGAAACGTGGCTTTGGCTGGACTGCGGACAAAACAATAGACCTGATGTCCTTCATCTAAAGCGCGGCGCACAATTTGCCGCCCTAGGGTACCCGTACCGCCAACAATAAAAACGTTCATGAAAAACTCTAGTCATAAATCTTAACTTTTGTAATACTTTATCAGAATTCCCGACACGGGCGATCGCGCAGCGTGTCCTACGGACAATCGCGGGGATCATCTTGAGCAAACGCAGACGGATTAAGTGGCAAAGTCTTCACAGTGGAGCGTTTCCCATGTTTTGCGCCCCGTCACGGGATTAGTGCCACTGGCAACGTTGCAGAGCTTGCGTTGGGCGTCTTCCCGCAGTTCCACATCGGTAAAGTCAGCACCGGTAATAATGGCATCGTCAAAGTTGGTATTAAAGGCAAAGGCACCTTCAAGGATGGCATTGGTGAGATTGGCCTTGGTCAGCCGTGCGGTGTCCAATGTGGCGTAGCGTAAATCGGCACCTTCAAGGTTAGCCGTTTCCATGTTGGCACCAAAGAAGCTTACCCCCTGAAGATTGGTGTGGCTGAGGTTACTGTGGAAGAGGTTGGCTTTTGTGAATTCCGACCCCCGCAGATCCCGCCCGGAAAAATCCATATTGATCAGGGCTTCTTTCGTGTAATCTTCGGCGATCGCTCCCGTGGGGGTGAGCAGAATCCACAGGATGGCCAATAGCAATGCTACACACCAGCGCCAGTAACGGCTAATGGTTGTCGTGACAGCCGAGGATGAGAGTAGCATAGGCAACACTAGAGTTAATGTGAAGTGTCTATTGTTCAGATTATCAGCAGCATGGAGATTTCTGAGGCCGAGTGGGTACGCGATATCTTTATTGATGATGGCTATGCCGAAGGCTACTTTCTCATGGGGGAAGGCGATCACCTAGAGTGGTACACCAGCCGCCAGCGGGCATTGATTCCCCTCGATGAGCGGTTTTGCTATCCGAAGTCTTTGCAGCGGGTGCTCAATCAAAATCGCTTTCAAGTTGCGATTAACCGGGACTTTGCTGCTGTGGTTGAGGGGTGTGCCGATCGCCCGAGCACATGGATAACACCCCGTCTTAAGGACGTGTACCATCTGCTTTACGCCACAGGTTGGGCAGTAAGTTTTGAAACGTGGCAGGGCGATGAACTGGCAGGGGGCATTCTCGGTATTGTGATTGGCGGCGCATTTATCGGCGAGTCCATGTTCTATCGCATCCCCGACGGCTCGAAAGTGGCGATGGTGAAACTGGTGGAGCATCTGCGGCGTCGCGGCTTTCTGCTGTTTGATGCCCAACTGCAAAATCCCCATCTTGAGCGCTTTGGGGCGTATGTTGTCAGCGATCGCGAGTATCGGCAGTTATTGGCACAGGCAATTCGTCAACCCTGTCAATTTCTCTAATGCTCTCAGACCAGTGCTTGCGTCAATTATCTATCAAAAACAATTAATCTATTCTTAAACCAAACTTAGTCACCAATTAGTCATCAATACACACATTATTGAGAATGTTTTTGAGCAGAAAAGCTATACTGTGATTCAAGACGCACTCCCTTCAAAAAAATGATGACTTTGCGCTGGCGAAACCGCCCTTTGTTGCTGATCCTTTCTGTGGTGGCCGGTTTGATGTTGACGCTGGCGCCGTCGCCGATTCAAGCCTATGTGCGCTTCCCTGATTTACCCGATACCTACGTCAACGATCTAGTGAAGGTGTTAGAGGATCTTCAGCGGGAACAGGTTCGCTCCGAACTTCAAGCGTTTCATCAACGCACGAATCAGCAAGTCCTACTGGTAACGATTCCTTCCTATCGCGACTACAGCAACCAACACCCGAGTTTTGAAGCCTTTGCCACGGATTTATTTAACCATCGGGGCGTGGGTAGCCGTTGGCGCAATGATGGCGTGATGATGTTGGTTGCCCCTGGCGATCGCAAGGTGCGGATTGAATTGGGCAGTGCCTATGGCAGTGGTTGGAACCCACGCATGCAAACCGTGATTGATCGCTATATGCTGCCGGACTTTCGCCGGGGCCAGATGGCGCAGGGCATCATGAATGGGGTGCGTGCTCTGCTCAATGAACTGGGGACCAATCAGTTGACCACCTCCAGTAGCTCTGTCCCCTCAACTTACACCAGCACTGCCGGCGGGGACATTATTACGGGCATCTTCATCATTGTTGGTCTGATCATTCTTATTCCTTCCAGCATCATTTCTGCGATCGTCAAGTTTATTTTCAATAGTTCCTCCAGCTATGACGACAGTTACTCGAGCCGCAGTGATGATGAGGGTGGGCATTCCTCAGGTGGGGGGGCTTCGGGCAGTTGGTAACTGGATTCACCCCTACTAGAATTGAAGGCCAAAATGCTAAAATAGCGTCGTTCCGTAGCATATGAGACACGCTCTTGACGCAGGCGACGAATCTTCCGGGCATTGATTCCCCCCAAATTGATGAGTTTTTGCAGGAATTAGCGACAATCCAAGACTCTGGTCCGAAGCGGATTGCGCTCCTTGGCTCGCGTCACGTCCCGATTACGCATCAGCACCTCATTGAAATGATGAGCTATGCCCTCGTGCTGGCGGGTAACCGCTTGATGACCTCAGGTGCGGTGGGAACCAATGCAGCGGCAATTCGGGGAGCCATGCGGGCAGACCCCAATTTGCTAACGGTGATCTTGCCCCAAAGTCTTGAGCGCCAGCCTCGCGAGTCCCGCCAACAACTGGATAAGGTGATGCACTTGGTGGAGAAGCCCGAAAACGATCACCTGCCCCTCGCAGAAGCCAGTTCCCTCTGCAATCAGGAAATTATTTCCCGCTGCCAGCAACTGATTTGTTTTGCTTTTCACGATAGCCACACACTGCTGCAAACCTGTGAACTGGCGGAAGAGCAGCATAAGGTGGTGACGCTCTTTTACTTTGATTAACCGCGGACGGTTTTCCCCACCTAGGGCCATTGAGTCCCTATGCCAGAATAGGAGCAGGATTCAAGGTTGATACGCCATGAGCGGCTTCTACAACTGGTATCGGAATGTGTTGCGGCATCCTAAATATCGCTGGTTGATCATTGCCGCCAGCTTGATCTATTTGCTCAGTCCTCTGGATATTTCACCCGATCTAGTGCCGATCATCGGTCAATTGGATGATGTCACGGTCATGGTGATCCTTGCCAGTGAGCTAACGCAATTGCTGGTGGAGCGGATTAAAAGCCGGCGATCGCCCAACATCACCACCACGGTAGATGTGGAAGCAGAGCAAGTTTAGGGATTAATCCCGCGATCGCAAGTCACTGCCAACAGAGCGCAGCAGCCAGCGGTTTTGCACATAACTCAGGGCACCGTTAATGAGTGCGGCGGCCATCAAGATGCCAATCGCAGGCATAAAGAGGGGTTCCCAGAGGCTGATCCAGAGATCAAAGCCAAGGGGTAGCGCCAAGGAGCGCCCTACAAGGGTAACCACAAACCAGCCAAAGCTAGCCAAGACAAAGAAGGTATCCGCCACCAAGAGCCAATTGATCACGTCCCGCAGCCGTGCCATAGCTATCCCCCCAATACCCACTGTTTGACGCGGGCAAGGGTCTCCCAATCGGGTTTGCGCTGCAGGCCGTCGGCAAAGTTATCGATGACCTCTTGGCGCAGCTCAGCGACAGCAGCAACCACAGTTTGCGCCAATTCAATGTGGGGACGAACCCCCTTTTGGCCTGTTTCTAGCATCGCTACCGCAAGGTTAATGCGGGCTTGGGGGTCTTCAGGATTTAGCTTGACCGCTTTTTGGGCGGCCTTCAGGGCAGATTGGGGCTTGTCATCGAGGAGATAGAGCCACGCTAAGCACGTCCAAGCGGCGCTACTTTTTTGAGCACGCTGGCAAATCTCTTTGAAGGTGGGAATCAGTTCTCCAGGCGGTGCCCCTTCTTTGTAGCGGGCGATCGCCGCCTCAAATTGACGTTCAACGTCACTCACCGGTTGAGATGTGGTCAAGGGCAGGACTCCTTAGGCAGAAAATGAGGTACCACAGCCACAGGTTTGGGTGGCATTGGGATTCGTAAACTTAAAGCCGCCACCAATGAGGGCGTTGCTGTAGTCGAGCACCAAGCCATAGATGTAGAGCATACTCTTGGGATCGGAGACCACTTTGAAGCCATCATAGTCAAAGACTTCATCATCGGGACGGATATTGGCGGGGTCTTCAAAGTCCATCGTGTAGGACATGCCGGAGCAGCCACCCCCTTTGACGCCGACCCGCAAACATAGGTCTTTGCCGTGCTTATCGCGGAGTTCAAGCACGTGCTTGAGAGCAGCTTCGGTCATCATGATTCCCTTGGCGGGCTGTGTGGCCTGTGTCATCACCCACTCCTGAAAGACTCCAAACTTTATCGTAGCAAGTTCAGCGGTGGCTCACCATCTCGTGGGCACGCTTAAAGGCTTCGTCAAGCACCTCCGAGAGGGTGGGATGGGTGTGGACATTAAAGGCTAAGTGGCTCACGGTTTGGCGATCGCGAATGGCATTGGCGGCCTCTTGAATTAAATCCGAAGCATGGAGACCAAAGATATGCGCCCCCAGTAGCTCGCCCGTATCCGCACGGAAGATCACCTTGGCGAGGCCATCGGTTTCCGTTTCCGCCAGTGCCTTGGAGTTGCCCTTAAAGTAGGTACGTGCCACTTGTACCTCAAAGCCTTCTTTTTCCCCTAGCTCACGGGCTTGGGGTTCCGTCAAGCCGACAAAGCTCATTTCCGGATGGGTAAAGGCCGCCGCAGGAATACTGCGATAATCCACTTGGCGCGGCCGCCCGACAATTGTTTCAACAACAGCAATCCCCTGCGCCGAAGCGGCATGGGCAAGCATCATTTTCCCCGTGGCGTCACCGATCGCCCACAGGTGGGGAACGGGTTTCCCTTTTTTCGTTACTGCCAAATACTCATTGACGGGGATAAAGCCACGCTTATCGGTGTTGACGCCCACACTCTCTAGGCCAATATCTTGAGTGGCGGGAATGCGACCGGTGGCCACAAGGCAGGCATCCACCTCTAGAACCTCCACCACTTCTTTGGTTTTGGCATCCGCCAATTCAATGACCACTGGACTACCGGGAATCACCCGCTTGGCTAGGGTACCGCTGTAGGTTTCAATGTCGCGAGGGGCAATCAAGACCCGCTGTGCCTGTTTGGCAATATCTGGATCAAAGGTGGGCATGAGTTGATCCAGTGCCTCAATCATGGTCACTTCGCAACCCAAGGCGGTGTAAATATCGGCAAACTCTAGGCCAATATAGCCACTGCCAATGATGGCTACCCACTGCGGCAACCAATCCAGCT
The DNA here is from genome assembly GCF_031583515.1 of Thermosynechococcus sp. QS41. Lineage (NCBI taxonomy): Bacteria > Bacillati > Cyanobacteriota > Cyanophyceae > Acaryochloridales > Thermosynechococcaceae > Thermosynechococcus > Thermosynechococcus sp. QS41. Next base: position 1,195,643 of record NZ_CP134181.1, read on the forward strand.
TAATGGCATCATCACTGGTATAAACGGTCTTGCCATCCACTTCAATGCCGGGGGGAACCCAAGGGACTGAGCCGGTGGCAATAATGATGTCCTTGGCCGTAACCGTTTTCTCACCCGTGGGGGTGGTAATGCTGACTTTCTGACACTCCGCTACTTTGCCCCGACCAATAAGGGTGTCTACGCCAAGGCGCTTGAGGCTGTTTGTCAGATCACTGCGGATTTTTTGTACCAAATTGGCGGCATGGGCAGCCACACCCGCGCGATCCACATTCACCTGCCCCAGTTGAATCCCCAAGGCTTGCCAATGACTGGCTTGACGCAGTTCCCGTACCCGTCCGGCTGCCGCAAGGAGTGCTTTTGAGGGAATACAGCCGCGATTGACGCAGGTGCCCCCCATTTCTGCGGCTTCGACAATGGCCGTTTTCAGACCGACGCTGACGGCATGCAGGGCAGCCCCATGACCCCCCACACCCGCACCGATAATGACGAGATCGTAGTCAAAGCTCAAGGACGGTTCTCCCCAACAGCATTTTCCTAGCTTATCAAAGGGCGTCCCCGCTGAGAACTTAGACCTTTTGGCTATAGGCGGTTAGGGGTTCCTTGATCCAGCGAATGTAGAGGTGTTTGAAGGTGGACTTGAGGACACGCGGCGCGCCAAAGTCAATGGGCATCATCTGCTGGGGTAGTTGCCAGTCTCGAACAGCTAATTCGTGGGGCTGTGCCAAGGGAAATGTCATCTCACTCAGCTCATAGTTGTAGCCAAGGGCGGTGGCGGCACGTTGGGTAGGAATGCGCTCAGGATCCACATTCAGGATAGCCACGAGGGCGCGATCGAGGGCAAAGACATCACGACTGGCACCCAAAATATTCAGGGGGCGCGGCGTTCCCCCACTGGGGCCATTGCCTTCATGGCCGATAATGCCATCCACAATCGTGAGGTCGGGGGCGATCGCCCGTGCAGTTTCGACGAGCATGCGGCCAAAGCGATCAGCATCCTTACCCGCTTCCATATGCCACCATGCCTTCATTTTGCCGGGGACACAGCCAAAGAGATTCTTGACCCCAAGGGTGAGGGTGAGTTGCACATGGGATTTCACCTTGGGTAGGTTAATGACGACATCGGCAGCCATCGCTTCTTTGCTCAGGCGCAGGTGGGCAAATTCAGGATTGTCCGTAGCATAGCGATCGCCATGGAATTCAATGACCGGTAAATTCAATTCCTGAATAAAGGGCAAATAGCCATTGTTGCGGGCGACCCCCAATGCCGAGCCAAAGGCAGGTCCATCCCCTAGGAAGGGTTGTCCCCCCACCGCCTGCACCATTTTGGCAACGCAATAGACCAGTTCTGGGCGAGTGACGCATTCGTGTTTTGGTCGTGCGCCGGTGAGTAAATTCGGCTTGAGCAGCACGCGATCGCCCGGTTTGACGATCGCCGCCATTCCCCCCAAGGGCGCTAGGAGTTCCTCAAGGGATGCACTGAGACGGTCAAGGTCATAGGATGTTGCCCGCAGTAAACTCACGCTTGGCATCGGAGGCTCCTTGTCACTGGCATTGTTTCTCAACAGTGTGCCACAAAGATAAAATTGAGGCTTTGCAATCCCTGCCCAATGATCCTCTCAAACCAACATTAGATGATGAAAAAGCTGCAAAAAGATACGATAGAGAAGAGACATGTCTGCTAATGAGCGATCGCGAATGCCCCAAGGCCTTGAGTCAGAATTTCGGCAGCAGGTGGATCGCCTGCATCGCTTTACCGTTCTCATGCGCTGGAGTGTAGTGCTCTTTCTTTGGCTGACGGTTGGCACATTGAGTCTCTGGGGCTTCCGTTATGAAATTAGCCTGATGCGCGAGCACTTTACGTGGGCAGCGTTGCGTTATGGCATTCTCTTCAATCGGCTGCCGGCGATCGGTTTGGCGCTGTGCATTGGCATGACCCTGAGCGTTCTCTACTGGCAGACCCGCAACATTTTCTGGGGCAGATCCCCCAAGTGGCAGCAACGCCTAGAAAAACAAGTCCTGCGCATTCGTCAACAGGGGCAACGCCATCCCCTATGGCATTGGGTGTGTCGGCAGTAGCAAATCCCCCAAGGGTGCCGGCACCGGCAAAATAATGAGCAATAGCAACACCAGTGCCATCAAGCCAAGGGCATCGCGCCAGTTATCCAATTCACTGACATCATTGAGGGCAGGTTCATCAAAGGCAGGCATAAAGAAGAGGATCAAGGCCCAGACAAAGAGCCACGGTTGAATAAAGGAGAGAATCAGCACCAGTAAACGGCTGACTTGGCCAATGACTGCCCCCGCCCGATGACCATACATCGCATGGACAATGTGCCCCCCATCCAATTGACCCACCGGCATCAAGTTCAAAGCCGTCACCACCAAGCCCAGCACTCCCGCCACTGCCATCGGATGGAGGTGTAGCGCACTATCACTCTTGAGGGCAGCGCCAAAAATGGCTTTGGCAATCAGGGCAAAGAGAATCGAAATGCGGGGACTAAACACTTGGGGATTGAGGGGCTGCTCGGAAGCATTGGCGGGCAGTTGTACCACCTCGGACTGCTGTAGTCCCCAAACTAGAATCGGTAGGGTCACGAGCAATCCCGCAAGGGGACCCGCCATACTGATGTCAAAGAGGGCACGGCGATGGGGAACGGGCGATCGCATCTGGATAAAAGCCCCCAGTGTGCCCATGGCAAAGGGTAGAGGAATAAAGTAGGGCAGCGTTGCTTTGACGCGGTAATACCACGCAGTGGCAAAGTGTCCCAGTTCATGGATGCCCAAAATCAACAGCAGACTGACACTGTAGGGCAACCCCTGCCAGAGCAAACTGGGATTGAGTCGCAGTTCCGCCGCCGTCAGCTCAGGCGCCACGAGTGCCAAGCCAGCAACGGTGGTGGTGAGAAAGGTTAAGGCAAGTAGGCCAAGGCTAAGACCGGGACGAAACAGCTGTTGGGGCTGGGGCAAGCGATCGCGGGGAATCAAGGCAAAAAAGGGCTTATTACTCAAACCCATTTGAAACATGACCAGAAAGCGATCGCCAAAGCGTTGGGCAATATTGCGCTCCACGGTTTCATAGACTTGGTTCGCATCCCCGCGCATTTGCCCCCGGCAGATCACCGCCTGCGGACGATACTCAATTTGTTGCAGATAGTACATGCCCCAAGGGAAACAGCTCTGCAATTGCGTTTCTTCATCCTGATTGAGGAGCTTGCCATTTTCCGTCGGTGTGGGCGGTGGGGGTGTGGGTGGTGCCGCTGGTAAGGAGGGCTGGCCTCGGCGCAAAAGCACAAGATAGAGCACCGAACTGGTGACAAAAACAAGGATCAACCATCCCGACGGCACAGGGGTATTCCCTAAAAGCAGCATCCAACCCCCAATAAAAAATGCTGGCAACATCAGCACCAGCCATAGGAGCCACCAAGGGGTTTGACTGACACGGGCAGCACTCTGGCGGACAATAAAGACCAAGATCAAACCCAATACAATAAGGGAAATCCATGTCATGATTTCGATACCTGTGGCTCAACAACAGAAACCGCCCCGCCTTGTATTGCCCATGGTTTACGGGTTTCCACCAAACCGCGAGACGCTGGGAGGCACTGCTTATCTCATTGTAGAAAATGATGGCAATACCCTTATTGATTCCCCCCCTTGGACAGAGAGCAGCCAAAATTGGCTCAGGGAGCAGGGTGGCGTTCAGCGCCTCATCCTTACCCATCGAGGGGCGATCGCCCGCGTTCGTGAGCTGCAGCGCACCTTTAACTGTGAAGTAATCATCCATGGTCAAGAAGCCTATCTTCTACCCCAAGTGACCGTAACCCCGTTTAACCACCATCTAGCGATTAGTGAAACCCTCGAAATCCTCTGGACACCCGGTCACTCCCCCGGCAGCGCCTGTGTCTATTGGTCTGGCCAAGGGGGTGTTCTCTTTAGCGGTCGTCACCTACTCCCTACGCCGACGGGAGAACTGGCCCCCATCAAGACCGCCACCACCTTCCACTGGCCTCGACAACTGCGCAGTGTTGAGACATTAAAAGCCTTTTGTCGGCAGAAGTCCCTGAGTTATCTCTGTCCGGGGGCAAATATTGGTTTTCTGCGGGGGACACTGGCGATCGCCAACGCCCAAAGTGTCCTGCAAAGCCTCACCATTGATAACCTACTCTCTAACAAAGTTTAATGTTTACTTAATTTCCCTTTTAGAATAATTCTCCGTGCTACAGGTTCGGAAACAGGAACTTGTAGAGATCGTTAAACCCCACTTGGATCAAAACTTGCATCCTCTATAGTGAAGGTAGGCAGAGGGAATAAGCCCAAGCAATACCAAGGCAAACAAAAACAAAGTTAATTGTTGGTGCTGTTCTCTCTGTAAATCATCCCGTGGGCAATCTAAAACCTTAAGGAATACAGGAGGATCAGCGTATGGCACTCGTTCGTTGGGAACCGTTCCGCGAAATCGATGCGCTACAACGCCAAATGAACCGTCTATTTGATGAATTGATTCCCTTGACCGAACGTCGCAGCGATCTCAGCTTCTTGCCGGCAGCCGAACTCGAAGAAACGCCTGATGCTTTGCTTCTAAAAATTGAACTGCCCGGCATGGAGGCCAAAGACCTCGACATTCAAGTCACGGCGGATGCCGTCTCTGTCAGTGGTGAACGCAAATCTGAAAGCCAAAGCGAAAGCAATGGTATCAAACGCACCGAATTCCGCTACGGTAAATTCCAACGGGTCATTCCTCTGCCAGTGCGGATTCAAAACACCGATGTCAAAGCCGAATACAAAGATGGCATCCTGCACCTGACCCTGCCGAAAGCGGAAGAAGAGAAAAACCGCGTCGTCAAAGTGAACCTTGGCTAATCCGCCACTTTCTCGGCCAAACGGTCAAGGTTGTTGAACAGATGATGAAGCTCCCCCAGCAATGGGGGATTTATTTTGGGCGTCAGTGAAGGTGAGAAAAAACTATGAAGCTAAGGCCACCTCAACCAGTTGTTGCAACTCACCACTTTGGTATAGCTCAATGAGAATGTCCGAGCCACCAATAAACTCACCATTGATAAACACTTGGGGAATCGTTGGCCAGTTGGAATACTCCTTAATCCCTTGGCGAATCTCAAAATCCTCAAGGACATCCACCGTTTCATAGGGAACACCGAGGGCATTCAGGATTTGCACCGCATTGTTGGAAAACCCGCATTGGGGCATGAGCTTGCTGCCCTTCATAAAGACAATGATTTTGTTGCTTTTGACGAGGTGATCAATTTTGGCGTGGAGTTCGGGTGTCATCGTTGGCTTTCCCTCTTGAGTTCACAAGTGACAAAAGAACAGCAATAGATTGCATTCTAAATCACTGGCGTTGTGCCCATTGCTGGGGGGTATAGGTCTTGAGGGCAAGGGCGTGGAGTTCATTGCTAGCCATGAGATCCTTAAGGCTGCTATAGACCAATTGGTGCTGCTGCACCAGTCGCTTACCCTCAAAGGCGGCAGAGACCACTACAGCTTCGTAATGATCGCCACCCCCGGTCAAATCTTGCACTTGAACAAAGGCATCGGGCAAGCTGGATTGAATTAAGGTGGTTAGTTGTTCAGGGGTAACCATAGATAATTATTTATTCCTAACTGGAATCAAGAACCACTTAATCTATCTCCTTTAGTCTATCGCTAAATGTTAAGTTGTTGAGGTCTGGAGGGGATGGCACTGACGGAGGGCACGCACCAAGTCTTCAAGGTTAATGGGCTTGCTCACATAGTCGTCCATACCGGCATCCAAGCAAAGCTGGCGATCGCTCTCCATGGCATTGGCGGTCATGGCAATAATTCGCGGACGGGGTTGGTTCAGCTGTTGAAACAGATTAATCACCTCACGGGTAGCCGTTATCCCATCCATCTCCGGCATCTGCATATCCATCAAAATCACATCGTAGGGCTGCCGTTGCACCGCATCCAGCACCTCCAAACCATTGGCAGCAATATCACCGCGATAGCCCAATTTTTCTAAGATGCGCAGTGCCACCATTTGATTGACTTTGTTATCCTCGGCAATGAGAATCCGCAGCGGCGGCAGACCGGCTTTTAAGTCTTCAAAGGATAGGGCAGCCGCTGGCTTAGGCGATACCGTTGTCGGCTTTTTGTCAAATAAATGGTTAAGGACATTGTACAGGGTGGACTGTTTGACCGGCTTGCTGATCAGGGCAGAGAATAAAGCAGTTTCCGACTCTGGCAGTGTATTGCCTAGGGAGGTTAGCAGAACCAGGGGCAATTGCGTGTAGGTGGCGCGAATTTTACGAGCAAGGGAAATGCCATCCATCTCCGGCATTTGCAGATCTAAAATGGCCACATCCGGCAGGGCTTGTTGTTGAAGAAGCACAAGGGCCTTGGGGCCACTCTCAGCCACAAGGGGGTGCATTTTCCAGTTTTTGGTTTGTAGGGCCAGAATTTGCCGGTTAGTAGCATTGTCATCCACAATGAGCACGCGCCGATTTTCAAGATGGCCGACCCCCCTGCTCTCTTTGGAAATGGCCCGCGGATTGACGAGAAATTTGACAGTAAAGTAAAAAACAGAGCCACTTTCTTCAATTGGGATCGATTCATAGTTGGCTGGGGGTGTGCCGCCAACGGCCAAAGGATCTGTGGCCGTTTTACTTTCTACCCAAATTTGCCCCCCCATATGCTCCACAAGGCGTTGACAAATGACAAGGCCCAAACCTGTGCCGCCGTAGTGCCGAGTGGTCGAGGCATCCACTTGCATAAAAGGCTGAAAGAGGCGAGCCATGCCCGTTGGCGAAATGCCGATGCCCGTATCCTGAATGGCAAACCAGTATAAGTAATAGGGGGGCATAAACTCATACTGGCTCATTGGTGCAGGCATGCCCTTAAGGTAGAGGGTCACATTGCCACCTTGGGTAAATTTGATGGCATTGCCCATGAGATTCACCAAGACCTGCCGCAGCCGCCCCATATCACCAATGACCTCATAGGGAATCCCTGGCTCAATATGGGCAGCTAGTTCCACTTGGCGATCGCTGGCTCGACCGGCCAAAAGGTCGAGGACTTCTTCGACGCAGTTACACAGGTTGAAGGGATAGCTCTCTAACTGTAGCTTGCCCGACTCAATCTTAGAAAAATCGAGAATATCATTGATGATGGCAAGTAGGGCGTCACCACTGAGGCGAATGGTGTTGACAAATTCCCGCTGTTGGGGATTGAGGGGGGTATCCAGCAGTAATCCAGTCAGGCCAATGATGGCATTCATTGGGGTGCGAATTTCATGGCTCATGGTGGCCAAAAATTCACTCTTAGCCCGGCTGGCTTCCTCAGCAGCCCTGCGCGCTTGCTCTAGGAATTCCTGTTGCTGGATCATTTGGGAGATGTCTTCCCAAGTGCCGACAAAGCGATCTTTGCCACGGCTTTGCTGCAGAGGAATAATCCGCGCCCTAATCCAGCGACTGCTGCCGTCTTCTTTAACCACCCGGAAGCGCTCATTGAGGGGTACCCTTTTTCGCTGGCAGACAGCCCATGCCTTCAAGACCCGATCGCGATCCTCAGGGTGCAGGCGTTCTATCCACTGTTGTTCGGCTTCCTCCAGACTGTTGACGCCCAACAGGTCTAGGAGTGCCTGATTCAAAAAGGTAGGTCGTCCCTCGGCATCTAGGGTAAAAATGCCCACCGGCGCCATTTTGCTGACGCTACGAAAGCGCGCTTCACTTGACCTTAGGAGTTCCCGCAATTGCTCTTTGCGCTGGCGATCGCGGGCAATGATCAAGATAGCACCAGCCGCCAAAACGGATAGGGCAGCAAAGAGGACAAGGAACTCCTGGTGGAGGCGGCGGCTGTATTGCGCCAACCGGGTGTCAGAGAGCCGCGAAACCAGCCACCAACGGGTGCTGCTCGAGTCACGAGCTGAATTGGTTGCCCGATCGGCAGAAAGGTAGTTGGCCTTTAGGGGAAAAAAGGCTTGATAGATAAATAGCCCCTGGGCGCTGAATAGGCTGCCTCGAGGCCGTCGTTGCATTTGTTGCCACAGCAGCGGATATTGATTACGGATCGTAAACTGCTGTCGCTCAGGATAATAGAATCCCCATTCCTGGTGATGATTTTCTGCAATGAACCAATAGCCTTGGTCATCCGCTAGGAGGCAGCTGCTGTTCCCTAGATTGCAATTGTTGGTCAACTGATTGAGAAGGTGGCTGGCGCGGTAACGAACCAGCAAAATCCCCCTTGGTGCTGCTTTTTGGTACAGGGGTACCCCAATATACAAAACAGGTTCAGCCAAGCTGAAACCGGTGCCCTCTATTAAATCCAAGGGGGAAACAAAAATCTGGTTGGGGGTCAATCGCTGTAGGATAGGCCAGTAACGGTCAATGGTCTTGGTCGCAGCGGCATCCGTCGCTTTGGGTATGGCATGCCACTGAAAACGCACGCTGCCCTCTGGATCAAAAAAATAAAATTGATCATAGTGCTTTTTGAGGTGTTGCCATGCTGCCAGTCCTGCCTTTGCCTTTTCGTGGGCCTCTTCCCCAGCAGAAGCCTCCATTAAATGAGGCAACACCTGCAGTGCCATCAAAGCTCTCAACTCTTCAACCGCGTCATCTAAGATCATTCTTAGGAGCAACCGGCTGCGCTCTAGTTTATACTCCTCCTGCAGTTGTAAGTCCTTCAGAAGGGCGTGGCGTTGACTAAAATACAGGGGTGTTAACAGAGCGGCAATGACTGCTGTTGTGGGCAAAAATAACTTAATAAAAGAGAAAAGAGGAAAGCGAAACATGGACGTTCTCGCTGGCGGTGAGGATGATTTTTCCTGATCAACAGGGAGATGCCGATACAGCGCCCATTCATTAGTGTATCGTGGGGAATGGAGTTGATGGTTAAAAGGGGTGTAAGGCTATGATTGAACCTTTACTGTGCGGCATTGTGCTGGGGCTAATTCCAGTCACATTGGCGGGGTTGTTCTTTGCTGCCTACCAGCAGTACAAGCGCGGCAGTCAATTTGAGACCTAGGTTGAGGGGTAAACTCAAGCCTGATTCTGCGAACAACACGCCTATGGCTTTGCCTGTTGTTGCCGTTGTAGGACGCCCCAATGTGGGCAAGTCCACCTTTGTCAATCGCTTGGCCGGGGAACGGGATGCCATTGTCCACGATCAGCCCGGTGTAACCCGCGATCGCACCTACCGCCCAGCCTTTTGGCGCGATCGGGAGTTCTTGGTGGTGGATACTGGCGGACTCGTCTTTGACGATGACAGTGAGTTTCTCCCCCTGATTCGCCAACAGGCGGAACTGGCTCTGCAGGAGGCAACAGCTGCAATCTTAGTGGTAGATGGCCAAGCAGGACCCACTGCCCTAGACTATGAGATTGCGGCTTGGTTGCGACAGCATCCTGTCCCCGTTTTGGTGGCGGTCAATAAATGCGAATCTCCTCAAATGGGTCAGGCGCAGGCGGCAGAATTTTGGGCGCTGGGTCTAGGGGAACCCTACCCCATTTCCAGTATTCATGGCAGCGGTACGGGGGAATTGCTGGATCAGTTGATGACCTACTTACCCGCAGCGGCAACACTCCCCGAGGCGCCGGAAATTCAGGTGGCCATTGCTGGGCGTCCCAATGTGGGGAAATCCAGTTTGCTCAATGCCTTGATTGGGAGCGATCGCGCCATTGTCAGTCCGATTTCAGGTACCACCCGTGACGCCATTGATACCGTGATTGAACACAATGGCACCCAGTACCGCTTCATTGATACCGCCGGCATTCGTAAGCGGAGTCATGTGGCCTACGGGCCTGAGATGTTTAGTGTGCATCGCGCCTTTAAGGCGATTCACCGCTCCGATGTCGTGCTGTTGGTATTGGATGCCCTCGAAGAAATTACGGAACAGGATCAGCGCTTGGCGGGGCATATTGCCGATCAGGGGCGTGCCTGTGTCCTAATTGTGAACAAGTGGGATGCCGTTCCCGAAAAGGATACCTATACGATCAATACCTATCGCGATCGCCTGTATCAGCGATTGAATTTTCTGGAGTGGGCAGATGCCCTCTTTGTCAGTGCCCATACGGGTCAACGCCTCGACAAAATTTTTGCAGCAGTAGATGCAGCGGTTGAACAACATCGTCGCCGCGTCAGTACAGCAGTAGTCAATGAAGTGATTCAAGAAGCCCTACGCTGGCATACGCCCCCCGCGACTCGCCAAGGCCGCCAAGGAAAAATCTACTACGCCACCCAAGTGGCCACCCAGCCGCCAACATTTGCGATTTTTGTCAACGATGCCAAACTCTTCAAGGACAACTATCGCCGCTACATTGAAGGGCAAATTCGCCAACAACTGGGATTTCGAGGCACCCCCATTCGTCTCCTTTGGCGCAGTAAGAAACCTCGTGAAGCTGCCGAATTAGCAGTCCGTTAGGGTTGGCGTTCAACTTTTTTCACCAAACTAAACTTCCCACTCTGGCCATCGTCACTCATCTCAATCTGGCCAACGTAAAAGAAGCGTTGCAGCACTTCGCCTTCAGGGGTAAAGCGAATTTCCCCAAGGGGAGTTTCATAGACTCCCTTGAGAATCTCTTGATTCAAGGCCTGACGCAAATCGGCAAGGGGCAATTCCGACAGGTTCTTTTCTTGAGACAGTCGTGCCAAGGAGTCCGCAAAGACTTGAACTGCCGTAAAGGCTTGAGCACTGAATTGAGAGGGGGCTTGACGATATTTGGCTGCAAAGGCGTCGCGAAACTTGACATTCATGGGATCGGGGTTTTCGGGATTATAGGCCTGCGCCACCAGAACGCCATTGCAGAGGCGACGACAAACGGGGAAGAGGTTGACTGTGTTGACGCCATTCCCGCCCAAAATTAGGCCTTGGTAGCCCAATTCCCGTAGTTGGCGAATCAAATTGCCGCCGTCGGCTGCTAAGCCGGAGATAACAATTAAATCAGGTTTGAGATTGAGGGTGGCATTGATTTGGGCTTGGAAATTGGTATCCGTGGTTTGGGTCTGCTGGACAGTCACCAGTTCAAGCTTGGGGTTCTCGCGAATGGCCTTTTGAAAAATCTCGGTTTCTGAGCGACTAAAGGCATCGTCTTGGGCAAAAAAGACCGCCACTCGGCGAATGTTGGGATTAATCTCAAGGGCTGCTTGAATTGCCGTGGGTGCCACCACATCCACCCCTGCGGAAACGCGACTAATGAAGGCACCGATTTCGGGAATGCCACGGGCGGTATTGGAAGGAGCCACCACGGGGACACCAGCCTGCTCGGCAATAGGATCGGCACTAAACGCCTGCTGCGAGAGGGTGGGGCCAACAATGCCAATCACGCGATCGCGATTGATTAAGGTTTGAAAAACATTCACTGCCCCCGCTTCATCACTGCCGGTATCCTGAATCACCAGCCGTAGGGTCTGCCCCTTGATCTGGCCGGCTTGGTTGAAAAACTCCCCGGCGACTTGCACCCCCTGTAGAGCCTCTTGGCCGTAGAGAGCGGCATTACCGGTTTGAGCGAGGGCAACTCCAAGGGGTAATGCATTGTTGCTTACTGAGGGAGACTCCGTTGCGGTACAGCTACTGAGGGCAATCGCCCCTAGTGCAAGTAATAACCAGCGATACTTCCCCGCCAATTAGACCCGTGCCTCCAAGGACTTTAGGTATTCCGTATTCACCCCCGACTCACGCACAAGGGCAATTTTACCGGTGCGGGCAATTTCGCGAATCCCAAATTTATTCAGCATTTGGACAATGGCCACCATCTTGCCGGGGTCACCGGAGACTTCAATGGTCAGGGAATCATCGGACACATCCACCACCTTGGCACGGAAGATTTGTACCAGTTCCAAGATTTCAGAGCGGGTGCTGGCGGTGGCATTCACCTTCAGGAGCATCAGTTCCCGTTCCACACAGGGAATCGTGGTAATATCCTGCACCTTGAGGACATTGATCAGCTTGTAGAGTTGCTTGGTCAATTGCTCAATGATGGCATCGTCGCCGGGCACCACCATCGTAATGCGGGAGATGCCAATTTGCTCCGCAGGGCCTACCGCTAAGCTCTCAATGTTAAAGCCACGCCGCGCAAATAAACCGGCAATGCGAGTGAGCACACCCGCCTCATCTTCCACTAAAACCGATAGGGTATGTTTCATAACTGGGATTGAATCTTGCTGCCATGCTGGGATGCTGATTCTCTCTAGTTTAGCGGACAAGCTGACACTCTGCGAAGAGGCGCTGGGCAATGCGAAAGAGTTCCTGCCCAGTGTGCAAATAGCGATCGTCGTAACTGTGGCTAAATTGCTCTAGCTCATCGAGACCATCCACCAGTTGATTCAAACAGTAATAGAGGTGGGCTGCCACCTTGGCCACAGCAGTGGGGTTGGGTTGGGCTTGGAACGTATAGCGGGCGCGGGTGAGGGCGCGACGACAGTCCTGCAAGTAGGTAAGGAAATGATCCATGAGGTCATCATCAAAGGGATCAGCTGCAAGGGCATCAATCTGGCGGGGGAGCGATCGCAAGACCGCCTCAATAATCCGACTCACGGGGTTGTAGGTGAGGGTCAGCCATTGCTCTAGCTCGCGATCGGCAGCTTGGGAACGCTGCACATCAGGCTGAGCGGTTGTTTGCTGGACACGGTGCTGGGCATCATAGGCCTGCCGACACTGCTCATCCCCCAAGATTTCATAGGCGGCATTAATGGCGGCCATCCGCTCATGGCTGGAGCGATCGCTAGGATGGTAGTCGGGGTGATACTGCTTGACTAAGCGGCGATAAGCGGCCTTAATCTCGGCTTGGGTAGCCGTTACTGCCACCTGTAGTGTCACGTAGGGATTGGGCTGGGACATCGAAATGGTGAGAAGACCTCCATATTTAGGTTAAAGTGCTGATTTGGCGGTGTCGAGAAATGGTTATCTATGGAACTGCAAGAACGCCTTGGAGGAGTCAATATCTATCTTGTGGGCATGATGGGTGCCGGTAAAACCACCACAGGTCGCATCTTGGCGCAACGCTTGGGCTACAGGTTTGTGGATACAGATGCGGTGATTACAGAGTTTCGCCAACGACCCATTCGCGAAATTTTTGTCCAAGAGGGGGAGGCTGCTTTTCGGGAGTTGGAACAACAGGTCTTAGCACAAGTCTCTAGTTACCATCATTTGGTCGTGGCCACCGGTGGCGGCATTGTCCTCAACCCGATGAACTGGAGTTATTTGCGCCATGGCATTGTGGTCTGGCTTCATGTCCCCCTTGCGGTGCTCTGTCAGCGCCTGCGCCAAGATCAGGAACGTCCCCTGTTGCAGGATCAGCCCCTTGAGGAACGCTTGAGTGAACTGCTGCAAGCGCGTCAATACCTCTATGCGCAGGCGGATTTAGAACTGGCGATTACGGCTGAGGATACCCCGGAAACGGTGTGCGATCGCCTGTGGGAAACCCTCCCCAATATCTTGAAACCCATAGAGCCATCATGCTAGAAGTTCTAGCGATTCTTTCAGCAGCAGCGGCCGGCGGGCTACGACTGGCACTGCCCCTCCTGTTGATTGGTCTATTGCAGGGGGAACAACTGTGGTCACAGGTGCCTTTACTGCGCCATTTTTCCCCCTATGGCGTGGTTGGTGTGTTAGCCGCTTGGTCGTTTCTGGAGATCTTCCTGTCCCGCAATGTCTGGGGCTACCGCCTGATTATCCTTGTACAACTGTGCTTTAGCCCCCTTGTGGGTGCCCTCCTTGGCATGACCGTGGCAACAGCAACAGAGACACCTCAGTGGCTCATTGGTACCCTGAGTGGTCTTTTTGCCTTTGTGTTGCAATTGGTGCAGGTGGGTTGGTTTTATCGGCTGGGGAAGTTACCCCGCTGGGTGATTGTCGGGCAGGATATCCTGTGTATGCTGTTAATTTTATTTGCCCTCAGGGCACCCAAGCAGGGCGGGTTAATTGCCTTACTCCTGTTGTGGTTGGCCGTTCGCAGTGCTAAGGATTGGCAACAACGACATCAGCGCTCCCGCCGCCAACGGCTAAATTCCTAGGACTTGTGCTAAAGTCTCTCTAGCGTGGCAGGAGGATGTGGATGTGAACCAGCAAGCGTTCATCGCAACAGCAATGATTAGTGCAGCGCTTACCAGCGGTGCTGCTTTTGCCATGCCCTCCCCCATGCAGCAACTGGTGCAAACCAATGCTTGTCCCGGCTGTGATCTGCGGAATGTCGATTTACGGGGCTATAACTTAGCAGGGGCAAATTTGCGCGGCGCCAATCTTCAGGGCGCCAACCTCCAGGATACTAACCTCATGGTGGCCAATTTGGTCGGGGCAAATCTGAGTAATGCCAACCTCACCGCCGCTTATTTAGAACGAACTAACCTAGAACAGGCCAATCTCAGTGGTGCTAACCTGAGCCGTGCGATTTTGCGCCATAGTCGTGCCCGCCGTGCCAATTTCAACAACAGCAACTTAACGGGAGCCGATGTCCGCTATGGGGATTTTCGCCGCGCCAATCTCAACGGTGCCACTTTTGAGCAAGCCAATATGCAGTGGGCACGGTTAAACAATGCCACGGTTAGTCAGACCAACTTTAGCGATGCTTACCGTCCCCGTATGCCCTATCGCCTCAATCTCCACTAGGCGCTAGGGGTAGCGCTCATCAGTTCGTAGGGCACCTTTGTGCCCCCAAGGCCGCAGTAGCCATTGACATTGCGATGGAGATATTGCTGGTGGTAGGGTTCGGCAAAGTAAAATTCGGGCGCTGGTAGAATTTCAGTGGTGATCGTGCCATAACCGGCGGCTTTTAGGGCTGCTTGGTAGCGATCGCGACTGGCCTCGGCAAGGGCTTTTTGCTCAGGGGAATAGTAGTAAATACCGGAGCGATACTGCGTCCCCACATCGTTGCCTTGGCGCATACCTTGGGTGGGGTCATGGTTTTCCCAAAAGACCTTGAGCAATTCCTCATAGGTCACCTTCTGGGGGTCAAAGACCACGCGCACCACCTCGTTGTGACCTGTCATGCCCGTACACACCTCTTCATAGGTGGGATTGGGGGTATAGCCGCCAGCATAGCCCACAGCGGTGACATAGACCCCCGGCACCTGCCAAAACTTGCGCTCAGCCCCCCAAAAACAGCCCATACCAAACATAGCTAACTCCATGCCTTCGGGATAGGGAGGGGTGAGGGGATGACCATTCACAAGATGAGCCTCTGGCACGGGCATGGGTTCTGCTCGGCCGGGTAGAGCGGCACTGGGGCTAGGCATTGTCAACTTTTTGAATCCGAAGAATCCCATGGCTGATGTTTACTCAATAGTTCACTACGCTTTTATATTCTGACGAGCTTTTGGGGAGTCGTGCCAGAAGTCACAGCGTTCTAGTTTGCTGCTTGCTGACGCTCCCATTCCTGTAGGGGGCGCTGGAGGGCATTTTTAAGATCAAGGGGCACGAGGGTCACCGTCATTTTTTCGCGCGGTTCCGCTGGCGGGTCAATTTCCGCGTAGAGCTTGAGGCCGTCAAAGGTGGTGTCTCCCAAGTGTAAACGGTGCTGCTGGCCATCTTTAAGGGTGATATCCACAGTGGCCATGGGGGGAGCAAGGCCATAATCCCCGGCACGTTCAGTAGGTACATCGAGAGAGCGATCGCGCTGACCCGTGGCCAATAAGTTTAATAAAAAGACAACCGTGCCCTCTTCTGCGGGGGTTTGCTTTGCCCGATCAATCACCCAGTCACCTGTAGCCAACTTTTTCAGGTTGAGGCGGTAATCAGGGGCAATAATTTTCAAGGCCACAACATCCGCCTCTTGAAAGTTAAAGAGGGGTTTTGGAGTTTGCGTATGACTGCTGTTGGGCGTGGGTAGTTGTTGCTCAAATAGAAAGAGACCGCCCCCTAAAATGGCCGCCGTTGTTAAAAGAACGAGTGTTTTTGTGCGGATGCCACTTGCCATAGCCTATCAATTATAGACTCATTGATAGGGGAGACTCTCAAGCCCCCTGGCGCAACTTATCCAGCACTGAGCGATCTTCCAATGTTGAAGTATCCCCAGATACCTCTTGGCCAGCTGCAAGGGAACGCAGGAGCCGCCGCATGATTTTGCCCGATCGCGTTTTGGGCAGGGCATCGGTAAAGCGAATCTCCGCCGGCCGTGCCAAGGCACCAATTTCATTGACAACGTGCTGCTTTAATTCCTGTTGGAGGGCATCGCTGGGGGTAGCCGATCCTTCAAGAATCACAAAGGCAACGATTTCTTCCCCTTTGACCTCGTCGGGTTTACCAACAACGGCTGCTTCAGCAACAGCAGGGTGAGAGACCAATGCCGATTCAATTTCCATCGTGCCCAAGCGGTGACCGGAGACATTGATCACATCGTCAACCCGTCCCATCACCCAAAAGTAGCCATCTTCATCCTTGCGGGCACCATCGCCAGCAAAGTAAACGTATTGGCCATCACGAGGCGGAATGTGTTCCCAATAGGTGCGGCGGAAGCGATCGGGATCGCCATACACCGTGCGCATCATCCCCGGCCAAGGGTGACGAATCACCAGATAGCCGCCCTCGTTAACACCGACAGGGTTACCCTCGAGATCCACGACATCAGCCAGGATCCCCGGAAAGGGCTTGGTGGCAGAGCCGGGTTTCATGGGAATCGCCCCCGGCAGTGAGGTGATCATGTGCCCCCCTGTTTCTGTTTGCCACCATGTATCGACAATGGGGCAGCGTTCACCGCCAATGACCCGGTAATACCACATCCATGCTTCGGGGTTAATCGGTTCACCCACGGTTCCCAAGAGGCGCAAAGAAGAGAGGTTCCGTGCGCGGGGCAAGTGTTCGCCCATTTTAATGAAGGCACGAATAGCCGTGGGAGCTGTGTAGAAAATAGTCACCCCATACTTCTCAATCACATCCCAGAAGCAACCGGGATTGGAGGCGCGGGGTGCCCCTTCATACATGAGGGTGGTTGCCCCATTGGACAGCGGCCCATAGACAATGTAGCTGTGACCCGTAATCCAGCCAACATCAGCGGTACACCAATAGACATCGGTATCTTGGAGGTCAAAGACCCATTGAGTGGTGATGTGGGTGTAGAGGTTGTAACCCGCTGTGGTGTGGACAACGCCTTTGGGTTTGCCGGTGGAGCCAGAGGTGTAGAGAATAAAGAGTAAATCTTCGCTGTCCATGGGTTCGGCAGGACAGTCAGCGCTGACCCCCTTTTGCAGATCATGCCACCAGTGATCGCGACCGGGCACCATGGTCACTGGCTGCTGCGTGCGCTGCACCACCAAGACATGTTCAACGCTGGGAACTGCCTGATTGGCTAGGGCTTTATCCACTTGATCCTTGAGGGGCACAATGGCATCTTTGCGCCAGCCACCGTCAGCCGTAACCACCAGCTTGGCTTGGGCATCAATGAGGCGATCGCGCAAAGCTTCGGCACTAAATCCCCCAAAGACCACTGAGTGGGGGGCGCCGATCCGCGCACAGGCCAACATGGCAATGGCTGCCTCTGGAATCATCGGCATATAAATACCGACGCGATCGCCCTTTTTCACCCCCAGTTGCTTGAGGACATTGGCAAATTGGCAGACTTCGCGGTGCAGTTGGGCATAGGTGAGGGTGCGGCTATCACCAGGTTCTCCTTCCCAGATCAAGGCTGCTTTATTCTTGCGCCAAGTCTTGAGGTGGCGATCCAAGCAGTTGTAGGTGATGTTGATTTTGCCATTGACAAACCACTTGGCATTGGGGGGCTGCCAATCCAGCACCTGATCCCAAGGTTGAAACCACTCTAATTCCTGTTGTGCCAATTCGCCCCAAAAGGCAGCGGGATCGGCTTTGGCCTTTTCGTAGAGGGCATTGTAGGCCTCAAGGGAATTGATCCGCGCCTTGGCCACAAAATCAGCGGGGGGATAAAAAAGGCGGTTTTCCTGAAGAATGGATTCAATCGTGGGATGACTCATCCGTTTTATCCGTGGCAGCAAGATCTATCATAGGGGCGATCGCTCCCCTACTGAAGATGACCCCTGCTTATCCCCGTTGAATCCAATCCAAACCAATCCCCCGCGCCATCATCGCTGCTAAAAAGGGAATGGCACTGAGAAAGGCCAGTTCAGCCCGAATCACCCAAGTCAAACGCTGCACCGTTGGTAACTCGAGGGTGGGAGCCTTCTCTTCCCGCAGCGGTTTAATCCACAGTAGAAAAGAGATCGTTGGATACAGCGACAATAGCCCCACCAAAATAAATAAGCCCACCTTGAGGTGAAAGATGGGGTTGGCCAAATAATATTCAGTGCCTTTGCCAAAATAGAGAACCCGCAAAATGCCCGTGACAAGAACAGTCACCGCAGCAATGCCATAGAGGGCATCCGTAATCACTAATCGCCAAGCCTGTTTAAGGTCTATATCCTTGCGTAGGGTGAGGTGCTCCACCACAAGGGCAGCAAAAGCCACCATAAAGCTGAGGTAGTGCAGATAGGCGATCGCGGCACTGCTCCAAAGGGTGTTCATCCGATAGCGTTCCTTGGCGAGTGAGAGACTTTGCAAAAAGGGCTGTATTGATCCTAGGGGGCAGCCTTGGGATGCGCAAGTGCCAACCCCCACAAGTTTTTAGGCTTTAGCCACGGCGTAGATCTTTGGCCATGGAGCGAAAGCGGTCTAAGCTGGGATCACTGCGACGGCGTTCCTGTTCTTCCACTGGGGGCGTTACCACATCACTGACACTGGGTTCGGGTTTACCTTTGTTTTCTGCCTCTGGATTTACCCTTTCGATGGCGGAGACCAACTCCACCACTTCTACCTCTTCTTTGGCACCGCCGGTTACAGGGAACGTTTTTTTCACGACCTTGGCGGTACGCATGTACTCAATGTTGCCGTAGGTCTTGGCTGCATCGGGATCGAGAAAAAAGTCTTTGCTGGGTTGGGCGTCAGCTTGCTTGCCCCGACGGAAAAGGCCATCAAAGAGTCCCATAGCGGAATTGTTACCTTTTGTGAAGAAACCGCTGATCAGTTTACAATAAAAATCTCAAGGGGGGTTATCAGAAATTCCGCAAATGAGGGGCGATCGCCAACCCTAGTAGCAATTTTTGTCCCCGAGGTTTTCCAAGACCTGAATCCTCATGGTAGGTTAACGGTGGAAATGCCACAGGATGCAGGACCATGCACGCCAAAACCAAAGGGGAATCGCTCGTCCGCTTACTGGATGTGGGTAAGGCCTACCGTCAGCCCAACGGTCAGGTCATTAGCATTATGGAAAATATTAACCTTGAATTGCGCACGGGGGAAATTGTTGCGCTCCTAGGGCCATCGGGATCCGGTAAGTCAACCCTGATGCGCATTATTACGGGTTTGGTTGCGCCTACGTCTGGGCAGGTCTTGTACCGCGAGCAGCCAATGCAGGGCCTAAATCCGGGGGCTGCGATTGTCTTTCAAAGTTCGGCGCTCTATCCGTGGCTAACGGTTTTAGAAAATGTGGAATTGGGGCTAAAGGCTCTAGGAGAAGGCCCGCGATCGCGCCGCCGCAAGGCACTGCGGATGATTGACATTATTGGCTTGGATGGCTTTGAAAACGCCTACCCCAAGGAACTGTCGGGGGGAATGCGGCAGCGGGTGGGATTTGCCCGTGCTTTGGCGGTGGAGCCGGAACTCCTGTGTATGGATGAGCCATTTTCCGCCTTGGATGTGCTGACAGCAGAGAACCTGCGCTTTGAACTTCTCGATCTGTGGCTAGAGCATAAAATTCCTACCCAGAGTATTTTGATTGTCACCCACCACATTGAAGAAGCGGTCATTCTCGCCGATCGCATTATTGTTTTGGGGAGCAACCCCGGTCGCGTCCGCGCTGACTTTCCAGTGACATTGCCCCACTATCGCGATCGCAAGAACCCTGAGTTTCAAGCCACCGTGGATCGCATCTATAAAATTCTCACCAATCCCCATGTGGATGAATTGGAGCAACTGGAACCCAAGCCAGCTACCCTGCCCACGAGTCAAGAACCGCGTTATCCGCTGCTCCCCCATGTGCGCATTGGCTCGATCGCCGGTCTATTGGAACTCTTAGAACACCGCAAAGAAGACCTCTACCGCATTGCCCAAGAGCTGCAACTGGAGCTAGATGATATTCTGCCCATTGTCGAAGCCGCCCAGATGATGGAACTGGTGGAACTCAAGGAGGGAGACATCAGCGTGACCCCGATTGGCAATGCCTTTATTCAGGGGGACATTGACCAGCGCAAGCTGATTATTCGCCAACAACTCCTCAAGCATATTCGCCTTGTGCAGCAAATCCACACTTTCCTAATGGCCAAGCAAAACCACCGCATTCCCGAAAGTTTGGTGCTGGATATTTTAGAGCGGCACTTTACGCCGCAGGAGGCCGATCGCCAGCTCAATACCGCCATTGACTGGGGACGCTACGCCGAACTCTTTAGCTACGACGAACCGGCCAAAGAAATTTTCCTTGAAGTCAGTGAACCCGAGGAGCCATTGCCCCTTGAAACGACAGCAGTCTGAGGGGAATTTCCTAATGGGTCTGCGCTTGGGTAAACTCCTCTAGCGCCTCCATCACATGGGTGGCATACATCAAGGCAGGGCCGCCATCCATGGCTACAGTCACCATGAGGGTTTCCATGATTTCTTCAGGGGTTGCGCCTGCATGCAAAGCAGCACGGGTGTGGAAGGCAATGCAGCCGTCACAGTGTTTGGCAACCCCAATGGCTAGGGCAATCAACTCTTTGGTTTTGGTATCAAGAGCACCGGGGGTTGACGAGGCCCGACTCAAGCTATAAAAGGCCTTCATGGCATCGGGCATCGCTGCCGTTAGCTTTGCCGTGTAGGATTTGATGTGGTTAATTTGCTCGGTGTACATCGCTGTTCTCAAACAATCGTGTTACGCCTATCATCGCCGCTGAAGGAGGCTACCCGCCCGAAACTTCAACGTTTTTTCTTCTTCATTGGTCTATTGGCAACTCCGCTTCGCTACATTACCGCGCCCTAACCCCCACCTGTGACGCGAGGATGGGGGAGTGCAGGCTAAACATGTTCGACGGTCACCGCCCTTGGTGATGAGCATCATCGGTTGCGGGTGAGAAACGCCACGGATGTTCTTAGTCAGCCCCCCTAGGATAAGAGTATTCACCCCATAGGGGCTAGACAAAACTGTTCTCTCCATTCACACAAAGGACACCCAAATGCTGAATCAAAAAGGTTTACTCCTCGCCTGCCTCGCCGTTGCCCTCAGCCCCGCGGTGAGCCGTGCTGTACCTCTAGCTGCCACCCAGACCGTGCAATTGCAACCCCCAAGTAATGTACGGGTGCGCCCTACGATTATCGGCAAGATCAATAAATCTCCTTCTATCTCCTGCAATGAGATTGTGATTAATGCCACACTGCATCCTCCCGGCGGCTTTCCAGTGGGGGGTGCCACCGCTACTTTGTCCCCTGCTGGTAGTCATGGTTGCAGTTACAAAATTACCGTTCCGCCCGAGCTACTCGGTAAGAAGGTTCATCTCTGGGGAACGTTCAAGAGTCCCTCACCCCTGTTGTCAATTCAACCCGTGGGCTGGCAAAGTCCCATCTCTCTGCCTCAGCAATTAGGGATTTCCCAGAGCTATGACTTTGTTGCTAAGGACACCGTGATTCATTAAGCCTAAATAAAGGAATTCTGAGAGCGCCACTAGGAGTGACTGGTTTCTAGCCAGTCAAAGATGCGGTCAAGCTGCTCAAGGCTCACCAAGCCATACTGCCAGAGAACAACGGGCAACAGATTCACCTGCTCATCGCAGTGCTTAAGGCCGAAGTCAATGGCAGCGGTGGGCAGTGCCATCTCCCGCTGTAGGAAGTCAATGAGTCGTGTCCAACGTGGCGTTTTCATGATTCCTATAACTACCACACCTTACCCTCTATCCTAGGGATTAATCTGAGAAAATGCAACATTTCGTTACAAAACCACAGAAAGTGAAATAATCAGCCTGCTATTTGGTATGATGCCTGCTATTTTCGGGGACACTCTCCCCAGAGACTTCCCCCACCAGAGGGAATTTATAGGGGGATTGCCGAATCATTGGTCTTGGGAAAAACGCTCTAAGTAAAGATACTCAACCGTAGCTCGTTATACTAAAGTCTGATGGGTGTTGTTCAAGCTCAGCCTAGAGAGAACAGCAGCCGAATCAGTTGTTTTACGGATGTGTTCATGACCCAAGCCACCGTTGCCAAACCCCCCATTGCCTGGCCTACGGCGACCTTTATTATTTTTGTGCACCTCGGTGCTCTTCTTGCGTTTTTACCCGGCATGTTTAGTTGGAAGGCAGTCCTGCTGGCGCTTGTACTTCACTGGTTGACTGCTGGCATTGGTATTACCCTTGGTTGGCACCGCCTCGTTACCCATCGCAGCTTCCAAGTGCCCAAGTGGTTAGAGTATTTCTTGGTCTTTTGCGGCACACTCTCAATGCAAGGGGGGCCGATTTGGTGGGTTGGGCTGCACCGCCATCACCATCTGTACTCCGATCAACCCAATGATCACCACGATTCCCGTAAGGGCTTTTGGTGGAGCCATATTGAATGGATGTTTCGTGAGGTGCCAGCGGAGGCAGAGATTCCCCGTTTCACCAAAGATATTGCGGATGATCCGGTGTATCAGTTTCTTGACAAGTACTTTCTACCAATTCAGGTGGTCTTGGCCATTGTTCTTTACCTCTGGGGCGGTTGGCCATTTGTGGTTTGGGGAATTTTTGTGCGTCTTGTAACGGTCTATCACACCACTTGGCTGGTGAATAGTGCCACCCATGCCTTTGGCTATCGCACGTTTGAAACCACGGATCACTCAACGAATTGCTGGTGGGTCGCCCTGTTAACCTTTGGCGAGGGTTGGCATAACAATCACCATGCTTATCAATATTCGGCACGCCATGGGTTGCAGTGGTGGGAACTGGATCTGACGTGGCTCACCATTCGCTTGTTGCAATTGCTGGGTTTGGCTACGAAGGTGCGTTTGGTAGAAGCACCAGCAGCCTCTTCCCAAGAATAGAGCGCAATGCGGGTTCTCATTCTCGGTTGCGGTTATACGGGAACGTGGTTGGCGCGATCGCTCCAAGCCCAAGGCATTGATGTGGTCATTACCAACCGTCGGGGAGAGCCGCCGCCAGAACTCAGCACTGTTCCTTGTTTTCCCTTTACATGGGAGCAGCAGGGGGAGCCAGTCCCCTTAGCACCAGCCGCCCTTGAAGGGGTAACCCACATCCTCAATAGTATTCCTCCCGATCGCCAAGGGGAGGATGCGGTTGCGCTGGCACTGTTGCCGCAGTTAGAGAAACTGAATCTGCACTGGTTTGGCTACCTTTCGACAACGGGGGTCTATGGCGATCGCCAAGGGGGCTGGGTAGATGAAACCACACCCGTCAATCCCCAAAATTTGCGTTCACAACACCGCGTCAGCATTGAGCAAACCTTTCTCAACTCCAATCTGCCCACCCATATCTTTCGACTCCCCGGCATCTATGGCCCCGGAGAAGGACGCAATCCCATTGCTCGTATTCTCAAGGGTGATGTGCAACTCATTGATAAACCGGGGCACTACTTCTGCCGTATTCATGTGGTCGATATTGTCCAAACCCTTGAGCGATCGCTGGTACAACCCACGCCGCAGGAAATCTATAACCTCAGTGATGATCAACCCTCAGAGTCGATCCCTGTTCTACTCGAGGCCTATCGTCTTTTGGGTCGCCCAGCCCCACCAGCCATCCCGTTAGAGGCAGCCAATCTGAGTCCAATGGCTCAGTCCTTTTGGCGCGAATCCCGCCGAGTCCGCAATGACAAAATCAAGCGGGTTTTAGGCGTTCAGCTCCGCTATCCTTCCTACCGCGAGGGGTTACTAGCGATCGCCCGCGAATTAGGTCTTTGAGACGGCCTGCCATCCCCTGTTAGAAATAGGCACCTTTAATACCTAAGGATTCGGTCGCCGTCGCTGGAGAAACTCAGGAATGTCTAACTTCGGCTTGGCTTCAACCTCTGGTTGTGGTGCGGGGGTTTCCGGGGGAGGCGATGCCGTCGTTAGGGGGCGGTTCGTTAGGGGTGTCGTTTTGGTTGTGGCACGGGTGCGGCTAATGGGTTCACCACTAAAGCCAGTGGCAATAACGGTGACTTGAACTTCCCCTTGCATTTGGGGATCAATCACCGCACCGAAAATGATATTGGCGTTAGCATCGGCCACATTGTAGATCACCTCGGCAGCGGCATTGACCTCATGGAGGGTGAGATCTGTGCCCCCCGTAATATTGAAGACAACGCCCTTGGCACCCTCAATCGACCCCTCCAGTAGGGGCGAAGAAATTGCACTGACGGCAGCTTCCGTAGCTCGTGACTTGCCAGAGGCAATACCAATACCCATCATGGCAGAACCGGCATCAGCCATCACCGAACGAATATCGGCGAAATCAACGTTAATCAGCCCCGGCAGGTTAATAATGTCGGAAATCCCTTGAACCCCTTGGCGCAGGACATCATCGGCCACTCGAAACGCATCCTGAACCGATGTTTGCTCCGAAATCACTGAGAGAATCTTGTCATTGGGGATCACGATGAGGGTGTCAACACGACTTTGCAGGGCTTCGATTCCTTCATCCGCTTGGCTCGCTCGACGACGACCCTCAAAGGTAAAGGGACGGGTGACGACTGCAACAGTTAGGGCGCCCTGTTCCTTAGCCACTTCAGCCACAATTGGGGCAGCGCCAGTGCCGGTACCACCCCCCATGCCGCAGGTAATGAAAATCAAATCGGCATCCTTGAGTGCCGCAGCAAGGTCTTCGCGGGATTCTTCAGCCGCTTTTTGACCAATGGCGGGGTTGCCACCGGCGCCGAGACCACGGGTGAGTTTCTGGCCAATTTGCAGGCAGCGGTGGGCCTGGGATTGGGCGATCGCCTGCGCATCAGTATTGACGCACCAAAATTCAACACCCGCCACATTACTGGCAATCATGCGGTTGACTGCGTTGCCACCGCCCCCACCGACACCAATCACTTTGATGCGCGCTGCTGAAGTTTCCACCAAGCTGTCATAACTCCTTAACACATCGGTTGGTGCGCCATGGCCATTGTCGCCAGATGCAATGCCTACCTCTCCCGAAACAAAGGAGGCGGGGACTTCAGAGGGAACAGGTTCCGTAGGCCACTGTTGATCTGACTCCATAACGCAACTGTCTTCACCCATGATAAATATGGGGCAACTATATCATGAACTCTAGCAAAGGCATCGGCAACACCCCACAAAATAATCCTTAAACCTAACTCAGGGGAGAGCGGGCTTTGGCCAACAGACCGTGCTTGGGGGCAAAAATCATCGCCAGCAAAAAAATCACTGTTTGCAGGACAACAATACAGCCACCTGTTGACGCATCGAGATAGTAACTGAGGTAGGTTCCCAATAAACTGCCAAGGCCACCCACCGCCAAGGCAATGAGTACCATGATGCCAAAGCGATCGCTCAGCAAATAGGCCGTTGCCCCCGGTGTAATTAGCATCGCCACGACGAGAATAATGCCCACGGTTTGCAGGGCAGCCACGGTGGTGAGGGACAGCAGCGCCAGCAGGAGATAGTACAGCAGCGTCGTATTCAGGCCAATGGTGCGGGCATGGGTCGGGTCAAAGCAAAAGAGAATCAAATCCCGATGCAGTAGGGCGATCGTGATCAGTGTCATGAGGCTCACAATCACTGTTTGCCAGAGGTCGCGATCGCTAATCCCCAAGACATTCCCAAAGAGAATATGCATCAGGTCAACACTACTGGCGGTCTTCGAGAGCAACACCAACCCCAAGGCAAAAAAGCCCGTAAACACCAAGCCAATAACCGTATCCTCCTTCACCCGTGTCTGCTGCTGAATAAAACCAATCAGGGTCACGGCCATCAGACCAAAGACAAAAGCCCCCAAAGCAAAGGGCAGCCCTAGCCAATAGGCCAAGATCACACCGGGTAGCACTGCATGGGACACCGCATCCCCCATCAAGGCCCAGCCCTTTAGGGTTAAAAAACAGGACAATACCGCACACACACAACCCACAAGGGTGCTTACCCCCAGCGCCTTAACCATAAATGCATGTTGCAGTGGCTCCAATAGCCAAGTGATCATCATTTGTCCTCTATGCCTGAAAAGTATGATAAGGTGCTGCCAGTACAGTCGGAGTGCGGTTCTCGTGGATGGCATCCTTTTGCTGAACCCTTGGTGGATAGGTATTTTGCTCAATACCGTCCTTGGGGCGATCGCCCTCCTTGCACGGCAAAAATTACTCACTCTAGCAGGTCTCTTCCATGCGTGGCTCCTCGGCGTGCTGATTTGGGGCACCTTAGGCTGGCAGGGCTATCTGATTGTCATGGTTTATTTCCTTGTGGGTTCAGCCGTCACCCGCATCGGCATGGCCGAAAAAGAGGCCGCAGGCATTGCTGAAAAACGCGCCGGCGCGCGCGGGCCAGAGAATGTCTGGGGATCAGCCTTTACAGGCACCCTCTGTGCACTCCTTGCTCTCCTGCTACCCCAATGGCGGGAGTTATTTTTGGTGGGGTTTGTGGCCAGTTTTAGCACCAAGCTCTCAGATACCTGTGCTAGTGAAGTGGGCAAAGCCTATGGCCAGCGCACCTTTCTCATCACCACATTACAACCGGTGCCCCGAGGGACAGAGGGAGCGGTGAGTTTAGAGGGAACACTGGCCGGTCTAATTGGTGCCACCGTGATTGCTGTGCTAGGCTGGAGTCTGGGCTTGATGGGGGCGATCGCCCTCCCCATTTGTATCCTTGCTGCTTTCCTAGCCAACCTTGTGGAGAGTCTCGTGGGAGCCACCCTTCAGGAACGCTACACTTGGCTGAGCAATGAAATCGTTAACGGCATCAACACAACGGTGGGGGCTTTGGTGGCAATGGTAGCCGTTTTTATCGCTTCGTAAGCGTTGTAAGCGGGCTGTTAGTGACCTAGGGATTTACCTCGTTTGATTTATTGACATTTATCAAATTTTTCAGGTATGAACAAAGTTTTAGACTGGCTTGACTCATTGCTAATTCAAAACTCATTTCAAAGAGAGGTTCGTCGCTGGTTTCGAGATAAAGGCGATAGTACCTTGCGGCTTGATTATCCACTTGATGCAGAGAGCATTGTCCTAGATGTGGGGGGATATAAAGGAGACTTTACTGCTCTCATTCATGAGAAATTCAATTGTCGAGTATTTGTTTTTGAACCGGTTTCAGTCTTCTATCATATTTGTAAGAAACGGTTTACTGGTAATGCAAAGATTATTGCCCTGAATTATGGACTGTCTGACGCCGATGAAATTTCTCAAATTCACATAGCTGAGGACTCGTCAAGTTTTTATAAAAGAAATTCAAAAACATCAGAGGAAATAGCCCAACTACGAAACTGTGCTACTGTTTTCAAGGAGCTTGGTATCGAAAAAGTAGATTTGATGAAAATTAACATTGAAGGAGGAGAGTATAATTTAGTGAAAAAGCTCATCAATTCTGATTTAATAGAAAAGATAAAATATCTTCAGATTCAGTTTCATAATTTTGTTGAGAACGCAGAGGAAAAGCGTCAGAATTTACGCTCTCAGCTAACAAGAACTCATATTGAAATGTGGAATTATGAATTTGTTTGGGAAAGCTGGCGCTTAAAGAGCATTTGAGTTTTAACCTAGAAAATCATGCAATGACAAAGCAAAGATTAACTGGTCTTTTTGTCTATCCTGATATTCCCACAGCCGTATTTTTTGATCCGAATGGATCTCCAGACGGGCTAACACAGCCTTGGGTTGCCCTGCGGGAGGGGTTTCGTGCTCAAGGCGTTGAACTTGTTGGCCTTGATGAATGCTGTCATGACCCCGATTTTGAACTCCATCTTAATGTTCAAGCTCCCCGCTCTAAGTCTCCAAAGTTTGTAATTCTCGCTGAACATCCCTTGATCTATCCAGCCAATGGGCAGCGGTTCTTATTGCGTCGCTATCAAAGTGTGTTTACTTGGAACCCTGACCTAGCTATCAAGCAGGCTCAGCAAATTCAACTGCCTCACCCGTTCAAGATAACAGGTGGTGTAGATGGCTATGGGCAACGTCCTCAGTTGATTGTTTTAATCAACAGTAATAAGGCTTTGGCTTGGTGGGCTCCGTATCAAGATCTCTACCGCGAGCGGGTCAGAGCTATTCGCTGGTTTGAACGTCATGCACCACAGGACTTTGCCCTTTATGGTCACGGTTGGAATCATTCAGCCCAACAGCCCGTGGTAGGAGATATCATTCACGCCTTAGAAAAAAGGTGGATTCACAGACCATTGCCCCCGTTTCCGTCTTGGCGGGGCATTGTGCCCACAAAGAGTGAAGTATTACGACAGTCCCGCTTCTCGATTGTCTATGAGAACGCGATTTTTCGTGGTTACATCACAGAGAAAATTTTTGATGCCTTTTGCGCCGGGAACGTGCCGATCTACTGGGGGGCACCAGACATTACCGACTACATTCCTAAGGCTTGTTTTATTGACCGTAGAGAGTTTTCTTCCTACGACTCTTTATACAACTTTCTCAAGACGATGCCAGAAGAGATCTATAAAGGCTACCAGCAAGCGATTTGGAATTTTCTGCACTCTCCTCAAGCACAGCGGTTTTCTATTGCTCACTTTGTGCAGACCATTGTTCACGGCATTTTGGATCAAGTCAACGCTAGTCATAAACACTCGGAATGATGATCTTTGTCAATCTTATCGGTGGCCTTGGCAATCAGATGTTCCAGTATGCTTTAGGAAGGGCTTTGTCTATGACTAGGGGAGTGCCCTTGCGTTTAGATATTTCCGATTTTGCAAGTTACCAGCTTCATCAAGGGTTTGAGCTACATCGTGTATTTTGCTGTGAGGCTCCGATTGCTTCTCTTGAGGATTTGAAGTCTGTTTTGGGGTGGTGGGGGGTACCAAAAATCAGGAGAGCGATCGCCAACCTGCAACTTTCAGCACTATGTAAGGGACGACTAATTCTTGAACCTCACTATCACTATTGGGAACAAATTCACTCTATCCCCAGTACTGCCTACCTTCAGGGTTACTGGCAATCAGAAAAATACTTTAGCGAAATTGCTGACGTTCTACGGGAAGATTTCAAGTTTAGGCAACCCTTGTCAGAAATAAATGCTCAATGGGCAGATAAAATTACCCAGTGTCATTCAATTAGTCTCCATATTCGTCGTGGAGATTATGTTTCAAATCCTATGACCCATAAAGTTCATGGCGTCTGTCAGCTTGACTATTACTATCGAGCCATTGAATATATCACGTCACTTATAGATGATCCTGTATTCTTTGTTTTTTCAGACGAAGCTGAATGGGCAAAATCAAACTTGAAAACTTCTTATCCAATTTTTTATGTAGAAAATAATACTGCTCAAGAGAGCTACAATGATATGCGCCTCATGAGTCTATGTCGTCATCATATTATTGCCAACAGTACATTTAGTTGGTGGGGAGCTTGGCTAAATAATAGCCCTGAAAAAATTGTAATTGCTCCTCAAAAATGGTTCGCCACATCTGATAAAGATGATTCGGATTTAATTCCAAAGACTTGGATTAGAATTTGAGATGATTTAGTTATTGTTAATGATGAATATACACAACAGTCCGACTATTTCAGTTATTTTACCAGTTTTTAATTCTGACCAATATATTGAATTAGCTATAAATTCTATTCTTAATCAATCCTTTAATGATTTTGAACTCATTGTTATTGATGATGGTTCTTCAGATAATTCCTTTGAAATTTTATCAAATTATGCAAAACTTGATGCTCGTATTCATTTAATTCGTCGGGATAATCAAGGTTTGATTTATACACTGAATCAAGCAATTGAACTTGCTAAGGGTCAGTATATCGCTAGAATGGATGCAGATGATTTGACTTTACCTAACAGGTTAGAAAGTCAACTTGAATTTCTAGAAAAAAATAAATTACATCTTTGTGGCTCATCTGTTCAGCTCATTGGGGCAGCGATTGGTTCTTGGCACTATCCTCCTTCCCATGAAGGTTGCGAAATTGAATTGTTATTTGGTGTACCTTTTGCCCATCCATCTGTAATGGGTCACTCCAGTGTTTTCAAAGAACTGAGGTACTCCTCTGAGTGGTCACTGGTGGAAGATTATGATCTCTGGCAGCGGGCATGGGCGGCAGGGTTCAAGATGGGAAATGTCCCAGAGGTACTTCTCCAATATCGAGTACATCGCAAACAAACCTCCAGCCTTTATCGTTGGCAGCAAGCTCAAAATAGTCAACGGATTCGTTCGCGCCACTGGCAGCAACTCCTAAGTGCCAAGCTAGGAATTTCACCAACTGAGGCTCAAGAAGCAGAGAAAGACTTGTGGAAAATATTCCAACTCCTGCGGCAGTTAAAGCAATGTTATAAAGGAACAGAAGCAGAAAAAATTCTCCACCATGCCTTCCTGCGCCTTTGTTCCCACCGTCTCCATAGTTGGGTTTTAGATAGAACAAGCTAGTTGAGTAGCTCAAGACCACATTTCTGGAGTGACCATGTTTTTTAGTGTCGTAATTCCTACCTATAATCGCTTGCCCATTCTAGAAAAGTGTGTTCGCGCGATCGCCCATCAAACGTGGAATCCAGACTTAGGCATTGAGGGCTATGAGGTCATTATTGTTGACGATGGCTCAACAGACAACACCATTGAGTGGCTTGAGGCACATCGTGAAGCGTTTCCCTGTGTCCGCTGGTTTCAACAGGAACATCTGGGTCCTGCGGCTGCCCGTAACTTGGGGCTTCAGGTGGCTCAGGGGGACTGGATTATCTTTATTGATAGTGACTTGGTGGTGACGGAAACGTTTTTAGAAGCCCATGGGAAGTGCTTAACTCAAGAAAAAGAACGTCTTGGCATTGAGGATATTGCTCAGGTTCCTGCTTTTTCCTATGGTCGTGTGATTAATACCTGTAATTTTGAAAACCCAACCTCAGAACCCTACAAAATCATTGATTTTTCAGCCGCCTATTTTGCAACGGGAAATGTGGCGATCGCCCGCCATTGGTTGGAAAAAGCAGGCCTCTTTGATACCCAGTTTCAACTCTACGGCTGGGAAGATTTAGAACTAGGGGTGCGCCTCAAGAAATTGGGTTTGCGATTACTGAAGTGCCCCACAGCCGTTGGCTACCACTGGCATCCCCCCTTTTCCCTCAGTCAAGTGCCCACCCTGATTCAGAAAGAGATTGAAAGGGGACGAATGGGGGTCTTGTTCTATAAAAAGCATCCCATTTGGGAAGTGAAGCTCATGATTCAAATGACGCCCTTTCACTATTTCCTTTGGGCCATCCTATCCCTCGGCGGCATTCTCAATGAAAAAACACTGGCGCCCCTGTTGCAATGGCTGATTAACATCGGTCGCCCTCAAGATGCCTTGGAAGTGGCTCGCATCTTTTTGAACTGGTATAATGTGCGGGCAGTCTATTCAGCCTATCAAGAGCAAACACCGCAGCAGCAGCATTGAGCTTTCGTGGGAGTTATGTTAACCCTGTCTCCAGAGCTAAAAGCCCGTTTGGCAACGCCATTGCAGATTGGCTCTGTTACAGTCAATAGTCGGGTCTTGCAGTCCCCGTTAGCCGGGGTAACTGATTTGGTGTTTCGGCGATTGGTGCGCCGTTATGCCCCCGACTCAATGATGTACACGGAGATGGTCAGTGCTTCGGGGTTGCACTATCTGAAAACATTGCCCCGGATCATGGAAGTGGATGCCAATGAGCACCCCATTAGTATTCAGCTTTTTGACTGTCGCCCTGATTTTCTAGCGGAAGCAGCGATAAAGGCGGTGGCTGAAGGGGCGGATACGGTAGATATCAATATGGGCTGCCCTGTGAATAAAATTACGAAGAATGGCGGTGGTTCTTCGCTGCTGCGGGATGTGCAAACGGCAGCAACAATTGTGCGGACGGTCTCCAAGGCGGTGCCTGTGCCGGTTACGGTCAAAACCCGCATTGGTTGGAGCGATCAGGAGATTAATATCCTTGACTTTGCCAAGGCGATGGAAGATGCTGGCGCGGCAATGATTACGGTTCATGGGCGAACCCGTGCCCAAGGCTTTAATGGCCCAGCCCGCTGGGAGTGGATTGCGCGGGTGAAGGAGCGCGTCAGTATTCCCGTGATTGCCAATGGCGATATTTTCTCGGTGGAAGCGGCAGTGCGCTGCTTGGAGCAAACCGGCGCAGATGGTGTGATGTGCTCGCGGGGAACGATGGGTTATCCCTTCTTGGTGGGGGAAATTGATCACTTTTTGAAAACCGGGGAATTGCGGCCTGCGCCAACGGTGGTTGAACGTCTGCACTGTGCGCGGGATCATCTCATTGCCCTCTGGGAATACAAGGGGGAACGGGGGATTCGCCAAGCGCGTAAACATTTGACGTGGTACGCCAAGGGCTTTGCTGATGCCGCAGAACTGCGCAGTGAATTGTGTCGCATTGAAACCCTAGAGGCTGGTTTAGCCCTGCTGGATGCAGCAATTGAGCGCTTGCAGGTAAGTTCAGACACCGAGGCGATCGCGGCCTAAATACCTAAACAAATGAAAAAAAGATTTGTGTTGCGCAACAATTCCGCAAAAATTTCGTAAAAAAAGCCCCTAGAACCCACGGGTTATAATGAAAGTGTAGGTGTGAGCAGGCCGAAAAAGAGTGATGAGGCTTGGCCTACAAAAAGTTCATTTGCATTTCTCGTTTGATCGCAATCGCTTAATCTCTTGCGTGTTTTCTAGCATTTGCAGTTAGCAGGTTCTTGCTGGTTTGAAGGGGCGATCGCTATCGGTGAAGGGCGATCGCGAGAAATTGCTGCACACTTGATGAGGAACATTGATTATGAACTGTACACGCTACACAGAATTGCCCGAAGCGGCATGGCGAGAATTTACGGGTGGTGATTGGGTCGATCGCATTGATGTGCGCGACTTTATTCAACGCAACTATACCCCCTACGCTGGGGATGCCTCCTTCCTCACAGGCGCTAGCGATCGCACCCAACAACTGTGGGCAAAAGTGCGCGACCTGATGGCACTAGAGCGCGAAAAAGGGGTGCTCGATGCCGATACCAGTGTCCCCTCTTCGATTACAGCCCACGCACCGGGCTACATTGATCGCGAGTTGGAGCAAATCGTTGGCCTGCAAACCGATCAGCCCCTGAAACGGGCGATTATGCCCTTTGGTGGCATTCGCGTTGTCGAAACCTCCCTCAAGGCCTACGGCTACGAATTGGATCCGCGCACGAAGGAAATCTTCACCAAATATCGCAAAACCCACAACGATGGCGTCTTTGATGCCTACACACCCGAAATGCGCCGCTGTCGTAAATCGGGGATCATTACGGGACTGCCGGATGCCTATGGCCGCGGTCGGATTATTGGTGACTATCGCCGCGTGGCTCTCTATGGGGTAGATCGCTTGATTGCCGACAAACAGGCACAGCAGGCTTCCCTAGAAGTGGATGTCATGGACGAAGAAACCATCCGCCTACGGGAAGAACTCTCAGAGCAAATCAAAGCCCTCAATGAACTCAAGGAAATGGCCGCCAGCTATGGCTTTGATATTTCGCGGCCAGCGGCCAATGGCAAAGAGGCGATTCAGTGGCTCTATTTTGGCTACCTTGCGGCTGTCAAAGAACAAAACGGCGCCGCCATGTCCCTTGGGCGGGTCTCCACCTTCCTCGACATTTACTTTGAACGGGATTTGCGCCACGGCACAGCCACAGAAGCTGAGATCCAAGAATGGATTGACCACTTTGTGATGAAACTGCGGATGGTGCGCTTCCTGCGGACGCCGGAATACAATGAACTCTTCTCTGGCGATCCCACATGGGTCACGGAATCCATTGGTGGCATGGGTCTTGATGGTCGCCCATTGGTGACGAAAACCAGCTTCCGTATTCTGAATACGCTCTATACCCTTGGGCCTGCCCCCGAACCCAACTTGACGGTGCTGTGGTCGGAAAACTTGCCAGAGGCCTTCAAACGCTTCTGCGCCCAAGTTTCCATTGACACCAGTTCGATCCAATACGAAAACGATGACTTGATGCGTCCCTACTGGGGCGATGACTACGCGATCGCCTGCTGTGTCTCAGCGATGCGGGTCGGCAAACAAATGCAATTCTTTGGGGCACGGGTGAATTTAGCCAAAGCCCTCCTCTACGCAATCAATGGCGGTCGGGATGAAGTCTCTGGCCAGCAAGTGGCACCGATGTTTGCGCCGATTACAGGCGACACCCTGAAGTGGGAAGAAGTGCTGCCGCGCTTTGAACAGATGATGGCTTGGTTGGCGAAGGTGTATGTCAATACCCTCAACGTCATCCACTACATGCACGATAAGTACTGCTACGAGCGGCTGGAGATGGCGCTCCACGATCGCGATGTCTTTCGCACCATGGCCTGTGGTGTGGCGGGTCTATCGGTGGTGGCGGATGCCCTCTCGGCCATTAAGTACGCCGAGGTGAAAGTGATCCGCAATGCCGAAGGGTTGGCGGTGGACTACGAGATTAAGGGTGATTTTCCGAAGTACGGCAACAACGACGATCGCGTGGATAGTCTCGCGGTGTGGGTCGTGGAAACCTTCATGAATGAAATCCGCAAACACAAAACCTACCGCAATGCCGTGCCTACGCAGTCAATCCTGACGATTACCTCCAACGTCGTCTATGGCAAGAAAACCGGCAATACTCCCGATGGCCGCAAAGCCGGTGAACCCTTTGCGCCGGGCGCCAACCCCATGCACGGTCGCGATACGAAAGGGGCGATCGCCTCACTGGCATCCGTGGCCAAGTTGCCCTATGTCCATGCCCAAGATGGCATCTCCAACACGTTCTCCATCGTGCCCAGTGCCCTTGGCAAGACACGGGAGGATCGAATCAGCAACTTGGTGAATCTGCTGGATGGCTACATCCACGACCAAGGCTTCCACCTCAACGTCAACGTGCTTAACCGCGAAATGTTGTTGGATGCCATGGATCACCCTGAACTGTACCCCCAACTCACCATCCGGGTGTCGGGCTATGCGGTGAACTTTATCAAACTCACCCGCGAACAACAGTTGGATGTGATTAACCGCACCTTCCATGAACGCTTTTAGGCTCATCTTTAGGCTCTTTAGGCGAACTGCCGCCTAGATGAACGTCGCGTCCTCTACCTCGGTTGCTCTGGCGATCGGGGTAGATTTTTTATGGTGCTAGCGTGTGGTGTTTGCGTACATTGGTGAATCTCGTTAATCTTCCCTTTTTCTATAGCCATGCTGCGGGCGATCGCGCCTGCTTGTTACTCCATGGCTTGGGGGGTGGGGTTTATGAACTGCAACTTTTGGGAGAGGTTCTCTACAAAGCAGGCTGGACGGTTCAGGGCATCCTCTATCCGGGGCACGATCGCCCCAGTGCCCAAATGCCCGCCTCGACATGGCCGCAGTGGTATGAGGCAGTAGTGACAGCCTTTAAGACCTTACGAGACAGCCATCGCACGGTTGCCGTGGTGGGCTTTTCCACTGGGGGAACGCTAGCCCTTCATCTTGCCTATGAGTATGCCGTTGATTCTCTTGTACTCCTTGCCCCCTTTTTGCGCATCTATCGGCCTTGGTTTTGCCCCGTCGCTCCAGAGAGGCTTGTGCAGTCCGTTGGCCAGTGGATTCCCTTTGTGCCTCGGCGCAGCCTACCAATCCGCGATCGCCCCCTACGCCAAGCAGCAGAAGCCGCCTGCTTTTTCAAAAGTTTCAACCTGCAAGCGGTGCGCAGTGCCCTTGAGCTGATTGCCCAAGTGGAGCGGGAACTGCCGCTGATCACAACGCCAGCACTGATTCTGCAAAGCCTTGCTGACACGGTCGTTGACCCCCAAGGGGCACAGAGAATTTATGAACACCTAGGCAGCCCCGAAAAGGAATTGCACTGGTTCAAGGAGTCGGATCACTTGCTCCCCCTTGATGTCGAGCGAGAACAGGTATTCGCCAAGGTGGTCGCCTTTTTGGGAAGATAGTTGCAGTTGGTTACTTGCCCTGCCATGGAAACATTGGATCTACGGGGAACGCCCTGTCCTTTGAACTTTGTGCGCACAAAACTGCGACTGCAACAGTTGCCCCCCCAGCAGCCCCTTGAGGTGTGGTTGGATGCAGGAGAACCCATTGAGCAGGTGCCCGATAGTTTGCGCATGGCGGGCTACGATGTCCTTGGGATTGAGCCACGGCAGGACTATTTTGCCCTTCAGGTGCAGCGTCCGGCATGAGTGATCTAGTGGGCTTGGTGCGGGCTGTTCAGGCCAATTACTACCGTGTCCGCCTGCGGGAAGCCACCAATGGTATTGAGGAGTTACTGTGTGTACGCCGCGCCCGCCTCAAGAAGATGGGGCAACAGGTGTGTGTGGGGGATTGGGTAGTGGTGAGCCATCCCGACTGGCAAGGACACCGCGGAGCGATCGCTGAGATTTTGCCCCGCCGCAATCAATTGTCACGCCCAGCGATCGCCAATGTCGATCAAGTGTTGCTCCTTTTTGCCTTGGCTGACCCTCCTGCTGATGTCCATCAAATTAGCCGCTTTCTCTTGACCGCCGAGGGATTGAATGTCGAGATTCAGGTGGTTTTTACGAAAGCGGATTTAGTCGCCAAAGCGGAACAGGAGCAGTGGCGCGATCGCCTGCATCAATGGGGCTATCACTGCCATGTCCTCAGTCTCACCCAAGGAAGCGACTGGCAACATCTGCATCCCCACCTCGCTGATAAGATTACAGTTGTCTGTGGCCCGTCGGGGGTAGGCAAAAGTAGCTTGATCCGCCATCTGACACCTCGGGAAGATATTCGCGTCGGTGCGGTCTCGGATCACTGGCACCGGGGGCGGCACACCACTCGCCATGTGGAACTCTTTCCCCTGCCAGCGGGGGGCTGGATTGCCGATACACCCGGCTTTAATCAGCCGGAACTGCCCCAAGACCCCCAGCAATTGGCGGCGGCTTTTCCGGAGATTCGCCAACGGCTGAGCAAGGATCGGTGTCTCTTTGATAACTGTCGCCACGATCAGGAACCGAGCTGCTGTGTACGCGGTGATTGGGAGCGCTACCCCCTCTACATTGAGTATTTGCATGAGCTAGAAACAATGGCCAGTTCAGAGCCATCCTTAGGGAAGGCACCCCCAGTGAAGGCCAAGAGTGACCGCCAAGGGCAGCAGCGCCTTGAACCCCTCTTGGATCCGAAAAAATATCGCCGCCGATCGCGCCGACAGCAGCATCAGCACCTCAACCCTATGGCTGAAGAAGTCCTCGATAGCGAACTGTGATGACGATGCCCCTTGTGTTAACTCTCATCCTGTTGAGTGTAACGGGTCTTTCCTTGGTAATCTGGTTGGTTTTGCTGCTGTTTTGGGGACAGTTTTGGCGCCCGGATCAGCGGCTACAGGGGGGAGACCTCAGGGTTTGGCCAAGGGTGGTGGTTGTCATTCCAGCTCGCAATGAGGCGGCGGTGATTGGCACCAGTGTGCGATCGCTCCTCGAACAGGACTATGCTGGAACCCTACATCTGATCTTGGTGGACGATCAAAGTAACGATGGCACAGGGGACATTGCTCGCCAAACGGCTTTGGAACTGGGCA
This sequence comes from Thermosynechococcus sp. QS41, assembly GCF_031583515.1. Classification (NCBI taxonomy): domain Bacteria; kingdom Bacillati; phylum Cyanobacteriota; class Cyanophyceae; order Acaryochloridales; family Thermosynechococcaceae; genus Thermosynechococcus; species Thermosynechococcus sp. QS41. The sequence continues at coordinate 1,233,158 of NZ_CP134181.1, forward strand.
AGGGCGATCGCCTAACGGTGATTGAAGGCACACCGCTCCCCCCCGGCTGGTCAGGTAAGCTCTGGGCGCTGTCCCAAGGCATTGAGGCCGCCCGAGCGTTTGATCCCGATTACTTGCTGCTCACAGATGCCGATATTGCCCACGATCGCCAAAATTTGCGCCAATTGGTCGCCCACGCCCGTCAGCAAAACTGTGCCCTTGTCTCGCTGATGGTGAAACTGCGCTGCCAAAGTATTTGGGAAAAATTGCTGATTCCCGCCTTTGTCTTTTTCTTTGCCAAGCTCTATCCCTTCCGCTGGATCAACGATCCACAGCGATCAACGGCGGCTGCAGCGGGGGGGTGTATTTTGATTGATCCTCTGGCCCTGGACAAGATAGGAGGCATTGCCTGTATTCGCGATGCCCTAATTGATGATTGTTCCTTGGCAGCAGCGGTAAAGCGCGCAGGCTACCGCATTTGGCTGGGATTAACACCGACAACAGTGAGTTTGCGGGCCTACAATACCCTCAGCAGTATTTGGCAGATGGTGGCTCGCACTGCCTATACGCAGTTGTCCTATTCACCGCTATTGCTGGTGGGAACCGTGATTGGCATGACACTGGTGTATTTGTGGGCGCCCCTTGCCCTTGCTATCGGTCTGATCGGTCAGTCGCTGCCCTTAGCCGTCATGGCGGGACTCACTTGGGGGAGCATGGCGATCGCCTACGGGCCAACGGTGCGTTTCTATGGCCTCAATAGGGCTTGGGCGCTGACACTGCCGCTGATTGCCTTCCTCTATACGCTGATGACACTGGATTCGGCGCGGCGCCACTGGCAAGGCCGGGGGGGGGCTTGGAAAGGACGGGTTTATCCCCGCAAGTCATAGATGGGGCGATAGGCCATGACAATCAGCGTGTCAGTGGGGTCAAGGCTCTGAAAGTCTAAGGGACGAGGGTTGAGCAACACCTGCTGATTTTGGCGGCGAATCCCGATCAGGAGCAGCGGGTTCTCTGGATGGCGACTACTGTACTCACTCATCCAAGCACTGAGGGCAGCAAAGGAGAGGCCACAGAGGGTAGTGGGATAGTGCCCTGGCTCAATAAAGTAAAACTCATTGGTGTGATCAGAATAGGTCAGGAGTTGGCGATAGACCTCGGACATTTGGCGAAAGAGGGCACTTTGGGCCAGAATCCCAGAACTATAGTCCTGACTCAAAATCACTTCATCCACCCCCGCTTCCTTGAGGTGGCGCTGGCGATCGCTATTCACCAATTCGGCCACCACATGAATATCCTGCTCTTGGCCAGGGGTTTTCTCTAGGTGCTTTACCGCAAGGGCAATGAGGGCATTTTTTTCATCGGGAGCTTCCATGTCGGCATCGGCAAGCAGAATAATGGCTTTGGCTTGGGGGGCATTGAGGCGCTCTAGGGTGCCATGGTGGGTAGGATCCCCTTGCACTACAAAGACATCCGGGCGCCCTTGGAATTCAGGATCCAGTGCAATCGGTTCAGCACATAAAAGCACAATGTCACGGGGATGGTAGGCGTTGGCGGCAATCAGTTGGCGGAGCACAAGGGGCGCCTTGGCATTCCAGTTGCAAATAATGATGTGGTTGCTAAAGGGTTTCATGGGTAGGGTTTGGCTAAGAGCTTGGGTGACAAAGTAGGCGGAAAATTTGCCAATCAGGGCACCAAAGGCAAAGGTGCCAAAAAGCAGTAGCACTAGCTGCAGGACTTGCCCTAGCAGGGTGCGCGGGCGATCGGGATACTCCCCCACCAAGGTAATCACTGCATTACTGAGGGTCTCCCAAGCTCGGCTCGGCGACTGAAGTGCCTCTTCGCTCCAGAGGAAAGCCACAATTAACAGCACCAGAATCGCGATCGCCCCTAGGGTAAGGAAGCGTTGAAGTCGCTCGTGCATTGGTTGGCGAGGGAAACATCACGTCTATTCTAAGATTCCGCCCCCTTGTAGAGTCTCCCAGATTCCAGTATCCTGACTGCTATACAACCCTTTTCCCTAAGGATGGAACCCCCTCGAAACAGCCAAAACTGCTTAATGACCCAATCACATCCCCTCAACAGGTCGATATCACTGGCAGAGGGGCGATTTATTCAGCATGATAGAAACAACATCGGCAGTAAAGGAGCAGTCTCTTGAATAAGCCTGACGACCCACAATGCCGACTCAGACTGTATATCTGGGGTTCCCCCTAGAAGAATAGCTGCAATGTCTGCCGCTGCCTTAGAAATTTTACTTGTGCTGCTGCTCATCATCGCCAATGGCATTTTTGCTGGTGCTGAAATCGCAGTGGTCTCTGCACGCAAGGTTCGTCTTGAGCAACTGGCAAAACGGGGTCAACGCAAGGCGAAGGCGGCTCTGAAACTTGCCAACTCCCCGAATAATTTTCTATCGGCTGTACAAATTGGGATTACCCTGATTGGGATTCTCAGTGGTGCCGTGGGCGGTGCCACCCTTGCCCAGCGGTTACAGGCTGCCCTCAGTCCCGTGCCATGGTTGGGGCAGTATAGTCAGCCTTTGAGTATTGCCCTTGTGGTGACGGGGATTACATACCTTTCCTTGGTGATTGGCGAACTGGTGCCCAAGCGCATTGCCATGACGTACCCTGAGGCGATCGCCTGCAACATTGCCAAACCCATGACATGGCTGACGAAATTAGCGGCTCCGATTGTGCATTTACTCAGCGTCTCCACAGACACCATCCTGCAAGTATTGGGCATTACCACCATTGCTGACCAAACGGTTACAGAGGATGAAATCAAAGTCCTGATTGAACAGGGGGCACAGGCGGGTCTCTTTGAGGTGGCGGAGCAGGACATGGTGGCGCGGATTTTCAACTTGGGCGATCGCCCGATTCAGTCGATCATGACCCCCCGCACCGATATTGTGTGGCTGGATATTGAATCTTCCCTTGAAGAAATAGAAACAGAAATTCTGGCCAGTTCCCATTCGCGGTTTCCCGTGGCCGAAGAGACCATTGATCACTGCTTGGGAATTATTTCAGCCAAGGACTTTTTGGCCGCCCGTCTCACCCAGCAAAGCATTGACCTACGCCAGCTTTTGCAACCAGCGCTCTTTGTCCCCGAAGGCCTACCTGCTCTCGAGGTGCTTGAACTCTTTCGCCAGTCGAGTCAACACATTGCCCTGATTACCGATGAATACGGGGGTATTGAAGGGCTAGTGACGCTCAACGACATCACTGAAGCAATTATTGGCACCCTGCGTCACGAGGAGGGCGAGGAACCGCAAATTATTCAGCGGGAGGATGGCTCGTGGCTATTGGATGGGTTGCTCTCCACCTATGAACTCAAGGAATTGCTGCGGCGGGAAACCTTGCCGGAGGAGGACACGGCCAACTACCACACCCTTGGCGGGCTAATTATTACGCTATTTGGGCGTATTCCCCAGTCGGGAGATTACATTGAAACCGATGGCCTGCGCTTTGAAGTGGTGGATATGGATGGCAACCGCGTGGATAAGGTGCTGGTGACCGAACTAGTGAGCGATGATGTCCTCGCCGATGACAGCCCCAAGGACAAGGATTAACGACGGCGCAGATCCGCTACCGTGCGTTGCAGCGATCGCCAGCGTTGTTGTCGCAGTTGATTCAGGGCGCGTTTCAGGGGTGGCAAGGGGGGCTGATCACCACCATAGCGCCAAGCCACATAGGCCTGCGTCAGGGTTTCAATGGCTCGCTGACTGACGGCATCAAGACGGCCAGCGGTTTGCAGCGATCGCGCGTATTCCCACGGAGTTTGATTGGGTCGCTTCGGTAATCCCTGCTGGGCGAGACCATCGAGCATTTGTACATAGAGGCGGGCGATCGGCGGCAGTTTTTGCAGGCGTTGACGATATCGCCACGTCTGGAGAGCGTACCACAAACCCCAGACCACAATGACGCCACCAAAGAGAATCAAAATCCCTTGGACAATCCCCCCCAGCCCTTGGCTAAACAGATCAAAGAATTTTTGCAAAGCAGTTTCGAGGGTAGCAAAGATAATGCCAAAAAATCCCGTCACCGGGGTCGGCAACCATCCCGTGACCCACTGCCAAAACTGCTGGAGGACGCTAAAGGTCTGATCTACCTCTAGGGTGGCTGGATAGAGATTGTGCCCCGGAATTGGATCAAAGAGAAACCAGCCCAAATTGGGAAAGTAGGCTTCCGTCAGGGCATAGGCATCGGTATTGCGCACCACATACAAGCCCGTGAAGGGGTTAAATTCCCCCGTTCCTAAACCGGTGACCAAGCGCGTGGGAATGCCAATACTGCGCAGTAGCAGCGTCAACGCCGTGGAAAAGTGATCGGGATAGCCGCCGCGCCACTCAAACAGAAAGGCTGCGACCAAGTCTTGATCTTTGCCTAGTTCGGGAATATCGGTTTTCAGGGCATAGGATTGCTTCAGGGCTTGGGTGAGGTAGAGAGCTTGCTCGTAGGGTTCGGGAATCGAGCGATCGGCCTTGGCAAGGAGGTCTTTGGCCAGCGCTTGCAGCCGTGGTTTCAGGTCAGGGGGGACTTCAAGGTAGGACTGATAGCCTACGGTGTGATTTAATTTTGGCGCTCTGCGCAACAGGGAGCGATCGCGCACGGGCACTTGGGAAATCACAGAATAGGTCAGCCCCTCGGGCAAGGGCACCGGCGCACGCAGGCCACCCTCGGGGTCACGGGCAATTTCACGGGTGGGAAAATAGAGTTCGCGGGGTTCGTAGAGATGGGGAATCAGGTTACTAAACTCAGAGACAATGGTATAGGTCTGAATCACTTCCCGCGTCGGCATTTGGGAGAGTTGCTGTGGCAGCAGATAGCGAAAACTCCAAGGGGAACGCCGCAGCACTTCTGCCTTATCGTTGCGACTAATGCGCCAACCCCGCCCCGTATATTCATCAAAGGCAAGGACGCGCCAAAAGCCGGGGGCTTGCGATCGCACCCGCATTAACTCCCTAGGCGTCATGATCCCGCCCAAGGTCTGATCAATCTCAGAACCAAAGCCATAGTAAAAGTTCGGGTCAAAGGTTTGATTGGCCAGTTCCTCGCCAACACCACCACCACCACGGCCACTGACATAGCCCGGATTGATCACCCGGGTTTGGTCAAACTCCCCTGCCACTTGAATTTCAGCACTGACAGGCAAGGTGCGAATTTGATAGCCGGGGAAGCGCGGCAGCAGCACAAAGACCACCATCCCCAAGCCGAGAATCAGGGCAAAGAGGCCGACCCACTGCCGCCAAGGCAAGCGCAGGGATTTCAGGGTGGTGGAGAGTAGGCCAAGGCGCGAGCGGTAGTCAAGGACGAGTACGGGTAGGGCGATCGCCAGAAAGATCACAAGAAACAGCCCAAAGGTCATGGTTTGACTGAGGGTGGCCGCCACACTAATTAAAATCAGGGCAATGACCATTGAGTAGCCCAAATCTTTGCGGCGGGGCAGGTCAAAGCTATGGAGCACTTGCAGTTGAATCAAGAGTTCCGTCAGCAAAATCCGTGAATCCTGGTTCAGTGCTGCCAACCGCGCCAAAAAGACCGCTAATGCCGTCAACATCCCAACGGCGATCGCCAGCTTTGCCACCACATTTCTTTGCCGCCGTGCCCACCAACTCCAACTAAAGCCCGCAATGGAGAGGGGAACTGCCCAGAGACTATTGGCAGTATCCGCCGCCACATCAGTTGCCACTAGGCCAACAATCACCATGCCCAAGACCCCTAGGCGCAGCAGCAGGGAATCCTCAACATCTTTGGCGGGAGCTAGTATCGGGGAATTGGCAATGGGCTGTAACCAAGACTGAACCATCGAACAGCAGCGGCAAACAGTGCCCTGATCCTAACAAATCTCTTCCCAAGAAGCGGTGGATACCTTGGCGGCGATCGCGTCCTCTATCAGCGGCTTGCAGCATGGCTTAAAAATCAGCCCCTGACGGCGCAAATCTACACCGAAGAGGAACTCCAATCGCTTTTGGGTCTCTCCCTTCCCCCAGAGCTAAAATCAGGGTTCAATCATCTCAACAGGAGCAAATTCCTCTTGCTTAGCCGCCAGCGATCGCGGGAATGATGCTGACTTCGTCGCCATCCTTGAGGGGCGTTTCAATGCCATTGAGGAAGCGAATATCCTCATTGTTGACGTAGAAATTGACAAATCGCCGCAGTTGGCCACTTTCATCGCAGAGGCGCCCTTTAATGCCGGGGCAGTCCTGCTCTAGCTTTTCCAGAAGCTCAGCGATCGATTGGGCTTGACACTCCACCGTTGCTTGATCGCGGGTGAGCTTTTGCAAGGGCGTCGGAATCAAAACAGTAACAGCCATAGACCTCTACAAACCATCCATAAATTTCAACACAGCGTCGGAAAAACCGACTAGACCAATACCGGTTGCCAATCCAACCGTTCGAGGGTGCGCGATCGCTCCAAGGCACGCTCAAAGCTAGCCAACTTGGGTTGGATCGTCAGGGGTTGACCAATGTCGTTTTGCACTGCCTCTTGGGTTTTCAGGCCGTTGCCGGTGATATAGACCACCGTCACCTCTTCGGGGTCAATTTTGCCCGATTCCACCAATTTTTTAAGAACGGCAATTGTGGTACCGCCAGCGGTTTCCGTGAAAATACCTTCCGTTTCCGCCAGCAGCTTAATGCCTGCCACAATTTCTTCATCGGTGGCCGCAGCGATCGCCCCATTGGTTTTGCGGGCAATCTCTAGGGCATAGACCCCATCGGCGGGGTTACCAATGGCAATGGACTTAGCAATGGTGTTGGGCTTCACGGGTGCCACAAAATCCCGCCCCTCGGCATAGGCTTGGGCAATGGGGGAGCAGCCCACCGCTTGGGCACCACTACAGCGCACGGGTTTATCCGCCACCAGACCCACTTCCACAAATTCGCGGAAGCCCTTGTAAATTTTCGTGAACAGAGAGCCAGAAGCCAAGGGAGCCACAATGTGGTCAGGAAGCTGCCAGCCCAACTGTTCAATCACCTCATAACCGAGCGTCTTTGACCCTTCCGAATAGTAGGGGCGCAAATTGATATTGACAAACCCCCACCCGTGGGTATTCGCCACTTCCGAGCACAGGCGATTCACTTGGTCGTAGTTGCCCTCAACGGCCATTACCGTTGGCCCATAGATGAGCGTCCCCAAGACCTTACCCGCTTCCAAATCTGCTGGAATAAAGACACAGCAATCTAGCCCTGCATGAGCCGCGATCGCCGCCGTTGAATTCGCCAAATTGCCGGTACTGGCACAGGAGACGGTCGTAAAACCCAATTCCCGCGCCCGCGTCAACGCCACCGATACCACCCGATCCTTGAAGCTCAAGGTGGGCATATTCACGGCATCGTTTTTGATGTACAGATGCTTGAGTCCGAGTCGCCGAGCCAGCCGCTGGGCTTTGACGAGGGGAGTCATCCCTGTGCCCACATCAATGGGGTTGGGCGATGTCACAGGCAAAAAGGGACGGTAACGCCAAATGGACTTTGGCCCCGCCTCAATCGTGCTGCGCGTTACGGCTGCCGCCAATTGGCTCAGATCGTACTTCACCTCTAGGGGGCCAAAACAGTATTCGCAGACATGAATGGCTTGGGGTTCGTACTCGGCGCCACACTCTTTGCATTTGAGGTGGGTAAAGTAGGCGGTTGCGGTGGTGGAGCTAAGGGTTGCGGTCATGGGTGTCAGACTGCCTCAGACAAGTTGTTGACCATCCTAGCAGGGGGCGATCGCCCTGTCAAATATATCCGACTATTTTTATCGGGATTTGAATGACCATAAAAATTCTCCCCGTTTTCCTTGGAGATGTGCTGCTAATCAGCGATTGGCGCTATCCTAGGGCTTTTTGAGGCTTCAGCGAATGGGGGTATGCACGGTCACCCGCTTCGTGCCATCGGGAAATGTTGCTTCGACTTGTACTTCTGTGGGCATTTCTGGCACCCCCTCCATGACATCGTCACGGCTGAGCAGCGTTGTGCCATAGTTCATCAAATCAGCAACTGTGCGCCCCTCCCGCGCCGCTTCCAAAATGGCAGCAGAAATATAGGCCACTGCTTCGGGATAATTGAGCTTGAGACCCCGTGCTTTACGACGTTCGGCCACAAGAGCGGCGGCAAAAATCAGGAGCTTGTCTTTTTCTTGGGGGGGACAGTTGCATCGTTCCTCAGGCTAAACACTCACTTTGGCCTCTATCTTAACTTGTGGCTTTGGTGCCCAGAAAATCAATGAGCGATAAAGTCAAACTGCGACAACACTATCTTGAATGGCGGCAGCACCTGAGCGATCGCGAGTGGCAAGATCGCAGTCAGCGCATTTGTCAGCACTTGCTTGATCATCCCCAGTTTCAACAGGCAACCACAGTGTTGACCTATGTGCCCCATCGCCGCGAACCCGACTTGCGCTTCCTCTGGTCACTCCCGAAACAGTGGGGCTTGCCCCGTGTCGTGGGTCAGGATTTGCGGTGGCATTGTTTTAATGGCAACCAAGACACTCTCCAGCAAGGACGCTATGGCCTTTGGCAACCGCCCCCCGAAGCGCCCCCGATTGATCCAGCGTGTGTTGATCTCTGCCTAGTGCCTGCCGTTGCCTGCGATCGCCAAGGCTACCGTCTCGGCTATGGCGCCGGTTTTTTTGATCGCCTCTTTGCCCACCCCGATTGGCAGCACGTGTGTCGCTGGGGAATTGTCTTTGAGTCAGCCCTTCTAGCAGAATTGCCCCGTGACCCGTGGGATCAGCCACTGCAAGCTATCTGCACTGAATCAGGCCTCTTGGCAATCAGCTAAAGCCCCAGTTTTGCCAACACCGGTTGCATTGAAACCACGTGTTTTCTCAAACCCAGTTCCTCAGGACGCAGGCCAAGGGCTAGACCCACCAGTTGCGGCAGATGGAGAATCGGCAAATTGAGGGTAACTCCCACCTGCTGGGCAATTTCTGGTTGGCGAGCATCCAGATTCAAATGACAGAGGGGACAGGGGGTGACAATGCAATCCGCGCCATGGGCGATCGCGCTCTGGAGTCGTTGTGCCGCCATGGCAAAACTGGCCGCCGTCGCATAGCTGGAAATGGGCCAACCACAGCACTGGGTACGTCCCTCATACTCGATGGGGGTAGCCCCAACTGCCTCAAACACCTGTTCCATTGAGGTGGGGTGAATTGGGTGATCAAAGGGCAGCCTCTCTTGGGCACGCAGCAGATAGCAGCCATAAAAGGCCGCACAGCGCAGTCCCTTGAGGGGACGACGGACGCGATCGCGCAACTCGTCAATGCCCACATCGCCGATAATCGCCCAGAGCAAATGCTTCACTTCTGTGGTGCCTTGGTAAGGAGCGCAGCCCTGTTGCGTCAACACTTGGTTAATTTCTGCCACGTACGCCGGGCGATCGCGCTGAAAGGTCTTGAGGCGTTCATCCACATGGCCAATCACCCCCTGACAGGTGCTGCAATGGGTCAACAGGGGCAAAGCCAACTGTTCGGCAAGGGCAATGTTGCGGGCATTGACGGTATCTTCTAGCAGCCACGAATTCTCCTTAAACGTGCCTGAGCCACAACAACTGGCTTCCTTCAGTTCCACCAGCTCGATATTCAACAGGGGGGCGATCGCCCGCGTTGAGAGGTCTAATTCCCGACAGGCCCCTTGAGCCACACAACCGGGATAATAGGCATAGCGTAAAGCAGACATACAACTTGAAACGCCTAAAATCTGCCCCTAGTCTAGCCAATCATCACAATCACTCGTGTGTCCTACTGCTCAGGTATAATCCTAGGATTTAGAAACCAATCCTTGTTTTTTAGTCAAAAGTCCGTGTTACCATAAACCAATTTCTTGCAGTTCTTTCAACAACCCATGCCATAGGAGTGTTATCTTGCGTTACTTATTTAGTTCGGAGTCCGTCACCGAAGGCCACCCCGATAAGATTTGCGACCAAATTGCCGATGCCATTCTGGATGCGCTGCTCACCCAAGACCCCCAAAGTCGCGTTGCCGCTGAGGTCGTCGTGAATACGGGTCTGGTGCTGATTACTGGGGAAATTACCACCAAAGCACAGGTCAACTACGTCAACCTAGCACGGCAGAAAATCCGTGAAATTGGCTACACTGATGCTGAAAATGGCTTTGCCGCCAATAGCTGTGCCGTTATCGTTGCCCTTGATGAGCAATCCCCCGATATTGCCCGAGGGGTGGACACGGCTCAAGAAGCACGGGAACGTCTCAGTGATGCCGAATTAGATCGCGTTGGCGCCGGTGATCAGGGCATTATGTTTGGCTATGCCTGCAATGAAACCCCTGAGTATATGCCCCTGCCCATTAGCTTGGCTCACCGCATGGCGCGTCGCTTGGCTGCTGTCCGCAAAACGGGTCAACTTCCTTATCTGCGTCCCGATGGCAAAACTCAAGTCACTGTCATCTACGAAGATGGCCAGCCGGTGGGCATTGATACCATCCTGATTTCCACCCAACACACGGCCACCATTGGTGACATCAGCGACGAAGCCGCCGTTCAAGAAAAGATTAAAGCCGATCTATGGGAAGCCGTCGTCAACCCTGTCTTTGCGGATCTGGCAATTAAACCCGATGACAAGACCCGCTTTCTCGTCAACCCCACGGGCAAATTTGTCATTGGTGGTCCTCAGGGGGATTCGGGACTCACAGGACGCAAACTGGTGGTGGATACCTACGGTGGTTATGCCCGTCACGGGGGCGGTGCCTTTTCCGGGAAAGACCCCACCAAGGTCGATCGCAGTGCTGCCTACATGGCTCGTTACATTGCCAAAAACATTGTGGCCGCAGGCCTAGCCGACAAATGCGAGTTACAGATTAGCTATGCCATTGGTGTGGCTCGCCCCATGAGCCTCTTTGTGGATACCTTTGGCACGGGTAAACTTGCCCCAGAGCAACTGCTGGAGTTAATTACAACCCACTTTGATCTGCGCCCCGCTGCCATTATCCAAACCTTTGGTCTGCGCCACTTGCCCCAGGAGCGCGGTGGTCGCTTCTACCAAGATGTGGCTGCCTACGGTCACTTTGGGCGTCATGACCTCGACCTACCTTGGGAAAAACTCGATAAAGTCGCCGATCTGCAAGCCGCTGCCGCTCAATTTCTAAGCGCAGTCTAGGAACATATTGGGGGGGATTTCTCCCCCCTGCACTACTGGGTGACTCGTTGCAGGCAGGTTTGTGCCGTGTTGGTGAGCATCTGGCGCACTTCGGGAGTGACATTGGTCTGTACATCTTCACCGATCGCCTGAAATTCTGCCAAGGTGAGCGAGGATTGCAGTTCATTGATCACACAGGTACAGTAGGCATTGCCGTATTGCGCCATTTGCGGCACCTGTTGTTGCAGGGCAGTCGTACATTCACTGGTAAATCGGGAAACCACTTCTGGGGGGTAGGGAGCAGCGATCGCCCCCCCGCCGAGGGACACCGCACTTAAAACCGTCAAAGAGATGGATGATTTTTTGAGTAAAGACATTGTTTCTATCCTTCGTGTATCAAAGTTTCATGCCCATTCTTTAGGGACTTCTCTAGTCTAGGCAGGTTCCAGAGAATGTGCCACTTTGGGCGATCGCCACAAAACGCAGATTTACATTCCTAGGGGCAAACGTTAAAGTAGAGGATTGGACTACTACAACACCGTTCACCTTAGCCCTATGACCCTATACAACCCCTCTTTGTACGAAGAACCCATTTCCCAAAAGAACTTAACCACTGCGGGTCGTTCCGATCGCTCCATTTTGGAATGGTTACAGCAAACGGGTCGATTAATTGCCCGTGATGCCAATGAGACAGACCCGATCGTGGATAGCACCCTCGATGATATGGGTGAAATTGAGGAATTTGTTGGTGACTCCTTGGGCGATTACGACGAAGAAGATGACCTAGGGCTTGAGGAGTAGGGCACCAATCCCCCTATTATCGGAGTGATGTGCTAGAGCTATCCCCATGCCCTCCACCAAAACCACGGCTGCCATTGAACCCCGTTGGCTGACAGGACAGCGACTTTTTGGCCTTCTCGCTATTGGCCTGCTCATGGCTAGCATTGCCTACGATACCGGAGCAAACCACTGGCAACAGCCGTTGAAAACCTTGACACTGCCTTGGTTGGTGAGCTTTGCCATCGTTGTAGGGCTAGGGATGGCGGTGGTGCCCCTGTTGCGGCGGTTGAAAACTGGGCAGATTATTCGCGAAGATGGTCCACAATCTCACCTGCAAAAATCGGGCACACCGACAATGGGGGGAATCTTTTTTGTGCCGACGGGGTTAGGTCTAGCCCTCCTGTGGACTGGAGTTGCGCAGGGGAAAGTATCCGCAACGGTGGGGGCGATCGCCCTCCTTGTTCTCTGGTATGCCGCCATTGGCTGGTGGGATGACTGGCAAGTTCTGCGGCGCAAATCCAACAAAGGGTTATCGGCGCGGCTGCGGCTCCTCCTTGAGGGCATTGGGGCAGCTCTTTTTTGTGCTTGGCTGGTGGGCAGTGATCCAACGGCAGCGGTGGTGACCGCGCCTTGGGGGTGGGTTTGGCCTTTAGGGATCGCCTTTATCCCTTTGGCGATTTTTGTGCCGATGGCGGAAGGGAATGCCCTCAATCTCACCGATGGTCTCGATGGTCTTGCCGCGGGCACGGCGGCGATCGCCCTCCTCGCTTTAGGCATGATTCTGACCGCCCATCCCGATTTGCAAATTCTGGCAGTGGTCATGAGTGGTGCCTGCCTCGGCTTTCTCTGGCACAATCACCATCCGGCACGGGTGTTTATGGGGGATACGGGTTCCCTAGCCCTTGGGGCACTCCTTGCGGGCATTGGCTTGGCCAGTCATCACCTCTGGGAACTGTTGATTGTCAGTGGTCTTTTCTTTGTGGAGTCTCTCTCAGTCATTGCCCAAGTGCTCTACTACAAAGCAACCAAAGGTTCCGATGGCGTGGGCAAACGGCTGCTGCGGATGGCCCCTCTACACCATCACTTTGAATTGGGGGGCTGGTCAGAACTGCGGGTGGTGAGTACGTTTTATGGGGTGGTTGCCCTCTTGGGACTGCTCTGTGGCCTCCTGCAATGGTTGGCTTGATGGGGGAAGTGCAATGAAAGCAGCAGTACTCTACGGCAAAGAAGATGTCCGCATTGAAACCGTCGCCGATCCCACGCCCGGTCCCGGAGAAGTGGTGATTCGTGTTCAGGCTGCCACTACCTGTGGTACCGATTTGAAGGTATGGCGGCGCGGCGGTCATGCACGGATGCTAACGCCACCGATTCTCTTTGGCCATGAAGCGGCCGGGGAAATTGTTGCCCTTGGGGCTGGGGTGACCGGCTGGCAGGTGGGCGATCGCGTGGTAGCGAATAATTCTGCCCCCTGTGGCCAGTGTTTTTACTGCCAACGCCAAGCCTTTTCTCTCTGTCCCCATCTGGAGTTTAACAATGGCACGTTTGCCGAGTATCTAAAAATTCCCGCCAGCATCGTCCGCCAGAATCTGCTGCCTATTCCGGCGTCCCTCTCCTTTGCCTTAGCTGCCCTCACCGAACCCCTCGCCTGTGTCCTCCACGGTGTGGCTCGCTCTGGCTTTGACCCCGCAATGGTTGAAACGTGGCCAAGTCCACCGCAAATTGTGGTGCTGGGGGATGGTGCCATTGGCCTGATGTTTATGGGGGTTCTGGCACAGCAGGGAGCACGGGTTCTCGCCTTTGGCGGTTCCGATCAGCGGCTGGCGATCGCCCGCACATTCGGGGCAGAGCAGATAGTAAATCATCACCAGTGCAGCGATATTCCTGCTGTGGTTAAAGACTGGACCCAAGGACGGGGTGCCGATATTGTCATTGAAGCCACTGGCGTACCTGAAGTCTGGGAAACGGCGATCGCCTGTGGTCGCCCCGGTGCCACCATTAACCTCTTTGGTGGCTGCCCCCGCGAAACTTCGATCCGCGTTGATACCGAACGCCTGCACTACGAAGAACTCACCCTCAAGGGGGTCTTTCACAACACACCCACATTTGTCCGCCAAGCCTTGCAACTGATTGCCAGCGGCACATTGCCTTTCGAGAAACTGATTAGTGGCCAAGCCCCCCTCACGGAGATTGAAAACGTCTTGCAAGCAATGAAGGCGCGCCAAGTGATTAAAGTAGCGCTGCAGCCCTAGCTATTCCCGCAGGAGCAAATAGTACAACTGCCCCGGTGTATTGATCAGACCCGCCCGCGCTTTGGCCACCTCCCCCGTGCCCATGAAAATATCGACACGACCCGGCCCGCGAATGGCACTCCCCGTATCCTGATCCAAAACAAAACGGCTGACGGGGGTTTGCTGCCATTGGCCTTGGGCTTTGAGGGGAATTTTCGTGTTGATCACCGCCAAGGCACCCGGAGGCATCAGGGACTTATCAGTGGCGATCGAACGCTCTGGAATCACCGGCGTTGAGAGACTGCCCGTGGGGGGGCGCCCTTGGGTATGTTCAAAAAAGACAAAGCTGGCATTGCGAGGTAAATAGCGATCTAACTCAGCGGGGTTGGCCTCAAAGTAAGCCATGAGGCGCGGTAGCGTCAGTTCCTCACGGGGAATTTTGCCATCGCGAATGAGTTCTTGGCCAATACTCGTGTAGGGGTGATTGGTCTTACCGGCATAGCCCACCGTAAAGCGGCGACCATCGGGCAGTTGCAGCTCAGCCGACCCTTGGACGTGAACCAGAAAGGCCTCTAGGCGATCGCGCAAATAGACCAGTTCCAGACCCCGCAAAGGCCCATTGCGCCACTGCTGACCATCCGCCCCTTCCAGTTCCAAGCGGGTTGGGTGCGGCTCTCGCCACTGCTCAAAATTGGGGGGGCGACGAAATAGGGGATAGCGGTATTCTGCGGTGGGCACTAAGCTGGCACGATACGTCGGTGCATAATAGCCCGTGAAATCCACTCGCCCTTGGCCATCGGTGCCAATGGATTGATAAAAGACAAATTCTCGCTTGACAGATGCTTGCAGTTCTGCCGCAGAGCGACGGGTTTGTACCAGATGGCGAAAGCGTTCGAGGGAGCGGATCACTCGCTGATGGAGATTGGGGCCAAGGGCGGCGCCGGGTTGACCGGGAGCAGTGTAGGCGGCGTAGTCGCGGCGCGCTTTATCGGTGCGCAGGTAACGCAAACTATGATCAATGGCTTGCAGCAGTCGTGCTCGTTCCCTGGGGGATTGCCAGAGGGCCGTATCTAGGGCAACCCTTGGGGGCAGTTGGCTTTGGCGCGTTAAGGGAGCAACCGTTGGTGCTGTGGCGATCGCGCTTGTTGCGAGGATCACGACCCCCTGAACCCATCCTGCGAATAAACCCGCCATAGACGTTAGGCAAACCGATCCACACTAGAGGCAAACACGGGTTCTACCCGAATTGCAAATACCTTTGAGGGGCGCACCACCATGTATTCCCCTTGAATGTTTTTAATGGGAACGGAAATAAAGTCGTTGGAATCTGCTTTGGCCACTAACTCGTTGCTGTACCACTTCTGGAAGTCTTGAATGGTGGGGAAGCGCACCTCCTCACGGTGACCGCCATCCAGAAATAAATGCACCGCAAATTCAGAAGGGGTTCTGGGCATAGGCGCGATCGCTCATCCTCATCATGCACATTATTCCCCTATTATCGCCGCAATCGGTGGCTTCAGGCACTAGGGACCGCCAGTGAGGGGACGGGGGGCGCGATCGTAGTACTGGGCTGTCATCGCTGGGTTGAGAGCGCGAGCACGCTCATAGTCCCGTTGCGCCAATTCCACATTGCCACTATCGAAGTGAGCCATGCCCCGACTATAGTAGGCAGCAACAAATTGCGGATCCCGTGCTAGGGCAGCATCAAAGTCGGCAATCGCCGCTGTGTAGTTTTGCAGAGCCAGATAGGCCATGCCGCGGTTGTAGTAGGCGGCAATAAACTGGGGATCGTTGCGCAGCGCAGTGCTAAAGTCCGCGATCGCCCGCTGCATATCCCCTTGGTCATAGTAGGCTAGGCCGCGCGCAAAGTAGTAGTCAGCACTGGGGTTGAGTCTGATTGCTTGGCTAAAGGCATGAATGGCAGCGGCCAGATCACCCGTACCTTGGTGCATTAATCCCACGTTGTAGTAGTCCTCGGCACTGCGGGGCACGAGGCGTTGCAGTTCTTGCAGTTCAGGAGGTGTGAGGGTGGCGATCGCCATGGGCTGTGCCACAGCAGCACTGCTGAGACCAACAAAAGCAGCTAAAACTGTCAAAGCACTGAAGAGTTGTTGGCGCATCGTCGGCCTCCTTTGGGCATCGCTCAGCCTTACTTCGATCCTAAAAGAAAATGAAGAAATCGCCCAGCAAACGATAACAGTTGTAATAAGTCGCTCGCTCCGACCCTTTTCTTGGCTACATACACAGCATTGCGCTCTGGAGTCGTAGTGCATGCCATGCTTGGGAAAGGGCTGTATGTTGATATCTTTAAGTTTTTCTGCGCAGAGGGCAGTGCGCGAGCTCTTGGATCAGATGTGATCTAGGGCACTGGCGCCGAACTCAAAGTCATGTTCAAAGGAGCTTGTAATTAACGATACGCCCAAAACTCTCCGGCTGCAAACTAGCGCCACCCACTAGCACCCCATCAATTTCTGGCTGCGCCATGATCGCATCAATGTTGTTGGCATTGACCGAGCCACCGTACTGAATGGGGACATCGGGATTCTGTAACTTGCTGCGAATCAGGCCAATGACACGGTTGGCTTCCGCTTCTTCACAGGTATCGCCCGTACCGATCGCCCAAATGGGTTCGTAGGCAATCACCAAATTGCTCTGATCGACATCCACCAAGTCCAGGGTCAACTGCTGAAGGATGTGGTTTTCAGTTTCCCCAGCATCCCGTTGGGCTTTTGTTTCACCGACACAGAGAATGGGGGTCAGGCCATAGTGTTGGGCAGCCTTGAGCCGTTGGTTGACCGTAGTATCGGTTTCCCCAAAATACTGCCGCCGCTCACTGTGGCCAACAATCACGTAGCGCACGCCCAACTCCACCAGCATCGGTGGCGAAATTTCCCCTGTAAACGCCCCTTGATCCGCCCAGTGGACATTTTGGGCACCCAGCTTCACCCGCGTTCCGTGCAGACTCTTGGACAATACACTTAAACAGGTGTAGGGAACACAGAGCACCACCTCGCGATCGCTGGGGGTGTCCACCAATTTCCCTAAGAACTCCTGTAGGAAGGCCACCGCCTCCTGTTGAGTTTTGTGCATTTTCCAGTTGCCAGCAAGAACTTTTGGGCGCACTCGTCCTGACTTTCCTCTGCGAAACTTAGCGTAATTAAGCGTACCACACGAGTTGCCTCATATAATTAGAGGTTTAACTGAGGAAGTGGCTCAGACTTAACCCAGCTTGTCCCAAACCGCCGCAATTCGGGGAGATTGACGCTTGGGTTGCACGCGCGGAGTCCGCCGTCCGAGTTTGACTTGGTAGGTGTCGTTGTCAACTGTCACATAGCCGAGTTGGCGAACCTCTGCGAGGGTGGCACTGACCTCTTCCGCAGACCACTGCAACTGCTCAGCCAATTCTGGCACGGTGAAGGGCGTTGGCTGGCGCATCATCAGTGTCAAGAGCGATCGCTGGCGATCGGGCAAAACCAACAAATCTGCTGGATTGAGACCCCCACCGCAAGCACTGCTAGCATTTTGACTGTCTATCATTGGCAATGTTCCTCAATGGCAGTGACTGGCAGTGGCACTCGAGAAGGATCAAAAGGATCAAAATTCAGTCAGTCTCCTTACTCCTAGGCTACCCTAATCCAACAGATGCTGCACAACACTCCTGACAACGAGACTGTAGGGATGCTCAGGGTAGCGTAAACAGAAAATATCGCTGCTCCCCAGTTGAAACATTTCTTCACAAACAGGCAAGATACCCGCAACGGGCACACCATAGGTCGTTTCCACCTGCTGCTTGAGGGAGTCCTTATTAAAGGCGCTGGGGACTTTGTTCACCACCATCACCATTTTGGGCACATCCAGCTGCCGCGCCACATCAACCGTGACCGCTGTTCCTTGAAAGTCTTGGCGATCGGGTCGCAGAATCAGCACCAAGGCATCGGAGACTGTAATCGAGAGCAGCGTTTCCTCATTCAGCCCTGGGTGGGTATCAATGAGCAAAAAGTCGAGATTCAGCCCTTGGAGCAACTGCTGAAAACCATCATTGAGCAAGCCGACATCGTAGCCTTCCCGCAGCACACGGGTAATTTCACTGGTTTTGAGGCTAGAGGGAATGAGATAGATTGCTCCTTTGGCTTGCTGGCCGTGAGCCGTAATCAGATGGCTGACATCCCGCGCCACATCAGTAATTTCACAGCGTCCCCACAGGTAGTCATTCAGGGCATGTTCCGTATCTTCCGACTCAAGGCCAAAGAGCACATGGATACCGGGGGATTGAATATCCGTGTCCACGATCGCCACCCGATAGCCCAAGGTTGCCAAGGTACAGCCCAGATTTGCTGTTGTATTTGACTTGCCTGTGCCACCACGAAAAGAATGCACAGAAATAATGCTACCCATGAGCTGTCCTCGCTGCTCTGAACAATTCAACGTCTATTTTCACATCCTGCCGTCGAGGAAACATCTCATCCCAAATTCAGAAGATAGAATCCAAACGGCCAGCCCATCAGACAAGGGGTCATTCCGCGTCTTGGAAATACTGCTGGGCGTAGAACTGGGCGTAGCGGGCAGACTGGGCAAGTAGTTCTTGATGGCTGCCACTTTCAATGATCCGCCCCTGCTCTAAGACAAGAATGCGATCGGCGCGACGAACCGTGGCCAAACGGTGGGCAATAATAAAGACGGTGCGCCCCTTCATTGCCTTTTCGAGAGCACTTTGCACCAAGGCTTCCGATTCAGAGTCCAAAGCAGAGGTGGCCTCATCCAAGATCAAGATACGCGGATCGGCATAAACTGCACGAGCGATCGCCAGTCGTTGGCGTTGACCCCCAGAGAGATTAATCCCCCTTTCCCCGACCCATGTCTGATAGCCATCGGGAAACTGAGTAATAAAGTCATGGGCATTGGCGATTTTGGCGGCCTCAATCAGTCGCTGCCAATCCGGTTCAGAGTAACCAAAAGCAATATTTTGGGCAATACTACCTGAGAAAAGAATCGTTTCCTGAGGAACAATGCCAATTTGCCGCCGCAGGCTTTTCAGGGTCACAGTTTTAATATCAATGCCATCAATCAACACTTTTCCCGCTTGGGGGTCATAAAACCGGGGCAACAGGTTAACAATGGTGGATTTACCTGCTCCTGAATGTCCCACAAGGGCAATCACCTCGCCCGGCTCCGCCAAGAGATTAAAGTCCTTGAGCACGGGACGCTCTAGATCATAGCCAAAGCACACATCTAGGTATTGCACTTTGCCAGAAATGGGGGGTAGGGGCTGCGCATGGCTCATTTCCTTGATCGTGGGTTCGAGAGCCAACAGGCCAAAGCTACGCTCCACCGACGCCTGTGCCATCTTGAGTTCATTGTAATCAGCAGAAATCATATTAATGGGTTCCATCAGTAGCGCTACTGCAGCAACAAAGCTGAGGAACTGTGGCCCTGTGAGATGACCGGCATTGATTTGCCA
Organism: Thermosynechococcus sp. QS41; assembly: GCF_031583515.1. NCBI lineage: Bacteria > Bacillati > Cyanobacteriota > Cyanophyceae > Acaryochloridales > Thermosynechococcaceae > Thermosynechococcus > Thermosynechococcus sp. QS41. The sequence continues at coordinate 1,252,675 of NZ_CP134181.1, forward strand.
CGCCCCCAAGATAAACAGCAGCATAATGCTCAGAGCCTCAAGAAACCCCACCACCGGGTATTGCATTGACTTAATGCGTTCTGCACGGTAGCGAGCACGACGGTTCATATCAGCCTGCTGTTCAAACTGCTCTACAGCATAGTCCTCAGCCGCAAACGCCTTAATCAGACGAATCCCCGAAAAAATCTCCGTGAGGTGGGAGGCCAAATCCGCAATGCGGGCTTGACTCAGGCGCGACTGTCGCAACAACCGATTGCCAAACCAAGCGATGAGAAACGTCATCAGTGGCGCAATGATCATCGTCCCCAATGTCAGTTGCCAGTTGAGGTAGAACATATAACCAATGACGGCAACCGTGGTTAAAGTTGAGGGGATGAGGCGATGAAAACTGCTATTGACCATGACGCCAATGCGATCCACATCCTCAGTGAGGCGGTAGGTGAGATCGCCGGTCGCTGCCTTTTCAAAATAGTCCACCCCCAAACGATGCAGATGACGGTACAGCCGCACCCGAATGTCATAGACAATCCGTAGGGAAATATCGGACATTAGGACATCTTGGCCAAATTGGCAAAAACTACGACCGACAAACAGCAGCGAGGAGGCGGCACACCATTGAATCAGGCCTATCAAATCCCCTGCCCCGATGAGCTTCGCCGCTTGGCCAATCAGGTAGGCGATCGCCGGCATGGTCGAGACGTAGCCGAGGGTACACAAAAAAGCGACCAGCAACCGTCGCCGATAGGGAAGGATATAAGCAAGTAACGGCCGGTAGCTGGTATTCCAAAGCATGGGCTATTTTCCAATGCAAAAACGGCTAAAGATTTGTTCTAGCACAGACTCCGTCACCTCTTCCCCGGTTAGGGTACCAAGGGCACGAGCGGCAGCATGCAGGTCAATTGTCCAAAAATCGAGGGGGAGTTGGGCATCAATGGCCGCAAGCACATGATTCAGGGATTGGTGAACCTGCTCCAAGAGCGCGGCTTGACGTTGGTTGATGGCAAAGTCTAGGTTGGCGGCGGTAACCCCTTGGCCTTGGACAAGGTCTAAAATGGCGTCCTCGAGAGACTCAATTCCCCTTTGACTGAGGGCCGAGAGCAGCACAGTGGGAATGGGGGCAATGGGCAATGGAATATCTTGAACCTCTACGGTTTCGCTGAGGAGATCAGCTTTATTCAAAACCACCAAGACGGACTGAGGCGCTTGCTGCCGCCGCTGCTGCAGCTCGAGTTGGTCGTAAATCTCCTGATCGGCGGCTGTCCACCCTTGACTGGCATCAATGACAAGGAGGATGAGATCAGCACTGGCTGCGGCTTGGCGCGATCGCTGGACGCCAATTTGTTCGACAAGGTTATCGGTCTCGCGAATGCCTGCGGTATCAAGTACTTGGATTGGAATGCCACCGACAACCAATTGGGACTCGACAATATCGCGGGTGGTGCCGGGTAAATCTGTCACAATGGCGCGATCGCTACGGCTCCAAGCATTGAGCAGACTCGACTTACCGACATTGGGGCGACCCACAATGGCCACTTTTAGCCCAGTGCGGATCAGTGCTCCCCGTTCTGCTGTGGCCAAAAACGCTGCCACTTGGTGTTGCAGCTGGCGAATGTCCTCAGCAATGGCTGCGGGGTCAAGGGGGGGTAGCTCGTCCGTAAAATCGAGTCGCGCTTCAATTTCCGCCAAGAGGGATAAACAGGTCTGACGAATCTGCTTGAGGGGGCGGGCGAATTTTCCTGTCAGACCCGCCAAAGCAATTTGAGCGGCGGTTGTGGATTGGGCAGCCACCAGTTCAGCCACACTTTCGGCTTGGGTGAGATCAAGGCGACCGTTGAGGAAGGCGCGTAGCGTAAATTCCCCCGGCTCGGCGAGGCGTGCCCCGGCGGCGACACACAGTTGCAGCACGCGCTGGACAGGGATGAGGCCACCATGACAGTGAAATTCCACCACATCTTCGCGGGTGTAGGAGCGGGGCGCCAGCATTAACAGCAGGAGCGCTTCATCGACCCGTTCCCCAGTTTGGGGGTCGCGGACATAACCATAGAGAATGCGATGGGATTCCCAAGGCTGCTTGCCGGGGGCTTCAAATAAAGACTGAGCGATCGCGACTGCTTTGGCGCCTGAGAGACGGACAATGCCAATACTCCCTTGCTGGGGCACAATAGCCGTGGCGATCGCCACAATCGTGTCATGAAGGGATTGCACTAGCGTTGGCGCTATGACGCCCTAGAGACTCATCTCGGCGGCTTGCACTTTCTCGACCTGTTTCTTCTTCAGAACCAGCAGAATCTGCGAGAGGGTGATGGCGGCAAAGAAGACCAACAGCCACTTAATGCGGTTGGGATCCTGCAGGACAATTTCCGTATCCTTTTGCCCAAAACCACCCACATTGGGATTGTTGGTGAGGGCTTCACCCGCTGCCACCGTTTGGCCTTCACTGACAATGAGGTCAGGGCCAGCGGGAATGGTCTCTGTCACTGCTTCACCACTCTCGGGGGTGATCACCACCGCAGTACTGCCATCGGGGTTAGCGGTAATACTGGTAATCGTGCCCGCGATCGGTGCAGTAAAGACGTTATTGTTGCTCTTTTCACCATTGGGATAGACTTGGCCGCGACCGCGGTTGCCCCCAGCGTGAACGGAGTATTTACCGAAGTGGATCGATTTATCCGTGGCAGGGTTGGGGGCGAGGACGGGGAAAACAATTTCCTGATACTGCTCACCCGGTAAGGGCCCCACCAGAATAATGTTTTGCTTGTCCTCACTGTAGGGCTGGTAGTAAATGCCGCTGGTTTTGGCTTGTAACTCCTCGGGAATGCGATCGGGAGGAGCAATTTTGAAACCCTCGGGCAGCATGAGAACTGCACCGACGTTCAGACCGCCCTTAGAGCCATCCCCCAACACCTGTTGCACACGGGTGTCGTAGGGAATTTTCACCACGGCTTCAAAAACGGAATCGGGGGTGACGGCTTGGGGCACTTCCACTTGGGTGGGTTTGGCGGCGAGGTGACAGTTGGCACAGACAATTCGCCCGGTCGCTTCGCGAGGACTGTCATAGCCCTGCTGCGCATAAAATGGATAGGCCTGTGCTTGCGGTGACCAAAGAAGCACACTGGCGGCAAGGGCGATCGCCAGCGTCAACGATTTGAAAAAGCGTTTCATACCACTCCCTAATTTCTTTTTACGTCCACCAAGGTTCTTTGCCCGTGCGGAAATCGGTTTCCGTCCAAGGGGTAAACACCAGTTTGTCATCTTCGGTAACCGTGGCATTCACCAGTGCCAAGGAGAGGGGAGCAGGGCCACGCACCACTTTACCCGTGCTGTCGTATTGAGAGCCGTGGCAGGGGCAAATGAACTTGTTTTCACTGACATTCCAAGGCACCACGCAGCCAAGGTGAGTGCAGACGGCATTCAAGCCGTAATTGGCAATTTGGTGATCCTCAGTAACAATCACGTAGGTGGGATCCCCTTTAATCCCTTGAGCAAGGGAGCGATCGCCCGGCAGGTGCTTCGTCAGGTAGTCGGAAACCTTAATATCGTTGCCTAATGCATCCTTGGCAACTACACCACCACCCGTGCCGCCACTGGAGGGCGGAATGAAATACTTGACGACAGGGTACAGAGCGCCCAACGCTGTACCGGTAATGGTACCAAACGTCAGCAGGTTCATAAACTGTCGCCGCCCCATATCGGGCACATCAGACATTCCAGAAACTTGAGCCATGGTTTACGCTTATTTACTAAGGAATCGAAACGAACAGCCGTAAAATAATTACGTTTGTTAACTATTATCACACTGTCCGAGCCGTCCTAGCCGCAAGGGCTGAAATTCTTGCCAATGCTGACGCCCCTCACTGGTGATGAACTCCATGCCTTGCTCCTGCGCAAATGGGGGCGCTCCTTTGACCTTCAGTTTCGCCGCGTGGGCGATCGCATCTTTTTGCAAGTGATGTGGCGTTACCTCGAGCAGGCCTCCTATCCCGATACGCCTGAAGATTATGCCGCCCACCTTGGGGCGATCGCCCAGCACCTCAATGACTGGGGCTGTGCCCAGCAAGTTTGCACCTTTATTGAGACCACCCGTGAGAAACCCCGCCTCGGCAAAGCGGTGAATATTCCCCTCAACCTTGGCACCCGCATTATCGAATGGCTGGAATAGCTGCCCTTAGCAGATTTTTGAAAAAATGTTAAGAATGTTAAAAAGGATTGCGATGATGTGGGAGATGTCCCCCCTATGCCTGAGAATGTTTGCGGAAGGTTACGTCAGCCCGTCGGGTCCATCGCCGTACCTATCTCTCCTACAGGAGTGCGGTGAATCGTAACATTCCAATGGCAAATGCCACATTATCAAGACCCTTGTTTTACAATTCCAACTTTGGAGGAACTCAATGAGCGTCGTCACGAAATCGATCGTGAATGCAGATGCCGAGGCCCGTTACCTCAGCCCCGGTGAACTGGATCGCATTAAAAGCTTTGTCAGCACCGGCGAGCGCCGTCTGCGCATTGCCCAAACCCTGACCGAAAACCGCGAGCGGATTGTCAAGCAAGCGGGCGATCAACTCTTCCAAAAACGGCCTGATGTGGTCTCCCCCGGTGGCAATGCCTACGGTGAAGAAATGACCGCCACCTGCCTGCGTGACCTCGACTACTACCTGCGGCTTGTGACCTACGGTATTGTTGCGGGTGATGTCACCCCCATCGAAGAAATTGGTTTGGTGGGTGTGCGTGAAATGTACAACTCCCTCGGCACCCCCATTCCTGCCGTGGCCGAAGGGATCCGCGCCATGAAGAACGTCGCTTCCTCGCTGCTGTCTGCAGAAGATGCCGCTGAAGCCGGTTCTTACTTTGACTTCGTGATTGGCGCCATGCAGTAGGTCGCCTCAGCATCCTTCATTGATCCATCATCCAAATCAGTTTTTGAGGAAAAAGAACTATGCAAGACGCGATTACCGCTGTCATCAACGCCTCTGACGTGCAAGGCAAATACCTCGACACCGCCGCCATGGAGAAGCTGAAAGCTTACTTCGCAACTGGCGAACTGCGGGTGCGTGCTGCGACCGTGATCAGCGCCAATGCCGCCAATATCGTCAAAGAAGCAGTGGCCAAATCTCTGCTCTACTCTGACATCACCCGTCCCGGTGGCAACATGTACACCACCCGTCGCTATGCGGCCTGTATCCGCGACCTCGACTACTACCTGCGCTATGCCACCTATGCCATGCTGGCTGGGGATCCTTCCATCCTCGATGAGCGGGTGCTCAATGGGTTGAAAGAAACCTACAACTCCTTGGGTGTGCCCATCGCTGCCACTGTGCAAGCCATCCAAGCCATGAAAGAAGTCACCGCCAGCTTGGTGGGTGCCGATGCCGGCAAAGAAATGGGCATCTACTTTGACTACATCTGCTCTGGCTTAAGCTAAGTACAGCTCTCCAGTCGCACATCTGTCTGGGAGTTAGGGGTTAGAGTGTCAGCCTGTCATGGCAATTGTGCTTAAACAGTCTGAGTCTGGCCTTTAGCTCCCAGACGTGTAATCACCCCACACAGATTTGGAGTCCCATCCCATGCGCATGTTCAAAATTACCGCCTGTGTGCCGAGTCAAACCCGTATTCGCACCCAGCGCGAACTGCAAAACACCTATTTCACAAAACTGGTGCCCTACGAAAACTGGTTCCGCGAGCAACAACGCATCCAAAAAATGGGTGGCAAAATTGTGAAAGTGGAACTGTTTACGGGTAAGCCGGGGGTCAACACTGGTCTAGCCTAGGTACCCCTCTAAAACTGTTTCCTAGCGATTTTGAGGCTTCACTGTTGAGATAGTTGATTGGGGGGTGCTCCCTTCTGAGGCAATTATCTGGGCGGTGGAGCTTTGCTCATTAGAGAAGCTTTAGAGAACTTTTCCCAAGGCTGCTAAACGAGAAAACGCTCCCAGCCATCGCCATATTGGAACCGCATTTTCGGGAAAACGGCCTCTAAATTCTCGTGGGGGCGCGGGATCACCGTTGACGACAGATAGAGCGTTTTTTCCTTAGGACTTTGAGCTGGAATTTTCTTGGCGGCTTCCACACCCGCTGCAACCGCAATTTGCACTTCAGAAACGTCGCCGCGCACAATAATCGTCAGGCGAGCACCACTGACCACTTCATAGCCCACAAGGGTAACACGCGCCGCTTTCACCATGACATCGGCAACGGCTAAGGCAGGGGGATGACCCAGTACTTCTACCATCCCAAGGGCAATGGGCATGAAGACCGCTCCTAAACACAAAAATTTGTTAAAGTAATGCCATTCTTGCGATCGCGAAGGGATGCACTAATTTGGCAACATCAGCATATCATCTCTATTGAGAGCCTTGATAAGTTCGAGGGGCGATCGCGATAATTGATTTTTATCGCCAAAATCATCTTTTCTGATTGAGTCTTTTTTGAGGGTATTGCAAGTTTAAGCCTCAGAACGCCCCACCCCCATCAGCTTGGCCAAGCCAATCCCCGTAAAGTAGAGGGCAAGCAGAGCACCCGCCAACAGTCCTTGAGTAATCGGATCAATGGAGGGGGTCAAAACCGCTGCCACGGCTACGGCAATAATCACCACGTAGCGCCATTGGCTGAGCATTTGCGGGATGGAAACAATGCCGAGGGCAATGAGTACCAACTGGAGAATCGGGACTTGGAAGGCGAGGCCGGTGGCAAGGAGCAATAGCAAAATAAAATCCACATAGCGATCGATCGACCACAGTTGCTCAACCACATCTGCCCCATAGTTAATGAAAAAGCCAAGGGCTGCGGGTGCCAAGAGGGTATAGGCAAAGGCCAAACCGGCAATAAAGAGAATGGATGAACCAAAAACCACCGGTGCCAGCAAGCGTTGCTCACGTCGTGTCAATCCCGGCAGGATAAAACGGATGGCTTGGTAGAGAATCATCGGCGTCGCTAGGAGGATGCCACTGTAGGCCGCCGCTTTACAGGAGACAAAAAAGTACTCCCCCGGACTTAGTTGCAGGAATTTCGCACCATGGGCTGGTTTTTCAAGGAACTGAATGATCCAGCGGACTTGGGTAAAGCAAAGAACAATGGTGACAGCAACAGTGCCGAGGACAACAAAGAGCCGCTGTCGCAACTCCTCAAGGTGATCCCAGAGGGACATTTCCACTTCATTAGGCAGTTCATCCTCAGGGTCAATGGGGTCGCTTGCCTCAAGGGTGCTGTCAACAATCGCTGAGGATTCTGGAGCCGGACTCTCAATATCGGGCGATCGCGTCATTCAATCTCTGCAATTCCTACTCTTTCACAATTATGAAGGAAGTGCCCACGGGGTTCCACCCTCTCTTCAGCAGTGATGTAGCTCTTTTTACAGGGATGGCACACACTGAAAACAGCCAAAGCGGCTACCAAACAGGAGCATCCCCCCTTCTTTACCCCCTAATTGTCGAAAAGCGCTTTAGCTAGAGTTTTCTGAATCCTTGTCCTGCTTTTTACAATGATAGGAGAGCGTAAGAATTATAATGCGTTAGCGCTGCCCCAAGGGGTCGCAATTCAATTCTGAAGTCTTGATCACCTGCACTGACACTCGTCTATGTCCTTAATGGCAATTCCCCGCAGTTGGGGTAAGCTGCCGCTGACGGCTGAACTGCTCAGCAAATTACAACACCAACGGGAACTGGTCCTCACGGGGATGCCCCGCCTTGTCAAGGGCTTTGTGGCCACCACATTGGCGCAGCAGAGTCAGCAATCGCTGTGTGTGATTACTTCCACCTTAGAGGAGGGGGGACGCTGGGCGGCGCAATTGGAACTCATGGGTTGGGAGGCGGTGCTCTTTTACCCGACATCGGAGGCCTCTCCCTATGACCCCTTTGACTTGGAAGCGGAGATGGTCTGGGGGCAACTGCAAGTTCTAGTCGAGAGCGATCGCCCCAATATTGCAATTGTCACCACGGAACGGGCACTGCAACCCCATTTACCCCCACCAGAGCAGTTTCGTGCCGCCTGTCTAACTTTAGAGGTGGGTCAAGAGCACTCCCTAGGGGAAGTGGCCACCGCCTTGGCAGCCCTTGGTTATGAGCGGGTTTCTCTCGTGGAAACGGAAGGCCAGTGGAGTCGGCGCGGCGACATTGTGGATATTTTCCCCGTCTCGGCGGAGCTACCGGTGCGCTTGCAGTGGTTTGGCGATGAGATTGAGTCCATTCGCGAGTTTGATCCGGCCAGTCAACGCTCCCTACACACCGAGGGCGATCGCCTTGATGCCCTTGCGCAGGTAACCCTGACGCCCATTAGTTTTACTCCCCTGATTGCCCAAGCCCTGCGGGCAGCAGATCACGCCCATCTCATTTCAGAGGATCAAGAGGGATTGCGGCGCTATCTGGGGGTGGCTTTTCCGCAACCGGCTTCGCTCTTGGATTATTTGCCTGCCCAAACCCTCATTGCCGTGGATGAGCCGCCCCTCTGTGCTGCCCATGGCGATCGCTGGTATGAGCACAGTCAAGCCTACTGGCAAAGCCTTGAAACGCCACCCCCCCCCATTCATCGTCCGTGGTCAGCCAGTGCCCAAGCCCTCGAGCGGTTTCAACGGGTGCACCTCTACGAACTGGCCAGTGAGGGACTCGGTCTCAATTTATCAGCACGGGCGGTTCCAGCCATTCCCCACCAATTTGGTCGCTTGGCGGCAACCCTGCGGGAGGAACGGGACAAGGGGTACACCGTGTGGTTGGTCTCTGCGCAGCCGAGTCGCTCTGTAGCCCTGTTGCAGGAGCATGATTGCCCCGCCCAGTTTGTGCCCAATCCCAAGGACTTTCCGGCCATTGATAAGCTGCAACAGCAGCGACTGCCCATTGCCTTGAAGGCCAGTGGTCTAGCGGAAATTAGTGGCTTTATTTTGCCTACGTTCCGCACGGTGCTGGTGAGCGATCGCGAGTTCTTTGGCCAGCACAACCTAGTCAACCTTGGCTATGTGCGCAAACGCCGCCGCGCTGCTGCCAAACAGGTGGATCTCAACAAGCTTCAGCCAGGGGACTACGTCGTCCATCGCCAACACGGCATTGGTCAGTTCCTGCGCCTAGAAACGCTAACGATTAACAACGAAACCCGCGAGTATCTCGCCCTGCAATATGCCGATGGCATTCTCCGCGTTGCTGCCGATCAACTCAACAGCCTCTCCCGCTACCGCAAACAGAGCGATGGCGTTCCCCAACTCAATAAGTTAACGGGCAACACTTGGGAACGTACCAAAGCCCGGGTGCGCAAGGCCATTAAAAAAGTAGCGGTGGATCTGCTGCAACTCTATGCTCAACGTGCCCAACAACAGGGCTTTGCCTTCCCTCCAGATACACCGTGGCAGCAGGAAATGGAGGACTCGTTTCCCTATCAGCCCACTCCGGATCAACTCAAGGCCATCCAAGAGGTCAAGGCCGATATGGAGAGCGATCGCCCCATGGATCGGCTGGTCTGCGGTGATGTTGGCTTTGGCAAAACCGAAGTGGCCATTCGTGCTATTTTCAAAGCCGTGATGGCAGGCAAACAGGTGGCCGTTCTTGCCCCGACGACAATCCTAACGCAGCAGCATTACCACACCCTCAAGGAACGCTTTGCCCCCTATCCGATTCAAGTGGGGCTGCTCAACCGTTTCCGCACCGAGAGTGAGCGGCAAGAGATCCTGCAAAAGCTGAAAACGGGCGAAATGGATGTTGTCGTGGGCACCCATCAACTCCTGAGCAAAACCGTTAAATTTCGGGACTTGGGGCTACTGGTGGTGGATGAGGAACAACGCTTTGGCGTCAACCAAAAGGAGAAAATCAAAGCCCTCAAAATCCAAGTGGATGTGCTCACCCTCAGTGCAACGCCAATTCCCCGCACCCTCTATATGGCCCTGTCGGGGGTTCGGGAGATGAGCCTGATCACCACACCACCCCCCTCGCGGCGCCCGATTCAAACCCACCTTGCCCCCTATGACCCAGAAACGGTGCGCAGTGCGATTCGCCAAGAACTGGATCGAGGCGGTCAAGTCTTCTATGTCGTGCCGCGGGTTGAGGGAATTGAGGAGGTAGCGGCAAAGCTGCAAGGGATGGTGCCCAGTGCTCGTATTCTCATTGCCCACGGTCAGATGGCAGAAGGAGAACTGGAATCCACGATGCTTGGCTTTAGCAATGGTGAAGCCAATATTCTGGTGTGTACGACCATCATTGAGTCCGGCTTGGATATTCCCCGCGTCAATACGATTTTGGTGGAGGATGCGCAGCGGTTTGGCTTGGCACAGCTTTATCAACTGCGGGGTCGGGTTGGCCGAGCGGGCATTCAAGCCCATGCGTGGTTATTTTACCCCCGCCAAGAGGTGCTGACTGAAGCGGCACGCCAACGATTGCGGGCAATTCAGGAGTTTACCCAACTGGGATCGGGCTACCAACTGGCAATGCGAGACATGGAAATTCGCGGTGTGGGCAATCTCCTAGGGGCGGAGCAGCACGGTCAACTGGACAGTGTTGGCTTTGATTTGTACGTGGAACTGCTCGAGGAGGCGATCGCTGAAATTCGTGGCCAAGAGATTCCCACCGTTGACGATACCCAAGTGGATCTCAATGTCACTGCCTTTATTCCCGCCGACTATATGCCCGATTTGGAACAAAAGATGGCCGCCTACCGTGCGGTGTCCGCTGCAACGACAAAAGAAGACTTGATGCAATTGGCGGCAGAGTGGAGCGATCGCTATGGGGCATTGCCCAAATCAGTTCAGCAACTGCTGCGGGTTGTGGAACTCAAACAACTGGCACGGCAGTGTGGCATTAGTCGCATTCGTCCCGAAGGGAAGCAGCACGTCATCCTTGAAACCCCGATGGCGGAGCCAGCATGGAAACTGCTCCTAGAGCAACTGCCCACACATCTCCAAAATCGGTTTGTCTATAGTCAGGGCAAAATTACCGTGCGGGGTCTAGGGACGCAACCGGTGGAGAAACAACTGGCGCAACTCATCGACTGGTTCAGCCAAATGAAAACAACCGTTGCGACAACCCCCTAAAGCACGGATTGCGGATCTAGTTGGTCTAAAAGGGGCTGAAGAACCGCTTCCCAAGGGGGGAGGGGAGTCCCCAAAACCGCCTCCAACTTCTCGCAGTTGAGGGTGGAAAAGACAGGCCGCTTGGCCGGTGTCGGATACTCACTGCTGGGAATCGCCTCTAGGGTGGCAGTTGCATAGCCCTTGGCACGCAGGTGATCAAAAATTTTTACCGCAAAGCCATACCAACTGGTACTGCCGCGGGGCGTCAGGTGATAGAGACCGCTCAAGGAGGGATCCGCCTGCCAGCGTTCCAGCAGTTGATAGGTGACTTGGGCAATGAAGGGGGCAGCCGTGGGCGTACCGATTTGATCGGCAACGACCCGAACCACAGGACGGGTTTGGGCAAGGCGAACCATGGTGCGCAAAAAGTTCTTGCCCCGCAGGTCATACACCCAACTGGTGCGCAAGATCAGGTGGGCGGGGTGATGGGTGGCGATCGCCTGCTCTCCTAGCCACTTACTATAGCCATAGGCATTGAGGGGGGCAGTGGCATCCGTTTCGCGATAGGGTCGCGACTGCGTACCAGCAAACACATAATCCGTCGAGTAGTGAATCAACAGCCCTCCCAAAGAGGCCATCGTTTCTGCCAAAAGACCCACAGCTGTGCCATTAATCCGTTGTGCCCGTTCCGGTTCCTGTTCCGCCTGATCCACGGCAGTATAGGCCGCCGCATTGATGACCACATCGGGGCAAAGGGTTTTTACTAGGTTGGGAATGGCCTCTAAATCTTCCAAGTCCAGTGTTACGGCAGTGCCTTGGCGAGCAATGGGAATGACTTCTACCCCTTGGGGAGCCTGCTGCACCAATTGCCAGCCCACCTGCCCCGTTGCCCCCAAAATCACTAGCCGCATTTTCCGCCCTCCCTGATGATGAACTGATTGTTAAAATACTTTAAGAGTTTGCGCGACTGCCCATGAATACGGCAATTGTCCCCAGTGATTCCGCGCCCCAAGAGATTGCGATCGCGGCTGAAACCCTTCCCAATGATCCGGAGACCTTTCAACCCTATGATCCCGTGGCCATTGGTGCCTACTACCGGCAGCGACCTTTACTGGTCTTCAGTCGCTGGTTGCGGATTCTCTGGCCAGTGTTTTGGCTGCTCTTTAACCGTTGGTGGGACAGGGTCACAGGCCAAAGTAAACAAAATCAACACCAGCGAGCGATCGCCCTGCGGGAAACCCTCACCCGCCTTGGACCAGCCTATATCAAAGTGGGGCAAGCCCTCTCCACTCGTCCGGATCTCTTGCCAGCGGTCTATTTGGAAGAATTAACAAAACTCCAAGATCAGTTGCCACCCTTCCCCAATGAAGTGGCCTTTCAGTTTATTGAGGAGGAACTGGGCGCCCCCCCCAGTGAGCTTTTTGCTGAACTGAGTGATCATCCCATTGCGGCTGCCTCCTTGGGACAGGTGTACCGGGGCAAACTCCACAGTGGCGAAGAGGTGGCCGTCAAAGTCCAGCGTCCCGGCTTGGCAGAAAGTATCACCTTGGACATTTACATTCTGCGGGGGGTGGCCTATTGGGCAAAACGCCTGATCAAGGAGATTCGCAGTGATTTAGTGGCCATTCTCGATGAATTTGCTGGTCGCCTCTTTGAGGAAATGGATTATACCCAAGAGGGACGGAATGCCGAACGCTTTGCCCGTCTCTATGGCCACCTCACCGATGTCTATATTCCCAAGATTTACTGGAATTATACGCGGCGGCGGGTGCTCACCATGGAGTGGGTGACGGGGGTCAAACTCAACCAACCGCAGCAAATTCAAGCCTTGGGGATTGATCCGCGCTACATGGTGTATGTGGGAGTGCAGTGCTCCCTGCGGCAGTTGCTCGAACATGGGTTTTTCCATGCTGATCCCCATCCAGGGAATCTGCTGGCCATGCCTAGCGGCAAATTGGCCTATCTCGACTTTGGCATGATGAGTGAGATTGCGCCAGAGCAGCGCTATGGCTTGCTGAATGCCATTGTCCACATTGTTAACCGTGAGTACGAAAGCCTTGCCTACGACTATGTTCATTTAGGGTTCCTAACCCCCGATACAGATCTGGAACCGATTATTCCGGCGCTGGCCTTGGTCTTTGAGGATGCCTTGGGGGCGAGTGTCTCGGAACTAAATATCCAACGCATTTTCGATCGCCTGTCAGAGGTGATGTACGAGTATCCCTTTCAGGTGCCTGCCTATTATGCCTTGATCGTGCGATCGCTCCTGACCATGGAAGGGATTGCCATGGGCGTTGACCCCAACTTTAAGGTACTCAGTGCCGCCTATCCTTACATTGCCAAACGACTGCTCACGGATCCTGCCCCAGAGCTGCGCACAAGTCTCACGAACCTGCTCCTCAAGGATGGTCAATTTCGCTGGACGCGCCTAGAAAATCTGCTGCGCAATGCCCGCGAGAGCCGTGACTATGACTTTAATGTGGTGCTGGAGCAGGCTTTAGATTTTCTCTTTTCGGAGCGGGGAGCGGAGTATCGCGATCGCCTAGCGGATGAAATTGTCAAGAGCCTTGACACGTGGGCACGGACAACCATAGGGCAATGGAACTTGGTGCAACTCTTACCCCTCGTCACCCGTCCCGTACCAGCAACGGCAAGTTCTAATATCGTCAGTGAAGCCAATGCCCTAGAGCATTTGCGTCGCATTTTCAGCATTTTGCAGGATACCCCCGGCTTTGACTGGGGCAAAGTCATCCCTGCAATTCTGCGGATTATTGTGCGCCCAGAGGTACAGCAAATGGGTCAGCGTATTGTCAACGGCCTCCTGCAACGGGCGATCGCCCGCTTTATTCGGGAGATGTTGCTGGCGGACTCGCAGCCGGCGCTTCAGACGACGAGTTTGTCTCGCTAGGTTCTGGGGATACGGGCGGTGGTGCTTCTTCAGTGGGGGTGGGTGCTGGTGAGGCTTCACTCGCAGGGGATGGTCTAGCCTCTGGTTTTGGTGTTGGTGGTAGCGTTGCCGGTGCTGGCATGGCAGGCTGTGGTCTTGGGGTGGCAGCAGGTTGCTGACCTCGGCACACTTCGGGGCGATACTCAAAAGCAAAGGTGAGCGCTAGGGCTTGGTACTGCCCTGTGGCCTCAAAGGATTGCTGACGTACCCGTTCTAGGGCGGCTTGATCGAGGAGTACAGAACCACTGCTGCGAATAATCTGGGGATTGCGGGTGAGCAAACCCGTTTCTGGGGCGGCATTGGCAGGCAGCAATTGCCCTTGGGGAGTGACCACCACCGCAACGGTTGTTTCCCCCTGCAGGCGATCGCCACAGGCCTCTTGGGGATAAAAGTCCGTGATCCGCTGGGCTAAATTCACTTGTAGATTCGTCGTATTGAGGGTCAATCGCGTTTGATTAAACCACCGCGATAACGCTGCTGCCGCTTCGCCTTCTGTGGTTGCTAGGGGTTCTTCAGGGGTGGGTTCAGGCGTAGGCGTCGGTGAGACGAGTTCCGGCGCAACGGCCACCTCTTCATTCGGGGTTGTCGGGATAACGGGTAAGGGGCGGGCGGGCGGGGGCAATTGCCATAGCGGCGGCAAAGGTTGCAGCGGTACTGGATTGGGTAGGGGCGGCAGTTCCGTCAGCGGCGGCAAGGGGGGCAGGGGTGCCAAGGGGGCAAAGGAAAGAGGGGGTGGCTCAATGCCTGTAAACGGTAGAGGCGGTGGTGCGGTCGTGGCAAGGGGCGGCAGTTCCGTGGGCAAGAGCGGTTCAATCGAAGGTAAATCCGCTTCGAGTTCCGGAGAAAGGCTGACCAAGGGCACCAGTTGATCACTGGCCAACTCTGGCGGTGTGGGTTCGGGCACCCGCACAAAGGAAAGAATCACAGCGTGCAGCAGAATTGAACTAGCGATCGCCACCCGTGTTGGCTCCCACACCGGCCACTGGGAAACCCTTTGCCAAATGGGTTGCATTGGTAGCCGCAGCACCCCAGATCCTCCACACCGATATTCATGACAATTGTATCTCAGCTGCTTAAATTTGTAACAAGACTTGCTATAATCATCCACATTTGCATTCTCTGTGAATCATGTTCGCCCAATTTCCAGAAGTTGAAGTTATACTCAATCGTTTTTTTGTGAAAAATCTGACTCAACAGGATCTCAGATTTTATGAATACCAATGCCAATTTACTCAAGTGCCAGAAGAAGGTAGCGAGCAAAAAGCCCTTTCCAGCATTTGCTACAAACTAGGTGTAACCGCTGTTCGACTAGGGAGACACATTATTACAAGGCAGCCTATTGATACTAGTAGGAGGCAAACTCAGGATTGGCAGTTACAAGAAATAGAATGTAGAGATCTGAGTTGTCAAAAAGATCACGAAAGGCAGGCACTGGAATCCTTTGAACGCAAAATCCTAGAGTGCAAATTAAAAGAAAAATTTAACAAAACCAGAATTGAAAAAGATTACGAAGTCGGATTGATTTGGTGGATTCCTGCTGAAGAAGGGGTAGAAAAAAGGGGGGATGGCTGGGAAGTACATAGAGGTAGAGCAATCAACGTTAGAATTGAGCCAGATGGAAAATTATACTTGGAAATTGATATTCATCATCGCTTTTATACTCCATTTACACTTGAATGGTGGCTCAACGAATACCCCGATATTCAGATCAAGTACGTCAGAAATACTTATGAAGATAAAAAAGTTTGGATTCTTGAAGATTTTTCGAATAAAAGTCCAAATGACGTAGAAATAAAAGAACTCGGAATCAGTTTAGCGGATTACCACCGTCGAAAGGGTGCATCTGAAGAAGAAATAAATGAATCACGTGTTGTAATTGTTAGAAAAACTAGTGACTATAAAGCTAAGCCAGTATATCATCTATCTCAAAGACTATCACCAGTTCTCACAGTGGAAATTTTAGCACAAATTGCTGAACAAGGCAGAGAAAAAAGTGAAATTCAAGGTGTGTTTGACTGCATTAGGAAAAACATTAACCTGCGTTTGTCGGAATCCCAAAAAACAGCCGAACTCATTTTCAAACACATCTATAATCTTAGTTGTCAACCAGAGCCGATCAAAGTTAACGGGTTTGTCATGCCTCGCGCAAAACTATTAGCTCGCAATAATAAAGAAATTGACAAAACAGCTAAAATTAGCTCCTTTGGCTGTGCAAAAATTGGTGAAAAGAAATTTGGTTGCCTTAATCTTTCTGATGATAAAACTGAATATCCAGAAGAAGTACGAAAATGCTTACTGGAAATAGCGAAAAATAGTGGCACCCAGATACAAATAGACTCCTATTTTACCAAAAGCGAATACCCGGAAGGTTATCTGGCTCAACAAAGATTCTGGCAGCAATGGGCTGCTCAAGAAATTAAAACTGTCTTAGTGGTGATGCCTTGGTCACCCAATGAAGAAAAACAGAAATTGCGAAATCAAGCATTAAAAGCAGGTATAGCAACTCAGTTTATAGTGCCAGTTAATGTAAATAATTATAAATCTCTCAATGTTTGCCTAGGGCTGTTGTGTAAAGCCAAGTGGCAGCCTGTCTATCTAAAACCATTAGATCATCCTGAAGCTGCTGACTTGGTTATCGGTTTTGACACAGGTACAAATGGAAGACTGTACTATGGCACTTCTGCTTTTGCAGTTTTAGCCAATGGTCAAAGCTTGGGTTGGGAGTTACCACATGTGCAACGGGGAGAAACTATCTCTGGCCAAGCAATTTGGCAAGTTGTGTCTAAGCTAGTGCTTAAATTCCAAGACAATTGTCATTCCTACCCTAAAAAGATACTACTGATGCGTGATGGCCTTATTCAAAAAGGGGAATTTGAGCAAACAATCGAAGAACTAAATAAAAAAGATATTGCTGTCGATATTCTCAGTGTCCGTAAAAGTGGCTCAGGCAGAATGGGACGTGAGATTTGTTCAACTGATAGCAAAGTAACCTATCAGGACGCTGCAGTGGGTACTGTTGTCTTGTTCGAGGAAACGAACTCATTTATTTTACAAAGTAGCGAGGAGGCAAGCAAGAAAAAATATGGAGGCAGTGCTAGACCGTTGCGCGTTGTGCACACCCATGGCAAGACCCCTTTAGAACTACTGGCTTTACAGACCTATCATTTGACTCAATTGCATCCTGCTAGCGGATTTTGCTCTTCTCGACTGCCTTGGGTACTGCACCTCGCCGATAAAAGTAGCAAAGAGTTTCAGCGCATCGGTCAAATCAGCGTTTTACAGAATATTGATCGAGAAAAGTTAATTGCTGTTTGATGGAACAATAGATTTTAATCTAGCAAAATACAGGAAAACATTGAAATACCTTATGCAGTCTGCCCAAACGCCGGCAGAACCCTCTTAATCAAGCAATCAGTCTATGAGAAGATGACTGGTTTTAGATAAAATTCTATGGGTTAACCGATTCGTATTGACTTGTCTTGGGTTGAAAGGGGTGTCAAGGGCTTAGAATTAGATTTGATAATATGAGAAACTAGAAAAGATTATCAATCATTATATTGTCAAAAGAAACCCCTCACCCTATGCTTGTTTTAGAGATAAAAAGACGGTGATTAACGTCACGATAACAATCGGCTATCCCGTCATTATTTTCTGTAGCGATCGCTCTGATTGCAACTCTAGCTTTTGTACTGCTTACCCTTATTCTAATTTAGGAGAGCTTACTCATGCCAATTGCTGTGGGAATGATTGAAACGCGCGGATTCCCCGCCGTCGTCGAAGCAGCAGACGCAATGGTAAAAGCCGCTCGGGTCACCCTAGTGGGCTACGAAAAAATTGGGAGTGGTCGGGTCACCGTGATTGTGCGGGGTGATGTCTCCGAAGTGCAAGCCTCAGTAGCTGCTGGGGTTGATTCTGCCAAACGTGTCAATGGCGGCGAGGTACTGTCCACGCACATCATTGCTCGTCCCCACGAAAACCTTGAGTACGTATTGCCCATTCGCTATACCGAGGCAGTGGAGCAATTCCGAAACTAAGGGGTTGAGCAGTTGGGTGGAGTTTTCAGTTGCATCGCTTATCGATCCTCTGGTTCTTTTAGTTCTTTAGTTGTTTGACGTTTAGGAGTTATTACAATGGCAATTGCCGTCGGTATGATTGAAACCCTTGGTTTCCCTGCAGTGGTGGAAGCCGCAGACGCAATGGTGAAAGCCGCTCGCGTTACCTTAGTGGGCTACGAGAAAATCGGCAGTGGTCGGGTGACCGTGATTGTCCGTGGTGATGTGTCTGAAGTGCAGGCTTCGGTGGCGGCGGGGGTCGAAAACGTGAAGCGTGTGAATGGGGGTCAAGTGCTCTCCACCCACATCATTGCTCGTCCCCACGAAAACCTCGAATACGTCCTGCCCATTCGCTACACCGAAGCGGTGGAACAATTCCGCGAAAGCGTTAGCGGTATCCGCCCGATGGGTCGCCCATAGTGAAAATCGCGCGAGTGTGCGGCACCGTTACCAGTACTCAAAAAGAAGACACCTTAACGGGAGTCAAGTTTCTCGTCTTGCAATATTTGGGTGAGGACGGCGAATTTTTACCCGACTACGAAGTGGCTGCGGATACGGTGGGTGCAGGACAGGATGAGTGGGTATTGGTAAGCCGAGGCAGTGCCGCCCGCTGTATTATCAATGGCACCGACAAACCCATTGACGCAGCCGTTGTCGCCATTATTGACACCGTAAGTCGGGATAATTATTTGCTCTACAGCAAACGTACCCAGTATTAGCATTGGAGACTTCTCCCTATGGCGGTTCAAAGCTATGCGGCACCTCCGACGCCGTGGTCTAGGGATTTAGCGGAGCCAGAGATTGCCCCCACGGCTTACGTCCACTCCTTTAGTAACCTCATCGGCGATGTCCGCATCAAAGATTATGTTCACATCGCACCCGGCACGTCCATTCGTGCCGATGAAGGAACGCCCTTCCACATTGGCTCCCGCACCAACATCCAAGATGGCGTTGTCATCCACGGCCTCCAGCAGGGACGGGTGATTGGCGATGATGGCCAAGAGTATTCTGTCTGGATTGGTGATAATGCCTCAATTACCCACATGGCCTTGATCCATGGCCCTGCCTACATTGGCGATGGCTGTTTCATTGGCTTTCGTTCGACGGTCTTTAATGCTCGGATTGGCGCGGGCTGTGTGGTGATGATGCATGTCCTCATTCAGGATGTGGAGATTCCACCGGGAAAATATGTGCCTTCAGGAATGGTGATCACGACGCAGCAGCAAGCCGATCGCCTGCCGAATGTGGAAGAGTCGGATATTCACTTTGCCCAGCACGTGGTTGGCATCAATGAAGCACTGCTATCGGGGTACCACTGTGCTGAGAATATTGCCTGTATTGCCCCGATTCGGAATGAACTCCAGCGTCAAGAAGACCCACCCATCCTACACGTTGAAACGCTCACCGGGGAAAAGAACACTATGACCGCAGATTATGGGACTCATGTCCGCCAATTGTTGCAGCAGGGATACCAAATCAGCTTGGAATATGCCGATGCGCGGCGGTATCGTACGAGCTCTTGGCAGAGTTGCCCGACGTTGACGGGACGGCAGGAGTCTCAAGTGATGGCGGCGATCGCCCAACTCCTCAAGGAACACGAGGGTGAGTATGTACGCCTGATCGGCGTCGATCCCAAAGCCAAGCGTCGCGTTTTCGAGGAAATTATTCAACGCCCCGGTCAAGCACCTGTGGCCAGTACCAGTCCCTATCGTCCCAGCGCAACCGTGAGTGCAGCCCCAGTGGGTTCCCTCGATCCTTCCGTTGTGGCTCAGGTGCGGCAGTTGCTCCAGCAGGGCTATCAAATTGGCACAGAGCACGCTGATGCCCGCCGCTATCGCACCAGCTCTTGGACCAGTTGTGCTCCGATTCAAGCAAAGCAGGAACGGGAAGTGCTCGCCGCCCTTGAAGCCTGCCTCCAAGAACATGCAGGGGAATATGTGCGCTTGATTGGTATTGATCAAAAGCAAAAGCGGCGCGTCCTTGAGCAAATTATTCAGCGGCCCGATGGCGCGGTGGCGATCGCCACAAAAGCAGCAACCCCAGCGGCTACTAGCCCTGTCTCCGTCAGTTCGGCCAGCAATGAAACCGTTCTCAGCGCCGATCTCCTGAACCAAATTCAAGACCTGTTGCGCCAAGGCTGCCAAGTCACCACCGAGTATGCCGACCAGCGTCGCTTCCGTACCAGTTCTTGGCAAAGCGGCATCAAAATTACCTCAGCGCAGCAGCTCAATGACCTCAGGGCCTTCCTTGCCGAGCACCAGCGGGACTATGTCCGCCTCGTAGGTGTCAATCCCCAAGCCAAACAGCGGGTACTGGAAACGATTATTCACCGCCCCAATGGTAAAGCCGCCAGCAATGGCAGTAGCACCCGTGGTCAAGGGTTCGCACCGCGCCCAACCGCCTCTAGTCAAGGAAGCACTAGCAGCCACAACCTCAGTCAAGAGGTCGTCGAACAAGTACGGCAACTGCTACAACAGGGCTATACCCTCGGCCTAGAACACGTGGATGCCCGTCGCTACCGCACCAACTCTTGGCAAAGTGGCCCCCGCATTGAGGCCAAAAATCTCAATGAAGCCCTTGCTGCGATTCAGGCTTGCCTCCAAGAATACAGTGGCGAGTACGTGCGGCTGATTGGCATTAATCCTGCCGGTAGGCAGCGGGTGGCCGAAATCCTGCTCCAACAGGCTGCTAAGTAGCCCTCCCTGTGAGGTGCCCCAATGCCCCTGCCGCCTTTAGCCCTGCCCCCTTCACCTGCGGTTCGCATTGTTGGTGATGTGGTGGTGGATCCCCAAGCCGTTTTGGCACCCGGGGTGTTGCTTTGGGCAGAAGCAGGGGCTTCAATTCGCATTGCCGCAGGTGTCTGTATTGGTATGGGCAGCGTCATTCATGCCCACGGCGGCACCATTGAAATTGGCGAAGGGGTCAACATTGGCGCGGGCGTGCTGCTGATTGGGGCAGTGACCGTTGAACCCCATGCCTGTATTGGCGCCAGTACCACCGTGATGCAAACAACGATTCCGGCTGGTGCTGTGGTGGCCGCTGGTTCGCTTCTTGGTGATAGTAGTCGCCGTTGGCAGCCCCCCACAGAAACGAGTCCCCCCCAAGAGAGTGTCGTTTCCTCTGAGGATCCTTGGCAAGAGCCATCAACAACTGCCGATACTGCAGAGAATTCCACGCCAGAGCAGCAGGAGTCTACAGCCTCTCCCTCTAGCCCTCAGGAAAGTCCAACCGCCGCGCCACCAGAGACAAGCACTTCGCCAACACCTAAGACCAGCGTGGTCTATGGCCAAGCCTACGTTAGCAAGATGTTTGCCAAAATGTTTCGCGTAGAGCCAATCCAACCCACTGGGGAGAATCCTGCCCTAGGAAGTAGTCAGTAAAGCAACCGTTTCTACATGGGCTGTTTGCGGAAACATATCGAGGGGCTGAATTTTGGTTAGTTGATAGGCACCGGTAGCGCAGAGGTGAGCCAAATCCCGTGCCAAGGTGGCAGGGTGACAACTGACATAGAGAATGCGCGGCGGACGGTGGCGGAGAATCGCCTCAAGAACGGGGCGATCGCACCCTTTGCGCGGTGGATCAAGAATTAGCACATCCACAGCCTGATCGGACTGGGGTAGCCACTCTTCTGCTCTGGCGCAGAGAAAGCGAGCATTGTTAATACCATTGTGCTGGGCGTTGGCGATCGCCTGTTGTACCGAAGCAGGATGCACTTCCACACCAATCACTTCAGCGACAGCGCCGGCAAGGGGTAGGCTCAGTGTCCCGACTCCACAGTAGAGATCCAGCAGTCGTTCGTGACCCGTTGGGGCAATCCACTCTCGCAGGGTGCTAACCAGTTGCTCCGCTTGCGCCGTGTTGACTTGAAAAAAGGTGGTCGAAGCAATCTGAAACCTCACCCCTGCCATCTCTTCCCAAAGGTACGATCGCCCCGCCAATACCTGGGTCTCGTCACCAAAGATGCGATTGCCCACTTGATGATTGAAGTTGACACAGACCCCCACCACCCCTTGAAACTGCTGTAACCAACCTTCTGCCTCTGCCTGCAAGCCAGCGGGTAATGCCCCCGCGAGCACGAGGGTAATGAGCTGCTCCCCGGTACGCTGACCAATGCGCAAGCCCAAGTGGCGCAACCCCGGTTCATGGGTCTGCTCGTTGTATATCGGCCAAGGTTGTAACGCTTGCTTCAGGGCAGCCAAGAGCGGATTGAAGCGCGGATCTTGCACGGGACATTGATTCAGGTTCACTAGGTGATGGGAGCCTTTTTGGTAATAGCCCGCAACCACGGTACCATGGCGGCGACCGAGGGGGTACGTCACTTTATTGCGATAGCCAAAGCGGTTAGGGGCAGCCACAATGGGCAGAAAGGTTTGCGGCTCTAGATGAGCAATGCGGGCGATCGCGTCCTTCACCAGTTGTTCTTTGGCCGCCAATTGCGCCCCATAGGCCACACACTGCCACTGACAGCCGCCACACTTATCAGCGACAATACAGCTTGGCCGCACCCGCTGTTCTGAGGGCTGCACCACCTCCAAGACCTTGCCGTGGGCATATTGCCGCTTGACATGGGTCAGTCGCACCCGCAGGCGATCGCCCGGAACCGTATCCGCCACAAAGACCACCCGATCCTGCCAGCGTCCTACCCCCTCCCCCGTGTGGTTCAAGGAGTCAATTGTTAGCTCAATGGTGGCGCCCTGCTGCCAAACGCTCATCAATTTACGTCTAAGCCTACTAAACGTTAGGGATAAGTTAAGGAGAGCCAGCAAGCTCTATTTTCGCTGCTATACTGCTAGCGGTGCAATCCGACGTTTGTACTGAAGTGATTTTGGAGTCGATCCCCTATGCTGAAGCGTCTTTCGCCTTGGTTACTGGCACTGGCACTACCCGTGGGTGCCCTTTTCACCACCCCTGCCAAAGCAGCTAACTTTGTCTCCCTCACCTATGGTCCTTTTCAGCGCTCCTTCCCGATGTCGGAGCTAGAGGAATTTGTGTCCACTCAAGAAGCTACGGGAGAATTGCGAGCATTGATGCGGATGGTTTCCAAAGATGACCAAGCCAAGCTCCTTGAATTCTTGGGTATGCGGCTGCCCTTTAATGTTGTGCAAACCAATAAAATTTTGAGTAGTCCCATTGGCAAAGATTTACTCAAACAATTTTCTCAGGTCACGATTCGCCGCGATAAAGCCGGTGAAGTGGCTCTCCGTGGTGCCATGCTCACTGCCGCTGCTTCTTCGGAAGGGTTGAGCATGATGTCGTTTTTGAAAAACTATCCTGCTGAAACCATCAACCTTGATTTGCGCAAGCTCAACCAAATGCTCAAGAAACAAGATGGCATTATGAGCATGCTCGGGAAACTGCGCCCATAGTGCTAGACGATTGACGAAGAGTTAAAATTAACGATTCCAGTGCAGGGGCAAAGAGGCTCCTGCATTTTTTAGCAATCTACCAAAATTCGCCGTAGTACTCCGTCTATACCGCAAAGCGGTTAGGTGGTGGTGAGGCGGCGGGCGACCGCAGGGAGCAGTCACTCAATCTCAGCTTGTTGCTGGACATATTGAGCTAGCACCGAACATCGGGCGCGACTAATAGCTATAGTCCACTCATGCTCACCCTGACGTACGAGTACAGGCTAAAACTAACCCAGCAGCAGGCCAAGCAGATCGACCACGATCTAGACGTGTGTCGCCAAGTTTGAAATGATGCGCTGAGGGAGCGCAAAGACTGGATTGCTTCGCGCAAATGTCCAGTCAATGCCTGCTCTGTGCGTAGCGAGTACATCATCCCAGCGGATGCCCCTTACCCCAGCTTCAACGTGCAGTGCCAACGATTAACCCAAGCAAAGCAGACCAACCCTGATTTAGCGTCGGTTAACGCCCAAGCATTGCAGCAAGTCTTGAAGCGGGTGGTTGGCCTCGATTGGCTTGGAATACTTTCTCTCCACCTCGGACGGACTTCAACTAGCACGGCCTAGGTTTTTCGTAGAGATGCAACGCAAGCTTCAATTGCTGCAACGCAGACTGAAGCGGAAACAGATTGGGTCAGCCAACTGGAAGAAGATTCAACGGAAGGTGGCGAAGCTGCATGAACAGATTGCCCGCACCCGGAGGGACTGTCACTTCAAGGTTGCCCACCAACTTTGCGACGGGGCTGATGTGATTGTGGTGGAGGATTTGAATCTGATTGGCCTCAGTCGTGGGACGCTGGGCAAGCACATGCTGGATGCGGGTCATGGGCCATTCCTGAACTCGGTGTTGCCTTGGGTGACCTGCAAGCGTGGCAAGGTGGTTGTCACGGAGAAAGCAGCGGGCACCTCTCAAGAGTGTCCCAACTGTGGCGAAGCAGTCCGCAAAACGCTATCAATCCGTTGGCATGAGTGCCCCTGTGGCTGTTCAATGCCTAGGGATATTGCCGCTGCATTCGTGTTGCGGAATCGATTGATAGGCGGTGGGGCGTACCGTCTTGAAAATGCCCCTAGAGAGGTTCTGGCGGGGATGACTTTCAGGTCATCTAGTCAAGACTCTGTGAACGGGGAATCTCCTGCTATACGCGTTGGCCTAAGCCTGCCGTTAGGCATAGCGTTACCGGGATGAGCGTCAACTCTGGTGGCGTAGTTGTTGAATGCTGTGGTGAATCTGCTGAAGCGCTAAATCAATCTCGGTCTCTGTGGTGGTACGTAATAAACCAAATCGCAGCGAAGCATGAGCAAGGGTGGGCGATCGCCCCAAGGCAAGCAGAACGTGAGACGGTGTTGGTTTGTCGCTACTACAGGCTGCCCCCGTTGAGAGGGCAACATGGGGATAAATCGACTGTAGGAGGGCATTGCCCTCAACCCCACCAATACTGACATTGAGACAGTTGGGTAAACTCTGTTGCCAATCACCATTGAGATAAATGTCTCCAAGGGAGGCTAAGCCCTGCCACAGCCGTTCTTTCAGGTGCCGCAGATGGGGAATATCCGTGGCTTGACGTTCCTGAGCGAGTCGTACTGCTACCCCAAAGCCGACAATGAGGGGGGTGGCCAAGGTTCCGGATCGCCAGCCCTGTTCTTGACTGCCACCATGAAGTTGAGGCGCAAGTTGGACGCGGGGGCGATCGCGCCGCACATAGAGGGCACCAATGCCCTTTGGTCCGTAGAGTTTATGGGCAGTCAGGGACATGAGATCCACCTGAAGCGCCTGAACATCCAAGGGAATTTTGCCCAAGGCTTGAGCGGCATCGGTGTGGAAGAGTACCCCGCGATCGCGACAGCGGCGACCAATCTCGGCCAAGGGTTGGAGCACCCCAATTTCATTATTCGCGGCCATCACGGATACCAAGATGGTCTCATGGGTAAAGGCTTGCTCTAACTCCGCCAGATCAATGAACCCTTTCTCATTCACCCCTAGATAGGTCACCCGAAAGCCAAGGGACTCCAAATAGCGACAGGGAGCGAGCACTGCATTGTGTTCTGTCTGCACGGTAATGATATGGCGACCGCGACTGTAGTAGGCTTCAGCCACCCCCTTGATTGCCAAGTTGTCTGCTTCAGTGGCACCACTGGTGAAAATGATTTCTTCGGGATGGGCATGGATGGCTGCGGCAATCGTTTCACGGGCAAGATCAATGGCGGCGGCGGCCTCCCAACCATAGGCATGGGCACGATTACTGGCATTGCCGGGGCGATCGCTAAAATAGGGCAACATGGCTGCCAGTACTTGGGGATCCACCGGTGTGGTTGCCAGTCCATCTAAGTAAATTGGCTTCATCCCCAGTCTTCTTGAAACCCCTTCTCCTTTAGCCTAGCAAGGAACCCCGCACTCAATGGCCATTCAGACCATCTGGCGGTAGAAAGCGCCAAGTGGAACTATATTGAAAAGTGATAGGCATTTTCCCAGGGTTGGCCGAGCGGATGAGGCAGCGAACTCATAATTCGCCATAGGCTGGTTCAACTCCAGCACCCTGGATCTTTTAATCCAGTCAGCGCCGATCCAGCGATCGCCTTCCGCTAAACTGAAAGAAGTTTCGTGTCGCAAATTTTGCCATGAGTAGCACCTATAAACCGCAACAGGCCTCCGACAAAAATCTTGAAGCCATGCGCAAGTTTGCGGAAACCTATGCTAAGCGCACAGGAACCTACTTTTGCTCAGATTTGGGGACAACGGCGGTTGTTCTGGAAGGATTGGCCAAGCATAAAGACGACTATGGCTCTCCCCTGTGTCCCTGCCGCCACTATGAAGACAAAGAAGCAGAGGTAGAAGCGGCCTACTGGAACTGCCCCTGTGTGCCCATGCGCGAACGGCGGGAGTGTCACTGCCTTCTCTTTTTAACTCCGGATCATCCCTTTGCGGGTACAGCTCAGGAGATTTCCTTTGAACAAATTCGCGAGGAAACCAATCGCTTTACGGTTTCTTAGTATTCCAGTGTCACTACAATCGTATCGCTGTAGATGCCCGCAGGCACAAACTGCCGGGTGGGGATGCGACCAAAAATTTCAAGGGTTGTAGGGGCATGATTCACAGGCACTAAGGTACGCAAACTGCTCCCACGGGTACCATCCCCCCAGATTTGGGTGCGAGCGGCATCAATGTAAAGGTTGTAGTCAAGGCGCCCCCTGCCAGAGGTCATTTGTCGAGGGGTAAAACGACCGGCATTGCCAGTAGGCGCCAAGGTTTAGGCCAGTCACGCTGTTAATGGTGCAGTTTGCAAAAGTAACTGTCGGTAGAGCTAGGCCGCTGGCGATCGCGAGCAGGATACTGAGATGTGGCTGCACCACTCACAGGTATTTAAGAACAACCTACGCCAATCATAGTTCATCCGTGATTTCCCTTGGCAGACATCCCCCTAGGGGGGATATAGTAAACGTGTGGGTTCTGAGGTGGCCACCATGACCTTTCAACTTCCTCCCCTGTTGCAGTGCCTACGGAATCGAGCCTTTGCCGGTCTCTATACGGCGCAAACGATCAATCTGATTGGGGATGCGTTCACATGGCTCGGCTTAGCACTCCTTGCTTTTGAGTTAGCAGGAGAGAATTCAGGACTGTGGCTCTCAACTGCCTTAACTCTGCGGGTCACCATTTTTGTGCTATTGGCTCCTATTGCTGGTGTCTTAGCAGATCGATTGGATCGCAAGGGATTGATGGTGACTACCCATCTTGTGCGGATGGTTTTGGTATCCTTCTTGCCGTTTGTTACTGACGGCTGGCAACTGTATCTCGTAGTGGCTTTGCTGAGTGGCTTTCACGCCCTTTTTACCCCAACCTACACGGCCACATTACCCTTGATTACGACGGCTGAGGAGTGCCCACCGGCGATCGCCCTCTCGAATGCCACGTACCAACTCCTGAGTGTTTTAGGCCCAGCCCTCGCAGGTAGTGTTGCGGCGTTATGCAGTACCCGTTCAGTGTTCTTTTTGGATGCTTTGACCTTTTTGGTTGCAGCGGTGTTGATTGCTGGGCTGCCCACTGCTTTGATCGTACCTAGAGCAGGATCAGTCCCCCCCCGTAGCGGATTTCTTGAGGAGCTAAGTGTTGGTAGTCAGTGCCTTTGGTGGGATGCAGCAATTCGCTATGGATTACTACTGCAATTGGTGGCGGCGATCGCTGGCGCGGAAATTTTGGTGAATACCGTCGGCTATGTTCAGGGCACGCTACAGGCAGGAAGTCAGGCCTACGGCTCAATCATGGCGGCATTTGGTGTGGGTGCTACTTTGGCTGCGGTGATTTGGGGTTCTTCCTGTCGCAGGATGAGTGCAGTGGTGGTGATGGCCCTAGGGGGGATACTGACGGTGCTGCCGTTGCTGGCTGCCTATAGTGCCAATGTCCCTACCCTCGCTCTGTTGTGGGCGATCGCGGGTATCGGTAAAACCCTCGTCAATGTGCCTATGCAGACGGTAATTGCTGAGAGAGTGGCCGTGGACTTGCAGGGTCGGGTTTATGGCGCTCAGTTTGCTTGGAGTCATCTTTGGTGGGTCTTGGCCTATCCCCTAGCGGGATGGTTCGGCAGTCAGTTTCCAGCCCAACATTTTTTCTATACTGGCCTCAGTAGCATGGTGCTTTTCATCGCTTTTGTGGTGTTGACCCAACCGTGGCACCTGCGGCATCTCCCCGCTGGTTTTTGGCACACTCATCCCCATGAGCACGACAGCGAGCATGATCATTGCCATCGGCTACAGGCTCATCAGCACCTACACTTTCATCTCCAGCCAAGCCACGGCAATTAACTAACACCATCCGCAGTCAACAGGGCTTTGTAGAGGCCGGGTCGGCGATCGCGAAAGAAGCCATAGGCCGCCCGTAGGTGCTCAATTTCCTCTAAATCAAATTTATGGACAAGCACTGCTTCTTGGGTGCGATCAGCCTCGGCCACCAGATCTCCCCTTGGATTAGCAATAAATGAACTGCCATAGAATAGTTGTCCCCCCTCATCACCCACACGGTTGGCTGCCACCACTGGAATCACATTTGCCACTGCATGACCAACCATCACCCGCTGCCACGGGTCTTTGGTGTCCAGTGTGGGATCGTGGGGTTCACTACCAATGGCAGTGGGATACACGAGCACTTCTGCTCCCATCAGGGTCATCACCCGTGCAGCCTCTGGAAACCACTGATCCCAGCAGATGCCGACACCGATTTTGCCGTAGCGGGTACGCCAGACTCGAAAGCCTGTATTTCCGGGGCGGAAGTAAAACTTTTCCTCATAGCCGGGGCCATCGGGAATATGACTTTTGCGATAGACACCGAGGTTGACACCCCCCGCATCAATCATGGCCACACTGTTGTAATAGACGGTGCCCGCCTTTTCAAAAAAGGACACTGGAATCACCACCGCCAGTTCCCGCGCCAAGGCCTCAAAGTGAGCAATTGTTGGGTGGTTTTTCACGGGGTGTGCCCGCTGAAAGTGACTCTCCCGCTCTTCCTTACAAAAATAGTGACCTTCAAATAGCTCTGGCAGGACAATGACCTGTGCCCCCTGCTGATGCGCCTGCCGCACTAGATCACTGAGGTGCAGAATATTGGTCTCAACATCATCGGTCAGTTGAGCTTGAATGGCAGCAACGGTCAGTGTTCTCATAGTTCCTGCTGAGTAATGCAATGGAAGGCGCCTCCCCCTTCTAAAATCGTCCGTGCGGGAAGGCCAACAGTTTTGCGACTGGGAAAGAGCTTGGCGATCGCCTCAACCGCTTTGGCATCCGCTTCGACACCATAGGTGGGGACGACAACGGTGGTATTGGCAATATAAAAATTCACGTAGCTAGCGGGCAAAATCTCCCCCTTGCGACTCGTCACCCGCCCCGGCGAAGGCACTGGGATCACCTCTAGGGAGCGCCCCTTGGCATCCGTTAGCGTTTGCAACTGCTCATAAATCGTCAGCAGGACATCGTAGTTCGGATCCTCAGGGCTGTCGGGCAGCATACAAACCACGGTTGCCGGAGCCACAAAACGCACCAGCGTATCGATGTGACCATCGGTGTGATCGTTGGCCAGTCCCGATTCAATCCAGAGGATTTTGCTCACGCCAAGGGCGGGCTTGAGGCGGGCTTCCACTTCTGCGCTGTCTAAATAGGGATTGCGGTTGGGGTTGAGGAGGCACTGGCGGGTGGTGAGGCAGGTTCCTTCGCCATCCACTTCGATCGCCCCCCCCTCCAAGAATAACGGCACCGCCCCATAGGGGAGGCCGATGGCTAGAGCAAGGCGCACAGCCAAGTCACTATCGCCGGGAAGTTGATACTTCTTGCCCCAACCATTAAAGGGCAAACAGAGGAGTCGGCGCTCCCCTGCCTCATTGATTAAGCCCACAGGAGCGGTATCCCGCAGCCAAATGTCACCAAAGGGGAGCTGATAAAACTGTGGATTCAGATCCCCGAGATAAGAACGAGCAGTGGCTTCTCCCACCTCATCTAGCACCAGAATCTTCAGTTGCTCCCCGCGGCACTGACCTGTTACGGGATCGGGGTCAGCGATCGCGCGACACAGGGCAGTAAATTCTAAACGCACCTGCGGTAATAGTTCTCCCCAAAAATCCTCGTGACTGGGGAAAGCTAACCAACAGGCGCGATGCGGCAGCCACTCAGCCGGCTGAAAAAAGGGGGACATGAAGAGCGATTAGCCCTTTTTGTTGGTTTTGGGTGCCGGTTTAGCGGCAGCTTTTTTCCCTTTAGCAGTTTGCTGGGGTTTGGCACCGCTGTATTTCCGGCGGAAGCGTTCCACCCGCCCTTCAGCGTCAACGATTTTCTGAGTACCCGTGAAGAAGGGATGGTTACCTGACCAGATATCCACGTGCAGTTCGGGTTTCGTGGAACCCACGGTCATCACCACTTCACCGTCACAATAGACTTTGGCTTCGGGATACCACTGGGGATGAATGTTCGGTTTTGGCATAGGCGTCTCACCACAAACGAGAAGTAAAAAACAAACATCTTAGCGTTTTGAGTATTGGGGGGCTTTGCGGGCTTTGCGCAGACCGTATTTACGCCGCTCCTTGGCACGGGGATCGCGGGTGAGATAGCCTTCCGTTTTCAGAGGCTTGCGGTTTTCGATGTCCAGTTGACACAGGGCGCGGGCAATCCCTAAACGAATGGCATCTGCTTGCCCCGTCAAACCACCCCCCGTGGCATTGACATAAATATCATAGCTACTTTCAAGGCCAAGGGTTTCAAGGGGGGCTTTCACCAAGTTGAGATAGGTGGGGTTGTTTTGCAGGTAGTCAGCCCCATTGCGGCCATTGATCAACAGTTGACCGCTACCGGGGATCAGGCGCACCCGTGCCACCGCCGACTTACGGCGACCGGTTCCCAAATAAACTACCCGCTTAGACTGATCAGCAATTTGCATGTTAGGCTCCCGGAATCGTGTTAATGGTCAAAGGCTGGGGTTTTTGCGCTTGGTGGGGATGCTCTGGCCCAGCATAAACTTTCAGCTTGGTAAAGAGTTTACGGCCAAGGGAATTTTTCGGCAGCATCCCTTTGACAGCATGCTCAATAATCCGCTCGGGAATGCGGGCTTGCAGTTGATCAAAGGTTTCAATTTTCATGCCGCCGGGGCGTCCCGAGTGACGACGGTAGAGTTTTTGGGAGCGTTTTCTGCCGGTGACGGTGACTTTCTCGGCATTGATGACAATCACAAAGTCACCCGTGTCCATGTGGGGGGTGTAAATGGCTTTGTTTTTGCCCCTGAGAATACGGGCAATTTCTGCGGCTAGCCGACCCAAGCGTTGATCAGCAGCATCAATGACATACCACTGGGAAGCAAGGTCATCCACGGCGGGCAGTGGTGTCTTTACGGTACTGGTCATCACAAACTCCATGATTCTATGCAATGGACAATTCAGGGCTAATGGAGGCTAACTGAAACTGGGGCATCGCCTCGGTGCACAGGGCAAGGGGGAAAGGCGATTCAGGATAACCCACCCCCAATAGACAAAGGCCTACAGGGGGGGCAGCATACTTGACGAGGTGGCGTTGCTCCTGCTGCCAAATTTCCGTAAAACTGGCGGGCGATCGCTGGCCTTGCCCCACCTGTACCAAAAGTCCCACCAACAGGCGCATCATGCCGTAGAGAAACCCCGAAGCTTGCACCTCAATTTCCACAAGGGCACCGCGCCGCTGGCAGCTCACCGCCTGCACCTCCACCCAAGAATGGGCACGATTCGAGCCAGAACGGTGAAAGGCACTGAGGTGATGCCGCCCCAACAATGGCTGAAGCACGGCTGCCATTTTTTCCACATCTAAGGGGGCATAGTAGTAGTGCCATGTCCAAGGGCGCAAAAAGATATTGGGGCAGGGATCGGTATAGAGGGTATAGCGATAGCGACGCCACAGTGCCGAGAAACGGGCATGCCAGTGATCGGGCACCACCGCCGCCGCACGAATCACCACATCGGCGGGCAAGCGAGCATTGAGAATCCCCGGCCAACGATGAACGGGAATGGGCGAGTTGACCGTGACGTGAGCCACTTGACCAGCAGCATGAACCCCTGTATCAGTGCGACCTGCTGCGACAACAGAGACGGGATGATTGACAACACTGGCGATCGCCTGCTCAATCACCTCCTGTACTGTGCGCTGTCCCACCTGCCGTTGCCAGCCGTGGAAATGGGTGCCCTGGTACTGAATAAGCAGTGCCAAGCGTTGGCCGCTCTGAGGAGGTGCGATCGCCGTCATCATTGCCTGCTACACCAGTTCAATGACCGCCAATTCGGCATTATCACCCCGCCGCCGCACACTGCGGATAATGCGGGTATAGCCACCCTTGCGATCGCCATAGCGCTCTGGAGCTTGGGCAAACAGAGCATGCACCAGTTGCTTATCGTAGAGATAGCCAAGGGCACGCCGCCGTGCCGCCAAGGAGCCATCCTTTGCCAAGGTGATCATCCGCTCCGCCTCTGCGCGTACCGCCTTTGCCCGCGCTTTGGTGGTGGTAATGCGGCCATGGCGAATCAATTCAGTGGTCAGTGCCCGCAGCAGTGCTTTTCGTTGATCGGCTGGCAGTCCTAGCTGGGGAACCCGACGTTGGTGACGCATAGACAAACCTCATTCAATCTCTCTAGTTACGGGCAGCTTTTTGGGGCGGTAGCGTAATGCCCAAGTGTTTTTGCAGTGCTTCGATCACTTCCTCGGCAGACTTTTGACCGAAGTTTTTGATCTCCAGTAGCTCTTCTTGGGAATACTCAAGGAGGTCAGCGACCGTATTGACTTGGGCACGCTTGAGACAGTTGTAGGCACGCACCGACAAATTGAGTTGCTCAATGGGAATTTGTCCCGTTTCGTCATGCTCATCGGTGGTAGTGGCCTCAGAGGTGTGCAGGGGCACTTCCTTCAAGGGGCTAAAGAGATCCACGAGAATCGTTGCCGCCTGATTGAGGGCGTCTTGGGGGGTCAAGCTGCCATTCGTCCAGATTTCCAGTTTTAGATAGTCTTGGAGCTGGCGATCGCCCTCTGCACCCGCACTGCGCACCGAATCAACGGTATAGTTCACCCGCCGCACGGGCATAAAGACCGCATCCAATTGCAGATAGTCCAAGGCAAGGCGATCGTCCCGTACCCGCTCCACTGAGCGATAGCCGCGATCCTGTTCAATCTTGAATTCCATCTCCAAGGTTGCCCCCGGCATCAGCGTGGCAATATAGTGGTTGGGGTTGACCACTTCCACTTCAGAGCCAAGTTGCACCATGCCAGCAGTAACCGTCAATGGCTCATTCTCAGGGGCTTGGGCAAAAAGGCGACCCATTTGGGGTTCTGAGGTGTGGCTGCGAATCACCAACTGCTTCATTTGCAGCAAAATGTCCATGACATCTTCGCGCACACCGGGAATTGTTGAAAACTCATGATTCACACCAGCAATGCGCACCGCTGTCACGGCACTACCGGGTAAGTTGGCAAGAAGAACCCGCCGCAGGGCATTCCCCACCGTAATCCCTTGACCGGGGGCGAGGGGGTACAGCGCAAATTGGCCGTACTGCCCTTGATCCTCCTCAACCCGTGTTTCCAAACATTCAATTTGATATGCCATAACTGTGCTCCCAAGTGACCCAAACGAACCTAAACCCGCCGCCGTTTGGGGGGACGGCAACCATTGTGGGGAATGGGGGTCACATCCCGAATGAGGG
Organism: Thermosynechococcus sp. QS41; assembly: GCF_031583515.1. Lineage (NCBI taxonomy): Bacteria > Bacillati > Cyanobacteriota > Cyanophyceae > Acaryochloridales > Thermosynechococcaceae > Thermosynechococcus > Thermosynechococcus sp. QS41. Next base: position 1,286,237 of record NZ_CP134181.1, read on the forward strand.
TAATTTCTAGACCTGCGGCTTGCAACGCCCGAATCGCTGTCTCGCGACCGGAACCGGGACCACTCACCATGACCTCAATTTGCCGCATTCCCTGATCAATGGCACGGCGAGCTGCATTATCAGCAGCAGTTTGAGCTGCAAAGGGTGTGCCTTTTTTGGCACCTTTGAAACCACTGGAGCCAGCGGAGGCCCAAGCAATCACCTCACCATTGGGGTCGGTAATTGAGACAATCGTGTTATTAAATGTGGACTGAATGTGGGCAACGCCACTGGGGACATTGCGCTTTTGCTTACGAGGGCCAGAGCGTTTTGCAGAGGGTGCCATAATCTATCCAAACCGTGAATCAGGTAGTAGGAGCGGAAAAACTTATTTCTTAGCAGCGGGTTTTTTCTTACCCGCCACAGTGCGACGACCACCACGACGGGTGCGCGCATTGGTACGGGTGCGCTGACCACGAACCGGCAATCCAAGGCGATGCCGCCGCCCGCGGTAGCAGCCAATGTCCATGAGCCGCTTGATATTCATGGCCTCGAGACGGCGCAGATCCCCTTCCACTTGGTACTCGTCAATCGCAGCCCGCAGTGCCGCAATATCGGCATCCGTCAAATCGCGAGTGCGGGTATCTGGGTTAACACCCGTTTTTGCCAAAATTTCCTTGGAGCGGGTCAAGCCGATGCCATAGATGTAGGTGAGGGCAATTTCAATGCGTTTGTCGCGGGGTAAATCAACACCAGCAATACGAGCCATGAATCTAGTTCCTATGTGTGCAACAACAGTGGGTTACCCTTGGCGCTGCTTGTGTTTCGGATTGGTGCAGATCACCATGACCCGACCACGTCGCCGAATGACGCGGCATTTTTCACAAATACGCCGTACCGATGCTCTTACTTTCATATCAGTTGCTCATGTAGTCGCAAATTTTATATCTTAGCAGAGTGGCCAACAAAGATCAAACTACTTTTTGCGCAGGCGATAGGTAATCCGCCCCTTGGTCAGGTCATAGGGGGTCAATTCCACCTTCACGCGATCGCCCGGCAAAATTTTGATGTAGTTGCGGCGAATCTTACCGGAAATATGGGCAAGGACATTAAACCCATTGTCCAGATCCACCCGAAACATGGCGTTGGGCAATGACTCGGTCACTGTCCCTTCAATTTCAATAGCATCCTGTTTAGACACGGTTCACCTCCCCAATACGTGCTTGAATGGCAGCAGTTACCTCTTCGATCGTACGTGTTCCATCAATGTGCACAAACTTGGGATGACTCATGTACTGTTGAATCATCGGTAGGGTTTCCCGCTCATAGACCTGTACCCGCTTGAGGATGGTTTCAGGGGTATCATCGGAGCGCTGCTGACCATTGGCCGCTTGCTTGGCACGATTGAGGGCGCGTTCCTGGAGAATCACAGCAGGCACATCTAAGAAGAGCAAGTAATCATAGTCTTGGTGAATGCTTTTGAGCATCTCCTCAAAGACTGCTGCTTGTACCACATTGCGGGGAAAACCGTCCAAAAGCCAACCCGCAGCCGTATCTGGCTGTTGCAAGCGATTGGCCACCATATCCACAATCACCTGATCCGGTACCAGTTCACCGCGATCCATGTAGCTTTGAGCCTGTTGACCGAGGGGGGTGCCCGCAGCTCGCTCTGCCCGCAGAATATCCCCTGTAGAAATATGGGGAATCCCCAAAAGTGTGGTCAGAATTGCTGCCTGTGTCCCTTTACCCGAACCAGGGCCGCCAAACAAAATTAAGCGCATTACTGCTTCACCATCCCCTCATAACGTTGTGAAATCACATAGGTTTGAATCTGTTTTGAGGTGTCAATGGCCACCCCCACCAAGATCAACAGGGAGGTCGCCCCCAGCCCTTGAAATGTTGTTACTTTGGTTGCACTTTCGACTGCCGTGGGAATAATCGCCACCAGACCCAAAAAGATCGCCCCTAGGAATGTCAGGCGGTTGAGAACCCGCTCTAGGTAATCAGAGGTGGCTTTCCCCGGTCGAATTCCCGGAATACTAGCGCCCATCTTTTTCAGGTTTTGGGACATATCCACAGGGTTGACAATCAAAGAAGCGTAAAAGTAGCTAAAGAAGAGAATCAAGAGCAAGTAGAAAATCACATATGCCCATGGGGTAGGGCCTGCGGGGGAAACATAGCTGGCCAGTCGTGCCACGAGTTCGTTGCGGGTAAACTGCGCCAAGGTGGAAGGGAGAATGAGTACCGCTGAGGCAAAGATAATTGGCATCACCCCCCCTTGGTTTAAGCGCAGGGGCAGGTAACTGGTTTGCTCGCGGTAGAGCTTGCGCCCCACTTGGCGACGTGCCGAAACAATGGGGATGCGGCGAGTCCCCTCTTGCACAAAGACAATGCCGACAATCATGGCCAAAAAGACAGCCACCAAAATAACGATGCCGCCAATATTGCCACCACTTTCGGCGAGGGCGATCGTCTGACCCACTGAGGCAGGCAAGTAGGCAACAATGCTCAAAAAGATCAAGAGTGAGGCTCCATTACCCACGCCCCGCTCAGTAATCAATTCCGAAATCCACATCACCACCATTGAGCCAGCGGTCAGGCCAAGAACAATTTCAGCAACAAACCACACCCCCGGATGCAAAGCCGCACCGGGAATGGAACTGACAAAAATGGCAATGCCAAAACTTTGCAGAACTGCCCAGCCCACAGCCACGTAGCGAGTAATTTGGGAAATTTTGCGGCGGCCGGCTTCTCCCTCATCCTTTTGCAGCCGCTCCAAGGAGGGGAGAGCAGCAGTCAGCAATTGCATGATGATGGAGGCGTTAATATAGGGCAGAATGCCGAGGGCAAAAATCCCAAGGGCAGAGAGGCCACCGCCTGAAAAGATGTCGAGGAAGCGAATCACGGCATTATCTTGGACGCTCTGGGCAAAAACGGCGCGATCGATCCCCGGAATGGGTAGATAAATCCCCAGCCGTACCAAGATCAATAGCCCAATGGTGATCAGGAGTCGCCCCCGCAGACCAGCCGCTTGAGCCATCTGCATAAAGGTTTCTTGGGCAGTGGGTGCCTTGCCGCGATTCACAATCATATTGGGGTTCCTCTATTCACTGTCGGCAGCAACGGAGGTCTCCACACATACCCCACCAGCAGCTTCAATCTTGCTGCGGGCACTGCCACTAAAGGCAGCGGCATGAACCTCTAGCTTGACGTTTAGCTCACCATCCCCCAGCACTTTGAGGGGATATTTGGCGGTGGTGAGAATGCCAGTCTCAAGGAGAGACTCAACCGTCACTACACTATTGGCGGGTAGGGTATTGAGACGACCCACGTTGATCGTAGTGTAAACCTTCCGGTTGACGAGGGGAAAGTGCTTGAGTTTGGGGAGACGACGGTAGAGGGGGTTTTGACCGCCTTCAAAGCCGGGACGGGTGGGGCGACCAGAACGGGATTTTTGCCCGCGCATGCCAAAGCCACCACTTGCCCCTTGACCTGCGGCAATGCCCCGACCAATCCGCCGTTTGCGTCGTCGCGATCCCGCTTGGGGGTGCAGATCTTGAAACCGCATGGACAACTCCTACCTATTTGCTATAGAGGTTTTCAATGGGGATTTCCCGCTCCTCGGCAACTTCTTGGAAGGTGCGCAAGGCCGCAAGGGCTTCGAGGGCGGCGCGGGCATTGTTGAGGGGGTTGCTGGAGCCTAGTTGTTTGGCCAGCACGTTGCGTACCCCTGCTAGTTCTAGAACGGTGCGCACAGAGCCACCAGCAATTACCCCAGTTCCCGGTGCAGCGGGGCGAATCATGACGCGGGCAGCACCGCCTTCGCCAAAGGTGGGGTGGGGAATAGAGTTGGATTTGGTGATCGGGACATCAATCAGGTGCTTTTTGCCATCGGCCACGCCTTTGCGCACCGCACCAATGACATCGGCAGCTTTACCGACGCCCACACCCACTTGGCCACGCTCGTTGCCAACAACCACAATGGCGCGGAAGCTCAGTTTCTTACCGCCTTTGACTACTTTGGAGACGCGGCGGATCTGGACGACCCGCTCTTGCCAGTCGGTTTCTTTTTCAACTTTGCGGGGGTTTTTACGACGATTTGCCATCGGGTCATCCTCTAAAAGTCTAGTCCAGCTTCACGGGCGGCATCCGCCAAGGCCTTGACACGACCATGGTAGAGATTGCCACCGCGATCAAAGACAACGCGCTCAATGCCAGCGGCTTTGGCACGCTCTGCAATTAGTCGCCCCACTTCAATAGAGGCGGCACAGGTGCTCCCTTTTCCTAGTTTTTGCCGCAGTTCTGGCTCAACACTGGAAGCGGCCACAAGGGTATGGTGCCGGGTGTCATCAATCACCTGGGCATAGATATGCTGATGAGAACGAAAGACAGCGAGGCGGGGGCGATCGCTGGTACCTTTGACTTTGCGGCGAATGCGCTGATGCCGACTTTGGCGAGCCGCAGTACGAGTTTGTTTCATCTATTTCTTCCCTGTCTTACCAACTTTACGACGCACAAATTCACCCATATAGCGAATGCCCTTGCCCTTGTAGGGCTCAGGGGGACGTACGGCGCGAATACGGGCAGAGGTGTTGCCGACTAGTTCTTTATCAATGCCACTGACAAGGACAATCGTGCCCTGCTGCACTTTTTTACCTTGGTTGTCCTCAATTTCTAGGGTAATGCCCTCGGGTGGCACAATCTCAACGGGGTGGCTGTAGCCCATACTGAGGACAAGGGTTTTGCCTTGGAGTTGGGCGCGGTAACCGACCCCTTGAATCTCCAGCTTTTTCGTAAACCCTTGGGAGACGCCTTCCACCATGTTGGCCAGTAGCGTGCGGCAGAGGCCGTGGCGTTCTTTAGCAGGTCGAGAATCATCGCGGCGTTTGACAACAATACTTTCCCCCTCTTGGGCAACATTCACCTCGGGCGGCAAAACCCGACTCAGTTGACCCTTGGGGCCTTTGACCGTGACCTGCTGCCCGTCTAGGGTGAGGGTGACATTTTTGGGCAGGGGGATGGGACGCTTGCCAATACGAGACATGTGGGACTTCCTCCGAGCTTACCAAACGTAACAGAGTACTTCGCCGCCAATGCCCTGCTTCCGTGCCTCGCGATCAGTCATGATGCCGCTAGAGGTGGAGATGATGGCAATGCCGATGCCACCGAGCACCCGGGGCAACTCACGGGAATTGGCATAGACGCGCAGACCGGGTTTGCTCACCCGCTTGAGCGCAGTAATAATCGGCTGGCGCTGCTTGCCGCGATATTTTAGGGAAACCACAAGATGCCGTTTGATGCCGTCCCCTTGCTCTTCAAAATCGCGAATAAACCCTTCCGCTTTCAGCACCTGCGCAATACTGCGGGTCATGCGCGTGGCCGGAATGGTGGTGGTTTGATGACGCGCAAGGTTTGCGTTGCGGATGCGAGTTAGCATATCGCCAATCGTGTCATTTACTGCCATAGTTGCTCCTTAAAAATCTGCCTCCGGCGTTAGTTCTCACGGAACGGCATGCCCATTGCTTTGAGCAGGGCGCGTCCTTCTTCATCAGTATTGGCAGTGGTGATGATTGAGACATCCATGCCGCGAATTTGATCAATGTCGTCGTAGTTGACTTCGGGGAAAATCAGTTGCTCGCGCAAACCTAGGGTGTAGTTGCCCCGGCCATCAAAGCTTTTGGGGTTGACACCGCGAAAGTCACGGATCCGTGGCAGTGCCAAGTTAATCAAGCGATCCAAAAAGGCATACATGCGATCGGATCGCAGCGTCACGGCCACACCAACGGGCATGCCTTTGCGAATTTTGAAGCCCGCGATCGCCTTCTTGGCGCGGGTAACGACGGGCTTTTGGCCGGTAATCGTGGCAATTTCTGCCAGTGTGGCTTCAAGGGCTTTGGCGTTTTGTGCCGCTTCCCCCAGACCGCGGTTGACGGTTATTTTGACAATCTTGGGCACTTGGTGAATGTTTTTGTACTGGAATTGCTGCATGAGCTGCGGCACAACGGTTTTGTTGTAGTGATCTTTGAGGCGTTGGGACATGGGGCTTCTCCTAGGGGCATTCTCTGGGCTGGGTCAGAGAGGGAAAACGGGTTAGACCTAATCAATGATTTCGCCAGTTTTCTTGAGCATGCGCACCTTACGGCCATCTTCGGTGTAGGTGTAACAGATGCGGCTGGCCACGTTGTGCTTGGTGGAGTAGAGCATCACTTTACAACTGTAGATGGGAGCCTCCTTGGTGATGATTTGGCCGGATTCTCCCTCTTGGCGGGGCTTCACATGTTTGGTTTTCAGGTTCACCCCTTTGACAATCACCTGACTGGTTTTGGGGAAGACCGCAAGGACTTCGCCGACTTTAGCTTTGTCGCTGCCAGCGATGACTTGAACCGTGTCCCCTTTTTTCACGTGCATGCGATAGCGCACTGGCTTTTTGTTTGCTTTCTTGGCCGCCATTAGAGTACCTCCGGTGCCAATGAAACAATTTTCGTAAAGTTTTTATCCCGCAGTTCACGAGCCACAGGACCAAAGACACGGGTACCGCGAGGGTTACCCTCTTGGTTGATCAAGACAGCGGCATTGTCATCAAAGCGAATGCTCATGCCACTTTCACGGCGGATGGTTTTGCGGGTGCGCACAATGACAGCGCGAACCACATCGGATTTTTTCACTGCCATATTGGGGGTGGCATCTTTGACGGTGGCAATGATCACATCGCCAACACTGCCGTAGCGACGGTTACCGCCGCCGAGCACACGGATGCAGAGGAGCTTTTTGGCGCCGCTATTGTCGGCAACGTTGAGATAGGTTTCCTGTTGAATCATGGCTGGCTCTCCTTAGGCAGTGCGAGGACTGAGAATTTCGGCAATGACCCAACGCTTGGTGCGACTCAGGGGACGGGTTTCCCGAATGCGCACGCGATCGCCCACTTTGGCTTCGTTATTTTCATCATGGGCTTTGTAGCGGCGGGTTTTGACGACAATTTTGCCGTACTTGGGGTGGGGGGCGCGGTTTTCGACGGCAACGACGACGGTTTTTTGCATTTTGTCGCTGACGACGACGCCAACACGTTCTTTAACTGCCATTAGTCTTGGCCTCCACTGCGGCGACGTTCATTCTCAAGGGTTAAAAGCTGTGCCAACTCGTGGCGCAGATGCTTAAATTGATGGGGCTTGACCTCTTGGCGGGTGGCTTTTTTGAAGCGGAGATCAAAGAGTTCTTTTTTAATGGCGGCAATGCGATCGCTCACCTCTTGATCACTCAGTTCCCGCAGGTCTTTCATTTTTGTCAGTGCCATTCTTAACCCTCCTGTTGTTCCTCTTCTTGATTGCGCACCAGAAAACGGGTCTTGATCGGCATTTTGTAGGCAGCAAGGCGCATGGCTTCGCGGGCAACCGCCTCCGGCACACCGGCAATTTCATACATAATGCGACCGGGTTTGACCACTGCCACCCAGTATTCCGGTGAGCCTTTCCCTGACCCCATCCGCGTTTCGGCAGGCCGCATTGTCACGGGCTTATCGGGGAAAATGCGAATCCAGATTTTGCCACCGCGGCGGATATAGCGGGTCATGGCACGACGGCCAGCCTCAATTTGCCGTGAGGTGATCCAAGCGGGTTCAAGGGCTTGAAGGGCATAGTCGCCAAAGTGGATAGAGTTACCGCGACTGGCAACCCCCGTCATGCGACCCCGCTGCTGTTTGCGAAATTTTGTACGCTTTGGACTTAACATCGCTGGCTTCCCTGTTAGTTAGAGCGATTTTCAAATTGGGGTAGGCGGCGTTGGGGACTGCGGCGACTGGGTTCCCGTGTTACGGCTTCGGTTTGTCCCGGCAGTACCTCACCTTTGAAGATCCACACTTTCACGCCCAAAATGCCGTAGATTGTGCGGGCGGTGCGGTAGGCATAGTCAATGTCTGCCCGTAGGGTATGCAGAGGAACGCGACCCTCCCGTGTCCACTCGGTACGGGCAATTTCCGCCCCATTCAGGCGACCCGCCACTTGGACTTTGATCCCCTCAATGCCTGCTCGCTGTGCCCGCTGAATGGCTTGGCGCACGGCGCGTCGGAAGGCCACCCGTCGCTCTAGTTGCTGGGTGATGTATTCCGCCAAGAGGCTGGCCTCAGCATCGACACGGTTGACTTCCACCACGTTCACTTTGATCGTGCGGTTGCTAGGGAGCATCTGCCGCAGTTGCTTGCGCAGTTCCTCAATCCCTTGGCCGCCTTTACCAACGACGACGCCGGGACGAGCGGTGCGAATTTGCAACTCCACTTGATCCGCTTTGCGCTCAATGCGCACTTCCGCAATGCCAGCGTTGGCCAGTTGCTTGTTAATAAACGTGCGGATGCGGTGATCCTCCTGTAATAGCTCAGGATAGCGATCGCTATCGGCGTACCAGCGGGAGCGATGTTCTTGTGTAATGCCGAGGCGAAAGCCAATTGGATGAATCTTCTGTCCCACGATGGTATCCTTCTACGATTCGTCAGCAGTGTTTTGGGGCGCCACAGCAATCGTGATGTGGCAGGTGGGCTTGCGAATTTGGTAAGCGCGGCCCTGGGCGCGAGGGCGAAATCGCTTCAGGCAAGGCCCTTGATCGGCATAGGCTTGACTAATTACCAAGGTGGCGGGATCCAAGCCTAAATTGTGGGTGGCATTGGCTGCCGCCGATCGCAAGACCTTTGTAATCGGCTCACAGGCACGATAGGGCATAAAGCGCAGCATAATCAGGGCATCGCGGTAGGTGCGACCCCGCAGTTGATCCAGTACCCGCCGCACCTTGTGGGGTGACATGCGGACATACTTGGCGCAGGCACGGGCAGTAGGAGAAGAGGTAGAAACCATAGACGGCTATCCCAGACGCGAACAAGAGAATCAATGGCGGGCTTTTTTATCGCCCTTAACATGACTGCGGAAGTTGCGGGTGGGGGCAAATTCCCCCAGTTTGTGACCCACCATCTGCTCAGTGATGTACACGGGCACGTGCTGCTTGCCGTTATGGACGGCGATCGTGTGGCCAATCATTTCTGGCACAATCGTTGAGGCACGCGACCACGTTTTGATCACTTCCTTGGCATTGCGCTCATTGAGGGCTTCAATCTTGCGTAAGAGATGATCCGCCACAAAGGGGCCTTTTTTTAATGAACGTCCCATAACCTAACTTCTCCGCAAAAACCTAAGACTGACGACCACCGCGACCCCGCTTGGAAGACTTCTTACGACGCCGCACGATGAGAGCATCGCTGAGTTTTTTCTTCTTGCGAGTTTTGTAGCCAAGGGTGGGTTTACCCCAAGGCGTGACAGGCCCAGGACGACCAATGGGGGCGCGTCCTTCACCCCCACCGTGGGGGTGATCCACCGGGTTCATCACCGAACCGCGCACCTTCGGACGACGACCTTTCCAGCGATTGCGACCCGCTTTCCCTAAGCTGATGTTGTTGGCTTCAACATTCCCCACTTGGCCAATGGTGGCATAGCACTCCTTGCGGAAGAGCCGCACTTCACCCGAGGGAAGCTTGAGGGTGACCATATCCCCTTCTTTGGCCACTACTTGTGCCATCGCACCAGCAGCTCGCACCATTTGCGCACCGCGACCGGGGATAATTTCCACATTGTGCACACTGGTACCCAAGGGAATTTTGCCCAGAGGAAGGGAGTTACCCACTTCAATAGGGGCATCGGGACTGGCAATAACCTCGGTGCCGGGGGTCAAATCTCGAGGATGGATGATGTAGCGTTTCTCGCCATCGCGATAGTGGAGCAGAGCAATGCGGGCATTGCGGTTGGGATCGTACTCCACAGTTGCCACTTTGGCGGGGACATTGAGCTTGCTACTGCGGCGAAAATCCACAATACGATAGCGACGCTTGTGGCCACCCCCCCGCCGCCGACTGGTAATGACACCGCGATTGTTGCGGCCTTTGTCGCGCTTGAAGCCACGGGTCAGCGACTTTTCGGGCTTGTCGGTGGTAATTTCAGCAAAGTCAGAAACAGTTTTTTGGCGAACGCCGGGGGTGTAGGGTCGGTAAACGCGAATGCCCATGATCTACTCCGTTAAACTTCGGGGAAGAGAACGATCTTGCTGTCGGGGGCAAGGGTGACGATCGCCCGCTTGTAGCGAGGACGATGACCAACAAACCGACCCACACGGCGCTCTTTAGGGGGCAGATGATAGGTATTCACTGCCGTAACTTTGACGTTAAAGAGTTCTTCAATCGCAGCCTTGATTTGCGGTTTGGTGGCGCGCCGGTCCACATCGAAGCTGTATTGATTGTTTTCCAATAAAATCGTGGCCTTCTCTGTGATGATGGGGCGCTTGATGAGATCCGCAAGAGCGCGGGGTTGGACTTTAGTCACCGTACACCTCCTGAATTTTGGCGATCGCGCCAGTGGTGGCAACAATGCGATCGGCATAGAGTAAATCAAAAACATTCAATTGATCGGCACGCAGGAGTTTCAGGGTGGGCACATTTCGCGCCGAGAGTGCCACCATTTCGGCAATGTCTTCCACCAGTAGCAGCACCTTTTGCTCTGGCTCAATGCCCCAGCGTTGCAGCGCCGTCACCAGTTCCTTGGTTTTGGGACGGGGCAAGTGATCGGCAAAGTCTTGAACCACAATCAAGTCTTCAACACGGCTCATCAGGGCTGTGCGCAGGGCAAGCCGCCGCTCCTTACGATTCATTTTTTGGCTGTAGTCGCGGGGCTTAGGACCAAAGATCACACCGCCACCCCGCCAGAGGGGAGAACGAATCGAACCAGCACGGGCACGCCCTGTTCCTTTTTGCCGCCAAGGTTTGCGACCGCCGCCGCGCACTTCGGCACGGGTTTTGGTGGAAACGGTTCCCTGCCGAGCATTGGCTAACTGCCGCACAAGGGCACGATGAACAACATGACTGGCGGTTTCAGGTTTTGCCGTCGTTAGATCAAGGGTGGCTTCACCACTGTCGGCACCCTGCCAGTCTTTAACCACACATGCAACCATAACTACTCTCCAGCCCTTATTTGCGACCGACAACCTTGGCGGGGGTAATGCTCACCAGTGCCCCCGGTTTACCCGGTAGTGCCCCTTTGATCAGGATTAAGTTGCGCTCAGGATCAACGCGCACCACCTGCAACTTGCGAATGGTGACTGCCGTATTGCCCATGCGACCGGCCATCCGCTTGCCGGGGAAAACCCGACCTGGAGTGGTTCCTGCCCCAGTGGAACCGGGCAGACGGTGGTTTTTCGAGCCATGCGCCATTGGACCGCGCTTAAAATTGTGGCGTTTTTGATAGCCCGCAAAGCCTCGGCCAATGCTGGTGCCGTGGACATCCACAAGCTGCCCTGGACTAAAAATGTCAACAGTGATGGCCTGACCCAATTGATAGGCAGAGGCATCTTCGAGGCGAAATTCCCGCAGATGACGCATGGGGGGCGTTTGCGATTTGTTGAGGTGGCCGCGCTCGGGGCGACTCAGGTTTTTCTCCCGCACTTCGCCGTAGGCCACTTGAATGGCCGTGTAGCCGTCGGTTTGGGGGGTTTTGATTTGTGTGATCGGACACGGCCCCGCTTGTACCACCGTAATGGGGACAGATCGACCCGCCTCGTCAAAGATTTGGGTCATGCCCAACTTTGTCCCTAAAATACCAACTGTCACGATCGCGTTCCTTAAAAATACGAATCACAACAAAACAGCGAGAGGCAGCCCGTAGGCTACACCTCGGCAGATTCCTACAGTTAGGAATGGTGGATTGACCCAGCAGTTACACGGTCAAGACGATGACGCTCAAGGCGCATCCATCGTTGATCAAGGACAGGCGCAGGTAAAGATGGCAAGGCTATGATTGCAAGTTGCGAACACGCTGCCACCCTTGGATCAGTGGAACCAAGGACTTAAGGGGGTTGAGGCGATCGCGCCCACTCAGTATCCGTTTTTGGTCACAAGTTTTAATCATAGATCAGCGATTGTGGGTTTGTCTAGGCATTTGGTAACATTTTTTACGCCTTCTTGTGGATCCAGCAGCGTGTTTGAATTTGTCTGCCAGCAGGACTGTGCCCATACCCAAGCGCGGGCAGGCCTGTTTCACACCCCCCATGGCGCAGTGGCAACGCCGCGTTTTATGCCCGTGGGTACTTTAGCGAATGTGAAAACCCTCACCCCAGAACACCTCAAGGCGGCGGGCGCTCAAATGGTTTTGGCCAACACCTACCATTTGCACCTGCAACCGGGGGAAGACATTGTGGCCGCAGCGGGGGGGCTGCACCGTTTTATGGGCTGGTCAGGGCCAATTCTCACGGATTCGGGGGGGTTTCAGGTCTTTAGCCTCAGTGAAATGCGGCAAATTTCCGATCAGGGGGTGGTGTTTCGTTCACCCCACGATGGTCAAATCATTGAACTGTCACCCGAGCGGGCGATCGCCATTCAAGAGGCCTTGGGGGCAGATGTGATCATGGCCTTTGATGAGTGCCCCCCCTATCCTGCGAGCCGGCAGGCAGTGATCCAAGCGACGCAACGCACCCTGCATTGGCTAGAGCGCTGCATTTCTGCAAAGCAACGATCCGATCAAGCCCTCTTTGCCATTGTGCAAGGGGGAGTGTATGCCGATCTGCGGCGAGAATGTGCTGCGGCGATGCTGCCCTATGACCTGCCGGGCTATGCCATTGGTGGCGTGAGTGTGGGGGAACCCAACAGTGCCATGCATGAAATTGTGGCGGTGACGGCTCCCCTCTTGCCTGCCCATAAGCCACGTTATTTGATGGGGGTGGGAACTCACTTAGAAATGTTGCGGGCGATCGCTGCCGGGGTCGATCTCTTTGACTGTGTGATTCCCACCCGCTTGGCCCGCCACGGCTGTGCCATTGTCCAAGGGCAGCGCTGGAACCTAAAAAATGCTCGCTTTCGCCGCGATTATGAACCCTTGGATCCCACCTGTCCCTGCTATACCTGCACCACCTTTAGCCGAGCTTACCTAAGTCATTTAGTGCGTGCCAAGGAGCTACTGGCCTACACCTTACTCTCGATTCATAATGTGACGGAACTGATTCGGTTCACCCAAGCAGCACGCCAAGCCATTTTAGAGGAGCGATTTGTGGCGTTTGCGGCAGAATGGGAGCAGCGACTGTTGGTGAATGCCGAGGAACCGGATGCTGCGCTTCTCTGATGCCGTTTTATCGAAACAGGAACGCTTGAGCCGCTGGGGCTTTTTGGGACTGACCACAGCACCTTTAGTGGGAGCGGCACTCTTTAACCATACGGGGACGCCGCCTTTTTTACTGTGTCCCTTTCGGGCAACAACGGGCATTCCCTGTCCAGGCTGCGGTCTGACCCGTTCCTTTATGGCGATCGCTCGCGGCAATGTTGAAGATGCCCTGAGAATGCATCTCTTTGGCCCTGTGCTCTTTCTCGCATTTACGGTGATGGCGGTTTTTATAGGCCTAGAGCTGAAAACTGGCCGGCGATTGCAGCACACCCCCTTTCGCTACATCAATGAACGCATTCAAAACTGGTGGTGGCTAGGGGTGATTTATCTTGGCTACTATGGCCTGCGACTGTACAGCCTATTTCACACCGGGGAATTTTATATCAATCCCCTAAAAAACATCTTTCTGAGGAGTTAATCAATGACTATCTCCATTCATTACGTTGATCCCAAGACGAAAGCACCACTTAGAAAGGATCATACTGCGTACTATAGTGAGACGGGTTCTGTTTATCCAATTGTTAATCAGATTCCTAGATTTGTAGATTCAAGCCAAAACTACACCCAAAGTTTTGGTCTGCAATGGAATAAGTTCTCAAAAACACAAATAGATGATACAGATCAAAAACAATCTGAAACTCGATTCTTTGCAACAACACAATGGAAACCTGAGGAGCTTGCTGGCAAAAGTATTTTAGAAGCCGGTTCTGGTGCAGGTAGATTTACACGGGTTATCCTAGAAAAAACGTCTGCTTATCTTTGGAGTTTTGATTATTCAGAGGCGGTTGAGGCAAATTGGCAAAATAATTCTGATATTGCTGGCGGAAGATTACACCTATTTCAGGCGAGCATCTATGACATCCCTTTGCCTGAAGCCTCTTTTGATAAGGTATTTTGTTTTGGGGTTCTACAACATACACCTGACTTTGAAGAATCTGTAAAAAATCTGATTAAATACGCAAAAATCGGTGCTGAGATTGTGGTTGATTTCTATCCGATTAAAGGTTTTTGGACAAAAATACACGCAAAATATCTTTTAAGACCCTTGACAAAAAAGATGTCACACCAAGCTCTGTTGAATTTAATTGAGAAGAATATCGATGGTTTAATTACGTTATTTGATTTTTTAGTGAAAGTTAAACTAGGCGTACTGACTCGATTTTTACCAATTGTTGATCTACGAACAATTCCTAGTACTGTGGATCAGCAAAAACGCCGTGAATGGGCAATTTTAGACACCTTTGATATGTTCTCGCCGGAGTATGACAATCCCCAAAGAATAAAAGATGTTGCTGCTATGTTTGAACGTCACGGCGCTAAGGTTACTTTTGCCGGATTTGTCAAATCAAGTGCTGGCACTAGCGCAGTGGTCAGAGGCGTTCGCGAAACTTAAAGTAAAGATCACGGGAGTCGTCTTTAGCAAGGGTCCCTTTCATGGGATATTGAAATCGGTTGTGTGCGATCGAGAACCGGAGATCCATGAGATTACATCGCTTGCTTTATCTCAGTTGTGCCACAGATGGCCTGTCCTACCCAGACCTGCGGGATATTATGGCCAAGTCAGAGGTGAACAATCTCCGCGATGGCATTACGGGAATACTGTGCTACGGCAACGGCATGTTTCTGCAAACCCTAGAGGGCGATCGCCAGAAAGTGAGTGAAACCTACGCCCGCATCCTCAAGGATCCCCGCCACCACAGCGCTGAGATTATTGAATTCAAAGCGATCGCAGAGCGCACCTTCATCAATTGGTCAATGCGTCTGGTGCAGTTGGGCGAGATGGACAGTGATAAAATTCGGTACCTGCGGTTAAAATACTCACCAGCAGCAACCTTTCAGCCCACCTCAATGACGGCTGAGCAATGTTTTCACTTCCTCAAAGAACTCTATGAAATGAGCCAAGGAACTTAGTGTGAGCGATGCCCACTGGCTAAGTATTCCCGATCTACTGCGGCTGCCCGCCCAGACCTATGAGTGGCGGGTTGATACCGATTTTCCAGACTTGGCAACGCTAACTCCCGTGCAAGGAATGGTGACTGCCAGTCACCGCCACACCTACTTAGAAGTCAGCGCCAGTGTGCAGACAATTGTCACCCTCTCTTGCGATCGCTGTTTGCAGTACTATAACCATCGCTTGGTGTGTACCACTACGGAACTCATTTGGCTTGCAGAAACCCCAGCCAGTCAGCCCGACGATGATCTGGTGGAAACCTTGCCCGCCAACGGTCGCATTGATCTTGCGGATTGGCTCTACCAGCAACTCTGCCTTGCCCTGCCCTACCCCCAATACTGTGACCCCAATTGTGGCGGTATTCACCCCCCTGTCCCTGCGGATCCCCCCATTGATCACCGCTGGGCAATGCTTGCGCAACTACAATCGGTTCTGGAGCGTTCGGAACCATCGCCGTGAGTGCTCAGTCTGACCTTGAACTGTTGCTGCGGGCACGCTATCCCCTGTTGTATGTGGCCACAACAGAGGAAGAACGCCTTGAGGCAACACTGCACACAATTAGCGATCGCCTGAATCAGCGCCCCATCTACATTTGGGATTTTGTGGAGGGGTATCAGGGCAATCCCAATGATCTGGGGGTCGCCAAGCGCAATCCCCTCAGTGCCCTTGAATTTGTTGAAAAACTACCGCCACCGGCAGCGGCCATGATTCTGCTGCGAGATTTTCACCGCTTTATTGAGGATGTAGCGGTCTCTCGCAAACTGCGTAACCTCGCGCGGCAACTCAAGTCCCAGCCCAAAAACCTGATCCTGCTGGCTCCGACGGTGCAGTTGCCCCCGGAACTGCGGGATGTGATTACCGTTGTGGAGTTCCCTTTGCCCCAACGGGAGGAAATTCGCCTTGAACTGGTGAAGCTCTGTCAAAGCCTCGGCAACATTCCCGCAGAACCCATTCTCGATGAGTTGATCCGCGCCTGTCAGGGCTTGACCCTAGAGCGGATTCGCCGCGTCATTGGTCGGATCATTGCCCTCCACGGTGTGCTGGACGGCAGCCATGTGGATCTGGTCTTGGAGGAAAAGCGGCAGATCCTGCGGCAAACCCAAATTCTCGAGTTTTACCCCACCCAAGAAACCATTGCCGACATTGGTGGTCTTGATAACCTCAAGGAGTGGTTGCTGCGGCGCGGCGGTGCTTTTTCCGAGCGGGCACGGCGCTATGGGCTGCCCTATCCGCGGGGGGTGCTGCTAGTGGGAATTCAGGGCACCGGTAAATCCCTAGTGGCAAAGGCGATCGCCCACCAATGGCACTTGCCGCTGTTGCGATTGGATGTGGGGCGACTCTTTGGCGGCCTCGTGGGGGAATCCGAAGCACGTACCCGCGAGATGATTCAAATTGCTGAAGCCCTAGCCCCCTGCGTCCTCTGGATTGATGAGATGGATAAAGCCTTTGCGGGCATTGATGGCCGAGGGGATGGCGGTACCAGTAGCCGTGTTTTTGGCACGATTATCACTTGGCTAGCGGAGAAAACCTCTGCTGTTTTTGTTGTGGCCACTGCCAACAATGTGCAGGTCTTGCCCCCGGAACTGCTGCGTAAGGGTCGCTTTGATGAAATCTTTTTTGTCGGACTACCCAATGTGGATGAGCGGCGAGCGATTTTTGAAGTGCACCTCAGTCGTGTGCGGCGCGATCGCCTGCAAAACTATGATTTAGAGCGGTTGGCCTACGAAACCATTGACTTTTCTGGGGCTGAAATTGAGCAGTGTATCATTGAGGCAATGCACCTTGCCTTTAGCCAAGACCGCGACTTTACCACCGAAGATCTGCTGCACGCGGCCAGTGAGATTATCCCCTTGGCACGCACCGCCCGTGAGCAAGTGCACCAATTACAAGAATGGGCGGCCTCCGGGCGGGCACGGTTTGCCTCACGAATCCTGTCTCCCCCCACAGGGCGTTAGATCATGAAACCAGTGGTGCGTGTGCTGCAATGGCTCCTAGGAACCTTTTTGGGTTTAGGTCTGATTACCCTTGTGGCCGCTGCTATCATTACACCCCTCGTCTTTAACTTGCTCTGGCCACCCCCCCGCCCCGAGGTCGAAGCACAAAATTCGCCACCGCCTACGCCACCAGAGTCGTCACCGAATTCCCCCTCACCCCCTCCTGAACCAACCCCGACCCCCTCACCGCAGCCAAACTCTGAAGGGCGGGTGATCTATGGCGATGGTTTACGGTTGCGCGATCGCCCCAGTCGCGAGGCAAATGCCCTAGGTGGTGTGGCCTTTGATGAAGTGGTGACGATCCTAGAGCGCAGTGAGGATGGGGAATGGCTGAAGATTCGCACCGCCAACAATCTTGAAGGCTGGGTACTGGCCTTTGGTGTGCAGGAAACAACAGCTCAATCCCCCACCTCCAGTGAGACGCCCCAGTAGGCGCTATTGGGAAAATTCCTGCATTTGCTGAAACGAACGGTACTCGCGATCGCCACTCAGCCATTCCACGAGCGTGATTTTCACCCGCCCCCCCGCATTGGGAGTTGCCAGAAACTCCGCCTCTCCTTCGCTATTAATCACGCGATTGCGCAACTGGGTGGCGCCAGCTTCGAGCAACCGTTGACTGACTGGATCGTAGATTTCATAGTAAATCTGGACATTACGCACTGGTGTCGCTGTTTCATTGCGCACGCGCCCCGTCAGGCGGTGGTACCAGACACCCGCAATATTCTCGCTCTGCAATTGGACATCGGTGACGCGCACCACTTTGGGCGCTTCGCGACGGCGGGCGATCGCGGGCATGTCATCAAGAGATACGAACCCGACACTAGTCGTCAACAGCAGACCGCAGAGCCAAATTGTGCGTAAGCTAGGCATTGTTCTCTACCCGGTGTGACAATAATAGAGTCTAAGACGCAACATTTAGCGGGAGCGATCGGCCTCATTGGCCTTGAGGATACCACCTTAGTGACCGCTGCCCCGAGTCTGTACCTGCTGGATTGGATTCACCCCACTTAACTATGCCAACTGTTCATGTGATTGGTCTTGGTCGCTCTGGCATCGCTGCTGCCCGTTTACTGAAACGTCAAGGCTGGCAAGTGGAGGTGAGTGATAGTCGTCAAACCCCTGCCCTACAATCCCAGCAGCAACTCCTAGAAGCCGAAGGCATTGCTGTTCAACTCAACTACGACTTTGATTTACAAACCCTCGCCAGTGTGGGTCTGCGTGTCCCAGCGGAAATTGTCATTAGTCCCGGTGTCCCTTGGCAGTCTCCTGCTCTGATTGCCGCTCGCCAAGCGGGCATCCCCGTTCGGGGGGAAGTGGAAATTGCTTGGCAGACCCTCGCCCATCTGCCGTGGGTATGTATTACGGGCACCAATGGCAAAACAACGACCACCGCACTCACTGCCGCCATTTTTCAAGCAGCGGGGTACAATGCTCCCGCCTGTGGCAATATCGGCAATAGTATTTGCGAAGTGGCTTTGACCGCTAGCGCCCTTGATTGGGTGATTGCTGAGATCAGTAGCTATCAATTAGAGTCTAGCCCCCCCCTGCAACCCCAATTTGCCCTTTGGACAACCCTCACACCAGATCACTTGGAACGCCACGGCACCCTCGACGCTTATGTCGAAACCAAAGCTCACCTCATGAATGGTGCGAAACAGGCGATCCTCAATGGGGATGATCCCTACCTGCGTCAGCACATGGTGAATCGTTGGCCGCAAGCTTGGTGGATCAGTACCCAAGGGGCGGCAGCCCTACCCAAGGGGATTGAACAGGGCATCTATATTGCTAAGGATCAAGTGTGGTTTCAAGATCAACCCCTGCTGCCCACCCATGTCCTGCAAATGCCGGGTCAACACAATCAGCAAAACTTTCTTCTAGCCGTGGCAACGGCCCATTTAGCCGGTATTCCTGCCGAAACAATTGCCAAAGCGGTGGCAGGGTTTGCCGGTGTGCCCCATCGTCTAGAGCGGATTCGCCAATGGCGACAGGTGGAGTGGATCAACGACAGTAAGGCCACCAATTATGACGCCGCCGAAATTGGGCTGCGTTCTGTGACAGGGCCAGTGATTCTCATTGCCGGTGGACAGGCCAAAAAGGGGGACGATCGCGCTTGGCTCAAGCTGATTCAGGAGAAAGCCGCTTGGGTGCTCTTAATTGGTGAAGCAGCACCGCAGTTTGCGCAGCGCTTAGAAGCCACGGGCTTTACAAATTATGAGATCATGGAGACACTGGATCGGGCGGTGGCGGCGGCTGCTGAACTGGTGACCCAGTACTCGATCAAAACCGTTCTCTTTTCCCCTGCCTGTGCCAGCTTTGACCAGTACCAGAATTTTGAAGAACGTGGTGATCACTTTCGTCAACTGTGCTTAGAGCTATGAGCCAATCTGCGGCCTCGGGTCACTGGTGGAATCGCCTCTCCATTGCCAGTCGGTTTCTGATTATTGGCTTGGCAGGGCCTATCCTGACGCTGAATTTCTGGGCCTTTGCGACCATTCTCAAGTTTTTTGGGCCGCTGGTGGCGGTTCTGGTGCTGGCTTCCCTGTTTGCCTTTTTGCTGAACTATCCGGTGCGCTGGATGGAGGAGCAGGGAAATCCGCGAGGCCCCTCAGCCATTTTCGTCTTTCTGCTGGCCTTGGTACTGATTGCCATTATTGGCTTGGTGGTGGTACCCAATGTCTTTAATCAGGCACAACAGCTCATTGCCCGCTTGCCCGAATGGTTTAACTCCAGCCAACGGCGACTCTTGGAATTTGGCCAGTGGGTGGACTCCCTGAACCTGCCGGTGACGGTGGATGTGGATGCCCTTGCCAACCAACTCTTGGAAAAACTCAAGGATCAACTCCAAAGCTTGGCCCGTGAGGCTTTGAATTTAATCTTGGGCACCCTCAGCAGTGCGGTGGATGTGCTCATTAATCTGATTTTGACCGTTGTGCTCACGTTTTATTTGCTGCAGCATGGGGATGAATTGTGGGATGGCCTCCTCAGTTGGTTGCCAGATACGCTCCGCCCCACGGTTTCAGAAACGATACGCCGCAGTTTTGAGAGTTATTTCATTGGTCAGTTGGTGCTGGGGCTGTGCATGGGGATTGGCTTGACGACGATTTTCATTTTCCTCAAGGTGCCCTATGGACTGCTCTTTGGTGTCATTATTGGCGTGATGGCCTTGGTGCCCTTTGGCGGTACGGTGGGGATTATTTCAATTAGTTTGCTCGTCGCCCTTCAGGATGTGTGGTTGTCCCTCAAGGTGGCGGGATTTGCGTTTCTCTATCAGCAGTTTTTGGAGAATGTGGTTGCCCCTCGGATCATCGGTAGCTTTACGGGCTTAAATCCAGTCTGGGTTTTCTTGGCGATCCTGACTGGGGCTAGGGCTTCGGGGTTAGTCGGGGTTCTCATTGCGGTTCCGATCGCGGTAGTGATTAAAACGTTCTTGGTGAGTGTGCGATCGCGCCTCAATGCCGAGGATGTGGAGGAGACGGTCGCGTTGCCCAATAATCCACCCCCCTTGCCCCCTGTCTCTTCGTCAATGAAACCATCCTCAGTGGAGTAGAACGATGCTACGTGCCCTTCAACCCGGAGTTCTCACCTCCCTTGTGCTGATCAGTACCACAGCTGCCATTACCCTAGTCACGGCTTTTATTGGCTACCACCTAGGGCGAGAGTCATTGCGCGGTGTATCCCAGCCCGTCGTGAATCCGATTCTGGGCAGTGCCGTGAATGCCAATGATCAAACCCAAGGGGAGCGATCGCCCATTCTTGACGAGGCACAGATCATTGCCCAAACCAAAGCCCGCATTGCCGAAATGACTGAAGGTGCCAGCGATCGCGAGATTGTGCCTGCCCCCACCACTGCCAATGACCCCCCAGCAGCGGAACCGGCGACGAGTCGGACACTGCCCATCGTTGCTGAGGATAAGGGGGTGCGCCTAGAAATTAGCCATGTGGATACCATTGGCCAAGATTTAGCCCTGCACGTCAGCTTGAAAAACGACAGTAGCCAAGGGGTGCAGTTTATCTACACCTTTCTTGAAATCAAAAATGATAAAGGTACCCTTTTGAGTGCCCTCACCGAAGGCCTACCCACGGAATTACCCCCCGGTAGTGATCTGGTCAAAGGCACAATTTTGATTCCCAAAAGCCTCCTTGACAATGCAAAAACCTTGACCCTGCGCCTTGCCAGCTATCCGAATCAGGATGTGCAATTGCAGGCTGCCCATATTCCTGTGGAGTAGCCATGCCCGCCGCTGAATTTGTTCAAAAATGGTTGAGTGCTCGCGATTGGGTGCGGGTACGGGCAGATTTGACGGGCAAGACCACGTTTATGGCGTGGCAGGGAGCGGTGTATAGTTTTGTTCCCCAAGAGCGTCGCCGTCACCTCTTCAACATTGTTGGCATGAGTGCCGCTCGCTGTTTGCCCCATCCCGAGGGCGGGTGGTATTTTCTCTCCCGTGAATTGACGTTTTATCTGGATCCAGAAAAGCAATCCCTGTGCGATCGCTGGCACAATCCTTGGACAGAGGACGTGGTTCCCGTGATTCCCGTTGCTAATGATCCCGTGCAGGGGCTATTTCGCCGTGAGGTGCCTGCCCAAGTCAGTGAGCGAACCACTACGTTTCAGTTTGATCTATTTCCCTACTATGACAATCCCCTTGCGGGTGAGGAACGGTTTCAGGCCTACAGCCCCCAGCCGATCTACCAAGCGGCAGAACTCTTTAAGCTAACGGTGGCCACCGCCGATTTACAACAAGATACGGAGACGATTGCCGATGTCCATTTGTGTTGGAGTCGGATTGGGCCTTGGTTGCCTTGGATGAAGATGGGCGATCGCCCCGGTTATCTCATCTACAGTGCGACTGGCTGCAAAGCCCTGACCGTCGAAGACTTGCCCTCCCTCCTACAAGACCAATTAGAGCGACTGCCCCAATACCGTGAAGCCCCCACTGAATACCGCGAGGGTGCTGATATGACCTCTTGGCTGTATTTTCAGGAGCACTTTGAAGCCTATTTGGAGGGTGCACTGTTTCCAGTGACTTGATGAATACCAACCTGTTCCTATTCCCGTGGGGGCAGGCTAAAAAGCGGCAACTCGGTAAACTGTGGTTCTACAGGACGGGGTGAACGGGGGGTTGTTGGCGGAGCATGCGTTGACTGGGAATTTCGACGCGAAAGTGATCTCCCTCCAGAGAAATGGGAGCGCCAAAATTGCTCGCTGGCTTACTCATCGGGGATGCTACTGATACACGTCGTCGTGGGAGAGATTCAACTCTAGCTCTTTGGTAGTCTGCCCGACACCCTTGAGGACGAATGGATTGACAACATCGAGGAACTCGCAGACCTGATGGACAAGTACCTCCACCTACGCCAAGAAGCCCGCAATGCTTTTGAATTGCGCTATGAACGCCATGTCAGCGACGATCCCGATCAGTGGCGCAACTGTGCGCGGGTAGTGGCACGGCAGGACATTCTCAATGTACTCAGTCAACCGTGGTAAGCTCTTTGGGCTTAGAGGAGTCCTTGGTCAATCAGAGATTCAGCAATTTGCACTGCATTCAAGGCTGCCCCCTTGCGAATTTGATCGCCACACAGCCACAGTTCAAGGGCATTGGGTTCAGAAATATCTTGGCGCAGCCGCCCCACTAGCACTGGGTCTTTACCTGTGGCCTCTAGGGGCATGGGGAAATAATTGCGCTGCCAATCTTCAACAAACTGGACGCCTGCGGCCTGTTGCAGGCGATCGCGCGCCTCTTGCAGCGGAAAAGGCTCAAAGAACTCAACATTCAACGCTTCCGAATGGGCACGCAGTACAGGGACGCGCACACAGGTGGCCGTTAGCCGCAACTCTGGGGCATGGAAAATTTTGCGGGTCTCATTGACCATCTTCATCTCCTCTTGGCAGTAGCCCTGCTCATTGAGGGGAGAATTGTGGGGAAAGAGGTTAAAGGCCAAGGGATAGGGAAAGGCTTCTGTGCGTGGTGGTTGCCCCTTGAGAATATCGAGGGCTTGATCCTTGAGTTCTTGCATGGCCTTTGCCCCCGCCCCACTGGCAGACTGGTAGGTAGCCGCCACAATTCGCCGAATCGGTCGCACCTGATGCAAGGGCCATAGCGCAACCGTCATCAAAATCGTCGTGCAGTTGGGATTGGCAATGATGCCTTGGTGGGTTTTTAGATCTTCAGGGTTGACTTCGGGCACCACTAAGGGGACGTTGGGATCCATGCGATAGGCACTGGAATTATCAATAGCGATCGCTCCCCCTTGAATGGCGATCGGTAGCCACTGCCGTGACACACTTGCCCCCGCCGAAGCCAAAATCAAATCCAGTCCCTTGAGGGTCTCCTCACTCACCGCCTGCACGGGCAGCACTGTCTCACCAAAAGAAAGGGTTTGACCGGCGGAGCGGGGCGAAGCCAACAGCCGCAACTCTGCCACTGGAAACGAGCGTTCCGCCAAAATGGCCAAAATTTCCGTGCCAACCGCACCTGTCGCTCCTAAAATGCCAACCCGTAATCCCTGTGCCAACGTTATTACTCCTAGGAAGATAAGCTCATTTTACGATCGTCGGGGATTGAGAAATTAAGAAAGCGTAGCATTTTGGAAATTTTACTGCCATATCTATAATGGCTATAGCCAATTTCCACCACAGCCTCTGCACTCCCCCACAAGAGTCGCCAGCGGCAGGACTCGATAAATCATCTGGAGGCTGGGATCATGAAAACTCTCCAACAGTACCTATTTTCCATCACCTTAGTCTTTTGGGGACTGTTGAGTGGCAACGTTTACAGCCAGATTACCCCAGCCACCAATGGCACTGGTACCACCGTCATCCAAAATGGTCAACAGATTGATATTGGTGGTGGCAGCCTATCGGGGAATGGCCAAAACCTCTTTCACCTGTTCCGTGACTTCAATATCAGTAACGGCCAAGTTGCCAACTTTCTCTCTAATCCGCAAATTCGCAACATTCTTGCGGGGGTCAATGGTGGCAACGCCAGTTACATCAATGGCTTGATTCAAATTACGGGTGGCAACAGTAACCTTTATCTGCTCAACCCTGCGGGAATTGTCTTTGGCCCCAATGCCCGTTTGAATCTCCCCGCTGCCTTCCATGCTTCTACCGCTCAACGGGTGCTGTTTGAGGGAGGGACCTTTGATGTCAATGGCCAGAATCTCTATCAATCCCTCAATGGTCAGCCCACAGGTTTTGAATTTCTGAGTAAAGGCCTCATCATCAATGAAGGTGAGCTGAGGGTGGGTCGTGGTCAAACCCTCAGCCTAATGGCACACCAAGTGATCAATACGGGTACACTCGCAGCCCCTGCAGGAAATATCCACATTGCGGCTGTACCTGAAACAGGAATGGTGCGCGTCTCCCAAGAGGGAATGCTGCTCAGCCTTGAGATTCCTCAAGAGCGACTACCGACTGGGGGAGCGATCGCTGCCGTGGACTTACCCAGCTTACTCACTGGCAATGGTTCACAACCTGTCAACAGCGTCATTCAAAATCCCGACGGCACAATTCGCCTTGTCCATGACCCCAACAAAATTCCCACCACAACGAACACCGCCGTCATCAGTGGCAGCCTTTCCGTCGCCAATCCCATCGGTATGGGTGGCCAAATCACGATCACTGGTCAAAATATCGCCCTCATCAATGCCAACTTAACCGCCTCTGGTCAACTCGGGGGTGGCACGATTCTCTTGGGGGGCGATTACCTAGGGGGCACCACTGGCACTAACCGCTTGCATAGCAGTTTCAATGCCCAGAATCTCTTTATCAACAGCGGCAGTGTGATTGCAGCGGATGCCTTCAATCAAGGCAATGGTGGCACTGTCATTGCATGGGCAGATAACAGCACCCAATTTGCCGGCACGATCAGCGCACGCGGCGGGCAACTTAGCGGTAATGGCGGCTTTGTGGAAACCTCTGGGCGAGAATTACTCAGCGTTCGGGGAACAGTAGATGCCAGTGCAGTCAAGGGTCAGCCCGGTACATGGCTCCTTGATCCACGAAATGTCACCATTTCTAACTCCCCTACGAGTGGCGGGAGTTTCTCTGGGAGCAATCCTGATGTCTTTACCCCCACCACTGATGATGCTTTTGTTGTGAATACTGCCATTGAAGCTGCTCTGAATCTCGGCACTAGCGTCATCATCACAACTGGTGATACTGGAACCCAAGCAGGGGATATTTCTGTACTTGCCTCGATTACCAAAATAGGCGGCGGCGATGCCTCCCTAACCTTGCAAGCTGCAAATAACATTCTTGTTGCCGATGACATTCGCTCAGAAGCAGGCCGACTGAATATCATTCTCCATGCCGATGCCGATAACAGTGGTGCAGGAGCAATTAGATTAGACTCAGTTACACTCATTACCAATGGTGGCAATATTATTTTGGGGGGTGGCTCTAATCCCTTCACCAGTCCAGCAATCGGTGTCAGCACTGCTGGGGTTAATATCGGAAACTCTACTCTCAATGCAGATGGCGGCCATATTAGGATTCATGGCAGCGGTGCAACAACTGATGGCCAAGAAGGGGTGCTGATCGGTGGGAGTTCAATCCTCACCTCAGGGTCTGGAGAGATCACCATTCTAGGGACAGGTAGTTCTAGTGTTTATAGCCCTGTGGATGGTATCTCGATTCAAAACTCCTCCATCAGCGCCGAAGCTGGCAATCTGACCTTAACGGGTACTGGGGGCAACGTCTCCGAAGGAGTTTCCAACGTTGGCATCCATCTTGAAGAGTCAGGAATTCGAACCACGACTGGAAATATTACCCTGACGGGTACTGGTGGTACGGGCTTTGCCTTCAACCAAGGAGGTATTCTGAGTCGCTTCACAAGTATTACCAGTCAAAGTGGTGACATTATCCTGAGAGGTACAGGGGGTGAATTCGGTGCTGGTCTTGGCTTTAGGGCAGCAACTGACACAGAGTACTCTGCTGAGGTCAGAACGGCTGGAAATGGGAAGATTCTCATCGAAGGTCGCGCCACTGACGGCAATCCTGGTCTGGTCATGGAAGTCTCTGACGCCCTGACATTAGCTGTTCAAGATGGCATGCTCACATTAGCAGCTCAGGGGGGGATTGAAGTCTCGGGTGATTTTCCCTCTCTGCTAGATATCCATAGTGCCGGGGCAGGCCGCCTTGTCTTTCAACCGATTGATGCGCATACTCCCGTCGGCATTGGCGATGGTGCAACGGGTAACTTAATCATTGATCAGTCTCTCCTCAACCAAATCACGGGTGGATTTTCTTTGGTGACCATTGGTCACCCTAATGGTACTGGTCTCATTGATGTTCGTCCCTTCAGCCTCAACTACAATCTTGCGCTGCAAACCCCCGGCGTAAGTTCCCTAGGTATTCAGTTCAATGGCTCTGGCACGACGAATCTCAATGGTCGCAATCTCACACTCAATAGCGGTGGCGGCGTTACTCAGGGCAGCCATGTCATTTCTGCGGGAACGCTGCAACTTCTTGGACAGGGGACTTTCACCCTCAACAATGTCAACAATAGGTTTCAAACACTCTCAGGCAATGTCAGTGGAAATGTGAACTTGAGTCATCAAGGTGCCCTAGGTATCGTTAGTTTCAACAATGGTGTCAATGGCCTCACCACTGGCATCAATACCAACGGCAATACCCTAATCCTCAGCTTAAACAGTGGGAACCTAACGCAAAGTGCACCGATTCGAGCAGGCAACTTGGGTTTAACTTTACAAAATGGCAGTGCAATCCTAACCAACCCCAATAACCAAGTGGGGATCCTAGCTGCTGAGTTGAACAGTGCGAGTGATTTGCAATTTGTCAATAACAGTACCCTTACCGTTGGCAGTGTTAACCCAACAGGCATTACAGGGCGCAACATTTTCCTACAAACACTAACAGGCGATATTGTTCTCAATGCGCCAATTTCTGCCGTTGGGACTGGGGATGCGATTGTCCTTGCTGCCGAAAATAACTTTATTAACAACTATGGCTCTAGTGTCTTTAGTACCCCCAATGGTCGCTGGCTAGTTTATTCGACTGACCCGAATCTCAATATCAACGGCGGCCTCACAGGTTCAGAGCAATTCAACACCACCTATCCTGAGCTTGCCCTATTTTCTGGTTCTGGGTTTCTCTATCGGGTTTCTCAAGCACCGCCAACTCCACCCACGGAGCCATCCACACCGCCAACACCGCCAACTCCACCCACGGAGCCGTCCACACCACCAACACCTCCAGAACCCCAAACTCAAGAGAATCTGGGTCGGATTTTATTGGGAGAGGAGATACAAGGCACTCAACTGCCCCAGAATACCGCTCAAGTCATTTACTTCCCCGGAGTTGAGATCATTCGTCAGCAAATCAGTACGGCTTTTGATCAGGGAGACTACAACAGTGCGATCAAACTGCTTCAGCAGCTTTATTCCTTTGAGTTTAGTGAGTACTTTGATGAATTTTTCAGCACTCCTAGTCAAGAGGGACTACAGTTCCTTGACATTGAGCAAATCAAGGAATTATTGGGGCGTATGGCTGAAGAAACAGGTCAAAAACCTGCCCTGAGCTATGTCTTTTGGCGACCTGAACAACTAGATATATTTATCATCACACCGGAAGGGGAACCGATTTACCAACCCGTTCGAGTGCCCCAAGAAGCAGTGCGCCGCGTCATTGCTGCTTTTAATCGTGAGGTGCGAGACCCAACGAAAACCAATAGTGAATCCTATCTACCCTTTGCGCAGCAGCTCTACCAATGGATCATGGGCGGCATTGATGCTGAATTGCAAAATCGAGGCATTAATACACTGGTTTTTGCCCTTGATCAGGGGTTGCGGAGTGTGCCGATCGCTGCTCTGCACACGGGGTCAAATCTTATTTCCTCGACGGTCAGCGATAGTCCAATCGGTCGTAATGGTCAGTTTCTAGTGGAACGCTATAATCTGGGTCTCATTCCCAGTATCAACTTGGTGGATACCCGCTACCAGCCGTTGCAAAATGCTTCTGTACTGGCAATGGGTGCCTCTCAGTTCACAAAGCAAAGTCCTTTGCCAGCGGTTCCCATCGAGCTGCAAACCATTACGCAACTGGTAGGACGAGGGCAAGTATTCCTCAATGAAGCTTTTACGGTCTCAAACTTGGAAACCCAGCGGCGGCGCAGTCTCTATCCTATCCTACACTTAGCGACCCATGGTGAATTTAATGCGGGTAAGCCACAAAATTCCTATATTCAGTTTTGGGATAGCCAGCTTTCAATGGCTCAAGTGCGGCAGTTGCACTTATTCCGGCCACCCACAGAGCTAATGACGCTGAGTGCCTGTCGTACAGCGGTAGGAGATACCAATGCAGAACTTGGGTTTGCTGGACTGTCACTCCAAGCGGGTGTAAAGAGTTCGGTTGCTAGCCTTTGGTATGTCAGTGATGAAGGGACACTGGCTTTGATGACGGCATTTTATGGACAGTTGAGAACTGCTCCGATTAAAGCAGAGGCCTTGCGACAGGCGCAGCTTGCCCTGATCCATCAGCAGGTTGTGATTGAAGAGAATCACCTGCGCAGTGCTGGGGTGCGGGGAGGGCTTTCAATTCCTTTGCCCCAAGAAGTTCAAACTGGGGGTGGGCGTCAACTTTCCCATCCCTATTTTTGGGCAGGATTTACGATGATTGGCAGCCCTTGGTAGCCCTAGGAAGCAATTTCTGCTTCACCATTTGGATTACCCATCAGCGAGAACGGGGGTACTGGGGCTGAGTTTGGCTGTGGGTGGATTGATGCTGCTGGGCAGGGTTTGCATCAGGTTTGCCATTTCGAGGGCATTGAGGGCATATTCCCAACCTTTATTGCTTTTAATGCCAGCGCGCTCAAGGGCCTGTTGCATCGTGTCGGTGGTAAGAATGCCGTAGATAATGGGCACACCCGTTTGCATAGAGGCCGTGGCAATGCCTTTGGTGACTTCAGCAGCCACATAGTCAAAGTGGGGAGTTTGGCCACGGATGACTGCCCCGAGACAAATAATGGCAGCATAGCGACGACTGGCTGCCAGTTGAGCCGCCACAAGGGGAATTTCAAAGCTACCGGGTACCCAGGCGTAGTCCACCTGAGAACCATGGGGATTGGGATCAACACCATGGCGGCGCAGACAATCTTGGCAGCCCTCTAGCAGCTTGGTGGTAACCAAGTCATTGAAGCGGGAAATCACAATCCCAAAGCGAGGCGTTCCCAGAACGTGATAGGTGCCTTCAAAAACAGCCATAGGTGGAGGTGCCAAATCTTACCCAAAAGAGTATAACCTGCAATGGCCTAGGAGGAGCGATCGCCCTGCTCCACAAGGAAGTCTTGGGACTGCCACTGCTGCACAATACTAGTTAACTTGGTAACAAATGGGTCAGACGCTAAATCAGGGTGAAATTCACTAATTTTTATATTGGTAGGTGTCTCTGAAAGGCGAGAGGGAGTAGGTTCCGGCACACTAATGGGCAATGACTGGCAGATAATGGCTTCAAACTCACTGTTGAAGTGATAAATCGGTTGCTCACGCCGTTGCCATAGCTCTAAAATTTGCTCTACGGAAATGGCTTTATAGCGCCCCAGATAGAGGGCTTCAATGAGGGCAAGACGAATCCAGCGGGGAGGAAAATGGCGCAACCAGCGATCTAGGATGACCTCAACTGAGGAGCCATCCAAATCAAACCCATATTGACGTAGCAGGCGATCGGCAGCCTGAATGGCGGCATTGTTGCCAATATGTGCCATGCACCAACTGTTGCACTCCCAAGGTTATGGTGCCTCTATGATGCCACAAGTTTTCCAAGGTCGCAGCAGCAGAGAGCGTAACCCTGATATGGTAGAAAGGCAAACTCTAGTGCTTTTCACTTCACAAGTGCATCATGGTGACTGCGCCTCCTCCTGAGCTGCTAATTGAAGATGCCCCGCTAACAATCGCCGGGCGGCAGTTTCGTTCACGCCTGATGACCGGTACGGGCAAGTATCGTTCCATTGCGGATCTCCAGGCCAGTGTTGCCGCGAGTGGCTGTGAAATTGTTACGGTAGCCGTACGTCGCGTTCAAACCAATGCCCCCGGTCACGAAGGCCTCGTGGATGCCCTTGACTGGCGTAAAATCTGGCTGCTGCCCAACACCGCTGGCTGTCAAACCGCTGAAGAGGCGATTCGCGTTGCCCGTTTAGGCCGCGAAATGGCCAAGCTCTTGGGTCAAGAGGACAACAACTTTGTCAAGCTAGAGGTGATTCCCGACCCGAAATACTTGCTGCCCGATCCCTTTGGCACGCTTGCTGCCGCAGAACAACTGGTCAAAGAAGGATTTGCGGTTCTTCCCTACATCAATGCAGATCCCCTGCTGGCCAAACGCCTTGAGGAAGTGGGCTGTGTTACTGTGATGCCGTTGGCCTCCCCCATTGGGTCGGGGCAAGGTCTGCGTAATGCCGCCAATATTCAAATCATTATTGATCAAGCCAGTGTTCCCGTTGTGGTTGATGCGGGCATTGGCACGCCCAGTGAGGCGGCCGCCGCGATGGAGTTAGGGGCAGATGCACTCTTGATTAATACCGCGATCGCCCAAGCGGGCAATGCGCCGGCAATGGCCAAAGCCATGGCACTCGCAACCACGGCGGGTCGTCTTGCCTACTTAGCGGGTCGGATTCCCGTCAAAGCCTATGCCAGTGCCAGTTCCCCCTTGACGGGGACGATTGCGACAGCACCATGATGGTTGCCCTCATTCTCCTGAGCCTGCTGAGCCTCACGGGAAGCCTGTTCTACATTGTTGCCGCTGCCCTCACCTATCAATTTTTCACCCCCCAGCGGACGACTCGCCTAGAGTCCTTGCCGGCGGTCTCGATCTTGGTTCCTGTCTGCGGCTTAGAAGCAAGGGCTTGGCAAAACTGGTCTTCACTGTGCGAGCAAGATTACCCCCTCTACGAAGTCCTCTTTGGGGTTCAAGACCCCAGTGATCCAGCCATACCGGTGTTAAAGGCCATTTGCCAGACCTATCCCCACCGGGCTCGCTGGTATCTTTGTCAGCGGATTTGCGGGCTGAACCGTAAGGCCAGCAATGTCGCCCAATTGTTTACCCATGCGCGCTATGGGGTAATTGTTGAAACCGATAGTGATGTGCGCGTTAGACCCCATTACTTAGCCACTTTGGTGCAACCCTTGGCGGATCCCCAAGTGGGGGTCGTTACCTGTGGTTACATTGATCACCATCCGCGCCGCTTAGGAGCTGCGTTTCTGGCCATGGGGCGATGCCTTGACTTTATCCCCAGTGTGCTTGTTGCCCGCTTCCTTGATCGGGGGCTGCGCTTTGCCATTGGGCCAACCGTGCTGCTGCGGCGGGAAGTCCTAGAAAAAATTGGTGGTTTTGAGATTGCACTCAATCGCATTGGTGAGGACTACCAACTGGGGTATGCAGCGTGGCGTGCTGGGTATCGCGTGGAGTTATCGTCCTATATTCTTGACAATGACTGCGCTGATGAGTCCTTTTTGAAGGCGGTGCAACGGGAACTGCGCTGGTGTCGCAGCATTCGTGCCAATCGCGGCAATCAGTATTTTGGCATGGTGTTTATGTTTGGCACCGTCTATAGTGCCCTGCTGTGGGGACTATTTCCAACCCCATGGACTCTCAGCGTCTTTCTGGGGGTTCAGGGCCTTCGCTGGTTGCAGGCGATCATGAGCATGGTCTTGATGGGTACCCCTCGGCTACTGTTGTGGCTCTGGCTATTGCCCCTGCGGGATGTGATGAGCTTCCTGATTTGGCTGGGGGGCTGTTTTGGCAATCGCATCTACTGGCGCGGTCGCTGGTTGCGGGTCTATCGCCACGGTCAATTGCAAGAAATTGTTAAGGATTCTCAAGACTCGTAAAGTTCGCTTGTTAGAATAGCTGCACTGTAACGCTGAATTGAGGTTTGTTTCGATGCGCTATACCACCGATGAGGGCGGTCGCCTCAACAACTTTGCCATTGAGCCTAAGGTCTATCAAGCACAGCCTTGGACACCGCAGCAAAAAGTACGGGCAGCCCTGTTGGTTGCGGGCGGATTGCTCTTAGTGGCTGGCTTGGTGGCGATCGCCGTCGGAGTGAGCTAAGCTGCTTTGTCTTGGTTTTGATACCAGCGATGCCACCCTAGTGGCAGGCCTCTATGACTTGGGGGCAGATCAACTGCTGGAGATGAAAACATGGCCCTTGGGTCGAGAACTGGCCAGCCAACTTCACCCTTGCCTTGGGGAACTGATGGGTCGCTACACTTGGGGTGAACTAGGGGCGATCGCTATTGGCTGTGGCCCGGGCAGCTTTACGGGAACGCGCTTGGGGGTCGTGACTGCCCGCATCCTAGCCCAGCAACTGGAAGTTCCCCTTTTGGGTCTGTCTAGCCTTGGCACAATGGCGTGGCACTATCGTGATGAACTCATAGAACAGGATGGGGTGGTGTCGCGTCGTGCCCAGCAGGGGCATCAATACCTTGGCATTTACCGTTATCAGGGGGGGAGTCTCAACTCTCTTTGGGGCGATCGCCTGCTGGCAGACCACGAAGCAGAAACGCTTTTAGCCACTTGGCCTCACCCCTACAAACACCTGAGTCCCCCTAACCCCACCGACTATGGCCGCGCTTTGCTCACATGGGCAGCCCAACAGTGGCACGATACACTAAGGGCAGGGGAGAAACTTCCCCATTGGTCAAGCGTGGTGCCCCTCTATGGCAAATAACTGGGAACTTGGTCGCTTTCTCGATACACTGCGCTTTTTTCAAGCCCTTCCCTTTGTGGGAACCCTAGAACCTCTGCGCCCTGTGCTGTCACCCCTTTTACCGGATCTCTTTAAGCCGCCCGCCTATCGGGGCAGTGGTCTTGTTGTGGTGATGGGGGCAACGGGTCGAACCGGTCAAGCGGTGGTGAAAACCCTCTTGAGTCAAGGCTATGCGGTGCGGGCAGGGGTGCGCGATCGCGCCAAGGCGGAGAGTGTACTTCCCTCAGACCCTTTTTTAGACATTGTTGTTGCCGACGTGACTCAACCCTTGCCTGCCGATCTCTTGCAGGGCAGTCGGGCGGTGATCAACTGTGTTGGGGCAAAGGTACAGCCCAATCCCAACGCGCCACCCCCCGGCCTTGAAATTGTCGGTGCGAGTCCAGAGGCGGTTGAATTTGAGGGCATGCGGCATTTGTTGGAACGTGCCCAACCCTATTTTCAAAGTCAACCCAACACCTATCCCCTCTTTGACTATCGCTATCCCACGCCCCCCCTGAAGGAAGTTTGGGGTGCCCTCGATGATGTGGTCATGGGCGGCGTCAGTGCCAGCCAGTTTTACCTCAAGGATCACAGTGCCCTCTTCACGGGGCTGGTTTCTACGGAAAATTCTGGGGGGTTTGTCTCGATTCGCACCCGCAACCTCACCCCAGCCCTCAATCTCCAAGGCTACACGGGCATTCAACTCCGGGTTCGCGGCGATGGGCAGCGCTATAAATTTTTCCTACGCAGTGACCCCGCTTGGGATGGCGTCGGCTATGCCATGTCCTTTGATACGGTGGCCGATCAGTGGATCACGGTTGAATTGCCCTTTAGCCACTTTATTCCGGTGTTTCGGGCCCGCACCGCCACCAATGCGCCGCCTCTGAATGTGGGGCAAATTTACTCGCTGCAACTGATGCTCAGCAAATTTGAGTATGACGGTGCCCTCAACCCCCACTTCCGCCCCGGCACCCTCAGCCTTGAGATTGAGTCGATTCAAGCCTATGGGGGGTTGCCCTTGCCCCGCATGATTCAGGTGAGTTCTGCGGGGGTGACCCGTCCGCAACAAGCGGATCTTGACCTGAAGGGGCAGCCCCTAGCGGTTCAATACAACGACCAATTGGGGGGCATCCTCACCTGGAAACTGGCGGCAGAAAATATGCTGCGCCAAAGTGGCCTCCCCTACACCATTGTCCGTCCCTGTGGTTTGACGGATCAGCCCGGTGGCAAAGAGCTGCGCCTTGATCAGGGCGATCGCCTGACGGGTTCTCTGAGTCGCGAAGATTTAGCGGCGTTTCTGGTCAGCTTACTGAATTTGCCCGTGGCCTGCTATCGCACCGTAGAAGTGGTGGCCACAGATCAAACCGCCGAGGCCTATCCCAATTGGGCAGCACGCCTTGCCCAAATCCCTAGCGATCGCCCCTAGGAGACAGTGCGAAATGGTGCGTTTTCTCCATGTTGCCGATGTCCACCTTGGCTTTAACAAGTACCGCCAAGAGAATTCCAATCGCACGTTTGATTTTTTCACCGCCTTTGACAGTGCCCTGCAAACCTACGCCATCGAGGCACAGGTGGATTTTGTCCTGATTGCCGGTGATCTGTTTGAGGAGCGGATGATTACCCCCGGCATTCTCAATCAAGCGGAATACGTCCTCGACAAGGTGCGATCGGCGGGGATTCCCGTGCTGGCGATCGAGGGTAACCACGATAACTGCCCCTACGGTGTCAAGTCCAATTGGCTCCGCTACCTCTGTGAAAAAGACTATCTCTATCTACTGGAACCTGACGAAAGTGGCCAATTACAGCCGTGGGACGCCGAGGCAGCGCGGGGTGGCTATATGGATCTCCCCTGTGGCGTGCGCGTCATTGGTTCCCAGTGGTATGGTGCCAGTGCCCCCCGTGCCATCCAACAGCTGGCCAGTCAAATTCAGGCACTACCGCCCGCTGCTGGTGCGACGATTTTGCTCTTTCACCACGGCCTTGAGGGGCAAGTCTCCCGCTACCAAGGGGCATTGCGCTACAACGATCTTTTGCCGTTGCGCCGAGCCGGTGTTGATTACTTGGCCTTGGGGCATATTCATCGCCACTACGCCGTTGAGGATTGGATCTTTAATCCTGGCTCCGTCGAGGCCAATTCGATTCAGGAAAATCAGCAGCAAAATCCGCGGGGGGTTCTCTTGGTTACCCTCGATCAGGGGCCACCCCAAGCGGAACTGAAGCGCGACTATTGGCAGCGTCCCATCCATCGCTACACCCTCACCCTCACCCCCAGTGACACCGTGAGCCATGTGGAGAGCCAACTCCAGCAGTTGGTGCAGCGGCATCGCTCAGACATGGCAGAGGCGATTGTTGAAGTCACCCTAAAAGGCGAAGTAGGGTTTGAGCGGGGCGATTTGTCTGTGCGATCGCTCCAAGAGCAACTGCAAGAGGCAGCCAATGCGTTCATTTTTCGATTGGGGTTTGCCGCAACCCCTGTGGCCTATCAAACCTACCGTGATGCGACGGCTGAACCACCCCCCCGCGCCCAGATTGAAGAACAGGTATTTACGGATCTGCTGGCCAGTGTTGCTGAGTATCGCGATCGCGCCGAACCCTTGGCCAAGGTGCTGATGCACATCAAAGAAGATCTGCTGCAACCCAACGCCAATATTCCTGACCTTTACCAGTGGCTGGCAGACCTTTCCCTAGAGAGTTAGGGCTGGGGTGGTAAGGGGATGAGGGGTTGATTCGCCACATTGGCCAACTGGACAGCGGCAGACTGCAACAGGGCTTGCCATTTTTGCTGAAGTTGGGCATTCCCCGGCTGCGCTAGGCGTTGTTTGGCCAGTTGATTGAGGGTGTCGTACCAGTAGCCCGCCATGGCAAAGGCATCCGCCACATCTTTAGCTTGCACGATTCGCTGCTGTTGGCTTGGCGATAAGGGCATCGGTCGAAACCAACTGACGGTTTTGACGGCTGTGGTGCCATTGGTACAGGTGAGGGTGAGTTGCCACTGGTAATCCACACCATTTTTGAGGGCAACATTCTCCACAGGCCAGCCAATAATACCCGCTTCCGTGGGGGCAAGACGCTCTTGGCGATAGACTTCTGTGCCTTGGGGATCCCGCAGCGTCAGGGTTAGGGTGGCCCCCTTGTTGGCGGGAATGAAGCTATAGAGGGTAGGGGTGGGGGTGCTGCTAAGGCCATTGTTATCCTTGGGCACGAGGGCAACCACAGTTTGTTTTGGCTCAGTTAGACAGCTTTCGATGCCACCAGTACTTTCCCGCAGTAGCATGGGACGGGCAATCCGCGTTGCAGCTCCCTCACGGTTACCGGGGCGGCCAATATTAGCGGGTGGACGATAACTTGCCCAAGAGGCATGGGCGATCGCCCCAATCATGACCACTGCCAAACTTAGGGGAACGGCAAGGGGGCGGATCCTCAATCGAGTAGCCATGGCCACTAACCCCGTTGCTCCGAGCGTCGCACCCCTCACCCATGCGTAGCTCATCATACTTCCTACCTGACGACACCGATAGGACGATTCTAAGGGGCAAATTGTTGCCTTGCCAGTGATGGTGATCAGTGATTTTTTGTGCGTTGGGTCAACTTCCGTACCATTCTGTTTAGGCTGCTAAATGGGATGCGAGAAAGGCAATCACCTGATCTAGCCCAAGGCCAGTTTTCAAGTTCGTCATCACATAGGGGCGATCGCCCCGCATTTTCAGGGTGTCCCGTTTCATTACCTCTAAATCAGCACCCCCATAGGGGGCAAGATCAATTTTATTAATCACCAATAAATCCGACTTGGTAATCCCCGACCCGCCTTTACGGGGAATTTTATCGCCAGCAGCCACATCAATCGCGTAAATCGTT
Source organism: Thermosynechococcus sp. QS41 (assembly GCF_031583515.1). Classification (NCBI taxonomy): domain Bacteria; kingdom Bacillati; phylum Cyanobacteriota; class Cyanophyceae; order Acaryochloridales; family Thermosynechococcaceae; genus Thermosynechococcus; species Thermosynechococcus sp. QS41. The sequence goes on from NZ_CP134181.1 coordinate 1,322,892, forward strand.
AAATCCACCAGCTCTGGGCTAAAGGTCGCAGCCAAGCGGTGTGGGGACATCCCCCGTTTCAACACTGAGAATTCGCTCGGGGGGAAGGGCTTGGGAACGCACCAAAAACTGGGCATCCACAAGGGCGGTTTTACCTGACCCCACAGGCCCTGCCACACCCACTCGCAATGCTGTCTCCATCGGCTTAATCCTTCTCAATGCGATAGCCCAACTCCGCCAAGCGCAACCGATCCTGTCGCCAGCGGGGGCGTACCTTGACAAACAGTTCTAAGTAAATCTTGCCACCAATGAGGGTTTCCATTTCTTGGCGGGCAGCGGTGCCCATTTGTTTGAGCAACTGACCCCCTTGGCCGATAATAATCGCCTTTTGGGTTGGACGCTCCACATAAATCACGGCGTGGACACGAGTCAGGTTGCGATCTTGCTGCACCTGTTCAATCGTCACGGCCACCGAATGGGGGACTTCCTCGCGGGTGTGATGCAAAATTTGCTCACGGATCAATTCCGCCATGATGAAGCGCTCCGGCTGATCGGTGACCATCTCTGGCGGATAGTAATAGGGGCCAAGGGGCAACTGCGCTTCAATCGCCGATTGCAATACACCAACTCCCTCTCCCGTGAGCGCCGAGCAGGGATAGGCTGGCCAAGGGCCAAGGGTTTGATAGTCCTGTTGCCGCTGTGGACGCTCCCCTGCCGGCAAGAGGTCAATTTTATTGATGGCCAAAAGCACAGGGGATTTTACTTTAGCCAGTAATTCTGCTACGTAGCGATCGCCCCCACCGGGGGCACTTGCCGCATCCACCACAAAGACAATGGCATCCACCCGATTGAGAACGCCCTTGGCATTATGCACCAGCACTTCCCCAAGGCGATGGTGAGGCTTATGGATGCCGGGGGTATCCACAAAGATCAATTGCGCCGTTGCCGTTGTCAGGATGCCCCGCAAGCGATTGCGGGTGGTTTGCGCTACGGGAGAGGTAATGGCGACCTTTTGCCCCAAGAGATGGTTAAAGAGGGTGGACTTGCCTACATTGGGACGACCCACTAAGGCGACAAAGCCAGAGCGAAAGCCGTCTGGGGCAACAGGAATACTGGAAATGGGTTCCACCGTCACTGCCTATGGCTTAGAGGGTATGGGTTGATCGTTGGCTGGTGGCGAGGGGAGAGGGTTAGGGCGGGTCTGTGTACTCAGCACCGGTTGTTCGACGGGTTGCGTGGCCAAGGCCACACGATTGCCCCCGAGCGATCGCAGGAGATCCAAGACTTGGATGACTTCGTTGTAGCTCACCACCTGTGATGCCCGCAAAATCACCATTCCTTGGGGATTCGTTTTCAAGTAGGTGGCCAAGCGTTCATAGAGTTCACTGCGGTTGACGGGGTCTTTATCCACAAAAAGTTGCCCCGCCGGATCAATGCTCACCACCAACATCTTTTGCGACTGCGCTTGACTGGTGCTGGCTTGGGGCAGATTCAAGGTAATCGCCTGCTGCCGCGTCAGACTCACCGCCGCCAAAATAAAGAACGTGAGGATACAAAAGACCACATCAATCAGCGGCAGCATTTCAATGCGAGCATTTTCACTCTCACTGGGCAAATGAATCTTCACGGCCATTCCTCAACCACGCTGCCTTAATGATAAAACTCTGAGCAAACAGAGTAGGATCAAAAAGTTTCCCCCCCGTGCAGTTATGACCAGTGCAACGCCCCAGCCCGGACAACTCATTGTGATTACTGGCCCTAGTGGGGTCGGCAAAGGGACGCTTCTACGGCAACTGCGACAGCGACATCCCGAACTGGCACTTTCGGTTTCGGCAACGACCCGTCCGCCACGCCCCACGGAGGTTGAAGGGGTGGATTACTATTTTGTCTCTGTAGAAGAATTTAAGGGAATGATTGCTGCTGGGCAACTCTTGGAATGGGCAGAGTTTGCTGGCCACTACTACGGCACCCCACGCAATCCGTTGCTGCAACTCATTGCCCAAGGAAAAACCGTCATCCTTGAAATTGAACTGCAAGGGGCACGCCAAGTTCGCCAGTCCTATCCTCAAGCGCGTCACATTTTTATTCTGCCGCCATCTTTAGCGGAACTTGAACACCGTCTGCGTAGCCGTGGCCAAGATAGTGAGGAGGCCATTGCCCGCCGTTTAGCTCAAGCGGAAACCGAAATTGCTGCGGCCCCAGAATTTGATGTTCAAATTGTCAATGATGATTTGGAAAAAAGCCTGATTGCTCTCGAAACAGCAATTTTTAGCCCTGTGCCCTAAGGCTCTGCCCGCACAATTCCGAGGTAGAGTTCCCCCACTTTAGGGTCATTGAGTAGTTCGCTGCCCAATCCCTCATAGCGATCTTTGCCCATTTCTAAGACATACCCGCGATCGCTCATGGCAAGGGCTTTCCGTGCATTTTGCTCCACTAGAATAATAGCGGTGCCTTGGGCATTAATTTCCTTGATTTTGGCAAAGACATCATTGACGAGGGCTGGGGAGAGAGCCGCGGAGGGTTCATCCAAGACCATAATTTGCGGGTCTAGCATCATGGCGCGTCCCATGGCCAGCATTTGCCGTTCTCCCCCGGAAAGTGTGCCTGCCCGTTGCTGTCGGCGCTCAGCCAAGCGGGGAAAGGTGTCATAGACCCGCTCTTTGAGGGCCTTGAGGTTGCCGCTTTTCGTAAAGGCACCCATCTCCAGATTTTCTTCAACCGTCAGGGTACGAAAGACATTGGCAATTTGCGGCACGTAGCCAATTCCCTTTTTGACAATTTGGTTGGGACGCAAGTAGGTAATATCTTCGCCGGCGAGGGTAATTGTGCCGAGGCGGGGCGTCAGTAACCCAGCGATCGTTTTTGCCAAGGTTGATTTTCCCGCGCCATTGGGGCCAATGACCGCCACTAGCTCGCCGGCTTCGAGACGAAAATTAACGCCCCGTAGAATATCCACATCGGGAATATAGCCGGCATAGACATCAGACACTTGGAGCAAGCTCATGGTGCAAAGGACATCGCCAGAGGTTCAACATCCTCAGTATAGAGGTTTCGCGCTGTGTCCCTAATTTTGCTCCTGAAGGCAAAAGATTGCTGTTGTGAATTGAGATCCTTGAGGGCTTGATCAAGCACCTCTGGACAAAAATATCCTCTTGGCTCGGCAATTTTCTCAAACCCAGTCTCCACAACGCTTTGAGCAATTTCTAACAGCTTTGGAGGTGCTTGAATTTTCCCGAAATTCAGTTCCAGAGTGACTTTCACGTCCTGTGACCCTGCGGATCTAAAAATTTTACAAAAACAAAAAAATGATCCCGTCTAGGTGCTTGAAAATGACCTGTGCTATAGTAGTCGTAGAGCACCTTCTAGGAGGGTGCCGTGCTGGGATTCTTTCCCAGCCGAATTAATGGAAACACAACAAGGATACAAAGCTTTACAAGAAGAGCTTGTGCTGGGATTCTTTCCCAGCCGAATTAATGGAAACGATTAATAAACTTAAGCTTAGTCTGCGCACACCTTCTAAGTGCTGGGATTCTTTCCCAGCCGAATTAATGGAAACGATTATTTGCGCTGTGGTTTTTTAGCCACAGTGGAATGTGCTGGGATTCTTTCCCAGCCGAATTAATGGAAACACGTTGGGAGCGTGTTTAATAATGATTCACGCTCGTGCTGGGATTCTTTCCCAGCCGAATTAATGGAAACGCTTCGGCCTTGTTCCTTCTTGTTCCTTTGGCCTTGTGCTGGGATTCTTTCCCAGCCGAATTAATGGAAACTCTTCCAAACTTTGGTAAAAAAAGCAAAAAAAGACTAGTGCTGGGATTCTTTCCCAGCCGAATTAATGGAAACTTTTGCTGAATAAATAGCGCAAACACTGGCAAGTTTAGAGTGCTGGGATTCTTTCCCAGCCGAATTAATGGAAACTTTGAGTACGTGGATATTTGTAATGAACTTGATGGTGCTGGGATTCTTTCCCAGCCGAATTAATGGAAACTTAAGAACCCTCCAAAAAATTTACAAAAACAAAGTGCTGGGATTCTTTCCCAGCCGAATTAATGGAAACTCTCAACAATCCAAGACTGCTTAAGCCCCGCCCGTGTGCTGGGATTCTTTCCCAGCCGAATTAATGGAAACACGTAAGAGGCGCTTTTGGATATGCTGCTACTTAAAAAGTGCTGGGATTCTTTCCCAGCCGAATTAATGGAAACTTAGAGCATTAGAATCAATTGCACGCACAATGGAAGGGTGCTGGGATTCTTTCCCAGCCGAATTAATGGAAACTTGTTGCTGCCACCCTGTTGATTATTCACAATGTGTGCTGGGATTCTTTCCCAGCCGAATTAATGGAAACGCATTGGAATATTTTCCTCTTTCCCACGATTGATATGTGCTGGGATTCTTTCCCAGCCGAATTAATGGAAACATTACAAGTGCCAACGGCTCGAGTACTACCTGAGTAGTGCTGGGATTCTTTCCCAGCCGAATTAATGGAAACAGCCCATAGTAAACTCCTACTAACTAACAACACTAGGGTGCTGGGATTCTTTCCCAGCCGAATTAATGGAAACGAAATGGCTTCCCGTCACTAAACTCGACGGGATGGTAAGAGGTGCTGGGATTCTTTCCCAGCCGAATTAATGGAAACACTTCCTCCTAAAAGGGGGCTTCAGGGGGGGAGATCAGTGCCTGAACCTGAGGTGGCAAGCAAGGTCGCGGAACCAGTAACAAGCATCCCTGACCTTTAGGGCGGGCAGTGTGTCAAAATTGGTGTTAAGTCGTGCACCCAGCGGAGTCAACGGAAACGCAGCAACAATGAAAGCCGTTGCCATCACAGAATTTGGTGACCCCGATGTTTTAGCGCTGCGGGAGATGCCTGAGCCGCAGATTCAAGCTGCCAATGAGGTGAAAATTCAACTGCGGGCGGCCAGTGTGAACCCCATTGATACAAAGCTGCGACAGCGGGGAACATTTTTTCCCGATCGCCGGCCCGCCATTCTCGGCTGTGATGGCGCAGGGGTGGTCGTGGCTGTGGGTGCAGCGGTGCAGCGGTTTCGCGTAGGGGATGAAGTTTATTTTTGCTATGGGGGCTTGGGCGATCGCGGCGGCTGCTATGCCGAATACACCGTTGTTCCTGAAGTTGCCGTTGCCCACAAGCCCAAAACCCTTTCCTTTATTCAGGCCGCTGCCTTGCCCCTAGCAGTGATTACGGCCTGGGAAGCCTTGGGCGATCGCGGGGCAGTCCCACCTTTGAATGTCCTCTCCACCGCAAAAACCGTTCTCATCCATGCCGGGGCGGGCGGGGTGGGGCATCTCGCTATTCAACTGGCGCGGCGATCGGGGGCAACAGTTGCCACAACGATTAGTTCCGCAGCCAAAGCCCGTTTTGCTGAACGTCTCGGAGCCACCCTTGCCATTAACTACACCACCAGTGATTGGGTACAGGCAGTCTTGGACTGGACAGAGGGCAAAGGAGTTGATTTTGCCCTTGATACCGTTGGTGGTACCACCTTTAGCGACACCTTCAAAGCGGTGCGTCCCTATGGCACCCTCGCCACCCTCTTGGAACCCGCCGCCGATACGCCGTGGAAAATTGCCCGCCAACGCAACCTCTTGATCCAACTCACACTGATGCTGACGCCGCAACTCATGGGGTTGAGTGATGCCCTTGCCCATCAGGGCAAAATCCTTGAGCAGGTGGCCACCCTCGTGGATCGCGGCGAACTAGAGGTTGTTGTCGATAAAACCTTTCCCCTCGGTGCAGCGGCGGATGCCCATCGCTATCTCAGCCAACGCTTGGTGCAGGGTAAGGTGGTACTCGTCCCATAATTGGGGATTTTCTGATGGTTGCTCAGATTCTTGGCGCCCTTCTCATCGGGCTGGAACAGGCTCAAGGGGTGCCGACATGGCTCAGCCAAACGCCCCGCAGTGATGTTTATCGGGTTTGCCGCATTTTTAACGGACGCCTTAGCTATTGTGGCCGTTGGTTCACAGGGGAAACGGTGCTGTTGCAGAACAACTTCTATCGCACCTGCCGCATCTTTAATGGGCGCCTCAGTTATTGTGGCCGGTGGTTCACGGGGGAAGCAGTACTGTCGGAGCCTCGACGCTAACTTATTCTGGCTGCGAAGAGGGATACAATTCTGGTGGCATTGGCTCCGGTTGCAGGCTCACGGTTTGCCGGCGATCGCCCCGTTGAATCTCTAAGGTAATGGTCTGCCCTAGCTTTGTTTGCTCAACCACGCTTTGCACCTGTTGCGGGGTGGGTTGATTGAGATCGTTAATTTTGGCAATCCAATCTCCCACTTGCAGACCCGCTTTAGCCGCCGGCGAATTGGGGGCAATACCAACGATTAGCGTCCCTTGGGTTTGATTCAGTGTCCAGTTGGGCTGATCTTGACGGATTTGGGCAGCCACTTCTGGCGTCAATTGCACCATGCGAATCCCCAGATAGAGGTGCTGGGCGCGCCCCGTAGTAATAATCTGTTCAGCAATGCGATAGGCCGTATTGATGGGAATGGCAAAACCCAGGCCCTGCGCTTGGGAAATCACGGCGGTATTGACGCCCACCACTTGACCAGCAGCATTCAGAAGAGGGCCCCCGGAATTGCCCGGATTAATCGCCGCATCCGTTTGAATGAAGCTCACCCGCTTATCGGCAGCGCCAATTTCATTACTGGCACGCCCCGTTGCACTAATAATGCCGGCGGTTACGGTGTTACTTAGCCCCAAGGGGTTACCGATGGCGATCGCCCACTCGCCCGGGACAAGGGTATCCGAATTCCCCAGCTGTACGGTGGGTAAATTTTCGGCATCAATTTGAATAACAGCCACATCCGTCAGGGAATCTGCACCCACCACCTTGCCATCATACTGGCGACCATCGGGGAGCGTGACTCGCACGGCACTGGCGCCTTCCACCACATGGGCATTGGTCATAATCTTGCCATCGGGGGTAAATATAAACCCAGAGCCTTGACCTTGGCGCAGCGGCACATCTGGTATTGGAAAAGGATTGAGAAAACTATCCTCTTGACTGCGGGGCAGTCGTAGGGTATCAATGCTCACCACCGCTGGCCCTGCCTCAGCAACCACCTTGGCAATGAAATTCTCCCCCGTATTGGGTCGCTCCGTGGGGGCAAGGGGAGGCAAAGATGCCCCCGTATTGCGATCGGGCAAACGCAATGGACAGCCCGTCAGTGCCACAAGGGCGATCGCCATCCCAACGAGACTCAAGCGCGTGCGAACCATACTCAACTCAACTCGGCAGCAGATCCACTCTAGCCTTATCCTGAAAATAGTGAGTTTGTCGAACCTCTGCTGGCATGCTGACTGTGATTAGCTACCTCGAACAGCCCATGACCTTTGATAGTTTCTTTGGACCTGTGACCCTGCAGCCCGGTCGCAATGAAAATGTCGATGAGCGGCGCTGGCGCAACTGCAAAACCCACAATGCTGACCTGCAAGCGCTGCTCAAAAAGGGGCTTATTGTGGTCGAAGACGTGGGGGTCAGCTCATAGGCCATGACGGATGCAGTCGCTGCCCTCTTTCAGCAAGGGCAACAGGCCTTCGAGCGGGGAAACTACCAACAATCGATTGCTCTTTTAGGACAGGCGGCGGCGCTGGCGGAGGGAAATGCGGTGCGATCGGGGGAAATTAACCTCTGGTTAGTCACGGCCTATAGTGCTGCTGGCGATCAAGGGGCTGCCGTCAGCCTCTGCCGTCAACTCCAACGACACCCAGATCATCACACGCGGCAGGAAAGTCGTCGCTTGCTGGCGATTTTGGAGGCTCCCCAACTCAAACGCCGTCCGGAATGGTACAGCGAAATTCCCGACCTATCCCATGTGGGCGATCGCGCCTACACGTCCCCCTACAGCCGTTCCCCGAAAAAGCCATCGGCTGCCACCCCAAAACCCCAAGAACCACCGCCCCCTGCTACGCCTTTACCGAATGCCTTCATCTGGCTTGCCCTCACGGGCTTGGGCGTGGTCACACTCTTAGCAGCTTGGTTATAGTAAACTCCCCACCGACTAAAGTCGGGGGCTTTCAGTATCGGAATTTAGGAACACATGGGTAGAGAGCCACGGCAAGGAAACGCTGGTGTATATCGATGAAACGGGGTTTGACTCTCGAGTGGAGTGTGAGTATGGGTGGTCAGCGCAAGGCGAACGAATTGATGGAGAGCGAGCGGGGAAGCGTCAGAAAAGAGAGAGTTGAGTCGCAGGATGGTATAGACACCAGAAAGACTTCATCGCCCCAATGTTGTTTTCAGGATATTTGAATGCGTTAGGGTTTGTGAGTTGGCTGAGTCAGTACTGTTTGCCGGCGTTAGAGAAACGTTCGTTGTTGATGATGGATAATGCACCGATTCATCCAAAAGGGGCGATTCAGGAAGCGGTCAAAGCGGCGGGTCACGAGGTGTTATTTTTACCGAAATACTCTCCTGATTTGAATGTGATTAAGCACGACTTCAGTGCGTTGAAGCGAGCGCGGATGTATGCAGGGTCAAACAGTTCGATTGATGAGGTGATTCGCAATTGTTGTGCTGGATAATGTCTTATTCTTTATTGGAATAGCTATATTTGCCCACTTGTGCATCAGTGGAACCAACAACGTGTCTTTTCATCCGCCTAAAGTCACTAAAGAGGGGTATCAGCGCAGACCGGCCTAGGCGATCGCTCGCTGCAGATGATTTTGCAAGGTTTTAGTAGGCAGGCCACTCTGGAGATGCTGCCACGGTAAGATCGTCTCCTCTGGCCAATGGGCAGTGACGTAGGCTTCAAAGTCGGGCAACTGTCCGCGCAGTTCCTTAAATGCCCGGCGATAACTGCCCAAGGAAGTGCCGTAGTGGCGTACCTGCTCAAGCAGGGGAGCAAGCCGGCGATCGCCCCGCGAAATTAAAGCTTGAATCAGCGAGTCATTATAGGATTCAGGACGAAACTCAATCCCCAATTTGGCCAATTCTTTTTTCAGGAACTTCAGGCGTTTTTCGGCCACGGGTTGCACGCCCCACCACTGAAAAGGAGTATGGGCCTTGGGCACAAAGGTACTACAGCCAAGGGTGAGTCGCAGGCGCGGCGCTGTTTTTTTCAATTGGCGAAAGAGATCCACCGTAGCTGCAACATCGGCATCGGTTTCTGTGGGCAGTCCCACCATGCCATAAAACTTTAGCCCCTTGAGGCCGCCGGCTTGGGCATGGCTGGCAGCAGCAAGAATCTCCTCAGTCTCAAGCTTTTTGTTGATCACTTGGCGCAGACGCTCAGACCCCGTTTCGATGGCGATCGTCAGGGATTGACTGCCCCGTTGACTCAAGAGTTGGGCAAGGGATTCAGTGACCGTATTTGTGCGCACAGACGCTAAACTCACCCGCACATGGTCAAATTGTGGTTGGCCTAGATGCTCAATCAAGGCGGGAAATTCGGGATGCTGGGTAATTGAGGCACCCAAAAGCCCTAGGCGATCGGTGACCGCTAGCCCCCGCTCAATGGCAGGAATCAGTGTTTCGAGACTGGGCGTGCGAAAGGGCAAGGTCAAATAACTGGCCAAACAAAAGCGACATAGCTCTGGACAACTACGCACCACCTCCACCATGTAAATCTTTTCCCAAGCGGCGAGGGGGGTGACCACCGTTGAGGCAGCAAGGGTATTGCCGCGATGGACTTGTTTGGTCACTGTGGCGGGTACCGTGGGCTTTCGGGGTTCAATTCCTTGAATCGGGCCTGTGGCACTGGCATAACTGACGGCATAAAGACTGGGGACATAGAGGCCGGGCACTTGGGCAAGGGTTTCCAACTGTTGCGATCGCGGGGCAGCGCGCACCTGTGCCATGGTCGTCAAAAACGGCTCAAGGAGGGGTTCGGCATCCCCCAGTAAAATCACATCGAAAAAGTCGGCAAAGGGTTCGGGATTGGCCGTCAGCACTGAACCACCGCCAAAGACCAAAGGATGGCGATCGTGGCGATCGCGCTGCCAAATGGGAATGCCCAACTGCTCCAAGAGCGCCAATAGATTGGCGTAGTCCAACTCCCACGAGAAGGAAAAGCCCACCAACTGCGGATCCCGAGGCAGTGGCTCCTGCACATCGGTAAAGAGGCGACTCACGGCCACATCAGGACGGCTGGCCAGTTGTGCCCACACTAGTTGATACCCTAAGCTGGTAATGCCAACGCTGTAGGTATTGGGAAAGCCATAGATGACCCGCAGTGCCTCTGGCCGCGGGCGGGATCGCTCAAAGAGGAGGGTTTCAGCAGCAAAAGGGGAATTCACCTAGGTTTCCGTTGACTTACGGCGGCTGGTTTTTGCGGTCTTGGTGGCCGTCTTTGTAATGGTCTTTTTGGTGGTTGATTTTGGTTTCGGGGCAGTGGCTGTTGCGCTGCGGCGGGTTTTCTTCGGTGCTTTCTCCGCCAATAGGGGCAGGGCTTGCTCAAGGGTCATGGTCTCTGGACTCACCCCTTCCGGCAGTGAGGCATTCACCTTGCCGTGGTTGACATAGGGACCATAGGGACCATCCAAGATCTGCACCGGTTCGCCATCCTCTGGGTGAGTCCCCAACACCGCGAGCACCTGTTTTTTGGCACGGCCACGACTCGCTTTCGGGGTCGCCAGCAGCTCCAAGGCACGCTCTAGGGTAATCGTATAAACATCATCCTCCCCCTTGAGGGAACGATAGTCCTTCTCACCGTCAGGGTCATGGACAATGTAGGGGCCAAAGCGACCTTGATTGGCCTGAATCAGCTTGCCCGTTTCGGGATGAACTCCCAATGTGCGGGGCAGCGACAACAGCGTAATCGCCAAGTCTAGGGTAACTTCGTCGGGACTGACCCCCTTGGGTAGAGAAGCTCGTTTGGGTTTTGGATTGGCCGCTGTGGCTTCTCCCAACTGTACATAGGGACCAAAGCGCCCCGTGAGTAAGAAGATCGGTTCCCCGGTTTCAGGATGCACGCCCAGCTTGTCGGGACCCTCTAGTTTTTGGCGAATTAATTGCTCCACTTGTTCGCGGGTGAGGCTACCGGGAGTGGCATCTTGGGGCAAGGAGGCTTTAATCGGTTCGCTGCCATTGCCATTTTGATAGACGACAAAAGGACCAAAGCGACCCACCACCACTTCGGCATTCAGTTCTGGCAGGGCGATCGCCCGGGCTTCTGTGGACTCAATTGTGCGCTCCCGCTCTTTGACCTGCTGCTCAAGGCCGTTTTCACCCAGATAGAAGGATTCAAGGTAGGGCTGCCACTGCACCTCCCCCGTGGAAATATCATCAAGGGTTTGCTCCATCCGCGCCGTGAAGTTAATGTCCACTAAGTCGGGGAAGTATTTCTCCAGCAGTGCCGTAACCGCAAAGGCAGTAAAGGTGGGTTCAAGGGCATTGCCCCGCCGAATGGCATACTCGCGGTCTTGGATCGTGCTGATGATGGTGGCGTAGGTGCTGGGACGCCCAATGCCGGCTTGCTCGAGGGCTTTAACAAGGCTGGCTTCGGTGTAGCGTGGCGGCGGCTGGGTTTCGTGACCGACACTTTCAAGGGCTTGGCAGCGGAGAATATCGCCCACCTGCATCAGGGGCAGCATCACCTCTTGGCTTTCGAGGGCGGCATCGGGATCATCCGACCCTTCCACATAGGCACGGAAAAAGCCGGGAAAATCAATGCGTTTACCGTGGGCACGGAAGAGGGCATCCCCCGCCGTAATCGAGACCGTTAGCAGGGTGACGCGGGCATCGGCCATTTGTGAGGCCACTGTGCGCTTCCAGATCAGTTCGTAGAGTTCCAGTTCCCGATCCTTAAGGCCAGTTTCTTGGGGGGTACGAAACTGACTACCCGCAGGGCGAATCGCTTCGTGGGCTTCTTGGGCGCCCTTGGTTTTGGTGGTGTACTGCCGCGGCTGGGGCGACAAAAAGGCTTTGCCATACATGGCTTCCACACAACTGCGAGCGGCAGCGATCGCCTGCTCCGACAGATGCACCGAGTCCGTGCGCATATAGGTGATATAGCCCTCTTCATAGAGCTTTTGGGCAATGCGCATCGTATCCCGCGCCGAGAGGTGCAGTTTGCGGTTGGCTTCCTGTTGCAGCGTCGAGGTGGTAAAGGGAGGAGCCGGTTTGCGGGTTTGTTGGCGCTCCTCTTGTTCAGTGACCGTCCATGTTTCCGTCAGCAGGCGATCGCGCAGGGCATTGGCCGCCGCCTCATCCAAGAGCAAGACCGCCTCAGGGTTGCGCACCTGTCCTGTAGCAGGATCAAAATCATTGCCCGTGGCCAAGCGTTGACCGCCGACACTCACCAAACGGGCTGGAAAGAGGGTTCCCCGTTGATCCAGCGTGGCCTTGAGATCCCAAAATTGCCCCTTGCGGAAGGCCAGCCGTTCCCGCTCCCGTTGCACCAATAGACGCACTGCCACCGACTGCACCCGCCCCGCCGACAGATGGGGAGCAATTTTCCGCCACAGCAGGGGCGACAGGGTATAGCCCACTAGGCGATCGAGGATACGCCGCGTTTCTTGGGCACGCACGAGTTGTTGATTGACATCGCGGCAATTGCGCAGGGCTTCTTGGATGGCCTCTTCCGTAATTTCATGGAAGACCATGCGCCGCACGGGCACCTTTGGCTCCAACAGTTGCAGCAAGTGCCAACTAATACTTTCGCCTTCGCGGTCTTCATCGGTCGCAAGCAGGAGTTCATCAGCAGTTTTCAGGGCCGTTTTCAGGTCTTTGACAACTTTTTGCTTGTCTTTGGGGACAATGTAGAGGGGTTCAAAGCCAGCAGCGACATTCACCCCTAGGGTTGCCCACTCCTCCCCCTTGAGTTCAGGGGGCACATCAGCAGCGCTGCGGGGCAGATCACGGACATGACCCATCGAGGCTTCAACGCGATAGTCCGGGGGCAGAAATTTGCGAATGGTACGGGCTTTTGTCGGGGATTCAACGATAACAAGGGTGGACATAGCAGATGCTGCGGGATGGGTTTTTCGGCACTCTCAAGTTTAGCGATCGATCATAGAATTGTGTTCTCCCACCGTATCATGGGGAGCAAGGAGAAGCACTTCCTTATATTGATAACCCTAGCCTAACCAAGAGGCGATGCAGAGAATCTGTTTAGTCAGCATAACGGTTTTTAGGTAGCAGCGATGACTCAGCGTGGGGCAGCCCCAGAAATCGTGATCCAAACCCGCCACCTCAATAAATATTTTGGCGATCGCCACGTCCTGAAGGACATCAACTTCACCGTTGCTAAGCAAGAGGTGGTTGCCCTCATTGGCCCCAGTGGTTCTGGCAAAAGCACCTTGCTCCGCTGCTTGAATGGGTTGGAGACGTACCAATCGGGGGAGATTCTCATTCTCGGTCATTACCTGCCCCCAGTGCCAACGCCGCAACAACTGCGGGTGATTCGCCGGGATGTGGGTATGGTCTTTCAGAACTTTAACCTCTTTCCCCACATGACGGTCTTGCAAAACATCATCGAAGCGCCGATCCTTGTGCGCAAGCTCCCCCGCCGCGTGGCTATTGAAATGGCTGAAGGTTTATTGACCAAAGTAGGATTGCTGGACAAACGGGATGCCTATCCTCGGCAACTCTCCGGGGGGCAACAACAACGGGTGGCGATCGCCCGTGCCTTGGCCATGCAGCCGGAAATTCTCCTCTTTGACGAACCCACCTCTGCCCTTGACCCGGAACTAGTGGGGGATGTCCTCGCCGTGATGCGACAACTGGCCGAAGAAGCAATGACCATGGTGGTGGTCACCCACGAAATGCAATTTGCCCGTGAAGTCTCTTGCCGCGTTGTCTTTCTTGCCGATGGCCAAATTGTTGAGGAAGGATCGCCCCAAGAACTGTTTCGTCGTCCGCAACAGGAGCGAACCCGCCTCTTTTTAGAGCGTGTGCTGGTTAGGCACTAGCCTTTATAGGCCTTGATGCATTTTTCAACAAGGGGCTGCACCGCATCCACATCCTGCCAGCCAAGAATTTCAGTCACTTTCTTTTGCAGATTCTTGTAGGTACGGAAGAACTCAGCGATTTCTTCGAGGCGGTGGGGCGCAATGTCCTTGAGGGACTTCACCTCGGCATAGCGAGGATCATCAACAGGCACACAGAGAATTTTCTCGTCGCGATCGCCACTGTCAATCATCTCCAGCATGCCAATAGGACGGGCAGGAATCACACATCCCGGAAACGTCGGCTCATCCATGATCACTAGACCATCGAGGGGATCGCCATCATCCGCCAGTGTATTGGGAATGAACCCATAATCATAGGGATAGGTCACCGCCGAATAGAGCACGCGATCGAGGGCAAAGACGTTCATTTCCTTGTCAAACTCATATTTATTACGACTGCCCCCCGCAATTTCCACCAGCACATTGACAACACCCGGCTTGGGCTGGGCAGGAATACGGCTCAGATCAATACCCATAGAATCATGTCCACGCAACAAGTCTCCATTTAATCGAGATCGGGACATTGAAGCAAGCACTGGATTGATCCCTTGGGTCGCTTTCCGCTAAGGTTTTGGGGAGTCCCTTGTCAGCTTTGCCCTATGTCTCTAAAGCGGTTGGTGCTTGCAGCCCTTAGTGTCGTGGTCGCTGCCCTCATGACGGTGTCGTTGCTGGGCAGTTATTTAGAACCCCAAGCCCAAGGGCAAATTAACCTATTTCAGACCAATTTGTCACTACAAGCCCGAGAATGGCAGGGTCTGGGAGATGCCACAACCCGCGATCGCCTTGTGGGGAATGTGGAAAGCGCAATCAAAGCCTATGAAGAGGTACTGGCCACACCCACACCACAAAACCAACCGCTGCGTCTTCAATTGGGACTGCTCTATGCCGATGCCGGCCAGCGCGATCGCGCCCTCAACACATGGCAACTCCTCATTAATGAGGCTCAAGGGACAACCCGCAGTACCGCAGAAGTGCTGATGGGATTGTGGACCGATCCCCCACAATTGCTGCCAGATGCCGAACCATTGATTAAAAATACACTCCAAGGCTGGTTTCGCGATCGCGCCCTCGAACGCCTCTATGAACTGCAACAGCGATCCGACGCCCTGATGACCTTGACCCGTGCAGAACAAAATCGCGCCCAAGCAGCCTTCTATCGCCTTGCCCTGATTGGCACGACTCCTCTGCTCGGAAGTTTGATTGGGATTGTTCTTTGGATGGTCTGGATCTATCAACACCTGCGCCGCCGCCATCAAGGGAACACTCTGCCACCCCTGACCCCCGTGACATGGGGCTGGGAAACCCTCTGGGAAGGCATGGTAATCTGGTTTGCTCTCTTTTTTGCCATTAGCTTGGTGCTCATGCCCTTGGTGCGCTCCCTGATTGGCATGGGACTGCCGCTGCCCTCTGCGATGGCTCAAACGCTGTATGCCTTAGTGAGCTACGGGATGATGATGGTTGCTGGCTTGGGCTGGCTGTGGTACTTTCTGCGTCCCTTTGGTAAGCGCCCTGCGGATTGGTTATGTTGGCAAGGGGGGTTAGGGGGTGCTTTGCGTTGGGGGGTCGGCGGTTATTTGGCGGCACTGCCCTTAGTCGTGGTCAGTTCGCTGATTAGTCAAGCCCTGCTGAAAAATCAAGGGGGCGGCAATCCCCTACTGGAAATTATTTTACAAAGCCGCGATTACACCACCTTTGCCCTGCTTTATATCATGGTGGCAGTGATGGCGCCCTTCTTTGAGGAGATTCTCTTTCGGGGATTCTTCTTTCGTTCGGTGCAATCCTATCTACCCCTCGGCACTGCCATGGGGGTGACGGGACTCCTCTTTGCCATTGCCCATCTGAATTTAGCCGATCTATTGCCCTTGACGGTTTTGGGAACCGTGCTCAGCTACATCTACTGGCGATCGCACAATATCGGTGCAGCCATGATTCTCCACAGCATCTGGAACAGTGGCTCCTTTTTGGGCTTGCTCCTATTGAGCGGGGGGACGGAAGCGGGGTTCTAACTGCTGCACCAACCACTGGCGGGGCACCAACCGACCAGCAAGGGCAAGGAAGCGATTGGCGGGCTGACCGGGAATGACCGTGGCCACATCGGTTTGCAACGCCGCAAGGGTTTCGGCAACCACCTGTTCGGGAGTGTCCTGCCGGGCAATGAGATCCGAGTTGCGGGTCATATCGGCACGCTCAAAGAAGTTGGTGGCAGTGGGTCCGGGACAGACGGCAAGTACCCGAATACCCAAGGGTTTGACTTCTGCCCACAGAGCTTCGCTGAAGTGGCGAACAAAGGCTTTGCTGGCGGCATAGACGGCGAGATAGGGCAGGGGCTGAAAGGCAGCAATGGAGCTAACGTTGATAATCGTGCCTTGACGACGGGGGCGCATTTCTTGGAGCACGAGATGGGTGAGTTCTACTAGCGCTGTGATGTTCACTTGGAGCATGGCCGTCAATTGCTGGCGATCGCGATCGCCAAAAGCACCATAATCCCCAAAGCCGGCATTATTGATCAGCAGATCTACGCTGAATCCCAAGGCTTGAATCTGCCCATAGAGGCGACAGGCAGCACTAGGTTCACTCAGGTCTTGGGGAATACACACCACCGACACCTTTTGGCTCAGGCGCGTCTTGAGTGCCTCTAGGGTGTCGAGGCAACGCCCCGTTAGGATCAAATTGTGCTGGCGATCGGCAAAGGCTTGGGCAAAGGCTCGCCCCAATCCTCCCGTTGCTCCTGTAATGAGTGCCGTTGGCATAATTGTTACGAAACGTAAAGATCGCTATCTTAAAAGGTAATACACTTTGCAAAAAGGGATTGGGCAGAATGACCTCTACGCTCCCACCAACAACCGCATTTCCCACCGCCGACTGGCACTGGCGGGGTCATCGCATTCGCTATGGGGTTAATGGCAGTGGTGCCCCAATGGTGTTGGTTCATGGTTTTGGTGCCTCTATTGGTCACTGGCGCAAAAATATCCCTGCCCTCACCGCCGCAGGTTACCGTGTTTATGCCCTTGATTTACTGGGTTTTGGTGCTTCGGCAAAGCCGGATTTAACCTACAGTTTGGATCTGTGGGCCGAGCTACTGGCGGACTTTTGGCAAGCCCACATTGGGGAACCCGTGGTTTGGGTAGGGAATTCCATTGGTGGTCTGCTGTGTCTGATGATGGCGGCTCGCTATGGCCACACCTGCCGTGCGGTGAGTGTTCTCAACTGTGCCGGGGGACTCAACCACCGTCCCAATGAACTGAATTGGATGCAAAGCCTCTTTACGGCCATCTTTCGCACCTTGGTCGCCTCTCCCGGCATTGGTCATTTGATCTTTAACCAGATTCGGCAGCCGGAGCGCATCCGCAAAACCCTGACCCAAGTCTATGCCAATCCCGACGCCATTACCGATGAATTGGTGGAACTACTGCATCGGCCCGCCATGGATGCCGGCGCCAAGGAAGTGTTTGCCCGTGTGATTTCAGCACCGCCGGGACCGAAAATTGTGGATTTGCTGCCAGAGATTCAAGTGCCGATTCTGGTGCTCTGGGGTGAGGTGGATCCTTGGACGCCGGTGTCGGGGACTCAGCACTTTGCAGCCCATCAAGATCGCTTGCCGATTCGCATTGAGCGACTGCCCAATACTGGCCACTGCCCCCATGACGATCGCCCGGAGCTGGTGAACCCGATCCTCATTGAGTGGTTGCAACAGTTGGGACACGCCTAACTCAAGAGGCAAGCAAGGGCATCGAGGCTTTCTGGCAACTGGGGCAAGAGAATGCGATCGCCGACCATGGCAGCACACAGCAGCATCATATAGAGAATCGAGAACTTAAAGAGGCTGCGTGCCTGTTCTTTGTCCTCTGGGGCTTGGGTCAACTGCCACGCGCGGTAAATAAACCAACTACCAAGGGCGATCGCCACCACACCATAGCCCCAGCCCACGACACCGCAAGGGTAGATTAACAGCAGACTGGTGGGCACCAGTGCCAAGGTGTAGAGAAAAATTTGCCGTGCCGTGACGCGATCGCCGTTAACCACCGGCAACATCGGCACCCGCACACGGGCATAGTCCTCTTGAATCAGCATCGCCAACGGCCAAAAATGGGGCGGCGTCCAGATAAAGATAATGGCAAACAGCACCCAAGCTGCCCAACTCAGTTCTCCCGTCACCGCTGCCCAACCCACCAAGGGGGGAATCGCCCCAGCCGCACCGCCAATCACGATATTTTGCGGCGAAGACCGCTTCAGCCAGTGGGTATAGACCCCCACATACACCGCAATTCCGGCCATAGCAAGGCAGGCACTCAGGAGATTGGCAAAGACCGCCAAGAGGCTAAAGGCCGTTGTTGCCAAGAGCACTGCTAGAAACACCGCTTCCCAAGGAGCCACCCGACCCGCTGGCAAAGGGCGATGGCGCGTCCGCTCCATAATGGCATCAATATCGCGGTCATAGAGACAGTTGATCGTATTCGCTGCCGCCGCTGCACAGGCACCACTGACAAGGGTTATCAGGAGCAATTGGGGAGCCACCCGACCTTGGCTTGCCACTTCCATTGCTGCCGCAGTTGTAATCAAAAAGAGCAGAATTAAGCGCGGTTTGGTGAGTTGGACATAGTCCACTAATTTTGTCGAGAGATCCCCCGTTGAGGAGGAAAGTCTGGCTAGGAATGTCATGCGAGCCTCAAGATCGTTCAAAACTTATGCTTCAGGGAACCGGCTTGGCGATCGCGCCATGCCAATGTGGAAATGGCAACCAACACCCCCAAAAGGGTGGCGCCAACCATTTGATGGGCAACGGTGAGTGCCGGCACCTGTAGCTTTAGTTGTAGGGTGCTCCAGCCCAAGGCCACTTGCAGAGCCACCACCGGCAGAAGCGAGAAACTCAGTTGCCGCAAGAGGGGAGCCAAGGCTGGGCTACGCCACGCCACCATCACCACCCCTAAAACGCTCAGGGTGGCTGGGACAACACCGATCAGATGGCTATTGAGGACTACACACAGGCGATCGCCATAGAGGCACTGATGCACTGCCCACTGCGAAGACACCAAGCCCCCTAACAAACTTTGGCCATAGACACATAGCGCGGCAATCACTGCGGCAATCCGCAACCAACGGGCGCTCCCCGTACCCCGAAAGGGAGCTAAACCAACGGTGATGGCTGCCAAAAGGCAAAAGAAGAGCAGTCCTGTGCCCAGGTGAGCGGTAACAATTTCAAAGCGCAGCAATTCAGTCACCGTCAGGCCACCGAGAATCCCCTGCACAATCACAAGGCACAGTGCCGCCGCAGCAGCAGAGGGCACCCAAGGGGGCAGAGCTTGCCGCCAAGCCACACTCAATCCTACAAAGGCGATCGCCATCAGCCCTAAACTGGTGGCCAGCAGGCGGTGAAACCACTCTAGGAAGATCTGCAAATCCATTTGCGGTACTAGGGTGCCAAAGCACAACGGCCAATCGGGACAGGCTAAACCGGCATCCATCACCCGTGTGGCACTGCCCACCGCCATCAAAAAGAGGGTAAAGACCGTCATCAGCAGCACGAGGCGAAAAATCCACTGGCGACGGACACTGGGATCACTGCCTAGGGTCAAGGGTGAGACATGAAAGGGCCCCAGCACGGATTTTTCCTCGACAGCAACAACTTCTTCATGGTAAAGAAGCTAAGGGGGGGATCAGGGCTGGCGTGAAAATCTATAGCTTTTCTTTAAGTTTTCGCTAGAGTATAAATTTTTCTTGCATTTGATTGCCGAGTTTGAAGGTCTAAAACGATGGCTCTCCGGCACTGGGTTGACGCTGCAAAAAGTGGAGAAAATCCAACAGTTCTTCATCGCTCAGTTGCTGGCGCGATCGCTTGCCATAGCGTTGCAGCAAACAAGCCCGCCCTTCGGCCTCTGTCCATCCCAAGCGTTTCATTTCCACGGTAGTTTGGGCAATTTCATCCGCTAAATCCACGGGTTCGCGCTTAGGGGGGGGCTTCTCGCTAGCCGGTTTGACCGCTGGCTTACTGCGGCGGGAATTGGCAGGAGTGGTGGGTTCCAAGAGCAGATCAGTATTGCTGGCCTCTGACCAAGGAGCTGCCTCGAGGACTGCGGGGGTGCGGGGAATCAGTTCCGCCTCCGTTTGCACAGGGAGGTGAATACCGAGAAGTTGCAGGGCACGCTGGCGAGCACTATCTTCCGCCTGTTCTAGGGTGGGGGCAGCAGCCATCCCCGTGGCTAGAATCGTGTCGCCCACAAGGAGGGTGGTTTTGACAATAAAGAGGCCGTCATGGATTTGCAATAAATCACTGACAATGCTGCCGGTGGGATAGCGGCGGTGGAATTCGCTCATGGGGTTGCCGCAATAAAACGACGCATCGAGTTGATCTTATCCTATCCTTGCTGAAGGGCTGGCCTAGAGGAGATTCAGTACTGCCTTGTGAACCGCAGCCGATTGCAGGTAGGGTTGATAGTCGGGCACGGGGGCTGCGAAGGTGTGTTGCCATTGGTGGATCAAGGCAGTGGGGTCAGGGGGCAATGCTGCTAGTTCAACCCCCGCCATACCCGTATCGGCCATGAGGTAACTCACCTTGGGATCATAACTGAGGGCAAAACAGCGACAACCCACACTAGCCGCCATAATCAGGGCATGGAGGCGCATGGCGATCGCCCCCGCCGTTGTCGCCAACAGTCCCTTCATCTCGCGGGGATCCTCACAGGACACGAGTTGCGTCTGCTCAGGGACTAATGCCCCATAGAGATCCTCAGCCAAGGGCAAATCCTGTTGGGGCTGAAAGGGCAACAGCAAAAGCGGTACCCCCGTCTCTGCCTGCCACTGCCGCAAGGCCATTTTCAGAAGCTGCCAGCGATCGCCCGTGAGGTGTCGATGGGGACGTAAACACACAGCAATGGGCGCCTTGTCCTTGGGAGGTAGCACAGGACGGGCTGACATCAGCCACACGGGATCGGCACCCTGTTGATGGGGAATGCCCCACTGCCGCAAGAGAGCCGCTGACCCGGAATCGCGCACCGTGACTGCAAGACAACGCCGCAGAAGGGCCCGTGTCCACCAACGATAGAAAGGCGATCGCAGAGGGCCAATCCCCTGTGCCCAAGCAATAGTGCGACAACCAAAGCGCTGTGCAAGGGTCATCAAACCAAGGTAATAGAGGGGGCTGCGCCAACTGGTGACATCCTGAATGAGGCTCCCACCACCCCAAATGAAGGCTTGGCTCTGTTGTAGGGTGCGCAGCACCTTTGGCCACTGGCGGCGATCGCAGGTAGCAACGCCATAGCGGGCTGCTGTGGCTGTAGGATTGCCGCTGAGGACAACCGGTGAAACGTGGGGCGGCAACTGTTCGAGGAGCGTTGCCAAGAGGGCTTCATCCCCGGCATTGCCATAGCCGTAGTAGCCACAGAGAAAGACTTGACTCATGCGACAGGCTCCAC
Organism: Thermosynechococcus sp. QS41; assembly: GCF_031583515.1. Taxonomy (NCBI): domain Bacteria; kingdom Bacillati; phylum Cyanobacteriota; class Cyanophyceae; order Acaryochloridales; family Thermosynechococcaceae; genus Thermosynechococcus; species Thermosynechococcus sp. QS41. The sequence continues at coordinate 1,344,194 of NZ_CP134181.1, forward strand.
TAGCGGCACTGCCTGAAGAATGTCTTGAAGAACGTTGATCAAGGCGGGGGTGGGTTGAATGGCTGGCACCAAGGAAACAGCGTGGTGGGGATACCTGACTTGCAATGTCGCCAGTTGGCTGTGGACCTGATCAACGGTTTTACCGCCGAAGAGAAAGTAGCCATAAATTTTGCTACTGGTATACCCCTGAGCCATCCGCGTCTCAAGGGCATGGTCTAAACTTCCCACTTCGGTCAGCAGCGCTGGACGCACACCACAGGTCTGACACAGTTCCTCAAACCAAGGGTGAACTTCAGGCCGACGACTGCCGTGGCCAAGGAGAATATCGGCGGCTGCATCGGCGATCGCCTGCCGTAACCACGCTTGAAACAGGGGTTGCCCCCCTAAGAAGGTCAATAGTTCTAAAGGTAAAGGCGAGTCAGTACTCGCGATCGCCTGCGGCAGATCCACCACCACATGGTTGCCCGGTAGTAAAAACAGGGGTAGAATGACTACCCGCTGAGCGCCTTGACGTTGCGCTTGGCCACTGAATTCCTGAATCTTGTTAGGTAGTGGTTCTTCCTCAAGGGTGCCCCAGCCCACCATTCCTAGGCGGGTGAGTTGCTGACACAAAAAGGCCATTGCCGCCTGTGGCTCAGGGGCAGGACTGCCGTGGCTAATGAGAAAATAGGCCATCATGATGGGGCAGAAAAGCGCGATCGCCAAGTTTCGCTCAACAGTTCCTGTTGCGGTACCAAGACCTGTTCCCCAGAGGCCAGCCACTTCAGCTGTACTGTGCCATCGGCCGCTTCGCTCTCGCCAATCACCAAACAAACGGTGGCACCGACGCGATCGGCGCGTTTGACCTGTTTACCAAAGGCACTGCCGCTGAGATCCATTTCTACGGTATAGCCTTGATGCCGCAATTGCTGTGCCAAAATCAGGCCTTGGCGTTCGGCAGCTTTGCCACGGGTCACCATATAAAGGTAGGGTTGATCACGCGGCGGCAACGGGCGATCGCGCAGGAGTAAAATCAACCGTTCCAGTCCCATCGCCCAACCAATGGCGGGGGTGGCAGGTCCCCCTAATTCCTCGACAAGGTGATCGTAGCGCCCCCCTCCACAGACGGTTCCCTCGTTGCCCAAACGCAAATCCTGAAATTCAAAGGCGGTATGGGTATAGTAGTCGAGGCCGCGCACAAGGGCAGGATTTATCTGGTAGCGGATGCCCAGATCCTGCAAGAGGGATTGCACCTGCTCAAAATGGTCGCGCGATCGCGGACTGAGATAATCCAACAGCCGCGGCGCTTCCTTTACAATCGCTTGGGTGTGAGGGTCTTTGCTATCGAGGATGCGCAAGGGGTTGCGGTGCAGACGCTCTTGGGAATCGGGGTCTAACTCTGCCTTGTAGGGGGTGAGGTAATCCACCAAGGCCTGACGATATTCACTGCGATCCTCGCGATCGCCCACGGAGTTGAGCATCAGGGTTAACTCCTTCAGTCCCAAGGCCTGCAAAATATCTAAAGCCACAGCAATGACTTCGGCATCGGCACGGGGATCGGCACTGCCTAAAACTTCCACCCCCAACTGGTGAAACTGGCGATAGCGACCGGACTGTGGCCGCTCGTAGCGAAACATGGGCCCTAGGTACCACAGGCGTTGGACGCCCCCTTGGCTGTGCAAACCATGTTCAATATAGGCGCGCACCACCCCCGCCGTGCCCTCTGGCCGCAGCGTCAGCGACCGTTGACCGCGATCGCTAAAGGTGTACATTTCCTTACTGACAATATCGGTGGCTTCGCCAATGCCCCGCTCAAACAGAGGGGTTTGCTCAAAAATGGGAGTGCAAATTTCGCGGTAGGCAGCGCGATCTAAAATCTGGCGAGCAATGGTTTCTAAATACTGCCAATAGACCCGCTCAGCGGGCAAAATATCGCGAGTTCCCCGTGGTGCTTGCAAACCCATGTGTGGTCAATGCGCAAATGAAACAGACGTATTATACCTGCCTAGCTTCCTAGTAACTTCTCCACCCGCTCTAGAACCTCGCGAATGTGCTTTAATTCCCCGAGAATTTCCTTGAGGAGATCATCTGTCGGATTGGGGGGCGTGGTTTTTAATTCCACTTGGAGGGTAGTAATGCCCATCACGTCACGGGCAAAACGAGCCACTTCATTGGGGTGAAACAGCAGCGGTTCACGGCGGCTTTTGCGATGCTCTGGATTGAGGCGTTGGGGATCAAAGGGGGGATTCATGGTTTCATGATTGGTGTTGACATAACGATAAATAGACGCACGGGAGCGGCGGAGAGTTTGCTGCACTTGATCAATGGTCATTAACTCATCCCCCCCCGCAGGATAGGAAGAACGCTGCATTGAGAACGGCCAAACGGTAATGTTGCTATCAAACTTATTTTACTGTAAGGATATGGACATCAAATCGTCAGGTTTTCATGCTAATTCCTTCGGCGTTAGGCGGAAAGGGGCGTTGTTGCTGTGCCAATAGGCCACTGGCAAATGACAGTGCCATTGCCGAGCGATCGCCCCCCGCTAAATCCGCAAGGGCTTGGACACGTGCCTCACTGGTTAAGTATTGCACACGAATTACCGTTGTGGCGGTACTGGGATCAATGTCCTTTTGCACCAAATAGTGATGATTAGCCGCTGCCGCAATCAAGGATTGATGGGTAACGCACAACACCTGATGGGTTTGCCCCAATCGGCTTAAACTCTCGGCGATCGCCCCCGCGACGCGGCCAGAGACCCCGACATCAATTTCATCAAAAATCAACGTTTTCGGTGTTTGCTGTGTCGTCAAGCAGGTCTCCAACGCCAGTAAAAATCGGCTCATTTCACCGCCAGAGGCCACCTCCCCAAGGGGTTGCAGGGGTTGACCGGGGTTGGCGCTCCAGAGAAAGGTAATCTCATCACTGCCGCTACTACTGGCTTCTGTGGTCGTCAACTGCACGGTAAAACGGGCTTGGGGAAGTCCAAGGGGGCAAAGGTGGGTAAGGAGGTCTTGTTCGAGGCGTTCTGCTGCCCTTAGTCGTAATTCGTGAAGTTCAGCACTGGCTTGTTCAAGGGCCTGCCGCAGTTGGGCAACTTCTGCCGCTAGGCGCTCTTGGCTGGTGGATTCTTGACTCAGCATGGCTAATTCTGCTTGGATGCGATCGCGATAGGCAATAACACTGGCCAAATCAGAGCCATACTTGCGACACAGGCGTTGGAGTTGGTGAATGCGCTGACCTAGGGCATCGAGCGTAGCTGGATCCGCATCGAGGCGATCAGCATAACTGCGCAGTTGGCGGGCGGCTTCTTCGGTGTGGGCGATCGCCCCCTCTAACAATTCGCTCATCGGCTGAAGCGCTGGATCCCAGTCGACAATGGATTGCAGTGCCCCTTGGGCTTGCGCCAGCAACGTCACCACACTGGGTTCCCCTTCGTAGAGGAGGTAATAGGCCTGTTGGCTTTGGCTTTGCAGTTCCTGCACATGGCTGAGGCGTTGGTAATCCTGTTGCAATTGGGTCAGTTCTTCAGGGTCGTCTAGGGCAGCCGGCAGCAGTTCTTGCAGTTGAAAGTGCAGTAAGTCGAGTCGCTGGAGCCGTTGCTGTTCCTGAGCGGCAAAATCCTGCAATTCCCGTTGCCGTTGTTGCCATACTCGGTAGGCGTCTGCCACCCGCTGCCGCTGGCTCATTAAGGCCTCGCCCCCATAGCGATCGAGCCAATCCCGCTGTTGAGAAGCGCTGGCCAGTTGCACTGCCTGTCCTTGAGCTGTCAGGCGCACAAGGTGCCGCCGCAATTCCTGAAGTTGCTGGCGATTCACTAGCACACCATTGACCCGGCTGCGACTGCGAAAGGTTTCCCCCTTGAGACTAAACTCGCGGCTACAGATCACCTCATCCCCTTCAGCATCAATTTCTAGGGTGGCCAGCCAGTCTCTCACTGGGGGGGTCAGGGTGAAAATAGCTTCGATACAGCCCTGCTCTGTCCCCGATCGCAATTGCCGCGCCGAGAGCTTCCCCCCAAGGAGAGCATCAATGGCATCGAGGAGAATCGACTTGCCTGCCCCCGTTTCCCCCGTGAGGACATTCAACCCCCGCTGAAAGGTCACCTCTAGCTCCGCAACGAGGGCAAAGTTCTGAATCCGCAGCGTTTGTAGCATTGTGGCTCCACTAGAGCAACGGTTCTAGGGCCATCCTTGAGCAAAGGGCGGTGACCCACTTTTGGGATCGTGCGACTTGATTTTGTACCGCTGATTAGCCTACATAGTATGAAGGTAACATTTTGCAACAATGTGAGGAGCGACCGCGCGGATGATCACGGAGGCAGCGATCCCGGCCACGGTTCCCAAGGAATTTTTAGGTCCACCAGTGGGCTTTAATCCCACTTTAGTGATGTTTTTTGCCGCATTTGCGATCGCCATTCTATCCACTTGGGGCTACTTTCAGGGTCACTGGCCGGGCTGGGTCTCATTTGTGGCCAATATGCTGGCCTTGCACCTCATGGGCACAGTAATCCACGATGCCTCCCACAATGTTGCCCACAGTAACCGCATCATGAATGCAATTATGGGTCATGGCAGTGCCCTGATGTTGGGCTTTGTTTTCCCTGTCTTTACGCGGGTGCACATGCAGCACCATGCCCATGTCAATGATCCAGAAAACGATCCCGACCATTATGTTTCCAAAGGGGGGCCCCTGTGGCTAATCGCGCCCCGCTTTTTCTACCACGAGGTTTTCTTTTTTAAGCGGCAGCTTTGGCGGAAGTACGAACTCCTAGAGTGGTTTCTCAGTCGCTTGACGCTGGTGGGCATTGTCACCTTTGCGGCGCTTAATGGCTATTTAGACTACGTGCTCAACTATTGGTTTTTGCCCGCTGGGGTGGTGGGTCTGATGTTGGGGCTATTTTTTGACTATTTTCCCCATCGTCCCCATACCGAGCGCGATCGCTGGCACAATGCGCGGGTCTATCCCAGTCGCCTCCTGAACATTCTCATTTTTGGCCAAAACTATCACCTCATCCATCACCTCTGGCCGAATATTCCTTGGTACAAAGTGCAGCCGGCCTACTACGCCGTTAAACCGCTCCTCGATGCCCACGGCTGCAAACAAACCCTTGGTATATTGGAACCAGGGAATTTCTTGCCCTTTCTCTATGATGCTTTGGTGGGTTTGCATTTCCATCGCCCTCGTTCTTCCTGAGGTGAATCTCCGATATGCTGGCTGACGCTGCGGGCGATCGCCCCCCTGTGGTGGCGGTTGAGAACTTACAAAAGTCCTACCGTAGCGGATTTTGGCTGCGGACGGTGCTCACGCCCCTCAAGTCTGTCTCGCTGCAAGTGCACCAAGGGGAAACCTTTGGCCTGCTGGGACCCAATGGTGCCGGTAAAACCACCCTGCTGAAGATTCTCTTGGGGCTAGTGCAACCCAGTGCAGGGCAGGGTACGCTGCTGGGACATCCCTTGGGCGATCGCGCTGTGCGACAGCGGATTGGCTACCTGCCGGAAAATCCCTACTTTTACGACTATTTAACCGCTTGGGAGTTTCTAGAGTTTACGGCGGGACTCTTTGGCCTCAGTGCTGCCACCCGCAAGGAACGTATTCCTCTGCTGTTGGAAATGGTGGGCCTCAACCTCAAGGATGCCCGCAAAAAGCAAATGCGCCGCTACTCGAAGGGGATGGTGCAGCGGGTAGGATTGGCGCAAGCCCTGATTAACGATCCCGAAGTGGTCTTTTTGGACGAACCCATGTCGGGTCTCGACCCCCTTGGCCGCTACCAAATTCGCGAGATCATTCTTTCTTTAAAACAGCAGGGTAAGACTATCTTCTTTAATAGCCATGTGCTGGCGGATGTCGAGGCCATTTGCGATCGCATTGGTATTTTGGCGCAAGGGCAATTGATTTGCGCAGGCGGTGTGGATGAACTCCTTGGCAGTAGCGAAGCTTATCACGTGGTGGGCAAAGGCGGTCATGTGGATGGCCTTCAGGAATGGCTCTATTCCTTAGAAATTCAGGGCGATCGCTGGCAAGGCGTGATCAAAATTCCCCTCCAACGCTTCCTCACCCTCGTGGAAGAGATGGGCGGCAAAATCCTCCAACTGCGCCTTGCGCGCCCCACCCTCGAAGAGTTTTTTGTCGAACAACTGCGTCAACAGGGGATTCAAGTGACCCATTAGGGAGCTTGGGATAGCGACAATCCGTCTGAAGCTCTAGTGATCTAAGGGTTGATTCATGCTGAACTGGCGCCGTTTTCTCTGGTTGAGTTGCCTAGCTGCTCTTTTGGTGGTTGCCTGCGGTACCTCTGCCTCTTCTGTGGCCACTGATGCCCTCAGCCAGCAAATTGAGCAATTGCGACAGGCGCCCCTCACCGTCGTTGTTGAGAATGGCCAAGGCCGTCCGATTCCCCATGCCCGCATCCAACTGCTGCAGCAAAGCCATGCCTTTCCCTTTGGCATTGCCCTCGATACGGAGATGTTTCGCCCCACCCCACCCGCGGCTGCGCCTTGGTACAAACAAACGGCTCAGGCAAACTTCAATGCGGCGGTTCATGAAAATGCCCTCAAGTGGTATCAATTGGAGCCAGAGCAGGGCAAGCTGGACTTTACCATGGCTGACACCATTTTCAGCTGGGTGCAGGCCCAAGGCTGGCCAATGCGGGGGCATACCCTTTTTTGGGAAGTAGAGCAGTTTAATCCCCCATGGCTGAAAACACTGCCACCAGAGCAATTGCGCGCAGCGGTGAAAAACCATGCCATTGCCGTGTGTCGCCACTATCGCGGTCGGATCAACGAATTTGATGTCAACAATGAGATGCTCCATGGCAATTTTTTCCGCAGTCGCTTGGGTGAGGGCATTGTCAAAGAGATGTTTGCATGGTGCCGTGAGGGCAATCCCGATGCGATTCTCTATGTCAACGACTACGGCATCATTGAGGGCGATCGCCTGAATGACTATGTTGAGCAGATTCGTCGTCTCTTGGCGCAAGGGGTGCCCCTTGGCGGGATCGGTATTCAAGCCCATCTGGAATATCCCTTGGATGAGGCCAAAATGCAGCGTGCCCTCGATACCCTCGCCCAGTTCAATCTGCCCTTGAAAATTACCGAAGTGAGTGTGAGTTTGGCGGACGAACAACAGCAGGCCCAGACCCTGCGCCAAATTTACCGCATTGGTTTTGCCCACCCCGCAGTCAAGGAAATTTTGCTTTGGGGCTTTTGGGCGGGGAACCATTGGCGTCCCCAAGCCGGACTCTATCGCCAAGACTTTTCCGCCAAGCCAGCGGCGATCGCCTACCGCAAACTCCTTTTTGAGGACTGGTGGACAAGGGTGAATGGCCAAACCAATGCCCAAGGCCAATGGCAGGGACGCGGCTATCTTGGTCGCTATCGCTTAACAGTGACAGCCCAAGGCCAAACCCGCACACAGGAGTTGACACTGCCTCAAGGGGGGACAACCGTCACCGTTCGGCTATGAGCCTAGCCCCGCATCGCCGCCATCAAGAGGGACAGCCAACCCAAGGGATTGCCGCCAGCGTAAATGTCCATGACCGCCTGCGCCAGTTGGGGTAGGCTGCGATGGCCATAGAACCAAGGGGGCGTGACCGGTAACTGGAAGGGAACACGAACCACGGCTTTTTCGGGATAGTCAAACAGAAAGCTATTGTGAACCACGCCCACCCCAGAACCAATGGCCGCTGGTGTATGTCCGGGAAAGGCTCCCCAAGGGGTACAGCCCAACCCATAGGCCAAGGAAACCCATGCATTGATGGCAATAGAACCGTAGCGCAGTTGGGCGATCGCCTGTTCCAGCACTTCTGCATAGCTGGCCTCAGTACGCGGATCAACGATTAGACTACAGCCGAGGGTACCCCAGAGCCGCTCATTGACAAAGGGCACGGCAGTGGTGAGGTAGGCGGCGGCATCGCTAACGGGCAATTGCACCTCTGCCAACAGACCACAGAAGACCTCCTCTTGGAAAATGCGGGGATTGGCCGTGGGGGTGAGGCCTTCAATCAGGGTCCAGGGAATCGTGCCTTCAACAGCGGGACTCAGCACTGTGGCTTGGGGATAATCCGCCAGAAACGACTCATAGCGGGCGATCGCTCCCGGATAATAGGCAGGGCGAGGGGGAATCGCTTGCAGTTGTGCCTTGAGAGCCGTCAAAAATGCCTCCCGCTGCGGCCAGCCAGCAGCAGTGACCAGAATCTGCGCGGCAATGCAGTTAAAGCTGGCGTTATGGACAAGGGCACTGGCCACTTGGCGGGCTTGATACGCCAGTTCAGCCTCTGTCCATTCACCGGGGACAATCAGCAAGGGGGTCACATTGCCCAGTTCTGCTGTTATCGGTTTGGTCAGCTTGGGTTGTTGGCGGGCTTTGCGGATGGCCTGTTCTGCAGCGGTTTCCCCCCAAACTAGACGATTGTAGGTGTGGTGGGACCCAGTAATATGAATGTGCTGCGTCAATGGATGATGGCAGAGGGCTTCCCCTAGGGCGGCATCTCCTTCAACAATCTCAAGGAAACCCGCCTCAATTAAGGGCGCACAAATCTTGCGAAAACACTCCGTCAAAGGCGCCAAGAGGGGATTCATCTTCAGTAGTGCCACTCGATTGGCCGCCACCAGTTGATAGAGGGCATCCGCCAAGCACAATGATGTGATATTGCCCGCCCCCAGCACCACAGCGACCCCCGGCGGCGGTGGGTTACGGTGGGCACTGCCCTGACTTGGGGGTTGATCGGGTTGGAGCCAAACTTCGGCTTTCACCCCAAACCAAAGTAAACGCTCTTGCCAATTGCGCGGCAGAATGTCAGCGATCGCCTGACCACTGGGGGCGGTTCGCCAGCGCGGCACTGGAGGAGTTGCCTCGTGACGCAGGGCATGGAGATAGTGATCGAGCTTGAGAATTAAGCCCAAAGGGCCTGTTGTCCATTCTTCCCCTGCCCAAACCCCCTGGGGGTCAATACCTTTGATTTGACAGGCCAAGGTCACCCATTCTGGAGCATGGCGACGGGCAAGGGTCTTCATGGCTTGAAGATAGCCCATGCGCTCTCGCGGTGCGAGGCATTGCCAGCGGCTGGCCTGCTGATGGAGGCGTTCAAGTTCGGGAATGGTGCTTGTTGAGAGTGTCATAAAAGGTGGTTGATTTTCTCCTGTGGGCATGGTTTGACAGCGGTGCCGGTGTACTGTTGTCGTCAATACTCCTCTGCCAAGAAACTCAATCGCGATCGCCAGCCCGCTGCGCTACATTAAAGAATTATGAACGATGCAAGGGAGGTAAGGCGTGATTCGTCCCGACAGCGAAGTCATTTTAGAGGTGCGTGATCTCACGGCCAGTGTGGAGGACACCCCCATTCTCAAAGGCCTGAATCTGACGATTCGCGCTGGGGAAATTCACGCCATCATGGGTCCCAATGGCTCCGGCAAAAGCACCTTCTCCAAAATTCTCGCGGGTCATCCCGACTACACCGTAACTGGTGGCGAAGTGCTCTACAAAGGCAAAAATCTCTTGGACTTGCCCCCTGAAGAGCGTGCCCGTGAAGGCGTCTTTTTGGCGTTTCAATACCCCCTTGAAATTCCGGGGGTGAGCAATCTCGACTTTTTGCGGGTGGCCTACAACGCCAAGCGCAAGCATCAAGGTCTCGAGGAACTGGATGCCTTTGACTTTGATGATCTCGTGCGACAGAAAATTGAACTGGTGAAGTTGGATGAAGGCTTCCTCAATCGCGGGGTGAATGAGGGTTTCTCCGGCGGTGAGAAAAAGCGCAACGAAATTCTGCAAATGGCGCTCTTGGAGCCAACCCTTGCCATTCTTGATGAAACCGACTCTGGGCTTGATATTGATGCCCTGCGTATTGTTGCCAATGGCGTCAACCAACTCACTCGCCCCGATAACTGCATTCTCCTGATTACCCACTATCAACGGCTGCTGGACTACATCGTGCCTGACTATGTCCATGTGATGGAGGGGGGACGGATTATCCTCACTGGCTCGAAGGAATTGGCACTAGAACTGGAAGCGCGCGGTTATGACTGGGTTCGCGAAGAGGAGGGGGCTGTATCATGACCATTACAGTCAACGCCAATTCCGATCAAGCGGATCTGCCCAAGGCCAGTCGCACGAATGAACTCAATAATGAACTCAATGATCTATTGAACTGCGCACCGCCCCCGCGCCATGCTGAGTTAGAATCCCTGCGGCAAGCGGCCCGCGATCGCCTCCATGAGCAAACCTTGCCCACCCCCCGCGATGAGGATTGGCGCTTTACGGATTTATCGGCTTTACGGACGCGATCCTTCCAAGCCCCCATTGCCCCCCTCAATCCAGAAATTGTTGCCGAAGTGCGGCATCTGCTGTGCGAGCGCAGCTTTCCAACCGTTGCGCAAATTGTTCTGATTGATGGCTATTTTTGCGGAGAACTCTCCCGTGTGAATGCCGCTGGGGTTGAGCTATTGCCCCCTTCCCTGCCAGCGATCGCGCCGCCAGAGGTCTTTAGCGATCTCAATACAGCAATGCTGGCTGATCGCGTTTGCCTGCGTCTATCGGGGACTCTCCCTGAACCTGTGGAGGTGTTCTGTGTCAGTAGTCGGCAGCAGCAGAGTGTGGTGTCACCGCGTCTGACGGTTCAAGTTGCTGCCCAAGGTGAAGCTACCCTGATTGAACGCTTTTTGTCCCTCACGGGCGATCAACAGTTCACCAACAGTGTCACGGAACTCTCCCTAGGAGCCAGTGCCCGCCTGCGCCATGTGCGGATTCAACACCAATCACCAACGGCGATTCACATTGGCTGTACAGCGGTGTGCCAAGCCCAAGACAGTGACTACGAGGGGCACGCCGTTGATTTGGGGGGATGCTTGAGCCGCCACAATTGGCAGGTGCAGATCCAAGGCAGTGGCAGCCAGACAATCCTGAAGGGACTGGCGATCGCCATGGATAGCCAAATTATGGACACCCACTCGGCAGTGTTCTTTAATGCTCCCCATAGCGGTAGTGAACAGATTCACAAGTGCATTCTTGGCGATCGCGCCCACGGTATTTTTAATGGTCGCGTTGTTGTGCCCCAAGTGGCGCAGCTCACGGATGCTAGCCAACTCAATCGCACGCTGCTGCTCTCCGACAAAGCCCGCGTGGATACCAAGCCCCAACTAGAAATTGTGGCTGATAACGTCAAGTGCTCCCACGGTGCCACTGTCAGTCAACTGGCTAGCGAGGATCTGTTCTATCTGCGCAGTCGTGGCCTTGATGAGCACCAAGCGCGCGATTTACTGGTGAAGGCCTTTGCCCTTGAGCAACTGGTGGACATTGAGCCAGACCCCCTGCGGCAGGAAATTGAAGAAGCGCTCTTGGCTAAGCTACACTAACCCCTGTTCTTTGGGCAGCATGAATCTTGGCCAAGAAGAATCAGGTGGCGATCGCGCCCCCAGCGGAGCCGCTGTTGCTGACGCAGTTGGTGGAGTAAGCGGGTTACGGTCACCCGAGTAATGCCTGTGTAGCGGGACAGTTGGGCATGGGTGAGCCGCACAGGGAGGCGAACACCCGCGGGGGTGCTGACGCCAATCATTTGCCCCAAAACCACTAAAACTTCATACAATCGCTGCACAGCAGTGGGATAATGACCGGCCTTCAGTAACAGATCACTGTAGTACTGCCGATACTGTTGCCCCTCGCAAATGAGGCGTGGTAAGTGTGCAGATGCGTGTACCTCAGCGGCCGTAAATGAGAGGAGGCGACTTGGGCTTAGCGCCTGTATTTCATAGCAAAGATCAGGGGAGCCACAAACGGCCATTCCCGCCGTCCCTAACCCAATAAAACAGAGGTTGCCGTCGCTGTCGACGAGGTTGATCTCAATAATCCCTGTTTGAATCAGCCAAACACGCTCCCGCAGCACGAGGGATGCGTTGCGGCCTAGTTCAGAAGCTGGGTAGGCTTTCGCCACAGTTGTGGCTGGATCAATAGGTGTATAGAGGGGGACGGACATCATTCCCATACCCAAAAACGGAATGATTACTATTATCAAAATTCAAAAGAGAGGCAACCCCGCATTCACTGAGTTGCCCCAAAACCGTCTAGAGACCAAACTCTTGCTTGAGTTGTGCGACCCACTGCTGAACGCGTTGATCCGTAAGATCGGACTGGTTGTCTTCATCAATGAGTAGACCCACAAACCGATCTCCCCGCAGCGCTTGGGAGGCATTGAATTCATACCCCGCCGTCGACCAGTATCCTACCGTCTCACCACCCCGTTCACTGATTTTTGCCTCAAGAATACCAATGGCATCGCCAAAGTTGTCAGCGTAGCCCACTTGATCTCCTGCGCCAAAGTAGGCCACTTGTTTGCCAGTGAAATCAATGCTGTCTAGCTCCTCGTAAAAGCCCTCCCAGTCGGCTTGAAGTTCGCCCACATTCCACGTTGGACAGCCGATAATCAGACGATCATAGGCCTCAAAGTCAGAGGGACTTGCTGATGCTATATCATGCAGTTCTACCACCGCAGCATTGGCAAAGGCGGACTGGATTTTCTCTGCAATCATCTGGGTGTTGCCAGTTTGGGTTCCATAAAATAAGCCAATTGTTGCCATCGATAACATCCCCGTAAGAATTGTTTGCCGGCGTTCTCCTTGAAGGTTCTGGGGCGATCGGCAGGATTGGGGAGCCTGTGAACACTGTCGTGCTCCCCTATTTATTATTGCAAATTTATTTCAACTGGAAACCTGTTTTAGAAGACTCGCTGTTGATCGTCCAAAAATTTCGAGCCTCTGTTCAGCACCGATTGTGCCCTCAATGGAGTCGTCGTAGTTGGCAATCAAAGCTCCCTTGTCCTGAAGCAGCTATGGTCAAGAGGCCAACCAAGGGCAGAAGGTTCTTAGGAATCTGAGTAAGCGATCCCCACCATCTAGGCGGTGCTGCTGGCGAGATCACCCGAAGCGCTGACCGAGCATTTTCCAACCCGTTAAAAACATCAGGAGCAAGACGCCACTGAGCGCCAAGATGTAGAGAGGCTTGAAGGCGACACCCAAATAGGCTCCTTCATGGATCTGGAGTAAGACAGCCAGCTGCTGTTTTGGCAAATGCAGCCACTGTTGACTCAAGTGGTAAGCAACTCCTGTGATGGCACTCACCAAAAGCGGCAGCAAGACAACAGTAGCTCCATACTGATGGATGAGTCTCAGGGTGCTGCTTGGCTGAGCTAGCCTGCGGTACTGCTTGAGCCGTCTGGGATTGATTAACCTAAAACCACTGACGGTCAGTACGACCACACCTAACCCCAAGCAGAGCACATAGAGCAAACTGAAGGACTCCCCCAAAAAGGTGCCCGTGTGGATTGTCATCATCAATTTGCCAAAGTCTTTGGATAGTCCTAACCAACTGCGACCCAACCGATAGGCCAATCCGGTACACATCACTAACCCCAAGGGCAGCCACAGCGCGATCGCGACTTGACGATGCAGTTGACGTATTTTCATTCTCGCCCGTCTCCATTCAACTCAGTAGATTCCTGAAAGGAATACCTTGGCTTAAACATCTGCCCATTTGCGCAGTAAATTGGCGTGCACCTTGCAAAGCAGGTCAAACTCAATGGTTTTTCCCTGTTTTTCAAAAATGCTGCGACGAACAGTATCCAGTTCAAACAGCAGTTCTCGTTCCAAGGGATCTCGAACTAAACTTTGCACCCATGTGACTGCTACAAGGCGAACACCCTGACTCAGTGGTTCCACTCGATGCAAAAAGATGGCTGGATACGCAATCATTGAGCCCGCAGACAACCTAAAGGACTGTTCGCCCAAACTGGTATCGAGAACCAAGGCTCCCCCTTCATAGGTACAAGGATCACTCAGAAAGAGGGTGAGGGACACATCAGAGCGACTCAACTGCTCACCGCTACCCATTAGGGCATTATCCATATGGCTGCCATAGACCATGCCGGGTTCGTAGCGGCTAAAAAGGATGGGACGGATGACCTTAGGTTGTACATAGGCTTGGAAGAGATGATTCCTTGTTAAGGCTGCAAGCACGATTTCTGAAGCCAGCGCATACGCTTCACTGTCTTGCGCCAATTGTTGATTGTCTTTAACCGTTCTTGCATAGAGCCCGGCAGTCAATTTGCCATCTACAAAGACCCCTGACTCAAGGATGGCATTTAGGCGATGCAGTTCTTCAGAGGTTAAGACTTGATGGACTTGCAGTAGCATTGGCTCGCTTTCCTAGGGGCTGACCCATAAAGACAGCAACTTGGGGGGAGGAAAAACAAGGTTAACATCCTCCCCGGCCTGAAGGTTGTAGATTCCTCACCTCGGAATTCGGACTTCCTGCTCTAACTTTACGAATGGGAATAGGACCACCAGCGTCGGCGTCGATAACGACCCTCTCCACCTTCCTCGCCTTCGCCCCATTCACCTCCTTCGGCCATCAGGTAAATGCTGGAGCCAATGGTTCGGTTTTTCGTAGCAGCGACAGCAGAAGCACTGGCAGCCGGCGCTGGAAACTCATAGGACACCCCTCCCTCTTCACCACCGGCACTGAGATTGCTGCAACTCGCCATTGTGCTTGCCAATCCTAGGGAGACAAATAGGCAGAGGGCTTTTGAACCGTAACTATTCATAGGTTGCTCCTTGTTCAATGGGCTTTTACCCCATGATTGTGCTCAAGAAAAGTAACAATCTAGGGAAGGTTGCTATACTTAGGAGCGTGCGGGGAGCTTGACTGTAAATGTGGTTCCCTGATGCCGCTGACTCTGGACGTCTACCGTGCCCTCATAGTGCTCAACAAGCGCCTTCACCACTGCTAAACCTAGCCCTGAGCCTTGGGCATGGTACAACTGTGCCTCCTGAGAACGCCAAAAGCGATTAAACACTCGGCAGATGTCTTCGGGAGGAATACCGATGCCAGTATCCTGAACCTCAACAATCGCAAACGCCCCCCTTTTTTTGAGGTTAATGGTTACAGCCCCATGGCTAGGGGTATAGTGAAGCGCATTATCCAAAAGATTGCTAAAAATCTCATAAATTTGTTCAGGATTGCCATAGACATAGGCATTGGTATCACAGTGATAGGTCAGATGAATCTGTTTTTTCTTAGCGCGATCGTACTGTAGCTCAACGAGTGACTCCAATAGCTCATCCAAGTCAAGATTGACCCATTGACTCTGATCAAGTTTATGATGATCCATACGCGCTAAGAGCAATAGCTGATTGATCAAGGTATTCATCTGGTAACAGGCGGATAAAATTACTTTGAATTTATTTGATTGGGATGGTTCAAGATTCTTGGAGTATTGCTCTAGCAAGGAAATCGAAGATTGAATTGCCGTTAGGGGATGTCGCAATTGATGGGAAGCATCTGCAGTGAATTGTTTCAATTGATTGAGTGAAATGAGAATCGGTTGAAGACTTTGATTAGTTAACCAAAATGCTGCCAAAAGCGTAATCATACTAATGCCGAGAATATTTAATAGAAAGATAGATTTTAAGTATTCTAGCTCCCGATCTACCTCAGCGGTTGATTCTATGACACAGACATAGCCAATGGCTTGGCGATGAGGCTCCATTTTGTTTGCTCTGGCATATACCGGCAGAAAGAAATAGCGATATTGATCTTCTTTGACAATTGTTCCAGCGTCAGAAAGATGATTCGGTATACTCACTTTGTCCATCCTTCTGCCTTCATAAACAATTAATTTCCTATCCTTGTCATACCATTGAACACTCTGAGAAAAATGACTGGGGAAGTTTGTCATGACTTCATAGACAGACTCAAAATAATACTTGCCCATTAATTGAGAAACTGTAATTGGTTGCAAGTCTCCTGAAACATTTTTAGGAACATACCCTTTATATTTTGGTTCTTTCTTTAACTCTTCATACTCGTGCTGCAGGATTTCCAAGATATTTGCAGACTGGGTGCCTACTTCTTTTAGATGATCGTCGAGTTGATTGTAGCGGTGATAAACAATCAGAGAGTAAATTGAGAATGAAGAGATAGATAAAATTCCAGTAATCACCAAAAAGTATATAAAAAATAGGCGATGCCGCAGATTGCTAACTCGGCGATTCAAAGTTGGGATTAAGCCGATAGCCAAAACCATAGACAGTTTCAATAAAATTAGGAGGAGCCCCGCCTGCGTTCAGTTTGTGCCGCAGTCTCTTTAAGTGTACTTTAACGGCTTCTTCCCCTGGCACTTCCTCCAATGACCACGCATGATCGATAATTGCTGAGCGGCTAAGGATGCGACTGCCGTTACGCAACAACACCTCCAAAATGGCATACTCTTTGGGGGTCAGCTGGAGCTCTTGGTTGTTATAGGTGACTTTGGCTTTGTCTAGATACAGGGTGAGGGCGCCCCACCTAAGAACAGAGGAAAATGGTAACGACTGACGCCTCAGTAGGGCACGTACCCTGGCCAACAGTTCAGCCAGATCAAAGGGCTTGACTAGGTAGTCATCGGCGCCGGCATCAAGACCCATGACTTTGTCAGTACTGGTATCTCGAGCCGTTAGGATCAAAATAGGCAGCTGGTAGGCTCTCTGGCGAAGGATTTGGCATAGTCTTAGGCCGTCCATGCGCGGTAAGCCCAGATCTAAAATCAGTAGGTCAAAGGCAGTGGCCTCTAAATACTCAAGAGCTGATTCGGCATCATGTACCACTTCAGGGGTGTAGCGCTGATGGGCTAGGGATTCGGCAATTAAGTTGGCGATGGTTTGATCGTCTTCAACAATTAAAATTTTCATTAAGGCCGGCGGCGTGGGGACAGCCCTGTGTTCGTTGCCCAGCTGTAGGACTAGGTGGTGTACTCGGCATTAATTTTAACGTAATCATAGCTGAGGTCACAGCCCCAAGCGACACCTCGACCACTGCCATGACCAATACTGACTTCAATCACCACCGGCTGTTCGAGGGACTGCTGGCCACTGGGATCGCTACTAGCGGCGGCTTGATTGACTAAGTAGGCATTGGCAGCGGCGCGATCGAAGGGTAAGGGTTGACCTTGGCGCATCATGGCAATCCCCCCAAGGGAAATGGCCAGATTACTGGCATCAAAGGGCACCCCAGCGCGGCCAGCAGCGGCGGCAATGCGTCCCCAGTTGGGATCCCGTCCATAGATGGCTGATTTGACAAGCATTGAACCCGCAATGGTTCTGGCCACTTGACGGGCAGCGGCATCATCACTAGCACCACTCACCTGAACTTCAATGAGACAGGTCGCCCCCTCGCCATCACGGGCGATCGCCTTGGCTAAATGGACACAGACCGCCGTTAACATTTCCTCAAGGCGGCTGGCCGCTGCGCCCGGCGCCGTAATCGCAGGGGTGCGCGATTGTCCATTGGCCAAAGCAATCACACTGTCATTGGTGCTGGTATCGCCATCAACGGTAATTTGATTGAAGGAGCGATCGCAGGCACGTTGCAGCATCTCCTGCCACAGAGGGGGCGACACAGCAGCATCACAGGTAATAAAGGCCAGCATCGTCGCCAGATTCGGGTGAATCATCCCTGACCCCTTGGCCATGCCACCAATGCGAATGGGCTGCCCCTCCCATAGCGCCTCAAGGGCAATTTGCTTGGGCACCAAGTCTGTGGTCATAATCGCCCGCGCCGCGGCATCTCCACCTGCATCACTCAAGTTCGCTGTCAGTGTCGGTAGAGCTTGGCGCATTTTCTCAAGAGGAATGGGTTGACCAATGACCCCCGTCGAAGCCACGAGCACCATCTCTGGACTTACCCCCAAGGCCGTTGCCACCATATCTGCTTGGGCGAAAACCGCCTGCCAGCCCTGTTCTCCCGTAGCCGCATTGGCCTGACCGGAATTACACAAAATCGCCTGCGCTGTTCCCTTCGTTTGTAACCGCTGACGACAGTAGGTGACAGGTGCCGCACACATATGGTTTGTCGTAAATACCCCAGCGGCGATCGCCGGCACATCGGAAACAATCAAGGCCAAATCCGGTGCCCCCGAAGCCTTCAGTCCTGCCGCAATGCCCGCAGCTCGATAGCCTTTGGCGGCAGTCACACCACCCGTAATCTGTTGCCAGTGGCTCATAGCGTCGTCAATAAAAGAGTCGTTGCGATTATATCAAGGGTCTTTCCCAAAACAGCCACTATTAACGGTTTTTGCAGAAGTCTAGGGGAAAATACGACTCAAGGGGAGCCGTTGTTCAGTGATCGGCAGGGCGATCGCTCCCGTCGCGGGCACAATTCGCCGATTCAAATACCCAAAGGTTGTCGGTGTAATTTGCGCTGGTTCACTATAGGCTTCGAGAGTGCGATCCACCAAGTTAAAAAGCCAGTAGTGGGGAATCCCTGCCTCGGCATAGAGCATCAATTTCACAGTGCGATCGTACTCTAGGGAAGAGTCCGCCACCTCAATTAGCAATTGCACTGCCGCTGCTGTCGGATGCGCCGTGGCGTAATCATCCTCCCGATTGTCAACAAGGGTAATGTCTGGCTCAGGTTCACTGTGATCTGCAATTACAATCGGCGATTGACAGCGTAGGGTTGCCCGCTCACCCACCATTGGCATTAAGACCCGCAGGAGTCGGGTGATACAGGTTTCGTGGGCTGTCCCCTTAGCCGCCATCTTAATCAGTTCCCCCCGCACTAATTCGATGGGATCATCCTCGCCCAAAAAGCCGAGTTCAGCTAAACGGTGATAGTCCTCAATGCGGAAGTGCAGCGGGGATGGTGTTAATGTGCGAGTCGTCGGGTTCATGATTGTTTAGCCCGTATTGCGCATACCTGCCGCCACACCATTGATCGTCAAGAGAGCGCCCCGCAGCAACTCACCCCGGCCATAGCGGGAGCGGAGAATCGCCCCAGAGGTGGTTTGGCTGTTGTGCTGGCGTAGCCGTTTCAGGAGAGATACTTGCAGGAACCCCAAGGGAACAATGGTGCGATTGCGCAGTTGCACCGATCGCTGGAGCGCCGGATCGCCATCGAGCAGCCGCTCATGGCCAGTAATCGTGAGCACCAGTTCCGTGGTCAGGCGATGTTCCTGAGCAATCTGATCGTAGAGGCGGAAAAAGGCTTCACAGTTTTGGGGTTGGCTGAGTTCTTGGACATAGTAGCGGGCAATCTCTAGATCCACTTTGGCAAGGGTCATCTCAACTTTGGAGATCACCATGCGGAAAAAGGGCCATTTGTAGTAGAAGTAGCGCAACAGGGAGAGATGCTCAGCGGGTTTTTCCTCAAGGAATTCCTTCAGGGCAGTGCCCACACCATACCAAGCCGGCAGTAGGAAACGGGTTTGCGTCCAACTAAAGACCCAAGGAATTGCCCGCAAACTCTCAAGGGTTTTCTTACCTCCCCGCCGCGTGGGTCGGGAGCTAATTTGCAGTTGGCTAATTTCTTGAATCGGAGTAACTTCGTTAAAGAACTCAATGAATTCTGGCTGCTCATAGATGAGATGACGATAGCATTGGCGCGATCGCGTGGCCAACTCCTCCATAATCTCGTGCCAAGGCTCAATTTCATCAATACTACTGCGCAGCAAACTCGCTTGGATCACCGCTGTCGCCACTGTTTCGAGGTTAAAGAGCGCCAATTCCGGCAATGAGTATTTAGAGGCCAGCACCTCGCCCTGCTCCGTAATCTTGATTCGTCCTTTGATCGTTTGCTCTGGCTGTGCCAAAATGGCTGCGTAGGCAGGCCCACCCCCCCGTCCCACAGAGCCACCCCGGCCGTGGAAAATCCGCAGTTGGAAGCCAAAGTTTTCAGCAATTTTTTGTAGCCGTTGCTGTGCTTTATAAATTTCCCAGTTGCTGCTGAGGAAGCCCGAATCTTTGTTGCTGTCGGAATACCCCAGCATCACTTCCTGTAAAAAGGGAGTGCTATGACTGCCTAGATAGCTGTGGCAAAAGGGGAGAGAAAATAATTCCGTCAACACCGCTGGGGCGTGCTTGAGATCCTCAACGGTTTCAAACAAGGGAATGGCCTGAAGGGTACTTGTCCCGGTAGCTGGGTCGAATAGCCCCGCCTCCTTGGCAAAGAGGAGCACCTCCAACAGATCGCTGACCTCGTGGCTCATGCTGATGATGTAGGTATTGCACAAATCCGTGCCAAACTCTTGCTGAAGTTGCCGCACCATGCGGAACGTTTCAATGATTTCATTGGTGCGATCGCTAAAGGGGAGTTCCCCCGGAATCAAGGGGCGACGGGTTGAGAGTTCACTGAGGAGCCAGCGAGTGCGTTCCGTTTCCGACAATTCCGTATAGGGACAGGGGAGAATGCCCAAATAGGCGGTAATTTCATTAAGCGCCTCAGCGTGACAGGTGCTTTCTTGGCGAATATCCAAGGCTGCCAAATTAAAGCCAAAAACCTCGACTTGGCAAATCAAATCATCCAGTTCGCGGCAGGCCAGTCCCGTTTCCTTGAGGTTGCGCTGAATTAGCAGCAGCTCCGCTAAAAAATCTTGACCATGGCGATAAAATTGACCACTGTTGAGATCTTCGGCCTCATGGCGGCGAATACAGTAGGTTTGCAGCGCTCGGTTGCGATCGCGGGTATTTTGCAGCCGTTTGAGCACATAGGTGAGTTTCAGACGGTAGGGTTCCTGCCGATAGCGCACGGCATACTGGTCATAGACGCTAGGGAGTTGCCGTTGATCCTGCTCAAGGGAATCCAGTAAATCCGGCAGCACATCACACCAGTGCAGGGACAAGCTCAGCAGATTAATCAACCGCTCAACGGATTTAATATATTCCTCAAGAACTAGGTTGCGCTGATAGCAGGCGGTTTGCCACGTTACTTCTGGTTTGACGTAGGGATTGCCATCGCGATCGCCCCCCACCCAAGAGCCAAAGCGACAGAAATTGTGCCGCGGGGGCTGCAAATAGGGAAATGTTTCATGGAGCGATTGCTCAAGGCGGCGATAGAGCTTGGGAATGACGGCAAAAATCACCTCTTTGAAGTAGTGGAGCGTGTATTCCACCTCATCGAGAACCTCTGGCTTAAATTGGTGCAGTTCATCGGTGCGCCACCAGAGGCGAATTTCTTCCATCAGTTGTGCCCGCAGGGTTTGGGCATTCCAGTCTGTCAGGTGCGGAGAAGCCCCCTCTAGCACATCCAGTTGCTCGAGTAAGCGGGCAACCCGCCGCTGCTTATCGCGAATCGTTTGCCGCACAATCTCTGTCGGGTGAGCGGTGAAGACCAGCTTGATGTCGAGTTGATCCAGCAGCTTTTGAATATGGCGCGGCGGTACATTCAGTGTATGCAGCCGCGGAAAAAGCCAAGCAAAGGAACCATACTGCTGAGTGGCGGGAATGGCTTCGTAGAGACTATGCTCTAGGCGTTCACTCGGTCCACTGCGCACGTCCGTTGCATTGGCAGCATGATGGGGCAAGGGAAAGCCTTCACCACTGACACCGGAAATCGGTTCACTCATGACACTGCGGCGGCACAGTCCCTCTTGGGCAGCTCGTTCGCGATTGTATTGTTGCTCGTAGTGCTGCTCGACAATGTTGATAATTTGAAAGTAGAGGTTAAAAGCACGCGCTGCTCTGATCGCTTGATTGAGTTCGAGGGATTCAATGACCTTGAGCAGTTCCCCTTCTGGGGCATGGAGCGCATGGCCTTCTGGCGAAGAGAGGGCACCCAAGCGCCGCAACAGATCAACCAATTCTTGACCGGATTCTGCCGCCAAGACATCTACCAAGACCTCTTCCACCAGTCGCAAACGTGCCTGTAGGGTGCGGGCTGCTAAACTTTCACTTTCAATCAAGCGATCGCGAGTGGTCGCATCGAGGACTGATGTCATATTTACCCCAGTCTGCAAACATAATACTCCCTACTTTACCCAATCCTGAGCCAGGGCAGTACAACAATTGATAACAGGCGTATTAAGGATTTGTTAACAGTTCTAATCTTTTTTGCTGCTGAGAATCAGTTCTAGGTGTTGCAAGCGATCGCGCACGCCATAATTCACCAAAGTCATGCTTTGCAGACGTTCCAGCCAGCCGGCACTGATGCCATTGAGATACTGAAGTAGCGGCCAACGCTGGCTCAAGGGAGCAAATAGCTCTGGCCAACGGGCATAGACCAACCCACGAATCCCTTGCCGCTGTCGCAGGAGGTTCTCCGGCAGCCAAGACACCTTTTTATGCTGGCTAGGGAACAGTACCGATAGGGAGGAGGCCAAGATCAGGCGATCGCCCCGTTGCTCATAGGCCGCGGCCACATCAGAGACCAAGCCTTCACTGGTCTGTGGGTCAAGAATTAATTTCACCCAAGCAGTGACGGGTTCTTTATTCAAGACCAAGCGATTCACCTCATAGCCATTGGCTCGGGCAAGATCATCCAATTGTTGCAGCACAGTTGCCGCCTCTGGGGTATTGCGCGTCTGCCACCACCATTGCCACTGTTCATCGCCTTGGCGCCAAAGGGCAAGGCTAAAGCGATCGCTGGCCAAGGGAAAAATTTGCCTCGTCACGTCCAGCGGTATCTCTGCCGTCAAATCCCGCAGCAGTTGGCTGGCAATCTCATCCCCTTGGGGCGTTCTGCCAAAACGGTAATCCGCCAAAGCCTCAGTGAGTTGGCTATAGCCCTCTGGCAAGTGGGAACCCGCAACCACCACCGTCGGCAGCGATTCTTGGGCACGGCGGAACTCAAGGTCAAGGGGATCAGCAGCCAATGTCGGATCACTGGTGCGGTGCAGCAGCGTTTCCAGATGCAGCTCGTTGTTTTGCGCCTTCACGGCCAACAGCAGGCGATCGTAGGTGGGTGCCAGTTCACGATCCTCACGACTTAGGGATTGCAGGTTGGCATAGTAGAGGGCCGTAGGTTGAGCGTCTAATTGAGATCGCGCCGCTTGATAAAAGCTCAAACCCGCCAGATTGCCATCCGCGGTTACTGCTGACCCCAAGCTAGCGATCATGGTCTCCACATCGGCAGCGAGGAGCAGGCGATCGCCCAGCCGTGCCGTCACCAAGTCCTTACCCACTTGGAGGGGGATATTTTGATAGACTTGCGCCTCAAAAGGATGGCTCTGCCAGTAGGTCTCTAAGAAAGCCGTTGCTGCATCTGGCCGCTTCAGGGGCAGAATCCACAACTGCCGCGGAGATGGACACACTTCAGGACAGGGGAACTGGGCAACCGTCACCCCCTCTCCCACCCAAGTACTGACCTCAGACCACGACCAGCCCCAATCAGCCAGTTGGGATACCCCAAAACGCTCCCACAAAAAACGCAACGGATCGCTACTGGGACGTTGATTGAGCTTGAGGACACTCTGGGCTTGGCGGGGGACAAAGATCAGGTCATCGCTATCGGCAGCGAAGGCTGGCTGGCCACAGGTGAGAACCAACCAGCAGAGGATAAAGACCAAAAACGATGACCATAGCGATCGATGGTGCGGTTGCATCAGTGCCCTCAATGTGGCAGGCCAAATTAGCGGTTGGTGACAGTGGCCACATCCCGCGAGGTCAAGCGCTCATAGGTCGCCCGCATTTTCAGCCCCGTCAGCACTTGGAACAGACCCGAACCATTATCGGAACCCGGATAGTCACGGTGCTTCAGCAGCAGTTCCGTCATTTCACCATAGTGCTTGGTGGAGGTATTGCTCAGGTGGCTTTCGATGTAGATCAGTTCATCGAGTTTTTCAAAGCGACCGTCCACTTCTAACACCGAAACGGGGTGACCATAGTATTCATCAGGCCCGTAGCTGAGGCGGATGCCCGGATAAGAGCAGGTGAGCTTACGACCGCAGGGAATCCAAGTAATCGTGGAGCCTTCATCAAAAAGATAGACTGGCTCAAAGCCGGGGATGCCTTCCCGTTGCAGCATCCGTACCCGCAGGATATTGCCGACTTTTTCCTCTTTGACCAACTGGGTCGGCAGAATTTGCAAGACCACGTCAGCGTACTGCTTTTGGGGATCGATATAGGCCATGAAGTCGGGGCGACGGGCATTGATGGAGGCAATCACGTCTTCGTAGCTGTGACCCCGCTCGGCCATGTCGCGCTTGATCTTCCAAGCAATTTTTACATCGTCGCTGATGTCGAGATAGACACTAAAGTCAATCAGCGATCGCACCCGTTCATCGTAAAGGGGATGCAGCCCTTCAATCACAATCACGTGGTTGGGATCAACCCTCTCTGGCGGGTCAATCGTCCCCGTTTCGTGGTTGTAGATGGGTTTCATGATTGATTCGCCATTTTTGAGAGCTTTGATCTGCTCATACATCAGATCAAAGTTGTTGGCGCGGGGATCAAGAGCCGTAATCCCCGTTTCTTTCCGCTGCTTGCGATCCAGACTGTGATAGTCATCCAAGCAAATCACAGTCATAAACTCTTCGCCAAACAGATCGGCCAGTCGGCGCAAAAACGTTGATTTACCACAGCCGGAGTCTCCAGCAACGCCGATGAGAACCACACGGTCTGGCTTACTGCTCATAGCTGACGATTCCCTTTGCTCGTAGAAGTGGACATCCCCTGATGGGGTGGTTCAGTATTCCCTTACTGATATTACAAGGGTGGTGTCCCTCTGTGATAGTTTTTTGGGCAAAAAGAGGAACATTGCCCTCCATAGGGGGGAGCGGTGGTTGCCCTAGGGAAGCGTTTGGGATACACTAGTAGATTGCGAAAGTTAGTCCTAGGGATCATCATGGCCTGCCCCAAGAAGAAAACCTCGAAGTCCAAGCGTAGTATGCGTCGTGCGGTCTGGAAGCGCCAAGCTGCCCTTCAAGCGCAACGTGCCCTTTCCATTGGCAAGTCTATTTTGACCGAGCGCGCCCAAGGCTTCTACTTCCCTGAAGCTGAAGAAGAAAACGAAGACGAACAGGAGTAATCCATGGCCACTCCCACGGAGCCAAGCCGCACCCCAAAACTGGAAACCCCCAAGTACGGCTTTAATACCTTTGCTGAGCGGATCAATGGTCGTGCTGCTATGGTCGGTCTTGTGGCTCTTTTGTTATGGGAATATTGGACAGGAGAGGGCTTGCTCCACTGGTTGGGCTGGGTCTAGGGGACGCATTTAGCACTTGTTTGCATGATTCCCTACAACCTCAGTGACCCCCGCCTCTTTGGCATTATGGTTGGGGTCATGTTTTTGATGGTGGTCAGCCGCCTCGTGCTGGTGGCCGGCTTTTTTTCACTTGTATATGTGGTGGCTCGCTGGACGCCCCTGAGGAAACGGCGGGTCAATTTGCGCCCCTACCAGCGGGGACAGTTTTGGCAGGAGTTTGGCTGGTCGTTGGTGACAGCGGCTATTTTTGCATTGGCGGGGGCGATCGCCGCAGTGATGTGGCAGCGGGGCTGGACAGCGGTTTATCTGGAGTTAAATTCCCTCTGGGACTACATTTACTTTCCCTTGAGTATTGGCCTTGTGCTGCTGCTCCACGAAACCTATTACTATTGGCTCCATCGCTGGATGCACCAACCGAAAATTTATCGCCGTGTCCATCGGGTGCATCACCATAGCATTGTGGCCTCGCCTTGGACGGCCTTTTCATTTCACCCGTGGGAAGCGCTTCTACAGGCCATTTTCCTGCCGCTGATTATTGTGCTTGTGCCGCTGCACCCCTACGCGATCGTGATTCAGCTCAGCCTGATGACGGTCTCCAGTGTGATTAACCATTTGAATTTAGAGATTTATCCCCGTGGCTTTGCCGAGCATTGGTTGGGACAGTGGTTGATTGGCGCCACCCACCACAGTTTGCACCATAGTCAGTTTCGCTGTAACTATGGCCTCTATTTCACCTTTTGGGATCGCTGGCTGGGGACAGAGAGCCGCGATTACCTTCCCCTGTTTCGCGATCGCACCCAAGGCTAAGGCAACGATGAATTCTGCATAGGCCAATCGGCAAAGGCGTAGGACAGTTCGTCTAGTTCAGTGGCAGTGAGATGGTCAAGGCACTTTCCTTTCCGATGATGGCGGAGCGGCAACATCCTTTAATTCAGCCGCTACTCACTTGGTCTGATGAAGCACTGATCAAAGCCTTTCAGGAGGAGCGCGATCGCGGCTGCTACTTTGTTGCTCTGTATTGTCGCTATGCCGCCCTTGTCTATAGTGTGCTGCAACACCACGGGCGATCGCCCGTACAAGTGGACTATCTGTTTGCTAAGGTGTGGCATGGGCTATTTTTTAGCCTTGACCGTTTGGAATTTACTCCTGAAGGGGTGAAAATTGGCGATGAGGAAGCTCGCTCCCTGCGCAATTGGATTATCAACCGCACCGCTACCCTGATTCAAGAGGAACTCCCCGGCATTGAGCACATTACCTATGTCCTGCAGGATGCGCCACCGCCCCTTTGGTGCTACTTAGAAGCCAGCCTTGCCTACTTGAGTCCCCTGAGCCGTCTCGTGCTAGTGACCACCCAAACCTTTCACTGGAGCCTTGAGCGCGTGCGCGCCTATTTAGAAGTTCAAGGGGAAACCTACAGCCTTGAGGAACTCAACCAGCATTTAGAAGAGGGGCTAGTACGCATCGCGGCGTATCTGCCGCCGGATATTCGCCAAATTTACTTAATGCCCGATCTCGCTTCAGAGGAATCCCCCACCGTTCAACCCACTCTCGAAGAACTCTTTCCCAATAGCGTTGAGGAAGTGGGCACCCACCTTGAGAGTAACCCGACGGACGCTAGTATTGATAACCTACTGGCAGAGTGGGAGCGGATTCTCTCCAGCTAAGATTATTTTTCCACAGATGAATCTCACAACGATCTGGGATGCCCCCAAGACCGTCCCTTGTATGCTAGACTCAATTTGTTGAGAAAAATTTCTAACAAGGTCTGACGTTCATGGGTCTGGGTGTTATTGATTTGCCGACATTTTGCCTTGAGGGCACTGTCGAAGAAGTCTTTTATAAGAAGGGACGACCCAAAGTCGTGATTCTAAAAACCGCCACAGGAACGGTCTGGATTAAGCTAGAAAAGTCCCTGCGCTGTGAGTTAGCGCAACCCCCCAAGGTGGGCGATCGCCTGCGGTTAGAGGGAATGATCAGCGATAAGTACGATGGCTGGGTCAAGCAATACAAGGCCAGTCATTTAGAATTTTTAGCAACGGCTCAACCCTCAGCGGCAAAGCGTTCTCAGCCCTGTAAGGTGCTCATTTGTCAAAAATCCTCCTGCTGTCGGCGGGGTGCCAAGGAACTCTGGCAAGAACTAGAGGCACAACAGCTCCCCATTGCCCTGAAGGCGACGGGCTGTATGGGGGAATGCAAACGGGGACCCGCAGTGGTTGTCCTGCCCCACAAGAAACGGCTGACCCGCGCCAATGCCCAACAGATTCGCGAGCTAGTTTGCTCGACTGAGGCTTAGGGAATTCAGGACAACGGCAATCGAACTCACAGCCATACAAGCGGCAGCAATTCCGGGGGTGAGACTAAGGCCCCATAGGGGTAATCCAACACCGGCTGCAAGGGGTAAACCGACGATATTGTAGGCCACTGCCCAAAGAAGATTCTGCTGAATTTTGCGGAAGGTGGCGCGGCTAAGGCTTAGCACAGCGAGCACATCCTCTAGATGATTGCGGGTGAGGATAATATCCGCTGCTTCAATGGCCACCTCTGTACCCGTACCAAGGCTAATCCCCACCTGAGCTGCCGTTAGAGCTGGCGCATCATTCATGCCATCCCCGACCATGGCCACGGTTTTGCCTTGGGCTTGCCAACCTTCAATAAGAGCCAGCTTTTGTTGCGGCTGAAGATCGGTGTGCAGATGCGTTGGCGGTAGGCCAAGAGGTTCTAGGAGTTGCTGTGCGGCTTTGGCCGTGTCTCCCGTCAGCACATGGATCGCATAGCCTTGGGCTTGCAGGGCTTGAACGGTGCTCACTGCCTCTGAGCGCAGGCGATCGCGAAAGGTCACAACGGCAATCAACTGGCGATCGCAGGCCAAGGCCACATGGGTTTCCACTTCTAGGGAAGGGCAGTCAACCCCCTGATCACGCAGCCAACTGAGGCGACCCGCCTGATAGTAATGCCCCTCAATCCAACCGCTGATCCCCAGTCCGAGGGCAGTTTCCACCTCTGTCACCGTTGCTAGCTCTGTTGTCTGGCCGGTCGCAGCCCACGCCTTCTGAATCGCCACTGCAAGGGGATGGCGACTCTCGCGCTCTAAACTGGCTAGCAGATACAGCACCTCTTGAGAGGAGTGATCGCCATAGAGGTTGATCTCGGCCACTGCCAGTTCACCGGTCGTCAGTGTGCCCGTCTTATCAAACACAATTGTGTCCAACTGCTGACTGCGCTCAAGAACATCACCACCTCGAATAATTAAGCCTTTGGCAGCGGCGTGACTGGTGCCCACAAGCAGCGCGATCGGGGTGGCAAGGCCAAGGGCACAGGGACAGGCAATCACCAGAACACTCAAGGCTAGCTTTAAGGGCAATAGGGGTGTGCTATTGGTCATTTCTGGGAAGAAATGGGGGGCGATCGCGCTCCAAAAGAGAGCCGTTGCTGCCGCCAAGGCTAGCACCCCATAGCCAAAATAGCCGGCCACCCCATCCGCCATTTGCTGCACCGGTGCTTTGCGATTTTGTGCCTGCACCACGAGATCTAGAATCTGCCCCAAAAATGAGGCACGACCACAGCGTTCCACCCGTAGGGTAACGGCAGCACCAACATTGCAACTGCCCGCCAGAACGGATGCCCCCACCCCCTTGGCCACCGGTAGAGATTCCCCTGTGAGCATGGATTCATCCACCAGGGTTTCCCCGGTCACAATCGTGCCATCGGCAGGAAAGGGTTCTCCAGCATCTACCCACAGCCAGTCCCCGACTTGGATACGACTGACGGGAATGGGCCAGCGATCGCTAGCGGTCAAACTGGGTTGCCATAGCGCCTGTTGTGGCTGAAGCGCAAGGAGGGATCGCAAGTCCCGTTGTGCCTGTTGACGTACCCGTTGCTCCAGCGATCGCCCCAGCAAAATAAAGCCAAGGATCATCACCGGTTCATCAAAGAAACACGCCCAGCCCAAGGCCGGCCAGAGCCACGCCACCGTACTCGTGAGGTAAGCCCCCAAGGCGCCAAGAGCCACCAGCGTATTCATATTCGGGCGACGTTGGAACAGGCCCATCATTCCTTCCCGCAGAATCTCCCACCCCGGTAGGACAAGGGCAATGGTTGCTAGCCCCCAATGCCAGATCATTGCCTCTAACATGGGCCAGTGCCCCGGCAGCAGATCAATCCCGTGGCCGACACTGGAGAGAACAAGGAGCACAAGGGCGATCGCCAACCTTGGCAAAGAGGTTTCCTCAGAGGCCGTGGGCAGTTCCAAAAGGGCATTGGCTTCTGCGAGGGTGGCTTGAAAGCGACCTTGGTTTAGGCTCTCGACAATGGCGCTGGGGGTCGTCTCAGCGGGGGAATAGGTGACAACGGCGGTTCCCGTGACCAGATTGACTGCCGCAGCATCTACGCCCGGCTGCTCTTTTAACTGATTTTCCAGCGATCGCACGCAGCCAGCACAACGCAAGCCGCTCACCCGCAGGATGGCTACCTCAGGGGCGTGAGAATCAACACTTGAACTTAGGGACACGTCGCACCCTCTCCAAAAAGGACTACGTTCAATCTCCTAACTGCGTCCCCACCGCCTATTGTGGCACGTTGGCTTTGCGATGTCAGGGAAAGGGCGAGCTATCCTAAAGAAGTGAGGTTTTCACGAGAAATACAGAGAATGGTGACTGCCAAGGAGACGGGCGATCGCTATTTCACACCAGAAGAATACTTCGCGTGGGAAGAGCAGCAGTTAGAAAAGCATGAGTTGATTGATGGTTACGTGTATGCGATGGCGGGTGGTACAAGAAACCACAGCGATATTGCTGGTAACTTTTTGTTAATTATTAAATCCCACTTACGGGGTAAAGGCTGCAAAACCTATACTTCTGATTGTCGCGTGAATATTTTTGAGACATCGAATTTTACCTATCCCGATCTGAGTGTCACCTGTGACGATCGCGATCGCCAGAGTCCCTTTTTCATCACTTATCCCTGTCTCATTGTGGAAGTGCTCTCACCCGCCACCGAAGCCTACGATCGCGGCAAAAAGTTTGATCTCTACCGTCGTAACCCCAACCTCGTGGATTATGTGCTCGCTAGCTCAGAGGAAATGGCGATCGACATTTACCAGAAAAATGAAGTGGGGGATTGGTTGCTGCGCTGCTACCGCGCGGGCGATCGCGTTGAGTTGAGGAGCATTGACCTCAAAGTGCCTATTGAACAGTTTTATGAAGACGTTGACCTCTCTGCCCCCGCCATAGATACCACTGCTCCGTGAAACAGCAAGCGGCTCTCCCTATGAACGCCGAGGCTATCGAAAAAGCAAAATTGGGTATTCTTTGAGAGGAGAGTAAATTCAAGGGGTACCAGACATGTTGCCGTTAACGGTGAGTCGCCTCTGGACAATTAGCCGTAATGTTTTCAATGAAACCCTGCGGGAGCGGGTTCTTTACGTCACTGCTGTTTTTGCCATTGGCCTAGCCTTAGCGGTTGTGATTTTGGGACAGGTGTCAGCAGGCACCCAAGACAAAATTAGCCTTGATGTGGGAATGGCCGGAATTTCTCTCTTTGGCTTGCTGATTGCGGCCTTTGTCGGGGGTGGTCTGCTCAATAAAGAGATAGAAAAGCGCACGATCTTAGTGATGTTGGCGAAACCCATCAGTCGCGCGGAATTTATTATTGGCAAACATTTGGGCCTATCGGCGGTTCTGCTGGTACTGGTGGCACTGATGACGCTGATTCTGTTTATTCTGATGAGCTTGAATCAGTTTGCCTATCCCGCTGGCCCTTTGATGGTGACCTCTTTCTATATTGCGCTGCAACTCGCCCTCTTGACGGCAGCCGCTTTGCTCTTTGGCAGTTTCACCAGTTCATTGATTGCCACGCTGTTAACGGTGGCACTGTACTTTATGGGGCACTTTAGCCAAAACTTGGTGATCCTCAGCCAAAAGATGGAGAGTGATGCCGTACGGCAACTGATGCAGTTTCTCTATCTGATCTTTCCCGATTTATCCCGCTTGGATTTTAAGAATACAGCGGTCTATGGCATGCTGCCCTCTGTACCGGAACTCGTGGCCAATGCCTTCTATGGCGTGATTTATACGGTAGCACTGCTGGCGATCGCCACTTGGATTTTCTCTCGTCGCAATTTTTAGCAAAAACTCGCAGCCAACTGTGCAATTGTTCCCCCAATGGGCTATGATAAAGCTCTGGGAATTTTTGCCCGTGTAGCTCAGTGGTAGAGCACACCCTTGGTAAGGGTGAGGCCACGAGTTCAATCCTCGTCACGGGCTTTGTTTGGCAAATCTCAGGGCATTTTCCATCTCTGGTGGGGTAGTTTATCGCTGTCGCAACCAGTACATGATCGCCAGCACAACGGCCAAAAGAACCACAATCCGACGGAACAGCAGCGGGTTAACCGCACGGGCAAATTTACCCCCCAAAAGTCCGCCAACAATGGTAGCGATCGCCATCCCCAAAGCAGCAGGCCACACCACCTCCCCAGACACAACAAAAAACGCCGCTGCGGCGACATTGATCCCAAAAGCCAACATTTGCTTCAAGCCATTGAGGCGCGTCAAGCTTTCCCCGAGAACAATGCCCAGCACGGCGAGTAGAATCACACTCACCCCCGCGCCAAAATAGCCGCCATAGACCGCCGCTAGAAACACAAGAGGAATGGCTCCCACTTCAGATACGGCTGGCGTACTGATCCGCTGCAGCAACCAAGCCCGCACCTGCTCCTGAACCCCCAAGAGGACGGCGGCCAAAAGCAGCAAATAGGGAATCAAGGCATTAAAGAGTGCCTCGTTGGTGTGCAACAGTAACATTGCCCCTGTGATGCCCCCGGCCACCGCACTGGGAAAGAGCCAACCAAGGCGCCGTTGCTGACCCTTCAGATCCTGCCGTTGCGCCACTGTCGCCCCCAAGTAACCGGGTACCAAAGCCACCGTGCTCGTGAGATTGGCAACCACTGGCGGCAAGCCGATCGCCACCAAGGCAGGAAAACTAATCAGTGTTCCCCCACCGGCAATGGCATTGACAAAGCCCGCCGCCAGACCTGCAACGGTCAGCAGTCCGATCCCGCTGATCATGCCCTTGACTAGCTAGAGCCTAAGCAAGGTAGCGTTGGATGGTCTCGCGGTACTGACTCTTGGGTTTCATCCCCACGATCACTTCTAGGAGTTCTTTGTTTTTGAAGAGTTGAATCGTGGGTGTACTGGTAACCCCTGCTTGCTCGGCGATCGCGCTATCTTCAGTAATGTCAATTTCAATCAGCTGCACCTTGCCGTCAAACTCCTCGACCAGTCGATCCAAAATCGGCTTGAGGGTGTGGCACGGGCCACAGGTGGGCGAGACATATTTCACCAGCAGCAGGCGATCGCTCTCGTGAAAGAGTTTGCGCAAGGCATAGCTACCCCGATGCTTAATGGCATTGGGATCAAACGCCTGTTCTGGAGATGTCGTAGGCTTCGCCGTTTCTGCGGGTTTGGTCTCGGTTTCCGTTTGGTGGAACTCCTGAATTAGCCCCCGCGCAGAGAGCCAGCGTTCGGCATCAAGGGCAGCCATACAACCACTGCCTGCCGCTGTTACTGCTTGGCGGTATTCATGGTCTTGAACATCCCCTGCGGCAAAGACCCCTTCCACATTCGTTTGTGTCCCGTGGTGGGTGACGATATAGCCCACACTATCCAATTCCAGAAAATCTTTGAAGAGTTGGGTGTTGGGGGTATGACCAATGGCGTAGAATAGGCCGCGCACCGGCAGGACGGATTCTTCCCCTGTGGCTTTATTGATAATCCGCAGACCCGTCATTAAATTGCCATCGCCAAGGATTTCCCGTGCTTCAGTTTGCCAGTGAACCGTAATTTTAGGATTGGCAAACACGCGATCCTGCATCGCCTTACTAGCGCGCATTTTGTCACTACGCACAAGAAGATGGACGTGGGAGCCATATTTAGTGAGATAGACTGCTTCCTCCGCCGCACTATCACCGCCGCCAATCACCGCCAACTCGACATCCTTGAAAATTGGCGTTGCCCCATCACAAATGGCACAGGCGGACACCCCCTTGGTCCAATACTGCTCTTCGCCGGGGAGATGGAGTCGTTTGGCCGTGGCACCCGTACAGATAATGACGCTGTGGGCATAGACCTGCCGCTCTGCTGAGCTAATGAGAAAGGGGCGTTGACTAAAATCCACCTGAATCACATCTTCAGTGACCATTTCTGTACCCCAGCGCTCTGCTTGCGCCTTCATCCGTGCCATCAGTTGCGGCCCTTGAATGCCTTCCGGAAAGCCGGGAAAGTTTTCCACTTCGGTGGTGGTCATGAGTTGTCCCCCCGGCAGCCCCCCAATTTGATAGCCTTCAAACATAAAGGGCTTGAGGTTGGCGCGAGCGGCATAGATGGCTGCTGTGTAGCCCGCAGGGCCAGAACCAATAATGACAAGGTTTTCAATCCGTGGCGGTGTCATGGCTAAAACAAACTCGAAACGACTATGAGTTATTTGATTTTAGCTTGATTTTCCGTGGCAAACAAGGGAAGCATCTTTGGGCATAATGAAACGGTTAGGCACGCTCCTTGGCTGTGTACATCAAGCAGTTGGAACTCACGAATTTTAAATCCTTTGGCGGCACAACCGTGATTCCGCTGCTGCCGGGGTTTACGGTCATTTCAGGCCCCAATGGTTCAGGGAAGTCGAACCTCTTGGATGCGTTGCTCTTTGCCCTTGGCCTTGCAGGGTCTAAGGGGATGCGGGCAGAACGATTGCCAGATTTGGTGAACCATAGCCAAACGCGGCGTGGCCATAGTGTGGTCGAAACGCGAGTCACGGTGACCTTTGCACTGGATGCTGAAACGGAATGGCGCGTGACGCGGCGACTGCGGGTAACCAAGCAGGGCACCTATACCTCGACCTACGCGGTGAATGATCAACCCTGCACGCTGAATGAACTGCACGACCAGTTGCAGGCGTTTTGTATCTATCCCCAAGGGTATAACGTGGTCTTGCAGGGGGATGTCACCAGTATCATTTCTATGAATGCCAAGGCACGGCGGGAAATTATTGACGAATTGGCGGGGGTGGCGGATTTTGACCGCAAGATTGCCCAAGCTCGCGAAAAATTAGATACAGTCAAGGAGCGCGAAGAACGCTTTCGCATTGTTGAGCAGGAATTGATTCAACAGCGCGATCGCCTGCAACGGGATCGCCTGCAAGCGGAAAAATATCAAGCCCTACGGCTAGAACTGCAAGAGCGAGAGCAATGGCTGCTGGTGCGCCAATGGCAAGCCCACGAACAGCAAAAAGGGCAACTACAAACACAGATTCAGACGCTACAAAAAGAACAAGCCCAACGCCAAGCCCAACTGCAACAAAAGGCACGGGAGATGGCAGCGGCAGCCGTTACCCTAGAACAACTCAATCAACAGGTGAAAGCCCTCGGCGAAGAAACGTACCTCCGCCTGCAAGCAGCGTTGGCGGATCTCCACGCCCAAGAGCGGCAGTGTCAACGCCAGCAAACAGCCTACCAACAGCAGCAGGCACAGTTGGCAGAACAACTCCAGCAACGGCAAGCCCAGTACCACAGTCAACGGTTGCAGCAACAGCAACTTACTCAAGAGTTAGAACAGCAACAGGGCGATCGCCCCCCCTTAGTGACAGCCGTTGCCACCAGCCAAGCCACCCTCGACGCCCTACGGCAGCAAGCTCAGGAGTTGAATACGGCAGCCCAAGCTTGGTTTCAGGAGCACAGTCAGCGACGGCAGCGGATTGATGCCCTGATCCACGAACTGGAACCGAGTCGCAGTGAACTCTCTCGCCTTCAGGAGCGATCGCAACAATTGCGGCAACGGCAGGGGGAATTGCACCAAGCGGCCACCAGCTTAGAAGCTCAACAATTGGAATTGCAAGACGCGCTCACAAAAGCTGCAGCAGCAGTCCAACAAGAGGAGCAGCAACTACAAAACCTCGCCCAACAACTGGCCACAGCGCAGCAACAATTGAGCTTAACAGAAGAAACCTATCAACGCCTTGAGCGAGAACAGCGCCAAAAGCAGCGAGAACTGGATCAACTGGAAGCACGGCAACAGGCGGTTCAGGAAAGCCAAGGGAGTTTTGCGGCGCGGCTCATTTTAAGTGCTGATCTCCCCGGCGTGTTTGGGCTGGTGGCACAGCTCGGTCAAGTGGAACCCCGCTATCAACTGGCCTTGGAAATTGCGGCCGGGGCACGCCTAGGCAATATCGTTGTGGCGGATGACAGTGTGGCGGCAGCAGCGATCGCCATCCTGAAGCGGGAACGGGCCGGTAGAGCGACATTTTTGCCCCTGAACAAGATGGCACGTCCCAAGACCCTACCCCTTATCTCCTTGGCAGGCTGTATTGACTATGCCTTGAATCTTGTGACCTTTGAGCCGCAATATGCCCCCATTTTTGCCTACGTGTTTGGCAGTACGCTGGTCTTTGAGAGCCTTGAGGCGGCGCGACCCTACCTAGGGCAATATCGGATGGTCACCCTAGAGGGAGACTTGCTAGAACCCTCAGGGGCAATGACCGGGGGTAGCTATAGTCGCACAAATACCCTCCGTTTTGGTCAGGGGGCCACCCCCCAAGAATCGGCAGAAGTCCAACAGGTGCGCGATCGCCTTGGGGAACTGGAACGCCTGTTAGATCGCCTCATTCAAGAGCGCACGCAAAAACAGGGGAGAGTGAATGAGCTGAGCCAAGCCCTGAGTGACGCCCGCCAAAGCCATCGCGATCGCCAGCGGCAATGGGAGCAACTTCAGCAGCAACAGCAGCACCTCAACCGCCAGCAAGCAGACTTAGCGCGCCAACAGCAGCACCTTAGCCAAGAGTTAACCGCCGCAGAGACTGAACTCGCGCACCTAGAGGCTCGTCTTCCTGAACTCGAAGCAGAACTCGCCGCCGAACGCCTTGCCCTCAATGCCCTTGAAGCCAATCCCAGCCATCAGCAGTGGCAGCAGCTTCAGGAACAGCTTCAGGCACAGGAAAAAATTCACGCCGACCATGTGGCCGCCCTGCAAGCGGTGGATCAAGCCTTGGGCGATCGCCACCGTCAACTCGAGCAACTAGCACGAGACCTAAAACAAACAGAACAGGAGATTCAGCGACTGCACCAAGCCCAACAGGAGACGCTTTGTCAGCAGCAAGCCCTCGATCAGACGCTTGGGGACTTAGCGACGCAAACTCAAAGCACGCAAACTGCCCTGAGGGAATTGGACGCCCGCCTTGGCCACCTCAAGGGCGATCGCGATCGCCAAGACTACCAACTACGACAGCAGCAAAAGGACTACCAACAACTGGAATGGCAATACCAAAAAGCCAGCGACACCCTCACCACGCTGCAAGCCCAACTTCAGGAATTCAGCACCATCGAGGCACCCCCTTTACCCCAGCCATGGCCGGAAGTGCCCGCCAATCTCTCCCTCAGCGACATTCAACAGCAGTGCCAAGCCCTCGAAAAACGGCTGCGTGCCATGGAACCCGTCAATATGTTGGCGATTCAGGAATTTGAGGAGACACAAGGGCGGCTTAATGAGCTACAGGAGAAGCTCGCCGTTCTAGAAGCGGAGCGCACGGAGATCCTACTGCGGATTGAGAACTTCACCACCCTGCGTCAGCAGTCCTTCCGTGAAGCTTTTGATGCCGTCAATGCCAACTTCCAAACCATTTTTGCCACCCTCTCCGAGGGTGATGGCTATCTGCAACTGGAAAGTCCTGAGGATCCCTTTGCCGGGGGTCTGAATCTGGTGGCACATCCCAAGGGGAAACCCGTACAACGCTTGGCCTCAATGTCGGGGGGAGAAAAATCCCTCACGGCCCTCAGTTTTATCTTTGCCCTACAACGCTATCGCCCTTCCCCCTTCTATGCCTTTGATGAGGTGGATATGTTTCTCGATGGTGCCAATGTTGAGCGCCTTGCCAAAATGATTCAGCAGCAGAGCCAAGAGGCGCAGTTTATTGTTGTCAGTCTGCGGCGACCAATGATTGAAGCGGCTCAGCGCACGATTGGCGTCACCCAAGCGCGGGGTCAACATACCCAAGTGATTGGCCTCGATTTGACCGCTCACCATTGATGTCTAACGGTGGCTGAAAAATAATTCCTAGATTTTCGATAGTTGATCGGCGTGGATCGTAGAGGAACAGTAGAATCCATTTAACTGTCAAAACCTCCGAGTTCTGCTGAGGAGTGTCCCTATGAAATACTGGCAAAAATTTGGCCTGAGCTTATTGACGGTGGCCTGTTTGGGAACAATTGCCCCTCGGCCTGCCCAAGCCAGCATGTTTACACAAACGGAAGTGGATCAAAGCCGCTATGTCGTGATGGCCGTGCCCCTTGCCCGCGGTGGCTATCGCCTCTTAGTGGTGGAGCAAATTAAGGATACTCGTCCCTGCTGGAGTGAGTCGGGCAGCAACCCCGTGGTGATTGACCCACTGTTGACGACGTTTGACTTTACGGGCATTTGTGGGCGGGCTACGGATAGCAATGGCTACTCGATTCGGGTGGCGCAACAGGATTTAGGGTTGCAGTATGGTCTGCGCATTGAACAGGGGGATGGCGAGTTACTCCTTGTTGGCAGCAGCAATCGCGGTGGCCCACGTATGGTCATTGGCCGCACCCACGGTATGCAGGAAGGGCAATTTCTCAAGTTTCATCTGGAACCCACTTGGCGGCTAACGCGGCGCACCTATGAGGGGCAAGTGCTGGGTCATGTGTATTTCACCAATGACTCTTGGGAAGCAGCAACCGGGAGTATCCCTGCCCCTGCAACGCCCATCGGCACGGAAACCAACATTGATCCCATACCCACTCCCCAAAGCTAGGTTTACCGCTGCTTCATTGCCCGCTCCATCTCCCGTTTATCTTGGCGCTGCTTGAGGTCTTGGCGTTTGTCGTGGAGCTTCTTACCACGGGCTAGCCCTAGGGAAACCTTGACCCGCCCATTTTTTAGGTAAAGCTTCAGGGGCACAAGGGTTAGCCCCTTTTGTTCCACCTTGCCCACTAGCTTACGGATTTCCTGCTTGTGGAGAAGGAGCTTGCGATCGCGCAGGGGGTCATGGTTGTAGGATTGGTTAGTGCTCTCATGGGGCGAAATGTGCACATTCATCAACCAAACTTCACCATTGCGGATGCGGGCAAAGCCATCCCGTAAATTCACCTTGCCAGCCCGAATGGATTTGACCTCAGTGCCAAGTAACACGAGACCACATTCATAGGTTTCCAGAATTTCGTATTGGAAGCGCGCTTGGCGATTTTCACTCAGGACTTTAACGCTATCACCCATTTGAGACTCACAAGGGTATTGCCAATATACCGTAGTTTAGGGGTAGGCGGAGTTTTCATCTTATCACTGCCCTCCCACCCCCCTGCTCAATGGTTATGACGCTATGCCCAAGCCGCAGCAGTTAGCGTTTTTGCAAGGCCTGCCTTTGATTGCAGTGGTGCGTGCTGCTCATCCTACTGCAGCGATCGCCCACGCTCAAGTCTGTATTCAAGCGGGCTTCACCTGCCTAGAGGTGACTTGGACAACCCCCGATGCTGCTGGCGTCTTGCAACAACTCCGTCAAAACGCTCCCCACTGCACCATTGGCGCTGCGAGCCTGCAAAACCCAGAAATGGTTAAAGGAGCGATCGCTGCTGGCGCACAATTTTTAGTGACCCCCCATACAGCCCTAGAGGTGGTGCCCCTCGCAAAGGCGGCCAATTGTCCTCTGATTTTGGGGGCATTAACGCCAACGGAAATTCTCCACGCTTGGCAAGCCGGGGCAACGGCAGTGAAGGTTTTTCCAGTGATGGCCGTAGGCGGGGCGAGCTATTTACGCGCCTTGCGACCCTTGTTTGGCGAGATTCCCCTCATTCCCTGTGGCGGTATTGGTTGGGGGGATGTGGTACCCCTCTGGAAAGCAGGGGCGATCGCCATCGCTATGGGCAGTCAACTGGGTACGGATGTCACAATGCTCAAGCAGCAGGTGAACCAGGCTCGTCAGGCGTATCAGGCACTGACGCAGGGGTAAGGGTGCGCACCCGCTCAGCATGGAATCGTTTGCGGCGCCAGCGTTTGCCCAAATCGAGGCCAATGGTTTTGTGGAAATCATCCTGCACCTTTGCCGTGAGGCGGTAGGACACTTGGCGGACAATTTGAGCCAAGACGCGATTGCCTGTCCCTTGAATCAGGCCATGGGGCAAACGGTAGATAAACCGCGGAAAGTACATTTCCACCCGCAAATCCAGTTCCCAATTGACCCGCGTGTAATCAATGACATTCAGCGCCAACAGGTCGCTATCCGTCTCAGGGGTGGCTCGCATCGGTACCAAGGCCATGGCCGCTTGAAAATTCACCTCATAGTTCAAAAACGGCTGTTCGGGCACAGGAATTGTTTCAATGCGATAGACCCCCTGCTCTTGGGGCAGTAGGTGCAGTCCAATTTTGGGTTCCACTTCATAGCCATGGGAACCATAGCGGCCAATGGTGAGAATGTAGCCATGCTTGCCCACAGGTTCTGTTTTCATGGGATGGGCGCAGCGGTGAAACCATTCTTGGTGATTGTTCAAATAGGTCTCGTAGCGTTGAACGGGCGCATAGACTTCCATCCAGCCTTGGAATTGGTTGTGAAAAATAAAGGGGGGTAGCTTTGTCCCCTCTTGGGCATCGGTCATAGTATTAGATCAGCATTAGAGCAGCATTTGGTGATTTTGATCCTGACATACGGCTGGGGGCGATCGATCGCTACTGCGGGGAACCTTGGAAATATTGTCCCTGTCCAATGGTTGGTTTACATTTCGTTACATTACTATTCAGTTGCTTGAGGCTCCAGCGATGCCCCCTGTCCCTCCTTGGCTCGCCATTGAACAGTTGGACAAGCCGTGGATTTTTTGGCCATTGTGCTTGATGGTGCTTCTCAGCAGTATTGTTTTGCGCTGGGGGAAAGTGCAGCAGCAGTGGGCGCGGGCTGTGGTTGTTGGCAGTTTAATGGCCGTGATGCTGCATTATCTGCTGTGGCGATCGCTGGCCACCCTCAATCTGCGCACACCCCTAGAAGCCGCCCTCAGTCTTCTCCTATTGGCCATC
The DNA here is from genome assembly GCF_031583515.1 of Thermosynechococcus sp. QS41. Classification (NCBI taxonomy): domain Bacteria; kingdom Bacillati; phylum Cyanobacteriota; class Cyanophyceae; order Acaryochloridales; family Thermosynechococcaceae; genus Thermosynechococcus; species Thermosynechococcus sp. QS41. The sequence continues at coordinate 1,384,165 of NZ_CP134181.1, forward strand.
GAAGTTTTCATGATGGCGGGCTATGGCCTGCAACTGTACCTCCTTTTGCACATTAAAAACCGTCGCCCTGAGGCGGATGCTGCCGCCCTAGCCGTTAAAAGTGGCCGCTATCAGCCTTGGGTCGATATCTTCATTCCCACCTACAACGAACCGCTGACAATTTTGCGGCGCACGATTGTTGGCTGCCAAGCCCTAGAGTATCCCTACAAACGCATCTATGTCCTTGACGATACCCGTCGCCCTGCCCTACGGGAATTGGCCTGTGAACTGGGCTGTGAGTACCTCAGCCGTCCAGACAATCGCCATGCCAAAGCAGGCAACCTGAACCATGCCCTTACGCAGACCAAGGGTGAACTGATTGCGGTCTTTGATGCTGACTTTGTTCCCACTCGAAATTTTCTCACCCGCACTGTGGGCTTTTTTCAGACCCCTGATATCGGCCTTGTCCAAACCTACCAGAGCTTTTACAATCCCGATCCCATTGCCCGTAACCTTGGCCTCGAGGATCACCTACCCCAAGAGGTGGAAATCTTCTCCCGTCATTATCAAGTCCTGCGGGATGGCATTGAAACAGCGCTGTGCTACGGCAGTTCCTTTTTGGTGCGGCGATCGGCCCTCGATGCCATTGGCGGCTTTGTTACTGAATCCCTCAGCGAGGACTACTACACAGGAATTCAATTGGCGGCAGCAGGTCATCGGTTGATTTACCTGAATGAAAGTCTCAGTGCGGGCTTGTGTGCAGAGGACATGACGGCGCATATTCGTCAACGTCAACGCTGGGCACGGGGCACCCTCCAAGGATTATTCATTGTGGCAAGTCCACTGCGGGTACCCAATCTCACTGGGCTTCAGCGCCTTGCCCACCTAGAGGGGATCACGCAATGGTTTCACAGTCCCATGCGTTTGCTGTTGCTGCTGTTGCCCTTGATTGCCGCCTTTTGGGGTGTCGTCCCCCTTGAAACCACCCTGCGGCAGTGGCTCTACTATTTTGTGCCCTACTACTGGCTGCTGTTGAGTACATTCCGCTGGCTCAATGGTCAAAGTCGCTCTGCCTTGGTATCTGATATTTATGCGGTTCTTCAATGTGTGCCGTTGACATTGACAGTGATTGACACGTTGTTGCGTCCCTTTGGTCGCGGCTTTTGGGTGACTCCCAAGGAGAGTTATCGCGATCGCTACCATTTTCAGTGGCACCTAGCGGCACCGCTCCTCGTGCTTTTTCTTCTCTCTGTGGCGGCTGCTGTATTAAATTGGCAGGCATTACACACCAAGGGGCTACTATTGGCTTGGGTCTGGAACCTCTACAATCTGGTAATTCTCGCCCTTGCCCTCTACAGCCTCATCGAACGCCCCCGCCCCGATCCCTATGATTGGCTCAATGTCCAGCAAACCGTTGAACTCCATCTCGCTTGGGATCAAACCACTGCCCTGTGGGGCACGACAATTCGCCTTTCTGAAGGGGGGGCGATCGTGCATCTGCATCAACCCCTCCCCCCCTCCGCAATGGGTGTACCCCTCACCTGTCGGCTTTTGGAGGCAGGCATTGACCTCAGCGGCCAAGTTGTTGATATGCCCAATCCAACGACCCTAGAGATTTACTTTGACCCCCTGACCTTGGCTCAATACCGCCAATTGGTCACCTTACTTTTTTGTGAACCCAACCGTTGGCAATGGCAAAAAGCCCCCAGTGAATTACAAACCCTGTGGCTGCTTCTGCACACTCTCATCTCGCCTCCCCTGAGTCGTCACTGGATGCGGATCACCCGCCCTAGTCAGGCAAAAGCGTGGCATCGAGCCTATAGCTATGCCAATGAAAAATGATTTTTGCCAGCTCTTTGTAACATTAAGCTTATAGGTCTTAAACGAGGGGACTATCCATCCAAAAGCCGTCCACAAATTGCCTAGTTGCTCCATCGCAACGAGTCCACCATTACTCGCTGGCTCAATGTCTATCGTCCAGTGTTGAATTCTGCATTGGCAGTCACTGTCTCTCCTCTGAAAAAAAAACACTTGAATGGTGCATTGGCTAAGATATAGCTTGGCTAGAGCGACAACACTTTCTTGGAACACTAAAGATGCACCGACACCTCCTCCGAATCTGTATTGCTCTGGTGTTGGTGCTGTCTCTTCAGTCCATTGCTCAAAGTGCCTTACCCGCTGGTGCAGGGGAATTTCTCACAGGTCGCGAGGCCACTTGGCAACGGGAATATGAAGTTTATTTTCAAAATCAATTTACTAGTCGGCGACTCAATCCCTCTGCCATTCAGCGCATTCTCAGGCAAATGTCCAAGCGTACGGGTTGGCACACAGCTCTTTTGCACTTGGCACCAACGGCCAACGAGATTAAGCTCTTAGTTACCTCTCTACAGGGAGAGCCACTGTTGCTGACTGTGCCAGCAGTGTCGCAAGCTGATCTGATGGCATCGTTCATCTGGCTACCCATGCCTTGTTTCGCCCCGGTCAAGCCCAAGAGTCCTTTATTCAACTGTGGGGCAGTGAAACAGTCACGCTGCAAAACCTCCCCCAACTTAATCTAGAGCAACCCCCTCTCGAACTGCTGGTTTTGAGTGCCTGTCAAACCGCTCTGGGAGACGATCGCGCGGAGTTAGGCTTTGCGGGTCTTGCCCTTCAATCGGGTGCCAAAAGTGCCGTCGCTAGCCTCTGGCAAGTGAGTGATGCGGGTACCCTAGAACTCATGGAACACTTCTATAGCCATCTGCACCACACTGCTAGTAAAGTTGCTGCTCTGCAAAAGGCTCAATTACACCTTCTGAGATATTCAAGATTCCAAGCACCTTATTTTTGGGCAGGCTTTACACTCGTGGGCGCTCCTTGGTAAAGCAATTTTCTGGCCATCGTTTTAAGATTTGTTAGAAGAAAATTTATTTTTGCAAGCAACATCTGAGAAAATTGCATTGAGAGATACAGGATTAAGCACAGATGGATTGGCAAGTGGCTTGGAAAAACGGCATTCGCTATCTTTTGCTGGCACTACTCGCTAGTACGTTGTGGGTCACCCCCGTCTGGGCAACCAGCGCGATCGATATCCCTTTGCCGGAAACAGCGGCCGGGGTCGTTGATGAAGGTAATGTGCTTAGTGTCGTCACCCAAGGCAGTGTCGGGCGATCGCTCCAAGACCTCTCCGAGGCAGCGGGCATCAATGTTCATGTAGTTACACTGCACCGCCTCGACTATGGTGAAACCCCCCAGAGCTTTGTGGATGACCTCTTTAACCAGTGGTTTCCCGATCCTGAGTCCCAAGCCAATCAGGTGATCATTGCCCTCGATACCGTTACCAATGGCACAGCGATTCACTATGGCGAGGCCGTGGCCGAACGCTTGAATCCTGAAACTGCCGAAAGTATTGTCCAAGAAACGATGCGGGTGCCCCTACGGGATGGCAACTACAATCAATCAGTCCTTGACACCGTCGATCGCCTTGCGAAAGTCCTCAAAGGCGAACCGGATCCAGGCCCGCCCGTAGTACGCGAAGTGGTTGTCGAGAAAACCTACAAGAGCAAAGAGGAAACCGACGATCGCTCCGCCACAATTATCGTCGTTGCCTTGCTAATCGCCGCTACAGTGATCCCAATGGTGACATACTTTATGTATCAAGGATCATCGTAGCCAAGCTCCCCTTCCATTTATGAAAATCTATACCTACCACACACCAGAGCGTGTACCAGCCGACTGGCAACCCGACTGTGCCATTGCTGTTGATGTCCTGCGGGCAACCACTACGATCGCCACTGCTCTTGCGGCTGGGGCAGAAGCCGTTCAAGTCTTTAGTGATCTAGCAGAGCTAGAACAAGTGAGTCAGCAGTGGCCGGCAGCCAAGCGGATTCGCGTTGGTGAACGGGGTGGGAAAAAAGTTGCTGGCTTTGACATGGGCAACTCTCCTGCTGAATGCTTGCCAGAGCGGGTAAAAGGATGTCGCCTCTTTATGAGCACCACCAATGGCACCCGTTCCCTTGAGCGAATTCAAGCCAGTCCCCTCGTTCTTGCCGCCGCCCTTGTCAACCGTGCTGCCGTTGCCGAGTTTGTCCAAAAACATCAACCGGAAACCATCTGGATTGTTGGTTCGGGCTGGGAAGGTAGCTATTCCCTCGAAGATACCGTCTGTGCTGGCGCGCTGATTCATCACCTCTGGGGTCAGCAGGATGCCCCCCTCGAAGCCCTTGCGGGTAATGACGAAACTATTGCTGCCACTGCTTTGTACCGCTACTACCAAGATGATCTATTGACCCTCTTTCACCATTCCAGCCACGGGCAGCGCCTGCTCAACCTTGGCAATGAAGCCGATCTCAAATATTGTGCCCAAGTGGATATTCTGGCCATTGTGCCGTGGCAGGTTTCCCCCAAGCTCTTGACTAAGGCCTAGGGCACCACATCCCCACCCAGAGCAAAAAGCCCAACCAGACATTTTCATTGAAGTAACGACCATAGGTCTGAATGGGGAGCGTTGTGGTTTGGGTGTCACGGCGTTCGTGGGTATAAATTTGTAGAGATTGCCGCAGCCAAAAGTAGGTGGTCACGGCCAAGGCCAGCCAAAATCGCCAAGTGAGTCCCGCACTCCAGCCAACAATGATCAGGAACACCACCGTCAGCCCATAAAATAGCGCGATCGCCAAGGGCGCATAGGCACCGAAAAATAAGGCACTGGAATTTACTCCCAGTCGGCGATCGTCGGGGCGATCGGGCATGGCATACACCGTATCAAAGGCCAATGTCCACATCACCACTGCCGCCCACAACCACGCGGTGGTCAAGGTTAAGCGTCCCTGTACCGCTGCCCAAGGAATGAGGACAGCAAACCCCCAAGCCACTGCCAAAACGAGTTGCGGAATGGGAAAGACTCGCTTCGCCAAGGGATAGAGCAGAATCACCGGCACTGCGGCCACCGCCAGCCAATACCCCAAGGGAGTGAGGTAAAACGTCAATCCCCAAGCACAGAGGAAGGCAATCACCATCAAGCCCAAGGCCACACTGAGGGAAAGGCGGCGACTGGCTAGGGGGCGGTTTTGAGTCCGCTGCACATGGGGGTCAATATTGCGGTCCCAGCAGTCATTGACAATGCAGCCCGCCGCACTGGTGGCGATCGCCCCCACCGTGATAATCAGCAGCAACTGCAACGACGGCAAGCCCTCACTCGCCAAAGTTAAGGACCACAGCGCCGGAATGAGGAGAATCAAACGACCCGCAGGCTTATGCCACCGCAACAGTTGGGCAATGGCCACCCAAGTTGGCACTGAGGTTCTCGAAACTTGAGAATTCACCACACCGCTCCCACCGTGAATGCCACTACACTTAAAAATCTTAACTTTTCAGGCGATTTTGGGACGTTGCCGCCCCATTTGCCCTAGGTTTCTAGTTAGCCCGTTTGCACTCTGTCGATTTCCCCCTTTATGGCCAGAAAACCCTTTCACTTTTTCCGTAGTGCTGCCCCGCCAGACCCCACACCCCCCGCCGAGGAAGAAGATAACTATCTCGAAGATTACTTCTTTGATGAACCCGGCGCCATGCCCGGTACCCTCAGTATTGAGGCCGATGCGCCACCGCCGACAATTATTCTCATTGACTATCAGCCGGATCAGGCCAGCCGTCGCGTTTTAGAAACGCCGGAAGAATGTGGCCCCTACCTCAGCAGTCCCTCCGTCAGTTGGATAGATGTTCAAGGGATTGGCGATGAAGACGTGATGCGGCGACTTGGCCAAGTTTTTCACCTGCACCCCATTGTCCTTGAAGATATTGTCAATGTCCCCCAGCGCCCCAAAGTTGAGGATCATGACGATTACCTTGTGCTGATTACCCGCATGGTCACCCCCAAGGAAAATGAACACGGCTTTTATACTGAACAAGTGAGCTTTGTCTTGGGGCCGCATTTCTTGCTCACAGTACAAGAAGAACCCGAACGGGATTGTTTTGACATGGTTCGGCAGCGGATTCGCACCAGTCGCGGCATCATTCGTCGCTATGGCCCCGATTATTTAGCCTATGCCCTTTTGGATGCCATTATTGATGGCTTTTACCCGGTTCTAGAAGACTACGGCGAGCGCATTGAGGAATTAGAAGATGCCGTAGTTACCCGTCCTAGTCGCGCCATTCTCGAAGAAGTCCACCAAGTGCGCCGCGAATTACTGGCGCTGCGCCGTGCCATTTGGCCACAACGGGATGCCATCAATGCCATGATTCGCGATCCCAGCCCCCTTCTCTCCGAGGAAGTGCGCATCTACCTACGAGATTGCTATGACCATGCCATTCAAGTGCTAGATATGGTGGAAACCTACCGTGAACTGGCGGCCAGTTTGATGGATGTGTATCTTTCTTCCGTTGGCAATAAAATGAACGAAATTATGAAAATTCTGACGATCATTTCGACCATTTTCATACCGCTGACCTTTATTGTCGGTATCTATGGCATGAACTTTGATCCCGATACCTCCCCTTGGAATATGCCTGAACTGGAGTGGTATTGGGGCTATCCAGCCTGCTGGGCGGTCATGCTTACCGTGGCGGGCAGTTTATTTTTCTTTTTCTGGCGCAAGGGCTGGTTCCAAAGCAGCACCAGTATAGGCTCCCTAGATACTGAACGCTAGTTCCCCATCGACTTTAGAAACTTGCCCCTTGTCCCTTGCGTCAAATTGGCTTAGGGTGGGAAAGCAAAGGGAGTACTTCATATGTAAAAATACTCACTTGTTACGTGCATAAGTTTTGGTGTGAGTTAGGTACTACAGGGCGATCGCCCCTCTCTCCACACGTGAAGAATGGGATTGGGAGAGTTAACCGACTGCAATCAAGCATGAATTAGGAGACTGTATGAAAAGATTGGCACACTTGGGTGTTTTGGCAGGGTTAGTGAGTAGCCTATGGCTAGCACCCGCCATCAGCCGCTATGACATTGCCACTGCCTTGCCCGAAGAACAAGTGTTGCGCATCCTCAACAATGTGCCCATTTTTATGATCACCAATGATAAGGGGGAACCGCTGACCTTTGAGATGCCCAATCCCCAAGATCAAAGCAAGAAAATTCAAGTTTTTACCTTCTTTGTCAATCAGCAGGATGCCCAAACTGCCCTGAACACCATTAAAACCCAGCAACCGGATGTGGGTCGCGTGGCGCGGGTCTCGGCAGCCGCTCTCAGTGGGGCGGTGAAAATTGCCCTCGAAAGCCAAAAAAATCCTGCCATTGGTGTGGACATTATCCCCTCCAGACCACAACTGGAAGCAGCGGTGAATCTGCTCAAACAAAGTGGCGATCTAGTGGAACGCGATGGCAAAATTCTCACCAAGGATGGTAGGCCGTTCATGGGCGGTACCCCCCTCTTTTTCCTAGCAGATAGCAAAACAGGCAACCCCATTGCCATTGAAGCCCAAATGCGCGAAAACGGCCAGACCCGCACCCAGCGGTTTATTCCCTTTTACTTTGATAAAACCCAACTCCAACGGGAAGTGGATCAAGCCCGCCAGCAGCGTCCTGAACTGGCCAAGGATACCGGGATTCGCGTCGTCATGCTGGATAATTTGGTGGCAACCATGTTGAGCACCAACGATCCTGTGGCGGGTCAAATTCAACTGGTACAAACCCCTGAGGCGATTCAGTTTGCCGTGCAACAGAGCGGTGGCAATAATGCCCAGCGACCCAATCAAGCGAATCAACCCGCGTCTCCCCAGCGCCCAAATCAACAGGGGGGCGGTCAAGGCACAAACCGCAACCGCTAAGACACACCCATGCCCTGGCGACACCTGCTAACGGCAATTCTGCTCCTTGGCTTCCTGTGGGGATGTGCCCTGCCTCAAGTGCGAGCAGAGGAGCGCCTGTTTCTGAATGTCGGGGTGGAATTTCGTGGCGAAGTGCAATTAGCCGTTGGCAGCCAGTGGCAGAATACCGAGGTGGGGGGGCTGTCGGGTTTGATCTACGATCCGCGTCAACAGCAGTTCTATGCCATTAGTGACGATCGCCAGCAACCTCGGTTTTACACCCTCGAAATCACTCCCGAAACCATTACCCCCAAGGACGTAACCTTTCTCCAGCAGCCTAATGGTGAGGTGTATCCGCCCAACACTGCCGACACTGAGGGGATTGCGCTGACGCCTGAGGGGCACCTTGTAATTAGCAGTGAAGGGGTAACGGCCACGGCTAGCCCCCCTTGGATCAAAGAGTTTGAGCGCGCGAATGGACGAACCATTGCAGCTCTCCCTATGCCCAAGTACTATCTCCCCAATGGTCAGCAGGGCATTCGCAATAATCTCGGTTTTGAGGCACTGACGCTTTCGCCGGCGGGCGATCGCCTGTTTGTCGGCGTTGAATCAGCCCTTGCCCAAGATGTCCGCCCCAATATTCCCATTTACTGCCGCCTGCTCCATTACCTGCGGGGGGATGTTGCCCCTGTGTTGGTGGCGGAGCATCTCTATCCCTTGGAACCCTCAGAGGCCGTGTTTAATGGCCTCGTGGAGCTACTTGCCCTTGACAATGGTGGCCATTTTCTGAGCTTGGAGCGCACCTATAGTCCGGGAGCAGGGCATGGCATCAAGCTCTTTGAAGTATCCTTGGCAGGGGCGACAGATACCCTTGGCATGGCCACGTTACCGGTTGATCTGCGCACTCTCCGCCCTGTGCAGAAACGGCTGATTTTGGATTTCAAGACGCTGGGGATTCCCTTGACCAATTTGGAGGGGATGAGCTTGGGTCCCCCCTTGGCCGATGGGGCGCGATCGCTCTACATCATTGGCGACAACAACTTTGATGGCAAGACACCGACCCAAGTCCTGATTTTTGCCTTAACCTTCCAGCGCTAGGCCTCAACGGTCAAGAGTCCCAGTTGTGCTAACAGGCGATCGCCCTCCACATGCTCCTGCATCATTTGTTCGACGCATTTGACTTTAGCGATTTCATGGAGGCGCACCTGACCAAAGGCACGATCCACAATTTCCACGGCTGTTAGGGTGTCTAAGTCCACCGAGAGAATGGGAATTTCCAACTCTTCGGCACGGGCAAGAATCGCAGGGGAAGGCGGCAAATGCCCCGTGAGGATCAGACAGTGGGTGGAGGTCTCCAAGGCCGCCCATTGAATATCGGTGCGATCGCCCCCGGTAATCACCGCCATATTGTTCGCTTTACGGAAATACTTCAAGGCAGCACTGACGTTCATTGCCCCAATGGTGAGTTCTTCTACCAGCAAATCCAAGCGATCCGGACGGCACAAAACTTCGGCATTTAACTGGCGTACCAATTCCTTGACACTGACACTGCGCAGCAACTGACTGCGGGGCAACATACCAAAAACTGGAATTTGGTGTGCCTCGAGATATTGGCGAATGGCAGGCAAGGGTTGGGCTTCAGGTTGGGGAATATCGTTGATGATCACCCCCAATAGGCGATCGCCCAATTCCGACTTGGCGAGGAGGAGCGATTCCACCACCAAGGGGGACTCGTAGCGCACCACCAGTAAAATGGGTGCATCCAACACCGCTGCCATCTGAGCTAACCCCAAATCAAACAGCCGCCCCTCGGCTAATGTGGCTGGCCCTTCGAGGAGCACCAAGTCTTCACTATTGATAGTGTGATAGGCTGCTAGGGCTTGGCGATAATCCTGCTGATCTGTGCCCATGAGCCGTGCCTTGATGGCTTCTGGCGTCAGCGTGAGCAATGTCGGCCGCACATTCTCTAGGTTGAGGGTTTGCTGTAAAAAACTGACATCGGCTTCAGTGTCTTCACTCTCGGTAGCGGGTTGGTAGGTGCCCAAGGGCTTACCATAGGCAATGCGCAGATGGCGATCGCGACAGAGCTTGGCCAAGCCTAAAACCGTTGCCGACTTACCGCTATAGGGCACAATGGAACCAATTAATAAATGCTTTGCCACCGTTTAGTTACTCCTCCCACAACCCCAACCCTGAACACGCTATCCTTAGTCAAGCCGTAACAGCTTACGATAAAACGCTTTTGAAAAATCGGCAATACGATGTTTTTTATAGTTAATAATTACATCAATGAGATGATCCACCAGTTCAAACGTGGTGATGGACATTTCGTACTGTAGATCAGGCGAATTATCAAAGGTCACCGTACAACGGGATAAATCCGCCGGCAAATTGGCGATTGTCCATGTGGCAATAAAATCAACATTGTTACCGCCTTCAATCCCCCGTTGTCCCTCCAACTTCCCCAAACGGTAGAGGGCGATGCCCAAGGGCAGCAGCGGACGTTTCTCAGCACGCATATAGGGGGCAAAGATATTGACTTCCCGGGGGTTGGCAGGCTGAAGCTGATCGAGGGCGGTCATGCAAGAATCCTTGTGTATTCAGTCTCACCGAGTGCTGAGGTCTATTCTACAGGTAGAGCAGGTAGCACGGGAGTCTTCGCTCTAGTAGCGCATTTTGGTTTGGTAACATATAGTTAACATAACTAACGAGCACTGCCTATGGTTTTTGATCCCGGAAACGCTAATTTCTACCAGTCTTCTACGGATGATGGGCAGCCCAATCTGCTCCTGAAGTACCTACAAAGCCAATCGCCAGAAGTTTTAACCCGTATTGCCCGTTCCGTCAGTCCAGAAATTCGCCAAATTATCAGCCAGAATGTCCAAGGTCTCGTGGGCGGCCTTCCCTCCGAGGATTTTAATGTCCAAATTGCCACCGATCGCGACAACCTTGCGGGGTTATTGGCCTCAGCCATGATGACGGGGTATTTTCTGCGCCAGATAGAACAGCGCATGGAACTGGAAATGAGCCTCGGCGATCTACCTATGCCCTAGGTTCTACCCACATACTTATTGTGAGTCTTGCTTGTGTCCGATCCTTGGCAACAGTTTAAGGCACTGCCTTGGCGATCGCTGGTGCCCACAGGTCTTCTTGTTGCCCTGCTTGCAGCGCTGTTTGATACGGGGCTTTACTATATTGCCGGTGCCGTCGCATCTGTCGGCGAGGCGTTGATCATCCTACTTCAGCCTCCTTTGGGTCTGTTAGTCCGCCTTGGTCTGAGCATTGGCCTTGGAATGGTGGCAGTGATCTCTTTGGAGGTGTGGTTTAACCCAGCGCCGATCTATAGCGGCACCCTCTGGGCGTTATTTCTGTGTGTCCTAATGGCCAGTGTGTTCTTGAGCTTTTTTAGCGGCACCTTGGGACTGCGCCCCCTATTTTTTCCACTCACAGAGGTGTTCCTGATTGGCACAGCCGTGGGGATTTTTTGGCAAGGTCGTCGCTACTGGCGGTATTAATTCGCTTCCTCAAGACGAGACGCGGGGAGCTTCGGAACGACGGCACTAATCTCAGGATTGAAGGTGGCATCAAAGGCATCGGCTCCCTGAAACAAATACCACACGGCCTCAATCACACAGGCAATGCGAGCAATGCTACCCAGAGAACCGTAGGGCACCGTCGAAAAGAGTAGCCCCAGCATGAGGTAAACGCCACCCCACAGGGGTTGGCGCAAATAAAACTTATGGAGTCCGGGGAGAAAGATGCCGGCCAAGGCTAAGAGAATGGCGATCGCGCGATTACGGTAGCCCATTATTGCTCACTGTGAATGACTCTAAATGCGATATTCAGTTAATCTTTAGCAAAACGCAACCTTGAGGAGTCTGGATTGCCACAACCACTATCTGTTGCTGTCTTTATTTGCCTAGAATGGCAACCCAATGCCGGGGGACACGTCAAATGTTGGGAACGTTTTGCGGAAGCTGCCAGCCACTACCCAGACCGCGTTGACCTGACCATTTACTTCCTTGGTGCCAAACAGCAAACCCTAGAGGTAGCAGCCAATGTTCGCTACCAATTGCTACCGCCCCAGTTCAGCACGCACTCACTGGAAATTATGCGCCAAGGGGCAGGCGTGACCGATGTAGCTCCCTTGCATTGGGGATTGCGCCGTTATTTACCCCAACATCAGGTGTTTCACATTACGGATACTTTTAGCTTTGCTCAAACGGTGCGCCGCTTTTGTCGCCAGTACCATCGTCCTCTCCTCAGTTCGATTCACACGGATTTGCCCTTATTGACCCGCACCTATTCGCGGGAAATTATTTGGCGCATGAGTGGCCGCAGTTGGGGGCGAGAATTTTGGCGGTGGCTATGGCTGGAGAAATTACAAGTGGATCAGTGGTTTGGTTACCGAGCCGAACGTAAATTAGCGGGCTTTATGCGTGCTAGCGATCGCGTCTTGGTCTCGCGGCAGCAGGATGCCGATTGGCTGCTCACGTTTTTGCCCCCTGAGCGGGTGGCGTGGTTTCAGCGGGGCATCGATCGCGATCGCTTTCATCCGCGATTTCGCAATCCCCAATGGCTACGGGAGGAGTATCACCTGCCAGAGGTGCCGATCGCGCTTTTTGTCGGTCGGGTAGATGCCAGTAAAAATGTGCTCCTGTTGGCGCAGGCAGCTCAAGTGTTAACCAATCAAGGAAAGGCATTCCATGTGTTGATTGTTGGCGAAGGGGCACAGGCTACCCTTGTCAAAGACCTTTTGGGCGATCGCGTCACCCTCACAGGCAAGGTACCCCAAGAAAAATTAGGGGCAATTTATGCCAGCAGTGATCTATTTGTCTTTCCCTCAGAGTCGGAAACAGGGCCCAATGTAGTGGTGGAAGCACGGGCGGCAGGATTACCCGTCGTCATTTCTGGGTTTGATGGCGGGCGCAAATATGTCCAAACCTCAGGGGAGGATGGGGTGGTGGTTTACAGTCGCGACCCCCAAGATTGGGCAGCCGCCATTACCCCGCTGTTAGATGATGCCCCCTATCGCCAGCGGATGGGAACACAGGCACACCAGATCACCCAAGCAACGTGCCCCACGTGGCAGGACGCCTTTGAGCAGAGCATTTTGTGCCAATGGGAAGCGGTTGCCCAAGCCTACGGCTGGCCTCAAAAAGCCTGATCCTCTAGGAGAGCCTCTAAAATCAAGGCCATATGGGTCCAGTGGGTTCCCCCCTGACAAAAGACAATATAGGGTGGACGCAAAGGGCCATCGGCAGACAGTTCCGACGTGCTGCCGTCAATAAACGTGCCCCCAGCCATCACTAGATCATCGGCATAGCCGGGCATGGGCGCAGGTACAGGATCAAGATAGGAACCCACCGGGGAGTAACGTTGCAACGTACGGCAAAAGGCAATCAGCTTTTCAGGACTGCCCAATTGGATCGCTTGAATGACATCGCGGCGGGGGGCAAGGGGGGCGGGGTTGACGGGATAACCCAATTGGTCAAAGACATAGGCCAAGAGATGGGCGCACTTGAGGGCTTCGCCGACCATTTGCGGTGCTAAGAACAGCCCTTGAAAGAGCAGACGATGTTGATCAAATGTGGCACCCCCTTCGTGGCCAATCCCCGGTGCCGTAAGGCGATAACTGGCTTGCTCAATGAGATCAGCGCGTCCTGCTAAGTAGCCCCCCGCGGTGGCGATCGTGCCGCCGGGATTTTTAATCAGAGAACCCGCAATCAAATCGGCGCCAACATGGGGCGGTTCTTGGGTCTCGACAAATTCGCCGTAGCAATTATCCACAAAACAAACCACATTGGGATTTTGCCCCTTGATCAGTTGGATCATTTTGCCAATGTCCTCAAGGCTGAGGCTCGGCCGCCATGTATAGCCACAGGAGCGTTGAATGAGCACCATGCGGGTTTGAGGTTGAACACAGGTGGCGATCGCCCCCCAATCCGGTTCGCCCGTACTCAGGAGGGGAATCTGGCGATAGTGAATCCCAAAGTCCTTGAGGGAACCTTGGCCGCGACCCCGCAGGCCAATCACCTCTTCTAGGGTGTCGTAGGGGGCACCCGCAAGGGAAATCAGTTCATCCCCAGGGCGGAGCACACCAAATAGCGCCGTGGCGATCGCGTGGGTACCAGAAACAAATTGCACCCGCACCAAGGCCGCCTCAGCCCCCATCACCTGCGCAAAAACGCGATCCAGCACCTCACGCCCTAGGTCGCCATGACCATAGCCCGTCATGCTACTGAAGTGATGCACCCCCAGCCGCTGCTGCCGAAACGCCCCTAGAACCCGATCCAAATTTTCCTTAACGCGGCCATCAATTTCGTTAAACGTTGGGGCAAGTGCCTCTTGGGCAGTAGTTAAGAGTAGATTCGTCACGCGCAAAGAAGAAATCAGCTATTCATGTAAAAGAATATGCAAGGGAATCACGACTAACTATGAATCCTCACTGAAAAACTCATTATCTTCTAGATTAACATCCAAGCCATCAACCAGATCATCAAGTTTGGGTTTGAAATCAAAATTGTATAAAAAGTCAATATCTAGTGATTCAAGCAAAGCACGAATATAGATTCTCAATGAGACGTAACCTAGAGATTCAATAAAACTAGGGATATCTAATTTAGGGATCCATTCATAGCATGAAGCATGAATATTGACCAAGAAGTGCATTATTTGCTCTAGCTGTCTTGATTCTACTGGAAGGAGCTTAGGACATTGATTTTCATCTAATGCCTGCTCAAAAAAGTTAATCATTTTTCTTTCATCAGTCTCATCAAACTTTTCTCTTGCTAAATTAGGTATTAAAGTCTTATCAAAGACTTTAATTTGAGATGAAGTCTCTTTCTTTAACTCAGTGTTGATCCAACGAGTTTGGAGGGGATCGGCTGCTGCACAAACGCAGTAGATAGGGAATAAATTGTCATTTGACCAGTTTAAAAGCCAATTTAAATTTCTGTAAGCATTCAACCTAGCCACCTTACCTAAACGTGCAATAAGCTCAACTTCGTCAATTAGGATAACCCAACCTTTATAACCACACCAAGTTAATACATCGGACATTAGCTCACAGTAAGCACGACTATGATTTGCAATTTTAAAAACAGGTAATTTTGGAAAATCTTGGCCTCTTTTTTTATGAACTCTTTTAATCTCAGATATTGGTAATCGGCATCCAATCAAATCACCATACAGCAACTCACTTTCTTCTTCATTAGCGTAAAAATAATTTTCAAGAACAATCAGTGGTAATTCATGGGTGTATCTATTTTGGGCATGAATATAAATATCATTTAAATCATCTGCTCTTTTAGTATTCAACTTATGCTGAATACCAAACAGTTTAGAATCTGGAGTTCTGATAGATGAGGCCAGCTTTGCATACAAACGCAACATATGCTGACCAGATAATTCACGACTAAGAGTAACTCTACTAACGGCAAAACCCATCTCCAGAGCTTTATATTCAATATTGGTTAATTCGTGGGTTTTTCCTTGACCGTAGCCACCCCATATAAATCTACCCTTTTGTTTATTACCTACAGCCAGCTGTTCTAAATCTCGAATAATTTTTGTTGTTAGATCAGGTCTTAAATCAGGAAGTTCACGTATTGAGACTCTGGTAGGAATACCAGCACGAAGAGACTCAATAATAGCAATTGCCGTGTTTTTATCTAAATTAGTAACCATATATCACTCAAAATCCTGTATCTCCATAAATCAATTTTTATTTATAATTCACGCTTTTTTTGATCCTTTACTGCCTTTACTACTGCCTCTATTACCACTTGTTGAAGTTGAGAAAAGTTCTTTAGATAGTTGCTAGGAAAATCAAGTTGATCATCCCTTAATGAAGCTTGTTGTAAGAGGCTATAAGTTTTTTGATTAATCTCAGGAAGATACTTGCTTTGTAATTCCTTTAGATGTTTATTAATGTCAAGCAAATCAGAAAAAGGATTAAATCTATCGCATTCCTTGAATCCATTTTGTAAACGTATCCAAAGAGCATCATAAGAACGAAAACCACGCTCATGATTTGTAACAAGATCAGAGTTGCCAGCAAAAATGAATAAGCAATATTCTAATACTTCAGTATCATCAATAAGCTGTCGAATAATTTCATAAACATCCGAAATAGCATTTTTAGTATAACTATATCTGTGAGTTTCAGGATTTTTCTCAGTTAGAACTTCAAGATCATCCACACTAATAACTAAACCTTTATTACCTGCAAGTCTTATTAGTTGAACAAGAGAGTTAATCCAGTCTCGAGCATTAAACTTTCTAATTTCTTCAAAAAGAAGTAAGGACTTAAATTCTTTTTTTTCTTCTTTAGTAATGTCATTGGTTGCAGAAAGCCACTTCTTTGCTTTTTCTATAGCATCCTGCTGATTAGCAATCATCCTATTGTATACAACTTGATAAACAAATGACTGAAATGATGGGGTAAAATCATATTTTTTAATTATTTTGGAAATTGCTTTTTTGATTTCACTAGTTGCAATTTGCGTATTGGGATATTGATCTCTAATCCTAGGAATGAACACTTCTGAACCATCATATTGATCATCAATAGAAAATTCCTGAGAAACTGTGCAGCAAATTCCTCTTACAACAAGCTCCAAGTCAATTTTTTTAAGTATTGATTGATAGAAGTCAACTAAGTTGTTTGGCCGGAAGTTCTTAGCAGATAAATAAACAGTTACATAGCCAGATGACTTTGCATCAAGCATAATCGAACGAATCAAATGGGTTTTCCCTGTTCCTTTATCCCCAACTAAAATTTTGACTTTACTGCCACCATTTGCAATAAAATAATCAAGTTGATATTTCTTAAAAAAATCAAGCCATATTTCTCGACCAACGGTCATTTTTTGAAGCAACTCTTCAGATTCAGGTGGTTGTCCATTACTTAGTAATTCAATATCATTGCGATTAATATTCACCTTGCCAAAACTCCAAATAATCAATCTAGTTATGCTCTATATTCTGACTTCTTGTGAATTGCTAAGATACCAAAAGACCTAGTATTATTTGGTGATTGAAATCTATAATTATTTTTTGAATCTCTATGAGAAGAAAATATAAAAATATAATCCTTATATTCTATGCTATTTTTTCTCAAAAGCTTTGATAGGTCGACCAAAAACATTGATTCAGTATATTTCTCTTTTGCTATTGACTTGATTGTCCATAGATTATAAATCTCTCTGATTAAAATGTTTCTACCCCATCTTACTTTCTGATCATTATTAAACCCAACGATGTATTGATAAGCGGTAAGTAGTTCTTGACAAATTTCATCTTCATCGAATCGCCTTGACCAAATGGCATTGTATTTTTCACTAACCCATCGTACTATGCTTTCTGGATTTAAGTTGTAGTTTTTCTCTCGTATTTTATCGCCTACGATTTTTGCCTGCTTCTTTTTTATATTAAAGATTAGTCTGTAGGGAAAAATTTCGTATACAGGGAAGCGACCCAAAAATCCAATATTATGTTCTCCGAACAGTCTTTCTATAATAGCTGCATACTCTGGGCTTATAAATAATTCTTCTTTCTGCTTTACATTGTTTTCTAGTTCTTCTAGGTGATCTTTTATCTTTGAAAAGCTACTGCATATAGTTTCATGACAAGAATTAAAATCATGTATATTCCATTCTTTAGCTAGATTGACTAATTCTTCGTAACGCTTTTGAAGAACTTTAATATCTCTTTTAATATCTAGTTTAGATTCTAACATTCTTCCTTGATAACAGCAAGATCCGATTCCTTACCAATCATTATAGCACAAAAATCTTGTACTTAATCAAATTTAATATGGTATTCTCCATAAAAATTCTTCAATAAATATTATTGAATATTACTGATTATTTCTTTTGCTATCACTTTCAAAATTGTGAGTCTTGGCAGGATAAATGCGTCCTCGCCACTGCTTAGGGCGTTGCCAAGAGGAGAGGGTAATTCGCAGGGCGGCGAGGGGATCCGCAAGGGGAGACAGCCAAAAGAGCCAGTGCCCTTGACCCGTCTGCCAATCATAGACAGGGGCGATCGCCAGTGTCATGCCGCAGCGGATCAGCACCAGCAAGCCATTGAGCAGTGTCGCCATCTCTAAAGGAAGGCTGGGAGTAGTCATTGCCAGTGCCATCAAGCCCAAAATCAACAGGGGCAACGGTAATCCCTGTACTGCCCAGAGGAAATAGGCATCGCCCCAGAGCTGGGCGGCGGGGGTGGCATCCTTGAGATCCAGCGATCGCCCCCATTCTCGCCATGTCTCCGCCATGCCCTCATACATCCGCACCTTGAGCACCTTGGAGCCATCGCGAAAGGCCACCCGTGCTCCCCTAGCTGCTGCCGCCCGCACTAACGTTACATCATCACAAAAGGAGGAAGCGGCAACTTGGTAGCCGCCCATTGCCTCGAGGCGCGATCGCCGAATGAGTAGGCACTGACCATTGGCCAGAATCCGCTCCGGCTGAGTTTCCACAGCGCGCGCTGCGCCAAAGCGGTAGATCAGCGTCAAGAGCAACGCCGGTTGCAGCCACCATTCACCGCCGGTCTTGAGGATAAAGCGAGGCGAGAGAGAAATCAGATCCAGTTGCTCCTGCTCTGCTGTCGCCAAAAGACTAGCTACAAGGCCGGGTTGCGGTTGGGTATCCGCATCAATGCCCAAAATCCACTCACTATCGGGATGGGCACGACAAAAGCCCGTATGTAAAGCCCAAGGCCGCCCCACCCACCCCGGCGGTAAGGGGGGATCAAACTCCAGTCGCAGACGCGGATCGCGGTGTTGTGCCGCGTGCACGATTTCAGCCGTGCCATCTTGGGAATGACTATCAACAATCAGAATTTCCCGCACCTCATAGCCTTGACGCATTAAGCCCTCTAAACAGGGTTGCAACCGCTGTGCCTCATTGAGGGTGGGGACAACAATTGAGACTTTGGCTAAGTTCTCTGGGCGGGAGGGCTGGGGGGTTAAGGGAGTCGGTCGTCGCCAACCTGATCCTAAACGGGCGATTAAAACAGCCGCCCAAGGTGCCTGTGCCAGGATCGCGGCGCTGGCGATCGCTGCTATGCCAACTGCAACGGTACTCAATTTTCTTCTGCCTCGTCCTCTGCTGGCGAATTTTCGGGGGGCGGAACATCCTCTGGAGACAGTTTCAGCCGTTTAATCGGTAAATTGGCAATCAAAGCCGTTGTCCGCTGATCCGACTCTAGGGAAACCGCTAGCCCCTCCGTTTCTAGCTCCACATAGCGGGAGACCACCTCTAAAATATCGCGCCGCAGATTGTCCAAAATTTGCGGTGTCAGGGCCGTGCGATCGTGGGCAAGAACTAACTTTAAACGCTCCTTGGCAGTGGTGCGACTGGGGGGAGTACGGGTAAACAGCCGCTCTAAAAGTTCACTGATCATCCCTTTGCCCCAAACAAGCGTCGAATGCGACCAAAGAGTCCACCGCTTGCCGCCTCTAAATCGAGAAACTCAACCTTTTCCCCCTCCAAGCGACGGGCAATATTCATAAAGGCCTGCCCCGCTAGGGACAGCGACTCTGCCAAGACCAAGGGTTCCCCTTTGTTGGTGGAAACAATCACCTTCTCATCCTCGGGGACAATGCCAATCAGGGGAATCGAGAGAATTTCTTGGACATCTTCGACGGACATCATATCGTTGGCAGCCACCATTGCTGGGCGTAAGCGATTCAAAATGAGATGGCTATTGCGAATGCGGTAGGCCTCCAGCAGGCCAATCACGCGATCGGCATCCCGTACAGCGGCAATTTCTGGCGTGGTCACCACCAAGGCTTCCTGCGCAGGGGCAATGGCATTGCGAAATCCCGCCTCGATCCCCGCTGGACAATCAATGAGCACGTAATCATAGTGCTTGCTCAGGGCTGAGGCCAACTGTCGCATCTGTTCTGGGGTAATGGCATCCTTATTGCGGCTTTGGGCTGCGGGCAGCAACACCAGCCTATTCAGGCGTTTATCGCGCACAAGGGCTTGATCCAAGCGACACTGCCCGGTCAGCACATCAATGGCGGTGTAAACCACGCGATTTTCCAAGCCGAGTAGTAGGTCAAGGTTGCGCAAGCCAAAGTCGGCGTCAATGAGCACCACCGATCGCCCCAATTTGGCCAAAGCCACACCAATATTGGCACTGGCGGTTGTTTTCCCCACGCCCCCTTTGCCCGAGGTAATGACAATCGTGCGCCCCATTGAACTCCCTAGGAATTGGCTTACTAGAATAGATTATCTCAAGGTGCCTCGGATACGGCGAAGGCTCGCCCCCAAGTATCGGCGGGGGCAATCTGAATCCCTTGGTCTGTGGCGTAGGCCACCTCTGGATAAGGCGGGTTTGGCGGCTCTGGGGTACGTGCCAACAGATCAGCAATCCGTAACTGTGTGGCTGCCATTTCAAGGGTCATAATCCGTGCCCCCCGATTGCCCTTGGCACCGGCGTGGGCGATACCGCGTAATCGCCCCCAGACGATAATATCGCCGGCAGCAATGATACTGGCTCCTGCATTGACATCGCCAACAATCACCACAGTGGCGTCATGGTGAATTTCCATGCCTGATCGCAGGGTTGTTTTCAAGTAAAGGGGGTTGGCCATGGGGTCTGAGTCCCCCTCAGTCTCTTTTGCAATTAAGGGTGGCAGTTCCCCCTGCTGGACACTGTAGCCAAGGGTAGCGGCAGCGATCGCCGTCTGGCGGCGTTCGGTAATAATCTTGTCCAGTCGCAACTGATGCTCGCTGAGAGCCTCGGCCAACTGTTGAAGCTGTGACTGATCTAAAAGCCGCTGTCCGCAGGCACAATCTACGGGTAAGGTCTCTGACCAGAGGTGTTCTTGACCGACAAGGTAAAGTTGCAACTGCGGCCACAGGTCAATCCAGTCTAAATCGGCCGGCAACGTGAGTCGGTAGCGCCCTCCACAGTGTTCTAAAGCAAGGCCGCTGACAATGGGTGTGCTTTGCTCCACCTCAAGAGTTACCGCAGGGCTTTCAGCAGGTTCCTCTACGGGGGTTGACTCAGACTCACTCATGGTTTTTCCACTCGCAGTCGCTGTGTAATCAGAACCATGCCCGTATCGCGAATTAAGGCCACAGAGACCCAGCGATTACCGGCTTCTTGAGGCGCACGTCCCACCTTAAAAATCCCGCCCGCAGAGAGGAGTTCCAATTTGACGGGGCTAGGATTGGCGTAGGTTTGGGCGTTGATGGGCTGATCGCTGGCGGCGCCGAGGAGAATGGCATTGCCAATGGGTTCTTGCACAATCGCATCAAGGCTAAATTCTTCACCCGCACGCACGGCTTGGGGGAGGGAGAATTGCACCGTAGGCGGTGTCGCACCAATCGTGATCGTAGTTTTTTCGCTGGTAATGTCTTGGCGGATGATTTTGCCGTTGCGGATGACTTGGGTGGCTTGCAGGTTGCCACGAATGTTTTGCGGGCGATCGCTCGTGCCGCCGGCTCCTTCAATGGTTGTACTAATCTCTAGAATCCACTCATTTCCCTGCTGTTGCCAACGGTTCACCGTCGTGCGGTAGCGGATGTCACGGTAGGGTTGCCAAAACGTCGGCAGTTGTTTGCGCAAAATTTCAAGGGTGAGGCCGTCCCCTGTTTTGAACTCAGGGTCATAAAAGGCTAGCACTGCCTCTAGATTCTTTTGACTGGCTGCTGTATCCAACCCGTTAAGGAGGGATTGCAACGATTCTGGCAGAGCAGCCGGAGTGGCTTGCGCGAGGGGAGCCGCCCAAGTCTGCTCCTGTATCCCCCCACAGATCACTGCCAAGCCAAGAACTGAAACCAAAAAAGAGCGACGCATCATTCACTGCCTTTGCGACTCGTTTGCCATTAAGGTCTATTCATCAAAATTGGCGGAGTTATCTTGCTCGTCAGTGGGAGGACGATCCAAGGGTTGATAGGGCACATACTCACTGCCATCCGTTGTGCCTTCCGGACGGGGGCGGGGGGGTCGCCGTCGCACAGGGCGATCGCTCACTTCCGCAGTTTCCGTAATCGGCGGCGGCGGTCGGCGGGTTGGCCGGCGGGTTGTCGGTGTTGGTGGACGATAGGGTTCATCGACAATCTCATCTGCCGGTGGTGGGGTCGGTCGCGGACGCCTTGAAGGGGGACGCCGAACACTGGGGCGGCTAGGGGGTGGGCTACTGCGGCGCGAGGGTAAACGTCCGACCGGGGGGGCATCCTCTACATCCTCGTCTTCATAGCGCGATCGCGACACCTCACGACTGCCCCGAATTCGCCGCAGGGGTGGGTAATCCTCCTCCTCTTCCTCTTCATCCTCGTAGGGTTCGAGTTCCTCCAGCTCCGCTCGATAGGTGTAGCTACGGCTCACGGGTCGCTCTTCATCCACAATCGGGGTATTTCGCCGCGCCTGCTCGGTGGCCACCCGTCGTAGCCGAATACTCTCGTAGGCAAAAAAGGCAGCGGTGCCTGTTAGTAGAAACTGGCCAAACAGCAGAATTGGATCGAGGCGCCACCCTTGGAAAAAGAGAATCCCACCGCACAGAAGAGCCACTGCGGCGAAGAAAATATCGTGATCTCGCGCTAACTCTGGCTGAATCGAGCGCAGAAAATAGAGGAGCGCCCCCGCAACCGCTAGGCCAATGCCCAAAATACCAGCAGGCCCAAGCCCGACATTAACAATTTGACCAAGGAGGGGGGAAAAGGAAAGATACGTCATTTAACCGGTTGATTGAAGGGGCAAAATAAAACACAGAGTCACAGCGCTATGGCCATGACTCTATTTTAGCGATGATTGCAAAGCCCACCAGCTGCTTGGCTGCCTATGAAGAACGCTGCACTTTATCAATTTGACTAATGGTGATCAAAGCAGCGAAGGTTAAACCCAGCACCACCGCGCCGGACAATAGCCCAATAAAGAAACCTTTAAGAGAAGGGGTAATGGTCAACAGTAGAGGGTACGCAGAATGAATCATGGCTGTTGCTTGCAGGTCAAAGTGAACACTAGGATTTTAACAAAATCTGGCTTCGCTGCTATTAGACCCAGTGTCGCCAAGCTCGGAGTCGCGTCAGTAGCCGCTGCTGAAGGCGTTCCCAAAACGCAAAGGAAAGGACGCCTCGGGGTTGCTCTCGTGGGACTAAGCCGATATTTGCCCCGACCGGTCTGAGCGATCGCCCCATGGCCATCGCCGCTTCGCGAGCCTCTTCTCTAGGAGGAATAAACGTGAGGGTGGGAGCGGGTAGCCAACGCGCCAGTTCGCAATAGCGATCGCGGGGATGATTTTTTACTTGTCCCTGCACCACCAACGTCGTCGATTCGCCACCATCCACCGCCGTTGCATCAGTGACGCCCTGCTCCAGTAAAAACGCCTGAAGCTGCCCAAAGGAGACCCCCGGCGAACCACCATTGCCCCGCCCATCGCTGACGACGAAAATATATTCATTGCCCCGTCTGCCGAGAATCGCCTTAGGAGAAGTGCGATCGCTGTCATCCACAGGTAGCTTCCTGCCGCCCTCTAAAAGCTGCTGCGAGCCACTCACCACATGAAACGGCTGCGCAGGTAAGCTGCCTCGGTAAAACTCCATCCCCCCTTGAGCCGGGAAATGCACAATCGCTAAATAGCCCCCCTCATAGGGACGCACCACCTGACCATTCACGATGTAGGCTCCGAGAACCCCCGCTGGAATCGTGCCTCGACCGCTTAAGCAGGTCTGCCGTAGTGCCCCATAGTCAATACCCTCAGGCTTTAATTCCCCCATAACCCATTTCTGATAGTCCTGAAAGGAACGCAGGGAATTCGCATTTAACCAGCGGAAGAAATTCGTATTCATCGCTGCCACAGCTCCCGTCCGCCGCGCAAAAGCCGCTGTCGTTTCTAAATAGGTATCTTGGCCATTGGGGGCAGGTTCTGTCATGACCACCCGATAATCCGCCATCGGCGCAGCCACCATATATACCTGCGTTTGATCCACTCTATGGGTCGAGTACTGAAGAGTGGCTAATGAGAGGCCAACCCAAGGCAACACACTCAGCATCTATTTTCCTCCAGCACAGCCTTCAGTTTCGGTGGGCTATCTCTAACCTAGGACGCAAAAACAGATGATTCTGTCCCCAAGCTGCTTTAAGGATAGTGAATAAATCAACATAAATCTTTAGGTTCTTTTAACCCACATCCTTGGGGAATCTGCCTAGGATCAGGGTGGGATTTTCTGGACGCTTTGGCACCATGGAACAAATACCCGCTTCAATTTGGACACTCACCGCTGGCATTGTTGTTACCCTGATTAGCTTCTGGGTTGGTCATCACCATGGCCTCCTGCCGGAACAGGCCTCTGAGCAGGCTCCCTTGGTGGATAACTTCTTTGACATTATGCTCACAATTGGTACCGCTCTCTTTTTGGTGGTACAGGGTGCGATCATCCTCTTTGTGATTCGCTATCGCCGCCGTGCCGGTGAGGAAGGGGATGGCCTACCCATAGAGGGCAACTTACCCCTAGAGGCCTTCTGGACGGCCATTCCTGCCCTGATTGTGATTTTCCTTGGTATCTACAGCGTGGATATTTTCCAGCGCATGGGGGGACTGAATCCGGGGGATCATGCTCTGCACTCCATGCACACCCCTAAACCAGCAGTGGCGGTTGTTGCCGAAGCCCCCTCAAAAACCACCAGCGATGCAACTGCCCTTTTAGCAGCAGCGCCAACCCCTGAAATTGGCATTGGTGCCAGCCCCGATGTTCAAGGCAAAGCCCCAGACGTAGTGGTGGATGTGGCGGGTATGCAGTATGCATGGATTTTCACCTACCCCGACAGTGGCATTGTCTCCGGCGAATTGCATATCCCAGTGGGCAAGGATGTCCAATTGAACCTCTCCGCACGGGATGTGATCCATTCCTTTTGGGTGCCGCAGTTTCGCTTGAAGCAGGATGCGATTCCGGGTGTGCCCACTGAACTGCGCTTTAAGGCTACCAAGGTCGGGACATACCCCGTCGTCTGTGCTGAACTCTGTGGTGGCTACCACGGTGCCATGCGCACGCAGGTGATCGTGCATACTCCAGAGGATTTTGAAGCGTGGCGTAGTCAAAACCAAGCGATCGCAACGACTCCCGTGATCCCCTCCCTGAGCGATCGCCATGTCGAGGAGATGGGCGTCACCCCCCAATTAGTGGCGCAAGTAGAAGCAATGACCCACCACCATTCTCCGTCAAAGCTTTAGTT
Source organism: Thermosynechococcus sp. QS41 (assembly GCF_031583515.1). NCBI lineage: Bacteria > Bacillati > Cyanobacteriota > Cyanophyceae > Acaryochloridales > Thermosynechococcaceae > Thermosynechococcus > Thermosynechococcus sp. QS41. The sequence goes on from NZ_CP134181.1 coordinate 1,409,059, forward strand.
TTCTTCCTACTGTTGCATTCTTGAGAGAGTTATGGCGCAAGCACAACTGCCGCTAGATACCCCCTTGTCGCTCCCTGAGCATCCCAAGGCGTGGAAGTGGTACGACTATTTCACCTTTAATGTTGATCACAAGGTAATTGGCATTCAATATTTGGTCACCGCCTTTATCTTTTACTTGATTGGCGGACTGATGGCGGTGGCCATGCGCACGGAGCTGGCAACGGCAGATTCAGATTTTCTCAATCCCAATCTCTACAATGCTTTCATGACCAACCACGGCACCATTATGATTTTCTTTTGGGTGGTGCCAGCGGCCATTGGTGGCTTTGGCAATTACTTGGTGCCCCTGATGATTGGGGCGCGGGACATGGCCTTTCCCCGCTTGAATGCCTTAGCCTTTTGGCTGAACCCGCCGGCGGGGGCATTACTCTTGGCCAGTTTCCTGTTTGGCGGTGCCCAAGCGGGTTGGACCTCCTATCCGCCCTTGAGTACGATCACGGCCACTACTGCCCAGAGTATGTGGATTCTGGCGATCGTCCTTGTGGGTACCTCCTCGATCATGGGATCGGTGAATTTCATCGTCACCATCTGGAAGATGAAAGTGCCTAGTATGCGCTGGGATCAATTGCCCCTCTTTTGCTGGGCCATGCTAGCCACCTCTCTGCTGGCTCTAGTGTCAACGCCCGTGCTGGCGGTAGGGCTGATTTTGCTGCTGTTTGATATTAACTTTGGCACCTCGTTTTACAAACCCGATGCCGGTGGGAACGTTGTCATTTACCAGCACCTTTTCTGGTTTTACTCTCACCCGGCGGTGTACCTGATGATTTTGCCGATCTTTGGCATTATGTCTGAGGTGATTCCGGTTCATGCCCGTAAGCCCATCTTTGGCTATCAGGCGATCGCCTACTCCAGTTTGGCCATCTGCTGCGTGGGTCTCTTTGTCTGGGTACACCATATGTTCACCAGCGGTACGCCCCCTTGGATGCGGATGTTCTTCACGATTTCGACACTGATTGTGGCGGTGCCGACAGGAGTAAAAATCTTTAGTTGGGTCGCCACCCTCTGGGGGGGCAAGATTCGCCTCAACAGTGCCATGCTCTTTGCCATTGGCCTACTGTCGATGTTTGTCCTTGGTGGCCTCAGTGGTGTGACCTTGGGGACTGCCCCCGTGGATATTCACGTCCACGACACCTACTATGTGGTGGCACATTTCCACTATGTCCTCTTTGGGGGCTCCGTGTTTGGTCTCTATGCGGGGATTTACCACTGGTTCCCCAAAATGACAGGACGGCTCCTCGATGAGCGCTTAGGGATTCTCCACTTTGTGCTGACCTTTATTGGCACGAACTTGACCTTTTTGCCGATGCATGAGTTGGGTCTTAAAGGGATGCCCCGCCGCGTGGCCATGTACGATCCCCAGTTTGAGCCAATTAATCTCATCTGTACGATTGGTGCCTTTGTCCTAGCTTTCTCAATTATTCCTTTCCTGATTAACATCATTTGGAGCTGGAATAAGGGCAAAATTGCCGGCGATAACCCTTGGGGCGGTCTCAGCTTAGAGTGGACGACCAGTTCACCGCCGCTGATTGAAAACTGGGAAGTGCTGCCTGTGGTCACCAAAGGTCCCTACGACTACGGCATTGAGCAGCGCAAGGAAAGCACCGATGAGGATGAGGACGAGGAAGAGTAGGACGCTTTAGGAGCAAGCCATGCAAGGTACTGTTGACTCTCAAGCGACGGCCATAGCCGTTGATCATGCCCATGAGCACCCTGATTTTCGGGTTTTAGGGTTGCTGGTCTTTTTAATTTCTGAATCCCTAATGTTTGGTGGCCTCTTTGCGGCCTATTTACTTCTGCGGGGCATGAATGAGCAATGGCCGCCCGAAGGCACTGAGGTGGAACTGCTTGTGCCCACCATCAACACCATCATCCTTATTTCCAGTAGCTTTGTCATCCACTACGGCGATGTTGCCATCAAAAAGGATGACGTTCGCGGCATGCGCCAATGGTACTGGATCACGGCGGCCATGGGGGCAGTGTTCTTGGGCGGTCAAGTTTATGAGTACCTCACCCTCGGCTACGGCCTGCGCACCAATGTCTTTGCCAACTGCTTTTATGTGATGACGGGCTTCCATGGCCTCCATGTCTTTGTGGGGATTTTGCTGATTTTGGGGGTGATCTGGCGATCGCGCCGTCCCGGCCATTACAGTGCCCACAAGCACACGGGGGTCACCATGGCAGAGATCTACTGGCACTTTGTGGATGTGATCTGGATTATCCTCTTCACCCTGCTGTATATCCTGACTCGCTTTTAGGGGCAGGTCTTGAATTGGGGCGATCGCGGATCAAAGTTGCACTGATAGACCACAGGTGCTTGCCAACTCAAGGGAATTTCCAAGAGGTCACGGGTACCCGTAATTCCCTGCAAGAGAAAAAGAACAAGGGCAAGGGAATTCAAGCCAATGTGAATCCGCCGCCACCTGAGCGATCGATCTTGGTAAATCTCCCCCACAATGGCCACAGAAAAAATCATCAGCATCACCGCCGCCAAGCCAAAGTAAAAGTGGGAAACCCACCACTCGTCATCACGGCGAAAGACCCCCGGTTGAAAAGCTAGAATGGTCACCCCCATCCCTGAGAGGGTGGCAAAAACAGCACGCCATAGCTTCGATTGAGCACGATACAGCAGCGCCGTTGCTGCAATGGTGACAACAAACATCAGTGCCACGAGGACAACAGAGAGCGGTTGCAGTGTCTGATTCTCCGCCTGCATCAAGAAGCCCTGAAATCCAAACACCACTGAATAGGCCAAGGCCACCAATGTGATGCCAACCACGCCGGCTGCTAAAAGATTGCCCAATTTGACATGCAGGGTGCCCACTGTGGGTGGGATGGTGGTGTCTTTGAGACGACGCTGCCGCGTTTGCAGAGCAAAGAATGTGGTGATGCCAATGACCGGAAAGACAAATGTGCAGGCCAAGATGGGATGCAACAGCAAAATGATGTCTTTGAGGTTGAGAAACATACTGGCTAAGAACGATAAGGCCAGTTTTAGGGTAACGAATCTAGGGGCGGGGCAAATCAAAGAACAGCACTTTTGTCAGTAAGCCAACTGTGGCCACCAACAAGGTCACTAGGAATCCCCAAAGCCGGGCATCTGTGCCCGCTTGTCGCTTAGAAATATCCTGCAAGGTGGACTCTACCGTATCAATCCGCTGCCCTAACTGTACTTCTATGGAATTGATACGCTGCTCCAGTTTGGCCTCCACAGCCTTCATCTGTTGCTCCAGCTTAGCTTCGACAGCATTGATACGCTGCTCCAGTTTGGCTTCGACAGCATTGATGCGCTGCTCTAGTTTGGCTTCGACGGCGTTGATGCGCTGCTCTAGCTTAGCCTCCACAGCATTGATACGCTGTTCAAGTTTGGCCTCGACAGTATCAATTTTGTCCTCAAGCCTTTGGAATTTCTCGTTACTCGTGGCGATGTGAATATCCAGCTTTTTATCCATGGCTTGGATGGCAGCCTGCATTGACTGCATATCGGCCTGCATCCCTTGGATAGCATCTAAAACTTGGCTCAATTCGGAACGGGTAACGGGTTCAGTCATGATGCTGATGCTTGATTAACGGACGTGGAGGGATTCGAACCCCCGACCCTCAGAACCGGAATCTGATGCTCTATCCACTGAGCCACACGTCCAGCCTTCTCATCATAGCATTAACCAAGGTAGGCTTGCTGAACCCGTGGATCATTCAGGAGATCTGCTGCACGACCGCTGAGGGTCACTTGACCCGCTTCAAGCACATAACCGCGATCGCCCAATTGTAAGGCTAGGTGCGCATTTTGCTCGACCAGTAGCATTGTCATCCCCTGTTGCCGCAGTTGTGCCAAGATGGCAAAAATTTCCCGTACTAAATTGGGCGCTAAGCCTAAACTGGGTTCATCAAGGAGCAGTAAGCGAGGACGACTCATCAGGGCACGAGCGATCGCCAGCATTTGTTGCTCACCGCCACTAAGGGTTCCCGCCAGTTGGTATTGCCGCTCCCGTAGTCTAGGAAAGCGCTTGAGTTGTTCTTCGAGGTCTTGTGCAATCTGCGCCTCATCTCGACGACAGTAGGCACCGAGAAGAAGATTGTCGCGTACGGTTTGGCGGGCGAGAACCTGACGCCCCTCTGGACAATGGGCAATGCCCAGCCTCACTAATTCATGGGGCGATCGCCCTGCAATCGATTGACCGGCAAAGCGAATGGTACCTTCACTGGGAACGAGTTTAGAGATGGCACGCAGCAGGGTGGTTTTGCCAGCACCATTGGCACCCACAAGGGTAATGCACTCGCCGGCTGCAATGGCCAGACTCACCTCGCGCAGAGCGCAAATGCCACCGTAGTGGACACTCAGGGACTCAATTTCCAAGATGCGCGCTTGAGAAGTCATCCCCTAGGCCGTGGTCTGTGATTCCTCCGTATTGGGGGAGCTACCCCGCGCCTCTTCCCATTCAGCAATAGCGGCATTTTCGGTTTGGGCAGCAGCACTGGTGACGAGGGCGCTAATTTCCCGAGGAGAGAACCCTTCTTCCAGTAGCTCCATATAGATAGGATGGAGGTTGCGTTGCAGTTCTTTGAAGATGGCGCGGGCGCGATCGGTATAGCGAAAGTTTTGGTCAAATAAGCTGGCCATCTGAGAAATCCAAGAGCACTGCCACTATCCTAAATCCTATCGGCACACCCATTGCCAGTGGTGGCGCGGACTTTTGTTTTCTTTCCCTTGGGCAATGATGGCAAGTCAATTTGTTATTCATTTTTCGATTGAACTTGACTTGAAGGTGCTGGTGTTGTTAAAGGATGTGTTCCTGTAGATACACCTCAGCCTTGTCCGTAGTCAGCGGTGGGGCAAAAAGATAGCCTTGGCCAGAGGGACAGCGCAGCGATCGCAACAGTTGCAGTTGAGTTGTGTTTTCAATGCCCTCGGCAATGCAATCGAGGTGGAGGTTGCGCGCCAGCACCAAAATCGTGTGAACGACCTCTAGATCTTCTTGGCTGCGATCCATTTGGGAAATGAAGGAGCGGTCAATTTTAATGCCATCGAGAGGCAGATTGCGTAAATAGCTCAGGGAGGAATACCCAGTGCCAAAGTCATCAATGTTAATGCGCACCCCCATCGCCTTCAGCTCGGCAAGAATTTCGCGGGCAGAATCCAAGTGCTGCATCAAGGTACTTTCAGTAATTTCTATCTTTAGAAAGTGCCCTGCTAAATGGTAATGCTCAAGGGTTTGTTGAATCTCAGCTACAAGGGTGGGCAACGAAAATTGGTTGGCGGACAGATTGATACTCATCGTAAAGCCCACGGACTGAAGCTTGGGATAACGCTGTTGCCACTGCTGCAACTGTTCACAGGCATTGTGCAAGACCCAGCGGGAGAGTTCAAAAATCAGCCCCGTTTCTTCAGCGACGGGAATAAAAACTTTGGGGGAAATCAGCGTATCCCCCTTTTGCCAGCGCAGGAGTGCCTCAAAACCTTTGAGAGATTGGCTCCGGAGCTTGACGATGGGCTGATAGTGGAGGACAAAGTCCCCCCGTTCAATCGCTTGCCGCAGTTCCACTTCTAAGTACAGGCGATCGCGCACCTGTTGCAGCATCACAGGATCAAAGACATCAATGCGATTGTGTCCCTTGGTTTTAGCGTGGTACATGGCCATGTCAGCATCCCGCAGCAGTTCCTCACTACTGGTGTAATGGGGGTTACCCATCACAAGACCGATACTCACCGTGCTGTACAGGGTGTAGTGATCGATTTCAAAGGGATGGTTGAGGCGATCCTGCAGTTGGTGGGCAATGGCTTGGGCATGTTCTATCCCCTCAATATCATTGAGCAAGACCGCAAATTCATCTCCCCCTAGGCGTGCCACTACGTCCTGAGGACTCACACAACGCGTCAGCCGCTGAGCAAAGGCTTGGAGGAATAAATCCCCTGTGCCATGTCCCAGACTGTCATTCAGGGTCTTGAAGCGATCAATATCCAAACAGAAAACAGCATAGTGGTAGTGGGGGTGGTCGGCTGCATAGCTGAGGGTAAGGCGCAACTGCTCCTCAAAGAACCAGCGGTTGGGTAAATGGGTGAGGCGGTCATGGCGGGCTTGGTAGAGGAGTTGGGCTTCGATTGCTTTGCGCTCTTGAATTTCCGCTTGCGCCTTTTGATAGAGTTCTGCTTGCAGGATGGCGATCGCCAACTGGGTCGAAATTTGCTTAATCAGTTCAATTTCACTGTCTTGCCAGTTGCGGGGATGGGCGCATTGATGACAGATGAGCAACCCCCACAGCCGCCCTTCGACAATAATCGGTACCACTAGATTAGCCTTAACCTGATAGTGCGCCAGCAAATCGCGATAGCAGGAGGTAACAGGCGCTGTGTCTAAATCATTTACCACATGGATGCGACCGCGCTTGTAGGCTTCAATGTATCGCTCTGTAAAGCAGGAATCCCCCACCACGTCCCCAAGAGCCGACAACCAAGGGGGAACGACGGCTTCAACATCCATAATGCCCCGCCAATCCTCGAGGAAACGATAAACGAGCACGCGATCGCAGCCCAAGAGTTCTCGCACATCCTTGACGGCAGCTTCGAGAATCGTGGCCAGATCAAGGGATTGGTGAATGTGCTGGGTAATTTGTACCAGCAGGCGATCGTACTGGGCTTGGCGCAGAAGTTGTTGTTCCACCTGATGGCGATCGATGGCATGGCGGAAACTGCGCGCCAGCAAGTTGGGACTAAGTTCCTGAAAGCTCAAGTAATCCTGAGCACCACTGTGGAGGATCTGCGTGGCCAGATCCGGACGATCGCTGGGATCAATCACAACTAAGGGTAAGTGTGGATAGCGTTGCTGGAGTGTTTGCACTGCTTTAAGAACGTGATCCCCTTGAGCAATGAGGACAAGGAGATTGGGCTTGGCCTGAGCAACCACCCCGGGGGTTAAATGAGAATACGGACAGGTGTGAACTTGATAGCAAATGTAATCAATCTCGGCGAGATGGGGATATAAAATTTCACCCGATTGGGGGATGTTTTCGATCAGTAATATGTTGATGGATGGCAATAAGCATTTTTTTTGAGGATATTTTTGCGCAGAGTCTTCTGCGACGACTTCAACGGTCGCTAGTGGTTCTAAAGGGCAGTCATCAACAGCGGACAAAACAAGGAGTTTCTCAATCATTGCTAAGTCATCATTCAACACATTAAAATCACAAACTATACAAAAACTTATCAAGGAATATTATTTGTTGCTTCTTCCTAAGTCCATCATACAGCCCTTTTCTAAACTATTGGAGCAGCGATGGCGCTTCATCCCCTCAAAGAGCGGTTTTGAGGCTTTTCTGACCGTGATCCCGTCACTGTGAAAAGGGGTGGGGATCGCTGTGAGATCGTGATAGAGAACACGTTTAGACTGCTATCAAAATTGCTAGGTTAGGAGCAGCATTCCCCAAAGGCAGGGGGTTGATCATTGTGCTGCAAAAACAACTTCAAAGCTGGCTGCGGGTTTCTTTATCGACATTGACGCTGGCGATCGCCCTTGTAGTTTCCCCATCCCCGGGTCTCGCCCAGCGGGATTTGATCCCCATTGACGGTTCCGATGAGGATATTCAGCTTCTCTTTGATCTGGTTTATTATCCGCGCCGCGATCCTGCCCGTTTTCGGCTGCAAAACAGTGCTGAGGTGGAAGCCTATCAGTTGATTCGCACCATTTTGCGTACGGGCACGACCCTCTACATCCGGCAGCGCCAAGATGATAATTACGGCTCCTATAGTTTTAGTCGCGATCGCTTGATCTTGCGTCCCCGCGCCCTTGCCCATTGGCCAATTTTTATCGAAACGCTGCGCCACGAGGGCTGGCACGTCGTTCAAGCCTGCTTTGCCGCCAAACGAGATTTGGATTCCTTGGTGCCCGTGGGCATTCGCGTCAGCCCCGGTATCGTCGCGGATCTCTACCGCAAGAGTGGCTATAACCCCGAAGACATTCCAATTGAGGCCGAGGCCTTTGCTGCTGAGCGGGTACCCAATATGACATTGCAGGGGCTACAGCGCGAGTGTGCCGACTGGATCAACCGCCCCAGCAAGAATTAGAGAGAAGAACGGGTCGATGCACCGCAATGCCGACAATAGGGTAAGTGGCGATAGGTGGGCTGCTGACAATTGGGACAGGGCATCCACTGCAAATAACCACAGTGGGGACAGTGTTGATCGAGATCCCGCAGTCGTTTGCCGCAACGGACACAGCGGAGTTTTTGGACTCGCCCTGCCGCCTGTCGCTGTGGATTGAGGAAAAGAGCTTGCGCCACTTTAATCATGCCAAACCCCACCGCTGGAATCAGCAGGATATAGAGGTAGCTGACCAAAAAAAGCAGACCGCCAAAGAGAGCAAGAATGACATTAGCCAGCCACTCAAAGAGGGCTCCCACCTGCAATAGTTCAAAAATCTTCAGCACCAAAGGAATCAAGAGGATCACCAGTAGGTGCCAACTCATGAGGGCAAGCAGGCCATGGCGGTGGCGATCGGCAAAACGATGCACCAGCAGGGCGATCGCAATCAGCGGTAATAGAAAGAGGGCTTGTAAAACAAATTGGAGACTGGGATACCAAAACTGAGAGCGCTGATATTGGTTCTCAAGCTGGGCAAAGGTGGCGTCCTCGGCTAAAAATTTCAAGAAGGCTTGGCTATCGGCTTCTTGGAGAATCGCCTGTTCAAGGGCCGCCATCTCATTTTTGAGAGCGGCAATTTGGCGGTTGTTGGCCTCAAGGGTGGCTTTGGCCTTGGCAGCTTCCACCAAGTTGATCGATTGATCCGGGGGTTGCCCCGCAAGCTGCTCTAATAGTGTCGAGTCATACTCTTCACGAATGCGGGCATTGGTGGCCTCGAGGGTTTGAATTTGTGCCTGTTTCTGCTGTCGTTGCTGGAGTCGCTCCCGATGGGTAGGGCGGTTGACGGCATCTTGATACTCTGCATAGGTGAAGCAAATGGCGGAGATGGTTCCCAGTTTGCCCTTGCTGCTTTGTTGTAGGCGCTCCACAGCGGTCTGGGGCGGGGGGGCAAGGCTAATCTGCTGCTCTAGAAAACGAATGTCGCGCTCCCTAGCGGTGTCTTGGCGATAGGCTTGCCAAGGGGCATAACAGGGCTGGGCTTGACTGGGACTCAAAGGCCAATTGCTAATTTCGCTAAGGCCACTAAAGACATTAATGAGGATAAAAATATCCACCAAGATAATGACAATGAGACTGACCCAATTCAGGGGTTCGTCATTGACAAGGCGCGATCGCCGCCAAAATCCCCGCCAGAGTCGCCTCAACCCGCTTGTGATATTCATGGCAGCGTAAACCCAAAGGCAAGTTTTACCCGCTCTAGGGTTGCATTGGCCACGCGGGCGGCCTGTTCTTGGCCTTTTTTGAGCAAATCCTTGAGATAGCGGGGGTCTGCCATAATCTCTTGGTATCGCTGCTGAATCGGTTCTAGGGTAGCAATCACCGCATCGGTGAGGAGGGGCTTAAACTGTCCCCAGCCCATATCGGCACATTCTGCTGCCACTGCCTCTTTGGTTTTTCCCGTGAGTACTTGATAGAGACTCAGCAGGTTATTGGCTTCGGGGCGATCGGGATCGTCAAAGGTCAAGCCACGAATCGGGTCAGTTTTGCAGCGCTTGATCTTCTTGCGAACCTCATCCGGCGAGTCCAAAAGGTTAATGCGACTCAGTTCCGAGGGATCCGACTTCGACATTTTCTTGGTGCCGTCGGTGAGACTCATCACCCGTGCTCCCGCCTTGGCAATCAAGGGTTCCGGTAGCTTGAGAATTGGCGGCTGATTGCGGGCAAAGAGGTAGTTCACACGAGCGGCAATATCGCGGGTCAGTTCCAAGTGTTGCTTTTGATCTTCCCCCACAGGAACTAGATCGGCATCGTAGAGCAAAATATCCGCGGCCATGAGCACAGGATAGTCCAGTAGTCCTGCCGCCACGTTTTCCCCCTGCTTGACGGCTTTTTCCTTGAATTGAATCATGTCCTCCAGCCAGTTGAGGGGGGTAATGCAGTTCAGTAACCAAGTGAGTTCGGCATGGGCGCTGACGTGGGATTGGACAAAGATGGTGGCGTGGGCTGGGTCAATGCCACAGGCCAAGTACAGAGCAGCAACAGTATAGGTATTAGCCGCCAGTTCTGCGGGATTGTGGGGGACGGTAATGGCATGTAAATCCACCACACAAAAGTAGTTCTCATAGTCCGCTTGCCCCGCCACCCAGTTGCGAATGGCTCCGAGATAATTCCCCAAGTGCAAGCTACCTGTGGGCTGGACTCCCGAAAGCACCCGTTTTTTGGTCACCCCAACCTCCTCTAATTGTGTTCCTACTATGCTACAGCCCTTTTCCTATGGATGGAACACGGCTTAAACGATGAAAGCCCCTATCCCATGGCAGGGTCATCTGGGCTTGCCCAATGCCCGCAGGGATCTGGGTGATGATATTGCTAACTTGGCGCTGAGTCCTGCTGGGTCGCTTTAGTGCGTGCTTCTAACTCTTCAAGGCGGCTTTTTAGAGTTTGATTTTCCTTTTGTAACTCGTTGAGGGTGGTCTCAAGGGTCTTGAGGCGGTCATCGCTGCCAAGGGCTTTCTGAACTTTGGCGATTCCTTCATCAACTGATCGTTTGATACGGCCGTCGGTGGTGCGATCGCCCAGCTGCTGCAGCAGGCCTAAAACTTGGGGATGGTCAACTTGACTCAGGGCTTGGACAACGGCCATCTGGGTAAAGAAAAAGGTCTCGTGGCTGAGTTGCTCTAGCCGTTCCAGAATTTGTTGCAGTTGGGGATGGTGGCGATCGCCAATGGTGCCAAGGGTACGAATGGCGGCCAAGCGTAGGGGTTGCGGGACATCAATAGCGGTGTAGTCAAGAACCAAATTCACCGCCTCTGGAGACTCCTTGAGTTGCCCCAAGCCAGCGATCGCCCCACAGCGTACCACCTCATTCCAGCCTTGTCGTTTTTCCAAAGCCTTCCGCAGTCGTTTCAGCACTTTTTCGAGCTTGGGTTTCGGTTGCGGTTTGGCAGCGGCAATCACACCAATTCCCTTCAGGGCGGCAGCTTCAACGCTATAGCTGGGGTCGCCGTGCTTGGCAATGGGCTTGAGAAGTTCGTAGGCTTTGGCGGACTTAAACCCAGCAATGGCCTCCACTGCGGCGGCACGAACATGGGGGTGATCATCGGCTAGTGCCAGCTTGAGCGCCTCTAAGCTTTGATCCAGTTGAATCGTGCCCAGCACTTTGGCAATTTCACGCCGCACTCCCCAAAAGGGTTCCCGTTGCAGCGCCGCCGCCAAGGTTTGCACAACTTCTAGGTTTCCTTTTTTGCCTAGGGCAATGGCAGCTTGAACCCGCCCCAAAACATCGGGGTCGTACTGCAGTTGGGCTTTGAGTTCAGGGAGGGGGTACTCTAGGGTAACGGTTTTGAGGGTATGGTTGCCGGCATCAAAACTCACAAAGGTGGGCTGCTGCGGTAGGGGTAGATAGAAGGTGTGCTCTGGCTCATGAATGCGCAGGGGAATGATTTTGACCGTCACCTGCCCCTGATCATCCACCGTACCGATGCCAACAGGGATGCGCAGATCAAAGAGGTTGCGCTCTAGGGGCGTGACCCCATCGGTCACCTGCTGCTGCTTGACGGTAAGAACGGCTAATTGATCGGCTACCTCCCAGCGATAGCTCACATGGAAGTCGGGATGTCCCCCACGAAAAACGTATTGGTCAAAGAGGGGAAGTAGGTTGCGCCCAGTGGCCATTTCAATCGCCCGCAGCAGATCCACCGTTTCCACAGCTTGGTGGGCGTAGGTGCGGACAAAGGTTTGAATGGCTTTCCAGAATAACTCTTCTCCGAGTTCCTGGCGGATCATGTGATAGACACAGGCGCCTTTTTCGTAGAGGTGGCGATCGTAGAGTTCAATGGCTTCGCGATAGACATGGGTGACAATGGGGCGGCGGTAGCGATCGCTATCCTCACTGAGGTAGTTGCGCAATTCCCCAAGGCGATAATAGGCGGCAAAATCAGCGCCATATTCCTCCTCAAACCAGAGCACCTCGGCATAGGAGGCCATGCCCTCCTTGATCCAAGCGTGAGACCAGTGCTTGATCACCACCAGATCGCCAAACCACTGGTGTGCCAACTCATGGGCCACTAAACTTTCACTGCGAAAATCTTCAGCGGCGGCTCGCTCATCCAACAAACAGCGGTCTGTCAATAGGGTTGTCGAGGTATTTTCCATGCCGCCAAAGATAAAATCGGCCACACAGACTTGGGCATATTTGGGGTAGGGATAGGGATAGCCGTAGATGCGGCTGAAAAAGTCCATCATCTTTGGCGTTTTGCCCAAGGTGCGGCGGGCATCAGCAGCGCGATCTTTAGCAACGTAGTAGGTGACGGGCTTCCCCTGCCACTGGTCATCAAAAACCGCAAAATCCCCCACCGCTAGGGTCATCAGATAAGTGGGATGGACCTGGGGTTGATACCAGTGAAAGATTTGCCACTCTCCCTCGCTGTAGCAGGCACGCAATTCCCCATTGGAAATGGCCTGTAAGGGTTGGCGCACCCGCGCTCGTACCTCTGACGTCGCCAGCTGCCCAGGAGAATCAAAGCAGGGAAACCAATAGCGGGAGTCCTCATCTTCCCCTTGAGTCCAAGCTTGGGGGGGATCAGTGGCAACAAAGTACAATCCCCGCTGGGGTTTCTGCAGACGGTAGTCAATAGTGATCACCAGCACCTGATCTGGGTGAATCCTCAAGCTCGCATCAAGAGAAATATCCAGAAATTCACCATCGTAGTGGAAGGCTTGGGGTTGGTGCTGCACAGTCACACTCTGGATCTGTTGCCCCACGGCATTGAGGCGCAGCTGGCGCACTTGGGAGTGCAATGGTCGTAGATGGATATGACACTGTCCCCAGCATGCCTGGGTCTCTAAATCTAGGGTCAAGTCCAAGCAGATATGTTCCACCTGCCCCACTCGATCGGGACTGTAGTGGGGACGCGCACCGCTGAGGACAAAGGATTTGGCTGGAGTGACATCAAGAGTCATAGGTCATGTTGAGCCGCACTTGCTCTTAGTCTAAGGGGCATCAATCGAGGAGTTCAACCACCTTATAGCGACTGGTATGACCCTTAATCAGCTGAATACGGGACTTGGGTACCTGAAAATAGGCCGCCAAGACAGCAATGAGTTCCTCATTGGCTCTGCCCTCAGTAGCTGGGGCACGCACCGCCACCACTAGCTGGCCATCAGAATTCACGGAAACAGAAGACGTTCTTGCATTGGGTTTGACCACCAGATGGTATTTTTTCATGCCCTCCTAGCCTGAAGCATGGGCACAGATGTGCTGCCCAATTTGCTTGTCAATTTTCATAATGTGATTCACTAACCAGTCTGCTAACTTACCATGGATCCGGGTGGCGATCGCCGCATCCGCTTGGCTGTCGCGGTACTGCTGCTGCAGCTCTTCAATCATCTCGATGAACTGTTTATGGGCGCAGCGGTTAACTTCTGCTAGGGGGCACTGGTATTTTTCAGCACAGCCTTCTTCATTCCCGAAGTGCCACTCTGCATAATACTTCATGAAAGCAATTAGCTGTTTAATCGCAGCGCTTCCCCGACCCTGTTCAATGGCATCCGCCAGATCATTGACAGCACAGACGAGTTCCTTGTGCTGTATATCAATCATGGGCACGCCGGTCTGCAGCTGCTCTGTCCACGCGAAGCGTTGCATTGTTTTTTATCCCCCTAGACCGATTGCGGGTGGGTTTTTGTTTTCAGAAACGTAAAGATTCCCTCTAGAAAGGAGGAGCTAATTTCTGTTGTTTCAATGAGTTCTGGTTCCCTAGGGCTGGCGGCGGGAGCAGCAATGCCAGCAATTTCCTCGGCAATCCCCACCACTATTAGGCGAAAACAAATTTTTTGCACGTCTAGTATGGGTAAGTTCAACGCTTCACTGATTTCTTGGAGGGTTTTGGTACCGTTAGCGTACTCCCACACTTGCCACTCATGATGATTGAGGCGGTAGGGGGGCTGTCCTTCAATCGTGCTGGCAATGGTTGAACTCGGCAAGGGTAGCTTGTCCATTAGGGCTGTCCAATCCCGCAGCAGTCGTAGACCCGCCAAGGAAATTTCCATGGGTGAGGCACTCAGTCCCGTCATTTCGCCAAAAGGCAGTGGATGGTTGGCATCGAACTTAAACCAGCCCTCATTGAGACTAAAGAGGTGAGGAATCGGTGTCAGTACCTGTTGCTTGAACAATAGCCGCAGCTGTTCTGGCTCAAGGGCACCTTGGGTTTTCAAGCACAGTCCAAGGGATCCGGTTAGGGAACAAAAGGGTAAGAGGCGTTGAATGGTAGTTGGGCGCAGCCAGCCCCGCTGCTCAATGAGCCGTTGCAATCCTTGGTGATCCAAGGTCGTTGTTGCGGCTACAATTTGACCCAAGCGAAAGAAGATATAGTACTCCTGCATTTGGGGAATCAGCGGCATCATCCCCGCCATTTCCACGGGCTTAATGGAAAGGCAACCCGTTTTTTGCCCCTGCTCCAGAAAACGGAAAATTTCCCCCAGTGAAAACTCTGATAGATAACCGGTGATTTTCATAGATTCCCCCTAATAAGTTGAGTGATTCTGCGTTCAGTTACGTGGCTAGAGCACTGCGGTTTAATTGCGAGGATTGGGCACTGGCATAGGCTTGAATGAGTGCCATCATGGCAGCGGCAACGGAAGACTGATCCAAAGCATTCACAGGCACCATGGGTGGGCGACGGTGGGGACTCAAGTAGCCAAGGGCGATCGCGATCTCTTCAGCAGGCCACGCATTGGGATTATCGGCATGGCTCAGACCCACTAGCATTGGAATCTTTGTGCGATGGCGCATGAAGGCCAAAATCCGCCGTGCCGCTCGAAAATCTTGGGGACGGTGAGAACTGACCAGTAGGATAAACGCATGGGCTTTGCGAATAAGAATATCCCACATAAAGTCAAAGCGTTCTTGACCAGGCGTGCCATACAGATGCAGGGCAACATTAGGACCAAACTGCAGCCGCCCAAAATCCATCGCTACCGTTGTCTTTTCCTTGAAAGCAGCAATTTCATCCGTTGCCTTGCGATCGGTATCCACCACCTCAATTTCGCTGATGGTACGGATGAAGGTGGATTTGCCTGCGCCCACTGGTCCTGTGATGACAATGCGCATAATTTCCATGGGTTGGCACCTCAATTACGGCAAAACACAGAGGAATCAGGCTGGTCTAAACATTCACGGCTTGCCCCATACCCATAAGTTGGGTTTGCAATTCAGCCAGAACATTTTTAATTTCAAGGTTGATAATGCCCAATTTGGCAGAGGCATCCGCCAGCACAAGGAAAACCGCATCTTCGGTGCAACTGGTGAGAATGCCATACCCACTGGCACCCTCTACAAGGATGCGCTCGATTTTGCCCCGGCTTAGCTCTCGTCCAATACGTTCCCCCAACGACAGCATGGCCGCTGACATCGCTGCCACCCGTTCATCATCCATTCCCCCCGGCAAGGTTGCCGCCAGCGTCAGACCATCGGGAGACACAAGGGCGGCTCCTTGGACATTACTGGCATTGGCAACAAAGTTTTGCAGTGTAGCTTCAAGTTTTGCGGCATTAATTGGCATAATCTAATCCTCGTAAAGATATGGGAACTTTTTGAACAATGACTGCTAGGTGACCTACATGGCAGCAGCCCCTGTGGCAATTAGTCGTTGAAACAGTGCTTGGGTCCAACCGGTTTCCTTAAGAACCGCTTGGGAAGACACCTCGAAGTAGGCCTGTTCAATAAAGGCAAGATCAATCATGCAAATTTTGCCTAGGGCATCACTGAGGGCCTCGGATTTGTTGGCTTCCCTTAACTTATGTCGCACGGCGTTGACAACAATTGCCATCGCGGGTACCACATGCTGTGGCCCAATGCCAATGCGCACGTGAACCAGACCAATTTTCCAGCGTCGCTCAGCGTAGGCCTTGCCCCAACCATCCATCCCTGTGAACATTTCATGGAACCAGTCGATGAAGGTTTGATGGAGGCGATGAATGCGTCCTTCTGTGGCGTTGAGAATGGCATTCATCTCTTCATCCCGCCCTAGGTAGTCATAAAAAATGTCGGCCATTTGGGGGGCAATTTCCTTTCCCCACGGTGCTGCCTCTGCCAACAGGGATTTGTCTGCATCGGTCAACTGGACTCGCCGTACCATCGTTGCCATAAAATTGACTGGCTCAATTGTCATCTCTTTCGCCTCGAAACACTGAATAACTTTAATTACTAGATCAGGTGAATTGACTGGGCGTCCGTGATTCAGTGATTAGAATCAAGTCAGGCACTTACTCCTGCAAGCTAACAAACAATATTCGGAAAAGCTGAAAATTTTAGAAACAATTAAAGATTCCCCCTTAAAAATCCAAGCACTGCTGGTACAGACCCCTGCATTAGATGCTTGAAAAGCGCTTCCTCACTCCACGACATGCAACCTCAACTCAGATTTAGCCAATTTCACAGGGACTCAACACAGAAATACAAAGTTGCTCCTCATTTTAAAAAGTGTGAAGTTAGCTTACTTATCACTCTGCGTTGCAGAAACAGGCTGCGGTTAATGCAGAGTATTCCCCTGACTTTCTAATGAAAAGTATAGATTTCTCTGTAGTTCCTTGACTGTATTTCTCGACACACTACACAAAATAATAATGATTAGATACATTTTTTAATTATTCTTTAGTTTTTTAATTCGCTTTGTGTGGAAATGAAAGTAACTTTTACAAAATATCCCCAATGCCTTGATCCCATGGCACGGAGTATGCCACCCTTGCATTGTTATCCATCTAGGATGCTTTGAGTCATCGTAGGTATTTATCTTGAGCAAGGGAGGATAGTTGTATGTCCGATCGCTTGACCTACCAAGGCGAAATGGAAACGAAGCTGCAACAACTCGGTGCCCAGCTTGACCAACTCAAGGCAAAGGCGGATCAAGCGGGTGAAGATGTCAAGGCAGATATTGAAGCTAAAATTGAAGCCCTCAAGGCCAAACGCGATGAGATTACTCAGCAATTGGCTGCCCTCAAAGAAGCGGGCGATGATGCTTGGGAGTCCCTCAAAGCAGGGTTCCAGAGTGCGTGGGATGAGTTGAGCAAGGCCTTTGAGGAAGCAGCCAGTAAGTTTAAGGGTGAATAACTGTTTTCTTAGCTCCAGCCCTCAATGGTGACATCGACGCGATCGCCCTCGTGGGATAGGGGCGCAATGTTAAGGTAATACAACGGCTGATCGGCAGAAAGATTCCGCAGCCAATGGAGACATTGGGCATCCACATGGACATAGGAGCCGGTTTCCACGGGGGTACGGATCAAGGCGGTTGCTGCCACAGAACTCGCAGGAGGCGTCATCGGGCAGGTAATGAGTTCACCAACTCCCGACACAATCAGAAAGATGTCATCGCCTCGATGGTGATAGTGGGGATAATTGGCTTGTCCGGGTTCAATGCGATAAAGGCTAGAGGCTAATTCCGGATTGTGGTGATCCAAAGGACAAACGGCGTAGCCTGGCCGCTTTGGTGTCCAAGTTTGACAGCGCTCAACCAACTCAGGAAAAGAAAAAACTAACATCGTGCCTTTAGGACAAAATACTCAGCATTGGCTTATTGTATCGCCAAGCGATCGCGCTATCCTAGCCAATGGCCGCGGTTCGGAGTTTTGAATGAGTACACCCATTCCGGTCATTGTTGTCGGTGCTCTCGGCAAAATGGGGCGCGAGGTCGTTAAAGCCGTACAACAGGCTGCCGACACTGCCCTCTATGCTGCTGTTGATCGCAAGCAGGGGGGGGAGGATATTGGTGAAGTCCTGGGGCTAGGGGCGCTGGGCATTCCAATTAGTGGCAGCTTGCAAGAGGTGTGTGTCGCCGCTGCCCAAGAAAAACAAGGGGTGGTGATGGTGGATTTTACCCATCCCACAGCCGTCTACGAAAATGTGCGCATGGCGATCGCCTACGGTATCTATCCTGTGGTCGGAACAACGGGCTTGAGTCCAGAACAAATTGAAGATCTGGCCGAGTTTGCCGACAAGGCCGATATGGGGGGGGTGATTGCTCCCAACTTCTCCATTGGTATGGTGTTACTGCAGGAGGCGGCCATCCGGGCGAGCCAGTATTTTGACCATGTGGAGATCATTGAACTGCACCACAACCAAAAGGCTGATGCTCCTAGTGGTACCGCCATTCAAACCGCGCAGCGTTTAGCAGAATTGGGTAAAACCTTTAACCCACCGCAAGTGCAGGAGTCGGAACATCTCAGGGGTGCCCGCGGGGCGTGTACGGAGGGGGAGATTCGCATCCACAGTGTGCGCTTGCCGGGACTGATTGCCCATCAGGAGGTGATTTTTGGCGCACCGGGGCAAATTTATACGTTGCGCCATGACACCAGCGATCGCCAGTGCTATATGCCGGGGGTACTGCTGGCAATCCGCAAAGTACGGCAGCTCAAGCGCTTGATCTATGGCTTGGAGAAGCTGCTCTAATTTCGCTTTAACTTTAGACTTCGGGTGTTTGCTGCAACAACCAAAAGCCTTGCAGGGTCTCCTGTTCTGGTCTTTCCTTCACGGCAATGAAATGCAAGCCTTGGCTTTGGGTACAGGCGTCCCTAAAGGCGGCCAGTTCTTTCTGAATCTGGGGATTGCGGCCACTGATGAGTACCCAGCGATCGCTCGCTCCTGTTTCCAACACTAGCAACGGCTGAGGTTCTTCCTCAAAACTCAAATAGGCCGGCTCTAATCCCGACAGCCAACCCGCCAAGGGCAGTGCGCGCTGCGAATAGATAATTAACCCCGGCAGTAGCGTATCGTCACTGAGGGTCAAAAAGGGCAGTGGGGGTACCTCACCAAAGGGCAGTTCCCATTCACCAGCCGTTTTAATTTCCCCCAGAGGAAGACCACTGAATTGCCAGCGATCGCCCCTCAGGGCTGGTGGTAAAGGTTGAGGCGCAGGGAGGATCAACTGGGGTGGCGTTGCCAGATCGGCTTGGTAGTTGGGTAGGGTTGGATAGAGGTTTGTGGCGCGATCGCGCAGCCAATCATAGAGGGCAAACGTGCGCCGACTGGGCACCATCACTAATCCTGCCGCTTCTCCCCCCCGCGTAATAATGCTGGTCATGGCTCGGCGGAAAAAACGTACCCGATCGGGTTGAGCACTGTTTGCCAGTCCCAGTTGCTGCCGCCATTGATCCATGGCTTCTTTGAGGGCAGCTTCTAACCAGCGGGCATTGGCTTCAGCTCCGGCACAAGTTTTGCTGAACTGAAATTGTTGCTGGCGATCGCAAATCAGCAATTCCCAGATTTTTTTGTTGTTTTCATCCACAAGGGGACGGGAATAAAAATCCAACTCCCAGATCGTATCCATTCACACCTAGAGGAACGTTACCCGCAAACTTGAAGCTATTTGCCTTTCCTAGGATAGGCGGTTTTGGCCGTCAAGGTAAATGTATAACCCGATACAGATTTTCCACTGTGAGAACTGGTGCAATCAAAGGTTAATTGCGGGTCAATGCTTTGCTCAGCTCCAGCCAAACAACAGCCAGATCACTTTCTGGCGCGATGGTGCCGCAACTGCGATTTCTCCTCCGCTGAACTCATGTGCAACTCTACTCCATAATCGTTGAGAATGAAAGCGATGTCCAAGTTAAAACTGAAACGTGCGAGACGGCAAAAGCGCCCGTTACGCAACCTTGACCGGCAGCCCAATTTCCGCTGGCGATCGCCAGCCCTTGTCGCCTGCATTCCCCTAGCTTTAATCATTGTGGCTGTTTGGGGAGTGGCTGCTCAGGCACAGGATAAACCCCTCACTCCTGAAGACGTTCAAGGCGTACTCAACACCATTTGGGTACTCATTGCAGCCATTCTGGTGATTTTCATGAATGCTGGCTTCGGCATGTTGGAAACTGGCTTCTGCCGCCAGAAAAATGCTGTCAACATTCTTTCTAAGAACCTCATTGTTTTTGCCTTGGCCACCCTTGCCTACTGGGCGATCGGATTCTCTTTCATGTTTGGTACCGAGGGCAATGCTTTTATTGGCCTGGGGGGCTTTTTCCTCAGTAGTGAAAACCCCGAAACCTACGGTCTTGATCCCTTTCCGGAGGGCTTACCCATCGCTGTGGCCTTTCTGTTCCAAGCTGCCTTTGCAGGAACCGCAGCCACCATTGTTTCTGGGGCAGTGGCCGAGCGGATCAAGTTTGTTGACTTTTTGATTTTCAGCCTCCTGCTCACTGGTATCTCTTACCCCATTACGGGTCACTGGGTTTGGGGGGGTGGCCTTCTCAGCAACATTGGTTTCCTTGGCCCAGATATTGCCTTTAAGGATTTTGCCGGTTCAACGGTGGTTCATGCCGTAGGCGGTTGGTCGGCACTGATGGGCGCTGCGTTCCTAGGACCACGGCTTGGCAAGTATGCCGCAGATGGTACGCCTCGGGCGTTGCCCGGCCACAACATGGGCTTTGCCATGCTGGGGTGTTTGATCCTCTGGATCGGCTGGTTTGGTTTTAACCCTGGTTCTGAACTGGCCGCAAATGAAGCTGTACCCTACATCGCAGTCACAACAAACTTGGCGGCGGCAGCCGGTGGGGTTGCGGCAACAATTACCGCTTGGCTAGCCATTGGTAAACCTGACCTCTCCATGATTATCAACGGTATTCTGGCGGGATTAGTGTCCATTACAGCACCCTGTGCAGGTGTGTCTTACTGGAGTGCCGTGATCATTGGTGCCATTGGCGGTGTGATTGTGGTCTATTCTGTCCTTTTCTTTGACCGCATCAAAATTGATGACCCCGTTGGTGCCACCTCTGTCCACTTGGTCTGCGGCACTTGGGGTACCTTAGCTGTTGGCTTGTTTGACAAAGAGTTAGGCTTGCTCACCGGCCACGGAGTGACTCAGTTGATTGCTCAGATTATCGGTATTTTAACAGTCGGTGGCTTTACTGTACTGCTGACCAGTATCTTTTGGCTGGCTCTGAAACAAACGCTTGGCATTCGTGTTTCCGAAGAAGAGGAACTCAAAGGCTTGGACATCGGCGAGCATGGCATGGAAGCCTACAGCGGTTTCTTGAAGGAGTAACTCGCCTGCCAATAAGTTTGGGGTCGTACCACGCCGCTGAACGATCCCATTGCCCTAGGTGGTTTTTGCTGTCCTCAGCGTTTGAGGGCAGTTTTTTTCTAACTTTGCAGTGATATACGCTACGCTATAGCGGCAGTACATTAGGGAGTTTTGGATGAGCGATCGCGCCATGGCGGTACGGGTGCGACAACACGTTAACCCTCTCAGTCAAAAGTTCCAGCAGGACATTGCTGTTCCCGATTGGTCAACGATTTACGAGCAACCTTCGCAGCCTTTACATCTCGATATTGGCTGTGCCAAGGGCACGTTCTTGTTAGAAATGGCAGCACTGTATCCAGAGCAAAATTTTCTGGGTCTGGAAATTCGCTACCCGCTGGTGGTGGCAGCCAATGAGCGGCGCGATCGCCAGCAACTTCGGAACCTCCACTACCTTTGGGGCAATGCCAATGTCCACTTGGGCAAAATCCTCGGCGGACTCCCCCTGCACACCGTCACGATTCAGTTTCCAGATCCGTGGTTCAAGCGCCGTCACCATAAACGCCGCGTCGTCACCCCTGAACTGGTGGCCACCCTTGCCGAACTCCTGCCCGCTGGTGGGCGTGTTGTCCTTCAGTCAGATGTCTTTGAGGTGGCTGAATCAATGGTGCAACAGTTTCGTGCCCATGCCGCCTTTAGCTCAACCTGTACCGATTGGTTACCCCAGAGTCCTTGGCCCGTCGCGACAGAACGGGAAAAATGTGTCCTCAGTAAAGGATTACCCGTTTACCGCTGGCAATTTGAGCGGTGTGCCCTCTAACTGGCTTTCAAATACTGCTGCCAAGTAGCGACAATTGCTGGGGAGCCGTACCAAGGGGCATCGGGGCGATCGCGCAAGCGGCTGCGAGGCGCATGGAGCACATCTTCATAGACCAGATTCTCTGCCCCCTCAAGGTGGGCTGCTGCCACTGGTGTCACCCCATCTCCCCAACAGGCACCCTCGCCACAGGTGAGTTTATAGCTTTGATACGTAAACCAATTGGCAAACGAACCGCGTGGTGTGCCATAGATAGCCTTGCCCGCCAGACAGACATAGCGAATTTTGGGGTAATAGGCGCCGGGGTAGGTGGTGTTCACAAAGTCAAGATTGCGGCGCGTCCAACGCTCCTGACTCCGATGGGGAGTACCCAACGTGATTAGCGTGTGCACCCATTTGTGACCCGCCCAAACTTGGCCTTCATAGGGTTGATCCCCTAGATAAATGCGGCTAATCCAGCCCCCCGCTGAGTGGCCAATGAGATGCACGGCGGACGCCCCTGTTGCATTCAGAACATGCTGAATGGTGGTATCCAAGGCCTGTAAAATTGGCGCCACCGATCGCCCCCCCAACGTGGGAAACCACGAGCGTACCCTGAGGGGCACCACCTCCGCCACAAACCCCAATTGCCGCAGATAATCCCGCAGTGGGTAGTACTCAGGGGCAGCCGCTAAATATCCCGGCAAAATAACGACAGGCAACACAGGACTAACTTGCTTGAGGCGTCGCCGGGAAGTGTATCACATTTGGATAGACGGAAATCATTAGCCCCTCGCGAGCCAACAGCGTCTGCGGAAATCGTGCCCGTGCCAACTCACCAATGCGATCTAGACAGTCATCATCATGGCTAGGGTCATGGTGAAACAAAATCAGTTGCTTGACCTGGGCGGCTTGGGCAAGCTTAACCGCCTCCTGCCATGTGGAATGCCCCCACCCCACCTTGCTCTGCTGCGGGTGATAGTATTCTTCATCGGTATAGGTGGCATCGTAGATCATCACATCGGCGCGATCGGCCAAGGCAAACGCCCCCGGATGCAGCTGATCAGGCAAATGCTCCGTGTCTGTGATATAGGCCACATGGATACCCTGCCAACTCACACGGTAGCCCACCCCCCCACCCGGATGATTCAGGGCTTCATTACTCACCACCACACCGCCGCCTAGGTGTACCTGTTCGCCCGCCTCCAAGTCATAAAAACGCAAATCTCCCCCCATAATCTGCAACGGGACAGGAAAGTTGGGGTGCAGCATTTGATCATTCAGTCGTCGTTCAATGCCCTGACCATTTTTCCCCGGCACTGCGTAGATATGGAACTGATTCCCCGGTACAAAGGCGGGCTGAAAGAAGGGAAAACCCTGAATATGATCCCAGTGGGTATGGGTAAAGAATAAATGTGCCGCCACCGGATGTTGACTCATTAAGTGCTCCCCCAGAACCCGTAAACCCGTACCGCCGTCAAAAATGATGCGTTGACCATTAGCTTGAATTTCCACGCAGGGAGTGTTACCGCCATAGCGGACAGTGTGGGAACCGGGACAGGGAATACTGCCGCGCACGCCCCAAAACCGAATGGTGAGTGGGTTAAACATGGGCATATCGCAAATCTTGATCGTAGTGTGCCACAGAAAACACGCTTGACTTGTGATATGGATCATCCTCCCCCTGTGACGCTAGGAGTTGATAGAGTGGGGGCTAGCCGCCACGAAGGTTGGTGAAAAATTTTTTCTAAAATCTGCAAGGCGAGTGCATATTTGTAAAAACGCCATTGGATAAATGAATAGAGGGTTGTAACAGGAGGATGGATGAATAATGAGGAGTGAATAAAACAGGCAGTCACGTTTCTTCGTACGGTTGTCCTTTGATTGATATCTAGTGAGAGCGATTGATGACACGCCAACCCTGCGATAAACTCATTGCTTTGCTCCGATTTGACGGTTCCGATCGCCCGCGCTGGTATCGAGATCGCCAACTACAGGCCTACTTCACAGCAGCGGGGTACAACCTCGAGGAGCCAGAGTCGACGGCTGTCTTCCTCCTCCAAAAATTACAGAGTCAGCCGAACCATGATGATGCCCAGTACTGGCAGCGGGGTCTATTTTGCTATCTCCAAGAAACTAGTTGGTCTGTAGCCATGACCCTGCGGGAGAAACTGGGCGGGATGCATCAGGTCAGTGACTGTTTTCAGCAGGCTTGCTGTCTCACTAATGATCCCCTCAAGTTATTGAGCAAATTTAAGCCCGGGCGGGGTACGCGGCTATCCACCTATGCCTATCTCCGTATCTATGACGGTGTGTATGCTGCGCTGGTGGGGGTTCGGAAATCAGATTGGGGCCTACTCAAACACAGTGGTCTGCGTTCTCTCTCCTCAGCCTTGGGGAACCAAGGATACACAGAAGATCGAGTTCGTCAAGTTTGTGCCCTTGTCGAATTGTGGCAGGAGTTGGCGGATCAGACCACTGCTCCCGATCAGGCACTGCTGGCTCAGGTGGCTAAAACCTATCGTCAATGTTGTCCTGATCTCCCCGCTGTAACCCCTAGCGAAGTTGAAACCCTGCTCCGCACAGCGATCGCTGCCTTGCGAGCTTATCGCCAACCACAGGTGGTGAATCCTGCTGAGCAAAGGTTTTGGGACACCCTAGAAGGAAGAAATACGCCTTGGGAAGCAACCCTGAAACAGGAAGAACAGGAAACCCTTAAACGGGTCTTTGAAATGATGAAAAATGCGATTGCAGCACTGGATGACACTAGTCGTCAGGTGTTTTGTCTGTACTATTGCGAGCAGGTCAGCCAACAAGCAATTGCCCAGCACTTAGGCTTTGCAAAACAATATCAAGTGTCTCGTGCCCTAGAGCGGATTCGTGGTCATTTGGCGAAAGCGGTACTCGCCGGCCTTAACCAACCCACGCATCCTGAACGCCTTAAGGAGGCAACAGTGGCTGTCAACCTGTGGTTGAAGGAGGGTTATAAAGTGTTAGCAGGGTCTTGTCAGCGGTGTGATCAGGTAGGTATGGCAGAACACTGTCGTTATGAGGGTGCATTTTGACTGTTTTGTAAACGGTATGAACTTTTGGGAGTTGTTGTACTTAGGTAAGGAACCATGACATCGCTATCACTTTCGTTTCTCACTGCTATAGATGCGCCACCGATGGCGCACACGGAACACGTTCACATTGATTTAGCAGATGCTGGCGATCGCCAGTGGATCGAGCAGATCACAGCGGCCGCCCGCGCTTACCGTCGTGGCAGTGTGCGAATAAATGCGATGGCCTATGTAGCTGTGCGTGACTGGTTCGCAGCAATGGGCATTAGTGCCGACCCCTTCCTCTCCACCGTCGAACTGCCCATCTTCTGGGAGTTTGTCAACGGCACCCTGCTGAAGACCGCCATCGGTCAAGTGTTGATTGTGCCTGATACTTCTATAGAGCTTGACGAGTGCCGCATTCCTCAGGAATGGTTGCACATTGCCGCTTGGAAACCCGATTACATCTTGGGCGTACAAGTCTTTGCTGAAGAAGCGCAGGTCAGACTCTGGGGCTATGCACCGACTAGCAGTGTGAATCGTTCTGCCATTGATGCCTTGAGCCGTACCTACACCCTCGATCGCGAGGACATGATCGAAGATGTGCCCCTCCTCGCTGCCTTGCCGGCCTGCCATCACATCCCTGTTCCATCACCTGCCGCAACTGCGATTCCCACAGCCACGCTTCAGCAAATTGCCAGTGGTGAGATGCTCTTGCCCCGCTTGGTGTTGCCCCTAGAGGAATGGCTGCACATCATTGGGCAACCTCGCCATCGCCTTGATCTCTTTTTGGCCTGTCATCCGCAGCGGCTGAGTCTCTGGCTTTATGCCAAGACCAAGGGCGTGAGCAACCTGTTGGGTCAAGTGTGGCAAGAGGCGCAGGAGTTGCTGGCGGAGGGCGCAATGCTCAATCCCTACATCAGTTGGAAGCTGGGCTGGACATCGCCAGAGTGGGCATTGCGCTCCAATGACACCTTAGAAGCCATGCAAGCTCAAGCTCAATTACGCCAAGCCTTGGAAACGGAGGATTGTCGCCAAGCGGTTGCCCTCCTCAAAGACCTGATTGCCACCACTGCCGATGAAGGATTGCGCTGGATGGCGGCAGAATATCTCCACGCTAAAGATGCCACTGCCCCAGAAGCAGGGGTGTGGAAAACTCGTACCGTGGACTTGGGTCTTGCCCTCGGCGGACAGTCCTTCGGCTTGGTCATGGCCGTACTGCCGCGAGATACGATGTCTGCCAATATTCTTGTGCGCGTCACTGCCCTCAAGGTAGGTGAAACCTTGCCCCCAGACTTGGTTTTGATGATTACTGAGGCCAATGGCAATACCTTTGCCCAAGTCACTAGTCGGCAGCAGGATCAAGCGGTGCAGTACAAGTTTTGGGGACAAATTGGCGAAACTTTTGGCATCACATTGGCCTATGGAGATGCTAAAATCACGGAAACTTTTGTTGTCTAGCTGCATTGGCTCTTTTTGATTGCCGCTGCGATGAAACACGTCTGTCTCGAAATCTACGGGGGTTGCCTTGAGCAGCATTCCTTCAAGGGTCGCCTATTATTGGGGACAGAAAGCCAAGTGGATGCCTATGGGGTGTATCCTGTAGAGTTTCCAGCAATGCCTCACCTTCCGCACCGGTATCGGCAGTGGCGCGACGCCTATCACGGCTATGCGAAGAATACTCGTCTGGGGGCTAGCGGTAACCAGATTACGAACATTGGTACTCAGCAACCCACCCTCCTTAAAGAGGTACGGCAAAACTACACTGACCTTGTGACTACCCTTGGCACGTGGTTGCACAATACGCGCATCAGTTATCTCTGCGAGGAACAGATCAATGAGCAAACTTCACTTTCTAAGGAGCAGACTTCATTTTTTGGCCTAGGCAACTTTATCTTGCCGCCGCCGATGAACGAGATTCACCGCATTTCTGTGCAGACAGATTTTGTTGAACTGTGGCACTATCCATGGCACGACTGGACACCGATTCGCCAACACAGCAATCTGGATGTGGTGTTTTCACCAATGGTGTATCAGTCCCTGAAGTCTTCGACAGCGCACCATGAGGGAGTACGGATTCTGGCAATTTTTGGCGCGAATGGCGACCTTGATCTCAAGGGGGATCTTGAGGCTCTCAGGGCGTTACCCAATGTCGAACTCCACTGCCTGCGATCGCCCCAATTAAGTGAACTCTATTCCCTGTGGTGTCAGCCCTGGGACATTCTCTTTTTTGCTGGGCATAGTCAGGGTAATGGCATTATTATCAACAATGAAGAGGAACCATTACAGATTTACAGGCTTTATGAGACGCTTAAAACCGCAGTGAAGCAGGGGCTGCAACTGGCGATCTTTAATTCCTGCGACAGTATTCCCCTAGGACAGTTTTTGATTCAGTTGGGCTTGCCCCACGCGATCGTGATGCGCGAAGCGGTTCCGAATATTGCCGCTGAGTTGTTTTTGAAGTACTTTTTACAGAACTTTCACGGCGGTGCAGATCTCTATGCCGCTGTAGCTCAAGCGCGATCGCAATTACGCGAACTGAGTCGCTGCGATGATCATCTGCCGGGCACATCAGCGCTGCCCTTAATTTGCCGCCATCCCCAAGCGCGCTGCCCCCACTGGCACCATTTACGCCGATCAGAAGCCCCTGCTGTTACAGTTGGTGTGTCTGGGGGCGATCGCTCCTCCCCAAGGGTTTCTAAATTTCCCGCATTCCTCTACTGGTGTCGCTGGCAACTGGAACTGGCGCAACTCCTGCCCCACGCCCAAGATCCTAGTCGCTGGGTGACAGCAATTCCTGGGGGTTGCAGTCCCCAAAGGCCACAGCAAAACTACCAAGATGCCTTTGCGAATGTTGCCCACTGGGTCTGCGGCCTCGAACGCACTATCGGTGGCTTTTCCCCTCAAGCGGAGTTGGCCTTTTTCTTTCCTGCCCTAGAGGCTGAGGCTCGGCAACTTCTACCGCGGATCTCTAGCCAACAGCTGCTGCCTTACTTGGAATCCTTGGTGGTGGAGCAGCGGGGCCTCCCCCGTGTCCGTGCCGCTTTTTTAATTGCGCAGCAATATCCCAATGTCAGCCACCTCAGTACAGCGTTTCAAGTTTTAGAGGATACCTTACGCCAAGACACCAAGCCCCAAGTGCGCGAAGAGCTATTAGCGGAGTGTCAGCAATTTCTCAAGGAGCTAGATGCCAAGCTGGTCAGGAGCGTTTGGGACAGCACCACGGGAGAGCGCCTACAGCAGTTTTTACAGCGGCTGCTCCATTATCCCCAACAGTCTAACCGCCTGAAACTGGCGATCGCCTCTGTTCTGATTACGGCAAAGGGCCGTTGGGCGGTTGAAGCTAGCAATGTTGCCCTAGAAATTTTTCGTAACTCCTCATACCTAGAGGATGTGATCCTTGCCAGTCGCTGTTTACACCAAGCGGGGGTGCGGCAGTGGGAGGTTGTTGGCCGACTAGAGCGCTATTTGGGCTTGGCCACGGTGCAGTCCCACCAGATTGCCCTTGCCGGCGCCCTTGGCATGGTTAGTCCGAATCATCCCCAAGCCATTGACACCCTTGAGTTAATCATTGAGCAGCAGGCCTACGATCTGGAAACATTGATGGCGGCGGTGCGTGCCCTTCACCGCATTTCCCCTGAGCATCCCCTTGTGTTGGCGACCCTGCGATCGCTCTTGGTCAAGGCGCAGGAAACCCAAGATATTCTCGGCTTTTACTATGGCCTAGCGGCTCTCGATGAATTGCAGCAGCCCCTAACTCCCTACATCTCAACTACAGTCATCCCGTGGGTTTGCCAGAAAATTGCGGTTTTTAAGGCGCAAGAAGAACCCTACCTGATGGCTCCCTATACCGTGCTGTGGTACTGTAGCCGCCATATTCCCTACCAAGAATTTGCAAATCTTTGGCAATAGTTAACTTCCCCGAAGGGGCGGGAGATCGAGCGCTTTCTGAGGATCAACCGTAGCGACTAAAGAAAAAATGGGGTCGTCGCAATGACTGACCCCGCCTGCCGATTCCTCAGAGAGGAGAACACTAAAACTTAGCCTAAGACAGATGAGAAAAAATGTCAACAAGCTAGAAGAAAAAGTTTGCCCAAGATGCCGAGCACCCTCTTGCCCTGTCTCCCTCAGATTCCACGCCGTGGGCTTTCGCCCTAACCTCTGAGAAAAGTGACCATTGCTTTGGGGGGTGCTCAAGGTTGAAGAGTTGCTCAGCCCTCAACACCAATTGCGGGAGTAGCGTTGATCGAAGTTAGGGATTGTCCTTGCAATTCGGTGAGCTGATAAGATTGACCGACTACAACGCAAAGCACCACCTTTTGTTCTTCAGGGTCAACGATCCAATATTCAGGAATGCCCATTTCGGCATACTCTCGACGTTTTGTGTGATAGTCGCGATCGCGAAGCGCGCCCTTTGGGCGATCGCGATTCCCATTGCCCGGACTAACCACTTCTACCACTAAAAGCGGTGGGCGTTCGACGATCGCCGAAGCAGATTTTGTTTGCGCAGAGCGTCCCAGTCTTCGCGGTGCAAAATGCATAAGTCTGGTTCCCGTGATGTTCGCAGGCCAGTGCGCACGCCAATGCCACCGGGGAAAATTTCGAAGGGTAAATGATTCCCCTTAATTTCGTTTTCAAGCGTGGTGAATAAAAATCGGATAATTGCGATATGTAGGGGGCTACCGGTTGGCATGGTAATAATTTCGCCATTTTCTAATTCAATGCGATGATCTGCCGCATCATAATCAAGGAACTCCGCAAAGGTAACCTTTCTAACGGGAGTCTGAGTCATGGCTGAATCTCGCAAATTCAAACACAATTTTTAATGCCTAACTCCAGCCTAGCCTACCGGACTTGAGTCAAAGCTTAACTTCAGGCTAGGAGAGCAATTTCAGTTGCTGAATCACAGGTTCGGGCGTTCGCGCAGCGCGCCCTTCAGGCGATCGCGGCATCTCTGGAGTGTCTTGACTCTCTTCTTCAGAGTGGCCATTAAGGGTTTGGAGTGCCGCTAGCAGATCTTGGTGCAGCGGTTCAAGGTCAGGGTGATGATCCAGATAGAGTTGCAGGGCATGGCTGGGGTCAAGGCACTGTTCGAGGGCAACTTCTGGCAGGCGGGCAATGGGCTGGCTATTCACCAGTTGAGGCAGAAGGCTGACGCTGTGGGCACGTTCAAGCGCTTTTTGCAGTTCATGGAGGTTGATCAGGGGAATTTGATCGGGGCGCAGTTGATACATGACCCGCACCACAGCCCCGCTGATCTCCCCGCTGGCGATCGCCCCCAAGAGGGCGGCTTGGGGATCCAGTTCCAGCTCGGTTAAGTCCACACGAATGGTGCGGAAGGGGCGGGTGGGTAGGGGACAAAACTGAAATTCTGTTTTGCCCTTAGCAAGGTTCACTAAGACATAGCCCTTTTCTTCCCCCTCTTCACCAAAATCCACCCGCTCAATGCTGCCGGGATAGACCACGGGTGGATCGTGACACAGGACTTGATGGCGATGCACATGGCCAAGGGCAACGTAGTCAAAACAGGGGCGCGCCAAAAAACTCAGGGGAATCGTAAAACCTTTGCCGGCACTCAAATAGCGTTCAGAGCCGTACTGGGCGGTGTCCACCATGGCATGGGCCAGTAAGACAGTGGGCAAGGCCGGATCAAGTTGGCGAATTTCCCCCTCAAGGGCAAGGCGCAGCCGCTCTAGGAGCAGTTGATGCACCTGGGCAAGGGAAAGGCCACTGGTTTCTGGCCGAGTGAGGAGCGTAGATCGCGTTAACCAAGGGAGGGTAATGACTTGAACACTGCCGCGGCGAGTTTCAATGCGATGGGTAGCCAAGCGATCGCCCACGATAAAACCAGGCACCCCAAGGGTGCGATAAAGACTGAGGCTGGCGCCCCCCTGTCCTTGGGCGTGCTGATCGTGGTTGCCCACCAGCAAAACCGTGGGAATGCGGGCATCGGCCAAGCGGCGAAATTGGCTGGCAAAGGCTTCATGGACGAGAGGGGGTGGCGTGGCATCGGGAAAGGCATCACCGCCAAAGAGCACCAGATCAACGGGTTCACTGAGGGCACGGTCAATACAGGTGGCCAGAGCAGCAATAAAATCCTCAAGGCGCGTATTCAAGCCGGTGGCCGGGTTAATGTGGCCATGACTGAGGCCACTGCCTAGGTGAATATCGGACACATGGAGAATTTTCATAGCGATCAGGTGATGACCGTGGGGCGATCGCGCCCCGTTAAGCCTTGGATATTCGCCACTTCATTGGCCAGTTGAATTAAATCGGCGAGTGCTACTTGGGCATCGAGGTGCTGCTGGCCAGGATTGGGTTCAAAGCGCTCCAAATAGACCCGGAGTGTTGCCCCTTGGGTTCCCGTTCCCGATAGGCGATAGACAATGCGACTGCCATCCTCAAAAATCAGCCGAATCCCTTGATTTTGGCTGACGCTGTGATCCACTGGATCGGTGTAGCTAAAGTTATCGGCAGTGGCCACGGTGTAGGCACCCAAGGTCTGACCCACGAAGCTGGGCAGTTTTTGCTCCAGTTGGCTCATCAGGGTGTGGGCGCGATCGCTCTCAATGCCTTCGTAGTCATGGCGGGAGTAGTAGTTGCGGCCATAGGTTTGCCAATGGGCTTTGACAATCTCGGCCACGGAGGTTTGGCGGACAGCCAAGATATTCAACCAAAAAAGCACAGCCCAGAGGCCATCTTTCTCGCGTACATGGTTTGATCCGGTACCAAAGCTTTCCTCGCCGCAGAGGGTGACTTTACCGGCATCGAGGAGGTTGCCAAAAAACTTCCAGCCCGTGGGGGTTTCATAACAGTCAATCCCCAGCTTGGCCGCAACGCGATCGGCCGCTTGACTCGTGGGCATCGAACGGGCAATCCCCGCTAAGCCGTCTTTGTAGCCGGGCACCAGTTGGGCATTGGCGGCCAGAATGGCTAGGCTATCACTGGGGGTAACAAAACAGTGTGCCCCCAAAATCATGTTGCGATCGCCATCACCATCGGAGGCCGCACCAAAATCAGGAGCCTGCTCGCCAAAGAGTTGCTGCACCAAGTCATGGGCATAGACCAAATTGGGGTCGGGATGACCACCACCAAAGTCCGGTAGCGGCACACCATTTTGCACCGTGCCTTGGGGTGCCCCTAGGCGTTTTTCAATGATCCGATGGGCATAAGGTCCCGTAACCGCGTGCATGGCATCAAAGACAAGGCGCAGCTTCCCGGTGCGAATGACCTCAGCAATACGATCAAAGTCAAAAAGAGTCTCCAGCAATGTTTGATAATCGGCGACGGGGTCAATGACTTCAACAATCATTTCACCCAAGGGAAACTCCCCAAGGGTGTGCAGATTCACATCGGGGGCTGTGTAGATTTTGTAGCTGGTGAGGGCAAGGCTCCGCTCATAGATCGCGTTGGTCACTTTCTCTGGCGCAGGCCCGCCATTGGCAATATTGAACTTAACGCCAAAATCTCCCTGTGGCCCTGCGGGGTTGTGACTGGCTGAGAGAATAATGCCACCGATCGCCCCATACTTGCGAATCACACAGGAGGCGGCTGGCGTTGAGAGAATGCCATTTTGCCCCACCTTGACCCGTGCAAAGCCATTGGCTGCAGCCATTTTGAGGATGACTTGGATCGCCTCAGCATTGAAGTAACGGCCATCACCCCCTAGGACAAGGGTTTGCCCCTGCGGTGCCTCAATGGTGTCAAAAATCGCTTGGATAAAGTTTTCCAGATAATGGGGCTGCTGGAAAACAGGTACCGCCTTACGCAACCCAGAGGTGCCGGGTTTTTGATCCTTGAAGGGAGTGGTGGCAACAACTTGAATACCCATTAGGAGGCTCCACAAGGGGACTGTCACTATAAGGGCAGCTTAGTCGGCTCCAGAATCGTGGTCAAGACCTTTCCATATAGTATGCGATAGTATGCGTTTGCCCTAATTGATTTTCTGAGAGACTTGTCATCGCACCTAGACGCTTGCTAGAATCATGAAGCACTTTCAAGCCGGGATAGCTCAGTTGGTAGAGCAGAGGACTGAAAATCCTCGTGTCGCCAGTTCAATTCTGGCTCCTGGCATCGCCGACAAGATGCGCCTCGTTTCGCTCCTACCGAGTGCCACAGAAATTGTTGCTGCCCTAGGATTGACACCGTTTCTTGTGGGGCGTAGCCATGAATGTGACTATCCGCCAGAGGTGAAGACATTGCCTGTTTGTACACGGGCAAGGTTAGATACACAGCAGTCAAGTTTAGCAATTGATCGGGCGGTTCAAGACCTCCTGCGATCGGCTCTGGGCATTTATGACTTGGAACTGGCGACCCTGCAAGCACTAAAACCGACCCACATCATTACCCAAGATCAATGCGATGTTTGTGCTGTAACCTTGGCAGAGGTGCAGGGGGCGATCGCCAGACTCTTTGAGCCACCACCGCAGTTAATTTCCCTCCAACCCCATTGCCTTGAGGATGTCTGGCAGGATATTCGGCGGGTGGGTCTTGCCCTCGGTGTCTCTCCCGACCCCCTACTGAATTCGCTACACACCAGAATTCATGCCTGTCAAGCAGGGGTGAGCGATCGCCCGCGGCGGCAAGTCGCGACCATTGAATGGATTGACCCCCTCATGGCCAGTGGCAATTGGGTACCGGAATTGATTGCCCTCGCGGGGGGTGAAAATGTCCTCGGTACAGCAGGAAAACATTCCCCCTACATTGAGTGGTCAACACTTCTGGCGATCGACCCGGAGGTGATCATTGTCATGCCCTGTGGCTTTGACCTCGAACGCAGCCGTCAAGAACTTGACCAAGCCTTGCACACTTATCCCCAATGGCAGCAATTGCGTGCCCTGCAAACAGGTCAACTGTACATTGTTGATGGCAACGCCTATTTCAACCGCCCCGGCCCCCGCTTAGTGGATTCCCTTGAAATTCTTGTCGAGATTCTCCACCCACCCCAAGAACCAAAATTTCAAGGCATGGGTTGGCAACCCTACAGCCCTTTTCCCAAGGATGGCACACGCTCACAGCTGTAAAAGCCAGTGCCGGCAAGGATTTGATTTCCTATCCCCTATTTCAGCAAAGGGCAGCTGTACGCGCCATCAATCACAGGAGGATGGCACCAACGATAAATCTGAAGAAAAGATAAAAATTACCCGTTGCAGATTTGGCTATTTCGCCTAAGATGAGGGAAACTCAACTGATCTCATTGATCCCCTGCCGTTGTCCCAAATACATAAATAGGCAAGCTTCCTATGGCAATTGGTTATTTAGCGCTGGTTTTGCATGCTCACCTCCCCTTTGTCCGCCACCCCGAGAGTGACTACGTTTTAGAAGAAGAGTGGCTCTTTGAGGCAATTACCGAAACCTATGTGCCCCTGATCTGGATGTTTGAGGGGCTAAAGCGTGACGGCGTGGACTTCAAAATCACAATGAGTATGACGCCGCCATTAATTTCAATGCTGCGGGATCCGCTACTTCAGGAACGCTACGATCAGCACTTGGCAAAACTAGAGGAACTGGCAGAACTAGAGGTAGAGCGCAATACCTACAATGGCCACATCCGCTACCTTGCCGAGCACTATGCCCAAGAATTCAACCGCGTACGGCAGACATGGGAAAACTACGATCGCGACCTCGTCAAGGCCTTTAAGCAGTTTCAAGACACCAATAACCTTGAAATCATTACCTGTGGTGCCACCCACGGCTACCTGCCCCTCATGAAAATGTATCCCCAAGCGGTGTGGGCACAACTGCAAGTGGCCTGTGAGCACTATGAACAAACCTTTGGCCGCCCGCCCAAGGGCATTTGGCTGCCAGAATGCGCCTATTACGAAGGCCTAGAGCGAATGCTGGCCGATGCGGGTTTGCGCTATTTCATTACTGATGGCCATGGTATTCTCTATGCCCGTCCGCGGCCTCGCTTTGGCACCTATGCGCCTATTTTCACCGAAACTGGGGTGGCTGCCTTTGGCCGTGATCATGAATCCTCACAGCAGGTGTGGTCATCGGAGGTGGGCTATCCGGGAGCGCCTGAATACCGTGAGTTCTACAAGGACTTGGGGTGGGAAGCGGAGTACGAATACATCAAGCCCTACATCATGCCCAATGGCCAACGCAAAAATACGGGAATTAAGTACCACAAAATTACGGGTCGTGGCCTAGGACTGGGAGAGAAGCAGCTCTATGACCCCTACTGGGCTCGGGAAAAAGCAGCCGAGCACGCCGCCAATTTCATGTTTAACCGCGAAAACCAAATTCGCTACCTATACCACCTAATGCAGCGCCCGCCGATTGTGGTCTCTCCCTACGATGCGGAACTTTATGGTCACTGGTGGTACGAAGGGCCTTGGTTCCTTGACTTTCTCTTCCGCAAAGTGTGGTTTGACCAAGACACCTTTGCCATGACCCACTTGGCAGACTATTTGCGCGCCCATCCCACCCAGCAGGTGTGCCGTCCGTCCCAGTCCAGTTGGGGCTACAAGGGCTTCCATGAATACTGGCTGAATGACACCAATGCTTGGATTTACCCCCACCTCCATAAGGCCGCTGAACGGATGATTGAACTGGCCAAGGGGGAGCCGTGGGATGAACTGAGTTGGCGTGCCCTCAACCAAGCGGCACGGGAATTACTCCT
Organism: Thermosynechococcus sp. QS41; assembly: GCF_031583515.1. Classification (NCBI taxonomy): domain Bacteria; kingdom Bacillati; phylum Cyanobacteriota; class Cyanophyceae; order Acaryochloridales; family Thermosynechococcaceae; genus Thermosynechococcus; species Thermosynechococcus sp. QS41. Next base: position 1,444,655 of record NZ_CP134181.1, read on the forward strand.
TGCCCAATCCTCAGACTGGGCTTTTATTATGCGGACGGGAACGATGGTACCCTATGCGGTTCGCCGCACCCGTAGCCACTTGATGCGCTTCCACAAGCTCTATGATGACATCAAGGCACAAAAAATTGATGCGGGTTGGCTGGAAAAAGTGGAAGCCATTGACAATATCTTTCCCCACATTAACTATCGGGTCTATCGCCCCTTGTAGTCGGGGCAGTGGTTAAAGAACGCCAAAGCCTTTGCGTTTCTTTTGCTTCTTGGGCTTTTTGGGAGCCTGAGCACGACCCCCTCGACCCATTGGGTTCATACCCGGCATACCCATTCCCGGAAAGCCCCCTTGACCCATCTGCTGCATCAGGGATCGCATCCGCTGGAAATCGCTGACCAACTTTGTTACATCGGCTACTTGATAACCAGAACCTTTGGCAACCCGTTCACGGCGACTGGGGGAGCTAGCGAGAAGTTCAGGATTGCGACGCTCTTCGCGGGTCATGGAGTTAATCATTGCTTCCGCCCGTTTGAGTTGTACTTCGCCCTGCTGGAGTTGCTCCGTTGAAATTTTATTCATGCCGGGGATGAGCTTCATAATTCCCGCAAGGGAACCCATATTTTTTAGTAGGCGCAGTTGCTTGAGGAAGTCATCAAAGTCAAACTGGGCTTCGAGGATTTTGCGGGACATTTTTTCGGCATCGGCCAAGTCCACTTCCTCTTGGGCTTTTTCGACAAGGGTGAGGACATCCCCCATCCCCAAGATGCGAGAGGCCAAGCGATCGGGATAGAAAGGTTGGAGAGCCTCGACTTTTTCACCAACACCAATAAACTTAATCGGTTGTCCGGAGACTTGACGCACCGAGAGAGCTGCACCGCCGCGTGTATCCCCATCCAGTTTGGTGAGAATGGCTCCCGTAATCCCCACCTGCTCATGGAAGGCACGGGTGAGGTTGGCCGCCTCTTGCCCCGTCATCGCATCTACTACTAAGAGGGTTTCGTGGGGTTGTACCGCATCTTTAATGGCCGCCAGTTCTGCCATCATCTCGGCATCAATTTGTAGGCGCCCCGCTGTGTCAATAATCACGGTATCCACACCGAGTTCCTTGGCTTTGGCCACCCCTTGGCGAGCAATTTCCACGGGGCTAACTTCTGTACCCATCTCAAACACGGGCACGTCAATTTGTTTGCCAAGGGTAATCAACTGATCAATCGCAGCGGGACGATAGACATCGGTGGCCACCAAGAGGGTGCTGCGGCGTTCTTTGCGCAGGTGCAGGGCGAGCTTTGCTGTGGCGGTGGTTTTCCCCGTTCCCTGTAAACCGGCCATGAGAATAATCGTGGGGGGTGGCTCCACGTGAGCAAGGGGACTGTGGGATTCCCCCATGACCTCAACAAGGGCATCGTAAACAATTTTGATAAATTGCTGATCGGGACGAACCCCGGCAATGACCTCAGCACCGATCGCCCGCTGACGCACATTTTCAATAAAGTCTTTAGCGACCTGGAGGTTGACATCGGCCTCTAACAGGGCACGGCGCACTTCCCTAAGAGCTTCTTGGATATTGTTTTCGGTAATTTTGTCTTGACCCCGTAGGGTTTTCCAAGCAGATTCAAGGCGTTCAGCAAGGGCGTCAAACATGGATTACAGCTCAAGGGGCAACAAGAATTTCATTGATCTTAGAGTATCTATCGTAGCAAACCGTCTTCCCCATACCGTCTTGGCTGCCGATTTAAGCAAGGGGCTGCGAGTTGCAATTTGTAGCAAAGTTAGCAGTGGTCGTCAACCGTATCCGCTAGGCTTTCACGGTAAGATAAAAACATTGGGGTTAGAGTCTTTATTTTTATCAGGTTCTATAAAGACGGCCTATTAAAGGCTCTGATCGGCGGGAGGTGTCCAATGCTTGTGATCCTCACCCAAAATCAGATTTTACCGTCACAGTCTGTGTGTCAATCCTGCTTGTTTGCTGATCGCCAAGGCAAACCCCGCTGGCAGGAGGGTCAGCTCCGTTGTGGGGCGCCTCTAGGGAGTACTGCTGAAGCGGGATGTCAACACTTTCGCTGTCAAATGGGGTTTCATTTAGTGGCGGTGTCAGATTTGCCGACTCCTCTCGAGCAAGACCATTGAGGGAAATCGCCACCAAGGAATATCAATGCTGGAATTTGAGAACTACGATCCGGAAGACTTTTACGACGAGTGGTTTCTAGCCAAAGGCCAACCACGACCTTTTATTGAACCGCTGTTACAACGGGTGCGATCGCTGCCAGCGGGAGAACTGCAACAGCGCCAAAAAACCGCCCAACAGGTGATGTTTAACATTGGCGCCACATTCACGGTCTATGGTGCTGCCGAGGGCACCGAGCGGATCATGCCCTTTGATATTCTGCCGCGGGTCATTCCCGCCCAAGAGTGGCAAGCCCTTGAACGGGGTCTCAAGCAACGGATTGCGGCGCTCAATACATTTATTGCTGATGTCTATGGTGAGCAAAAAATTATTAAGGATGGTGTCATCCCACGGGAAATCATTGAGTCGGCCAAGGGCTATCTGCGTCCCTGCCACGACCTGAAGCCGCCGGGGGGCATTTGGTGCCATATTACGGGTACCGACTTAGTGCGCGATCGCGATGGCACCTTCTATGTTCTAGAAGATAACCTGCGCTGCCCTTCGGGGGTCTCCTATGTGCTGGAAAACCGCCGCGTGATGAAAAGCACGTTTCCCCTTGTCTTCAAAGAACTGCACATTCAACCTGTGGACGAGTACCCCAGCCGTCTCCTAGAAACGCTGCTGAACCTTGCGCCCCCCGGCCTACCGGATGCGACCGTGGTGGTACTGACGCCGGGGATGTACAATTCCGCCTATTTTGAGCATTCCTTCCTTGCTCAGCAAATGGGGGTAACGCTCGTGGAAGGGCGGGATCTGGTGGTGGCTGATGGTTACCTACAAATGCGCACAACCAAGGGTCTGAAGCGCGTGGATGTGGTCTATCGCCGCATTGATGATGACTTCATTGATCCAGCGGTATTTCGTCCTGATTCGATGCTGGGGGTCAGGGGTCTGATGGAGGTTTATCGCCAAGGGCGGGTGGCGATCGCCAATGCCCTCGGAACTGGCGTGGCCGATGACAAGGTGATTTATGCCTATGTGCCGCAAATGATTCGCTATTATCTCGGTGAGGAACCCCTACTACCCAATGTGCCCACCTACCTGTGTTGGGAGCCACAACAGTTGGATCATGTGCTCAAGAACCTCGATTCCCTCGTGGTGAAATCTGCCAACGAGTCCGGCGGCTATGGCATGCTCATTGGTTGCCAAGCCACGACTGAGCAGCGGGCAGAATTTGCAGAGCGCATCAAAGCCAATCCCCGCAACTACATTGCCCAGCCCACCCTTTCGCTGTCGCGCGTGCCCACCCTGCTGGGGGATGAAATTGTCGGCTGCCATGTGGACTTACGCCCCTATATCCTGTACGGCAAGGAAATTTATGTCCATCCCGGTGGTCTGACGCGGGTGGCGATGAAGCGTGGCTCATTGGTGGTGAATTCTTCCCAAGGGGGCGGGAGCAAGGATACTTGGGTGCTTAATGATTAGAGCCGTCTTTTGGGGACAGGGGATGCTAGCGGTAAGGCACCACCTATGTTAAACAATTATTAGCTATTAGCCAACGCTGATCGGTGAACTTAGCCTAAACTTGCTGAGGTACTGAAGGAACTTAAGCACATGAATGAATTTGAGACATCCCCAACCACAGAAACTACCCATACGGAAAAGCCTATTTTTGAACCAACGCCGGCACCAGCACCCTTAGCGGAAGTAGAGTCTCAGCCAGCGCCGCCGAAGGTGGGCGGTCTCACGGATGAACAGTGGCAACAGGCTCGTGAAAAACTCTATTGGCTCCTCACGGTCTTCCCCGATCAGGTTAGTGCATTTGTGGGTGAATACAAGCAGCCCCTGCGCACCCTCCTCATCATTCTTGCCACCATTCCTTTTGTGGCACTAGCGGTTGCCATTTTGGAAGTAGTGAATGCCATTCCCCTCCTAGGCCCGACCTGTGAACTCGTAGGCTTTGGCTACACTTGTTGGTTTCTCTATCGCTATGTCCTCTTTGAGTCCGGTCGCCGTGAACTTGGCCAAAAGGTGAATGAGTATAAATCCCGTATCCTTGGGAATGAAGGCGGCAGTTCTTCTTAAGCGAGTTCATGCGCCTGCATTATCTCCAGCACGTGCCCTTTGAGACCCCTGCCTACATTGCCCAGTGGGCGATCGCCCGTGGTTTTGATTGGCAAGGCAGTCATCTCTATGCAGGCGAGCCGCTACCCGCATTGACGGAGGTGGATGCGCTGATTGTGATGGGCGGCCCTATGGGGGTACACGATGAGGCTGTTTATCCATGGTTAGGGTCTGAAAAGGCCTTTTTGCGCCAAGCGATCGCCAACGGGTTACCCATTTTCGGGATTTGTCTTGGTGCTCAGCTCTTGGCACAAGTCCTAGGGGCAGAGGTCACCCCAGCACCCACGAAGGAAATCGGCTGGTTTCCCATTGAACTGACAGCAGCCGCCCAAGCGCATCCTTGGTTTCAGGATTGGCCACCCCAACTGACGGTGCTGCATTGGCATGGGGAGATGTTTAGCCTCCCTCCGGATGCGATGCCCCTCGCCAAAAGTGCCACCTGTCCGCAACAAGGATTCTTGTGGGGCGATCGCGTTGTTGGTCTTCAGTTTCACTTAGAAGTGACCCCCGCTAGCCTTGGGGAGTTGATTCAGCACTGTCAGCACGAGCTAGTCCCCGGCCCTTACATTCAATCCGCCACAGAGATTCAAGCTCAAGCCGCGCAAACCGCACTCTTGACTCCCTATCTGGAACGTTTACTTGAGCGCTGGATTCAGTCGTGATCATTACCAGTCGGCAGAATCCCTTGGTGCGCTCGATCCGTAGGCTGCACCACCGCAAATATCGCCAAGGGCACTTGCTTTTAGAGGGGACTCATTTGCTCCAAGAGGCACTGGCAGCCGGCTATCGCTTATCGGTGGTTTGCTATACCAGCGCTTGGCAAGCAAAGCAGTCGCCAACATTTTGGCAGCAGGTTGTCCATAGGAGCGATCGCACCGTTGAAGTCAGTGAAGAGGTACTGACTGCCCTCTGTACGACAACCACTCCCGATGGCGTTGTTGCTGTTGCCAACTATACACCCCTTCCTACCTTGCCACTCCAGCGTTTAGGTCTGTGCTTAGTCACGCTTCAGGATCCGGGCAACTTGGGAACGATTATTCGTACCGCTGCCGCCGTGGGTGTTGAGGGGCTATTGTTGACCCCCGATTGCGTGGACATGACCCATCCAAAAGTGTTGCGTGCCAGTGCCGGCCAGTGGTTTCGCCTACCGATGCAAACTGTTAGCGATGGTTTGGCCACTCTCAAAGCCTACCAAGCCCAAGGATGGCAAATAGTCGTCACATTACCAACCGCGCCACTGATCTATTGGCAAGCGGATTTTCGTCAACGGACCTTACTGGTCATGGGAAATGAAGGCCAAGGGTTACCCCCGGCCTACCAAGATCTCACGTTTACGGCACTGCGGATTCCTCAGGAGCCAAATGTTGAATCCCTCAATGTGGCGATCGCCACAGCAGTGCTCTTGTACGAAGTCTATCGCCAACGCTGGCTGAACTAAACCACAAAAAAGTTGAGAACGCCTACCACTAGCACTAGGGCAATCCATAGCCCAGAGCCAAGGAAAATTAACTGCTTTGAGCGATCCCAATCTTGGGGAGAGGCGTAGGCCACTGGCACACCCACCACCATCACAAAGGAGAGGATGACAAGGGCAGCAAGAGCCAGTTGAAAGAGAATCGTCATTGTTGCTAACTCCCAAATCTTATCAGCGGCAATGGTAGCGAAGCGGCTACCTCTGAACTAGCATTATCCCCCATTTGTTGACCCTAAACTAGGCTCAGAAGCGAGTTATATCGCAACTACTGCCAACCCTGAGCCAGCCACGATCGCGGATCGACGCACTCGCCATTAACGTAGAGTCCCCAATGTAAATGGGGTCCTGTGGAGGCACCCGTATTGCCAACCGTACCAATGACTTGCCCTGCCTCAACCATTTGTCCCTCTTGGACGTGAATTTGATCGAGGTGCAGGTAAATCGTCAGCACCCCTTGCCCATGATCAATACCGATCGTGTTGCCATGGATGAGAAATCCTTGGGATTCTCGCCCCACTAAGGCCACTCGCCCCCGCTGCGCCGCTACTACGGGTGATCCCTTGGGGCCTGCATAGTCCAAACCACGATGGAAGTAGTCCTTGGCCAAAACCCCGTTGTAGTACCGCCGTACGCCGTAGGGTGTGGTCACAGGGCCACTGTTGGGGCGGCGAAAGGCACCTTGCCAGAGTCTTTCGGGGGTGACCAGTGCCTTAAAGGCATCCACGCGATCAAATTCCAAATCCGTTCCTGAGGCGTCTTTGCCCGGTGGGAGCCAAATCCTTTGCACAGGAAAGGAGCGATCGCCCACCCACAGAAGCATATTGCGGGTTTCATTTCCTGAGCGAACCACCAATGAACGGCGGCCGGGGGTCTGGAGTGGTGTTGTGGCCACAAAGGCACGCCATTGCTGTGGCCCAATGGAAAAGACCGGCAGCGCTTTGCCCGCCACCTCGACCGTGGGCTGTTCTGAAGCGTTGACCACAATGGCCAGCGTATCTCCCAAAACAGGGCGATCGGGACTGACGGTGACCGTAATTGGAATCGTAACTTGACTACTGGCGGGCAGAATGGTGGCAGTGATAATGGCAGGTACTAGCCACGGGAAAAGGCAATCGCGCATAGCGGCAAGAAACAATGAGCCTCTAGATTGGACACGCAAAAATGCACTGGGGTTCCAAGCAGGAACGAATGAGAAAAAGCCGCCAGTAAATTTACCGACGGCTGGATGATTAAAGCATCCTTGGGCGTAATTTAACGACGGCGGGGCACTTTGGCTAAGTAATCAATATCAGCAGCACGCAACTGCTGGGCATAGCGAGTCTTGGGCGCGATCGCTGCTGCCAAATCGCGGTATTTGCGGGGGTCGCCCTCCGGTAGCCGCCGCTCTTGGAACTTGCGATCGTAGAATTTCTCCAGCGTAAACCGCCAATCGGTGGTAGTGGTGCCCACTTTGTCGCGGTATTCAAAGCCATAGCGCGGCGTCACGAGGTTAAAGGGACGTCCCTCCATCCGCTTGCGCTGGTAGGGCACCGTAAAGTCACCAAAGGCATTGGTGTATTCCTCACTGTCGAGGAGGGCATCGACAAAGCCATAGAAGCCAAGGGTGCCGATTTTAATTGACCAAGCAATTTTTTCCTCTTCGTTGTAGGCACTGCGCCCCAAGAACCGCCGCAGGCACACATCCACCAAACGGTAGTTGTCGTTCACAGCCACCACCGTATTGTAGAAGCGCTCTGATTTGGCCAGACCGCGAATGAAGTCCCGCACCGTAATCACTCGGTTCACTAATTGGGATTCCAAGGTGATTTGACGGTTAAAGGCTAAGGTGGCATGCTCACTAAACACCTGCCGATAGCAGGCCCAGATCACCTCGCGGATTTCCGGGTAGGAGGCCGCATCCTCAAGACGATAGATATAGGGGCTATCTTCGTTTTGATCGGCAATGCCAAAGGTAGCGACGCGGTGGTTTTGAGTCGTCGGCTTGTAGGCGAGTAGAGGTAAGTCCATGGATCTCTCCCAAGTCAAAGAGTGAAACAATAGCTAGCGCAGCGGAAAGGTCGCCGTCGGGTTGATCGACGCCGGTACAGTCGGGCGATCGCGCCGCGTGGTATCGGGGATTTGCACATTGGCCGTGGACACTGGCTTGAATTGCACAGGTGTCACCTTGACTGATCGTGCCATCTCCAAGAAATTGCGAATGTCGCCCCACTTGTAGCGACTGTTCTCTAACTTATCGCGCCAGTAGTCACCATAGCGAGGGGTCACCAGATTAAAGGGGCGATCTTTATAGCGACGACGCTGGTAGGGCACGGTGTTATCGCCAAAGTTTTGCGTATATTCGTCACTATCCACAAGGGTATCCACAAAGTTCTGCCAACCGTCGGTGGCAATGCGAATGGACCACGCCAGTTCCTCATCTTTGTTGTAAGGGGCACGCCCAAGGAGCCGCTTCAGGGCAATTTCCACCAAGCGATAGTTGGAGTTCGTCTCCACCACCAAGCGACGGAATGTCTCCGATTTGGCCAAGCCGCGAATAAAATCCCGTACCGAAATGGCACGATTGGCTAGTTGGGACTCCAAATGGGGCTGGCGGGTACTCTTGAGGACAACGTGTTCACTAAACACTTGGCGATAGGCTGCCCAAATCAGTTCATCAATATCCGACTGATCCACTGCATCCTCAAGGGAATAGCGCCAAGGGGTGTCTTCATTGGGCACTTCATAGCCCGGTACCCGCTGATTTTGGGAACTAGGGGCATAGCTCAGCAAGGGAATCGTCATGGCTTACACCTTTGGTTGAGAGGGCAAATAACGATAGGGCAACGCAACGGGCACAGGTTTGACCGGTGTCGGCGGTAGATCCCGCTCTTGGGCGGTGTTGGGAACCGTCACCAAACTGGAGGTGGCCCGTGCCACATGGCGTTGAGTATCGAGGGTAGGCACCACAATTGAACGCGCCATAGAGAGGAAGTTGGCTGGAATCGCGCCGCGGATAATTTGCTTGTCCAGTGGCCCTGCGGTGTAGTAGCGCACTTGATAGTAAGAACGACCACTGAGGGACATTTCCTTGTTGCGCCAGTAGTCGCTGTAGCGGGGATTAACGAGGTTAAAAGGACGCGCCATGCGCCGCCGCCGTTGGTAGGGGACAATATCGGCACCAAAGTTTTGCTGGTACTCATCGCTGTCCACCAAGGCATCAATAAATCCTTCTAGGCCACGGGTGGCTAGAATAATCGACCAAGCAATCTGCTCCTGCTGGCCATAGGTGGGGCGGCCAAGGAATCGCTTGAAGGAGACATCCACGAGGCGGTAATTGGAATTGACGGCTGCCACTTGCTCGCGATAGACCTCGGACTTACCCAAGCCACGGATAAAATCCTGTACGGAAATGGCACGATTGCGCAGTTGGGATTCTAGGAAGGGCTGACGGTAGGAGTCCAAAATCAGGTGCTCGCTGAAAATTTGGCGATAGGCTGCCCAAATCAGGGCATCCACGTCTGCGGCATCGGTGGCATCGGTGAGGCGGTAGATGACGGGATCATCCTCGGCGGGGACTTCATAACTGACCACCCGCTGGTCAAGGGTTCTGGGCTTCACAGCCAGCAAGGGTAACGACATAACTTTCCAATCCTTTTAGGTGTGCATGGACAGAGAGTCCCTCTGGAGGGCAAGTTGACAACGGGAACGCACAACAATGTCGGGGTCGCGATCGCTCAAATGATTGAGGAGGAAACGCACCGCTTCCCGAAGGGCGCGAGCAGCCGCCTGCTGATGCAGATGATCGAGGGCAACACCCACGGCATAGCGAACCGCCCAATCCGCTGCTTCACTGTTGCGTTGAAGAACTGTGAGTGCTTCCCTTAATTGAGCCTCTCTTGCCGTCTCTTCAGTGATTAACTGCCAGCGGAGCGTTCCTAAGGCCTTTGTGGCGGCGCGGCGAACACTGGGGGCAAAATCCGACTGCGCGGCAGCCAATAAGACCCGTAGGGCGGCAGGATGACCAATACTCCCCAAAACTCGCACCCCATAGGCACGGGCACCATAGTTGTATCCATCCAACTGTGCCAACAGCGGCTCCACAACCGCATCCCCAAGGGCAATGAGGCCTGCCACAGCGGCTTGGGCAGCAGCGGGGTTGTTGTACCCCAAAACTGCAATCAGCGTGGGAATAGCAGCGGTGTCTTTTTGCTGGGCAAGCTGAACCACCGCCTCGCATAGGGCAGGAGCAGAGGTGGCGGTCTCAACGGCATGGATATAGGTATGGAGATCACTCACAGCAGTTGATCCAATCCTTGAAAGAGGGAGAGGGTCTGTTCGGCTGGGGCGGCCTGCCGCAGTTGCTGGCTGAGGATGCCGTGGAGGGCAATGAGCTTGAAGCTCGCTTCAACACCCGCCTGCAAAATAGCCTCTGCTGCGGGTAGATAGCCCATCGCTCCCAAATCCAGAAGCGCTGTCCGTCGCAGTTGCACATCCTCACTGTTGAGAGCCGCTAGCAGGCGATCGCCATACTCGGCCGCTCCCGTGAGCTGAAAAAGTGCCCGCGCAGCGGCAAATTGGACTCGCGGCATTTCATGAGCCAAGAATGGCTCAATCAGGGCAATGGCTTCAGTGGCACCAAGGTGACCCAAGCTTTCAATCACGGCTTCCACTGGCTGCACCAGATGCGGGCGACCGGGGACGAGCCGCGCCATTGCCACACCCCCTTCTAGGAGCGATTGCAGGGGCGCGATCGCTTGAGGGTCTCCCAACTGACCAAGAGCAATGGCCGCCGCCTCACGGACATAAAAATCCTCGCAGCGCAAGCACTCAATTAATGCCGGTACGGCTTGGCGATCGCCCAACTTGCCCAAGGCACGGGCGGCATTCCGCCGCAGAGGGTAACCCCCCAATTCTGTGCGATCGGCCTCATCGGCCAAAGCAGCAATCAAGGCGGCCACAATCGCCTGCCGCTCCGCTGCTGTTGCTGTTTCTAGGCCAAACTTCCCCAGCCACCACGCCGCATAGTAGCGGAGACTGGTATCCGTCCCCTGAAGCTGCGCCAGCATTTGGGGAACCGTCAGTTGTACCGGTTCAGAGACCGCCGTCATTCCCTCTCCAGACATCAGCCAATTAGGAGGCGACCACGGGGGTAATGGAAACGATTTTGCCCCCCATGCGGGTAATGCGCTGCATCTCTTCATTCATGCGGTTGTAGGGCACCGTAATAAAGGTGCTACCGCTGCGCCGAATCGGAAACCCCATTTTGTCAGTTTCTTCGTTTTGACGCAGACCCACAACCTCGTAGCGGAAAACGCGAGCGCCGGAGGGGCTAAGGGCAGCACTTCCAGACGCAGTTTGACCAAACATGACACCTGACTCCCAATCTCAAAAGGACGCTAAACAAACATTCCTAGGCAGGATTGACACTGACAATGCGAGCACCCGTGCGCTGAAGCTGCTGCATTTTGCTCGACAGTTGCTCATAGGGCACCAAGAAGGCGGTACTGCTGCGGCGCACCCCCGGATAGCCCGGTTGGCGAATGCCCGCCACTTCAATGCGATAGACGCGGCCACTTTCACCAAAGGAACCACCCAAGCAAGCCCGTGGGGGAACATCGGCACTGGGGGTGTAGTAGGCAAAGGCCGTATCGCTACTCGAAGGCGGCACCACCGTATTGGGACTGTTGGTGGCCAGATCCCGCGCTAAACGGGACATGCTGCCTTCTGCTTGGGCGCGATCGCTATTGGCATAGCCACGATAGAGACGGAACATGCGGTTAAAGCCCACTGTTTTCTGACCCGGCTGGCTATTAAAGCCACGGTAATAGGGCACGACCCAATCCCCAAAGCTATCGGTGTATTCGGGGGAATCAATGTAGGAGTCAATGTCGGCATCAAAGCCCTCATTTTCGTAGAGATCCAAATGGAAGATTACTTCCGACTCGTCGTAGGGTGCCCGCCCCAACAAATGCTTATAGTTCAGTTCAATGACACGGGTTTGAAAATTGCCGTAGAGAAACTTCTCTTTGTATAGTTCCGACTTGGCCACTGCGCGCACAAACTCCCGCACGGTAATTTTGCCATTGCGCAACAGTGACTCCGCACTCACCAAACGCTCCGATGCCATGACATAGTCATTGCCCAAGACCTGACGGTAAACGGCACGGATGACAGTCTCTAGATCTTCCTCGCTCCAGTTGGCACGCAGCTCCACCCGCGGAGCATCACTGAAGGCGGAGGTACCCAAGCGCGAAGCAGCAGCAGTAATAGCCACGGTACAAACTCCTAAATATCGAGGGTACAAACAAGCCCGGTGCTGTAAACAAAGGGTCAGCCCAACGCCGACAACATCTGCTTACCTCACCGGGCAACGAAGGGAAACGCCTATTAGCTGAGGGCGTTAATGGCGTAGTCGATGTAGGCGTTGGCTTCCACCGCAGCTTGGCCCGTCAAGCCATGATTGGCTTTGATGTATTTCAGAGCTTCCACATACCAGCTTGGGGAGAGATCAAACGTGCTGTTGATTTCAGACAAGCCAGCGATGAGGTACTCATCCATCGGACCAGTGCCACCGGCAACGAGGCAGTAGGTCACCATCCGCAGGTAGTAGCCGATGTCACGGGCGCACTTGGCTTTGCCTTCGGGGGTCGAGGCATATTGAGAGCCTTGCATGGTGGTGGTGTAGGGGAATTTTTGGTACACCGCTTGGGCTGCGCCGTCAATCAGGCTCTGAGCATTGTTGGTCAGGGCGCGAGCAGCTTCCATGCTGGCCACAGCGCGCTTGAAGCGACCGTCAACCGCTTGCAGCTCGGTGTTGCTAAGGAAACGACCTTGGGTATCAGCGGCGGCAATAGCTTCAGTAATCGGCGTTTTCATGGATAAAATATCTCCCTAAAAAATGTGCGTGTTCAGAACGGTCAAAGTTACAAGACGGTAGCTGTGTCTTAGGCAACAGCGGCAGCGGCACGATCAAAGTAGCCAGCAATCTCAGACATCAGGGCGCTGCAATCGCCAGGAGTGATGCCATTGGGATCATTGGCGATCGCGATCGCGGCATCTTTCATTTTTTGGATAGCCACAGCCACGGAGGAGCCGGGGGTACCAAGGGCTTGGTAGGTTTCCCGCAGACCGTTCAAGCAGCGATCATCGAGCACGCTGGAGTCACCGGCCAAAATGGCGTAGGTCACATAGCGCAAGATGATTTCCATGTCGCGCAGGCAAGCAGCCATACGACGGTTGGTGTAAGCATTCCCACCGGGTTGGATCAGTTGGGGTTGCTCTGCAAAGAGGGCACGAGCAGCGTTAGCAACGATCGTGGAGGCATTGCTGGTGATGCGGTTGACGGCATCCAGACGCTTGTTGCCTTCTTTCACCAAGTTGGACAGGGCATCGAACTGGGCGTTGGTGAGGAATTCACCGCGGGCATCGGCCTGAGCGACAACTTTGGCAAATGCATCTAGCATGGATCAATTCTCCTTAAAGGTTGTTAAAGAAGTTAGAACTTCTTGACATTCCTGCCCCTAGCGGGATTGCAGGATTTTTATGGTGTTTTTGTGTCAACCCATAAAGGCTGTGTCAAGCAACCTTAGAGCGACCAAGCTGATCCTTGGTGTGGATATGTCAGGTCACGAACACCACAGTGGTGGGTGCCGGAAAGGTCGAATAACAGCCTGTGTTTCCCTAGGTGAGGTCAACAACCGTGCTGTTAAACCCTTCAGGTATTTCTTATACAATGCGGTGGGAAACCTGTTTCGCCGTAGTTATTAATTTGTAAAATACTTTTGTGAGATAAATTAAGCTTCCCGCGATCGCCATAAAATTGGTGCGATTTGTCCTAAGTTTTTCCTAAGTTTCGTGAAGTTTCTTTAACATTATTCTCAGGAAGTTACGATCCACATGAGTGAACCGTTGCAATTTAGCTTATTTGACACCCTCGCCCCCACCGAGGCCGAATCCCCGCCACCGACGCCTCTCGATGCTGCTACCTATGATCAAATTCCGCTGCGCGCTGAGGTGCCTATTCCCGCCGGTACCTACCGCGACTTGGAGGCGCTTGCGGCGCATTGTCAGCAGTGTCAACGCTGTGGCTTAGCGGCCACCCGTACCCATGTGGTGGTCAGCCGTGGTAATCCCGCCGCCAAGCTGATGATTATTGGTGAAGGACCGGGTCAAGCGGAGGATGAAACGGGTCGCCCCTTTGTTGGCAAGGCAGGGCAGCTCCTCGATAAAATTCTGGCTTCGGTCAATCTCGATAGTGAACGGGATGCCTATATCTGCAACATTGTGAAGTGCCGCCCTCCCGGCAATCGCGTCCCTGAACCCGCTGAAACAGCAGCCTGCCTGCCCTATCTGTTAGAGCAGATTCGCTTGGTCAATCCCCGCATTATTCTACTGGCGGGGGCAACGGCTGTGCGCGGCTTGCTCCAAGATCAGCGGGGGATTACAAAAATTCGCGGTCAGTGGATTGAATGGCAGGGACGCTGGTGTATGCCGATTTTTCATCCTGCTTATCTGTTGCGAAATAACTCGCGGGAGCCGGGCAGTCCCAAGTGGCTAACGTGGCAGGATATGCAAGCCGTGCGCGATCGCCTGCGCCAACTCGATGCTTAGATTACTCCTGACGGTGGGGATGTTCCTGCAAATAGCGTAGCCAAAGCTCCGAAAGTTCCCGCGCCTGTTGCTCCTTTTCGCCAACAATGTGGTACATTCGCCGCGGCCGACCGCGACCTTCCACCTTCTTCCAATAACCATCAATAATTCCCTCATCCTCGAGGAATTTGAGGGCGCTGTAGAGCACCGTATCGGAAAGGCGGTAAAGAGGATATTCGTTTTCAATGGCTTGAATCAGCGCCGTGCCATAGGAGTCCCCCTTTTCCACAAGGGTATAGAGCACATAGCACACCGCAACTTCCTTGCTCAGGTAAACGGGCGGTGGCTGGCGGAAAAAGGTGTAGATATCTTCCAGTTTCATAACCTTATCCTCAGCAATGGGCTACTGCTGATCCATTGACTCCCCAAAATTCCTCAGATCATGGAAGCGTCTGAATTCAACTCTGTTGCTCCAAACGATAGAAAACACAAATACTCCCCCCTTAATATCAGCACTTGCCTCTAGCCTTATATAGCGCATGAAAGTCACTAAGTATTTATCACTACCAAGACTACAATATTGTTTTACAACCCTTTCCTGAAATATAGGAGAAACAGTCTTCTCCCCTGTCGGCTTTCACGATTTTAAGCGTCTGCCGTCCTTGTAAAAAGGGCTGTACTTCTGATTTTAGGAAGTTTGAGAGAAAAGTGTTCCTTGCATCATAATTCCGCAGTTGGCAAAAATCAAGTCATTGACCTGTTGTAAATTGATTTCAAGGGTGATCAGCAGCAAAATTTCTTAACAAAAATTCACGATAAATCTGCCAGCGGCGGCCATTGTGGACCAGCAGTGTGAGGTGGGATACCCAACAGCGAGCCGCAAAGGATTGTGCTTGAAAGTCTGCCCAAGCGTGGCGAAAGTTGTCCTTGGTTAAATCACGAAAGGCGATCGTCATGTGGGGGGTAAAGGCATGGCGTTGCGTAGGGGGGAGGTGCAGGGGCTTCGCTACCGCTTTGACGAGATCTGCTTGTAGTGTCTTGAGGGCTGGGGTGGGTGCCACGTGAATATAAATGACTCGTGGGGGAAAGGCGGCAAAGCCATCGAGGATCAACTCCACTGGAGCGGCTTGCTCGGAAAAAGTTTCTAGAGCTTGCTCCAGATTTACGACCGCTGCATCTGGCCACCAAAAGGGGGGATAGAGGGTAACGTGGGGGGGAGAGCGCAGTGCCGCTTGGCTTTGGTAGCGATCGCAACAATACTGCTTGAGGCGGGTGACTTCCGCCTGAATGTCAGCATTGGGCAACAAAGCAATAAAGTAATGCCGCCGGTTCATTAGCGCTGTGCCACAACGGTCCAATGGCGATCGGAGGTGAGGGTGGCTTGCCACTGCTGCGGCGGCTGCGGCAAGGTTTTGAACAGATCCCCCATTTCCGTTAAGGTCAGTGCCGCATGGAGCGAATCGGCAAACAGTTGCCGTTGCTGGGGCGGGTCTTGACCCGCATATTGCTCAACCAAGGCTTGCAGTTCGGCCAATGTTTCTGGGCGATAAAGGTCACGGATAAACAACGTCCCTTGGGGACGCAGCACCCGCAGCATTTCGCCAAGGGCAGGCCGCGGATCCGCTAGGTGATGGATCAAGCTATTACTGATCACAACATCAAAACTCGCGTCGGCAAAGGGCAAGGCTTTGGCATCCCCTTGAATAAAGTTTAATTGCGGACTGTGGTGGCGGGCGATCGCCAGCATGGCTGAACTGAGGTCAATCCCTGTTAGTTGCCAATGGGGATAGCGTTGATGCAGCATTTGCAGAATCCGCCCGTTTCCTGTACCCACATCTAAAACTTTTAGAGGTTGCTCAACACTGGCTAAGACTGCGGCTAAATCTTCACAGAAGGCGGCATTAACAGCAGTAAAATCCATGGCGTCATAGGCGGCAGCCGTTTCTGGCGTCTCCATGACCTCAGGTTCAAGAATGCGTTGCAGCGGCATAGGCTATAGACCCGTCGCCGATCGCCCCTGCTTGGGTAAGCGCACAAACACAAAGTAGCTCAGATAGAGCATATAGATGACAAGGGCAACGGCGGCAAAGAAGCCAAGGGTACCGGCGCGGGCTTGGGCATGGAAAATATCTTTGAACATCAGGGGTGGCTCGAGCCAGACTTGGCAACTGGGGGTCTGAACGGCACCAGCGACAAACGCACAGGGCAAATAAAAGGCCTGACCAATGGCGGCAAGGATACAGTAGAGCGTGATTGCCCAGCGCCAGCTACTAAAGACCTGACCAATCAAATCTTGGCGATCGCTAATTTCCTCATTGAGATCCACCCAAAACCAGAGGCTAATGGGAATCAGCACCAAGGCCATAAATCCGGTGACGTAGGCCACTGGCCACTGCGGCATCATCAGGTACACCGTAATCGCCAATAGACTGGCCACCCGCCAATAGATAATCAGCAGTTGGGTAATCGCTGGCACATTTTTAACCGTTGACCACAGCAACAGGATCAAGGGGATAATTACAGTAAAGAGCACCGCAAGGCGGTAGTCCATCCACACGAGCGATCGCAGAAGTTCCAAGGACATGGCAGGCCACAGACCCAAGTGCAACGGTTCTATTATTAGGGATCGCCTTCCCAAGGCACAAGGCTAGAGCGATCGCACTCGCTCATACCAACGCATCAGAATGGCTGCTAACTTTTGCGAATCATGGCGCACGGTTGGCGTGGATTCGTCCATCACATCCGCAAGGATCAGTCGACAGTTTTGACGGGTCAGGGCTTCCCGATCAATAGCCACAGCGGTACTTCCCTGCTGCCCATAGCGTTCAAGGTGAGCGGCACTGGGGGGGTATTTTTGCACCAGCACCGCATCAAACAGGCGATCGCCCGTGACCGCATCAAGGGCACGCACATGATCACTCACAGCATAGCCATCGGTTTCCCCCGGCTGCGTCATAATGTTGCAGACGTAAACACAGGGGCACTGCCGCTCCGCTAGGGCTTGGGCAATCTCAGGCACTAAAAGATTGGGAATGATACTCGTGTAGAGACTGCCGGGGCCAAGGATAATGTAGTCGGCCTCATGAAGGGCTTGAATGGCGCGGGGCAGGGCTTTGGGGGCTGGGGGCGAGCAACCAATTTCGACAATTTTGCCGCGGGCGGCTGTAATGTTGGACTCCCCATGAATGAGGCGACCATCGGCAAGGCGTGCCCAAAGGGTCATATCTGTTAGGGTGGCTGGCAACACTTGACCACGAATGGCCAAGACCGCTGAACTGGTGGCGATCGCTCGCTCCAGATCCCCCGTGATATTTGTCATCGCCGTCAGAAACAAATTGCCAAAACTGTGCCCTGCTAAGCCATCCCCCGCTTCAAAGCGATATTGAAACAGTTCAGTGACGATTTTCTCCTCATCGGCAAGAGCCGCCAAGCAGTTGCGAATATCCCCCGGTGGCAACACCCCAATTTCCCGCCGCAGTCGTCCGGATGAGCCGCCATCATCGGCCATCGTCACAATGGCAGTGATATTGGAACTATAGAGCTTGAGTCCCCGCAAGAGGGTGGAGAGACCAGTTCCCCCCCCAATAGCAACAATTCTTGGCCCCCTGCCTAGCCGCCGATGGATGAGCAGCCGCTCCACCAAGGCCTTGTCGTCTTCTGGCAATAGGACTTCCGTAATCGAGCCAAGGGTGCGGGCATAGCCCCAAGCAATCAGTGCCAACCCCCCAAGCAGCAGTAAAGGGCCACTGATGTAGCTGGGCACAAAACGGGCAATACTTTGAACAAACTGCTCTAGAAATTGCAGGAAGTAAAAGATGGGCGTGAGATTGATACTAATGGCAAAGCCCAAGCTGGCGAGCAGAACGCCCAGTGCACTGATCAGGAGCCACCGCTTGACCAATAGCCCCGGCAGCAACCATTGGGACCACAAACGGATTTTACGACGGGCTGGCCGTAGCTTCGCTGAGAGTGGTTGAGCCTTATTCGCTCTCCTCATCCGCACCAATACCCAAATAGGTTTTGCTCAGATAGCGGGCTAGGCGCTGCAGAGGATTGGCCACTTGTTTTTTGTGTTCGGCATGATTACTGTTAATGGGAACACCTAAAATCCCGGAAAATTCATCATCGCTAATTTCCCCTGCTTGGTGCTGAGCAAAGGAATCAACCACTTGAATGAGTTCATCGGTGGAAAATTCAAAACCATGTTGACTGGCAAAATCCACCACCTTAGGCGCCATCTCTCCTCGCAGGGCAGCGAGTTCCTCAGCATCTAGTTCGGCAGCGCCGCTGATATTGCCATCCCCTACCCCCAGAAGGTTCTCCAGTTCATCTCGTAGTTGGGTATCTTCAGCGGTCTTTTGCATGAACGCTAACACCTGTGCCGTCGCCATAGGCTTCCTTCCTTCGGTCAGTAAATTTTCTGCACGAACCGATTGGATTATAGCATTCTCTGCTGAGAGTATTTTTAGGCAACAGTTCTTAAGAAGGGCACCTCAACCACTTGAGCAATGATGCCCTCTGGGGTGTGCAAGGTTAACCCGGCACCGCCCACTTTAGTGCGCACATAGCCTAGACCAAAGGCACCCCCATTTAGGGGCGTACAACTGGTGAGCAGACCCACTTTTTCCCCTTCCAAAAGTAGGGGAGTTGGGGCGGAAACAACGGCACTCAATTCCAGTCCCCAGAGATGTTGTTTGACCCCTTGGTAGGTGTTGAGGCGGGCGATCGTCTCTTGGCCAATGTAGCAGCCCTTATTGAAAGAAATCGTATGCCCCAGTCGGGCTTCGAGGGGGTTATAGTCTTCGGTGAGTTCAGCCTCGGCAGCGGGTCGCCCTTGGCGGATGCGTAGGTGTTCCCAGTCGGTATCATTCAGTTGGAGATGGGCATTGAGGAGATCTGTGAGGGGGCGATCGCTCCAAAGGGTCAAGCCCGGAATCGCTAAGCCACTGGTGGCAGCAATGGTTATGGGAGCGTTTTCGTAGGTGAGAGTCACATGAGCGTAGGGCTGGGAAAACGGTTGCAGACCCAATTGGTCAGCGATCTGATCCGAAACGGCACCGAACACTCGGTAGCAGTAACTGTCAGAAGTGCGATCGCTCACCTGCACATCGTCGCCAAAGAAGATGTACTTATCGAGCCATTTCAAGAGAAACTCGCGGCGCTGCGGTGACACCAGTAGATCCACCCACTCCATATGAACAAGTAGGGTGACAAGATCAAGGGTGCGTGCCGTCGAGGTCAGAAAAACCGTATCTGCCCCTTGGCCGGGTTGCAAGACAAGACAGTTATTGGAGCTTTGATTGTGCAAAAACTTTAGGCGATCGCCCCCCCTGAGGCGTAGGCGCCCCCAATGACTGCAATCATAGACTGCACCACTGACAGAGACTGTTTCCAGTAGATCCGTCATTCTTTTACTCCTAAGAGAAGCAAGTCCCGCTCAAGGAGCGATCGCACCCCTGCAAGATTGAAGCCCGGTTGCTCAGCTAATAACTCAGCCACGTTTTTTTGACCCGTCGCAGCCGTCAGGAATTGCTGCTCAGCCTGATTGAGCTGAATCACATCATAGTGACAGTTAAAGACACAGACCCCCGGCCAACCGTCTAAGCAGGGGTGTCGCCACGGAATAGCCACCAGCAAAGCCGCATCCTCAGACCAATCGTGACGGGGCAGCGGCGGCTTGGCCAAAAAGAACTCAAAGTGGGTCATTGCCTCAGGGTCAAGGCATTCAATGAGTTGATATTGCTGGATCGGATCTAAGTGCTGTGCGCGGTGCAACAGTTCTGGCTGGCTGCCCAATAGCCGCTCCAACCGCCAAACTTGAGGGTTAGAAAAGCCAACGAATTCTAGGCCAGAGGCAGCAATGAGGTCAAAGAGGCTGGCGATCGTGTAGTCAATTTCTTGGGGATGCACGTACATGTCGGCAAAGCATTCATCCCGCTGATTTTCGAGGCTCCAGCGCTCCTGCTCACGCTTTTTCAGGCGATTGTTCTGGGGCAATGCGGCAAAGAGTTGCCGTCCAATGGCCACCCCCTCGCGATAGTTGTGGCGATCGCTCCCCTGAAGTAAGGCAATGGCCTGCTGCATCAGTTTAATTTCCCAGCGACCGTAGGCTCCATAAACAAAGATGTGCAAAATGCCGCCGGGAGCAAGAACATCGGCGAGAGCTTGAATGCCCCGCTGCGGATCCGGCAGATGGTGCAGCACGCCCACACAGTTAATCATCTGGAACCTTTGCCCCAGTTGTGCCACATCCTCTAGGCTCAGGTGGTGAAATTCGACATTGGTGGCGCCCGATCGCCGGCAGCGCTCGCGGGCAATCTCCAAAGCACCCTCACTGAGATCCAACGCAGTAATCTTTGCCTGCGGATTCAAATGGGCGAGATATTCCGTTCCTACACCAGTGCCACAGCCAGCATCGAGAATGGCAACGTCCAACTGGGAGGGATAGCGTCCTGTGCAAAAGCTATAGGCCGCCGGCCAAGACCAGCGCCAGTTGTACCCCGGTGGTGGCTCATCAAGGAGCGGCTCCGGCGGAAAAGGATAGGTATTGTACAGTTGCCGCACAGCAGCAGTAATCTCAGCCGCCGAGGTCATGATGGTTCCCCTTGAGATAAGCGTCGTAATAATTCTCGGGTGGTTGCCTCTGGGTCAGCCGCATCCATAATGGCGCGGACAACGGCCACCTGAGTCGCCCCGGCCTTGACCACCTCATCAATGTTACTGAGATCAATGCCGCCAATGGCAAACTGCGGCATCGGGGCGTGTTTGCGGGCGTATTGGAGATAGTCAAAGCCCACAGCCGCTTTACCGGGTTTGGTAGGAGTCGCAAAAATCGGCCCAACACCCACATAATCGGCACCTTCAGCAATGGCACGCTCCAGTTCTTGGGGATTGGTGGTCGAGCGTCCCACGAGGCGATCGCGCCCTAAAATTTGCCGAGCCAGTTCCATGGGAATATCCGTCTGTCCGAGGTGGACACCATCGGCATTGGCACCCACGGCAATATCCACGCGATCGTTGACCAAAAACAGGGCGCCGTAGCGTTGGCAGAGCGCTTGTAACTGGCGAGCCGTGGTTAGACGGGTGTGATCATCACTGGTTTTGTCGCGGTATTGCACAAGGGGCAGTCCCCCCTTCAAAGCAGCTTCGACGGTTTCCAGCAGGCGATCGCTGGGGGCAGTCACCAGATAGAGCTTTGCCCCTTGCAGGCGTTGCGCTCGAGCGTGGCGCGGGTTGAGGATCAAGGCTTGCTCGAGAATGTAAACGCGATAGCGGAGGGCTTTGGCGGTGTCACTCAGCTCAGTGTCCGTCAATTTCGCGTATTCTTCAATCACCCGCAGGGCTTCTTGGACACGGGCAAAGTTAGCAGTGAGCACCTCGCTGAGGGTCTGGCGATCGCGCTCCTGCGGATGACGCAAAGCAGTCCCCGGATCCTGATCCGTTTGTCGTGCCGCCCGCAACTCTGGGGTATGGTAGCGGCCAAGGGTTTGGCGCAAATCTTTACATTCTGCACTCAGGGCAGCATCTTCGCGGCCAAAGCGGCACCATTCCTCAATCACCCGCAGACCTTCGCGGGCACGGTCAAGGTTGGCATCGAGAATCCGCCGGATGCGTTGCCCCTCAAATCCGGGAGCTAAATTTTGCATAGCACGTCCGATCCCCACAGAAAAGAATCAACACAGTTCTGTTCACCGTTCATCGGCATTGTTGATAGCGCAATGAAGTTTTTGATGAGCCGTTTCAGCATTCACTCCCAGCCGTGGTTGAGTCACCTATGTTTGATCCTAATGGGTTGGGGGACGCCCGTATTGGCGGCAGAACCGATTCCCATCCCCGTGCCACCGCCAGAGGTGAATACCGTCATCCCGATTCCTGTGCCTGCCCCAGAGGTGAGTACGGCGCCAATTCCCACCCCACCGCCGCAGCAGCTTGACAACTCCCTCGAACGATTGCCGGTGCCTAGTGGCCCGATTCCGATGGGATTTGTGGGTCGCGATCGCGCGATGAATCAATTGCCGCCCCCACCAGACATTTCTGATGTAAACTTGGCAACACTCGCTCCCGTAGCCCCCAGAACGCGGTTTCGAGTCATTGTTTTGGATTTGCGGGAGGATGATCTAGCCAATCAAGAACGCCTGCGATCGCTCGTTCCCGAAGTGATACCCATTACCCTTGGCCAGCGCCGCGCCCTACAAGTGGGCAGTTTCCAAAACGAGGCCAATGCCAACGAAATGCGTACCTTTATGGAGGTCAATGGCTTCCGCGCTGAGATTCAACGTCTGCCCTAAACAACCTCAATTGGCTCAGGAACGACGCGAAGAGGCCTAAAGAGTGCCCGCTTTTTCGGCAGTGAAGTGAACCCCCTGCCCAAGCAATCAATTTTTCATAGACTTAGAGGATTAGGAGCAAATCGCCACAGGAGTTGAGTTGCTAAAACATTCTGAGGATACAACCGTTCCCAAAGACAATAGCAATATCAACAAGATAGATGAGCAAGACCGCACCTTTCATGACTGGTATCGGTTTGTGCTCTCTTATCCGCCCCATCTTGTGAGGGATTATATAGAAGACTTTGGCTTGAATGCAGAGAGTGTCATCCTCGACCCCTTTTGTGGCACAGGCACAACGCTGGTTGAGTCGAAGCTGCGTGGAATCCCCTCATTGGGTACCGAAGCCAATCCATTTGCCCATTTTGCGACGTGTGTTAAGACGGATTGGGATGTTGATCCGGATTTGCTCTACCGTCACTCCTGTGAGATCGCAGAATTTGCCCTTGACATCCTGCGGCAGCAAGGGATAGGGGACTCGGTGCCTTTTGAGGGGAATATTGCGGATCTACCGTTACGCCAACTCTCGCCAGAACAACATAAACTCATCCTTACGGGGTCGATCAGCCCGATTCCCTTGCACAAGGTCTTGGTACTCCTTGACTGCTTAGAGAAATACAGAATAGAACAGGTCTATCGGCATCAACTGCTGGCGATCGCCAACATACTGGTTTTTGCCGTGAGTAATTTGCGCTTTGGCCCTGAAGTGGGTGTTGGCAAGCCTAAAGTTGATACACCAGTGATTAGTGCTTGGCTCGCCAAAATTGATGAAATGGTGGAGGATTTGCGGCAGGTCAAAAATCAAAATGATGCCCCTGCCCACGTCTATCTGGCGGATGCAAGATGTCCTGACCGAGTATTGCCGCCGCAGTCCGTTGATGCGGTGATCACCTCACCCCCGTATCCCAATGAAAAGGACTACACCAGAACAACCCGCCTCGAATCGGTGGTCTTGGGCTTTATCAAAACCAAGGCGGACTTACAAGCTTTCAAGAAGGGTCTGATCCGTTCCAACACGCGCAATGTGTACAAAACCGATGACGACGATCAGTGGATTCAAAACCATCCTGCAATTCAGGAGATAGCAGCTGAAATTGAACGCCGCAGAATTGAGCTGGGTAAAACGTCTGGCTTTGAGAGACGCTACAGCAGGGTAACAAAGCTCTATTTTGGTGGCATGGCACGTCACTTGGCTGCCCTGCGATCGCGCTTGCGTCCCAATGCTCAATTGGCCTACGTCGTGGGTGATCAAGCCTCCTATTTGCGGGTGATGATTCGCACAGGTCAGTTATTGGCTGACATTGCCCAAGCCCTTGGCTATGAGGTTGTGCGCACAGATCTCTTCCGAACACGGTTTGCCAGCGCCACGAAGGAGCAACTGCGCGAAGAAGTGGTGATCCTACGCTGGAAAGGATAGTCGAGTCAGTCCAGATGGGCTGTACCTTAAGAATTACTGTAAAATAAGGCATCAACTGGCAGTACACCCACCCTATGGTTACCTCTTGGGCGAAATGGTCATTGCCGCGACTTCAACGGTACTCAACTGCGCTGCGCCAAAGGCGATTGGCCAAAGGACACGCGACGCGATCGCAACGACTGCGCTGGAAATCTTTTGTGTTTAATCTGCTGTCTGAGCGTCTTTTGCTGGTCATCGGCGGATTGGGGGCAGGTCTTCTCCTGTGGCAAACCGATGGCCCCCTGATGGTGGCCACCCTGAGTGGCGTGGGTACGATTTTTCTCCTCAGTCGCTGGCAACGCCGACTGTTGACGCTATGGCAAGACCTGCGCCAACAGATGTCCCAATGGCTACACCATCCCTTCGCCTTTACGGTGGTCGGGGGTTTGCTGGCCTGTTTGGGTACCTATACCCTTCTGCATTTGGGTCAACACACCGCAGATCCATGGCTCGTGGTGGCGCTTGTGATCCTCGGCATCCTTTTAGTGGCCGTCATTGCCCTGCTTGGGACGCTCATGGGGCAACTGCAACAGCAGCATCAGACCCAACAGGTGTCCCAATGGTTTGCTGACCTCACCCATCCGCAACCGCTGCATCGGCTAGTGGCTATTCGCCAATTAGCTCGCATCTCTAAGGGGGCAGAGCGTCGCCAAGTGCAGGAAGCCCTATATCTGCTACTGGGACAGGAAACGGATGCAATCGTTCGCCGTGCTGCCCTTGAGGTGCTCGATCATCTTGATGATGCCGCCTGAGTCCCTCAACTGGTTGGAGCGATGGTGCTTAGCTCGGTTGATTCGAGCGATCGCTAGTGTCATTGGGGTTGAGCCACAGCGATTCGACTACGTTGGCTTTGTTGAAATCACACGGCAAGTGAAGCAGAGGCGATCGCCCGCGCAGCAGCAGGCTATCGTGGCCACCGTCTTTGATCGGTTAGTTCCCCCCTTTATCAGCACCTTGGTACGCACACTCTTTCGCCCGACTCGCTGGGTTTGTGAGTGGAATGCGTGGTTTGCCACCCGCCTCACGGGCTGGTTAGTGGGAGCCAGCGATCGCTACTGGGTCGAGGTCATTCCCCCCGATCAACCCCGCCAATGGCAACACAGTGGCGTGCGCATTCAAAAATGCCGCTATCTTGCTGAATCTCAATGCGTGGCTCTGTGCATGAACCTGTGCAAAAAGCCCACAGAGCAATTCTTTCGGCAGCGATTTGGCATTCCCTTGACGATGACGCCCAACTTTAGCGACTACAGTTGCGAAATGGTTTTTGGTACCCCTGCCCAGCCGATTCCTGAGCCAACCATTCCCCACTGTTGGGACGATCCGAGTCAGACCCCCTGCCCCCACATTTAAGACCATTCTCTTGGCGAATCATTTTTGGCGATTGACAATTCAAGATTATTTGAAATAACGTAGGGATGTCCCGCTGGAGCAGCAACGATGGGCGTTGGCATCGGCATTAATGGCTTTGGCCGCATTGGTCGCTTGGTTTTGCGTGCCGCGTGGGGTTGGCCTGAACTGGAGTTTCGCCACATTAACGAGATTAAAGGAGGCACAACCGCTGCCGCCCATTTACTAGAGTTTGATTCGGTTCATGGCCGCTGGCCCCAAGCCATTCAGGCCAAAGAGGGGGCGATCGCCATCAACGATCAGATCATTAGCTTTTCGGAAGCAAAAACCCCAGCAGAGGTACCTTGGCAAGAACGAGGAGTCGAGATTGTTCTGGAATGCTCCGGTAAATTCCGTACCGCTGAGCAACTGGCGGCCTACTTTGCAGTTGGGGTGAAAAAAGTGATTGTTGCTGCCCCCGTCAAGGAACAGGCCCTCAACATTGTCATGGGCATCAATGACCATCTCTACAATCCCCAAGAACACCACTTGCTCACCGCCGCCTCCTGTACGACAAATTGCCTTGCCCCCGTCGTTAAGGTCATTCACGAAACCCTTGGCATTCGCCACGGCTTGATCACCACGATCCACGATGTCACCAATACGCAAACAGTGGTGGATGCCCCCCACAAGGACTTGCGCCGTGCCCGCTCTAGTCTGATGTCTCTTGTGCCGACAACCACGGGTTCAGCCACTGCTATTGGGCTGATTTATCCCGAACTCCAAGGCAAACTCAATGGCTTGGCGGTACGGGTGCCCCTGTTGAATGCGTCGCTCACCGACTGTGTTTTTGAAGTGAGCCGCCCCACCAGTGTGGCCGAAGTGAATGCAGCTCTTAAAGCTGCCGCCGCCGGGGAACTCAACGGAATTCTCGGTTATGAGGAGCGCCCTCTTGTTTCCATTGACTATTGCAACGACCCCCGTTCCAGCATTGTCGATGCCCTCTCCACAATGGTTGTGGATGAAACGCAGGTGAAAATTCTCGCATGGTACGACAACGAATGGGGCTACAGCAATCGCATGGCCGAATTAGCTCGTCACGTCGCCACTACGTTGCCCTAAGGAGTCTGCTATGGCTGTGTCCACCAGTGTCCGCAACTATATGATTGTTACCCTCGCCTACTGGGGGTTCACGATTACCGATGGCGCACTGCGGATGCTAGTGCTGCTCTACTTTAACCAGATTGGCTACACACCGCTGCAAATTGCCTTCCTATTTCTCTTCTATGAAATTTTTGGCATTGTCACCAACTTTCTCGGTGGCTGGATTGGTTCCCGTTTAGGGCTGAATGTCACCCTCTACGCGGGCATTGGTTTACAGGTGATCTCGCTGATCATGCTCACGCCCCTAACGCCAGAATGGCCTTTGTGGTTTGCGGTGCCCTATGTGATGGCGGCACAGGCGATGTCGGGGGTGGCCAAAGACCTGACAAAGATGAGTTCTAAGAGCGCTATTCGCTTAGTGGTGCCCCAGGAGGCAGAGTCACAGCTCTTTAAGTGGGTGGCGATTCTGACGGGTTCTAAAAATGCCCTCAAGGGGGTGGGTTTCTTTGTTGGCAGTGTGTTGCTGACATTGGCGGGCTATAGAGCGTCTCTGTGGATCATGGCGATCGCGCTTATCTTGATCCTGTTCAGCGGTTTGTTATTGCCACGGGGGATGGGGCAGATCAAAAAGAAAATCAAATTTCGCCAACTCTTTTCCAAGAGCAAGGAGATCAATATTCTTTCTGCTGCTCGCTTTTTCCTCTTTGGGGCGCGGGATGTCTGGTTTGTGGTGGGTTTGCCCGTCTATCTCCAAAGTGTTCTCAACTGGTCATTTTATGAAGTGGGGGGCTTTCTCGCCCTGTGGGTCATTGGCTATGGAGGTGTCCAGTCCTCGGCACCCCTGCTGTTGAAATACATCAATCGCGGTCGCCCTCCCCAAGCCGCCACTATTCAGTTTTGGACGTTTACACTGACGATTGTGCCAGCAGTCATTGCCTTGGGCTTGATGAGCCACTGGAATCCCAATGCCGTCATTATTGGCGGCTTGCTCCTTTTTGGCTTGATTTTTGCCATGAATTCGGCAGTCCACTCCTACTTGGTGCTGGCCTACACCGATGATGAAAAGGTGGCCTTGAATGTTGGCTTCTACTACATGGCCAATTCCGGCGGGCGACTAGCGGGAACGGTTCTCTCTGGCCTCATCTATCAAATTTGGGGCATTGTCGGCTGTCTGTGGGTTTCGATGGTCTTTGTCCTCTGTGCTGGCTTGATTTCCCTGAAGTTAGAAGATCCAAAACGGCAGCAGCCCTACCCCTCGTTGGTTGTGGGGGATGGTGAATAACTGCAACATTTTCCCCTAGGGGTTAGAAGTGAATAAAATTGAGATATGGTGAGGTTCCCCGAGGAATTGCCCTTATGATGCTCCCCCAAGAAATCATCGGCCAAAAAGTGTGGTTGGAAGTGGAACCCGAAGATGCCTACTATGCGGGTGAGAAAATTCGAGTACAGGCGGAAATTAGCCAGCCCACTGCTCCCCCGTGGTACTATGCTCGCTACATTAACCCGCCCCGCTGGTTCCGCACCCAAGGTCAGTGGCTCACCCACCATGAGGCGGAGATGGCAGTGCTCTTGAATCCCGTCTTGGAGGATTTGGAGCTGGGGGAAGAGGATTACGACGGTGATGAACTGACGAATGGTGATTTTAGCGATCGCTAGGAGCATCTCGGGTCTGTTGGTCAGGGTGGCGATCGCCCACTGTTAGCTGCTATACTAAGTGCTAGGAAGAGTGGTGTATTGGCAGCACCCATGAACGTTCTATTCTGAACGGTTCAAAAATCTCCTTCCCCTCGGGAAGTGAGGTTGTCACTTTTTGAGATTGTTTGGGTGTGGTGGGCAATGTCCCGCCTTTTTTATTTCCTATGCAGATACAGATGCTGTTGCCTGTGGTGCAAACCCTTGCCCAGCAGGTTGCCGACCAAGAACACCTTGATCTGGTGAGTGTGCAGTGGCTGACCCATCAATCGCCCCCAATTTTACGGGTGGAGGTGCGCCATCCTGAGAATGACACCAGCTTAGAGGATTGCGAACGGCTGAGTCGGGCACTGGAGATGGCTTTGGATGGGCTGCCAGAGTTGGAGTTTGCCTACGTTCTCGAGGTGTCGAGTCCGGGCCTGTCGGATTACTTGAGTAGCGATCGCGACTTTGATGCCTTTCGTGGCTTTCCTGTACGGGTCACGACCACCGCACCCCATCGGGGCAAAACCCTTTGGGAGGGCAACCTGATTCGCCGTGACGCGGTGAATGTCTATCTCAATCAACGGGGGCGATCGCTGGCGATTCCCCGCTCACTGATTGCCAGTGTCCAACTGTACACCCCCAGCAGTGAGCCTTAGCAGCAGTTGATCTACTAAATGAACGAGGTTGTAACGGACGATGACCATCTATCGCTTACCCGGCCTACGGGCCATGATCAATGAAATCAGCCAAGAGCGGAATTTGCCCAAGCACGCGGTACATCAAGCCCTCAAGGAAGCACTGCTCAAGGGATACGAACGCTATCGCCGCAGTCTGCGCCCGGATCATAGTCACTTTGAAGAAGACCACTTTGCCAACTTTGAAGTGGAACTAGACACCGAGCAGGAGGGCTTCCGCGTTTTGGCCACCAAAACGATTACGGAAACAGTGGCGAACCCCGATCGCGAAATTGCCCTTGCCGATGTGATTGAGGTGGTGCAGGATGCCCGTGTCGGCGATACGGTGCTGTTGGATGTCACCCCTGACCATCAGGAATTTGGCCGCATGGCCGCCATGCAAACCAAGCAAGTGCTGGCGCAGAAATTGCGAGATCAACAGCGTCGCCTCGTCCAAGAGGAATTCAAAGACCTCGAGGGCACCGTACTCATGGGGCGCGTCCTGCGGTTTGAGCGGCGATCGGTGATTATGGCTGTGCGCAGCGATGCTAGCCAACCGGAAGTGGAGGCCGAACTGCCGAAACGGGAACAACTTCCCAACGACAACTACCGCGCCAACTCCACATTCAAGGTGTATCTCAAGCGCGTCAAAGAGGGACCTCAGCGCGGCCCCCAATTGGAGGTTTCCCGTGCTGATGCTGGCTTGGTGGTCTATCTCTTTGCCAATGAGGTGCCAGAAATTGAGGATGAAGTGGTGCGGATTGTGGCCATTGCTCGCGAAGCCAATCCCCCGAATCATAAAGTCGGCCCCCGCACCAAAATTGCCGTGGATACCTTAGAGCGGGATGTCGATCCGGTGGGTGCCTGTATTGGGGCACGGGGATCCCGCATTCAAGCAGTGGTGAATGAACTGCGGGGGGAAAAAATTGATGTGATCCGCTGGTCGCCGGATCCAGCCACCTATATTGCCAATTCCCTGAGTCCAGCGCCAGTGGAGGAGGTGCGGCTGATTAACCCCGAAGCCCGCATTGCCCATGTCCTTGTGGCACCGGATAAGGTCTCCCAAGCCATTGGTAAGGAAGGCCAAAATGTGCG
The DNA here is from genome assembly GCF_031583515.1 of Thermosynechococcus sp. QS41. NCBI lineage: Bacteria > Bacillati > Cyanobacteriota > Cyanophyceae > Acaryochloridales > Thermosynechococcaceae > Thermosynechococcus > Thermosynechococcus sp. QS41. Next base: position 1,474,573 of record NZ_CP134181.1, read on the forward strand.
CTTGGCAACTCGCCTAACGGGCTGGAAAATTGAGGTGCGCGATAGCTCCCAATACAACTACGAAGAGGAGGATCGCTTGGCCATGGCCGCCCTCGAAGAACAAGTTGCCAGTTAGGGAGGATGGTTGTTTCTCAACGCCGCTGTGTGGCCTGTGGCCGCTTGGCCGATCGCTCGGAGTTCTGGCGCATTGTGCGCTGCTGGCCGGATCACCGCGTGCAACTGGATCAGGGAATGGGGCGATCGGCCTATCTGTGTCCCACTGCCGAGTGTCTCAAGGTGGCCAAACAAAAAAAACGCTTGGCGCGATCGCTCCGCTGTCCCATTCCCGAGGATATTTTTACGACCCTTGCTGCTCGCTTAGATGCCCATCGCAACTATGACTGACTCCCCCATTTGGCAGCCCTTTACACAAATGAAAACGGCGGCTCCGCCCCTGAAGGTGGTGCGTGCCCAAGGTGCTCGCCTTGAACTGAGCGATGGCCGTCAGATTATTGATGCCATTTCCAGTTGGTGGGTGACGCTCCATGGCCACAGCCATCCTGTGCTGGCTAAAGCGCTCTATGAGCAGGCACAAACCCTTGAGCACGTCATTTTTGCCGGCTTTACCCATGAGCCAGCGGAGCAGCTTGCCCAACTGCTGTGTGCCCACACGCCAGCGGGGTTACAACGGGTCTTTTTTTCCGACAATGGCTCAACCGCCGTGGAAGTGGCGCTGAAGATGGCCTACCAGTATTGGCAGCGGCGAGATCAACCCCAGCGATCGCGCTTCATTGGCTTTGCCGGCGGGTACCATGGCGATACCCTTGGGGCAATGACTGTCGGCCAAAGTTCCCCGTGGTGGCAACCCTTTCAACCGCTGCTCCCCCCCTTAACAATCCTGCCCTACCCAGCAACCTATGCGGGGGATCCAGAGGTCGAGACCAAGGAAGCACAGGCGATCGCTCAACTGGAGGATACCCTGAAGGCAGACCCCGATGCCTATGCCGCTCTCTTCATTGAGCCACTCGTACAGGGGGCAGGGGGAATGCGCATGTGTCGTCCCTCGTTTTTGCAAGCCCTTTCTGCAATTGCCAAGGCCTATGGGGTGTTAGTCGTCTATGACGAGGTGATGACGGGGTTTGGCCGCACAGGTGCCCTCTTTGCCTGTGAGAAAGCGGGGACACAACCCGATCTCCTTTGTCTCTCTAAGGGGTTATCGGGAGGCTGCTTGCCCATTGCCGTCACATTGGCCACTGAGGACATTTACCAAGCCTTTTATGCCGATGATCTGGCGCGCGCCTTTTTCCACAGCCATTCCTATACCGGCAATCCCTTGGCCTGTGCCGCGAGTGTGGCTTCATTTCAATTGCTGCTTGCCAAACCTGAAGCCTACCAAGGTCTAGAGGCGCGCCATTGGCAGTGTTACCAGCAGTATCTTGCCGATGTCAGCAATCTCAAGCAATTTCGCACCTGTGGCACGATCGCGGCCATGGAATTGGCGACGGCGGCCTCCTACTTTAGTGACCTTGTGCCCCAACTGCGCCGCCGCTTTATTGAGTTGGGTGTGCTGCTGCGACCTTTGGGCAATACGCTCTATATCCTGCCCCCCTACTGCATTAGTGATCAAGAACTGGCCGCAGTCTATCGCGCCATCCGCCAAGTGGCGATCGAGGTGGCCGCAGGTTATTTCACCGCAGTCTCTGCTTGAGTGGCCATATAACTCAGGAGCCAATTGACCGCAGTGGCACGGCGCGTACGGCGGGGGTTGAGTTCCTTGATTTCATAGCCAGCAAAGCCCAACTGTTCCTTGAGAAGTTGCTTGTGGGCAGGGGGAATAGAGCGGGTGAGCTTGACGATGGCGGGGCGGCTGCCAATGAAGTCTGGCGGTTGGGGATAGTCTTGTCGCCATTCTGGAGGCACGCGATCGCTCTGCCAAGTTTGGCTGTGGGCGTCATAGCGATAGCCCAAGCAGTGCCACAGGAGCTGATTGACCGTAGCATCATCCAATTCATCATTGAGAATTTGCCACAACGTGGCTTCTGTGAGAGGGGGGAGTGGCGAATCAGAGCTATCCATTCACACTCTTTGTAATCAGTCGGTCTACTGAAACCGGTACCATAAAAAGGGTGGTTTCTCTAAATCTGCCCTTATTATGTCTGCTTCGGCAACGAATTCCCCTTCCCGCTGGCGATCGCTACGCAATAATGCCCTCCTGATTGGGGTGGCTGTGCTGATCACGCTACTGATTCGTATTTTTGTGGCGGAGTCGCGCTTTATTCCCTCAGAGTCTATGGAGCCAACGCTTTGGCCGGGCGATCGCATTGTGGTGGAAAAGATCACCTATCGCCAGCGATCGCCTCAACCGGGGGATATTGTTGTCTTCTATACCCCACCCCTCTTGCAGACCCTTGGTTATCGCGCCGATCAAGCCCTCATTAAACGAGTGATTGCCACCGCCGGGGACACGGTTGCCGTGCATGATGGTCAAGTTTGGGTCAACGATCGCCCCCTTGCAGAACCCTACATTGCTGAGCCACCCGTTTATACCCTCTCCCCAGTGACAGTGCCAGAGAATATGCTCTTTGTTATGGGAGATAACCGCAACCACAGCAATGACTCCCATATCTGGGGATTTTTGCCCCTTGAGAATGTCATTGGTCGGGCGATCGCCTGCTATTGGCCCCTCAACCATGCGGGTAAAATTTCGTCCCCGGCTGCCTAATAGGTGACTAGCCGCATCAGTGTGAGGTTAGCATCCTCCACCAGTCCCCATTCAACTGGTAACGGTACCACTTGTCCCACAGGAGTTGTTTGCGTCGCTTGGAGACAATCAGTCTGCAAACTGTAGTTGCCATTGCGCAGGCTTGACGGTTGGGCAGGGCGGCTGACTTGACAGGTTTTAATGACCGTCGCTCCCACCTGTAGCGTGCTATGGGTTTGGCTGTGAGCCAAAGGTGTCCAAGAAAACACGGCTAACAAACTCAAAGCGATCGTGGCGACAAGAGACTGCCGCCAAAACTGCATGCTGAACATAATTCCCCCGCCTTCTCTTTATCGAGAAGTCATTGATGAAATCACTTGTAACAGTTCCTTAGATTCCTTCCCCCGCTTTTAGAAACGTGAGGCTTTGAGTCTTGAACAGTGAATACTAAGGTATTAACTGCAAAAAAGTAATAAGAAAATGTGAGGAGCTGTTTAGAGTTGTAGGGGACTCAGTCGCCTTCCCTACACCTCTATTGTAGTCTATTGTAGGCTTTATAGCCAAACCTAGTTACGATCCTGTACAAAAGTTCATGATTGAGTCTTATACCAATTCAATTTGAAGATATAGTTATTTCGAAAGAGAGTGAGATATTTTCAAGAGGGATAGGCTATACTCAAAGCGTCATGAATGTTACTCAAGAATATGAGCTATAGCTTGGACTGACGAGAGCGGGTTGTCTCCTATATCCAGCAAGGTGGCAAAATCAGTGAAGCAACTCAAATCTTTCAGGTGAGCCGCGCCACCATCCATCGCTGGCTGAAGCGAGAGGACTTAGCCCCTACGGTTGTCCCCCGTCGTCCTTGGAAACTGGATTGGGCGGCCTTAGAGACGGGGTTTGACTCTCGAGTGGAGTGTGAGTATGGGTGGTCAGCGCGAGGCCAACGAATTGATGGAGAGTGAGCTTTGTGGGCAGCTGTGGACAAGTCCTTGCTTCAGCCAGTAGAGCATCTGCAAGCGTTCCTGCTGTCGGGCATCGGTTTCATGGTTGCAAAGAGCTGGTATAAGATATCGCTTCTTGTCGCTTGAACTCTGTTCATCCAGCGAACTCAAACAATCTGCCATCTTCTACTGCTCAGCAAATAATGGTATAAACTCCCTTCCCTTCAAGGCAGTGGACTAAATGGGAACGCTAGCAAGGACTATCCTCTTTAGGGGTCAATTTGTGCCTGTGCCACTACTGGCATAGTTCCAACGAAAAACGGCTATTCACCTGTCAGGATCGAAGTATCAGCGTAACGACACCGCCCTTCGCTACGGTTGACGCTTCAAAACGCTGGTTTAGGCCACTTCGCGTTTCAGGTAGGGAAATAGAATGATTTCGTTGGCACGTTTGGGTTGGTCACTTTCAGTTGTATTGGGAGTTGTTACCCTTGGGTTCACCAATGGGCTGGCGATCGCTCAACCGCTCTTGGCACGACAAAATCAATCTCCATTGGTCAATGGCCTGTATCTCCTTGGCGAGTCGCCCCAACCCCAACAGGTGGGTCATAGCTATATTGTCTTTGAAGTCAAAGATCAGAAGGTCTATGGGGCGTTTTACATGCCCAATTCCTCCTTTGATTGTTTTCGGGGTACCGTGGGCGATCGCCAGTTGCAGGTGACGGTTCTACCCACCTATGAGGAGGAACCCTACCAAGCAGAAATTGATTTACCCAGTTTCTATAGTTTGCGTCGTATTAGTGCTAGCGATCGCGCCATTTTGGCCGCCTGCAAAGCCGAGCCGCTGCCCATTGCCACCCAAACCGGAAGCTAGGCAGAGGTGATATCATCAGACGGTACCTTTTGCCGTTAACTTTTGGTTAAGTCTGAATGGTTAAGCTGACCCCGACGCCTGCCTATAGTCTGACGCTGCGATTGAAGACTTCCTTAGATCCAACGGAATTGGGAACCGTTCTCCAGATCATTGGTGGGCAACAGGGGCAAGTGGGTTCCATCACCCTGATCGAGAAAACCGCTAATAAAATCCTACGGGAACTGGTGGTGGTGGCTGCCAGCCGCGATCATGCTGCGGCCATTGTCAATGCTGTGAAATCTGACACCCAAGCCACGGTGCTAGAGGTGAGCGATCGCACCTTTCAGCTCCATGAGGGGGGCAAAATCACCGTTAGAAGCAAGCATCCCCTTCAGGAATACGACGATCTGGCGATGGCCTATACGCCGGGCGTCGGTCGGGTATCCCAAGCGATCGCTGACGATCCTCAATTGGTGCACAAACTGACGATCAAAAGCCATACGGTGGCCATTGTCAGTGATGGCAGTGCGGTCTTGGGATTGGGCAATATCGGCCCAGAGGCTGCTCTACCGGTGATGGAGGGCAAGGCCATGCTCTTTCAGGAATTTGCCGGTCTGGACGCCTTTCCCATCTGCTTGAGCACACAGGAGGTGGATGAAATCGTCGCCACCGTCAAGCGCATCGCCCCCGTCTTTGGTGGCATCAATCTAGAGGATATTAGCGCCCCCCGCTGCTTTGAAATCGAAGCCCGTCTGCAAGCGGAATTGGATATCCCTGTGTTTCACGATGACCAGCACGGCACGGCCATTGTCACCCTTGCCGCCCTTAAAAATGCCCTGCAACTAGTGGCTAAATCCTTAGATACGGTGCGCATTGTCATTAACGGGGCGGGGGCAGCCGGCATCGCCGTGGCCAGGCTCCTGCGCAAAGCCGGCGCCCACCATCTAACCCTCTGCAACCGCCAAGGCATCCTCTCAAAAGACAAAGCACAAACACCAGCACAGCAGGAATTTGCCGTCGCTGAAACAGGAACGCTGGCTGATGCTCTAGAGGGTGCCGATGTCTTTATTGGCTTGAGTGCCCCCGGCGTCCTGAGATTGGAAATGGTGCAGCGCATGGCCCCAAAAGCGATTGTTTTTGCAATGGCCAATCCCGTGCCGGAAATCCAACCCGAACTCATTTATGACCATGTGGCGGTGGTGGCCACTGGCCGCAGTGACTATCCCAATCAAATCAACAATGTGCTCGCTTTTCCGGGGGTGTTTAAGGGTACCCTTGCCTGTCGGGCACCGCGGATGACGGAGGAGATGTTCCTCGCGGCAGCAGCAGCGATCGCGGCCTTGGTGAGTCCCTCGGAACTGCACTCAGCCTATATTATCCCCTCAGTGTTTGATCCACGGGTGGCACCGGCAGTGGCCAAGGCTGTCGAGGACTGCGCGCGATCGCTGGGGTTAGCGCGTGCCTAGTCTCTATTGCGAGACAGTAAAGGGTTGAGTCAGGGTCAAGCCCAAATCCGTATTGGCATCAATCACCACTAGTCGCTGCACGGCTGGATCAATCGCACCACCAATGGTGGCACCGGCGGCTGCACCGGTAATCACTTTTTCGGGCGTAATCTTGCGATCGCCAATCACCGCAGAAGCACCCGTGGCCAAAGCAGCACCAATCAGCGTATCGCGAATAATGGAGGTGGCAGGCCGTCCTTGGTTGGTTTCAATCGCTGCCCCCGTCACTGTCCCCGTGAGCACTTTTAGGGGCGTAATCCTGCGGTCTCCCGCCAAGCCAGAAATCCCCGCAGCCACCGCCGAACCAATGGCCGCATTGCGGAAGACATTGCCAATGTTGGGATCACGGGCATCGCGAATCGTACGAATTACTTGGGAATTAGCAGCGATCGGGAGTTGGCGATTATTGATCACCACCGTATTGGCCACAAATTGAGACCCCCCTTGGGCGGGCTGGATCTGGCCAAAAATTTCACTACCCACGGGAATCACAACACGACCTTGGCTATCGCGGACATCGGCAGCCGTCACCAAGCGGATCGCAACACTTTCATTGGGGCTAAGGACAATCCGCTCTGCATCGGGGAAACGAGCCGGAATTTGCTGACCGGCTGGGAGCGCAATAGGCGAGGTGGTAGCCACACCCGCAATGTACTGCGTCGGGACAAGGGCTTGGGCACCGGGGGCACGGGTCGCCTGACAGAGGAATGCGGCAATATCGGCACGGGTGGCCAGTTGATTCGGCGCAAAGAACTGCACATTGGGATAGTTCACCACCACTTGTTTAGCGGTGGCAGCGGCCACACCCGCACGTCCATAAGCGGGAATTGCTGCCGCATCATTGAACTGGCCTAAGACCCCCTCCACAGAAGGCGGTGTGGGATATTGCAAGCCACTGGCTAGAGCCACGATCGCCTGAACGCGAGGAATATTTTGATTGGGCTGAAACACATTGCCGGGGTAGCCACTCAAGAAGCCAGTACGGGTGGCATTTTGAATCGCACTCGCTGCCCAAAATGTGCTGGGGACATCGTTAAACATACTGGGGGCACGCACCACTGCAGCATTGGGAAACGCCTTTCCGAGCATGGCCGCATATTCAGCACGGGTGACGGGGGCAAAGGGGCGAAAGGTGCCATCGGGATAGCCGCTGATAATGTTGCGACTGGCAAGGTGGTCAATACAGGCCTGTGCCCAAATGCCTTGGGTATCGGTAAAACGGGATTGGGCTTGGACCGGAACAGCCGCTAGAAGGGCAAGGGTACCAGAACTCATTAAACCGCAGCTCAAAACGGCCAAGCTGCGCTGTGCGAGGCTCTGCATAGCAAATCTCTCCAAGTAAGAGGGTATTCAAGTTATCTGAGAGGGTTTTGGATTCCCCTCAGCAATTTTGATTGGGAAAACACGTCAATCGTTGACTCTGCTGATGCCTATGGACGCAGTGCCGGAGATTAGGTTCCCTTGGGCGTAGGGGCTTCACTGGGGACAAGAACCGATTCCACTTGGGTATTCATTTGCCAGCCCGAAATTAAGGCGGCGGGTAGGGTATGGGGTTTGGGGCTGTGGAGCAGGTAAATCAGGCGATCGCCCACTTGCCACTCTTCATTGGCTCGCACCACCCGCAATCCCTCTGGCCGTTCCACAAGCAGGGGAAGCACTTTCCCAGAGCGGATCAAGGCGTCAAGGTGCTGGCGTTGCAATTGCGATCGCTCCTCCTCAATCACCAGTTCCCCCAAACGAACCGCCTCAGTGTTGATATATTGGTTCCATTTTTTAATGGACAGTTGCCGAGCAAAGGCTGGACTCAACCCCAAGGGACAATCCTCTACCTCAAGGGCGGCCAAGACCCGTGGCGGGTGAAATTCTTCGAGGACGCGCTGTGCCAGCACCGCATTCACCTCAGTATTACTAGTCACAGCCAGATAGGTGCCCAATTGAGTAATGCCGGCCTCCTGCAAAATATTCAGGTCAAGGGCACTACTGAGATAGACGGGCAGATGTTCACGGCGGGCTTGTTCAACGGCCTCAGGATCGGTGTCAATCATCACCACCTCTTCGCCGCGATCGCGCAAGATCCGCGCCAACAAACGACCCAAGGGCGTACAGCCAGCAATCATCACCCCTGAAGCCCCTTGGGCACGCACATTCAGTTGGGTTGCCACCCAGCGCGCCGTTAGGCCTTGGCCGAAAACCGTCATCAAAATCGTCAGGAACACTTGTCCTTTAATGGCATCCCCCCCACTAATTCCCGCATTGGTGAGGGTAATCGAAAATAGCGAAGCCACTGAAGCCGCAACAATTCCCCGCGGCGCAATCCAACTGAGGAAGGCTTTTTGTTGCCAACTGAGATCACTGCCCCATGTACATAGGACAACGCCGAGGGGACGGATCAGGAACATTAAGCACAACACCGTGAACACCCCCGACCAACCTAGCTCCAATAGACCAGCGATCGAGAGATCCGCAGCCAGCAGGACAAACAAGACCGAGATCGAGAGCGTACTCAGTTGACCCTTGAAACGCCGCAGTAGCCGCCCCCCCGGCACATCCGACCAACGCAGTACCAGCCCCAGAACCACCGCCATCATCAAGCCGGATTCGCTCACCAGTTGATCCGAGAGCCAAAATAGCCCCCACAGCACTGCCAGCACCAACAGGTTCCGCAAATCTTCCGCCAAAAACCAAGCGCGGTGCAGGAAGCGATTGAGACACCAGCCACCAATACCACCAATCAAGACCCCCACCGCCAAGCGCTGAATAATCCCGAGGGCGATCGCCCCCATGCCGAGGTCTTGATTGAGAACTACGTTCAGCACCATCACCGCCAAAATGGCACCAATGGGGTCAATGAGCACGCCTTCTCCCTCGAGAATGACCGCCAATTTGTGCTCTACACCCACCTGACGCAGCAGCGGCCCTACCACCGTAGGCCCGGTCACCACCACCACGGACGCATAGAGAAAGGCCAGTTGCCACGGAAACTCGCCAATCCAATGGGCGGCCATGGCGCCAGCCACAAACGTCACCAATCCCCCCAGCGTCACTAACTTCCAGAGGCTACCCGTAATATCTTGGTCAGCGCGGCTCAGGTCTAAGCTCAAGCCCCCCTCAAAGAGAATCAAGGCCACACACAGGGGCACTAACACTTCTAGGCCTTCGCCTAAAACTTCCGGATGGACTAGCCCCAAACCACTGGGGCCTGAAAGAATACCCGCCAGTAACAACAGGACAATACTCGGCAGCCGTAACCAATGGGCAGTCACTTGGGCACCAATGCCTAGGACAACGGTGATGACGAACAAGGCGGTGAGTTCGGCACTACTTTCCATCGCAGCCTCCACAGAGGTTTAGGCGTTTAGGGCTAGACTGACGGGCAAGCGTTCCTCCTTGTTCTACGTCAAAGTTCAGTATTGGACTGTTACATTTGTCACACCCTATTGCGGGGGAACCTGATTACAGGATACTGGAAGTCCTTGAGCATTGCCAATTTCAATCAATTTTGTAAAACTCTCCTAGAGAGGGGAAACAGGGCGCGATCGCCACCACAGCCATGCTGCTGCACCACAGAGGGTACAGTTGCCAATGAACGTGAGCAGCGCTTGCAGATCCACCAACCAAGCCAGTGTCACTGCATTATCGAAGTAATGCCACGTACAGGCACACATGGCACTCACCAACGCTGGTAGCATTGCCCACGCCAACCACCGCCATCCCTGCTCCGGACAGCGGCGATCCAGTTGTGCCACAAACCAAATGGCGGCCATCCACTCCAGCACACTGGAAATGTGCACTATCCATGTGGAAATTGACAGGGCGTGCATTCGGCCTCCGGATAGATGAGGATTTTGTAAGTCTCAGGAGTGGGATGTACTGCCTGTTCCACCGCCTCGGCAAGTTTGGCCAAGGGATAGCGATCGCTGATCAGGGCTTTGACATCAATGCGGCGGTTAAAGATAATGTCGCAGGCTAAGGACTGTAAGCGGTAGGAGGAACTGTAGCTGCCCATGAGATCAATCTCACGGCGATAGAGAATGTTGGGATTGAGGGGAATCTCCACCTCATCGGGAAACTCGGCAAAGAAGAGAATTTTGCCCCCCTTGCGCGTACACTCTAGGGCTTGGAAAAAGGCCTTCTCACTGGGAACCGCCAAGAGACTGACATCCACCCCCAAGCCATGGGTCAGGGCTTGCACCTTGGCACTGAGATCGGGATCGCGGGCATCAAAGGCGGCAGCAGCGCCCACTTCTTTGGCTTTGGCAATTCGCGAGGGCAGTAAATCGGTGGCGATCGCCCGTGCCCCAAAGAGATTCACCAACATAATAAACATTAGGCCAATAGGCCCTGCCCCAGTGATCAGCACCGTTTGGCCGGGAGCAACACCTGCTTTCTTCACTGCCTTGAGGCAACAGTTGGTGGGTTCAACGAAGCTGGCTTCTTCATCACTAATGTGATCGGGAATGGGAATCAGACCGCCATGCTGCACAATGTGCCCCGGCACTTTCACATACTCGGCAAAGCCCCCACCACTGGGAATAAAGCCCGCCGTTGTCGTCACCGTCTTATAGACATGGCACATTGAATAGTTTTCATTCAAGCAGTAGGCGCAGTGCATACAGGGAATATGGTGCATGACCACCACCCGCTGACCCACCTGCCAACCCGTCACGGCCTCACCCACCGCCGCAATTTTACCCGCCGTTTCATGGCCAAAAATACGAGGCGGCTCATAGAGGGGATAGCGAATTTTTTTGATGTCCGATTGGCACAAGCCAACGACCTTGACGCGCACAAGGACTTCATCCGCCGCAATCTCAGGGATGGGAATGTCCTCGTAGCTGAGTTGGTTCACCCCTCGGAACACTTGGGCTTTCATTGAGACCTTTGCAAACTCATCACCCCTAAAGATAATTGTCCCTTGCACCGAGAGCAAGTCTGGATGATACCCCTTTGCGGCTTCAAGCAAAGGAAAACTCTAGTTGTTTTGCTGCCGACAAGCAAATCGTGGGCTGAGGTGATTGGATTTCAAGGGCATTCAATAGATTCACCAGCGATCGCCCCACCGCTGCCGCCAAATTCACGGGCACTGCATTGCCAATCTGCCGATACTGGCTTGAAAGAGAACCACAAAACTGCCAATCATCGGGGAACGTTTGGATACGCGCATATTCGCGCACGGTCAACGGTCGTGTTTCGGTGGGGTGGCAGCGTTCTGTTTGCTTTTGGGCAGGGGAGCAAGTCAATGTCAACGCAGGTTCATCCCATGCCAAGTGCCGTGCCATCCCCGTTTTGCCACCATCAAGACGAAAACTTCCCATCAGATAAGCCTGCTGCAGGTCTGGGGGCAAGTCGCGCCAACACCCTCCTTCGGGAACCTGTTGCAAAATCGCCGCTTTCTGCTCAGGGTAACGCTGACCCGCAGAGGGAGGCACATCGCTTGATTTCTCTTTCAATAAATTCCTCATCACTGAGATGATAAACAGCAATATCGAAAGTTGCTTTTATTGGATCAATTTTGAGCTTCTTAAATTCTGTGAAATCAATTGATGAGCGATAGTTTAGAATTGTTTCTTTAACATGAGCACGAATATCTTCGTCGCTAATAAATCCCAGCTGACAGTAGGCACTGGAACAGGAGCATAACTCATACTCTAGAAAAGAAAAGAGTTATATTAAGATTTTTACTGCTTTTGACATCTTACGTAACAAAGTGGTGGTGAAAGAGACTCCCCTGAAATACTAGAGGAAGAGTCCTGAGTACTGGGGGCAAGTTTGTTGTGGCGTATCCCTTGCACGTTGCCTTCATTTGGCACCAGCACCAACCCCTCTACAAAAGTTGTCGCACCGGTCAATACCTGCTCCCTTGGGTACGGCTCCACGGCACGAAGGACTACTTAGATCTGATCTTAGTCCTCGCCAAATATCCCCGCCTCAAGCAAACCGTCAACCTTGTCCCCTCCCTGTTGCTGCAAATTCAGGATTATGTCAACGGTACGGCCCTTGATCCCTACCTCACAGCCACACTGACGCCGGTCGAGCAACTCACGGATCAACAGCGCTGGTTTATCATTGAGCATTTCTTTGATGCCCACCACCGCACAATGATTGACCCCCATCCCCGCTATCGCGAACTCTACGAGCAGCGGCAAACCCAAGGGAAAACTTGGTGTTGGCAACACTGGCAGCCGCAAGATTATGGGGATTTGTTAGCGTGGCACAATTTAGCGTGGATTGATCCTCTCTACTGGGAGGAGCCAGAGATTGCCCAATGGCTGTCCCAAGGGCGGGATTTTAGCCTGAGCGATCGCCAGCGGATCATTGCCAAACAGCGGGAAATTCTTGGCCAAATCATTCCCCAGCACCGCGCCCTTCAAGAGGCGGGTCAAATTGAAGTCACCACAACCCCCTATACCCACCCGATTTTGCCCCTCTTGGTGGATACCGATGCCGCCAAAGTAGCGGTTCCCAACATTGCCCTGCCCCAACAGCGGTTTCAATATCCCGAAGATGTTCCTCGGCATTTGCGGCGGGCGCGAGTTCTTTATGAACAATTCTTTGGGCAATCGCCCCGCGGACTGTGGCCGTCAGAGCAATCCGTGAGTCCAGCCATTCTTGAACCCATTGTCGAGCAGGGATTTGAGTGGATTTGCTCCGATGAAGCCATCTTGGGCTGGACAACGGGAACCTATTTTTACCGCAACGAAGCAGGGGTTGTCCAACAAGCCAATGTTCTTTACCAACCCTACCGCCTGACCACTAGCAAAAGGGATCTCAACATTGTCTTTCGCGATCATCGCCTCTCGGATCTGATTGGTTTTACCTACAGTGCCATGGCTCCCGAAGCAGCGGCAGCGGATCTGCTCAAGCAGCTTGAGGGTATTCGCCAGCAACTCATTGCCTATGAAGGGACTGGCCAATCCAGTTTGGCGCAACCATGGCTTGTGACCATTGCCCTCGATGGTGAAAACTGCTGGGAGTACTATCCCCGCGACGGCCTGCCCTTCTTAGAAAGGCTTTACCAAGGCCTGAGCGAGAACGAGCACTTTGCCTGTGTTTCTGTGGCGGAGTATCTGCAACAATATCCCCCACGTGCGGTGATTTCGGGTTCTGCTCTCCACAGCGGCTCTTGGATTGATGGCAATTTCTGTACGTGGATTGGCGATCCGGTAAAAAACAAAGCTTGGGACTATTTAGGGGCTGCCCGCCAAACCCTTGAACGCCACCCCGAAGCGACAGAAACAAACAATCCAGCGGCATGGCAAGCCCTTTTGGCGGCTGAAGGCTCTGACTGGTTTTGGTGGTTTGGTGAAGGCCACTCCTCGAACCACGATGCCCTGTTTGATCAGCTTTTCCGTGAGCATTTGATGGCGCTCTACACAGCATTGGGGGAGCCAATTCCTGAGGTTCTCAATGATCCCTTAGAAGTCCACGAAGCCAAGGATACCTACCCACCCCAAGGCTTTATTCACCCTGAGATTGATGGGCGCGGTGATGAGCAGGACTGGAACTTTGCTGGCCGGATTCAAATCGGTGGCAGCCGCGGGACGATGCACCGCCAAACCCTGATCAATCGCCTCTGGTATGGGGTGGATCACCTAAATATCTATCTGCGTCTTGATGCTCCGAACCAGAAACAGCCCTTTGGGAATGACATCAGCACCCTGCACTTTTGCTGGTACTACCCCAACAGGGTGACGTACAATAGCCCCCTCTCTGATCTGCGAGATTGCCCCGACGAAGCCCCCCTCAACTACCTGTACCACCATCAATTGGTAATTGACTTTGAAAAGCAACAGATTGCTTTCAAGGAGGCGATCGCCAACTACCAGTGGGAAGAGCGACCCAGCCATGCCCGCTATGCCTTGGGCATCTGCCTAGAAGTGGCCATTCCTTGGGCAGATCTGCACCTGCATCCCGATTGTGGCCTGCATTTGTTGATTGTGTTGGCACAGGATGGCTATTACTTGGATCATCTGCCCACAGAGCAACTGCTCTTTTTGACCACACCTTAGACCTTGAGGCGAAGCGTTAACAACAAGCGATCGCTCAGGCTTCGCAATGCAGCTACGGTTGAGGGCAAATAATTTGCAGCGAGAAATTATTTTCTGCGTACCAAAGTTCTGTAAGCTCAGATAGGAAACCTCTGCGGGATCAACTTGTGCAGTTAGGAGGGTTGTGTGGATAACGTCATCGGCTTAGAGATTATTGAAGTTGTCGAGCAGGCGGCGATCGCCTCAGCGCGGTGGATGGGCAAAGGTGACAAACACATGGCGGATCAGGTCGCCGTGGATGCCATGCGCAACCGCATGAATCAAATCCATATGCGCGGTCGTATTGTGATTGGCGAAGGGGAACGGGATGAAGCCCCAATGCTCTACATTGGCGAAGAAGTGGGCATTTGTACCCGTCCCGATGCTGCCCAATACTGTAACCCGGAAGAACTCATTGAAATTGACATTGCCGTTGACCCCTGTGAAGGGACAAATCTCTGCGCCTACGGCCAACCCGGCTCAATGGCAGTACTGGCCATTTCTGAAAAAGGGGGGTTGTTTGCGGCTCCCGACTTTTATATGAAGAAATTGGCGGCGCCCCCTGCTGCCAAGGGCAAAGTCGATATTCGCAACTCGGCGACAGAAAACCTGAAAATTCTCTCGGAATGCCTTGACCGCGCCATTGATGAACTGGTGGTGGTGGTGATGAAGCGCGATCGCCACAATGACTTGATTCAAGAAATTCGCAATGCGGGTGCCCGTGTTCAACTGATCTCCGATGGCGATGTCTCCGCTGCTCTCTCCTGTGCTTTCTCTGGTACCAACATTCATGCGCTCATGGGTATTGGTGCTGCGCCTGAAGGAGTGATTTCCGCTGCTGCCATGCGTGCCTTGGGTGGGCACTTCCAGGGGCAACTGGTCTATGATCCCGCTGTGGTCATGACCAAGGAATGGGCGAATCGCACCCGCGAAGGCAACCTCGAAGAACTCAAAAAAGCCGGCATCACTGATCCCGACAAGGTCTATGAAGCGGAGGAATTGGCCTCCGGCGAAACCGTTCTCTTTGCGGCCTGTGGTATTACGCCCGGTATGCTCATGAAAGGGGTGCGCTTCTTCAAAGGTGGCGCCCGTACCCAATCTTTGGTCATTTCCACGCAGTCGAAAACGGCTCGCTTTGTCGATACCATTCACATGTTCGATAAACAGTTGAAGTCGCTGCAGTTGTACTAAGCGCTGCTCGGTGAAAGAAAATTAGCTCCCTCCCGGTGAGGGGGTTTTCTTTTTATCTTCGGGAATAGCGATGCCCTTAACTCTACCCACAGCAATTACCCTTGCGCGCCTGTTGATCGTGCCCGTGATAGTGGGTCTGCTCTCGTTGAATCACAGTGCCGTGTACCGTTGGTGGGGGGTGGGTTTATTTTTGGTGGCAGCCCTCACGGATTGGCTGGATGGCTACATTGCTCGCCGTCTCAATCAGGTGACGGATTTGGGCAAGGTGCTGGATCCGCTCGTGGATAAGTTGCTAATCTTGGTGCCCCTGTTGCTGTGCATTGAATGGGGAGAGGTGCCCGCATGGTCTGTGGCGTTGATCCTCTTTCGGGAACTAGGCATTGCTAGTTGGCGGGTTCAGCAATCTCAAATTCAGGGCGCCAATCTCTGGGGTAAAGCAAAAACCCTTAGCCAGATTATGGCCGTGGCATTGCTTCTCGCTCCCTTACCGCCTAGTTGGCAGGGGGGAATCCTCATTGTTTATGGGGGGGCGATCGCCCTCACACTGATTTCTGGGGCACTTTATCTTCGTGGTTGAGTGCCAATGCGCCCCGCGAGCACCTCCTGCAACTGCTGGGGATTGATGCGATCCACCCAATAGGCTTGAAAAGTGGGCTGGGTCACCTGATTGACAAAGGTTTGACTCAGGAATGGACGCAAGGACTCGTTTTTTTGATTAAAGACGCCAAAGAAAGCCCCCGCCAGTCCCTTGAAAAAGGGCTGTGCCAACTGTGGGTTCGGGCCAATGAGATCATTGGGAACCGGTAATACTCCCGCTTCACTGACCCCCACTGCCGAGAAGTGGGTACCGGGCACGAGCATGGCAAGGTACTTGGGCTGCGCCTGTAACCATGTAAAAGGCCAGATCTGCTCCTCTAAGGGTGGCGCAAAGACATCCCGACTACTGGAAACAATCAGCGTGGGCACCTTGATATTGGCCATGCCCCGTTCGCCAATGAGGATACTACTCACTGGATTGACGGCAATCACAGACCTGACCCGTGGATCCGCCGGTGTAGAGGGCACAGCGGCAAGACCGAGACTACGACATTGCAGGGGCACTGAGATATTAAAGATAAAGAGATCACGAGCGGCTGCTAGACAGCGTTGTTTGACGGCATTCCAGTCAACAGTCCCCCCTGCTGCCGCCAACACGGTAAAGCCCCCCATCGAGTGGCCAAATAGCCCCACATTATTGGTGTCAATTTTTAGGGCTGGATTTTTCTGAACTAACGACGCGACAGCATCCACACCAAATTTCAAGTCAAGGGGGCGCTGTGCCCAATCCTTTGGCAAGTTCTCGTAGTCGAGGGGTGCCCCGGAGAGAAAACTATTAATTCGGCTGGCATCCGAACCGGGGTGAGTGACTGCCAAAACTGCCAATCCATGACTGGCCAAGTGCTCTGCTAAGTAGGCAAACGTCGTGCGGTCTGAGGCTAAACCGTGGGAAATGACGATGAGGGGGGCTGGTGCGATCATCCCTATGGGGACATAGAGATCTGCGGGAATGAGGCCTGTGGTGCGATTGGGATTGGTGAATTCAAGTTTTTGCTTTTGCCACTGGAAGGGTCCTTTTTGGGCAGGATTAAGGCCACTGGCAGGCAGTGGCGTTCTTGGTTGGAGTTGCGCCAAGCGTTCGATAAAGTCTTGCGCCCGCTGTTCTTGATTCACTGCACGGGTAAAGGCACCCACTGCCTTCAGACCGAGTTCACCATTGACTTTAACACTCTTGCCGGGAAAGGCTTGTAGTACTGAGAGCAGGGTAATGCCTGCGGGGGAACTGGCGGCGGTTTTCAGGGCTTCCCCAAGGGCTGGGCCCCCATTGACATCATTATCTGCCCGAATAACTTGGCCAATGCGCTCTAAAAAGCTTTGACCAATGGGACTTTTGACAAACTGGCTAACGGTTGTTGGTTCTAAGTCCATGCGTGTGGTCAAGCCTTCGCGCAAGTTGGATTCTTGGGCGTTGGGAAGTAGCCGAATTAAAAATCTTAGCTCCGAACTCGCATTCCCCGTTTTGGCAAATGTGGCAAGGTCACTCACTTGGATGTTGAATGTGCCGAAGGGCGGATACACAAGGCTAATTTGCTCGGCAGCCAGTCCCGCCTGTGCCCAAACGGTTGCTGCTGCGCCCAACAGAGAGAACCACTGCCATTTTTTCCGCGTGCGCGCGATCGCCATCCCTGAGATACCCTCACTTAATCACTAGCATTATCGTTGTTTGCAACGTCACCTGCAACTCCAAGGACTGGCAGCCTGAGGGCTAGGTTCCGACTCTCTGAAAAGGGCTGTAAAGGGCGGCCGCTATGGTATTGTGCTTTTGGAAAAAATGAGGGAATTTGCCCATGAGTGAGGATGCAGTCAAGCAAATGAAGCAGGCCGTTGCCAAAGCTGCTGCCGATCGCGTGCAGTCTGGAATGATTGTTGGCTTGGGCACTGGGTCAACCACGGCCTTTGTCATTCAATTTTTGGGCGATCGCCTGCGCAATGGGGAACTGAGCAACATCGCTGGTGTGCCCACCTCGTTTCAAGCCTCTGTCCTCGCCAAAAAGTATGGCATTCCCCTAGTCACCCTTGATGATGTGGAGAAATTAGACATCGCCATTGACGGTGCCGATGAAGTGGATCCCGCCAAAAACTTGATCAAAGGGGGTGGGGCGGCTCACACCCGTGAAAAAATTGTTGATTCCCTTGCGGATCAGTTCTTGGTGGTGGTGGACAGCAGTAAACTGGTGCAGAAATTGGGTTCTACCTTCCCTGTGCCCGTGGAAGTGTTACCCTTTGCCGTGGCTCCGGTGACTCGTGCCCTGAAAGCTCTTGGGGGGCAGCCTGAACTGCGCATGGGGGTGAAAAAAGATGGCCCAGTGGTGACGGATCAAGGCAACCTTGTCCTTGATGTCAAATTTGATGACATTTCTAACCCCGCCGAACTAGAGAAAACGATGAACAACATCCCCGGTGTTGTCGAAAATGGCCTGTTTGTCAACGTGGCCGATGTCATCCTCATTGGTGAGATTGTGGATGGCCAGCCCCGTGTGCGTGAAATGGCCTAGCAGTTTTTCCATTTCCTGCGAGGAAGCAACAGTTACTTTCCGGTGATCAATCTCTCAACCCATCAGTGATTGAGGTCTCAGGCGGCGACAGGATTGCCATCAATAATTGGGGTATCCACTCCATAGGAGCCTCCAATGTCTCTCCACTCCTTCACCCGTCGGTTGATCACCCTAAGCAGTATTGTGGTTTCAGGTGTTGTGGTTGCTACTACGGCAGCACAGGCAAACCCACCGATTATCGTCAACTGCAACAGCAGTGGCCAAGTTTGCGATCAAATGGCGCATTACAACTTCCGCTCTGAAAGTCCGTATTGGGATTATGCCCTCCAAGTCACTGCGCCTGCTACCCACTGCTCGGAAGTGAAATATTTCACCACCAATCGTCAGGGACAGCGGGTCGAAACGGAGTTCCTTGGCCCCAACCGTTCAGCCTTTTTGCCCATTGGTGGCAACTGGGAGCGGGGGAATCACACGATTCAAATTGGGGCGATTGGACGGCAAGGTGGCTGTAATGTAGGCACGCTCAGTTCATGGGGCATCCAAGTGCAGCCTGCCGTTGTTCCCCGCTAATGAGGAATAAACTCCTAGAAACTTAACTCATCTTCATCTATTCAAGGGTCGGTGGCAACGACACTGACCTTTTTTTGTGCTTATTTTTAGCGCACTTTACCAATTTTCATTTATTTTACTTCCGCGTTAGTATAGCCTCTCCCTGAGCGGATTGCAGCCCCCTGTTCCGAGGGATCCCCTGCGAGGGGTGTCAAATTATTTTCTACAAAGCTACTAAAAATACTCAAAGCCTCCTATAGAGAGACTCCGAGGGATTCAACGCCAAAATCAGACTTTAGGAAATTTGAATAGATCCGTCGGCAGAGAAAATTTAATTGAACTCTTGGGGGCGATCGCTCGTCAAATTATTGGGAAAAATTCTACTTGAGGATTTGTACCATGCGATTGCGTTGGTTGGTATTGGCATTAGGAGTGGCAGGAATGTTGAGCACAGGAGCGATCGCCAGCCGTGCTGGTAAGGAGGTGCCCGCCACGCTTACGGGTCGAATTACGGCGGTTGTTGATGAGGATGAAGTCTTACTTGAGGCCAATAACCAACGCTACAAGCTCGATCTACCGGATGCCTGCAAACCTGCCCTGCGCAATGGCGTTCTTAGGGTGGGCGGCGTTGTTACTGCCAGTGGCAAACTTGAACTTGATGATCGCGAGCTAGATGTTTCCGTTGTTCAGATGAATGGGCGTCGGGTCTGCCCATAATAAATGCCGCCAGCGTACTGCACTGCCAATAGCACTGCTTGGTGGTACGGGGAATTGCGGTCAAGTTCCGATAGCGATATTGGAAGCCTTCACGATACCCTTGGGTTAGGGAGGGAGAATGTCACAATTGCGCACACCAAAGGGGACATGCACTGAGGGAATCGAACCCGCTGCTGATTCTAGATGGGTCAGTTGATCATCAAAGAAGATATGCGGTTTGAGTTGCTTGAGAACCCGTATTTTCTCCATACCGCCAAGGAAAAAGGTTTCATCCGGCATGACGCCCCAACTGTTGAGGGTGGTCACCACCCGTTCACTAGCAAGGATATTGCGTGCGGTCACAATCGCAATCCGTAACAGCCGCTGATAGCTGGCATCCTGCTGCTCTTTTGCCATTTCCAATTGTTGAAAGGCTGCCAGTTTCTTAAAAAGATCACTCAAGGGTCCCGGATTATGGGGAATGTTGGCCTTTTGCAGTTCATGGGCTTGAAATTGCTCGAGATCCCCTTGGCGAAAGACGGCTTCCGCTTCATCATCCGCTAGCACACCATCAAAGTCAAAGGCAATCCGTAACTCAGCATCGTCTTCGTGATCGGTGATGGGCGATCGAATCACCATGCCCGCTGGGTACCCAGCCGCGATCGCCTGCTGCACATCTGTTGCATTTGCTGAAAGAAACAGAGACACATTAAAGGCAGGAATGTAGGGATGGGGGGATTTGCCGCCCAAAAATGCGGCGCGGGTAATGTTCAGACCGTAGTGCTGAATTGAATAGAAGACCCGCTGACCAGTATCGGGATCGTTTCTGGAAAGGAGCACGACCTCCACGGGTTCTTGTTCGGGATAGGCACGGTTGAGATTCAAGAAGCGGCGAATAAAGGGAAATGCCACCCCCTTCGGCAAGACATCGTATTTCCTTTCCCGCTGAAATTGGCGGTACTTTTCGGTCCCCTCATTGCGAAAGACATCATCCGCCTCCCCCAAATCAAAGAGGGCACTGGAGGCCACCGCAATCACTAATTTCTTCTCAATTGGATACCCCATTGCTGAGCATCCGATAGTGGGATTCAAGAGCAGTCCGCAATTGGGCGATCGCCCCTTGCCAATCACCCCGCTGCGGCTGACGAATTAACTGCGCCGAAGGATACCAAGGCGATCGCGATCGCTGCCAGAGCCACCGCCAATCCGCCACAAAGGGCAACAGGATCCACAGGGGCTTCCCTAGGGCACCCGCCAAGTGTGCCACAGCCGTATCAATTGTTACCACAGCATCCAACTGCTGGATCAACAGCGCCGTATCCAGAAAATCGCCCATGTAGGGCTGGCAGTCAATCACTCCCGCCTGCTGCAATTGTTCACCCTCGAGGCGCGATCGCTCCTTTTGCAGGCTATACCATTGGACATCAAATTCCCGCAGGAGAGGCAGGAAGTACTCAAGGGGACAAGACCGCTGCGCCGTGGTGCGCGTTTGACTATGGCTAGCCCAAACCAGACCAATCCGCGGTTTGGACACATGAAAAATACTGCGGGGCAGGGGGGTGGGTAACTGAAAATAGGGACTGAACTTGGGAAAGTGGTCTTTATCAATACCTAGGTAGCGCGGCAGACTCAGCAGAGGGGTATGGTAATCAAAGGGGGGAGGCGTCTCCTCGGTGCTTATCACTTCAATCCCCGGCAGTGTTTGACAAAGACGCACCAAGGGCGGGTAAGCAGCAAAAATCACCCGTTGGGCACGCCGCGCCATCAAGGGCAGTAAGCGCACAAACTGAATGCAATCCCCTAGCCCCTGCTCACTATAGACAAAGAGGGTTTTCCCCTCTAGGGATTGACCTTGCCAACGGGGTTGCGGATAGGTGCGTAATCCTCCAGTGGGTTGCTGCCAGCGCCATTCATATTCTTCCCATCCTTCTGGGAAATGTCCCAGCAGCAGCAGCACAAGGGCAAAGTTGAGGCGCACATCCACTGCATCGGGGTCTAAGGCAACGGCCTGGCGAAAGTGATGGAGAGCTGCTTGCGGATCCCCCGTTTCCAAGAGCGCTGTGGCCAACCCGGCATGAGCTGCACCATTGAGGGAGTCAAGACTCAGACAGCGTTGGTAGTAGCTGATTGCTCCCGTAAAATCCGCTTCGCTGAGGCAAATTTGACCCAGTTGCAATAGCGCCTGTTGGTGCTTGTTATCCCGCAGGAGCACTTCTTGGTAGCGATCGCGCGCCGCCGCGAGGTTACCCTGTAGATGCAAAGCGTACCCCAGATTGTAGTGGGCTGCCAACAGTTCTGGATTAGCACTCAAGGCGGCCTGAAACTGGCGAATCGCTGCCTCATAATTTTTCAGTTCAAGATAGACACTGCCCAGATTGTTGTGGACATCGGCTTGACCCGGTTCAAGGTACAGTGACTGTTCGTAGCAAGCACTCGCTTCTGTGAGCTTGCCTTGGGCGTGTAGGCAGAGTCCTAAGTTATACAGCGTTGTGGGCAAGTCGGGATTCAAGGATAGGGCTTTTTGGTAGCAGGCGATCGCGCGTTCAGTGTCCCCCAAGTCCAGATAGGCATTTCCTAAGTTGCTATGGGCTTCCACCCACTCCGGCTTAACTTCAAGGGCGCGTTGGTAGTGGGGTAGCGCAGCCGCCGGTTGGTGCAGCAAATCATGGAGAACAATTGCCAAGCGATAATGGGAAGGGGCATGCCACGGATCAAGGGCGATCGCCTGCTCATAGGCTGCCTGTGCCTCAAGGGGCTGTGCCAGTTGTTCAGCAATTAACCCCAATAGGTAATAGGCCTCTGGCTGCGGGGTCTCTTCAATAACTTGACGTGCGCACTGTTGTGCTCCGCTCCAGTGCTGTTGTTGATACAGTTGCCAAGCCTTTTTTAGCAGCGAGGCGGTTCGCCATCCAAAGATACCCACGGCTATTGTGATGAGCAGTTATTCAAATAATAGGCAACAGCGGTGGCGATCATAGAATTGCCATTGAGATCCAAGGGGGTGGGGTCTTGGGGCGGCTGGGGTTCTGCGTGCAAAAAGTGCCAGTGACCACCAAAAAATTCTTCATGGCTGAGAATTTGATGGAAATGATGTGCCTGCAATCCCGCCACCAAAACAGGCCCTTCAGCAAAATCATCACGACGAATCGTTGCCACCGGTACCCCCAAGCGACAGGCCTCCGCGTAGGTGCCATAGCCGGGCTTGGACACGACTCGACCACAGAGAGGCATCACATCCACCGGGCGCAGTTGACGGCCACAGAGCTTCCGTAGGTTCGGTAAGTCCTCAGGGGCACTGGTATCAAAGGTAAGGAACTGCCAATCGGGAAACCCCTTGAGGGTCTCATAGGGAATCGCTTGCAAGCTCAGGCCGCCAAAGGTTAAAAGAACTGTGCGATCGCGGGGAGTGGTGAGGCCAAGGCGCTGCCGCAACTCCTCTGGCTCAAAACGCGGTTCAGCTCCCGTCAGTCCCACGGGTTCCTTGTGGGGAAAGGCATTGAGGGGTTCCGCAAAGGGCAGTTGAAACAAGCGATCGCACCCGCTATAAAGATTACTCACCCAATCCGCAATCTCGCTAAAGTCATCGCCAAAGGAGCGATAGATAAAATCCCAGCCAAAGTTACTAACCATCCAACAGGGCACCCCCGCTGCATGGGCGATCGCCACCGCCAAAGGGGGAATATCCGCTAGCACCAACTGTGCCCGATTTTGCTGAATAAACTCTGCCTCGGCGCGGATCAACTCAGGGGCTGCCGCCTGAAGTTCCAAGAGCTTGGCACGGGTTGCAGGCAAATCCATTTGCAAACTATCGGCTTGTACGACCCCCAGATCAAGGGCACGGGGACGATGAATAAACTCCCCCTCCAGATTCGCCTGCAACAACCAATAGGGAGCTGCCGTCACGATCAGTGGCAAGAGATCAGGCACTTGGCGGCGAATGGCATTCACCAGCGCCGTTGTCCGCGCCACATGACCAAAGCCATGGTTTGTGATTGCCACGTAGAGGGTCGGTCGAGCCACAGGTGTGTTCTTGCCAAAACCGATGCAATCTTAACATTTGTAACAACTCTCGATTGGTGTGCCAAACCGCTTTTTTCTGAAGAAGTGGGAACAGGCGGGGAACAGATGGCTCAAATCAGACCCGTCTCGCTCTGGGTGGCTATAATAGATTTATTTCATTCTATCCAAATGAAGCATAAGATAGATTTATTTTCGGTATTTATAAACTTGTGTTGCTTTTTATGAAGATATGTAACATACTGTTGACTAGGAGGCAGAGATAAGCATAGCAACACGCTAGACGTTCAACATCTCTGAAGCTGTATGACCTATACCACCGATACTCGTTTCACTCCCTCGACACTGGCCACAGCCGTTCAAGAGGTTACCACTCTTTTCAACTGCCTGAGTGTGGATGACAAACTAGGACTTCTGTGGTTCATCTACACCGAAACGGGTCGTTCGATTACAGCCGCCGCCCCCGGTACGGCTCGCCTACAACTGGCGGAAGGACTGCTCAATCAGGTCAAAGCACTCAGTTTCGATGATCAACTTCAATTCATGCGCGACTTGGTGGCCAATGTGGACACCCCTCTCACCCGTGCCTACGGTGTCTTTAGCCCCAACACCAAGCTCGCCTTCTGGTATCAACTGGCAGAACTGATGAAACAGGGGTTTGTGGTACCTGTGCCCCCCGGTTATACCCTCAGCCGCGATGCCGATCGCGTGTTTGCAGCCATCAAAGCCCTTGACTTTGGTCAACAGATTACTGTCCTGCGGAATGCAGTGGTCGCCATGGGTGTGGATCCGCTGGCTGTCTAATTGAGATGCCATGGGTTACGCAAGGGGGCAATGTGCTCCCTTTTTTTGTCCAGATACAAACCACTGAGGAACTGAAACCATGACCCATCCTGTTCAAGGAAGTCCCATTCTCGGCATTGATGAGCCAACTATAACTGCCTATTTTGCTGCCCTCAACGACGAACGCTACGAGGCTGTGGCAGCTCTGTTTGCCGAGCAGGGAGTGCTCTATCCGCCCTTTGAGGATGCCGTGGTGGGTCGGGGGGCGATCGCCCATTATCTCCACCTTGAAGCCGTGGGTATGCGGGCAGAACCCCTTAAAGGAGAACTACTAAGCACAGAGGGCACAGAACGTCGCTACCGCCTTGTGGGTAAAGTTACACTCCCCCTTTTTAGCGTCAATGTGGCTTGGCAATTTGGCCTCAATGCTGAGGATCAAATCACATTTGTGAAAGTGGATTTGCTGGCAACCTTGGAGGAACTCCTCAACTATCAGCCTCTACGTCAGCAGCGCTAGGGCGACCGGAAAACACCTCGGACTCTAAGGCCTCCACGCGATCGCGCAAATTGTGGAGAATGCCCGAATGACTCAGGCGCACCGCTGCCAACTGTTCCCGTAGGCGATCGCAGTTTTCGGGCAGTTGTTGACGCAGATGAATCACTTCACGGCTGAGGGCATTCACCCGTCGCTCTAGATCCGCCACCCGTTCAGGCAAATGCTCCGCTTGAATATAAAACTTGCAGACAATGTCAACTATTGCCGCTTCAAGGCTAGTAAATTGATGCTCCCGCTGATAGGCATACAGCCAACTGAGAACATCGGGCGGTAAATGCTCCGTAATTTCCGACTCAGAATTCACGATTCTATCCTGTGGCAGGCTGTACTTCTATTTTGTCGCTTTAGGGAGAGCAGTGGCGAGAGGGTCGAAGCATCGGAATGGACACCTGTAGTCAGGCAAGGCCACTGCCATTAAGTAAAAACTTGGGAGGCGTCAGCCAAAAGAGTTGACTATTACCAAGGGGATCGGTTTCTGGAATCTGCAGGCCAATAATGCCGGCTTTCTTGAGCTGGAGGTGTCCCAAGGCTTTACCACAGATGAGCAGTTCGGTCCAGTGACTGAGATTGGGTTCATGACCCACGGCAATCAGGGCACCCTCATGATCTTGACGCCAGTGATTTAGCCAATGGAGCCAATCTAGCAAACAACCGCTTGGAGCCAACAGGTCAGAAATCATCAGATCGGGGGCAACCCCCACTTCAAGGAGAATTTCTGCCGTTTGCCGTGCCCGCACTAGTGGGGAGGAGAGAATCAGTTCTGCCTCAATGCCTAGATCAAGTAACCGCCGCGCAATCTGCTGGGTTTTCTTTTCGCCTTTGGCCGTCAGGGGGCGATCGCTATCACTGCCTTCAAACACTTCCCGTTCGACCGCGATTCCGTGGCGGAAAAAAAGGACTGTTAGCTCCGTCATAAAGACCTAAAACTTGATTACTACGAACAGTGCCTTACTCCGTACCGTGGAGGACATTGTTCTTCGGATTGACGAGGTGGAGGAGCTTCTGCTTAATCTGCGTATCGTAAACGCTCCACTTGAGTTTAGCGTATTCTGGATTCTCATTGAGACCCGACAAGAAGCCCACGGGAATTTCAAAACCGCCGGCTTGGGAGCGACCCCCACCAAAGAAGCGTCCTTGGCCATCCTTACCAAAGGCCTCTTTGATAAATTCGTCAGGGTCAAGGGTAATTTTTGTCGTGCGTAGCGAACCGATAATCAGTTCCACCTCTTCATCTTCGTCGTGGACAAGGCCATAGACAACGGCAGTGTGGACGTTCTCTTCAGTCACAAGGAAATCCGCCGCTTGGGGAATGGCATCGCGGTCTTCGTAGCGGATATAGCCCACGCCAGAAATTGAGAAATTGTTGTGAATAGAACGGTTTTTCAGCGATCGCTCGATCACATCCATCACCTGCTTCGAGCGGTGGGACTGCAAAATGGTGTTCAGCAGTTGATAATCAATAAAACGACTCAGGAAGGCGGCTGCGAGAAAGTCCTCTTCTTTGGCTTGCTTGAGGCAATCGGTGTCAGAGCGCAGGCCATGCATCAGAGCCGTGGCACATTTCACGTGAACTGGGTTGCTACTGTCGAGGGTGAGTAGCCCCGCTTGCAGGTATTGGGTAAAGATGGTAGCCGTGGCGCGGGTCGTGGGTCGAATGTCTGTAAACTCGGCTTGAATGGCTTCTTGGAGACTGTGGTGATCAATGATGGCGATCGCGGGCAGGCCTGCCTCCTGTACCATGGGCAGCAATTGACTGGTGGTGCCTTGGTTGTCAATGAGAACGTAGCCTTGGTAACAGGTACAATCCCGCTGATCTTTATTTTTCGTACCTTGCACCGCCCAGCGCACAAGGGGCATCCCCGTCAGCCGCACTAGGGTGATATTCTCCTGATGGCTCAGGGCACCGGCGTAGGCAATATCGCACTGAATCTCAAACTGCTCAGCAATAAGCTTATAGGTCCATGCCGAAGAGAGGGCATCGGGGTCAGGAAAATCTTGGAGAATAATCAACTGCCGCGTACCGCGATGGCGTTCCAACATTTGCCGCAGCGCTTCGGCGCGAGGGTCACTCAAGCGAACTTCCGCCTTGGCCAATTCTGTAGAGGTCGTCTCCGATTTCACCAGTGCGTTACCATTCAGTTCAGGATGAGTGGAACCGACGTCACTGGCAGCGGGGTCACTGAGTTCAAGTGGATAGGGAGATTGCATAGTTGTTTCAGCGTTGGATAACAGGGTTGAACCCAATGGGGAACGCGCAGAAGATAATTGTCGTCACCATACCGTCAACGACTCTATCTCGATCTTGGCAGATATTTTATCGTTTGGCATCCCCCCTTGGACAGCGGTTGCGCCAGTGGCGATCCTCCCCTGCTTGGCAGCCTTTAGCTTTTACTTTAGCGATCGCGCTGTTTTTGGCGGGAACCCACAGTGTGAAAGCGCAGCAGGTGTGGCGAGGCAGTGAATTGGTATCCTTGCAGCGAGCCTACGATGAGTGGCAGCAGAAACACATCCTCTATTTGGGTGAAACCCATGACAGCGCTGCTGACCATCAGGCGCAACTGTTGATTTTGCAGGAATTGCAACGGCGGGGTCGCCCCCTAGCGATCGCTCTTGAAATGATGCAGCGTCCCTTTCAAGCCGCCCTCGATGCCTACATTGGCGGTGAAATTACGGAAATGGAATTGCTGGAGCAAACCCAATATGCCCAGCGCTGGGGGTTTCCTTGGTCGCTGTATGCACCGATTTTTCGCTTTGCCAAGGAGCAGCAGATTCCCCTGATTGCCCTGAATACGCCCACCGAAGTCACCCGCCAAGTGGCACGCCAAGGTCTAGAGAGCTTAGGGGAAGATGATTTTCGCTATATTCCACCCCTATCAGATATTGACTTGAGCAACACTGCCTATCGCGATCGCCTGCAGGAGATTTTTGTTGCTGCCCATCAAGGGATGAGCCACAGTATGAATTTTGACTTCTTTTACCAAGCTCAAGTTCTTTGGGATGAAACCATGGCCAAAGTCATTGCTAAACAGCATCAGCGGCATCCCGATCGCCTGATTGTGGTGCTGACGGGGCGGGGTCATGTTTATTTTGGCGATGGCATTCCCCAACGGGTACAGCGACGGCTCTCCCCCAACCTCCGCCAAGCAATTATCCTCCTCAACCCAACAGCAACGGAAAAAGCCAAACCCCGCATTGCCGACTGGTTCTGGCAAAATGATCCCTCTCTCTAACCTAATCAGCCAAGCCATGTTCAAGGGCAAAGCGCACGAGTTCTGTGCGGCTACTGGTACCGGTTTTCACAAAGAGGCGACTGACATACTTTTCAATATTGCGAACACTAGTATTCAGTTGGCTGGCAATTTCCTTATTCATCAGACCCTTGACCACCAGTTGCAGCACACTGGCTTCGCGGGGGGTGAGATCCAGTTGAATTGGGGGAGCCGTGGGATTGCGTTTGCCCTGTTGGACGAGCATTGCCCGCAGTTCGGCAATTTGTTGGGCTAGATTGGCCAGATTGGGTTCGGCCTCATCGCGAGCAGCCGCTTGCCGCCGCAGCAGATTTTTAATGATGGCCACCAGTTCATCGGGGTCAAAGGGTTTGGCTAGGTAGGCATCACAGCCAGCATCATACCCTTGGATGCGATCGCGCTTCATGCCCCGCGCTGTGAGGAAGATAACGGGAATATGGTTGAGATGGGGCTGTTGGCGCACCGTTTCCAAAAAAGCATAGCCATCCATCTGCGGCATCATAATATCCGTAATAATCAGGTCGGGCACATTGGTTTCTAGATACTCCAGAGCCGCTTGACCATTGGCCACTGCTGTCACCTCAAAGCCACTGTCCTCTAAATAGGCCGTTACCGCCTCGCGCACCCCCGGCTCATCATCCACCAGCAATAATTTTGCTGTCATTGGCTGTCTCCTATGCCCGTAGGACTTAATTTACAGCCCTTTTCACACGGATGGAATACGCTCAGCCAGTGCTCATCTGTGTACCCCAGAAAAGGACTGTATTTATGCTCTAACATAATTGGCAATACCTAGGTGGAATAATTGAATGGCGATTATTGCGCTGCGGGCATGGTACCTACCGCAGTATGAACCCCTCGAACACATCGAGCAACGTCCCCACGATCTACGGCTCAACAAAAGTAGCTTGCTGAAAACGGCATTGCGGGCAGATTTTCTCGATGACTTAGAAACGGTGCAGCGTTCGGAGTGGTTTCAACGCTATCGCCTTGGGGAAACGGTGGAATTTTATATTGAGGGCAGTGGCAGCTATACGATCGCCAACATTGATGTTCTCAGTCATGAAATCTATTTCATCAAGAGCGATCGCCTGAGTTACTTGGAACCGACCCTCTTTTTCAGTCCCGCCGATAGCCCCAGTAGTGACGAGATTCGCACCGCCCTCAAAGCATTTGTGACCAATACCCCTAGTCGCTTCCCCTTGGAACTGGTCGAAAGCCCACGCTCAGCCACGGCTCCTCTGCGTCTGGATAGTCCCGTGATCACCCAATTGCGTCGCTCACTGCTCTTTATTGCAGATGGGAGTGGGAATGAACAGTTGCATGCAATGGTTGCCCTCGAACTGGGCTATGCCCTAGCCAGTAAACGCCGCAATCAACTCCTTGTCATTCAGCAGGAGCACCCCAGCCAGCGGGCGCCTCTTCCCATTGAAGTTCCCAGTCGCCAGCGCCTCATCTATAGCCATTCCCAAGAGCTAGCCGAGAAGTTGCCCACCGTGCTGCAAACGCTCCTAGAACCTTTTGATTTCCATTGATATTTGCATAGGGAAGCCCGTTTCGGGAATAACCTGACCGTTAACGAACGAGATCGTAGAGCAGGTGGGAAGGAACTCCTGCCGCCAAGAGAAGGCGCGGTAGAGTGGGCAGGACACGACAGCAATGCCGAATGAAATCATGAATCCACCGTTGCAAGGTTTCGACTTCATAGTTGGTTAAAAGTTGATCGTGGGGCGTGAAGTTACGGTTGTGGAACTGCTCCACTTGAATTTGCGCCAACCAGCTTTCACGGGGTCGTGTCAATAACCAATAGTTAGTGACAATCATTTTGCCAAGGTAGCGTACCGTTACTTCTGTAATTCGCCGACAGTATTCATAGTAATCAGCAAGGTTTGTCGATTCATGGTTTACCCTAGGCACAGGAATCTGCTCTTGAGTTTCCGCAACCTGACTAAAGAAAGACATCAAATCTGTTAAGGCACTGTGGGAGACAGGAAGTTGAATACCAATGAGGTCAAAAATTTTCTGCTCAATCTGTTGAAGCTGGTGAGTTTGATGTGGTTCGTTAACTTTTATTTTTTGATGTAACTCAATGAGAAATTCTAATTGATTCAGTTGTGGATAGGTTAAATGATCTAGATTAATGTAACGCTCTAGGTATTCTTCCTCAATGCCCAGTGGGTGTGTGTCACGGGCAACATAGGATTGAATGGCGGGATGCTCTGCCAGTAAGCGCCGCATATAGTAGCGAGTGACTGGAGAAATATTCATAGGGGGAACCCTCACAGTTAGGACGGGACATAGCAGCAAAAGGGAGAGAGGCACGTGACATGCACGTACTTTCAGATGTGTAAGAAGTTAAGTCAATGATGAATACTTAATACTTGTTTAACAAACGCAGGGACTAGGGAAGCAAGTTAACATAACCAAATAGTTATTCAAAAAACTAATCATCGTCATCAGGGAAACACCAATCACTTCAGGTTTACAAGTAAATTTACGGTATTTAAGTTAAAAGAGAACTCTAACTGTGTTGGATGAAACATGTTTCTGTTATAAATGCTCAGATCTGAGATCGTCAAGTATTGATTGATACAAATAGTGTCAAGTATTGATTAATACAAATAGTTTTGCGTCACCATTCTGTAACATAGCCGCTACGTGACACTGCAAAATTTAAGAAATCGTTTACATTAGTTCATATTGAGCCTAAATTTGGTAGCTAAGGCTACAAATGTTGTCAATAAAGCTGTAATAATGATTTGATTTTTTTTATATTCTGATTACAACTCTTTACATTAATTTTTATTAATTGCAGCAGCTCCATTTCTATCCACAGACGGGGATCATTCATCCCCTTGGTTGTAGGGTTGATCGGCAAAGATACAGTCAGAAAATTTCTGGGGCGATCGCGAGTGGCCTGCCAATGCAGCAATGGTATCCGCTGTTCCGAGAAATCAGCGATGATTGTCTTACCCTTGATGCTGTTTAACCTCTCATCTCGTTATTGAGCCGCCTATGCTTGCTGTTTATCCTGGAAGTTTCGATCCCATTACCCTAGGGCACTTGGACATTATTGAGCGGGGTGCTCGTCTCTTTAGTGAAGTGATTGTGGCGATCGCCCATAACCCTCAGAAAAAAGCCCTCTTTAGCGTGGCGCAGCGGATCAAACAAGTGCAGGCGGCAACTGTCCACTTAAAAAATGTGCGGGTGGATACCTTTGATGGCCTCACCGTTGAGTACGCGCGATCGCAACAGGCAACAGTTCTTCTGCGGGGGCTACGGGTTCTGTCGGACTTTGAATACGAGCTGCAGATGTCCCACACCAATAAAAGCCTCTGGCCAGAGATTGAGACCGTGTTCCTCACCACGTCCAATGAGTATAGTTTCTTAAGTAGTAGCTTAGTAAAAGAAATTGCCCGATTTGGCGGTAATGTTCGTCATCTAGTACCAGCCACTGTTGCAAAGGATTTAGAAGCATGCTTTACTCAAACGCCGATCGCATCTCAACGACCACTGGAGTAAATGAAGCGCTTGATGTCCCTTCCGTACCGCTGCAACTCCTGCAACAATTGGAAAAGCTGGAAGAACTCCTGATTCTCGAAGGGACGAAGATCCCGCTGACCGGCCGCAAACTCATTGATGAAGAGCAGATCCTGAATCAGCTTGCCCACATTGAACAGGCGATCCCCGAATCATTGAAGACAGCGCAGCGGATTCTCAATCAGCGGGATGAGATCATTAAACAGGCCCAGCACCGCGCCCAAGAAATTATCCGTGCCGCAGAGCAACGCGCTGCCCAAATTGCCGATGAACTGCGGATTCGCCAGCAGGCAGAACTCGAAGCCCAAAAAATTCGCCAGCAGGTGCAGCAAGAGGTGGAGTTTATGCGCCAGCGCGCGATCGAGGAAATCAATCTGCTACGGCAAAACACAGAAAAAGAACTAGCCCATCTGCGCCAAGTGACCCGCCATGAATGTCAAGAGCGGCAACAGGAAGCGGATGCCTATGCCGATCGCACCCTTGCGGAAATGGAACGCCAATTCAAGGAAATGCTAGCGGTGATTCAAAATGGGCGCCAATACCTCAAGCAGCACCAAGCCCACCGTCAACCCTAGGCAATACCCCAATTCAATTGTCACGCTAGCGGGCTTTCACAGGCTCTAGGGTAAAGAACGTTTGAAAAATTTGCGTATCCACCTCATTCATTTGCTGCTGCAAGTGATCGAGGAACTCGTGCATGCCTTTTAGGACATTTTAGGACATTTAATGTTGACATCAACCAAACAAGCAATATTCTCTGCCCACTCAATGGAACGATTTAACCCATAGACGACATCGGCAACACGACTTAACATATACTGGCAAGCATTCACTCTCTGCCCACTCTAGCAACCTTTTCCCGTCCTGAGTATATGCAGCAAACCCGTCTTAATACCCTGCTTGATCGTTTAGGCGCCGGGATTCAAGAGCAGTTAAAAAATCCGTGGCGACGGCTAGCAACACTGAGTATTGCCTTTCTCTTTGGGGTGTTCTTGGGCTTAGCCATTTCCTCGAGTGCAGGTCAATTGGGCTATTTAGATATTGTGGCCTCGAGCATCGTAGCAATTATTGCTGAAGTGATTAGTGCTATGTTCTATAGCGATCGCTGGAAACTGCGGCAAACTCTCTTTGGCGAAATTCTCAACGCCTTGAAGTTCGGTCTCCTCTATGGTTTGTTCCTCGTTGCCTTCCTTCTGGGAAGTTAGTTGCTAATTCAATTGGAAACCTCATGAATGAGTATTGCGGCAATTTTAATCGCCATTCCCGACAATGAACCGCCAGCAGACCTTGAAGCACTCATCGCCGCCGCAGAGGAAGGAGACTTACCCAGTTGCATCCTAGAAACTGCATGGCACGGTCTGCAAACGACCCTAGCAAAACGTTTTGACCAGAGGCAATGACTGCTGCCCACATCTATCTTGCTTCTCTTTTTAGCAAACCAGCAAGGGGCAGGAATACTCATTTACTGTGATTAGCAGAGGCTGGCATTCCCTTGTCACTCCCATATTTAAGAAAAGGGCTGTAATTTGAGTACAATAGTGTGATGCCAACGGCGGCTTGCCCTGTTGGTACGGCGTTTACCCTAAGTTGATCACTGCCTGCTATGGTTCAAGAGCGTAGTCTGCCCTCTTTGTCCATTCCCCAAACCACGATTACTCGTGAGCAGGGGTTAATGCTCTATGAAGATATGGTACTGGGGCGCACCTTTGAAGATAAGTGTGCCGAAATGTACTACCGGGGGCGGATGTTTGGCTTTGTCCACCTCTACAACGGTCAAGAGGCAGTCTCTACAGGTGTGATCAAGGCGATGCGTCCCGATGATTACGTGTGCAGTACCTATCGCGATCACGTTCATGCCCTGAGCGCCGGTGTTCCTGCCCGTGAAGTGATGGCTGAACTCTTTGGCAAGGCGACGGGGTGTAGCAAAGGCCGGGGCGGCTCAATGCACCTCTTTTCTGCTAAGCATAATCTCTTGGGGGGCTTTGCCTTTGTCGCTGAGGGGATTCCAGTCGCAACGGGGGCAGCATTTCAGACGATGTACCGCCGTCAGGTGATGGGCGATGCCAAGGCCGATCAGGTCACCGCTTGCTTCTTTGGTGATGGTGCCAGCAATAATGGCCAGTTCTTTGAGTGCTTGAATATGGCAGCCCTCTGGAAATTACCCATTCTTTTCGTTGTAGAAAATAACAAGTGGGCGATCGGTATGGCCCATGAGCGTGCCAGTTCCCAAACAGAAATCTACAAGAAGGCCAAGGTCTTTGGCATGGTGGGTGAGGAAGTAGATGGCATGGATGTGCTGGCGGTGCGTACAGTGGCTGAAGCAGCGATCGCCCGCGCCCGTGCCGGTGAAGGCCCCACCCTGATTGAAGCTTTGACCTACCGTTTCCGGGGGCACTCCCTTGCCGATCCCGATGAACTGCGCTCCAAAGAAGAGAAAGAATTTTGGCTGAAGCGCGATCCCATCAAAAAGCTGGGTGCCTACCTCGTGGAGCAGGAACTGGCCACTAGCGAAGACCTGCGTGCCATTGAGCAAAAAGTACAGGCAATTGTGGATGATGCTGTGGCCTTTGCTGAGGAAAGTCCTGAGCCTAAGCCCGAAGAACTCTACGACTACATCTTTGCGGATGAATAGGTTGGGCCGCTCCTAGCAAACAACTAAAGACTTAGGAGCGTTCGAGGTATCGCACCGTCACTGAGTAAATCGCATAGCCCATACAGTAGCCTGCTAACACATCACTCACCCAGTGGGCACCCACATAAACAGAGCTGATGCCCATTAAAATCATCAGGGCGATCGCGACTCCATAGCTCAATCCTCTCAAGGTTGGTCGCTTCTTAGAAAGGAAATAGCTCCAGAGGAAGTACAGCAGAAGATTCCCTGCTGCATGCCCACTGGGAAAACTATGCCCGCTCAAGTGCAAGACCAGTGGATTATCGGGTCGAGCGACATCAAAGAACGGTTTGAGCACCCGATCAATGAGAATCAGGATGAACAGCGTCGAGAACGCGATCGCCCTCACCTCGTGCCAGCGGCGATGTCTCCCTAAAATCACGAGGGAAATAAACACCAAACTGCCAGCAACGGGGGCATTGCCCGAAAAATAGGACAATTTTGCAACAGGAGCAAACTCACGCGGTAAAACGGTTCGGACAATCTCGGACAAAGCAATATCCCACTGTTGGCCAAGTCCACTGAACACTAGGAAACAAATGCCTAAGAAGCAACCGCAAACACAAATAAGTGGAATTTGGAATGTTGCAGGGGGCTGGGGTGTTGTCTTTTGGTAAACACTCGTCTGGCGAAATGCGCTGAGGGGCATAGCTCACAACGACAGTTCTAGGGGAAACTCGTGTTTAAGAGAACATTATTTACAGATTAAGGGATTATAACCTCGCCCCACCCCCCTACAGCCCTTGGCTGATCCCAGTCTCAGCAACGTCAAGAATATATTTTTATCAATGAATAAACCATTGCTGGGTCTGTTGACTAGGATAGTCACTAGAATAAAAGGAGCTTTC
Organism: Thermosynechococcus sp. QS41; assembly: GCF_031583515.1. Lineage (NCBI taxonomy): Bacteria > Bacillati > Cyanobacteriota > Cyanophyceae > Acaryochloridales > Thermosynechococcaceae > Thermosynechococcus > Thermosynechococcus sp. QS41. The sequence goes on from NZ_CP134181.1 coordinate 1,509,771, forward strand.
CCTAGAACATTGGCATGTTGTTGACTCCTCCTTTGTTTGCTTGGCTGGATGGTCTCTGGGATGGGGTATTCTCCACCCAGGGGATCATGATCATGCTGCTGATGGGCTACGCAGGGGCGATGTGGCTCTTTTTGTCCAGTGCCCCCAAGGTCTATACGATCATGGTCTCGGATTTGGAGCACGCGCGGCAGTTCTACGAGCAGGAGTTGCATTTGCCGATCGCTGATGTACCGCTGCACTACTACTACAACTATGAGCAAACCCTTGGCGTGGCTTCGATGGATCCGCTCTATGTGCCCTCGGCCTTGAGCTACAGCAGCCCCAAGCGCCCCAGCCCTAGTGATGGGTTGTGGTACCAACTCAAGAAAAATACCCAACTGCATGTCATTAGTGGTGCCAGCAAGGGGGAACGCCACCGTCAGCGCCATGTCTGCTTTGACCGTGAGTGCCTCGAACTCCTATTGCTGCGGATTCAACGGCGGCAGTTGCGCTACAAAATGCGCAGCGATCGCCCCCTCAATTTCCTTGTCAAGGACTACGACGGCACCGTGATTGAAATGGCAGAAATTTCGGCGCGGCCATGACAGACCTCCAAGAACTCCCTAGTCGTGGTCATCTCTTGACGGAGCAGATCAATCCCGCCAGCCAGAATCTGGATCAGCTCACTCCCTTGGAACTAGTTGATCTGTTTAATCAGGAAGATGCCCAAACGCTGCGGGCGATCGCCCAAGCCCGCGAGGCCTTAGCCCAAACCATTACCGCCACAGCAGCCCGCCTCCGCCAAGGGGGACGCCTCTTCTACGTTGGTGCCGGCACCAGTGGTCGCTTGGGGGTTTTGGATGCTGCGGAATGTCCACCCACCTTTTGTACACCGCCCCATTTGGTTCAAGGCATTCTGGCCGGCGGTGAGGCTGCCCTTGTGCGCAGTTCCGAAGGCCTTGAGGATCGCTACGAAGATGGCGCTGCCGTGGTGGGCGATCGCCAGATTACTGCCCAAGATGTGGTGATGGGTATTACCGCTGGCGGAACCACTCCCTATGTTCATGGGGCACTGGATGCAGCGCAAGCAGTAGGGGCACTTACGGTCTTTATGGCCTGTGTTCCCTCGGATCAGGTACAGCGGGCTGCCGACATTGACATTCGCCTACTGGTGGGGCCTGAACTCCTTGCTGGATCCACCCGTTTGAAAGCCGGTACTGCCACAAAAATGGCACTGAATATCATTTCCACGGGGGTGATGGTGCAGTTGGGCAAAGTCTATGGCAACCGTATGGTGGATGTAGCCGTCAGCAACCGTAAGCTCTTGGATCGTGCCCTGCGGATTCTCACGGATCTCACGGGGATTGATCGCGCAGCAGCAGCGGATCTTCTTGAACGCAGTGGCTACCAAGTGAAGCGTGCCCTGCTCATGTACTGGACAGGACTGGATGCCCTTGCCGCTCAAGCTCTACTCGATCAACACAATGGCCAACTGCACGCGGCCAAAAGTGCTGCCCTGAACCCCTAGATGCCCACTTTGAAGCCAAGACCGCGATTATTGCGGGGTTCCTCAAACTGCCTGTACACCTTTGGATCGGGGCGAGTAGGCACAGGCGAAATCTCTAGGCTGTTTTCAATCTCTGCCATATTACTCGCAGGTGGGACAGCATTGGGGTTTGCCGCAGGATCGGGGGCTGATTGCAGTGCCGATCGCAACTCGGGGCTAACTTGAATCGTGCCAATGGTAGCGGAATTAGCAAAGACAGGTACAGCAGGCAGCATACTGGCAATTACTATCCAAGGGATTGAGGAGAAACGCATAGTAAAGAATCCTCAAAGGGGTTAGAAATTAAGCACTTAAGAACCCCTAACTGCGTTGGGAGTATTCTCTATGTTTTCTATTCTAGGGCAGCCACCTCTCCCTTGGTTGCCGCAAGGGATCCCTTCTGTGGTGGCAAGATAACAATAGGACGGAGAGAGAGGGATTCGAACCCTCGGTGAGTTGCCCCACACAGCATTTCCAGTGCTGCGCCTTCGACCACTCGGCCATCTCTCCACGTTTAGGCAGTTCTACTATCCTATCAGAAGTCCTGTGTCTCTGCTGCATCCCATTGCCCAAGCCAGTTTTGCCATCATTGATCGCGAGATCGGTCCTCACCCTTTTGATGCCCCAAGCTATGCGATTTTGCGGCGAATTATCCACAGCACGGCAGATTTTGAGTTTAAGAACCTGCTGGAGATTTCGCCGGGGGCGATCGCCCACATGACACAAGCCCTGCGCTCAGGTGTGCCGATTATTACCGATGTGGCCATGGTCAGGGTCGGCATTCAAACCATGGTCAGCCGTACCTTTCAGAATCCAATTATTACCGCCCTCGACGATGGCAGCCACACTGCCCCCGGTCAAACCCGCAGCGAAGCAGGGATGATCCGCGCTTGGCAACAGTGGCCCGATGCCCTGTTTGTGGTTGGGAATGCGCCAACGGCGCTCCTTGCCCTGTGCGATCGCCTGCAACAAACCCGTGTACCGCCGGCGGGGGTCATTGGTGTCCCCGTTGGCTTTGTCAATGTTGTAGAGTCAAAAGCAGCCCTTGCCCAACTGCCCGTGCCTCAAATTCGCGTTGCCGGTCGCAAGGGGGGATCGCCTGTGGCGGCAGCGATTGTGAATGCCCTGCTGGAGTTGGCCGATAGCAAGGAGTCAGTGTGACCCCGATTCATGTGGTGGGCATTGGCCTAGAGGGGCTGGCAGGGTTGGGGGAAACAGTTCAGGAAATTATTCGCACAGCGACGCTTTTGGTGGGGAGCGATCGCCATCTTCAGTTGATTCCCCATGGAGACGCCCGCCGCTTGTCTCTACGAGACTTTAACGCCAGTTTCAAGGCGATTCAAACCCACTTGGCAACAACCCCGAACCCCCAAGTGGTCATTCTCACCAGTGGCGATCCCCTGTTTTACGGGCTGGGACGCTGGCTGCTCGAAGTCTTTACTCCCGATCAGTTGACGTTTCATCCCCACCTCAGTGCGGTGCAGTTGGCCTTTAGTCGGCTCAAGCTCCCTTGGCAGGATGCCGTGATCTACAGTGCCCATGGTCGCGATTTAGCGGGGTTGGTGCCGCTGTTGCAGCGGGGGGTGGAGAAAATTGCCATCTATACCGATGGTGAGGCTAATATTGCTGCCATTAGCCGCTTATACCAAGCATTGCACCTGCCTGTGTCCTATCGGGCGTGGGTGTGTCAGGCCTTGGGTAGTGCAGACGAAGCCATTCTGCCGTGGGACTTAGCCCAACCAGTGACAATGCTTCCGCCGGTACATCCGCTGAATTTGGTGGTGCTCCTGCGTCAACCCCAGCACCTACCCCCTCGGGAACAGCCCGTTTTTGGCCTAGGGGATGATCAATTTTTCACCTTTGGCGATCGCCCCAGCTTGATGACAAAGCGGGAAGTGCGGGTATTGGCCTTGGCGGAACTTGCCCTCACCGGCACTATCGAAACCGTTTGGGATGTGGGCGCCGGCACCGGCAGTGTCGCTGTGGAAATCGCCCGCCTTGCCCCCCAAGCCACCATCTATGCGATCGAGAAAACGGCGATTGGCTTTCAACTGATTGAGCGCAACCGCAAGGCTTTTGGTTTGACCAATCTGATCCCAATCCAAGGAGCAGCACCCCAGAGCCTCAGTGGCTTGCCGCAACCGGATCGCGTGTTTATTGGCGGCAGTGGTGCCCAATTACTGGCCAATCTCGACTATTGTTGGTCACACTTGAAAGCTGGCGGCCGGTTGGTGCTGGCGATCGCCACCCTCGAACACCAAGGCCAAGTTCTCCACTGGTGTCAAACCCAGCAAATCAGCCCGCAAGTGCTACACGTGCAACTCAGCCGCTCCGTTCCCTTGGGTCAAGGCCACCGCCTCCATCCCCTCAATCCAGTCACCCTCATCACCCTGAGTCAGGGGTAAAAATAGCCATCGGGATAAACCGTGGTGCGATCGCACACCGCAGCCGACAGATCAACACCCGTTGCCCGAAAAAAATTACACCGCTGTACCTGGGCTGCCGTTAAATCTGCCTGCTCTAAATTGGCCTGTTGCAGGTTGGCCCCTTGGAGATTCGCTTGTCGCAAATTGGCATAGCGCAGATCCGCCCCCTGAAGATTAGCGCCTTGCAGGTTTGCCCGTTCCAAATTGGCCGATCGCAGGTTGGTGCGGACAAGGTTGGCTCCTTCAAGATCTGCTGCCGCAAGGTTCGCTTGATACAACTGAGCATCCCCTAATTCACTGTGGCGTAGATTGGTGGCAATCGCTTGAATTCGATTCAACTGGCAATAGGGCAGATAGGCATTCTCCAAATCACTGTCACTAAAATCGGCATCGCTGAGATTGGTGTCAAAAAGGCTCAGACCCGTCAGATCGCTGCCCCGAAAATCTCGTTCCCCCGCTGCATAGGCTGCCAATAGTTCCTCATTGCTGAATTTGGCCATAATGGTATAAAGAGCGTTGTACTGTGACTAAGTATTTCTACCTAAACCTTTTTGACTGTAGGGGGATTTATTGAGGAAGTTCATTTTATTTAATGGTTTCTTAACTTGGTGAGGCACCACAATGGGGTTTCAACCGCTTTCCTTGGCACAGCATTACCACGAACGCACCAAGTACGCCCCTGAGACCTTAGCCCAACAGGCAGCACCGCTCGATTTTAGTCGCCAGCCCAGTCCCTTCAAAACCTATCCTCTTGGTCAGTCCTTCTCCCTCAAGCCGTTTTTAGAACCTGAGCAGGGGGCAGCCCACCCCCACTGGCAGCGACTCTCACGGTTGTTGTACTGTACCTATGGCATTACTGGGGTGGTTCCCTATCCCGATCAGCCCTTTTATATGCGGGCAGCACCTTCTGCCGGGGGGCTATATCCAGCGGAAATCTATCTCCTCACTCGCAACGACACCGCCATTCCCGCTGGCATTTATAACTACCAAGTGAAAGACCATGCCCTTGTGCAGGTGTGGCAAAGCTATTCTTGGTCAGCCCTACAGGCCGCTTGTCTTTGGCATCCAGCGCTAGAAAGGACGCACATTGCGCTGATCGTGACAGCCGTCTTTTACCGTTCCGCTTGGCGTTATGGCGATCGCGCCTATCGCCGCATTTGCCTCGACATTGGGCACCTCTTGGGGAATGTGGAACTGGCCGCCAATATCAATGACTTTCGCGCTCACTTCATTGGTGGTTTTGTGGATGCCCAAATGAATGAACTGCTTTACCTTGATCCAGAACAGGAGGGGGTGTTGGCGGTGGTTGCCCTTGCCAATTTACTCGAAGTGGGTGAAAACTTGTCCACGTTCCCCGCAGTGTTGGCCTCTGCCACCTGCTATGACTATGGGGCGATCGCCAGTGGCGAGCTACTGAAGGCTTACCATCGTGCCAGTGCCCTCACCAATAGTGACATGATCTACGGCATGGCCAAAGAGACTCCCAGCCCCCCTGCCAAGGAGCCTACTGAACCCCCTGCTAGTAAATACAACTTTCCCTTTGGTCTGCGGGTGAGTCTCAGCAAAACCATCATTGACTGGGAAACCAATCTAGCCGCTCTCCAGCAAACCATTCTGCAGCGGCGCTCGACTCGTCAGTACAGTGGCCAAGGGATTGAAGTGGATCAACTGGCTGCCCTGCTCACCTTTGCCTACCATCCTCAGGACTACCGCGATCAAGGCCTAGATGAAGCCCCTAGTTTCTTTGACCCGACATTGGTGGAAACCTTTATTGCCGTGACGCGGGTCAAGGATCTAGAGGAGGGCTGCTACTACTATGCTGTGGCCGAGCATGAGTTACGCCAGATTCGCTTCAAGAACTTTCAAGAGCAGTTGCATTTCCTCTGCCTCAATCAAGATCTCGGTCGCGATGCCGCTGTGGTGATTTTCCATACCGCCAATCTGGAGCGGGCGATCGCTCGCTATGGGGAACGGGCTTATCGCTACCTCCACATGGATGCTGGCCACCTTGGACAGCGGATCAATTTGGCTGCCACCGCTTTGGGGCTAGGGGTCAGTGGCATTGGCGGTTTCTTTGATGATCAGGTCAACGATCTCTTGGGCATTCCCCCGCAAGAAGCGGTTCTGTACATTACCACCGTTGGCAAAGCAGCGTGACCCTCACCACCCGTGGCCACTACAGTATCAAGGCTCTATTGGACTTGAGTTTGTTACCCAACTATGGGCCTGCCTCCGTGCGCGCCATTGCTGAGCGGCAAAAGATTCCTGCCCCCTATCTGGAAAAACTCTTGATTGAATTGCGGCGGGCTGGCTTGGTGCGATCGCTGCGAGGCGTCTATGGGGGCTATCAACTGGCTCGTCCGCCGGCCGCCATTTCCCTGCGGGATATCCTTACTGCCGTTGGTGAATCGCCGACCCCCCTGTTTTTGCATCCTCCCCAACCGGAAGATGGCACAGCGGATTGGGTGACCTTGAGTCTCTGGCAACGACTCCACCAAAAACTTCAGGATGCCTTGGCCAGTATCTCCCTTGAGGATTTATACTTTGATGCCCGTAGTTGGCAAGCGGCTCAAGGGGATGGGGCAACGTTTGTCGTCTAGGCGATCTAGGCTAAGGGCATCCCAGAGTGGGGGGAGACACCCATGTCAGCACCAACCTACCCCAAAGCATGGCTGATCATTCGCGAACGTGGTTTGCCGAAACGGGAAGTTATTCTCAGTCCCGATCGCCAGTGGACGATTGGTCGCCAACTGGATTGCAATATTCTCCTCAAAGATACCTACGTCTCGCGAGTGCATGCCGTCATCAACGCCTTTCTCTTTAAGGGGCAGCCCCTCTATTTCATTAGTGATTACCACAGTCGCAATGGCACGCTCCTCAATGGCCTGCCAATTCAGCACAGCACCCTCCTCCACCATGAAGATGTCATTTGTGTGGGTACCACCCTCATTGTTTTTTACTATCCAGACATGTTTAAGGAGATTTCCCTCGATGAGCGCCCCAAACTGAGCAAACGTTCAACCGGCAGTCTGCCTTGGGTTGGCTAGGGGTTTGACAGCCACAGGGGATAAATTTTATGATGAAAAATTGTTGAGTTTGCACGGAACAGGTTTTCCAAGAGGCACGCATCCCCTCACCTGCACGGCAAGGAGTTTTTTAGTTTCTATGGCATACGCAATCATTGAGACCGGTGGCAAGCAACTGCGCGTTGAAGCCGGGCGCTTTTACGATGTGGAGCGGCTCCCCGTCGAGCCAGAGGGCACAATTGATCTAGAACGGGTGTTGCTGGTGCAAACCGATAGCCAAGTCCACGTGGGTCAACCCTACGTTAGCGGTGCGGTTGTCTCTGGTACGGTGATGGGGCACCGTCGCGGCCCCAAGGTGATTGTCTATAAGATGCGCCCGAAAAAGAAAACCCGCAAAAAACAAGGCCACCGCCAAGAACTGACCCGCATCATGATCAACGAGATTCGTCTTAACGGTGAATCCCTAGGAGGTTAACATGGCACACAAGAAAGGAACAGGTAGTACCCGCAACGGTCGTGACTCCAATGCCCAGCGTCTGGGTGTCAAGCGCTTTGGTGGTGAAGTGGTTAAGGCCGGTCACATTCTTGTACGGCAGCGGGGGACAAAGTTTCACCCCGGCGCCAATGTCGGTCGCGGCAGTGACGATACTCTTTTTGCCACGATCGCGGGTGTGGTCACCTTTGAGCGCTATGGCAAAAATCGCAAGCGCGTGAGTGTCTATCCCCTAGCCGAGGGCTAAAACCACTCCTCGATAAACATTCAAAAATCATCTAATTGGGTCAATCCTCTGGGTTGGCCTTTTTTGTTGTCTTAGGCAATGACTCTCCTAAGGAAGTGTTGACCCGATTATTGTAAATTTCTATGAACAGCTTGCTTTAAGGTCGAGAAATTGTTAAATTAGATACAGAAATAAATCGTTCATCTCTCGCAGGACATCAGTAAACGCTTTTCAGACTGAGTTTAATTGTCAGCGTTGTACCTTCGCGAGGGACGGAAGTAGGGAAACAGATCCCGAAGGAACGCGCCTCAGCCAGTCCACCTTGTAATAAAAATGGGGCGAAAATTATGACGACTCTTACTTATCGCGGCGTTCAATACAACTACGTTCCTCCAGCGATCAACACCCAAGCAACGGATGTCGTGGCCAAGTATCGCGGTAGCACCTATCGTGTGGCTGCTCCGACAAATCCACCGGAAGACTCCTTAAAAATCATGACCTATCGGGGTGTCAAGTATCAAAAAGGTAAACAGCCCGCTGGTGTTCCCGCTGCGCGCTTGGCCGATAATGTGGCTTCTGTGCCCATGACAGCAACGGTTAACGAAATGGCTCGCTCCTTGGCGATGGCACATCATGTGATGATTAAAAGCCGTGAACAAACCCTCCTTGCCCGGATGGCAGAAGCAATCGGCATGCCGGTGACGGCAGCCCACTACTGGAACCAAATCCAAGGGAAAATTAACCCCGTCTTTGGTGCCACCTACGATCGCTCCCCTGTGGCGCTGAGCTAAGGCAGCAATGACACTGGGTTGAAGTGTTGAGTTGAGTCAGTAGGAAAATAACGAGGGAGTCAGGTCATTCTTGGCTCCCTTTTGCTGTGGGCATTAACCCCGCCGATCCCAGGGCCCCCAAATGGCAAAGGTCATCCCCGGATGGTAGAGATTGACAAACATGGTTTGGCCGTCGGGTGAGAAGCAAACCCCCGCCAGTTCTTGATCATTGAGGGCATTGCGCGCAAAGGTGTATAGCTCTCCTTGGGGGGTGATACCAATGAGGCGATTAATGGCATCGTCGCCATCTTCGCAGCAAATGAGGTCTCCCCAAGGGGCCATCGTCAAGTTATCGGGATAATCAAGAACCTCTTTGCCGGGGGACTCGACAAACAGCTCAATCGTGCCACCATCTGCTGCGGTGCGACCGGGGCGGTATCGCCAGATTTGGCCTAGCCGCTTTTCACCACCACTGGTGGCTGTAAAGTAAAATTCGCCATTGTGGTAGCAGAGGCCTTCACCGCGTACAAATTGGGCTGCCCCTTTGTCGTAGCCCTCATAGCGCACGGTGTCGAGGGGGGGGTCAGGCTGGGTGATATTTACCCATTCCACTTCAAAGGGTTTGCGCAGGGGAAAATCCTGACCGGTGTTAATTTTCGGGTAGCGTTTGATTTTCAAGGCTTGGAGTTGGCCGCCAGCAGCAAGGTTGGTGGGTTCCTTGGGAATAAAGCGATAAAAGAGACTATCGCCGCGATCCTCTGTTTGATAGACGATATGCGTTTGCGGGTCGATGGCGATCGCCTCATGTTGAAAGCGCCCCATTGCCTTGAGGGGAACTGGCGTCACGGGGCCTTGGGCACTGATCGGTACTTCAAAGTTGTAGCCGTGGCGTTTTTGCACCGGACCGCGGTTGGCAGGATGTTCGGGCGTGGAAATGGTTTCCTCGCAGCTAATCCAACTGCCCCAAAGGGTTTTGCCGCCACCACAATTGCGCGAGGTACCGGCCAAAGAAACGTAATGCTTGAGGAGTTGCCGATCTTTGCTCACCACGAGTGTAGTGGTGCCGCCGGGGGCAATGGGGTCATACATCCGCTCCTTGGGAGCCACCACCCCCTGAAAGGCACGGGGTAGCCCCGGATGCATCTCATGGTTGCGCACAAGGATGGTCGTGCCATCGGGGCCGGGGAAGGCGGCCATGCCATCATGGAGCGTCGGGACGGGGGTACCATCACTCAGGCGATCGCCCAGCTTGGAAAATACCCGATACTGAAAGCCTGCCGGCAAATCCAACAGGCCATTGGGATCCTTCACCAAGGGGCCAAATCCGCGTGTGGTCAGCAGTTCACCTTGGGCGGCCCGTTGATAGAGAAGCTGTAATCCTTGGGGAAACAGTGCTGCCCCCATACCGGCGGCGGCAAGGGTGAGGAAGCGACGACGTTGCAAACCCATAAAAAACCCATGTAAACTGCACAACCAACGGCTAAAAGCCGACCCCTATTGTCTTACTGCAAACTTAGGAAGTTATTCAAGGGCGTTTTGTGGCCGATTGCAGATCGCTTGCTAAAATAAAGTCATAATGAGTTTGGATAAGTCAATGCGAGTGATCGATTTGCCCCTCAATGCCATTCGTCGTCCCCTGATGCGGCAAACGGATCCTGCAAAAGTCGCAGCCTTGATGGCCTCCATTGTGGAAATTGGCCAGCAGGAACCCATTGATGTCCTTGAAGTCGAAGGGCAGTACTATGGCTTTTCGGGGTGTCATCGCTACGAAGCCTGTCAACGGCTCGGACTGCCGACGATTCGGGCACGAGTCCGCCGGGCGCCCCGTTCGGTACTGAAGCTGCACCTTGCCTAGGCATCTTGTCAGATTCGCCTCAGTGTGGGATTCTAGCCAATTAGCCCCTCTAGGACAGCGATCGTGACCGGTGTACGCCTTGAACAACTGACCAAGGTCTATCGCGACCCCCAGCGCGGGCATGATGTCACGGTGCTGCAAGGGATTGATCTGAGGGTCGGTGCGGGCGAGTTTTTGGTGCTGGTGGGGCCTTCGGGGTGTGGCAAAAGTACCCTGCTGCGGCTGATTGCGGGTTTGGATGAACCAACCACGGGCACAATTTGGGTGGGCGATCGCGTGGTCAATGGTTTACCGCCCAAAGCGCGGGACATTGCCATGGTCTTTCAAAGCTATGCTCTTTATCCCCACTTGACGGTCTATGACAACTTGGCCTTTGGCTTGCGCCGTAACACCCAGATGAATGGCCTCCTCCCCGCCCCCATTGAAGCAACTTTGACGCGCTGGACGCGATCGCTCCCCAAGGGGATGCAACTGTCTTTTCCCCGCGAACGCATGATTCACCAGCGGGTGATGCAGATTGCGCAGATGTTGCAAATTGGTCACTTGCTCTATCGCTATCCCAAACAACTGTCCGGTGGTCAGAAGCAGCGGGTGGCCCTCGGACGAGCCATGGCCCGCAATCCCCAAGTGTTTTTGATGGATGAACCGCTTTCAAACCTTGATGCCAAGCTGCGCACCGAAACCCGCGCTCAAATTGTCCAACTGCAGCAGCAATTGGGCATCACAACCATTTATGTGACCCATGATCAAACGGAAGCAATGACGATGGGCGATCGCATTGTGGTGCTGCACCAAGGTCAAATCCAACAAATTGCCAGCCCCCTCGACCTGTATCAACGCCCTGCCAATCGCTTTGTCGCTGAGTTTATTGGCTCACCGCCAATGAATTTCTTAGCCGTGACCCTCAACCAAGGGAAGATTCAGTACCACCATTGGCAGTTGTCCTTGAACCCGCCCTTCCCCTCGACAGCGAAGGCATGGTTAGGGATTCGTCCAGAACATTTCGCGCTGGCCACCGCTGAAGAGACCGATGCCCTGCCCGTTCAAGTGGATCTCGTGGAAGCCCTTGGCCATGAAACGGGCTTGACGGTTCACCTCTGTGCGACAGGAGAAACGTTGCGGGTGCGCTTACCAGGACAACAGCCGATTCAGCGGGGCGATCGCCTGTATTTGCGTCCTGATCCCCAGCATTTCCACTTCTTTGATGAGCAAACGGGGCAGCGACTAGAACCATGAGCCAACGCCTGCAAGCCCGCCTCGCCATGGCCGGCATTACCCGCAAGAGTCAACTGCGCCGTAAAGGATTTACCCGCCACCAAGCCAATGCCATTTGGTCAGGGGAGCTGCGTCGCTTGCGCCTAGAGACCCTCGAACACCTTGCCCAGGTTCTGGGGGTGACGCCCTTGGAGTTTTGGCAGTGGTTTTATGGTGAAGCGTCCCCTGAGGCTGCCCTGCAACACCAAGCTCTTCAGATTCTGGAGCCGTTTCTGCGTTTCTGGCCCACTGCCGCCTACGCCGCTAGCCAAAACCCCACCGCCCCCGCCCAGAGAATTTTGCCCCTTGTGAAGCCGGTGTTTCAACTCCTCGAGCAGTGGGGGATTCGGTTGATTGGTGAGGTTGGAGCCTGTGTTCCCTTTGATCCGCACCAGCACCAGAGCGATCGCGTGCCCTTAGAGGAAGGCACCCCTGTGCGCATTACCCATGCGGGCTATTGGTGGGGCGATCGCCTGCTCTTTCGGGCGGTGGTGACGCCAGTAGATACTCTTGGACAATCTGCCCCCTCAGCACATGCTCCTGAATCACCCGCTCAATAACTGCTGGCGTTGCCGAGTGATACCAGACGCCATCGGGATAGACCACTAAAATGGGGCCCTGTTGACACACCCGTAGGCAATTGGCCTTTGTGCGAAAAATACAGCCCTCTGGGCGCGGTTGATCCAAGCCCAATTCCTTGAGGCGTTTTTTCAAATACTCCCATGCTTCTAAACCCACTGCCTTGTCACAGCACAGGGGTTTGGTTTGATCAGCACATAGGAATAGATGCCGCTGAATGTGATCAATGCCGAGAGCTGCTACTTGCTGCGCTAACGAAGGAGATGTCATAGTTGGCTTTTTCTAATCTGCAACAAGGGTTTCTGGTGTTGGTAGCACCATTGAGGACGTGGGGGAGGGTTGACGCCGATTCCATTCAATGTCGGGCATTTCCTCAAAAGCTCGCCGCAGGGAGGCCTCCCAGAACTGCCGCACCTTCGACAAAAAAGGATCACCCAAGACAAATTCGGCGCGGTGACAGATCTGAAAGCTATCGGTGCGGTACATGATCAGGTCAAGGGGAGGGCCGACGGAGATATTGGATTTCATCGTTGAATCAAGGGAGAGCAGTGCATACTTTGCCGCCGCATCTACCGGCGTATCGAAGCGCAACGTGCGGTCTAAAATCGGCTTGCCATATTTTGTTTCACCAATTTGAAGAAAGGGAGTTTCGGGGGTCGCTTGCAGAAAGTTGCCCTGACTGTAGATCAGGTAGAGGTAGGGTTCCTCGCCACGAATTTGCCCCCCCACCAGAAAGGTGCATTGGTAGTCAATGTTATCTTTGGCCAACCAAGGGCGATGACTATCGGTGACCTCCCGCAGCTTACCACCGACATAGCGGGCTACCTCGTACATATTGGGCAGCGAGTTGAGACTGTGCTCCAACTGACCCTTGAGATCACGACGAATGAGCGTGAGCACTTCCTGAGTAATTGAAAGGTTACCAGCGGTACAAATGACAATCACCCGCTCCCCCGGCACCGAAAAATCAAAGAGTTTCTGATAGGTGGAAATGTAATCCACCCCCGCATTGGTGCGAGAGTCTGCCGCCATCACCAGACCCGACGTGGTGAGAATTCCCAAGCAATATGTCATTTTGCCTATGCTCCGCCAATAACCAAGCACTATAGAGTGTATAAGGGATTTGCAGCGATCGCTACGGACGCTGGGCATTGGAAATTGACCTGATCATCCGATAGGGTAGGGTTCGGTGTCACAGCGAAGTTTGCAGCGATGTCAGCCATTCTAGAAACCCTTGCCCTGATTCTCCTGCTGGGATTCTTTGGGGGTCAGTTGGCACGGCGACTAGGGGCACCGGCCTTGATCGGCATGATTCTCGTGGGGATTGTCCTCGGGCCTGCAGCCTTGAATCTGTTGCAAACCGATGTCCTAACGGCAGCCCCCACCTTCCGTACTGTTGCGGTGATGGTGATTTTGATGAAGGCGGGGCTGGGCTTGGATCGTCAGAAGTTGGCACAACAGGGCACGGTGGCGCTACGCCTCGGGGTATTACCCGCACTGTGTGAAATGGTCGTTGTGGCTGGGGTGGCGATGCTGCTACTGGGATTTGATTTGCGCCAAGGGCTATTGTTGGGGGCGATCGTGGCACCGGAGTCCCCGGCTGTCATTGTGCCGGGCATGCTACGGCTAAAAAGTTTGGGCTGGGGCGTGGACAAGGGGATTAGTGATGCGATTCTCTCGGGCAGTGCTATTTCCGATGTAGTCATACTGGTGCTGTTTAGTCTGCTGATGGGGTCTGAGCATAAGGGAGGATTCCTAGGGGCTTTGCCGCCCGCCTTGGGGGTGAGTGTGCAGGCACTCCTTGAAATTGGTGGTGGCTTGATCGTGGGCTATGGCTTGGCCTGGGCGCTGGTCTTTTTGTTGGTCAAGCAAAACTGGAGTCAAAATCGGGTGCAAACAACCCTCGTGGCAGCAGCAGTGGCCTTGGGAGCGGTGGGCTTGGCCGATCGCCTGCCCTTGTTTTCCGGCTACCTTGCGGTGATGAGTGCCGGCTTCTTCTTGATTGAGATGGATGCCCCCCTAGCGCGGCAATTGCGGGGCGGCTTTGATGTGCTGTGGCAGGTGGCAGAGATTTTTCTCTTCGTGCTGTTGGGTGCCAGTGTCCAGTTAGGGGTGTTGCAAAGTTCCCTCGGTGTGGGTTTGGTGATTTTGGCGGTGGGTACCTTGATTGGGCGGGGCATCGGTTGGTATCTTTCCACCCTTGGCAGTCATTGGACACTCTCCGAACGCCTCTTTTTGCTGCCGGGGAATTCCGCAAAGGCAACGGTGCAAGCGGCGATCGGTGCTTTACCCTTATCCGCTGGGGTGGCGGGGGGTGAAACGATGCTGGCGATCGCGGTTCTCTCGATCCTGATTACGGCTCCCTTGGGGGCATGGGCAATTCCCACGTTTGCACCAAAGCTCCTGCAAAAGGGCGAGGTGGATGCCACCAAAGTTCTGCTGCAACCACGGGTTGTGCTCTTAGCACCGGTGGATGTTTCGAGTGTCACCCCCTACGTTCTCCAAAAGACGGCGGAATTAGCGCGGCGTGCTGATGCGGAAGTGATTGTGCTCCATGTGCAGGATGTTCCTGATCCCAAGGCAGTGGCCACACTCCAAGCCCAAGTCAAGCAGTACCTCGCAGACATTCGCTATCGTTTCATTGTGACCGCTGGCCCAATTCCCCAAGCCATTTTGGATACGGCAACCCTCTACAACGTGACCGAAATTATCCTTGGCAAACATGGTCAAGGGGGTCTGAAGCGCGTGCTCATGGGATCTGTGTGCCAGAGTATTCTTGAGACCTCAACCCGACCCGTGCTGATTGTGGAGGAACCCCGCTCGTGATCCCTATGCATCCCCGATTGCGACCGGCCTTAGCTGTCAGTTTGGGTGCGATTCCGGGGGCCTTAAGCCGCTTTTTACTAGAGGCCTATTTGGAACCCTATCTTACGGGTAATGTGCCCTTTGCTACGCTCGTCGTCAATGTCACGGGTTGCTTTCTGCTGGGGGTGATTGCTCCCCTTGCCTTTGCCCGCACCTTTGTCCTGCATCCCGATTTGCGCTTGCTATTGACAACGGGGTTTATTGGTTCCTACACAACCTTTTCATCCTACGAGTTGGATAACGACAAGCTCTTGGGAATCACAGATGCGGCAGTCGAGGGTTTTTACTGGCTCGGCAGTACAGGGCTGGGATTATTAGCACTGGAGTTGGGCAGCCGCCTAACGCTGCGGAGTCTAGCCCATTGGGAGAAGTGGGATGATCGCACCTGAGAGTGTATTGGCCATTGCCATTGGAGCGGTGCCCGGTGCCTTGGCCAGATATTATGTGGGTCTGTGGAGCGATCGCCGCTTTGGCACCCTTGTCTTCGGTACCCTGAGCGTGAATCTCATGGGTGCCTTTCTTATGGGCTTTTTGAGCCATATTTTAGTCCGTTGGGAAGCACCGCTGTGGCTCAGCCATGGCATCACCGTCGGTTTTTTGGGATCTTTGACCACCTTTTCTACGTTTACCCTCGAGGTATCGAACCTGCGCCGTGAAGGCTACCCCCGCATTGCGTGGCTGTACTGGCTGAGTACGCCTATCCTCGGGTTTCTCTGTGTGGAAGCCGGCATTGGCCTCTCCCATTGGATGTAGATCAACGGCTAGCTGCCAATACTGGCCAGTAGCTTCGCTTCCTCCTCCTTGGAAATGAGGCGGCCTTGGTTTTCGTAGTCGGGAATTTGGTCAAAGTAGAGGTAGCGATAGAGATCCGCTGCAAAGGGATCAATTTTCCGCGTCACAATCTCTAGGTACTCCTCGCGGGTGGGAATGCGCCCCAGTAGGGCACAAACTGCTGCTAGCTCTGCGGATCCCAGATAGACCCGTGCCCCTTTGCCCATGCGGTTATTAAAGTTGCGGGTGGAGGTGGAGAAAACCGTGGTGTGATCAGCAACGCGGGCTTGGTTGCCCATGCACAGGGAGCAGCCCGGCATCTCCATGCGTGCCCCAGCAGCAGCAAAAATACCGTAGTAGCCCTCTTCGCGCAACTGCTGCTCATCCATACGGGTGGGGGGTGCAATCCAGAGGCGCACCTTCACCGCCCCCTCTCCTTCCAGTACCTTGGCAGCGGCACGGTAGTGGCCAATATTGGTCATACAGGAGCCAATAAAGACCTCCTGCACTGGATCGCCGGCACATTCGGAGAGGGTTTTGATATTGTCGGGGTCATTGGGGGCAGCCACAAGGGGTTCCTTGATTTGATCTAGATCCACCTCAATCACATCGGCATACTCGGCATCCGCATCGGCCGAGAGGAGAGTGGGATTGGCCAGCCATGCCTCCATCTTTTTCACCCGCCGTAGAATCGTACGCGCATCGCCGTAGCCACGGGCCACCATATTTTTCAGGAGGGCTACATTGGAGCGCAGGTAGGTTGCCACCGTTTCTTCACTGAGTTTAATCGTGCACCCTGCGGCCGATCGCTCCGCTGTGGCATCGGTGAGTTCAAAGGCCTGCTCCAGTTGCAAGTGCGGCAGCCCCTCCATTTCCATGATCCGTCCGGAGAAAACATTCTTTTTATTCTCCTTGGCAACGGTGAGCTTACCCTGCTGAATGGCCACATAGGGAATGGCATTGACAATGTCCCGCAGCGTCACCCCCGGTTGCAACGCACCTTTGAAGCGCACGAGCACCGACTCCGGCATATCCAAAGGCATCACCCCCAAGGCCGCTGCAAAGGCGACCAAGCCAGAACCTGCTGGGAACGAAATGCCCAAGGGAAAACGGGTATGGGAATCGCCCCCCGTGCCCACGGTATCCGGCAGCAGCATGCGGTTGAGCCAAGAGTGAATAATGCCATCTCCCGGTCGTAGCGAGACGCCCCCTCGCGAGGTCATAAAGTCCGGCAGTTCTTTGTGGGTTTTGATGTCAACGGGCTTGGGATAAGCCGCGGTATGGCAGAAACTTTGCAAGACCAAATCCGCACCAAAGCCAAGGCAGGCCAGCTCCTTGAGTTCATCGCGGGTCATTGGGCCTGTCGTATCCTGGGAGCCAACCGTTGTCATGACCGGTTCACAGTAGGTGCCGGGGCGGACGCCGGGGAGACCACAGGCTTTACCGACAATCTTTTGCGCCAAGGTATAGCCCTTACTGCTCTCAACGGGGGGCTTGGGACGAGTAAAGAGGGGACTGGGTTCTCGGCCAAGGGCAGCCCGTGCTTTGTCGGTGAGGGTACGCCCAATGAGAAGGGGAATGCGCCCCCCCGCTCGCACTTCATCCAAGAGGGTCTCGGGTTTGAGGGTAAAGGTACTGATGACCTCCCCCGCTGCATTGGTGATTTCGCCGCGGTAGGGGTAGATCGTGATCACATCCCCCATATTCATGCGGGTAACATCGCACTCAATGGGCAGGGCGCCGGAGTCCTCCATGGTGTTGAAGAAAATGGGGGCAATTTTGCCACCAAGACAGACGCCCCCTGTGCGCTTATTGGGAACGTAGGGAATGTCGCGACCAATGTGCCAAATCACAGAGTTGGTGGCGGACTTGCGGGAGGAACCGGTGCCAACCACATCCCCCACATAGGCAAGGGGGTAGCCCTTTTGCTTCAGTTCGGCAATGATTTGCAGTGCCCCCGGCAAGCGGCTTTCCAGCATCACCGTAGCGTGCAGCGGAATATCGGGGCGGGTGGTGGCATGGGGGGCAGGGGAAAGATCATCGGTATTGGTTTCACCGGCGACCTTAAAAACGGTGACAGTAATGGCCTCCGGCAGCGGATCACGGCAGGTAAACCAATCCCCATTGGCCCAGGATTCCATCACCTGACGGGCGTAGGGGTTGCCTTGGTGCATCAGGTCTTGGACATCATGAAAGGCGTCATAGACCAAGAGGGTATGGCTGAGGGCAGTGGCCGCCGCACGGGCAAGTTCTGGGTTTTCATGGCGCAGCAGCTCAATGAGGGATTGAACGTTGTAGCCCCCCAGCATTGTCCCTAGGAGTTCCACCGCTGCAACGGGAGTGATGAGGGGACTGGTGAGTTCTCCTTTGGCGATCGCCGTCAAAAAGCCGGCTTTAATGTAGGCCGCTTCATCGACACCGGGGGGCACGCGATCGCGAATCAGGTGCAGTAGGTAGTCTTCTTCGCCCGCTGGGGGGTGTTGCAGTAGATCACAAACCGCCGAGGTTTCTGCCGCCGTCAGGGGCAAGGGGGGAATGCCCAAGGCAGCACGTTCTTGGGTTTGCTGACGGTATTGGCTGAGTACGGTTGTGTCCACGCGCTGTTGACCTCAATTCGGATACAAGGGAGAACAAAATCATTTAAGTGCGGATCTAGATTTTAGAGTACAGATTCCCCTTTGGGGGTTTGGTTGCCTTTGCTACCCTTGCCCCTATCGCCAGTCCCGCTGTAACTCTTCAGCAACGCGACGGTAATCCGCTTGAGCTTCCTTCGCCTGTTTGCCCTTCCATTGGGTAATGGGTACGCCGTCGAGAGCCGCCCGTTCGTGGGCTTTGTAGGCGCGGATAAAGGAGTGACAGGCTGCTACCCCCAACTGCAAGAGCGTATTTTGGGCTTCGAGGGCTTCATTGACACAGCGGGGATCAACGCGGGTGAGCAGGACGCGGTGGGGAACGTTAGACGGTTGCACCACTTGCTTCACTGTTTCAATGAGGGCGGCAAGGTCAATGGGGGCGGGGGGGGTGGGCAGCACCAGATAGTCGGCGATCGGTACCACCGCTGCTAGGGCACTGGAGGCTAAGGCCGGCGGCGTATCGACAACAATCAAGTCATAGCCAGAGAGCTTGCGCACATTGCTGAGGAGTTTTGGGTTGACCTCCTGGGCGAGATCGAAGCCCATGGACTGGCCACTGCGCTGAAACCACCACGTCGCCGAGGCTTGGGGATCCGTATCCACCAACAACACTTTGTACTGCTCGGCATAGGTGGCTGCTAGGTTGATTGCCGTTGTGGTTTTACCAACGCCTCCCTTGCCATTGAGGACAGCCAGCAGACGGGGTTCAGCCAAGGCCCTATCCTCCTAAAACTGCCGCAGAAAGCGCAAATCGCTGGTGTAGAAGCGGCGAATATCATCAATTTGATGCAGCACCATGGCAAACCGCTCTACCCCAAACCCAGCAGCAAAGCCCGTGTAGACCTCTGGATCGTAGCCGACATTTTTGAGCACAGCAGGATCCACCATGCCACAGCCCATCACCTCTAACCAGCGTCCCTGCCACTGCACATCCACCTCCGCCGAGGGTTCCGTAAAGGGGAAATAGCTGGCTCGGAAACGAATGGGAACATCGCCAAAGAGTGCCGCCAGAAACGTCGTGACGGTACCCTTGAGGTCGGTAAAGGTCAGCCCCTCATCCACTGCCAAAATCTCAACCTGATGGAACACGGCCGCGTGGGTGGCATCCTCCGTATCCCGCCGATAACAACGGCCGGGAGCAACAATGCGAATGGGCGGATCATTGAGTTCCATGTAGCGGATTTGCACCGAAGAGGTGTGGGTGCGCAGCAGATTGCCATCGGGCAGGTAGAAGGTGTCCTGCATGTCGCGAGCCGGGTGATCCGCAGGGGTGTTGAGGGCTTCAAAGTTGTAGTAGTCAGTTTCCATTTCAGGGCCATTGGCAACGGTATAGCCGAGACCCACAAAAATATCGAGGATGCGGTCAATGGTGCTGTTGAGGGGATGAATGTGCCCTTGGGGACGATAGACGCCCGGCAGGGTGACATCAAGGCTTTCAGCCGCCAGTTGCGCAGCAATTTTTTCGGCTTGCAGGGTTTCGCGGCGGGCTTCTAGTTCTTGGAGCAGTTTTTCCTTGAGGGTGTTGGCGAGGGTACCGATGGTGGGGCGATCGCTAGGGGGCAGTTTGCCCATAAGGGCGAGAATTTGTGAGAGTTCGCCTTTTTTGCCCAAGTAAGCCACGCGCAATTGCTCTAGGGTATCGAGGGTGCGGGCTGCAGCGATCGCCTGTAGGGCTTTGGCTTCTAAATCTTTGAGTTGTTGGCTGAGCCGATCACGATCAAGGGTGGGGGTCGTCATGGCAAAATGCAGTTGCGGGGTGCACAAATGGCAACAATTTCGGTCAAGATAAAGCATTCCCACCTGTTGGGAATAAGCCTTGATTATAACGCTATGCCCGCAGTTGCGATCGCGATGGTTCTCGAATGCCGATTCCTAACCTCACCAGCCAGCCTAAACAGACGGTCAGTCAGTGGCTAGCCAGCGCACCCCAAGCCTTTCTCCGTTCACCGCGGTTTTCTACGAACCGCGAGCAACAGATGGCGATCGCTGCCTGTGGGCTGTGGTTTTGGGCACAACTCCTTTACCTGCACGATTTGTCTGCAACCCCTTGGCCGTGGCTCGAAAGTGTGGTGGAGGCCGCCGCCGTGGTCATCATTGGTGGTTTCCCAGTGCTGTGGTGGGCAAGTGGCCAGCGGGATTTTAATAAGATGACCCAACGCTGGCCGGGGCGGTTACTCCTCAGTTTGGCACTGTACATTGCCATTGGCTTGATTCTCCCCCAAGCAGGCCGCTTTCCTTGGCAGCGGGTTCTCACCAATTTAATCTTTGCTGATCAGCCGTGGCTGAACTTGCTGATCTTTCTCGGAGGCGTCTGGGCCATGGTGCGCGTCCCTGTCCTCTTGCGGCAGCAAACCACACCGACACCAGTGTTGTGGGCTTGGATCAGTGGAGCAGCACTTTATTTGTTGCTCAGCCACAGTGGGTTGATTTCGCCAGCCTTCCCCAAAGCGTACACGGAAGGATTCATCATTACCCCTATCTATCTGCTCCTATGTGCTTGGGGCGATTGGCAGCGGCGACACCCCCCACGGGCGACCCCCACGGGATTGGGACTACACGACATTCCCCTAATTGCGGTCTCGCTTTTTAGCCTCTACTGGTTCTCGACCCCCTACTTTCGCTTTGGCCCTTTTGTGGCACTGCAACTGTTTATTTTGGTGATCATTTTTGGCAGGGGGCTGGGGCGATCGCACTTTGGCTATAGTTTTGAACCCCGCTGGCGCGATGCTCGTTTATTGGCGGCAATGTTCTTGGCGGCTTTGGTAACCATGGTGCCCTTGGGGAGTCTATTGGGCTTTTTGCCCTTGGCGAAATTTAACTTGACGCCTTCGCCCTTGGCGGTGTTTGTCTATGTCACCCTCTTTGCAATGCGGGTGGGCATTTTTGAGGAGGTGCTCTTTCGCAGTGGTTTGATGATTTTCGTGCGGGATCTGTGGCAGCACTATGGGGGCGATCGCCAGCGGCCGGTGGTCATTGCTTGGGGGGCCATTCTCATTTGTTCGCTGCTTTTTGGTATTCTCCATGTAGGCAATGAGCCGAATGCCGATATTCAACTGCCCCTCATGGCCTACCGAGCGGTGTATATCATCATGGCAACCTTGGCCTCCCTCTTTTACTGCCTCACCTTTGCCTGTACCCAGCGCCTCTGGGCGGGCGTTCTCCTGCATGGTCTGGTGGATGCGATCGCCGTCGTCTTTTTTGGCGCTGCCCTTGTTGCCCCTTTCTAGCGCACCACAATCACAGGCACACCCGGCTTGACTTTCTCAAAAAGCTCCTCAATGTCGCGGTTGTACATCCGCACGCAACCGTGGGAAACCGCATGACCAATGGAATCCGGATGGGGGGTACCGTGCAACCCAACCCAATTGGTGCCATCACTCCAAAAGCCAATCCAACGCCGCCCCAAGGGGTTGCGGGGATGTCCACCGGCAATCACTGCCCCGGTAAAGGGATTTTTCCAAGCCGGATCGCGAATCATCTCCCGCACTTGAAATTGACCTGTGGGGGTTTCCCACCCCGGACGACCTACGGCCACGGGATACCGGCGCAGGGGAGTTTGTCCTTGATAGAGGGTCAATTGGCGCCGTGATAGGCTGATTTCTAGACGTAGGGGAGCGGTGACCGCCGGTGGAGGAGCAGTAGCAAGGGCAAAGGGGAGACGACCCCAAAGACTCAAACTCACCCATCCAATAACCGCGATCGCTCGCTGGCCAGCTTTTAGGAAGCCTTGTGCTTTCATTCCGCAATTCACTCCTACCACTGTGAGATTGGCATTGGGGAATAATAGATAGCTACGTTGCTACTGAAAAATTTTTCAAAATTCTAGATGAATGACCAAGTTCTCCGCTATTTACCCCTTACAACGGGGGTTTTGGGGGGCACACTTCTCCTCATCAATCGCCTCTTGACCCCCATGCTGACCCCTTCCCAAGCCCGTGCCGATGTCGTGGGGGTGATCCTTGCGGCGGTCTTGATTTTGACGACGCTGATTTGGCAGCGGGTGCAACCCCGTCCTGCGGAAGCGGTGATCCTTGAAGGGGAAGAGGGATTTGAACTTGCCGATGATCTGGATGCTGCCCTGAAAACAGAGCTGGCTTGGCTCTCCTATACCTTGCTGAAGAATACGCCGACAAAGTCCATTGTCATTTGGCGAGCCGATCGCCCCCTCCTGCGGCGCGGTATTCTGGGGCCCAAACCAATGACGGCCACGGGTGCCATTGTGCAGCGCGCCCTGCAAACCCAACGCCCCATCTATTTAGTGAATTTAGCCCTTTACCCCGGACGCATTGAATTTGACTATTTGCCCCCCAATACCCAAGGGGTGATCTGCCAACCGGTGGATGCGCAAACGGTGATGATTCTCGGCACCAATGCCCCCCGCCGCTATACCAAACAGGATGAACAGTGGGTAGCTGCCCTTGCCGCAAAATTCGCCCAGGTGCTGACAGAACAGTACAATAAAGCCTAGACACGCTTTGAAGCGACTTTTTTTTGACACTGAAGACCGTTTATTAGGATTTCGATATTTACTATGACTGTTGCCACTTCTGCTACCCCTGCTGTGCCCAGTGACTCGCGTCAACGGGCAGCGACTTTTTTGAAAGACCTCCAGGATCAGATTTGTCAGGCCCTAGAGGCAGCCGATGGCGGTGCCCAGTTTCAAGAGGACAGTTGGCAACGTCCCGAAGGGGGGGGTGGTCGCTCACGGGTGATGAAAAATGGCCAGCTTCTGGAGCAGGGGGGCGTTAATTTCTCAGAGGTGTGGGGGGAGCAATTGCCGCCCTCAATCTTGGCGCAGCGGCCAGAGGCGGCGGGGCATGGCTTCTATGCCACGGGTACCTCCATGGTGCTCCATCCCCGCAATCCCTATGTGCCGACGGTGCATTTGAACTACCGCTACTTTGAAGCTGGGCCGGTGTGGTGGTTTGGCGGTGGGGCAGATTTGACCCCCTACTACCCCTTTGCTGAGGATGCGAAACACTTCCATCAGGTGCATAAGGCTGCCTGCGATCGCCACCACAGCGAGTACTACCCTGTGTTCAAACGCTGGTGTGATGAATACTTCTACCTCAAGCATCGTGGCGAAACCCGTGGCGTGGGCGGCATTTTCTTTGACTACCAAGATGGCAGCGATCGCGAGCTTTACCGCGGCCCTGATCCCCATGGCGAAGCTGCTCGCTACAGTCAAAAGGTCGGTTCCATCGGCAATCGTTCGTGGGAAGACCTGTTTGCCTTTATTCAAAGCTGTGGCCAAGCCTTTCTAGAAGCCTACCTACCGATTGTGGAACGGCGGCGTCACCTCGAGTATGGCGATCGCGAGCGGCAATTTCAGCTCTATCGGCGCGGCCGCTATGTGGAATTCAACCTAGTTTATGACCGCGGCACCATCTTCGGCCTACAAACCAATGGCCGCACCGAGTCTATTTTGATGTCCCTGCCCCCCCTTGTCCGCTGGGAATACGGCTATACCCCGGAACCCAACAGCCGCGAAGCGGAACTGTACACCACCTTTCTCAAGCCCCAAGACTGGGTGAATTGGCCAAGCTAAATGAGGATCAGTGCCCCTGTGTTGCGCCGTGTGCTTGCCCTCCTAGGTGATCTGCGCCTAGCGATTCTCCTGCTGCTGGTGATTGCGATCGCCAGTATCGCTGGCACTGTGATTGAGCAGGGGCAATCCCTCAGCTTCTACCAAGAAAACTATCCCGCAGACCCTGCCCTGTTTGGTTTTCTCAGTTGGCGGGTGCTGCTGGCCCTAGGGCTAGATCATGTCTATCGCACCCCTTGGTATCTCACTCTGTTGGTGCTCTTTGGGGCGAGTTTAACGGCCTGTACCTTCAGTCGGCAGGTGCCTGCCCTCACCACCGCCCAACGCTGGCAGTACTACTCCCAACCGCGTCAATTCACCAAACTGGCCCTGAGCACCACGATTTCCCAAGGCTCCCTCAAGGAACTGGCCGCTGCCTTGACTCAGAGAGGCTACCGCGTCTGGCAAACCGATAATCAACTCTATGCCCGCAAAGGCATTGTTGGTCGCATAGGCCCGATTGTGGTTCATGCCAGTATGATTCTGATTTTGCTGGGGGGGATTTTGGGGGCGCTGACGGGCTTTATGGCGCAGGAACTGATTCCCAGTGGTGAAACCTTTCATCTTCAGCACATTGTGCAGGCGGGGCCACTGGCGCGCATCCCCCAACACTGGTCGGTCAAGGTGAATCGCTTTTGGATTGATTACACTGATGCGGGTGACATTGACCAATTCTACTCGGATCTCTCGGTACTGGATGCCGACGGTCAGGAGGTGAAGCGGGGCACAATCCATGTCAACCAGCCCTTGAAGTATGGCGGGGTCACCCTCTATCAGGCGGACTGGAGTATTGCCGCCATTCGCTTTCGCCTGAACAACAGTCCCGTGCTGCAACTGCCAATGGCCCAGCTGGACACAGAAGGCAAAGGTCGTCTTTGGGGCACATGGCTGCCCACGAAACCGGATCTCTCGGAGGGGATTTCCCTGATTGCACGGGATCTCCAAGGCACGGTGCTCATCTACAGCCCCAAGGGCGAGTTTCTCACCAGCTTGCGCACCGGCATGAGTACAGAGATTAACGGTGTGACGCTGACGCTGATTGAACTCGTGGGCAGTACAGGGCTACAAATTAAAGCCGATCCGGGGATTCCCCTGTTTTATGCGGGCTTTGCCCTGTTGATGGCGGGGGTGATCATGAGCTATGTGTCCCACTCCCAGGTGTGGGGGCTGCAGGAAACCGATCTCCTCTATGTGGGTGGCCGCACCAATCGGGCACAGTTGGCCTTTGAGCAGGAATTGGTGGCGATCGCCAATGCCTTAAACCGCCAAGACCAGCCCCTAGCCGTTGAACAAAATTAGCCGGACTCCCCCTTGACTCTCTCGTTCACTGGAGACTTCACGATGAATCGCAGGAGCGTCAGGGGAAGATCACCATGGTTCTCAAGCTGCGCGTGCCCGACATGGCCTGTGGCGCCTGTCGCGATGCCATTATCCAAGCGATTCAAGCGGTTGACACCCGTGCGACTGTTACCGCCCATCTCGCAACCAAAGAGCTAGCCATTGACACCCAAGCCGCAGCGGCAGACATCCGCAGTGCCATTCGCCAAGCCGGTTATACGCCCCAATGATCACCCAGCTCACCTTCAAGGTGCAGGGGATGCAGTGCGCCGCTTGCGCCAATGTCATTGAAACTGCCCTGCGATCGCTACCGGGCGTCAGGGACTGTGAAATTTATTTTGCCGCCGCTCAGGCCACGGTCACCTA
Source organism: Thermosynechococcus sp. QS41 (assembly GCF_031583515.1). Lineage (NCBI taxonomy): Bacteria > Bacillati > Cyanobacteriota > Cyanophyceae > Acaryochloridales > Thermosynechococcaceae > Thermosynechococcus > Thermosynechococcus sp. QS41. Next base: position 1,535,482 of record NZ_CP134181.1, read on the forward strand.
CGATCCCCAGCAAGTGACCTGGTCAGATCTACAGGGGGCGATCGCCAAAGCCGGCTATCACGCAGAACGACTGCCTGAAGAAGGCTTGGTAACTGACACCGCCACCGCAGAATTGACCTATCGGGCTGAGCTGCACCGTCTCAAACGCCGACTCCTCTTTGCGGGTGGCGCTACCCTACTACTGCTAGTGGGGAATCTACCCATGATGACGGGCTGGCATCTCCCTTGGATCCCCCCATGGCTGCACCATCCTTGGGTACAACTGTTGCTGACAGCGCCAATTCAGTTTTGGAGTGGCGAATCCTTTTATGAGGGCGCCTGGCGGGCACTGCGCTATCGCACAGCAACGATGGATACCCTAGTGGCTCTGGGCACCAGTGTCGCCTTTTTCTACTCGCTCTTTGTGACGCTCTTTCCCCAAGCCTTCCATGGCCACATGCCAGAGGTCTATTACGAAGTCTCAGCCGTCGTCATTACCCTGATTCTCTTAGGACGCTTTCTCGAAAGTCGCGCCAAACGGGAAACTGCTGCCGCTATTCGCAAACTCCTCGCCCTGCAACCGAAAACGGCACGGGTAATTCGTAATGGGGAAGCCGTGGAGGTGCCCCTGATTGAAGTGCAAGTGGGGGATCGATTGCTGGTGCGTCCCGGCGAGAAAATTCCCGTGGATGGTGAGATTGTGGCTGGGGCTTCGACGGTGGATGAATCCATGGTGACCGGGGAGAGCCTACCGGTGGAAAAACGCGAGGGGGATGAGGTCATTGGTGCCACTCTCAATCAAACGGGCAGCCTACAAATGCGTGCTACACGGGTAGGACAGCAAACCTTTTTGGCACAAATGATTCGACTAGTGCAGCAGGCACAGGCCTCAAAAGCCCCCATTCAAAAACTGGCGGATCGCATCACGGCTTGGTTTGTACCGACGGTGCTGGCGATCGCTCTCCTGACGGGGCTGCTGTGGCTGACCATTGGCCGCAATCCCACCCTAGCCCTGTTGACCACCATTGGCGTTTTGATCATTGCCTGTCCCTGTGCCCTTGGCTTGGCCACCCCCACCTCAATCATGGTGGCCACCGGCAAAGCAGCGGAGTATGGCATTTTGATTAAAGATGCCCGCAGTCTCCAGCTGGCCGATCGGGTGCAAACTGTGGTTCTCGACAAAACAGGCACCCTCACCCAAGGCCATCCCAGCGTCACCGATTTTTATCCTCAGGCGGATGCCACAACCCTTTTGCGGCTGGCCGCCAGTGTGGAATGGCACTCGGAACATCCCTTGGCTGCCGCTGTGGTCGAGTATGCCCAAGGGCAGGGGGTATCGCCGCAAGCGGTTCGCGACTTTGTGGCCACGATTGGTCAAGGGGTACAGGGCATGGTTGAGGATCAATGGGTGCTCATTGGCACCCCAGCCTTTCTAGCAGCCCACAAGATTGACATCACCCCTTGGCAGCCTCAAGCTCAAACCCTTGCACAGCAGGGGAAAACGGTCATCTGGATAGCGGTGGATGCCCAAGTCAGGGGGCTGATCGCCCTTGCCGACACGCTGAAACCCGAAGCCCCAGCGGTAGTGGCTGCCCTGAAGCGCATGGGATTAGAGGTGATTCTGCTGACGGGCGATCAGGCCGTAACAGCTGCGGCCATTGCCCAGCAAGTGGGAATTGAGCATTACGTTGCCAGTGTCCGCCCCGATCAAAAGGCAGCGATCATTGCTGAACTGCAACGGCAAGGGAAGTGCGTGGCCATGGTGGGGGATGGCATTAATGATGCCCCGGCCCTCGCTCAAGCCGATGTGGGCATTGCTCTGGGCACGGGTACCGATGTAGCGATCGCCAGCAGTGACATCACCCTCATTGCCGGTCATCTTCAGGGCATTGTCACCGCCCTACAACTCAGCCGCGCCACCATCCAAAATATTCGCCAGAATCTCTTTTTCGCCTTCATCTATAATGTGGCCGGCATTCCCATTGCCGCCGGTATCCTTTACCCCCTGAGCGGCTGGCTCCTCAATCCCATGGTGGCCGGTGCAGCAATGGCCTTTAGTTCCTTCTCCGTGGTGATGAATGCCCTGCGCCTGCGCTCTTTTCGACCAAGACTGCCAGCCCTCAGTTAACACATAGATAATTAATACATAGATAACAAAGATAACAAAAAACAACGTTAGGAACAATCGGCACCCCTACGGGATCGGATCGTCCCCAACAGCGTCACTACTTGTACACAGCGTTGGCTGCCGACGGCAGTATTACCCTTTGGTCGGAATGTAATTTGTTGCGGTGGCGTATTAGTAATAGCGACACGACCATTAAATTCATAGGTGAGCCGATAGGAACCATCAGTTAGGGGCAGTGTTGTCTGACTAGGGACAATTTCGATTTTGTCAGCATCGTTCTCTAGCAAATTTTGCCACTGCCACTGAGTTACTGGCATACTGGATCGATTGACAGTCCACTGCACCTGATTATCGTGGGTACGAAAAGCTACTGTCCAGCGTAAATTTTCTCGCCGTGCCCCTGCCTGTGCCAAACGCATTGCAGACATGGCTTCGTTAACTCCGGAACGCATGCGTTGCTCATTGAGCAATGAAAACCAAGATACACCTGCTAAGCTCCCCAGTAGGCCAATAATTAGCACAACAACTAAAATTTCAATGAGTGTAAACCCTTGTTGGGTAAGCCTTAGCCTTGCCATATCTATCCTCCCTTAGTTACTGGGGACTTTCTGATGCACTCCCCGACTCAGTACTGTTGTTGTCAGCACTGGACGCACAGCCTCATCTTGGGGACGAATTGCTGGTTTACCGCGAGGATTAGCCCGCAAATAGACGAATGTTGCTGTATTGAAATTAGAACCGCGACTCAGGACACATCCATAAAAGCTATTGGGTGGTGTCGTTGTCTCCAATGGTGTGCGCACATAAGCACCAATTCGTGGATTAGTAACCTCATCTTGACAGGCAATTGGGGTAGGAGCTACTTCGCTCCAGTTACCATCAATAAAATCAGCCACAACTGGTAAATTACTCAAGTCATTACTGGGAGATGTAGCTTGAAGGTTTGCCCCCGTGTTAATATTCAGAGGCCAAGCAACAAAGTTGGTGTTTTCAGTGGGATCTACGTAACCGGGCGTTTGTGTAATGTTTGTGCCGTTAATAGTTGCATACTGTCGTAATTGATAGCGCCGTAGGCGAGCAGCACCCTGCCATTCACTACTAGTATTTGTATCTAAGTAATAAACAACTAACGTGTAAGAACGACGCGAGTTTTGAATCCGCAAGCACGTAGCATTCTCGGGCGGACAATTCGTGGGCATGACGAAAGCAGGATTGTTATCATAGGGCAAATGCTCTAAAATCCACATTGCTAAAATAGGACGGATATTTGCACCAAAATTCGGTAAGTAAGAAGTAATAGGTGTACGTGCACTACCATTTGAGTTAGCGCAAAGCCCGCTACCTTGAAGGCAATTACCATCATAGACAAAAGTTGCTTGGGATAAATCAGCAATAATAAAATTCATTGCCGACTGTAGTTCTTGTCTGACTTCGTTGAGGGATGCCTCACGCGATTCAGTTTCAATCATGTCAATGAGGATAGCTCCAAGGGAAACTGTGATCACAGAGCCAATCAACAGTGAGATCAATATCTCAATAATCGTAAATCCTTGGGCTGCTCGCCGCCACTGCCGCCATTTCATAGACACCTCAACTGATTCTTAAGAGCATTGACTAATTGCGCAAAGCGCTGTGCTAGAGTCACCTTGGACAATATCTGTCGTGATTACAGCAAGGGGCAGTTCTAAATTTCCAATTGAGGTCGTCATTGTTGCCGGCTGCTGACCAATTGGAGTTGCAGTGCTAGGAGAACCATTTGTAAATGTTGCGCGATTATAGACTCGAACCTGCATTGGATAGCCCACAATGCGGTTATTGGGACCAAAGGTAATGCTACCCCGATAAATTTGAACAACAAACTCCCTGTTATTAAATACGCGAAGACAGCCCTCAGTTGCTGAAGTGGGTAGTGCCATCCCGCCACCAGTGCAGGTAACCACTGTTGTTGGTGGAGGTTGATTTGAGAGCAGTTCGGGTTGCCCTAAACTAGCCGTGACAGAGCTAGGCGGTGGGATGACTGCGGTAGTAACATTAACCCCCTGTTCCATGAGTACTCGCATGCGATCGACCTCAGAAAGAGCAAGAGCGCTTGCTTGGGAGATACGATCGTTCTGCACCCGTGTGGCTGCTACCAACATCAAGGGCGCCACAAGCGCGGCAACCGCAACGTTAACTAGTAGGATGGCAACAATACATTCAGCAAGTGTTAAACCCTGTTCGGCACTATGTAATTGTGATTGTCTTATTTGCGTGATTTTCATCAGAACCCACCTCCATTTACGGACAACCTGTTACTGAAGGATCTACCGTACCACCGCCTCCTGGACGGGGAGCGCAGCGCAACCGCAGGATATAGGGGTCATCCGCCGGTAATTCCCTATAGTATTCGCTACGTTGGCGGGCAGGTGTAATAAAGCGCGACGCCACTGGCCCTGCCGGCGCGAGTTGCAGACCCACGTCATAGCCCCAACGACGGTTAGGCGGAGAGTAATATCTAATCCACTCAGCAGCCTGAGCCGCACAGTTAAATGCGGTATTGACATCTCGACACGCAGCCGTGTTTGGTACTTCCCACTGATCTTGATCAAAAGGACCTGTGGCTTGAGTAGAGAAGTTCAGTTGAATAAATGCTCCTTGGATCCATAGGTTATTCCAAGCTTCAATGAAGCGAGGGAAGTTATGCATCCCACCGTAGGACTGTGTGGGTCGCGAAGGCACAGTGCCACTGATGATTACCGCATTGACTTGGGTATCCGTTGCTGCGTTGCGGCTACGTTGAGAACCAAAGTCATAGTAGCTGTTGTAAGGGTTACTGGCTTGGCCCTGTTCACCATCGGGATAGGAGGTCAACCGTTTGCCCTCGCGATCCACCCGTTCACCTGTTCGGTAATTAATCGCCCAAGGCGTGCCATTGCGATCCACGTAAATCGGTGAACTGGGATCAAAGGGACTTTCCCGCAGCCAAACTGTATTGTTAGGTAAGTTGGCACTAGGACGGTTGGCATTCAGGAATGCAGGCTGTAAGGAGCTATTGTTACCACACGTAGGATAGATGCGGTTGTTACCAACATTACTCACAATAGCATTACTAGAGGTACCAACATTAGTTTGGGGGTAGTTTGTGCTTAGATTTTCAGGAGAGCTATTCCCCATGTTCGATACAGGGTCATTGTAGGCATTGGCAAAATAATCATTGGCAGAGCCATTGCAGAAATTGTCAGAGAGAATCGTCACCGCATCCCCGAGGATTTCTGCGGGTCGCCAAGTGTCGGAGTTAGGCCGGGCAAAGCGATTATCGAGCGTATTACGGCTATAGAAGTTGCTCCAGTTTGCGTCTAGGGTTGTGGTAAATTCCTCCAGATTGTTTGTTGTGCCGTTGGTACTGTGGAGGTTAAAGTTCCCCTGAATATACACGGGGTTATCGCTGATAAAGGAGAGACCAGCGATATTCTTCTCGGCAGGAATTCCTTGGCGGTCAAGGCGCCGGCCATTCCACAATCGAAAGCCATTGGGTCGCCGCATTGGATCCGCAAAGAAATCCACTGGTTTTGTCGAAATGCCGTTGGCGGCTCGGATGGGATCATGAGGATTGCTGGGATTAGTATTCATCCAGTTTTGACCTGTAATGGCAGGTCGGGCAATGCCATCTTCGCGCACTGCATCCTCCCGGAAGGCATAGACAATGCCCCCCATCGGCAGCCATGTATCCCCACCAATAGAAGTGCGCCGAAGCAGGTCAAGGTCAATATCCATTTCCCGCACCGCCATCTCTTCACGACCATTGAAGAGGGTGTTATCAAGGAAAGCGACATTGCGAGCATTGCCGTCAAAGCCAATGATTTGATTCAGGCGGCTGGGATAGCGGATATTATTCACTAGAGTCCCAGTAGCTGGCTCGGTAGGGGTAAGGAAATCTGTTGGATTCATACGTGGGTTTGCTGCAATAACACTCGGAGTTACACGCTTCTCCTCCGAGGGGTTGAAGATCGCCTGCAACGCTGGATATTTAATCACCGTATTAAAGGTACCGAGAGGCAATTCGCGGCGTTTGAGCACCACCAGTGTCGAGTCCTGAATAATGTCCTCCATACCCGTACCCGTACGTTCTGTGCCGCCAATGTAGCGTAGTTTTGCTGTAAGTGGAGCAGGACTGTCAATGACCTTAAAGACTCCCTCTACGCGATCACTGTTAGGATCAGTAGAATTGATGGGACGGCGAATTGCCACAATGTCTCCAACTTGGAGTTGGGGCGGTGGCGTGGGCGGTGGCGTGGGCCCTAGCATGTATGTGATTGTAACCTCGGTAGGGTTGCTTGGGTCATTGCTTGGGTTATTGGGAAACGGAACGGCAACGCTGATAGTACCAGTTTCCGAGGAGTTGTTAGGCGGAGTAACAATCCAAGCAGAAGCTCCTGCTGAAATCGATCCTGTCTTATTATCTAGGACGCCTAGGTTTTTCAACTTTACTTCGAGGATTTTGTCATGGTCATCACGGACGAAGGGATTCTTGGGATCCAGAATCATCCACCCCGCATCGGTGACATAGACAAATTTGCCCTTATCAGAGTCGCGCAGGTCAAAGTTATAGCTGGGGGCATCTTCAAGATTGACAGTCACTGTTTCACCGGCGGGCGGCATCTCAAACGCCTCACCAATCACAAATCCTCGTTTGTCTTGCCCTAGGCAAAAAGCCTTCCGCAAGTTGCTATACTGAATAGGAATTCCACACGTGTACTCTTGTGGATTAAGGTCATATTTCACCTGCTCCGTGAGGGCAATTAACCGCGCAAGACGGGCATTGACATCGGCATTAGTTTCTTGCAGCGGGCGCTGACTCCAGCGAGCATTAGGGATCAGGGCGGTGATGTAGGCATTGGCATCCAAATAGCCCCCGCGATAGGAGAGGCTCTGATTAGCACTGAAGCCTTGCCGAATGACTTGCACAGTACCTGCCCCTCTTTCTTCATTAATTCTCGGAATCACTTCACCGTTGTTAAAGTCATTGTCATTTAAATCATTGATACGATTGTTCAGGTTATCCAGTTGATTCCCCGCATTGAGGCTATTAACATCTAAGGTTTGAAGGGTATTCACGCTATGAGCCAGCATTCCCAACATACAGCCTGCGGTGTGGATTGTACTTTGATCGGCCAAGCTTAGAGCGCTCAAGCTGCCTCTTTGCTCTAGGAGTTGAAGCGCGCGGTCAAGGTTCGAGAAATTCCCAGCACGGGTCTTATCAGGATTGGGGTGAATTGTGGTTCCCCCTATTTCCTGTTTGGGCGGAAACGCCCCATCCACACCATCACCCGCATAGTCCACGAGGTTCCGCATCGCTTGTTGCATCTCTGGACTGTTGAAATTAGGAGGCTGAAACTCCCAACCATTGGTGCCGCGCCCGGTAAAGAAGTCAAAGAAGCGGAAGTTAGGGGGCAAGCCCTGAATGCCATCGTACTGGTTGAACATGATGCTGCGCAGGGCAGTTTGCGGTGTGCCGTGGTGGTGAGTAGTCGCCAAGCAGGCGATCGGCTCATAGCCCCCTGTGTCATTCCCCTCGTAGGGCAGGGTGAGAGGGTCTTGAATACTCGAGTTGATAGTAGTACCAGCAGCTTTGTAGTGATAAATGGCTGTGGCCTGCACGGCTGCCAAATCATCCCGCAGCGTGCGGTGCTGATAAAACTCGTTGCGGCGGCTGTTATTAGCGGTATCACCCGCAGGTGGATCAAGAGGTTTGCCCAGTTCCAAGCGTTCTCCCACAATGATTCGTAGGCCTTCTTGGCGTGCCCGCCGCTCCCAGTAGCCATCTAGACCAACTTCTGTCCGTCGATCCGCTTCAGCAGATTCAGGAACAGTATTACGCAATAACAGTTGGTTAGAGGAGGGAATTTGATCACCAATGCGGCTTCCAGACGGAATCACACGATCGGCAAATTCTGCAGCTACAGCGGGATCATTTTCAAGGGCATCACGGGTAACATTGGCATAGATTGGCTTGGGGCCGTAGCGATCGTCGGCACGGTACGTATCATCCACGTATGGCTTTGAAACCTGCTGATTGGAAAATCGACCCGTACCACCACTGTCAGCAGGCCCGTAGAATTGCTGTACCCAGTTAGGATCACGGTAGCTAGCATTACTGGTGTCAGATGCACGGGAGCGACTGCGATCTTCAGTAACGATTAAGACAGGGTTGAGGGCTAGTTGAGCTGGTTGATTAACAGAGCTAACAACTGAATCCCGATTGCCGTTAAAGATTACATTTTGTCCGGGTGGATCATTGTCACCTGTAGTGAAGGGAAGTGCAGGTGATTCACGGTAGGAATGAACAGTAGTACTGCCGCTAATAGTATTGTCCCGTAAGGTGCCCGAAATAAACTGGCCTTGAAATATTGGCTCGGACGTGTTGCCGTCATTGTCAAAATCATATGTGTCGGGAACCTGTGCTGCAGTAATTTCGGAAGCAGCTCGAGTATAGATACATGAACTGGGAGCGCTCACGAGAAAGGCCGAGAAACTGCTACCACCACCCATAAAAATACTTCCCTCGGTGTGCATGGCACCATTCCAACGGAAGGCAGGCCCCGGGAAAATCTCTAAGTCGTTTCGAAACCATGCTCCCCACTTGTTCCCACGGTCGAGTTCACGTTCTTGAATAAAGTCAAGGGTGGCAAGGGCTTGACCGCCATTGCGATTTTCATAAACAAAGGCGTTAACTTGGAAGTTTTTGCGCAGGCTAGCTGTGCCCACACTATCCCAACCTGCTTCTGCCGTTTGTGCTGCAACTCCACCTGCGCTGGCACATTGGCCACTCATTTCTGCAATGTTGAGGGCACGGCTGCGAGTGACTAGGGCTGCGGCCTTTTGAGCATCGCTTTGATTAATTTGGGTATCGTTGGGGCGGGTCATTAAAATGGAGTACGCCACAATTGAGTTGGGGGTCGGCTGGAAAACCCAAGCGTTATCCACATTCCCGTCACCATTGATGTCAATCCGTTGTTCATCGGCAAGAGTGTAGGGATCGGGGTTTGCACCCACATTCAACATCAGTTCTCGTAGGCGATCTTCCCCTGGCACCCCACTGGGGCGACGTGGATCCCGAGTAAAGAGATACTCTAGTTTGGCCTTGGCGCGATCAATAGCAGGCGTAGCAGCATTGAGTACTTGAATATCTTGGCGTTCTCCCGCCACTTGAGTAGTGCGGTTCAGTGTCCGCAGCATCAAGGCACCCACTGTAATAGTGAGCACTAAGATAACGATAACAACGGTCGGCAAAACAAACCCTGATCGCCCAAACCGCACTTGTCGCTGTCGGAGCACAGGGCTAAGCCGTCGCTGCATCCAGAGGCGTAGTTGGTGAAACAAATGCCGAATCGTTCGCATTAGCTTGCGATACTGCCGTTTTGAGAGGCCAAAGCGTCGGTCATTCTTTTTCATAGGGGCACCTAGTCAACGCACGGGAGCAGTAACCTACCACTAGTTATATCGATAGATCTGAAGATCTGAAATAGGCTAGTAATTAGTATGGTTTTTCCTTAGTAAAAAATTTCAGCCTCCAGACAATTTTGCGGATTGTTGCGCACAGCAATCATACTTAAAGATCAAAAACACAATTTTTCAACTGTTCCAACCAGCGATTTATGATGCCTAGGCTAGCTGGAGCGCTCTAGCCACGCAAACACTTCCTCTAGGGCAGTGAAGTCCAAGAGAGCCTCTGCCAAGGCTTCAATCTCATGGGCAGGGAGCTGGCGAATGCGCTCCTCAAGGCCAGCTGGTAACTCGCCAAACCGCCGTCTTAGGAGGCGTAAAACAACAAGGGTCTCTCCCTGTTGTAATCCCTGTTGTAATCCTTGCTGTAATACCTCTTCCCGTACCTCAGCATAGACCTCTTCCCGTACCTCAGCATAGACGTCCCGATAAAACCGCGTCCGCTTCAACTCTTCCGTCGTAAACCCCAGCATGTGCAACACCTCTTCGCGACTCAGCTCCGTAAACTTGTACAACACAATGGTGGTGATCAACTCCATTATGACTTCTGGCCTTGGCACTGCCTCTGTGCGAGTCCGCTCTGCCAACAACCGTGCTGCTGTCGGCATTTCTGCTTCGGGTAACACTGTGAGCTGCATCAGCGCTAGGCTCAATGGCAATTCCTCTGGTGACCCCAGTTCATTCAGATAGACCCGATGCAGGTGATGACTATTCACCAACACCTCATAGGGTTCAAAGGACACTTGTTCCACTTGACGATGGGGATAAATGACCACCGCTTGCCAGTGAGAGAAGGTGTGGCGATACAGCCGCAAGTAGAGAAAGATTTCCGCAAAGAAGCGATCATAGAAGCTGTTATCGCGCTGAAACTGCACCTCACAGAAATAGACGGTTCCTGAGGGGTCAGGGGGCACGAAGACGCCATCAATGCGAAAGGCCGTTTGCTTCAGCTCCACAGAGTCAAAGCGATACCCCTGAGGCGTGTCTATGCCCAAGAGATCAAAGAGGGTCTGGGGCAGCTGGGCAAAGAGTTGATAAAAAAGGGAGTCGCGGCGCATGGGCTAGCTGGAGCGCTCTAGCCACGCAAACACTTCCTCTAGGGCAGTGAAGTCCAAGAGAGCCTCTGCCAATGCTTCGATTTGAGGGGGAGAGAGCTGACGAATGCGCTCCTCAAGGCCAGCTGGTAACTCGCCAAACCGCCGTCTTAGGATGATGCGGGCGGCTCCGGGGGGCGTCTTGACTGCCAATAACTGCTGGAGTCCTCGTTGGCGATAAGCGTTCAGCCAGCGAGTAATAGTGGACTCGTTGCAATGGAGCAATTGGGCAATTTGTGGGCGGCTGTGGACAAGTCCTTGCTTCAGCCAGTAGAGCATCTGCAAGCGTTCCTGCTGTCGGGCATCGGTTTCATGTTGTAGGCGTCGCTGCAGTTCTTCAGAGCTTTCTGTAATTGTGAGGACAAGCAGGCGAGCCATGAAGGTCTCCTACTGAGATGACTTCAGTTTTAGGATAGACAATTCCCTCGTTTAAGACCTATTTATTAAGCTCAATGTTACAAAGAGCTGGTATTAAATACAAGTCTTGTCCCATGGATTGAACACACTCAACATTTTGAAAATGATTACAGGAAAGACTTATATCCGAGGTTTTAGAAAGGTGAAGAAGTGACACATTGACAATTGGTGCAGCCCCAAGCGATCGCTAGGCTAGAGGCAACCCCTTGGAACCGCCATTATGTACAGTGAGTCAGAACATACTCCCCAAGCGATCGCCAACCGCTCCTATCAAGTACGGATTGGTCAATACCTCAATGAGGGCTGGCAAATTTTCAGCACTCAACCCGCTGCCTACATTGGTTTTCTCATTCTGGCAATGATTATCAATGGTGTGCTCAACAACATTCCGGGGGCTGGCCCGATTGTTAGCACGATTTTGGCAGGCCTCTTCGCCGCAGGCTACTACTTTTTCAGCTTTCGCATTGCCCGCAACCAAAGACCCGAATTTAGCGACTTTTTTAATGCGTTCAAAAACAACTACTTTTTGCCAATTTTTCTGACGAACTTGATCATCGGTTTGATTACGAATGTGTTTGTGATTAGTGCCAGCATTCTATTCATGATTGCGGGGTTGCCCTTCTGGCAAAGCATATTAAGGCGGGCGGCGGCTGAAGCAGCGGAACCCGATGCCGACTTAGAACAACTGCTAGCGTTACTGGAGCAGCTTCCCGCTGTGCCGGATGCCCTGACCCCCGTTTTCATCTTGGTGGGTGCCATCCTGCTGCTGCCGGGGGTTTACTTTGGGGTAGCCTATATGTTTGCTGTGCCTTTGGTGGTGGAACACCGGTTTGATGTGTGGCCGGCACTAGAAACCAGCCGCCGCTTAGTTTCCCGCGATTGGTGGAGCTTCTTTTTTCTCAGCGTGTCAATCATTTTCTTCAATATCTTGGGCTTTTGCCTCTGCTGTGTGGGGATGCTGGTGACTATTCCTTGGAGTAGTTGTGTCATTGTGGCGGCCTACCGCGATATTATTGGCCTCATGCCCACGACGGATAATACGAACCAGTTTTAGTCTGATGACGCTGCCCACCCTTGCGGATCTCAACCTCGACCCCTTCTGGATGCCCTTTACGGCCAACCGCCAGTTCAAGCAAAGCCCTCGGCTCCTTGTTTCGGCAGCCGGGATGTACTACAGGAGCATTGATGGCCGTGAGATTCTCGATGGCACCGCCGGGTTGTGGTGTGTCAATGCCGGCCACTGCCGTCCAGAAATTGTGAGCGCGATCGCCCAACAGGCAGCAACACTGGATTTTGCCCCCACATTTCAGATGGGACATCCGGGGCCATTTCAGGTGGCCGATCGCCTGCGTGCCATTACCCCTGATCCCCTTAACCATGTCTTTTTTGCCAACTCTGGCTCTGAGGCCGTGGATACAGCCTTGAAAATTGCTCTTGCCTACCATCGGCTGCGGGGAGAGGGGACACGACAACGGCTCATTGGGCGTGAGCGGGGCTATCACGGGGTCGGCTTTGGTGGAATTTCAGTGGGAGGAATTGCGCCCAATCGCAAGTTCTTTGGTTCTCTCTTGGCAGGAGTGGATCATCTGCCCCACACCCACAACCTTGAGCACAATGCCTTCAGCAAGGGGCAACCCGCTTGGGGAGCACATTTAGCCGATGAGCTAGAACGCTTGGTGGCGCTGCATGATGCCTCGACGATTGCGGCAGTGATTGTTGAACCCCTCGCTGGCTCTACGGGGGTATTGATTCCGCCCCAAGGATACTTGGAACGCCTGCGTGCCATTTGCGATCGCCACGGCATTTTGCTGATCTTTGATGAAGTGATCACGGGTTTTGGCCGTCTCGGTGCCCCCTTTGCCAGTCAGTACTTTGGTGTGACTCCAGACCTCATCACGGTTGCCAAGGGTCTAACCAATGCCGCTGTACCCATGGGAGCGGTGATTGTCCGCGATGAGATTTACGACACCTTCATGCAAGGCCCCGCGGGGCAAATTGAGTTTTTCCATGGCTACACCTATTCGGGACATCCCCTTGCCTGTGCGGCCGCCTTGGCAACCCTAGAGATCTACGAGAAAGAAGCCCTATTTGAGCGGGCGGCTTCCTTGGCGCCCTATTGGCAGGAGGCCATCCACAGCCTACGGGGTCTGCCCCATGTCATTGATATTCGCAACTTGGGCTTGGTGGCAGGGATTGAATTGGCGCCACGGGAGGGACAAGGAGGGGCACGGGGCTATGATGCCCTCTGTCGTGCCTTTGAAGCGGGACTACTGATTCGTGTCACGGGGGATATTATTGCCCTCTCACCACCGCTGATTGTGGAGCGATCGCACATTGATCAAATGGTGGATATTTTGAGTCGTGTTCTACGGGAACTTCCCTAGGCACCGCCGCGTCAGAATCAGCGGATCACTCTCTCCTTGGAGGCATCTATGTTACGCTTCCTGCCGTTGGCCATCAGTAGCTTAGCTACGCTGGTGGCGATCGCTCCCCCCAGTCGTGCCGCCTATCCCCTCTTTCCTAATCAGCCGGGGGTTGATGTCTTTTTCCCAGGGCTAGAGTCCTTTGGGCGGCCACGGACACCGCAGTACAGTCCCTACAATCCCGTCATTTACCGTCCGCCGCAGCAATCTCAAACCTACATTATTGTGCCAGTGCCCTATCCGCCTCGCCCCGTAATTTACCCGCCCCCCTATTCACCCGTTTATTACCCCTATTACCCCTGTTATCCATTCCGTTGCCGATAAACAACAATACTGGGGATTGATACTTGACTCGACTTGGGAAGCAGACCGAGAGCCGGTTCTCCTGCTAAAATAGCGGCTAATTTAGCCATTTTCAGTTCGAGAGAAATCTATGGCTCAGTTGGCGATCGCTCCCGTTTTATTTCACCTTGCCTTTCCTGTCAGTAATTTGGCGGACACCAAGGCCTACTACATTGATGGGTTGGGCTGTGAACCGGGGCGCGAAAATCCCCACTGCCTGATCATGAAGCTCTATGGCCATCAACTGGTGGCTCACGTCACGGATGAACCCTTAACCCCACCCAAGAGCATTTATCCGCGCCACTTTGGCTTGATTTTCTTGGCACAGGCCGACTGGCAAAACCTCTGCGATCGCGTGATCAAGAAGGGACTTGACTTTTACCAGCCACCGCGTACCCGCTTTGCCAATACCCCCCTAGAGCACCAAACGTTCTTTCTCGCAGACCCCTTCCACAACCTGATTGAAATGAAGCACTACCGCCATGTAGAAGCCATTTTTGGCCTGCGGGATCACCGTCATATTGGCGATACCCCCCTCGTTTCTGCGCCGCAACCGTGACCCATCTGATTCTCTATAGCAAGCCCGGCTGTCACCTCTGTGAAGGACTACAAGAGAAGCTGGCCACTCTGAAGGAATTTACCCTTGAGGTACGCGACATCACCAGCCGCGAGGATTGGTGGCAAGCCTATCAATACGAGATTCCTGTTCTCTACCTAGTGATTGGAACGCAAGTGCTTCCCGTACCGCGCTTTTCTCCCCGTGCCAGTGCTGCACACATTCGTCAGCGACTCCAAGAACTGACCCATTCAGGCGGCTCAGCGTCCACTCCTTAAGGGCATGATCAATTACAGCCCTTTTCACAGCGATCGAATACGGCCAAAAATTTAATTGCTAGATTGCATCCCCCCTATGTATCCCATATGTTAGAAAAGGGTCGTCATCGGCATCGCAAAGCCAATAGGAAACTCAGGAATGGTGGATTTTGGAGCAATGCTCTTTCGCGGGCGGGGGGTCAAGATCTCGCAGCAGTATGCGGTGATTGGCCTAGGGCGGTTTGGCCGGGGGGTGTGCGAGACCCTGCACAGCATGGGCTATGAGGTGCTCGGCAGTGATAACCAAGAGCGATTGGTGAATCAAGTGCTTCAGGATCACATTGTGGATCATGCGATTCAACTGGATTCCACGGATCCCCAAGCCCTGAAGGAGGCGGGTCTGTTTGAGTTTGAAACGGTAATTGTGGCCATTGGCAACCATCTCGACGCCAGTATTATCACGACATTGAACCTAAAGGAGGCAGGCGTGCCCAATGTCATTGCCAAGGCTTCCTCAGAGATTCATAAAAAACTCCTAGAGCGAGTGGGGGCAGATCGGGTGGTCTTTCCAGAGTATGAGGCGGGTTGTGAACTGGCGCGATCGCTCACCCGCCCAGCGATTCTCGATTGGTTTGACCTTGACCCCGAAAAAAGTATTGTCGAAGTCAAAGTGCCTGAGGCATTTCACAATCGCACAGTTGCCGAGGTGGAACTCCGTAGTCGCTATGGCCTCAACCTCATTGCCCTGCGCTTTGATGATAAGTTTGAGATCAATCCCAGTCCCAACCAAAAGCTCAATAAAGGGGACATTATGGTGGTGATTGGTGCCAATAACGATATTGATCGCTTTTTGCGTAGTCAACACATTAATTAGGGCATAACCCTTGAGCTTTCGCTACTGGTCGCCGCCGGCACGGGTGATGGCAATTCTCCTGTGGATTTTTTGCATTAGTAGTTTGCGGCGGTTAGACAGTCTGGCGATCGCGACCTTGCTTGTGGCGCTCCTCTATCTCCTGAGCCATGTCCCTTGGCAGCGCTTGGGCAAACGTCTGCAGCAGATGGGGCTCTTTTTTCTGGGACTGTGGTTACTGTTGGCGGTTACGGCGTGGCCGATCGCACTGCTCCTCACATGGCGCTTGGTCTTGTGTCTTGCCCTTGGCGTGGTGTTGCTAGAAAGCTTGACGTTTAGTGAATGGGTGCGGGTCTGTCGCTGGTGGGGACTACCGCCCTTGTTGGTGGATACGCTGGCTTTGACCTATCGCTATCTCTTTGAGCTAGAGAGTCAGTTGACACAAATGCAGCAGGCACTCTTTCTGCGGGGATTTCGCTTGAGTTGGCGCCGCCTTCGCCCGTGGGCACAGGTGATTGGTATCTTTCTCATTCGCGCCGAGGAACGGGCACAGCAGATCTATCTGGCAATGCGGCTGCGGGGCTATGGGCAAGTGCTTCAGCGTCGTCCGCAATTTTCTGAAGGGGCGCCTTGGAGTTGGGGGCTAACGCTGAGTGCTAGCTTGGGGGCAGGATTGTTGGCAATCTATGATGCCCTTGGCGAAATCCAACTGCCTTTTTGAGGTGGATAGACGACAGTGGGAACAGTGGTACATTAACATATTAACATTTGTAAACGATTGCCCCTTTGAGATTGCCCCTATGAAACCCAAGAACGCGCTTTTCGTTGCGGAGCAGGTGTGCCTAGTTGGTCATATTGTGGCGATGGCCTTTGGCTTAGCGGGGTTGCTCCTCGTCGTTCCCCATCCCGAGTTTATTCTGGCGTTGCCCGCCTGGGGTCAGCAGCTTTTTCAATGGAGTATGGGGAGTGGGGGTGTCGTTTATATTGTCCTCGGCGCACTGGCGATCGCCCTTCACACCTATCGCAACTTTGGCCTTGGCAAACTGCTTGGCTTTTTGCTGCCAGCGGTGGGCATTTCCCTTACCAGTGAACTGTTGGGGACGAGTACCGGCTTTCCCTTTGGCCATTATGGTTACCTCAGTGGTTTGGGGCACAAAATTGCTGGACTGGTGCCCTTCACCATTCCCCTCTCTTGGTTTTATATGGGGCTAGTCACGTTTCTTTTGGCCTACAGTGGCTTCATCAGTCGTCCGCTGCGGGAAGGCAAGGGCGTGGGCTTGGGGGCAGCCTTGATCACCGTGGGCTTGGGAGCAATCTTTTTAACCGCTTGGGATTTTGTCCTTGATCCGGCCATGAGTCAAACTGCCATTCCTTTTTGGCAATTTCAGGATGTCGGTGAATTCTTTGGGATGCCTTACCGCAACATTCTGGGATGGACGGGCACAGGAGCCGTATTTATGGGGCTGGCGATGATCACTTGGTGGCCAAAGCCAATGGTGGTGAACCGTGGGCAACTCATTACCCCCTTGGTGGTGTATCTGGTGAATTTTGCCTTTGGGGCGATGATTACCCTCACATCTTTGGATCAACGTTTTTGGATTCCGGCAACGCTGGGATTTGTTTTGGGGGTCGTGCCGGTCACAGCACTGTGGTGGTTTACTGAAGCCCCCCTAGAGAAAGTTCAAGGGGTCAACATCAATACTGAGGCGGGTTGAGCGGGGACACTGCGCCTTGAGGTGCATGAGAGCTGGGCTGAGGTGAGAAACTCGTTCTAGTTTGCCCTTGAGTAAAATTTGCCAGCGGTAGCGGCCAGCAATTTTGGCGATCGCGGCCGGGGCGGGGCCAAGTACTTCCCATTCTCCCTGAGAAACTGGGGCTAACGTTTGGAGCTGTTGGGCGATCGCCTGAGCCGTTGCGGCCACCTCCTCAGCATCGGGACTACTCAAGCGCAGAAGGATTAGTTGGGCATAGGGGGGATAGCCCAAGGGGGCACGGCTACTTAGCTCCTGGGTAGCAAAGGTGTCCCAGTCATAGGCTTTGACCGCTGTAATCACTGGATGCTGCGGCACATAGGTTTGGAGAATGACTTTACCGGGGTGTGTCCCCCGGCCTGATCGCCCCGCCACTTGGGTGAGGATTTGAAACGTGCGTTCTGCCGCCTGATAATCGGGCAAGTGCAGGAGACTATCGGCAGCCAAAATTCCCACGAGGGCGACCTGCGGCAGATCAATGCCCTTCGTCAGCATTTGTGTCCCCACCATCACATCAGCTTCGCCGGCGGCAAACTGAGCCAGTAACCGGCGATGGGCACCCTTGCGTTGGGTCGTATCACTGTCAAAGCGCAGAACTCGCAACTGCGGAAAGAGGCGATTCAGTTCACTCACCACCCGCTGCGTCCCGCCACCAAAGGGCTTGAGATAGGGGGAGGCACAACTGGGACAACGCTGCGGTACGGCTTGGCTATAGTTGCAATAGTGACAGCGCAGCACTTCCATCTCCTCGCCAAAGAGGTGTCCAGTGAGAGAGACGCTGCAATGGGGACAGTAGATCACTGTGCCACAACTGCGACAGGAGACAAAGGTACTGTGACCCCGCCGCGGTACAAAGAGAATTGCCTGCTGTCCCTGAAGATTCCCTAGAGCGTCTTGCAGCGGACGACTGAGCATGGAACGGTTGCCACGGTGTAATTCTTGGCGCATATCCACAAGGGTGATGGGGGGCAGGGGGGTGGCGTGGATACGCTGGGGAAGGGAAAGGATCTGAATCTGGCCGGTTTGGACAGCCTGCCAAGTGCTGAGGGCAGGGGTAGCGGTTCCTAAAATCAGGGGACACTGTTGCTGGCGCGATCGCCACTGGGCAACGGTACGGGCATGGTAGCAGGGCTGAGGTTGATCCTGTTTGTAGCCGCTGTCGTGCTCTTCATCCAGAATGATCAAACCCAAGCCCACCAAGGGCAGCAGAACCGCCGATCGCGTGCCAATGATTACCCGTGGCTGCGGCATCAGCGTCAACCGCCAAGTATCGTAGCGCTCCCCCTCACTGAGACCACTGTGATAGACCAACAGGCGTTCACCAAAGCGAGCACGCACGCGATCCGTCAGTTGAGGCGTCAAGCCAATCTCCGGCACTAGCAGCAAGGCCGATCGCCCTCGCCCTAGGCACTCAGCTATGGCTTGCAGATAGACTTCCGTTTTGCCCGACCCCGTCACCCCGTGCAGGAGAAAGGTTTGGGCACAGTCTAGGTGTGCTGAAATGGCTTGCAGGGCGGTGGCTTGGGCAGGGGTGAGGGCTTTTGGCCGATCCGGTGTCACCGCTACCCCCTGTTCAATGCGGCAGTGCTGCTGCTCGACAATGGCAATGTATCCTTTGGCGGCAAGGCGATGGAGCGTTTGGGCGGTGGTGCCGGTGGCCTTGACCACCTCTTGTAGCCAGCAATCGCGACCCTGCTGCTGCAAATAGCGGAGGATTTGGCGCTGCCGCTGCGTTAAGGTCTCGCCTTCACTATTGAGGAGGATCACTGCCTGCTGCTGTTTTGGCTGTTGACTAGCGGGTGCCGCTAAGTAGGTTTCCACCAAGCCAAGGCGTTCGAGTTCTGCGAGGGCACGCTCAACCTTGGGAAGCTGTTGCTGGAGGTAGCGCACACTGTAGTCCCCATTACCCTTGGTCTGGAGAAAGCGCAGCAGATGTTGCCCCTGTTCTGACAGGGGGGGAATCCCCTGTTGGCGCCGCAGGCGCACCCGCCGTTGCGATCGCCCCAAGACCCCCGGCGGCAGAGCAGTGCGCACCACTTGAATTAAAGGCGTGCAGTAGTACGTGGCAATTTGTTCTAACAACGCCCAATAGTCCTTGGGAAAAAGCTGCTGGTCAACCACTTCAAGGAGCGATCGCAACCGCTGCGGATCAACCGATGGGGCTACAGTTTCTAGTACCTCTAGGACAATGCCGCGCACCACTTGGGAGCCAAAGGGCACGTCCACCACCTCGCCCCCTTGGAGACACCAACCCGCAGGAACTTGGTAAGTGTAAGCCTCGCTTGCCGCCGGACAGTCCACAAGCACACTGGCGTAGAGAGAGGGTTGTTGAGGTGCTAAGGCCATCAGATGGTTTGATTGGTTTTCACTCAGACAGGCAGATAAACAACGTCCCCAACCACTGTACATACTTCTCTATTTCTTTAGATTTTCGCTATTCCACAACGCAGATTTGCTCCCTAGGCTGGGAGCTGGCGATTATGCGCTGGCCGGTGGTGCACCGCTTTCCCACAGGCACTGTTTTAAGAGCCAATATCACACCCGCAGGCTTTGCCACGATTACCGATAGTCGAGGATTGCCTTGGTTCAAGGTGTCCATTGGTGAGGAGAATCACATTTGCTTGGTGCGAGCTAACCACCGATTGATTCGTCCCTGCTAAGAATTTGGTTGTTTGCTTTAGAGGACATGGGAAAATAGGAAAGGCTGCTCCTCACCCAAGATTCTCCGTGACTGGTCTTTACGAAGCACAAACGATCGCGATCGCCCGTCAACTGTGGGCGGCTAGTCAAGAGTCCCGCAACTTTTTCAGTCAACTGCGGGAGCAAATGCGCATTGAAGATAAACTCCTCGGCTGGGCGATGGAACATCCGGGGCTACGGGTGCAACTCTTTCGCCTCATTGACTGCCTGCCGAGTCTGCGCAGTAAAGCCGAGGTGGCACGCCACTTGCAGGAGTACCTCAGTGACCCCAGTGTGGAGTTGCCGGAAGGCCTAAAAAAACTCTTGAACTTTGCTCAGCCGGATTCCCTGCCCGCCCAAGCAGCGGCAACCACCTTCACAACAGCGGTTCAAGCCCTTGCCCACAAGTACATTGCTGGTGAAACCACCGAGCAGGTGCTGAAAACCATTGGCCGCCTACGCAAGCAGGGCATGCTGGTGACGATGGATATTCTTGGGGAAGCGGTGATTACGGAGGCAGAGGCGCAGCAGTATTGCGATCGCTACCTTGACTTGATGCAGCAACTCAGCCCCTTGGGTCAGCGGGAAGGGGTGAATCCAGTCCAAGTCTCCGTGAAGCTGACGGCCTTCTACTCGCAGTTTGATCCTTTGGATGTGTCTGGCTGCCGTGCCAAGGTGGGGGAACCGATTCGGCGGCTGTTGCATCGTGCCCAAGAATTGGGGGTAGCGGTGCACTTTGACATGGAGCAGTATGCCTACAAAGACATTACCCTTGCAATCCTCAAGGACATTTTGCTAGAGCCAGAGTTTCGCGATCGCGCTGATGTCGGGCTGACCCTGCAAGCCTATTTGCGGGATAGTTACCAAGATGCCCAAGACCTGATTACTTGGGTGCAACAGCGGGGGACACCAATCACCGTGCGGGTGGTCAAGGGCGCCTACTGGGATCAAGAACTGATTAAGGCGGTACAAAATGACTGGCCATTGCCCGTCTATCAACACAAGCAAGATACCGACGCCAACTTTGAGCGGGTGATTGAACTGCTCCTGAGTCACCACACGCTTTTGCGCACAGCAGTTGCGAGTCATAATGTGCGTTCCCAAGCGCGGGCGATCGCGATCGCCCAACATCAGCACATTCCGCCCACGGCCATGGAATGCCAAGTTCTCTATGGTATGGCCGATAAACTTGCCAAGGCTCTTGTGGAAGCGGGGCAGACGGTGCGGGTCTATTGTCCCTACGGTGAGCTGATTCCGGGGATGGCCTACCTGATTCGGCGGCTCTTGGAAAATACGGCCAATAGTTCCTTTTTGCGCCAACAATTGGGAGCGGTAAATATTGACGCACTCTTGGCACCGCCAGAACCAACGGCAGACTTTAGGGCAGTGAACGTTCATCTGACCACCGGCAAGACCTCAACCTTTGTCAATGCCGCCAATAGCGACTATGCCCGCGCCAGCCAGCGGGAAGCGATTCAAGCGGCCTTAATTCATGTCCATCGCCAACTAGGGCAAACCTATACCCCCATCATCAATGGCGATCGCGTCAATACCCTCGAATACAGTGAGTCCCTCAACCCCTCACAGCCAGAGGAAATCGTGGGTCGCGTTGGCTTGGCCACCATTGAGGATGCCGATCATGCAATCCGGGCTGCCAAAGCCGCTCAAGCGCAGTGGCAACAGACTCCCGTAGCCGAACGGGCCATCCTGCTACGGCGGGCAGCGGATCTCCTCGAGGCACAACGCCATGAACTGGTAGCTTGGATGTGCTATGAAGTGGGCAAGGTGGTGGCGGAAGGGGATGCCGAAGTCTCCGAAGCCGTTGATTTTTGCCGCTACTACGCCGATGAAATGGAGCGCCTCAGCAGCGGCTATGACCGCAACTTTCCCGGTGAAACCAACCATTACCACTACCAAGGTCGCGGCATTGCAGTCGTCATTTCCCCTTGGAACTTTCCCCTAGCGATTCCCACCGGTATGACCGTGGCCGCCTTAGTCACAGGCAACTGTACCATCCTCAAGCCCGCGGATCCGGCGGCTGTGGTTGCAGCGAAGCTGGCTGAAATTCTCATTGCCGCTGGTTTTCCCCGCGGGGTATTTCAGTTTCTGCCGGGGCGAGGATCGGTGATTGGCCCCTATTTGACAAAACACCCCGATGTGCATCTCATTGCCTTTACTGGCTCCCAAGAGGTGGGTTGCCGCATTATTGCTGAGGCAGCGGTGTTGCAGCGGGGACAAACCCACATCAAACGGGTGATTGCTGAGATGGGGGGCAAAAACGCCATTATCATTGACGAAAGTGCCGACTTAGATCAGGCAGTGGCGGGGGTGGTGCAATCGGCCTTTGGCTACAGCGGCCAAAAATGCTCCGCCTGTTCGCGGGTGATTGTCCTCGAGTCCATCTATCAACCCTTTGTGCAGCGCTTAGTGGAGGCCACCAAGTCCCTCAATATTGGGCCTGCCCATTTGCCCAGTACCCGTGTTGGACCGGTGGTGACCGCAGCCGCCCGCGATCGCATTCAGGAATACATTGCCAAGGGACAGCGGGAAGCGGAACTGACCTTGAGTGTACCGGTACCGGAGGTGGGGTATTTTGTCTCCCCTACCATCTTTACCAACGTCCCCCCCACCGCCACGCTC
Organism: Thermosynechococcus sp. QS41; assembly: GCF_031583515.1. Classification (NCBI taxonomy): domain Bacteria; kingdom Bacillati; phylum Cyanobacteriota; class Cyanophyceae; order Acaryochloridales; family Thermosynechococcaceae; genus Thermosynechococcus; species Thermosynechococcus sp. QS41. The sequence continues at coordinate 1,558,080 of NZ_CP134181.1, forward strand.
GCCCAAGAGGAAATTTTTGGCCCGGTGCTAGCGGTACTGCGGGCAGAAACCTTCAGCCAAGCCCTTGAAATTGCCAATGCCACGGCCTATGCCCTGACGGGGGGGCTCTATTCGCGGACGCCGTCCCATATTCAGCAGGCCAAAGCCCAATTTGCCGTAGGGAACCTGTACATCAACCGTGGGATTACGAGGGCGATCGTCGATCGGCAGCCCTTTGGTGGCTTTAAGCTCTCAGGGATCGGTTCCAAAGCGGGTGGCCGCGATTACCTACTGCAATTTCTGGAACCGCGTGTCATTACCGAGAATGTGCAGCGCCAAGGGTTTGCCCCCATTGCCGGAGTGGATGATTGATGCCAAAGGGCACTCAGCTATTGGCCGACCTTCAGGAGCGCATCAGGGCAGCGGGCGCCATTTCCTTCTGTGAGTTTATGGCCTTGGCTCTCTATGCACCGCAGTGGGGCTACTACAACCGTCCCCAAATACAAATTGGTCGGCGCGGCGACTTTATCACGTCCAGTAGTCTGACGAGGGATTTTGCGGAACTGCTCACTGAGGCTTTTGTGCAGATGTGGCACGCCTTGGAGCGACCGCAGCAGTTTACCCTGTTGGAGATGGGGGCGGGTGAAGGCCAATTTGCGGCTGGGGTCTTGGGCTATAGCCAAGCGACCTACCCCGATTTCTTTACCGCCCTGGAGTACCAGATTCAAGAGCAGTCCCCCACTTTACGGGAACGCCAACGGCAACGCTTGGCTCCTTGGGGCGATCGCCTGCACTGGCTGGATTCTAGCACAGCGGCTGAACCCATCGTTGGCTGTATTTTTAGCAATGAACTCGTGGATGCATTCCCAGTGCATCGGCTGCAATGGCAGGGGAGCAATTGGCAGGAAATTTACGTCAGCCTCAATGCCCAAGGGGAGTTTCAAGAGGTTTTGCGTCCCTTGAGTGGCGATCGCATTCACAAGTACTTTGCCACCGTTGGCATTAATCCGCAGCAGCAGGGCTACAGCGACGGCTACCGTACCGAGGTTAATTTGAACCTCATCCCCTGGCTCAAGGATCTGAGTCAGCACCTAGAGCGGGGCTTTGTTCTCACCATTGACTATGGTTATCCCGCCCAGCAATACTATCATCCCGCCCGCTGTGAGGGTACCTTGCAGTGCTACTATCAACACCGCTGCCACGACAATCCCTACTGCTTTGTGGGCCAGCAGGACATTACGGCTCATGTGGATGTGACCGCCTTGACGCGCTATGGGGAGCACTTTGGCCTTGAAACCCTCTATGTCACCCGCCAGAGTTTATTTCTCATGGCCTTGGGTTTGGGCGATCGCCTACTAGCGCAACAACAGAGGAATGGCAATCTCCTCCAAGCTCTCAACCGCCATCAATCACTGCACCAACTCATTGACCCCCTTGGCCTCGGTGGCTTTTACGTCGTTCTCCAAGGCAAGCAAGCCACCCTCGATCTGCCGCAACTCAGGGAAGCGGATCAGGGATTCAGTTAATGACTAAGAGCCACATCCCGCTGGGGGACTGGCAAAACTGATCGGTAGTACTGCTCTAGTTGCTGGGTGGCCGCCGCCCAACTCCAGCGTTCAGCTTCTTGGCGGGCATTTTGGCGTAGGGTCTCGCGATCGCTCGGAGAGTCAAAGAGGCGCTGACAAGCCGTAATCGCTCCTGTAGAATCCGCTGGGTCAAACAAAAACCCATTCACCCCATCAGTGACAATATCCGGAATCCCCCCACTGTTGGCAGCCACCACAGGACAGCCTGCGGCCATCGCTTCTAAAAGAACCAAGCCAAGGGTTTCCGTGCGCGAGGGAAAGACAAAGACATCCGCCGAGGCAAAAGCTGCTGCCAAGCGTTCACCCCGCAGATAGCCCACAAAATGCGTGGGGGTACCCGCAAAGTGCTGTTCAAGGGCTTCCCGATGCGGACCATTGCCCACGAGTGCCAGTCGCGCCTGAGGAATCTGCTCCAGAATGGGTTTAATCTGCTCAATTTCCTTTTCCGCGGAGAGGCGACCAACGTAGAGCAATAGGGGGGCTTCTGGATGCCCTTGGCTGAGAAAGTAACGCATTTCTTGACTTTGGCGCTGCGGATGAAACAACTCCACATCTACCCCCCGCTGCCAGAGATCCAGATGGCGAATGCCGTGCGCTTTCAGTTCTGCCACCATTGCCGTTGAGGTACACAAGTTGAGTTGAGCACGGTTATGGGCCAACCGCAGCAGCGACCAGAGCACCTCTTCAAGAAACCCCAAGCCATAGTACTTCAGGTATTGCGGCAAATGGGTGTGGTAGGAAGCGACCAAAGGCAAGTGGAATTTCTGCGCATAGTACAGACCCGCTACCCCCAAGACCGCTGGGTTCGCTACATGGATCAGATCGGGTGCAAAGGCCTCTAGGGCTTGACCAATGGCGGGTCGCGGCAGGGCGAGTTTGAGTTCAGGATACAATGGGAGGGGAAAACCGGAGACACCGTAGATCTGCGCACCTTCATAATGGTCTAGCCCGCCTTCGGGAGCCACCACCAACACCTGATGGCCATTCCGTTGCAGATGTCGGACGGTTTGACACAAACGGGTCACAATGCCATCAATCTTGGGAAGAAAGGTCTCGGTAAATAGCGCGATCCGCATTTCGCTAACCTGAATGGGAGGGGGATTTTTCCCATTCTCGAATTAGGGGGGTCTTGACGCAACCCATAGGGGCAAAAAAGTTGCTTGTACTAGGAGGGGTGAACTGTGGCAAAGACAGAGTTACTAATGGCGATCGCTGGCCTGAATCGAGGCATTCTAGCCACACCGCGCGATCGCAAACAGGTGGCCGCCCTTGCCGCTTCCCTTGAAACCATGAATCCCACCCCCGATCCCCTCAATGCCCTCGAAAAACTTGCCGGGGATTGGCGACTCATCTACACCAGTAGTCAGGCGCTGCTTGCTCTAGATCGCTCCCCAATTGTCAAGCTGGGGCAAATTTATCAGTGCATTCGTCCGCAGCAGCAGCGCATCTACAATATCGCTGAACTCTACGGCTTGCCCTTCCTAGAGGGGATTATCAGTGTCTTGGCGCGGTTTGAACCCTTGACCCAACAGCGGGTACAGGTGTACTTTGAACGCTCCATTGTTGGGTTGCGTCAGTGGCTCAATTACTATTCTCCCTCCCAGTTCATTCCCCAACTCCACAGCCGTCAGCCGCTGATTGCCCTAGATGTCCCCCTCAACAGCAATGATCAACAGGGCTGGCTCGATATCACTTACCTTGATGAGGATTTGCGAATTGCCCGCGGCAATGAGGGGAGCCTTTTTGTCTTGAGCCGGGTTTAGGGACAATTCCCTGTACCGTTAAACTAGGGAAGAGTGGCACGATTCTCACCCCTGCTGCAATGGAAGCACAGCTGCCCCAGCAACTCAGTTTTCCATGGAATCCGATGCCTTCTGAACCGCTGGCTGAAGGTTCCCTAGCGGCTACTCCTGTTGCAGGGAGTGATAGTAGCCAAGAGCGCATCCGTTATTTAGAGCAGGCTATTGACCAATGCGAACACTATATTAACGAGCTGAAGCAGCAACTGCGCAATCAGGCCTTTTTGGAAGACTTACTTGCTCGCACTGAGGAAACCGCTCAGATTCAACAACAGGCAATCCTTGCCCTCCAAGAACAATTGCGCTCCCAAGCCACCTGTGCCCACGAGTTGGCCGAAATGAGCCACCATCGCCAATCCTTGGAAACGATTCTTCAGCAATCGCAAACGGAAATTGAGCACCTGCATCAGGAGGTGGATCGGCTCCTCAAGGCTCAAGATGCCCTCGAGGCTAAATTGGTGAATAGCCATCGCCTCCTGCGGCAACGGGAACAGGAATATCAACTCCTTGAATCCCAACTGCGCCAAGTCCAAGAGGAAAAAGCGCTGCTGCAAACTCGCCTTGAACAAGCCCGCTCAGAGTTGAGCGATCGCCAAACCCAACTGGATGATCTCAACCGTCGCCTCACCCAAGCCAACCATTTAATTGAAACCCAAGAACGGATCATCACTGCGCTGCAACAGGCACAAGGATCAGAGGTCAGCAAAAACAATGTTATTCAGGGACTGAGTAAAACCCTCCTAAAAACCCAAACCAAGCTCCAAGAACTGGAGCGGGAGTATCAGCAACAGCGCCTGCAATATATGACCACCCAGCACTACAACCAAGAGCTGGAGGCGCGCACTAGTCAACAACAGGAACGCCTACAACACCTAGAAGCCCAAATTGCCGAACTCCAAGAGCAAATTCTCCATCAGGCACAGCAGGCACGGGAGCAGGAAACCGCTGTTCAACACTGGAAGGATCGCTACACCGAGGCCGAGCGATCGCTAGCGCAGTTACAACGCGTCATTGCCCAAATGGCCACGGGTGGATCCATTTCCCTGAGTGAGGTTCCTTCTTAGGGAGGATGTTTGAACAAATCTAAATTTTGTATAATAAGCCATAGTCATTACGAGTTTGTTTATGGTCAAATTCATTGGTTGGGCAGGGAGTCTGCGGGATAGCTCCTACTCTCAAAGCGCCCTAGATGTTGCCATTGCCAAAGCAGCCGCCCAAGGGGTTACCGTTGAACGTCTGGATTTACGGCAAATGACGCTCCCCTTTTGTACCGGTGCTGAGAGCTACCCCGACTACCCCGATGTCGCCATCTTTCAAACCAAGGTCAAGGAAGCCGATGGTATTTTGCTGGTGACCCCGGAGTACCACGGCAGCGTTAGCGGTGTGCTCAAGAACTCCCTTGATCTCCTCAGCTTTGAACACCTCAGCGGCAAAGTGGTCGCCATGATGAGTGTCCTCGGTGGCCAAACCAACAGCAATGCCCTCAATGATCTGCGGGTGATCTTGCGCTGGGTACATGCGTGGGTGATTCCAGAACAGGTGGCCATTGGTCAGGCGTGGCAAGCCTTCACACCCGAGGGGCAATTGAGGGATCCCAAGCTCGATGAGCGAGTGGACAAAATGATTGCCAGTTGGATTCAGACCACCCGTCAACTACGAGAAGCAAGCGCCTAATTCAATCCCTCTTGCAGCCACTGCGCCACCTGCTTGGCATGGTAGGTGAGAATGACATCAGCACCTGCCCGCTTAAAGCCAAGAAGGGTTTCCAGCACCACTTTTTTCTCATCAATCCAGCCATTGCAGGCGGCGGCTTTCACCATTGCATATTCCCCGGAAACGTTGTAGGCGGCCACGGGAACATCGCTCACCTGCTTGAGTTGGGCAATGACATCCATGTAGGCAAGGGCAGGTTTCACCATCACCAGATCGGCGCCCTCCTCAATATCCAAGCTGACCTCCCGCACTGCTTCGCGGACATTGGCTGGATCCATTTGGTAGGTTTTTTTATCACCAAACTTCGGTGCCGAATCTAAAGCATCGCGAAAAGGGCCATAGTAGGCGGAGGCGTATTTCGCAGAGTAGGCGAGAATCCCCACGTGGGTATAGCCTGCGGCATCTAGACCCGCCCGAATGGCACCGACACGGCCATCCATCATATCTGACGGAGCAACAAAATCAGCCCCGGCAGCCGCTTGACTCACTGCCTGTTTCACCAGCACCTCTACGGTTTCGTCATTGAGAATTTCGCCATCTTTGACAATGCCATCGTGGCCTTCGCTGCTGTAGGGATCAAGGGCGACATCGGTAAAGATCAGCAGGTCGGGTAAGACAGCCTTAATGGCACGTACCGATCGCTGGACAAGACCCTCAGGATTGTAGCTTTCGGTGCCAGCATTGTCCTTGAGGTGCTCAGGCACAAGGGGAAATAGCGCGATCGCCCCAATTCCCAAGGCATAGACCTCCTTCAGCTCTAAAATCAGGCGATCCAGCGTATAGCGATAGCAGTCGGGCATTGAGGGGACTTCCTGCACCTGATCTTCCCCCTCCATGACAAAGACCGGATAGATCAAATCCCCTGTGGTTAGGGTATGCTCGCGCACCAAGCGACGAATTTGAGCCGTGCGGCGTAAACGGCGAGGCCGATGGGTTAGCTCCATAATTCAACAATCAAAAACTCAGTAATGTCCCAGTTCAAACGGCTGTGAGTCAGCACGTACAACCTTTGGATTATTTCCGCATTATCTCACCTTGAGGGATCAAGACTGTGGGCGGTGCAGGATGCTTACAAACGTTTACGAACAACTTCAGTGTTCAAGCGGGTTGCAGATAGGGCAAGGCCAGATAGAAACTGGTGACGGTCTTGGCATCTTTCACTTGACCACTATGAATCGCAGCGGCCAAGTCAGCTAGAGAAAACTCCACGATTTCAATGTGCTCGTCGGTGTCCTGAGGCGGGGGTGTCTCTAGTTTTTCCAGCTCAGTGGCCAAGTAGGCGTAGATCACTTCATCAGAATAGCCGGGGGCAATGTAAAACTCTCCCAGTTTTTGCCAATGGTGGGCGCGGTAGCCCGTTTCCTCTTCAATCTCGCGCTCAATGGTGGCAAAAGGCTTTTCGTGATCCTCAACGGTGCCCGCTGGGAACTCCAGCAGATATTCCTCAGTGGCAAAGCGGTATTGTTTGACAAGGATCAGGTTGCCCTCTGGGGTCACCGGCACAGCTAATGCCCCCCCTGGATGCCGCACAGTTCCCAAGATCGAGACAGACCCATGGGGCAAGCGATATTGATTGACCTCAAAGGTAAACTTACGACTGCGGCAAAAGCAGTGGCGTTCGAGGACTTCGGGGGGGATTTTCGTCATAGAGGTTAGACAAGGGTGCGATCGGTGAGAATTTCGTAGCCCGTTTTGGTGACCAAGACCGTGTGCTCAAATTGGGCAGAGAGGGAATTATCAACCGTAACCGCTGTCCAGCGATCGCGCAAAATCCGCACCTGTTTTGAACCCGCATTCACAATGGGTTCAATGGCCAAGGTCATCCCCGCCCGTAGCCGCACATTCTTAAGTTCATTGGTGCGGAAGTTAAATACCGAAGGTTCTTCGTGGAGATTGCGCCCCACGCCGTGGCCAGTAAAGTCCTCGACCACAACAAAGCCATTGGCTTCGACATAATCTTGAATAGCACCCGCCAAATCCATGAGGTAGTTGCCTTCTTTAACCTGCTCAATGCCGCGGTAGAGGGCTTCTTCAGCCACTTTTACCAGCTTGGCCGCTTCCTCGGAGATTTCCCCCACTGGAATCGTAATGCAAGAGTCGCCATGGAAGCCATTGTAGTAGGCACCGGTATCAATCTTAACGATGTCGCCATTGCGAATCACTTTGCGGGGGCTGGGAATGCCATGAACCACCTCGTTGTTGATGCAAGCGCAAATGGAGGCCGGAAAGCCCTGATAGCCTTTGAAGCTCGGTGTTGCCCCCATTTCGCGGATGCGTTTCTCGGCATAGGCATCGAGATCCGCCGTCGTCATGCCCGGCTCGATCATCTGGGAAATTTCCTTGAGCACCGTCGCCACAATGCGCGAGGCCTGCCGCATAATCTCAATTTCTCGCTTGGACTTAATTTCAATGCCACGGCGGGGACGGGTTTGAATGGGGGTGGTGGGGGGAGTGAGCAGACTACCAAGGATATTCATGGGCGCGATGCAACCGCAAAAATCGTTCTTTTTCAGGATAACGCTGTTGCGCTGATCAGGGGAATGTCAATTTTATCCTTGAGGGATGGGTGAACGAACATGCGCTTGATAGAGCTGCTTAAATCGCCGCTGTTGCTGGCCGTGATCCACAATTGGCAAGGGATAACCGCAGCGATGCCGCTCTAGGGGAGAAATAGTTCCCGTCACCAAATCTGCCGTATCGAGGGATTTCAACTCCGGCAGCCAACGGCGAATATACTCCGCCTCAGGATCAAATTTTTGCGCTTGACTGGCTGGGTTAAAAATCCGCAGCGGCTTTGGATCCATCCCACTAGAGGCACTCCACTGCCAACCGCCATTATTGGCTGCCAAGTCGCCATCAATCAGTTTTTGCATAAAGTACCGCTCACCCCATTGGGGATTGATGATCAAGTCCTTAGTGAGGAAACTGGCCACAATCATGCGGCAGCGGTTATGCATCCAACCCGTTTCATTGAGTTGGCGCATGGCGGCATCCACAATTGGGTAACCGGTGCGACCCTCACACCAAGCCGCAAAGTGTTCTGCGTGATTCAGCCAAGGAAAAGTGGCAAATCGTTCACGATGGGGACGCTCCGCCAAGTGGGGAAACCAATAGAGGGCGTGCTGATAAAACTCCCGCCACGCCAATTCCTGCTGCCACGTGCGAATACTCGTTTTTGCCTCTTCACTGCGGGCTGCGGCCATAGCGGCCTGACTGGCTGCCCAGACACGACGAATACCAATGACACCGAACTTGAGGGCAGGGCTTAAGAGGGAGGTTCCAGGTTGCGCTGGATAGTTGCGCTGCTCACCATAGTCTTGAATGTGCTGGCCAATAAATGTCTCCAGTTGTGCTTGGGCGGCGGCTTCACCGGGAGCAAGGATCAGTTCTCCTGACCAATGAAATCCCAAATCCTTGGCAGTGGGGAGAGAAATCGCCCCCAAGGTTCGTGCAGTTGCTTGTTCTATTGCGGTGAGGGGTTCGAGGTGGCTGGGGCTGGGGACAGGCTCTGGTTTAGCTAGGCTTGACCAGTTGCGCCAAAAGGGGGAATAGACGGTGTAGGGCTGCCCCTGTTTTGTTTGTACGGCCTCTGGGGGATGCAGGAGTTGATCCCAAGCAGTTTCCACAGCAATTCCCTTTTCCTTGAGGGCAGCAGCCACAGCGCGATCGCGATCGCGACCGTAGGGTTCCACATCCTCATGCCAATGCACCGCCACCGCCCCTAAGCCACTGGCCACTTGGGGCAGAATTTGACGCGGGTCACCATGAAAAATTAAAAAGCTCCCCCCAAGTCGCTGATAGGCTTCTTGCAAGGCCTGTAGGCAACCCACGAGGTATGTCACCCGCACCGCCGCAATGTCCGAGGCACTGAGAATCGCCGGGTCAAAGCAAAAAATGCCAACCACTTTGGGAGTTTGGGTGTAGGCAGCCGCCAACCCCACACTGTCACTCAGGCGCAGATCGCGACGATGCCAAAAGAGGCGCAGGCTCATCACCCGTCCATCCTAGGCGCACTAGAAAATAGCGCCAATACATTCATTGATTGCGGCTTTAACTTCCGGGGGTTCATTGTCGGCAGTCATTTTCTGAAATTCCTCATAGCTCATTTTTTCTTGGAGGCGGTTTATCAGGCAAGTGCAATAGCGATGCCGCGATCGCCAAAGCCGGGAGGCGCTTGCGCCGCAAATTTGGTTTGACACTCCTGCATAAAGACCGCGATCGCCTCTGGGGGATAAGTCGCCGCTGGCGTTTCTTGGGCGAAAATAGATAAACTCAGCAATCCCAGACCGCTACTGCTGAGAAGGCTCATCACGAGTTTGGAGAATTTCATTGGGGCGACTCCTAGGGGCAATACCTGATGCGGTTCTGGCAAAGAGCTTCCTGCGGTTGCTGCACTTCCAAACTTTTGTTGAGTTAGCGATCAAGTCATAGACAAGGATGCCACGTTTATCTATACTTGTCTTCTATCGTTTTGTGTGTGCAGTTATCGGCAAAGGAGGCTCTCATTTCTGAACCACTTGCCCTCACCCAAAGCCTAAGAGGTACCCGTGAGATTCGCGATAACTATCAAGTGTTTCGCCTGACGGGTCTCATTGATGCGTTCTCCGAGTCGGCCTTTCGCAAGGTCATTAGTAAGTGTTTTGACGATGGGCCTGCCAACGTCATCTTAGACCTTTCAAAAATTGAGTTTATTGACAGCTCTGGCCTCGGCATTTTGGTACAACTGGCCAAAAAAGCCCAAGAGCATCAGGGTCAACTGCAAATTGTCACCAATCCCCGCGTCACCCAAACGGTCAAACTCGTGCGTTTAGAGAACTTTTTGCCCCTTCAGCCGGATCTGGCGACGGCGATCGCCCAAATTACTGGCGAAACCCATTCCTAAACATTCTGTTCCTGTGGCAGTAAAACTAAGGGGGGTCTTTTTAGCTGAAACGTCATGCTGGACTCTGCTGGATTATTGCCCCTTGTTCCCCCCAAAATTCCCGCCCATCAACTGCCACCGGCGGCTTTGGCCTACGTTGGCGACGCCGTTTATGAACTCTTTATCCGCTGGCTTTTTCTAACCCCCCCCCAACGTATTAATACCTACCACCGCCAAGTGGTGGCGCATGTGCGTGCCGAAAGTCAAGCCCGTTATATGGACTTCCTCTGGCAGCATTGCACCGAAACCGAACGCTCGATTTTTCGTCAGGGTCGCAATGCGGCTGCCGATGGCCCAAAGCGAGTTGCCGCAAAAATTTACCGTCAAGCTACTGGCTTTGAAGCCCTACTGGGATACCTCTACCTCACCAATCCGCAACGCCTACAGGAGATTTTTCAACTACTTGAGCGGCACATTCGCAATGAAATGAACAGCAATATCGACGAAGCAGAATCCCGTAATGAAATGTAACCACTGCGTGATAGGATGCTTAGTGGCCAGTTCAAGGCATCCTCGGATGCTCCCTATTCTGCTGTGACCGTTCCCGATTCTGCTTCAGCACCCTCTGTGCCATCAACCATTGCCAATTCCCCAAAGAAGGGCGGCTCGATGGCCGAGTTTTATCAACTCTGTCGCGAATTATTCACGACAAGCCTTGTGCTGATGGCGATCGCCTTTGGAGCGGTTTGGCTGATTTACGGCCTGAACACAGCGTTGAATTACCTTTTGGGGGCAAGTGCGAGCCTAATTTATCTGCGGCTCCTCGCCCGCAGTGTGGAGCGCCTAGGAAACGACCAGAAAAAGCTGGGGAAAACGCAGCTCCTTGTCGTCGTGGTTGTGATTATTTTGGCAGCCCGTTGGCAAGAGCTACATATTATTCCAGTGTTCTTGGGGTTCTTAACCTACAAAGCCGCCATTCTGGTCTATATGTTTCGTACGGTTTTGCCGTCCCCTTAACGCTGGCTCACTGTAGTGCTTAGACAACCGAGCGCGGAGGCATGATGCCTTTGATACACCTTTGGACAGCTCTTCCCCTTGCCAAGTTGGAGGTGGGGCACCATTTCTACTGGCATATTGGCAACCTAAAAGTTCACGGTCAAGTCTTCATCACCACTTGGTTTGTGATGGCCATTCTGATTGCGGCGGCCTTTGCCGCCTCGCGGAATATCCAACGGGTGCCCAGTGGTATTCAAAACTTGATGGAATACGCGCTGGAATTCATCCGCGATTTGACCAAGAGCCAAATGGGTGAGCACGAGTACCGAGCTTGGGTTCCCTTTGTGGGGACACTGTTCCTGTTCATTTTTGTTTGTAACTGGTCAGGCGCACTGGTACCGTGGAAACTCATCGAACTGCCAGAAGGGGAGCTAGCAGCACCCACCAATGACATCAATACCACCGTGGCCTTGGCTTTGCTGGTCTCCTTGGCCTATTTCTACGCCGGGCTACGCAAGCGGGGGCTGAAGTATTTCACCAAGTACATCGAGCCAACGCCCGTCTTACTTCCCATTGCCATCTTGGAAGATTTTACAAAACCGCTTTCCCTGAGCTTCCGTCTTTTTGGCAACATCTTGGCGGATGAATTGGTGGTGGGGGTCTTGGTGTTGCTGGTGCCCTTGTTTGTGCCCTTGCCCGTGATGGCCTTGGGACTCTTTACCAGTGCCATTCAAGCCCTTGTGTTTGCCACCCTTGCAGCCACCTATATTGGGGAGGCCATGGAGGGACATGGCGGCGAGCACGAAGAGGCGCACTCCTAAAAGGGGTACATACCCTGCTATTGTTATCTCTGGAAATTTTGTTTCGTCCTACTACGTCTCGAGGAAATCAACTATGGATCCGTTAGTCGCTTCTGCTTCTGTTTTGGCTGCTGCTCTGGCAATTGGTTTGGCATCGCTTGGGCCTGGGATTGGTCAAGGGAATGCCTCTGGTCAAGCCGTGGAAGGGATTGCGCGGCAACCGGAAGCGGAAGGTAAAATTCGGGGTACACTGCTGCTGACCTTGGCATTCATGGAGTCGCTGACCATCTACGGTCTGGTGATTGCGCTGGTGCTCCTGTTTGCCAACCCCTTTGCATCCTAATTAACCCCAGTGGGGGAGGCTTGGATGAGCTTTCCCCCGATCCCCCATTCTGGAGAGGCTGATGTTTGATTTTGATGCCACCCTACCCCTGATGGCTGTGCAATTCTTAATCTTGACCGTCATTTTGAATGCGCTGCTGTACAAGCCCTTGGGTCAGGCGCTGGACAATCGGGATGAATATATCCGAACCAACTTGCAGCAGGCCAAGGAGCGGTTGCAACAGGCCACTGAACTGGCTCAGCAGTATGAGCAGGAATTGGCCAGTACCCGTCGCCAAGCCCAAGCCTTGATTGAAGAGGCCAGAGCCGAGGCACAAAAAATTGCCACCGCCGAAATTGCCGAAGCACAGCAGGCCGTGCAGGCAGAGTTACTCAAGATTCAAGCAGAGATTGATCAGCAAAAGCAGGCGACACTGCAAGCGCTTGAGGGTCAAGTTGCCAGCTTGAGTGAACAGTTATTAGCGAAGTTACTGGCCTAGGAGTGTGGGTCATGGACGCAGTATTTTTATTGGCAACGGAAGAAGCGGGGCATTTTGGCATTAACACCAATTTGCTCGAAACCAATGTGATCAACCTTGCCATCATTATTGGGGTATTGGTGTATTTTGGGCGGGGCGTACTTGGCAAAACCTTGGGCGATCGCCAGCAACAAATTGCCACAGCCATTGCGGAAGCCGAAGAACGCCAGAAAGTGGCCGCTGCCCGCCTTACCGAAGAGCAGCAAAAACTGGCTCAGGCCAAGCAGGAGGCACAACGCATTCGCGAAGACGCCCTTGCCCGTGCCAAGGCTGCAAAGGAAGAACTCATTGCCCAAGCCAAGCGGGAAATTGAGCGCTTGAAGGAAACCGCTTCCCAAGATACGAGTGCCGCCACTGAGCGGGCGATCGCCGAAATTCGTGAGCGGATTGCCGCTAGGGCACTTGCCGAGGCCGAAAACCAACTCAAAGCGCGTTTGAGCCAAAATCCAGACCTTCAGCGTACCCTTGTTGATCGCAGTATTGCCCTACTAGGAGGCAAATGATGCAGACCACTGTCCGTGGTGAACTGGTTGAACCCTATGCCGAGGCGCTGCTGTCGTTAGCGCAAACCCACAACCTCATTGATCAGTTTCAGCAGGACACGCAGTTAATTCTGGAACTCCTTGCCAGCTCCAGTGAACTGCAACAGTTTCTCGCCAATCCCCTGATCAAGCCTGAGGCCAAAAAGAACGTGCTGCGGCAGTTGACCGTGGAGAAGGTGCATGGCTACTTCCTCAACTTCTTAATGTTGCTCGTGGATCGGCGGCGAATTAACTTTCTTGGCTCTATTTGTGAGCAGTATCGTGCCCTTGTGCGCAAACTCCGCAATGTGATCTTGGCGGAAGTCACCAGTGCCGTCGAACTCAACGACGATCAACGCCGTGCCGTGGTTGAAAAGGTCAAAGCCATGACCGGTGCTGCCGATGTAGAGCTGGTTACTGCCTGCGATCCCGAACTAATTGGTGGTGTGGTGATTAAAGTTGGCTCCCAAATCTTTGATGCCAGCCTGCGGGGTCAACTCCGCCGCCTCAGTCTCACCTTGGCGCAAGCCGCCTAACGTCCCCTTTGTAAACTGTTCAACCCTTGAGAGCGACTTCTATGGTAAGTATCCGACCCGACGAAATCAGTAGCATTATTCGCCAGCAAATCGAGCAGTACGAACAGTCGATCAAAGTCGATAATGTCGGTACTGTCTTGCAGGTGGGCGATGGCATTGCCCGTGTCTATGGCCTCGACAAAGTGATGGCCTCAGAATTGGTGGAATTTGAAGACGGCACCGTGGGAATTGCCCTTAACCTCGAAGAGGATAACGTGGGGGTGGTGCTGATGGGCGATGGCCTCGGTATTGAAGAAGGCAGTACGGTGCGGGCCACTGGCAAAATTGCTTCCGTGCCTGTAGGTGAAGCGGTCATTGGTCGGGTGGTGGATGCCCTAGTGCGCCCCATTGATGGCAAAGGGGAGATCCACACAACAGCAACCCGCCTGATTGAATCCCCCGCACCCGGTATTGTCCAGCGCAAATCGGTGTGTGAGCCGTTGCAAACGGGGATTACGGCTATTGACGCCATGATTCCCATTGGTCGTGGTCAGCGAGAACTGATCATTGGCGATCGCCAGACCGGAAAAACGGCCGTTGCCATTGACACAATTCTGAACCAAAAAGGCCAAGATGTGATTTGCGTCTATGTGGCCATTGGTCAAAAAGCGTCCAGTGTCGCTCAAGTGGTGAACGTGCTGCGGGAGCGGGGTGCACTCGATTACACGATTGTGATTGCCGCTAACGCCAGTGATCCAGCCGCTTTGCAGTATCTCGCCCCCTACACCGGTGCCACGATTGCTGAGTACTTCATGTACCAAGGCAAGCACACCCTCGTCATCTATGACGACCTCTCCAAACAAGCGCAAGCCTATCGGCAAATGTCGCTGCTGCTGCGCCGTCCTCCCGGTCGTGAAGCCTACCCTGGGGATGTGTTTTATCTCCACTCCCGCCTGCTGGAGCGTGCCGCCAAACTCAACGATGCCCTCGGCGGTGGCAGCATGACGGCGCTTCCTGTGGTTGAAACCCAAGCCGGTGACGTGTCTGCCTACATTCCCACCAACGTCATTTCCATTACCGACGGTCAAATCTTCCTCTCCTCTGACCTCTTCAACGCTGGCTTGCGTCCTGCCATCAACGCGGGGATTTCCGTGTCACGGGTGGGTTCTGCTGCTCAAATCAAAGCCATGAAGCAGGTGGCTGGCAAACTGAAGCTGGAATTGGCGCAATTTGATGAACTGCAAGCCTTTGCCCAGTTTGCCTCTGACTTGGATAAAGCCACCCAAAACCAACTGGCACGAGGCCAACGCCTGCGGGAAATTCTCAAGCAGCCCCAGTACTCACCCATTCCGGTGGAATACCAAGTGGCAACCATTTACGCCGGTACCAATGGCTACCTTGACGACATCCCCGTTGAGGCAGTGGCCAAGTTTGTTGCCGGTCTGCGGGACTACCTGCACACAAGCAAGCCCGAATACGGCGAAATCATCCGCACCACCCAAAAACTGGATGAAAAAGCTGAAGCCTTGCTGAAAGAGGCGATCGCCGAATACAAAGCTGGCTTTACTGCCTAGGCGCGATCGCGTTATATCATGCTCTGAACCTGCCCTCTACCTAGGGTAGGTTTTTTTATGCCTAGGCTACTCTCAAGTGTCAAAAATCATTGCAGTTTCCTGAAGCCATCCCCCTGAGCCTGCCGTCCTCTCCTACACTGGGATCCTAGGGCGAGGTTTGACAAAGGAGAAAACAGTGCGTGTCGTCCTCATGGCCGGGGGAAGTGGTACTCGGTTGCGTCCCCTCACCTGTGATCTACCTAAGCCAATGGTGCCGGTGGTCAATCGTCCCATTGCCGAGCATATTCTCAATCTCCTACGCCGCCATAGCCTTGATGATGTGGTCATGACATTGCACTATCTCCCCGATGTCGTGCGCGACTATTTTGGCGATGGGAATGAGTTTGGGGTGCACCTGAGCTATGTCGTTGAGGAAGAGCAGCCCCTTGGCACAGCAGGTTCAGTCAAAAACATTGCCAATTTGCTAACGGATCCTTTTTTGGTGGTCAGTGGCGATAGCATTACCGATATCGATTTAACCGATGCCCTACGTTTTCACCAGCAGCACGGTGCTCCCGTAACCCTGATCCTTGCCCGTGTACCTCAACCGAAGGAGTTTGGCATTGTCTTTACTGATAGCGATGGTCGCGTGCGGCGGTTTCTCGAGAAGCCCTCAGCGGGGGAAGTCTTTACAGATACGGTGAATACAGGCATCTACATCCTCAGCCCTGCTGTCATGGACTATCTCAATAGCGGCATCGAGCGGGATTTTTCGCGGGATTTATTCCCGTTGCTGTTGCAGGCGGATGTGCCGATGTATGGTTATATCACCGATGCCTACTGGTGCGATGTCGGCAGTCTGCAAACCTATCAACAGGTGCAACAGGATGCCCTCTATGGCCGCGTGCACTTGGAAATTCAGGGGCACGAAGTTCAGCCGCAAATTTGGGTAGGGCACAACACTACATTGCCGCAAACAGTTCAGCTACAGGCGCCGCTCGTCTTGGGCAATAACTGCCGCTTTGGTGCGGGGGTCACCCTTGGGGCAGGGACGATCTTGGGAGATAACGTGATTGTTGGTAATGGCAGTCGGTTGCGCTCAGTGGTGGCTTGGAGTGGCTGTTTTATTGGGGATGACAGTGAATTAGAGCACTGCATTTTGGCTCGCCATGTCCATGTCGATCGCCATGTGAGGGTGCACGAAGGGGTAATTATTGGCAGTCGCTGTGTGGTCGGGGAGGAAGCTAGCCTCAGTCAGGGGGTGCGGCTTTGGCCGGGCAAACGCATTGAAGCGGGTGCAATTGTCAATGAAAGCCTGATCTGGGGCACAACGGGGCAACGCTATCTCTTTGGCCAGCGGGGGGTAGCCGGTGTGGCCAATGTGGACATTACACCGGAGTTTGCTGTGCGGCTGGCGGCCGCCTATGCTTCAATCCTTGAGCCCGGAACTAGTGTGCTGGTGTCGCGAGATCAGCGCAATGTGTCGCGGATGGTGTCCCATGCTCTGATGTCGGGTTTGATGTCGGTGGGGATTCATGTCCTCAATTTGGAGGCGATCGCCCTACCGATTGCCCGCTTTGCTGCCCAAACCCTTTCAGTCAGCGGCGGAATTCATGTGCGTGCCCATCCCGATCGCGCCGATCAACTCTTGATTGAGTTTTTTGATCATAAAGGCATCAACCTGAGCAAAGCCAAAGAGCGGCAAATTGAAACCGCCTACTTCCGCGAAGATATTCGCCGCGCCCTACTTACGGATGTCGGTGTCATGACCCATCCCAACAACTGCGTGGCCGCCTATGCCCAAGGCTTTGAAAAGTGGCTAAATACCCAACTGTTTTATGGTAGCCCCGCCAAAATTGTCATTGACTATGCCTATGCCGTTTCTGGGGTTGTCTTGCCACAAATCCTCAGTAAGTTTGGCTGTGATGCCGTTGTTCTCAATGCCACCCTGCACCCAACCCCCCTCAATATTCTCGAGCGACAGCGACTCCTGCGGGAACTGGGACAGGTGGTGACAGCGCTATCTGCCAGTTTGGGGGTGCAAGTCTCTGCCAATGGTGAACGGTTGACCTTAGTGGACAATGCCGGTCAGGTGTTCAGTGATCAAGAACTCACGGCTCTAATGACCTACTTGATCCTCTTGACCCATCCGGGGGGCACTGTCGTGGTGCCGGTCACAACTTCTAGTGCGGTGGAGGCGATCGCCCGCCAGCAGGGAGGACAAATTATCCGCAGTCGCACCAACCCCACTGATCTCATGGAAGCCTGCCAACACCACAGTGGCGTTGTCCTAGGGGGATCTGCAGAAACCGGTTTTATCTTCCCGCAACTGCATCCGGGGTTTGATGCCATGTTTACGATCGCCACCCTGATCGAACTGCTGGCACTGATTGGCAAACCCCTCACCGTCATGCGCCAAGAACTGCCCCGCGTCCACTCCTATCATCGCCCGATTCGCTGTCCTTGGATTGCCAAAGGGTCATTGATGCGCCACTTGGTGGAAACCCATCCCCGCAATCACTTAAGTCTCATTGATGGCGTCAAAATTGGTGAACCCAATACTGACCACTGGGTACTGATTCTGCCCGATGCCAGTGAGCCATTGGTACACCTCTACGTCAATAGTCCCGATGCCACTTGGAGTGAGCAGATGTTGCAACGCTATAGCCGCCGCATTGAAGAGTTTGCTCGTTTGGAACCCCTCTCAGATGCCACAATAAAGATGTAACCAAAATCCCGTAGAATCAGGGAAAATTTTTCGTACATTAGGCGCAATGGTGGTGTTGAAAACCGAGAAAACCGAAGGGGACTTTACTGATAAATTGCGGGGCATTGCCCGTTGGTGGTCAGAATTCAAGATTCAAACCCGCCTCATGGCCACAGCAACCCTCGTGGTCTCGATCATCATGAGTGGTTTCACCTTTTGGGCGGTGAATACCATTCAAACCAATGCCCACCTCAATGACACCCGCTATGGCCGCGATTTGGGGTTGCTCTTAGCTGCCGATGTGGCTCCCCTCGTGGCCAAGGGAGATACCGCCGCTGTTGCCGAATTTTCCCGTAAGTTCTACGAGCGCAGTGCCAGTATTCGCTACATCCTTTATGCCGATCCCGATGGGGAAATTTACTATGGCCTCCCCTACTCTGCCCCCCAAGTGGAAAGTGCGCTGACCCTGCGCCGCCGTATTCAACTGCCGGACACCTACCGTGCCAGCCAAGAACCCCTTGTGCGCCAACACCAAACCCCCGACGGCCTTGTGGCCGATGTCTTTGTGCCGTTGATATTTAATGGTGAAAATCTAGGAGTTGTGGCTTTGGGCATTAATCCCAACCAAACGCTTATTGCCTCTGCCAATCTCACGCGGGATCTCACGATCGCCGTCTTTGTCTCCCTCTGGATCATGGTGATCTTGGGGGGCGTCTTCAATGCCCTCACCATTACTCAGCCCATTAAAGAATTGGTGCAGGGGGTCAAAAACATTGCCGCCGGCAATTTTAAGCAACGCATTAACCTGCCCTTTGGCGGTGAACTGGGGGAACTGATCACCAGCTTTAACGACATGGCTGAGCGCCTTGCTTCCTACGAAGCCCAAAACATTGAAGAACTGCAAGCGGAAAAAGCCAAGCTGGATACCTTGGTTTCCACCATTGCTGATGGGGCAATCCTGTTGGACACTGACATGCGGATTATTTTGGTCAACCCCACGGCTCAACGTCTCTTTAATTGGGAGGGGATGAATGTCATTGGTCAAAATGCCCTGAACTGTTTTCCGGCGCCGGTGTGTGAAAAACTCACCTGTCCTCTCTACAAAGCCTCCAAGGGCGAATCGGAAGGGGGAGAATTTCGCGTCACGCTCCAAGAACCCAGCTCGCGATCGGTACGCATTTTGCTGACAACGGTTATGGATGTGCAACGGGAAAAACCCAAGGGCATTGCGATTACGATTCAGGACATCACCCGCGAGGTGGAACTCAACGAAGCCAAAGCGCAATTGATTAGCAATGTTTCCCACGAATTGCGCACACCTCTATTCAATATCAAATCGATCATCGAAACCATTCAAGAGTACGGCAGCAGTCTTAGTGAAAAAGAGCAGCAGGAGTTTCTGGAAACCGCGAATCACGAGACCGATCGCCTGACCCGCCTTGTGAATGATTTCCTCGATATTTCTCGCCTCGAATCGGGTCGCCCCTATCAATTTGGCTCGGTACAGATGGCGCAGGTGATTGATCAGATCATGCGCACCTACCAACTCAATGCTGCCAATAAGTCCATTACCCTCACTGCCGAAGTGGAAAATCCCTTGCCACCGGTTTGGGGCAACTACGATCTGCTCATTGGTGCCCTCACTAACTTGGTGGGGAATGCTTTGAAGTTTACCCCCGAAAATGGACGGGTAACCATTCGTGCCTATGTCTGGCATCCCCCCAGCGATCCAGAGCAGGAACGGGTGCGCATTGAAGTCGCCGACACGGGTATGGGCATTGCCCCAGAGGATCAACCCCGCGTCTTTGAACGGTTTTTCCGCGTTGAGAATCGCGTGCATACCCTAGAGGGAACAGGGCTGGGGTTGGCCATTGTCCAAGATATTATCCACAAGCACAATACACAAATTCATTTAATTAGTGAATTGGGGGTCGGCAGTACCTTTTGGTTTGATTTGGCCATTGATGAATCCGCCCTCGTTAATAACCCTGATGGCACTGCTGAAACGGCACTTCCCCCCGCTTGAACAAGTTGATAGAGGAAGGGGGCGATCGCCCCACCTTGCCAACAACCACAAATGATCCGCTAAAATCTGAAGGCAAGAATCAATAACTCCTCACGCCAATGGTTCCTTGGGCTTGACCCTCAGGAAAAGAAACAAATTTTTGTATTGATTTTGCTGCCCTATCTAAAACCAAATAACTAAGCATTGGGGTTGAGGACGTGAAAACAAACTTATTTGCACCCGTTGCCCTTCTCTCTGTTCTCGGCAGTACGGGAGCGGTGTTACCTGCTTTAGCGATTCCAGTTATCACCCCCACCCAACAGGATATTCAGCCCCCCCTACCGGAACCACCCCCTCTACCCTCCCCTTCGCCACCCGCTCTTGAACCGCCCCCTTCACCCCCTAGCCCAGCCACCGAGTCAGAAAATGTTTTAATACCTGTACAAAAAATTGTTGTTGAAGGGAGTACTATCTTTGGGCCTGCGGAATTTGATCCGATTATTAAGCCCCTGGAAGGGCGTCAGGTGACGCTGGCGGAGCTACAAGGCGCTGCCGATGCGATTACAAAACTCTATCTTGAGGGGGGCTATTTGACCTCTCGCGCCGTTTTAGGCGAGCAGGTGGCACGGGATGGGGTAATCACGATTCAAGTGCTTGAAGGCCGCCTAGAGGACATTCGTATTGAAGGGAATAAAGGAATTATCCAACGCTATATTCGCAGTCGTATTGCCCTCGGTGCCGGCGTGCCCCTCAACTCCAATCGTCTGGAAGAGCAGTTGCGCCTGCTGCGAACGGATCCTCTCTTTGCCAATCTTTCTGCCAGTCTGCGACCCGGCACGACGCCCCAGGACAGTATTTTGGTGGTACGGGTGGTACCTGCCCGCTGGTTTAATGCTGCTTTTGGTTTGGATAACAATACGCCGCCAGCGATCGCCCCGGATCGGGCCACGGCCTTTTTGGGATACAACAACCTCAGTGGTCGCGGCGATAGCGTCTACGGTTCCTACGCCATCGGTAATAACCTAGGCACGTTTGACTGGGGAGCGTCCAACACTGTGGAGTTTGGCTACAGTCTGCCCCTCAATGCCATGAATGGCACACTCACCATTCGCACCGTACAAGCAGACAGCGAAATTACCCACCCCCCCGCCCTTGCTGGCTTGAATATTCGCAGTGAGTCTTCTATTTACGAAGCCAGTTTTCGCCAACCGGTGATTCGCAATATCCGTGAGGAACTAGCCTTTGGCATTGGCTTCCTGATGCAGTCGGCACAGACTTTTGTTTTGGGAGTGCCAGCCCCCATTTCCATTGGTTCTGATCCATCGGGCTATAGTGCCACCCGAGTGCTGGAAGTGAGCCAAGAATATATCCGCCGTGATCCCCAAGGGGCATGGGTCTTTCGTTCGCAGTTCAACTTTGGCCTGCCGATCTTTGGCGCCACCGAAAACCCCAGTCCAACCCCTGATGGTACTTTCTTTAGCTGGCTGGGACAGGGACAGCGGCTGCAACGCCTCTGGGCAGATAACTTCTTGATTTTGCGTACGGATGTGCAACTGAGTCCCAATAGCCTGCTCCCCTTTCACCAATTTGTCATTGGTGGCCCCCTGTCGGTGCGGGGTTACTCAACCAATGCCCTCTCTGGGGATAATGGCCTGCGGTTCTCTGGGGAAGCCCGTTTTCCCGTACTGCGCACTGCCAATCGTCGCCCAATTATTTCCATTGGGCCCCTGTTTGATCTGGGGGTGGTCTGGAACAATAGCCGTAATCCTGCGGGTGCAGTGCCTAACAATGTGATTGCCGGTTTAGGCATGGGACTCTTGGTGCAACCAACGCCCAACTTAGACATTCAGTTCCAGTACGCGGCACCATTGATTGATCTGCCCGGTCAAACCCGCAGTTTGCAGTCCGATGGCATTTACTTTACGTTGACGGTGCGTCCCTAGGGCGTATCGAGGGCTGTGCGGAGTGACTGACAAAACTCGGCGACAGCGGCAACTCCCTGCTCTGGTTCTGCCAGCCGTTTGACAAAGGCACTGCCGACAATGGCAGCATCGGCGCCCCAATCGCGCACTTGACGGGCATGCTCTGGACTGGCAATGCCAAACCCGACACCAATGGGCTTGGGGGTAATTTGCCGCAGTGTGCCCAATAGTTCCTGAACGCGACTGGCCATTTTTTGGCGCATCCCTGTGACGCCCGTGGTGCTGACAAGGTAGATAAAACCTTGGGAGGCGGTGGCGATCGCCTGCATCCGTTCGGGCGATGTGGTGGGCGCAATCAGTAGTGTCAATTCCAAGCCTAGATGCGCTGTTTCTGCAAGAACGGGTTCTGCTTCCTCAAGGGGCAAATCCGGAATCACTAAGCCCTTGATCCCGGCTTGGGCAACGGCTTTCAGAAATGAAGAGACCCCTCGATGGTAGATGGGATTGTAGTAGGTAAATAAAATGAGTGGTGCCCTCAGTTGGCAGTGTAAGTCCGTTGTCATTTCTAAGACTGCTTCGAGGCGAGTTCCCCGTTGCAGGGCGCGGGTAGCGGCTGCCTGAATCACAGGACCATCGGCCAAGGGATCGGAATAGGGCATTCCCAGTTCAATCAGATCTGCACCATGGGCATCTAAGGCCTTGAGGGCAGCAACCGTCGTTTCTAAATCAGGGTCACCGGCGGTCAAAAAGGGAATCAGGGCACAGCGTTGGCGGGCACGACATTGCTCAAAGCGTTCAGAAATTGTAGGCACAGTCACAGGCAGTCGCTCTCAAAGATGCATAATAATTGTGCCAGATTAGATACTGTTCCTATAGTGGCCGGTGCCAGTGAGGGTCATCTAAGCGTGAGTTGGTGGCGTTTTCTCCCCTTTGGCGATCGCCTGCGGCGCAGCGAAGCGGTTGGCGACCTGCGGCAGTGGACCCTAGAAGCACGATTGCTCCATTGGTTGACCCTAGTGTGGATTGGTCTTGGCTTGGTCGTCCTCTTTTCCGCTAGTTTTCCCGTCGGTTTGGCCGAAACAGGGGATGGGCTGTACTACTTTACGCGCCAGTTGCTGTGGCTTGCCCTTGGCTGGGCAGGGTTTCAATTGTTTCTACGGCTACCCCTGCGGCGATCGCTCCAGATGGCCATTCCAGGTTTCTTTTTGTTTCTGCTGCTGATCTGGGCAACACGCCTACCGGGGGTCGGGACAACGGTGATGGGCGCCACCCGCTGGATTAGTCTTGGTCCTTTTCAACTCCAGCCCTCGGAGATGATGAAGCCTTTTTTAGTCCTGCAAGCCGCTTGGGTGTTTAGTTCGTGGCGGCGGCTGCATCTCAAGGCACGCTGTTTTTGGTTAACGGCCTTTGCCGTGACGCTGCTAGGAATTTTAATTCAACCCAACCTCAGTACCACCGCCCTCTGCGGCATGACATTGTGGCTCATTGCCTTGGGTGCAGGTTTACCCTTGGCGCCCCTGCTGTTAACAGCCATGAGTGGCTTGGGCTTGGCAGTCCTCAGCATCAGCATTAACGAGTATCAACGGCGGCGGGTGATGTCCTTCCTCAACCCTTGGGCGGATGCGATGGGGGATGGCTACCAACTGGTGCAGAGTCTCTTGGCGGTTGCTTCGGGGGGCGTTTTGGGCACGGGCTATGGCTTTTCACAGCAAAAGCTCTCCTATTTGCCCATCCAGCACACGGATTTTATTTTTGCGGTCTATGCCGAGGAAATGGGGCTATTGGGGTGCCTCTTGCTCCTAGGACTGCTGGCGGCCTACGGTTGGCTGGGAATGCGGGTGGTGAATCAGGCGCGGAATCCCCTGATCCAGCTCATTGCCTTGGGGGCAACGGTGATCATGCTCCTACAGGCCTTGATTAATATAGGTGTCGCCATTGGTATCCTACCGACAACAGGATTACCCTTTCCCCTCTTTAGCTATGGCGGTAGCTCAATTATGGCCAGTATGGCGATCGCTGGCCTGTTGATTCGCTGTGCCCGTGAAGGACAGCAGGCAGAGGTGATTGCCTTCCCTGGTGCCACAAACACTCGCGCCAAAACGTCTAGAACCCACCGCCGCCGGGCTACCCCAGTCGTACCCCTGCGTCCTAAAGGGATCAATCGCTATTCTTCCCGCAAGCCCTAGGCTGACACTTCCCGGCCATCTGAGCGCCATACAGCAATGACGGCAGGCCGAGGCACGACCACCTCTTCTCCATAGGGCCAGCGTGTTGACAGATCAGCCGTGGATTTTGCCCCTTCCCCCGGATGCTGGATCGCGCAGAAAAAGGTGCGGTAGTCACTACTAAACTCTGGCCCACAAATTTCACAGCCGGGCACGCCAGAGAGGAACATCTTCAGTTCGCGGCGCTGCGGATTGAGGACATAAACGCCGTCATTTTTGCCAAGGCGGCTTGATGCTGGGTTCCCGTCGGTGGCAATCCACACGTTACCCCCTCGATCAAAGGCAAAATTATCGGGAGCGGAGATTGCTGGTACCTTAGCAGTGGCACGGTTGCCGTAAAGGATTAACTGCCGATTCGGCTCTCGGGCTGTAGGATCACCACACAACAAGGGCAAACGCCACTGAAACTGCAATGCAGCGGGATTGTTGCCCTGTTCCACAATCTCAACCACATGACCCATGACATTTTCAGCGCGGGGATTTACCCCATCGGTCTCCTTGCGGCGCTCATTGTAGGTCAGGGCCAGCCAAACACTTTTGGTGACCGGATTCCACTCAAAGTCCTCTGGGCGATCCATTTTTGTTGCCCCTAGGGCATCGGCGGCGGCGCGGGTGTAAATAAAACACAGGGCAGGATCCTGTTGGAAGGCTGTGGGCAGATTGGGGTTGGGGCTAATTGTACTGCCCTCAACGCGGGCGATCGCTCGCCATTCACCCGTCAGATCGTCATTAAAGCGAGCAACGTACAGTTCCCCTTCATCCAACAGATTCAAATTGGCGGCGCGATCGTTGGCTTGGTACTTGCCCTTGGTAATGAATTTGTAGGCATACTCAAAGCGTTCATCATCACCCATATACACCACAACTCGACCATCGGGGGCAATCACCGTTGTCGCCGCCTCATGGCGAAACCGTCCTAGGGCTGTGCGTTTAATGGGGGCGCGATCCGGAGAAAGAGGATCCACTTCCACAACCCAGCCAAAGCGAAAGGCCTCTTGGGGTTCCTTCGCGATGTTGAAGCGATCTTCATAGAGATAAAAGCCATAGCGATCGGCTCGCTCATTGGGAATGTCATAGCGCTTATGTAGCTCCTTCACCATGCCCGTCAGGTTGCTATCACTGCCGCCAAAATAGCTATGGAAGTTTTCCTCGCAGGTGAGTACCGTGCCCCAAGGGGTTTTGCCCGCTGCGCAGTTATTGAGGGTGCCATTCACCCGTGTCCCCGTGGGATCCCCAGCCGTCTTCAAAAGGGCATGGCCTTTGGCAGGGCCAGAAATTTCGCAGGGCGTTGAACCTGTGATTCGGCGGTTGTAGGGCGAGGCTTTCACATATTGCCAGCCACCATTGGCGTTTTTGGCAATCTCGACAATGGAGAGGCCATGGGCTTCCCGCTGGAGTGCGGCTTGCCATTGATTGGGGCGATCGCCCACCGTTTGAAACATGAGTTCGGGATTGGTGTATTCATGATTCACAACGAGCAAATGCTTGCCATCGGGTGTGGTCTGATAGCCAACAAAATCACAGTTGTAGCCAAAGCACTGCTGCTGCCGCTGGACATCAGCTGCGGTGACTGTTTGGTGAATGCGATTCCAATTCAAGTTTTCACCACCATCGAGGGCATCGCCCCAGCGAATCACGACGCCATGCTCAAAGCCCTCAGGCAGCGTAATTTTATCGTCGGTGTTGGGGTAAATCGTTGGAAAGCCTAAAGCCGGTGCAGTGGCACACCCTTTGGTCAGGGTTGCAAGGGTTAAACCCGCCGTGCCAAAAAGAGCAGTTTTTAGTACGGTGCGTCGGCTTAGGACACGGGGTAACAGATCACCAAAATATTCAGCCATGAAGCGTATCTCGTTCCAAATTCATCCACTGTGGGCAGCCAGTTTATAACTTAGGGAAGTTGGGTTAGGGTTTGCCTAAGAAATGGGGGAAAAGTGGTTAAGACCAGCTACAGAGCAGCGGCCAGCAATTTTTGCGTGTAGGGATGTTGCGGCTGGGCAAACAATTGGGCGGTGGGTGCCAGTTCAACAATCTTGCCAGCGTACATGACGGCAATGCGATCGCAAAAATAGCGGGCGACCCCCAGATCGTGGGTGATAAAGAGATACGTGAGTTGGAATTGTTCTTTTAACTGCTGCATCAGTGCCAGCACCTGGCGTTGAATATGAGCATCGAGCATGCTCACCGGCTCATCACAGACCACCAGTTGGGGATGGGTAATCAGGGCACGGGCGATCGCCACCCGTTGGCGTTGTCCCCCCGATAGGGCATAGGGATAGCGATGAACATAGGCTTCAGGGGGGGTCAATTCCACCTGTGCCAGCATCTCGCGTACCCGTTCTTGGGCAGCCTCTTTGGCCATCAGCCGATGAATTAGCAGTGGCTCCAGCAAGTTTTGCTCCACGGTCATTTTGGGATTGAGGCAGGCATGGGGGTCTTGGAAAATCATTTGCAGATCGCGGCGGACTGGGCGCAGTTGTGCCGCGGGTAATTGAGTTAAATTGCGCCCCAAAAAGACCACTTCACCGGCGTTGGCGGGAATCAGTTGCAGAATCAAGCGCGAGAGCGTACTTTTACCACAGCCGGATTCGCCCACAAGGCCAAGGGTTTCTCCCCGGCGCAACGTCAGATCGACGCCATCTACCGCTCGAATCGTGGTTTGCGGTTGTAGCCATCCCCCCAAGCGGTAGTGCCGCTGTAAATTGTGAACCCGCAGCAGTTCTGGGGCAGTGTCCAAGGGTGGGGTTTCTTTAGCGGTGAGTTGGGTGGCCGCAAGTAGGGACTGGGTATAGGGGTGTTGGGGCTGTTGCAGCACTTGACGAGCCGCTCCCCGTTCAACAATCTTGCCTTGGTGCATGACCGCAAGGCGATCGCAATACTTGGCCATCAATGCCAGATCGTGGGAAATCAGCAGCAGTCCCCGCTGCTCCTCTTGGCACAGGCGCGTGAGTTCATCGAGAATTTCCGCCGCGACAGTCACATCTAGCGCCGTTGTCGGTTCATCGGCAATGATCAGGGGTGGGTTCAAGAGCAACGCAAGGGCGATCGCCACCCGTTGCCGCATCCCGCCACTCAACTCATGGGGATACTGATGCAGGCGATTGGCCGAAATTTTCACCCGATCCAACACCTCAACAATGCGCTGCCGCCGTTGGGAGCGACTCCAAGCAGAGCAATGACTCCGCAATAGCTCATCGCAGTGGTCATAGACGCTCATGAGGGGATTGAGGCGCGTCATCGGATCTTGAAAGACCAAACCAATTTGCTCGCCCCGCAGTCGCCGCAATTGGGAAGTGGTCAGCCCCAAAAGGGATTGCCCCTGAAGGGCGATCGCCCCAGCAACCTGTGACCCAGTCGGCAATAATTGCAAAATGGCCTTACCAATCGTGGATTTGCCACAACCTGACTCCCCCACTAAGCCAAACCGCTCCCCAGCGGCCACACAAAAAGAAACACCATCCACCACAAATGTTGCAGCAGATGATGTCTCCGTTGTAGGGTAGGCGACCCGCAGTTCCCTGAGTTCTAAAAGAGTCGCCATGGGCTGGTCGATCCTAGGCAGGTTCGATGCGGGCGTAAAAGACCCCTTGAATTTTCACTTCGTGAGGTTCGTGGGCACCCATATCATCATCGGAGAGTTGCTCACTTTCAAAGGTGCCAGCAATTTCACCCGTGCGGCCATCCACTTTCGCCACATTCAGAGAAATTTCACCCTTGGTCAAGGAGAAGCGTTTGACGTTGGCGCGAGCCAGCTCTTCTTCTTTACCTTGGGGAATGGCGATCGCCGAATCATAACCAGAGGCCAAGCCCCGTCCTTTGGGATCGAGGAAGTTGGCAGTGCGGTAGGAAGGAACGGTGAATTCCCCTTTGAAATCCGTTGAAGTGGTGATGCTGCTAATGTTGGGCTGAGTGCTCGCCACCAAGTTTTTCACTGTAAACAGCAGTGGGATACGCTCGCCACCGGGCATTTGCACGGTCACTGGTTGGAAATCAATCCCATCCTCTTCTATGAACGTGAGGCTGCCATCGCTGTTGACCTTGAGTTCCCCTTGAATTTGATCCAGGCTCGTGGTTTCGCGGGTCACCAGTTTTGTGGGGACAAATTCGGCCTCTTGGCGTTTGTTCTTAGGCTCTTCCTTGACCAAAAATGTCGTGGGCTGTAAGCACAGTTGGGCAATGCGATAGGTTTGGGAGCTATCAATGGGGTAGGCACCGCGTGCCGTATCATCAAGCGTGGGGCACTTGTTGGCCAGACCAGTGCCGACAATATCGTCATAGGTTAAAGTCTGTTTTGCGGCAAAGGCGGGGGCGCTCAAGGAAAAAATCCCTAAACATACCGCCAGCAGCGTCGCCATTAAAATGCGATATTTCATGGTTAACCTCAGAAGTCAAAGCATCTCAAAGCAGTCAGAGTGTGGGAGATACCCCTGCGTAAGAGTCCAGTGAAGGCAGCCATGCAACTACCTTATCAATCCATGATTATACGGAGCTTTGCGATCGCCTCAGAAAGGAAATTTTCGCAGATATTTTAATTTCACAAGAGCAAAAACAATGACCGACCTCTCTCCGACTGGAGCGGCAAAGTAAACTATAAAAAAGCAGGATCGGGAGTGAGTTCATGGATGACAGCGAGTTGTTTGCTGTTTTTGTTGCCGATGTTGTCAATGGGGCTGAGAGCCTTGCCTCAAATCCCAACTATCGCATTGAATCGGTTTTAGGGACTTGGCAACTGGTGGACAACAAAGCGGGCGTCATTGCCACGGGCAAAAGTGAGAATGGTCAACCGCAGATCATGGTCAAGCGCTACTGCGATGCGTGGGAATCTTTGCGACAAGCATTGACCCATGGATCATTCTTCCCTGATCTCGCTCAAAATAAGGCACAACTGGTGCCCTTTACCCGTGCCGCCATTCCCGAAGGCTATCAACTCTATGATTGTGCTGCCAGTGAGATGTGGCGCAGTTGGCGACGGGGTGCAGTTAATTATGTACATATCTATACCGCGAATCAGTGGCGATCGGTGGGGGAAATTTCCTGTAGTGGCGGTGTGGTCTTTATCCCCGTTCCCGATCTCGATAAAGAGATTCAGATTACCAGTTCGTCATTGATGTCTTGGTTAGGCGTTCCTAATGCTTAGAACCCTAAAAAGGCTTAGGAAACTACGGATTAGGGGGGAGCGATCGCCCCAATGGATCAAACAGAACCTAAAGACTCTAGAGATAATAGACGTATAACCATAGCGACCTAGCAACACAATGCTTCCCTGTTTGCGACCTCGCCAGCCGATTTCCCCTTGAGGCAACTATGTCAGAACCGCACCGCGATACCAACATTGGCCAAATTCTGATGAATCGGTACCAGCTGACGGAGCTGATTGGCAAAGGCTCAATGGGGCGGGTGTATCGGGCAGAGGACATTCTCCTTGGCGGCGTTCCGGTTGCCGTTAAATTCCTGTCGCAAACCCTGCTCAACGATCGCATGAAAACCCGCTTTGCCCAAGAAGCGCGCGCGGGTGCTCTCCTCGGTCAGAAAAGTATGCACGTGGTGCGGGTGCTCGACTACGGCATGAACAACGAGGAAATTCCCTTCTACGTCATGGAATTTTTGGAAGGCGAAAACCTCAGTGATTTGCTCCTAGAAGAACCCCTGCCCTTAAGCCGATTTCTGCGAATTGCACGCCATATGTGCCTTGGTCTGCAGGTAGCCCATGAGGGAATTATCATCGAAGGCCAAAAATGCCCCATTATTCACCGTGACATTAAACCTAGCAACGTCCTTGTGATTCAGGATGGCACGATGGGGGAACTTGCGAAGCTATTGGATTTTGGGATTGCCAAATTTTTGGGGGATGTCTCTGAAAAAAGGCAAACCTCGTCGTTTATGGGCACTTTGGCCTACTGTTCCCCAGAGCAAATTGAAGGGCGAGAGTTGGATCACCGCTCGGATATCTACAGTCTTGGCATCACCATGTATGAGCTACTCACCGGCAAGATGCCCATTCAGGCGGACACCCACTCCATTGGCAGTTGGTTTAAGGCACACCACTTCCAAAAGCCAGTGCCCTTCAATGTGGCCAGTCCAGGGTTGTATCTTCCTCCTGTCCTTGAGGAACTGATCATGGCCTGCATGGCCAAGTCCCCCAGCGATCGCCCCCAAAACGTCGGTGAAATTATCAAGGTCTTAACAGCCCTTGAGGAACAGTTTGGGAGTAGTCGAGTCACCCAGCCGGGGGTAGAGGTCGCTGCAAAAGTCTCTCAACCCTCAGAACGCCAGTCTCAACCGCCTGTTGCCCTTGCAACGGTTGAAGAAGTTTGCTGGCAAAGTGTTTGGCCTGCCGATAAACCCGTAGCGGAAATTGTCTTTCCGATGCCTTTGTATGCACAGCGGGAATCAGCCGCCTCGCTGTGGGTGATGCTGCCTCGCCCAGAAATTGATCGGCGCATGCTCAATATTCGCTACAACCAGTTTCTCTTTACCACCAGTCCCCACCCGATGATCCTCTGGATTACTGCCATCTACGATCCCAAGCAAGGGCCCCGCTGGTTGCCCTGTTATTTGGATATGAAACTGCCACGCAACCAAGAGCTCTGCGTTTTGCTCTCGGAGACCGGCTACTATCCGCTGCTCTTTTTCTCCCTTGAGGATCCGCAACACTGCATCAATGTCCGCATGTTTACGATCGCTACCTTCCAGCGGCAACTGCTACGGGATTGGCTGCAAACCAGTAAAAGCTTGCCCAGTTCTGCCCCAGCGATTGTGAGCCGTAATCTCCTCAAAGCAGAGTTTGAAAACTACAAGCCGCAAATCCTCGCCAAGCTGGAGAACGTGAAGATGGCCACAGTCATTGATTAGGGATATCGCGATCGCCCTCTAGGACAGCAATAGAGAAAAATATATTAAGAGATGTTGCGGAATTAGTAAAGAATTGTTACAGTGAGGGTACAGGGTTCGATCAGGAGTCAAAACCATGGAAGATACCAAAACCATCAAAGCTGAAGATCGCAACGCATGGGTCTTTGGATTCACCCCCCAAGCTGAAATTTGGAACGGTCGCCTCGCCATGATCGGCTTTGTGGCGGCGCTACTCACAGAACTGATCACCAAACAAGGCGTGCTTCACTTCTGGGGTCTCCTCTAGACCTTAACTCTCTCCCAATTTTCAGCGGTCAAAGTGTCATTTTGAGGTCAGTAATGGCCTCTTTTTTTTGGCCAATTCAGCGGTACTACAAGGCAAACACAGCGCCTTTCACAAAGAGAGCACACCTTCAAAACCGTGAAAGCGACTAGCAGAGAGGATTGTACTCCCTCTATCCATCCCAATAGGTCAGGACTGTAGCGGGAAATGCCGCTGTCAAAGTACCTGTTAAATAATTCGCGATTGAGGATGAATAAATCTAGGAGTGATTCACACGAGGAATCCCCAGACTGTAGTTGCGCACACGACTGTTGAGGTTGTAGCCAATTTCCCCCTGCATCAGCAAAGAGCGAATAAAATGCTCCAAGTCCGAGCCAATGCGCCGCAGATTATATTCCGTCAAGTCCTCGCCAGCGGCATTTGCCACCAACTCCTGAAATTTGGCTTCCACCTTCGCTAGGGCGGCGTCGTTCCACTCCAACTCGTTATCGGGATCCACATTCAGCGTCAGCGTTTCTGTATCAGGATGAACTTCCCCATCAACCACATGGCCGGCATAGATGTGAACGTGGCGTGTTGTAGACTTCAGTAGCATGGCTAACCAATGACGAGTGAACCGTAGTTCGTAAACGCTTCTACTATACCAAGAATGCTTTCGCGGAAAGTTTCGAAAAACTCATGCCTTAGCCCAAGGATCCGTAATAGAACTAGGCTGGATTCTAGGCTGATTTTGGCTAGCGATCGCTAAAAGGGGCAACTGCCCCCTCTATAAGAATTTACCGTGCCTGTCGTTGCTCCCAGCGTCGCCGGCCACCTGCCCAAGGGGGAGGCCCACCATGGGGACGAATGTTAGTCACCTCTCCATTGGCGCGGGTAATGCGAAAGGCGTCAAAGTCATAATCATCATATTTACCGACAACTGTAACGGTTTCGCCGGGCTGGAGATTGATTTGGTGAAACCAACGGGGACCGGCATCCACAATGACTTGACCCGTGCCATCGTCGAGAATGAAATGATTGCCAACCACACTGCGTACGGTGCCGCGAATGGTAATGCCATAGACATTGCTTAAATTACGAATCGGGGTTATCGACTGGGCAACACTTTGAGCTATCGGTGGCATCAAAACGCCCGTAGTACCTACAAAAAGAGACATACCCAAGGCCCATAAATACTTCCTAACCATCTTCTGTGTCCTCAATGCTTCAATCCCTAGGTTAAGAAAAAAAAATGACAGAACTATGTCAACGTCCGCTTGGGGGTAAGGTAATGGTCACCGTTGTTCCCTCCCCCACGCGACTGTGAATTTGCAGCTGTCCTTGATGAGCATCAACAATTTGTTTGACGATTGCTAGCCCCAAACCAAATCCCTGCGGTTGTTCCTGACCTTGATGAATGCGATAAAAGCGCTCGCAGACATGGGGCAGGGCAGCTTCTGGAATGCCGATCCCCGTATCCACAACAGCAATTTGAACCTCGCGCTCCGTTGACTGAGTTTCCAATTTCACCTTGCCACCTTGGGGGGTATAGGCACAGGCATTACTCAGAAGATTGGCGATCGCCTGTTTCAGGAGTAAAAAATCACCCTTTACGATAAGTGGTAACTCCGGCAACTGAACCATAAACGTAATCCCACGCTGCACCATTGACAGTTGCCATTCTTGGGCAAGTTCAGCAATCAAAGAATTCAGATCAAAGGATTGGCAATTTGCGAGTTGTCCTTCATGGCGAGCCAAAAATAAAAGGTCACTCACTAGATGCGCCATCTGTTTAGCAATTTGAGAAATCTTGGCTAGATTTTGCTCCACTATTATCAGAGATTCACGAGAAGTTTCTTCGTCTTCTTGTAAAATCATGAGTGCAAGCTGGCTATTGCTTAAAATTACAGATAACGGCGCCCTTAACTCATGGGAGGCATTGGCTGTAAA
This sequence comes from Thermosynechococcus sp. QS41, assembly GCF_031583515.1. Lineage (NCBI taxonomy): Bacteria > Bacillati > Cyanobacteriota > Cyanophyceae > Acaryochloridales > Thermosynechococcaceae > Thermosynechococcus > Thermosynechococcus sp. QS41. Next base: position 1,591,183 of record NZ_CP134181.1, read on the forward strand.
TCGTTGAAGCTGATCACAGACAATAGACAATTTAGCATTGTTTGCTTGCAGAGCATTTTCTCTTGACTCTAGCTCTGTAACCAATTGATAAAATAAATGAATTGAGAATAGACTAGTAATCCCACCAATGACTGCCGCAGCAATAATAATTGACCATGCGAGTTCTCGATACTCAATTTGATGTTGACGGCGATCGCCCAACAGAACCTCCTCATTTTTATAAAATTCGTAAATGCTTTGCCGTGCTCTTTCCATTAAAATCCGACTTTTATTCCAATCAATATTCTGCTCTTGGTTGGATTTACTGACTAAATGAGTCATAGATGCAAAATTTTCTGAATACACATAATGATCAAAAATCTGAATGTTTTGCTGAAGGGTTTCCTCGATTGAGTCTAAAGCCTTAAGTTGCTCAGGATTATCCTGTACCAGCTCTCTAATTTTTTCCAATGATGGAAAAATACGGGATTTTGCCGCGATGTAAGGTTGCAGAAAGCGGTGACTGCCTGTCAGGCTATAGCCACGCACACCCGTTTCCAAGTCCAGCAGTAAGTTAAGTAGTTTTTGCGTTTCTAGTCGTACTTTTTGCGTATGCAACACCCATTCATCATCTTCAATTAGGTTTAGCTTCAACCATATAAATGACGCGACAATAATGAACAGACAGATAATCGGCATGGCAATAATTAAGCCAGCACGATAGCGAATTGATCCAACTACTTTCCTAAGAAACATTTTGCTGGGGATTCAAGGAATAACCACTACCATAGTGGGTTTTGAGCCAATGCTCTACACCCAGTTGCTTCAATTGCTCCCGCAGCCGTTTCACTCGCACAGCAACCGCATTACTCTCAGGGGATTTATCCCATTCCCAGAGTTGACTTTCAATTTGCTGGCAGCTGAGAACTTGGCGTGGATGGCGCATCAGGTAGCTGAGCAACTGAAAATCTCGACTTTTAAGCTGAATTTCCGCACCTTGATAGCTCAACTTCCGAGTCTCTAGGTGGAGAGTTAATCCCTCAAGGGTTAGTTCATCCCCCTGCCAGAGGGGCGATCGCCGCCGCAGGGCGCGGATGCGTGCCAATAATTCCAATAGATCCACGGGCTTAATGAGATAATCATCGGCACCCACATCTAAGCCAGTGACTTTATCCGCCGTCGTGTCCTTTGCGGTAAGAAATACAATTGGCGCAGTTTTTTGCTGCTGGCGGTAATAGCGACACAGCTGTGTGCCTTCACCATCGGGTAAAAGCCAATCTAAAATGAGCAATTCATAATCCACCTCATGGATTAACGAGTAGGCTGTTTTCAAATCGGGTGCAGTATCAACGGTGTAGCCCTGCCGCTGCAGTGCTAGGCAAATGGGCTGTCGCTGCTGGGGGTCATCTTCGACAAAGAGAATGCGCATGATCGAGTGACCGCTGCTATAAAAAACGATGATAAACCGATTGAAATCCAACTTGATTTAGACAGAAAGAAATAGGATTCGGTTCAGGCCAGAGGCAGGTTGAGCAAAAGGGGAAGGCATGCTTAACTGAGTTAAAGAGTTTTGAGCCTTTGCTTCTATGCCTTTGATAGCGCTACTGTTTGAACCCTTTTTTGCCAATGCGGCAGCAGAATCAGTGAACTTGGCGGAAGCAGCACCTTTAATTTTGGCCGCTGTTTTACTGAGTCTGGTGGTGATTTACTTGGCGAGCAAAATGGGCGGTGAAATTTGTGCCCGCATTAACTTTCCACCGGTGTTGGGTGAGCTGGTGGGCGGTGTGGTGGTTGGTATTTCGGTCTTGCACCTGTTGGTCTTTTCCGAAGGGGGAACCACTGAGCCCTCTGTGCTGACAACGTTTATTCAGCAGACCACCGGTATGGATGACCCGCTGGCTACGGTGGTTGCCAATACTGCCAGTGAGGTCATTGCCGTCCTCTCAGAAATTGGCGTCATGATTTTGCTCTTTGAGATTGGCTTGGAGTCGGATCTAGAGGGTTTGCTGAGGGTGGGGCCGCAGGCAGCTATCGTTGCTGTGGGCGGGGTGGTGGTTCCCTTTACAGCAGGAACCCTTGGCCTCGTGACGCTGTTTCATGTGGACTTGGTACCGGCCATCTTTGCAGGGGCGGCTCTGACGGCAACCAGTATTGGCATCACAGCCAAAGTCCTTGCCGAAATTCAACGTCTTACTTCTCCGGAAGGTCAAATCATCATTGGGGCAGCCGTTCTCGATGATATTCTCGGCATTATTGTGCTGGCAGTGGTGGCCAGTCTAGCCAAAACGGGCACGGTCGAGATTAGCAATGTGATCTACTTGATCATTAGCTCTGTAGTCTTTTTGGTGGGGTCTGTTGTCGTGGGGCGGCTGCTGAGTCCCTTCTTTTTGGGAATGGTCGATCGCCTGACAACGCGCGGCAACTTACTGATTCCCTCTCTTATCTTTGCCTTTGTCCTTGGTTATGTGGCAGTGATGCTGCAATTGGAAGCGATTCTCGGTGCTTTTACCGCTGGCTTAGTCTTGGGGGAAACGGAAAAACGACGTGAGCTAGAGGAGCAGATTTTGCCCATTGCCGATATGCTAGTGCCAGTTTTCTTTGTCTGTGTTGGCGCACGCACCGATATTAGCGTTCTCAATCCCCTAGAACCGGCCAATCGTGCGGGTCTGATCATTGCCTCGTTCCTTGTATTGGTGGCCATTCTTGGTAAGGTGGTAACAGGGGCAACGGTCTTTGGCCAGCCGGGAATTAACCGTTGGGCCATTGGCATTGGTATGGTGCCTCGCGGTGAAGTGGGTTTGATTTTTGCGGCTGTGGGGTCGGCCAGCGGTGTGCTCTCGAAGGCTCTAGATGCCGGTATTATCGTCATGGTGATTGTGACCACGTTCGTTGCGCCACCCCTGTTGCGCTTGGTCTTCAAGCCAGAGGTAGAAGACTCAGAGGCGTTACCCAGCTCAGAAGTTGCAGTGGAGTCTCCCCCAGAAGGATAGCAATGGAACCGATTACGGTCATTGGTGGTGGTCTAGCGGGTACAGAAGCGGCTTGGCAAATTGTTCGAGCGGGTGTGCCGGTGGTGCTGTATGAAATGCGCCCCCATGTGCCTAGTCCAGCTCACCATACGGCGGAGTTGGCAGAGTTGGTGTGCAGTAATTCCTTTGGTGCCAAGGCGAGCGATCGCGCCACGGGGTTATTGCACCATGAACTGCGTGCCCTTGGGTCGTTGATTATTGCCACTGCCGATCGCCATCAAGTGCCTGCCGGCGGTGCTCTAGCGGTGGATCGTGCCCAGTTTAGTCGTGAGTTGACTGAAACCCTCGAACGCCATCCCCTTGTGACATTGCGGCGCGAAGAACTCCCCCATTTGCCAGAGACCGGGATTGTCGTGCTAGCCACCGGGCCGCTTACCAGTGAGGCGCTGAGTGCGGATCTCCAACGCTTTACCGGACTGGACTACCTCAGCTTTTTCGATGCTGCCAGCCCAATTGTGGTTGGGGAGTCCATTAACCGTGAGGTGGCCTTTTTGGCCTCCCGCTACGACCGAGGGGAAGCGGCCTATCTCAACTGTCCCTTCACTGCTGAGGAATATCAGCGCTTTTGGCAGGCTCTCTGTGAAGCTGAACAGGCACCCTTGAAGGACTTTGAGCGTGAGAATGCTCAATTTTTTGAGGCTTGCTTACCCGTAGAGGAGTTGGCGCAGCGGGGGGTGGATACCCTGCGCTTTGGACCTTTGAAACCCGTGGGCTTGCGAGATCCGCGTACGGGAGAGCGTCCCTATGCGGTGGCACAACTGCGCCAAGAGGATCGCCATGGTCAACTGTGGAACTTGGTGGGCTTTCAAACCAATTTGCGCTGGGGCGAGCAGCAGCGAGTCTTGCGGATGATTCCGGGCTTAGAGCAGGCCGAGTTTGTGCGCATGGGGGTGATGCACCGCAATACCTTCTTAAATGCGCCGAAGTTGTTGAGTGCCAGTCTCCAGTTTCGCGATCGCCCCACCCTCTTGGCGGCGGGTCAAATTACCGGTACCGAAGGGTATACAGCAGCAGCGGCGGGGGGCTGGTTAGCGGGAACGAACGCGGCTCGCTTGGCACAAGGACTCCCACCCTTGGTATTGCCGCCAACCACGATGGCTGGTGCCCTCTTCCACTACATCAGTACGGCGGAGAGCAAAACCTTCCAGCCCATGCCCCCCAACTTTGGTATTCTGCCACCCCTAGAGCAAAACGTTCGGCAAAAGGCCTTGCGCTATGCCGCTTATCGCGATCGCGCCCTCAAAGATTTAAGCATTTGGGCAACAGCGATGTCGCTGCCCCTACAGCCTCCAGAGTTAGACAGGTGCGATCCTGCTGTCGTTGAAGCTGGAGCCTAAGGTAGTCTGGGGGTAGCGTTGGCAGGCGATCGGGCCACTCTATGGCAACAATTCCGAGATCAATTTCTTCCCCAAGCCAATAGCGTTCCGGTGCCAACTCCGCCACTTCAGCAGGGGTAAGGCGATAGAGATCAAAGTGATAGAGGGGCACACGCCCTTCGGGGTATTCCTGAATCAGCGTGAAAGTGGGGCTTTGGATGACATCCGCAATGCCCAATCCCTCCCCCAAGGCTTGCACAAACGTGGTTTTCCCTGCCCCTAGATCCCCCGCTAACAAGAGCACTGTCCCCGGCGGCAGCCATGTCCCCCACTGGCGCCCCAAGGCTTGCAGATCCGCCAAGCTGAGGTTGAGGTTCGTCATCTAGGCGCGCACTGCTTCTAGGAGTCGCGAAAAGTAAAAGCGGGTTTTGGTCATGGCATTGCGTTCAATCCGCCAACCCAAGTCTCGCAAAATCCCCACAATAAATTCCTCACTGTGGAGATAGGCACGGGTGGCCTTGCTGGAGCCGGGGAAGAATTCACCAATTTTTTTTAGCAGCGTATATTTTGGTGTTTTGGGGGCAAAGCTGAGGATCAGTCGCTCCATCGCCAAGGAACTCAAGTGGGCTAGCATCCCTGCCATTTGGCTGTCGGGATAGTGGATGAGGACATCAAGGCAGATGACGGTATGGTATTGTCCCCGCAGGGCTTCAAGATCACTGACACTGAGGATGAGTTCATGGTGGCCATTCAATTGAGCAGCGGCGCGATCGCGGGCTTCGGCCACCATCTTCTCGGAAATGTCACTGGCATAGACCCGTGCCCCCAATTCCGCAAGGGGAATGCTCAGACTACCAACACCACAGCCCGCATCACAAATGAGTTTACCCTTGAGGGAGCCATCAGCCTTGAGCCATGCTAGTACCGTATCAATGGTCTGTTGGTGTCCCATGCGGATATCCGCTTGCACCTTGCTGACCTGATCCGTGCCATAGATGCGCCGCCAGCGATCGAAGCCGGTCGTGTTGAAATAATTTTGAACAATTGCTTTCTCGTCAGCCGTAAATTGTGCCATAGCCCTTAGAATCAATCGTCATTGCCCCATTTATTGTGGCATAGCCGCCTACCGCTGAGAGGTGGTTGGCAGTGCCAATCGGGTACTCACTAGCCCCAAAATTACCCCAATGATGATCAGGAACACCCCCAAGCCCAGCGACCATTCAAGGGAAACATTGCTGGCAAGGGCGCGAAAACTGGCCTGTTGGGTTAACCACTGCTGCAGCTGTTGACTACTGCCCCAGCCAACTATCCACGCCAGTAAACCACCGCCGCCACCTAGACTAGCGGCTTGAATAAATAGGGGGGTATAAATCCAAGTTTGGGTGGCGCCCACCAATGTCATGATCTCAATTTCAGGTTGGCGCACAAGGATAATCAACCGTAAAATGGCGCTCACTAAGGCAACTACCGTTAAACTCAGGAGCAGCACCAAAATGAACGTGACTGCCCGCACCACCCGCTGCACACTTTGCAGACCCGTTAGGGCACGCTCAAGATACTGCACCGACTCAATGCCTTCCTTTTGGGCAATTTGGCTGGCCAGGGGAGCCACCTGTTCGAGGCTTTGGGCGCGGATCTTGATTTCATCGCTGAGGGGATTGGTGTCAAAGAGGGCTAAGCCACCCTGTTCACTTTTGAGGCCTAAATCAGCTTGCAATTGTGCCCAAGCGCGATCGCGATCAATCCAAGTGAAGTCGGCTACCCCCGGTAATGCCGCCAACTGCTCCTTAAGGCTGGCCACTTTGGCTGCGGGAAGAGTCGGCGACACATAGGCCGTAATTTCTAGCCGATTGCCCAAGGACTCGACACTAGCGCCAAGGAGGTGCGACACTTGCCAGCCCCAACCAAAAATAAAGAGCGTCACGGCCACAGCAATAACGGCTGCGCCATTGAGCCAACCACCGCGCCAGAGACTGCGGCGCACTTCTGGAAGCAAAAAGTCAAGGGTGGGTAAGGGACTCAAGTTTGCCATGGTGCAAATGGAGAATCCGATGGGGGACTAAGCGAGTCAAGGCTAAGTCATGGGTGGTAAAGAGAACCGTTAGCCCATGTTGATGGAGGCGATGGAGCAGGGCAAGAATTTGCTGGCTGGTTTGCGGATCCAGATTGCCCGTGGGTTCATCCGCCAGCAATAGCTCAGGCCCACCAACGATTGCCCGAGCAATGCTCACCCGCTGCTGCTCTCCCCCCGATAGAGATTGGGGATTGGCATTGGCTTTGTGGCTCAGGCCCACCAGTTTGAGCGCCGTTTGTACCCGCTGCTGAATTTCTGCTTTGGGAATACCGCGCACCAGCAGCGCAAAAGCCACATTGTCTGCCACGGAGCGATCGCCCAGCAGCTTAAAGTCTTGAAAGATTACCCCCAAGCGCCGCCGCAACTGTGCCATCCGTCGATCCTGTTGGGGATTGACTTCCTCACCAAAGAGGCGAACTATGCCCTGATCTGGGCGAACTTGGCCACAGAGGAGTTTTAAGAGGGTGGATTTACCCGACCCCGAAGCACCCGTGAGAAAATAAAACTCTCCCCGTCGCAGTTGTAAATTGACGCGATGTAAGCAGGGCAAAGTGCCACCAAAGGACTTCGTGACTTGCCACAGTTCTGCAACGATTACCCCCTCAGAGGTGGGTTCGCAGGGGGGTACCACTGGGGTCACTGCTGTCATCGGGACGAGAAACGCTGTCGCCCATACAAACGACTTAGAAGCGCCTTCCATGCAAATTGGGGCAAAGCCAACATCCGCCGCCAGCGCCACGGTTCCTGATACAGACGGTAGAGCCATTCTAGATGGAGTTTTTGCATTAGCTTGGGTGCTCGCTTTTTAACCCCTGCCCACACATCAAAACTACCGCCCACGCCAACCCAAATCGCCTCTGGACAAATGTGACGATGGCGATCAATCCAATATTCCTGACGGGGAACTCCCAAAGCCACAAAAATAATGTGGGGTTGTGTCTCCTTTAGCGTTTCAATGAGAGCAACCTCTGTATCGGCATCGTGGTAGCCTGACTGCACACCAATAATGTTCAGGTTGGGCAACTCTCGATGCCAGCGCTCAGCTACTTTTTCTGCCACCCCCGGCGCTGCCCCATAGAAGAAGACCCGCTTGGGCTGGGGCGCCTCATTGGCAAGTCGCAGGAGGGCTTCGGCAAATTCAATCCCCGGCAGACGGCGCACCGAAAGGCCATGCAACTTGAGGTAGAGAATGACCCCCGATCCATCGGGAATCACCAAATCAGCACGGTGTAAAACATCAGCAAACTCTGGTGTTCGCTCCGCCAGCATCACCATCTCTGAATTGAGCGTGATCACGTGCTGACCATGGCCATCCCGCTGTTGCATTAGCAGCCACTCAGGAGCGTTGTCCACCAAATGAAGGGGAAATCCGAAAACTGAGACTTTTGCGGGAATGGTGGGCATCACAAGGGGGTAACCCATAGGGAAATTGAGCACAAGAAACACCGAGTATCTTACAGCCCTTTTCACAGCAAGTGAACACTCTGCGCAAAACAGCGTGATGGGCAGGAGAACGCTTCAGTAGTGGATCCCCGTCGTCTGGAAAAGGGCTATATCGGATATACAAGGTCATCCCACGGGATATGCCTTGTTGAAAACCACAAAACGCCTTTGCTAGATTAGAGTCGTTATTAAGATTCGTAAACTTGGCTCTTATCGTCCCATTGAGCTACCTCACGAATCTGCCTTTATCACTTCCTTTCGGAGTTGAGTTTTATGACGATCGCAATTGGACGAGCGCCAGCAGAACGGGGATGGTTTGACATCCTCGACGACTGGCTCAAGCGTGACAGATTTGTCTTTGTCGGCTGGTCAGGCATCCTGCTGTTTCCCTGCGCCTACCTTGCCCTCGGGGGCTGGCTGACCGGTACCACCTTTGTGACCTCTTGGTACACCCACGGCCTCGCCTCCAGCTACCTCGAAGGCTGCAACTTCCTCACCGTTGCCGTTTCCACCCCCGCCAACAGCATGGGGCACTCCCTCCTGCTCCTCTGGGGTCCCGAAGCCCAAGGGGACTTCACCCGCTGGTGCCAACTGGGCGGTCTGTGGACCTTTATCGCCCTCCACGGCGCCTTTGGCCTCATTGGCTTCATGCTGCGGCAATTTGAAATTGCTCGCTTGGTGGGCATCCGTCCCTACAACGCCATTGCCTTCAGTGCCCCCATTGCCGTTTTTGTCAGCGTCTTTTTGATCTATCCCTTGGGGCAATCCAGTTGGTTCTTTGCCCCCAGCTTTGGCGTGGCTGCCATCTTCCGCTTCCTGCTGTTCTTCCAAGGGTTCCACAACTGGACTTTGAACCCCTTCCACATGATGGGGGTGGCCGGTGTGCTCGGCGGTGCCCTGTTGTGTGCCATCCACGGTGCCACAGTGGAGAACACCCTCTTCCAAGATGGCGAAGGCGCCAGCACTTTCCGTGCCTTTAGCCCCACCCAATCGGAAGAGACCTACTCGATGGTGACGGCCAACCGGTTCTGGAGCCAAATTTTTGGCATTGCCTTCTCGAACAAGCGCTGGTTGCACTTTTTCATGTTGTTTGTGCCCGTGACGGGGCTGTGGATGAGTGCGATTGGCGTGGTGGGTCTGGCGTTGAACCTGCGGTCTTACGACTTTATTTCGCAGGAGATTCGGGCAGCGGAAGACCCTGAGTTTGAGACGTTCTACACGAAGAACCTGCTCTTGAACGAGGGCATTCGCGCTTGGATGGCGCCCCAAGACCAACCCCATGAAAACTTTGTCTTCCCAGAAGAGGTACTCCCCCGTGGTAACGCTCTGTAGAGCCTAATCGTATCCTCGTCTGAGTGTCCCTCTCCAATTGGGGAGGGATTTTTTATCTCAAGCAAATAGGGGAAGTTCGTTGAACGACTTGCCCTGCTGATCCTTGGCAGAAAGGAGGGGTTCGCTGTCGATCGGCCATTGAATGCCGACGGTTGGATCATTCCACAGCAGCGTATATTCATCCCCCGGATTGTAGTAGTCCGTTGTTTTGTAGAGCACTTGGGCAGTGGCTGATTGCACCCAGAAACCATGGGCAAAGCCAGGGGGAATCCACAGTTGCTGGAAGGTCTGCGCACTCAGCCAAGTCCCCACCCATTGGCCACAGGTGGGCGAAGAGCGCCGCAAATCGACTGCGACATCGAAAATTTCCCCCTCGATCACGCGAATGAGTTTGCCTTGGGGCTGTTGGTGCTGGTAGTGTAATCCCCGTAGCACGCCCTGTTGTGAGGCAGAGTGATTGTCTTGGACAAAGGTCACCTCTAAGCCTGTAGCGGCCATAAAAGCCCGCTGATTAAAGCTTTCTAGGAAAAAGCCCCGCTGATCGCGAAAGACACGGGGTTCCAAGAGCAGAACGTCAGCGATCGCCAGCGGTTGTACCTTAAGCATGAATGCCTCCAGTGACTTCTGCCCACACCTGCAAGAGATATTGACCGTAGCTACTTTTGCGCAGGGGTTGGGCGAGTTCATAAAGTTGCTCTGGGGTAATGTAGCCCTGATGCAGAGCAATTTCCTCTAAGCAGGCAATTTTCACCCCCTGCCGTTCCTCCAGCGTGCGAATGAAGCTGCTGGCCTGTTGCAGCAGATCATGGGTACCCGTATCCAGCCACGCATAGCCGCGGCCGAGCAATTCCACCCGCAGTTGTCCCTTTTCAAGGTAGAGGCGGTTGAGATCGGTGATTTCCAGTTCCCCCCGCGCCGATGGTTGAAGCTGGGCTGCCAGATCGCACACTTGATGGTCATAGAAATAGATGCCGGGCACCGCATAGTTGGACTTGGGCACCGCTGGCTTTTCCTCAATGCCGAGGACGCGACCGCTGGCATCAAACTCAATCACACCGTACTGCTGCGGATTGGCCACCCGATAGCCAAAAATCATTGCCCCTTCCGTCAATTGCGCCCCCTGTTGCAATTTTTGGGGTAAATCATGGCCGTAGAGTAGATTATCCCCAAGGGTGAGGCAGACGGGTTCTCCTTGTAAAAACTCCCGCCCTAGGATAAAAGCTTCCGCGAGACCATTGGGCTGAGGCTGCACACAATAGCTGAGGGACAAGCCCCACTGATGACCATCCCCTAGAAGCTTTTCAAAAAGATAGAGGTGCTCTGGGGTAGAAATAATGAGGATCTGCCGAATCCCCGCCAGCATCAGAATTGAGAGGGGATAGTAAATCATCGGCTTGTCATAAATGGGCATCAGTTGTTTACTGAGCACCTGTGTCAGGGGATAGAGGCGGGTTCCAGAGCCACCAGCCAAAATAATTCCTTTCATGGGCAATGACTAAGAACGCTGCCATAGTGGGTTGCCAGCCAAGCACTGTAGTCGGCGGTGCGCGCTGCTTCTACCCAGTCTTGATGGGCAAGATACCACTGCACGGTTTTTTCAAGGCCACTGCTGAAGGTTTCTTGGGGCTGCCACCCCAGTTCCCGCTGAATTTTACGGGCGTCAATGGCGTAGCGGCGATCGTGGCCGGGGCGATCGCTCACAAAGGTAATCAAGCTGCAGTAATTCAAATCAGACCGGGGCACAAGGGTTTGCAGCAGATCGCAGAGGGTGTGCACGACCTCAAGGTTCGGCTTTTCGCAGTTGCCACCAATGTTGTAGGTTTCCCCCACCTGACCCTTTTGCCAAACGGTATAGACCGCACGGCAGTGATCTTCAACGTAGAGCCAATCCCGCACATTTTGACCATCGCCATATATCGGCAGCGGTTGCCCCGCTAGGGCTTGGCAGATCACCAGCGGAATCAGCTTTTCGGGAAACTGGTAGGGACCATAGTTGTTGGAGCAATTCGTTGTCAGGGTGGGCAGGCCGTAGGTGTGGTGGTAAGCTCGCACCAAGTGATCCGAGGCAGCCTTTGAAGCGGCATAGGGGCTGTTGGGGGCGTAAGGGGTGTCCTCCCGAAAGGGCGGATCCTCAGGGCCAAGGCTGCCATAGACTTCATCGGTGGAAATATGAATGAAGCGGAACTGCTCCTGTGCTCCAGTGGGTAACTGTTGCCAGTAGGTTTTGACCTCCTCTAGGAGATTGGCGGTGCCCACAACATTGGTTTGGATAAAGTCTTGGGGACTATTGATGGAGCGATCGACATGGCTTTCGGCAGCAAAGTGAATCACGGCATCGGGCTGAAAGGTTTGCAATAGCTCTTGGACAAGGGGGCGATCGCCCACATCCCCCTTGACAAATTGATAATTGGGCAATTGCTCGAGCATGGCCAAAGTGCCGGGGTGACAGGCATAGGTCACTTTATCGAGGTTGAGTACCGCCCCCCAGCCTTCCGTAAGGGCTAAGCGCACAAAGTTGGCGCCAATAAAACCACCCCCACCCGTTACCAAAAACTTGATCATGGACACTGATACCACCAGATTCTGGCTTGCATCATACCAAGACTAGACACCCGTTCAGAAAAAGACGTTTACTAGGAATGAACATTTGCTCAGGCGGACAATCATGGATGAATTTATGGCGGCGGCGATCGCCGAAGCAGAACAAGGACTCAGAGAAGGTGGCATTCCGATTGGCTCGGTCTTGGTGCGCAATGGCCAAATCATTGGTCGCGGCCACAACCAACGGGTGCAGCGGGGTAGTCCGATTCTGCATGCGGAGATTGACTGTCTGGCCAATGCGGGTCGCATCGGTCGCTATGAGGATACGGTGCTCTACTCAACCCTAATGCCCTGCTATCTCTGTGCGGGTGCTGTGGTGCAGTTTAGCATCAAAAAAGTCATTGCGGGTGAATCCCAGACCTTTCCGGGGGCGCGGGAGTTCATGGCAGCCCACGGCGTTGAGGTGATTGACCTGAACTTGGAGCGATGCCAGCAGTTAATGCGGGACTTTATTACGCAGCATCCCCAGCTTTGGTTTGAGGACATTGGCGAACTCACCTCTGAAGGAGAGTAGCGAAATTTTAGGACACGGGAATACGCGGCAAGCGGTTCTTGAAGCCACAGAGAATTTCCCAAGTAATTGTGCCTAGGGTGTCCGCCCAAGTTTCTACGGTTAGGCAGTCCCCGCCATCTTCGCCAAGAAGGGTCACCACATCCCCCTCCTGAAGGCCATCAATGTCACTGACATCAATCATCAGTTGATCCATCGTAATGGCCCCCACTTGGCGAACGCGCTTTCCCTGAACCAAGACTTCGAGCTTGTTGGAAAGAAGGCGGGGCACCCCATCAGCGTAGCCAATGCCCACAACGGCAATTTTCATCGGTTTTGGGGCAATGAATTGGTGGCCATAGCTAATGCCCGTATGGGCGGGAATCTCCTTCAACAGGGTAATGCGCGATCGCACTTGCATCACTGGTCGCAGCGGCACCACCCCCCGTAAATGGGGCGCCGGATACACGCCGTAGAGACTCAAACCAACGCGCACCATGTCATAGTGACTACTGCGGTTGGCCAAGGTGGCTGCCGAATTGGCCATGTGACGTCGCACAGCCCCTAAACCTAGGGCCGAAATCTGTTCCCACACCTGTTCAAAATAGACCTGCTGCTGCCACATCAAACTGGGATCGGGGTCATCGGCACTGGCAAAGTGAGAATAGATTCCTTGGATGCACAGGTGGGGTAACCGCTGCACAAACTGCACAAATTCGACTGCATTCTGCCACGGACAGCCCAAGCGGGACATGCCTGTATCAATCATCAAATGAACATCAAGAGGTTCCCGCCGGTGATCGGCGTAGTCGGAGAAAATCAGCGCTTGCTTGGGTGTGGAGAGAGTAGGCTGAAGCTGCCACTCGGCCATCATCTGCACCTGCACGGGCAAATTGACGGATCCCAAGACCAAAATTGGCGCTGTAATCCCCACCTGCCGTAGGGCAATCCCTTCGGGGATTGTTGCCACCCCTAGCCAAGTTGCACCGTGGGCTAAAACCGTCTGTGCCACCGTGAGGGCGCCATGACCATAGGCATCTGCTTTCACCACGGCTAAAAGTTCCGTTGTTGGTGCCAGCCATTGGCGAAGATGTTGGGTATTCGCTGCCAAGGCCGCCAAATCAATTTCAATCCATGCGCGCTCACACTCCTGGGAACTGGTGAGCTGTTCCTGACTGAGCATTGTTTTTCCTATCCTCACACCATAATTCCCCACAGGGGGTGACGAAACTTACAGCCACGGGTGCTCTGTGATTCAATGTATAGCACTCTATGTTCGGTCTTGGCGTCAATTATTCGGTTCTTGGCAAAACCTGCTAGAGTGGCACTACAGCCCTTTTCTCAGACCTAGCGTCCATGAAGGGGATGTATTGTGGCTCTCACAGTTTGGAGCGTGTTTCATCCCTGTGAAAAGGGCAGTAGATTGGCTGTGGTTGCCCTCTCTCTGAACGGGGCAATGTCATTTTTGTTGGTGTGAGGTCGAGGTTCGAGTGGACAACTGGCACAAGACATCCCTAGGGCTAAATCCTCTGGGAGCGATTGGCGTGTTTGACAGTGGGGTGGGCGGCTTAACGGTTTTACAGGCACTCCAACGCCTTTTACCCCAAGAATCGTTTCTCTACTTTGGGGATACAGCACGGTTGCCCTATGGAACTCGCCGCCGCAGTGAAATCCTGCAATATGTGCGGGAGATTTTGACGTGGATGCATTCCCAAGGCGTCAAGATGGCGGTGATGGCCTGCAACACCAGTTCAGCCCTTGCCTTGGCACAGGTTCGCAGTGAGTTTCCCTTTCCGATCCTTGGCTTGATTGTCCCCGCTGCCAAGATGGCGGTCACGCTGGGAAAGCGCATTGGTGTCATTGCTACCCCCGCAACGGTTAAAAGCGGTGCCTATGCACGGGCACTTCAGGAACTCTCACCCACAGTGGCGATCGCTCAAGTGGCTTGCCCTGAGTTTGTCCCCCTTGTGGAAAGCAATTGCCTAGAGGGCGATCGCGTCCACCGCATTGTTTGTCAGACCCTAAACCCCCTAGTTCAATTTGACCCCGATACCCTCATTTATGGTTGCACCCATTACCCCCACCTGCGCCCTGTGATTGAGCAGTATTTGCCCGCAACGGTTCATCACCTTGATCCTGCCCATGCCGTTGCCCGTGCAACAGTGCGCAAACTAGAGGCCATGAATTTAGCGACTCCTTGCCCCCAAGGCCAAGTGCACTTTTATGTCAGTGGGATACCCGAACAATTTGCCCAGTTAGCCAGTCAATGGCTGGGATACTACCCAACGGTGGAGCATCTATCCTTGAGTGTCTTGACCCAATTCTATCCGCCATTAGAGATAACCGCCCCGCCACCAGAGGTCTCCGTGGTTGTTGCCAGCTAGGTGCCCTTGGGAATTTTGGCACAATAGAACTATGCCATCTGGCCATGTTGTCTATTCACCACCCTTGGAGGATTCCCGTGAGTAGTACCAGTAATTTTCAAGAGGCGATTCGCGAGGCGCGCAGTAGCGCGATCGTCGGTCCCAATGTGATTCGCAATGCCCTGCCCTTTGTCGGTGGTGGCCTCGTCCTGACGGCGGTGGGTAGCTGGGGTGGTCTGGGCGTGCTTGCTGCTGCGCCCCAACTCTTCATGCCCACGTTTATTGTGGCCATTATTGCTGAACTTGTCCTCTTTTTTGTGGCGCAGGGAGCCGCTCGCAAAGGGAATAATGGGCTAGCCCTACCCCTATTGGCCACCTACAGTTTGCTGTCGGGTTATACGCTCTCTGGATTGATTGCCCTTGCCCTCAGCACTGTAGGCATTATGGGGATCATCATTGCCGCTGGCGGCTGTGGCATCACGTTTATGGCCGCTAGTCCCATTGGTTCCAATCTGTCGGAACGCGATGGCTTTGCCCTTGCCAAAACGGTACAACTGGGGATTATTGCCCTGCTGGTGGTGCTCGTTCTCCAGTTAGTCTTCAGCTTCTTTGGTGTCTTTACACCCACGTTTCTGGAAATTGCGATTTCTGGCATTGGTGTCGTGCTCTTTGTGGGGGCTGCGGTGGTGGACTTCTTTGTGCTGCCCCGTACCTACCGCGATGATCAGTACCTCTCTGCTGCCCTTTCGATGTACCTGACCTACATCAACCTGTTTATCTTTATCCTGCGGTTACTGATTGCCCTCAATCGCAGTCGCTAAAACAGCAGATGACACTGGGCATGATCCCGGAGGAGATGGTCACAGAGAACGAGAGCTACCATTGCCTCGACCATCGGCACCGCTCGCGGTAACACACAGGGATCATGCCGCCCTTTTGCCGCTAGAATTGTCTCCTCGCCTGCTTGGTTCACGGTTTTCTGGGCTTGGCCAATGGTGGCGGTGGGCTTAAAAGCTACCCGCAAAATAATGTTTTCGCCATTGGAGATGCCCCCCTGAACCCCCCCAGAGCGATTGGTGCGGGTGCGAATTCTTCCCTGTTCATCGGTATAGAACTCGTCATTGTGCTCTTGACCCGTGAGCAGGGTACCGGCAAAGCCAGAACCAATTTCAAAGCCCTTACTGGCGGGCAGCGACATCACCCCCTTGGCAAGATCTGCTTCTAGTTTGTCAAAGACGGGGGAGCCTAGGCCGACAGGCACATTGCGAACCACGCACTCAATGACACCGCCAATAGAGTTGGCTTGCCGCCGCACGTCATCCACAAGGGCAATCATCTTTTCTGCGGTGGTGGCATCGGGACAGCGCATGATATTCGCCTCAACGGCAGCCGCTGCCACGGTATCAGGATCAACAACGGCTTCAATGTCCTTGACCCGCTTGACGTAGGCAATGATTTCGGTACCCGCGACTTGAGCCAGAATTTTGCGGGCGATCGCCCCCGCTGCAACCCGCCCAATGGTTTCCCGTGCCGAGGAACGCCCACCCCCTTGCCAGTTGCGAATCCCGTATTTGCCGTCATAGGTAGCATCTGCATGGGAGGGACGATAGACCTGTGCCATTTCGGCATAATCTTCGGGGCGAGTGTCCTTGTTGCGCACCAGAATCGCAATGGGCGTGCCGAGGGTTTTGCCCTCAAAGACCCCGGAGAGAATTTCACAGCGATCGCTCTCTTGGCGAGGGGTCGTGAGCCGACTTTGGCCGGGGCGGCGGCGATCCAGTTCCTTTTGAATATCCGCTTCTGACAGTTCCAATCGGGGAGGGCAGCCATCCACAACCACCCCCACACCGCCCCCATGGGATTCACCAAAGGTGGTGACGCGAAAGAGATGCCCAAACGTATTGCCCATAGTGATTTCTGAAACCTACGATCCGCTCACCCGAAAGGCCATGCCACAGCCACAGGTTTGACTGGCATTGGGATTGTGGAAGCGAAAAGCGCCCCCCATTAAGTCTTCGATGTAATCCACCCGCAACCCCCGCAACATCTCAGCCGCTTCCGCCGCGATCGCGATCGTCCAGCCTTGGGACTGGGTGAGCACATCCGTCGGCTCGGGTTCGGTCACAAGGGCAAGATCGTAGCGCCAGTCACCGCAGGCACTAGGTTGCACCTGAATCCGTAGAATCGCGGCTCGACCTCGACTGACGCCATGGGCTTGGAGACGTTCCAACTCTTGAATGGCTGCGGGGGTCAATTCCACCATCTTGCACCAAACTAGCGGGAACCATCAGTATATCGTGGTTTGAGGAGGTTGGTGAGAGCTGCCTTGGCGTTGGGGTAGTCAAATTGAAATCCCGTAGCCAGCGTCCGCTCCGGCAAGACCCGCTGCCCCTTGAGCACCACATCGGCACCTTCCCCCAGCAGCAATTGGAGGACGGCGGCGGGCACAGGCAACCAAGAGGGGCGCTGCATCACCTCTCCTAATACCCGGCAAAAGTCCGCCATCGTCAGTGGCTCTGGGGCGGTGGCATTGTAAACCCCCTGCATTCCCGCTTGATCCACTGCGGCCAGAATCAGGCGCACTAAATCCTGCTGATGGATCCACGAAAACCACTGCTGACCCGACCCAAGGGGCCCCCCTAGATATAACTGAAAGGGCAATAGGAGCTTGGCCAGTGCCCCCTGCTCGCCGAGGACAATGCCAAAACGCAGAATTACGAACCGCACCCCTAAATCCGTTACCCCTTGGGCAGCCGCTTCCCAGTCCACACAGACCTTGGCCAGAAAATCATTTCCCGCTGCATGGGTTTCGACAAACGTTTCTGTATCGCTAGTGCCGTAGTAGCCAATGGCAGAGGTCGAGACCAATACCCGCGGGCGCTGTTGACATTGGGCGATCGCCCGCACCAACTGCTGTGTGCCGACAACCCGGCTACCGTAGATCTCCTGTTTGCGCTGCGCTGTCCAGCGACCATTGGCAAGGGGTTCTCCTGCCAAGTTAATTACTGCATCCGCCCCCTCAAGGGCAGCAAACCAGTCCCCAGCGGCTTTGGGGGTATAGCCCACCCATTCAACATGGGTCATGCCAGCGAATTGTTTGGCGGCTTTCGCCGGGGAGCGTACTAAGGCAACCACGTGATCGCCGCGATCGCTGAGGGCGCTGACGACCTGCTGCCCGACAAATCCAGTAGCACCGGTTACAACGACTCTCATAGATCCCTATCCATGGGTTGCGCTGGACGCTTTTGCCTCAAGGGCGGCCACCACGGGTTGCCACTCTGTACCGTAGCGTTCCCGCAGGGTGTGCCAAGCTGCCACTTGACCTGCGGCGTATTCACCGGGCTTACCCCACTGCAAAAAGGCACTGAGGACGGATTTCTCATTGGCATCGAGAAAGCGAATGGCGTAGGTAGGAAAGTTGCCCCGCTTGGCTTGCCCTTCCTCAAAGCGAATTTTGGCCACCTGATCCATATTCAAGTGAAACTCAAAGTCCTCCGTGTGCATATTGGCATAGCGCCCCTTGGGCAGTTCAGCATAGAAAACCTTGGTGAGGGGCGATCGCACCTCCAGAACGGCAGTTTCGTTTGTAACCACAAGGCGCAGTAGCCCCAATTGCTCACAATCCCTGAGAAATTGCTGAAAGGAGGGAGAAGTATCAGACATCGTTGGTGCATCAGCTATGAACGCTTCTTCCACTGTGACGCACAGAGGATGCTGATGCAAGACTGCCAAGTTGGTCTTTGTTATTTGGCCTTGGCCAAGTGCAGCACCACCCCCAAGCCTGCTCCCATGTCCTCCGGGGTCACCTTACCATCGTGGTTGGCATCGAGGGCATCAAACACTGCATCCGTTCCCAGCCACTCTTCGCGGGTAATAATGCCATCGCCATCGAGGTCATAGACATGGAAGAGTTCTTCTGCTGCATGGGTGAGGGTTTCCGCCCCTTCAAGGCGGGTCAGTCGCTGCGTCAAGAGATCCTCAAGGGTCTCCAGTGCCTTGGTGAAGCCCTTAATGCCCTCATCCAGTTTTTCACTGGCCATCTCATCAGCCGCGTGCATCTTGCGGAAGGTGGCTTCATCCATAGCGACTTTTTCAATGTCAAGGGTGGCAGCGATCGCCGGATCCAGTTTGCGTTTTAGCTCGCCACTGGTGTTTTGTAGCTCCTGTAGCAGTGCCGGTGAAATCGTCAGCAGATCACAACCCGCCAGTTCAATAATTTCGCCAATGTTGCGGAAGCTGGCGCCCATCACTTCCGTGGGGTAGCCGAATTTCTTGTAGTAGTTGTAGATTTTGGTGACGGAAATCACCCCTGGATCCTCAGGCCCTGGATACTCGGCACGACCTGTTTTTTTCTTGTACCAGTCGAGAATGCGCCCAACAAAGGGGGAAATCAATGTCACACCCGCCTCAGCACAGGCGATCGCCTGATGGAAGCCAAACAGTAGGGTTAAATTACAGTGAATGCCCTCTTTTTCGAGAATTTCGGCAGCGCGGATGCCTTCCCAGGTCGAGGCAATTTTAATCAGCACGCGATCGCGCCCCACGCCTGCGGCTTCGTATTGGCCAATCAACTCCCGCGCCTTTTGCACTGTAGCTTCTGTATCGTAGGAGAGCCGCGCATCTACTTCCGTTGAGACCCGACCGGGGATAATTTGCAAAATTTTCAAGCCAAAGGCCACCGCCAAGCGATCCACAGCAAGGGAGACAATCTCACGGGGAGTAGCACCAGACCCCAAATCAGCTTTGGCTTTGCGCAGGGTTTCATCCACAATGGGCTGGTACTCCTTCATTTGGGCAGCAGCCGTAATCAACGAGGGATTGGTGGTGGCATCACGGGGGGTGAATTTTTCGATGGCGAGGATGTCTCCCGTATCGGCGACCACAACTGTCATTTGTCGCAACTGTTCCAGCAAGTTCATGGGACAAGTCTCCCAAACGTGTCCCTTTCATTATCGTTCGCCAGCCCAAGGGTCGGGGAAAGCGCCGTAACAAAGCGCAATATGTCACCCCTCGGCTCTCTAGGTGTCATCGATGAGCGACCAACCTTGCGCCTCAACCCGCGATCGCCAGTGCTGCCAGTGCCGCTTAAGTTCCTGCCCCATTTCGGGAGTATTGAGGTGATTGCGCCAAAGAATCAGGGCATCCTCTGGGGGGTTCTCGTAGTAGTGGGGACGCCGTCCGACCAGTTCAAAGCCAAAGTGCTGATAGAGTCCTTGGGCGGCTGCATTGCTGGCGCGTACTTCCAACGTTGCCCACTGGCGATCGCCCCCTTGATGCCCCAGTTGCAAGAGCCGACATAGGAGTAACCCTGCTAACCCCTGCCGCCGGTACTGCGGATGCACCATCAACAGCACTAGGTGCAATTCATCGGCAATCCCCCAGCTCACGCCACAGCCCCACACCCCATCAAGGGTGGCCACCACCAGCAGCGTATGTTGCGGATTCTCCAACTCACGGGCATAGCCTTGGTGCGACCAAAAGCCCCCCAGACACACCTGATCCAGTTGAACGATGCTATCTAAATCCTTAATCGTTGGGCGTCGTAATTCTAATTGCCCCATGGCCGTTGCCTGCAAGGGAGAGTGCTATCATGCAGAGGAAATGGTACCCTATAGCAGCGCTATGGCAGAAGAGACGCCCACCCAAGCCCCCAAAAAAGAAAAGCCCCCCGCCATTGAGGATAAACCCTTTGCTGAGTTTATTAATGAGGCTTTTTTGCCGGCTCTCCAGAACGCCCTCAGCGCCAAAGTGGGGGATGTGAGTCTGCGCCTAGAGGAGAATACCGTGATGGGTGAGTGGGGCAAGGGAATGTATCAGTTTCGCCTCTACTTCCTAGAGGGGGATATCCAAGGGCCGAAGGCTTTTGTCTGTAGCAGCGGTGGCATTGCCCCCAGCACCATTGAGCCATTTTTGGGGGATGAGCGTAAAGTAACGCTTGATCTACTGGTCTTTGGGGTGATGCAGCGCCTGAATGGCCAAAAGTGGTTGGGAGGCAATTAGCGAGAGTATGGCCACAGCAATTCAAGTGGGCGATCGCGCCCCTGACTTTGAACTCACGGCTGCCGATGGCCGCAAGGTGAAGCTCTCTGACTTTCGTGGCAAAAAGAACGTTGTCCTCTACTTTTACCCCGCCTCAGAAACCCCCGGCTGCACGATTCAAGCCTGTGCCTTTCGCGATGCCTACAGTGTTTTCCAAGAACTGGGCGCTGAAGTGATTGGCATTAGTGGCGACCCCGTGGAGCGGCAGCAGGGCTTCCAGAAAAATCACCAACTCCCCTTTCTCGTCCTCAGTGATCCCGGCAACAAGGTTCGCCAGCAGTATGGTGCCTCTTCGCTCTTTGGTCTCTTTCCGGGGCGAGTCACCTATGTCATTGATCAAGAGGGTGTGGTGCGCTACGTTTTTGACTCTATGCTCAACTTCAAAGCCCACGTAGATGAGGCGCTCAAGATTTTGCGGCAGTTGGCCAGTGCCACTGCCTAGAGCAAGCGATCGCAATCACACCCCAACGGTAAGCGAGTTCACTGCCAAGGCCGACTCCCTAGGGCTAGGGTAGAGCTATTCTTCTTAGGAGTTTGGCCATGCGTTCCTACCTTGCCCTTGTACCTGCGGTGCCCCTCTTTCTGTTGTCCCTTGGTTCTCTCAGCCTTGCTCAGGGAACGACCCCTGTGGTGAGCCAGCCTTCCAGTCTTGTGGCGCGACTGCGGGCGAATCTGCCGAACCGTGGTGTTCCCGGTAGTCGCTTTGGGGGGGCAACCCGTGGAGCCTGTGTTAGCGGCAGTGAACGTTTAACCGCCTTACTCCCTGATACCCACCTTGGCCAAACGGCTGTGGCGACACCAACCCTCTTTGTTTTTGTGCCCAAGAGCAAAGCCACGCAGGGGGAAGTGGTGATTGCTGATGCTGAGCATCGTCCCCTAGCAACAATGGTGGTGGATCTACCCGCTGAACCGGGGATTCTGGCACTGAAGCCCAATGTGCAACTCCAACCCGGCCAAGACTACCGCTGGACCTTTACCCTACTGTGTGGTGCTGATGCCGATGATCCCTCCGCCTTTATCTCTGTCAGTGGCGTGATTTCGCGGGTGCAGCCGGCCACGGATTTGGCAAAGCAACTTCAGGGCAAGAGTGGGGGCGATCGCCTTGGGGCAGCAGTTGATGCAGGCCTTTGGTACGAAACCTTGGCGATTTTGGCCGAGCTGCAAGGGAATGAAGCCACACGGAACCTAGCCCGCAGTGAATGGGTCGCCGTATTATCTGCCGTTGGTCTAGGGAGTATTGCCCAAGCGCCCCTAGTACAATAAAACTGAATGAGTTAGCGCGGTGGTTGCGGGAGTCTCTCACTCCTGAGGAAAGTCCGGGCTTCCGAAAGACCAAGCTTGCTGGGTAACGCCCAGTGCGGGTGACCGCGAGGATAGTGCCACAGAAATATACCGCCGATGGAGGGAAACCTCACAGGCAAGGGTGCAACGGTGCGGTAAGAGCGCACCAGCAACATCGAGAGGTGTTGGCTCGGTAAACCCCGGCTGGAAGCAAGGTGTGCTAGCGCTAAGGAACCAGGGTTGGTCTTTTCCCCAGTTCTTTGCTAGCCAGAGCCGCTAGAGGCACTTGGTAACAAGTGTCCCAGATAGATAACCACCCTTTGAACAGAACCCGGCTTACGTCTAACTCATTCATTAGACCCTTTTGCAAATCCCTTGTGAGGATGTGTCCTTGAGTCTTTGCCCCCCTTGTCTGGATCTTCTATGGTGAAGCTGGGTTATCTTGGCCCAGTGGGCACCTACAGTGAAGAAGCCGCTCAAAGCTACGCCCAATGGCAACAGGGAGAACCCCTGACGCTGATTCCTTTGACGACGATCGCTGGCTGTTTGGAGGCGTTGGCCGCCGGCGAGTTGGATTTGGCGCTAGTCCCCAGTGAAAATTCCGTTGAGGGCAGTGTCAACATTACCCTTGATTCACTATGGCGACTGGATACGCTGCACATTCAGTACGCCTTTATCCGCCCCATTGTCCATGCCTTCATTGCCCAAACCACAGATTTCGCCCAAATTCAAGCGGTCTATTCCCATCCCCAAGCTCTCGGGCAGTGCCAGCGCTGGTTACAAGCCCATCTTTCCCATGCTCGCCAATGTCCGGTGACCTCCACCGCCGAAGGGCTGCAATACGTGGCTCAATCCGATCGGGTGGCGGCGATCGCCTCCGTGCGAGCCGCCCAACTCCATCAACTACCCATTGTCGCCACCGAAATTCAGGATATTCCCGACAATTGCACGCGGTTTTGGGTGGTGAGTCGCCAACAGGGGGACGGCTGGCCCCAGCCGGGGGATACTCACACTTCCATTGCCTTTAGCCTGAAGGCCAATGCCCCCGGTGCCCTGCTCAAGGTGCTGCAACTCTTTAGCGATCGCCAGATTAACCTCAGCCGCATTGAATCGCGCCCCAGCAAACGTGCTTTGGGGGATTATCTCTTCTTTGTTGACTTAGAGGTGAATGGTCGCCCTGATGTGGTGGCTGATTGTCTCCTGGCGCTTAAGGACGCTACAGATGTGTTGAAGGTCTTTGGTAGTTATCAATTTCTAGACCTCGGAGAATAGATTGGCCATGCGTATCGGTGTCCCCAAAGAAATGAAGGATCAAGAATTCCGCGTCGGTCTGACGCCAGCAGGGGTGCAAAGTCTGCGGGAGCGCGGCCATGAGGTTCTCATTGAAAGTGGCGCGGGGGTGGGTTCAGGCTTTCTCGATGAGGCCTATGTTGCCGCAGGGGCCCAAATTGTGGCCACGGCCCAAGCGGCGTGGGATGCCCAACTGGTGGTCAAAGTCAAGGAACCCTTGCCCTCGGAGTATCGCTATTTGCGTTCTGGCCAACTGCTCTTTACCTACTTGCACCTTGCCGCTAGTCGGGAGCTGACGGTGGCTCTGTTGGAATCGGGGATTACCGCGATCGCCTATGAAAGTGTTGAAGAAACGCATCATCACCAACGCAGCTTCCCGCTGCTAACCCCCATGAGCATGATTGCTGGTCGCTTGGCAGTGCAGTTTGGTGCCCGCTTCCTAGAGCGTACCCAAGGGGGGCGGGGAGTGCTCCTCAGTGGCATTCCGGGGGTGCGGCCGGGGCGGGTTGTCATTTTAGGGGGCGGTGTCGTCGGCACAGAAGCGGCGCGGATGGCTGTGGGTTTGGGGGCACAGGTGAGCATTCTCGATATTAATGTCGAGCGTCTCAAGTATCTAGAAACCCTCTTTGGCGCCCGGGTGGAGTACCTCTACAGCAGTTCTCACCTCATTGCTGAGCTATTGCCCCAAGCGGACTTAGTAATTGGTGCTGTCCTTGTGCCGGGTCAGCGTCCTCCCTGTTTGGTGCCCAAGTCCCTTGTGCAAACGATGCGCCCCGGAGCAGTGATCATTGATGTGGCCGTGGATCAAGGGGGCTGTGTGGAAACGCTGCGACCCACGACCCATTCCAACCCCACCTATACCGCCTTTGGTGTGGTTCACTATGGCGTGCCGAATATGCCGGGAGCCGTGCCTTGGACAGCCACCCAAGCCCTGACGAATAGCACCTTGCCCTATATTCTTTGCCTCGCCGATCATGGCGATCGCGCCCTCGAACTCTCCCCTGCCCTTGCCAAGGGTCTAGTGGTCAAGCAGCACCATTTAGTCCATCCCGATGTGCGGGTTGTCTTTCCTGATCTTTAGGCCGACGATCAAGTACCTCTGGACAGGCTGAGCCCCGTTCTCATTGACGCTCATCCCGCTAAGGCTAGGCGTATAGCAGGAGATTCCCCGTTCACAGCATCTCTACGAAAAACCTAGGCCGTGCTAGTTGAAGTCCGTCCGAGGTGGAGAGAAAGTATTCTAGGCCAACATCGAGGCCAACCACCCGCTTCAAGACTTGCTGATGCTTGGGCGTTAACCGACGCTAAATCAGGGTTGAACTGCTTTGCTTGGGTTAATCGTTGACACTGCACGTTGAAGCTGGGGTAGGGGGCATCCGCTGGGATGATGTACTCGCTACGCACAGAGCAGGCATTGACTGGACATTTGCGCGAAGCAATCCAGTCTTTGCGCTCCCTCAGCGCATCATTTCAAACTTGGCGACACACGTCTAGATCGTAGTCGATCTGCTTAGCCTGCTGCTGGGTTAGTTTTAGCCTGTACTCGTACGTCAGGGTGATCATGAGTGGACTATAGCTATTAGTCGCACCCGATGTTCGGTACTAGCTCAATATATCCAGCAACAAGCTGAGATTGAGTGACTGCTCCCTATGGTCGCCTATCACCTCACTACCACCTAACCGCTTTGCGGTATAGGCGGAGCACTGCGGCGAATTTTGGTAGATTGAATGGCAAGAAACTCATTGACACAAGGGCAATAGTAACGTCACAAAGTAAAACACAAGGGGTGCCGTAAAAACATAGCTATCGGCGCGATCCAAAATGCCGCCATGCCCGGGAATCAACTGGCCAGAATCTTTGACGCCGGCATCCCGTTTCATCATTGACTCCGTTAAGTCCCCCAATAGACTGGCAATGCCAATCATGAGGCCAAACATTGCACCCAAAAGCCAAGGGAGTGGCCAGCCGAGGGAATGTGCTCCCCAAAGGGCGACGCCTAAACTCCCTAAAACGCCAAACACTGCCCCTTCTACGGTTTTCTTGGGACTGATGTGGGAAAGCCGTGTCCGGCCAAAGAGCTTACCAACAGCATAGGCACCAATATCTGCCGCCCAAATACAGACAAAGGCCAAGAGGGTTACCTGCAACCCCAAGGGCAAAGCGGTGAGTTGAAACTGCTCTGGCCAAAATCCTCCCAAAGGTAATGTTGCCTGTTGCTCCAATCCCCGCAAGCGCACCCAATAGCTTGGCAAATAGCCGCCGTAAAATAGCCCCATGATTGAAGTGGAAATGTCGGCGATCGAGGCCAGCTTGGGTTGAAATAGCAAGTAGAAGCAAATGAAGGTACCTGCGACGGGAAAGACAGCATCCGCAAGGTCTGGACGCAGCAGTGAGGTGATCAGGAGCACTTGACTCACCACGAGGGTGGTTTTAGCCGCCGGCGCACTCCCTTTGGCACGGGCTAATTCAAAGTATTCCAGTTGACCCAGATAAATCAGTGCCCCAATGCCCAGACAAAAATACCAACCGCCTAAAAAGGTCATCAGCAGCGCGAGAGCGATCGCGACAAGTCCACTGGCAATGCGGATCCAGAGCATGGTGGTGAGGGGCGGTGATAAGGAGAGGGGGTTACGATTGAGCCGCGCGTTGAGTGTTTGCGTAGCGCGTCCAAAGAACGATCGCCGCTACAATAAAAAGTTTAATCTAAATTCACCAACGTTAAGGAAACATTAACAGACTCGCAGCCAAAACAGGATGCATGGCAATGTCCTTGGCAAGCTATAACGGATCAGGGAACATCATGGGGGCAAGGGCGTCATGAAAAGCGATTGGTCTGAGGTCGATTGTATCCATGACATCCAGTCTTCCCCTTGCTTGGACGCGTGTTGAGGAGACCAGTGCTCGGGTGACGCTGCCGCTGACAAAACTTACACCCCAAGAGTTGGTTGTCCGCTGTCAAGCCGGCAGAACCCCAGATCGTGCTGCCTTTACTGAATTGTTGCGGCGATACCAATCCCATGTGGAGCGAATTATCTATCACCTCGCGCCCGACTGGGACGATCGCGCCGACCTTGTGCAAGAAGTCTGGATTCGGGTCTATCGCAACATTCACAAACTCCAAGACGCCAGCAAATTTCGGGGTTGGCTCAGCCGCATTGCCACCAACTTGTTTTACGATGAGTTGCGCAAACGCAAACGCCATCAACCGCCCCTGTCGCTGGATGCACCCCTGAAAACCCAAGAGGGTGAAATGAGCTGGGAACTTGCCGCCAGTGATGCCAGTCCCGATGACCGGTTGCGTACGGATGAATTTTATGATCAATTACGGCGGGCGATCGCCAACCTACCGGCAACCTTTCGGACAACGATTGTTCTGCGGGAAATTGAAGGCCTCTCCTACGAAGAAATTGCCCAAATCACTGGGGTTTCCCTCGGAACCGTGAAATCGCGAATCGCCCGTGCCCGACAGCGACTCCAACTAGAACTCCAACCCCACCTCGATCTCCCTTCAACCTGATGCGAATCACCCCTACCCTTTTCCTGCAAGGACAGACCCCTATGATGGACGAACTGGATCACTGCAAACGCGATACCTTTGAACTCCTGAGCGCCTACCTCGATGGTGAAGTGACGGCTGCAGAACGGCAACAGGTGGAAGCATGGCTGGCCACTGACCCCGAAGGCCAACGCCTCTATCAGCGACTCCTGACCCTCAAGCAACAGATGCAAGAACTGCCCGTACCCCTGACCCCCTGTCCAGCGGATCATTTGGCCGCTGAAGTGATTGCTAAGGCCCATCGCCCCCGTCGTATTTGGGTCTTAGGGAGTGCGGGAGCAACCCTAGCGGCATCCTTCGTGGCAATGCTGACGGGTCTAATTCCCAATCCCTTCTCCAGTCTGCCTGTGGCTATCACCAGTCCTGCCGGCATTGAGCCAGCGGTATCTCCTCTACCGATTGAGCCAACGGCAGTTGGTTTGATGCTCAGTCTTGACCGTCCCCCTGTGGCCATTCCCGTCAGTGAAACGGCTCCTGCGGCGCTGCCGGCACCTTGGGCAAGTTCACAGCCAAGGACTGAAGCTACTGACCAGGAATAATCTCCGGCTTGAAGGGACGCTCCAAAAGACAGTTGAGGGCAGCTTGGGGAGTGAGATGGCCACTAAGAACGGCATTCACCATCGCCGTAATCGGGATATCTAACTGGTGCTGCTGGGCATAGGTGCAGAGCACGCGAGCAGTGTTCACCCCTTCAGCCGTCCCCTTGGTCAGCGCTAGGGCTTGGGAGAGGGATTGACCCTGGGCAAGATGCCACCCCACTTGATAGTTGCGACTCAGGGCGCTGGTACAGGTGGCGAGGAGATCCCCTAACCCTGAAAGGCCGTAGAAGGTTTCCACTTGTCCGCCCCAGTGGGTACCCACCCGCACCATTTCCACCAGTCCTCGGGTAATCAGGGCAGAGCGGGCATTGACGCCAAGACCCAGACCATCATTGACGCCACAGGCGATCGCAATCACATTTTTGAAGATGCCCCCCATTTCCACACCCCGCCGATCCTCATTGCTATAGAGGCGAAAGGTGGTACTGCCCAAACAGTCTTGCACTGGCTTGGTGGCTGCTGGCTTTCCCCCCACCACTGCCGCTGCCGGTAGTCCCTGTTGAATTTCACCGGCCAAGTTGGGGCCAGAAAGAACGACGAGATCGTGATGCGGGCAGTAGGTTTGCCAAATATCCGCTGCTGTGGCAAAGGTTTCTGCTTCTAAACCCTTGGTGGCACTGACAAGGATGGTGTCTAGGGGGGGCTTGAGGGCGGCCACTTGGGCAGCGACTTCCCGTACCGCTTTGATGGGGAGAGCCGAAACCAATAAGTGAATCTCTTGGAAAAGAGCAGCCGAGAGTGCCCCCTGCGATCGCCCCCAGCAGGAGACCCTGCAGCCCTGTTGCTCAAATAGGTATGCCAGTGTTTGTCCCCAATGACCTAAGCCCAAAATCAATACCCTTGGGGACATACCATCCCCGTCCTAGGGCGTAACCGTTAGATTTTGAAATTGTTGCTGCTGTCGTTTGCGAAAGGCCTCTGCTTCAGCATTAAGATTTTCCATTTGATCCGCCACTACTTCGTTGGGATCGCGACCATCCATCAAACGCAGGCGATTCATCAGTCCGGGCACGGAAAAGTTGCCATTCTGGGGATTAAGAATGCTTCCCAAATCATTGGCATTGCCGTTTTGTTGCCAGCCTTCCATTGGGTTATTCGTGTTTGCAGTCTGGGCAAGCGCCATACCCCCGAGATTGAGAGTGAGTGCAGCAAGGGCAAGACTGGTGAGATAGCGAGGTGTCATGGGTCACTCCTCAAAACATGCGCTAGGAATGCAGACGATAGGATGGCTTAATCGGTGCCGAGGGCTGTACAAGGGATTATACCAAGTCTTTGTCCTTGCCTAGGGGTTGCAGAAGTAGCATTGACTGGGATCGGCAACGGCTTCAGGAACTGGCACTGTGAGTTGGTGCAAACAGCGTTGACAGCGGTAACGGCTGGCTTTGATGGCGCTGGTGGGTGCGCCACACCGTTCACAGGGTAGCCCCGGCAGTTTCTCACGAGCCACAAACCCCGGCCAACCACACTGAGGACAGCCCTGAGCCATTGCTTGAACGAGGTCAGCAGCCGCTTGAGCAATCACCTGCATGCGCGTCGGGTTCATGTGGGCCCGCATATCGGTTTCAAGGTGAATGGTGGGGCAATCGGTTTGCAGGCTAGCGATCGCCCTTTGCAACTGTTCCTCGCTTTGAATCCCTTTGAAAATTGGCGTATTGGGTAGAGGATCCGCCTGCGCCATCGCAATCAAACCATGGGATGGAAAGCCCACCCGTGCGCCAAAGGCCAAGGCCTCTTCAAGATGACTCACGGTGGCATGGTTAAAGTTGGTTTCTAGGGAGAGCACCTCCCCCCGCAAGACAAGGTCATGGCGGCGATCCACAAGCAGGATGAGTTCGCGATCGCTCGGAAGCATCGGAAATTGCGGATGAGGGCCAAAGCTCCCCTCACTGGCAACCACTAAGTCTGCCTCCGTTTGTGTCAGCACCGCTTCTGCCTTGGCGAGAGCTGCCTCCTCTTGGGTGCCACAGCGGGGAATTTCACGGCTAAACGTCCCAAAGCGATCGCTATCAAAATCCGAGGCCACAACCACCGTTACCCCTAGACGCGCCAGCACCGGGGCGATCGCCTGCTCTTTGCCATGCTTGGTGGCAAGAATAGCTGTTCGTCCTTGGAAATAGGAATCCGTCGCCTTAAACATCACCGCCGAGGTATGCCTCAATCACCTTGGGATCATTTTTAACCGTCAGGGGATCCCCTAAAGCAATGAGTTGACCAAAGTCCAATACTGCCAAGCGATCGCACAAACTCATCACCAAGGGCACATGGTGCTCAATGAGAATCACCGTCAGGTCAAAGGTCTCCTTGAGGCGGCGAATTAACTCACAGAGGTCTTGCTTTTCCTTGGGGTTCATACCCGCAGCCGGTTCATCTAACAAGAGCAGGCGGGGTTGCAGTGCCAAGGCACGCGCCAGTTCAAGGCGGCGTTGTTCACCATAGGGTAAGTTGCCTGCCCGCTCGTGGCGCCGCTCATAGAGATTCACCCAGTAGAGGAGTTCCTTGGCGCGGTTTTCCAAGCGCTCCTGAACATACCGTACAGGCGCTGCTCCCCAGAGGTTTGCCCAAAAACCGGCAGGGGCATGGAGATGCTGTCCCATGCGCACATTCTCCCAAACACTCATCTCTGGAAAGAGGCGAATATTTTGAAAGGTGCGAGCAATGCCCAACCCAGCAATCTGGTGGGGCTTAAGCAGGTGCAGGGGCTGCTGCTGAAACTGAATTTCTCCTGAGGTGAGAGGAATTAACCCCGTCAGCAGGTTAAAAAGGGTGGTTTTACCAGCGCCATTGGGGCCAATAATGCCAAAAATCTCCCCCGTTGCCACGCTAAAGGACACGCAATCAACCGCCTTGAGGCCGCCAAAGTAGCGGCACACATTCTCTAAGGTCAGGAGTGGCTGCGACATCTAGGGCTGAGAAGGGGGAAGTTTCTCGAAGGCTTGGTAGGCCATGCGCGAGACTTGGCGAATGAGTTCACTACCTCGGGGATCATTGTAGGGGCGTTTCACCATCATTGCTGCCACATAGCGTTGGCCATTGGGCATATCCACCATGCCCGCATCTCCCACCACAATACCAATATCGCCAGTTTTGTGGGCAATCGTAGCCCCTTTGCCAAGGCCAGCGGGCAAGAGGGTATTAGTGACCGTGCGCCGCATAATGTCCAGCAGGCGATCGCGACTACGGAGGGAGACAATTTCCCCCTGACCAATTTTCAGCATCAGCGTTGCCAAGTCGCGGGGGCTAGTGGTGTTGGTGCCCTTCATATCCGGTAGCAGATTGTTGATCACTGTATTTTCTAAGCCCCATTCCTGAAACTGTTGGTTGAGCACGGCTGCGCCCCCAAGGCGATCAATGATCATATTGGTTGCTGTATTGTCACTGATGGTAATCATCAAGTCAGCCACCTCAAGGGCAGGATACTGGGAATTGGGCTTTTGATACTGCAGCGTACCGGCCTCAGGGGCAATCAGATCCGGACGCATGGTGAGGCGTTCATGGAGCGTGACTCGTCCCTCATCCACCGCCTTGAAAAAGGCAACAAGGATGGGAAATTTAATCGTAGAGGCCGCTGGAAAGACCGCATCGCCGCCTACATTCAGAGATGCCCCGGAGTCGAGGTTAAAAAAGTACAGCCCCGCCGTCAGATTGGGTTGACGGCTCACCAGTTGTTGAATTTGCTGTTGCAGAGTGGGGAGGGGACGTTCTGGGGGCAAGTTGGGGGTTGGTGTTTCAGGAGCGATCGCCTGACTGGCCGTGGTCTCTAGGGACAGTTTTTCAGGCTGCAACACCGACAGCAGTGTGCCGACTATGGTGGCAAGGGCAACCACACTGACACCAAAGCGAAAAGTCATTAAGAACAAATTGGGACGGGGAGGCGTTGGGCTAGGAAGCAGTGCTGGATGAGACAGTGAGGAAAGCGTAGAGGACGGAACCATTGAACGCGACTGAGCAACCATGCCATTTACTGTAGAGGGAAGGTGTCCGAAGCAATCGTGGCTGCGTGCTGAATCGCCCACTCCACCTGACGAACCATGCCCCGCAACAGCGCCACTTCGGCATCCGTGGGGTAGGCACGCCCGAGGAGCGATCGCACCTTGGCCATACGACTAGCAGCGGTATGGGGATACAAAAAACCAATCTGGAGCAGCACCTGCTCTAAATGGTCATAAAACCCCTGCAACCGCTCAAAGGGGACGGCAGACCCTTGGGGAAAAGTTCCCGCACTGTCGCAGGCCGTCAACCACAACTCATAGCAGCATACGGCAACAGCTTGCGCCAGATTCAAAGATGGATAAGCATTAGCCGTAGGAATCTGCACCAAACCATGGGCACACTCCAATTCTGCATTCGTGAGTCCCCGATCCTCGCGACCAAAGACCAGTGCCGACTGCGGGACAGCCAACAGTTGCGGTGCCGCCTGACGCGGTGTCCACAGAGGTAACGCCAAATCCGCCACCTCTCGCCCCACCGTGGCAAAGACCCGCTGACAATCCGCCAGTGCCGTTGCGAGGGAGTCCGTCATTCTGGCTTGCTGGAGCACATCCTCTGCATGAACCGCCCAGCGACGGGCTAGCTCTCCCTTGGGATCACAGCGGGGACTGACAATCCACAACTGCTGTAACCCCATATTTTTCATCACACGGGCAATGCTGCCGACATTGATCTCCCCTTGGGGTTCAACGAGCACAATGCGTACCGAAGGCAGGGTATCCACGCTTGCTGGCTGAGCCAAAATAAAAAAATAATTAACATTTTCTAGATGATTTTAGAAGACTTCTTTAATCTTTCTCAAGTCCTTACCAATTCAGGACTTTGCTGCATATTTCATAAAATTTAATAACTGTAACACGCTGAGTACGGTTCTTAGCGCAATCAGTAAAATTGGAAATAACTTTTTAGGTGTGACCCCTACTCGCAAACCGCGTTCCCTTGCTTAGGAAGTTCTCCAGAGATTTCCTAGGTACAGCTCTGTTCTAAAACATGGGGGACACAAAGGGGGCTTCTCTCCTATAGAGACTTTCACCGTTTCAACTGTGTTCCATCCCTGTGAAGAGGGCTGGGTTTTGGGCTGGCAGCAGGGGGTCTTGACTTATGTGGTGTGGTTCTGTCAATGAGGAGTTAACTCATGTGGCGTTTTATGAGCTTGCATTGGCCAAAACTCAGTGCCGTCGGCATCCTGTACTGTGGTCTAGCCGCTGGCTTAGGTTATCTTACGAACCTACAACTGGATGCAATGCACAATCAAGCAAAAAATCAGGCAATCACCGTGCAATTGTCCCATAGCCTGAATGACCTCAATCCCTGAGTCAAGAGGCTTTAGCTTCGAGGGGGAGATCCTCCGTCAGACCAATTTCCCGTTTCAGCAGCTCAACCGACTGTGGATCAATGTAGCTTTCGCAGCAAATGAGACGGGGGATGCGAATCAACTCATGACGGGCCGCCGCAATAGCTGCTTTGACCCGTTCCCCACTGGCGCGATCGCTAATGATCGTGTGGGCACGGTGCACCAAGGCATTGAGCTTATAGCTATCGTTGGCTTGAGCCGTCACCAAGAGTAGCTCATCCCCTCGCAAACTGTGGATCATCACCTCGGCCACACCGAGGGTACCGGAACTCAGGCTCACCAACCCCAAGCAGGAGCCTTTTGGCAATTGTCGCACCACTTCCAGTTCCCGCTGGTAGTTGTAGATGTCGATGAAAAATACTCGCACGTCCTTATCGCGGGTAATCGCTTCCGTCATGCTGGCAAAATAGCGCACGGTAACGACAGTTGCAGAGGTATCGCCATCAAGGACGGTTTCTAAGTCTTCAAGAAAAATCAGCTCGACGGGAATTGGCAGCAGTTGTTGCAGTTCCTGAACAATCAGTTCGCCAGCCCCTTGATCGTGGCGGGGCACCGTCACCAAAACCCTCACTCCGGCTTTCTGGCGGGCATCAATCTCGGCAAGGAATAACTCGCGAATTTGACTCAGGGAATAGCCCATTTCGAGGAGGGTATCGACACTTTCTTGAACAATGCGGTGTACAGGCACAACAGCGGGTCGGCGTTGGCGAGGACGGGTTTCCTCTTGGCCGAGGGCACGCACATAGATGCCCGACCCCACTTGGGGCACGACTAAACCAGCAGCTTCAAGGCGTTCGTAAACTTTGCTGATCGTGTTGCGGTGCAATCCAGTTTGCATGGCGAGCTGCCGCGTACTGGGCAAGCGATACCCCGGCGGAAATTGCCGTGCAGCGATCGCAAAACTAATTTGGTTAAAGAGCTGAGTTGAAGCAGGAATTTCGCTATCTGGTTGGATGTGGAATTGAACCATACGTGTCCTTTCGCCCATCAGGTACTGTCCTAGAGGGATACGCCCTCCTTGGTGTGACTATGCCAGATGCAAAACCTACCCCCAATCGCTGCATAAACCGTCACAGTTAGTGAGTAATTTTACCGCACTTGCTACCGATCGTTTTTTTTGGGGCGATAAAGCACGGTTACAGGGTCACCACCAAGTTGTCGCGGTGGACAATCGTATCGGCAGCGGCATAGCCGAGGATCTTGGCTAGTTCGCTGGACTGTTGCCCCTGCACACGCCGGATTTCTTCACTGTTGTAGTTGACAAGGCCACGGGCAATTTCAGTGCCTGCGGGGTCACAGAGCTTAACAGCATCTTGGGCTTGAAACTCCCCTGCAACACGGGTGATGCCTGCTGCTAAGAGGGACTTGCCCCCCACAGTAATGGCCTTAACGGCACCCTCATCGAGCCACAACTCGCCTTTGGGAATGAGGGCACGGGCAATCCAGCGTTTGCGGGCATTGATGGTTTTGGGACGGGGTTCAAAGTGGGTGCCCAAGGGCTCACCCGCAAGAATTTTTAGGAGGTTGGTGGGCGATCGCCCATCGGTAATGACAGTGCGTACGCCGGCTTCGGTGGCAATCTCGGCAGCCTGAATTTTGGTGGCCATGCCCCCGGTGCCCCAAGGGGAGCCAGCAGCACCAATTTGAATCGTTTGGGCTAACTCGGCTAAGGAGACCACCCGCTCAATGGGAACGGCTGTTTTATCAATGCGCGGGTCCGCTGAGTAGAGGCGATCGACATCCGTGAGCAAAAATAACCAATCGGCTTCCACAAGGCTCGCCACAAGGGCTGAGAGGGTATCATTGTCGCCAAACTTGAGTTCATCCACCGCTACCGTATCGTTTTCATTGACAATGGGGATGACGCCCAGTTCAAACAGCGCTTGGAACGTGTTGTAGATATTCAGGTAGCTCTGGCGATCGACAAAATTTTGCCGCGTCACGAGGATTTGGGCAATCGGCTGGCGCAGGACTGAAAAAAGATCATCGTACATGCGCATTAGGTGTCCCTGCCCCACTGCTGCCACTGCTTGTTTTTGGGCTAATTGTTGGGGACGCTCTGTTAAGCCCAAGCGCACAGCACCCACGCCCACCGCCCCAGAGGAGACGAGTACCACGCGATCGCCCCGCCGTTGACAGTGACACAAGACCTCCACCAGTTGGGCAATGGTGGCCAAGGCTAGATTTCCTTCTTTACCCCCCGTTAAGCTCGATGTGCCAATTTTGACGACCAGTGTTTGTGCCATGGGGAGTCGGGACGGATATTGACCAGTGGGTATAGGATCAGACGTGCTCATTGTATCGCGGTGGGAGACAGCCAATGAACTCAGGGTTTTGGTCTGAGGTGCTGCAAACCTGTCAACAGATTCAACAGGTGGTTGCCCCCCGTTTGCTGGAGTGGGCAGGGCAATCCCCCAGCGATCGCAAAGCCGATGGCAGCCTTGTTACCCGCGCCGACCTTTGGGCCGATCAGAAAATCACCGCGATGCTGCAAGAGCGCTTTCCCCACCATGGCTGCCTGAGTGAAGAGGGCAACCATACCTACGGTGGTGAACAGTGGTGTTGGATCATTGATCCGATTGATGGCACGACTAACTATAGTCATGGTCTGCCCATTTGGTGTATTGCCCTCAGTCTGCTCTACCAAGGCACACCCGTATTTGGCTATGTGCACGTTCCCGGCTTGCAGCAGACGTTTTATGGCTTCTATCAAGCCCCTGACCATGCCAACGGTGCCTATTTGAATGAGAAACCCATTCGCGTCAAGGTCAGTGAGCCAACGTTGCAGACGTTTTTTAGTCTTTGTGCCCGCAGTACTGATGTGCTCAAGCGCTCCTTCCCCTGCAAAATTCGCATGTTGGGATCCGCCAGTTACAACTTGCTGACCGTTGCTGCGGGTTATACGCTCGGTGCTGTGGAGCGCACACCTCGCATTTGGGATGTTGCCCCCGCTTGGCCAATTGTCCATGCCGCTGGTGCCCACTGGCAATGGTTAGACCCGCCAGAACCGTGGCAGAGAATGTTTCCCATTCAGCCGGGGCAGGAAGCCGGGAGTCGTATCTTTCATACACTGGTGAGTGCCAGTCCCAGCTTGGGGCAATTTTTTGCAGCGTACATTATCTAAAATGCGTACATTATCTAAAATGCAGCTTGAGGGGATCAGCTCATCAAAAATCATGCAAAGCAATCTTTATGAAAGCGACTTTTATGCTTGGACCCTAGAGCAGGCGAAGTTGCTCAAGGGAGGCGACTTTGGCCATCTTGATATTGCCCACCTAGTAGAGGAAATCGAAGCCTCGGGACGGCAGGAGCGGCAAGAACTAAAAAACCGCCTCGGTGTTTTGATTGGGCATTTGCTGAAGTGGGAGTATCAGCCAGAAAGACGCAGTAAAAGTTGGCGAGTCACGATTCAGATGCAACGACGCGAGATTAAGGATTTATTGGAAGAAAATCCTAGCCTTCAGTCTTATCTAACGAAGGCGATCGCCAAAGCCTATTTGGCAGGACTAGACTTAGTGTGCTTGGAAACGCCCCTAGACTATCCAGATTTACCCCCAACCTGTCCCTATACCCTAGAACAATTGCTCGACCCAGACTTCCCGCGAGATTTGTATCCCACGGAATAGTTCACCATCAAAGGCCATGACCTCTCCTCTGTATGACACGGACTTTTATGCCTGGACCCTAGAGCAGGCGAAGTTGCTCAAGGCAGGCGACTTTGCCCACCTTGATATTGCCCACCTAGTAGAGGAAATCGAAGCCTTGGGACGGCAGGAGCGTCGGGAGCTAGAAAATCGCCTCGGGATTCTCATTGGACATCTCCTGAAGTGGGACTATCAGCCACAAAAACGCAGTAAAAGCTGGCGAGCAGCCATTCGCGAACAACGGCGAGCTGTGCAGAGACTGATCCATCAAAACCCCAGCCTGGAACCCTACTTACCCCAGGCGATTGCTGAGGCCTATGAATCTGGCAAAGATTTAGTGGTGCGTGAAACCCCCTTGGACTACTCAGATCTCCCTGAAACCTGCCCCTATACACTGGGGCAACTCTTTGATCCCGACTTTCCTGCCACGAAGTAAAAAACTTCAGCGTTCTGAAGCATACTCATGGCATCAAGGCTATACTGGCAGTGACGACGTGGAGTCGCAGTATGGATACAGCCCAAATTAAAGCTCTAGTGGAAAAAGCCCTAGAAGATAAAATTCTTACCCTCGAAGAGCATGGCCAAATTATTGACGCAGTGCTTTCCGATGGCCAAATTTCCGAAGAAGAGGAAAAAATTTTACAGGAACTCCTCGAACGGGTCGCCTCTGGGGAAATTGATTCCCAGTATTAGGGTGTTTTCATCTGCACTCGCCCTTGGCGCAGGACGTGCCATTCCCCCGATTGCCATTGCACGACGGTTGAAGGTTCTGGGGGGGTAGGGGGTAACTGCCACGGGTGGAGCGTCAGCACTTGGGGAAACTCACGGGCGATCGCCCCCCATTCAATGAGTGGCGGCTGACCTGAACGGTTAATACTGGTGGTGGCCAATGGTCCTGTTTGCTCGAGGAGGGCTTGGGCAGGCGGCCAATCGGGAACCCGCAAGCCAATTGTGCCTGTACCTAGGGGGTTCAAACCTGCAGGAAGTTCAGCAGCGGGCAACACCAAGGTCACGGCTCCCGGCCAATAACGCGCCGCCATGGCAGACCACTGCTCCCATTCAGCAGCACTACCGCGCACAAAGGGCCAGAGTTGCTCAGGATTGGCGCCCATGAGGATCAAGGGTTTAGCCGGTTGGCGCTCCTTGGCAGCATAGATCAATTCCCCGCGATCGCACCGACTGGCCAAGGCGGGCACCGTATCGGTGGGAAAACTAATCAACCAATTGCCCGCTCGCACTGCGGCGACTAAGGCGGCCATACTCACCTGTGCCATATTTCTCCTCTACCAACCCATGGCAGCACCTTCCCCCCGCGGATCGGCTGCCCCTTCCAATTGTCCCTGATCCAAAACGCGAATTAAGCTGGCATTTCCCCAAGGGCGGCTTTGTTCTACCCGATAGCCCCACTGTTGCCACGCTTGAATCCAAGAACTTGGAATCGTTGGCTCGACAAAGAGGGTATCCGGTGCCCACTGCTGATGAATGCGGGGACGGGCAACGGCGGTGGCGGCATCCTGCCCTAAATCAACGACGTTCAGAAACAGTTGCAGCACGGTGGTAATAATGCGACTGCCGCCGGGGGAGCCTAAAACCATATTGGGGCGATTATCCTTGAGGACAATTGTTGGACTCATGCTCGAAAGGGGACGCTTGCCGGGTTCGATGCCATTGGCAAGGGGGGCGTTTTCTGATTGAATACCAACCACACCAAAGAGGTTGGGTTGATTGGGGGCAATGGCAAAATCATCCATTTCATTGTTGAGGAGAATCCCCGTTTGCGGCACCACCACACCCGCCCCAAAGGGACCATTGATCGTAAAGGTTAGGCTAACGGCATTTCTTTGGGCATCGACAACATTCAGGTGACTGGTGTTGTCTGACTCTGCAAGTTGAATTGGGGTTGCGGCACTCACAGCACGTTGGGGACGGGCACGACGGGGAAGAATTTCAGTGACCCGCTGTTGGGCATAGCGAGGATGGGTGAGGGCCGTGACCGGCACCGGCACAAAGTCACTGTCCCCGAGGTAACGGGCGCGATCGGCGTAGGCAATTTGCATGATGCTGGCTAGGTAGTGACCGCGATCGCTGGGGGTAGAAGCAGGGGGCAACAGTTGCCAGAGGTTGAGCATTTGCACAAGGGCCACACCACCAGCAGAGGGGGGTGGCATCGAACAGATCTGAAACGCACGATAGGTGCCACAAATTGGCTCTCGCCAAACGGGGGTATAGGTTCGTAAATCCTCTAGGGTGATCTTGCCCCCTTGCTGTGCCATAAACTCGGCAATCGCTCTGGCAATCCAACCCTCATAAAAGCTGCGGGGATCACGGGCGATCGCCCCCAAGGTTTTTGCTAACTCTAGCTGTTGAATCACCGTGCCCAAGGGGGGAACTTGGCCATCCCTGAGGAAAATGCGCGCGGCGGTAGCATCGTGCTGCAGAACGGCTTGGCACATCGTTGCCCACTGCTGATAACGTGGGGTAACCGCAAACCCCTGTTGGGCAGCCTGAATGGCGGGTGCCACCACCTGCGACCAAGGCAGTTGACCATAGTGCTGGTGCAAAGCGGCTAAGCCAGCAACGGTGCCGGGGGTGCCTGCGGCCAAGACTCCATCCAAACTGGCGCGGGGAATCACCTCTCCCTTCGCGTTGAGATACATCGTTGGTGTCGCTTGCAGGGGGGCACGCTCCCGAAAATCAAGGGCACGCAGGGTTTGAGATTGGGCGTGATACACAAGGGCAAAGCCACCGCCACCAATCCCAGCGGCATAGGGTTCAACGACGGCGATCATGAATGCGGTTGCCACGGCTGCATCCACGGCATTGCCCCCTGCCTTGAGGATGTCTCTTCCTACTTTTGCTGCTGCGAGTTGAGCTGCTGTCACCATTCCCCGCTGGCTAATCGTTTGAGCTGGGGCGGGTGGGGCGGCAAAAAATGTTACCGCTAGGACAATAGCGAGGAAGGGCGATCGCCCCCATTGCTCAACCTTCCCTAGAGTGAATCCTTGCCCCATGATTGATTTGGCTCAAAACTGCTGCGGAACCCCAGCCTGTAAAATACACGAAGAGAGCAGTATTGCAAACGTCCTCAACCGCCAAGGTTCATTTTTGCCATGCCAAATTCACTGTTAGAAACCAGTTGGTGGGTACCCTGTTATGGCTTAGTGGGTGCAGCCCTGACGTTGCCTTGGGCCACCGGTGTTGTGCGGCGCACCGGGCCTCGACCCGCAGCCTATTTCAATCTGCTGATGACGATTGTTGCTTTTGTGCATGGCTTTTTCCTATTGCAACAAACTCGCAGTGGCGCCACCGCAACGATTGTTTGGCATTGGCTACAGGCACCGGGACTCGATCTCTCGTTTTCATTGCTCATCAACAGTGTCACCACGGGGGCTATGGAGTTGGTGACGGGTCTGAGCATCTTGGCGCAGATTTTTGCCCTTGGTTACCTCGAAAAGGACTGGGGCATGGCCCGCTTCTTTGCCTTGATGGGCTTTTTTGAGGCGGCCCTCAGTGGCATTGCGATCAGTAACTCGTTGCTCCTCAGCTATGGTCTGTTGGAGATGCTGACCCTCTCGACCTATTTGCTGATTGGCTTCTGGTATGCTCAGCCCCTTGTGGTCAAAGCAGCACGGGATGCCTTTCTCACCAAACGGGTGGGGGATATCTTACTCCTCATGGGGGTAGTCGCTGTCGGCAGCCTTGCGGGGAGTTATGATTTTCCCGATCTCTACCAATGGGCAGAAGACGCCAATTTACCAGACGGTTGGGGCTTTTTACTGGGCTTAGCCTTGATTGCAGGTCCCACGGGTAAATGTGCTCAAGTGCCTTTGCACCTGTGGCTCGATGAAGCGATGGAAGGGCCCAACCCCGCTTCGATTATGCGCAACTCAGTGGTGGTGGCGGCGGGTGCCTATATTCTCATTAAGCTACAGCCGATTCTGGTGGCCTGCCCGGGGGCAAACATTGCGCTGATCCTGATTGGGGCGGTGACTGCCATCAGTGAATCCCTTGTTTCCATTGCCCAGATTGACATTAAACGGGCACTGTCCCACTCGACGAGCGCCTATCTGGGGTTGGTGTTTATTGGGGTCGGCACCAACTGGACAGATTTTGCCCTGTTTGTCTTGCTCACCCACGCGATCGCCAAGGCACTGCTGTTTATGAGTATTGGCAGTGTGATTATGACCACTAACTGTCAGGATTTGACGGAATTGGGGGGCTTAGGCGGACGGATGCCAGCCACAAGTTCAGCCTTTGTGATCGGCGGTCTATCCCTAATTGGCTGTCTGCCCTTGGGTGCCTTTTGGTCGTTTTATCGCGGCATTGACTATTACTGGCAAACCCAGCTTGGCTTGGTGGGGCTGATTTTGCTGGTTAATACCCTAACGGCTGTCAACCTCACCCGTGTCTTTCGCTTGGTCTTCTTGGGGTCTGCCCAACCCAAAACCCGCCGCGCCCCCGAAGTGCCTTGGCCGCTAGCAGTGCCAATGGTCACCCTGAGTATTTTGAACTTGCTGGTGCCCTTCATTTTGCAGCGAGTGCAGTTGTTACCGACAACGATTGATTGGTGGATTGTGGTTCTGCTTGTGGTGTCAGGATTCACTGGAATTCTCCTTGGGGGCTTTGTCACTCTCAAACGCCAGTGGACACGTCCGATCAAGGTGCCCTTGCGCTTTGTGCAGGATCTGTTAGCCTACGATCTTTACATTGAGGAACTCTATCGCTATACCGTGGTCTGGGCAGTGCGATCGCTCTCGCAGTTGAGCGCTTGGGTGGATCGCCACATTGTCGATCGCATTGTGAATACAACGGGTGTGGCATCCCTTGTGGGGGGTGAGTTGCTCAAGTACAGTGCCAGTGGTCAATCCCAAGCCTATTTGCTGCTGGTGTTTATTGGTGTGGCAATTCTTGGGGGGGCGATCGCATGGCTACTACTGTAATGCCGCTGTTAAGTTTCCTTCTCTGGGTGCCCTTACTCGGTGCCCTTGCCCTCAGCCTGTTACCCGCTGAAAGTCTGGGACGCACCTACCGCAGTTTAGCCGCTGTCGTGATGGCGATCGCCCTTGTCGTCAGTCTCGCGATCGCCCGTCTATTTGACCCCGCCAATGCAGCACCGCAATTAACCGAGGTGATTCCTTGGTTGGAGCCACTGGGCTTGAGCTATCGCCTGAGCGTGGATGGCCTGTCGCTGCCGCTATTGGTCTTAAATAACTTCCTGACGCTGATTGCCCTCTTGGCCACTTCTGTCAATCTGCCCCGTCCGCGGTTGTATTACCCGCTGGTACTGCTGTTGAATGCGGGTGTCAGTGGCGCTTTTTTGGCCGATAATTTGCTGCTCTTTTTCCTCTTCTATGAATTGGAGTTGATTCCCCTCTACCTTCTGATTGCGATTTGGGGTGGGGCACGGCGCAGTTATGCCGCCACCAAGTTTTTAATTTACACAGCCATTTCTGGGGTGCTGCTCTTGGCTGGCTTTCTGGGACTGGTGTGGTTAGCCCATGCCCCCTCCTTTGACTTTGACCCCCAGTTATCCACCCTCTTACCCCTGAGTTCACAGCTGGTTCTGTTGGGGCTGATTTTGGTGGGCTTTGGCATCAAGATTCCCCTCGTGCCCTTCCATACGTGGCTACCTGATGCCCACGTTGAAGCCTCCACGCCGATTTCTGTGCTGCTGGCGGGGGTACTCCTGAAATTGGGTACCTATGGGCTAGTGCGCTTTGGCGTGCAGTTATTTCCGCAGGCATGGCAAGTTTTGGCGCCGGGGTTGGCCACTTGGGCGGTAGTCAGTGTCCTCTACGGTTCCCTAATGGCGATCGCCCAAACGGATATGAAAAAAAT
The DNA here is from genome assembly GCF_031583515.1 of Thermosynechococcus sp. QS41. Classification (NCBI taxonomy): domain Bacteria; kingdom Bacillati; phylum Cyanobacteriota; class Cyanophyceae; order Acaryochloridales; family Thermosynechococcaceae; genus Thermosynechococcus; species Thermosynechococcus sp. QS41. The sequence goes on from NZ_CP134181.1 coordinate 1,633,399, forward strand.
GGTGGCCTACAGTTCCATTGGGCACATGGGGTTTGTTCTCTTGGCCACTGCCACTGCCACTCCCTTGAGTATTTTGGCGGCTATTGCCCAAATGATGAGCCACGGGTTAATTTCCGCCCTCCTCTTTTTACTGGTGGGGGTTGTCTATGAAAAAACCGGCAGCCGCAACATTGAGGTACTGCGGGGATTGCTGAACCCTGAGCGGGGGTTGCCCCTGATTGGTAGCCTGATGATTGTCGGTGTCATGGCCAGTGGCGGTATCCCCGGCATGGTGGGCTTTGTGGCGGAGTTCCTGATCTTCCGCAGTAGTTTCCTCACCTTCCCAGTGCAAACACTCCTGTGTATGGTGGGGACGGGCTTAACAGCAGTGTATTTTCTCTTGCTGGTGAACCGCGTCTTTTTTGGTCGTTTGCCCAATGAATTGACGGATTTGCCGCCCGTGGCGTGGGGCGATCGCCTGCCGAGCCTCCTATTAGCCACGCTAATCTTGATCTTAGGGATTGTTCCCAACTGGCTGATCCATTGGAGTGAAACCACCGTTAGCCTTCTCACCACTGCTGTTGCTACGCTGCCCGTACCATGACCCTGATTACTGCTGCTCCAACCTCCCTGCATCAAGAACTGCGTACCGCCATCCTAGAGCGGTTGCTGAATGGTCAAGCCCTGTTACCGGATACGCCAACCCATGTGATGGAAGTGGTGGGCATCCTCAAAAGCTATGGGGTGGTGCTCAAGGCCTACGCGGAAAATCTCTGCGACATTAGTGAGCGGCAGTTTCTGGTGCTCTTTCCCTTTTTCAAATACTTCAACGGTGAGATTACCATTCCCAAGCTGCTGCGCCACTGGTGGCACGACCGCATTAACTACGAATACGCCGAATACTGTATGCGTGCCATGATGTGGCATGGGGGCGGCGGTCTTGATGCCTTCCTTGATTCGGCAGAATTTCGGCAATTGGCGGCCAAGGCGATCGCCGCTAAACTGCGGGGCAATCCCTTAATGCAACTGCTGAACGCTCTTTTTCCAGAGTTTTTGCTGGAAACAGTGCGGATGCTTTGCTACTACAGTGGCTTGGGGCAGTTTTGGACGGTGATGTATCCCATCTTTCTCACCTTGAGCGATCGCTACGATGCGGGTGAGATTCGCAGCATTCCCGATGTCGTAGATCATATTCGCGCGGGACTGATTGCGGCTGCCGATCGCCCCATTACCTACAGCGTTACCATTCACGGCCAAACTTACGATATTCTGCCGGCTAGCGCTGGTCTTACCTTTTTAGCCGACACCGCCATTCCCTATGTCGAAGCGGTGTTCCTGCGGGGTACCCCCTTCTTTGGCCTCATTTCCTTCAATGCCCAAGCGCAACAAATTTCCCGCGATCAAAGCGAGTTTGGTTATGGTGCCCTGTTTGCGGATCCCATTCCCACGGGTGCGGCTGGTATTCCTCCCACACTGCTCATGCAGGATATGCGCCACTATCTCCCTCCCTATCTTTTAGAGTTCTATCGTCGCCAAGGCCGAGGGGAAGACGATCTGCGCGTGAAAATTTGCCAAACCTTCCAAAAATCAATGTTTTGCGTCACCACAGCGGCAATCACTGCCCTTGCCCCCTATCCTTGGACGACCACTGACCCCCAAGAGCAAGCCGCCAATCGGGCATTCTACGAAACGTGGCTGGATCGCCTCGAAACCTCCCGCCTCTGGAACGTGCAACTGAGCAACTAACCAAGGCTCAGGCAGCGATCCGCGATAAGATAGTAAGGCAGTTCATCTCCCTCCATCGACAATAAAATGACCCATATTGATTGGCTTGCGCAAACGGATCCCTTGGTCGCTGAAATGGTACAGCGGGAAGTCCAGCGGCAGCAGCAACACCTTGAACTGATTGCCAGCGAAAACTTTACTTCTCCTGCGGTGATGGCCGCTCAAGGCACAGTTCTCACCAACAAATATGCCGAGGGATTGCCCGGTAAACGCTACTACGGTGGCTGCGAATTTGTGGATGAAGTAGAGCAACTGGCCATCGATCGCGCCAAGGAACTCTTTGCCGCCGCCCACGCCAATGTGCAACCCCACTCCGGTGCCCAAGCCAATTTTGCCGTCTTTTTGGCACTGCTCAATCCCGGCGACACGATTATGGGGATGGATTTGTCCCACGGTGGCCATCTCACCCACGGTTCCCCCGTCAACGTTTCTGGTAAATGGTTTAACGTCATTCACTACGGTGTCCATCCTGAAACAGAACGCCTCGATATGGACCAGGTGCGGGATTTGGCGCGGCAGCACCGTCCTAAGCTGATCATCTGCGGCTATTCCGCCTATCCGCGCGTCATTCCCTTTGCCGAGTTTCGCCAAATTGCCGATGAAGTGGGGGCCTACCTCATGGCCGATATTGCCCACATTGCCGGTTTGGTTGCCACAGGTCACCATCCCAATCCTGTGCCCCTTTGCGATGTGGTCACCACCACCACTCATAAAACCCTGCGCGGCCCTCGCGGCGGCCTGATTCTTACCCGTGATGAAGAGTTGGGCAAAAAGTTCGATAAAGCCGTCTTTCCCGGTACCCAAGGGGGGCCATTGGAGCACGTTATTGCCGCTAAGGCGGTGGCCTTTGGTGAAGCCCTTAAGCCCGAGTTCAAAGCCTATTCTGGCCAAGTGATCCGCAATGCCCAAGCCCTCGCTGCGGGGCTGCAAGCGCGACAACTGCGCCTTGTCTCTGGGGGCACCGATAACCACTTGATGCTGATTGACCTGCGATCGGTAAATCTAACGGGCAAAGAGGCCGATCGCCTGATGGGGGAAATCAATATCACCACCAATAAAAATACGATTCCCTTTGACCCTGCCTCTCCCTTTGTCACCAGTGGTCTGCGGTTAGGAACCCCAGCGTTGACAACCCGTGGCTTCACTGAGGCTGAGTTTACGGAAATCGCCGAAATTATTAGCGATCGCCTGCATGCCCCCGAGGATGAGGTGATTAAAAACCGCTGCCGCGAGCGGGTGGCTGCCCTCTGTACTCAATTTCCCCTCTATCCCCACTTGCAATTGCCGCAACCAGTGCTAGCCTGAGAGGGAATCCTGCTGCCAATGCCCTGAACAGATGCTGTACCACCTGATTGCCTTCCTTGCTGCCATTGCCGTTGTTCTGTTGGTCACCCCCATTGTCAATGACTTTGGCCAGAAGGCAGGGTTTGTGGATCGACCCAATGAACGCAAAATTCACACCCGTCCAATGGTGCGCCTCGGTGGCGTCTCCATTTTTCTTGGTAATCTGGTGGCACTGCTGATTGTTTGGAATGCGGGAGGATTTGGCGTCCTACCTCAGCCAGCAGAATATGAGATTTGGGGGGTCACCCTTGGCGGGGTGGCCTTTTTCCTGATTGGCCTAGCGGATGATCTGCTGACTTTACCAGCGCTTCTACGCCTTGTCCTGCAATTTCTGGTGGCGGGCATTGTCTGGGCCGTGGGTGTCAAAATTCGCATTATCACGGTGCCCTTTGTCGGCATTGTTGACTTGGGATGGTTGAGCTTACCCCTGACGACAGTGTGGCTGGTCGGCATTGCCAATGCCATTAACTTCATTGATGGTGTGGATGGCCTAGCAGCCGGGGTGTCGGGTATTGCTGCCTCAGCGATGCTGTTTGTCTGTATGCTGATGGGGGAGCCGGAGGCAGGACTATTGGCAGCTGCCTTGGCAGGAGGTGCCTTGGGGTTTCTACGCTATAACTTCAATCCGGCACAAATTTTCATGGGCGATGGCGGCGCCTACTTCATGGGTTTTACCCTTGCCGGCCTAGGGGTCATTGGCCTTGTGAAAGCCTACACAGCGGTGGCAATTTTGCTGCCCCTATTAATTCTGGCTGTGCCCATTGTGGACACCTCAACCGTTGTTTTTAACCGCCTTCTGAAAGGGCAGTCTCCCTTTGCCGCCGATAAGGGTCATCTGCACCATCGCTTGCTCAAGGCTGGTCTTTCTCAGCGGATGACGGTGCTGTTTATCTATTGCCTAACGCTATGGGTGGGGAGTCTGGCCTTGGCCTTGGCCGGTTTGCCGGGAGGATGGGGCTATGCCGTGGCTGCCTCCCTTTTGATGGGCTTTGCCGCTTGGTATGTATGGGAACGGGTGCGCAACAACGAAGATGACTGAAACAATGAGCGCAGAGATTATTTGCGTGGGCACAGAATTGCTGCTGGGGGAAATTCTCAACAGCAATGCCCAGTTTTTGGCCCAGCAACTGGCAAGCTTGGGGATTCCCCACTACTATCAAACCGTGGTGGGCGACAATCCCACGCGGATTAAGAAAGTCGTCGCCATTGCCTGCGATCGCGCCCGCCTATTGATTTTCACGGGTGGCCTTGGCCCCACGCCCGATGACCTGACAACGGAAACCATCGCCGATTTCTTTCAAGCGCCCCTCGAAGAACGTCCTGAAATTATTGCCGATCTAGAACGCAAGTATGCCCATCGCGGCGGCTTTAGTCCCAGTAACCGTAAACAGGCGCTCCTGCCTGCGGGCGCCCAGATTTTGCCCAACCCGATTGGCAGTGCCCCCGGTATGATTTGGCAGCCGCGCACGGGTCTGACAATTCTCACCTTTCCCGGTGTTCCCGCCGAAATGAAGCAGATGTGGCAAGAAACTGCGGTGCCCTTTTTGCGCTCCCAGGGCTGGGGAAAAGAGGTAATTTACAGCCGTGTGCTGCGTTTCTGGGGCATCCCTGAATCGGTACTTGCGGAAAAAGTGGCTGCCCAAATTGCCCGTGAGCATCCCACGGTGGCGCCCTATGCCAGCAATGGGGAAACCCGCCTCCGCATTACCGTCCGTGCCAAGGACGAAGCAGAAGCCCAGCAATTGATTCAACCCGTTGAAGCAGAAATCCGCCAAATTGTCGGCCTAGATTGCTACGGTGCGGATGAGGATACCCTTGCCAGTGCGGTAGCGCGGCTGCTTCAGGAACGACAGCAAACAGTGGCAGTGGCAGAGTCCTGCACCGGCGGTGGCCTTGGGGAGATGCTAACCCGTTTGCCGGGGAGTTCTCTCTCGTTTAAGGGGGGCGTAATTGCCTACGCCAATGATGTCAAGGTAACTCTACTGGGGGTCAATCCTGAGGACTTAGAGCAAGAAGGCGCCGTGAGTGCCGTGGTGGCTGCCCAGATGGCCCTAGGCGTGAAAACGCGTTTAGGCAGTGACTGGGGCGTCAGTATTACCGGGATTGCTGGCCCCGGCGGCGCGACGCTCAGTAAGCCAGTGGGACTGGTGTATATTGGCGTGGCACTGCCCAATGGCGAGGTCATGACCCGTGAATTTCGCTTTAGTGGTCAACGGGGACGGGATTGGGTGCGACATCTCAGTGCGATGAATGCCCTCGATGTATTGCGGCGGCAGTTATTGGTGAATCGATGAGTCACGGTCTGCTCTGGTTACCCCTATTAGCTATTTTTATCGTGCTGGCACGGTTGGGCTGGGTCGAGTACCGGAAGGTGGAACACTATCGCCAGTGGGCAAAAAATTTTGAAACCAGTAAATATGACATTGCCGCTGTCCTTGGTCAGCAGGGCGATCGCTTGACGTGGGGACACCCTACCCAACAGGGCATTATTCATTTGCAAACTTGCGAATTATCGACTATTCAAAACATTTGGATTGAGTGTAACGGTCAACGAATTGACACACAAACTACTCATTCTAAAGGAGCAATTCAACTGGTGCTAGAAACCTTTACAGGAGACTGTTATCGCATTCCTTTTACAGAATTCACCCTTGCCTTGGCATGGCGCGATCGCCTACAACGGGCGATCGGGAACTGATAAGGTTGATTAAAAACGAAAAAAAATCTAAATTGTGCTTGACTAAGCTTGACAATTAAGCGAAGTCTGACTAGAGTTACTTAAATAGTGAGCTAACGGGGGATACCAAAAAGGGAGGGTTTTCCTTCGCTTTTTTAGCGACGGTAGGACTTGTGTCTTTTTGGGTTTAAGGAAAGAGTAGCCCATAGGAAAGTGCAAAATTCTACAAAGCACTTGACTGTTGTATTTACACCTTAACCTTGGGAGGTCTATCCTCATGTGCAAAAGACTACACCCCGTTTTGGCTTGTGTTGTTAGCACAACAGTGCACATTATTCTGGTCACCACACCTGCATTGTCTCAAACTCGAGACTGTGGGAATCCTATTCCTCCTTTTTTTCCTTTTTTCAATTCTACCGGTGGTGGAGGGAACGAAAACCTAATTTGTGGCGCAAATAACAATTTACTCCCTGCCTTGCAACGGTCTATTGCTGTTGGTATTAGCAACACAGTAAATGGTGGCACTGTCGCCAATCATGCGATCGGTAGCAACAATAACCTTGGGTCAAACATAAATACCGAAAACACCGCTGTTGGTCATAACAACCAAATTAACGGAGTTAATGCTCAAAATCATGCCTTTGGCTCTAACAACGCAATCGGCTCTGGAGCGCCTATTCCAACTACAGAAGAAGGCAACAATAACACTGCCCTAGGAGCACAAAATCGAGTCGGCACAGTTGGAACACCCAATCCTTCAGATCCTTTTTTTCCCGACTCAGCTCGCAATAACAATACCGCAGTCGGTTATCAAAACGTTGCTGATGGCATTGCGGGTACAACTGGCAGTAACAACACCGCCATTGGCATGCAGAACCAAGCCCAGGGTGATAACAACACTGCTGTGGGGATGCAGAACCAAGCCCAAGGAGCTAATAGCACCGCAATGGGGATGCAGAATTCAGCGAATGCAGTAAATGCCACCGCCGTGGGGATGCAGAACCGAGCTCTAGGAAATGACAGCAGCGCAGTTGGCTTTGCAAACACCGCTCAAGGAAATAGAAGCACCGCAATGGGGTTTGTGAACCGAGCTCTGGGAAATGACAGCAGCGCAGTTGGCTTTGCAAACACCGCCCAAGGAGTTCAGAGCAGTGCAGTTGGCTTTGCAAACACTGCTCAAGGAGCTAATAGCACCGCAATGGGGTTTGTGAACCAAGCCAATGCAGTAAATGCCACCGCTGTGGGGATGCAGAATTCAGCGAATGCAGTAAATGCCACCGCTGTGGGGATGCAGAATAATTATGATGGCACCTACCTGACCCCTGGCGACAACAGTACCGCTGTAGGGATGCAGAACCGAGCCACCCAAACAAACGCCACCGCCGTGGGTAGACAGAACTTTGCCACTCAACAGGACGCCACCGCCGTAGGCTCTGGTAACCAAGCCCAAGGATTTCAGAGCAGCGCGGTTGGCTTTACAAACACTGCCCAAGGAACTAGAAGCACCGCAATGGGGTATGTGAACCAAGCCCAAGGAAATAGAAGCACGGCAATGGGGTATGTGAACCAAGCCCAAGGAGATAGAAGCACCGCAATGGGGTATGAGAACCAAGCCCAAGGAGATAGAAGCACCGCAATGGGGTATGATAACGACGCCTTGGGAGATGCCAGCAGCGCAGTTGGCTTTGAAAACACCGCACAAGGAGTTCAGAGCAGCGCGGTTGGCTTTGCAAACACTGCCCAAGGAGTTCAGAGCAGCGCGGTTGGCTTTGTAAACACCGCCCAAGGAGTTCAGAGCAGCGCGGTTGGCTTTGCAAACACCGCCCAAGGAGTTCAGAGCAGCGCGGTTGGCTTTGCAAACACTGCCCAAGGAGATAGAAGCACCGCAATGGGGTTTGTGAACCAAGCCAATGCAGACAACACTACAGCTGTGGGGATGCAGAACCTAGCCCAAGGGCTTGACAGCACCGCAATGGGTTCGGGCAACCAAGCCACCCAAACAAACGCCACCGCTGTGGGGATGCAGAATTCAGCGAATGCAGCAAACGCCACCGCTGTGGGGATGAGGAATAATTATGATGGCACCACCAACACCTACCTGAACCCTGGCGACAACAGTACCGCCGTAGGCTCTGGTAACCAAGCCCAAGGAGCTAATAGCACCGCAATGGGTTCAGGCAACCAAGCGCTGGGGGCTCGTAGTATTGCCATTGGCCACCAAAGTACTGCAAACCCGGCTGATAGTATTGCAATTGGTCAGACTGCCCAAGTCGTGGGTGGTGCTACTGATGGTGTGGCCATTGGTAGAGGTGCCACAGTTCAACATGCCAACAGTGTGGCCATTGGGGCAAACTCTGTAACAACACAGGCCAATGTTGTGTCTGTTGGTGCCCCCGGTGCTGAACGCAAGGTTGTCAATGTTGCGCCTGGCATCATTGCACCAACGAGTACGGATGCAATTAATGGCAGTCAGCTCTCTGCCCTCATCAACCAACTGTTTGCTACAGGAATTTGTTCAATCACTAACGCAACAGTAACGTGCGGTAACATTGCTTTGGGAAATGCTGCTAACCCTGGGGGTGCTAATAGTATTGCCATTGGCAACAATTCAACGACGGGTGCCAATAATGCCATTGCCTTTGGCCCATCGGCACAGGCCATCCATCCCAACAGTGTGGCCATTGGCGCTGGCTCTGTAACAACAGCTCCCAACACGGTTTCTGTGGGCGCCCCAGGAGCAGAACGCCGAATTACCAATGTGGCCACCCCCATCAATCCGACGGATGCTGTCAATAAAGCCTATGTTGACGGCATAGGAGCAGTGGCCTTGGGCGCAGCGAATGCTTACACCGATGCTCAAATCAATCAATTACGGGGAGAGGCCTTTGCGGGCATTGCCTCGGCAGCAGCACTCATGCCGATTGTGCCGGCACGTTCTGGTCAAACCACATTTAATGTGGGATTTGCAACCTACGGTGGATACAGTGCAGCTGGGATGGCCATAGCCCACCAAATCGGACCGGTGATTATTGATGCAGGGGCAAGTTTTTCTAGTGCAGGCTATCCCTTAGCACGCATTGGTATCGGCGCCCGTTTTTAGAACAACAGGGAACTAGGGGGGCTTTGATGTCCACATTTGGGAAAAGACGCTAGCCTTTAAAATTGCAGCTAAGCCTCCTCAATACTGCCCAAGGAATCTAGCCCTATGGATGTGTCTGTGGTCAACCAGAATCCACCATTTATGCTGAATCAGCCAGCAATGGCTCAGTCTTGGATCAAGCCCTGCCAAGTGGTCTTCTTCTGGAAACGCAGTGGCTTTTGTGGGGCTTTGGATTCAAGGCTTTTTACTGTTGGAGGTCGCTGATGAAAAATATTGTTGCGCTGGTGCCAGGGGGTATTGGGGATCAAATTTTGTTTTTTCCTACCCTCGACGACCTCAAAACCCACTTTCCGAATAGTCAAATTGATGTGGTTGTTGAACCCCGTGCGGTTGCTGCCTACCAACTGAGTCCTACAGTCCACCAAGTGATTCCCTTTGACTTCAAAGACCGCAATGCCTTGGCTGAGTGGGTAAACCTGATTGGTATGTTGCGGGATGGGGAGTACGACGCCATTCTCTCCTTGGGGCGCAGTAAGGCGGTGCGCTTTTTGCTGTGGCTGACGGGGATTCCCAAGCGCGTGGGCTTTGCGAAGCTCAATCCCTTGGGATTTCTCACCGATGCGGTACCTGTCAACCTTGATCAATACAGCGCCGCCACCTACCACGACTTACTGCAAGCCTTTGGTATCACTACCCCCTGTCCCCTGCCCAAGGCCGTGATTGCTGAGGCGGATCAACAGTGGGCAACGGCAGAGCAGCAACGCCTAGGAATTACTGGGCGGTATCGCCTCTTGCACGGTGGCTCAAGTCAGATGGCACTTACCAAGGGAATTAACAAAATTTACCCCCCCGCTGCTTGGGTTGAGGTCGTCCAGACGCTGCAACAGCAGGAGCCGCACCTGCCCTTTATCGTGGTCTGCGGGCCTGAAGATCACGCATGGGTGAGTGCGCTAACACAGGCGCTACCGGAGATTAAGATTAGCCGTCCTCCAGACTTGCGCAAACTGGCAGCTTTAATGCAACAGGCACAACAGATTCTCTGTACCGACAGTGGCCCGATGCACATTGGCGTGGCGGTGGGTACTCCCCTTGTGGCGCTTTTTGGCCCTACGGATCCTGCCAAACTCCTGCCCAACGATCCGCGCTTTCGAGCCGTCAAATCCCCTACTGGCAACATGGCCGATATTCCCGTGTCAGCCGTGATTGAGGCGGCTCGCCATGGCTAGACCGGCTGTCTTTCTCGATCGCGATGGCGTGCTGAACCAAGAGGTGGGCTATATTCACCGCCTTGAGGACTTACAGCTCATCCCCGGTGTGGCTCAGGCAGTGCGACGGCTCAATGATGCGGGGTGGTTTTGCTGCTTAGCCTCCAATCAATCAGGTCCTGCGCGAGATTATTACAGCATCGATCATGTTCATGCCCTGCACCACAGACTTCAGGAGTTGCTAGCCGCCAGTGCCGGTGCGGTGTTGGATGCGGTTTATTTCTGTCCTGATCTCAGCCGTCCTGAAGGGGGAGTGGTTGCCGACTATGCGGGCTGGACAACATGGCGCAAACCCAATACAGGAATGCTCGTAGCGGCCGCTTGGGATCATGATTTAGATCTCAGCCGCAGTGTCATGGTGGGGGACAAAGCCACCGATATTGATCTGGCGCGGAATGCCGGCTGCTATGGGATTTTAGTACAAACCGGCTTTGGCGATCGCGTTCTTGAGGGGAGTTACCAGCACGCCAGTCGGCCCGATTACATTGCAGCAGATTTAGCCGCTGCCGTAGAGTGGATTTGTACGCACCTTCCACCCCGTTAGGGATGACTTCATCGCCAGACCATACCAAGTTTCCCCTAGCCTTACTCTCACTTGTGGTATTGGGCTACGTCCTTGTGGGCTGGTATTTGTCTGCCTATCCTTGGATGTGGTCAGCCTATGCCTCTTTATTTGCAGCAATTCTGACAGTGTTTGTCGTGGGGGGCACCTCTAGCCTGTTGCGATCGCGCCAGAGCAACCCTAGAAATATCTTTAGTAGCTTAATTATGCGCGTGGGCACCCCCAGTCTCTTTACAGTACTGGTGCTGAGTACCGCTGTCACCCTTGCCATTATTGCCTTTCACGTCTTTAGTGTGATTGCCATTCTCATTGGCACCGAAATTCTTGTGCGCATTGAAATGAAAGCTGCTGGCTACCAGAACTGGCAAATTATGCTAGTGCTGATTCAAATGGCGATTTTAGGAGTGTTCATTGGCTGGAGCATTGGGCATTACTTGCTGCCATCCTCTTCAGGGCAATCATTATTGTTCTTAGTCCTAAAGGAGTAAACTTTCTAAGGCACGTAGATTCGTAATGCACAAGCTCTCTTGATTGCGGCGAATAATGCCCTTGCGCTCCAGTTTCCCCAACACCCGTGTCACCGTTTCCCGCGCCATGCCACTGAGACTACTTAATTCACGGTGGGGTAGATTGGGAATTTCTAGGCCATCGGCTCCCTGTCGCCCTTGACCATCCGCCAAAAACAGCAGAATATCGGCCACCCTTGACGTACTATCCGATTCCCGCAGCCGCAGCCGCCGATTCAGTTGCCGGAGCCGTCGTGCCATCAACTTGGCGAGGCGTATGCCCGCTTGAGGTTCAGTATTGACAAGATTGACAAAATCCGTCGCGGGCATATTGGCCACAACTGTCGGTGTTAGGGTAATCACATCCGTTGAGCGGGGCACTTCCTCTAGGGGAGCCATTTCGCCAAAGAGTTCGCCGGGACCGAGGATATTCAGGGTGACTTCTTTGCCATCAATGTTGTAGGTGCGAATTTTGACCCAGCCACTGAGGATAAAGTAAACCGATGTGCCCCAATCATTCTCCAGCAAGATGACTCGGTTGGCGGGATGCTGACGTGTCACTACATGGGCTAGGGCTTTCTCCACCACTGCCTGCGGTAAATCCCGAAAAAAGGGTGTATTTTGTAAAGATAATTCAGGTGCAGGAGAACTACGCCGTTCTTGCATAAAGGTCAAGGCCGAGAGGGCGAGGGCAGAGGCTGAGCAGATAGGTCGTCAGGCGTTGCAGGGAAATCAACACCTGTGATCTTACCATTGCTATCCATGATCACAATCAATGTATCTGTCACCTTAGCAAACGCTACCTTGACACTAACAATATTGCCATTGCTCTTGCTGCCAAGGCGCTCCTTGTAGGCACCAACCCGCTTCAGGAACCTTGCTTTGCGTTTCTCTAATCGTTTGAGCGGAAACTCTTTTTGTAGTTGCGGGTGCAAATAGCTCCACGCCAAGTCAAAGTTATTGCCAAACAGGGCATCAACAAATTGTTCAGCAGTTTGGATTTGAGTTTGCTCACTGACACTGATGACGGCTGGGGACTCCCCACGGGCGATCGCTGGCCACAGAGAGGAAGATACCCCCCATAGGAATGCCAAGGTCAAAACTGTTAATGGTGAAAAAGACTGCCCCATAATTTTTTAAGTTTTTTTATGGTTTTCTGAGGGTTTAAGGCGAAACGAATTTCTGAATATCATACCGCCTTTTGCAGAGGGATTGAGTGAGGTCGCGATCGCCCTGAGGCCGCCGTCCCGTCCAAGAAAAGCAATCCACATATCTCTTATCAATTCTCGACGCAGACTTGGCTCTATAGATGACTGATTCTTCAGGTCTTCAGGCATCCGGGGGAAACTGCTGCGGAGTGTAAAGTTTATTAAAGCCCTTGACTCCTTTGGTTAGCCTTCGTCACAATGAGTTCCATAGGTTAGGACTTGAATTTTATCCTCGTGAGCGGTTTGTCATAACTGCGAGTGAGTAGGTTGTGCCAATGCTAGAAACCCTTGAATTTGTGATTTATCCCGATGGCCGTGTCGTTGAAACGGTGACGGGAATTTCTGGGGCATCCTGTGCTGAGGTGACTGCTGCCATTGAAGCGCAGCTGGGGTGTGTCATTAGCCAACAGCCCACCGCAGAATACTACGCTCCCCAAGAGGAAGAAAATCAATTGGTTGTTCAATCTGTCCCCTCCCAGTGGTAATCGTTGAGGATTGGTGATCCATGTCGCACTTCAGCCAAATCAAAACCCAAATTCGCAGTTTACCCGCCCTACAGGCTGCCCTAACGGACTTGGGCTTACCATGGCAATCTGGCTGCCAAGAAGTGCGCGGCTTTCGCGGTCAAACCCAAACGGCTCAAGTCGTTGTTCCCCAAGATAATGGCTATGACATTGGCTTTCGCTGGAATGGCACCGAGTATGAGCTAGTGGCGGATTTGGAGTTTTGGCAGCAGGCATGGTCAGTGGATCGCTTCTTGAATAAAGTCACTCAGCGCTATGCCTACCATGCGGTGTTGCAATCCGCTACTGAGCAGGGCTTTCAAGTGCAGGCCACAGAACAGCAGGCCGATGGTAGTGTCAAGGTCGTGCTGCAACGCTGGCGTTCCTAGCCGGTCAAAATAATGGATAGGCAGATGGGTCAGCCCCTTGGCTTAGAACCAGAGCTTGGCGGTCAACTGCGCCAAAGTGAACCTCGCAGCGGCTACGAACCTGAACTCGGAGGAACCCATCGCCAACGCGGTGTCTATGTCGATGAAATTACCTGTATTGGCTGCAAGCACTGTGCCCATGTGGCTCGTAATACTTTCTACATTGAGCCGAACTACGGGCGATCGCGGGTGGTACGCCAAGAGGGTGACCCCCTTGAACTGATTCAAGAAGCCATTGATACCTGTCCCGTTGATTGTATCCACTGGGTAGATTACACGGAATTAAAACGGCTTGAGAAAGAACGCCTTGAGCAGGTGGTTCCCCTTGCCGGTTTTCCCATTGATCCAGCCACCACGCACCGCAAGAAACGGCGATCGCCCCCTAGGACTGAATAGCATCCTCGGGCATCACAATCAGCGTCGTTCCCTGACGGCCAATGATAATCACCCGCTGATGTTCGGGAATGGCCAAGCGGGGATCATCACAGCGAGCTTGCCAAGAAATCCCTTCGTACAGCACTCGCCCCGTCTCGCCAGCGGGGATTTTCGTAAGTGTTTCCGCCTCGGCGGCTTCCTTGAGGACGGGGGGAACTCGCTTTGGTTGATACCGCCGCAGGAGAAAGACCACCACAACAGAGAGCACCATCCAAAGGAGAATCTGTATTGAAAAGCTGGGAATCAGAAACGAGAGAAAGGCAACAATCAGGGCGCTGAGGCCGAGGGTGGCTTCCATAAAAGCCGTCGGCAAAACAAGCTCCATCACAAAAAGAATGATGGCAACAATTAACCAAATCCAAAAGGGAGACAGGGGCATTGCTCTTATCACCCAAGGCAGCCACTTCAACGATAGCTCAAACTCTGCGGCTACAGCGAGCAGGTTTAACCGTTTTGAGTGTGTTCAATTCTTGCGAAAGAGTTGTACTGGAACTTACAAGAGTCCCACTGCGTCAAGAGAGCCAGCACTCAAGAGAGATTCATCCGATTCTGTACAATAATGACTTCAATGAGGCGAACAACGATGACGGATCTATTCATTCCCCTCCTGGTGGGACTTCTCACCCTTGGACTGTTGACCAGTTGGCTATGGCGACCGACAGCAACGCCAGTTTCCCGTGCTGAACAGGTCAATACCCCTGATTTTGTTGCCGATGCGCCGCCGCCGGATGATGAAGGAACACCGCCCCGCCGTGGATAGGCTAGGATTTTCCTAGGGGCTTCTAGAAGAATGATTGAGTGATCAAGCAGCTTTGGGCAGCAGGACGGCGGTTTCAGGCGGGTTTCTTTGCCTTTGGTCGTGGTCTTTTTTTTATCGCCCGTTATCGTCTTTGGGGCTATCTACTGTTACCTGCCTGCTTGAGCCTTGTTCTGGGGGTAACGCTTATCATTGCTGCTTTCTGGGCTGTTCAAGTCATTGGTGATTATTGGTTTGTGGATGGGGAATGGCAGTGGCTCTACCAAGGGTTCATTGATATTTTGGCAACCCTCATTGCTGTCTTTTTGGCCCTAATTGGCTATCAAACGCTGATTCCCCTTGTGGTGATTCCTTTCCTTGGTCCGCTGCTCAACCGTGTTGAAAAAATTACCACGGGACAAACGATTGAGGTGGGGTGGCGGCGCGATCTATTCAACGCTATTATCGGTGGTTGGTTTGCGCTGCGGGATGCAGTGTTGCAGGTGATCTTCCTGCTGCTTTCATTTCTAACGGGGCCGCTGCAACCTATCGTGATGGCGATCGTTAACAGTTTCTTTCTAGGGCGAAGCAGCTTTGATTACCTCCTTGAAAAACACAGCACCTCTTTGAGAGAGCGCAAGCTCTTGACCCGTGCCTATACGCCACAAATCTATGGCCTTGGTTTGGCGCAGTTTTTGGGGCTGCTGATCCCCTTCGTCGGTTTGGTGCTCGTACCACCCGTGGGAGTTGTGGCTGCTGCTTTACTGATTCAAGATCATCCACCGCAACAACAGTTGATGGCAGCGAATGCGGTTTCTCGGCGTTGATCTGGCTTGGAAAGGAGGGGCATCAGGGTACTGCTGTTTGCAGTGGCAGGGGCAAGATTTGGCGGTGGTCGCTTGCGATCGCTCCCGTGATACGGATGAACTTTTGGCATGGATTGATCGCGATGCACCCTCTGCGCAAGCAGCCATGGTGGCGGTGGATGCCCCCCTCATTATTCCCAATTCGCGGGGAATGCGTACCTGCGATCGCCAAGCCCATCAAGTCCTTGGGCGGTATCATGCCGGCTGCTATCCTGCGAATCAGCAGTCCCCCTTTGCGCAGCACACCACGGGTTTTAGTCAAGCCCTTAGCCAACGGGGGTTTCGCCATGCGCCTACGATCGCCCCCCAAGCACACGGGCGATTTCAAATTGAAGTCTTCCCCCATGCCACGGCGATCGCCCTCTTTCAGCTTGACCAAATCATTAAATACAAAAAAGGCCGCCTTGCAGAACGAGCCAAAGGGTTAGCCAAGCTTAGGGATTTAATGGCCACCCAGCTTCCCCACTGTGAGCCACCCTTAGCACTAGAACTCACTATCGAAATCCCCAGCAACGGGCGAGACCTCAAGGCTCTTGAAGATCAACTCGATGCCGTTCTCTGTGCCTACACGGCAGCCTATTGGTGGTATTGGGGGCGCGATCGCCACTGGGTTTTGGGTGGTGAGTCTTTTTCCCCAAAGCCAGCATCAACCGATGCCTACTTAAAAACTGGCTATATTGTTGTTCCGCGTGCCTAGCTTTCGCGATTGCGGTAGCGTTGCAGTTCCGTGCGTAGAGCAGCAATTTCCGCCCGCAAATCATCAATGAGGGCTTGCCAATCCACCCCACTCCGAGGCACCACCATTTCTGCCTCTTGACGGGCACGAGCTTGCACCTCTTCCATGAATTGATGGAGCCGCTGCTGCTGTTCGGCATCAAATCGCCCCAGTTGACTTAGGAATTCCACAAATAGATGCTGCGCCTGATCACGCAGGAGCGTTGCAGTTGCTCGACCAAGGAAAAAGGCATCCAGCGGCGATTGACTCATAGGAGTGTCATGACCTCGTAAGTTGCTGCTCTCAATCCCTGAGTGTAACAAAGTTTTACAGTAAACAGATCTCGCTCTCTGCCGATTCTCCCCTTTTTGCCTATAGGACAGATAAGAAATTCTTTGATGTTTTCCCTAGACCGATTGTCTCCGCTAAAGCATAGAATTATATCAATTAAATATTTTCTTACCATAGCTACAAGTTATGAGGATGCTCCCATAGGGAGTGCTCTTAACAGCGATTTCGCTATGACACCCTCTCTAGATTCGCCAAAAGGGGCAGAAATGCTAACAAATTTAGTTAATCGAGTTCACTTTCGCTATTGGCGCGGCGATCTCTTTGGTGGGCTGACTGCCGCCATTGTCGCCTTGCCGATGGCCTTGGCCTTTGGGGTCACCTCTGGGGCTGGTGCAACGGCGGGACTGTACTGCGTCGTCTTTCTTGGCTTTTTTGCGGCTCTCTTTGGGGGCACGCCAACACTCATTTCCAATCCGACAGGGCCGATGACCGTCGTGATGACGGCAGTGATCACCCGCCTGACCAGTGAATATCCCGAACAGGGGTTATACATGGCTTTTACGGTGGTAATGCTGGCGGGCTGTTTTCAAATCCTCTTTGGTCTGTTGCGGTTGGGTAAATACATCACCCTCATGCCCTACACCGTGATTTCTGGCTTTATGTCGGGAATTGGCCTGATCATGATCCTGCTGCAAATTGGTCCCCTGTTGGGGCACAGCAGTAAAGGGGGGGTCTTGGGGGCAGTGCAAAACTTGCCAGAGTGGATTCAAGCCCTGAACTCGGCTGCCCTTACCTTGGGCTTGTTCACCCTCGGACTCATTTATTTCACGCCCCAGAAAATTCGGCGAATTGTGCCGCCACAGCTTCTCGCCTTGGTTTTAGGCACGATTTTGTCAATGGTGTTTTTTGCGGATGCCGGTTTGACCCGCATTGGCACGATTCCCACGGGGCTGCCAGCGTTTGTGCCGCCGACGTTTACACTGCCTGCGCTGAAAACGATGATTGTGGACGGGGCAATGCTGGGGATGCTCGGCTGTATTGATTCGCTCCTGACCTCGGTGATTGCCGATAGCATTACCCGCACCCAGCACGATTCCGATAAGGAACTGATTGGCCAAGGTATTGGTAACCTACTGTCCGGCTTATTTGGTGGTCTGCCCGGTGCCGGTGCCACGATGGGCACAGTGGTAAATATTCAAGCGGGTGGACGCACCTGCTTATCGGGCATGATCCACGCTGTCATTCTACTGATGGTGGTGCTGTGGGCTGCGCCTTTGACGGAACCGATTCCCAATGCCGTGTTGGCGGGGATTCTGATCAAGGTGGGGATTGACATCATTGACTGGAATTTTCTCAAACGTGCCCACCTCTTGTCCCTGCGGGCGGCCTTCATTATGTATGGCGTGATGCTGCTGACGGTCTTTGTGGATTTGATTGTGGCGGTGGGTGTGGGTGTCTTTATTGCCAATATGCTGACGATCAAGCGCTTGGCGGATCTGCAATCGGAGGATGTGAAGGCGATTACCCACGCCGATGATCAAACGCCCCTCACCCCCGAGGAAAAAGAACTCTTCCGCGAAGCCAAGGGTCAACTGTTGCTCCTCCACCTTGGGGGTCCGATGAGTTTTGGCTCCGCTTGGGCAATTTCCCAGCGGCAGGCGATCATGTCGGACTATAAGGTGCTGATTCTGGATGTCAGCAGTGTGCCCCTGTTGGGGGTAACGGCAACGTTGGCCATTGAGTCACTCATCCAAGAGGCACAAAAGCATCGTTTAGCAATTTTTCTCGTGAATGGTTCGGCGGATAAGGTGCAACAGCGGCTGCAACGCTTCCGTATTTTGGATCGGTTGCCGGCAGACCATGTGGTGAGCGATCGCCGACAAGCCCTCGAAAAGGCCATTCAGTTTCTCCACCAACCGGAGGAATTGCTGGAGGTGACAACGGGCAGCTACGAATAACGGGAGACCGCCGGGTTGCCCTGCACATACCACCGCCACGGAATCTCCTGACCTTGGGAAATACCAATGCGAGTGGTTTGTACCACAGGGGCTGTCAGGGGTTGGGGCGGCTTTTCTAACCAGAGGCCGCTCTCTTTCCCTAGCATCAAGCCCGAAAGCTGGCGATCGATCCCCAAGACTTGGCACAGTTTCCCCGGACCAGCAGCACTGCGGGGGGGCAAGGGCGGACTGAGCATCTCAAGGGCACGAATGAGAACAGCACTGGCAAAATTGGGGCGATCGCTGGCGATATTCAGGCAGTGGTGAATGCCATAGATTTGATAGACATAGATTGTCCCCGGTGCCGCAAACATCGGGGCGTTGCGAGCCGTTTGGCGACGGTAGCCATGACACGCGGGGTCGCCGGCCATATAGGCTTCAGTTTCAACAATACGGCCGCGGTAGAGTTGACCATTGGCCTGCTGTCGCACGAGAAGACACCCCAGTAATTCTTGGGCAACCACTGGGGCAGGGCGAGCCAACCACTCAAGGGGCAGACACTGATCTCGCTCAATGGGAACCCTTCTCAAGCAACAAATCCTCCATCAAGGCATGGCGCACGGGGGCATTCAAGCCAGAGACGGTGTAGAGCATGGCTTCGCGATAGAGACGCTGCACCGTGTGACTGAGCATCAAGGCACTGCCACCCGTCGTCATCAGGGCAGCCTGAGCCGCTTGGACGGCAAGGTGAATGGCTGCGGCGCGCAGTTGTGCATGGTGGGGGGGATTCAGGTTCTCTAGCTCTTCTTGAATCTGGTCGTAAAGGCGGTGCCAGCGATCGCGAAAGTGGTGATAGAGGTCTTTGGCGTCGGCACTCTCAGCGAGAATCTGCAAACTGGCACGGCCACAACCCATGGGGGCGGCACTGCCCCGCAGCAATTGCTGGCGATCGCGGACGGCCATCCAATCCACCTCACTGATACCCACTACATCTTCCGGCGGGACTAACCAATCCACCACTTCTGCTTGCACCGTTTGAGTTGAGGGCACAGCGGCCAAGGGCAAGGGCAATGAGAGGTGCAAAATTCCGCCAGTGGCCTGTTGGGCATTGATAAAGGGCATGAGGGCAAAGAGAAGACGCTGATCCGGTAGGGGAGCTGCGGCGACAAACATCGTCATGTGCTGAAAGCCACTGAGCCAAGGCAGTGTTCCCCGCAAGAGGTAGCCCTCGCTGGTCGGTTGAGCTTGTAGATCCACTGGGTTGTGGCGTAGGTGGGAAAAGCTGACACCAATCAACATCTGTCCCTTCATTAAGTCCGCCAAGTAGGTTTGGGCAACGTTCCCTTCAGGATGTTCAAGAATGATCCCCAAGGCGGATTGATGTTGTGCCACCAAAAAGGCAAGGGCACCGGAGGTTTGCGCTAGTTGCAAGTTCAAATGCCACAGGGTACGGCGATCGCACCCCAATCCCCCCCTTGCCTTGGGTACCGCCAAACGAAAAATGCCCAAATTCCCTAGGGCTTGCAGACTTTCCGATAAAAGGGACTTTTGCTGATCAATGCGGTTGGCAATTGGCGCAACAACGGTACTGAGGTAGGTCTGAATGTCCTCTAGGAGAGGCTGCGCTGCGGGGTCAGCAAAGACCAAGGCATCCATAGTTTAGGAGTACGCCAGATGGGCACGGGGGTTGTAGGACTCAATGGCCTGAAGTTGCCGGTAGAGATCGCGTTCAGCATCACTCAGTTGGGGCGGCAGTGTAATGACAATTTCCACCAGTTGGTCACCGCGATCGCCATCGGGGCGAGGATAGCCCTTACCCGCCAGTCGCAAACGTTGGCCTGTGCGCACCCCTGCTGGCACCATCATTTTCACCCAACCATCGAGGGTCGGGGCTTCAATTTGGCCGCCGAGGGCAGCCTCACTGGGGGTCACGGGGAGTTCACAGACAATGTCGTAGTCCTCAAGGCGAAAGAGGGGATGGGGCGTCACTTGAATTTTCAGATAGAGATCACCTCCACCCGTACCTTGACCCCGCAGCCGAATCCGCTGACCCGTAACCATCCCCGGTGGCAGCGTCACTTCTAAGGAGCGCCCATCCCCAAGGCGAATCCGCTCCCGTCCCCCTTCGTAGGCCTTCTCGAGGGGGATTTCTAGGGTGGCTTCAGCGTCGCGACGACTCACAGCGGTATAGGCGGTTTTGACGGTGCCGGGGCGAAAGTAGTCTGTGTCTATCGTAGGCGAGCGACGGGGGGGATCCGCAGCAACCGTAGAGGTGCGGGGCGATCGCCGACCCAACAGTTGATCCAAAAACTCTTGAAAATTATCTTCACTGAGGTCGGGTTCTTCCCTGACACTGGTGCCATTGCGCCGAGCCATAGTGGTACGTTGGGAAGGGCGAGTGCGAAAGCCGGGCTGTGACCAATATTCACCGTAGCGATCGTATTGCTCACGGCGAGCCGGATCACTTAGGACTTGGTAGGCTTCACTAATGTCTTTGAACTTCTCTTCAGCAGCGCGATCGCCCGGATTCATATCGGGATGATACCGCCGCGCCAGCCGCCGATAGGCACGTTTAATTTCCTCAGTGCTCGCACCTCGATCCACGCCCAAAAGCTGGTAGTAATCTCGAAAATTACGCATCGACAGTCCTATCTACACTCACAGTTGCGGCAAACAATGCAAACAAGTTCTACCAGTCGTCGTCATCCCAATCCTCCCATGCGGCTGAATCACTGCGCTGGGAATACCCCCGAGAACGCCGCGTCCGGGGTGGCTCATCCCACTCATCCTCATAATCGTCACGCCGCCGCTCTCGACCCCGCACCGCATCAAGGCCTTTATTGACTGCTTCCTTGAGGTTGGGCAGCTTAAAGACATCCTCATCGTCTTCCAATGCTTCTTCGCTGAGGCGCAGTTGGCGGACAAAGTCGTAGAGCCGCTCTTCAAGAGCCGCATAGGTGAGGTCAATCTGGCGATCGTCCTCATTGCGAATGGCCTCCTGCAATTGCCGCACCAGAGCCTCAATACTCCGGCGCTGATCAGCGGCAAATTGATAGCCAAATTCCTGAGCCGCTTCCCGCAACTGACGTTCAGCGCGGTGAATCAAATCTTGGGCACGGTTGCGCTTCTCAATGCGTGCCCGCCGCTGGCGATCGCCCGCTGCATTGGACTCCGCATCCAAGAGCATCTGCTGAATTTCCTCTTCACTCAGGGTTGATGCCCCCTGAATCACCACACTTTGCTCACGACCGCTAAAGCGATCCAAGGCCACCACTTGGAGCAGGCCATTGGCATCCAAGTCAAAGGATACTTGAATTTGGGGCACCCCCCGAGGCGCTGGCGGAATTCCCGTTAACTTAAAGCGTCCCAAGGACTTATTGTGTTCTGCTAGTTCCCGCTCCCCTTGAACGACGTGGATTTCCACTTGGCTTTGGTTATTTTCTGAGGTTGAGAAAATATCGGAGCGGCGCACCGGAATCGTTGTATTGCGGGGAATCAGCACCTTCGTGACGCCGCCAATGGTTTCCACCCCTAAGGAAAGGGGGGTTACATCCAGCAGCAGGATATCCTTCATATCCCCGGCGAGAATGCCTGCTTGAATGGCGGCACCAACAGCCACCACCTCATCGGGGTTGACATTTTGGTTGGGTTCACGGCCAATCATCTGCCGCACCAGATCCTGCACCATGGGCATCCGCGTCGCACCACCCACCAGCACCACGGCATCAATTTGAGCGGGGGTTAAATGGGCATCCATCAGTGCCTGTTCGACCGGATAGCGCAGCCGTTGCAGCAGGTCTTGGCTCAGGTCTTCAAATTGGCGACGACTGAGGGTGGTTTCAATGTGTTTTGGCCCATCCGCTGTGGCGGTGACAAAGGGCAGATCGATATTGGTTTCCAGTAAGCCTGAAAGTTCAATTTTGGCTTTTTCGGCAGCATCGGTGAGCCGTTGTAGCGACTGGCGATCGCGCCGTAAATCAATGCCCTCTTTGGCGAGGAAGTCTTCGGCTAGCCAGTCCACAATCAACTTATCAAAGTCATTGCCCCCCAGTTGGGTATCGCCGCTGGTGGCCTTCACCTCAAACACGCCATCGCCAACATCGAGAATGGAGACATCAAAGGTGCCACCGCCAAGGTCAAAAACGAGAATCGTCTGCTCCTTCTGGCGATCGAGGCCATAGGCAAGGGCTGCTGCCGTCGGTTCATTAATAATCCGCCGCACATTCAGACCCGCAATCCGCCCAGCATCACGGGTGGCTTGCCGCTGTGAATCATTAAAGTAGGCGGGGACAGTGATCACCGCATCGGTGACGGGTTCCCCTAGATAGCGGCTGGCATCCTCCACCAGCTTGCGCAAGACCATGGCTGAAATTTCTTCGGGGGCAAATTCCCGTTGCAATCGTGGGCACTTGATGCGCACTTTACCCGATTCATCGCGGCGAATGGTATAGGGTACCCGCTTGGATTCAGCCGTCAGTTCACTGTATTCGCGGCCAATAAACCGCTTCACGGCATAGAAGGTGTTTTGGGGATTGAGCACCGCCTGTCGCCGCGCCAACTGACCCACAAGGCGCTCGCCATCTTTGCCAAAGGCCACCACAGAGGGGGTGGTGCGGGAGCCTTCTGCATTGGCAATCACAACGGGTTTTCCCCCTTCCAACACAGCAATGACGGAATTGGTTGTCCCCAAATCAATGCCAACAATTTTGCCCATGCCGTTTGAACGACTCCGCACTGGTTAGAATAAATGAATAGCGTTATAGTAACGGATTATTTACCCTTTGTTACGCTTATTCGATTGTACGAGATCTGCCCCAGACCGTCAGAGAATCACTCTTTCCCCTGTGCTGCGCGATCGCTACTCAGTCCCCACACCTCCCATTCACCGCTGCTCATCTTTTGAAGTCTAGCGGTAAGATGACAGGCAAGAGGTTGCAGCACAGCTTATCAACTGTTGCTACGCCCAATTCCGAGAAGGAGACCGTTCTATGTTACACCGCAAGCTTTATCAACTCTATACCGACGGCCAAGAAGTCTGGATTTACTTGCGGGATCAACAACGCCTGATTGACCGGGCACGCATTGTGGACATCGAAGGGAATGTTGTTACCATCCGCTACGAAACGGAGGAAGACGACGAAGTGTGTGCTTGGGAAGAGATCGTCAATATCGAAAGCATTGGCTCGATTTCACGGCGGCTCGCAGCAGTTCCGCGGGGTTATGCGGAGTTACCCATTGCGGATGAGTGTCCAGAGGCGGAGCAACTGCCGAAGCATTCCTCGGAAACCGAACATGAGCGTTGATTCTTGCCCATGCGCTCAGCCCCCGTTGTGGAGGAGATAGCCACGATTGATGCCCAGTACATGGGGCGCTGCCTTGAGTTAGCCGCTCGTGCCAAAGGCTGTACGGCTCCGAATCCCCTCGTGGGCTGTGTGATTGTGGCGGAGGGACGGGTGATTGGGGAGGGGTTTCATCCCAAGGCAGGGGAACCCCATGCCGAGGTTTTTGCCCTGCGCAGCGTCAGCGAGAGCGATCGCCCCCTCCTCAGCAAGGCCACCCTCTACGTCAATCTTGAACCCTGCAACCACTATGGCCGCACGCCCCCCTGTACCGAGGCGATTATAGCGGCGGGTATTCCCAGGGTGGTGGTGGGCATGATTGATCCGAATCCCCAAGTAGCGGGGGCGGGGGTAGAACGGCTGCGCTCAGCGGGCATAGAAGTCACCGTCGGCGTGCGGGAAGCAGAGTGTCAACGCCTGAACGAAGCGTTTGTTCATCGGGTGCGCTATCAGCGTCCCTTTGGCATTTTCAAATACGCCATGACCCTCGATGGCAAAATTGCCTCCAGTGCCGGCCACAGTCTCTGGGTGAGTGGTGAAGCCGCACGCGCCATGGTGCATCAACTGCGCTCTGAATGCGATGCCGTGATTGTGGGGGGCAATACCGTGCGTCTGGATAATCCCCTTTTGACCTCGCGCCATGAGCGCAATCCCCTACGGGTGGTAATGAGTCGTACCCTTGATCTACCGCCGAATGCCTCTTTGTGGGAAACGACCACGGCTCCAACATTGGTGGTTACCGCTGCTTCACCCCAACATCCCCTCATTCCCCAATTGCAGGCACGGGGCGTGGAGGTGGTGCACCGAGAGCCGCTAACACCGACCACCGTTATGGCAGAGCTGCATCAACGGGGCATTATGACGGTGCTTTGGGAGTGCGGCGGTTCCCTTGCAGCGGCAGCGATCGCCGAAGGCATGGTACAGAAAGTGTGGGCATTTATTGCGCCAAAAATTATTGGTGGCTCCGATGCCCCCGCCCCAGTGGCCGATCTCGGCTTAACCAAGATGAATGAGGCCTTGTGCCTCGAGGACGTGACTTGGCAAACCGTGGGCGAGGACATTCTCGTGGTGGGCTACCTACCGCCTAGGCCTCGGGTTCCGTCACTTCAATAATGGTACAGCCCGTTTCTGTGGGGGGCGTATCCGCCTGCTCATAGAGCAAATCAATCCACAGTGACTCCGGGTAGGGCTTGCGACTAGAGACATAAAAAAGCCAATGCTGGCTGACATTGAGGGACTCGCGCCGCAGCTTGGCCATTGCCGGGGTTGTAATCAGGCGCAGAGCAGCGTTGGCATTGCGCCACTGCTCAATAATCCCAGCCGCCACCCGCAGGGTTTCCCCCTCGCTATTTTCTAATTCCAAAATGCCGTCAATGTGGATACTCTCCCACCAGTGCTGTGGATCCCGCAGATCCAATCCTTGGCCATCCATATAGTCAATGAGGTTGGGAAGATATTCGCGAATAAAGTTTTGGACAACACTAAAGGGGGGAAAAGGACGCAAGACTTTGAGGCGGCTTGCTGTTTGTTGAAACCACAGCTTGTGGTAAGTCATGGGGACAACGCTCCGTCAAAAAGGCGATCGCCAAAAATCGTTACAAACTGGTTTATTTTACCAAGCAAGCTTGCTCTAATTGTTCCTAAGAGCGAAGATGAATATGTGCCACTTTTAGCGCAATTTGGCACAAGTGTTATAGGACAATTTTGATTGAACGACCAACGCTGAGAAGGATGTCAACTGACTTATATTATTAAAAAAAACTATACACACTGATTAGCTAACTTTACTCTACTTATTCATTTATTGGAAACAATGATTTTTCTTTCATGGGCAGTAATTAAGCCCAAGTCGTGATGAATTCAGGTTTTTTGATTATTGACCAGTAGGTAGAAAATTCGTATTTTTATTTTGCAGCAAGTAATTCACCCCCCCAGAGAGGGCAGGACGAGGCAAGGGGGTGGCTTGTCATTTGGTTGTGGATTGGGTAAAGTCACCTAGAAGTTTCGTCGTGGTGCCAAAACACCCTTTGCATAAACAACAGATTGGGACAGTTTTAGGCATAGATGCGGCGAGTGGCCTCTGGCTACCTTGGACGATTGCTCATGATGTGTGTTCTCGGTTCACCGCTTTGTCGAATCACTGTCAATTTTGTGTGCGAGGAGGATTACCTTGAGCAACGATAGTCGTACCCCTACCGCCTCTCAGGATGCACCCCTTGCGTCTGCTGCTATGCTTGGTCGTTCGCTGCGCTCCCTTTGTTCCTGTCTGCCCCTGCTGGGTACCTTTGCTCTGATTCAGCCTACCCAAGCCCTTGATTTGACGACTCTTTCGGGCGATCGCGATCTGGGTTCAAAGGACATTCGCCCCGAATCTCTCAACCTCCCCTCCCTCTTCAGTACTGAAAGCCAAGACCCGCTTGCGGAATTTGAAAATCTTTTATCCGCCGACAAAACCGACCTACTCTTGGGCGTCACCCAAACGGCATGGCAACGCACCATCCAGTCCCAAGTCAGTTTTGCCCCCCTCACCCTCAGAAGACCGGCGCTGACCCTCTCTGCCTTTGCTTCCTTTGACCGTCTCAGCCGTCCTTCTGAGCCGACCTTCAAAGTGGTGGATCGGCGGGTTCGCACCGATAGCTTGGCGGATTTGGTGACGCAGGCCACCACCTCTGTTGTTGCTTCCTTGGCCATTGATACCCCCTTTGCGATGGGTGGCTCTTTGGAGCAAACCACGACGGCAGTTGAACCACAGTCCGCCGAGGGGGAAACGACTCAACTCTCGCAGCGGGTGGCAGTTGTGAACTCTCCAGCCGCATCGACCTCAACTGCAACCCTAGAGCCTGTTCCCTTTGGCCGTGCTGCTGAGCGGCGGCGGCATACCACCCCTGCCTTGGTTTCAGTCCAACAACCCCCTGCTCGCCCAGCGCTACCCCAGCCCACTGTTGCAAATCGCCCGCAAACAACAACAGTAACAGCACCAACACCTGCCACTGTACAGCCCATTGCCCCCCCTGTGCCCGTCAAGGTGGCACGCTCAATTGTGGCTCCCTCTTTACCCAGTAATCTCGACCTACCCCCTCTGCCCAACTCCGATCGCTTTCTACCTAGCCTAACCACCAACTTTATCTGGCCGGCGCGTGGTGTGTTGACCTCTGGCTTTGGTCCGCGCTGGGGACGGATGCACCGCGGGATTGATATTGCTGCTCCCATTGGCACGCCCATCTATGCTGCTGCCGCCGGTGTCGTTACCTACTCCCAATGGAATTCTGGTGGTTTCGGCAACCTGGTGGAAATTCGCCACGCCGATGGCACCCTGACGCTCTATGCCCATAACCATCGCAACTTGGTGCGCATGGGCCAATACGTTGAGCAGGGTCAGCAGATAGCCGAAATGGGCAGCACCGGTCGCAGCACAGGGCCCCACGTTCACTTTGAGATACATCCCCCAGGGCGGGGTGCGGTCAACCCAATGATCTTCCTGCAACGTAACCAAGGCTAGGCGTTGACGATCTATTTTGTGGGGGCAGGCCTAGGTTCACTTGGCTATCTCACCTTGGCAGCTTGGGTTTGTCTACAGCAGGCACAGGTGGTTCTTTACGATGCGCTTGTTTCCCCAGACCTCCTAGACCTTACACCCCCCGATTGTTTGCGAGTCGCGGTGGGCAAGCGGGCAGGGGCTGAGGCAGTTCCCCAAGCGGAAATCAACCGCCTTTTAGTGGACTACGGCCAGCAGTATGAACGGGTTGTCCGCCTCAAAAGTGGGGATGCGGGACTGTTTGGCCGTTTGCATCAGGAACTGGATGCTGTCCTAGGGGCAGGTCTAGAGGCGGTGGTGATTCCGGGTCTATCGTCAGCGCTGGCGGCACCACTGCTGGCGGGATTGTGTCTGACGGCAAAGGATGTGAGCCAGTCCGTAGCGATTCTGTCGGGACATGCGCCAGAAACCCTTCCTTGGGCAGCGATCGCCCAAATGGAGACGCTGATTTTTTTGATGGCCACCCGTTCCCTGCGATATATTGCCGAGCAATTGTTGAGGCAGGGGCGATCGCCCGCTGAGGGATTGGCCATCCTGCACTGGGCGGGGCAACCCCAGCAACAATTCTGGTTTGGCACCCTAGAGAGTTACCTGAAGACGCCTGACTTTCCAGACATGGCTCCTGCGGTCGTTGTCATTGGCGCGATCGCCCAAAAACGCTACCCTTTGGCTAGTCTAGATCTGGTCTTCCCTGAATTTTTGAAGATTTCCCCATCAGTCATGTCTCCGCTCCACGGCAAAACCATTCTCGTCACCCGGGCAGCAGCGCAAGCGAGTGACTTTACGCAGCAACTGACAGCCGCCGGTGCCACCGTTTTAGAAATGCCGACACTGGAAATCGTTCCCCCCAGTTCTTGGCAGCCCCTCGATCAGGCTTTGGCGCAACTCAATACCTTTGACTGGCTCATTCTCACGTCCCACAATGCCGTTAGCTTTTTTATGGAACGGTTACAGCATCATGGCAAGGATAGTCGTACCCTCGCCGGTCTCAAGATTGCTGTTGTTGGCGAAAAAACCGCCCAAACCCTCAGCAGTTACGGCTTAGTGGCTGACTTCACCCCCAGTGAATTTGTCGCCGATGCCCTAGTGGCAGAATTCCCAGAACCTGTAGCGGGGTTGCGTTTTCTCTTCCCACGGGTTGAAAAGGGTGGGCGACCCGTGCTAGTAGAGACCTTTACAGCGGCTGGGGCTGAGGTTGTTGAGGTGCCCGCCTACGATTCCCGCTGTCCCCAAACCGTTGATGCCCAAGTCTTAGGGGCGCTGCAAGGGGGTCAAGTGGATATGGTCACGTTTACCAGTTCTAAGACGGTGAAACACTTTTGCCAATTGGTGGGTGCGCAGGCGGCAGAGTTACTTCAGACTGTGCAGATTGCCAGTATTGGCCCGCAAACCTCGCAAACTTGTCGCGAACTCTTGGGACGGGTGGATACTGAAGCCACAGAGCATACCCTTGAGGGACTCCTTCAGGCATTATTACGGATCACTTAGTGCTTTGGGTGCACCAATCCGCTAGTGTGAAAAAAGGACTGTTGTAAGGCAATTGTGGAGCATGACACACGCAACCGATGTGCTGACCCTTGGCCGTTGGATGGCGGCGGATTTTAGTAACCAAGCCCAAGCCTTTGAGAATCCCCCCTTCTATGCCCATATTCGGGTGTGTATGCGCCCCCTGCCCAGTGGTCTTTTGGAGGGCATTGCCCTTTATGTGGAACAGGCCTATGACTATCTTCTAGGTGTCCCCTACCGCACACGGGTTTTAGAACTGGTGCCCGCCAATGATCACATTGTG
This sequence comes from Thermosynechococcus sp. QS41, assembly GCF_031583515.1. Taxonomy (NCBI): domain Bacteria; kingdom Bacillati; phylum Cyanobacteriota; class Cyanophyceae; order Acaryochloridales; family Thermosynechococcaceae; genus Thermosynechococcus; species Thermosynechococcus sp. QS41. The sequence goes on from NZ_CP134181.1 coordinate 1,662,399, forward strand.
ATTAAAAATTACGTACTCAAGGATGAAAAACGCTTCTTTGGCGCAGCTCGCGATCGCCAGCGGCTTCAGGCGATGACAGCCGATGATTTGGAACTCCTCTGTGGCTGCAATATGCTCACCTACTGGACAGGGCACAGCTTTCGCGGTGAAGTGGAGCCGGGCAAAGCCTGTAAAGTCGTGCGTCAAGGACGGGAAACCTATCTTGATAGCACGTTTGAAATTGATGGCGATCGCTTCATTAGCCACGATCGCGGACGGGATCCCGAAACCGATGAGCACGTTTGGGGCTCCGTGGCAGGTCCCTTTCACTTTGTGCGCTGGCAGAGCTTTGCTGATGAAATTATTGCCTAGGCGGTTTGCCAATCGGGTAACGGTTTGCCTTGGTAATAAAGGCGAAAGAGTCCCCAAGCCCCTAGGGCGATCGCAACCAAGCTAACCACTTGGGCAATTCGCAGCGGCCCCAACATCAGGCTGTCCATGCGCAGTCCTTCAATCCAGAAGCGACCCAAGCTGTAGGCAATGGCATAAACCATCAGGAGCGTTCCCGGTTTTTGATAGCGAGGTTGACGAAAGAGCCACAGCAGGAGAATAAAGACTCCTAGGTTCCAAAGGGACTCATAGAGAAACGTGGGGTGGTAATAGGCTTCGTTGATTAGCGCCGGGGGACGCTGCGGCGCAGGGATATAGAGTTTCCACGGCAAATCCGTAGGGGCACCAAAGGCCTCAGAGTTAAAGAAATTGCCCCACCGTCCAATGGCCTGTCCCAAAATTAGTGAAGGGGCAATGACATCCGCCACTTGCCAAAAGGAAAGCCGCTGCACATAGGTAAAGATCGCCATCGCTAGCATACCGCCGAGGATGGCACCGTGAATGGCAATGCCGCCTTTCCAAATTTGCACCACTTGATCTAAGTGCTTTTGGTAAAAGCCCCAGTGAAAGGCGACGTAATAGAGCCGTGCAGCGGGAATAGCGGCAACCACAAGCCAAATCGACAGATCCGCAATCAGATCAGGATCAATCTGCCGCTGGCGTGCCAAGCGCTGACTCAGCCAAATGCCAATAAAGACGGCGGCGGCAATGAGTAGCCCGTACCACCGTAGGGTGATGAACCCTAGCTCAAGGGTGGCACCGGGGGATTGGAAAGTGGCGATCATGCCTAGAATAGGTTCTAAACAGCGCGAGCAGTCTGAATGACAGTGGCAAAGGCGTCCGTATCCAACACGGCCAATTGAGCCAGCATCTTGCGATTGAGTTGAATATCGGCTTTTTTGAGGGCGCCCATGAGTTGACTGTAGCTCATGCCATGTTGACGCGCAGCAGCGTTAATCCGCGCAATCCAGAGCCGCCGAAAGTCCCGTTTGCGCCGCCGGCGATCGCGATAGGCATTGCACAGTGCCTTCATGACCACCTGATTGGCGGTGCGGAAGAGCTTGGAGTGCCCCGCACGATAGCCCTTGGCGAGCTTGAGAATTTTTTTACGCCGTTTGCGGGCAACGTTACCCCGTTTGACCCTTGCCATAGTTCAATTTCACCCTTGATCAAAAACTGAAAATTTATCAATTAAGCGTAGGGCAGCATCAGCGATACTCGCTCAAAATCCCGTGGATCGACGAGGGCTTTGTGGGAAAGACGATTCTTGCGATCGCTCCCCTTATGTTCGAGTAAGTGATTTTTGTTGGCCTTACGGCGGACAAACTTACCACTGCCCGTCGTCCGAAATCGTTTGGCAGCAGCACGACGTGTTTTTAGCTTTGGCATAGCCTTGCCCTATTTTAGACACAGCTTACTAGTGTACTATTTTGAAGAGAGTCTTGGCAAGCTGCATGGAACTGGAGTTCATTCCTGTCGAAGAGTTTTATTTTGCCCTTACCTTGGCCATGCGCACCCTAGAAGATTTAGGCGATGCGGCATTTGTGGAGCGGGTGCGATCGCGCTTGCAGGAGCGGTTTGGTCAAGCCTCAACGGTTGCTGCCGGCAAGCAAAACACCTTTAACTATGTCTTTCGCGTCAAGGGGGTGGACAATAGCCCCGCCCCGCAGTTAATGCTTTCGATCGCTGACTGGCAGGGAAAAATCCGCCTCAGCAGTGACTATGGCTGGACATTGGATGCGCAGCGCAAAACAATCCGCACCGAGAAATTTGGCGATCGCTCCCAATTTTGCCAACAGGTGAAAGCCCACTTAGCCCAGTGGCTGGAATTACCCGAATTTCTTGAGGCCTAAATGTTTGACCTAGGGACCGCCCTTGAGAGAGCCATTAAAACTTGGTCGGTGGTGCATACCCTCTTTTTGCCGCCAGATCAGGTAGTGCAGGCACTCCGCACCCTTGAGCAACGAGCCGATGTTCATGGTCTCGCCTGGGGGGGGTACCCGCAAGCGGAACGCTGTCGGCTGGCGATCGCCCCCACTGAACTCAGTCTTGAGGAGCAACAGCCTCCCCTTGCTTTGGTGCGAATCACAGGCAACTTTCTCTTTGATCCCGCCACCTACAGTGATTTTGAGCGAGCGATCGCCAATGCCGGTCTTGATGACGGCGATTATGGGGATGTGATTCTCCTTGGGGAACGGGGGGCACAGGTCATTCTCATCCCTGAAAAAGTCCCTACTTTACAAGAACACTTAAAACAAGTGCGGACTGTAGCGGTGACCGTCGATCTCTGTGACTGGTCAGAACTGGCCGTAGCGCCCCCCCAACGGAAATCCCTCAGTACCGTCGAAGCATCATTGCGCTTGGATGCTGTGGCCTCAGCCGGATTTGGTGTTTCCCGCAGTAAAATGAGCGAGTGGATTAGCCAAGGGCTAGTGCGGGTGAATTGGCACATCGTGCAGCAACCGCGGCATCTCCTTAAGGTGAATGACCTCATTGCCATTCGCGGCAAAGGGCGATTGCGGATTCAAGACATTCAAGTTACGAAGAAAGAGCGCTACCGCATCCAGATGGAGCGCATTCGCTAACACTATGGCTCTGCTGCTGTCGAAATTACTGCCGCCACTGCTGTATCCATTGTCCTTAGCCTGTTGGGCATTGGTTTTTGCCATTGTTCGCTTTTGGCGTGCCCCCCAACAGGCAGCGATCGCCCTTGTGATTGCCCTGAGCATTTTACTCCTGAGCGGCAATGACTATGTGGCAACGGCTCTCATTGCTTCCCTAGAGCGACAGTATTTACCCCCTGATCCCATGCCCAAAGCTGCCGCGATCGTGGTTCTCGGTGGGGCGGTTGTCCCGCAAACGGCGCCGAGGCCTTGGGTAGAAGTCACGGAAGGGGGCGATCGCATCCTCTATGGTGCCCATCTTTTTCGTCAGGGCTATGCCCCCTATCTGATTCTCAGTGGCGGTCGCATTGACTGGCTGGGCCAAACCTTTCAGCGGGGCGAAGCAGCAGACATGGCGGAAATTGCTGCCACCTGCGGCGTGCCGACAGACAAGATGCTGCTAGACACCACCGCACTGAATACCTATGAAAATGCCGTGAATGTCAAAGCGCTTCTTGAGCAGCATCAAATTCAAGGGGATCTGCTGCTGGTGACATCTGCCTACCACATGCCCCGCTCCGTGGCTATTTTTCGCCGTTTGGGAATGAAGGTGATCCCGGCACCCACGGACTATCGGTACCTGTCGATCGCGCGATCGCCCACTTGGCAAAACCTGCTGCTCAGCCTGATCCCCAATCCCTACAACGTGGACATCACCACGATCGCCCTACGGGAATACCAAGGTCTGCTCGTTTACAAACTCAGAGGTTGGCTTTAGAGACCCTGAGCACGCAGAAACCCTTGACAGGCCTCCACAAAAGCAGGGGCTGACTCATAGGGCAAGACATTGCGCCCCGCAATCACCACTCCCTCAGCATTGGGAAATGTCTTGGTATAAAACTGCAACCGTTCTTCAGGCAATTCAGCCCCACCCTCCCGACTGATACTCGAGGCTTGGTCTCCCATCACCACAAGCACTGGCTGCTGAGTCTGCCGCATTTTCTGACGATAGTCTCGCCGCCAAAAACCCGACAGGAATGAATACACGCCATGGCGACTCTCAAGGTCAGCACAACCAGCGGCCAGCATCTTTAGCCACTCATCATCCACATCCTCAGGCTTGGCAAAAAGCTGCTTGATTGAAAACTGCCGCAGGAAACGTTCTTGGCGGGCATAGAGATAAAAGCCCCAACCCAAGGGGGAGTCAAAGAGATTCCAGCGCACCTTTTGCCACCTAGGATCAGTGTTTTCAGAAACGAGAGAAGCCGCTGGAGGGCCACTGAGGATCATGGCTCGAACGACTTGGGGATCAAGGTGCACTAGCTCCATCGCTACGGGAAACAATGCCCCTTGGACAACAAGAATCACCGCTTGGCGAATCTCAGAGGCGATAAAGACCTGTAACTGAGCCGCCCAATCTTCGGGGTAATAGGCAATGTGGGGTAGGGCGCTCTGGCCACAGCCGAGCAAGTCAGGGATATAAAATGAGTAACCTTCCCCTTGGAACTGCCAATGACCCACACAGCGATCCCAGAACCGCCCAGAGAGGCCAACCCCCACTGGATGGATAAAAAGAATCGGTGTTTGCCCTTCTTCCGAACTCAAGCGATAGGCGCAGGAAAGACCCTGCCACTGATAAGTTCTAGAGGCCAATGACGGCATTCCTAACGCTCCTGCAAATTGCCTGAAAAAACTCTATGTAACGCGATCAACGGTAAAGTTGTTACTCCTCTCAACAATATGACTGAACCCTAACATTCAATAGAAATTTTAACCAAATTTTTCCCTTGCCTTAACCTAATCCCTTGAATCTGTTGCTTATTCTGACGAAAGGGTAGTTTGATCGGTTCGCCTTTTTGAAATGTGTGGGCAACCGTCACCCCGAAGGTACTTTACTTGCAAAACGTTGTTTACTCCGCTAGGAAACATCACCATGTTTACATCTGCAAAAAGCTATGCCCGCCTAGGGGTAGTTGCAGCCATCGCGGCTCTGTCGGGTAGCCTGATTCCCGCTGCTTTTTCCCAAGGGACACCTACGATTCGCATTGATGGCTCCAGCACTGTTTTCCCCATTACCGAAGCTGTTGCTGAAGCCTTCCAAAAAGCCCAAGGGGGCAAAGTCCGCGTTACGGTAGGTGTGTCCGGTTCAGGCGGTGGCTTCAAGAAGTTCTGCCGCGGTGAAACGGATATTTCCAACGCCTCACGCCCCATTCTGGCCAAAGAAATTGCCGACTGTCGCGCTGCTGGTATCAACTTTATTGAACTGCCAGTGGCCTACGATGCCATCACCGTGGTGGTTCATCCTCAAAATACTTGGGCAACAAGCTTAACGGTTGCTGAATTGAAGCGGATGTGGGAACCCGATTCTAAAATCAATAACTGGAGCCAAGTGCGCCAAGGCTTCCCCAATGTTCCTTTGAAACTCTTTGGGCCAGGTGCTGACTCTGGAACCTTTGACTATTTCACTGAGGCCATCAATGGTAAATCAAAAGTCAGTCGCAAGGATTTCACCGCCAGCGAGGATGATAATGTGTTAGTCCAAGGTATCGCTCGCGATCGCGGTGCGCTTGGATACTTTGGTTTTGCCTACTATGCGGAAAACCGCAATCGGCTCAAAGCGGTTGCCATTGACAGCGGCAAAGGCCCTGTTCCACCTTCCGAGCAAAACGTGCTGAATGGGACATACCAGCCCCTCTCCCGTCCCATCTTTATCTACGTCAACGCTAAGTCAGCGCAGCGGCCTGAAGTACGGCAGTTTGTCACCTACTACCTAAATAATGCCCCGGCCATGGTGAAAAAGGTGAAGTATGTGCCTCTGCCGGCTAGTGCCTACCGCACGATTCTGGCTAACTTCAACCGCAACCGTGTGGGTACGATCTTTGGGGGCAAAGAGGCTATTGGCTTGACAATCAACCAACTGCTGAGGATGCAACCCCAATAGATTAATATTTTGATTTAATGAAGGGTGTGAGGTATCAGCCCTCCACCCTTTTTTCCCATTTTGTCAACCTCAGTCGTTGATTCTCTGAAAAGATAAATTCCAACTAAAAGATTTTTGCTTGCTGGAATAATACCCATGGTAGAACAGCCCCTACCCTACTCAACGAAGCTCCCCGTCGCCTTGCCATCCCGTACTGTGAGGATTTGGCGCGAACGGATCATTGCTAGCATTCTTTTTTTGGCAGCGATCTCATCGGTCGTAACAACACTGGTCATCATCTATATCCTTTTTGCCGAGACAGTCATCTTTTTTGAAAAGGTGATGGAAGTGCACCAAGAATCTCTCTTTGAGGCTCTGCTGGAGTTCTTTACGAGCACGGACTGGTCACCTCTAATTGAGCCGGTGGGAATTGGTATCTTACCCTTGCTCTCCGGAACCTTCACGACCTGCTTTGTGGCCAGTTGTGTGGCTATTCCCCTTGGCACGATTGCGGCCATCTATCTGAGTGAGTTTGCACCTGCCAAAACGCGGGAGATCCTCAAGCCTATCCTTGAAATCTTGGCGGGTATTCCCACTGTGGTTTACGGCTACTTTGCCCTTTTGGTGGTCACTCCCTTTCTCCAGAAAATCATTCTTGGCGTTCAGCAATTCTTTAATCCTGGTAAAGAACCTTGGGAATACTTTGAGCTGCCTGGTTTTAATATGTTGGGGGCAGGTATTGTGGTGGGGCTAATGGTGCTGCCCTATATTGCCAGCTTGACAGAAGATGCCCTCCAAGCTGTTCCTTTGCAACTGCGGGAGGGATCCTATGCAATGGGGGCAACGCGTTTGCAAACAGCAATCAAGGTTCTCATGCCGGCTGCTATCTCTGGCATTATGGCCGCCTATATTTTGGGGCTGGCACGGGCAATTGGCGAAACAATGATTGTGGCCGTGGCCGCGGGGTTACAGCCGAAGTTTACGTTTAATCCTCTAGAGGGGGCTTCAACCACAACTGCTTTCATTGTGTCAGTGAGTTTGGGGGACTTGCCCCACGGATCACTAGAGTATCAGTCGATTTTTGCCGCAGGGATCATGCTGTTTTTTGCAACCTTGATCTTAAACGTGCTGGGCTACTTCTTGAGTCGCCGTTATCGTGAGGTGTACTAGCCATGCGTAGCCAACGAACGATTCTCAATAACCTCCGCAATTCGATCGCGATCGCGGCCTCGATTCGGGAGCGCAAGCGCTGGGAACAGTTTTTTATCGTTTTAGGTTGGTTCTCCCTGCTAGTCGCCTTACTCACCCTTGTTTTTCTTGTGGGTGACCTCTTCCTGCGCGGCTTACCCATGTTGAACTGGAAGTTTTTTACTTCACCGCCGAGTAGTGACCCCGAAGAGGCAGGTATCCTCACGGCATGGGTGGGTAGTTTATTGGTCATTCTTGTAACGGCGTTTGTGGCTATTCCTTTGGGCATTGCGGCGGGCATTTACCTCGAAGAATATGCTCCCAAAAACTGGCTGTTGGATTTCATTGAGGTGAACATTACCAATCTGGCGGGTGTGCCCTCAATTATTTATGGCCTACTGGCTCTCGGTTTCTTTGTCTATATCCTCAACTGGGGCGAAAGCATTCTGACTGCCGGGTTTACACTGGCATTGTTGATTTTACCCGTGGTGATTGTGACCACCCGTGAATCCTTGCGCGCCATTCCCCAGGGGATTCGGGAAGCCGCCTATGCGGTTGGTTCGAGTCGCTGGCAGGTGATTGCTGATCATGTGCTGCCCTACTCGATGGGGGGGATTCTCACGGGGATTATTGTGGGTATCTCCCGCGCGATTGGCGAGACGGCGCCCCTGATCACCATTGGTGCTTTGACGTTTATCACGTTCTTGCCGGATCCACCGATTCAAAGCGAGTTTCCCTACATTTCGTTTAAGTGGATTTGGTCTCCCTTTACGGTGCTGCCGATTCAAATGTTTAACTGGGTTTCCCGTCCGCAAGAGGCCTTTCAAGTGAATGCTGCAGCGGCTGGGATTGTCCTGCTGGTGTTGACGCTGGCGGTGAATGCAACAGCTATTTATCTACGCTATCGTTTTAGGAAGAGTATCAAATGGTAAAACCTACAGATCGGGTCGTGACTACCGAGAACGAGCCACTGAAAAAGCTGGCAGAAGTTCGGGACTTGAACTTTTACTACGGTGGCAAGCAGGCTCTGAAAAACATCAACTTGCCGGTCTATGAAAAGAAAGTTACGGCACTGATTGGGCCTTCAGGTTGTGGCAAGACCACGTTGCTGCGTTGCTTTAACCGCATGCATGATCTGTATCCCGGCAATCGCTACGAGGGGGAAATTTGGTTGGGGGATGAGCAACCGCGTAACCTCCTGCAAATGGATCCAATCGAAGTGCGGATGCAGATTGGCATGGTCTTCCAAAAGCCCAATCCTTTCCCCAAGTCGATTTACGAAAACGTTGCCTATGGATTGCGGGTGCGCGGCATCAATAACCGTGCGATCCTCGATGAGGTGGTGGAGCGATCGCTCCGTCGTGCTGCCCTGTGGGATGAAGTCAAAGATCGTCAGAAGGAACCGGGCACGTCTCTGTCGGGCGGTCAGCAGCAGCGGCTCTGTATTGCCCGTGCCCTAGCCACTGATCCAGAGATTATTCTCTTTGACGAGCCAACATCGGCATTGGATCCGATTGCCACGGTCAGTATTGAGAACCTGATTAGCGAACTCAAGGAGCAAGTGACGATTCTGATTGTGACCCATAACATGCAGCAGGCGATTCGTATTTCCCAGTTCACCGCCTTTATGTATTTGGGCGAAATCGTTGAGTACAACGAAACCATGTCCATCTTCACGAAGCCAGTGGAACAGAAGACTGCCGATTACGTGAGTGGTCGCTTTGGTTGATCGCTGCGTCAAGTCCGCTTGAGAATGTGGTCTAAGAGGTAAGGTGTGGTTGTGAATCGATCGCTACCCTAGGGCTAGTAGTTATTTGTTCTCGCTCTAGGAGCGCAGTTATGGTGGCATCGCTGGAGTCAACGGTCAGGGAGATTTCACCTCAGGCGATCGCCCGTGAATTAGCGCTCCGCCTTGCGCCGCAGGCCACCTATGTGCGTGTCGCTCACTCCGCCGAAGGCTGGAAAATTCTCCTAGAGGCAGAGCAAATTCCCAATCAACGCACCTGCCTTGATGTCTTGGTTGCTTTTTTAAGTCCTGTCCTCCCCCAATCCATTGATGTCTATGGGCGACAGTTGGGGGGGCAGCGCCCTGCATGGGGAGTACGTCTGCGGCCTCGGCCGGTTGCAACCCCCACACCCACAACAGTTCGCGATCGCCAGCTTGAACCCTTAGCCTTAGCGGCCAGTGTCTTAGGGATTTTTGGTTTAGGAGCCGTCGGCCAATGGCAGTCTCCCAGTGTTTGGTTGGCAGCAGCACCAGAACCCAGCGTTGAACAAGTGCGATCGGTCATTCTCAATGCTGCGCCCACTCTGGCTCCCGCCCGCCCACCCCTGTGGTACCACTACTCACCCCCTGAGGCCTTCCGTGGCCGTGTGTTTAATCAGGTTACCTTACCCCCTGAGCAAAAGTTGGTGGCACTGACCTTTGATGATGGCCCTGATCCGACCTACACGCCCCAAGTTCTCGACATTCTTGCCCAAGAAAAGGTCAAAGGGACATTTTTTGCTATTGCCAGAGCCGTTGCAGCGCGCCCAAAATTAGCGCAGCGCATTGTTAGGGAAGGTCATGTCTTGGCCAACCACTCTTGGAGCCACGGCTACCATTACTTTAATCCTGCCGCTGCCCAGCACGAGGTGGATCAAAGTCAACAATTGATTGAAGACATCAGCGGGGCAAATATCAAGCTCTTTCGACCACCGGGGGGAAATCTCCATAATGGTCTGGTGAGTCGCGCCAGCCAACAGGGTTACGGTGTGGTGATGTGGTCAGTGGATCCACAGGATTGGTTACCTCGCCAAACGAGCGATCGCATTGTCAACACAGTTGTTCAGCAGGCGCATGCCGGTGCCATTGTCCTGCTCCATGATGGGGGTGGCTCGCGGCGAGCCACGGTTGCGGCCTTGCCCAGCATCATTGCCGAACTGCGGGCTAAAGGCTATCAATTTGTCACTGTCCCTGAGTTGATTGCGGCTCAAGAGCCAACAAGTCTACCAGAACCCCCTTCTTGGCTAACGATTCAAGAAACGGCGCAGCTTCAGCAGTTGGTTCTGCAACTGGAGACCCGCATTCAAGCTTTAGAAAAAGATTTAAGGACCACACCCCCATGGGCGATCGCCGAACGGGAATACCTAGCAGCCACCCTACGGGAGCAACAGGCAGCCCTGTCTTGGGTGCAACAACGGCTGGCCTTTGAACAAGCTGCTGCAGGTCAATATCAAGCGGCTCTCAAACTGGCGGAGCAGGCGACGCTTGCCGCTAAGGCACAACAATCATCAGTGGCCAAAATCTTGTGGCAGCGGGCGATCGCCACCCTAGACACCATTCCCAACACGGCCTTTGTTGCCCCCCTTGCCCGGATCAAGCAACGACAATATAGCCGCAGAATGCACCAACTAAAATAAAGGCAGCACGCGAATCCCCAACAGCCTGCCATGACAATTGAACACCCAGTGCAACTGCCGCCCCTTGAAAGTGGCGATCGCCTGACGCGGGACGAATTTGAGCGCCGCTACGCCGCCATGCCTCAGCTGAAAAAAGCAGAACTGATTGAGGGAATTGTTTACGTGGCTTCTCCCCTACGCTACCGCAGTCACGGTCAACCTCACCTATTCCTAATCACTTGGCTCGGCACCTACTGTGCAGCCACACCGGGGGTCGAAGCGGCAGATGCCCCGACTATTCGCCTAGATGCCGATAATGAACCGCAACCCGATGCAATTTTACGCCTCAGCCACGGGGGGCGATCGCGAATTACTGCCGATGACTATATTGAGGGCGCGCCGGAACTCGTAGTTGAAATTGCCGCCAGCAGTGCTGCCTACGACCTGCACGATAAGCTCAGGGTGTACCGCCGCAATGGCGTTCAGGAATATCTTGTCTGGTGTACCTACGATCGCCAGATCCACTGGTTCTCGCTTGAAGCAGGAGAATACCAGCCACTCACTGCCGATACTGAGGCGATAATTCGCAGTCGTCAATTTCCCGGACTCTGGCTTGCCCCTGAGGCATTACTGACCCATGATCTGGGTACGGTTTTGCAGGTACTCCAACAGGGAATTGCCACCCCCGAACATCAAGCGTTTGTGGCTCGCCAGCAGCGATAGAGAGGTTCTGAGGAGAGAGAGCCATGACACTAAAGTATTCTCTGCCGCCCCTTGAAAATGGCGATCGCCTGACGCGGGACGAATTTGAGCGGCGCTACGCGGCCATGCCCCACCTGAAGAAAGCAGAACTGATTGAAGGAGTTGTATTCATGGGGTCTCCCGTGAGTATCGATCATAGTCGCTCCCATGGCTCAATTATGGGATGGTTATGGTTCTACAGTGCTGCAACACCGGGGCTAGGTTGCTATGACAATCCGACGGTTCGCTTGGATGGCGATAATGAACCACAGCCCGATGCTGTGCTCCGCCTTGAAAGCGGGGGCAACTCTCGCATTAGTGAGGATGGTTATATCGAGGGGGCACCGGAACTCGTGGTTGAAATTGCCGCCAGCAGTGCCGCCTACGACCTGCACGATAAGCTCAGGGTGTACCGCCGCAATGGCGTTCAGGAATATCTTGTCTGGTGTACCTACGATCGCCAAATCCACTGGTTCTCCCTTGAAGCGGGGGAATACCAACCACTTGTTGCCGATACTGAGGGGATGATTCGCAGTCGTCAATTTCCCGGACTCTGGCTTGCCCCTGAGGCATTACTGACCCATGATCTGGGTACGGTTTTGCAGGTACTCCAACAGGGAATTGCCACCCCCGAACATCAAGCGTTTGTGGCTCGCCAGCAGCGATAGAGAGGTTCTGAGGAGAGAGAGCCATGACACTAAAGTATTCTCTGCCGCCCCTTGAAAATGGCGATCGCCTGACGCGGGACGAATTTGAGCGGCGCTACGCGGCCATGCCTCAGCTGAAAAAAGCAGAACTGATTGAGGGAATTGTTTACGTGGCTTCTCCCGTTCGTGTCAGTCACAGTCAGCCCCATGCCGAGATCATGGCTTGGCTGGGTTTTTACAAAGCAGTTACGCCGGGCGTTCTTGTCTATGACAATCCGACCGTTCGCCTAGATGGCGATAATGAACCGCAGCCCGATGCTGTGCTCCGCCTTGAAAGCGGGGGCAACTCTCGCATTAGTGAGGATGGTTATATCGAGGGGGCACCGGAACTCGTGGTTGAAATTGCCGCCAGCAGTGCCGCCTACGACCTGCACGATAAGCTCAGGGTGTACCGCCGCAATGGCGTTCAGGAATATCTTGTCTGGTGTACCTACGATCGCCAGATCCACTGGTTCTCCCTTGAAGCGGGGGAATACCAACCACTTGTTGCCGATACTGAGGCGATGATTCGCAGTCGTCAATTTCCCGGACTCTGGCTTGCCCCTGAGGCATTACTGACCCATGATCTGGGTACGGTTTTGCAGGTACTCCAACAGGGAATTGCCACCCCCGAACATCAAGCGTTTGTGCAAATCTTGACCGAAACTTAAAAAATTTCCCTAATCTGGCATTATGCTGTATAGAATCCCCGTGTCAATAGGGGGGTATTGGCATCGCCCTTGCCAAATGCATTGATTCTGTCTGCCGATTGACCGTTTCATTCACCGTAGCCCTATGTTGCAATTAGACCCCATTTCCAAAACGACCAATCAACATTCTGGTCACAAAGGCTTAGTGATGGCGATCGGGGGAGCGGAAGACAAAGTACGTGGGCGACAAATTCTCACCACCTTCTGCCAACGCGCTGGCGGCCTAGATGCCATCATTGGCGTCATTCCCTCTGCTTCCCGTGAACCCGATGCCATGGGGCGGCTCTACCACGATATTTTCCGCGAAATTGGTGTGCGCGAAGTGGACGTTCTATTGGTGGGCGATCGCGCTGATGCCGAACAGGAAGAGATGCTAGCTCGCTTGAGTCGCTGTACTGGCATTTTTATGTCCGGGGGCGATCAACTGCGTTTGTCGGCGCTGCTGGATGAAACCCCCCTCCTCTACCAATTGCGCCATCAAGTCTGGGAAGGCAAATCAATTCTTGGGGGCACGAGTGCCGGTGCCGCTGTCATGGGTGAGTGCATGATTGCTAGTGGGGGCAGCAATGAAGCTCCAAACCGCTCCTTAGTCGATTTGGCCACAGGCTTGGGTATTCTTCCCGATGTTTTAGTGGATCAGCATTTCCACAATCGCAATCGCCTCGCGCGCCTGATCAGCGCCATTTCTGCTCACCCCGACAAGCTGGGAGTCGGCATTGATGAAGATACCTGTGCCATGTTTGAAGCTGATGGTATGCTGCGGGTTCTTGGTCGTGGCTCTGTCACCATTGTTGATCCTCGGGATGTCAGCTACACGAACTATGCCCATGTGGATGTTAACGAACCCTTGAGTATCTACAACTTGCGCCTGCACATCCTCAGTGATGGTGACTGCTACAATCTCCGCACCCATCAAGTGCAGCACAAATGTATTTTGCCTCCCCTAAATTAAGTTTTCAGGAAAGTGTTGCTTAAGATACAGTTTATTGCGTCACTCGCCTCAAAACTAAAAATGGTAAGCTGTCCTTAAAAAAGCCACTCTTCTATGAAGATTCTCAAATTACAAACGCTGCGGGGTCCCAATTATTGGAGCATTCGGCGTCATAAGCTGATTGTCATGCGTTTAGATCTAGAAGAGGTGGCCAACACCCCCTCCAATCAGATTCCCGGCTTTGTGGATGGGTTGGTGCGGGTTTTACCCAGTCTCTACAATCATTTTTGTTCCCTCGGCCATGAGGGGGGCTTTCTCACCCGCCTTCGCGAAGGAACCTACCTCGGTCATGTGGTTGAGCATGTCGCCCTCGAACTCCAAGAACTAGCAGGGATGCCCGTTGGTTTTGGCCGCACGCGGGAGACCTCAACGCCGGGGGTGTATCAAGTCGTCTATGAATACCAAGTGGAAGAAGCGGGTCGCTATGCCGGCCGCGCAGCGGTACGACTTTGTCAAAGCATTATTGATACGGGCACCTATCCCCAGCGCGAACTGGATCAGGATCTCGCCGATCTCCGCGAGTTAAAAGCCAAAGCCTCCCTAGGCCCAAGCACGGAAGCGATTGTCCGCGAGGCGGAAGCCCGTAATATTCCTTGGTTTGAGTTGAGCAGTCGCTCGATTATTCAATTGGGTTATGGTGCCCGCAGTCATCGCATGCAGGCCACCTTGAGCGATCGCAGTGGCATCTTGGCCGTGGAACTCGCAGGGGACAAAGAAGGGGCAAAGCGACTGCTTCAGGATGCCGGAATTCCTGTGCCCAAGGGAACCGTCGTCCGCTACATTGAAGACCTCCCTGAAGCCATTGAGGACATCGGCGGCTACCCGATTGTCATTAAGCCCCTCAACGGCAACCACGGTCGGGGGATTACGATTGACATCAACAGCCTAGAAGAGGCCGAAGAAGCCTTTGAAATTGCCAGCAGTGTCTCCAAATCAGTGATTGTGGAACGCTATCATGCGGGTCGCGACTTTCGGGTTCTAGTGGTCAATGGCAAAGTAGTCGCCGTTGCTGAACGGGTGCCAGCCCATGTTATTGGCGATGGCCGCTCCACTATCGAAGAACTCATTGAGAAAACCAACCAAGACCCGCAGCGGGGAGACGGTCACGATAATATCCTCACTCGCATTGAGGTGAATCACGACACATGGACACTCTTGGAAAAGCAGGGCTATACCCTAAATACAGTCTTGCAACCGGGGGAAATTTGTTATCTACGCGCCACGGCAAACCTGAGTACCGGTGGCATTGCCGTCGATCGCACCGATGAAATTCACCCGGAAAATGTTTGGATTTGCCAGCGGGCGGCTCGGATCATTGGCCTCGATATTGCGGGGATTGATGTTGTCAGCCCCGATATTAGTCAGCCCCTGCCTAAAGTTGGCGGTGTGATTGTCGAGGTCAATGCTGCTCCCGGCTTTCGCATGCACACGAACCCCAGCCAAGGGATTGCCCGCAATGTCGCCGAACCGGTGTTGAATATGCTCTTTCCACCGGGAACGCCCTGCCGCATCCCGATCTTTGCGATTACGGGCACCAACGGTAAAACCACCACCACCCGTCTCATTGCCCATATCTGCAAACAAACGGGGCAAACCGTTGGCTACACCACCACAGACGGCATCTATATTGGCGATTATCTGGTGGAAAAAGGGGACACCACGGGGCCTCAAAGTGCCCAACTGATCCTGCAAGACCCCACGGTTGAGATTGCTGTCCTAGAAACAGCGCGCGGTGGTATTCTCCGCTCCGGCTTGGGCTTTGACCACTGTGATGTCGGGGTGGTGCTGAATGTGCAGGCTGACCATCTTGGCCTTGGTGATATTGACACCGTTGAACAGTTGGCGGACTTAAAGGCCGTGGTGGTGGAATCCGCTTGGCCGAATGGCTATGCTGTCTTGAATGCCGATGATCCCCTCGTGGCGGGAATGGCACGCCAAGTCAAAGCCCAAGTGGCCTATTTCTCGATGAATCCCCACAATCCGATTATTCGGCAGCACATTCAGCAGGGGGGCCTCGCCGCTGTTTATGAAAATGGCTATCTCTCGATTTTGAAAGGGGACTGGACGCTACGGATTGAGCAGGCAGAAAATGTGCCCATTACCCTTGGCGGTCGAGCCGGTTTTATGATTGCCAATGCCCTCGCTGCCAGTCTAGCCGCCTTTGCCCAAGGCATCAGTATTGAGCATATTCGCGCTGCCTTGACCACCTTCCGAACTTCAGTGGAGCAAACCCCCGGGCGGATGAACCTCTTTGATTTGGGGCAATTTAGTGTCTTGGTGGACTATGCCCACAATCCAGCAGGGTATGAGGCCATTGGTGAATTTGTCCAAAAATGGCCAGGGCAGCGCATTGGTGTCGTTGGCGGACCGGGCGATCGCCGTGATCAAGACTTAGAACAACTGGGTGAACTTTCAGCGAAAATCTTTGATTGGATCATCATTAAAGAAGATGACGATACCCGTGGCCGGCCGCGCGGCGATGCCGCCTATTGGATTGAGCGGGGAGTACATCACCACAGTGTCCAACGCCAATACGACATCATCCATGACGAGGTAGCAGCGATTCAATTTGCCCTCGATCGCGCCCCCCAAGGCTCCCTAGTGGTGATCTTTCCAGCGGAAATCAGCCGCACCATTCAACTGATTCACCAGCATCATCAACGACTCCAAGGGGAAACGACCAATGGCTTTCACAGTGAGGGAATTTCCACTAGTGGTGATCTCAATCCCTCCATCTCCCATTAGGCAGTTTCTCGACCACTAGCAACGCTGATCTGATCAAGTCACTCTGATCAACAGCGAGAAGCACAGTATAGGCCTTTTCAAAAAGGTTGGAGGATCTCACCGCTTTTACGTACTCCCTTTATATTAGAAAGAATTCATAAATAATCAATTATGAACGAGATTCATTTCATCCACGGCATTAACAATAAGCCAGTTGCTTCTAAAGCACTTGAACATGCACTTCAAGCAATCTCAAACATCCACGGAGAGTGTTTTCTGGGGTATCTTCTACCGACACCAGAAGGACTTTCAGCCATTGAGAATCTCTCCTCTTTACGGAAAAAGTCTCAGCAACGCCAAATTAATAGACCGAATTCTCGTGGAGCAAAGCTTAAGCAACTAGAAGATTCAATTGCTACCCTCGACCATCAGCAACATCGGGCGGTGATTGAAACCATTGATGGCGTCCAACGGATTCGTGGCTTAGCAGGCTCCGGTAAAACTATTATCCTTGCTCTAAAGGCTGCTTATTTACATAGTCAACACCCTGATTGGTACATTGCAGTAACCTTCCAGACGAGAGCCTTAAAAGGACAATTCAAGCGCCTAATTAATCAGTTCTGTATATCGCAAACCAATGAGGAACCAGACTGGATAAAAGTGCGGATAGTTAACGCATGGGGAGCTAAGGGGGATGAAGAACGGGATGGACTTTATTATGAATTTTGTAGAGTTACGGGTAGTGAGTTTCTTGATTTTTCAACAGCTAGGAGTCGTTTTGATAGTGGTGAAAAAGCTTTTGACAGTGCTTGCCAGCTAGCACTTGATACAGTCACAAAAGTACCAGAAATTTATGATGTTATTTGGCACTGGTATAGTTAATGATCAAAACTTTCCTAAGATAGTTAGGCACCCCAAATCCATATGGGATGTCAAATTTGATCACTGTGAAAACATTGCATTAGTAATAAGTGAAACGGATTATTCAGTAATTCACCAAATACTTAAAAATAATAGATACTATAGTGTAAAAATGATTGATGGTGGATTGCTTCAACTTATTTATCGGTTCCAAAGAAATACTCTCATTCAGCATCGCCTTGCTTATTATCTATCTTCTCAATTACTGCCATTTCAAGAAGATCCAGCATCTTATTTTGAAGACACGCACTTCCTTTAGATTATTAATAGACGTACTATTGCTTTTCCTTTGCGGTTTGACTTTGATCAGCAAGCGGCTATCAATAAGACACACCCAGCTTGTCATCTAACTTTGGGCGATGCAAAAAATTGATGAAAGTGGTATGGTTCACGTTGTCATTCCTGATATAGAGTGATCATGAACAATGCGGTTGCAATGAAAGCCAAATGGCAATTTTGGATCGATCGCGGGGGCACGTTTACGGATATTGTCGCCCGCCGTCCCGATGGTCAAATGGTGGTGCACAAGCTGCTCTCAGAGAATCCAGAGCAGTATCGCGATGCAGCAGTAGCGGGAATTCGTACTCTCATGGGGTTGGCGCCGGATGCCCCCATTCCCAGTGAAGCCATTGAAATTGTGAAACTGGGGACAACGGTAGCCACCAATGCCCTTTTAGAACGCAAAGGCGAGCCAACGGTGCTCCTGATTACCCAAGGCTTTGGGGATGCTCTAGCCATTGGCTACCAAAACCGCCCGGATCTGTTTGGCTTAGCGATTCAGCAACCGCCGCCCCTCTACAGCCATGTCATTGAAGTCAAAGAACGGGTGAGTGCCCAAGGGGAAATTCTCGTCCCCCTTGACTTAGAAGCCCTGAAGCCCCAATTGGCAGCGGTCTATGACCAAGGCATCCGCAGTTGCGCCATTGTGCTCGTGCATGGCTACCGCTACCCTGACCATGAACAACAGGTGGCAGCCTTGGCAAGGAAGATGGGGTTTAGCCAAGTGTCGGTGTCCCACGAGGTAAGTGGCCTGATCAAGCTGGTCAGCCGGGGCGATACGACTGTTGTGGATGCTTATTTGTCGCCGGTGCTGCATCGCTATCTACAGGGGGTGCAGGGGGAGCTGGGGGAGATTCCCCTCTACTGTATGCAGTCCAATGGCGGTGTGGTGGCGGCGGCCTGCTTGCGCGGTAAGGATAGTCTGCTTTCAGGCCCTGCTGGGGGGATGGTGGGGGTGGTGCGCACCGCTTTAGCCGCAGGGATTGAGCGGCTGATTGGTTTAGATATGGGGGGCACCTCGACAGATGTCTGCCACTATCGTCACAATCCGGATGCCCCTTGGCCAGAGTATGAGCGGTGGCAGGAAACGACCATTGCGGGTGTGCGGCTGCGATCGCCCCTCCTAGCCGTGCATACCGTCGCTGCCGGCGGTGGCTCGATTTTGCGATTTGATAAGGGGTGCTACCAAGTGGGGCCAGACTCTGCCGGTGCCAATCCCGGACCTGCTGCCTATCGTCGCGGCGGACCTCTCACGGTGACCGATGCCAATCTCCTCTTGGGGAAAATTCAGCCCGCCTATTTCCCCGCTGTCTTTGGCGCCGATGGTCAACAGCCCTTGGATCGCGAGACGGTGGAACAGCAATTTGCTCAACTGCGCCAAGAGATCTACGAGAGCACCGGAGATGCCCGCAGTGTTGCCGATGTGGCGGCTGGTTTTATTGAAGTGGCCGTGAATACCATGGCACAGGCAATTAAGAAAATTTCCCTAGAGCAGGGGCACGATGTGCGCGACTATACCCTCTGCTGTTTTGGCGGTGCCGGCGGCCAACACGCCTGTTTGATTGCCGAGGTGTTGGGAATGCCGCAGGTGTATCTCCATCCCTATGCGGGGGTGCTCTCGGCCTACGGCATTGGTCAGGCGGAGCTGCGGGTACTCAAGGAGCAAACGATTGAACAACCCCTCACCGCCGCTGTTCTGGGGGAGCTGCAAGGCCAAATTGAGCAGCTAAAAGGGCAAGCAATAGATGAACTTGTTGCCCAAGGGGTCGATCGCCCGCAGATTCAAAGTCAAGTGCGCATCGGCTTAGGTTATGTGGGGACAGATACGATCCTCTGGGTGCCCTGGGCAGATTTGGAAAGGATGGCAGCCGCATTTGCCCAAGCCCATCGCGATCGCTATGGGTTTACTATACGGGGGCGATCGCTCCGCATCGGTCAAGTCGCAGTTGAAGCCGTTGCTGTTCAGGCAGTTCCAGCGGTCACGATGCCCCATGCCACCACAGAACTCACGCCCCTTGCGCATGTGTCGGTTTACAGCAAAGGCCAATGGCACAAAGCACCCGTCTATGAGCGCGATCGCCTCCCTGCCCATCAGATCATTGCAGGAGTGGCCTTGATCTTAGATGCCACAGGAACCAATGTGGTTGAGGCAGGCTGGCAGGCCGAAGTGGATGATCAAGGGGGGCTGTGGCTGCGTCCCCTGCAAGAATCCCCGGCACCGTCAAAGCAGATTGCCGCCACCGTTGCGGATCCAGTGCAGCTTGCAATTTTTCAACAGTTATTTCGCGCCATTGCTGAGCAGATGGGGGTAACACTCCAGCAAACCAGTGCCTCGGTCAATATTAAGGAACGGTTGGATTTTTCCTGTGCTCTGTTTGATGCTGCCGGCAACCTTGTGGCCAATGCCCCTCATATCCCCGTCCATTTGGGGTCAATGAGCGAAAGTGTCAAGGCACTGCTGGCTGAGAAAGGCAACACCCTCCGGGCGGGTCAAGTGTTTGCCACAAATAATCCCTATCGCGGTGGCACCCATCTGCCGGATATTACCGTGATTACACCGGTGTTTCTCAAGGGGGAAGCGCAACCTGCCTTCTTTGTTGCCTCACGGGGGCACCATGCTGACATTGGGGGCATCAGTCCTGGATCCATGCCGGCCAATAGTACCGATGTCCGTCAAGAGGGAATTCTCTTTGATAATGTGCTGCTGGTGGAGGGCGGGGAGTTTCAAGAGGCGGCGATTTATCAACTGTTGAGCCAAGCCCCTTGGCCGGCTCGCTATCCTGAGCAGAATCTGGCGGATCTGCAAGCCCAAATAGCCGCCAATCAGCGGGGGGTACAAGAACTGATTACCCTGTGCGATCGCTATAGTCGCGAGATTGTGGCTGCCTACATGGAATTTAGCCAAGCCAATGCCGCTGAGTGTGTGCGCCAATGCCTGCGATCGCTCCAAGGGGGTCGCTTTTGCGTGGCCATGGACAACGGCAGCCAAATTCAGGTGCAAATTACCATTGATAGCACCGAAGGCACCGCTTGCCTCGACTTTGAGGGCACCTCCCCGCAAACCAATGACAATTTCAATGCTCCCCTTGCCATTACCAAGGCAGCTGTGCTGTATGTCTTCCGAACCCTCGTACAAGAGGACATTCCCCTGAATGCGGGCTGTTTGCGTCCCATTGAACTGCGGGTGCCGCAAGGCTCACTATTGAACCCCCAGTTTCCGGCGGCGGTGGTTGCTGGCAATGTCGAAACCTCGCAAACCCTTACCAATGCCCTCTACGGTGCCCTCGGCATTATGGCAGCGGCTCAGGGAACGATGAACAACCTCAGCTTTGGCAGCGATCGCTATCAATACTACGAAACCATCTGTGGCGGCGCTGGGGCAGGAGCCACCTTTGCCGGAGCCAGTACCGTGCAAACCCACATGACCAACTCTCGACTCACCGATGTCGAAGTGTTAGAAAACCGCTACCCCGTGATTGTTTGGGAGTTTTGCCGTCGCCGGGGCAGTGGGGGCAAAGGGCAGCAACCGGGAGGAGATGGGGCAATTCGTGTCCTTGAGTTTCGTGAACCCATGACCGTCAGCCTCCTCAGCCAGTCGCGCAAAATTCCCCCTTTTGGCCTTGCGGGTGGTGAGTGCGGTGCAGTTGGTGAAAATCAATGGCTGAAACTCGGCCAAATCCCCCATCCCTTAGCAGGAACCGCCACAATCAATGTTCAAGCAGGCGATCGCCTGCGCATTTGTACCCCAAGTGGTGGTGGCTTTGGGGTACCTCAACTCTCAGATTAGATATATCAAATTAATCTTCATCGTCGGTGGGTTGACCGTTGCTGCTCACTTGTCTAAGGTGAATGTGCTTACGGCCAAGGGTAATTTCAAATTCATCCCCCGGCCTGAGATTCATTTGCTTGGTATAAGCTGAACCAATGAGCAAATTACCATTGGCTTGTACCGTGATTCGATAACTAGCACTGCGACCGCCTCGGCTACCACCACGTCCTGACTTCGTATCAAGATTCATCCCCAAGGCTTCAAGAAGCGCCTTATTAAACTTCATTTTGCTGATGCGCTCCTTACCACTTTGGGTGATCGTATAGTAGCCACAGGCCTTTGCTTTTTCCTCGTGGCTGAGATGTTCCAATTGTTTGTACTTCTCTAATAAAGCAGCACCTGTCAAGGGTTCTACTTGTTTGCGTCCCATTTTAACCTACCTTTTCAATGATCCAATACTGTCTATTCATTGGCGATTCAATCAAAGAGTGCCAAAGTCTGACAGCGGACTCGTAATGAATGAGTGTCTACTTTTAGCAAACCATAATTTTTTTCAGAATTCAAGTTGCGATCGCCCTTGAGTCAGGGTTTTACATTTCCTTTAGACGAGTTACATTGACACTCTTTTCACAGGGACGCAAGAGGCTCAAAAAAGGTGAGGGCTAGTGTAGAAAGTACGCCACCTCTTTTACAGCCCTTTTCACAGGTGTCCACAGACTCAACACTACAAAAGTCACGACGGAAGAGATTTCTATCAGCGTTTATGTGTCCCCTATTTAAGATAAGGGCGGTAGATGCTCTATCCTTCAAAACAATGACGCTAATCAAACTTACGGCACTTTTTGCAAGAATTGAATACGCTCACAACAGTCGCTTCAGTGTGAGGTGGAAAAGCCCAAGAGTGTCAAACCCGAGTTGGCCTGCTGATCATTGTGAATTATTTGGGAAAATAGAAGCAAGCTCAAGCACTTGTTCGGGGAACTGCGGCAATTGCACAACGCCACTGGTCGGAATAATTCTCTTGCTGAGGTAGCCAAACTGCCGCGGTGTAATTTCAGCAGGTTCGCTATAGACTTCCAGTGTGCGATCGCTGACATTGAACAGCCAATAATAGGGAATCTTGGCTTCGGCATAAAGCGATAGTTTCACTGTGCGATCGTACTCTAGGGATGAATCCGCCACTTCTATCACAAGGAGCGTGTCCGCAGGTGTGGGATGGGCTGAGGCATAGTCATCTTCTTGGTTTTTCACGATCGCCACATCGGGTTCTGGCTCACCATCAAAGGCAATCGTAATCGGCGACTGGCACTGAAGCGTGGCGCGATCGCCCACAATCTTCGGTAAAATTCGCAATAATCGCCGCAGACAGCTTTCGTGCGCTGTTCCCTTTGCCGCCATGCGCACCAGTTCCCCCCGAATTAGCTCAATGTGGTCATCTTCCCTCAGAAACCCAAGTTCCAGTAAACGGTGGTAGTCCTGCACCGTAAATCGCACTGGTTGGGGGGTTGGAGTGGGTTGGCAAGTAGTAGTGATCATGATCTTAATTTTAGGCAGAGTCTCAGAAGTGACGCATTCCTCGCTAGAGAATGCCCTAAACTGTGGAAACATCAAGGGTGTGGTGCCCTATGATTCCACGTCAACTGGTATTGCGCAATTTCCTCAGCTATCGCCAAGCCACTCTTCCCTTTGCGGGGTTACATCTGGCCTGTATTTGTGGTGCTAATGGGGCGGGCAAGTCCTCGCTTCTTGAGGCGATCGCCTGGGCACTGTGGGGGCAAAGCCGCGCTAGCCGTGAGGATGATGTGATCTACTACGGCGAAATGGAAGCCCAAGTGACGTTTGAGTTTAGCGTTCAGGGGCAGACCTATCGGGTGGTACGGTTGCGGCGCCGCGAGCAACATACGGTTTTAGAGTTGCAGATTCAAACAGTAGCGGGCTATACCTCGCTAACGGGGCGATCGCTACGAGCAACACAGGAAAAAATCATTCAAATTCTGCGCCTTGACTACGCCACGTTCGTCAACAGTGCCTATCTGCGCCAAGGCCGTGCCGATGAATTTATGGCCAAACGCCCCAGTGAGCGCAAGCAACTCTTGGCCACCCTTTTAGGCTTGGATCAATACGAGACCCTAGCGGAGGCGGCTCGCGATCGCGCCCGTGACTACAAAGCCCAAATCAGCGTTCTGGAACAACGCCTCCAGAGCCTAGGGGAGCAACTCGCCCAAGAACCGCAGTTACGCGCCCAACAGGCAGCGGTGAGCCAGCAGATTCAACAGCAACGGCAGCAAGTCGAGCAGTGTCAACAACGGCTCCAAGAGCAACAGGCCGCCTACCACGTCTATCAACTGCAACAGCGGGACTATGAACACCTGCAACAGCAGCGAGACACCCTCGGGACAACAATCGCCCATCTCGAGCAGCAGTGCCAGACGCTCCGCCAAGAACAGGCCGCGATTGCGGATCTAGAAGCCCGTGCCCCCCTCTTGGAAGCCGCCGTTAGCCAATGGCAGCGCCTGAAAACCGCTGAAGCGCAATTGCAGCAGTGTTTTGCTGACTATCAACGGCTGCGCCAAGAGCGCGATCGCCAGCAGCAGAACCTCGACCAGCAGCGCCAAGACCTTCTGCGCACCCTGCATGGATTGGAGAGCCAGCAGCAATTTCTTCTGGAACAATGCCAGCAGTTGGAAAAGCTCCTCAAGCAAGAAAATCAGATTGTCGCTGCCTTTGAACAGTTACAGCGATCGCGCGCTCAGCTCCAAGCCCAGGAAGAGCTTCAACAAAAAGTCTTTCCCCTTCTGCAAGTCAAACAGCGCCTTGAACTGGAACGGCAACAGCAGGAACAACGCCTCCGCAGCCGGCGCGATGAATTGCAACAGTTGTGGCGGCATCTCCATCAACAGGTGGAACGACAACCCGCTCTCCAAGAGGCAGTGACATTGATTACTGCCCAGATTGAAACCCTTGAAAAACAGCGCATCTATCAAGACCATGTGCGGGAAAAGGGACTAGAGCGCCGCCGCTTCCTAGAGCAACTGCAAGCCCGCCAGCGGGAATATGAGCGGCAAATTAATCAACTGGAGCAGCGCTTAGAACTGCTGAATCAGCCGGGAGCGATTTGCCCCCTGTGTCAACGTCCCCTCGATGCCGAGCACCACGAAGCTGTCCTGCGCCGCAATGCCGCCGAAAAAGAGGATCTGCTGAATCAGTTGTGGGTGATTCGTGAGCAATTGGCGGTCACCGAGCGGGAAATTCAAGTCCTACGGCGGGAATATATTACCGTGGGCTATGAGATCTCGCAACTGACGCAACTGTTTGAGCAACGGGGGCAACTCCAGCAGCAACTCCAGAGCACACAGGATTTAGAACCGCAATTGGATCGCTTGGCCGCAGAAATTCAGCAGATTGAGCGGCAGCTGAGGAACGGCCATCAGGAAACCCTTGGGGAACTGCAAGCCATTGAGACGGAACTGAAACGCCTGAACTATGACGAGAAAAATTTGGCGATCGCCCGCGGGCAAGTGGAAAAATGGCGTTGGGCCGAAGCCAAGGAACAGGAACTCCGCCAAGCGCAGCGGCAATACCGCCAAATTCAGCAACAACTGCCGGCCCTAGTGGCACAACAGGAAGAACTGCAACGCCAACTCAATGCCCTTGAAACTCTCTCCCCCTTGGCACAAACCTTGGCCACCATTGATCAGCAGTTGGCGGCCTTAGCCTACGATCCTGAGCAGCATGCCCAAATTCAGGCACAACTGGCGGCATTAGAACCGGACTATGAGGCCTATCAGACCCTGCAACGGGGGCGATCGCGCCAACCCCAACTCCGCCAAGACCTCCAGCACCTAGAGGAAACGCTGCACCAACAACGGGAACAACTGCAACGCATTACTGACAAACTTGCTACCCTTGAGGACACTGCACGCGCCGCCAGCCGCCTTGCCGCCGAGCTGAACCAACGTCAACAGGAACTCCTGAAGCAGCAGCAGACCCTCGAAGCTAACCTTGCCCAGCAGGGCAAACTCACCGCTGAATTAGAGCAACTCCATCGCCTAGCCCAGGAATACGAACAGGGACAGCAAACCCTTGCCCACCTCCGCCATCAATACCGCCTCTACTGCGAACTAGCCCAAGCCCTAGGCAAAAATGGCATTCCTGCCATGCTCATTGAAACCGTCTTGCCCCATCTGGAGGCAGAAACCAACCATATCCTAGGCCGCCTGAGTAACCATCAACTCCATGTCCAATTCATTACCCAACGCAGTCGGCGGCGCAGTGGCGCTGATACTAAGCCCATTGAGACCCTCGATATTCTCATTGCCGATTGCCAAGGGACTCGACCTTACGAAAGTTATTCGGGGGGTGAAGCCTTTCGCATCAATTTTGCGTTGCGTTTAGCCTTGGCCCGACTGTTGGCACAGCGATCCGGCAGTGATGTTCAGTTTCTCATTATTGATGAGGGGTTTGGTACTCAAGATGCCCAGGGCTGTGAACGGCTGATTGCCGCCCTGAACGCGATCGCCCCTGAATTTCACTGCATCCTCGCCATTACCCATGTGCCTGCCCTCAAAGAAGCTTTTCAAACCCGCATCGAAGTCACCAAAATAGGGGGAGCCTCCCAACTCAGCATCATTACCTAGGACAGGGGTAGCAGCTTGCGGCACAATATCGGCAAAATGGTAGAGTAGGGTCAGCAACAGCACACTTTGCCACGATGACGGTTGAACTTATTGCCAAACTCAGCGATCCCATTGTCAGTGCCGGACAGGGGGCACAGCGCCAACTGGAACTAACGTTAGCGGCACAGCGACAACAACAGCAGCGCGCTCCTCTCAATCTCTGCCTGATTTTGGATCACAGTGGCTCAATGGCATGGCAACCTTTGGCAATGGTCAAGCGAGCCGCGCAGTCCTTGGTGGATCGGTTACTGCCGACGGATCGCCTGAGTATCGTGGCCTTTGATCACAAAGCTCAGGTGTTAGTGCCCAATCAATTTGTGCAGGATAAAACTGCAATCAAGGAGCAAATTGCAACCCTTGAGCCAAGTGGTGGCACTGCCATTGATCTGGGGATGAAACTGGCTCTGACAGAGTTGGCCAAAGGCAAACAGGGAACCATCTCCCAAGCCTTTTTGCTCACCGATGGGGAGAATGAACACGGCGATAACCAACGCTGCCTTGAACTGGCCAAGCTGGCAGCAGAGTACAACATTACGTTTAATACCTTGGGGTTCGGCGTTCACTGGAATCAGGATGTCCTTGAGCAGATTGCTGATGCGGCAGCAGGGCGTTTAGTCTTTATTGAATATGCGGAGCAGGCGATCGCCTGTTTTCAAGCGCTCTTTAGCCACATTAGCAGCGTGGACTACACCAATGCCCATGTCCTATTGACCCTGAGCGAGGCGGCACAACTAGGGAACTTCAAACCAGTCAACCAAGTGGCTCCCGATACGATTGAACTCACCTACGACAGCCCCACCCCCCACGAGTATGTGATTCGGGTTGGCGATGTTTCCGCTACCGTCAAACGCACACTCCTGATCACCCTGAGTACCCAACCCTTGCCCCCAGGCTCTCACCTCATTGGTTTTGTCCAAGTCCGCTACGATGACCCCGTGCAGCAAGCCACTGGCCTTTTCTCCGAGAGGATTCCCCTGACGCTCACGGCAGAACCCGATCACATCGCCCAAGTGGATCCAGAAGTACAGCAGAGTATACTCACCCTCGAAAAATACCGCAAAACCCAGTTGGCAGAAACAAAGCTGCAAGCGGGAGATACCGCGGGCGCTGCCACCTTTTTGCAAAGTGCTGCCAAAACGGCTCTGCAAATGGGAGATACGGAAGCAGCAAAAGTCCTTGAAGCCTCGGCTCAAGAGCTACAGCAACAATCTACCCTCAGTGAAGCCGCCCTCAAGCGCACCCGCATTGCTTCAAAAACCGTCCTGAGCAATCCCCCCTCAAACTAGCCACACAGCATCGCCATTCTGGCAGCCTAAGAGCGACTGGGCATTGCCACCATTAATGGCTAGCTCAATAAACCCATGACTGCCTACTAATGCCATCAGATGTTGAGGTGGAACATCACCATAGGTGTGGACGAGGGGAATCTGCTGCCCCTGAATCTGAATGTGGTGGTAGTCCTTGGCTAAAAGCGCCGCAGGGAGTGTGGTGATCACATTCCCAAAGTGATCAATCGCTTGAATCCAACCTTGGATGCCTTGGGGGGTAATCTCATAGGTGAGATGGGGCAAGCGCACCAAACTGTCTGGCTCAATGGCAGAGCCAAGGCGCGCCAAATCGGTTCCTGCAGCTAAATGGGCGGCCACGGGGGCAAAAATATCCCGCCCATGGAAGGTAGCACTGGGGTTGGGGGTGCGCCAAAACTGCGGCTGGGTGAGTTCAACCACTCGCTGAGGAGGATAGCGATCGCACACTTGACTAAAGACACCATTATCGGGCCCCACACAATACCCGATCCCCAGATCAAGGGCGATCGCCCGCCGACGGGTTCCCACCCCCGGATCCACCACCACGACATGCACCGTTTGCGGGGGAAAATAGGGCACCGCTTGCAGCAGTTGAAAACTGGCCGTGCGACAATCCTGCGGCGGAATTTCATGGCACAGGTCAATCACTTGGGCTTGGGGATAAAGACTTAAAATCACCCCCTTCATCACACCGACATAAACATCCTGATGGCCAAAGTCCGTCAGCAGGGTAATGCAGCAAGCCATGGGCAATCCCCTTAAAAGGAAAGGCGCTTAAACACAGGTTCAGGGATCCAACGAATGATCACCATGACCCAGCGCCAAATGGGTCGCACATAGATCACATCTTTCTTCTTTTCTATGGCTGTGTAGATAGCAGTGGCCACTTCCTCAGGCTCCGCCGTCAGCAAGGGGGGCAGTTTTGTGCCCTCGGTCATCCGTGTCCTCACATAGCCTGGCAAAACCGTTAAGACTCGAACCCCCGATTTGGCTAAGCGCTGCCGCAACCCCGACAAAAAGGCTGTAAACCCCGCCTTGGCAGAGCCATAGCAGTAATTCTTTGCCCGCCCCCGTTCCCCCGCCACAGAGGAAATCCCCACTAACGTCCCAAACCCCCGCTGCTCAAACACATTGGCAAAGAGACTCAAAACAACCGCTGGACCTTCATAATTGGTGCGCATCACTTCAAGGGCAAGGGATAAATCTTGCTCACATGCCTTTTGGTCTGGCATGAAGCCAACAACGCAGATCACGATCGCTGGTTGCTCCGGAAGTTTCTGGATAAAACTTGCATGGGTCTCCACCGCTAAAACATCAAATTCATGGACACTGACGGGCACGCCGTAGCGTATTTCCAAATCTGCTTTATCTGGCTCTAGGCGACCCACCTGCCGTGCCGCCAATTGAATTGGGTAGCCTTTAGCTGCAAACCGCTGGGCGATCGCCCGCCCCATATCGGAAGTTGCCCCCAAAATCAGCACAGGCGCCCTCATAGATGTAACCTCTTCGACTGTTCCGACGCAAAGTTGACCTGCCACTGATGGGCATTCCTAACTTGAACAAACCTCTCTACCCGAGCATCGGACTGGCGCAAGCGCATCGGCGTTAAATGGCTATCCTTGGCAAGGTAAAAGCGACCCCCATAGTGTAGGGTGATCTCCTCCAGTTGATCCAAAACCTTGAGGGTGCGTTGCGACATCGGAAAGTCCAAGGCCAAGGTATAACCCGCCATGGGAAATGAAAAATAACCCTGTTGATCCCCCAACTTCTTCAAGACCGCCAGAAAGGATCCCGCTCCTGCAGCTGACGTGCAATGCAGTAAGGCCGATAAACCTTCACGGGCAGTGCTCAGGGGCAAGACACATTGGAACTGGACAAAACCGCGCCGCCCATAGATGCGATTCCATCCCAATAAGCTATCAAGGGGATAGAAGAAAGTATCCCAATCCACAAAGGACTGACCCGCTTTGCGTTGACTGTTGAGGAAATACAGTTGATTAAAGGCACGCACGGTCAATGAATTCAAGGCACCATTGGGAAAATCCACGGGAATCGAGAGTTTGCGTCGTTGCGGAGTCCGCAGTGGACTTTGGCGATATTTGACTGGCAACCCCTCCCGTGTGGCGTGTTCGCCCAGCATGAGCACAGACCGTCCTAACTGCGAACCAGTCGCCAGACAATCAATCCAAGCCACGGAGTAGGTCACGTCCTGAGCCGCCTCAAAGAGATTAATGACCTCGTCTAAATGCTTGGCGATGCGGGTGGTTTGGCGAATCCAAGCGGTTTCAATGGGGCGCAAGCGAAAGGCTGCCCTGAGGATCACCCCCGTCAAGCCCATTCCCCCCACCGTCCAGTAAAACAAATCCTGATTTTCGGAAGGGGAGCAGCGATAAATTTGCCCCTCGCTGGTGAGGAGATCCAGCCAGTCCAAACTGTGAACAAAACTGCCCTCTTTGTGGTGATTCTTGCCATGAACATCAGCCGCAATCATGCCCCCCACGGTGACAAACTTTGTACCGGGGGTAATCAAGGGAAACCAACCGCGAGGCACAAAGATCTCTAAAATCTCCGCCAGCAGCACCCCCGCCTCAGCAATCAATTGACCCGTGTGCGGATTAAACCCCAATAGGCGATTGAAGTGGCGCATTTGCAGCGTTGCTTTGCTATTGAGGGCGCTATCGCCGTAGGCACGGCCATTACCGCGGGCAATGAGCGGCAAACCCCTCTTGAGAAGCTGGATCATCTCAGATTCTGAGCGCGGGCAATAAACATGACAGGTCTGCACAGGATACCGCCCCCAGCCGCAGAGCGTTTTAAGAGAACCCTTAGGCGTCATGGGAGAAGACATATCGCTTATCCAAGTGATACTTGACCACATAGCCAATGGCTAGACCAATAATGGCGCCAATTTCGCGCATGAAATGGCTTTGCCAAATCAACCAAAATACAGTTTCAAATCCCCAAAAGATGGTCGTTGTGAAAATCCCCATCGAAGCATACAGACTAAATTGACGGCTATAGTGATGCACACCCTTTTTATGATCAAAAAAAATCCAGCGCTTATCCAGATAGTATTTCACTACCAAACCCACGAGGGTACCCACCGCCACTGCGGTTATAAAATAAGGGAAACTATTATCAATGAGTAATATCATCCTTTGAAAAAATAAATTCATAAAGGTGGCAATAACCGCAAAAACTGTATAGCGAATAATCAGAGTTTGCAAACTCATAGAATCCCACCAATTATAAAGAGAAATAGGCAGATCAAGAAGCAGAGTTGACTTTGGCGATCTTTAATTGCATAAACAATTGGATCATCGTGCATCAAACCCCGATGGGTAATCATAATGGTTCTTGTAATCCAGTATAGAAGCACACAGCAAATGCCCCAGAGCACCTGTGGTCTTGTGTAAAGAAGCTGCACTTGGGGAGAGTTGATATAGAGCGCCAGCACCAAAATTGAGACATAACCCGCCCCAATGGCCATCATGCTAATAATCGGCAAATCGTCAATGTGGTAGCCCCGACCACTGGCCTTGAGTTGTTTGCGGTGACGATGATCCACCAGTTCTGCTTGCCGCTTGACTGTTGCTAGGCAAAAGAAGAAAAAGATGGAGAAGGCCAAAAGCCAGACACTGAGGGAAATTCCTGTGGCAACCGCACCCGCAAAGATGCGAATGGTGTAAAGACCAGCCAGCGTGCAAATGTCAATAATAATCCGTCGCTTTAGGTAAAAGGAGTAGGCAGTTGTGAGACCATAATAGGCCAGCAGAATGCCCAGAAATGGCCAACTAATGGTGGTGGCGATCGCCATTCCCAGTCCTAAAAGCACCAAAATCATCCAGATGCCATGACAGAGGGGAAGATCGCCAGCAGCAAAGGGACGATGACGCTTCCGAGGATGGGCGCGATCGACCTGCAAATCCAAAAGATCATTTAAGGCATAGACACTGGACGCCGTCAGACTAAAAGCAGCCGCTGCCACCAGCGAAATCCAAAAGGTTGGTAAATCAAATTGATGTGCCGCCAGCATTGGCACAAAGACCAAACTATTTTTCACCCATTGATGGGGGCGGATTTCTTTCAGGTAGGGTTGAATGCTTCGTTTTGCGGTACCTAGATGTTCAACATTAGAATTAACTTGCTCTACTTTCTTGCGCAGCCGAGGTGAGGCATTGACGGTAATTGCTTTGGCCGCAACTGCCCAAGCGGGCAAATCAGCCTCAGAATCCCCCATGTAGATAAAATTTTTCTCACCAAAACGCTCTACGATAAACCTTGCTTTATGCTCTCCCTTCAAATTAAGCTGGCCATCAGACCCATAAACCTCATCAAAAAGCCCTAAATAGGCAGCAATCTTATCAGCAATGAGTTGATCAGTGGCAGTGACGAGAGCAACCTTACCCCCCTTTGCTTTCCAAGCTTGGATATACTGAATAACCTCCGAGTTATAGGGCAGTGCTGTAACATCTATTTCAGAGAGTTTAGCTAATTTTCTTTTGATTTGGGCGCGATGAAAGCTTCTTATTTGAAAGAATATAACTAGAGACTGAGCCAAAGAAGAACAGATTAATTCCAGCAGAATATCCGTCCTCAGCAGTGTATTGTCTAGATCGATAAGAAGATAAACCATCTTTTACCGTTTAAGACTTGCGCTATGTTCTTGGTCAGCTTAAAGTAAGCTACCGCTTAACCCATTCTTTTCCATGAACTGCATGAGGGTATTAACCAAAATCGTTGATCCAAGGTGCCAGAATCAGCAATCCTAGGTCAGCTAAAGGCGAGTAACAGATTATGAATTAGCCGCTGCTGTAGCCCAACCTAGGCTGCCAGATACTAGAGTAGTAGTGAACTGATTCGGGAACGGAAACTATGGGTGAACTCTTTGGCCTGCTGTTTCTACTGGGGTTTGGAGGCTGGGGTATCGCTAACTCTGTGCGCATTGTCAATCAGGGCAATATGGCCTTGGTGGAGCGGTTAGGCAGCTATAGCCGTCGCTTGGAACCGGGGCTAAATTTTACAGTGCCGCTCCTTGATCGCGTGGTCTTTGAGCAAACGATTCGGGAAAAGGTCTTAGATATTCCGCCGCAGCAGTGTATCACCCGTGACAATGTGACGATTACGGTGGATGCCGTTGTCTATTGGCGGATTATTGATATGGAGCGCGCCTACTACAAGGTGGAAAACCTGACGATGGCAATGGTGAATCTGGTGCAAACGCAGATTCGAGCAGAAATGGGGAAGCTAGAGCTGGATGAAACCTTTACCGCCCGCACTCAGGTGAACGAGAATCTCCTGCGGGATCTGGATATTGCCACCGATCCTTGGGGGGTGAAGGTGACCCGTGTAGAACTGCGGGATATTGCCCCCTCGAAGGCGGTTCAAGACTCGATGGAACTGCAAATGTCCGCTGAGCGCAAAAAACGCGCTGCGATTCTCACCTCTGAAGGGGAACGGGAAGCAGCGATCAACTCGGCTCGAGGTAAAGCGGAAGCTCAAGTGTTAGCCGCCGAGGCCGAACAAAAAGCCGCTATTCTGGCAGCGGAAGCAGAACAAAAAGTGGTGGTGTTGCGTGCCCAAGCGGAGCGCCAAGATCAGATTTTGCGTGCCCAAGGAACTGCAGAAGCAATGAAGATTATTGCCGCAGCACTGCGTGAAGATCCGAAGGCGAAGGAAGCGCTCCAGTTTCTCCTTGCTCAGGGCTATTTAGATATGGGACGCACCATTGGCCATAGTGATAGCAGTAAAGTACTATTTATGGATCCCAGCAGTATCCCGGCAACGATTGAGGGTGTGAAGTCCCTGATCGAGCAGTCCCCCCGCGAGGTATAGTCCATGGCACAATTTCAGGCACAGGTTTTTGTTACGCTGCGACCATCGGTGTTAGATCCCGCAGGCGTCGCGGTACAGGCGGGGATTCATCATCTCGGCTATACGAATGTACAATCGGTGCGCATTGGCAAACTGGTGGAACTCACCCTAGAGGCCAGCGATCGCGCCACTGCCGAGGCACAACTCACCCACATTGCCGATCAACTGTTGGCCAACCCCGTGATTGAAACCTTTCGCATTGAATTGCAGGAGCTGGCAACTGCCGCAGGATAGGCACGATGTTCAACTGGTGGGATGATCTATTAGCCAGTATCGAGGCGGGCATCAAGGCCAGGATTGAATCGGGATTACAGTCCTTGGCGGAGACCCTTGCCCCCTTGCTTCAGGTACCGGAACCTGCAGCCCCGTTCCAACGCATTGCCCTTTTTCGGGCGGGTGTCGATCAACCCATTGCTGGCTCTGGTCTCAGGGTTGAAGGCGCCGCTTGGTATCTGGAGTCCCACTGGCCGCAAACAATTCCCCTCTTTGAACTGCCGGAAGCCCACCTGTGGTTGGAAGTGCCTTCTGCCCAAGGGGGAGATCAGTTGCTCCTGTGTCGCGCCCTAGTGAAAACCGGGATGCTGCCTGAGGGAGGGCAACTGGTTCTCAGCCGCAGTCAACCCTTTGGTTGGACATTTTCGCGCACGGTTTCCCTCGTGGGCGATCGCGATTGGCATCTGTGTGAAGTGCCTTTTCACCTGAAACCAGAACCCCAGACCCCTGGCTTGATTAAAATTGGGGTGGAATTCATGGGACGCGGTGTGGTCTGGCTACGGGATATTGAGCTACTCCATGCCCCTGCCAAGTTAAAGCCGATTACTGACGTGATGGATGGATTGCTGTGAGTCATGCCCTAAACGTGGGGATTGTGGTTTTTCCCGGATCCAATTGCGATCGCGATGTGGCCTACGTCACGAGTGAGATTCTCCAATGGCCAACGCAACTGCTGTGGCACGAAGAGACCCATCTGAGTGACTATGATTTGATTGTGCTACCGGGGGGCTTCAGTTTTGGTGATTATTTGCGCTGTGGGGCGATCGCCCGCTTCTCACCAATTATGTCCGCCGTCAAAGACCATGCCGCCGCTGGCAAATGGGTGCTGGGCATTTGTAATGGGTTTCAAATCCTGACCGAGGCCAAACTGCTCCCCGGTGCTCTAGTGCGCAATCGGGACTTGCATTTTATTTGCGATCGCGTGTATTTGCGCCTAGAAGCCAAGGAACGCCCGTGGCTACAGGCCTATGGCGATAAAACGGTGATTCGCTTGCCCATTGCCCACGGTGAGGGCTGCTACTACGCCGATGCCGCCACCCTCGCTGAACTGGAAGCCAACCGCCAAGTCCTCTTTCGCTATGCCGATGCCCAAGGGAATGTCACCCCTGAGAGTAATCCCAATGGTTCGCTCAACAATATCGCGGGTATTTGCAATGCTGCTGGCAATGTGTTAGGAATGATGCCCCACCCTGAGCGCGCCGCTGACCCCGCCTTGAGCCACTCCCCCAGTGATCACACGTTGGATGGCCTGCAATTGTTCAAATCGCTTTTGATGGCTGCGGCTGAGGTTTAGAGGTGTTTTCGTCTTTGGAGGCGATGCAACTTCATCAACTGACGGCAACCGTCAACCTCTATGATGCCCCCACGGGCGATCGCTTGGCGACCCAAGGGGCAGCAGGACGCTTGCTCTGGGCACCTGCTTTGGGGGCTGAACGTACCTACGTGCAACTTGCTGAGGATGAATACTGGGGCTGGCTGGATCCACAGGATTACCGCCATCTCACACCCGCCACTCAGTCCTATCAACCCATTGCCCGCGATCGCGCCTACATCGAGGCTGTCCTTGAAGAGGTGATTGCCTTTTGCTGCGCGGCACAGCAGGTTCCCCATGAATATCTCTGGGGCGGAACCGTTGCTCCCAACTACGACTGTTCTGGCTTGATGCAGGCCAGTTTTGCCAGTCAAGGCATTTGGCTGCCCCGTGATGCCTATCAGCAGGAGGCCTTTGCCACGCCCCTAGGGAGCAACTCCATTGAGGAAACCTTACCCCAGCTTCAGCGGGGTGATCTGGTGTTTTTCGGTACGCGTGAAAAGGCGACCCATGTGGGTCTCTATCTGGGGCAGGGACAGTATATCCATAGCTCTGGCAAAGAATATGGCCGCAATGGCATTGGCATTGATACCCTCTACCCCAGTGAAGATCCCGTCAGCATCGCCTATCAGCAGCAGTTTCGCGGCGGTGGCCGCATTGACTATAGCTATCTGCCCCTAGGCTAGCGCCCCATCCCCAGTTTTTGCGCTTTTTGATAGACCTTGCCTTCCGTGAGCAGGGAAGGAGCAATGACAATCTCCACCTGCTGCATTTCCCGCAGATCCTTGGCGCCAAGGGTGCCCATACTGGTTTGCAATGCCCCAAGAAAGTTGTGGGTACCATCATCCAACTGAGCCGGTCCCCGCAGAATCTGCTCAAGGGTGCCAGTGGTGCCGACATGAATGCGCGTCCCCCGAGGCAGCACCGGACTAGGCGTGGCCATCCCCCAGTGATAACCGCGACCGGGGGCTTCTTTGGCACGGGCAAAGGGGGATCCCATCATCACCGCATCTGCGCCGCAGGCAATACACTTGCAGACATCGCCACCCGTGACAAGGCCCCCATCGGCAATCACAGGCACATAGCGTTGCGTCTCTTCAAAATAGGCATCCCGTGCCGCTGCACAGTCAGCGATCGCCGTGACCTGAGGCACCCCCACCCCAAGCACGCCCCGGGAAGTACAGGCTGCCCCCGGCCCAATCCCCACCAGAATCGCTGCTGCACCACAGTGCATGAGACTGAGGGCCACCTCATAGGTGACGCAATTCCCCAAAATGACGGGCATTGGCATCCGTTCACAAAAAGCAGCAAGATCGAGTGGTTCTGTCCCCTCAGGGGCAAGGTGAGCCGGTGAGACGACCGTGGCTTGGACAAAGAGCAAATCGGCCCCCGCCGCTGCCACAACATCGCCAAAACGACTAGCCCCCGCTGGGGTTAAACTGACGGCAGCAATCCCCCCTTGGGATTTGATTTCTTGAATGCGTTTTTCAATGAGGTGGGGCTGAATCGGCTGGGCATACAACTGCTGCATCAGGGGCACAAATTCATCAACACTGACGCTGGCAATGCGTTCGAGAATCGGTGCTGGATCTTCGTAGCGGGTTTGAATCCCCTCAAGGTTGAGGACGCCCAGTGCCCCCATTTGGCTGAGTTTGACGGCCATCGTAACATCCACGACCCCATCCATGGCACTGGCAATAATCGGAATTTCCCGTTCAATGGAACCAAGGCGCCAGCGGGTATCGGCCAGCTGGGGATCAAGAGTGCGGTTGCCGGGGACAAGGGCAATTTCATCAATACCGTAGGCGCGACGGGCGGTGCGATGTCCCCCTAGTTGAATCGTCATGGTGTTCCTCGCAGTAGGTGGGCTAAAGGATCAAGTACGGTGTCTAAGTTGTTGTTGACAGTGCAACAAATTTACAAAAATTTACAACACTTCGACAAGCCATGCCTTGGCGCTAGTTCAATGGGGGATTGGGCGATCGCCGAACCGGGCGAAAGGAGGTCGGACGCGGCGATGTGGGCGATGAACCGGGACGCTGAGGGCGCTGGGGACGGGCTGGCCGTGCCTTGGCTTTCTTGGGCTTCTTGATTTTGCGGGGGGGCAAAATACCCACCGTGGCTGCCTCCTGAACCACTAGACTTGTGCCCTGTCGCTGTACCTGAAAGTCCCAAAAGTATCCGGGTGACTTCATAGGCACGGTTCCTGTTAGTTTCAGTTTGAAAGCTTTGGGTTTCTCGCCCCGCCGACGCGGCAACTGTTGAAT
Organism: Thermosynechococcus sp. QS41; assembly: GCF_031583515.1. NCBI lineage: Bacteria > Bacillati > Cyanobacteriota > Cyanophyceae > Acaryochloridales > Thermosynechococcaceae > Thermosynechococcus > Thermosynechococcus sp. QS41. The sequence goes on from NZ_CP134181.1 coordinate 1,699,390, forward strand.
TTTAACGACGACAAAGTTCTTTTCTTGGGAGTTGAAGATCACTTCTCCGCGTACAGAAAAGTAGCCGTCATTGACGCCGGGATCCGCTGCTGCGGCATTGGCCTGTTGCAGGCGTTCCGGTTCCCATACACCCACAATTTGCAGGTGCAGCTTCACCGCTTCTTTGTCAACGTCGCGGGTGCGGGGATAGACCACCCAGAGGTGGGGTTCATTCAGGTCGAGATATTTTTTAATCAGGTTCATCACCTGCCCCAAGAGGACGGTTTCAATTTCCACGCCATCCTCGGTCATCATCACCCCGCGGTTGAACTCCTCCTCCGAAGCGGGTACATAGCGACCGCGTACAACCCCGATCGCCCGATATTGCATCCGTTCACTGGGGGGCGGGATCGGCTGGGGACGGGAAGGAAGATCTTCTTGCTCAGAAATCGCTTCTTCAGGAGCAGTATTGACCTTGGGCGGTGAGCTACCCGCTACCGCAACACCGAGAATTTCTGGGCGAGATTTGGTTTCTAACTCAGGGGAAGGCGTTGGCGGAGTCGCTGGGGTCTTCTTGGCGCGGGGGCGCTTGGCCGGGGGTTCAGCAGTCATGGCAATTCTCGCAAACAGTCTAAACACCAACTGAGCACCTGTTCAGATGAACAGGCCACGGCAATTCTCAATTGGGGTACTCTCAATTATGCGTTGCCGCTGTGAGCTAAGCAACACTTTTGTTCCTGCCAAAAGTTGTGAGAACTATGAGCTGGATGCAACGCTCTCGATTTGGACGATCGCCCCAAAATCGCCAATAATTGCCGCACAATTGCGCAATAGACCAAGGAGCGCTAAGCGATTGGCACGTACCGTTGCATCCTCTGCCATCACCAGTACACTTTCCTCGCCATCGAAGAAGCGACTAACAATCGGAGCCAAGGAGGCTAGGGCACGAACAATCTCGCCATAGGCGCGCTGCACTTGAGCTTGCTGGACGGTGGGCAAGATGTCCTTGAGGGCGGCATAGAATTCCTTTTCAATGGGGGCTGCGAGGTGCTTGGCCTTGACGGCACGGATATTCAGGCAGTCTGTCCCTAGGGTGCCTTGGCGTGCCAAGCGAGTTGCCCGGTTTACCGTGGGGTAAATCGTCATCAGTTCACCAGATTGGCGCAGTTTTTGGAGAAATTGGGCGCGATCGCGGGCATCCACCACATCCCTGAGGGCACGCGTCTGCAACTCCGGCTGATCCTCTGGAATGACGGCATTCACCAAGTCATACTCAATGCCAAGATCTTCTTGCAGTAAGGTTCGCAGCCGTTGGCTAAAAAACTGCCGCAGTTGCTGCTCTAAGTCAGCGGCACTGAGCTTGGCGGCAAATTGGCGACAAAAGGCTTGGGCAGACTCCTGTAGCAGAGCGAGGAAATCCAAGTGATGTTCCCCCTGCCAGAGAATGGTGATCACGGCATTGGCTGCCCGCCGTAGGGCAAAGGGGTCTGATGACCCCGTGGGACACAGGCCGATACCAAAAAGGCAGACAAGAGTATCCAAGCGATCGGCGAGTCCCACCACCTGACCCGTGAGACTTTGGGGCGGGCGATCGCCAGCAAAACGCGGCAGATAATGCTCAAAAATCCCCGTCGCCACCGCTGGCGCTTCCCCGGAGACCGTGGCATACACTTGCCCCATGTAGCCCTGCAGTTCCGGAAATTCCCCTACCATCTGCGTCACTAGATCCGCTTTGCACAGGCAGGCCGTGCGTTCAATGGCAGCAACGTCCGCAGCCGCACAATTTAAGGCGGTGGCAATTTGGCGAGCCAGCACAGTTAGCCGCTCCACTTTGTCGGCCATGGATCCCAATTCATCTTGGAAGGTAACCGTGGCTAGTTTGTCGCGGTAGTGCTCTAGGGGCTGTGCCGTATCCGCCTTGTAGAAGAACTCGGCATCCGCTAGGCGAGCACGAATCACCCGCTCATTCCCAGCACGAATCAAGGGGGTGGCCGCCGGGTCGCCATTGCTAATCGTGATGAATACAGGGAGTAGCGCTTGGCGAGTGGCATCGGTGTACACGGGAAAATACCGCTGATGGGACACCAATACGGTGGTAATCACCTCAAGGGGCAGGGCAAGAAACCGCGCTTCAAAACTTCCCAAAACCGCCGTTGGCCATTCCACGAGGTGGGTGACTTCCTCCAAAAGGGGCACCTCTAAATCCACCCATCCCCCCGCTTCCGCAGCAAGGGCAGCAATTTGCTCGCGAATCCGTTGCTGGCGAACCTCTGGATCTACCAAGACTCCCGCCGTTTCAAGGGCAGCTTCATAGTCTTGGGCATGCTTGAGGACAATAGCCCCTTGAGAAAGGACGCGATGGCCATAGGTGGTGCGATCGCTGGCAATGCGCACGGAATGGCTCTCCAAGACCAAGGGCAGTACCTGCTCATCCCACAGCAGCACTAGCCACCGAATGGGACGCGAAAACCGCAAATCCCCATCCCCCCAGCGCATGAAGCGGGCACCCTCAAGGGCGGCAATCCACTGTGGTGCCAACTCGGTCAATCGTTGGGACGTCGGTTGGCCGGGGCGAACTTGCTTGAGATAGACTACCTCTCCTTTTTCCGTGGGACGGATTTCAATTTCCTCAAGACGACCTTGGCGCGATCGCAAGAACCCCAATAGGGCAGGGGTAGGTTCCCCCTCGCGAAAGGCCACGCTGGCCGCTGGCCCTTTGATTTCAATTGCTTGATCGGGTTGCTGGGGCGGTAACCCCTCAATCAGTACCGCTAAGCGGCGCGGGGTTGCCCAGACTTTGACTTCCCCCTCCAGTCCCTGTTCCTTGAGGGTTTGGGGAATCAGGGTGTGCCACTGGCGCAGGGCACTACTGACAAAGCGGGCGGGGAGATCCTCGGTTCCCACCTCCAAGAGGAACGTATGCGGTGATGACTTGGGCATGGTGACCATGGGCTAGATAACGGAGCTACTGCGGGCGGCTTCGGCCTCGTCGGGATGAATACCAAGGCGGGTCAAGTTAATGCGACCTTTGCTGTCCACCTCACGGATTTTGACGACAATTTCATCGCCAATTTTCACTTCGTCCTCGACTTTGCCAACGCGATATTCCGCCAACTGGGAAATGTGGATCATCCCCTCCTTGCCGGGGAGAAACTCGACAAAAGCGCCAATGGGAATAATCCGCGTCACCTTGCCCAGATAGACATCACCGGCGTTGAGCTTTCGCGTCAGACCCTCAATGGCCGCCCGTGCTTGCTTGGCGTTGGTTTCATTGGGGGCAGTAATGGTGACCAGCCCTTCTTCACTAATATCCACCTTGACGTTGTATTGCTCGCAGATACCGCGCACGGTTTTACCACCGGGACCAATGACAAGGCCAATCATATCGGGGGGAATTTGCAACGTCAGCAGCCGTGGCGCACTGGGGGGCAGTTGTGGACGGGGTTTGTCCAGCACCGCCAGCATTTTCTCAAGGATATGGAGCCGTGCCGGACGTGCCTGTTCGATCGCCTGCTTGATCACGGCAACGGGCAAGCCAGTAATTTTCATATCCATTTGCAGAGCGGTAATACCGCTATCGGTGCCGGCTACCTTGAAGTCCATGTCGCCAAGGAAGTCTTCAATCCCCTGAATGTCGGTGAGGATGCGCACCTCATTGCCCTCCTTGATCAGCCCCATGGCCGCCCCACTGACGGGTTTACGGATCGGTACCCCGGCATCCATCAAGGAGAGGGTGGAACCACAAACGGATCCCATGGAGGTAGAACCATCGGAAGAGAGCACCTCCGACACGACGCGAATCACATAGGGAAACTCCTCTTTGGGAGGAATGACCGGTTCGAGGGCACGCTCTGCGAGGGCACCATGGCCAATTTCCCGCCGCCCGGGCGATCGCAGGGGTTTGACTTCACCCACAGAGTAGGGGGGAAAGTTGTAGTGGTGCAGATAACGTTTGCTGTCCTCGGGATGCAGATCATCAAGGGCTTGGGCATCGGCAGGAGAACCGAGGGTGGTCACAGACATCACCTGCGTCAAGCCGCGATTAAAGAGGGCACTACCATGAACCCGCTCTGGCAGAACCCCCACCTCACACCAAATGGGACGCACTTCATCGAGACGGCGGCCATCCACTCGCACCCCTTCTTCAATAATTTGCTGCCGCATGAGTTTTTTCGTCACGGCCTTAAAGAGGGTAGGCAGGGCTTTCGGGTTTTCCGCTGCCGCCACTGCGACCGGGTGATCCGCTGGCAGGGCAGCAATTTCTTGGGCGATCGCCCCTTGCACCTCATCGAGGGCAGCATCGCGAACATTTTTGTCCTTTTCAAAGCGTTTGAGAATGGCTTTGACCGGTTCAACAGCGCGATCGTAGATGAAGTTTTCCAAGGTGGGGTCGATCGCCGGCGGTTCCGCGTGGACAATGTCAATGCCCAATTCCTTGAGGAGATCCCGCTGCGCTTGAATCAGGTCTTGGATCACCTCATAGCCAAAGTCAATAGCTTCAATCATGTCGGCTTCGGGCAGCTCATTGGCACCGGCCTCCACCATCACCACGCCATCGGGAGAGCCGGCCACGACCAGATCTAAGCCACCGCGCTCAATTTCTTTGTAGGTGGGGTTGATAATAAACTCATCCCCCACAAGGCCCACCCGCACTGCTGCCATTGGACCATTAAAGGGAATTTGCGCCAAAAGAACAGCGATCGAGGCTCCCGTTACCGCCAATACATCGGGGGGAACATTTTCATCCAAGGAAACCGTCGTGGCTACTACTTGCAGATCATCGCGCAACCATTGGGGAAAGAGGGGGCGCAGCGGCCGGTCAATCAGGCGACCAATGAGAATCGCTTTTTCGGGGGGGCGACCCTCACGCCGTAAAAAACCGCCGGGAATCCGCCCAGCGGCATAGAGGCGCTCTTCGTAATCCACCACAAGGGGTAAAAAATCAATGCCTTCGCGAGCGGCGGCACGATTCGCCGTCACGAGTACAGCCGTTTCTCCCGAACTAATGAGAATGGAACCGGCAGCTTGGGGGGCAAATTTTTGCAATACCACCTTAATATCCCGCCCATCTAGGGGGATAATCTTTTCTAGACCCTTCATTGGCGTTCTATTTTTTCCTTCTTCCTATTTCTTTCTCTCTACTAGGATAGCCGCTTCTGCCACTCATCCGCTAAAGTTCAAGGATCAGCCGTGTGCCCCCAAGGACGGCAAGACTGGGGGTCGCTGTCCAGCTTTGGGTTAATAAAATTTGTATCAGTTCTGCCGATCGCCGGCTGCTGGGGCTATCCTGTAACCCCAAATAGAAACTGGCAGAGTGGTGGCTATCTTGACCGAGCACTTTCAACAGATCATCAGCGTAGTGAATGGCTTTTTCCATCTGGGTTTGCAAGTTAGTCCACAGATCGACATTGCGAAGATTGCTCAGGGTTTCGGCCACCACATCTTGACGGTGTTGAATTAGGATGGTTCGCGGCTGTAGCTCTGGCGGTAAATCCGCAAAGAAAATGGCCGGGCCATAGCCAATGAGATGAACCATCTCCATCCATTTCGTTTGTGGCAGCAGCAATTGGTGGACAATGTGGCAGGCAAGGGCAGTAATAATTAACCCTTGACTATGGGCGACAAGGTACAATTCGGCTCCCGCTTGTAACCCCTTGACGATTTCATAGGCCAACCGCAGGGTGGGACGCGGCGCGCCGGCTGGAAAGGCACCGTAGAGATACTGGACAAAATCCCCCCAGCCTAATTTTTGTAGGAACGAGAGGTCAAGGAGTTTCGTTAAGTCAGCGGTGCTATTGATATCGAGGGGGCGCTGTTGCAGTTGGCTCGGTTGGGCGATCGCTAGAATATCGGCATCATCGGCAAGGTCTTTGCTCACCAGTTGGCTAAGGAGTTTGGCATACTCATAGCGGCGATCTTTGCTGGGGTCTGGGGCTGGGGTCTGGAGCCAAAAACGGTAGAGTTCTGCCTTACCGAGGAAACTTTCCAAGAGATCCGCTTGGAAGCCATGGGTCTGATTGTGAATGCCCCGAATTTCTAAAGGATAAGTCGCTGTGAGTTCGGCAAGGCGGTTCAAATCCCGCCGTTGCTTGGCAGCATCGCTCCCTATCCCATTCACATGGAGTAAACGCCGCCGTAGGGGGACGCTCAGGGGGTTGCCGGGCAAAATAATCGTACCGTCTAGGGGAGAGGTCATAGGGAATTTGGAAAGTCTAATGAGAGAATTTGGTGAAACGCAATAAAAGGCGGCTAAATTGTGATCATCGTCACAGTCATTCTATCGGGGGATGGGTCATACTAAATAGTGACTCAGTACTATCCGAGTCATCAACAGGGAACACACAACGAGCCGACAGACTGTAAGTAAGTTTGTCGGTTTTTTTTTGAATTTCAGTCATGCCCCACAAAAAGATCACGCTTCGTTTAGATGCTGAACTCTATGGCCAACTCCAACGCTGGCAAGTCCAGCAGGGATGCGGTTCCCTTAGTGAGGCAATTCGTAAAATTTTGCAACAATCTCTTCAGCCGACGGAGATGGCCTGTCCCACAGTTTTGCAGCGACTGAGTGCCCTAGAACAGCAAGTGGCCGCCCTTGAACGCCGACTGTGCCCGCCTCAACCCACTATCGAAACGCTGACGATCGCGGAGCTAGAGCGGCTGACTCGCCCACAACTGGTGGCCTTAGCGCGGGACTTGGGCATCTATAGCTATAAGCTGAATAATCCAGCGTTGCGGCAGGCCATTTGGGCAGCGAAACAAGCGATCTATGGACAGGAGCGGCAATGATATGCTGACGAAGGTGACTCAAGTATAGGTGAGATGGCTAGTCCGTCAGAATCGATAGATCGCTCCCGTTTGTGGTGGGCGGCGATTAAACTTCCTATGTACAGTGTGGCAGTGATGCCCATTTGGTTGGGCACAGCGGTGGCGATCGCCGAAACGGGAAGGGTGCACTGGTGGCCTTTTGGGTTGTTTCTGACAGCGGCAGTGCTGATTTTGGTTTGGCTGAATCTCAGTAATGATGTGTTTGATGCCGAAACGGGGATCGATCGCCACAAGTACCATTCTGTAGTCAACCTTACAGGCAAAAAGCAATTGATCTTTTGGCTGAGCAACCTCTGCTTACTTTTGGGACTACTGGGGGTTGCGGCCATTAGTTGGTTGCAACAGGATGCAACGGTTTTAGGGTTGGTATTGCTCTGCTGTGCCCTAGGCTATAGCTACCAAGGCCCGCCCTTTCGTTTGGGCTATTTGGGCTTGGGGGAGCCGATTTGTTTTATCTGCTTTGGACCTTTGGCGATCGCTGCTGCCTACTATAGCCAAGTGCAAACCTTTAGCCCTAGTATTTGGCCAGTGGCTATCCTCAATGGTCTGACGACAACACTGATTCTTTTTTGCTCCCACTTTCACCAAGTGGCCGATGATCTAGCCGCTGGCAAACGTTCGCCGGTCGTGCGCTTAGGGACGGCTCGCAGTGCTCAACTGGTCTATGGTGCCTGTGGTCTTTTTTATGGGGTGTTGCTGGCCAGTGTCGCATGGGGAATCCTGCCATGGCCAACACTGCTGGCTTTGAGTTCACTGCCTTGGGCGATTTATTTGTGCCAGCGGATGGCGCAATTTCACAGTGTCCCTGAGCAGATCAAGAACTCGAAATTTATTGCGGTGCAACTGCATTTTTGGAGTAGCTTGCTCTTGGGATTGGGTTACTTGCTCTGAGCTGGGGGGCGATCGCGATTCAGCGACCATTGGTACTCCACACTGCCGCCTCTCAATTGCCATTCCTCTTCAAACTGCTTTTGCAGCCGCAGGGCTTTGCGCAGATGAATGACCGCACTATGGAGTTGCTGGTAACCACTGGAGTGGGGAGGGAGGGCGGGCAACGAGACCTGTTCCAAAATTTGCAGCGCTAACTCGTAATGGATGTGGGCAGGAACAGGAATCTCATCTGAGGGGGCAGAAGAAAGAGTCACCGGGGCAGACACCTCCAAGGAACGACTATCTAGATTTCCGCTTTCTAGCGGCGGCGGGGACGGCGATAGGTCAACCGCTCGGAGCGATCGCGCTCGTAGGCAATCAGCCGGCCATAGATTTCGTGCTTGGTTAAGTTTAACGAAAAAAAGACATGCCGCCGCGGATTGCCAAAGCCCTTACGGGTAAAGAACTTCACTGCGGGCGTGTTGGCCGGATCGGTATCCACCAGCATAAATCGCGCCCCCTCCTCAATCATGCGTTCAATGAGCTTATCTACGAGCTTGTCGGCAATCCCCCGCCGTTGATACTGCGGATGTACCCCCAGCCAGTTAATGTAGCCATAGACCCAAGGGGCTTTGCTAATAATTGTGCCTAAGATAAACCCTGCCACTTGCGAGTCAGCTTCGGCCACCAGACAGTATTCGGGATCGGTGTTGTAGAAACCAATAACCTCCCACTCATCCCAGATGCGATACAGCGAGGGATACAGATCACTGGTGAAGAGTTCCTCACCAAGGTGAAATACAGGGGCAATGTCGTCAATGCCCATCTCGCGAATAATAATGTTGGTGGGTTCAGAGCGCTCTTCTTCTTTGGCGGGAACGATTTCTAAATCAACTAAATTGTGGTCAATGGGATCATCGGTGTGCAAAGACATACAAACGTTTGTACCGAGCTATTTCTAGCTTAGCCTATGTCCAGCGGGGTCAATTCGTGAACCTTAGCGCACTTCCACAACTGCCTCTAGGGGATAGCGTACCTTGGGCAAAGTCGCATAGTTGTCATCGGCCGCTCGATAGCCCGCTGCACATAGAACGACGGCATGATAACCCTGGGCAGGTAGACCGAGAAGGCGATCATATTCTTGGGGCAAGAAACCCTCCATCGGGCAGGTGTCAATGCCCAGCAGCGCCGCCGTCAGCATAAACTGACCCAAAGCAATATAGACTTGGCGGGTTGACCATTCATCAACATTGAGGGGGTAGGGGGGTGACTGCAAAAAGCCCTTGACCAAGTCCCCATACTTTTGCAGATTTTCCACTGCGGTTTGGTGGACTTCCGCTTGCCGTGCAAGGTAGCGATCAACGTCCGTAGCATTGAGATTGGTTTTAATGGCAAATACCACTAAGTGGGAGGCATCCACCACCTGCCGTTGATTCCAAGTGTGGGGGAGCAGGGCTTGGCGTAGCGCAGGCGTCTCAATGACGTAAAACTTCCACGGTTGCAGGCCAAAGGAAGAAGGAGCCAGTACCAGACTTTGTAGAAGTGTTTGCCATAGATCCGCAGGAATTTTGCGATTGGGGTCAAATTTCTTCGTGGCGTAGCGCCATTGTAGTTGTTGCAAAACCGTTGTTGGTGAAATCGGTGTTTCAGTCATTCTGTTCCCTAGAGAATTGATTAGAGCGATTACCCGAAGGGTACGCTACGCGATCGCGAGAACCACTCGCCGCTCATTTTGACAAACTATTAAAGGTGAGGTCAACTGCCCTGTAGATCAATTGCCCACTATTGCCACTGAATATCGGCATCGATCGCAGTCATGGCAGAGGTGAGTTTTTCAACCAGTTCCTTAACAGGGAAAGCGCCGACATCTCCCGCTGCACGGGTGCGGATACTCACGGTCTCGCTTTCGACTTCCTTGGCACCCACAATGCCCATCACAGGAATTCTCTGGGTTTCAGCATTGCGGATTTGTTGACCTAGCGATCGCCCGTACGATCCACACTCACGCGGATATCCTATCAGCCGAGGATCAGGTGCCCCTACCAATCATGGAGCAGGTCTTTAGGCGAGGCAGCCTGCTTACAAGCATTGCGCCCCTAATCGCAGGAATGGAAACGCAGTTTTGAGTGGTGGAAAAATCCTGCGATTTTAAGGGGGCAACGGTGCGCTGGCAGCAACAACAGATCCTCAGCTGGTAAGACGAGCCCCTCGCAATTGCTGGGCGGCGGCCACCATGTTTTTCAGTGAGGGAATCACTTCCTCCCAGCGACGGGTTTTCAGACCGCAGTCTGGGTTAACCCAAATCTGGTCACTGGGTAGATGGGCGATCGCAGTCTCCAGCTGCTGAACCATCTGCTCAACAGTGGGAACTGCCGGACTATGAACATCATAAACACCATTGCCCACCTGCTGTTGATAGCCGGCATCAGTAATTTCAAACAGCGTTTCATTGTTACTGCGGCTATTTTCAATGGACAACACATCTGCATCTAGGCGCTCGATATGTTGAATAATGTCGCCAAACTCCGAATAGCACATGTGGGTATGAATTTGGGTTTCTGGCTTAGCCACACCAGCCGCCAACCGAAACGCATCGACGGCCCAAGCCAAGTACTCCTGCCAACGTTCCGGCTTGAGGGGTAATCCTTCCCGTAAAGCGGGTTCATCAATCTGGATAATCTTTGCCCCAGCAGCTTCTAAATCGGCCACTTCATCCCGTAGAGCCAAGGCAATCTGCATCGCCTGTTCGCTACGCGGAATATCGGTGCGGGTAAAAGACCAGTTAATCATTGTTACCGGCCCCGTCAGCATACCCTTGACGATTTTTTGTGTCAACGATTGCGCCACCTTAAACTCTCGCACCGTCATTGGCTCGGTTCGCGCTACATCCCCATAAATAATGGGTGGACGCACACAGCGACTGCCATAGCTTTGCACCCAGCCGTGTTCAGTAAAGACAAAACCAGTGAGCTTCTGGCCAAAGAATTCCACCATGTCGGTGCGTTCAAACTCGCCATGCACCAATACATCTAGGCCAATTTCTTCCTGCAATCGAATGCATTTGGCAATTTCAGCATCAATTGCTGCTTGGTACTCAGCAAGGGTGATTTCTCCGCGCTTGAGCTTCACCCGCAATTGCCGCACTTCTGGGGTTTGCGGAAAAGAACCAATGGTAGTTGTCGGAAAGAGCGGTAAGGTGGGCTGCAGTTGGCGGCGTTGTTTATAGGGCATAGCCCGTTCCAGATCGTTGACGGTTAAATTGCGCAACCGCTGTTGTACCACTGGATTCACAGGCCTAAATTCCTTAAAGGCCTGCCACTGGGCTTCAATCTCTGCCAATTGGGGGTGCTGGGCAAGGGCTTTGGGACTCTCCTGCAGCGTCTGTGCCAATAGCACCACCTCATCCAACTTTTGTTCGGCAAAACTCAACACCCGCCGCAATGGCTCTGGTAACTTCACTTCTCGTGCTGCATCGTAGGGGACGAATTGTAAAGAGGCTGAGGGGTGCAACCGGATATTAGTTGTGATACCCTGAATCGCTGCTAAGGTTGACACGACAGGTTCTGGGCAAATTTTCCAAATGTTTCGGGCATCCACAATACCCACTCCCAGCTGTTTATCCCTTGGGAAACCATACTGCTGCAATAATGCCAAGTTCTGCCCACGGGTAAAATCTAGACTAATGCCGGCTACGGGCAACGTCACCACCCAAGGATAGGCAGCGCCGAGATCATCAAAGTAGGTCACTAGGTAAATCGGCAAGCCAACTTGACAGAGCGCATCAAATGTTGATTCATACAATTCCCTGAAGTTGTTGGTGTCCCCAAAAACCAAGGCAGGTTCGTGGATTTGTACCTCAACCACCCCTAGGTTCTTCAATTCAGCCAACAGGATAAGATAGCGCTCCACTAGGCAAGACAACGCTTCCTCTAGATTCATCTGCAGCCGACTCAGCCGTAGCAGGGTTAAAGGCCCTAGCACCATGGGAACGGCGCGATCGCCCAAGACCCTTTGGGCGCGACCAATGATGCCCAGAAAATCACTAAAGTCCGCTGCCTGAAGAGGCTGACTCATTTCGGGAACCAAGTAGTGATAGTTGGTGTCAAACCATTTGGTCATCTCAAGAGCTGGAATCCTCTCTTTGCCACGAGCCATTGCAAAGTATTGCTCCAGCCCTGTAAAGGCTTGATACCGCTGTGGGATGAGGCCGAGGCGGACACTCCAGTCAAGGACGGGATCGTAAAAACTGGTATCGCCAACGCCAATGCGATCAATGCCAGCCTGCAGTTGCGTTTGCCAATTTGCCAATTCAATCTCTTGAACTGTTTGTAGCAAATTTTCTTGATTGTATTTGCCATTCCAAAAGGCTTCCAATGCCTTTTTCAGCTCACGATTTTTACCAATGCGGGGGTAGCCTAGCGTTGCAGTTTGAATGGTCATTGTTGCAGTACCCTGAGTTTTGACAGTTCTCTCAATAGACAAAGAAAGATAGCTGTTTTCAGCCCAACAAGCAGTACACTTCCAGCATCATCAGCAGAACCTAACGTGGGTCACTGCAAGAGCAACCCCTTGTCTAAGTGCTTGTAGGTGCTTGAAAATCTCCAAAATCACTTGTGCTACAGCAACGGCAGCAACGTTGCGAGAAAAGGGCGGTAGGGGGGTTCTTTACCTAGGCAAATTAATGAAAATTGAAGCATGAAGAACATCATCTGTACCTCGCAGATGTTGGCATAACGACATTCACAACTCGGCGGGCATTCTGACTGAGAGAGTAGTGCCTCTCATCACAGCTGCGGGACAGCGGCAGATTTGCACTGCACTTTCCCCCTTGCGTCTGATGGCTGATCCCCACCAGAACCGAGTGAGTACATTCAAGGCTAACACAAGTTATGAGTTAAGGGTAAGAGCACGGCGGTCTATTGGTATGAAAAGCTGCCCCTAGGTTGACTGCTGCCGTTATTGTGCAACTGCTGAGGCTAAAATGAGAAATAGTTATCATTTTTCTCAGCAGCGTTCTTCTAGGTAAATATGCCCTCCGCCTGCCAGCCTTTACCGGCTTCCCTCGATCGCATTGTTCAGCGGTTCCAACAGATCTCAGATCCAAAGCGGCGCTATGAATACTTACTGAGCTTTGCAAAGCGCCTGCCGCCATTTCCTGAGGAGCAGAAGGTTGCCGCCAACCGCGTACCTGGCTGTGTCTCCCAAGTGTACGTGATGGCCTCTTTAGAGCAGGGCAAGGTGATTTTTCAGGGGGATTCTGACGCTCAAGTGACGAAGGGATTAGTGGGGCTATTGGTTGAAGGGTTGAGTGGGTTGACACCTGCAGAAATCCTCCAGTTAAAACCTGACTTTATTCAGCAAACCGGACTGAATGTCAGCTTAACCCCCTCGCGAGCCAATGGCTTTTACAACATTTTTCGAACGATGCAACAGCAAGCCCTAGCCTATCACTTGGCCGAGACTTCGTGTCACACTTAAAAATCTCAGCTGATGGGACTACAGCAGCAAAAGCTGGGCTGGGTGCTAGAGAACACCCTTACGAAGGAGGATAATCCTTTAGTTGTAGGATGACGCAACAATCCCCGCAACGGGGACACTAAGCTTCGTTTGCGGATTTAGCACTCGTGCTTGTACCCCATATTAGAGAAGGTATATACTTAGGAATAACAACTCGAATAAATAAAGCACAAATAAGAATTAATATTTGTAAAAGCAAATTTTCTCCGGTTTCTACCTGTAAACGGAAGAAATCACATAAAACTGATAATTTATCAGTTGATGAAATACCGCCAAGCATAAATTCTCCAGCAATAAAATCGCATCTGTGAAACTTACAGCCATTTTGAATAGCAGTTTTGATAAAGAAGTAGTCTGCGCCAACTGGAAATCTATAGGAATAGTATCCTAGTTGCCTATGAAGATCAGTTTTAATTAAAGTGCCAACAGCATGGGAAGATATGTAGGCTCCGGCTGAAAACAAATACGGTCTTCCCTTATTAGGACGCCTTAATCGTTTACCTACCCACACATGTGCTGATAGTATATCTGCTTTCGTAGAGCAAGCAGCTTTTCTAAACAACTCTATTGTATTCTGTTCTAGTACATCTCCAGCACCTAAAACAAGATAATAATCTCCATTTGCAATTTTAAGTGATTTATTGATTGCATGATATAAACTAAAATCTGGTTCTGATATAATTTTTATATTTAAGCCCTTTGTAGACTGAATAATACTAATGGTACTATCAGTTGAAGCACCATCTCCAATAATCCATTCAAAGTTTTTATCCGTTTGATCTTGAAGGCTTTTAATGGTTCGAGTAATCGTATCTTCGACATTGAGAGTTGCCGTAATGATTGATATAAAAGGATAGGTCATAATGAGTTAACCTCTAGCTACTGCCACTGAATCTCGGCATCTATTGCATTCACTGCCGATGTCAGTTTCTCGATGAGTTGTTCAACAGACAAGGCGCCGACATCTCCCGCTGCACGGGTGCGGATACTCACGGTCTCGCTTTCGACTTCCTTGGCACCCACAATGCCCATCACAGGAATTTTCTGGGTTTCAGCATTGCGGATTTGTTTACCTAGGCGATCGCCACTGCGATCCACGCTCACGCGCACACCCTGCTCTCGCAGTTGAGCGGCCACACGTTCGGCATAGGGGCGTTGCTCATCCCCCACGGGCAACAGGCGCACTTGCTCTGGTGCCAGCCAGAAGGGGAAATCCCCTGCGTACTCCTCAATGAGAATGCCAATGAGCCGCTCCAGCGAGCCAAAGGGGGCACGGTGAATCATCACCGGTCGGCGGCGGGTATTGTCCTCAGCAACGTATTCCAAATCAAAGCGCTCAGGCAAATTGTAGTCCACCTGAACCGTTCCCAACTGCCACTCGCGACCGAGAGCATCCTCAAAGATAAAGTCTAGTTTCGGCCCATAGAAGGCGGCCTCCCCAATCCCCAAGAAATGCTCCATGCCCAACTGTTCTACCGCTCGCTGAATTGCTGACTCCGCCTTTGACCAAGCCTCATCGGAGCCAATGTACTTGTCGGATTTGGGATCGCGGAAGCTCAGCCGTGCCTTGAATTTATTTAAACGCAGACAGCGAAAGACCGAGAGAATGAGATCAACCACATTCAAAAACTCGGCATCCAACTGCTCCGGCGTGACAAAAAGGTGGGAGTCATCAACGGTAAAGCCCCGCACCCGCGTCAAGCCCCCCAATTCCCCGGACTGCTCATAGCGATAAACCGTACCAAACTCCGCCAACCGTAGGGGCAAGTCACGGTAGGAGCGCAACTCACTTTTATAGATTTGAATGTGGAAGGGGCAGTTCATTGGCTTGAGGACAAAGCCCTGCTCGTTGGCTGCCGCCTCAGCATCTTCGGCCATCAGGGGAAACATATCCTCTTTGTACTTTTGCCAGTGGCCAGAGGTCTTAAATAGATCCACACGGGCAATGTGCGGACTCACCACCGGTAGATATCCCCGCTTCATTTGCTCTTTTTTGAGAAACTCCTCGAGGGTTGAGCGCAGAATCGTTCCCTTAGGAGTCCACAGGGGTAGCCCTGGTCCTACAGGATCAGCGAAAATAAAGAGACCCAGCTCTTTGCCCAGTTTTCGGTGGTCACGGCGCAGGGCTTCTTCTTTGCGGCGTTTATATTCCGCCAGTTGTTCTGGGGTTTCCCAGGCGGTACCGTAGATGCGCTGCAGTTGGGCTTTGGTTTCATCGCCGCGCCAGTAGGCACCGGCAACACTTTCAAGGGCGATCGCCTTGGGGTTAATCTCGCCCGTATTTTCAACGTGGGGTCCTGCACAGAGATCCCACCACTCATCCCCCAAGTGGTAAATCGTAATTGGCTCCTCGATGTCTTGGAGAATTTCCAGCTTGTAGGGTTCCCCTAGCTCGCGGATGCGGCGCTCGGCCTCCTCACGGGTCACTTCCTCGCAGATCACCGGCAACTTGCGCTTAATGATCTTGACCATCTCCTTTTCAATGAGCTTCAAGTCTTTTTCGCTGAAGGGTTCGGGGTGGTCAAAATCGTAATAAAATCCACTCTCAGTCCAAGGACCAATTGTGACCTGCGCCTTGGGAAACAGCTTCTGGACTGCCATTGCCAAAATATGGGACGTGGTGTGGCGAATACGCTTGATCCGCTCCGATTCACTGGTTTTGGGAAGGTGGATAGGGGCAGCAGCAAACTCTGGCATAGGGGCTGATCTATCTAACAAATCTTTCATCCGGCTGAGACTTCTATTGTGACATTCTCCTGCCCTCAAGGGTGGGTCTTTGACCCCAAATTTTTGGGTTCAGGGACGCTTTGCCGCAGTGTAAGGCGAGTGGCCAACTCCAAAAGATAGGGCTATGCTAAGGTTGAAATCACGTAGTGGTCATGCCACTGCCGCCCTCTATTCACAATCTCTTGCTATAGGAATCTTGTATAGAATGGAGTGTTTCCGTGACTAGCCGCAAAGTCCTTGTCATTGATGACAGTAAAGTAATCCGGATGCGCGTCCGCGAGATGTTGCCAGAGGGCGACTACGAAATCCTTGAGGCCAAGGATGGCCGTGAAGGTCTGCAACTCATTGAGCAGTCTGAGCCGACGTTGATCATGCTGGATTTTCTGCTGCCGAAGGTGAGCGGCTGGGAAGTTTATCAAGAATTGGAGAAAAATGATCTCCTTGGCGCTATCCCCCTCGTAATTATGTCAGGGCGCAAGGAAGAGGTCACCGAGAAGCTCCAAGAACCCTTTGAGTGGTTTGAGTTCATTGAGAAGCCCTTTGAAAAAGAACAACTCGAAGCAGCAATTCAAGAGGCCTTTCGCAAAGCCCGTAAGCCCAGACCCGTCAAAGCAGCAGCTCCTGCGGAAGTAGCGGCTCCCGTCGCTGTGGATCTCACCCCCGTCTATGCCAAACTGGCCGCCCTTGAAGGTGCCATTCAAGCTTTGCAGGCACAATCTGTCAAGGCAAATGACTTTGCTCAACTTCAAGCAACGGTTGCGCAACTGCAACAGCAACCAGCGGCAACAGGTAGTGGTGGGGATGAGAATCGCCTCGCCGCTTTGGAAGCGGAAAACCAGCGGTTACACCACGAGGTCGAGCAACTGAAGCGAGCCATTCACCAAATTGTGACGGCATTGCGGCGATTGCAGGGGGGGCACTAAGCTACTGCCACTCAATTTCCCGGCGACCGGCAAGGGCACGGGCAAGGGTCATTTCATCGGCATAGTCGAGATCACCGCCCACCGGTAGGCCAAAGGCAATGCGAGTGACCTTCACAAAAGGCCGCAGCAGCTGCCCCACATAGAGAGTGGTCGTTTCCCCTTCAATACTGGGGTTGATGGCCAAGATCACCTCTTGCACCTGCGGTTGGCTGGCGCGCTGAATCAGAGGTTGAATGTGCAGGTGTTCGGGGGTGATGCCCTCTAGGGGCGAAATGAGTCCGCCCAAGACATGGTACTTGCCGTGGTACTCGCGGGTTTTTTCAATGGCAATGACATCGCGGGAATCAGCCACCACACAAAGGAGATGATTGTCTCGCTGGGGGGAGGCACAGATGTCACACACGGGTTCGGCAGAGAGGTGAAAGCACACGGAACAAAGCCCCACCTGCTGTTTCGCTTCAAGGAGAGCTTGCGCCAAGGCTTGAATATCAGCCTCGGGACGTTTGATCAGGTGAAGGGCAAGACGTTGGGCGGTTTTGGGGCCAATGCCCGGCAGGCGTTGCAACTGCTCAATGAGACGAGCAAGGGGACGGGTATAGACACTACTCATGGGGCAGCTAGGCAGACACAACAGCGGCAAGGGGGGCGATCGCGCTCAGGCGCAGTTTGGGATGATCTGCCATTGTCTGTTGCAGATTCCACTCATTCTTAAAGAGCAGCACCGGCCGTCCCCAACTGTCTTTGACGGTGACAGCATTAAAGATGCGGCCAATGGCTGCAAGGGCTTCCCAACCATCCAGTACCCAGCGCGCAACGGTATAGGGGAGAGGGTCAAGACGAGTTTCCACACCGTATTCGTTTAATAGGCGAAACTGCACCACTTCAAATTGCAATTGGCCAACTGCCGCCAGAATCGGTTCTCGTTTCGATTCATCGGTAGAGTACATGATTTGCACGGCACCCTCTTCCCGTAGCTCATTCACCCCTTTTTGGAAGGATTTGAACTTGGAGGGGTTGGGGTTGCGCAGATAGGCAAAGAGTTCTGGGGAAAAACAGGGAATGCCTTCATATTCCAATTTGGCGCCGACATAGAGGGTGTCGCCAATGGCAAACATGCCTGGATTATTCAGGCCAATCACATCGCCCGCATAGGCCGTTTCAAGGGATTCGCGACCTTGGGCAAAGAGTTTTTGGGGACGAGAAAGGCGGATGGTTTTGCCGGTGCGAGCATGGTTGACGGTCATGTCCTTCTCAAATTTGCCGCTACAGACCCGCACAAAGGCGACGCGATCGCGATGTTTCGGATCCATATTGGCCTGCAGCTTAAACACAAAGCCAGTGAAATGCTCCTGCGTCGGATCAATCGCCCCGCGATCGCTCTTGTAGGCCATGGGTGGCAACGCATAGGTCAAAAAGTGCTCCAGAAACAGGCGCACGCCAAAGTTGGTCATGGCACTGCCAAAGAAGACGGGAGTCATTTTTCCCTGATGCACCAAATTGAGGTCGAGTTCAGCACCAACCCCATCTAGCAGTTCCAGTTCGTCCTTGAGTTGGTGATATTCCAAGCGATAGGGCTCAATGTAGGCGTCAATGGCCGGATCGCCAAGGGCAAGGATGGTTTCCGCCGCAGCACGACTACCGTGGGTCGTGCGCTCAAAAAAGTGAAAGTTGCGGCGCACGCGATCATAGACGCCGCGAAAGCGATCGCCCATTCCTAGCGGCCAGTTCACAGGATAGGGAATCAGCCCCAACTCCTGTTCAATTTCATCAATCAGTTCAAGGGGTTCCCGCCCCGGCCGATCCAGCTTGTTGATGAATGTAAAAATCGGCAGACCCCGCAGTTGGCACACCTCAAAGAGCTTACGGGTTTGGGGTTCTAGACCCTTGGCCGCATCCACCAGCATCACGGCATTATCAGCCGCCGCAAGGGTGCGATAGGTATCTTCACTAAAGTCTTGGTGGCCGGGGGTATCCAAGAGGTTAATCTGATAGCCTTGGTACTCAAACTGCAAGACCGTCGAGGTAATCGAAATCCCCCGTTGTTGCTCCATTTCCATCCAGTCAGAGGTGGCCTGCCGCTGTGCCCGTCGTGCTTTGACGGCTCCCGCCTCGTGAATAGCCCCACCGTAGAGCAGTAACTTTTCCGTCAGCGTCGTTTTCCCGGCATCCGGGTGAGAGATAATGGCGAAATTACGACGTCGTTTCACCTCTTGGGTGATTTCATGGTGCAAGTCACTGGTCATGGCAGAATTTGTAGCAGCTTTCCTAGTGTAACAGATGGACTTTAATGACAATTAATAATGGTAATAATTCGCCGCTGATTCTGGTCACCGGGGGCGCGGGCTATATTGGCAGCCATACCGTTTTGGCACTGCAGCAAGCCGGCTTCCAAGTACTGATTTTAGATAGCCTTGAGCGAGGGCACCGCGATTTGGTCGAGTCTGTTCTTAAAACAGAACTCATTGTGGGTCATATTGGCGATCGCTCCCTCTTAGATTGGATTTTTCAAACCTATCCCGTGACGGCAGTAATGCACTTTGCTGCCTATATTGAAGTGGGCGAGTCTGTCCGCTCCCCCGATCGCTTTTATCAAAATAATGTTTATGGTGCCCTGACCCTCTTACAGGCGATGGTGGCCGCCGCGATTCCCTATTTTGTCTTTTCCTCCACAGCCGCCGTCTATGGCTTGCCCTCAGAGGTGCCGATTCGCGAAACCTGTCCCTGTGCTCCCATTAACCCCTACGGGCGCTCCAAGTGGATGGTGGAGCAAATTGCTGCCGATATGGGCAGGGCCTACGGCCTCAAGTCGGTAATTTTCCGCTATTTCAATGCCGCAGGCGCCGATCCCGACTCCCGCTTAGGGGAAGATCACCATCCAGAAACCCACTTGATTCCCCTAGTGTTGCAGGCGGCGATGGGACGACGCCCCCACATCTGCATTTATGGCACAGATTACCCTACTCCCGATGGCACCTGCATTCGCGACTACATCCATGTCGTGGACCTAGCCCAAGCCCATGTGCTGGGATTAAAGTACCTCCTGAGTGGCGGCGACTCGCAAATTTTTAACTTGGGGAATGGCCAAGGCTTTTCGGTGCGGCAAATTATTGAAGCCGCTCAGAGGGTCACAGGTTGTTCGATTCCAGTCGTTGAGGGCGATCGCCGAGCAGGAGACGCCGCAATCCTCGTTGCCAATAGCGATCGCGCCCGTCAGATTTTAGGTTGGCAGCCGCAGTACCCTGACATCGAGCAAATCATTGATCACGCTTGGCGATGGCACCAATACCGCCACGGATCAGGCACGATTGTGGCAATATATAGCTATTCCAATCAAGAATGAGACATTATCCAGCACAATACTTGCGAATCACCTCATCCATAGAACGGTTTGACCCTGCATACCTCCGCGCTCGCTTCAGCCCACTCA
Organism: Thermosynechococcus sp. QS41; assembly: GCF_031583515.1. Taxonomy (NCBI): domain Bacteria; kingdom Bacillati; phylum Cyanobacteriota; class Cyanophyceae; order Acaryochloridales; family Thermosynechococcaceae; genus Thermosynechococcus; species Thermosynechococcus sp. QS41. Next base: position 1,719,658 of record NZ_CP134181.1, read on the forward strand.
CTTCAGCCCACTAAAGTCATGCTCAACCACATTCAAATCAGGAGAGGATTTCGGTAAAAATAACACCGCGTGACCCGCCGCTTTTACCACTGCCTGCATCCCCCCTTGGGGATGAATCGGTGCATTATCCATAATCAACTAATCAACAGCGATGGTCTCTCTAACGCCGGCAAACAGTATTGACTCAGCCAGCTCACAAACCCTCACCCATTCAAATATCCTGAAAACAGCATTGGGGCGATAAAGTCTTTCTGGTGTCTATACCGTCTTGCCACTAAACGCTCTACTTTTCTGACACTTCCCAACTCTCCATCAATCCGTTAGCCTCGCGCTGACCGCCCCTACTCACAGGACACCTGAGAGTCAAACGCTGTCTCATCATCCGACACAGCCTGAAATATAGGGGATGATTGCGGCAACATAGACAAGAGACCTTCTGTGAAAACCACTATGGGTTGTAGCATTCTCCTTTCCTTTGTGGGTCATCAAGATCCGTACTCTGAGAAAACCAACCAAGAAGGCTCCATTGTTTCACTGGCAAAGTTTTTAGCCCAACAGCAGCCGATCAAACGGGTTCTATTGCTCTACACAGAAGACTTTCAACAACGGGCGATCGACACCAAGGACTGGCTTCACAGTGAGCTGCAAATTGGCGAGGAGGCAATTCACCTAAAAGTGGTCAGCAGGGAACTCTCCGCAGACCCAATTAACCCTGTCATCGCCGTCCAAGAGGCCAGGCGCGCACTACACCTAGCCAAGTATTATCAAGGCTCCAACGACTGGCTAGAACTGAATGGTTCCTCTGGTACCCCCGCCATGAAAGCGGCTTGGGGCATTTTACAGGCGATCGAGACGCAACACCGACTCCGGCTATGGCAAGCCCGCAATCCCCAAGAAATTCGACCAGGTCAAGAGCGAATATTTGCGGTGGACTTAAATGTCTTTCGCCAAGCGTTAGATCGTCAAGGGATTCAACAGCAGTTGGATAGTTATGACTACCAAGGGGCTGAAATTTCCCTCAAGCATAGCTCTATTGAGGCTCCTCTGGCCTTAGCACTGATTCGCTATGGCAAATATCGCCTTGCCCGCAACTACCACCAAGCCTTTGATGCCATCAACCCCTACAAAACTGAGATTGAAAAGCTCTGGTTTCAGGAAATCGCCCAACTGCGGCAGAACAATCGCCATGCTCTCTTTCGGGACACTTACTTTCAAGTTGTTGGCCTATTTACGGTGGGGCGCTATGCAGAAGCCCTAATCTTGGCCATGAGTTTGTACGAAAACTTATTGCAATACTTTGTACAAGAGACGGTGGGCCTTGGCATTACAACTGATGGGGCAACGCGAGAACGCAGCTTGAACTTGCTGCAACACCACGATCAGGGTCGACTTTGGCAATACCTCAGAAGCTACCAGCGCAAAAATGGCGATCGCCTGTTCCTTGATGTCGTGACGCGGGAGCTTTTGCTAGCAGTTTTAGAGTATGACTCCCAAACAACGGATCTTGCTCCTCACTTCCAGCGGATCGAGGCCTACTATCAGCAACGCAATAACGTTGTCCATCAACTGGCAGGACTGGCCAAGGTTGAAGATACGCAGGAAAAGGTGCTGAATGCCCTGAAACAGATATTAAGCAAAGTGTTGCCCGAAAAGCAATTGTCTCGCGATCCTTTCAAGGCCTTAAACTGCGTGATTGTCACTCACCTATCCCGCTGAAGCGACTCCATTAGCCTGATAAGGATTTTGTGCCACGATTGTGATGACCTCAAATCCCCCGCGATCGCCCCTCAGGTGATTTTCAAAGCCACGCGGATTGGGTAATTGATTATTAGGATCGTAAACAAAACAAATCAATTTTCTAAAACTCATTTCACTATGGCGGTACGCTTCAAGGTCTATTGCTAATTCTTTAAATAACCGATTCCGCCCTCCCTGTGCTGAGACTACCTTGACCTCAATTGCAACCTTCTCATCAACAAGCATAAAGTCAATCAATCGACCATGGGAGTAGGGCTGAGGAATAGGGTACTCCCGTCTAATATCCGAGTTGGGAAACGTACTTCTCAAGAGCCTTTCAAGGACAACTTGCACATCTTTCTCTTGGAAATTACTGGGAAGCTGTGAATGCGCTCTACTGTAGAAATTGCGACATAGATCAAGAATTCGCTCTAGGGATTCTCGCTGGAAGTGATCTAAACTGACCTCTGTTTCATCTAAAGACTACAAGCAAAAAGCCCACCCCGAGAGGCAGGCTGACCCATTCCATGAGTTATTTGTTCTTTCTAACCGCACAAGGGCTGCTGAAGAACGGATATGCCTAAGAGCGCAGCGACGACCTAGAGGCTATTCAAAAAGCCAATCAGACCGTGACCCGTAATCACTTCCAAGGCCAGCAGGGAGATAAAGCCAATCATGGCCAAGCGACCATTGAAGAGTTCTGCATAGGGAGTAAACCCAGCCTGCGGCTCACTCATCACGTACATTTTGGGTTCAATGGCAAAGTTGTTCATTTTGCCTTGTTCATCAATAATGCTGCCACTTCTCATTTTTGTCCTCCGTTTGTTACAAAGTGTTTCATGTTCTTAATATAACTTAACACTTCTGTGGGGGAATGGCAAGGGGTAACGGATTTTCTTAAGATTTGCAGTCTCTTCGGTTGTTCTTTGCGGTAAAAACACGGTTTCAGCACGCCAGTGTGCTAAAGATTGGGGTGGGAATCGCCCACTGGTATTCATGAGCCGCTTCTCTTTCCTCGGTTTTCACCCCTTCAGACGCCAATTACCCCGAGATCGGTCGGGCGTGGCGAAGTTTTTGTTGCAACCGCCGCAATGGTTACGTCTGGCGCTGCGTTTGCGTGGCTCGGTCATTCCGGCCATTCTTTCGGAAGTGCTCTTTTGCGGTGGCTTTGGCGTCTTGGTGACGGTGATCGACCTTTATGTGATCAATGTCCACTGGCCAGTGCTAGGCAGTCTCATTCCCTCGATTGTGCTGGGGTTGCTCCTCGTCTTTCGCACCAACACTGCCTATGAGCGCTTTTGGGAAGGTCGCCGCCAGTGGGGCAACATTGTGAATAATTCCCGCAGCCTAACCCGCTTGATGTGGACTGCCATTGACGAAAATAGTCCGGAGGATCACCAAGCCAAAATTGATGCCGTTCATTTAGTGGGGGTGTTTGCGATCGCCACCAAGCAACACCTGCGAGGAGAATCCTTTGCCGAATTAGAACCCCTGCTCAAGCCCCATCAATACAAAGAGCTACAAACGGTGCAAAATGTCCCCTTGCGCATTGCCCTGTGGATTGAGGACTATCTGCACCACCAACACCGCTGTGGCTCCCTGTCCCTGTACCAACTCACTTACATGGATGAACTGCTGGTGCAATTGGTGGATGCCATGGGTGCCTGTGAGCGAATTTTGAAAACACCGATGCCCCTTGCCTATGCCATTCATCTCAAGCAGCTATTATTTCTCTATTGCTTGCTGCTACCCTTTCAACTGGTGGATAACCTCGTGTGGTGGACAGGCCTAATGGTGGGACTCATTGCCTTTACCCTCTTTGGCGTTGAAGAAATTGGCATCGAAATCGAAAATCCCTTTGGCCGTGACCTCAATGATCTGCCCTTGGATGCAATTTGCCTAACAATGCAGCAGAATATCAATGACCTCATTAGTGCGCCGACCCATGGCCATCGCTCCGCCCAGCCCTTTTCTTAACCGATCCTTAGGGGTAATTGATCATGACTGCAACTGTGCTTTCCCCGCCGCCAGCAAGGGTTCATTACGAAGTGGTGCATCACTTACCGGGGCGAGTGCGGTTGCGGATTCCCCGCCTGCAATATGACGATCGCTATGGGCGGCAACTGCAAGCTCTCTTTGTTCAAGAAGACAGTGTGCAACAAATTCGCCTTAACTTGCCCGCCGCTAGCCTGATTGTTCAATACAGTCCCGAAGTTGACAATCCCCTTCACCGCTTTGGCCAATTGATTCAGGCCGCAGCAGATGAACGTTTACCCTTACCGGGGATGCTGCCCATTGATAAGTTGGTGTACTCCCCTTGGAACACCGCTTACTTTATCGAGAAAATGGCGCTACCCACCTTGGCGCTGGCGATCGTGGCGCTACTACCAGTACAAACCCCCTTCTACCCTGCCATTGTCGCCACTGTGATTGTGATTGTGGCACTGCCCACCTTCCAAGAAGCCCTAGAGAGCCTCGAACACCGCCATCTCAACGTCACCCAACTGGAATCCCTCTGGACGATTCTGCATACGCTGCAAGGGGAATACATGGCGCCGGTGTTAGCTGCCTTTATGGGTCAAGTGGGGGGGTCACTGCGGGATATGACCGCTCAAGTGGGGGAAAACCAAGTCTTTGACCCCCTCGATCAACAGCGCACCTATTGGGTAGAGCGGGGCGGCACTCGCCAAAATGTCTCTGTGCGCGAGCTACAGGTGGGCGATCGCGTGATTGTGGCCGCCGGATCCGCGGTGCCCGTGGATGGTACCGTGCTCTGGGGATCCGCCGTGATTCAGCGGCAGTTTCTCACGGGAGAGTCGGATCTATTGCCCTGTGAACCTGAACAAACGGTGCTGGCCTCTTCCCTTGTGGTGCGGGGACAAATTTGCATTGTTGCTGAAGCCGTTGGTGAAGAGACGCAGGTGGGCAAGGCGCTGCAACTGGCTCGCCAAGCGCCGCAACTGGATACTCGCATTGAAAACTACGCTGAGGAAATCTCGAACCAAGCCATTTTGCCCGCAATGGGCGTGGCTGCTATTGTTTATGGGGTCACCTTGGATGCCCATCGGGCGATCGCCCCTCTGCAATTGGACTTTGGCTCAGGGATTGGCATTACTATTCCCACTGCAATTTTGGCAGCCCTCACCCATGCGCCCCATGTCGGGGTGTATTTTCGCAATGGCCGCGCCCTCGAACTCCTCTCACGAGTCAATGTCATTGTTTTTGACAAAACCGGCACACTGACGGAAGTGAAGGGAACCATTGTGGGGGTCAATCTCCTCAAGCCCGGCCTGAGTGAACAAACGCTGCTCTATTGGCTGGCAACTGTGGAACAGTCAATCAATCACCCCTTTGCCCTTGCCATCCTTGAGTATGCGGCTGAACGCGGGATTGAGGGGGGAACCTATAGCAACTGGGTCTATGAACCGGGTAAGGGAGTTGCGGCAACCGTCGAGGGGCAAGAGATTTTGGTGGGCACACCCCAATGGATGGGCGATCGCCAAGTGCCCATTGATCTTGATGAACTGCGCACCCATGAAGGCGTGCTTTGGAACCGCTCCCTTGTCTGTGTTGCCTGTAATGGTGAACTGGTGGCACTGGTGTTCTATAGCAACCCCGTGCGTTCTGAAGCCGCTAGTGTGATTGCCGCTCTGCAACAGCGGGGTATTGAGTGCTATATGGTGACGGGAGATCACCACGAAGTCGCCAATGCGGTGGGCTATGCCACTGGCTTTCGTCTCGGTCAAATCTATACCAATAAAATGCCAGAGGACAAAGTTGAACTTCTAGAGAAGTTTAAAAATGGTGGCGAAAAAGTCGTGGCCTATGTGGGCGAAGGCTTCAATGATACAGCAGCAATGGCCTACGCTGATATTTCCATTACCCTTTCTGAAGGCAGTGATGCGGCGCGGCAAACCGCAGATCTTCTCTTGATGAATAATCGCCTTGAGGGACTGGTGCAGGCGATCGCCCTCAGCCAAGAAGTGATGAACATTATCAATCAAAATATCGCCCTTGTGGTCATTCCCAATGTCAGTGTGGTTTTAGCGGGGGTCTTTTTGAGCTTGCACCCCGTGATTGCCGTCTTGATTAGCAATGGCGCCACCCTCTTGGCCGAACTGAATAGCCTGCGCATCCTCACGGACTATCGCCCCGTCAAAGTTGAGCACAAGTCCAGTCGTAGCCGCTCCCAAGCGGGGGTTCTCGATATTCCTTGGAAAAAACGTCCTCGCCGCAGTTTTGGTCATTTCGGCAGCGAGTTGAGTTCTGAGTCCCTCAGCAATGGCCACGTCCCCTCAGAAACTTGACCAACAACTTCAGCAGGTCAATCAACGCCTCAAACTAGCGCAGTTGGGTCTGCAAATTGAACAACGCGGCCAACGTCTCAGCCTGAGGGGTACCCTGCCGCCACGACCGGGCAGCCATCGGCTCCGCCCCCACCAACAGCGTTTAAGTCTAGGGTTACCCGCCACCCCCAGCGGCCTTAAGGCAGCGGAAAAGGAAGCCAAAATCATTGCCGCCAAATTACTAGAAAACACCTTTCGCTGGCAGGACTATGAACGGGTCAAGGGCTTAGGGCGTCTGGGCGAGTTATCCCTAGGAGAGCAAATTGCCGCCTTTGAAACGGCCTTCTTGGCTCAAGATCGCAGCTGCACTACGTGGGAGATGGCCTATGCGCCCTATCTGCGTCAGTTGCTCAAAGCCGCCGCTGCCCATCCCGACCATTCATTACCAGAACTGATCTATGGCCTGTTGCAGCAAATCCCCGCTGATAAGCGACAACGGCAGGTGGCCTGTACCGCCTTTCAAGGGTTTTGTCGGTTCCTAGGGGTGGAGTTACCGATTCCCCTAGCTCAGTTTTGGGGCACCTATTCCCGGCGATCGCTCCAACCACGGGAGTTACCCAGTGATGAGGAGATTCTAGCCGCCTACCAGCAAATTCCCAATCCCCAGTGGCGCTATGTCTATGGCTTGATGGCGGCCTATGGCCTGCGCAATCATGAAGTGTTCTTCTGCGATTTAAGTGGGCTCGTCACAGGTGACCCGGCAGGGATGATCGAGGTGCAGGAAACCACCAAAACAGGTTGCCATCAGGTGTGGCCCTTTCCTCCCCAGTGGGTTGAGGTGTTTGGCTTGCGATCGCCCCAGTTGCCGAGGATCAATACGGATTTGACCCAAACAACCCTCCAACGCATTGGCCAGCGGGTAAATCAACAGTTCCGTCGCTACGGCTTGCCCTTTCGTCCCTATGACTTGCGCCATGCGTGGGCGGTGCGCACAATTCACTATGGCTTACCCGATACCGTTGCCGCACGGATGATGGGACACAGTGTGGCGATTCATACCCAAACCTACCACCGCTGGCTGACCCTACGGGATCAACGGCAGGCAGTGGCTCGTGTCCTTACTCAATTCGAATGCTCTTGAAGTCACTGGGGGGGGGTGGCGGCGGGCTGGGGGGCTGATAGTCGCCGTACTGCTTGAGCCAATCGCTGACTGGCTTTTGATCAAGGCTCAACCCCAACAATCCAGAGACAAAGCCGCCCATAAAGGCAACGGGTTTTTGGCTCAACTCTTTGACAAGGGGCGCTAATTCGCTCAAGAACATAGGCTATCTGGCAATATCAGCACAGGTTTCCTCACTGATTGTAGCTTAGGCACAGCGGAACGCACCTAAAACTTGGCACGGACAACAAATTCATAATCACCCCCCGGCTCTAATTGGTAGTCTTGGGCTTCGAGAAACCGCCCCAAGGGTTCTTTGATCAGAGCACGCCCAAAGGCTGGGGAGATTTGCAGTTTTTTCGCCTTAAATTGCCAGCAAAATTCCCACTGGTACTTGCTGGCGCAGACATGGCCACGAATGTGACCCTCTTGCCAACTGTGGGCAATGATACGGACATAGGCAGTAGTTTGGGGCAGGGAATGGGGAGCCACAATGCAATTCGGTCAACGCAATTGGGTGACGATTTGATTATTGATGAGACGCTCTTGGGTGAGCAAGTCATCAACGGTAACCCGCAGTTGGCGATCGCCATCCACTTGAAAGAGAACCCGAATGCGATCGCTCCCCGGATAGCCAGGGGGATCCAGCTTGGCGAGGGTTTTGCCTTGGGGGGTGTCATTGAGGGGCTGCACTGTGCGTTCACCGGCACTACGGGTAATCAGGCGATCGCCATCAAAAAAGATCTCCACACCCCCTTGCTCGTCCCCCAATTCACCAATCACCAGTTCAATACTGGGCTGTCCCTCCGTCGAGGCCCCTAAAATCAATTCCACGGGTTCGCCCATGGGGTAGGGTTGTCCCCGCTGGATAATGGGGTGCCAGCCATGACGGTTGAGCTTAGCATCCCAGAAGCGAATGCCGTAGCTGTGGTAGAGAAAATCCTTGACATCCAGCCCTTGGGTCACTGCTAGAGCACCCATGGCCACCGCTGTAAAAGGCTGTTGGGCGTTGATCTTTGTGGCCTCAAAATACTCAGCAACCCATTTTTGCACTGCGGGAATTTGCGTTGTCCCCCCCACTAGGAGCACCGCATCAATCGTGTCGGGGGTGATCCCTTGGCGGCGTGCCTGTTGGAGCACTTGGGTGAGAGCATCATCCAGACGTTGGAAAAATTGCTGTTGGTGAAGCATCTCCTCCAGTTCAGCGCGCTCGAGGCGCAGTTCAAGGGTGGTAAAGGTTTCGCTGTCAAAGTACACCTCTTGGGCATAGGGCTGCTGCGAGAGTTGAATTTTTAAGCGCTCGGCAAGGCGCAGGAGTAGGCTATTGGCGGTCATGCCGCGTTTTACCCATTCATCGACAATCCAGTGGTCAATATCCGTGCCCCCTAAATTCAAGCCCGCTTTGGCAATCACCCGCGCTGTGCGAGGCCGTTGGTTGTCGCTTGAGGCCCACTGGCGATCGCCCCACTTGAGAATAAATCCCAAGGGACGGCTTTGGCGTTGATCGGTCTTGAGTTCCACAAGGGAGAGATCGAGGGTGCCCCCGCCAAAATCAATCACCAAGATCAGCGGGCGATCGGCCACGCCATAACCTAAGGCCGCAGCCGTGGGTTCATCCAAGAGGCGAATTTGCTCAATGGCAAACCCCTCACACACCTGCAACAGCCAACTGCGATAGGTTTCAAAGCTATCCACCGGCACGGTGAAGATCAACCCCTGTTCGACATCGCCGCCGCTAGTGTGTTTCAGTTCCTTCAACAGGGCTTGCAAAAACCACGTACCAATGGTTTCAAAGCTCAAAGAACAGCCATCCAGCTCGGGTAAATAGCCCTGTACGGTGGCGCCAATCCCCCGCTTAAACCGCGAGAAAAAGCGACGATCGCCCACCCCATCCAAGCCGCGATCGCGCACCCGCTGCCCCACCACGACCAGAGGAACACTGGCATCCTCCACATAGGCCAAGCTAGGAATGAGCGCCGGTATCTCACCAAACCCCACCGAGAGTCCAGAGAGCGTTACCGCTTCGGCTGCTTGGGTGGCATAATTCCACCGCGCCACCAACGTATTACTGGTTCCAAAATCAATTGCGTAGGTCACCGTTTGCACACATCAACCGCATTCTCTCATCCCTACCTTACCGAGATTTTCTCCCCCTGAGATCCTGAGAGTATGTCACAATAAGAAAGCGATCGCGAAAAGATTTAGGTGATTTTGGGAATGGCGAGCCAAACAGGTGTACTACTTCTCAATTTAGGGGGGCCCGATCGCCCCGAGGATGTGCGCCCCTTTTTGTACAACCTGTTCTCTGATCCCGAAATCATTCGCCTGCCCTTCCGTTGGCTACAAAAGCCCCTTGCTTGGTTTATCTCCACCAGTCGTGCCCGGCGTTCTCAGGCCAACTATGCCCAAATTGGTGGCGGCTCCCCCCTACGGCGCATGACTGAACAGCAAGCCCGTGCCCTGAAAGACGCCCTAGAACGCATTGGCATTGAGGCTAATTTGTACATTGGTATGCGCTACTGGCACCCCTTTACCGAGGAGGCGATCGCCCAAATCAAAGCGGATCAAATTCGCGATCTAGTGATTTTACCCCTTTACCCGCAGTTTTCCATCAGCACCAGTGGCTCTAGTTTTCGCCTCCTAGAGAGCCTGTGGAACCAAGACCCTGAATTGCAAAAGATTCGCTATACGCTGATCCCCTCTTGGTACAACCACCCCGGCTATGTGGCGGCTATGGCGGACTTGATTCGCCAAGAACTCGACCAATGTGCCAATCCCGATGAGGCGGTGATTTTCTTTAGTGCCCACGGCGTTCCCAAAAGCTATGTCACCGAAGCGGGCGATCCCTACCAAGAGGAAATCGAAGCCTGCGTGAAGCTCATCATGGCCGCGCTGAATCGCCCCAATGCTCATGTGTTGGCCTACCAAAGTCGGGTGGGGCCTGTGGAGTGGTTGCAACCCTACACCGAAGATGTCATTCCCGAATTGGCTGCCCAAGGGGTGAAAACCCTTGTTGTTGTGCCCATTAGCTTTATTTCAGAGCACATTGAAACCCTCCAAGAAATTGACATCGAGTACCGCGAGATTGCCGAAGAGGCTGGCATTGAAGTCTTTCGGCGCGTGCCTGCTCTTAATGATCACAGCGGCTTTATTGGTGCCCTTGCCCAACTGGTGAAGGATGCTCTTGCAGCACCACCGCGTACCTTTGCTGAGGTGAATAAGTCCCGCAAGCGGGTGAAGCTTTACCCTCAGGAGCGCTGGGAATGGGGGATGACCTCCGCCGCCGAACGTTGGAATGGACGCTTGGCAATGTTGGGATTTTTAGCCCTGATCATTGAGTTAATCAGTGGTCAAGGGCCATTGCACATGCTGGGGCTACTTTGAAACTTTTCTGATCTGTTGCGATAAGAAGCTTAAGATTCTCGATAAAATAGGGGGTAACCTCACTGGCAAAGGGCTACACCTGTGTCTGAATCGCCCAAACCGGAATTTGACAAAGAAAAATTCCTCTTCCCCACCAGCCGCTACCATGGTGCATTTACGCCGCAAAACTTGGCCTTTAATGCCAATTTGCAGGAATTTGCTCAACGGGTGAGCTATATTTGTGGTCTGGAAACGGGCGGTAAGATTAGTTCTGAGGAGGCCTACAATCAAATTAAGGTGCTTTGGAAGCAACTGAAGAAATCCCGAGACTTGCTCTTTGCCAATATTCCTCCTGATGAGGATGCGGATGGTTCAGATAGTGATGAGTCCTAAATCCTGATGGCTGGCTTGACACCGACAACGTTACTCTTAAGCTTGAGTACCGCTCCCTTTCTGGCGGCTTTGTGCCTAGGGCAGGGATTATGGCAGATGGGATTGTCTTTGAGTGCAAGCAGCACTGAGCTATTACGGGGCGATCGCCTGCCCTTGGTCGAACAGGATGAAACTTGAGTCCTAGGGATAAAAGGCGACCTGGGGTAAGCCCAGCGTTTCTGGCCAGCCCATCATTAGATTCAAGCATTGCACCGCTTGGGAAGCCTGTCCCTTCATTAGGTTATCAATGGCGGACATGACAATCACCCGGCCGGTGCGCTCATCCACCTCAATGCCAATAAAACAGGCATTGGTGCCCCATGCCCATTTCGTCTGGGGATAGAGGCCGGGGGGCAGGATATTCACCCAAGGGGAATGGCGATAAAAAGCTTGGTAGATGGTGATTAAATCTTCACGCACTAGACCGGGATCCCGCAGCGTGGCATAGACAGTGGTCAAAATCCCCCGCGGCATGGGGACAAGGTGCGGCGTGAACTGCACAAGGACGCTTTGGCCGGCCAATTCGCTACAAATGGCTTCAATTTCTGGCGTGTGGCGATGTCGAGCAACACTGTAGGGAGCAAGGGAGTTGTCAGCTTCCGCAAGCAGGAGATTGATTTTGCCCTGACGACCGCCGCCGGAGGTACCGGACTTGGCATCAATAATTGCCGTATTCGGTTCAATCAGACCCTGCTTCATCAGGGGTGCTAGAGCCAGCAAGCTAGCGGTGGGATAACACCCCGGACAACCAATGAGGGCACTTTGGCGAATGCGATCGCGATAGAGTTCTGGCAACCCATAGACCGCCTGTCGGGTCGTAGCCTCATCTTCCCTTGGTTCACCGTACCACTGGGTGTAGGTTTTCAAATCCTGAAAGCGATAGTCTGCCGACAAATCCAGCACTTTGCAGCCCTGCTCAAGGAGTTGCGGGGCGAGCTTACAGGCAATGCCATTGGGCAGCGAGAGAAACACCACTTGGGCGCGATCGCGAATCACCTCCACGGATACGGGTTCCACCGTGAGATTCACCCGACCCTGCAAATGGGGATATAGCTCCGTGTAGGGGCGACCCGCACTCCCCTCACCGCCAAGGTATGCAATCTCCACTTGGGGATGGTCAAGGAGTAAACGCACCAGTTGGACGCCCCCATAGCCAGAGGCCCCCACAATCCCCACCGTCACGCGATCGCCCATGGTTCCTCAATCCTGCCGCTGTTGTTGGCCTCACCACTGCGATAGTGCCATCGAATCCCCTGTTTCGCCAAGGGGGCAAACCACGGTGATAAAGTTAAGAATTATTACAAATCTCCCCTTGCGTTTCCTCGCCTAACCCTTGAACTGCCTTGGCTGGTACAGGCTAAAATAACGACGAGTAACCTGTGGGGAATTGTGAATCGATGACATCGCCAATTGATTGGGACTACTTGGCTGCCCTTTCGGGGGGCGATCGCGAGTTTGAGTTGGAACTGTTGCAAACCTTTGTTGAGGATGCCCAGGAGCGTCTCCAAGCATTGGCGGAAGCGGTCAATCAGGGAAACGTTGATCAAATCAAGCGGGATGCCCATCATCTCAAGGGCGCCAGTGGTAATGTCGGCATTACTGCCATGCAAACCATCGCTGCCCAACTGGAACAATCCACGACCCCGCAAACGCTCGCCCAAGCCAAAACCCTAGTGGAAGAGCTACAACGCCTGTTTGCCACCGTTGCCAGTGAGGTCTCCGCTTAAGACCCATGTCGATCCTGCCCCCCGATAGTCTGGAGACTGCCCTCAGCCAAGCTCAACAGGCCACCCAAGCGGCGCTTCAAGAGGGTAAAAATCGCCTGCAAATCGAGATCCTGTTGCCCGATCTCAATGCGATGGCCTTTGCCGCTGGCTACCTCCCTTTGTTTGAGGAACTAGGTCGTGATCTCAAAGTCTTTTTTGCCGATGCTGGATCTGCCGCCCTTGCCCGTCGCGAATGGGGTGAAACTGCCTATAGTGTGCGGGGCGTGAATGAACTACTGACACCCATTACAGTGAGCGATCGCGCCATTGTCATCGTTGCCCCAACCCCTGTAGAAGCCAATGCCATTGAGCAGATGTGTGAAACGGCGGGCGATCGCCCCTTTATCCTTTTGAACCCAAGGCTTCAGGATGTGGCCGTCGTTGGTATTGGCTACGCCGGTCGGCGGCTGCGGGAGCGATTTCTCAACACCCTTGAACCCTGCTACTACCTTCGTCCCCTCGCAGAAACCATCATTCTCTGGCGCTGTTATCCGCAACCGTGGCAAATTTGGCAATACGGCGAAACCGCCCCCACCTGCCTAGCAGAATTTGAGCAACGCCCCAGTAGTGAAGACATTGAGCGTGCCCTGACGCCCCAAGGCAAACCCCGTGGTCAGGGAGTCTTTAGTCGCTTGGGTGCCTTTTTGCGAGCACTTCAGAACTAGCCAATCTCTAAGGGGTGGCCGGTTCAGTGTTACTGGTTGGCGGGGGTGACACCTCGGGCATTGTGTCTGTCGGTGGCGGTGAGGGCGTAGGTGTTGGTGGAGATGGTTCAACGGTGGTGGGGGGGGCGACGGGAGGCTCTGCGTTCTTTGGGGGCTTTGGGGACTTTGGGGGTTTTGGAGAGAGGGATGGCGGAGGAGTCGGCGTTGGTTCTGGGGATGCTTCCTCAGGACTCGGGCTAGGGGTAGGCGTTTCCGTTGGCTCTGGGGTGGGCGTCGGTTCCGTAGGGGTGGGTTCCGGCTCTGGCGTCGGTGTCGGGGTGGGAGTGGGCGTCACCTCTACAGGTGGCACAATGGTCGGCAGGGTGGGTGGAAATTCCTGTTCCTGAGGACGCGGGGGGCGAGGGGTGACTGTGTCCACGGGTTGGTTGCGCAAAAATAGCCCTAGGCCAATGCCTGCTAAGCTGCCAAAGATTGCCGTTCCCAACAGCCATAGCCACGGCGAAAAATTGCGTTGTTTGAGGGGAGCAACGACGGCTGTCCCCTCCGGTTGAGTATTTGCCAAGATAGTGGATCGGTACTGCGGCATCACCGCTACCGTTGCTGTGGTTTGACGCGCCACGGGCTGTCCCATGAGCAGTTGCAGCCACGCCCGCACCGTTTGGGGACGTTCGCGGACATCCAAAGCCATTCCTGCTTCAATGGCATCAATGGTGCGCTGACTAAGATTGGGCTGAAACTGGCGTAAATCCTCGAGAGGCACGCGATCGCGCAAGACCGAGGCCACAGGAGGGCGTCCTGCCAAAAGGGCATAGAGCGTTGCTGCTAGGGCATAGACATCCGTTGCCGGCGTCCATTGGTGGCGGGGTAAATACTGCTCCACCGGCGCATAACCTGCTGAGAGCAGTCCCGTATTTGTTTCCGTCACCCCAGCAGTGTATTCACGGGCAATGCCAAAGTCAATCAGCACCACTTGATCTGTGCCGTCCCGCAGCATGATGTTATCGGGCTTGACATCGCGGTGCAGCAGCCCATGCTCATGCACTAATTCAAGAGCGCTAGCCACTTGGCGAATATAGTGGAGAGCCGTTTTTTCCGGTAGGGGGCCTTCCTCCTGAATCACTTGGGCCAATGTTCGTCCGGGGATATAGTCCATGACAATGAAGGGACGCCCCCCCTCAATAAAGCAATCACTGACGCGCACAATGTGGGGATGATTAAACTGGGCAAGGCGTTGCGCTTCTTGGATAAACCGCTCCCCCAGATCATGAATCCGCTTCGGGGGTTCCTGCTGCAAGTTCAATGTTTTGAGCACCACTGGCTGATGGAGCAGGGTGTGGGTGGCGCGATAGGTGACACCAAAGCCCCCCTGACTCAAAAGGGCATCGAGGCGATATTTTTCCCCTTGGAGGGTTGTGCCCACACTAAGCAAACTGAGGGAGGACATAGGCACCTTAGGGACGCAATGGAGCAGATGGAGGAGTGGTTGGCAGTGGGGCTAAGCGTTGACTGAGAATAACCAAGCGATAGCCTAAATATGCAGGTAAGGTTGCCATCATCATCAAGAGTATCACGGACAACAAAGATTCCCATTCAAACCGAGACCCATAGTAGCTGCGGTAGGGATCGTAGTTGGCACTGGGCTTGATTTTTTCCCGCAGGGCCATGGGCCGCTTAAAGCGCAATCGGCGATCGTCGAGCTTCTCAAATAAAATCCAGCCCCCTTGGGCTTCCTCTTGGCAGACTTTGCGCAGGACATCGGGATCATGAAATTGGTTGCGGCGCGATCGCAGGATTTTGAATTCCCAACCTCCCAGCTTGGGGGATACTTGACGCTGTTCTTCTTTGGAGGGGTAGGTGGTCAACTGTTCCTCTTCTTCATCGCGTTCTTGATTGACTTGCTGCTGCCAGCTCCACCACTGATGGTAAAGCAGCGCCCATAGGCCTATACTGCCACTGAAGAGGGAGAATAATAGCGCTTCAGCCATGGGATCTAGGGGCAAGATGCTGCTTGGTGATCATAGCCAAAAAGTTGCTTCCTGCTCAGGAGAAATCCCCTCCCTCCCCCCGACGCACAAAATGACAGATGCCCCGTTCCGAAGCACTAATGAAATCGCAAAACTCTTGAATAAGGGGATGCATAAACTGTTCCCGCAGGTGTTGAACGGCTTGGGAGGTGGTCAATTGGGAGCGGTAGAGAATATCCAAGGCCTTTTTGAGGAGCTGTCGGTCTTGAGCCGAAAAGCCCGCTCGCCGCAAACCCACCACATTCAAGCCCATGATCGTATTGGTACTCAGGCTGCGGGTCATACAAAAGGGGGGCACATCTTTTTGAATGGCAGTGCCGCCGGAGAGCATGGCCAAGCGCCCAATGCGCGTAAATTGATGCACAAGGCAGTTCCCGCTGATAAAGGCGCGATCGCCCACATGGGCATACCCGGCAATCAAAGTATTATTGGCGATCGTCACATGGTTTCCCACATAAACATTGTGACCCAAATGACTGTGGGCCATCAGCAGACAATCATGCCCGACATGGGTGACGGTTTCTGGTTGGGTTCCCCGATGAATGGTTACCCCCTCGCGCAACGTACAGCGATCGCCAATGTGGACATAGCTAATCCCCCCCTGATAGGCCACATCTTGGGGGAGATCGCCAATCACCGCCCCACTATGCACTTTGCAGTTCTCGCCAAGACGGGTATATCCCAACAGAGTGACATGGGGAGCCAACTGCGTACCGCGTCCAATCTCCACCGTGGCCGCCACATAGCAAAAAGGACCAATTTCTACCTCTTCCCCAATGTGGGCACCCGCCTCAATCACCGCCGTGGGATGAACCGCCATGACCTTCCTGCACGATTGGCTAAAGATTCTTAACATAAAAGAGATTAAGCGATTTTGATCCCCGATGACGAACGACCTGCGGCAATATCTCCAGCTTTTAGAACAGCGGCAACAACTGCGACGCATCACCGTACCCGTTGATCCCGATCTGGAGATGGCGGAAATCTGTAACCGCCTGTTGGCTGCCGGCGGGCCAGCGTTACTGTTTGAAAACGTTATTGGTTCCCCCTATCCCGTCGCCATTAATCTCTTGGGAACCCTAGAGCGGGTGTGCTGGGCCATGAAAATGGAACACCCCCTAGACCTGGAAACCCTAGGGGAAAAGTTGGCTAAGCTACAACAGCCGAAGCCGCCCAAAACCCTGAGTCAAGCCCTTGATTTCGGCAAAATTCTCTTTGATGTTGTCCGTGCCAAGCCGAGTCGCGATTTGTTACCCCCGTGTCAGCAGGTGGTGATCAAAGCCCCCGATTTGGATCTACGGCAACTGCCCCTGATTCGCCCCTACCCCAAGGATGCAGGCAAAATTATTACCCTTGGTCTCGTCATTACCAAAGACTGTGAGACGGGCATTCCCAATGTCGGGGTTTACCGCTTGCAACTGCAATCCCCAACCACCATGACCGTGCATTGGCTTTCAGTGCGGGGAGGGGCACGCCATCTCCGCAAAGCTGCCGCCCGTGGCAAAAACTTAGAAGTGGCTGTGGCCTTGGGGGTGCATCCTCTAATCATCATGGCGGCGGCAACGCCAATTCCCGTGGATTTGTCGGAGTGGCTCTTTGCCGGGCTTTATGGCGGTGGGGGCATTCATTTGGCCAAGTGCAAAACCGTTGATTTGGAGGTGCCTGCCCACGCAGAATTTGTCCTTGAGGGCACCATTACCCCCGGTGAAGTTTTGCCCGATGGCCCCTGTGGCGATCACATGGGCTACTACGGTGGTGTAGAAGATTCGCCCGTCATTCATTTCCACTGCCTGACCCATCGCCGCAATCCCATCTATCTCACCACCTTTAGTGGCCGCCCGCCCAAGGAAGAGGCGATGATTGCCCTTGCCCTCAACCGCATTTACACACCCATTCTGCGGCAGCAGGTACCGGAGATTGTGGACTTCTTTTTGCCCATGGAAGCCCTCAGTTATAAGGCGGCGATTATTTCCATTGACAAAGCCTATCCTGGCCAAGCACGCCGCGCTGCCCTCGCCTTTTGGAGTGCCCTACCCCAATTTACCTACACCAAGTTTGTGATTGTTGTGGACAAAGAGATCAATATTCGTGATCCGCGTCAGGTGGTGTGGGCGATCAGCTCCAAGGTGGATCCCAGCCGCGATGTCTTTATTTTGGGAGATACCCCCTTTGACTCCCTTGACTTTGCCAGCGAAAAAATCGGCCTTGGGGGACGCATGGGCATTGATGCCACCACGAAAATTCCTCCAGAAACAGACCATCCTTGGGGCGATCCCCTCACATCGGATCCTGAGGTGGCACGGCGAGTCACAGAACGCTGGCAGGAATATGGCCTTGGCGATATTGACCTAACAGCCGTAGATGCGACGCGGTTCGGCTATGAGCTAGACCCCGCCTTTCGTTGGCGATAATCGAAGAAACAACGGTTCATAAAACATGACGAATAGAGATGCGATGCGTTGGCAACAGCGGTTGCAGAACTTTGGTCGTGTCCTAATCCGCCTAGAAACCGCCTGTGCTCAGGAGGAGTATTCGGAACTAGAGCGAGCCGGTCTGGTACAAATGTTTGAGTTCACCCTTGAGCTAGCGTGGAAAACATTGAAAGACCTTCTTTTTTATGAGGGGCTGGATGTGAAAACTCCCAGAGAAGCTATTCGCAAGGCCTTTGAGACAGGCTATCTCACCGAGGAAGACACGGAGATACTGCTAGATGCCTTGGCAAAGCGAAATCTCTTGAGCCATACCTACGAAGAGCAAACGACAAAAGAGGCGGAACGACTGATCAAACACAGGTTGACTCCTGTTTTTCGGAAACTGTACAACTGCTTACAGGAAAAATATCAACAATGACGGACGGACTCACCCCAGAAAAACGCAAAGCCATCATTGACACTCTAACGGCCAATCCCAAGGTAGAACGAATCGTCCTCTTTGGCTCACGGGCGATCGGTACCTTCAGAACAACTTCGGATATTGATATTGCCCTCTTTGGCGAGAACCTCACCCTTAGTGATCAAGCTGCCCTTGCCGAGGCGATCGCTGAACTGCCCATTGCCCAACGGGTGGATCTCCTCATCTATCACAGTATTGAGAATGCAACCCTACGGGAAGAGATTAACCAGCATGGGGTGGAATGGTTTGCCCGCAACAAGTTGATCACTGTTTAGGGGACAGGCCGCGATAGGCTAAAAGATAGGCGAACAATCTGCCGCTATTGTCTGGATACTTGGGATGGGTCGCACCTACCGCACAATTGGCATTAACCTCAAGGCCATGCCCCTGGGGGAAAGCGATCGCCTGCTCAGTGTCTTTAGTCGCGATCGCGGGCTGTTGAAGTTAGTCGCCCCCCATAGCCGTGGCTGCCGCTCGAAACTGGGCGGACGGGTGGATTTGTTTGTCGTCAATGACCTTTTTATTAGTCCTGGCCGCAATTTAGATCGCATTCTGCAAGCAGAAACAGTCGCCACCTACCAAGGCCTCAACAGCCACTTGACCACTCTGACCGCTGCCCAATATCTCGGTGAGGTGGTGCTCTACCAAGTCCATCCGCAGCAGCCTCAACCGGATCTCTTTGATTGGCTCTGTACCACCTTAGACCAACTTCAGGGGGTTTCGAGTCGCGCTGCCCTAGCGCTATTGGTGCGCGGCCTGTGGGGCATCTTGCGATTGGGGGGCATTGCCCCAGAATGGTACCAGTGCCATGAAAGTGGCTGCGAAATTGCTGTGCCTGCAGCGGATACCGACTGGCGGGTGGGCTTTAGTTTTGCCAGCGGTGGCGTTTTTATCCTTACAGAAGAAGGGAACGACAGGGGATCTTCGGGGGGCGATCGCCAACTGACAGCGACTGAAGTGCGCCTCGGGCAATGGCTTGCACTGCCCACCACCCCATCCTTGGCACGGGATGAATTCCTTGCCCAAGCTGAGGCCTATCCCCTCAGTGTTTGGCTGTCCCTTGAACGCATATTGCGCCAGTACCTGCAATTTCACCTTGAGCAAACGCTGCAGGTGCCTCCCCTCCTTGATCATTGTTTTTCACCTGTTGCGGTGTCCCAGCCATGACCATTGAGCAGCAAGACATTCGCATAGATCTCCCCCTACCACCGGTGCCTCCCCTCTGGCAAAACCGCAATTTTATTGCTCTTTGGTTGGCGCAGGTCTGCTCACAGTTGGCTGACAAAATTTACCTTGTATTTGTAATTGCCCTCACTACAGAGTTTTTCCAAGCGGCAGACCAGAGTATTAGTGGCTGGGTGTCAGCAATTATGGTGGCCTTTACGATTCCGGCCATTCTCCTCGGATCGGTGGCGGGGGTGCTGGTGGATCGCTGGTCGAAAAAACAGGTACTTATCGTGACCAATCTCTACCGTGCCCTCCTTGTCTTAGGGATTCCGATCACGATTCTCCTTGGCGCCGGGCAATGGTTTGGGTTTATGGCGCTGTTGCTGATCACGTTTACGATTTCCTGTTTAACCCAATTTTTTGCCCCCGCAGAACAGGCAGCCATTCCGCTGCTGGTGGATAAGTCCCATCTGCTGTCGGCCAACTCCCTCTATACCCTGACGATGATGGCTGCTCTCGTGGTGGGGTTCGCTGCGGGTGAGCCGCTTTTGAATCTTGCGAGCCACTGGCACTCCCAGTGGGGTGGGGCTGTCTTTGTCAGTGCCTGCTATGGCGGGGCAGCACTCCTACTCATGCTGCTGCGGCCACCGGATCAGTGTCATCTGCCACCAAGCCGCTATCGTCAAGTGTGGCAAGAACTCCACCAAGGCCTTCAGCTTTTGCAGGAATATACAGCCCTGCGTTTTGCCCTGCTGCAACTCATCCTGCTGTTTGCCATTGTCGCGGCGATGTCGGTTTTGGTAGTGCGCCTTGCGGAGGTCTTACCCAGCCTCGATACGGATCAATTTGGGTTTCTTTTGGCGGCTGCGGCCGGCGGACTCGGGCTAGGGGCACTGCTTTTGAATACAGTGGGCAAGCACTTTGCCTACGGCTGGTCGGGTTTAGTGGGCTGTTGGGGCATGGGGGGCATGTTTCTTGGTCTGTCCTTGAGTCTAGATTCTTTGGCTTGGAGCATGGGCTACATCATTGGTTTGGGCTTCTTTGCGGCCTTTGTGGCGATTCCAATGCAAACCTTAATTCAACTGATGACCCCAGCCGAACAGCGAGGGGCGATTTTTGGCCTGCAAAATAACCTCGTGAATATTGCCCTCAGTGTGCCCTTGGCGGTGGTTGGTTTAGCGGAGACGTGGTGGGGGCTGCAACCTATACTCATCGGCTTGGGGGGGGCGATCGCCCTTGGTGGGACGCTGATGACCCTCAGCCATCGCAACGGCATGGTGACTGGCGGCCTGCTCTAAAAGTTCCATAAAAAATCTTAAATCCTTTCATCTTGACGTTTTTTGCGCTACGCTGTACAGTCAATTGACGCTTTTGCTGGCGTAACTTACCATGTCACCTGCCTTCCCCTCATCCTCTACGACCTCCTCTAGCCCTGTGATCGCCCTCAAGGAAATGGTGTCGCGGTTACAGCGGGAAAATAGTAAAATTCAGGAGCTATTGGCCTCCCTGAGCTTTGCGCTGCGGAGTTTCAACAACCTGAATCAATTTTTTGAACTGATCCCGCTGATTACCTGCCGCGTGACGGAGGCGGAGGCCGCGGCCCTGGTTTTATTTCGCGCCGATGGTCAGGCTCGTCTTGAACAACTCCATTGTCACGCCAGCGATCAGTGCCCCAATATTCGCGCCGCCCTAGAAACGGCCACCCGCACCCTTGCCAATAGCGTTGGTATGGCTGCAATTGATGCGGGGAGCGATCGCGAGATCAGCCGTCCTCGGCTTGAGCAACTTTTGGATCAGCAACTGCGAGAACGTCTTCCCCAAGGCATTCAGTTCTACGGCACGGCGATTCTCGTCAAGGATTCGGGACTCACGGAGCGGGGGCGGCTCTACGTTTTTAGTCAGCAACCCGAATACGAGTGGAATGAAACACGGCAGCAACTGTTGCAGGTGATCGCGGATCAAACAGCCGTGGCCATTGCCAATGATGAGTTGGCCTTAAAGTTGCGCGATCGCCAGCGTTTGGATCGGGAACTGGAAATTGGGGCAGAAATTCAACGGCGACTCTTGCCGCACCGCTGCCCCAAAATCCACGGCCTCGAGCTAGCCGCCGAGTGTCGCACCGCCAGTTGGGTGGGGGGAGACTACTATGACTTTATCCCCATTACCTATGGCCTCGGTGATCAAAAGGAGATCGAGCAAGGCCGTTGGGGCATTGCCATTGGGGATGTGATGGGTAAGGGGGTACCGGCCGGATTGATCATGACCATGACCCGCGGCATGCTGCGGGCAGAAGCCCTCAATGGTCACCGTCCCAGTCGAATTTTGCAGCACCTCAACCGGGCGATGCAGCCAGATTTAGAAAGCTCCCATCGTTTTGTTACCCTCTTTTACTCTGAGTACAACCCGCAAACGCGGCTCTTGGCCTACAGTAATGCGGCTCATCTTCCTCCCCTGTTATGGCGAGCTGAAACCGGGATTATCCATCGGCTGGACACCTACGGTATGCTCATTGGTCTGGATACCCGCAGCCAATATCAAGAGGCAGAAGTGCGACTGCAACCCGGCGACACGGTGGTTTACTACACGGATGGCATCACAGAAGCCGATAATCCAAAAGGTAAACGCTTTGAGGAAGAGCGCCTCGCAGCAGTCTTCAAAGAGGGCTGTGCCAAGGGTTTGGGCGCTCAGGCACTATTGGATTATATTTTTGATGCCGTTGATGCCTTTACCAATGCCAATGGCCGGCGCAGCGACGATATGACGTTGGTGATTCTGCGGGTCATTGACCAGTAGGCAATCCTGCTTGACCCTTGTTTGACCCCATCGAGCTAACAAAGGCACCAGCAAAACCCTTGCCATAACGCACAAGGATTGAAAGTTGCTGCCTCCTCCCCCATTCGAGGAACCCCTCCCAACGGCATGACAATGAAATCAATAAAAGCGGTTAAGATAGCCGCAGGTGCCTGTGAGGTGGGGATGCGCTATTTCGTTGAGGTGAGTTTCCGATGCGATGATGATGCCATTTGGGACATCCTAACCCGTCATCTCGGCTTTGTTGAAGCCAAAACCCTTGAGCAAGCCATGGCACTCCATCATTTTTTTGAGATGCATCCACTGGTGTCTGGTGTGGAAACCTTTGTCCAATCCAGTGACAGCCAACCCTATCTCTTGATGACCACGTATCCGGAACGCATCAGCAAGGCCAATGTACAACGCAGCCGCTTTCAAGAGGCAATGTCCATCCTTGGGGAACATAGTCCGGGACTGGCAGAGTGGCTCTTCATGGAGACTACGGGAGATGAGTATTAGGTGCTCTACGCCACGATAGGGAAAACTATAATATAAAGTCCCTTTGGAGCACACCACAGGAAGTTGTGACGTTGCTATGTCCGACGATCGCCCGCTGCCCCATTCTGAGACTGAGTCCCCTGCCCTGCGCTTAGGACGCAACCCTGGCCTACAGGTGCGCCACGATGAGGTGGAGCGATCGCTGTTGACGCCGATGCTGCAGCACTATGCTGAACTCAAAGATGCCTATCCCCAAGCGCTGCTGCTCTACCGCGTAGGCGATTTCTACGAAACCTTTTTTCAAGACGCCTGCACCGTTGCCCGCGAGCTGGAACTGGTGCTCACCGGTAAAGAGGGGGGCAAAGAAGTTGGCCGGGTGGCCATGGCTGGCATTCCCCACCATGCTCTTGAACGCTATTGCCGCACCCTTATTGAAAAGGGCTACGCCATTGCCATCTGCGATCAAGTGGAAGACCCCGCCCAAGCTCAAGGACTGGTGAAGCGGGAAGTGACCCGAGTGTTTACGCCAGGAACGGTGTTGGACACAGAACTGCTCCAACCGCGCCGCAATAATTTTTTAGCTGCTGTTCTGCTTTCTGGGAGTCATTGGGGATTGGCCTATGCCGATGTTTCGACGGGGGAGTTTTGTACCACCCAAAGCAGCGATCGCGCCGAGTTAATTGCTGAACTCAACCGGTTACAACCCGCAGAGATTCTCCTTCCTAGTCAGGCTCCAGACATTAATCGCGTTTTGCGCCCGGGTGAAGCTCAGGATCAATTGCCCCCTGAATTGCCGCCCCAGTGGTGCTACACCCTGCGATCGCCCCAAGATTTTCAGGCAGCGGAAGCACGCCAACGCCTGTGTCAACGTTTTCAGGTCAAATCCCTTGAAGGCTTTGGCTGTGAGCATCTGCCCCTTGCCATGCGGGCGGCCGGTGGCCTCTTGGCCTACTTGGATGAAACCCATCGCCAACAACCGGTGCCCCTGCAAAACCTCAGCACCTACTCCCTCGCCCAGTATCTCTTTCTCGACCCGCAAACCCGCCGCAATCTAGAACTGACGCAAACTGTCCGCGATGGCAGCTTCCAAGGCTCGCTCCTGTGGGCGATCGATCGCACAACGACGGCGATGGGGGGGCGTCTATTACGCCGCTGGCTCCTGCAACCCCTCCTTGATATTGAGCACATCACGGCGCGCCAAGAGGCTATTGCTGAATTAATGGCCAATAGTAGCCTACGTCAGAGTCTGCACCGCCACCTTCAGGAAATTTATGACCTCGAACGCCTAGCGGGTCGGGCGGGTTCTGGGACGGCCAATGCCCGTGATTTAGCGGCACTGCGGGACTCCTTTCGCACGTTAGTTTCCCTTGCGGCAGTTGTGACGGCAACCCAATCGCCCTATCTCCAAGCCCTTGCCCACCTGCCACCGGTGATTGAGCAATTGGCGGATACCCTCAGCGCAGCCCTTGTGGATCAGCCCCCCATTAGTCTCACCGAAGGGGGTCTCCTGCGATCGGGTGCCTACCCCGAACTAGATCAGCAACGCCAGCAAATTGAGCAAGATCAGCAGTGGATTCTTAATTTAGAAGCCCAAGAACGGCAACGCACAGGCATTACCACGCTCAAAGTGGGCTATACCAAAGTCTTTGGCTACTATCTGAGTGTCTCCCGCGCCAAGCTGAATCAAGTCCCCGATGACTATATCCGCAAACAAACCCTAACAAATGAGGAACGCTTTATCACGGCGGAACTCAAGGAACGGGAAGCACGGCTATTGGCGGCTCAAAGCCATCTTTTTGAACTGGAGTACCAGTATTTTGTGCAGTTGCGGGAGCAGGTGGCCGCTCAGGCCTCAACGATTCGTGAGATTGCGGCAGCGGTGGCAGCGGTAGATGCCCTTTTGGGGTTAGCAGAGGTGGCGTTGTATCAGGGCTATTGCCGACCGCAAATGACCCGCGATCGCCAGCTTCAGATTCGCGGCGGGCGCCATCCGGTCGTGGAGCAGATGCTACCAGCGGGGTTTTTCGTTCCCAACGATACGGAACTCGGTACAAGCGCTGATTTGATGGTGCTGACAGGCCCCAATGCCAGTGGCAAAAGTTGTTATCTACGGCAGGTGGGTTTGATTCAACTGCTGGCGCAAATGGGCAGTTATGTGCCCGCCACCAGTGCTACTTTGGGAGTGTGCGATCGCATTTTTACGCGGGTGGGTGCCGTTGACGATCTCGCCACGGGTCAATCTACCTTTATGGTGGAGATGAATGAAACGGCCAATATCCTCAACCATGCGGGCGATCGCTCCCTGGTTCTCCTCGATGAAATTGGGCGCGGTACGGCCACTTTTGATGGGCTGGCGATCGCTTGGTCAGTGGCAGAATACCTAGCCACCACACTCAAATCCCGCACCATTTTTGCCACCCACTACCACGAACTGAATCAACTGGCAACGCTACTGCCCAATGTGGCCAACTACCAAGTGGTGGTCAAAGAACTCCCCGACGAGATTATTTTTCTCCACCAAGTCAAGCCCGGCGGTGCCGATCGCTCCTACGGCATTGAAGCGGGACGCCTTGCCGGATTGCCCCCCATCGTGATTCAACGTGCCCGTGAAGTGATGCGCCAAATTGAGAAGCACAGCAAAATTGCCGTGGGACTACGCAAAAGCCAAATGAATGGCACACCAACTACCCCCGAAATTGATCAGGGCGAGCTACCCTTTTAATTCCTTGGCTAGAATAGAAAATGTAACGTTTTGTTAACAAGGGGGATCCGTGGTTCTCCTGCTGAAGTTACCCCCACCCTTGCGGCAAACCCTGTTGAGGCTCATCGTAGCCGGCCTTTTGTTTTGGTCGAGCATTGCGGCAATGTTGCCCACGTTACCCCTCTACATTGCTGAGAAGGGGGGCACGCCCCATCAGGTGGGGTTTGTCATGGGTGCCTTTGCCGTAGGGCTGATTGCTTCCCGCTCGTGGTTAGGGCCTCTGGCCGATCGCCGGGGACGCAAAATTACACTGCTGATTGGCCTCGCGGTGGCCGCGATCGCTCCCCTGTTTTATATCGTCAGCCACAACCTACCCCTCCTTGTTGTGGTGCGCCTTCTCCATGGCGTGAGCATCGCTGGCTTTACCACCGGCTACATGGCACTGGTGACGGATATTGCCCCACCTGAGCATCGCGGTGAAATCATTGGCTACACCAGCCTTGTCCATCCCATTGGGGTTGCCCTCGGACCGAGTCTCGGCAGTTGGCTGCAAATGAACTATAGTCATAGCTTGGTCTTCATGGTTGCCAGTAGCTTAGCTGCCCTTGGGTTCATGGCTGCCGCAGGCGTGCGGGCGGTGAATATCCCACAGGACTCTGGAGGGTCTCGCCCAGAGAAAGC
Source organism: Thermosynechococcus sp. QS41 (assembly GCF_031583515.1). NCBI lineage: Bacteria > Bacillati > Cyanobacteriota > Cyanophyceae > Acaryochloridales > Thermosynechococcaceae > Thermosynechococcus > Thermosynechococcus sp. QS41. The sequence goes on from NZ_CP134181.1 coordinate 1,745,819, forward strand.
CCTCTTTTGGCGGCTCTTGCTTTCAGAACGGCTGCGGATTCCCAGCTTGGTGATGCTGAGTGTAGGGCTGACCTTTGGCACCATTGCCACCTTTATTCCCCTGTTTATTGCGGCTGAGCGGCTCAACATTTCCGCAGGGCTGTTTTACTCCGTGGCGGCGATCGCCAGCTTTATCGGTCGTGTGGCCACGGGTTCTGCCTCCGATCGCTGGGGAAGGGGCATTTTCATCTCCGCCAGCCTTGCCTGCTATGTGGTCTCAATGGTGCTCCTCGCCCAAGCCCAAACCCCCTTGGATATCCTCTGGGCGGCGATTCTTGAAGGTCTTGCCGGCGGTGTCCTGATTCCCATGGTCGCTGCCCTGATGGCCGATCGCTCCACCACCGATGAGCGGGGACGGGTTCTCAGCCTCAGTTTAGGGGGCTTTGATCTGGGGATGGCCTTGGCAGGACCGTTATTGGGGGGGCTGATTGATCCTTTGGGTTATCGCCTCATCTTTCGCATGGCGGCGGTCTTTAGCCTCTTGGGGCTAACCTTCTTTTTAACCGCTAGTAGCAAAAGCCTGCCCGATTCCCTGCGTTTTGCCCTCGGCATGGGGCGCGATCGCTATGCCCTGTAGCCTATTATTCTTTGGTATCGTTAGGGATTCGTTACAATTTGTTGAGATCACCCACTAGGGAAAAGCGTGTGTCCACACCAGTTTCGGCCAGTTTGACGCCCACCGGCAAATCCTACCGTTGGAATCGCGAGCGTTACTCAAAAACGCGGCGCTTCTTTGATATTTGGTTTTTTGTCTGGCGATTTCTCTTTGGCCGTTGGCTCCTCACCAAATCTTGGAGCTACTGGGGCGGTATGACCGATGCTAAGCGTGCGGCGCGACGCCGTGCCCAGGCGATCTGGATTCGTGAAACCTTCCTTGACCTTGGCCCCACCTTCATTAAACTGGGGCAACTCTTTTCCACCCGTGCCGATCTCTTCCCCAGCGAATACGTCGAAGAACTGAGCAAGCTCCAAGATCGCGTCCCCGCCTTTAGTTACGAGCTAGTCGAAAAAATCATCTACGAAGACTTTGGCCGCCATATCCCTGAACTGTTTCGCAGTTTTGATCCCATCCCCATGGCTGCCGCCAGTCTGGGTCAAGTCCACAAAGCGCAACTGCTCTCAGGCGAAGAAGTGGTGGTCAAAGTCCAACGCCCCGGCCTGCGGCAGTTGTTTGACATTGATCTAGCGATTCTCAAAGGCATTGCCCAATACTTTCAAAACCACCCCAAATGGGGGCAAGGGCGCGACTGGATGGGCATCTACGATGAGTGTTGTCGCATTCTCTACGAAGAAATTGACTACCTCAATGAGGGACGCAATGCCGACACCTTCCGCCGCAACTTTCGCGATCGCGACTGGGCCTGTGTTCCTCGCGTCTATTGGCGGTATACCTCACGGCGTGTGCTCACCCTTGAGTACTTACCGGGGATTAAAATTAGCCACTACGAAGCCCTTGAAGCGGCGGGTCTAGACCGCAAACGCCTTGCTGAACTCGGTGCCAAGGCCTACCTCTATCAAGTTCTTAATGACGGCTTTTTCCACGCTGACCCCCATCCAGGCAACATTGCCGTCAGCCCCAACGGCCAACTGATTTTCTACGACTTTGGCATGATGGGGCGCATTCAACCTGTGACTCGCGATAAATTGCTGAAAACATTTTTAAGCATTGCCCAACGGGATGCCGAACAGGTGGTACAGTGCCTTGTAGAGCTAGGAGCGTTGGTTCCCACAGGCGATCTAGGGCCGGTACGTCGCTCGATTCAGTATCTCCTCGACAATTTCATGAACCAGTCCTTTGAAGCCCAATCGGTGGCTCAAATTAGCGATGACCTCTACGAAATTGCCTATGACCAACCCTTCCGGTTTCCCGCCACCTTTACCTTTGTGATGCGGGCGTTTTCCACCCTAGAGGGGGTAGGCAAAGGACTCGACAAAGACTTTAACTTCATGCAAGTTGCCCAACCATTTGCGACCGAACTTATGACCAACGGAAACTTCCCCGATCCCAGTAATGGCAGTCTTTTCTCTGAACTGAGTCGTCAAGCGGCTCAAGTGGGCAGCAGTGCCATTGGCTTGCCCCGTCGCCTTGAAGAGGTGCTCGATAAACTGGAAAATGGTGATTTGCGCTTGCGCGTCCGTTCCAGTGAGAGCGATCGCATTCTGCGGCGCCTGAGTAACATTAACTTAGGGCTAAATTATGTCGTCCTTATTGGCAGTTTTTCCTTAGTGGCGACAATTTTACTCGTGAACCAGTATCTCCTCTTGGCGGGTGTGGCAGCCGCATTAGCGGTATGGTTTGGTATCCTCTATTGGCGACTAATGCTTAAACTCGATAAGTATGAAAAAATGTTTTAACAAGCAGCCCAACATAGGGGGGTCATGGACGTTGCCGGCTTAACTGATTGTGGTCTGATTCGCAAAAGCAATCAGGATGCTTTTTATGTTGACGAAAAGCATCAGCGTTTTTTTATTGTGGCCGATGGCATGGGTGGGCACGCTGGGGGCGAGGAAGCCAGTCGTTTAGCTGTCGAACATATTCAGGCATTCTTGGAAACCCACCTTGAAGACCTGCAGCATGACCCTGTGACCCTACTCCGCCAAGCCTTTCTCGCTGCCAATCAGGCCATTGTTGAGCAGCAACGCCAAAATACTGCCCGTGCTGATATGGGGACAACGGCTGTGGTGGTTCTCGTTGATGAAAAGGGCGATCGCGCTTGGTGTGCCCATGTGGGCGACTCCCGCATCTACCGCTGGCGCAAAGACCAACTCCAGCAAATTACCAGCGATCACACTTGGATTGCCCAAGCCGTACAACTGGGTAGCTTGACCATTGAGCAAGCGCGGCAGCATCCGTGGCGCCATGTCCTCTCCCAGTGCCTAGGCCGCGAAGACCTCACCCAAATTGATATTCAACCCATTGATCTAGAGCCGGGCGATCGCCTACTGCTGTGCAGTGACGGCTTAACTGAAGAACTCACCGACGAGGTGATCAGTATCTACCTCAGTGAACCCAATGTCGAAAAAGCAGCAACCGCCCTTGTCAATGCAGCTAAAACCCACGGTGGCCGTGACAATGTCACCGTCGTTGTCATTGGTGTTTAACCCATCAAGCAAAACCTATGCAAACGGAATTTATCCGTCTGACCCTACCCCGACATACCCTCTCCCCGCCTTTCCATGAGGCCATCGAACAGACCCTGCAAGCCCATGGTCAGCCCCTGCGTTGGGCGATTACCGCCACCACTACCACAGATCTAACGGTTGAAGCGGTTGTTCTCAAAACCCCACCCCGCCCTTGATACAATCCCTCTAGGTTCTTTGATTCACACCCCTATGACCCGTGCAGGTATTGGCATTCAAACCGCTCAGATTCGCCCCGGACGGGTGAGCGGTCAACTCCACGTCTATGACGGTGCCGGTAAGGGCAAATCCCAAGCTGCCCTCGGGGTTGTTCTGCGCTCCATTGGTCTGGGTATTGCCTCTGCCTGGCCCACTCGGGTACTCTTGTTGCGCTTTCTCAAAGGACCCGGCCGTGCCTATGCCGAAGATGCCGCCATTGAAGCGCTGCAGCGCGGGTTTCCCCATTTAATCGATCAAGTGCGGACGGGGCGCGCAGAATACTTTACCGCCGAAGAAATTACCAAATTTGATCGCCAAGAAGCCCAGCGGGGTTGGGATATTGCCAAGGGAGCGATCGCCTCTGGTCTCTATTCCGTCATTGTTTTAGATGAACTCAACCCCGTCCTAGATTTAGGTCTTTTGCCCGTTGATGAAGTTGTCAACACCCTCCGCCACAAGCCCGAACACCTAGAAATTATTGCCACTGGCCGGGGGGCTCCTGCCCAACTCCTGCAAATTGCTGACCTCCACTCCGAGATGCGTCCCCTTGTGCATCCTACGGCTCAAGAACAGGGCATTGAAGGCATTGAAATCTATACGGGTGACGGCAAAGGCAAGTCCACCAGTGCCCTCGGTAAAGCCCTTCAGGCGATCGGCAAAGGAATTAGCCGCGATCAATCCCACCGTGTGCTCATTCTCCAGTGGCTCAAGGGGGGGCAAGGCTACACCGAAGATGCCGCGATCGCTGCCCTCAAAGAGAGCTATCCCCATTTAGTGGATCATCACCGCTGTGGTCGGGATGCCATTGTCTGGCGCGGTCAGCAGCAGGAAATTGACTACATCGAAGCCGAACGCGGCTGGGAAATTGCTCGAGCTGCCATTGCCTCTGGTCTCTATAAAACCATTATTCTCGATGAACTCAACCCGACTGTTGACCTCGAGCTGCTGCCCGTCGAACCGATTGTGCAAACACTCCTGCGCAAGCCGCGCACCACGGAAATCATTATTACCGGTCGCTGCAAATATCCCCCCGCCTACTTTGAACTCGCCAGCGTCCACTCGGAGATGATCTGCCACAAGCACTATGCTGAAAAAGGCGTTGATCTCAAGCGCGGCATTGATTTTTAAGAACAGATGCGAGCCAGCACCGTTTCCCCCACCGTAAACTGCTGCAAATAGGCCATTAGGACTTCAAATTGGGGACGATTGAGGCGGTAATAGACCCACCGCCCTTCTTGACGCGACAGCACGAGATTGGCTTGCCGCAGTGCCCGCAGATGAAACGAGAGTTTTGAGGGGGTCAGGTGCAGGCGATCGCACAGATCACAGACACACAGCTCCTCCCGATGCAGAATTTCAATCACCTTCAACCGCAACGGCTCCCCAAGGGCATGAAAGGCCAATTGAATCTCAGCGGGGTATTCCTGATCAATCTCTGAAGCAACCATCACTGCACCGGACAAGGGACACCAAGGGGTTGGCGAAACTGCTCCTGCTCCCCTGTTTGCGCCGTATTCACGGGCTTAGGCGCTTGACTGCGATAAATGACTTGGCGCAATTGAGCCACCCCTGCTTGGTACAAGCGATCGGCTGCTGTCGTCCACAAACGGGGATTGGTACTCACCTCTTGCGGCAGCGTCACCATTACATTCGGCGTAATCCCTGTGCGGTTAATATCTGTGCCATTGGGCGTGTAGTAATGGGCAACCGTCACCGACAATCCTGAACCATCACTCAATTGATGAATGGATTGTACCAAGGCCTTACCGTAGGTTGGCGTGCCCACCACAATCGCACGACCGTTATCCTGCAATGCCCCTGTGAGAATTTCACTACTGCTAGCAGAGCGGTGATCCACCAAAACCACGAGGGGCAAATTCGTCAATGCCGATTGATTCGCCCGTGCCTGCTCACTGTGGCCACTGCGATCGACCGTACGCACAATCAAACCTTGATTCAACCACATGCGGGCAATATCAATGCCTGCCTGCAATAGTCCTCCTGGATTCCCCCGCAAATCCAAAACAAACCCCTCCACCTTCTCCGCCTCTAGCTTGCGAATCGCCGCGCGCAACTGATCCGCTGCATGGGCAGTAAATTCACTCAGATAGATATAGCCAATGCGGGCACCGCCTTCCTCCTTCACCAGCGATCGCACCGCAGGGAGTTCAATCAATGCCCGTGTCAGCGTCAGGCGAAAGGTACCGCGATTAGGGCGAAACAACTGAAGTTCAATGGGAGTCCCCACCCGCCCCCGAATCCGCCGCGATGCCTCCTCAATCGACATCCGCCGAGTAGAGTGACCATCAATGGCCAGCAGGCGATCGCCCGCCCGAATTCCCGCCTTAGTTGCAGGTGAATTTTCCAGCGGCTCCAAAATCGTCAACTGTTGTGTCTTTTCATCCACCGTCAAGCGAATACCAATCCCCGAAACTTCCCCCGACGTTTGCGTGCGCAAAGCCGTAAACTCCTCTGGAGTCATGAAGCGCGTATAGGGGTCATTCAACTGCTGCAACATTCCCCGAATAGCTGCATAGGCCTGCTCCCGCGACGTATAGCGCTGCGCCAAAAGTTGCCGCCGTACCGCCAGCCAATCCACCTGATTAAACGACTCATCCACATATTCCTGCTGCACAATTTGCCACACCTCATCCACCAACATCTTGGGGCTATCCTGCATTCGTCCGTAGCCTGGTAACGCCGCCGCCAGCACCGCTGCCACCACCGAGGAACCCACCAGCACCCAGTGCCGAAGACCCATCAAACGCATGAATTGAGGCATGACCCTAAAAACCTTTTGAGGAGAGCGATATTTGATGCAATATAGACCGAACTACCCATCAATGTCACTCCTCTATCCAAAACCGATCATCCCTTAAACATTTCTTAAAAATCAAGACCCCACCTAGAAAACCTAGATGGGGTGGTTTGAATATTTTGCCTAGCACCGAGCTATTTTTGCAGGAGGCGACCCTCCAACTATCTTCACCGCTGCGACGTTTCACCTCTGAGTTCGGGATGGATCAGCGTGGTTCCGTCGCGCCATAGGCACTAGGCAAAGCCTTGATTTTGAATTGAAAACCTAGACTATAGAATTGCTAGATAAATTCAGGATCAATAACCTTTCAACTAAATAGCGATTGTCAGTATAGTTAATTGAATCAGACACCTGTTGATTGATGAGGTCAAGCCCTCGGTCTATTAGTACTCCTAGACTTCATCCATTACTGGACTTCCATCGAGAGCCTATTAACGGGTGTTCTACCCGTGACCTTACTGGCTTATGCCATGGGAGCACTCATCTTGAGGTGGGCTTCCCACTTAGATGCTTTCAGCGGTTATCCACTCCGCACATGGCTACCCTGCGTTTACCGTTGGCACGATAACAGGTACACCAGAGGTGCGTTCCTCCCGGTCCTCTCGTACTAAGGAGGACTCCTCTCAATGCTCCTACGCCTGCACCGGATATGGACCGAACTGTCTCACGCATGTTGTTCTCGTATCACTACGAGCATGGACTATATCTTCATCCTGACTCTCGCCACTAACGAATCAGGAGCCGACATTTGATGTCTCTGACAACCTCAGAGCATCTCAGCTTACGCTTGATGGCTAACTCAAGCCTAGGCTTCAGTCTCTACGGGATCAAGAGTTGTCGTGATCTCAAGAACTGCTCCACTTGATCAGAGCGAATCGAACGCTTTTTGGAAGCATTCAGTTCACCAAATTGATCCACTTGCTGAGCAAGTTTTAGGAATTGTTCTGGCGTTAATCGCCTTGATTGAACAACTTCCTGTAGAACAGTAATTGCTAAATCACATTGTGGCTTCTTGAGTTTAAGATAACTGCGAAGAGTTAGCAGTGCTTCTAAGACAGATGGCGCATCAACAATTGCATACTCGCTTAAGCCATCCTTTCGATCTCTCACAAACCCTGCTTGGAAAATAGACTTTAACCACTCCAAGAAGGAACGATGCGAAGAAGACTGAAAGAAGGTGATGCTAGCGCGAATTTGATAACCAAGGATGTAATCCTTACGTCGCACTAGTTGAAGATTGATGCAACCATCACCATCCAAAAAACCAGCAATGTAACTCAGCGTTAAATCGTCTGTCACGAGACTCTTGCTTACCCTCGGTATTGCCTTAATCAGCCGTTCGTCACTGATTAAGATTCTACCGATTTTAGTCGGTTTGCTGCTCCACATTACTGTGAAGTGACGCAATGATTTACGTTCTGAACCCAGCTCACGTACCGCTTTAATGGGCGAACAGCCCAACCCTTGGGACGTACTACCGCCCCAGGTTGCGATGAGCCGACATCGAGGTGCCAAACCTCCCCGTCGATGTGAACTCTTGGGGGAGATCAGCCTGTTATCCCTAGAGTAACTTTTATCCGTTGAGCGACGGCCCTTCCACGCGGAACCGTCGGATCACTAAGGCCGACTTTCGTCTCTGCTCGACTTGTAGGTCTTGCAGTCAAGCTCCCTTATGCCTTTGCACTCTACGGCTGATTTCCGACCAGCCTGAGGGAACCTTTGCGCGCCTCCGTTACCATTTAGGAGGCGACCGCCCCAGTCAAACTGCCCACCTGAAACTGTTCCTTCGCTGGCTAACAGCAGAAGGTTAGAATTCTAGCCTTGCCAGAGTGGTATCTCACCGGCGACTCCATATCCCCCACAAGGGATACTTCAACGTCTCCCACCTATCCTGCGCAAGCAAAGCCCGAACCCAATTCCAGGCTACAGTAAAGCTTCATAGGGTCTTTCTGTCCGGGTGCAGGTAGTCCGCATCTTCACAGACACTTCTATTTCGCCGAGCCTCTCTCCGAGACAGCGCCCAGATCGTTACGCCTTTCGTGCGGGTCGGAACTTACCCGACAAGGAATTTCGCTACCTTAGGACCGTTATAGTTACGGCCGCCGTTCACCGGGGCTTCGGTCGCCAGCTTCGCTTGCGCTGACCAGCTTCCTTAACCTTCCGGCACTGGGCAGGCGTCAGCCCCCATACATCGTCTTACGACTTAGCGGAGACCTGTGTTTTTGGTAAACAGTCGCCTGGGCCTCTTCACTGCGACCACCTCTCGGTGGCACCCCTTCTCCCGAAGTTACGGGGCCATTTTGCCGAGTTCCTTAGAGAGAGTTATCTCGCGCCCCTTGGTATACTCTACCCCCCCACCTGTGTCGGTTTCGGGTACGGGTATCTTGGCTTAACGTGCTTAGAGCTTTTCTTGGAAGCATGACATCAATCACTTCCCCACCGTAGTGGGTCGTACTCCTGCCTCAGCTCAGAGCGTTTTCACCGCTCCTCAACACCTCGGACAGTTGAACCGGTAACCAACATCCGGCTGATCTAGCCTTCTCCGTCCCTCTGCACAAACCAAGATGAGTACTGGAATATTGACCAGTTGTCCATCGACTACGCCTTTCGGCCTCGCCTTAGGTCCCGACTAACCCTTCGCGGACGAGCCTTCCGAAGGAACCCTTGGGGTTTCGGGGCATTGGATTCTCACCAATGTTTTCGCTACTCAAGCCGACATTCTCACTTCTGCCTCGTCCACACCTGCTTACGCTAGTGCTTCAAACTAATGCAGAACGCTCCCCTACCACTTACGTAGTAAGTCCACAGCTTCGGTACATCACTTAGTCCCGTTCATTTTCGGCGCAGGAACGCTTGACCAGTGAGCTATTACGCACTCTTTTAAGGATGGCTGCTTCTAGGCAAACCTCCTGGTTGTCTGAGCATCCCCACCTCCTTTGCCACTTAGTGATGATTTAGGGACCTTAGCTGGTGGTCTGGGCTGTTTCCCTCTCGACGATGAAGCTTATCCCCCACCGTCTGACTGGCTGTGTGTACACAGGGTATTCAGAGTTTGACTCGATTTGGTACCGCTCTCGCAGCCCGCACCGAATCAGTGCTTTACCCCCCTGCTATAATCACAACCGCTATGCCTCAACATATTTCGGGGAGAACCAGCTAGCTCCGGGTTCGATTGGCATTTCACCCCTAACCACAGCTCATCCGCCGATTTTTCAACATCGGTCGGTGCGAACCTTCACTTGGTGTTACCCAAGCTTCATTCTGGCCATGGTTAGATCACCCGGGTTCGGGTCTATAAATACTGACAAACGCCCTATTCAGGCTCGCTTTCGCTATGGCTTCGGCATTCTTGCCTTAACCTGCCAGTACCTATAAGTCGCCGGCTCATTCTTCAACAGGCACGCCGTCACTCGTTAAATCGAGCTTCGACTGCTTGTAAGCCTACGGTTTCATGTTCTATTTCACTCCCCTTCCGGGGTTCTTTTCACCTTTCCCTCGCGGTACTATACGCTATCGGTCACACAGGAGTATTTAGCCTTACGAGGTGGTCCTCGCAGATTCATCCGGAATTCCACGTGCTCCGGACTACTCGGGATACAGCTAGGATTGTTAAGCTTTTGACTACAGGACTTTCACCTTCTCTGGTGTAGCATTCCACTACTTCGTCTAGCCGCTCAATTCCACGTTGCTGTCCCACGACCCCAACAGGCAAGCCCGTTGGTTTAGGCTGTTCCCCTTTCGCTCGCCGCTACTAAGGGAATCGAGTTTTCTTTCTTTTCCTCTGGCTACTAAGATGTTTCAGTTCGCCAGGTTCGCCCTCTAACGTTATGGATTGGCGTTAGAGTCACTGGGTTACCCCATTCGGAAATCTCCGGATCAAAGCTTGTTTCCAGCTCCCCGAAGCGTATCGTCGGTATCCACGTCCTTCATCGCCTCTGTGTGCCTAGGTATCCACCGTAGGCTCTTTGTAGCTTGACCACAGTCAACATTGGTGTCTGTGTTTCTAGATAGAACAAGTGATTGTCCTATCCAAGATAACTACCTGACTAATCGCTATTCAGTTTTCAAGGTTCTGTCGCTGAAGTTTGATGTGCAGACACGTCAACCTTTGATGGAATGACGTGGAGGTAAGCGGACTCGAACCGCTGACCCCCTGCGTGCAAAGCAGGTGCTCTACCAACTGAGCTATACCCCCAGGCATGTGATATGGGCCATCCTGGACTCGAACCAGGGACCTCACCCTTATCAGGGGTGCGCTCTAACCACCTGAGCTAATAGCCCATGCCTGTCTGCTTAACCTAGCAGGGTTTGAAAGCCAAGGTCAACCTCGTGCTTAGACCGCATTGAATCTGTTCTAAGAAGGTGACGTTGCGACCTGAACAGATTGGGTCTCCTTAAAAGGAGGTGATCCAGCCACACCTTCCGGTACGGCTACCTTGTTACGACTTCACCCCAGTCATCAGCCCTGCCTTAGGCGTCCCCCTCCCTTGCGGGTTAGAGTAACGACTTCGGGCGTGGCCAACTCCCATGGTGTGACGGGCGGTGTGTACAAGGCCCGGGAACGTATTCACCGCAGTATGCTGACCTGCGATTACTAGCGATTCCGCCTTCATGCAGGCGAGTTGCAGCCTGCAATCTGAACTGAGCCGTGGTTTAAGAGATTAGCTCGCCCTCGCGGGTTGGCAACTCTCTGTCCACAGCATTGTAGTACGTGTGTAGCCCAGGACGTAAGGGGCATGATGACTTGACGTCATCCCCACCTTCCTCCGGTTTGTCACCGGCGGTCTCCCTAGAGTGCCCAACTGAATGCTGGCAACTAAGGACGAGGGTTGCGCTCGTTGCGGGACTTAACCCAACATCTCACGACACGAGCTGACGACAGCCATGCACCACCTGTGTTCGCGTTCCCGAAGGCACTCCCACGTTTCCGCAGGATTCGCGACATGTCAAGCCCTGGTAAGGTTCTTCGCGTTGCATCGAATTAAACCACATACTCCACCGCTTGTGCGGGCCCCCGTCAATTCCTTTGAGTTTCACACTTGCGTGCGTACTCCCCAGGCGGGACACTTAACGCGTTGGCTACGGCACTGCTGGAGTGGATACCAGCAACACCTAGTGTCCATCGTTTACGGCTAGGACTACAGGGGTATCTAATCCCTTTCGCTCCCCTAGCTTTCGTCCATGAGTGTCAGTAACGTCCCAGTAGGGCACTTTCGTCACTGGTGTTCTTCCCGATATCTACGCATTTCACCGCTACACCGGGAATTCCCCCTACCCCTGACGCACTCTAGCGATCCAGTTTCCACCGCCGATCCGAGGTTAAGCCTCGGGCTTTGACGGCAGACTTGGAAAGCCACCTGCGGACGCTTTACGCCCAATAATTCCGGATAACGCTTGCCTCCTCCGTCTTACCGCGGCTGCTGGCACGGAGTTAGCCGAGGCTTATTCCTCAGGTACCGTCATTGTGTTCTTCCCTGAGAAAAGAGGTTTACAACCCAAAGGCCTTCATCCCTCACGCGGTCTTGCTCCGTCAGGCTTTCGCCCATTGCGGAAAATTCCCCACTGCTGCCTCCCGTAGGAGTCTGGGCCGTGTCTCAGTCCCAGTGTGGCTGATCATCCTCTCAGACCAGCTATGGATCGTCGCCTTGGTAGGCCATTACCCCACCAACTAGCTAATCCACCGCGAGCTCATCCTCAGGCCAAAAAAGATTTCACCTTGCGGCATATGGGGTATTAGCGGCCGTTTCCAGCCGTTATCCCCCTCCTGAGGGTAGATTCTCACGTGTTACTCACCCGTCCGCCACTAGCACCGAAGTGCTCGTTCGACTTGCATGTGTTAAGCAGACCGCCAGCGTTCATCCTGAGCCAGGATCAAACTCTCCATGTTGAAGAAAGAGAATTTGACTTTTTGCTCTAGTAGGTGTAACCTACATCGAAAATGTACTTACTTGAGTACCTTGACGAGGGTTAACGCTTTGGCTTTCAAACGTTGAGTTGTCTAGGTTCAGGACTCGTTTCGGCTGCGCGCCTCATCGAGTGCTTTATCAATCTAACAAGCCTACATAGGCGTGTCAACCCCTTTTTCGAGATTTTTTTCGGATTTTTTTCTGGATTTGGCTGAAACGCTCTCTACAAGCGGCTTTTGGGGCTAAAAAATTTTTCAGATTTTCGTTTCAGGAGGGTGAGCATGTCAGCGTTGGCGCTGCTGGAGGCCTATAGTCGTGCCCATCCGCAGGAGGTGTTGCTGGTGGAGGCACAGGTGGGGGAGCAAGAGGAGGTGGTGCTGATCTTTAAGGGGGTGTCGTCGTCGTTGACGGGAGCAACGGTGGTGGATGCGGATGTTCCCCTTTTGCCGCAGGAGGCGGTGATTGTGGCGGTAGATCGGCTGCGTAGTCCCTACACGCCTAGTGCGCCGGTGTATTTGGAGCGCGGAATTCCTTGGGAGGATTTTCAGCGACGGTGCTTGGGCGTAAGCTGATCGACGATACCTGTGCTTAAGGGATAGTGCTATGGATGTGCTGCTGCGGCGGTTGGATGTGGAGGGGTGGCGAAGCCACAGTGGGGTGGGGCGGCTTTTGGGTTTGCTCCAAGGATGGCAGGAGAAGAGTTGGCTGGGGCGATGGCTGCCACATTGTGCGGCGCTGCTGGTGGGCTTGGTGCTGGTACTGGCGCCGTTGATGCCGTCGGGAATGATTGGGATGCTGCTGGTAGCAGGGGGTGGGTTTTGGTTGCTGTGGACGCTGGCGGGGGAACGGGAAGGCCGCTGGTCGGGGGTACATTTGCTGGTGCTGCTGTATTGGGGGATTGCGCTGTTGGCAACGGTGTTGTCGCCGGTTCCTCGGGCGGCGATGGTGGGGTTGTCGAAGCTGACGTTGTACTTGCTGTTTTTTGCGCTGGCGGAGCGGGTGATGCGCAATGAGCGGTGGCGATCGCGCTTGCTGACGGTCTATCTGCTGACGGCGCTGCTGGTGAGTGTGGAGGGGATACGGCAGTGGATTTTTGGGGCGGAGCCGTTGGCGACGTGGACAGATCCAGAGTCGGCCTTGGCAAATGTGACACGGGTGTATAGCTTTTTGGGAAATCCCAATCTGTTGGCGGGTTATTTGTTGCCTAGTGTGCCGTTGAGTGCGGCGGCGATCGCGGTGTGGCGAGGCTGGCTGCCAAAGCTGTTGGCGGTGGTGATGCTGGGGATGAATACAGCAAGCCTGATATTGACGTTTAGCCGTGGTGGTTGGTTGGGGTTGGTTGCGGCGACGATCGCTGGGGTGGGGTTGCTGGGGATTTGGTTTTGGCCAAGGTTACCGCTGCAATGGCGGCGTTGGGGGGTGCCGACTGTGGGGGGGCTGGCGATCGCCCTCTGTATTGGTGCGATTGTGAGTGTGGCGCCGCTGCGGGAGCGAGCAGCGAGTATTTTTGTTGCCCGAGGGGACAGTAGCAATAATTTCCGCATTAATGTTTGGACGGCAGTGCAACAGATGATTTGGGCACGGCCTTGGCTCGGCATTGGACCGGGGAATGTGGCCTTTAACCAGATTTATCCACTCTATCAGGTGAATGTGCGCTTCACAGCATTGAGTGCCTATTCCATCTTTCTGGAAATCCTTGTGGAAGTAGGGGTGATGGGCTTTAGTGTCTTTCTCTGGTTGTTGGCGGTGCTCGCCGATCGCGCGTGGCGTTGTTTGCAGGCGTTACGGACAACAGCAAACCCTCAAGGGTTCTGGTTGATGGGAGCTGTGGCAACCATGGTGGGAATGCTCACCCATGGGTTGGTAGATACGATTTGGTTTCGCCCGGAGGTGGCTACCCTTTGGTGGCTGATGGTGGCGATCGTTGCCAGCTTTGCGCCGTTGGCAGACCGAACAGAGAATACAGCCGCTAACGGTCTGGATGCTGAGCCGTCAACCTAGGGATAAGCTCGGGATCGCCCGCTTGATCTTGCCAGCCACAGTGGGAGCAATGGCACTGACCTATCTTGAGTTGGGAGTGATGGATGGGTTGCCGACATGCAGGGCAGCGACCGGTGAAGTAAGGGTGGTACATCAGCATCCGAATCTGCTCAACAGGAGGAAGATGACCAATCACTTGCTCAAGACTGGTTGTGGGGCATTCTAGGGAAAACATCAGGGAGTCCACAGGAACGTTCGTATCGGTTGGCACAATCTCTTTTTTTCAGTGTGCGAGCGATCGCCGGCAAGGGGAATCGTAGAAATACGGAAATCTTCCCCCTCTAGCCTGTGGAAAACTCCAAAAAGCCTGTGGAAAATTCTGGGGAAAACCTGTGGAAAACCCCGGAAAAACTCTGAAAAACTGTGGAAAACTTTTTATTCTTTTTCCACTAAGATAATGGCTTGTGGAAAAACCCCCCACTTTTTCCACAAGTTTTCCACAGGGGGGAAGTGGCTCAAAGTCGCTCTGCAAGCGGGTTTCCGAAAATTTTTCCACATTTCCACAGCCCCTACTACTACTATAAATATTATTTAAATAATTTAGTAGCAGTAGTAGATCTCTAGATCTAAGGGGAATAAGATTCTGACAGAGAAAAATAAAAGATGTGATTTGGGGAACGTGGGGTTAGTTTGAAGCTGGCTTAGAGCTTGAGGAAATCTTGGTTGAGAGGGTTGTGATACTGGGAAACATTAGGAAGACAAGAACAAAACGAAAGGTTGAGATGGCTAGAGGATCAGAACTTCCAAGTGCTTGGGGAAAACTTTGGGGAATTTGGGGAAAACTGTGGAAAAGGATTTGAATTTAGGTTCAGGATGCTCTAATAAGGATCTGTTTGCGCCGCGAAAAATTTTTTTGGCCTGAGAAGGGTCTAGAAGCCCCTAGAAGGAGGGCGATCGCCCTAGTGAGTAGGTTTTATCGTTGAGGGGATTTTGCTGCCCATAGAAGCGATTTTATGAGGGGTTGTCTAGACAACCTTGGGATAACCGTTTGTCGATAGGATAGTCCAAGCAACTACCGTCCTCAAACTTGCCATGACACGCATTGTTACTCTCCTAGGAGCAACCCCAGAACAACAAACGGCACTGGGTCTGGCCATTGCCCAGTGGTTTGCCGGGCGACAGCAGCGAACCTTGTTAGCGGTGCCGAGTCCAGCCACTTCCCTGCAATTTCTCATTGGCAGTCCAGATCGGGCGATTGGTTGGCAACCCAAGTTGCTGTCGGAGGGATTAGCGATCGCCGAGCTGATGGCCACTGAAAGTCTCAACGCGGCATGGCAAGAACTTAGCCGTTTAGTGGAACCCTATTTGCCCCAAGAATTGGTGGGTAAGGTTTATGCGGGCGAATTGGTGATCTTGCCGGGGATGGATACTTTGCTGACCCTAAATGCGCTGCGCGTGCACTACAGCAGCGGTGAGTACGATGTGATTGTCTATGTGGGTGGGAATAGTCAAGATACACTGCGGCTGATTGGGTTGCCCCAAGGGTTGGCATGGTACTATCGCCGCTTTCAACGTTTGCTGGATCAACTGGATCTCAACGCGATCGCCAATGCTATTGGGGGGCCGATCGCCAGCGCAATTATGGCAGCCAATATTGACACCCAAAAAGTGCGTGAGCGTTTCGGTGAGGCGAAGGAGTGGATCGATCGCGGTGTGCAGATTGCCGCGGACTCGCAACGGTTATCGGTGTTTCTGCTAACCGATGGCACAGTGATCTCAACCGCTCAAACCGAATGGTTATGGGGCAGTGCTCAACAGGTGAATGTCCCTATTTCTGAGGTCTTTTGTATGGGGGAACCCACGCCAGAGGTCAGCCGCACGTTTGCACCGCTACGCATTTCGGCTCTTCCTAAAGACTGGAACAACTGGCAAAGTCTTGTTTCCTATCTTCCAGACTTGAACCAGCTAGGAGCGGCACCGGCTCCCCATGAGTTTGATGAGACCCAACAGCAGCTGCGCATTTTCCTACCGGGATTTTGCAAAGATCAGGTGAAACTCAGCGAGTTTAGTGGGGAACTGACGGTGGAAGCTGGCGATCAGCGGCGCCACATTGAGCTACCCCCTAGCCTCAAAGGCAAACCCGTTCGCGGGGGTAAATTTGAAGCTCCCTACTTGATCGTCAGTTTCTAAGACTTTCTAAGGTTCAAGGCGCAGACGCACAGAGTCGCGGTGGGAAATCAGGCCTTCTGTTTCAGCGAGGGTCATGACCGCTCCCCCCTGTTTGCGCAAGGCAGCAGGGGTGTATTGAATAATGCTGGAGTGTTTGAGGAACGTTTCTACGCCCAAGGCAGAAGCATAACGGGCGGCACCAGAGGTGGGCAGGGTGTGATTGGGACCCGCGAGATAGTCGCCAACCGCTTCAGGGGTGGAATAGCCGAGGAAAATCGCACCGGCATGGCGCACCTGCTCGACAAGGCTCCAAGGGTCTTCGACTTCCAATTCCAGATGTTCAGGGGCAAAGTGATTGGAGAGTTCTACCGCTTGTTCTAGGCTCTCGACAATGCCAATCAGGCCATAGTGGGCGATCGCCTTCTCGGTGAGAACCCGGCGCGGATGGTCAGCCAATTGTTCGTTCACCGCTGTAACCACCGCCTTTGCAAGGGGCAAACTCGGAGTCAGTAAAATGGCCGCTGCCAAGGGGTCATGTTCTGCTTGAGCTAGCAAATCAGCGGCAATGTGAACGGGATTGGCCGCCTCATCAGCAATGATTAAGACCTCTGAAGGCCCTGCTAGGGAGTCAATGCCAACACGGCCATAGACCTGCTTCTTGGCGAGCGTGACATAGAGGTTTCCTGGCCCTGTAATCACATCCACGCGCGGAATCGTTTCTGTGCCATAGGCAAGGGCAGCAATGGCTTGGGCGCCACCAACGCGATAAATCTCTTGAATTCCCGCTTCTTGGGCGGCAACGAGAACCGCAGGATTAATACCTTTGCCCTGACCGGGAGGGGTGACCATGACAATCCGCTGCACACCGGCCACCTGAGCGGGAATCGCATTCATTAACACCGTACTCGGATAGGCAGCCCGTCCCCCCGGCACATACAGTCCGGCAGCATCAACAGCAGTGTAGCGTTTGCCGAGGACAATGCCATCTTCACCAAATTGCACCCAACTTTTGGGGACTCGCTGGCGGTGGAAGGCTTCAATTTGTTGCTTGGCAAGGCGAATGGCATCGAGGAGTTCTTTGGACACCTGTTGGTAAGCGGCATCCAGTTCATCTCCTTTCACTCGTAATGTTTCGGGGGTGAGGTCAATGTGATCAAACTGGGCAGTGTACTCAATCAGGGCGCGATCGCCTTCCTTGGCCACACGGCGCAAAATTGCCTCAACAGTAGCCTTTTGGTCGCTCATCTCCCCGCTATCGGTGCGATCGCAAATGCGGCGTAGTTCAGCGCGTAGGTCTGTTAACTGGGTGATGATCCGCAACATGGTCGTTCACGTAGGCGAGGCAGAGAGTCGGGGAAAGGTTAAAAAACCTTAATCAACCCTATCAATAGCTTACAGCGATTTTCCAATTACAGGGGCGGGCTAAGGCTGGCCAACAACGAGTGCTTAGGGCAAGATCGCGATTCACGAGACTGAGCCTTCGGAGTTCGCATCAGATTGCCAAGGCAGCCAGTTCTGATCGAGAGCTTGTTCAAGGCTAAATTCGGGGGCTTCAGGAATCAAATGAGGATTCACCCCACTAGCGCTGAGAAAGAGTTTTCTCCCATTGCGATATTGTTTGATGAAAATCTCCTGTACAAAGGATGTCAAGCTAGGGCTGGCTTCGAGTATTTCCTGAATGTGCAATCTAAAATTCATCACTTCTCGTTGCCAACCCCGCAGGCAGTATTCCCGTTCCGTGTCCCAGTATTTAATTTTGAGGAGGTGCTCACAGAGTCGCATTAAATAGCTCGCGATCGCCTGTTTTTCGCTTCGACCCAAGCTCTCAATCTCCTCAATTAAATTTTCCACATCTAAGTGGTCAAAGTTCTCTGCCTTGAGGTGGGCAACGGTCTCCTTAAGCCAAAGGTAATAGTCTGCGGTGTAGAGGGATGCAGGTTTCGTTTTAATGGGAGGGGTCATACCAGAACACTTCTCGCAGGCCAGTGGATTCTATGAATTGAGGTCAGATTGCCAAGGCAGCCACTCCTCATCTAGAGCTTCCTCCATTGTGAAGTCGGGGACTTCCGGAATCACGTCAGGGGATAACCCAATCGCTTTCAACATATTTTTCCTTGCCTTTTGATAGGAGTCTAGGAAAGCTGCCTTTGCAAATGGCTGAAGACTGGGGCTATCCTGCAAAATTAGCGCAATTTCTAAACGGAAATGACTAATCTCCAACAGCCAACCCCTATAGCAGTATTGTCGCTCAGTTTCCCAGTATTTGAGCTTGAGAAGATGCTCACAAAGACGCAGTAGATAGCTGAATAGGGCGCGTTTTTCGCTTCGACCCAAGCTCTCAATCTCCTCAATTAAATTTTCCACATCTAAGTTGTCGAAGTCCCCTGCCTTGAGGTGGGCAACGGTCTCCTTAAGCCAAAGGTAATAGTCGGTCTCATAGAGGAGTTGGGTCTTAAGACAAGGGGTCATAGGGACTAGATAACAACGGCAACTGGTTTTCTGGTGGAGTATAGCCTAGGTGTTGCCAAGCGCGGGGAGTGGCAACGCGGCCTCGGGGGGTTCGTTGCAGATAGCCCATCTGGAGCAGGTAGGGTTCATAAACCTCTTCAATGGTTTGCACATCCTCACCAGTGGCTGCAGCAAGGGTTTCAATGCCCACAGGCCCGCCTTGATAGGACTCAATTATCAGACTGAGGAGCCGGCGATCGCTCCAATCCAAGCCTGCTGGATCCACATTGAACAGTTCAAGGGCAGCGGTAGCCACCTCTAGGCTAATCGTGCCATCGTGCTTCACATCGGCATAATCCCGTACCCGCTTCAGGAGCCGCAGGGCAATGCGGGGCGTACCCCGACTGCGGCGGCCAATTTCTAGAGCGGCTTCAGGAGTAATGGGAGTTTGTAAGAGGGCTGCCCCCCGCTGAACGATCTGCTGGAGTTCTTCGGGATGATAAAAGCGCAAGCGCTCCACTAAACCAAAGCGATCGCGCAAGGGCGAGGTCAAGGCGCCGGCACGGGTGGTTGCTCCCACAAGGGTAAAGCGATTGAGTTTCAGTCGTCGCGTGCGTGCCGTTTGCTGTTTGCCCACGGTGAGATCAAGGTAAAAATCCTCCATGGCGGGATAGAGGAGTTCCTCGGTCATGCGGGAGAGGCGGTGAATCTCATCAATAAAGAGAATATCCCCCGCTTGCAGGTTCACCAAGAGACCCACAATGTCGCGGGGGCGTTCCAAAGCTGGGGCACTGGTCACTTTGCAGTTGACCCCCATTTCTGCCGCTAAGATTAAGGCAATGGTGGTTTTCCCTAAGCCCGGCGGGCCATAGAGCAGCAGGTGATCAAGGGGTTCTTGGCGTGCCTTGGCTGCCTCGATCGCAATGTGCAGCACATCCTTGAGTTCCTGCTGGCCAATGTAGTCCTGCAAAAAGCGGGGACGTAGGGACTCTTCAGCCGGCGAGTGCTGTTCCTCTGGGGTGGGTTGATTGGAAAGCAGTAAAGGGGGGCGCGATCGCTCCGGCGGTGAATTTTGCGACGAAATAATCGCCATTGGTGCCCCCTAGGGCAAAGCTTAAGCCCGTTTTAACCAACTAAACATGGAACGCAGTTCTTGACCCACCTGTTCAATGGGGTGTTCTGCCTCCCGTCGCCGCATGGCTGTAAAGCCCGGTTTACCCGCCATATTTTCCAGCACAAACTCACGGGCAAATTGACCCGTTTGAATTTCGTGGAGAATTTTGCGCATTTCCGCGCGGGTCTCCTCGGTAATAATCCGTGGACCACGGGTGAGGTCGCCATATTCTGCGGTGTTGGAGATGCTATCCCGCATTTTGGCAAGCCCCCCTTCCACAATCAAATCCACAATCAGCTTCACTTCATGGAGACACTCAAAGTAGGCCAGCTCTGGCTGATAACCGGCCTGCACCAACGTTTCAAAGCCAGCCTTAATCAGGGCGCTGAGGCCACCACAGAGCACCACTTGCTCACCAAACAGATCGGTTTCTGTTTCTTCGCGGAAGGTGGTTTCCAGAATGCCGGCACGGGTGCCTCCAATTCCTTTGGCATAGGCCATGGCTAGATCACGGGCTTGACCACTGGCATTTTGATAGACCGCAAACAGGCAGGGTACCCCTTCCCCTTGGGCATAGGTGCGGCGCACGAGGTGACCGGGGCCTTTGGGCGCCACCATCACCACATCCACATTGTCGGGGGGCACAATCTGGCCAAAGTGAATGTTAAAGCCGTGGGCAAAGGAAAGGACATTCCCCGCTTGCAGGTGGGGGGCAATCTCCTGCTCATAAACAACCCGCTGAACTTCATCGGGCAGAAGAATCATAATCCAGTCGGCCAGTTTCGCAGCTTCCGCCACGGAGTGCACCGCTAGGCCATCGGCACGGGCGCGCTCTGCAGAACGACTGCCGGCATAGAGACCCACCACAACATTGAGACCGCTATCCCGCAGGTTGAGGGCATGGGCGTGGCCTTGGGAGCCATAGCCAATGATGGCGATCGTTTTGTCCTTGAGGAGTTCTAATTGGGCATCTGCGTCGTAATACATGCGCGCCATAGTGATGATGTTCCTTTCCAATTGCATTCAGCAGGTCGTTATTATTTCTCTACCACATTGGCAGAGCCGATATAGCACCTCCTAGAGGGCTAGTTGCGGGAGTTAGCGATTACGGGAATAACGATTGTTCCCACCGCCCATGGCTTCACGGGGGCGTGCCTTGTTGACCTTGAGTTGCCGTCCCATCCACTCGGCACCGTCGAGATCAGCGATCGCCGCATCTTCTTCAGCATCCGTGGACATTTCCACAAAACCAAAGCCCCGCTTACGGCCTGTTTCCCGATCCACCGGTAAATAGACTTGTTTGACGGAACCGTACTCGGCAAAAACGGCCTCTAGGTCTTCTTGGGTGGCCGTGTAGGAAAGGTTGCCGACATAAATAGACATAATCTGATCTGCTCCAAAGCAAAAATTGAACCATGTGTTGACGCTGACTTCGGAGAGACGACTGTCACGTAACCAACCTTCCCTAAAACCGAACTCAAGAATCGCTCTACTTAAAAAACTCAAGCGGCGATTACTCGCCAACCTTGTCTCCTGATTATAGCCGATTGCGATGGCCTGCGCTGCAAAAGTAGGGATGCTACCCTAAAAGAGGTAGATTTTTTGTGAATCTTAACAATGTCCGATTTACCGGCGGTTGTTGTGGGCCTTTCCGGCGGTGTTGATAGTTCCGTGGCCATTGCTAGCCTCAAAGCTCAAGGGTACCCCGTTGTTGGTCTGACGCTGTGGCTGATGAAGGGTAAGGGGCAGTGCTGCTCTGAGGGGCTAGTGGATGCGGCGCGTCTTTGTGAGGAGCTGGGAGTCCCTCACCATATTGTGGATAGCCGCGAAATTTTCGAGAAATATATTGTGAACTATCTGGTCAGTGGCTACGCCAGTGGGGTGACACCGCTGCCCTGTTCCCAATGCAACCGTTTGGTGAAGTTTGGGCCGATGCTCGCCTATAGCCGTGAGCAACTGGGGATTGACTACATTGCTACCGGGCATTATGCCCAAGTGAAATACAATCCCACGAGCGATCGCTATGAACTGTGGCGGGCGGTGGATCGTCATAAGGATCAAAGCTACTTTCTCTATGACTTGCCCCAAGAGATTCTGGCTCATGTGCTGTTTCCTCTTGGTCAGCAAACCAAGGCGCAGACCCGTGCCCTCGCGGCGCAGTATGGCCTGCACACCGCCAGTAAACCGGAGAGCCAAGATCTCTGCCTGATTGAAGCCCATGGCTCCATGCGCCAATTCTTGGATCAGTATCTGCCCAGACAGCAAGGGGAAATTGTCGATGTCCATGGCCGGGTGCTGGGGTACCATCAGGGGATTCACCACTATACGATTGGCCAGCGCAAAGGCTTGGGAATTGCGGCACCTGAACCGCTTTATGTGGTGGCCTTGGATCGGGAACACAATCGCGTCATTGTCGGCGATCGCGCCACCGCCGGCCGTCGTGAGTGTACAGTGGCCCGGGTGAACTGGGTCTCGATTCCCCCCCCCACAGAACCGATCACAGCCACGGTACAAATTCGCTATCGTACTCCTCCAGTGCCGGTGACTATCATTCCCGCCGCCAACGCTGAGCAGGTACAATTGGAGTTTGCTGAACCGCAATTTGGGGTAACGCCGGGGCAAGCGGCGGTTTGGTATGCGGGCGATCGCCTGCTGGGGGGCGGCATTATCCAGCCCTTTGTGACACCGACACCACAACCCCTACAAGCAATGGCCACCCACGTTTAAGGAAAAGACTGACCATGCAAAAGCGCCTTCATTACTCATCCTTGGAAATTAACCGCCGAGCGGAAGAATTAATCAAGCACTCCGCCAATCGCTATCGGATTACGGTGCAAATTGCCAACCGGGCGAAACAGCGGCGGGGGCTAGAGGCCAGTGAAGATCTCGATGATCTGCCCCTGAAGCCGGTGACCCGTGCCATTATCGAAATGTCCGATGAAATTGCTCAACCGGAGTTACTGGCAGATTAGGCGCCATGGGAAGACGACGCGGCTGGACGTTTTTGGGCTGGGTGACGTGGGGGTGCTTGCTGGCACTTCTGTGGCTGCCCCTGAGCAGTACTTGGAGTGTGGGGCGATCGCAACCTGACCCCAACCTACCCGATGCCCCTGCCCAAATTCTCATTAACCCGCGGCTGGTGGCAGAAACCCTCTATCCGAAGTTGCCCGGTTTGCCGAAGGAAAACCACTATATCCGTCAAGACAACCGTCAGCCGGCACCAGAAAGTACCCTCCTTGAGCGATTCATTGTCTATCACACCACTGTCAAAGGGCGATCGCCCCTCTACCGTTTTGACTGGAAAATTTCCCTTGCTGACTATTTGGGGCTGAATGACTTCCTGCGCAGAGAAACCTATCCGGGACGTTCTTACCTGACAGTCAACCCCATGGAAGGGGATATGGCTGCCATTCGCCAACTCAATCGCCAACAACGGGATGCCTTGGTGAGCACACTGGCCACCTTCTACGCCCAGCAAGCGGGGTTACCCACGACTACACCCCAGCGTCCCCAACCCCAAACAACACTGCCAGAACCGACATGGAGACCCCCCACCGTTCTGCCCCCCGTTCCCCAACCCGGCAGTGCTGGACTTTTGGCGCCCCCCGAACCCCCCCGCCCGCTGCCCACTGGGGAATCCCGTTTTTTACTGCCCTAGATGTTTGCAATTGGGTTCATGAGTCATGGCTGTGCCGATTACTGAGTTGCTCACCCCAGAGATTCTCAAACCTGCTCGCTATTTGGGCAATGAGCGAGGGGCAGTTCATAAGCCGTGGCAGGCCGCAACGGTGCGCTGGGTGCTCAGCTATCCGGAAATCTATGAGGTGGGTGCCTCAAACTTAGGACACATTATTCTCTACAACATTCTCAATGCCGTCCCCGATCAACTGTGCGATCGCGCCTACTTACCCGCAGCGGATTTAGCCGCCAAATTGCGAGTGACCCAAACTCCCCTTTTTGCTGTGGAATCGCGCCGCGCCCTGCGGGAGTTTGACCTCATTGGCTTTAGCCTCAGTTATGAGTTGGGTGCCACGAACATTCTGGAAATGCTCGACTTGGCTGGCTTACCCCTGACTTGGCGAGAACGCCAACAGGCACCCCTAGAAGAGATTCCCCTTATCTTTGCCGGTGGACAGACAGCGACATCAAACCCTGAACCCTACGCTGACTTCTTTGACTTTTTTGCCCTTGGGGATGGCGAGGAACTCTTGCCCGAAATTGGCCTCGTGGTGGCAGAAGGCAAACGAGCCGCCTTGAGTCGGCAGGACTTGCTATTGGATTTGGCACAGGTGCCGGGGGTCTATGTGCCGCAATTTTACGATCGCCAAGGGGATGGCGCCGTCAAACCCAATCGTCCCGATGTGCCCGAGCGCATTTTGCGGCGAGTAGCTACCCCGATGCCCCACTATGCCATTGGCTTGGTGCCCTATGTAGAAACCGTTCACGATCGCCTGACGGTGGAAATTCGCCGGGGCTGTACGCGCGGCTGTCGCTTTTGCCAACCGGGGATGCTCACCCGCCCTGCCCGCGATGTTGCCCCCGATGAGGTGATTGCTGCCATTGAAACGGGGATGCGCGCCACGGGTTACAACGAGTTTTCGCTACTGTCGTTGAGTTGCTCCGACTACTTGGCTTTGCCCGCCGTGGGTGTGGAAATTAAAAATCGCCTGCAAAACGAGAACATCTCCCTCTCACTCCCCAGCCAGCGGGTGGATCGCTTTGATGAAAACATTGCCCACATTGTCGGTGGCACGCGCCAAGGGGGACTGACCTTTGCCCCGGAAGCGGGAACGCAGCGGCTACGGGACATTATCAACAAGGGGCTGACCAATGCGGAATTGCTGCGGGGGGTCAAAACTGCCTACGAACAGGGCTGGGATAAGGTCAAGCTCTACTTTATGATTGGCCTGCCGGGAGAAACCGATGCTGATGTGTTGGGCATTGCTGAAACGATCCGCTGGCTGAAGCGAGAATGCTGGATCAAAGGACGCAAGCCCCTGAGCTTTAACCTGACCATCTCTAACTTTACCCCCAAGCCCCATACGCCCTTTCAGTGGCACGCGGTCTCCACCAGTGAGTTTCTGCGCAAACAGGAGCTACTGAAGGCGGAATTCCGCACGATCAAGGGGCTAAAGGCCAACTTTACCGATGTGCGCATCTCAGCAATGGAAGACTTTGTCGGTCGGGGCGATCGCCAACTGGGGCCAGTGATCCGCCGCGCGTGGGAATTGGGGGCACGGGAAGATTCTTGGTGGGAAAGTCTCGATCGCGCCTATGCCGCTTGGACGCAAGCCATTCAAGAAGCGGGTCTGGACTGGAAATACCGTCAACTGGAAGCGGGTGAGTGGAATGTCTTTAGTAGTGGCAGCCACAACCTCGATGCGCCCCTGCCTTGGGATCACATTGATACGGGCATTAGTAAAACATGGCTGAAGGAAGACTTGCAGCGTGCCCTAGAAGCGGTGGTCGTTCCCGATTGTTCCTTTGAGGGCTGCTCCCATTGTGGCGTCTGTGGCATTGACTTTGGCCATAACGTGGTCGTGCCGCCCCCCCCGATTCCGCCTATTCAAGGTCAGCCCCAAGCCCCCCAAGAACGGGTGCAACGTCTGCGCCTCACCTTTGGGAAAACTGGGGAAATGACGCTTCTCAGCCATTTAGATCTACTGCGCCTCTTTGAGCGAGCAGTACGCCGTGCCCATCTACCCATTGCCTTTACGGGGGGATTTCATCCTTCACCCCGCATCTCCACCGCCAGCGCCTTGCCCCTTGGGGTGACCAGTTATGGCGAAATTGTTGATCTGGAATTTTATCGCGAGGTGGAGCCGTCAACGGTGCTGGAGCAATTGCGGCAACAACTGCCGGCGGAGGTGCCCCTTTACACCTGTGCAGTGGTGCCCTTAAGTGAACCGGCAGCAAGTCAAGCCCTGCGGGCAGCTACTTATGAACTGCTCATCCGTACCCCTGAACCTGTGGAGCGGGACACTTGGCAACAGTGGTTAGAGGATTTGCAAGCCACCCCTGAAATTCTCTATGAGCTAACCACCAAGTCAGGGAAAACCCAAGTGGTGAATTTGCGCGATCGCCTGCTGCAGATCCGCCTCAAGGAGCACCAAGACCACTGGCCTGCCGTCAGCCTCATCTACACGGGAGTCTGTCGCAATGATGGCACGTTCCTGCGGCCAGAGCATTGTCTGTACCTCCTAGAAAAAGTGAGTGGTCTGTCCTTGGAACTGGGGGCGATCGCCCGTCAGAAATTACACCTCGAAACGCCATGAACCTAGCAACGCAAATTCGCGGCGGTCTGATTGTCTCCTGTCAAGCCCCGGCAGATTCCCCTTTGGCGGCGCCAGAAATCATTGCCGCTATGGCAGGGGCAGCGGTTTTGCGGGGGGCAGTGGCCGTGCGCATCAATACCCCGGCCCATATTCAGGCAGTGCGCCAAGCGGTAAAGGTGCCCATTATTGGTCTCTGGAAGCAAGTTTTGCCCGAGTACCCTGTGTATATTACGCCTCGCTTTGCCGATGCGGTGGCCGTTGCGACAGCAGGTGCTGATGTGATTGCCCTCGATGCCACAGCGCGATCGCGCCCTGAACCCCTACAGGACTTGATTCAGCGAATTCACGATGAACTGGGCAAGCCCGTCATGGCCGACATTGACTCCCTTGCAAGTGCTGAAGCGGCGGTTGCTGCCGGTGCTGATTGGGTGGGCACGACCCTCTTGGGTTACACCGAAACCACGGCGCATACCCCACCCCCCAGTTGGGCGCTCCTGAGTCAGCTGGTTGAGCACCTCAACGTGCCTATTCTCTGTGAAGGGGGGATTGCCAGTCCAACAATGGCTGTAAAAGCTTTGACTTTGGGGGCTTGGGCAGTGGTCGTGGGCACGGATATTACAGGTATTGACCTCAAGGTGCAGCAGTATGTCCAGACCCTAAAGGCAACGACGATTGAAAATTCTCAACCCTAAATCCTATCCAATTCTATCGGTTTGTATATTTTCCTCTATATTCCGACCGATAAACGAGAGTTTGTGGCAAGATAGAATCCATAGCTAAAGATACATCGTTAGCCTAGGAGCCACCATCTATGAGCCTAAAACTTGGGGATGTCGTACCCAACTTTACCCAAGCCTCTTCCATGGGGGAAATCAACTTCTATGAGTGGGCAGGGGATAGCTGGGTTGTATTGTTTTCCCACCCAGCGGATTACACCCCCGTTTGTACGACAGAACTGGGCGAAGTGGCGCGGTTACGCTCAGAATTTGAGAAGCGCAATGTCAAAACCTTGGCCTTGAGTGTGGATAGTGTGGAGTCCCACCTCGGCTGGATCAAAGACATTGAAGAAGTCAACAACGTCAAGGTGGATTACCCAATTTTGGCAGATGAAGACCGGAAAGTCTCTACCCTCTATGACATGATCCACCCCAACTCCCTAAATAACCTGACGGTGCGCACGGTTTTTATCATTGACCCCCAAAAACGCCTGCGCTTGACCTTGACCTATCCCGCGAGCACGGGGCGTAACTTTGCTGAGATTCTGCGGGTGATTGATTCGCTGCAACTGACGGACAACTACAGTGTGGCCACCCCCGTCAACTGGCAAGAGGGTCAAGAGTGCGTGATTGTGCCTTCCCTCAGCGATGAAGAGGCGAAGCAGAAGTTTCCCAAGGGCTTCAATGCTGTTAAGCCCTATCTGCGGTTGACACCTCAACCCAACAAATAGCCTAGATTAGCCTAGACAAGTCATGGCGACACCCTGAGCTGTTCGGGGTGTTTTTTTGTGCCTTGGCAGCATCCCAAGATAGGATAATCTTGCACAGCAAAACCAAGGAAAGGAATAGAGGCGGAATGCAGCGCTGGATACTTTGGCTCTTGATACCCCTTGTAGTCTGTTTGAGTGGATGCGTCCAAGCAGATATGGTCATCCAGCATCAGGGACAAACTGGGGGGAGCCTCACCTACACGCTGACGCTGCCCCAACCCGATCTCCCTTTTACCGAACAGGTGATTCAGCAGGCGCGCCGCTTGGGGGGAACGGTCAAGGAACGGGATAAAACGCATCTTCAGGTGACGATTCCCTTTGACACCAGCCAGCAATTGGCCACTGTCCTCAACCGCATCGGTGGTGTGCCCTATCTTCCCCAAGTCACTGCTGAGGCGGATATTTTTGACCAGAACTGGTTGCTCTTTGTGCGGGAGCGCTTTCGCTATGACATTGATCTGCGCCCCTTGGGGATTGAGTCCCGTGATCAAGCTGTTCTTGTGGCACCGCAGTCGCTCCTGAAGTTTCAACTTGCCCTAGAAACCCCTTGGGGGGCACGCCCGATTGAGCGTCCAGCCACTACTGCTGATACCGTGGTCAATCCTCATGTTCAGCGGGGGGGCGATCGCCTGACTTGGACATTGATGCCCGGTTATCTGAATCACCTAGAGGCAGCCTATTGGTATCCAAGTCCCTTGGGTTGGGGCACACTGGCGATCGTGGGCTTGCTGGTGCTGGGCAATTGGTTACGCACTCGCCTGCCTAGGAGTCATTCAACCTAGAGTCCCATGAGATGGTCTGGCCCGCCGCAGAGTTGGCAACGGTATCTTGCCTATTTAATAGCGGGACCTCTAATTGTCCTCAATCTCTGGGTGGCGGAGCAAGTTTACCTCTATTTTGAATATCCGATTAATCTCCTTGTGATTGCCGCCATCTTGGCTTTTTTGCTCAATCAAGTGGTGATTCGCCTCTGTGCTCGTGGTTTGCGGCGGCGGAATGCGATCGCCTTGGTGTTACTGATTACCCTTTTGGTGGTCAGTGTCTTGATGCTGTTGCTGCTCCCCCTTGCTATTCAACAGGCGGAAGAACTCCTAAATCAACTGCCAGAGTTGGCGGATACGAGCAATCAAAATTTGCGCCATCTAGATCAAGTGCTGCGCCGCTACCACTTTCCAGTGGGGGTGAATGACTTGATGGAAGAGCTGACGATCCAGCTCAAAGGGATTGCCGCCATGTTACCGGGTGTGGCGATTACAACCCTAACTAAATTTGTTGATGTGCTCCTCGTGCTGATCCTAACGGTGTATATGCTCTTTTATGGCAGTGAGATTTGGCGCGGACTCATGAAACTGGTACCCAAGTCTTGGCGGCAGATGGTGGATTACTCGCTGCGGCTGAATATTCGCAGTTTTTTCTCGGCACAGCTTTTTTTGGGGCTGTTTATGTTTCTTGCCCTGATTCCCTTTATGATCGCCTTCAAGGTCAATTTTGGCTTTCTCTTTGCCCTGATCATTGGTATTGCCCAGCTCATCCCTGTGGTGGGGGCGACCTTGGGCATTGGTTTAGTAACACTGCTTATCCTTTTTCAGGATGCGTGGCTGGCTTTGAATATTTTCGTGATTGCTGTGGTCTTGCAACAAATTAAGGATAACGTGCTTACCCCGAAGTTACTGGGGGACTTGATGGGCCTGAATCCCCTCTGGCAGTTTATTGCGCTACTCATTGGCGGACGGGTGGCGGGTTTCTTGGGAATTTTGCTGGCCATTCCCCTAGCCGCAACACTGAAAACCGTCCTCGAGTCTGAGCCTGTCGAAGACACCTAACTCGGCGATCGAAACGTTTTGATCACCGTACACACCCCATGACCGCAAATGTTCATCATGACGGCATTTGTAGCCCCGCCAATCACGCCACTCACAAGGGGAACGGCTCGCGCAGGTAGGGTGAGACTTTTACTCGAGACCTTGCCAAAAATCTGCCGCAAAAGGGTACGTGGAAGCTGCCTGAAGACTGCCATCAGCACTTGGGATAAATTTTTTTGCGCCGCCTGCCGGCCAAAGGTCTTGAAGATTTGCCGACAAAATTGGGTACCGAAGTGGTTTGCAAGTTCAGCGGCAGTAACCCCCAAGGCAGTGGGAATCAGCATCATCAGCACATTTTCGTTTTCAGAATCTAGGCCATAGATGGTGAACAGCGCCGCTGCCAGCTTGATTTGGGCATGGTAAAAGTAGGCAATATCGAGGGGCACGCCAGCCCAGCCCATGACGCCAGTGGCGACTCCAGAACCCACTGACCAGAGGGTGGCTTCATAAATTGCATGGTTGGCCATGCGATCGCAATCGCCCCCCCAGCGAGGATCATGGAGAAATTGGTATCCCCACTGCCGCCCCTCTTCGATGGCAAGGAGCATGAGCTTGAGCAGCCAATCGGGTGTAGACACTGACGCTGTGGCCATAGGCTTAAAAAATAATTGTCAACTTAAGGGATGGCGTTGGCATAAATCTACCACAGTCAAAATTGAGCAACAATCTAAAAATGTAAAGTTTTAATAAAAATTATTGGCTAAAGTGTTGGACTGCATGGATGAATGTGAAACTTCAGGGGAGCGATCGCCCCTTGGCAATTTCTCACCGCTACGCGTTTTTTAAGACGGTATCATTCATCGAGGCACTATTGAACACGCCCAGACTGACCAATAATTCGAAATCTTTTTTCTTTTTCAACCCGATCTTAAGGTGTTATTCTCTATCTGCTTCTGCAGCTTGCCTTAATACTAAGAAAGCTTCTTTGAGAGGCTGACTCACTGCACTATCAGGTTCATTCAATACTAGCTTTTGATACGCGTCCAAAAACTTGGCTCGTGACCTGTGGAAAAAATGCAAAAATTGGCGCAAAAAACCTAGTATGGCTTTCGGGGATCAACATCTGGTCGGTCTATTTTGGTTAACAGGCAAGCCATGAGGAGTCTTGTGCACGCCCGATTACTAATCTGTCGGCACACATACTCAACCCGTGAACGAATATCATGGTCTGAAATAGCCGAATTGTTTATATCTTTAGAAGCACGTTTTAGGATGTTTGTAAGAGCCTTATCAGGTGTACTCATTGTTTCTTCCTAAAATAACGTCTTTTGATTGATCGCTTTGGGGGCATAATTTGTCCACAGAATCTCAGTTCGCTCATCTTTGGTCGAATGTATTGTTTTGCTCGGGGCGATATTTTTGTACCAATTCGGAGAAGGATACAACTCGTCCATTAAATCGCAATCGTAACCTGAAATGGCAACAAAACCTTGAACTGAATTCAGCACGGACGCCAGCTCACGATGTTCTTCGTTGCTCATTTCATAAGCGTAAGCGTTATTATCGCCCCGCGTGTCATGGACATAAGGTGGATCACAGTAAAAAAGCGTATCTGGTGAGTCGTACAAACATATGACTTCAATAGCGGGTCTATTTTCTATTTGAACACGCAACAAACGCAGGGCTATATCTGGTAAATCTTCAATTGCACCAAGCCAGCGAGACACAGCTCCTGACATACCTGCTCTACTCGTGTTTTTGCAATTTGCCCAGCGTCCCAGTGTTGCAGATTGAGCTAGACCAGTTCGCACTTGACGGGCGCGTACATAAAACCTTCTTGCACGTTCAACAGGATCTAAAGATGGGTCTATTTCACAGGCGATTGAAAATTCTTCACGTGAAAAAGGGGTGAGACCAATTGCTCTTATCAAACGCTCTGACTCATCTCGTAAGACGCGGAAGAAATTTGCAACCTCACCATCAACGTCATTGTATGTTTCTACAGCTGAAGGTTCTCGGTTCAATAAAACAGCAGCCGAGCCCCCAAATGGCTCACAGTAATGGTGGCAAGAGGGCAATAGAGGCAAAAGCCAATCAAGGTGTGAATATTTTCCACCATACCAACCAAATGCTATTATCCTTTTTCTGCTTCGCTTGACGACTGGGGAAGGTGTGCCGTTTCTCTTCATTACACGATGAGTGCCTTTTGCGATACTTCTCGGTATTGTCCTCTACGATGTCGATACCATAAATTGATGCCACTGCCAGCACCGCGTAGCGCTCATATTCAAGTTGAACCTTGGCATAACGGGCTTCCGCGCGAGGATTTCTACCAAGAAGTTGCCAGTACCGCAGGTGGGTTCCAAGAAACGCGAGTTAATGCGTTCGGTTTCTGGCTGGACTAAATCTAGCATGGCCTGCACGATGTGCTGGGGGGTGAGTACTTCACCATGGTCAGCAACGCGGCGTTTGGATTTGACAGTTTTTTCCACGGGGACTTGCTGTAAAGGACTCAATGAGGAGGACTTCCTGCTCTCTATTATTTGGGCACAGCTGCTGTCAGGACTTCGTGCCCCTCGGTGGTGACCAAGACATCGTCTTCGATGCGCACACCAATGCCACGCCAGCGATCGCTAATCTCGGGCTGACCCTCAGCAGGAGTTGCTTCGGGGTGAATATAGATTCCCGGCTCCACTGTCAGCACTTGACCCGGTTGCAGCGTGACCCATGTTTCCGTGTTGTGCTTGTAGAGACCGACATCATGGACATCGAGACCCAGCCAGTGACCGGTGCCATGCATAAAGAAGGTGCGATATTTCTGGGTATTGTTCTCTTTGCCTTCGTTGATCAGATCGTCAATCGCTCCCCGCAGCAAGCCAAGGTCAACCAGACCCTCAACGATCACCCGCACCGCCGCATCGTGGATTTGGTTGTAGGTATTCCCCGGTTGCACCTGCTCAATGGCGGCTTTTTGGGCAGCGAGGACAATATCATAGATCGCCTGTTGCTCGCCGCTGAACTGGCCACTCACAGGAAAGGTGCGGGTAATATCAGCGTTGTAGTAGCGATAGGCACAGCCAGCATCAATTAAAAGTAAGTCTCCTGCTGCCATTTGCCGTTGGTTCTCAGTGTAGTGAAGCACACAGGCATTCGACCCCGAGGCAACAATCGAGGGATAGGCCGGGCCATCGCCCCCCCGTAGGCGAAAGAGATGCTCTATCTCTGCCTGAATTTCATATTCCCAGCGTCCGGGGGCAGCCACTTCGCGGGCACGCTGATGGGCTTCGACAGTGATGGCGATCGCTTGGCGCATCAAGGCCAATTCTGCTGCTGATTTAATTTGCCGCATCGGTGCCAAGAGAATACTGGGATCGGCGATCGCCCGTGGGCCTGTGCCCCGTTTTGGTAGTGTCGCCAAGAGGCGCTGATAGTGCTTGAGAATCACTTGATTAAAGCGCTCATTGTGACCAAAGTGGTAATACAGCGGGTCCCCCGTCTCCAAATAGCGAGGGAGGTGCTGCTCTAGCTCGCCGATGGGATATACGGCATCGGCACCTAATTGCTCCTTGGCTGCTTCTACCCCAAGGCGTGCCCCTGTCCAGATCTCTTGGCTGAGATCCTTGGGCTGCACAAAGAGAACATAGCGATGCTCACTGTGGTTTGGCGCAAAAACAGCAACGGCCTCTGGCTCATTAAAACCCGTGAGGTAATAAAAGTTGCTTTCTTGGCGAAAGTTGTAGTCCACATCATTGTGCATGATGGCGCGCGGGGCACTACAGAAAACAGCGACACCCGTGCCCAATTTCTCTAAAAACTGCTGCTGTCGTTGCTGGTACTCTGTTTTCATCGCGCCTTGAAAAGTGGGTCAACCCTTGGGAATGATGACCCTGAAGTGGTTTGGTGGGGGCGGAGGGACTTGAACCCTCACGACTTGTTTAAGGTCAACGGATTTTCATCCTCCTGCCGCTTTCGCGACCACCCCTTGGGTGTTGAGGATTGGACTCTCCCTTTACCCGCGTAGAGGATCTACGGTAGGGTAGCTCCCGTCGAGTCTCTGCACCTTCCGTTTCCAGTCTGGGTTTGAGAAACGGCTTGGCTCAGGATTGCCCTATTTGCCCTATGGACAAACGTAGGTTTCCCTGAATTTGAGAGCATTCACTTAATAGATTTCTCTACTAAGGCTCAATTTCTTAAGTCCGCAGCGTCTACCATTCCGCCACGCCCCCTTAAGTACCGCTACTATACCACCTTGGCTTTGGGGGATGCAATTCCTACTGGCGTTGGTAATAAGCCCGCAACCCCTCGAGAAGCCGCTGATTTTCGCTGTCACGGCGCACCGCCACTCGGAAGTAGGAAGCGCCCAATTCGGGAAAGCTGCAACAATCACGAATCAAAATGCGATGCTGCTGGAGGAGGTAGGTTTGCAGGGGCAAAATGGCGTCCGTTGCTTTGATGAGTAGAAAGTTTGCCTTGCTCTCGGTCACCACCTTCAGTTCGGGCATAGTATTTAAGGCCGTTGCAAAGGCATGACGTGCTGGCGGTAACCATGCCCACGTCTGTTCCTGAAAGGGGCGATCGCCCAAAGCCGTCACACCCGCAATGATCGCCAAGCGATTCACACTCCAAGGATCGCGCCACGATCGCCAGCGTTGCCAACGTTCTGGAGAGGACACACCATACCCTAAACGCAGACCCGCCAGACTATAGAACTTCGTTAGCGATCGCAGAACAATC
Organism: Thermosynechococcus sp. QS41; assembly: GCF_031583515.1. Lineage (NCBI taxonomy): Bacteria > Bacillati > Cyanobacteriota > Cyanophyceae > Acaryochloridales > Thermosynechococcaceae > Thermosynechococcus > Thermosynechococcus sp. QS41. Next base: position 1,779,929 of record NZ_CP134181.1, read on the forward strand.
AAGTTCGAGTACTGAGGCACAACCCCCACTAGGGATTCACTAGCCGCCGGCGGCAAAAAGTCCATAAAGGCCTCATCCACGACCACTAAGGCACCCGTCTCTAGCAACGGCTGGAGCTGATTGCGAGACCAGAGCTGTCCACTGGGGTTATGGGGATTGTTAATGAGGATGGCATCTTCAGGGGTTAGGGAGGGCGCGATCGCCCCAAAGTCGCTTTGCACCCGGGCTAGGGGAATCGGCACAATGGGGCAAGCAAAAGACGCCAGTGCCCGCCGGTAGTCAGCAAAGGCAGGAGTAATAAGATAAATCTGCTGGCGATCGCCACACTCGCGACCTACCCAAGTCAATAACTCCGCCGCGCCGTTGCCCACCAAAAAATAATCCCTCGGTAGTTGATGCAGGGTGGCAATAGCATCCACTAAGGGACGGCAATCGGGATCGGGATAGTCGCGAATCGTGGGCAAAGCAGTCTGTAGGGCGGCAATCACTGAATCAGGGGGCCCCCAAGGGTTGAGACTGGCCGAAAAATCCAAAATCTCATCGGGAGCACAGCCAGCGATCGCTGCCGCCCAAGCTAAATTGCCACCGTGGCGGGGGGGCATTCAGACTATTTTTTCTTGCCCTTGGCCACCGGTTCGGGAGCTGCAGGCGGTGCAACTTTTTCTTTGAAGAGTTTCCCTGCTGAAAAGGCGGGAACGGTAGTTGCTGGGATTTGCATTTTTTCTTTCGTTTTCGGGTTGCGTCCCTCACGGGCCTTGCGCTCCCGCGGTTCAAAGGCACCAAAGCCCACTAGTGTCACTTTTTCTCCCTTGGCCACGGCCTCCATGATTTCCTCGACGGTGGCTGAGATAATCGCCTCAACTTGCTTTTTGGTGACGTTGTTGGTGCTATGGGCACGACTAAACACAGCATCCACGAGTTCAGCTTTATTCATGGGGATAACTCCACAGAAACATTAAAGGTTGTTAATTGAGGAACAAATGGGTGAAAGGCACGAAACCCTTGCCTCTGCTTGCTTTCAAGCCTCATTCTAGAATAGCCAGACCCCAACTGGAACCCTGAAACCTTTAAGATATGTGGTTTTCAGCCACTTTTATCCATTAGAAATTTCTCAAACCCTTGATTCATCAGTCTTTTAGTCTATTCCATCCTCTTTGCAGGGATAGTTTGGGGCAGTGACAGTTGTTAGAAAAATTAACAAATCACGGTGTCCCAAGGTCTGAATATCGCCCCAGAGAACAAAAAAGCCCCATAGCTGAGACGATGGGGCATTCACAAATTTCATGAATTTAATGCTTGGATTCGGAGGATTTGATCACAGCGTATTGGCGATGATCTATCCCCTAGGCATCATCCAAGGCGGCAATACCAGGAAGTTCTTTGCCTTCGAGGAGTTCAAGGCTCGCCCCCCCGCCCGTGGAGATGTGACTCATGCGATCGGCAACGCCCACTTTTTCAACCGCTGCCACAGAATCGCCACCACCAATAATCGTCGAGACGCCCTCACTGGTGAGGTCAGCCAAACAGCGGGCGATCGCCTCCGTGCCCTTGGCAAATTGATCAAACTCAAACACCCCCATTGGGCCATTCCAGATCACTGTTTTGCAATCCTTGAGCGCCTCTTGGAAGAGTTTGACCGAAGCAGGCCCAATATCCAGACCCATCCAGCCATCGGGAATCGCCTCGATACTGACCACTTGACTATTGGCATCGGCGGCAAAGTTATCCGCCACCACCACATCTGTGGGCAAGAGCAACTCCACCCCTTTTTCTTGAGCTTTGGCTTCGAGGTGTTTGGCTAGCTCCAACTTGTCTTCTTCCACCAAGGATTTGCCCACATTGAGACCCCGTGCTTTGTAGAAGGTGAAGATCATGCCACCGCCAATCAGCAGTTTATCCACTTTTTCTAAAAGGGCTTCAATCACGCCAATTTTAGAAGAGACTTTCGATCCCCCCACAATCGCAGCCAAGGGACGGCGGGGATGCTCAATGGCGTTTTGGAGATATTCCAGTTCTTTCTCAATCAAAAAGCCCGCCACGCAGGGACTGAGGTATTGGGTCACCCCAGCAGTTGAGGCATGGGCGCGGTGCGCAGTGCCAAAGGCATCATTGACATAGACTTCTGCACAGGCCGCCAGTTGCTTGGCAAATTCAGGATCATTTTTTTCTTCCCCCGGATGGAAGCGCACATTCTCGAGGAGACAGACATCCCCATTGGCCATTGCTTGGGTATGGGCCACCACGGCATCACCAATGCAGTCATCGAGCTTGGCCACGGGTTTGTGGAGCAGTTCCGAGAGCCGCTGAGCCACAGGGGTGAGGCGCAGTTTATCATCCACACCCTTGGGACGGCCAAAGTGGCTGACAAGAATCACCTTGGCACCTTTGCTGATCAGGTCTTGAATCGTCGGCAGTGCGGCGCGGATGCGGGTATCATCGGTGATGACACCATTCTCATCGACAGGAACGTTAAAATCCACCCGCACGAGGACACGCTTTCCTTCTAGGTCGGCAGCCGATAACTGCGCTACAGATTTTTTAGACACGCTAGAGCCTCCTAAATGCGTTAAAACATGGATGATAGTACTAGGGGCATAACAATCCCAGCCAGCGATGGAGTGACCCGTTACAGAACCCTCACCTGACCCTCATTCTACCCAAGGGCGTGCCCTTCCACTTGACTCCAATGAGGTGAACTCTATGTTCAAAACCATTCTTTTTCCCATTGACCGTAGCCGTGATACCCAAGAAGCCATGCCCACTGTGGTTGAGATGGTGAAACTGTTTCAGAGTCAGTTGTTTCTGCTCTCGGTGGAGGAAACCCCAGAACCCGATGCGGAGCTAGAGGCGGCGATCGCGGAATTTTTGAATCGAGTGAAGGAAGCCTTTGCCCAACACGCGATTGTGGCGGAAACACTGCTGCGGCGCGGCAAACCTGCCTTTGTGATCTGTGATGTGGCCGATGAGATCAATGCCAGTTTGATTATTATGGGTTGCCGGGGAACGGGTCTGACCCCAGAGGGGTTTCAAGAAAGTGTCAGCAACCGCGTGATTAATTTGGCGCCCTGTCCGGTCTTGGTGGTACCCTAGCGTAACTGAATCTTGCGGAGCTTAAAGTTTCGTCACAGGCGGCCTAGCCCTTGGGGCGATCGCCGATGATCAAGGAAAGTGAATGTGTTGTCTTGTGGTTGATCTGCATGCTGAATCCAACAGATGTAACGCCGACCGTATTTTCCCCTGCTGCTGATCAACTGCAAGCCCTTGGGGTGTACATCACCATCCATGGCCATTTCTATCAGCCCCCCCGCGAAAATCCCTATCTCAATGCCATTGAACACCAACCTAGTGCCCAGCCGTTCCACGATTGGAATGAGCGTATTTACTACGAGTGCTATCGCCCCAATGCCTTTGCGCGGATTCTCAACGATCGCGGTGAGGTCATTGGTATTGTCAATAACTTTGAATACCTCAGCTTTAATATCGGCCCGACGCTCTTTAGTTGGCTCGAACGCTACGATCTTGAGGTCTATCAGCGCATTATTGAGGCTGATCGCCACAGTTGTCAGCGCTTCAATGGCCACGGCAACGCGATCGCCCAAGTGTATAACCACATGATTTTGCCCTTGGCCAACTACCGCGATAAACTCACGCAAATTCGGTGGGGCAAGGCGGACTTTCGGCGGCGGTTTGGCCGCGAACCGGAGGGGATGTGGCTCGCAGAAACGGCCATTGACTATGAAACCGTAGCCGCCCTGATTCAAGAGGGGATTCGCTTTACGATTTTGGCGCCTTCCCAAGCCCAACGCTGTCGTCCCATTCTTGTCGACGGTGAAAGCGAGTGGATTGAAGTCAGTGGCAGCCAAATTGATCCGACCCGTCCCTATCGCTGCTATTTGCCGGGGGGCGATCGCCAGCGGGATTACTTGGATATCTTCTTCTACGACGGCCCCATTTCCCGGGACATGGGCTTTAGTGATCTGCTCACTAGCTCGCAATTTCTAGCGGGACGGTTGGGACAGGCCGTGCGCGGTGATCATCGCCCCAGTCAAATCATTGCCGTTGCCACTGATGGGGAAACCTTTGGCCATCACAAGTATGGCGGTGAAAAAGCCCTCGCCTATGCCTTTAAAGTGGAATTTCCACAGCGGGGCTGGCAGATCACTAACTTTGCCTACTACCTCAGCCTGTTTCCGCCCACATGGGAGGTGGAACTCAAACCCGTCACGGCGTGGAGCTGTGCCCATGGTGTGGATCGCTGGCAGGACAATTGTGGTTGCGGTGGGGGTGGTGAGTGGCATCAGCGGTGGCGACGCCCCTTGCGGGAGGCACTGAACTGGTTGCGGGATGAGCTAATTGAAATTTATGAAACCTTGGGCAGTGAGCTATTTCAGGATGTTTGGGCAGCCCGCGATGCCTATATTCAGGTGCTGGGCGATCGCTCGCCGGAGACTCTGCATCGTTTTTTGGCACAACACCAACGCCGCCCCCTGAGTCAAAGCGAGCAAATTGATGCCCTGCGCTTGCTGGAGATGCAGCACCATGCCCTGCTCATGTTTACCAGTTGTGGCTGGTTTTTTGATGAACTCTCGCGGCCTGAGGGGGTACAAATTCTCCGCTATGCGGCACGGGCGATCGAACTGGCAGGGGATGTTGCCGGCGTACAGTTGGAACCCGAGTTTATTGAGCGTCTGGCCGCTGCCCCCAGTAATGTGCCGCAGTTTGGCGATGGGGCAACGGTCTATCACCAGTTGGTGAAAACGGCTCAAATTAGCTTGCAGCAGGTGGCCGCCCACTATGCCATGAGTTCCCTCTTTAATAGCTACCCCCGCCAACATCAACTGTACTGCTATGAGATTGAGCAGGGGGATTATCATCTCCAACGCATGGGCAGCCTGACCTTGGCGATCGGCCAGATTCAACTCACCTCGACGATGACAACCGAGTCCCAACTGCTGATCTTTGCTGTCTTGCACTTGGGGGGCTGGGATTTCCACTGTGCGATTCAACCCTTCCAAGGGCGGCGGGAATATGGCCAGATCAAGACCCATCTCCTGCAAGCCTTCCAACAGGGGAGTGCAGCACGGGTGGTGATGGCAATTACGGAACGCTTTGGGGGGGTAGCCTACAGCTTGGATGATCTTTTTGCTGAGGAACGACACCGTCTCATGGGGGTGCTGGCGCGGGAAACCCTTACGCGCTTGGATCAGCTTTATACCCAAGTTTATCGCGATAACTACGGCATCCTGATGGGGTTTCAGCGGGATGGCCTGAATGTGCCCCAAGAATTGCAAGTCGCGGCAGCGGTGGCGTTGACCCATCGTGCCATTAGCCATTTGCGGAGTTTAGAGCAAGACCTGAGCGATCTCAGTGATTTGCCCTTGGCGGATCTGCAAAACCATCTGGCAGAATTGGCGGCGATCGCCCGTGAAGCACGGTTGTTGGGTTGTCACCTTAGCCTTCAAGAGCAACAGCGACTCCTTGAGCAGCAAATTAGCACTGGATTGCGTTATCTTGCCCACCACCTCGACAGTGACACCCTTAGCCAGTTGAGTCCCCTGCTGCAGGACTTGATCACCATTGGCGATGCCTTAGGTTTGAACCTGAATCTGGATCGGGCACAGGAGCAGCTTTATACCCTGATGGGTGAACTGCGGCAGAAGGGCACGCACCTCAGCGAGGGCGATCGGCGGCACCTACAAACCTTAGCTATCCGCCTCAAGGTTGATCCCCAACTATTGGTTGCCCTCTCTTCCTAGGGAAGAATCTCCGTTAAATCCAGCACGAATCCGGGGAGCAGGTCTTCCCCAAAGAGGTGCCGAGGGGCGATCGCGACTTCAGGGGGCATTTGAGAACGGTAGATTTCTACCCGTTGATTTTGCGGGTCAATCAGCCAGCCTAGGTGCAGACCATTGTCCAGATATTCGCGCATTTTGGCTTCGAGTGGCCGCAGATCATCACTGGCAGCGCGCAGCTCAATCACAAAATCGGGACAAAGCGGTACAAATCCTTGCCGTTGTTCGGGGGTCAAGGCGTGCCAGCGATCGCCTCGAATCCAAGCAACATCGGGACTGCGAATGGCGCCGTTGGGCAGCTTAAATCCCGTCGAGGAGTCAAAGGCAACGCCCAATCGGGATTGCTGATTCCAGAGGTACAGTTGAACAGCTATTTGAAGATGACGCCTGCCAGTTTCTCCACCTGTGGGGGGCATGATGATTAGTTCTCCACGGGGCGATCGCTCCAGCCGCAGATCAGGGTTTTGGCGGCAAATTGCGGCAAACTGCTCATCGGTTAGTTCCAGCACCGGTTGTAGGGCGATCGTCAGCATGGCTGAGCAGCCTCTCATCGCATTTCCACTACCCCAGTTCTAGCAAATTAGGAAAGTTGCCTCTGACCAGACCCAACCTACGTCCAGTTTCGTTAAAATCAGCGAACTAGCCCCATAGGTTGGCCTAGGTATCACCCAAAAAGTGTGTGAGGAGTACGTATGTCGTTAACGTCCCCAGAAATGGCTGAGGCGTTTGGTGCCGCTTCTGAACGCGGACTAATTCCCCGGGTCTTGCAACCGGCGTTGCACTGGTGGTTATCTGCGCAGTTGGAGCAGGCAACAGGCTTGGAAATTCAAATTCAAGGGGGCGATCGCCAGATTTTGCGGGGATACTTACCCCACGTGCGCGTTGCCGCAGCTAGCGCCAGTTATCGCGGTATTCGATTGCGCCAAGCAGCCGTCCAAGCGGAACAGATTCAGATTAATCTAGGGCAAGTGTTGCGAGGCAAACCCCTAAAACTCTTGGCACCAGTGCCGGTGCGCGGGGAACTAATTCTCAGCCAAGCCGATCTCGACGCCTCTTTGGGGGCGCCGCTCCTGCAATCCAGCCTACGGGAACTGCTGAAATTGCTCGATCAGCGCGGCTTGGGCAAAGCAGGGGTCAATCTGCAAGAGTGGCAATTGCGGCGTACGCAGGCAGAATTGGGTGCTGGGTGCCTCAAACTGGTGTTCTCGATGGTGAATGCCCAAGGGGAGCAGGCGGATTGGCATTTGATGACCCAAGTGCGCTTGCAGGATGAGCGAACCCTCTGCTTAGAAAAGGTGCATTGGCAAGGGGAAGGTGACCCTCACCCCACGGTGGCCATTGATTTGGGTGAGGGGGTGGCCATCCAAGAGTTGCGCCTAGAAACGGGTGCCCTCAGGGTGCAGGGAATGATTTGCATTTATCCCTAGGTTGCTCAGCAATGCTGCTACGCGCCCTAAATCCTTGATCCCCGGTTGGCTTTCCACACCACTGGCTAGGTCAATCCCTTGGGGTTGGGTTTGGACGATCGCTTGACGGCAATTTTCCGGCGTGATGCCCCCCGCCAGCCACCAAGGGCAAGGAATGGCTAAGTCTTTCAGCAATGTCCAGTCAAAGGGCTGCCCCGTGCCCCCCAACTGCTGCGGGTGATAGGCGTCTAGGAGAATGCGATCCACAATCGGGGCGTAGGCGGGAATCTCGGCGAGGCTGGCTGCCGATCGCACCCGCAGGGCTTTGATCAACACAATATTAGGGAAGGCATGGCGCACCTGTTGGCAAAACTCGGGCGATTCGCTGCCATGAAGCTGCAGTGCCTGTACCCCTGTGGTTGTGACTAAATGGGCTAATGCTGCTAAATCGAGATTGGCAACCACGGCAACAGTCAGTACTGAGGGGGGCAACTGGCGACAGATCTTGGCAATGGTTGCTGCCGGGACATAGCGGGGGGAATGGGGCACGGTAATAAACCCCAAAGCACTGACGCCCATTTGGGCGATCGCGATCGCCTGTTCGGGTAGAGTCAAGCCACAAATTTTGACAGCAATTTTGACAGGGACAGTTGAGTTAAGCATTTGTAACGAGATGCACCATTTTGTAAAGAACTAGCGGTGGGCGATCAGGCCGTTCCGTATAATTCATGGGCAATTGTACCCATTTAGGAGGAACCATGGTGTTAGCCACGCTCCCCGATACCACTTGGACGCCGTCTGTGGGTTTGGTGGTGATCCTCTGCAACCTGTTTGCGATCGCCATTGGCCGCTATGCCATTCAATCACGGGGAAAAGGCCCCGGTTTACCCGTTTCCTTGCCCGCCCTCTTTGAAGGCTTTGGTCTGCCCGAATTGCTGGCTACCACCAGCTTTGGTCACCTTTTGGCGGCCGGGGTTGTCAGTGGCCTACAGTACTCCGGTGCCCTCTAGGGTCGGAATACCACTGGCAATTTGACGGGAAATAAAGGGCAAAACCTCTGTATTCATACTGGCAGTGCGATTCTCAATAAAGACCACCAAGGTATAGGGGCAATGATTGGGGAGTTCAATATAGGCCGCATCGTGGCGCACCCAACTGGTGAGTCCCGCCTTTGACCACAACTTTGCCCCCGGAGGTAGCCCTTCCCCCAAAAAGCCCTGTACTTGGTTTTCTGGATCCTCGGCCAAAAGCTCTGGATCGAGGGAACGCTCCATCAGTTCCATCATCGCTTGACTGGCGCTAGCAGACACGGCAACACCGCCCACAATACTGTGGATTAACTTGGCCGTGGCATCAGTGGTCAGACGATTAGAATTCTGGCGATCGCGCCCGACAAATTCCTGCTCTCGTCCATAGGGGCCATCACACCACGTTTTTTGATTCACGTTGATATTAGTTAGCTCTGGCCACCCTAAGGATTGAAAATAGCGATTGACGATATTGCGCTGGTATTGCCATGTGCGAAAAGGTTCCGGTGGCAGCACCGGGCCACTAGTCGTCCCCGTGAGCATATCCACCACGAGGCTCGTGGCATCATTGCTGGAGTCCACAATCATATCCCGCAGGGCGCGTGCTAATTCCGCATCCGGCTGAAGCATACCGCTGTGGAGCCACTCATGACAGGCCACCAGATAAAACAACTTCACCACACTGGCCGGGTACATCGGCACATCGCCGCGATAATGGGCGCCGGGAATCGAATACTGCCAAAATTCTGCTGCGGTCAGCGCTCCGCCCGTATTCACGGGAATGGGGGGTGGATACACCAATAAGGTCAGGGCAATGTCCTCTTGTCCCAGCCAAGGAAAGTGTTGCCATGTCGCTTGGAGCGTCCGCGTCACCAAATCCGTGAGATAGGTGTTGGCCTGAAAAAAAATCATTGCCTGTTCCACTCCTACTCGGGCGATCGCTCGACGCCATTGCGAGCACCGGAATAGACCAAGCCCCGCTCCACATCCATAGTGAGAATCGTGCCCTCGCGGATCAGGCGGGTGGCATTTTTGACCCCGACAATCACTGGAATTCCCAAGCGCAACCCCAAGACCGCCGCGTGGCTCGTCAGGCTATCCTCTTCGGTAATAATGCCTGCCGCTTTGCGAATGGCTTCCACCAATTCAGCACTGGTGCGCTCGGCCACCAAAATTTCGCCACTATTAAACGTGCGAACTGGCATTCCTTCGTGCACCACCCGCGCCGGGCCACTCACCGACCCATGACCAATGCCACAGCCGCGTCCCATCACCGAGGTGACGAGTTCCACCTTGATCATATCCGTGGAGCCAGAGACTCCTTGCAGCGTGCCAGCGGTCATCACCACTAGATCCCCTTCCTCTAGGAAGCCCCGCTCCTGTGCCGCATTAATGGCTGCCTGAAACGACTGCCGCATCGAGGGATGATCCAGAGTCAGCAGTGGTTCGACCCCCCAGACTAACTGCAAGCGCCGTGCCACCTCGATATGGGGCGTTGCCGCCAAAATCGGAATTTGGGGACGAAACTTGGAGACATTGCGGGCTGTAGCGCCGCTCTTGGTTTGGGTAATGATGGCCTTGGCATGAAGCTGTGCTGCCACCTGTCCCACCGCTTGACTAATGGCATTGGGAATGGAACGCACCGCTATGGACTCAGCCACGGGCGGTTGCCGCAGTTGGGGTTGGTTGTCGATGCGGGCGGCAATCGTGGCCATCATCTTCACTGCCTCGACGGGGTATTCCCCCATGGCCGTTTCATTGGAGAGCATCACGGCATCGGTGCCATCGAGAATAGCATTGGCAACATCGGAAATCTCGGCACGGGTAGGGCGGGGGCTTTTCACCATGCTGTCCAGCATTTGTGTGGCCGTAATCACGGGAATGCCCAAGCGGTTGGCGGCAGCAATCAGCCGTTTTTGCAGAATCGGCACCTCTTCGGCGGGCAGTTCCACCCCCAAATCTCCCCGTGCCACCATGACACCATCGCAGAGGGAGAGGATGGCATCCATTTGTTCGATCGCCTCGTGCTTTTCGATTTTGGCAATCACCGGCACCTGCTTCCCAGCGTTGGCAATCAGTTCTTTGATCTCCAGTACATCTTGGGGATTGCGAACAAAGCTGAGGGCCACCCAATCTACCCCTTGATTGAGGCCAAACATCAGATCTTCACGATCTTTCTCTGTCAGAGCCTTAATGGAGAGGTAAACCCCTGGAAAGTTCACGCCCTTGGCATTCGAGAGCGTGCCGCCAACAACCACTCGGCAGTGGAGTTCACCCGCCTCCTTATCCACTTCTTCAACGACCATTTCCACGCGGCCATCATCCAGCAAAATCGTGGCGCCGGCGGGAACCTCCTGAGCCAAGGGGGGATAGGTAATCGAGCTAATGTGCTGGTTGCCCATGACGGAGCGACTGGTGAGGGTAAAGCGATCGCCCCGTTTGAGGGAAATGGCGCCCTGTTCAAACCGCCCGAGGCGAATTTTGGGGCCTTGCAAGTCCTGCAAAATGCCCACGGGTTGCCCCAACTCATAGGAAATTTGGCGAATCAGGCGAATGCTGCGCTGGTGATCGTCGTGGGTACCATGGGAAAAATTCAGGCGCAGGGTAGTCGCTCCCGCTTGGATAATGGCGCGCAGTTTATCGGGATGGCTAACCGCTGGACCAATGGTGGCGACAATTTTAGTGCGGCGTTGCAACGGCTGGTTCGACATATTCAACTTAATCGTTAGGCCTCAACAGGTTACCCTATTTTGCTTGACATGGGGAGACATGCAGGAGCGTTTTGGACATTGTCCTACCCACGGTAACGGCTGTTGGTGGCAATCGGGTCTTGTTTCTAGCCTACAGCGATCGCTCACCCCTTGAGCGAGGTGCAGCGGCTATAATTTGAGAATAATTCTCGCTCTTAACATCCTGCCTATGACGACTTCTTCCCTGCCTACAACTGCCAAAATGGAGGCAATGAAGCACGGCCTACCGGTAACTATCATTACAGGGTTTCTCGGTAGTGGTAAAACCACACTCCTCAATCATATTCTGACCAATCAACAGGGACTGAAGACCGCCGTCCTTGTCAATGAATTTGGGGAAATTGGTATTGATAATGAGCTATTGGTGACCCAAGATGAGGGCATGGTGGAGCTCACCAATGGCTGTATCTGCTGCACGATTAACAATGACTTGGTGAATGCAGTTTATCGGGTTCTCGAACGTCCTGACAAGGTGGACTATTTAGTCGTGGAAACAACGGGCTTGGCGGATCCACTGCCGGTGGCTCTGACCTTTTTGGGAACTGAGCTGCGGGATCTCACCCGTTTGGATTCAATTATTACGGTGGTGGATGCGGAGAATTTTAGTCTTGATCTTTTCAATAGCAGCGCTGCCCAAAGCCAAATTGCCTACGGTGACATTATTCTCCTCAACAAAGCAGATCTCGTGACTGAGGAACGCTTGCAGGAGTTAGAACGGCGAATTCACGAAATGCGGGAGGGAGCGCGGATCATTCGTACGGTGAAGGCGCAAGTGCCCCTGCCCTTGATTTTGAGTGTGGGGCTGTTTGAGAGCGATCGCTACTTCCAGCCTGAGGCAGCGCCCCAGCATTCAGAACACGACCATGAGCACCACCATCACGACCACGGTCACCACCATCATCATGAGTGTGATGACCATTGCGATCATGATCATCCTCACCCCCATCAGACCTCCAACCACCTTGAAGAGGATGGCTTTACCTCCGTTTCCTTCCAGAGCGATCGCCCCTTTGAACTGCGCAAATTCCAGTATTTTCTAGATCACCAGCTACCGGAATCCGTCTTTCGTGCCAAGGGCATCCTTTGGTTTAAGGAAAGTCCCCGCCGCCACGTCTTTCACCTCAGTGGTAAACGCTTTAGCCTCGATGATGAGGAATGGAAAGGCGATCGCAAAAATCAACTGGTTCTCATTGGCCAAAATTTGGATCATCCAACCCTGCTGACCCAGTTGGCCGCCTGTGTCACTGACGCATAACCCCCAATCATGGCCAAGCAACAGCGCAAAGAAAACCTTCCCAGCAAAATTTGTCTGGTCTGTGGGCGGCCCTTCCAATGGCGCAAAAAATGGGCGAATTGCTGGGAGGAGGTGAAGTACTGTTCTGAGCGCTGTCGGCGGCGGCGCTCCCAAGCCCAAAGTTAATGTGCTTTTGCTGGCTGAATCAAAAGGAATGGTTCTATGAAAGTTGCCTATATTTTTGCCACTGACATGGCCAGCACCTTTAAGCTGGCAACGATGGTTTTACCGCAGCTGGAGCGGGGCGATCATGGCGCTGAAGTGGTGGGTATGATGTTTTTTGATGATAACCTCTTTTGTTTGCGTTTAGGGGATCCCGTTGGTGAGCGCTTAGCCCGCATTGCCAAGGAACAGGGGATTTTACTCATGGCCTGTGATCAGTGTGCGGTGCGCCGTGGTTTGGCCGAAGGAACATTTGACGAATGTGGCACCGGTTCTGTCAAAGCCAAGGGGATGGTTGAAGGGGTAGTGTGTGGCTGCTTTCCGCAGTTTTATGCTAGCCTTGCAGGCAGCGGACTCGATCAAGTCATTACCCTTTGAGTCTCTGCTGAGGAAGATGAGTCAACCGTCAGTTGTGTTTTCCAGCACCCTAGTCTGTCCCCATTGTCACACGGAGCAAGCGGAATGGATGCCCAGCGATGCCTGTGTCGTGTTCTGGGAGTGTCCCCAATGTCATGCCCACCTCAAACCCAAGGCGGGGGACTGTTGTGTCTTCTGTAGCTACGGCACGGTTCCTTGCCCATCGCGGCAGCTGGAACACACTGGCGATCGCTAGAATTGGGGGTTGCTATCCCCTGAGGAAACCGCTATCGTGGGGGCGCTTTTGCCTCCCGTGAGTAACCGTATGCAGGCAATCTACGACTGTATTGTGGTGGGTGGGGGTGCTGCTGGCGGGTCAGCCGCCTATCATCTCGCTTGCCGCGGACGTCAGGTTTTAGTTCTAGAAAAATTGGCCTTGCCCCGCTCAAAGCCCTGCACTGGAGGGGTTTCACCCGCCATTGCCCAGTGGTTTGATTTTGATTTTCAGCCCGCCATTGCCGATACCACCCGCACTGTGCGCTACAGTTGGCAGCTCAGTGATGCCATTGAAGCCGAGTTAAGCATTCCCGAACCCATCTGGATTGTTGATCGCACGGTGTTTGATCAGTACCTGTTGCAGCAGGCACAACAAAGGGGTGCGGTTGTTACAGATCAGACCGAGGTTACTGGGATTACGTTCCAAGCAGATCGCTGGCAGATCCACACGGCAACCACGACCTATGGTGGGCGGTATCTCATTGCTGCCGATGGTGCCAATAGTCAAGTGGCTCAGTGGCTGGGGTTTAAGCCCAAAGTGGTGCGCACTGCGGCGGTGATGACCATCCCCAATCTAGGGGGGGATCGCGCGGCGCATTTTGAATTTGGCCTCGTGAAAAATGGTTACCTCTGGAGTTTTCCGAAGGGGAACCAGCGAACCGTTGGGGTTGCCGTTGTGCGGGGCAGCGATCGCCCCAATTGGGAACCGATTTTGCGACAGTATTGCGCTGCCCATGGGCTGCAGTTGGCCGACGATGCCATTCAATACCATCCCCTGCGGGTATGGGAGGGTCAGCAACCACTCCATACCCACCATGCCCTCCTTGCGGGTGAAGCGGCTGGTCTTGTGGATCCCTTTTCGGCTGAGGGAGTTCGTCCCGCTCTCTACAGTGGCATGCGGGCTGCTGAAGCCATTGACGCGGCTCTTGCTGGCGAAGTGGATGCCTTGGCCACCTACAGCAAAAGATTGCAGGAGGAATGGGGAGCGGATTTAGTGTGGGCGCAACGCCTCGCAGCACTCTTCCATCGCATGCCGAAGGTCGGCTACCACCTTGCCATGAAACGCCCCTCCGCTACCCAGCGGCTCGGTCAAGTCCTCTGTGGTGAGTTGCGCTATCGCGATATTGCTGGCCGTGCCATCCAACGGCTGAGCAGTGCGCTCATTCCCGGTCGCTAGATCTCCAGTTCAATCGCCGTGGGCTGATTGGGGGCGATCGCCAGCCCTTCGCGGACGCCGAGAATGCGAAAGACCTGAATTTTGCGCTCTTTGCCCTTGAGTTCCAACGGTCCCCATGCCTCGACCTCGTAGCGATCGCCGAGATACTCCAGCGTTTCCTGTGCCACTAAAATCCGACAGGGGCTAGGCTGGCGGTGCTTGTCCACACTCTCAAGGCGCGAGGCGGTATTCACACTGTCGCCAATCACACCGTACTCGAGGCGATTTTTACTACCGAGACTGCCGACCACAATCGGACCTGTGTAGATCCCCGCCCGCATCATCACCTGCGGTAGCCCTTGAGCCGCCCATTCACGATTCAGTTCCTCTAGCAGTTGTCCCAAGGCCAAGGCACAATCCACGGCATTGCGGGCATCAATGGCAATTCCTTCGCGGCTGGTTCGTTTAATGGGCACGCCAAACACGGCCATAATGCCGTCACCGGTGAACTTATTAATCACGCCGTGGTAGCTTTGTACCACATCCGCCACTTTTTCTAGATAGGCATTGAGCCAGTTAAAGAGTTCCTCCGGTTCCATACCTTCAGAAATGGTGCTAAACCCCTTCAAGTCAGTAAAAAGCAGTGTGGCAATCAGGCGTTGGCCGGGCAACTTACCATCCTTGAGGAGTTCATCCCGCCGTTCCCACATGGCAGCGGCAATTTCCGGCGAGATATTTTGGCCAAGGAGGCGCATCACCATTTGCCGTTGCTGTTGGGCTTGTTGTGCAGTGTAGGTGACGACTCCGCCACTGCCAAGGAGGAGGGTCAATGCTGGCGGTACAAGGGGCACCCAGCCCAATTTCAAAAACAAGCCATAACAGGCCAGCAGTAGGATGAGGAGAGCCGTGCCCACTGCCGTTGCTAGAGCCAAGGGATGGCGCACGCGCCAAGCAAGGATGGCACCAATCAATGCCCAAAGAACAATCCAAACGTTCTCCACACTGTTGGGCCAAAACCATATAACCGCGCGATCGCCCAAACCCGCATCAATGAATTGCCCCACCATTTGGGCGTGGATAAACACCCCTGCCATGCGCTGATTGTCCCGCAGGCCGGAACTAAAGGGGGTATAGAAAAAGTCTTTGCCACTTTCGGCAATGTTGCCAATGAGAACCACGCGATCGCGAATCAATGCAGGAGCAACCCGCCCATTGAGCACATCCTCCAAAGGTACCCAGGTCACTGCCCGCTGATCACCGCGATAGTTGAGCATAATTTGATAGCCCGCTGTATCTGCCCCCACATAGCCACCGTCATTGGGTTGCAGGGGTGTGAAAATACTTTGCCCCAACTGCATTACATTGGGATCGGCATCACTGCCCCGTGGCTCAATCCCCTCATCGGCTAAGTGTCGCAGCGCCAGCCGCAAGGAGAAAGAGTACAGCGTATTCCCCTGATCGTCCGGCAAAAAGAGTAAACTGCGACGGACAATGCCACCGGCATCCACAGTGACATCATTAAATCCCACCTGATCGGCACTGAGGGCCGCCGGCGGACGAATGGTTGGGTGAGTGGCATCCCCTAGTTTCGTGACCGCAAACAGGCGATCGGAACTTAACCAAAGGCGGTTTAATTCCTCATGTCCCGGCGGTACAGCAAAATCGCGGTAAATATCAAGACCAATGGCACGGGGCTGATGTTTGAGGAGTTGTTTTAGAGCTTGGGCGTAGATCTGATCCGGCAGCGATAGGGAGCGGTAACGTTGAATATCGGCTTCGGTGACTGCCACCACCAAGAGTCGCGGATCGGGGCCGGGCATAGGGCGCAATTGCATCAGGCGATCGTAGGCACCCAATTCCAGTGGTTGGAGCCAACCCATTTCGCGAATCCCAATCACCACCGTGCTGGCGATGGCACTGGCTACGACAATCAGGCCCAGATCAGCAAAGGTGCGGCGAAAGTGGGACAATAGGGGCAGCATAGCTTTGCAAGCAAGCAAGAGATTTTCTTCATCCTATCGCTATGAAAAATTACTTGGTAGCGACATTGGGCGATCGCCTCCAAGCCGAGGCCGTTTATACCCAGCTGGAAAAGGACGGCTTCCCCATGGCAAAGGTCGCCCTTTTGGGTCGAGGCTACAAACAGTGGTCAGAGTTGGGACTCACCGATCCCTTTCAAGTGGCACGCCAGCAAATGCAACGGATGTTGATCTGGCTTGTTCCCTTTGGCTTCTTTGCCGGTTTTACCTTTAACCAAGCGACTCAAATTGACATTCTGCCGATGCTGGATCGCCTCAACAATAGTCTTTTGGGGGGCATCTTTGGGGCGATCGCTGGCGCTCTCGGTAGTCTCACCGTAGGTGGTGGTCTGCAAGTGGTGATTACGGGTAAGTCGGGCATCCCCTTTGAAAAGCGATTGCAGCGGGGCAAATACCTGATCCTAATTCAAGGTAGCGACAGCGAGATTCGCCGCGCCGAACGTCTCCTCAAAGTGCAACCCCTAGAAAACCTGCAAAGCTACACCCTCGACGAGTAGGGAATGGTTTTCTCAAAACGGGAAGCTCAAGTCTCCCCCCTGATGTGGTATATTAAAAAATCGCGATGAAAGGGTCGGTGCCCGAGTGGTTAATGGGGGCGGACTGTAAATCCGTTGGCTACGCCTACGCTGGTTCGAATCCAGCCCGGCCCATAGAGATAAAAAAGCCTGAAGCCAAGGAATATCAGGGGTTTCAGGTTTACTATGTTTTTCGTAAGTGAACTATTTGTTGCTGTTGCTTGCTTAATAAAGGGGCAGAACTGGTCATGTTTTGGTCCAAAGTTTTCAAAGGCGGGCGATGGTCGCTTAGGACGTTCAGGAAAGGAATTGATGCAAAGGGGCAATCATGAGTGAACCTGTAACGCGATCTGAATGGAGTCAAGTGTTGGATGCCATCCAAGGGATGCAGGCCAGTCTTCAGGCCATAGAGAAAAAGCTAGATATTCACATTGCCACCAGTGGCGAGAGGTTCCAACGACTTGAGGACAAAATTGATGCCGTCGAGGCGAAGCTAGAGCAGCGTATCAATGCTGTTGAGGCCAAGCTAGAGCAGCGTATCAATGCTGTTGAGGCCAAGCTAGAGCAGCGTATCAATGCTGTTGAGGCCAAGCTGGAACAGCGCATCAATGCCGTAGAGGCGCAATTGTCGCAGCGTATTAGTGCCGTAGAGACACAATTGGGGCAGCGCATTGACACAGTAGAGACCACATTGCAGCAAATTGTCAAACGGCAGGATGGAACCGATGCTCGTTTGTGGGGATTCTTGGTGACGCTGCTAGTGCTGGCTGCTGGCTTAATCACTAAGCTGCTGTTCTTTGACACGCCACGCCTTTGATGAAGTTTTGCGAATCCAGCCCAGCCCATCAAAGTAAATAGGCAATTCCCCAAGCGAGAGCGAGAATGCCTAGCCAAGGGTGCCACATCTGTCGTAGGGGCGATCGCGCAATCTTTTGACTGAGGAGCAAACTGGCAAGGGTACTGACGACAAGTGTGGTCGTTTGCAGGAACCCGATCACTGCTGGATGGGCTTGCCAACTGGGCAAACTCGTGCCATCGAGGCCAAAGGTTGCAAAGGTTACGGGCAACAACTGACCCGCCTCCCCTAGACCAAGGGGCAAATAATAGGCCAAATTGGCACCCAGCACCAAAGGCAGATACCCATAGGCCAAGCGCACAAAGGGAACCGAGCCTTGTCGGTGTATCTGATGCCAACCCCATGCCAAGAGTCCCGGCAGAGCTAGCGCCACCACCGCAATCATCGCCTGCACGCCCAAATTGGCCTCTGCAAGTCCCAGCCATGCCAGAAGCAGCGGTAAACGGTGCAATACCACCGCCCCCAAGAGCAAAAACAGCAGGCAAACTTCAGCCGCCGTGGCCTCATGACTGGTCCAGAGATCAATAGCCGGCGGACGCAGATTCACTTCCACCGAGCGATGTGGGCAAGCCTTGAGACAGGTCATACACAAAACGCAATTGCGGTTATCCGTTAGTTGAGCCGGATGGGAATAGACGGGACAGCCCCCCGTTTCTTGACCTTCCCCAAGGGCGGGACCCCCTTTGTAGCATTGGTAGGTCTGGCAACTGGCAGCGCACACCCCCTGCTGTGCCCGCAATTCAAGAATGGAGAGTTTGCCAAAGAGGCCATTCATGCCACCAATGGGGCAGAGATAGCGACACCAAAAGCGACGTTCATAGAGCTGAGAAAAAATCACGGCTCCCGCTGTAATCAAGATCAGTAGCCAACTGGAGAGATAGGCCGTATTGGGTAAATCCCACAATTCTTCCCACAGGAGAATCACGGCAAAGAGACCAAAGAGCACCCAGCCCCCCCAGCGTTCCGCCAGTTGACGCGGCCAAGGGCGCAGCTTGCGCGGCCAAATCTTAAGGGATAGCCTTTGCAGGACTTCGCCGTAGATCATAAAGGGGCAGACCGCACACCAAATGCGCCCCAAGAAGGGAAAGATCAGCAATGAGACCGGCCACCACCACGCCCAGAAGAGGTTCAGGGTAAAGTTGTCTGGGCGATCTTGGGGTCCCCAGAGGCCAATGGCGACAATCAGCGGAAAAAGCCAAAGGGTCAGGCCATAGTTGAGGCGATCGGGCCACCACGGACTGCGTAGAAAAGCACGCAATTGGGGATAGGCATTGAGTAGGTTCCAACGAAATCGCCGTTGGCGCGATCGCTCCGGCCAAAAGACTTCTTCAGTGAGTAACTCCGCCCCGTCTGCTTGCACAAGGGCACGCTCCACCAGACTCGCCAACTCCCGCAAATTGCCGGGAAAATCATAACTTTGCAGCCGGCGTAGGGCTTCGGGGGTAATCTGAGGCTTAGGAATGCCCCGTTGCCGGCAGTAGAGGGCAATATAGTAATTCACCAAGGCTTCAATATCTGCTTTTGTCACCCGCAGTGGGGGTACTTTAATTTGGTGGTGCACCAGATTTTGGCAACCGCAGCCTTTCTTTTCGGCAATCAAGATCAATCGCCCCGGAAAGCGGCGGGAGGGTACGGGGGGGTCGGCGACGGGTTCATAGGTCTGTTCGGCCACAAGGCGGCGCAGTTGCGGATAGAGCTGGGCAGGCCATTCATGGACATTGTTGAGGATCAGGGTGCCCTCTGCGACCCAGTCAAGGAGACCTAGTTTCGTGGCTTTGCCAAAGAGTTCTGCCCCATT
Source organism: Thermosynechococcus sp. QS41 (assembly GCF_031583515.1). Taxonomy (NCBI): domain Bacteria; kingdom Bacillati; phylum Cyanobacteriota; class Cyanophyceae; order Acaryochloridales; family Thermosynechococcaceae; genus Thermosynechococcus; species Thermosynechococcus sp. QS41. Next base: position 1,799,358 of record NZ_CP134181.1, read on the forward strand.
GGCGGATAGGGTGCCACAGTTAAAACGAATCAGGGGTTGGCGACGATCGCGCGAGCCATAATGAATTAGCGCAGCAATATTGTCCTTTTCCAGACCCGGTTCACCAAAAATCAATACCGGCTGGCGATCGCTCGCGGCCTCTTTAATCCCTTGGCGTAAGCGCACGGCATAGCGACTACTCCCCACAATTCCCTGTTTTACGCGCGGTACAAGATAGGGGCGCAAGACTGCCTGCCGCTCCTGCTCGTGGGCAAGATCACTGAGGGTACTTTGCAACTGCTGCGACACCTGTTGGCGGAGTTCGGGAAATTGATCAGCCAATGTGGCAAACACCTCGCGGGGCAATGTCCACAATTCACAGTCCGTGAGGGTAATCACTGTTTGCGGTGCCCGTTGCTCCAGTACCAGTTCTGGCCAGTGCAAAACCGTTCCCGGTGGCAGGGTCGTTATAGTGGCGGGGCGATCGCGGGTGGTGTGGTAGGCTTCCAGCTCTCCTGATCGCAGGATCATCAGATGAGTAACGGGTGTGTCTTCAAGGACAATGCGACGATTGGCCGCAATGGATTCTGTGCGCAGGGCGGCAGCGATCGCCTCTAATGCTGCCAAAGAAAGCGATCTAAGAGGAGTATGGGTTTGCAGCCAACTCAGGCGATCGGTCATCGAGGGCACCCCCCAACAATTAGTGATGAGGAAACACCTCACTACCTATGGCTCAGTTCCTCTACCAAACTACGCTAGGATTGTAAAGGTTTCTTACGCTCCTCAACGCTCTATTACAAAACCCGCAGGAAGTCGCTATGAGTCTGCCGATTCGTAATGTTGCCATTATCGCCCACGTTGACCACGGTAAAACCACTCTGGTGGATGCCCTACTGCGTCAGTCGGGTACCTTTCGTGAAGGGGAAGACATTCCTGAGTGCGTCATGGACTCCAATGATCTGGAGCGCGAGCGTGGCATTACGATTCTGGCCAAGAATACAGCGGTTCGCTACAAAGACTTGACGATTAACATTGTGGATACCCCCGGCCACGCCGATTTTGGCGGTGAAGTGGAGCGCGTCCTTGGCATGGTGGAGGGTTGTCTGCTGATTGTCGATGCCAACGAAGGGCCAATGCCCCAAACCCGCTTTGTCCTGAAAAAAGCCCTGGAAAAAGGTCTGCGCCCCATTGTGGTTGTGAATAAAATTGACCGGCCGCAGGCAGAACCCTACAAAGCCATTGATAAGGTGTTGGACTTATTTATTGAACTGGGGGCGGATGATGATCAGTGCGAGTTTCCCTATCTTTTTGCTTCGGGCTTGGCGGGCTACGCAAAAACAGATCTAGACGAAGAGGGCAAGGATATGCAGCCCCTCTTTGAGGCCATTGTCCGCCATATTCCACCGCCTGTGGGCAATCCTGATGCGCCGCTGCAACTTCAAGTGACCACCTTGGATTACTCGGAGTACCTAGGGCGAATTGTCATTGGCAAAATTCACAACGGCACCGTGCAGGTGGGACAGCAGGCGGCCTTGGTCAAGGATAACGGCCAAATTGTCAAGGCAAAGATGACCAAACTCTTGGGCTTTGAGGGACTGAAGCGGATTGAATTGGACATGGCCAGTGCCGGCAATATTGTGGCGATCGCTGGCTTTAGTGATGCCAACATTGGCGAAACCATCACCGACCCCAACAACCCCCAAGCCCTACCCCTGATCAAGGTGGATGAACCGACCCTGCAAATGACCTTTGCGGTCAATGACTCCCCCTTTGCCGGTCAGGAGGGAACCTTTGTGACCTCGCGGCAATTGCGCGATCGCCTGTTTCGGGAACTGGAAACCAACGTGGCACTGCGGGTCGAAGAAACCGACTCCCCCGATCGCTTTGCCGTTTCTGGTCGGGGTGAATTGCACCTTGGCATTCTCATTGAAACGATGCGCCGCGAAGGCTATGAATTCCAAGTGTCCCAGCCACAGGTGATCTATCGTGAAGTCAATGGTCAGCCCTGCGAACCCTACGAATGCTTAGTGCTCGACGTTCCCGATGAAGCCGTTGGCGGCTGTATTGAGCGCCTCGGCCAGCGACGCGGCGAAATGCAGGATATGCAGGTGGGGGGCAATGGTCGGACGCAACTGGAGTTTGTGATTCCGGCGCGGGGTCTCATTGGTTTCCGGGGCGAATTTATGCGCCTAACGCGCGGCGAAGGGATTATGAACCACAGCTTTTTGGACTATCGTCCCTTGGCAGGCGAGATCAGCACCCGTCGCAATGGCGTCTTAATTGCCTTTGAGGAGGGCACGGCCACCTTCTATGCCCTGAAAAACGCCGAAGATCGTGGTGTCTTTTTCATTACCCCCGGCACCAAAGTCTATAAGGGTATGATTGTCGGTGAGCACAACCGTCCCCAAGACCTCGAAATCAACGTCTGCAAAGCCAAACAACTCACCAACTTCCGCTCCTCAACGGGGGATGAACTAGTGCAACTGCAAGCACCTGTGGAAATGAGCCTAGAGCGGGCACTGGAGTACATTGGCCCCGATGAACTGGTGGAGGTAACGCCCCAATCCATCCGACTGCGGAAAATGAGCAAGAAGCTGGCACGCCGCTAATGCTGACGAATGCCTTTTTTGCCCTCTCGCTGTTTCCCTATTTGGGGTTCTTGTACTTCATGACCCGCAACCCCAACACCCCCCGTTTAGCCCTCATTGGCTTCTATGGGACACTGGTGTTTGTTGCTGTCACCATTCCAGCGGGACTCTATGCCCAACAGGTCTATGGCACAACCTTGGCCAATGTGGATGGGTTGCACGGGGGGGCAGAATTTTTTCTAACCTTGGCCAATATCCTGATTGCCTTGGGCTTTCGCCGCGCCCTCAGGGAATCCTCCTAACCGCCTATTGCCAGCGGCATAACCAAAGAAAGCGCAGCCAACTACGCAGGAGTGCCAAACCCGCTAGTGCTGCTACTGTAAAAAGAGCGATCGCACCCCCCAAAGCTTTGGCTGACCACAACATCGCCCCCGCCAAAAGGGTAAAACCAGCCAATCCCAAATAGACTAAACAAATTAACAAACTCTCAATGCGCCGCAGTTGCCGCTCCATGGTGGGATTGCGCACCGACAGTTGCAGTTCGCCACAAGCCAAGCGATCCTCTAACTGTTGCAGCCGCACTTCAAGGCGACTGGGCTGCTGTAATCGCTGGTTGATTAGGGTTTGGGTTTGGTGAATCAGTTCTCGCCAGCCCCCCCGCGAGCGACGCATGAATTCCTTGACAAAGGGTTGGGCCGCCGCACTCAGGTTGTACTCAGGGTCTAAACTGCGGGCAATCCCATCGAGGGTTGTGAGGGACTTGAGAATATAGGTCATCTTTGCGGGTAGGCGAAAGGGCTGCTGCTCAAAAAGGGCATACACATCCTGTTGCAACTCCCGAAAGGCGGTTAAATCCACAGGCCGTTCGGTAAATCGATCTAAAATCAATTGCATAATCCGTTGTAGGGGGACTCTATCGGTAACAGGCATCAATAGCCCCAGTTCAATTAAGGCAGCAATCACGCGATCGCTATCCTTTTGCAGCACCGCAAAAAATGTTTGTACCATCTGCTGCTGATTCAGGGCTGGTACTTCCGTCATCATGCCGTAGTCATAGAAGATCAGATCACCTTCCTTGGTCACGGCCAAGTTCCCCGGATGCGGATCGGCATGGAAAAAGCCATCAACTAATAACTGCTTGAGATAGCAACAAATTCCCCGCTGGTTAATCATCTGGGGATTCAAGCCAAAGGCTTCGATGGCGGCGCGATTGTCAATGCGAATGCCGGGGAGATACTCCATCGTCAGGACATAGCGGCAAGTATGCGTCCAATAGACCTTGGGGACGCGAATATGGGGGTCTTGGGCAAAGTTGGCACGAAAGCGATCGGCATTTTGCCCCTCTTGAACGTAATCAATTTCCCGCAGCAGAATACTAAAAAACTCCTCATAAATCTCTTGGAGGGCATAGGGACGGAGAAAGGGCAGCCAGCGATCGCCCCAGCGAATGAGTTCACCAATGGCCAGATAGTCCAGATACAATTTCGCCTCTAGATGGGGGCGTTGTACCTTGATAACAACTTGTTCACCACTGTGGAGCGTTGCGCGATGGACTTGACCGAGACTGGCGGCTGCAAGGGGTTTGGGATCAAAGGTGGCGTAGAGATCGGCAAGGGGTTGCCCCAAGTGCTGCTCAATCAGGGCGATCGCCTGTCGCGAGTCAAAGGCAGGCACCTGATCCTGTAGCTTTCTTAGCGCTTCAATGTATGCCGGGGGCAAAAGATCAAAACGAGTGGAGAGAAACTGACCAATTTTAATAAAGGTCGGTCCCAAGACCAATAATTGCTGTACGAGCCAACGCGCACGTTGAGATTGGGCGCGATCGCTCCGCCGCCGCCAAGTATAGTCCCACAGCAGTTGACTCCCAAAGCGCCCCAACACCCCCACAATTTGGCTCACACGGCGAAACAGGAGCCAGCAACTCGGACGATAGGTAGAGGCAGTAACCAGCATTCAGCAGCAATCACAAAAAGTGCCCAACCTCAACAATACTCCCTTTTTCACGGGCATTCAGACTTGCTCGCCCCGATTCTCTTCTGCCGTGTCTATGATGAGAACTAGAGTCCTGATCGGAATTTGCTATGTCGACCACACGTCAATTTAGTAGCTTCAGCGATCTCCTAGCCACCACAGACAAACCCCTCTTGGTTGACTTTTATGCCGACTGGTGTGGTCCTTGCCGCATGATGGCGCCGATTTTAGAGCAGGTCAAGCAAGTTTTGAAATCGGCTGTTGAGGTCGTCAAAATTGACTCCGAGCGCTATCCCCAACTGTCGAGTCAATACCACGTTCATGCTCTGCCAACCTTGATTCTTTTCCACCGAGGCCGTGAGGTTCAGCGCTGGGAAGGGGTTCAGCCGCCAGAAGTTCTCATTGACGCCATTCGCCGCCTGTAAAATTCTTCAAAAGAAAGGTGTTTGAGGAATCAATCAGGATTGGCCAATATCAGCTATTGGACATTGCTCGTACCACCGTTGGCGGGGGGCGTCATCGGCTACTTTACGAATGATTTAGCCATTACCATGCTCTTTCGCCCCTACAAGCCTATTTATGTCGGCGGCAAGCCACTCCCCTTTACCCCCGGTCTGATTCCCCGCAATCAGGAGCGGCTGGCTCGTCGCATTGCTGATGCCATTCTGGGTTCTCTCCTGACGCCAGAGGAGCTGCAAAACTTAGCGCGGCGTCTGTTGCAAGTGGAACGAGTGAAGGCGGTCATCCATTGGCTCCTACAAACAAGTCTGAGCCAAATTCAGGCTCAAAGTGAACAGCGATCGGCCCAAGTTTTGGCCAATATTCTACGGGATTTTTTTGGCAGTGCCCTACCCCGTTTGATTAAAGTGTGGTCGCGGCGGGAAGATTTTCTGGAACCACAACTGAATCAACTCTTTGATCAGGTATTAGTGGAGCTGCAACTGAGTGATGAGCAGGCGGAAAAACTGGCAGATTGGCTGCTGTCGGTCATGTTGCCCCCCGATCGCCTGCGACTGGCGATTATTGACTTTCTCACCGATCGCACGATTAATGTCCTCGATCAAGAACTACGCCAAAATACCAGTGGCACCTACTGGGTGGTGGCTAATCTGGTGGGGGTGCGCAATACGTTAATTCGCCTGCGGGAGTATTGTCTCAATGAACGCGAAGCTTGTAACCGCCGCCTTGGAGAATTAATCACGGCATTGGCACTGCGGCAACGCTTGGTGGAAGCGCTGCAAAATATCACCCTACAAAGTTTGCCCCTCGGTACGGTGCGGGAGCTACGGCAACTGTTTCGGCAGACAGTGCGCAGCTATATCCAGGAGCAGGGCTTTAGTGTCGTTGAAACGCTCAGTCAAACGGTGGAGTGGGAAACGATTTCCCTGAGTATTTTGCGGCGACTGCGGGATTCAGCCAGTCTGGGTGCCTCGCTGGAAGTGGTCAGCGATGAATTGGCTCTAGTGCTCGATCGCTATCTGGAACGGGATATGGAACTGATTATTGAGCGGGCGATTCCGATTTTGGATTTGGATCGGGTGATTGTGGATCGGGTCAAGGCCACCTCGCCAGAAAATCTGGAACTAGCCATTCAGGGCATTGTTCGCAGTGAGTTGCAAGCCATTGTCCGCTTGGGGGGCATTCTTGGCTTTTTGATTGGGGTGGCACAGGCCGGCTTTTTGTACTGGCAAAGTCTGCAAGCCCCCTAAACAGGAACTTTGATCTCGGACTCACCCGCCAACTGGCGTAGATTTTGGCAGCGAATGAGTTCAGTGACCGTGAGGACAGGACGCCGCTCTAACTCTGCTACCTGAGCAATGCCTGAAAGAAGGGCTTTGGCAGCCTCTTGTTCACTGTAGCCACGCCGTTGAGCCAATTGCAGGGCTTGGCGATCGGCCGCCACTTCCACGGGAATGCCCCGCGTATTTTGCCACACTTGAAGGCCAGCAAAGGTGGTTAGCCCCCCGGCTACCAAAATGCCTACGGGGTCTGCTTGGATAACTTGTAAGACTGTACCCAGCAAGCCTGCCACCGTGAGTCCTTGGTAGAGGTCAAGTTTGATCAAACCCGTGGTGTTAAACCACGCCACTGCCCGCAGCAATAAAAGATCGCGCTCTGGGGTATCGAGATGCTGCCACAGGCGAAAGTTAATTTCAATCGGGCGATCGCCCCAAGGAAGAGCGGGCTGATAGCGCAACACTTTGCTTTGCTGTGGTCGAGAAACCAACTTACAGCGCATCCGTGCCGACGCGGGCATCAGATCACGCAAGCGCGGAATCTCAGCCTCTGGGGTCATAGGGAAACTCATACACTCATTGCTCTGCCTTTAGTCTGCCATTACCATCCCTTTTCTGCAATCTTTTAAATTCCTTAGAATGAGGGAGCATGTGTTTTTTGTGCCTGAATCAAAATGGTGATGACATCGGCTTTTGCCCCCGCAGAACAATCGCTGGTCGCTTCTGGCCAAGAATTGCCCGCCGTGGATGTGGCGATTGTCGGTGCGGGGATTGTGGGTCTGAGTTTGGCCTGTGCGCTGCGAAACAGTGGTCTAGCGATCGCCCTCATCGAAGCAACACCCTACGCGCGGGAAAACACCAAAGGCCAAGCCTATGCCCTGCACCAAGTGTCTCGTTGTTTCTTTGAGGGGATAGGGGTGTGGGATCAGCTGATGCCCCATGTGCAGCCCTTTGAGGTGGTGCAACTCTCCGATGGCCATTGCTCCTTGACCGTTCGCTTTTCCCCCGCCGATTTGGGCACAGAAGCCATTGGTTATGTGGCTGAGCACGCCGCGATCGCCGAGACCCTTCAGAGCGTTCTACAGTCTGTTGGCAATGTGACGTTCTATTGTCCGTGGCGGGTGGTGGCCAATGAAGTGAAGGGCGATCGCGCTCAGTTGACGCTCATTTCTGGTGACCCGGCCGCACCCAAGGTGGCTCACTTGGCAGCGCGTTTAGTGGTGGCAGCAGATGGTGGCAAGTCTCCCCTGCGGCAGCAGATGGGTATTGAACCCAAGGGATGGCAATATGGTCAGTCCTGTGTGGTTGCTACCCTCGATGTTGCCCATCCCCGACCCGTGATCGCCTATGAACGCTTTTGGCCAACAGGCCCCATGGGGGTGCTCCCCCTAGCGGGGAATCGCTATCGAGTGGTTTGGACACTGCCCCACCCAGAGGCGGAAGCCGTTGCTGCCCTCGACGATCGCGCCTTTCTAGCGAAACTTCAGCCCTATCTTGACCCGCAGATGGCGGAGATTACCGCTGTGAGCGATCGCTTTGTCTTTCCAACCCAATTAATGCAAGTGAATTCCTATGTGGCCGATCGCTTTGTGGTTATTGGCGATGCCGCCCATCGCTGTCATCCAGTGGGAGGGCAAGGGCTAAATTTAGGCCTGCGGGATGTGTGGGCACTGGCGCAACAAATTCTCGCTACACCTTGTGAGAGACTGGGCGATCGCCCGTCCTTAATCCAATTTCACCGTCAACGCTGGTGGCAAAATGCCCTAACCCTTGGATTTACCGACCTACTCAATCGGCTTTTTTCCAATGCGTGGTGGCCTTTGGTGGGGGTGCGCCGCTGGGGCTTGTGGCTGTTGCGAACTGTTGCCCCCTTCAAACGTCTGGTGCTGCGGTTTATGGCCGGTCTCCTGCTACCCCTACCGAGCGATCGTCAATTCCCCAGAGGGCGTTAAAACTTTCTGCGCAATTATCTCCAGCGCCGTCATTCTGTAGGATGAATTTGACAGAGAAACGAACCACTTGGGAGAAATAGATGGCTGCTACGGGTGATCTAGAGAAAATTCGCCGCCAGTTTGACTATGGTCCCTATCCCCGTGTTGCCATTGACAAAACTCCCAAGGATGAGCCGAATGTTCTCTTTGTCCACGATTTGGTGACCGCCTTTTATGTGCGGGATCATCGGGTGCCAGAGACCAAGGGCAAGCGGATTCTCGATGCCGGGTGTGGCACTGGCTATAAGTCCTTAGTGCTGGCGATCGCCAACCCCGGCGCGGAAATTGTCGGTATTGACCTGTCCCCTGAGTCTGTGAAGTTAGCGGCAGAGCGGCTTAAGTTTCATCAGTTTGACAACGTTTACTTTGAGGCGCGCTCCATTTTGGATTTGCCCAGTTGGGGCGAGCAGTTTGACTACATCAATTGCGATGAGGTGTTGTATCTGCTGCCTGACCCCGTCGCAGGCCTCAATGCCCTCAAAAGTGTCCTTAAGCCCGATGGTATCTTGCGCGCCAATCTCCACAGTGCGCTGCAACGCTTCCCCTACTTTCGTGCCCAAAACCTCTTTAAGCTGATGGGCTTGATGGACGACAACCCCGAAGAAATGGAAATGGACATTGTCCGCGAGATCATGAAAGAACTCAAGGATGGTGTCGATCTGAAGGTTCGCGCTTGGAACCCGCACTATGAGAAGGAGGAGAGTAATGAGACCCTCTTGGCGAATCATTTACTGGTGGGCGATAAGGGCAGCACGATTCCCCAACTCTTTCAATACCTAGAAGCAGCGGGTCTGGAATTCATTTCCATGGTTAACTGGCGCCACTGGAATCTGGTGGATCTCTTCAAAGACCCAGAGAACCTGCCCACCTTTTTAGCGCTGAGCTTGCCCGATGTGCCCCAGGCAGTGCAATTGGAGATGTATGAACTTTTGCATCCCGTGCATCGCCTCTTGGATTTTTGGTGTACTCCGCAACCCCGTGCCGCGGTACCCGACTTAGGGGAATGGTCTGAGGAGCAGTGGGATCAAAGTACGATTTATCTGCATCCGCAACTGCGCACTGAGGCAATCAAGGAAAAATGGCTAGGGTATCTCAATGACCGCATGATTGTAGACTTGGGCACATTTATGTCCTTTTCTAGTCCCACGTCGGTCTATGTGGATCCGCTGGGATTGGCAACACTGCTGCCCTTGTTTGATCAGCCCCTTCCCTTTCCAGAGCTGTGCGATCGCTATCAACGCTTGGCTCCCCTCGACCCCCTCACCCTAGAACCCATTGAACCAAGGGTGGCACGGCAACAACTGCAAGCCCTTTTGACCCGCTTGGAATTGAGTTTATTTGTTCTGGTTAGTTTACCCTAAACCCATCCAGCCAAGAACTTGGGCAAGCGCCAGTCCCAAATAGCTGGCGATCGCATAGCCAAGCAGTCCCAAGGTAATCCCGACCCCCATTAACTGGGGTTGATGCCGACCCGTGGCTTGGGCAACGGCTGTGGTTGGTCCGCCAACAGCTGCCTGGGAGGCAAGGGCAAGCAGTTCCACATCCAACTTCAGGAGTGCCCCAAGGCCGAAGGTGACAAGACCGTGGGTAAACACAATCACGGTGGTAAAGAGAATCATTTCCAGTCCCACCGGAATCAGGGAGGGCACATGGGTACCGGCACCAATCACCGTAAAAAAAAGATTCAGGCCAAACATTCCCAAAGCGCCCGTGCCCCGCAGGTAGCGCATCCATTTGAATTGCGCCAGCGCCAAGCTGAGGGTGGTGAGCCAGACAATGGTGGGAATCAGCGGCCAAAACTGATGCAGTGCCGTTGACAAGACCAAGATAGCTATGGCCAAGCTGAGGAGAATGGCCAAATCCACAGGAGCGATCGCTGAGGTCGTCGGTAGCGGCATCACTCTAACAGTTGCCTCTGCATCCCGTGAAGGATAAAAACGGGCTAATAGCGAGGGTAGAGTAAGGGTTATCGCCAGCCAAACTGCCGTGAGCAGGTTATCCGCCGTCGTGGCCGCACTAAAGAGCAAATCCGAAAGGTTGAGGGCACGCCCAACCCCCACAAAGTTAATGCTGCCGCCAATATAACTAGCCGCCAAACTGCCCGCCAAGCGGGGGGTATCCCCCAAAAACCGACGATGGAACAGCACACCCGCAAGGAGAGCGCCCACCAAGGTTCCACAACTGGCAAGACCAAAGGCCAACAGCGCCGATCGCCCCAAGCGCCGCACATCCTGTAAATTCACCAGCAGTAGTAGCCAGACGATCGCCAACGAGGTGATGGTGCCGTAGATCGTGTCATAGACCGGCGATTGTTGGGGAATAAGACCCAAATTTGCACAAATGGCCGCCAGAATCAAAACAATCAGCGCAGACCCCAAGCGTGCTGCCCAAGGAAAACGCTGCTCTAGCCATAGCCCCAGCGCCGTTAGGGTTAATAGGATGCCCCAAAGGATCAAGTCATCCATGGGGGGTCAACTCCGCTAGCCGCTGTCCCAACCGTGTCGGCTGCTCATAGACCCGCCGCAGGGTATTCACATCCCGCTGTGAAATGGGGGGCGGATCCGCCACTTGGGCAAAATAGAGGGCATCAGTGGGTAGGGGGCTATGTCCCCAAATGCCGAGGGCATGACCCAGTTCGTGGCGCAGCGCTGCAAGGACAAACTTGGCAGCTTGAGTCGGACGCACCACGACACGGCAGCGATGGCGCAGCACCCCTTGGCTATCCACAAAGAGTTCGTAGCTGGTTTCAGCAAAGCGGGCGCGGCGGTTATTTTGATCCGTGGGTCGCTGCGAGAGCAAGCGAATATTCGCCGCTAGGCTGGCATCCACAATTTTTAGGGGCAAATAGGCGGACCACTCCTTTACGGCCTGTTCTGCCGCTGCTTGCCACACATGGTTCGGATCCCACGGCGGCGGTTCAATGGCAACGGTGACCGGGAACTCTGTCCACAGTAGATAGCCCACTTCCACCGCTTGGACTTCATCAAAATAGTCCTCACCTTTCCTAGGAATCTCAGCGAGGGAGGGGGGCAACGGATAATGCACTGCTGCTGGCAGTTGGATATTCTGGCGCGTCAGGTTTGCGGTGCCTGCCAAGGACTCCCAATTCCCTTGGGTACCGCCCAGCATCAATCCTAGGGCAACCATGCACACCAAGAACCACCAGCGACGCTTCATCCTTGCTCCTCAACAGGTCTGTACAAAGGGCCAGCCCGGAAATCGCCAGAGAATGATGGGAATTGCCACTGTCCAGAAAAAGGCATTGAGCAAGGCAATTTGACCCGCCAGATTCATCGGCAAATGCAACCATCCCTGCAACACCCAGCGATCCAAGGGCAAGACCAAGAGCCACATAAAACAAATGACGGCCATTCCGCCCCAAAAGATTGGCCAGCGGGCGTTGCTATTGAAGCCCTCAAAAAAGGTTTGACCCACCAGTTCTTCGAGAATGGCGACGGGGGCAGAGCGGTATTGCCCACCTGTGACTTGGGTAGCGGCGGCCAGTTGCGGAGCATGATCACCGACAACAATGGCGTTGATTTTGACTCGTTGTTGGCGGGCATTGGCCACCACGCCTGCATCTACTGGGGCTTCCCCATCGGTAATGAGGAGCAGTTGGCGGCAGCGATTCGAGATCTGTTGCAGTTGTTGGGTGGCCATGGCGATCGCCCCCGAAAGATTGGTGGCACTGGGATCCACTTGGGCAAGCAAGTCACTGCGATTGAGGGCTTGATCCAATTGGGTGAGGAGCAGATCACTATTGGTCTCAAACCGCGGCGTCAGAAACACCACATTGCGGCCAAAGCCGTGGATCATGACTTCGTTGGGGGTGGTGAGTTCCCGTTGGTTGCGTTGCAAGTAGAGCTTGGCAGCGAGCACCTGCTGCGCCATTACAGTTTGGGGTTGATTAAATTGCAACGGATTATTGCCAAACGTACTGCCGCTGAGATCAAGGGAGAGGACAACGGCGACACTAGGGCGTCCCCAATTCAACAGTGAGAAGAGCAGCGCCAGCAGGACACAGCCTATGAAAAGAATGAGGGGAATCTGAAAAAGAGGGTAATACCACAGTTGTCGCCGACGGGTCATAACTCACCTAAGGCAAGGTACCGCTAAAGACTGCGAGGGCAGGCCCGGTCATATACAAATGTTGGCTAGGCAAATCCCAGCGAATATGGAGATCTCCCCCCGGCAGTTCAACCGTGGCTTGGGCTTGATCGCCCACAGGACTCAGGCGATGGGTCAAGACGGCAGCGACGAGAGTGGCACAGGCTCCCGTTCCACAGGCAAGGGTCATGCCCGCTCCCCGTTCCCAGACGCGCACCCGCAGGCGATCGCTCCCTAGGACTTGCACAAACTCAGTATTGGTACGCTGGGGAAAAACGGGGTGATGTTCAAACTGTGGGCCAAGGGTTGCCAGATCAACCGCAGTAACATCCTCGACAAACGTGACACAGTGGGGATTTCCCATACTCACACACGTCACCAACCACGGGCGATCGCCCACCATTAGGGGCACATCAATCACCTTTTGATCTGCGGCTGCCAAGGTGGTGGGAATCTGCTGCGCCAAGAGTTGGGGTTTGCCCATATCCACCGTTACCTGACCATCCGCTTGTACCTCTGGCACAATGAGACCGGCAAGGGTGTCAATGCGGTAGCGCACGATTTCGCCGGCGGAGCGACCCTCAAGGGCAAAAATAAACTTGGCCAAACAGCGAATGCCATTACCGCACATTTCGGCCACTGAGCCATCGGCATTGTACATCCGCATGCGGTAGTCGGTATCCCCCGTGCCTGTCAGCAAAAAAATGACGCCATCGGCGCCCACGCCAAAGTGGCGATCGCACCAGTGTTGCGCTTGTTCTGGGGTTAAGAGCAGCTCTTCCTGATGGCGGTTGTCAATGAGGAGGAAGTCGTTTCCTAACCCTTGATACTTCTGAAAAGATACGCTCATAGAATTAAAAAGGTACGAGAGGGGAAACCAATGACCGATGAATTTGACACGGCACTGCCCAGCATTCACCAGTTGCAGACCTTCATTAAAGATAGCACCGAGGTTGAAGTCAAGCTCAGCACCAGTGATCTCGTGGTTGGTAAGGTGCGCTGGCAGGACGCCAATTGCCTGTGCGTTGTCGATCACTACGATCAACCCACCATTATTTGGAAACAGGCCATTGTCTTTATTAAACCCAAGCTAGCCTAGGAGCCACAGTGGCAGCGCCACAGCCAAGGCCTCTTGATAGACCACCTGCCAAGGTTGCTGATGCTGACGGGCAAGGGCGGCACAGTCTTCGTATTCGGGCTGGACATTGAGCCGCTGTCCTTGGTGTTCGGCTACTTTCACCCGTACTTCACCAAATGATGTTGTGATGGTTTTGATTTGGCGTTCAAGGATATAGCGCTCCTGTACCTGCCGCCGCAGCCCCAGCGTCGTTGTTTCGCGAAAGAGGGTCTGGACACACGCGGCCTCTGCACTGGGGGGACACAACACCGTGAGCAACACCCCCAAGCGTGACTTTTTCATCGTAATGGGTTGGTAAAAGACCTCAATCGCACCAGCAGCATAAAGTTGTTCAAGAGTATAGCTGAGGGCTTGGGGTGTCATGTCATCCAGTTGGGTTTGCAGTTCGACAATGGTTTTTGCCGTAGTTGTTTCTGCTGAGTTCGACAGGGTTCCCAACCAGAGACGCAAGAGGTTCGGTAGGGGCAACTCTTGACTCCCAGCGCCTAAGCCCACCCGTTTCAATGTCATCGCTGGCGGTGCCCCAAAGCCCTCACTCAGGGCACAAACCAAGGCAGCTCCCGTAGGCGTGACCAGTTCTTTTGCAATGCCATTGCTATAGAGGGGCACTTGGTAGGTTTGGCACAGTTGTAAGACCGCAGGAACAGGGACTGGTAGTTGACCATGGGCCGCTTTGACCGTTCCGCCCCCAGTGGGTAGCGCCGAGCAGTAAATGTGACTAACATCGAGGTAATCCAACCCCAAGCAGGTGCCGACAATATCCACGAGGGCATCTACCGCTCCCACTTCATGGAAATGTACTTTTTCTGGCTCAATGCCATGCACGGCGCCCTCAGCAATGGCCAAGGCTTCAAAAACCTTGAGGCTCCAGTCACGGGCGCGATCGCTGAGGTGGGCGGCACGGATTTGCTCTGCAATGTCTGGCCAATGGCGATGGTGATGGGAGTGGCGATCGCGCAGATGCACCTGTGCTTTTAATCCCCGCTGTCCCTTGCGCTGCACCGTTTCTGTGGTCAACTCAAACGCATCGGCAATCCCGAGCTTGGCCAGTTGGCTTTGCAGATAGTCGAGGGGAACCCCCAGATCAAGGAGGGCACCCAGACACATATCCCCTGCCACCCCAGCAGGGCAGTCAAAATAGGCAACCGTCATAGCAAACTCACAGGTGCAGCGGCACTAAGGACTATGATACCGGGTTTATAGTGAGCGAAACTGCAAGGAGACTTACCCTACCGCTGAGGTTTCTGTGGCGATCAACAGCTCATCAACTATAACCGACGGTTGCCACTGGTAGCGCCTCAAGTTAATGCGATCGCCCGCCTCAAAAATAATCCCCTCTGCCTCTAGGCGCCAGCGCTGTAACTCATCCGTCCCTTGGCGTTGGGGCGCGTAGGAGATTTTGCCTTGGGCATTAACCACCCGATGCCATGGAATGTCAGAATTCGGTGCCACTTGATAAAGGGCATAGCCCACATAGCGTGCATGACGCGGCCAACCACACAGGGCGGCAATTTGGCCATAGGTGGCCACACGTCCTACGGGGATTTGCTTCACTAACCAATAAATTTTTTGTTGAAACGTCAGTGCCTGCGTGTCTGTCTTCATAAGATTTCACATTTTAAGGCACATTCAACTCCTCTAAATCCGTATTCCTACGGAGGAAAGCATCAAAATGAACCCCCTAGATTAAACATTAAGGGTGGTAACAGGATTACTAAATTCAATTAAGAACACCTGCCCCCGAAAAGATAGATCGGTCATGATTTAAGCAGCAGCAATGCTGAGGCAGGGGAGGGTGGAATTCGTTGTTTTGTGTTGAACCATGATGTGTTTCTCATCGAATTGCTTTTTGCTGAATGATGGCTTCTATGCTTTTTTGACTTGAGTTCCCAATTGTCTTTGTCGATATTCTTGACGCTATTTGATGGAGTCACCCTATGACCATGACCCGTTCCCGACCCCAAGCCGCCACTGGCGATCGCTACGGTGTTAACCATCTCCTGCGCAAAAAATACCCGAAACGCCACCATCACTATGCCTTTTGGGACTTCTTTCAATTCGATAGCGATCGCGGTACCTACACCGATTGGAACAATGCCCGCAACCTCCTCGTCACCGAAGACTTCATCATTGGCCTCATTGAAGGCCTTGAAGAGGAAGTTGGCCCTGCCTCCAGCGTCGTCATGTACAAAATTGGTGAAGAATGGGGACGCCGCGATGCCCGCTTCTTCCAAGAGTGGTTTCCCACGGAATATGGCTATGAGCAGGGGATCAAGCAAATGCGGCTTCCCTATGTCCTCGAAGCTTGGTGGTGGCCCTGCACAACCCAAGGCTGGGGCAACTGGGAAGTGGATCTCAGTGAGCAAAAACACGGCTTCATGTTTATCAACATCTTTGATTCGGTTGTGGCGCGTACCTTGGGGGATGTTGGCCGACCCGTGTGCCACCTTTACGCAGGTCTCTTTGCCGGTTTCTTTAGCGGCCTGATTCAAAAAGAACTCAGTTGTATTGAAATCCAGTGCTACGCTATGGGAGAAACCTACTGCAAGTTCCTGCTCGGCAAGCAGGATCGCATTGATGCCGCTGCCTTCTGGCAAAACGAAGGAGCCTCCGCCAAAGATATTGAAAAACGGCTCCGCAGTGGAGAACTGGTCTATGAAAAACCGAAACGGTAATTGGCAACAGCAAGCCGTTGCTGAATTCTTTGAGGAACTGAACTGGCTGGGCTTGGTGCGCCAGCAGCCGGTCGCAGAAACCTTGGTTCTCAACTGGCAATCCCTGAAAGTAGGAGAATTTTGGCAGCGGGTCAATTGGCTGGGGCTTGAGGTCAAAGGGGCGATCGCTCCCACGAGTCCCACAGAATGGCCCAGCTACCGCGTCAAGGACTTCTTTGGTCACATCAACTGGGAAGGGATTGGGGTCATCTTGCCTGCGATCTCACCCCCCCTAGAGGAGGAAATGGCGGCTCCCCCCGTTGCTGCCCCTACCCTCCCTTGGGCTGCATGGTCGGTAGAAACCTTCTTCCGCCAACTCAACTGGGAAGGCCGTCCGGATCAAGCCATCTCCCTCGAGCCAAGTCTGTGCCTCTGGCGCCTGTCGGTCAAAGACTTCTGTGCCAGTATTCCTTGGGCAGGCCAACCCGTGATTGCCCAAGTGAGGAAAGTGGAACCCCCGCCCCCTGCCCCCGTGGAACCCGAAGTCACCCTCTCAGACTTATCAAACCTGTTTTAGGAGATCCCTATGCACACGGAGTTAATGAATCTCTACTACAAAGCCGAAGAAAACTACCTCAGCAATGTGGACATCAAAGTCTTCCGCCACCACATCGAGTCTCTGCAACAGCGGTTGAGTACCTATGAATTTCTGCGGGATCATGAAATTGAAATCTTCCAGCCTGTGGCCGACACTCTGCAAAAGAAATACCCCACCGAAAATCCCCAAACCCTTGAGCAAGTGTTGCGTCAAGCGATCGCCCTACTGCGCTATGCCGCCATGGCCATGCTCCTGAATAACCCCGAGTTTTTGCAGCATCGGCTCCTCGAGTGGCTCACGGAAGTGGTCAACGCCCACCAAACCCAAACCCTATGGAGCAGTTGCCACGAGCTTCTTAGTGCCCGCCTCAAGGAAATGCTCACCGAGGCTGAACAGGACTTGATTTTGCCGCTGTTGGATCACGCCCAAGCGACCCTTGTGGGTCTGCCAGCGGTGGTCTCTGTCCACGCCTAGATTAGGGTTGGAAGTCTGCTGAAAGTGCTTGTTATGCCTACGAATGAGGATGTCCTATGATCTCTGTTGCTGATTTGGTCAAAGACCCCATCATCCCCGGCAACTACTACGCTGCCGATGCCTATGTACAGGGGGATTTTGAAACAGGTCTGATTGAAAACCGCAAAGGTGCCCGTCTCATTGCCCTACCGGATATTTTGCTCCAAGCCATCTATGCCGGCCTCGATCAGGAAGTGGGACAGGCCAGTGGGGTGGTTCTCTTTAACTGTGGTCGCTGGTGGGGCAAGAACTTTTATCGCCGCTTTGTCGAGGAGGTCAGCGAGTACTATCGCCGTCCCCTTGCGGAAATGGAAATGGTGGAGTTTCTCCAGTGTCTCAAGGAATGCTGGAAGACCCACGGTTGGGGCACGATTGATCTCGATGTGAGCTTCTACCAGCAGGGCTTTTTGGTGGTGAAAACGTGGGACTCCCCCTTTGCGGCGGCGGCTCCCAAAAATACGGGTCAGCCCCAATGCGCTGCCGAGGCGGGGATTTTAGAGTCCTTCTTTAGCCAATTGACCGGTCGCGATCTCCACTGTGTGCAAACTGCCTGTGAAACCCTAGGGGCAACCAATAACCTCTTTGTCTTGGGCTTGCGGGAGCGGGTCGAACCGGCTAAGGCTTGGCTGCAAGAGGGACAGGATCATGACACGATTATGGAGCGGCTATGTCGCACTCAAGCCGCTTGAGTATGATCCTAAAGTAACTCTCGATGCGTCATTAAAAGGAGAAAAGAGCAGTGGCCAAAGTTGTCAAACTTGAACCCATCTCGCGGGAAACCACGATTAATACCAATGACAATTTGCTGTCTGCTCTATTGGACTCTGAACTCCATGTGCTCAAGGAGTGTGGCGGGCGCGGGATGTGTGCCACCTGCCATGTCTATATCAAAGAGGGGATGGAGAGCCTCTCCCCGATCAGTAAGCGCGAGCAACGCACCCTTGAAGTGATTACAACGGCAAATGCCACCTCTCGCTTGGCCTGTCAGGCACGGGTACTGGGGCCGGGGGTAGTGGTGGAGCTACCCTCAGGGATGTATGTCAGCGCGGTTGAAGATATTGAGTCTTTGATTGGGCGGCGGGCTGAGCAGGATATTTTGCACCCCCTCGATGGCCGCGTCTTGGTGGAAGCGGGCAAGCTCATTACCCGCACGATGATTACCCAGCTGAAAGATACCCAAGTGCAGGTGGGGCAATATCTCGCCAATACGTCGGATGCCTAACCAACCACTTCATTTTCATCCTCAGGGAGGCACCATTTATGGAAGACCGTAGTTTGAATTCCCATGACACGCCATCGGGCAGGGGGCTAGCACCCCTAGAATGGGGCGCAACAGGGCTAACGGTTGTGTTGTCGGTGGCGGCGGCTGCGACCCAACAGGCCATTTTGACAGCGATCGCCCCTTTGCCCCTTTCGCTGGCGGTGGGCTTAAACTTAGTGAGCCGCAAAAAACTGGATGACCAGTTCCAAGCCTTTGTGCAGCAACAGGAGGCCAAAATTGCTGAATTGGTGGCGTCCCAAGGGCAGCAGCAGTCAGAGGTCGGCGGCCTTACCTTGGCCCTTAGTCAGGTGCGCGATCGCCTTGAGGATGTGCAGAAACAGGTCATGCAACTCAACCAAGGGGCACGGGATCTCCACGACTACACCCGCATTCTTGACACCGAGCAAAAACAAATTGAGGAAGTGCTGGATTGCTTGCGGGAAATCGAGAAAAATACCCAAGTGATCCAAGTGGATCCCAGCCATGCCAAGGCTTACTACAATCGCGGTCTGACCCATCAGCGTCTAGGGGATGCCGAAGCAGCAATTCTCGATTACACAGAAGCGATTCGAATTAACGATAGCTATGCCAAGGCCTATCACAATCGCGGTGTAGCGCGCTCAACTTTGGGCGATCGCAAGGGAGCAGTAGAGGATTTGCGCACAGCGGCGAAGCTCTTCTTTGAACAAGGGGACATTAGCAGTTATCAGCGGGCACGGGATCTGGCCAAGCGTATCCATGAAGTGGGGAGTATTGAACAGGAAGACAAGGAAGTCCCCTTAGAAATTCTTTTCTCCTAAGAACCGATTGGCTGTGCGGCTCAATCTGCATGGACAGGGGCGAGATTGCGAATCATTCTGAGAAATGTTTTTCGTTGATGGTTGAGGCTCGTTGTTGGCCACGGCTCGTACTGCCCAAACCTCCCGTTACCGACTGGTGGATCTAGCCGGTCAAGGCCAGTACGGAAAAGTTTATCTAGCGGTCAATCGTGAGTCCGGTGACCTCGTGGCGATTAAGGTGCTCAGCGAGCAGCAGTTGCTGACCCGCGGCTTTTTGCGGGAGTTGAACTTTTTGCTGACGCTACAGCATCCCCATGTGGTGGGTTGTCAGGCGATTGACTATATTCGCGTGCGCCATAGCCCCCAAGTAAGCCGCAGTTTGGTAATGGATTATTGTGCCGGGGGGACCTTGCGATCGCTCCTAGAGCAAGAACAGGCCTTACCCCTGACCACCGCTTTGCGCCTTACGCTGGATGTGCTGGCAGCTTTGACCTATGCCCATCATCGCGGCATTCTCCACTGCGATCTCAAACCGGAAAATATCCTGCTGGAGGTGACTGCTACGGGCTGGCAGGCAAAGGTGTCCGATTTTGGTGTCGCACGCCTCATTGAGGATGTCAAGGGCAGCGGTCAAACGGGATCCCCTGCCTATATGGCGCCGGAGCGTTTCTATGGTCAGACGATGCCCGCTTCGGATCTCTATGCAGTGGGGATTCTCATGTACGAGATGATCGTTGGCGATCGCCCCTTCCACGGCACACCTGCTGAACTCATGACTGCCCACCTTAGCCGTCCCTATACCCTTCCTGAAGGCTTGCCCTTTCTGGTGCGGAGCATTATTACTAAAGCGTTGGATAAATTACCGCAGCGCCGCTATAAAAGTGCAGCGGAAATGACGATGGCGGTGCAATTAGCCCTAGAGGTGATCGCGGCAGAGCGTCATGAGCAGCCGTTGTTGTTCTCTAGGTCACCGGCGGCGGTTTGGCTGGGGGAACCCCAAGGCTATTCTTTAGCGATACCGCCCCAACAGGTTGCTAGTACGGCCACAAGGTTCTATGGGGTGGTGGGCGATCGCCTGTGGGCCTGGCAAGCCAAGGAATCTCACCCTGAAGTGATTGGCCAATGGCCGCTCCCACCGTTGCCGATTCAACTCTATGGCGGTAAAGTGAGTGCTTGGCTGCGAATCAATGTGCTACCCCCCCAGCTTTTCTGCATCCATGACCAGCTTATCCCCCTAGACTGTCGTCCTCACTCTAGCCTCAACCAATTAGCCATTGACGCCACTGGTTATTGGTGTGCAGAAACGCAGATTGATGATGCAGGAGAATTAACACTTCATGTCCAACTGCTCAATGGTCAAGGACAGCGCACTCTCCGCTGTGGATGGCAGGGACGAGCTTTTGTGGATACACTCCTCCTCAATCGTCGTTATGGCTTGGTCATCAGTCGTTCCCAACATCCTGAGACGGAGCATGCCACCACCCATTTTCAACTCTTTGACCGCCGAGGACACTGGCGGCTATACACCCAACTGCCTGCCCACCTGACATTGTTTACCCCGGCCCATCACCAGCCATGGCAACTAGCAGCGTTTGAAGATCATCCGCAGCAACCTCTATTGATGCTCCTCCATTTGCGGCCTTGGCGGATTCAACGCTTGGGGCTGCGGTTTCGTCCCCAATTTCTCTGTGCTACGCCTTGGGGCTATGTGGTGGCGGGTCGCCATCGTTTGAACTTAGTGACCCACAGCGGCGAAATTGTCGGCACGGCTGAAAGTGAGCAGGAGATTTGTGGCCTCGGCTTTACGGGCGATCGCCACCTTTGGCTGATTCGGCAGCATCAGGGCAAGTATATTTTGCAAACGTGGGATATTACGGCCTGGGAAATTGACCTCATCCTCTAGGCCAGCCGCCTATGATAGAAAGAATAGCCGTGGGATATGCCCCATGAAACAGCCCCAGATTCTCAAAATTACCCGCAAAGCGGCCAGTCTGAAACAAAAGCAAAAGCAGCAGTCATCTCCCACCACCCTTGATGTTACAGCGACAACGGTAGCCTCTGAACCCGTCGTTGAGGTAGCAGCGGGCGATCGCGACAGTGCTCAAGGGCGTCAACATTGGTGGAGTGAACGCTGGATTGGTGTGCTAGAGTCCTTTGGCTGGCGCCGACGCCTAGAGCGGGCACGCAATTATGTCCGTGAAGGACGGGTGCTCACCTTGGAATTCAAGGGCAACCAAGTCCATGCCCAAGTTCAAGGCACGGCTCCCGAACCCTATCGCGTCAAACTGCATTTGGATGCCTTTAGTGAAGAGCAGTGGCAATATGCCATTGACGGCATGGCACAAAAAGCCTTCTATGCCGCGAAGCTCCTAGCGGGAGAACTGCCCCCCAGTATTGAAGAAGTCTTTACCCAAGCTGGACTGAGTTTATTTCCCTTTACTAAGTTCGACATCCATAGCCGCTGCAATTGCCCTGACCCCGTCAATCCCTGCAAACATATTGGCGCGGTTTATTACTTGCTGGGGCAATACTTCAACGAAGACCCCTTTTTACTCTTTCAGTTGCGGGGCAAAACCAAAGAGGAGATTCTCCAACGCCTGCGCCACTATCGGGCAACGGCGACTACCCCCTCTATGGTGCCCACCCCCCCACCCCTCTATGAGCCACCGAAAACCGATGCTCCCTTTTGCCAATATCGCCAGCCCCTACCCCCAGAGTTAGTGGTGCTTGTCCCCAGTGGTCAACCCCATGCCGTGCTATCCGTGTTACCCCCCTTTCCCCATCAGGTTCCCAGTGAAGTGGCGCAGTTAATGGCCACCCTAGAGCAGATGTACAGCAGTGCCAGTCTTGCGGCCTGTCAGTTGGCGATGGGTGAACCGCTGAGAGGAGATGAGGGAACCGAAAGTGAGCCATGAAACCCAACCAGTATGACGGTCAGGGCGAAAATCTCAAACGTGGTCTCAAAGCAGAGGACGCCTTCTTAGAGCTTGCCCGCAAGCAGGGATTCCAAGTTCACCACGCGAGCGAAGCTGCTGATATTCATGAGCACTGGGATTGTTTGTTGATTAAGGGGTATGCGTCCCTGAAAGTGGACATCAAGGCAGTCAAGAAAATTCAACGCCAAGACCCGCAGCCCCAAGATCAATACACTTGGATAGAATTGCAGGGGGTACGTGATCAAGGCTGGTTGTTTGGCGGTCACTCAGACTATATTGCCTTTCAAACGTTGAACTCATTTATTTTGGTGCAGCGCACAGCACTGATAGCGTTTGTGCAAAAGAATGTCGATCTCGCCGTTCAAGTGACCCAACCTACAGAGGCTCTAAAAAAACATCAAGGCAAATATCCTGTGTACCGTCGCTCAGGGCGGAGCGATCGCCTCATCTTAGTCGAAACCGATATTCTAAGACAGCTTCCGGGCAGTATCGAGTGGCTGAATCCCCAGTAACTTCCCCCTTTTCCCCAATGAAAGTCGCTCTCAAAGAAGATCACATCTCTTTAGACCAGCGATCGCCCAACCTGTCAATAATATGCACCATGTCTGAATTGCTCCAGCCCGCCAGCAGATGGGCAGCAATGGCACACCCCCCCGCACCAACCCCTTCCTTGACAAACCCCTGTTCATAGGCACGCAGGGCAGGATGACGGGATGCGCTGAAATCAAGTTGCGTGTAAATGAGTGGACACTGAACACGCTCTGCCAAGCGGTGAATCTGAGCCGTTTGATCTTCAATCAGCCAGCGGGTTGTGCCCACCACGATTTGTGCGGGACACCAAGGAAGCTGACGCCACTGGGCGATCGCTCGCGCAAAGGCATAGACCGCCATCATTTGTGACCCCCCCGCCAGCAACACACCACAGGTTTGACTTGCCCGCAGGGCCATAGCCGCCACCACCACCTGCATTGGATCGCCAATCGCCGCTACACAAGTGAAAGGATCCGCATTAGCAGGGAGATGGGCAAGCCCCTGTTGCACGAGTGACCACTTTTGGGCATGGTTACTCTGGCGATGACTACTGCCTACACAATCGCGAGCGGGGATGCCCAAACTTTCACAGAGGGCAAGGGCAGTGGTTGTGCCGCCCACGACACATTCAGCAATGATCAGCCACGGATATTGGCTGCTGAGCTTGGCTCCCCAAGACCATCCCTGTTCCCAGAGGTGTGCTACGGTTTGGGCTGTCATCGCTTCAGCCGTGGTTAGGCAGCGCGCCGGAGCGCCCCCCAAGTCAATCATCTCGGGCAGACGCGGCAAAGGTAAACCCGCATCAAAGACGTAGAGGGGCAACGCCAAAGCCTCAATGAGGGCACGACTAATTAGAGCAGGGGAGGCACCCGCCGTCAGCGGTGGCAGGGGATAGTGGTAGCGGGGTTGAATGCCTCGCAGCAGAAACTCGCCATCCGCTAGGGCTGTGATCCGGCGATCGCTGGGGGTTTGACCCGCTGCCGAGATTCCGGGAATCAATGCCGTTTCCGTAAAGCCAAGAACACAGACTAGGGCAGGAAAGTCGGGGTGCTGGCAGTGGCGATCGCCCCAAGCGCGGGCAATGGATTCTCCCGTGGCAACGCCAATCATACTAATCGACTAATAATTCCCGACCACTGCACCTGCTTGAGGTGTTCACGGCGATAGGAGAAAAAGCATTCAGCATCGCGAAACGTACAGTGGGGAGACAGGGCAATTTGCTCGTCCCTTAGCCCCAATTGCAGCAATTGCAAACGATTGATCCGTGCCACATCCAGCCGCAGCCGCTCAGGGTCAGGATCGCGAAAAACTACGGCTGGATCTAGGGCGGCTAAACGGTCGTAAAGCTCCTCACAGTCAGTGGTTTCCGTCACCCCCTCAAGAATGGTCTGCGCCAAGGCACGGGCAACATTCAGCCCCACTTGATAGACCTCACCGCGAATCGCAGGCCCCATGGCAATCCGTAAATTAGCAAGATCACTGCCGAATGCTTGCATCTGCTGGAGCGTGGCCTTAGAGATTTGGATCGCTGTCCCCCGCCATCCCGCATGAATCGCCGCAACCCGTCCACTCGCCACATCGGCAATTAGTAAGGGGACACAGTCAGCACTACACACCCAGAGGGCTTGATCAGACCCTGTGGCCACAAGGGCATCCGCTGCCAATCGTTCATCACGGGCTAAAACTTCTGCTGCCAAAGCCACGCGATCGCCATGCACCTGTTGGGTTCGTAGCGGTGTTGCTGTCGTGCCTAGGGCTGCGGTGAGGGTGCTGAGGTCTTGTCCTTGCCAATCGCGAGTAAAGAAGCCATGCTGAAACCCCTGCAAAAGATCGCAGGTAAGAAAGCGCCCGAGGTCAGTGGTTTGCCAGTGCCACATTGTCAGATCCAATGACAGCTAAACTATGGCGTTCTCGTAGCTCCCTAGAAGGCACGAATCGCCTCCTTTAATACCTCCTCCCTAAGCGTTGACCGTAAAGATTGGGGTGTGCCCAAATCAACAGAACAGTTTAAGATTTCCTCCAGATATTCTTTTAACTCAATGAAGGTAAATAATCCAACAGGCCTTTCAAACTCTACTAACAAATCAACATCACTTTCAGCGTGAGCTTCATCCCGTGCCACTGAACCAAACAGCTGCAGGGTCTTTACTGCAAATTTTTTAAGGGATTCTCGACGGTTTTCTAAGGTATTGATCACTAACTGACAAGTCACCATTCCAATGTTTCCTTATTCTTTTAATCTGAATCTGACCGATCCACTGGCTGATGCGGTTCATCGGGGAGAGAGTCCTTAAGGGGTTCTAGGCAGCAGGGGGCAAGTCAAAGAGAACGGTGGTCATATAGCGTTCTGCCCAAGCGCTGCCAAAGGCTTTTTCCAGAACACGGCGGGTTTTATCGTTCTGCTGTTGCTGATGGCAGTACTGCCGTTGCCCGGCCATAACCGCTTCCGGGTGATCCGTGGGCACAGCTTGCTGGCTAAGTTGACAGTGGAGCGTGAGGTACTCACCAATGCGATCGAGAAATTGCTGTTCCTCAGTGTCTCCCTGTGGCCGAATAAAAATGCAAAAGGACGAGAAGATATGTCCCCAAGGGGGCAACTCACGGGGTTGACTAAAGGTGAGTTTTGGCAAAGCACTTAAAGCCGATGTATAGGCAGCGGGCAACTCACCCGTCACCGGCGAGAGATCCACAATTGCGGCACTAATTTGCCCTCGGCCACCCACGAGGTCACAGCCAAACATTGGCAGATCGTAGCGCGGCTCTGGAAACATGACACAGTGTAAAATATCCAGACTCTCCCCCACCCGTGCCAGTTCAAGGTGAAGTTTGCGAAAGGGCGGCGCTTGGTAGCAGTGGTTCTCAATCGTTAGCCGCTCCCCTTCCAGTTTGCCCTCGACATAACCGAGATCCTCAGGCAGGGTATAGGGGGCTAAGGGCAAAGTGCTCTGCCAAATCTGCTCAATGCGATCGGCGAGCCGCTGAATTAGGGGATGCTGGTGTTGACGGAGAGACATAGCCTTGATCCTAACCCAAGTCTGTGCCGCTTGCGAGGGAGCGATCGCCCCCGCTAAACTAACCAAGAGTCTAACAGCCGAGGAATCATGCAAACTCAAATTGCCGCTGCCATTGACCCAAAGCAACTCCAACAGGCGATTCGTGCCAGCCAAGACTTTCTCTTTTCACAGCAATATGCCGAGGGCTACTGGTGGGCAGAATTAGAGTCCAATGTGACCATGACCGCAGAGGTGATCCTGCTCCACAAAATCTGGGGCACTGAACAGCGGCTACCCTTGGCCAAAGCGGAACAGTATTTGCGCAACCATCAGCGGGATCACGGCGGTTGGGAGCTATTTTATGGCGATGGCGGCGATCTCAGCACCAGTGTTGAGGCTTACATGGGACTGCGACTGTTGGGCGTGCCCGCCGATGATCCTGCCTTGGTGAAGGCACGGCAATTTATCCTTGCCCGCGGTGGCATTAGCAAAACTCGCATCTTTACCAAACTGCACCTTGCCCTCATTGGCTGCTACGACTGGCGTGGGATTCCCTCCCTCCCCCCTTGGATCATGCTCCTGCCGGAGGGTAGTCCCTTCACTATTTATGAGATGTCTAGTTGGGCACGCAGCAGCACCGTGCCGCTGTTGATTGTCATGGATCGCAAGCCCGTTTATGCCATGGATCCGCCCATTACCCTCGATGAACTCTATGCCGAAGGGCGGGCAAATGTGATCTGGGAACTGCCCCGCCAAGGCGACTGGAGTGATGTCTTTATTGGTCTCGATCGCGTTTTCAAGCTCTTTGAAACCCTGAACATTAATCCCCTCAGAGAACAGGCGCTAAAGGCTGCCGAAGAATGGGTGCTCGAGCGTCAAGAAGCTAGTGGCGACTGGGGCGGCATTATTCCGGCGATGCTCAACTCCCTATTGGCATTGCGTGCCCTTGACTATGCTGTGGATGACCCCATTGTGCAGCGGGGGATGGCAGCAGTGGATCGCTTTGCGATTGAAACCGAGACCGAGTATCGCGTCCAGCCCTGTGTCTCCCCAGTTTGGGATACTGCCTTGGTCATGCGCGCCATGGTGGATTCAGGCGTCGCCCCCGATCATCCCGCTCTGGTCAAAGCTGGCGAATGGCTGCTGTCCAAGCAAATCCTTGACTATGGGGACTGGCACGTAAAAAACAAAAAAGGTCAGCCGGGGGGATGGGCCTTTGAATTTGAGAATCGCTTCTACCCCGATGTGGATGATACAGCGGTGGTGGTGATGGCGCTTTATGCTGTGACCTTGCCTGATGAAAACCTCAAACGGCGAGCCATTGAGCGGGCAGTCGCTTGGATTGCCTCAATGCAGTGTCGGCCGGGGGGCTGGGCAGCCTTTGATGTGGACAATGACCAAGATTGGCTCAATGCCATTCCCTACGGCGATCTCAAGGCAATGATTGACCCGAATACTGCTGATGTCACGGCACGGGTGCTGGAGATGGTGGGGCGGTGTCAGTTGGCCTTTGACAGTGGTGCCCTCGATCGCGCCCTTGCTTACTTGCGCAATGAGCAGGAACCGGCAGGCTGTTGGTTTGGCCGCTGGGGGGTGAACTACCTCTATGGCACGAGTGGGGTGTTGGCAGCCCTCTCCCTTGTTGCCCCTCGCTACGATCGCTGGCGCATTCGCCGTGCCGCTGAGTGGTTGGTGCAGTGTCAAAATGCCGATGGTGGTTGGGGTGAAACCTGCTGGAGCTACAACGACCCTTCCCTCAAGGGCAAAGGCGATAGCACCGCTTCCCAAACTGCTTGGGCCATTATTGGCCTTTTGGCCGCTGGCGATGCCACAGGAGACTACGCCACAAAAGCTATTGAAAAGGGGATTGCCTACCTGCTGCAGACCCAGCGCGCCGATGGCACATGGCACGAGGATTACTTCACTGGCACGGGCTTTCCCTGCCACTTTTACCTGAAGTACCACTACTACCAGCAGCACTTTCCGCTGACGGCCTTGGGGCGCTATGCTCGCTGGCGCAATCTGTTGGCTAGTTAGGTGAGATTAGAAGGAGCGCAGTTGTTGTTGATAGGCCACCGAATCGGTGCCACACAGGGGTTGGGGGGCAACCACACAGTCATTGCTCAAACCAGAGCGAATTAAATTTTCAGCAAGCAACTGGCGATCGCGCGGCGCAGGGTGGGTACTCAAAATCGTTGGCGGTGCCCCTCCCTCCCGTTGCAATTTCTGCAGAAATGTCACCATCGCCCGTGGATCATAGTTGCTGCGAGCCAATAGCCCCAACCCATAGCGATCGGCCTCTAGTTCCTGCTCACGACTGCGAGGACGCCGAAAGGCAAGTTCCATGGCCATTTGTAGCCCGCGATCGCGATCCAAGCCCGCAGCCGTCATTAAGCCTTGGGCGATCGCCATTTGTTGCAGTTGACGAATCACATGGCGCTGATCAATGTGGCCAATTTCGTGGGCAATGACGCTGGCTAGTTCCGCCTCGTTTTCCGCCCGCAGCATTAGCCCTGTAGTGACATAGACAAAGCCCCCCATTGTGGCATAGGCATTCACTTGGCGGTCTTGGATGATGTGAAACTGGTAGGGCACACCTCGACGTTCGCCGACATTAACCAAGCGGTCACCAATGCTATGCACATAGTTTTGCGCAGCGGGATTGCGAACAAGGCGCATCCCTTGCCGCAGCATCTGCTCATGGATCTGTTGCCCCAAGGCCACCTCTTGGCGGGGCGAGATATTCGATAGTTGGATGACCTGAATCCCCTGCAACAGTAACCGCTGCCAGAGATTTTGGGCCTGTGCAGCCACAGGATGGAGAGCGATCGCCACCCCACAGACCAAGCTGGCAAAGAGGAGAAACCAACGTTGTTTTTTCACGGCTAATATTTCGCGTAAAGTCCACACCCACGCCTAGCGGCTACTTGCCCCCTTCTGACCCCTCTATTTCAGACATTGTTCCCAAGGCTTAACGTTTTTTAATCTCTGGCACCCGTAGCCCTTTACTGGCCAGCCACTCTGGATTAAAGAGCCGCGATTGATAGCGGGAACCCCCATCGCACAACACAGTAACAATTGTGTGACCGGGTCCGAGTTCCTTGGCGAGGCGTACCGCTGCCCCCACATTAATCCCGACGGAGCCACCCATAAAGAGGCCATCGTAGTGCAGCAGTTGATAAATGATCTCAAGGCACTCTTGATCCTCAATTTGAATCGCATCATCAATGGGAGCGCCTGCTAAGTTGGCGGTAATGCGGCTATTGCCAATGCCTTCGGTAATGGAACTGCCACTGCTACTGAGGGTGCCCGTTTTCGCATAGCTATAGATGGCACTGCCCATGGGATCGGCAATCACAGTGCGAATCGCGGGATTTTTTTCCTTGAGGTACATCGCCACCCCCGCATAGGTGCCTCCCGTGCCAGTAGCTGCTACCCACGCATCAATGCGGCCATCGGTCTGCTGCCAAATTTCAGGGCCAGTGGTTTCGTAGTGGGCTTGGCGATTGGCCAAGTTATCGAACTGGTTTGCCCAGATGGCATTCTCCATTTCCGCAGCAATCCGGCCAGAGAGCTTCACATAGTTATTGGGATCTTTGTAGGGCACAGCGGGAACGGGGCGCACCTCGGCACCTAGGGTACGCAACAGATCAATTTTTTCTTGAGATTGGGTATTGGGAATCACAATCAGGCACTTGTAGCCTTTGGCATTACAAATGTGGGCTAGGCCAATGCCCGTATTGCCTGCTGTGCCTTCGACCACCGTACCACCGGGTTTGAGAAGGCCCTTTTTTTCAGCATCTTCAATAATGTAGAGGGCAGCCCGATCCTTAACAGAGCCACCGGGGTTGAGGAACTCTGCCTTACCGAGAATTTCACAGCCTGTGAGGTCACTAAAGTAGTTGAGGCGAATCAGCGGCGTCTGCCCGACGGTGCCGACAAAACCCTGTTTAATATCCATGCCGTCGTTGTTTTAAGTTAACTGAATACTTTTATCGTAAAGGGGTTTGCCGCCAGAATTGCCTTGAGGGGGAGCGTGACGGAGTCAATCGCGAAGTGTGCCTTTGGCATTCACCTTTGCTATGATTGGAGATCCTTGGAGAGGTGGCAGAGTGGTTGAATGCGCTTGACTCGAAATCAAGTTTAGGGTAACACCTAACGGGGGTTCGAATCCCCCCCTCTCCGCTGATGTCCCCGATAGTTTAGAAAAACGGGTACCTCGCTTTAGCTAGCGATAGATGTAGTGGCACGACTGACCTAGAAGCTTGGCTAATAGAACCCGTCAAGCTCGAAAAGTCCTATAAATTGATCACATCAAAAAGTGTAATCTCATTCAGGAGTCTCTCCTTTGCCAGTTCTGCATATCGAGGATCAATTTCAACGCCGACGCCTTTTCGTTTGTTGGCAAAAGCTTCCACCAGTGTTGTGCCGCTGCCACAAAAGGGATCGAAGACGATATCGCCCGGAAAACTAAAGAGCTTGATACATCGTCTCGGCAGTTCCCTTGGAAACGGTGCAGGGTGACCAATCTTTTTTTTGCTTTCGCCGCTGAATGTCCATAGCCCGTTTGTCCATTCCATAAATTCTTCCCGAGTAATATCGGCCTTTTCATCGGACTTGCGCCGCCACTCCTCTTTGTACAACACCACAATTAACTCCACAGGCGCAATCACATAGGGTGCTGAGGGCGACATCCACGATCCCCAAGCCGTCCGCCGCGAAATATTACCCTCATTCCAGACAATGGTGGACTGATATTTCCAGCCAACCTCTTGAGCCAAAACCGTCAAATCCGCGCCAACACTGCGCTGTCCCCCTTTGTTTTTATCGAGGGGAATGTTAAGGCAAAACCGCCCGCCCGTTTTTGTCCAGTGAAAACAGTTGGACAGCCAAGCGCGACTAAATTCTAGATAATCGCTGTAGGGGACATCATCTTTGACTGAGCGATATTCAAGACCCACATTGTAGGGCGGGGAAGTCACAATCAGGTCAATAAAAGGCTCAGTAAATAAATCAGCATCAAGGCTATTGGCATTGAATAGCCATGTATCTTTCATTTGAAAGAAGGCTTCTTTTTTTGAGATGAATGGCATTGAGTTTTCCCAAGATTAAGAGGGTTTCCATAGCTCTACCCCATCCCGCTGATCAATCCCCTGCAAGAGTACCTTGACCACTTCATCGCGAGCCGTGGGCAGTACTTTACCCGTAAAGTCGGGGTGAATCGGCAATTCGCGGTGCCCGCGATCGATGAGTACCAATAACCAAATGGCACTGGGGCGACCGTAATCATGGACGGCATTGAGGGCAGAGCGAATCGTGCGGCCACTAAAAATCACATCATCCACCAAGACCACAATCCGCCCAGAGAGATCCACGGGAATCAGGGTCTGACGCGGTGTGCGCGGGCCAATGCGATCCAAGTCATCGCGATAAAATGTAATATCCAACTCACCAATGGGGAGGTTCACTCCTTCCAGTTGTTCAACTTGTTGCCCCAACAGCTTGGCAAGGGGAACCCCACGGGTATGAATCCCCAACAACACTAATTTGTCGAGGGCATCGCGAGCCTTCTCCACCACTTGGGAGGCTAAGCGCGTGACAGTGCGCCGTAGATCATCGGCACTGAGAATTTCAACGACTTCACCAGCCATAGCCGTCACGGTAGGGAATTCACAGATTTTAGCGAAATTCCCGCAAAAAGAGACCCTACGCCAAGCGGGTAGGGCCAAAGACGCAGTTAGGAGGTATCTTGCTTCCCTACGATACTGCCGATATTTTGGGGGAGCGAAAGCTTTTACCAATTCTTTAGATTTGGCGCAATTAACTGTTACAATACACGAGAAACTGTTATTTAGAATACCAAATCTTAGGGCTGCTTTCTCAAATAGGCGAGGACGTGGTTTTGACCGTTTCAAGCGCCTTCAATCCTTCTGAACAAGATTTTGGGTGGCTCGCTCCTCCGTTGCTCGACTACCCTAAAAGCTAGGTAAGAATTCGTTAGAAATTGGGCAATGACCAGTACTCCCTTTCGTATTCACGCTCCCTTTGAACCGACGGGAGATCAACCCCAAGCCATTCAAAAACTGGTTGCAGGGGTACAGGCGGGATATCGCTTCCAAACATTGCTGGGGGCAACGGGCACCGGCAAAACCCACACGATCGCCCGCGTTATCGAGGCCCTTGGCCGCCCGACCCTTGTGCTGGCCCACAACAAAACCCTTGCGGCGCAACTGTGCAATGAACTGCGCTCATTCTTTCCAGAAAATGCCGTCGAGTACTTTATCTCCTACTACGACTACTATCAGCCCGAGGCCTACATTCCCGTTACCGATACCTACATCGAAAAAAGTGCCTCTATCAATGAAGAAATTGATATGTTGCGACACTCGGCCACCCGCTCCCTCTTTGAACGGCGGGATGTAATTGTCGTTGCCTCCATTAGCTGCATCTACGGCTTGGGTATTCCAGCAGAGTACCTCAAAGCGGCGATTTCCTTGGAGGTGGGCAGTGAAACGGATCTGCGACAACTGCTGCGGCAACTGGCCACCATTCAATACACGCGCAACGATGTGGAACTGGGGCGGGGGCGCTTCCGTGTCAAGGGAGATGTTTTAGAAATCGGCCCAGCCTATGAGGATCGCATCATTCGGGTTGAGTTTTTTGGGGATGACATTGAAGCGATTCGCTATGTCGATCCCCTGACGGGGGAAACATTGCAGAGTGTCGAACGCCTGAATATCTATCCCGCGAAGCACTTTGTCACCCCTGCCGAACGCCTGGAAGCGGCTTGTGCTGCCATTGAAGCGGAACTGCAAGCCCAAGTGGCTTACTTGGAAGCCCAAAATAAACTCCTTGAAGCACAGCGCCTGAGTCAACGTACCCGCTATGACTTGGAAATGCTGCGACAGGTGGGCTATTGCAACGGTGTGGAAAACTACTCACGCCATCTCGCCGGCCGGGCAGCGGGGGAACCGCCGGAGTGTTTGATTGATTATTTTCCTGACGACTGGCTGTTGGTGGTGGATGAGTCCCATGTAACAGTGCCGCAAATTCGCGGGATGTTTAATGGTGACCAAGCCCGCAAAAAAGTGCTGATTGATCACGGCTTTCGGCTGCCCAGTGCGGCGGATAATCGCCCCCTGAAGGCGGAGGAATTTTGGCAAAAGGTGAAGCAATGTATTTTTGTCTCGGCAACCCCCGGCGATTGGGAATTGGCGGTGTCTGAAGGGCAAGTTGTCGAGCAAATTATTCGGCCGACGGGGGTCGTGGATCCAGAAATTTTTGTCCGTCCCACCCAAGGACAGGTGGATGATCTCTATGGGGAGATTCGCCTGCGGTGCGATCGCCAAGAGCGGGTACTGGTGACTACTCTCACGAAACGCATGGCCGAGGATCTCACGGAATACTTCCAAGAACGGGGGGTACGAGTGCGCTATTTGCACTCAGAAATCAATGCCATTGAGCGCATTGAGATTCTTGAAGCCCTGCGCCAAGGGGACTTTGATGTGTTGATTGGTGTCAACCTGTTGCGGGAGGGACTGGATTTACCTGAAGTGTCCTTGGTGGCCATCCTTGATGCAGATAAAGAGGGCTTCCTGCGGGCGGAGCGATCGCTGATTCAAACCATTGGCCGTGCTGCCCGGCACGTCCGTGGACAGGCGATTCTCTATGCCGACACCCTCACCGACAGTATGCAAAAAGCCATCCAAGAAACAGAGCGCCGCCGCGCCATTCAACTGGCCTACAACCAAGCCCACGGCATCACCCCTCAACCCATTGTCAAGAAAACCAGCAATGCCATCTTGGCCTTTTTGGATGTGTCTCGCCGCCTCAATGCCGAGTCGGTGCCTGTCTTATCTTCCCAAGCCTTACAGGAACTGAGCCTAGAGGATATCCCCCAACTGATCCAAGACCTTGAGGCGAAAATGAAGGCGGCTGCCCAAGAATTGGCCTTTGAGGAGGCTGCCCGCTACCGCGATCAAATTAAGCGTTTGCGCGATCGCCTCGTGGGGCACCCCTAGAATTATGAACTTTTGTAATAGTTCGCAACAGTCCGTAAACGGGAGCGAAGGGGGAGAAACCCTACCGTGATAAGCTAAGTACGATTTTAGATCCGCGCAATTTCGGCTGGCGTTCGGGTTGACGCTAGTTTTACCAGTTCTAGGAGTAAGAAAAACCTATGCGTGATGCCGTCACCACACTGATTAAAAACTATGACTCCACCGGTCGCTACCTCGATCGCGATGCTGTTGACAGTTTGCGCTCCTACTTTAATTCCGGTGCGGTACGGGTTAAAGCGGCAGCAGTGATCAATGGCGATGCCGCAGCCATTGTGAAGGAAGCGGGTTCTGCCCTCTTCACAGAGCAGCCGGAACTGATTCAACCCGGCGGCAATGCCTACACCACACGCCGCTATGCCACCTGCCTGCGGGATATGGACTACTACCTGCGCTATGCCACCTACGCCATTGTGGCCGGGGATGTGGATGTCCTCAATGAGCGCGTCCTCGAAGGTCTGCGGGAAACCTACAACTCCCTAGGGGTACCCATTGGACCAACGGTGCGCGGCATTCAAATCATGAAGGAGATTGTGCGCGATCGCGTGGCAGCGGCGGGCATCGAGGACACGAGTATTGTCGAACAACCCTTTGACTACATGTGTCGGCAACTGAGTGAAGTGAATATCTAGGTTGGCCAAGATAGAAGACTCTGCAACAATAGAGGGCGGTGGCATTGGCGATCGCCCCTTCGTTGTCCTGTGCAGCAAGTATGAAAATTCGCATTGGTAATGGCTACGACATCCATCAATTGGTGCCCGAGCGGCCTCTGATTTTAGGCGGTATCAAACTAGAACACACCTTGGGACTCTTGGGACACAGTGATGCCGATGTCCTCACCCACGCAATTATGGACGCCCTCTTGGGTGCCCTCAGCCTTGGCGATATTGGCCATTACTTTCCCCCCAGTGATCCCAAATGGGCAGGGGCAGATAGCCAAGTCTTGCTGGCGAAAGTAGCGGCACTGATTGCAGAACGGGGTTGGCAAGTGGGCAACATTGATGCCGTAGTGGTGGCAGAGCGTCCGAAGCTGAAACCCTACCTCGACCAGATGCGCGATCGCCTTGCAACCACCCTAGGGATTGATCGCGACCAGATTAGTATCAAAGCCACCACCAATGAAAAACTGGGGCCAGTGGGGCGTGAAGAGGGCATTGCCGCCTATGCCGTGGCGCTGCTCCAGTCAGAAGCTTAAGATGAACTACTAGCGAACATACAGGCTGTAGTGAAAATCCGTTTGCTCGCACTGGCTTTGCTGGAGATTGGCATGGCGAAAATTGGCCCAGCGACAGATGGCATGACTAAGGTTGGCGCGCACAAAAAGGGCATGGGAAAAATAGCCGCGCGTCAGTCCTGCATAGGCTAAATTGGCCGCATAGAAGTTACAGCGATAGGCTTGAACCCCCTCCAAGGACGCCTGTACCAAATGAGCAAACCGCAGCGTGGCTTCATTGAGGCTAGCCCCCATCAGCAGCGCAAAGGAAAAATCACTAGAAGCAGCACGGGCATGGCTGAGATCTGCTTGACACCAATTGCTGTGGCGACAATCCGCCTGTTCAAGAGTGACCCAAGAGAAATCGGCATAGGTCAACCGAGCGTACTGCAAGTTGGCCAGTTGAAAATTTGCCCGCTGGGCAGTGGCGCGATCGCCCACCACTTTTAAGAACAACGCCCCTCGGCAATCGGCATCATCGAGGTTCGCCGCTGTCAGATCCGCCTCATAGAGGTTAGCAAAGCGCAAATCCCCGTGGGCAAGGTTCACCTCTCGCAGACAGGCACGGCTGAGATTGCAGCCCCGCAGGTCATAGCCCCGCAGATCCATGCCCGTAAGATTCATTTCACTCAAATCTACAGTAAGCTGAGGATAAGCTCGCCGCCATTCGTTCCAGAGGTCTTTTCCCCCCCGCAGGCGATCGCTCATTACCTGATTTAAGTGCCCTTTGATCATCATTCTTGCCTTGAGATTCTTCACATTTCGTTATCGTGGCGCGAAATTTGATAGAATTTCGTCTATGTAGCCCTATCGCTGACGAAAGGAGAATGGGTTTGAAACAAGCAACCCTACATCAGCTTAAGGTTTTTGAGGTCACTGCTCGCCACGGAAGTTTTACCCGCGCTGCCGAGGAACTCTTTCTGACGCAGCCCACCGTTTCGATTCAAATGAAGCAGTTGACCCGTGCCGTTGGTATGCCCCTCTTTGAGCAAGTGGGCAAGCGGCTCTATCTCACAGAAGCCGGCAAGGAACTGCTGGCCACCTGCCAAGACATCTTTGAGCGCCTTGAGCGGTTTGAAATGGCCGTTGCCAATCTCAAGGGGCTCAAGCAGGGACACTTGCGGCTGTGTGTCATTACCACGGCCAAATATGTGATTCCGCGGCTGCTGGGGCCATTTTGCCAGCGCTATCCGGGGATTGATGTCGCCCTGACGGTTACCAACCATGAACAGGTGGTAGAGCGCATTCGAGGCAATATGGACGATCTCTATATTCCCAGTTGCCCACCGGAGAATGTGGATGTGGAGTGCCACCGCTTTTTGGATAATCCCTTAGTGGTGGTTGCCCCCAGTCACCATCGCCTCAGTGGCCGCAGTAAAATCCCGATCCAAGAACTGGCGGGAGAACCCTTTATTATGCGGGAGCAGGGATCGGGCACCCGCCAAGCGGTGGAGAAGCTCTTTGCGGAGCACGGTGTGCCGATCAATATCCGCCTTGAGCTGGGAAGTAACGAGTCCATTAAGCAGGCGATCGCCGGCGGCCTAGGGATTTCTGTCCTGTCTCACCACTGCTTAGCCCTTGATCGCGAGTCCAGCCAGTTGACGATTCTCGATGTCGAACATTTCCCGATTCAGCGGCACTGGCATTTGGTCTATCCTGCGGGCAAACAACTGTCGGTCGTGGCTCAGGCCTTCTTTGACTATGTGTCCACCGAGGGTCGGGAAATGATTGAATCGAGCCTCACCTATCCCAGTGTGGCGGCGCCGGCCAAGGAACTCAACCCCGTCTAGCATGACAACCCTCCAATTTCTCACCTTTCCCGATCCGCCGATCGCGGCAGATCACAGCCTTCTATTGCTCCACGGCTGGGGTGCCAATGCCGCAGATCTGATTTCCCTTGGATCGTTGCTGGCTCCCCAAGCCCAAACCTATGCAGCGGAAGCCCCCTTTCCCCATCCTTACGTCCCCCAAGGGCGGATGTGGTACGACCTGAATCAGCACGATGTCCTCAGTGGTTCATTACTGCTCGATGAGCGGGCAATGGATCTAGCCACCAGTGAAGCGGCACTGCGGGAGTGGATTGCCAGCTTGCCCATTGATCTCAGCCGCACAATTTTAGGGGGGTTTTCCCAAGGGGGAGCACTGACATTGGCTGTGGGGTTAACGTTGCCCTTGGCGGGATTATTGGTCTTTAGTGGCTATTTGGTGCGCCCGCCAGTGGTGACAGCTGCCTCGCCACCCGTGTTGATGATTCATGGCACAGTGGATCCTGTGGTGCCCTTTGCCAGTGCCCAAGCCAGTTGGCAAGCCCTGCAAGCCGCAGGAGTGAAGGGAGCGTTTCATGCCCTACCCATGGCTCATGAAATTAATGGAGACGCGATCGCGATCGCCTGCCAGTTTATTGAGAAGACCCTGCCTAACATCAACTCAAATTGAGTAACCCATAGGCAAGCAAAGCGCTACCGATCGGAACTGTGAGATTATCAACCCCTCGCCAAGCAATCAGTTCCAAAAGGGTCGCACCCAGACCTACTAAGGGGGCAATCCAGAGCAACTCTAAGGCCGCAATGGGGGTGAGGGATAGAGCCGCCACCACGGTACTCACACAGAACATGGTCAGGGTTCCTTCCCAGCTTTTACTGGTTCGCGGCAGGGGATGGCGTCCCCAGTTAATCCCCACAAGGGCAGCCAAGCCATCTCCCCAAGCCATCACTAAAATTCCCAGAACCGCCAGTTCCGGCAGCGTGTTCCAAAAGAGCGCCATTAATGTGCCAATACTCACCGCATAAAAAAAGGTGCCCCAGCTTTGGCGCCCCACGCCACTAATACTGGGAAAAATCGGTATGCGGTAAGAAAGCAGTGTGACGACGCCAGCGATCGCTGCGGCCACAATTCCCCAACTCGTGGGTACCCCCAAGGCATAGGCAATGAGAATCACTTGACCGGCACCAATGTGAACCACTTTCCGTGACCATTCCTTGGCATTGGGAAACCAAGCGTGAATCAGTTCTGCGGTTAACAGCACCAAGCCCAGCCAACTGGTGACCAAAATTCCTGCCCAGAACATTGTCATTGCTATCCTCAGATGGCCGTGGCTCCTTACTGTGTCTGCTGGACAAAAAACTGGGTCACAATCTCAAGGATGCGATCGCTGGCATGACCATCGCCAAAGGGATTAATCGCCGTCGCCATGCGGTTGTAGGTCACTGGCTCCGTGAGCAGTTCAATGGCTGCCGCGGCAATCCTATCCGCAAACGTGCCCACCAGTTTAGCAGTGCCAGCGGTGACCGCTTCCGGCCGCTCAGTGGTTTCCCGTAACACCAGTACCGGTTTACCAAGGCTAGGGGCTTCCTCTTGGAGACCACCGGAATCCGTCAGCAGGAGCGTTGCTCCCTTAATCGCTGCCACAAGAGCAGGATAGTCCAGTGGCTCCGTCAGAAAAACGCGGGGATGATGCCCCAAATAGGCTTTGAGGGGTTCACGCACAGTGGGATTGCGGTGCAGGGGCAAGAGCAAAGCGGTATCGGGAATCGTGTTTAAGATTTTCAGGAAGCCATTGGCAATGTCTTCTAGGGGGGCACCCCAGTTTTCCCGTCGGTGAACGGTGGCGAGGATCACGCGATACTGTTGCCAGTCAAGGCCGGGGACATGGCACACTGGCTGGCGATCGGCCACTTGCAGCAGGGCATCAATCACGGTATTGCCCGTCAAGTGAATACTACCCGTGACCCCGGCCGCCTGAAGATTCTTGACGGCTTGCTCCGTAGGGGCAAAATGCAACTGCGCTAATTGGGAAATAAGGCGGCGGTTGGCTTCTTCTGGATAGGGGTTGTAGAGATCGTCGGTGCGCAAGCCCGCTTCCACATGGCCGACAGGAATCTGCTGATAAAAGGCGGCAAGGGTAGCGGCAAAGGCGGTTGTTGTATCCCCCTGAACCAAAACAAGACGGGGCAGGAGTTCTTGATAGAGTTGCTCAAGGCCTTGGAGAGCACGACAGGTGATTTCGGTCAGGGTTTGCTTGGGCTGCATAATGGCCAAGTCCCGATCTGCCCGCAGGTCAAACAGTGCCATCACTTGATCCACCATTTCGCGGTGCTGTCCCGTGAGGACAACGTAGGGTTCAAACAGGGGCGATCGCTGGAAGGCTTGAATGACCGGTGCCAATTTGATTGCCTCCGGGCGCGTACCCAACGTAATGCAGATCGGGATCGGGGAAGCAATCATAGCCGTCTAAATACCAAAAATAATAACTTTAGTGTACCGAGAAGCGAGCGTCAAAAAAGTGTCTAGTTGCCACTGCCCATGATTCCGTCGTTCGCCAGTCTTTTTCTAAAGCATGGAGTCCCAA
This sequence comes from Thermosynechococcus sp. QS41, assembly GCF_031583515.1. Lineage (NCBI taxonomy): Bacteria > Bacillati > Cyanobacteriota > Cyanophyceae > Acaryochloridales > Thermosynechococcaceae > Thermosynechococcus > Thermosynechococcus sp. QS41. Next base: position 1,838,751 of record NZ_CP134181.1, read on the forward strand.
GGAATGCCTGCGCGTCGCCCCTCCGTTACTTCCCCCATAGGGAGTCTTACAGTGGTAGGGGTGTGCCATCTTGGTGGGAAGGACTGTATGTTAATAATAGAAGGGAATGCACCGCCATTGCGCTCGCTGAGGTGGCCATGATTGAAATGACCGTTGCTGGGATTGCCCTCGATGCCACTAACCGTCGCACGCCAATTGTCTTACTCAAAGACGGTGCTGGACGGCGAGCACTGCCCATCTGGATTGGTGATAATGAGGCGCGGGCAATTTTAATGGCCTTGGAAAATCAACGAGCACCGCGACCGATGACCCATGATCTGATGGTCAACATTCTCAACGAATGGAATATGACCCTAGAACGGGTGGTGATCCATTCCTTGGAAGACAACACCTACTATGCAGTGCTCACCCTGCGCCAAGGAGAAACTCGTAAAGAGATTGATGCTCGTCCCAGCGATGCCATTGCCCTTGCCCTGCGCTGTGATTGCCCGATTTGGGTGATGGAAGCGGTTGTTGCCGATGCCTCGATTCCCGTCGATCGCGATGCTGACGAGGAAGAACGCCAAGCCTTTCGCCGCTTTTTAGATTCGATTCGCCCTGAAGATTTTATTCAGCAGGGCCGGGGAATGGAAGAGGATTCCTCCGCAGGCTAGAATGCGCTACCGCCGCTTTGGTCGCACGGGGCTGAACCTCTCGGTTTTTTCCCTTGGAACGATGCGTGCCTTGGGCAGTCCAGAGGTGATGCAGGCGGTCATTGAGGGGGCGATCGCCCACGGCATGAACCACATTGAAACTGCCGCTGCCTACGGTGCCAGTGAAGCCTATATTGGTCGTGCCCTTAAGGCACTGGGGCAGCCCCCCGTTTTTATCACCACTAAACTCTTGCCCCAAGGGGATGCGGATCACGTCCAGCGGCAAATTGCTCAATCCCTTGAGCGTCTTCAAGTCTCACGGTTAGATGGTGTCGCCCTCCATGGCCTCAACACCCCTGAGCATCTCGCATGGCTGAGCACTGAGGGGATGATAAGGCTGCAGCAATTGCAAGCAAAGGGGGTAATTGGTGCTTTAGGCTTTTCCAGTCATGGATCGTTATCTGTGATTTTGCGGGCGATCGCTAGCAACCAATTTGACTTTGTGAATCTCCATTACACCTACTTTCAGCAACGCAATGCCCCAGCGATCGCCGCTGCCGCCGAGCGGGATATGGGGATTTTTATCATTTCGCCAGCCGATAAAGGAGGACAACTCTACCGGCCTTCCCAACGGCTCCAAGACCTCTGTGCGCCCTTTCACCCTCTCCATTGGAGCTATCGCTGGTTGCTGAGTCAGCCGGCCATCACCACCTTGAGTATTGGACCGGCCACCGTTGCCGAGTTGGCCTTTCCCTTGGCCGTGGCTGATCAGGTGGCACCCCTGAGCGCTGAAGAGCAAGCGGTGGGCGATCGCCTGCAAGCAGTGATGCAGGAAACCTTGGGCACCGATTTGTGTCAACAATGTTATGCTTGTTTGCCCTGCCCTGAGGAAATTCACATCCCCGAAGTGCTGCGGCTTCACAACTTAGCCGTCGCCTACGACATGACAGAATTTGGCAAGTATCGCTATGGGATGTTTGGTCGTGCCGGGCATTGGTTTCCCGGTCAACCCGCCAACCGCTGTACTGAATGTGGCGATTGTTTGCCCCGCTGTCCCAGTGGCTTGGAGATTCCTCGGCTATTGCGCGAAACCCATGAGCAGTTGCAGGGCAGCTCGCGAACCCGCCTTTGGCAGAACATTTAATCAAATAATCAAAAATCGAAAAAACTTCCTATTTTCCCACCCAGTACCGAACTCAACTGTCAAGTATGGGTCAATCCCAATATTCCCGTCCTGTTCCCAACTCAGGGACTTCGCTAAAATCTAAAGTGAAGATAGCTTGTCATCCCGCCACAATGTTGCGCAGTATTGTCAAGGTTGGGTCAAAATTCTTTCTCTCAATCTCAATGTGAAGTATATAAGCTGAGAAAGAATTATGTGAAATGATGTCAAATTACTATGCTCATACTCCAAACCAAGATGGTCAATGGCATTCCCTGTCAGCGCATCTTTCTAAAGTGGCTGGTAGAGCGTCGAAGCTGGCTGGAAAGTTAGGTACACCTCAACTGGGCAACTATGGTGGCCTTTGGCACGACTTAGGCAAATACAACCCTGATTTTCAGGCTTATCTCCAAGCCTGTGCCCAAAATCAAGCTGTTAAAGAGAAAGTCCCTCACGCTAAGTATGGTGCGCTCCTCGCTTTTCAGAAGTGTCAGCCTCTTGCACCAATGATCTATGGCCACCACAGCGGCCTGCCTAATATGGCAGATTTGCAGAATCGGTTGGCGGAGGTTGATCGGGTAACCTACGAGCATATTAAAGGCCTAGCCAAGGCGGATGGGATTGATTTAGACCCGTCAGCAGATTTTCAAAAAGAGTTAACTTCCATTGCTAGCCCTGAGCTAGACATTGCAACTTGTAAATTAAATACTGAACTGTTCCTGCGCTTGCTGTTTTCCTGCTTAGTGGATGCGGACTACCTTGATACGGAATCCCATTTTGATCCAACCGCCGCAGCCCAACGGGGACAGTACCCCTGCCTACAACAGCTATGGTCAGCGTTTGCAGCGAATCAGACTCAATTGATGGCCAATAGCCTAAACACCCCTGTTAATACGGTTCGTAAGGATGTTTATCAGCATTGCTTGACCGCAGCCAAGGAGCCGCAGGGAGTCTTTCGCTTGGCAGTCCCCACTGGCGGTGGTAAAACCCGCAGCAGTCTAGCCTTTGCCCTTCAGCATGCTTTAACACATGGGTTAGATCGCGTCATTGTTGCGGTGCCCTACACCAGCATTATTGAGCAAACAGTCGCCGTCTATCGGGAAATTCTGGGTGAAGACACTGTTCTGGAGCACCACAGCGCAGTGCAAACAGATTTTCAGAATGAAGATGATGCGCGATCGCTCCAAGCCTGTGCCCGCCTAGCAGCTCAAAACTGGGATGCACCGCTGATTGTCACCACGACGGTGCAACTATTTGAAAGCCTATTTGCCAATCGCCCCAGCCGTTGCCGCAAACTTCACAACATTGTCAACAGTGTAATTATTTTAGATGAGGTACAGACCCTGCCGCTGAAACTGTTAGCTCCTATTCTGAGTGTTCTGAAGACACTAGTAGCGCGGTATCGAGTCACGGTTGTGCTCTGTACGGCAACGCAGCCCGCCTTAGCTGGGACAACGCCCTACCTAGAGGGATTTGACAATGTCAGGGATATCATTCCGCCTGAAGAAGCTCAACAACAATTCTGCACCCTGAAGCGGGTCAATTATGAGCAGCCGCCAACCCCGTGGTCATGGCAAGACCTTGTGGCGGATTTGAAGCAGCAACATCAAGCCCTCGTCGTGGTGAATACCCGCAAAGATGCGCTTGCTATTCTGGATGCCCTGGGTGAGGAGGAGCGCGATCGCCAGTTTCATCTTTCAACATTGCTCTACGGTGCCCATCGGCAAGCCGTCCTACAGGAGGTGCGCGATCGCCTGCGAAACAATCAACCCTGCTGGCTTATTTCTACTCAAGTGGTCGAAGCGGGTGTAGATTTAGATTTTCCGGTCGTTTATCGCGCCATGGGGCCACTGGATCGCATTGTGCAGGCGGCAGGTCGCTGTAACCGTGAAGGGCAACGTTCATCCTTGGGACGAGTCGTGATTTTTGACCCCCAAGAGGGTCGCACGCCTCAAGGGGAGTATTGCACCGCTGTTGAAACTACTCGCACTTTACTCAGGCAAGCCATGGTTGACCTAAATGACCCTACAGTTTTTCAGAGGTATTTCCAGCAGCTTTACCAAGTTCATGATCTTGATACCGAAAAAATTCAGCAGTATCGTCAGGCATTCAACTTTCCCGAAGTTGCGCAACGCTTTCGTCTCATCGAGGATCACACGTATCCAGTTGTCATTGTGCCCGATCAAGCAAAAAATAAAGATGAACACAATCAAGTAAAACAGTTAATTCGCCGTATTCAGCAACGCGGCTTAAGGGCAAAAGAAATCCGCGCATTGCAGCCTTACCTTGTCAACCTACGCACCAAGGAATTTCATGACACTGAGCACCTGCGGGAACTGATTGCTGCTGGCCTCTGGGCTTGGCAGGGTGACTATGACCCTCTCAAAGGGATTGCGATCGCAACAAGCCCCATCGTCGCAGATCCCAGCGATCTTATTTTTTAGGTCAGTCAGAGTTAAACTAGAGGAACGGCATCATCGGCTTTCCTAAGCCAATCAAAAGTAAGCTGGCGATAACAATTAAAATCAAATCAATGCTCAGTGTTAAAGTTTGGGGGGATTATGCTTGCTTCACCAATCCTGCCTTTAAGGTGGAGCGGGTGAGCTATCCAGTGATGACACCTAGTGCCGCGCGGGGGGTGTTGGAGGCGATTTTTTGGAAACCTGAGTTTATTTGGCAAGTGGAAGAAATTCACGTTCTGAAGCCGATTCGTCATTTTTCAATTACCCGCAATGAGGTCAACTCTCTGCAAAGCGATCGCGCCGCCCGTCAAGAGAGCTACCGCTATTTTGCTGATGAAGATCGTGCCCAGCGCCATACCCTAGCACTGCGGGATGTGGCCTATGTGATCAAGGCTCAGATTGTTCTACGTCCCCATGTCAATGCTGACATTGCCAAGTACTGTGAGCAGTTTCGCCGTCGGGTCAGGAAGGGGCAATGCCACCACCAGCCTTACCTAGGTACTCGTGAATTTAGTGCCTTCTTTGAGGAACCTACGCCAGCGGATCAGCCGATTGCCCACAGTGATGATTTGGGGTGGATGTTGCTGGATGTCGTCTATGAGCAGGATACCAAGGTAAAGACCCTCAGCTACTGGCGCCACGATGGCAATGGCGCCCATTTAACTACTGGGAAAGCAGAGCCAAAGTTTTTCCATGCGCGATTGATTAATGGTGTCTCAAGGGTGTCCCAAGTTGCGATCGCCCTTCGGGGCGATCGAGGATTGAAACCCCTTATTTGGCGGCACAAACGGAGGTAAAGGCAGTTGCGATCGCCCTTCGGGGCGATCGAGGATTGAAACAATGAATTACAAATAGTTGACCAATCTAGCGCTAAAGTTGCGATCGCCCTTCGGGGCGATCGAGGATTGAAACGACACTCACAGCATCAAAGCGATCGTCCCCGGGACGATATGACAGGATTTCTAAACCAATTGGCTCCCCAGTCACCCCATCCTTGAACAAAATCACCCCATCTCCAAGTTCTGTCGCAACTTGGTTTCTTCGTGGAACTTGCCAGAATACACTTAACAGCTCTGTTTCTGGCTCATAAAATACTCTTATTTGAGCCACACTGTCTCCCCTTCTTTAATGGCGCCAGTTTGATAAGCAGTGATTAAAAAACCATCTCCATTTAAGCGTCGTGCCACTGCAACAACCCAACGTTTTTCTCGCTGTACCCGATAAAACAATAATACTCCTGAATCTCGGCTACTGCGACGAACCTCATCTGGTGTAGAAAGAGCCAACCGCACACAATCTTCCAACTCCTCAATATCAGGGTGCTTGATGAGCAGCCGTTGCCAATACTCCTCAGAGGTTCTAACCGTAAATCCAAGCGGTGTAGAAATTTCAAATTTCATGAAGCTACTGTGGTAGCAAGGGGTGTCTATCGGAGTTGCGATCCCCCTTCGAGGCGATCGAGGATTGAAACTATTCAATACGAATGACTTGCCCCATTGAATGGGGTTGCGATCGTCCTTCGGAGCGATCAAGGATTGAAACGAGGTGATCGAGGATTGAAAAGGGGGCAAAAATATGGAGAGTAGGGAACTCGAATCCCTGACCTTCGCGGTGCGATCGCGACGCTCTACCAACTGAGCTAACTCCCCGATTCTTTCTTTAATATACGGTAAACGAGGACACGATGGTCTTAAATTGGTCTTCTACCTTTGGCCATCGCTCCTCTGGAGCTGAAACACTCAGAGTATAGACCTTGCCTCGGCTCACAGCAATACTCGACAAATTGTGTCGCTGCTGAGCATTGTCCCCATCCCCCGGCAGAGTGACGGCATACTCCAGAATGTAATAAGTTTTGTCATCTGCCTTTTGGGAGGTCGCGGAGATCAAGGCAGAACTGCGCCCGCTTTCAGTTGGGGCAATGATATTTCGCAGCAGGCGATCGCCCACCTCCTCAGGGGATCCCAATTCCTCAAGAGACTTTGTGCTGGAAACCGTATTCACAACCACACTGACGTTTTCTGTCGTCTCGATAATGTCGTGAAAGACCACATCCACGGGGTCATCCACCTGTACTTGTACCCAACCGCGGGGGTAGAGAAACTCATAGCCATCGTAGCTATCCACATAGGCCTGTAGCCCACTGGTGGCCGAACACCCCCCCAGCAACATCACAAGAATCGCCAACGCTGTGGCAAAAAACCGTTGAATCATACCGTCCTTTTGCGCTGTTCTCCCCTATTGTGACACTGAAGCTGGCGTAGCGGGGCGGCGCAATTCCTCTGGATGTGAGGGGGGAATGCCCTCAATCGTAATCAGGGACTCCGTTACCGCTCGCACAATCGGAATCGCCACCGTTGAACCGTAGGCATCATCCCCCTTGGGTTCATCCACTACCGCCAAAATCACATACTGCGGCTGATCAAGGGGAAAAATAGCCGCAAAGCTCGTGATGCGCAGATTGCTGTAGGTACCGCCAATTGCTTTTTGTGCTGTGCCGGTTTTACCCCCCAAGCGGTAGCCGAGAATATGGGCGGGTTTCCCTGTACCGAAGCGCACCACTTCTCCCAGCATTCTGACCACTGCTTGACTGGTGCGCTGCGAGAAGACCCGTCGAGGGGGGCGTTGCTCAAGGCGTTTTTGCAGTTGGCCATTTTCATCGTAGAGGCCATCAATGACATGGGGAGTGACCATCTCTCCCCCGTTGGCGATCGCCCCCAATAGTTGAGCCAAATGCAGCGGCGTCAGGGAAAAGCCTTGGCCAAAGGCCGTTGTTGCCGGTTCAATGGGGTAGTTAATAAATTGCTCCGGGGGCTTTAACTGGGCGGCGGTTTCAAAGGGGAGATCACTGCCCACCTTCTCGGTCAGCCCCAAGCGATGCAGATAGCGATAGTAGTGGCGGGCGGGAATGCGGTTCATCATGTGCACCATGGCCACATTGCTGGAGTAGGCGAGAATTTGGGCAATATTGAGGGCACCGCGGCCGCCGCGTTGGCTAAAATCACTGTTTTGAATTGGCCAGCCCCCCACCGTAATCCGCCCCTCATCGGGCAGCACTGTATCGGGAGTAATGGCATTGAGTTCAAGGGCGATCGCGGTGTTGATCGGCTTAAAGGTTGATCCCGGCTCATAGAGATCCGAGACCGCCCAGTTGCGAAAAAGGGCTGGATCAGCCCGGTAGTAATGATTAGGATCGTAGGAAGGCTCTGAGACCAGTGCCCGCAGTGCACCAGTTTTCACTTCTAGGACAATGACCGTGCCCCGCTTAGCGTTGAATTTGCGTAACTGCTGTTGCAGGGCTTGGCGTGCTGTTTGTTGCAAACGAGTATCAATCGTCAGGCGCACATGGTACCCCTGACTCAAAGCACGCGGATCCGCAGGGGCAAGGGCAGGTAACCATTGACCCAAAGCATTGGTTGATAGGAGCTGGCGGTTATGGGAAACCTGTAAAAACTGGTTTTGGCTAAACTCAATCCCCGCTTGACCTTGGTGGTCACGATCCACATAGCCGACAACGCCCGCCATGAGTTCCTGCTGCGGATAAATGCGCTGCCACGCTTGGTTGAGTTCTAGCCCATCGTAGTTCAAAGCGCGAATTTTAGCAGCAGTTTCCTCATCAATGTCGTAGGCAATGGGTACCCCCGTTGGGTAGGTACTGAACTTGGCCAACAGTTGCTCTGGAGATTGCTTGAGTAAAGGAGCCAGATCGCGGGCGATCGCCCGCCGCTCCACTTTGAACTGAATTGGATGGGCAAAGAGGGTAAACACAGGCCGATCGAGGGCAACAACCGTCTCTCGGCGATCGGTAATTGGGTAGCGTGCCAAGGTTGGCGGAGTATAGCGCCGTTGTTGTTGCTGTGCCCGTGCCGCTAAGGTTTTCCCCTGAACCACTTGCAAATAAACTAGGCGAGCAACCACACCCCCCATCACCATCAGCAAAAAGCCAAAGATCAAGCCAACTCGCAAGGGTGGCAGGGATTGGTTTTGGGGGCGGGCCGTTGTCATGGATAGCGATCAGTAATTGACAGTGCGCTGCGGTGGTAGTGTCACGGGGGGGCGTTCAAAATGAGTTTTGGCAGCAATCTTGCCCTCATTGGGCACAAAAAGAACGTGTTGCGGCGTTTGGGGCACGAGACCTTGGGGCGCGCGCTGGACTTGCTGCGTCACCCGATAGCGGAGGGTTTCATTGCTGACGAGTAGCTCCCGCTCCTGCCGTTTGAGGGTTTCTAAGCGGTCATAGGCTTGACTCCACTGCTGCTCAGAGAGGGCTGCCCAACCATAGAGAGGCAGCACAGCCACAAGGGCACCGGTGGCTGCCACCCCAGAAACCCACTGAATGCTCAGTAATGCCTTTTGCCAGAGGGGGACTTGTCGCTTGGGGAGAGGCCGAATTTCCGTCAGTGTTGGCGACGATTGGGGAATAAATCGGGATTTGAATTTAGGGGCAGCAACCATAGACTCCAGCACTCCTCAGCAATTTATTACCCTAAAAGATTATGACGCACTGTAAAGATACCCATAAATAAACCATCATTCGGGCAATTCATGCAAAAGTACGCGCTGCAATTCGTAGCTTTGCCGATCGCGATCGCGGGTTGAAAGTAACTTCCGCTGCATCCGCCACAATCGGTTTACGAGTCACAACTGCCAAGAGGGGATTGCCACGCCACGCCTGCTTCACCCGCCGATCTTCCAAGCTATGGAAGCTAATGACGGCAATGCGCCCTGCGGGCTTTAACCATTGGGGCGATCGCGCCAAAAATTGGTCGAGCACCGCTAGCTCTTGGTTCACATAGATACGCAAGGCCTGAAAAACCCGTGTGGCTGGATGAATGCGTTGCCGCGGAGAAGCTTTGAGGCAGTGGGCAACCAACTGCGCCAGTTCTTGGGTGGTGGCAAGGGGACGACGGGCAACAATGTGGCGAGCAATGCGGCGGGCAAAGCGTTCTTCGCCATATTCGTAGAAAATATCCGCCAGTTCTCGCTCGCTGTAGTGATTAATCACCGTTGCCGCTGTCAAAGGGTTAGCGGGATTCATGCGCATATCGAGGGGGGCATCAAAGCGAAAACTAAAGCCCCGCTCTGGACGATCCAACTGGGCGGAACTCACTCCTAAATCTGCGAGAATGCCATCAAACATCGGCTCAGCCACAGGCAGATCAGCAAAGTTGCCGTGCCAAAACTGGACGCGATCGCCAAAGGGGGCGAGGAATTCCTGAGCCGCCGCTAGAGCCATCGGGTCTTGATCGATCGCCAGCACCCGACAGGTAGGTTCACTGCGCAATAGCAGTGCCGTGTGGCCGCCACCTCCCACCGTTGCATCCAAATAGAGTCCCCCGGCCTTGGGTTGCAATGCCTCCAGAACTGCGCTTGCCAGTACCGGTTGATGGTAGGTGGAAAATTCCAAATCTTGCATGAGCGGATCAGAACCAGCGTAAAATTTGCCACAGCACAGTCCCTTGGAGAGCAGCCGCCGTGAACGATACTTCCCTCAACTTAGCCGATGAACTGCTGATACGGGATCAACTCGTGCAGCAACTCTCAGAGGAACTCTATCAACTCATGGTGCAGCATCCTGAGTTATTTGTGCGCTTTTACCAAGCCCGCAAGACCGAGGCAGCCAATGCCGCAGCCCTGAAGTTGCTGCAAGCCCAAGTGCAACAGGTGGAAGCACAAATTGCTGCCTATCAAGAACAGATCCTTGCCTACCAGCAGCAGAGCCAAAGTCGTGAAGCGGAAATGAATGAATTGAAAGCTCAAGTCATTGAATTGAGCGATCGCAATGAGATGCTAGAGCGCGTCATCCAGGAAATGCCCGAAGTCTATCGGCAAAAATTTAGTGAGCGGCTGAGTCAGGTGAAACTCAAAATTGAAAGCCTCGAAAAAGAAAACGCACAACTGCGTGCCGAACTGCGGAATCTGCAAACCCTCTTGGCCGCTCAAGCCCGCCAGCAACAACAGCAGGGATTCCCCTCATTGCAACCTGCGCGCGTTGGCTTGATTCCCAGCTTTAATACCTAGGTGGACAGGAATCAAAGCGTGACCCCTGCCAACGAAGATCTGCGGGAACTCAAAAAAATACTAGAAGACTTTTTTACAGGGTTTCCCGTCAAGGTCTATCTATTCGGCTCGGCTGCCCGTGGTGCTCTCCGCCAAAGCTCTGACTTAGATGTCGGGATTTTGCCCCTTGCACCACTGCCCGTGGGGCTGTTGAGTGAGTTGCGGGAGCACCTAGAGATGTCCAATTTGATCTATCCAGTCGATGTCGTGGATTTATCAGAAGTGTCCGCCGACTTTCGATCGCGAGTGATTGCAGAGGGAATTGAGTGGATCGGCTCAGGGAACGATTAGTGGTTGCCCAAAGAGCGCTAGCTGCTTTGCAAGAATTGCCCTTGGGTAAGCGCACAGATACGATTATTCGTGATGCTGCAATTCAGCGATTTGAATACACCCTAGAAGCCGTCTGGAAAGCAGCACAACTATATCTACGGGAACGCGAAGGATTAGACATCGCCTCACCGAAGGGCGTGATCCGTGCTTGCTTGGCTGTTGGCCTACTTACTCCAGAGGAAGGCCGTTTAGCGCTAAAAATGGTGGATGATCGCAACTTAACCGTCCACACCTACAATGAGACCTTGGCAGATGCAATTTTCTCGCGGTTAGCACAGCACGCCATGCTCATGGATCGCTGGTTAGCTGCCCTCGCAGCAGGAGGATTAGAGGATTGAAAATACGGATTTGGTGTGCGGCACAGCCAAGGGAAGCCGAACTGTCTGCGGATCAAGTCGCGACCCAAGTGGTACCCCTGCTGCAACAGTGCCAAGACAGTGCCGAGATTGCCATCTGTCCTCTCGATGCCCCGATCGCGATCGCTCCCCAACCGCAGGTGCTAGACTATAGCCTCACCCATTGGGCATCATCCGAGCTTTGGCAGCAGTGTCAAGCGTTGCGTGCCTTGGTTACCCAGTGGGGGATACGAACCAGCACAGGGGGTCTCTATCAGTTGCCACTAGCGCAAACGGCAAAGGGGACGCTCTTTGGCGAAATCATTGGCTGCCTTGAAGGGACATGGCAGTTACCTATCCATGCCAGCGATCGCCAGCGACAAACCCTCTATGCCCTCGGACGGCGACTCCTAGATCACTTACAGGCACCGGTAGGCTGCTATTTTCTGCAATTTGGCTGGCAGGGGGAAGTGATCTTTGAGCGACTGTGGCCTTTTCCAACCGTGGCGGCCCTAGCCAGTATTGGTGTGCAAACGCCTGATTGGTTCACAGCTCACTACCAGTGTTTAAGCGCCATGCCCCTGCGGGATCTGCGGATTCCCGCTCGCGAGACAGTGCGGCGATTAGAATAGAGAGCGCAGCGTTTGGAAAGGTGAAGCGTGAAGATTGTCCGCCGGCGGCTAGTGGGTTGGCAAGCGGTCTATGACATTGGTTTAGCTGGGGATCACAATTTTCTCTTGGCCAATGGAGCGATCGCCGCCAATTGCTTTAACAAGTCCCACTCCACGGCCTACGGCTATGTGACCTATCAAACCGCCTTTCTCAAGGCCAACTTTCCCGTCGAGTACATGGCCGCCTTGCTCACGGCGAATAGTGGCGACCAAGACAAGGTACAGCGCTATATTGCCACCTGCCTCAGCATGGGGATTGAGGTTCTTCCCCCCGATGTGAATCGCTCGGATATTGACTTTACGCCCGTGGGGGACAAAATTCTTTTTGGTCTGTCGGCCGTACGCAATGTTGGTCAGGGAGTGATTGAGGCCATTTTGCAGGCACGGGCAGAGGGGGGTGCCTTTCAAAGTTTGGCGGATTTTTGCGAACGGGTTCCGCGTGCGGGGGGCGATAGTCGCATTCTCAACCGTCGTGCCCTTGAATCCCTGATTGCCTGTGGTGCCATGGATAGTCTGCATCCGCAGCGCAACCGCAACCAACTGATGCAGGATCTCCCCCTCGTGCTGGAGTGGGCACAGGCGCGCGCCAAGGATCGGGCGGTGGGGCAAGTCAACCTCTTTGATATGTTGGCGGGTGGCTCCAGCAATGAATCCGGCGGTAGCTATGACCCAGCCCCCAGTGCGCCCCCAGTGGACGACCTACCGGATGCCGAAAAGCTCCGCCAAGAAAAAGACCTACTGGGATTTTATGTGTCGAACCATCCCCTCAAGGATATTCATCGGCCAGCGGCCATGATTGCCCCTATTAGCTTGGCGGATCTCGAGCAGTACACAGGTCAAGGGATAGTGAGTGTCATTGCCCTGCTGACAGGACTCAAGCCCATTACCACCAAGCGCGGCGAGCGGATGGCCATTGTGCAGTTGGAAGACCTCACGGGTCAAGCGGAAGCTGTCGTCTTTCCCAAAGCCTACGAGCGCATTCATGGGCAGTTACAGCTTGATCATCGGCTACTGCTGTGGGGCACCCTAGAGATGCGCGACGATCGCCCCCAACTCCTGATTGAAGATGCCGAACCCCTTGAAGCGGTGAAGCTGGTGCTTGTGGATTTGCCTGTTGAGCAAGCGGGGGACATTCAAGCCCAAAGTCGCCTCTCGGAAGTGCTCAAACAACAGGTGGGCGACATGCCCAAGGTGCCGGTAGTGGTCAAAGTGACCGATGGCTACCATGCCCAGTACGTACGCCTAGGACCACAGTTTCGCGTTGAAGATGCCGATCGCGCCCGCCATGCCCTTGCTAGTGCCGGTTTTCAGGCTGAAGCGAGTGAACTGTTGAGTCTCAAGCTCTAGGCAAAGACATCCCTAAAGAAGGCAATGGCTTCCCCAAGGGCAGCAATAAACTGATCAATTTCAGCGCGGGTGTTGTAGAAATAGAGGCTGGCCCGTGCCGTGGACTGAACCCCTAAATGGCGGTGCAAAGGCTGTGTGCAGTGGTGTCCTGCGCGGATGGCAATCCCCGACTGATCAAGGATGGTCGAGAGATCGTGGGGATGCACCTCACCAACGGTAAAGCTGGCCAAGGCAGCGCGATCGCCGGACTTCGGGCCATAGAGGGTGACACCGGGCAGTTCTTGGAGGCGTTCAAAGAGATAGGCGGTGAGTTCCTGTTCGTAGGCATGGATGCGCTCCATCCCCCACTGGCTCAGATAATCCACCGCTGCCCCAAGGGCGATCGCCTCCGCAATCGCTGGCGTTCCCGCCTCAAACTTATGGGGAATATCGGCATAGGTGGCATGGTCGAGAAAGACATCGGCAATCATTTCGCCACCGCCCAAGAAGGGGGGCATTTGCCGCAGGAGTTCCGCGCGTCCCCAGAGGAAACCAATGCCCGTGGGTGCACACATTTTATGACCGGAGGCCACCAGCCAATCGCAGCCCAACTGCTGCACATCAATGGGGAGGTGAGGCACACTTTGGCAGGCATCCACCAGTACCCGCGCCCCCTTGGCATGGGCAAGACGCACAATCTCGGGAATCGGGTTCAGGCACCCCAGCGTGTTGGATACATGGGCGACGGCCACTAACCGCGTGCGATCGCTCAAAAGACTTTCGTAGTGGTTGAGATCAAACGTTTGCTCTGGCGTCAGTTCGACAAACTTGAGGCGAGCACCGGTTTTCTGAGCCACAAACTGCCACGGAATCAAATTACTGTGGTGCTCCATCACCGTCAGGATCATTTCATCCCCTGCCTGCAGCGTATTCATGCCCCAACTATAGGCCACGAGGTTAATCGCCTCACTGGCATTGCGGGTATAGATAATCTCCTCGGCATGGGGGGCATTGACAAAACGCGCCACTTTTTCCCGTGCCCCTTCGTAGGCCGTGGTCGCCTCAGCACTCAGGGTATGTACGCCCCGATGGACGTTGGAGTTGTAGCGACGATAGTAGTCCTCAAGGGTATTGAGAACTGCCAAGGGCTTTTGGGAGGTGGCTGCATTGTCAAAGTAAATCAAGGGGCGATCGTGCACCTGTCGCGCCAAAATCGGAAAGTCAGCACGGCAAAGGTCAGCGAGGGAGCGGCTCGGGGCGATCGTCATAGTGGTTGTGGTGGCATCAGTAACATTCAGGAATTTCCTTGCAAGTCCCCACAGCATTTGCAGGGATACATTTCTCACTATACTCCCTTCCCCCTCGCAGAAGGTGGTTTGAGGCTGAACAGGAATAGCAAACCGCTATCTTGATCCCCGTGCAGAATAAATGTTATGAAATCCTGACATTTGATCCCTGCAAAAGAGTAAACTGCGTATAAATTCCTAGAAGTGTGCCCGAATTCCCTTGACGCCCCAAGACTTTTTTGCCAAAGATCAAGGGCAAAGGATAGCTCTGTCTATCAACCCACGATAAGGAGGCACCCATGCCGAAAGATCGCCCCCCTTTAGAAGAAATGACCTTGCGGCAGTTGCGGCGCATTGCCAGTGAACTGCAAGTGTCCCGTTATAGCCGTATGCGCAAAGATCAACTCCTCGCTGCCATCCGTGAAAAGCAGGCGCAAGCCAACGGATCCACCACTACCATTTCTGTCCAACCTGTCCCCTCTAATCTGGAGTCGCAAGAAAAAGTGGAAGCAGCAAAATTTGACCTCGGTCCTGCTCAAGAGGATGTTCTCTTGGCCTCTGTAGATGAAGGTCTTGGGGATTTGCCGGGGGGCTATGGTGAAAGCCGCATTGTCCTCATGCCCCGGGATCCGCAGTGGGCCTACGCCTATTGGGATGTGCCCAACGAGCACCGCGAAGAATTGCGGCGGCAAGGGGGTCAGCAACTGGCTCTCCGGCTCTACGATGCCACGAATATCAACCTCGATAGCCAAATTCCCCACAGTGTTCAGGAGTACCCCTGCGATGAGTTGGCGCGGGAGTGGTATCTGCCCATCCCCGTGAGCGATCGCGACTATGTGGTGGAAATTGGTTACCGCTGTGCCGATGGCCGCTGGTTGGTTCTAGCCCGTTCTGCCCCTGTGCATATTCCCCCCACCTACCCCTCAGATTGGGTCTGGGATCAATTCATTACAGTGGATTGGGATATGGATCTGCGGGGCAAAACCCTCTTTGATCTGGGGGCACCCTTGGCGGGCACTGCCGAACCCCATCCCATTTACGAAGGCATCTTTGCCATGGCCGAAGGGGCCGAAGCGCAGCGGGTGGCAGGTTCTCTCTTTGGCTCCATGCACCAAGTCCCCGGCTCCATCTCCCAGTTGCCCGAAATGGCCATCAGTTCCTACGTCTTCCCCTCTGGGGTTGGCCTATGGGCTGTGCCGACGGTGTCGGGTCTGACGATGTCGGGCGTTGGCTTCTCAGCTTCGGCGGCTCCGATTCGTCCCCGCAAATTCTGGTTGGTGGCGGATGCTGAACTCATTGTCTATGGGGCTACGGAGCCAGATGCCACCGTCACCATTGGTGGGCGCCCGATCAAACTCAATCCCGATGGTACATTCCGCTTCCAAATGTCCTTCCAAGATGGCCTCATTGACTTCCCGATCTTGGCAGTGGCGGCAGATGGGGAACAAAACCGCGCCATTCACATGAAGTTCACCCGCGAAACCCCCGAACGTCGCACCAATACCAAGGAAGAAGCGGTGCTGGAGTGGCTGGCCTAAGCGAGTTGGTTGGCTCAATCCATGCCTTTCCCTCTGCCGAGTGGTGGGGGGATTTTTTTAGGCACGCAAAAAGGCAAGCAGTTCACGATTGACTAGCCCCGGCACTTCCTGTTGTGCCCAATGGCCACAGTCGGGCAGATATTTCAGCCGCCACGGTGCATGGATCCACGCTTCGATACCGTTGGCAAGGCTGGGTTGGGCGAGGGGATCATCGGCGCCCCAGAGAATCAGGGTGGGGCTGGTAATGGCTTCCGTGTGCTGTTGCAGTAGGTGCCACCACTGTTGGGGTGAAAAAAGATGGCGATAACTTTTGAGCACCGCAGCGATCGCCCCCGCTTTTTCGAGAGCCGCTTGATAGAGTTGCACGGTTTCTGCCGAGAAGGCAGCCTTGCGGATGGAGTAGCGTTGAAAGAGATCCTGCAAAAAACTCCGCAGATTATGCCCTAGCCAGTATTCCGCCAAGCCGGGGATGTGGCAAGCCAACAGTGGCCAGTTGCGCCAAAAATGCTCTACCTGTTGCCAGAGTTCCAGTCCCACACGGTAGGGGTGGGGGGTATTCAAGACGGCTAAATGCTGCACCCTCTGCGGAAAACGTGCCGCCACGTGCCAAGCAATCAGGCCACCGCAATCATGGCCGACAATGTGGGCGCGTTCATAGCCCAGTTCTTGGATCAGCGCCGTGACATCTTGGCTGAGGGTATCGAGATCATAGCCGTGGGCAGGCTTCTCGGAGTCATTGTAGCCCCGTAGATCTGGCACTACAACCTTGAAATGACGAGCCAGTACGGGAATTTGAAATCGCCAAGAGTACCAAAACTCTGGAAAGCCATGCAACAGAATCACAAGATCACCGCTGCCTTGGGTGACATAGTGCAGGCGTACTTGGTTAACGCTGAGGTACTGGTGTTGCCAACTAAGGGACGCTTCAGTCATTGAGGGTGGGGATCAAAGTAGAAGGAAAGTCCAGCTACTTTTAAGCTAGCACCGACAAAAGATCGAGGGATAGCCCCGACAGGATTAAACCGCAGTGGGGATACGGACTTCCTTGAGGAGATTGGCCAGTTCTTGCAGTTGATTGATCGCCTCTGCCCCTTCGAGTTTCATGAGTTCGCGGTCATCGCGCATTTCAGTCCAAGTGATCCCATAGTCAGAGACCAAAAAGCGAATCAGGTGGTTGTCGGCCAAGCTGACCATGAAAGAGGCACTGTTGAGTTCACCGCCACAGGTGTAGCAGGAGGCCATGTAGCCTCGGTTTTCTAGGGCAATTGCCAGAGCTTGCAGGTTCAACACTAAATCGCGAATAAACTGGCGGTGTTGTTCGGCTAAACGGTAAAACATAGGACGATTCACTCCAAGCAATGAACAAAGTTATAGCACAGCTGCTAGGGAAATATTAAGACAATCTTAAGAAAGGGCAAGGCCGTACCAACGTTGTTAAATTCCTGCAGCCATTTGTAAAATTTGATAGAAAAATAAGGGAAGCTCAAATTTGTTATCGAAACCATCTTATGAAAGAGGGGACTTAACAGCTGCCCGCTGGGGATAGCCCTCCAAAGCGCGACGTTTACCTCTGGCTACCCTTTGCTCAACGTTTTAGCGGTTGTTGATTTGTTCTTGCTACTATACTCTTCATTTTAGCTTTAATCTACTTTAGGATTGGCTTTACGTTTCTAGGGTAGAGTAGCCCTAACGACATATCTTGCAAGACAATGCCAGCAACCACGATTGTTCCCGTTGCCCTTGCGGTTCTTTACCAAGGCGATCGCGTCCTTATGCAGCTGCGCGATGACAGTCCCCATATTTTGTATGCCGGCCACTGGGGACTTTTTGGCGGTCATCTTGAACCCGAAGAAGCACCGCTCGCGGGCGTCCAGCGGGAAGTCTATGAGGAGATTGGCTACTGCCCACCTCACCTCACCTTTTTTGGAGAGTACGGCGATCCCCAAGTACATCGCTATATTTTCACAGGCCCTTTGACGTGTGCACTGGAAAACTTGGTACTCAACGAAGGACAGGGCATGGACTTGGTACCCTACGATTCGGTGGTGGCTGGGGTTCACTATGCCCAAACCCTCGGCGAAGATCGCCCCTTAGGCGCCATCCACCAGCGCATTCTGCTGGATTTCTTTGCTAGGAGAGAATCCCCCGTTTAAGCAGCAAACTGTTGCAGCACCCGTTCGGGGGTTCCCAGTCCTTGGACAGAGCGATCGAGATACAGCACCTGATCACAGGTTGCCCTTACCCGCTCCAAGTGATGGGAAATTTGTAAAATTGCCCAGCCCTCACTCACCTTGAGGGTCTCCAGTAGGTCATAAAATTGTTGCTCACCTCGGAGATCTAAGCCAGCGGGAGCTTCATCCAAAATCAGGAGACGACGGGGTTGCACCAAGCAATAGGCCAAGAGGGCGCGCTTTGTTTCGCCCCCGGAAAGGGAACTCATGGGTTGTGTCGCAAGATGCTCGAGGTGCAGGCGTTGGAGACTTTCCAAGATGGCGCGATCGCGCTGCTGTCGGTGCTGCCAAGGCCACTGCCACGTAGGTTGCCCCCAGCCCAAACCCACAAATTCAGCCACGGTGATCGGAATGCGTGGATCGCACTGAAAATTTTGCGGCAAGTAGGCTACCTGTTGGCGGACATAGGGGA
This sequence comes from Thermosynechococcus sp. QS41, assembly GCF_031583515.1. NCBI lineage: Bacteria > Bacillati > Cyanobacteriota > Cyanophyceae > Acaryochloridales > Thermosynechococcaceae > Thermosynechococcus > Thermosynechococcus sp. QS41. Next base: position 1,857,193 of record NZ_CP134181.1, read on the forward strand.
GCGTGCGGCGATAGCCCATACCATAGCCCAAGAGGGTCACCCGTCCCTGCTGGTAGGGAATAATGCCCAAAATGGCTTGAATCAGGCTACTTTTGCCCGCCCCATTGGGACCAATAATGGCCATATTCGTATCGGCGGCGAGGGTAAAGGAGACATTTTCCACCACCCAGCGATCGCCCCGCCGCACCGAGAGGTTTTCCACCTCTAGCAGGTATTCGTTCACAGTGCTGCCCCTAACGGTCTATTCACCTGCATCCACCATGTCCCTACCACCGCGATCGCATCGGGACGACGATAGGCTTGCTGTTGCGCCCCAAAAGCCTCAGCCAGATTGCGAATGTTTTGCTCCATTCTTTGCAGGAAGTAGGTCGGCGTGAGATCAGCGGCAGTGGGAGCACGCTCTAGGGGATCAAACACACTCACTTTTACGCCCAAATCCTGCGCTAAACTTTCAAAGACCTGTTCTTGCCCCGGTTCCGTCAGGAGCGTTTTCAGATCACTTTGTTGCACCGCCTGCATCACCCGCTGCACATCCGCAGGTGAGGGATTAACCGACGGAATGCCCACGAGATAGATCGCTTTCAGGTTATAACTCTCGGCAAAGTAGGGTGCGACATCGTGATAAACCACAAATGTTTTGCCCGCAAAGGGAGTGAGTTTTTCCCGGGCGAGGGCATCTAGGGCTTCTAACTCCTGAATAAAGGCAGCGCTATTTTGCGCGTAGATGGCAGCCCCTTCGGGATCCACAGCAATCAGACCATCGCGAATGTTTTTCACTTGCTGCATGGCACGCTGGGGATCTAGCCAAATGTGGGGATTGAATTCACCGTGGCTGTGACCGTGGTCATCATGAGCGTGGTCGTGGTGGTGATCGTGGTGGTGCTCGTGATTATCCTTTTCGCTGGCAAGGGTGGCCACCCCCGCGCTGGTATCAATGATCTTGAGATTGGGATTGGCGGCGTTTTCAATCAGTTTGTCTAAAAAGGTTTCCATCTCAAGGCCATTTTTGACCAAAACCCTTGCTGTGGCCAGCAGCCGCACATCCTCAGGCCGCGCTTGAAAGTCATGGGGGTCAATATTGGCCGGCAAGAGTTGCTCAACAGTGGCGCGATCGCCTGCGACCGCTTTTGTAAAAGCAGTGATGGGTAAGAAAGTCGTCACAATGGTGAATTGGGCTTCTGCCTGTGAGGTCTCTTGCTCCTGTGGCGACTGGGCTTGGGGGGCACAACTGCCCAAAAATACCCCCAGAGTTACCAGCAGCCCCCAGCGTTTAAGGTGAGCTTGGATAGCCATAGAGAAATAGATGAATGATAACCATTCTCATATTTGCACACTTAGGCAGGGAGAGCAAGCAAAAATAAAGGGGCAAGTCTAAACCTCCCCCTTCGCAAAAACCAATTAGCGATCGCGAGTTTTTAGCCTTCGAGATTCAAGAACGGCAAGAGTGCCATGATCCGTGCCCGCTTAATCGCCACTGCCAGTTGTCGCTGTTGCTTGGCCGTGAGACCGGTCACCCGCCGCGGCAAGATTTTCCCCCGTTCAGTGATAAAGCGCCGTAGTAAATCAACATCCTTGTAATCAATGGGCTGTCCAGGGGGAATGGGAGAAATGCGTCGCCGATAAAATGCCATAGCTGTCCTCTAATTACTTGATTTCTTTGTGAATGGTGTGCTTGTTGCAGTGGGGGCAAAATTTCTTCAGTTCTAACCGCCCTGTGGTGGTGCGACGATTTTTGGTGGTGGTGTAGCGAGATACGCCAGGCGATCGCTTGGCCGGATTAGTGCGACACTCTGTGCACTCTAGGGTGATAATGATTCTGGCGCCTTTTGCTTTAGCCATGGTCTTGCCTATCTATCCAGTGAGCCGATCTCTAATTATGGCAGATCTTTGCGGATTTTGCTCACCAATTCAATGAGCTTGCGATCAAGGGCAAAGCCCCGCCGACAGCGATATACCTTTGTGCCGCCAAGGCGATCGTGGAGCGTGCGGTGCTCTTCATCAATCCACGCCAAGCTACAGTCAACGGCCAAGGGCAGTGCCAAAATAATCAGCGCCATACTCGGGCCATAGGACTCCAAGCCTGCCAATGTCAACAGCGCCCCGACACCAATCACCAGTTCTCGCTTGCTGAGGGACAGGAGATCCGGTGTCCGCTGCCGCTGATCCAACAGGCGCACATTCATCAGCCAATGGCCGGGGCTTTGACCCTTATTGCGGTTCACCATCGCCACCCGCAGCAACCACCAAACGATGGCAAAAACAAACAGTTGCCCCCACTGAATGGCTGCCCCCGGCGTGATACCGACAACACTCGTCAACCAGATGAGGATAAAGTCAATGCTGGTGGCGATCGCCCGTCGCCAAGGCTGAGCCAGTGGTAAGGGGGGTGGATATTGACGGGAAAGTGCCATAGCAAACACGCGGTGGCAAAAGGCCAGAGAGTGGCTAGACTAGTATAGCTTGAGGCCGATTCCCTCAAAAAATTCTGCGGAGTTTGGACGGTGCAACCCGTTGATTTGACGACCCTGCGTGCTGTTTGTGCCGATCTCCAACATTGGCTACCGGCACGGCTCGAAACGGTTTACCAGCGCGATCGCCACACGATTGCCTTGGCGCTGCGCACGCTGAAAAAACAGGATTGGCTGACCCTCAGTTGGCATCCCCAAGCGGCACGCATTGCCTTTGAACCACCGCCCCCCCGCCAACCCGACACCTTTACCTTTAGTCAGCAACTCCATGCCCAACTCAATCGCCTTGCCCTTGTGCGGGTGGGGTTAGTCAACCCTTGGGAGCGCGTCTTGGTCTTGGAATTTGCCCCTCGTCCGCAGGCAGCAACGCAGTGGCGTCTCTATGCCGAGATCATGGGCAAGTACAGCAACGTGATTCTGGTTAACGCTGCCGGGGAAATTGTTACTGCTGCCCACCAAGTCAATGCCCAACAGTCCCGCTTGCGCCCAATTCTGACCGGTCAACCCTATGTGCCCCCACCCCCCCTAACGGCCGCGTTGCCCAGTTGCGAGATTCCCTTTGAGCAGTGGCAACAACAGGTAAGCGTGATTCCCGGACTGCTGCGGCAGCAACTTCTGAAGGCCTATCGGGGACTGAGTCCAGCCTTGGTACAGCAACTACTGGCGGATGCCGCATTGTCCCTAGAAAGTCACACCACAGAGCTAACCGCTGAAGAATGGCGACGGCTATTTGACCATTGGCAGCACTGGCTGGCGTGTTTAGAGAGCGGGCATTTTGTCCCCCAATTGACATCAACGGGCTATCGCGTCATTCCCCCCCTTGGGACTCAGAGCCAGCCAACGGCCACTATCCATGAGCTGCTTGCCACCTACTACCAAGACCAACTGCGGCAACAGCAAACGCAGCAACTCCGTCAACAGTTGCACCAGAGCCTACAGGCACAGCGGCAAAAACTGATTGCCAAAATTGAGGGCTTTCGGGAACGCTTAGCGGCGGCGGCTGGGGGCGATCGCCAGCGGTATTTGGCCGACCTACTGATGGCCCATGCCCACCTGTGGCAACCGGGGATGACGAAACTGATCGTGACGGACTTTGCCACCCAAGAACCCCTTGCCATTCCCCTCTCGCCAGAGAAGAGCGCCATCCAAACGGCGCAGGAGCTGTACAAACAACAGCAGAAACTCAAACGTGCCCAGCAGCACATTACGCCGCTCCTCGCCGCCGCTGAAGGGGAACTGGCCTATCTCGATCAGGTGGCGGCCACCCTCACTACGGCCACATCCTTAGATGTCCTTGAGGAGATTCGCGCTGAATTGATTCAACAGGGATACCTGACGGCGCCCGATTACTATCGTCCCCCTACCACGCCCAGTCCCTACCTACGCTATACGACACCAAGTGGCTTCACGGTTCTCGTGGGGCGCAACAACCGTCAGAATGACGATCTCACCTTTCGCGTTGCCAGTCCCTACGATTGGTGGTTTCACACCCAAGAGATTCCCGGTAGCCATGTGATTCTCCGCCTCGCAGCGGGGGAGGTGCCCAGTGAGAAAGATATTCAATACGTGGCGAATTTGGCGGCCTACCATAGTCAAGCCCGTGCCAGTGCCCAAGTACCCGTGGTCTATACTCGCCGCAAGTATGTGCAAAAACCGAAGGGCGCCAATCCGGGGATGGTGATCTACGATCAGGCGACAGTGGTGTGGGGGTGCCCTCTGAGTGTCAGTGATGGCTCTTCCGATCTGCCCCAAGGGGGTGCTGGCGGCGATCGCCACGGGATCATGGCAGAATAGAACCGTGTTTTTTACGACACCATTGACTGCTGAGGTTCTATGCTGCGCCTAAATCGAAAATCCCTAATTTCAATCCTATTAAGCGTTGTTGCCATTATTTTAGTCGGCTGTGGCAGCCCCAGTGCCACGACCACCCCTCCGCCCACCTATAGTGAGTTGCAAATTACTCGCATTCAAGACTACCTGAGTGACATTGAGAAAAATGCTGAACGCTTTGCCGACCTAGAGGTCAGTGTGGCCAAAGGGGATTGGCAGGAAGCCCGCAACATTATGCGCGGCCCTCTCGGTGAAATGCTGATGGATATGCGTGCCCTCAACCGCAATCTCTTGGCCAAGGATCAACCCACCCCCACAGCTTTGACCCGTGCCCTGACGGATGACTTCCTGAAAATTGATCAGGGGGCGGATCTGAATAGTGTCACCGTGGCTCAAGAGGGCTTCCGTGATGCTGAAGCGGACTTCAAGGCCTATCTCAATAGCTTGCCTGAGTTGTCCTAGTCCCCTGCGTTTCTCCTAGGTTGATAGCCGTTGCCCATGTCCTTCGTCGGTCTGCATATTCACAGTGATTACAGTCTCCTCGATGGAGCTAGCCAGCTTCCCGACCTAGTGGCACGGGCAATGGAATTGGGGATGCCCGCGATCGCCCTCACGGATCACGGGGTGATGTATGGCGCCGTTGAACTGTTAAAGTTGTGTCGCGGCAAACCCCTGAAGCCAATCATTGGCAATGAGATGTACGTCATCAATGGCGACATCACCAAACAGGAGCGCAAACCCCGCTTTCACCAAGTGGTGCTGGCCAAAAATAAACAGGGCTACCACAACCTCTGCAAACTCACCACCATCTCCCACCTGCAGGGCTTCCAAGGCAAGGGCATTTTTGCTCGCCCCTGCATCAATAAAGAACTGTTGGCGCAATACCGCGACGGACTCATTGTCACCAGTGCTTGCCTCGGTGGTGAGATTCCCCAAGCCATTTTGCAGGGCAAGCCGGATTTGGCACGCAGTGTTGCTGCCTGGTATCAAGAGACCTTTGGTGAGGATTTTTACCTTGAGATCCAAGACCACGGCAGTCAAGAGGATCGGGTAGTCAACGTTGAACTGGTGCGCATTGGCCGCGAGTTGGGGATCAAAATTATTGCCACCAATGACTCCCACTTTATCTCCTGCAATGACGTTGAAGCCCACGACGCCCTGCTTTGTATCCAGACCAACAAGCTGCTCACCGATGACAAGCGGATGCGCTATAGCGGCACGGAGTACCTGAAATCCGCTGCTGAAATGGCTCGGCTGTTTCGGGATCACTTGCCCGCTGAGGTCATTGAAGAGGCTTTGGCGAATACCCTTGAAGTGGCCGAAAAGATTGAACCCTATGACATCTTTCGTGAACCCCAAAGTCCAGAGTTTCCAGTGCCTGCTGGCCATACAGCCGATACCTACCTAGAGCAAGTGGCGTGGCAAGGACTGTTGGAGCGATTTCACCTCAGCGATCGCCAGCAGTTGGATCCCACCTACCGGCAGCGCTTGGAATACGAACTCAAAATACTCCAGCAGATGGGGTTTTCGAACTATTTCCTTGTGGTTTGGGACTACATCAAATATGCCCGCGACCACAACATTCCCGTCGGGCCAGGGCGGGGATCGGCAGCGGGTTCCCTTGTAGCCTATGCCCTGCGCATTACCAACATTGATCCCGTACACCACGGCTTGCTCTTTGAGCGGTTTTTGAACCCTGAGCGCAAGTCCATGCCCGATATTGATACGGACTTCTGCATTGACCGCCGCGAGGAGGTGATCCAGTACGTCACCGAAAAATACGGCAGCGATCGCGTCGCCCAGATCATCACCTTCAACCGCATGACCTCAAAGGCGGTGCTCAAGGATGTGGCACGGGTGCTGGATATTCCCTATAGCCAAGCGGATCAAATGGCAAAGCTGATTCCGGTGGTGCGGGGCAAACCAGTTAAATTGGCGGTGATGATCTCCGATGACACCCCCTCGCCAGAATTCAAGGAAAAGTACGACAGTGATCCGCTGGTGCGCCGCTGGATTGATATGGCGATGCGCATTGAGGGCACCAACAAAACCTATGGCGTCCATGCAGCCGGCGTTGTCATTGCCTCAGAACCCTTGGATCAACTGGTGCCGCTGCAACGCAATAACGATGGGGCGGTGATTACCCAGTATTTCATGGAGGATCTGGAATCCCTTGGCCTTTTGAAGATGGACTTTTTGGGTCTCAAGAACCTGACAATGATCCAAAAGACGCGGGAGCTGATCCAGAAAAACCACGGTCAAACCCTTGATTTGGATGCATTGCCCCTAGATGATGCCAAGACGTACCAAATTCTGGCGGAAGGTAAACTGGAGGGGATCTTCCAACTAGAATCTTCGGGGATGCGCCAAATTGTCCGAGATCTCAAGCCCTCAAATCTGGAAGACATTTCCTCGGTGCTGGCGCTCTATCGACCGGGACCGTTGGATGCAGGCCTGATTCCCAAATTCATTAACCGCAAGCATGGTCGGGAACCCATTCAATATCAACATGAGCTTTTGAAACCCATTTTGCAGGAAACCTACGGCGTTCTTTGTTATCAGGAGCAAATCATGCGGATGGCGCAGGACTTGGCAGGCTATTCTCTGGGTCAAGCGGATCTGCTCCGCCGCGCGATGGGCAAGAAGAAAAAAGAGGAAATGGAAAAACATGAAGCCCTCTTTATTGAGGGAGCGGCGAAAAATGGGGTGCCCAGCGCAGTCGCCCAAGAACTCTTTAAGCAGATGCTGGATTTTGCTGAATACTGTCTGAGTGGCGAGACGGCGGTGATGACGGTGGAATATGGGGCTGTCCCGATTCGCCGCTTGGTGCAGGAAAAATTGGCCTGTCAGGTGTACAGCCTTGATTCCCAAGGGCATCTTTATACCCAGCCCATTGCCCAATGGCACTTTCAGGGCTTCCGTCCCGTGTATGAGTATGAACTTGAGGATGGCTCAACGATTTGTGCGACACCTGATCACCGCTTTATGACCACCCGTGGCCAGATGCTGCCCATTGAGCAAATTTTTCAGGAAGGACGAGAGCTATTCCAATTCGCGATCGCCCCCAGTACGGCGCTGGCTCAAGGTCTCAAACCAGCGGCGCAGATGAGCCGCTAGACAATCTTGAATAGCTTCACTCACCTGATCAGTGGGTTGATCCGCCGCAATTCGCTGCCAGCGATCGCCCCCTGCCTCAGCCAAGGCCATAAATCCTTGACGAACTCGCTCATGAAAGGCCACCGCATGCTGCTCTAGGCGATCCGCTATGCCCCGCCGTTGGGTGCGGGCAAGGCCAACCTGAACCGGCAGATCCAGCCAGAGAACTAAATCCGGCATCAGTCCAGCGGTGGCAATCTGGTTGATGTGCTCGATGAGGCTCAAGTCCAGTCCCCGCCCATAGCCTTGGTAGGCAATGGTGGAAGCCGTGTAGCGATCGCACAGGACAATGCCCCCCCGTTGCAGTTGGGGGCGGATACTCGTCGCCACGTGCTGGGCGCGATCGGCGGCATAGAGAAGGAGTTCTGCCATGGGATCAATCTCTAAATCACTATGGAGCAGCAGTTGCCGCAGGCCTTGGCCAAGGGGCGTTCCCCCCGGTTCACGGGTCAGCAGCAGGGGCGGATCAATGTCAGCGGATCGTAATTTTGCCAGCCAGCCACTTTCCTCTAGCCATGTGGCGATCGCCCCCATTTGGGTCGTTTTGCCGGCACCCTCTCCCCCCTCTAGGACAATAAACAAACCAGTGTAGGGATGCATGAATTCAGCGATTTTGAAGAAAGGTTTGATATAATCGCGGCATCCTGCCATACAATGCAGGTCACCTTACAATGGGGGTAATGCTCAATTCCCTGTGATTTCCTAGGAACACCCGCAGTGACAGCGCCCCGTCTGTTCCGTGATTACACTAGAACCATTGTTCGCGAATTATTAGTTTACCACTTGGCGGTTATGGCTCGATATGCTCGTGTTGTTACTATTGCACTCCCTCGGGCACGGCTAAAGGAAGAGCTGGTGCAAACCCTAGAAGCCTGCGATTTGACGGTAACCCATGTGGGGGATGATTACGTCGTGGCACGGGAGAGCGCGCTCGATGCCATTTCAATGTCCCAACTGGTCACGGTTGAAGTCCTGATTGATAAAACCACGCCCCAAAAGGATGTCACCAAGTTTGATCTGGTGCTCAAGAATAAGGAACTGACCCTCAAGAAAAATAATCACTGCTTTGAATGGTTTGACCGTGTGAGTCGCGCCATTGCCGAAAATGAAAATTGGGAATTAGTTAATACAGTTGCCACACTGTGACGGTGCTGCCAGCAAATGCAACAGTGACCATTGTGGGCGCTGGGGTGGTTGGCTCGGCGATCGCCTACGAACTGAGTCGTGTGCTTGATCCAGCGGAAACGCCGATTCTTGTCCTTGAAGCACAACGGGAGGAAGATTGGCAAGCGACCGGTGCGGCTCTTGGTGTTCTCATTGTCCACCTCAGTCGGCGGCGACGTGGACGCAACTTTCAACTACGGCAGGCCAGTTTGGCACGTTATGAAACCCTCATTCCGGAGTTGGCGGCAGAAACGGGGGTTCAGATTCCCTACCAGCGCCGAGGCATTATCGAAATCTGTACCACTAAGGACGAGGCGATCGCCACCCAAGCATGGTTGCAGGAACAGGCTCCCCAAGGCGTGCAGTGGCTCTCGCCAAAAGAAGTCCAAGATCAATGTCCCCTTGTGGATATCCACCACATTCACGGTGCACTTTGGGCAACGGGCGATCGCCAAGTCACCCCTAAACCCTTGACTCAAGCCCTGCGCCAAGCGGCTCATCAACGGGGCGTCAAGTTCTTGTATCAAAGCCCTGTCCGGCAGCTCCAGCGATCGCCCCAAGGGGGATGGATTTTACAGCTCAATCAAGCAGCCATCGAGACCGAATACCTGATCTTAGCGGCAGGTCTAGGGACAACGCCCCTTACGCAAGCCCTCGATCGCTCTGTCACTGTGGAACCGGTTTTGGGACAAGCCCTAGAGTTTGCCTGTCATATTGATGCAAATACACCAGTGATGACGGCTGAAGGCATTCATTTTGTCCCCTTGCCTTGGGGGCGGGTGTGGGTGGGCGCCACCGTGGAGTTCAACACCCTCACCGCGAATCCGCAAACCCTTGATCAACTGCATGGACGGGCGATCGAACTTTGGCCAGTTCTGAAAACGGCTCCTGTGACCCAACAGTGGCAGGGACTGCGACCCCGCCCGAGCGATCGTCCGGCACCCATCATCGAAAAAATAGACGACCACACTTGGCTGACCACTGGCCATTACCGCAACGGTATTTTGCTGGCTCCCATCACCGCCCAAAAAATTGCCCAATCCCTGAGGCTGACCTTGGCCAAGGGCGATCGCCCCAAGGGGGACACAGCATTGATAAAATAAAAGCCAGCGTTGTGGGGTACATACCATGGAAGTGAATCCTTTTGGCTTGGTGGCAACAGCCATGTTTGTCTTGGTGCCAACAGTGTTCTTGATTATTTTGTACGTGCAAACGGAAAGTCAGAAGAAGAGCAGCTAAGATAGATCTCTACGGCTAGAGCGAAAACGACTCTATTTTTGCCGCAGATGTTCTAAATAGTCCTTATTTATACGGCCTGTGACTGCTGCTTCGTTTTCACCCCTTTGTATTGCACCTACCCACGTCTATCGCGGTTGGTCAATTCTCTCCCAAGCGGGGGAAGCCATTGCTCAATTGGGGCATCATCCCCTTTTAGTGGTTTCACCGCAGCGGTATCAGCAGCTTGAGCAGGAGTGGCAGGCGATCGCCCGCTCCCATGATCTCACCTTCAGCGTAGGGACATTCCATGGTGAGTGCAGTGAATCCACCCTTGCCCAGCTCCGCCAAGAGGCGCAAGGCAGCGATCTCATCATTGGCATTGGCGGTGGCAAAGCCCTAGATACCGCTAAACTTTTGGGGCATCAATTACACTTGCCCGTAGTGACGATCCCCACGTCCGCAGCCACCTGTGCCGCTTGGACAGCCCTCTCCAACATCTATACGGAGGCCGGTGCCTTTGCCTATGATGTGGCACTCCACCGTTGCCCGGATCTGCTGCTCTTGGACTATGCCCTGATTCAAACGGCGCCGAAGCGAACCCTGCTTGCCGGCATTGGCGATGCCCTTGCCAAGTGGTATGAGGCCTCGGTGAGTAGTGGTCACCGCCAAGAAACCCTGATTGTGGCGGCGGTACAGCAAGCCCGAGTATTGCGCGATATTCTCTTGCAGCAATCCGCTGAGGCCCTGGCCAATGTGGGCAGTACCGCTTGGGAAAATGTCGTCGATGCCAGTGTCCTCATGGCAGGGATGATTGGGGGCTTGGGGGGTGCCCAATGCCGCACGGTGGCAGCCCATGCGGTGCACAACGGTCTGACCCAACTGCCCCAAAGTAGGGGCACCCTCCATGGAGAAAAAGTGGCCTACGGTATTCTGGTGCAACTACGCTTGGAAGAGCTAGTTCAAGGCAGTCAACTAGCTGCTAGCGCTCGCCATCAGCTGTGCCAGTTCTATGAACAGGTGGGTTTGCCCCTGAGTTTAGAGGACTTGGGTTTCCAAGAGGCCAGCTTAGCCCAGCTCCAGCATGCTGCTACGGTTGCTTGTGCCCCCCACTCCGATATTCACCATTTGCCGTTTCCGGTGACGCCTGATCTGGTGCTAGAAGCAATGGTGTCCACCGTGGTCGGCTACAGTGCCACAGTCTTGGATGGGAGTGCCCGTTAGATGGGGTTAGAGTGGATTCAGCCGGCCGATCGCTTGGGGGCATTGCCGCCCTACGTCTTTGCGCGTCTCGATGAACTGAAGCTGAAAGCCCGCCAGCAGGGACTGGACTTAATTGACTTGGGGATGGGCAATCCCGATGGCTCCGCCCCGCGTCCAGTGATTGAAGCGGCCATTGCCGCCTTTGAGGAACCCAGCTACCACGGTTATCCCCCCTTTGAAGGCACAGCGGTTTTCCGTCAAGCCATTACCCGTTGGTATCAGCGCCGCTACAATGTCTCCCTTGATCCCGATGGTGAAGCCCTCCCCCTGTTGGGATCAAAAGAGGGACTGACGCACCTTGCCCTTGCCTATGTCAATCCGGGAGATGTCGTCCTCGTGCCCAGCCCGGCCTATCCTGCCCATTTTCGTGGACCTGCGATCGCCGGTGCCAACATCTATCCCCTCATTCTCAAACGGGAAAAGGGCTGGCTCATTGATCTCAGTGAGATTCCCAGTGACATTGCCCGCCAAGCCAAGGTTTTGTACTTCAACTATCCCAGCAACCCTACGGCGGCGATCGCCCCCCGCTCTTTCTTTGAAGAAATCGTTGCCTTTGCCCGCGAATATCAAATCCTTCTAGTGCATGACCTTTGCTACGCTGAACTGGCCTTTGATGGCTATCAACCCACCAGCTTACTGGAAATTCCCGGTGCCAAGGAAATCGGCGTTGAGTTCCATACCCTCTCAAAAACCTACAATATGGCCGGTTGGCGGGTGGGGTTTGTGGTGGGCAACCGCCACATTATTCAGGGCTTGCGTACGCTGAAAACGAACTTAGATTATGGGGTTTTTTCCGTCTTACAGAAAGCGGCAGAGGTGGCCTTGAGCCTGCCCGATAGCTACATTGCCTCTGTGTGCGATCGCTATCGCCAACGGCGGGATTTTCTGATTCAAGGCTTGAATGAACTGGGCTGGCAACTCACCCCAACCCAAGCAACCATGTACCTGTGGGTGCCCGTACCGCTGGGCATGAGTTCGACAGATTTTGCCCTCAAACTGCTTCAGGAGACAGGCGTTGTTGTGACCCCCGGCAATGCTTTTGGCGAAGGGGGTGAAGGATACGTGCGCATTAGCCTCATTGCCGATCGCGATCGCTTGGGTGAAGCTCTTAAACGCATGGCTCAAGCCAATATTCGCTTCGATAGCTTAAGTCAGTAACATACTCCATCCGGCCATGACAAAAACGAATGCCGCCCACCAGCCCTCAAGGCTCCTTATTCTGGGTGCCCTCGGTGTCGTCTATGGTGACCTAGGGACCAGTCCCCTCTATGCCTTTGAAGAAACCTTCAATCCCCTTCATCTCCTAACGGTTACTCCGGACAATATCTACGGCATTCTCTCTTTGATCCTCTGGTCGCTTGTCCTCATTCCAACATTCAAGTATGCAACCTTTGCCCTGCGTGCTGACAATGGCGGTGAAGGCGGCATCTTTCCCCTGATGGCACTTGTTCTCTCCCGAATTCGCCTCAATCCTCACTGGCGGCGCTGGGTGATCATTTTCGGTCTGGTGGGGGCGGCCCTGTTCTATGGCGATAGCACCATTACCCCTGCGATTAGTGTTCTCTCTGCCGTTGAGGGGCTAGAGGTGCTCAGTCCCCAGTTTGCGGATTGGACAGTGCCCCTGACAGTGGTCATTCTGGTGGCATTGTTTTGGTTTCAACATCGCGGTACCACCCAAGTGGGGCAGGTCTTTGGCCCGATCATGTTCCTCTGGTTTATGACCTTGGGCATTCTTGGCGCAATTCACATCTTCGAGCACCCCACAATTCTGAACGCCCTCAATCCTTGGTGGGGAGTAGAACTCTTTCGCACCCATCCTAGCCAAGTTCTTGTCCTATTGGGAGTGGTTATTCTGGCACTGACGGGTGCCGAGGCGATGTATGCCGATATGGGACACTTTGGCGTCCAGCCGATTCGCTTGGCGTGGTATCGTCTAGTCTTTCCTGCCCTTGCCTTGAATTATCTGGGGCAGGGTGCTTTCATTCTCAAGCATCCAACGGCTACCCATAATCTCTTTTTCCAACTTGTACCTGCGTGGAGCGTTTTGCCCTTAGTCATTCTCAGTACATTGGCCACCGTCATTGCATCTCAAGCGGTAATTTCGGGGGCTTTTTCAATGACTGCTGCGGCTATTAAGTTGGGCTATCTGCCCCGGCTGCGCATTGATGTCACGGATGATCATCACCGTGGCCAGATTTATATTCCTGTAATCAACTGGTTGCTATTGGTTACGGTTCTGCTCTTGGTCATCACCTTTAGAAGCTCATCAGAACTCGCGGGTGCCTATGGTTTGGCAGTTAACTTAACCATGGTAGTTACGACTCTCTGCCTGATTTTGGTGGCGCGGTACTTGTGGCGGTGGTCTATTCTGCAAATTAGCCTTGTTTGGGTCAGTATTTTAGTAATTGAAATTGCTTTCCTGATAGGAAATGCCCTCAAGATTCCCCACGGTGGTTGGTATCCCCTCGTTTTCGGCGGGATTATTTATATGCTCTTAGTGACGTGGCGACAAGGTCAGGTTCTGCTGCGTCAGCAACTGCTGCAAGCAAATACTCACTTCTCCCTCAAGGAACTGCTCAGTCAAGGGGTTGCGCGTGTGCCGGGGATTGCTGTTTTCTTCTCACCACTTCCCCACACCATTCCACCGACCTTTATTCAAAACCTTCAGCACAATCATGTGTTGCATGAGCAGATGATCTTTATCCATTTAGCAACTGCGAATTTACCCCATGTGCCCTTGTCAGAACAATTGGCCTATACAGTCACGGATGTCGGTATTAATGAAATCATCCTTACCTCGGGGTTTCGCGATCGCCCTGATGTCCTACTCGCCCTTGAAACCTGCCAACGTGTCCTCAATCTCCCCCTCAACGAACCCATGAGTTTCTTCCTAGGCCGTCGCACAATCATCCCCACCCACGCCCCCGGCATGACCTACTGGCAAAAGGTTGTCTTTGCTTGGCTATATCGCAATGCTGAGGATGCCATGACCTACTTTCATCTGCCCCCTGAACAAGTGGTGGAGCTTGGCATACAGGTAGAGATTTGATACGTGGGAGCATTTATCCCAAACGGCTATTCCATGCGGTTTCTGCATCCTTGAGTGCCTGATCAATTGTCTTTTGTCCCAAGAGAACTGCCTGTAAATTCTCGTAGAGGAGTCGTTGTAGCTCCTTAATATCCCGCAGGGGGGGAATGAGAACCTCTGCTTGGCTCATTTGAGCAGCGCTGACGGATCGGGCAATGTCCACAGGGGTGGCATTTTCACCAATGGTGCGGAAGTAGGAATCCGCTAAGGCCGCTTGTGTAGAAGGCAGAACATTGGCTTCCTTGGCAAAGGTCAGTTGATTTTCATCATTGGTGACAAAGAGGGCAAATTCTACGGCAAGTTCGGGATGGCGGCTCTGGCGGGGCACCAGTAAATTCATCACAGCAACATTTTTCTTGCCAGTGTCTCCGGTCAACTGGGGGGCAGGGGCTGAAACGGCTGCAATAGTGGGGGCATTGGTGGCGATCGCGTTCAAAAATTCCGGACTGGTCATCACTAGCGCCGTTTGTCCCGCTTGATAGAGTTCGATACCTTGGCGGTGGCCTTCAGTCAGCACCTGTGGCGGCAAGAGTCCCTGACGATAGAGATCCAGCCAATACTGGAAAACGGCTTTACCCACAGGGGAATTAAAGGCAGCACGGCCTTGATCATCCACCAGTTGGACGCCCATTTGCACCATGGCCTGCATCAGTTCGGCAGAGTCCTCGGGCACCATCGTGATAAAGAAGGCGTATTTACCGGTTTTCTCTTTCACTGCCTTGGCTACACTGGCTAGCTCGGCAAAGGTTTGCGGGGGGCGATCGACCCCAGCGGCGGCAAGAATCGCCTTGTTATAAATCGTTACCCGCGAGGTGAGGTACCAAGGCACGGCAAAACTCTTGCCCTCTAACGTCGTTGCCTGCCAGATATTCGGTAAATAACGCTCGCGCACGGCTGGCGGCACATAGTCATTGAGATTGAGCCACGCATTGCGTCCTGCCAACAACGCCGCAAAGTCGGGGTTCAGGTTCACCACATCAGGCGCAGTGCCCGCTAACACCGCCATGAGAATTTTGGTCTGCATTGCCGTCCAAGGAATATCCACCCAGCGCACATGGACATCGGGATGTTGGGCTTCAAATGCCGCAATCAGGCGATGGAAGTAGTCAGTAAATTTCGGTTGCAGTTGCATGGTCCAGAATTCAATCTGGGTGCCTTGGGTAGGCGGCGTTGTTCCACAACTGGTGAGGATGGCCAGCCATAGCCCCACCAACAGCCCAGAGATCCAGCGTTGCCACGATCGCATTGCTGAGGACTCCTACAGGGGGGGGAGTTCAGAGGTACAGGCACGGCAGCGACTTGCCTTGAGGGGCACAGACTCCAAGCAGTAGGGGCACTCCCGTTGTTCGGGGGCAGGCGGTTTCTTGGGCAGCAAGGGCAAAATCAGTTTCAGGAGAATAAATAGGCTGAGGGCAATCACCCCAAAGTCGAGTAAACTGCCCAAAAATTTGCCAATTCGAATGCCTGAGCCGACGGTCAGTTCGCGCCAGTCGCCCCCGGGAATCAGAGGATTGACCAAGGGCATGATGAGGTCTTCAACAACGGAAGTAACAATGCGGCCAAAGGCACCCCCCACCACGACAGCGATCGCTAGATCAATCACATTCCCCTTTAAGGCAAATTCGCGGAACTCCTGCCAAAATTGCTTGACCTGTCGGCGGTTCAATCGCCCCATGCCCATTCCTCAGTAGTACACAAAAATTAACATTTATCTTCATCAATGACCAAAATTTTATCGATGCTGCTAGCCAACGGGCAAACTCTAGGCTAACATTGTAGATCCAGTCAGAAAGTGTTCGAGCGATCGCTGGTATGATTGCGTATGGCACCCACTTCTGCCCGCTTGATAACTCACTATACACCCCCATTTTCGTTAAAGGAGCTAGGAAAACACTCGCATGGTCAATCAGGAAAAAACGTTAGACGTGGGCTTTACGCATGCTGATTTTGCAGCCTTACTGGACCGGTACGATTACCATTTCAACCCCGGCGACATTGTTGCTGGCACCGTCTTTAGCATCGAACCGAAGGGTGCCCTGATTGACATCGGTGCGAAAACCGCTGCCTACATCCCTATCCAAGAAATGTCTATCAACCGGATTGACAGTCCGGAAGAAGTCCTGCAACCGAACGAAACCCGTGAGTTCTTTATCTTGGCGGATGAAAATGAGGAAGGGCAGCTTACCCTCTCGATTCGTCGTATTGAGTACATGCGGGCTTGGGAGCGCGTTCGCCAACTGCAAGCGGAAGATGCCACCGTTCGTTCTCAGGTCTTTGCCACCAACCGTGGGGGTGCCCTTGTGCGCATTGAAGGGCTGCGCGGCTTTATCCCCGGTTCCCACATCAGCACCCGTGTCAACAAAGAAGAATTGGTGGGTGAAGAGCTACCCCTGAAGTTTTTAGAAGTGGATGAAGAGCGCAACCGCCTCGTCCTCAGCCACCGCCGTGCCCTTGTCGAACGCAAGATGAACAAACTGGAAGTGGGCGAAGTGGTGGTTGGAACCGTGCGTGGGATTAAGCCCTACGGTGCCTTCATTGACATTGGTGGGGTTAGCGGTCTGCTGCACATTTCCGAGATTTCCCACGATCACATTGATACGCCCCACAGTGTTTTCAATGTCAATGACCAAGTCAAGGTGATGATTATTGACCTTGATGCTGAGCGGGGTCGGATTTCCCTGTCCACCAAGCAACTGGAGCCAGAACCCGGTGACATGGTGAAAAATCCGCAGTTGGTCTATGAAAAGGCTGAAGAGATGGCAGAGCGCTATCGTCAGCAACTCCTGCAACAACAGCAGCAGGCCACCGCAGAGACCACTGAGGAAGTCATTGAAGACATTCCCGAAGCCACTGAAGACGATACGGCTGAGCCGATTCTTCAGGAAGCCTAGGATGTCCCTTGCCCTCACCCTTGGGGATCCAGCGGGCATTGGCCCAGAAATTCTCCTGAAAGCCCTAGCTCACCTGCCCTCAGAAATGTTAGGGCAGTTTTTTATTGCTGGTACAGGCCAAGTATTAGAGGAAACGTACGCTCGCCTCTGCCAGCAGGGACAGGTGGCCATTGATCCTGCCCAGCTTCGGATTTGGGAGCATCCCCTCGATGCGGTGATTGTGCCGGGGCAACCGAGTGTGGTGAGTGGGGCGGCGAGCTTTGCCTACTTAGAAACAGCCATTCAGCGGACGATCGCTGGCGAGGTGGCAGGCATTGTGACGGCACCGATTTCTAAGGCCAGTTGGCAGGCGGCAGGCTATACTTTTCCCGGTCAAACAGAAGTGCTGGCTCACTTTACTGGAACCGCCCACGTGGGCATGGTGTTCTTGGGGCGATCGCCCGTAACCAACTGGGTGCTGACCACTTTACTCGCGACGACCCACATCCCCTTGCAAGAGGTGCCCAAAGCACTGACCCCCGAGCGCCTCAATGAAAAACTCGCGCTCCTTGTGCAGTTTCTGAGGGAGCGGCGGCATCTGGAGCGACCTCGCATTGCCATTGCTGGCTTGAATCCCCACAGTGGTGAGCAGGGACACTTAGGCCAAGAGGAAGTGACTTGGCTGATTCCATGGCTCGCAGCAGCCCAGCAGCAGTATCCCCAAGTTGAACTGATTGGTCCTGTGCCCCCCGATACCCTCTGGATTGGAGCGGCCGATGCGTGGTGGGGACGCCCTGCCCCGGCAACTGCCTACGATGCCTACCTCGCGCTTTACCATGATCAGGGGTTGATTCCCGTGAAGATGCTCGCTTTTCGGGAAGCGGTGAATACGACGATTGGCTTGCCCTTTATTCGCACCTCCCCCGATCACGGCACCGCCTTTGATATTGCCGGTAAAGGGGTAGCAGACCCCCAGAGTTTTCTGGCGGCGATCGCTTGGGCGCAAACCCTGAGTCAAGGATCGGTTTTCCCTCTTACCCCCGCCTAAAGTGCCTTTGATAGAATGCAACTAGATAACAAACCAAACGGTCAATCGTTGGCATTTGGGTTGTTGCTGTATCGGGCAGAGTCATATGGGATTCTTTGATTCAGAAATTGTTCAACAGGAAGCACAACGCCTGTTTCAGGACTACCAGCAGTTGATGCAGCTTGGCTCCGAGTACGGCAAGTTTGACCGCGAAGGGAAGAAAATTTATATCGCAAAAATGGAAGAACTCATGGAGCGCTACCGTATTTTTATGAAGCGCTTTGAGTTGTCCGATGACTTCATGGCGCAGATGACCATCAAACAATTGGAGACCCAACTCAGCCAGTTTGGTATGTCTGCCCAAACCATGTTTGATCAAATGCATCAAACCCTTGAGCGCATGAAAGCCGAAGTGGAACGCCAACCCTAGGGGAGAGGGCGAGTGTTGCTCTGCAATTTGGATGGGGTGATTACGCCAGAGGCCTCGATTTCTGTTTTTGATCGCGGGTTTCTCTACGGTGATAGTGTTTATGAAGTGATGCGTACCTACCGCGGGATTCCCTTTGCCCTACCAGAGCACCTCGCACGGTTGCGCGCTTCAGCCGCCTATCTCTACATGAGCGTGCCGTGGTCTGATGAGCACATTACCCAAGAAGTGCAACGTACCTTAGCGGCTGCCCCAGCGGGAGAATATTACATTCGGATTGTCGTGACCCGTGGCGCCGACCAGCGGATTGGGTTACTGCCAGAACCAACGACCCAACCAAGGTTATTGATTGTGTTGATGGCGATCGCCCCCGAACCAACATTGAGCGAACAGGGAATTTGCCTGACCATTGCCAAGCGGCAACGCACGAGCACTGCTGCCCTTGATCCAGCTGCCAAAACGGGCAATTACCTCAACAATATCTTGGCGCTATTGGAAGCGCAGCAAGCTGGGTTTGACGACGCCCTGTTGCTCAATGCCCAAGGGCAGATGACCGAGGCCACGACCAGTAACCTCTGGATTGTCCGTGAGGGTGTGGTCGAGACACCCCCCACTGCTGTTGGGATGCTCCACGGAATTACGCGAGCGACGCTGTTGCAGATCGTTGCAAACTTGGGCATGCCCCATCGGGAAGTGATTCTCACCCCACAGGATCTGGCGAGAGCCAGTGAGGGCTTTCTGAGTTCATCGGTGCGCCTGCTAATGCCGATTCGCCAAGTGGATGAGGTGATCTTTCCCGCCTGTCCGGGACCTGTGACCCAAAAGCTATGGCAGGAATTATTAACAGTGATGGAAAAGGCGACTCTGGCCTAGATACAGTCCTTTTAGCGAAGTTCTTGAGTTGGGAACATGACGGGAATATTGGGATTCACCCATACTTGACAGTCGAGTTCGGTACTGGGTGGGAAAAAAGGAATCGGGTTGCCTGCGGCATCGGTGACTTCTGGCAGGTATTCAAGGGGTAGGGCATCAAATTGACAGGTGTAGGCACCATAAATGACCTGCCGGCGATCGCCCAAAGGGCGCGCTGCGCGATCGCGCAGGATCAACTGATAACCAAAGCTGCGACTGGCATTCCCCAACTGATTGATCAGGGCAAAACGCCGTAAATAGGGCAGGCGTCCCCAAGCAGACGGCAACACAAAGGCTTCAACTCTACCCCCCGGCGCTGTGATGGCCGGAAAAGCCTGCCAGCGCTGAATCACCCCATCCCCAAACTGCTGAACTGCCCACCAGAGACTCGGTACGGTCAAGCCCACTGCCGAGGGTTGCTCGCTAACCACAACTTGCTTTTCATTGACCGGCAGCGCGATCGCCTCGGCAACCGCTGGCGGTAGGTCTTCTGTACTGGGATTGGCGGTAGTTCTAACGGGGTGCAATGCCACTAAAGCAATTGCCCCAACTGTGCTGAGCCAGCGACCGCAAGACTTCAGTATGGATAGGCTTTTCATTGATCCTTAGGCGTGAGGGAGATTACCTCCTATATTACGGATGCAGCCAAGCCTTCAATACATCGAGGAGGCTATTTCCCCCCCATGCAAGGGCAACCAGAATGGAGGTGGTCACCGCTAAGCCAATCAGAGAAATAACCACCCCTGCCAGACTAATCAAACCATCGTCATCCAAAAGACCAAAGCCAATCGTAAAAATGCCCATCGCTGGAATGGTGTTGGTGCCGGGAATGGGCAAAATCATCGAGATTGCCATCAGTGACACGGCAACTCCCAAGCCCAAACGTCCGCCTCGGGTCGTGCAAATGGGGCGCAAGCGGGGACGGGAGATCAATTCAACCCGCTGCAGCCAAGGCAAAGCTGTGCGCACAATCTTTTGAATCTGGGATCGCGGCATCGTGCGCTTCAGCAGCCGCGGGGGCAACCAAGGGGTTGAGGCACCCACGAGCAATTGCCAGCCCAACAGTAACAGCACAATGCCAAAGGGGGTGGAGTAACCGGGGGCTGGAATAGGCAGCGCCGAGGGCAATGAAAGTACAGCCAGCAAAAAGCCGAAGGTTCGCTCTCCTGCCAACTGCAGAATATCCCCCAAGGACACCAGTTGCTGCGTTAACACCTCGCCATCGCTGAGGCTGGGCACAGGACTCAAAAAGGCACGTTCGAGGTCAGTGGACAGTTTTGCCATAAAAAATTACGGGAGGTGGAAATGTTGCCACTGCTAGGATACGATAGATTGATCGTTAGTTATGCCCAACACAGTTGACAGGCGATCCTAAGGCCGCGATCAACCTGAAGCCATGGCAACCCCATCCGACTTACCGACAGAGTTGCACCTGATCAACCCGCGGCGATCGCTGGGTCATGTTTATCTCGACTGGACACCCCAACCTGGTTGCCATGTGGATCATGAAGGGGAAACCTATACCGTGTTAGAACGCCGTCATCGCTACCGGTTTCGTGGCGGACGTTATCAACTGGAAAAAATTGCCCTCTATGTGCAGCATAGTGACACCACGAGCGATCGCCATCTCGTCAATGGACAGTGGGTGATTGGAGATCCCACCTGCCGCTGGAATGCGCTTTCACCCTTGTTGCGGTGTGCTGTGAACCCTCAAGGCTCCTGCCAAGACTGTCGAGATTACCAGCCTCGAGAACCTTAACGTTTTGCTGCGAAACCCCCCCTCGCGCAGAGGGGGAGCATCAGGGTGATTTCAGATTGAGCCAGAGACGGCCAGCCTACTGCACAGCGGGCGTCATATAGGACGTTTCCGGTAGAACAATTTTCACCGGTTCAACGTGCCAGATGTCTTGGCAGTACTCGCGAATGGCGCGATCGCTAGAAAATTTGCCCATCCGTGCCACATTCAGAATCGACATTTTTGCCCATTGGGCTTGATCTTGATACACCTGAAGCACCTGTTGATGGCAGTCCATGTAGCTTTGGTAGTCTGCCAAGAGGCAATAGCGATCGTTTTGCCAGAGGTGTTCCACAATTGGGCGAAAGAGTTCCGTATCCCCATGGGAAAAGTAACCAGAGCCGATGAGGTCAAGGACTCGCTTCAGCATCGGGTTATTATTGGCAAACTCCCACGGACGGTAGCCGTTACGCCACAATTCCTGCAATTGCTCCACCCTATTGCCAAAGAGGAAGAAGTTTTCTGCTCCTACTTCTTCACGAATCTCCACATTGGCACCATCGAGGGTGCCAATCGTCAGCGCCCCATTGAGGGCAAATTTCATATTCCCTGTGCCTGAGGCCTCGTAGCCTGCCGTTGAGATCTGCTGTGAGAGATCCGCTGCGGGATAGACCCGCTGTCCCAGAGTCACATTGTAGTCGGGTAAAAAGACCACCTTCAGGCGATCGCGCACCGCTGGATCACGGTTAATCACGTCGGCTACCGAGTTGATGAGCTTGATGATCAACTTGGCCATGTAGTAGCCCGGTGCTGCCTTACCGCCAAAAATAAACGTTTGGGATACCATCTCCAGTTGCGGATTGTCCTTCAACATCTGATAGAGGGTGATGATATTGAGGACACACAGGTGCTGCCGCTTATATTCGTGGATGCGCTTCACCAAAATGGAGAAGAGGGAATGGGGATCCACCGTTACTCCCACGCGATCGCGAATGTATTCCGCAAGGCGTTCCTTGTTTCCATGCTTCACCGATCGCCACTGAGCCGCAAAGTCGCGATCCTCTGCCAAGGGTTCCAATCGCCGCAGTTGATCCAAGTGCTTCACCCAATCTTCGCCAATGCGTTCGGTAATCAGGCGAGTTAATCCGGGATTACTGAGCACCATCCAGCGCCGAGGGGTGACGCCATTGGTTTTATTGGAAAATTTCTGCGGCGTCAGTTCGTAGAAATCCTTGAGCACCGTTTGTTTCAAGAGTTCTGAGTGCAGCGCCGCCACTCCGTTGATGGCATGACACCCCACCGCTGCCAAGTGTGCCATGCGCACATAACGACAGCCACTTTCATCAATAATCGACAGCCGCCGTAGGCGATCGTTATCCCCCGGATATTGCAGGCGCACCTGATCGAGGAAGCGTTGGTTAATTTCGTAGATGATTTGCAAGTGGCGGGGTAGTAGTGAGCCAAAGAGATCTAGCGGCCATTTTTCCAGTGCCTCGGGCAAGAGGGTGTGGTTGGTGTAGGCAAATGTCTTGCAAGTAATGTCCCACGCCTGCTCCCAAGGCATGAGATGCTCATCCACCAACAGGCGCATCAGTTCTGCCACCGAAATCGCCGGATGGGTATCATTCAACTGCACGGTGAACTTTTCGTGGAAGCGGCTGAGATCCTTATTCCCCGATTGCTTGTAGAGGCGGATCATGTCCTGAAGGGCACAGGAGCAGAAGAAATATTGCTGCATCAGCCGCAGTTCTTTGCCCTGCAATTGCTCATCGTTGGGATAGAGCACCTTGGTGATGTTTTCCGAGGCAATTTTTTGATTGACGGCACCGTAGTAATCGCCCGTGTTAAAGGCTTGAAAGTCAAAGGACTCCACCGCCTCTGCCCGCCACAGACGCAGAAGATTGGCGGTATTCACCTTGTAGCCCAAGATTGGGGTGTCATAGGCTACCCCCTGCACCACTTGATGGGGGTGCCAAACCACTCGGTAGCGACCCTGATCATCGGTGTAGCTATAGGTATGGCCGCCAAACTTTACCTGCAAAATCAACTCTGGCCGCGGAATTTCCCACGGGTTGCCGTAGCGTAACCACTTATCCGTAATTTCCACTTGCCAGCCATCGCGAATCTCTTGGTCAAAGATGCCGTACTCATAGCGAATGCCGTAGCCAATGGCGGGGATTTCCAATGTGGCGAGGGAATCCATATAGCAGGCGGCCAAGCGACCCAAGCCACCATTGCCCAAGCCCGGCTCTTCCTCCTGATCAAGGAGTTCCTTGAGGTTTAAACCCGTTTGCCGCATGGCTTCCTCAACGGCTTCATAGAGCCCAAGGTTAATTAGGTTATTGCCAAGGTGTGGCCCCAGTAAAAATTCCGCTGAAAGATAGCAAACAGTGCGGCTTTCTTGATCTCGATAGGTTTTGGCAGAATTCAGCCAGCGCAACAGCAGGCGATCGCGCACGGTGTAGGCCAAGGCCAAGTAGTAATCATTTTTCGTCGCCACTTCGGGGAACCGCCCTTGGATAAAGAAGAGATTATCCATAAAGGCGCGGCGCAGCGTTTCAATACTCGTACCGGTGCGATCGTCTTCCGTCAGCACCGTGGGACAACCGGGCGGAATGAGACTGGTCATTGTGGGAATCCTCGCAAAGAATTAACGCGATTAGTAGTCAGCCCTTCCCTTCTGTTCTACCGCGATCGCCGAAGATTCCCCGCTAAGTACAGAATCTCTTTACCAGAAAAGGGCGGAACATCCCAAAGGAACCTTAGCAGGTGCTCATTGACTCTGGAGAAAGAGTTGGCAGGTGAGTTCTTCCTCTGCGTCTGTCTCTGAGGTGACGGCTGGAATAACAGTGGGTGGGGTACTGCCAAGGGTATCCTCTGGGGGTTGGTTTTGTGGATACCGTTGATAGAGCGTGCTTAGGAGTTTGATCAGGCGATCGCCCGCACTGGCATAGAGAGGGTCATCGGGCAAGCGCGCCAAAGCAGCGGCCATCTGCGTCTGCAAGATCTCTAAATCCCCATAGCGGCGAGTCAGCCGTTGCAGTAAATCAATGAGGGTAAACCGCTCTAGGCCTTGAGCATGCACCGGTTTGGTGGTCAACAGGGCAGCCACAAGAAGCTTCATCTGCAGGGGGGTACAGTAGCGAGTGACTTCCAAGCGCAAATCGTAGAGATCGGCGGTGCTGAAGGTTGGCGCCTCGATGGTCAGTGTGGCCGTTGGGGATTGGGTGTAGAGGGGCACCAAAATTTGCAGGAGTGCCGCTGAGAGAACCTGATAAGCCTGTGCTTTGTTGAGACTATTGACAATGGCCGTTAGGCGCTGTGCCAAAAGGGTGGGGGTTTTCAGCCGCTCAAGAATTTGGATCACGGCCTGTTGCACATCGCTGACGGTCCACGGCGGTGTTTGGGTCGGCCACTGATTCTGGTGCAGGGCATACAGTAGCTTAAAAAGACGGTTGTGCTGCGGATGCTGGACGATTTGTTGGGCAGCGGTGGCAATTGGAGAAGTCGTTGTCGTCACAGGTTTGCCCAAAGTCCCTCGATCTGTATTCTAGCCAATTTTCCTAGACGATAATTTATTGATTGTCATCAAGGGGAGATTGTCAAGACCTCTGCTAGCATTGGGAGAGTTTAGCAGTGACAGAACGGGTGTGAAAGCGCTTTTTCATCGCCTGCAGCAGCGTCTCAATGAGATTGTTGTCGGTCAAGGGGCGATCGCCCACGGGTTAATGGTGGCGCTTCTTGCCGAAGGCCATGTCATCCTTGAGGGGGTGCCGGGAACCGCCAAAACCCTCCTTGTGAAGCTCCTCGCTCGCCTAATTGCAGCGGAATTTCGCCGTATCCAACTCACCCCCGATGTCCTCCCCGCCGATATTCTCGGTACGAGTATCTTTGACTTTAACAGTCGCACATTTCGCCTGCGCAAGGGGCCAATTTTTACCCAAGTGCTGCTGGCGGATGAAATTAACCGCACACCGCCTAAGACCCAAGCGGCTCTCCTCGAAGCCATGGAAGAACGGCAGGTAACCCTTGACGGCACCACTCTCCCCCTCTCGGGTTTATTTTGGAC
The DNA here is from genome assembly GCF_031583515.1 of Thermosynechococcus sp. QS41. NCBI lineage: Bacteria > Bacillati > Cyanobacteriota > Cyanophyceae > Acaryochloridales > Thermosynechococcaceae > Thermosynechococcus > Thermosynechococcus sp. QS41. The sequence continues at coordinate 1,882,417 of NZ_CP134181.1, forward strand.
AGTGGCCACCCAAAACCCCTTGGAATTTGAAGGGACATATCCGCTGCCAGAAGCCCAACTGGATCGCTTCCTCTTTAAGCTAGTCGTCCCCTACCCAGAGCCAACTTCAGAACGGCAAATGCTTGAAAATGCCCTTGGGGGCTTTGAGGCGCGGGATCTCGATCAACTCAATTTGGAGCCGTTGATTACCGTTGAGCAAGTCTTGGCAGCACGGCAGCAAGTGCGGCAAGTCCATGTGGCGCCTGCGGTGCTGGATTATCTGTTGGCCTTGGTGCAGGCCAGTCGTCAACATCCTGAACTGCTGTTGGGGGCTTCCCCACGAGCGGCGGTGGGCTGGTTACGTGCCACCCAAGCCCAGGCGTGGTTAGAGGATCGCGCCTATGTTACCCCTGAGGATGTGAAGGCGATCGCCACCCCGCTACTGCAACACCGCTTAATCCTCAAGCCCGAAGCCCAGTTAGACGGCACCACGCTGCCCCAAGTGATCCAAGGTATTCTCGCGAAAGTTGCTGTCCCCCGATGAAAGCACCTGCCAGTTATCAGTTTGGTCGCCATCGCCCCCGCTGGGTGCCCACGGTTCGCTTCTATGGCCTCTTGCTGCTGGGGCTTCTCTTTCCAGTGCTGACCAGCTTTCTGCCAGCAGAGCTATGGCCGATCGCCGAGGCAGTTCCCCAAGGGAAGTTGCGGGAATGGTTGCACCACTGGCCTCTGGGGCTGGGATGGCTCCTGATGGGACTGTACGATCTGGTCATTTTCGGCCTGTCCCTGTGGGACTATATCCGCATCGGTCGCTGGCAACTGACCCTCGATCGCGCCTGTGAGTCACGGCTCTCCATTGGTCGGCAAAACCCGATTCGCCTCAGGCTGCACACCCGTGGTGAGGTTTCCTTGAATGAGCAGATCTGGGTTGAACTCTACGACTATGTGCCTGCTGAGTTTACGGGTGAAATCCCCTACTTTGCCTTTGCGGCCTCAGCCCAGAGTACGCTGGAATTGCTCTACCATGTGTTTCCACCGCGACGGGGTGCCTTTCAATGGTCAGGCTGCGATGTGCGGCTGCGCAGTTCTTGGGGCTTGGCGTGGCGACGCTGGTTTGCACCCGTTGTGACTGAAGTGGAAGTCTATCCCGATTTGATGGGCTTGCGATCGCTCTCGATTCGCCTCAGTTTAGACTTCAGTGGCAGCTTGCGGCGGCGACGCTATGCCTTGGGGGGCACCGAGTTTGCCGAATTGCGGGAGTACCACTTGGGGGATGATCTGCGCCTCATGGACTGGAAAGCGAGTGCCCGCCGCGGACGGCCTCTTGTGCGCGCCATGGAACCCGAACGGGATCAACCCCTGATCATTCTGCTGGATCGAGGCCGCTTGATGACCGCTACTGTCGCTGGTTTGAAACGCTTTGACTGGGGCTTAAACGCGGCATTGGCACTGGCGCTGACGGGCTTGCGACGGGGGGATAAGGTGGGCTTGGGGATTTTTGATCAGCAACTGCACACGTGGATTGCGCCTCAAAGTGGCGATTCCCATCTGGGGCAGATTCTGAGTCAGGTGTATCGCTGTGAACCCGTTCTCGAAGAATCTGACTATGTGGGCACCGTCAGTGCGATCTTGGGACACTATACCCGCCGTGCCCTTGTGGTGGTTCTCACAGAGGTCATTGATGAGGTGGCTTCCCAAGAACTCCTCGCAGCCATGGCTCGCCTCACGCCGCGTTTTCTACCCTTCTGCGTTGCCTTGCGCGATCGCCACATTGAAACCCTTGCCCACCGCCCGTTGATGCCACAGCCCTTAGCTGCCGTGGATCAAGTGACCAGCCTCTATGAACAGGCCGTCGCTCTCGATCTGCTGCATCAGCGGCAACGTGCCTTTGCCCACTTGGAGCAACAGGGGGTTCTTGTCCTTGACGCGCCTGCGGATCAAATGAGTGAGCAACTGGTGGATCGCTATCTGCTGCTAAAAGCCCGTGGTCGCCTCTAGGGTTGGCTAGCCTCGATCACACTGGTATTCCTTGGCTCCTGTAATGGCCGTAGGGGCGGGCGATCGCCCGTTGGTGTCGCTAGGGGAAGGGGTGTCGAGGTCTGCGTCAGCCCACAAGTTGCCCGCAAACGCGCTTGCAGGAGTTGACTCACCACCTGACGTCGAATAAATTCTTGCTCAATTGCTGGGGGGACTGAACGTTGCAGTTCCATAGGTTGCCTCGAATTCACCGTTGTTCACGGCAACACAGGCTTCCGTGCGCTTCCCACACCCACATTCAACCGGTCATAGGCTTCACCTTGATCTTAACGGCGATCGCCCACGATTGTAAAAATGACTACCAAAATGCAGTGGGATTTGTGGGGATTTCCTAACACTATTGCAACGGGGATACATTCGGGGATTGAGGTGATTCCCATTTCTGCTGGCAAAACTCGTGGATCACCTTACCGCCATGAATAATCACATAGAGCGTCACTCCACTGAGGACAAAAGGCATGATCTTCTCGAGCCAAGGAAGATGGCAACCGAGGCGGGTCAGGACAAGGGCAAAGGCATCATCTAAAAGGCTAATCAACAAAGGTAGCAATTGTCTTAGAAGGGTAAGAATCTCTGGTAAATAACCATCACTATCCATAAAAATACTCTCGGCTGAGTTGACGCAGAAAATCACTTAAAGAAACATTGATTAGTTGGGATGATTGGTGAGTGGAAATACTTCATAGGCACTTCGTTCTCATCAATACAAATAAAGAATTGAAAAATGAATTACACGTCTTTACAAATTGATGACCTTTAGATAAGCCTACCCTAACTGCGATTGTTGTTTCTGCGAGTGTTCCCAAGAATAGCCGAAAACCCTGCCCGTCAGGCATTAAGGCTGCTATTGCTATTGCTAAGTTCGGTTGCAAATGAGAGATTATCGTGAATTGTTAACAACCGTAACACTTCTATTATAGGCAACGCCTAGGGGTTAGGGGATAACTGTAATTTGTCGTTACATTGGGAACGCATTCTGAAAGTTAGCTGTCTAGGATAGAGATGACAGCAGCGGCAGGTGCTTTATGAGACAGATGTCGGGTCATCGGTGTGGTTTTGCGCTTCTGTTGGCGATCGCCACCACCACAGGATTTTACCAGCGGGGACTCGCACAAAATGAAGCCCAACAGTTGCGCGATATTATGCAGCGGTTGGATGCCCTACAACAGCGCTATAGTGCCGCCGTCAGTGAACTAGACGTGATTCGCAAAACCTCTTTTGGCGGCGATAGTAATCATGTTATTGCCCTCACAAATCAGATTGAGCAGTTGCAAAAACAGGGGAATTATGGCGCAGCAGTGGCACCCTCGCGGGAATTGGTAGCGATCGCTGAGCGGGTTTTAGGTGCCCATCACCCCACTGTGGCTGCAACTTTGAATAACCTTGCTGTCACCTACAAGGAACTGGGCAACTTTAGTGAGGCGATTCCCCTCTATCAGCGCAGCTTAGCCATCCGTGAACAAGCCCTTGGCGCCAATCATTCCGATGTTGCCACCAGCCTCAATAACCTCGCCAACCTCTACACCGATCAAGGCAACTACGGTGAGGCCCTGCCCCTCTATCAACGCGCCCTTGCCATCCGTGAACAAGCCCTTGGCAAGACCCATCCCGATGTGGGCTTGAGTGTGCACAACTTGGCAGTGATGTACCATTTGCAGGGCAGCCTAACCACAGCCTTGCCCCTCTACCAGCGCAGTCTGGGTCTCCTCGAACCCGCCTTAGGGACAGAACATCCCTTGGTGGCAACGGTGTTGAATAACCTTGCCGAACTCTATCGTGCTCAGAGCAATTATGGCGCGGCACTACCCCTTTACCAACGCAGTTTGGCCATCCGCGAAAAAGTGCTGGGGACAGATCACCCCGATGTGGCCACTAGCCTCAACAACTTGGCTGAACTCTATCGAGTCCAAGGCAATTACGGGGCAGCGCTTCCCCTCTATCAACGCAGTATTGCCCTGCGGCAGCGTACCCTTGGTGGCGAACATCCCTACTTGGCGCTGAGTCTTGCCAATTTAGCCAAAGCCTACTGGGCACAGGGAATGATCAACGAGGCCTTAACGGCTCTCAACCGTGCCCTTGAGATTGAAGAGGTCAACCTTAGCCGCAACCTCGTGGTTGGCTCTGAGGAATACAAGCGCAACTATCTGGCCACGTTTCAAGACTCCACCAACACCGCGATTTCCTTCCATTTACAGGGGAATCCCCAGAATCCAGCAGTGGCCAACCTAGCCTTGACGACCATTTTGCGCCGTAAAGGTCGGTTGTTGGATGTTTTAGCGGCAACGGCCAGTCGCCTACGCAATCAATTGGATGCCTCGGGGCAGCAGCAACTGGATGAATTAATTCGTGTGCGAACACAGATTGCTAGCCTCACCTTTGTGCGCGATCGCCCACCGCCGGCCAGCCAAATTAGCCAACTCGAACAGCGAGCCAAGCAACTGGAAGCCCAGCTGATGAGTCAAAATGTCAGCTTCCGTTTAGACGTTACCCCCGTCACTCTCAGTGCCGTGCAGCAAGCAATTCCCGCCAATGCTGTGCTATTGGAGTTTATCCAGTATGTGCCCTACAACCCGAAAGCCAACCGCTGGGAAGCCCCCCGCTACGCCCTCTATGCCCTGAAAAATAGGGGTGCTCCCCAATGGCGTGACTTGGGTACCGTCGCTGATCTCGATACGGTCATTAAGGCAGCACGCCAGCGGATGGCGGATCCAAGATTGCCCGCTACGGTAACGAAGCCCTCTTTGAAGGCGGCCTATGAGCGCCTCTTGGCTCCTCTGGAACCCTTCCTAGCGGGCAGTACCCATCTGCTCGTCGCCCCCGATGGCCAGTTGAATACCTTGCCCTTTGAGGCTTTGGTGGATCGGCAGGATCGCTATCTGGTGCAGTCCTATACGATCACACTGCTCACCTCAGGACGCGACTTGCTGCGGCTGCAACAGCGGGGCAAACCGGCAAATCCCCCCTTGGTAGTGGGTAATCCCACGTTTAGTCAAGGGAGTGGTCGTGCCGTGGCAAGTAGTCAGCGGGGAGTGAACCCGCGATCGCTGGATTTGCGCAGCCTGACATTTACGGAGTTACCCGGAACCGCCACGGAGGTGAAAACCGTAAGCACGCTCTTGCCCCAAGCGCAGATCCTCACGGGTAGCAGTGCCACCGAAACTACCATCAAACAAACGCAGCGGCCACGGGTACTTCACCTCGCCACCCATGGATTTTTCCTAGAGAGTCCGCCCGTCTCTCCCCAAGTGCTGCAAAACACTCGTGGTCTCAATGCCAATACTCCCTTTAGGGGGGAAAATCCACTGTTGCGCTCCGGCTTGGCCTTGGCGGGTTTCAATCAACGGCAGAGTGGGGTGGATGATGGCGTGTTAACGGCTTTTGAAGTCACCGGCATTAACCTTGATGGTACCGAGTTAGTGGTGATGTCCGCCTGTGATACGGGGCGTGGCGATATTCTCAATGGCGATGGTGTCTATGGCTTGCGGCGAGCCTTTACCTTGGCGGGGGCACGTACCCAAGTGAGTTCCCTCTGGAAGGTGGATGACACCACGACCCAACAACTGATGGTTGCCTTTTATCAAAATCTAGCGGCTGGCAAGGGACGCAGTGAAGCCCTACGGCAAGCGCAGTTGCAGTTAATGAATGACTCCAGTAAGCAAATTCCCTATTTTTGGGCGGCCTTTGTTAGCAGTGGTGAGTGGCGCCCGCTGCCCTAAGACAGGGGGTAGCTGATAGGGGTTTGTAATTGGCTGCCGAGGGGGCGATCGCGATCAATCCACAGAATTGCCCCATGCCGCCGTGAGGGTGGCTCTCCCCAGAGCACAGTGATACTGCCGGGGGGCAAAGGTTCAGGACTAGGCCATTGACTGGTGAGCCAGACAAGGGAATCGATGGGATACTCAGCATCGGTGTCGCCGGGGGCGATCGCTGCTAGGGCCCGCAGTACCGTTGGCTGACCGTGGAGCATCCCCGTGGCGGGACTCCAAAACTGGACAGGAATTTGCTGTTGCAAACTGTAAAGGTAGAGGCTAGCCGCCGCAATCACCGCCTGCTCAAAGTCTTCGCCGCTCCAGTGGGGATGGGTATCAAGGGCAACGGTCACGGCATTGCCACCGCTAAAGGTGTCAAACTCGCGCACTCGCAGTTCGCCATAGCGGGCACTGGTGCGCCAATGCACTAGACGCAAAGGGTCTCCCCAGCGGTAGGGACGTAAGGCACGGGTGATGCCCTCTTGGGCAACGTGAAGATGATGCTGGCGATCGCGCCACTCTTGGGAAATCTCTTGCCCCAGTTGATCGAGTAAAGGACACTGTTGCAGTTGCAAAACCTGCGGATAAATCACCACCTGCTGCGGTACGGGAAATGAGCGCTGACACCAAAAGAGGCCCAAGGGAGCAGCGGTGCGCAGCCGAAGCTGTTGCCACTCATAAATCCCCCGCCGCGGTGGGATGAGATCGTACTGCCAAGTGGTTGTTTCCTGTGGTGGCAGCCGCTCGATCGCCTGTTGGGGACATTCGCGCTGGGTGGCTGACCAGAGGCCACGGGGAACGGGGTCAATCACTTGCAAATTGTGGCGAGGCGTTTGGGTGGCATTGGTCAGAAAGACGGTCAGGCGTAGGCGATCGCCCGCATGAACTGGATCCACCTTGGCTCGCTCCAGCACCAATCCCCGCAAATAGCGCGGCGGTAGAATCGCCGCCACCAAGAGCAGACCAAAAATGATCCCCGTAATCACGTACAGCCAACCCGCCATCGAATTAATGGCTGCCGCAAAAAGAAAGAGATTCATGCCCAATAGCAACAGTCCCGCATAGGCGGGGGTCACCCAGCGTTCCTCTAAAAACTGACTGAGGCGACGCAGCTTAGTCATCGCAACTTCGGGTCTTAGGAGCGGTGGGACTCAGCAGGCAAGAGGCTAGGAAAGGAGTGGGCAAGCAGTTGCTGCAAGGCTTGACGAAAGTCCCCCTTGACAAGAGCAGGATCAAACCGCTGCACCAATTCGCCGCGATCGAAAAAAAGAAGGGTTGGCAGACTCGTCAGTTGGAAGTGACGACTGAGGGCAAAGTTTTCATCGGCATTGATCCGAAGAATTTGCAACCGGTGCGGCAGCGACTGCTCCAGTTGATCCAGCAGGGGATCAATGAGGCGGCACAGGCCACACCAAGGAGCCCAAAAATGCACGATCACAGGCACAGGGGCACTGCGAATTTGCCGCTGGAATCCTTCAATATTAAATTGCTGAATGCCCTTCACGTTGTTATCTCGGTTTGTCTTGGGATCATGGTAGCAGTCAGCGGCGGTTTTGCAGCAGCGATTTGCGGCGATATGATGCCGTAGGATCAAAAATAGCTCATACGATCGATTGGCGCTCCCAAATGACCCCCAAGCCCACCCTTTGGCAAAACCTTTTCCCCCTGCTGTTACGGGAAGCGATCGCCACACTTCAGGGAATCAGTGAACTGCTTAGCAAGGCCACAGAGCAACTCAAGGGGGTGGCCACACAACGGGCGATTGCCCCGGAGCAGTTGACTCCGGAACGTTCATGGGTCAGTCGAGGGGCAGCCCTATGGTGGCAGGGAATGGGCTGGGTGCAGCAACGGCTGCCGAGTCATCTCCAGGAGCGTTATAACCGCGCCACATTGACCGCGATCGCGATCGCCCTACTTCTCATTTTGCTCTGGTTGAATCCCCTGAGTTGGTTTCAATCTCCCCCTCGGCCAACGGTGAAAGCAACCCAGCGTCCCCAACCCAGTGTCCTTGTGCAACCCCGCCCGGCACCCACACCCATGGCGGCAACACCCGCCCCAATACCCCAGCCGACACCGACACCCACTCCGTCACCAGGGGCGATCGCTCCTTCCACTTTCGTCAGTGACAGCCTCACCGTCCGCCAACAATTGCTGGCCCTTTGCGATCGCTACAGCAACGCTCTTGATCCCACCCTCACCCTCACCCCCAGCGAACAGCGCTTGGAATTGATGCTGGCCAACAGTTGGTATGATCTCAGTCCTACAAAGCAGGATCAACTAGCCCAGAACCTTTGGCAAACTGCCCATGACTTGGGGTATCAGACCGTGATTGTGGTGGATACCGAAGGTCACCTGCTTGTCCGTGATCCGGTGGTGGGTGATAATGCCATCGTTGTGCGTCGCAAGCTGATCTAACTCACCCTCGCAGCTTAAGCCATCAATTTCGCCAATCCGCTAACCTAGAAAAGTGCCAACTTCTTCAGCTTGCTATGAGTGACACCACCCTTTCCCCCGAAAAGCGCAAAGCCCTTGAGCTTGCCGTCTCCCAAATCGAACGCAACTTTGGTAAGGGCAGCATCATGCGCCTTGGGGATGCCACCCGCATGAAAGTGGAAACCATCTCTAGCGGGGCACTCACCCTTGACCTTGCTTTGGGGGGTGGACTGCCGAAGGGGCGGATCATTGAAATTTATGGCCCTGAAAGTTCGGGGAAAACTACCTTGGCGCTCCATGCCGTAGCTGAAGTCCAAAAAGCCGGTGGCGTGGCTGCCTTTGTCGATGCTGAACATGCCCTTGATCCCACCTATGCGGCTGCCCTCGGCGTGGACATTGAAAACCTACTGGTGGCTCAGCCAGACACTGGCGAAGCGGGTCTAGAAATTGTTGATCAACTGGTGCGCTCGACAGCCGTGGATATTGTGGTGGTGGACTCCGTTGCCGCCTTGGTGCCCCGCGCCGAAATTGAGGGGGATATGGGGGATAGCCATGTGGGATTGCAAGCCCGCCTGATGAGCCAAGCCCTGCGCAAAATTACCGGTAATATTGGTAAAACAGGCTGCACCGTGATTTTCCTGAACCAATTGCGGCAAAAAATTGGTGTCACCTACGGTAACCCAGAAACGACAACCGGCGGAACCGCCCTCAAGTTCTATGCCTCGGTGCGCCTAGATATTCGGCGGGTGCAAACCCTGAAGAAGGGAACGGAGGAATTTGGGATTCGCGCCAAAGTTAAGGTGGCCAAAAACAAGGTGGCGCCACCCTTTCGCATTGCCGAGTTTGACATTATCTTTGGTAAGGGCATTTCCAATCTCGGCTGCATTCTTGATATGGCCGAGGAAACCGGTGTGATTAGCCGCAAAGGGGCTTGGTACTCCTACAACGGTGAAAATTTGGCCCAAGGCCGCGACAACACAATTAAATACATGGAGGAGAACCCCAGCTTTGCCCAAGAGGTCGAACAGCAGGTGCGGCAAAAGCTAGACCAAGGGGCAGTTGTCTCCGCCAATACGGTGACTCATACCCACGATGACATGGGTGACGGAGAATAGGGGCGATCGCCCGCGAGGGACTTCCGCAGGAGTAATTTCCGCTCTCCCCAAAACGTGAAGCCTTCCTCAACCACTGCAAAGCCACAGCGGGCATATAATTGCTGTGCTGCTTGATTGTGAGCAAGGACGTGAAGATAAAGATCGGAGTAGTTAGAGCAGAGGCTGCCCTCAACAGTGTGCAGCAAGCGACGGCCAATGCCACGCCGCCGGTAGTCCGGATGCACCGCCAAATTGGACAGGTAAGGTTTGGGTTCACCCTTGATCTCACGGAGCTGCACTTCCACACTCCCCACACATAGAGCAGACGTTCCCATGGATATGACGGCTAGCCAACACTGGTAGTGGGGACGCTCGCGCTGCCAGCGATCGCGCAAATCCTGCTCCATCCCCAACTGGACAAAGCTGCGCCAAAGGGCTTGCCAACCACCACCGGGGTGAAAACTCAAGGCCACTAATTGGGCAATGCTGGCAAGGTCAGTGATCTCTGCCGCACGAATCTCAATCATTCTAGGGCTGAGGAAGGGCAGATTGCTCAGGTTGGAGTTGGCTCATCAGTGCCCGCAGAGGGGGCTTGGCCAATAGGGTTTGCGTATCGGCCACTAGGCGATCGCCCCAGAGGTTTTCCCGCTGGAATTCCACCGTGCCGTAGCGGCTATCGAGACGCAGGGCTTCCGCTGCCAGTTGTAGTGCTCTTGCTTCATTCCCCAGTTGCAGCAGGGCTGTGGCCAAAGCAAGTTTCGGCTCACTGGCTTTGGGGTCAATCTCTGCCGCCTGTTCCCAGTTCTTGGCTGCTTGGCGGATATTGCCTTGTTCATAGAGCACGAGACCAATGTTGGTATAGGCTGGCCAAAACTGACGATCCAAGCGCAATGAGCGGCGGTATTGCTCGATCGCCCGATCCTTTTGTCCCAGTTTTAGATAGGCGTTGCCAAGGTTGAACCATTCCTCTGTGGCATCGGGTTTCAGTGCCAATCCCTGCTCGATCGCCCGCACTGAGGCTCCATAATGTCCGAGGCGAAAATGGGCAGAGCCTAAGTTGAAATAAGCCCCCGGATTTTTATCATTGAGTTTCAAAGACTGCTCTAGGGCTGGCACTGCATCCTTGGGTTGATTGACCGTGAGGTAGAGTCCCCCCAGCAATGCCCAAATTTCGTGGGCTTGAGGTGCCAACTGCACTGCCAGTTTTGCCCGCACCAACGCCTCTTGAAATTGCTGGAACTGTGCCAGTTGCAGGGCTTCTTGCGCCACAATAAAACCATTTTGCTCCATCTCCTTGGCATTGAGTTCAAGGGTGCGCGGTAACACCACTTGTGCCGTTGCCAGACTGCCACTCAGGAGAACAAGACCCAGACTCAGGGTTAAACGGGCAAGCATTTTAGGCACGATCAATTTCCGTGTTGCAAGCTAAGTGAATTCCTCTTTAGTTTGCCATACCCTACCGACGTTTGCGGTGACTGAGGGCGACGCTTGACAAAAGTGGAAAGGAGATGATTGTCTTTAGAGAAAAAATAGGCTAGCCTGTGCTTATTCAAAGATCGCTAATCAATTGCTGTCAATTTTTTAAACCCTATTCAAACCTGATTTTTAAGGAAATTTAACAATGAACCCTTCAAATGAAAACATTCCTAACTACATGGTTCCAGCGATTCTGTCCACGATTTGCTGCTGTTTGCCTTTCGGTATTGTCGCTATTATTTTTGCTGCCCAAGTCAATTCAAGGTTAGCAGTAGGCGATCGCGCCGGGGCGTTGGAGGCCTCAAACAAGGCCAAGCTTATTTACTTGGATTTCGGTGATTGCGGGATTGCTCGGTGGTGCCCTTTATGCGGTACTCATGGTGCTCTCAATCATGGCTGAGCAAGGGGGGATGTAGCTCGCTGGGCAGTCGTTCATAGTGGTGGGGCGATCGCCAGCGCAGGAGATGACTCACCGGTTGCCCGAGTAACGCCGTCGTCAAACCAATGGCACGGCGGGGGTTCAGCGTTGCCAAGCCAAGAGCCGCCTCAAAATCACACACGCCCCAATCCACCAAGCGCCCCACCATTGCCAAGAGGGGAACCGTTGTGCCACAGAGAGTCCCATCCTCAAGGCGAGCAGTGCCATTTTTCACTGCAATGTGCCGTTGATCCCACGGGTAGATGCCATCCCCCAAGCCAAGGGGTGCCAAGGCATCACTGACCAAAAACAGGCGATCGCCTGCGCACTGCCACAACACCTTCAGTATTTGCGGATGAACATGAACCCCATCACCAATCACGCCGCACCAGACCCGCTGATCTGTCAAGGCTGCTGCTAACAGTCCCGGCTCGCGATGATGCAGAGGGGGCATGGCATTAAAGGCATGGGTGATCATTGTGGCACCGGCATCAAAAGCCGCCTGCGCTTCCTCCACGGTGGCCAAAGAGTGACCTAAACTCACGGTAATTCCCAACTGCCGCACATAGGGCAGCGCTTCACCATTGGCATCTAACTCTGGAGCAAGGGTGAGAATCTGAACGGTGTCACTGAACTCCCCTAAAACTGTTTGCACCCTTTCTAGGCTCAAGGGCTGAAGATGAGACTGAGGATGAGCACCGCGCTTCTGGGGATTGAGGAAAGGCCCCTCCAAATGCACACCTAAAATGTTGGCTTCAGGCTCTTGCGCATTAGGCACGTATTCGTGGATCACCCTCAAGGCAGTGTGAATTTCCGCGAGGGGAGCAGTCACAATCGTCGGGGCGTAGGCATCAATCCCCTCTTGCCAAAGATAGCGGCCAATTTTTGGCAGTGGTTCGGTGGTCTTTAACCAAGGAAAGGGAATGCCCAAGGCACCGTTAATTTGCAGATCGACGCCCCCAAGGGAGAGATAATCGCCGCCGAAGTCCAGCACCTCAGAGCCATCGGGGGGAATCAGGTCAGTGCCGATCGCCGTCACTTTACCATTTGTGAGTTGTACTTGTTGCCAGCGATCGCTCCCCAAAAGCCGCACGCGATCGAGCCATTGCTCAGTCATCATGCCGGCGTTGCTTGCAGATCAGGGCGTTCTTCAGGCACAATTGCCCCCTCCACGGGACATACCTGCAAACAAATGCCACAGTCAATACAGGTGGCAAAATCAATCCAGAACCAATCGGTGCCCTTGGCATTTTTCCCCGGTCCCGGATGAATACAGGCCACCGGACACGCCTCAACGCAATCGGCAACCCCTTCGCAGGTATTCGTGACAATGGTGTGCGCCACAGCGTTTTCCTCACTGAGAGTTGATTCAGGATCAATTCTAAAGCTCTAGGCTAGATCCCCAGATCTGACTTCGCCGCTTGAGCCGCCTCCAATAACATGGGTGTAGGGAGTTCCTCCCAATCGCGATCGCCGATCTCGGCATAGAAGGTTTCGTCATAGCTGCGGGTTTGGATCACCACAGGCATCGGCACCGCATGACCCAGCACAAGCGCCTGTTGTTTAGAATCCAGCTTGGCCAACACCGATCGCAACTGCTGCGAACCCGCCACCCCAGTGAAAATGGCCTCAATGTCCTTTTCATCGTTAAGGAGTGCGGTGATGCGGGTGCCAATTTGCGACATGATCTCGCTATCAATGCCCGAAGGCCGTTGATCAACAACGAGGAGCGTGACAAAGTACTTGCGCATTTCGCGGGCGATCGTCCCAAAAATCGTTTGCTTCACCGTCGCTGCATTCAAGAAGCGGTGAGCCTCCTCAATCGTGATCACCAGTTGACGCGGGCGATCGCTGGGATTTTTGGTTTGCAAAAAAATCTCCGACTGCTGCACATAGGCTTGGTGGATGCGGCGGGCAATAATATTCGTCGCCAGCATATAGGAGAGCATATTGGCTTGGGAGCCAAACTCAATCACCACATGTTGACCCGCCGCAAGAGTGTCCAAAATCTGACCAATGTAGTTCTTGGTACAGGTATTCCGCAGGTACTTCAGTTGCTCTAGCCGTGTCAGTTTGCGTTGCAGCGCCATGATCGAGGCTTTGCTGCCCATCTTCGTTTCGCAAAACTCCTGAATCTCCTGATTTGTCATCACCAAAAGGCGACTAATCCAACCCTTGCCAAACTCATTGCGCAGAATAATGGCATTTTCGAGGCTGGCTTCTGAAAGGTTAAGTTCCCCCTGCACCAGCGCCAGATCCTCCACCTCAATTTGATCAAAGCCAATGTAGAGTTCTTGGGCATCGCGCACCCCCCGCCGTTGCGTGGATTCGGGATCAAGGGTATAGATCTTCACCTGCTGTGGAAACAGTTGCCGCAATCCCTTAACGGTGCTGACTGACTTGCCTTCACGGGTGGCTTCCCAGCCATACTCCGAGTGCATATCAAAAATCAAGTTCACCGCCGCCTGTTTGCGGATAATCCCCGACAGCAACAGCCGCGTTAGGAAGGATTTGCCCGTCCCCGACTTGCCAAAGATGCCGTTGCTGCGCTCGACAAAGCGATCCAAGTCCAAACAGATGGGGACTGCCATATCTAAGGGAGTGCCAATGGCAAAGTTGCGCCGCTGCGGATCGTCTTCCCAGCCAAACACGGCGCGAAACTCCCGTTCACTGGCCTCATAGACAGGACTGAAATGGGCAGGGATCGTTTTTACGGGCAGTAAATCCTGCTCATCGTTGAGGATCATCAACATCGGTGCCACACTTAGCGTCGCAAACGTGCCCGTACCCGCCAGTACCTCCTGCAAAAAGGTATCCTCAAGGGCGGGGGGATTGAGCAGAATGCGGGGATTGGCCGTACCAAGCACGACATCCGTCAGCAGACAAAAGAAGCGCGATCGCTGGCCTTGCACCACCAAAAATTGACCAACCCGCAGTTCCTCAACGGAGACGCTACCACTGAGCCGCACTTCAAGGCCTTGACTGAGGGAACCTTGGACGACAATTCCCAGTTGTTGAGCCGTCATTGCCTATTGAGCCGTCACGAGTTGGATGCGTTGCGGGTCGCCAAACCGCGGAGCAGGGGCTTGGCGGTGAAATTCAGCACCCAGTCTTGGCGTCGCTTGTAGCGTTTGACTCAAGTGCTGCACATAGCGATCCTGTGCCCGCCGAAACCCTTCTAGGTTGTCTCCGCCATTGAGAAGCGCAAAGCAGACAGTGCCGTATTTTGCTGTGGGTAAGACGCCAACCAACGCACTCACATTCCAAAGGGAACCGGTTTTCACCAGTGTGGCGGTGGGTAACTGACGATACTCAACGGTGCCGCGATCGCGCCCCGCCATGGGTAGCACATCCGCCAAACTGTGGTTTTTCTGAGCGAGCATCTCCTGAAGCGCCAAAAGCATCCCACACGCCGCCCGGGGAGAAATGCGATTCTCCTCCCCCAGACCTGAGCCGTTGATCAGTTGAATTTCACTGGGGGGTACATTGGCTTTACGGGCGGCCACTTGAGCTACGGTTGCAGCACCCCCTGCCATTTCTGCTAGGGTTTCCGCAATCTCATTATTACTGTAGATATTCATTTGCCGCACAATTTCCCCCAAGGGGAGTGAGCGATGCTCGAGGCGCAGGGTAACACTCGCAGGGATCGTGCTTTGGAAGCGTGTTTCACCCGTCATACTTACTTGGGGGCGGGGTTGTCCCTTCAGGTGCTGTTCATAGGCCGTTTGAATTTCAGGCGTCCAGCGGCGGTGATCTAGGGCGAGTTTGAATAGCGCTGCGGCGGTCTGGGGTTCAGGGTAAAAGTTCATTACAAAAGGGGGAACGATGACTAAATTCCCCTGCACTTGACGAATGCCCAAGCGATTGAGGGCATTACCGATGGCGATCGCCTCCTCCCAGACAAAGAGGGGATCATTGCCGCCAATCAAGACCAAGTCCCCCCTGAGAACACCATTTTGCAGCGTGCCTGTGGTGCCGATGCGAGTCAGAAACTGATAGTCAAAGGGGTATTTATCCAGCACAGCAAGGCTCGTGGCAATTTTAGTGACCGATGCAGCCGCAAGGGGGCGATCGCCTTGGTGGTTCACGAGTAACTGCTGAGCACTTTGAACCCAGATGCCCTGTTGATTGGGAGAAAAACCCTCCTGTGCCAATGTTTGCAGGTAGCGATCGCGATACTGATGCAGTGCCACCTCAGAGGGAAAGATGACTGCCTTTAATGCCTCAATGCGCGGCTGTCCCCAGTACCATGCCAATGCTGCCAACAAATCTAGCATACCCGTTCTAATTTGCTGTCAATTGCCACCATCCCAAACTGGGGCCAATAAAGCGAACCGTTAGCCAAATCACCACCAGCAGGCCAATCCCTACCCAGGTGCCCCGCGTTACCCACTTCTGGATTAGCAGCAGTTGCTCTTTCTGGAGCCAGCCCTTCTTTTGTTGACCGTAGGCCTCACCGAGGGTTTCCTTGCGCCGTTTTGCCTCACCCATACTCGCTGCTCGAACGGTTACAATCTCTATCCTAGATACTTTTGCGGGGCAATGACCCTCTAGGACTCAACGATTGGGCACACCACACCAAACTTCGCCAGCTTTTGCAACACCTTAGCCGCACTCTCCTCAATCGTCTCCAAATCCGTGCGGCATTCCACCTCTGGATTCAAGGGTGGCTCATAGGGGTTATCAATCCCCGTAAAATTGCGAATCTCCCCTGCCCGCGCCCGTTTATAGAGTCCCTTTACATCCCGCTGCTCACACACTGCCAAGGGGGCATTCACATAAACCTCAACAAAGCGGCCAATTTTATGCCGCACCTCATCCCGAATCTCGCGATAGGGCGAAATTGCCGAGACAATCACGATCACCCCGTGGCGAGTCAGCAGTTGAGCCACAAAGCCAATGCGGCGGATATTTTCATCCCGATCCTCTTTAGAAAACCCCAGCCCCTTTGTCAAATGCTGGCGGACAATATCGCCATCGAGAAGTTCAACAGCATGGCCAGCCGCCTGAAGCTGCTTGTGGACATAGTGAGCCAGCGTTGTTTTACCAGCCCCAGAGAGACCAGTAAACTAGAGAGTTAAGCCTTCGGAGTGGGTCATAGGAGGTTAATACAGTTAAGTGGACTGCGGCAACCAGTGAGGGTCTAGGGGGCTAAGACAAAGTTCACTAACTTGCCGGGAACGACAATCACTTTTTTGATCGTTTTGCCCGCTAGGTAGCGTTGGCCAATCTCCGACTGCTTGGCGGCTTCCTCCAGTTCCACTTGACTAGCCGTGGCAGGCACTTGGATCGCGCCACGGGTTTTGCCCATGACCTGAATGACAAGGGTGATTTCATCGGCAACGAGGGCAGTGGGGTCTGCTTTTGGCCAAGGCTGGCGGTGGATGGAGTCGGTGCCACCCAGTTGGTGCCAGAGTTCTTCGCTGATGTGGGGGGCAAAGGGGGCGAGTAGGGTGAGTAGGGTTTGGATGCCTTCGCTATACACCCCCGAAGTGTGGCAGTCGGCACTGCCAAGGGCATTACTGAGTTTCATTAGTTCGGCAACAGCGGTATTGAGTTGATAGTCGCCTTCCAGATCGTCGCTAATTTCTTTGATGGCAGTGTGAATGGCACGGCGCAGCTCTTTTTCCGCTTTAGTCAGGGTGGTAGGTAAGGGTTGGCCAAGCTGACCGCCGTTGGCTTTGAAGGTTTGCACGAGGCGCCAAACGCGGTTGAGGAAGCGAAATTGGCCTTCGACATCGGCATCGTCCCACTCGAGGTCTTTTTCGGGGGGCGCCTTGAAAAGGATGAACATGCGGGCAGTATCCGCCCCGTACTTCTGAATCACATCGCCGGGGGCAACGCCGTTGTACTTAGATTTGGACATTTTTTCATAGACCACCTCTAGGGGCTCCCCTGTGTCCGGGTCGGTGGGTTGGTTGAGATCGGCGATGCGGCTAGGAATGATGTACTTGCCCGTGCGCGGATTTTTGTAGGTGCGCCCTTGAACCATGCCTTGGGTGAGTAGGCGTTGGAAGGGTTCACTGACATGGACAAGCTGGCGATCGCGCAAAACTTTGGTGAAAAAGCGCGAGTAGAGCAAATGGAGAATGGCGTGCTCAATCCCCCCTACATACTGATCCACGGGTAACCAGTCCTTGATGGCCGCTGGGTCAAAGGGGGCTTCACTGTTGCGAGCATCGGCGTAGCGGAAGTAGTACCAAGAGGAGTCAATAAAGGTATCCATTGTGTCCGTTTCCCGCTGGGCAGGGGTACCACATTTCGGGCAGGGAACATCGCGCCACGCCGCAAGTTTGGCCAAGGGAGAAGGGCCACGACCGCTAAACTCCACCTCTTCTGGCAGCAGCACAGGTAACTCTGACCGCGGCACCGGCACCGCCCCACACTGCGGACAGTGAATGATCGGAATGGGCACACCCCAGTAGCGTTGGCGAGAAATGAGCCAGTCCCGCAGCCGATACTGCACTTGTTCGCGTCCCCAACCTTGGGTAGCAGCATACTCGGTAATCGCTGCTTTGGCGGCGGTGGAGTCCATGCCATCAAATGGACCACTGTTGATCAATCTCCCCGGCTCCGTATAGGCGGCCTTGAGGCGGGCACTGGCTTTACCGTCTGGGGGAATGATCACTTGGCGAATGGGGAGCTTGTGGGCTTTGGCAAACTGAAAGTCGCGCTCATCGTGGGCAGGTACGCCCATCACGGCTCCAGTCCCGTATTCGTAGAGGACATAATCGGCAATCCAGATAGGAATTTCCTCCCCAGTAAAAGGATTGACGGCTTTGCCACCGGTGGCCACACCGCGTTTGGGGCGATCGCCCGCTGTGCGTTCCAGTTCACTTTCCTGTTGGACACTGGCAATAAAGGCTTCGACGGTTTTGCGGCGGCGGCTAGTGGTGACTTTCGGTGTCAGGGGATGTTCGGGCGCCAGCACCACGTAGGTCACCCCATAGACGGTATCGGGACGGGTGGTAAAAACAGCAATTTTCTCATGACTGCCAACAATTGGGAATTCCAGATAGGCACCCGTGGACTTGCCGATCCAGTTGGCCTGCATCAATTTCACCCGCTCTGGCCAGCCCGTCAGTTGTTCTAAGTCATTCAACAGTTCCTCGGCATAGGCGGTAATTTTCAGGAACCATTGCTTAAGCAGTCGCCGTTCCACTAAGGCGCCCGATCGCCACGATCGCCCTTCGCTATCCACCTGCTCATTGGCCAAAACTGTTTGATCCACGGGATCCCAGTTGACCGCTGCTTCCTTCTGGTAGGCCAAACCCGCCTCAAAGAATTCCAAGAAGAGCCATTGCGTCCAGCGGTAGTAGTCGGGGTGACAGGTGGCTACTTCCCGTTCCCAATCGTAGGACAGGCCAAGGCGTTGCAGTTCTTGGCGCATTTGGGCAATGTTTTGCTGTGTCCAAACGCGAGGATGAATCCCCCGTTCAATGGCAGCATTTTCTGCCGGCAGCCCAAAGGCATCCCAGCCCATCGGGTGGAGAACGCGATAGCCCTGCATCCGCCGACAGCGGGCAATGACATCGGTAATCGTATAGTTGCGGACGTGCCCCATATGCAGATTCCCAGAGGGGTAGGGAAACATGGAGAGGGCATAGAATTTCGGCTTTTGCGGATCGGTGTTGGTGCGATCGATCTGGCGGGCAGCCCATTCCTGTTGCCACTTGGCCTCAATCACTTGGGGGTCGTAGCGATCGTCCACAACAGTTTTCCCAAAAGAACAGCTTATCTATTGTATCTGGCACGTTCCTCTCCAAGATACGGCAACAGTGGTCTTAGCTTGCCGGTGCCGCAACGGGGCGTAGCCGATAGCCTTGACCATAGACCGTTTGAATGAGGGAGGGTTCGTCGGCATGCTCAATTTTGCGGCGCAAAAGTCGAATCTGGGCGGCCAATAGGTTGCGATTGACACAGGTCTGATCCGGCCACAGTTGACTGGCAATCAATTCATGGCTGAGAAGTTCTGTCGGGTGCTTGAGGAAAAGAGCTAGGAGCGCTGTTTCCTTCTCAGAGAGGGAGATACACTGTGTTCCTCGGTAAAGCAAGCGACCTTCGACATCGAGCCGCAGATCCTGCCAGCAAAGAATCGGTGCCGTACACCCCATCGTGTGGCGCCGTCGCAGCAGTGCTCGTACCCGTGCCAGCAATTCCCGCAGTTCAAAGGGTTTAACCAAGTAATCATCAGCACCGGCATCCAGACCCCGCACCCTGTCATCCACCGTATCTCGAGCAGTGAGAAAGAGAACGGGAGTCTCATCACCGGCTTGGCGCAATCGTTGACAAAGTTCTAGCCCCGTAGGCGGTGGCACCATCCAATCCAAAATTAAGAGGTGGTAGGGGCGCTGCGTTTGCCAGTAGGTTTGAGCCGTTTCACCATCGTAGGCCACGTCAACGTGGTAGCCCTCTTGGCGCAGGATGTGACCCAAGGGGTCGGCGAGTTCCGTTTCATCCTCTAGCAGCAGAATGTGCTCCACAACATCAATTGATGGCCGATGGACACCAAAATTTTAGCGAAATCCTCTTGAGTTAGGCGGCTGCTTGTAGCAACTGAGGCGGCACTGGAATTCCCGCTGCGATCGCCTCCGCTGGCAGTGTGGGTACAAGGCGATAACAGTAGAGAAGAAATTGCTCTAACCATGTTTGTAGCAGGTCTTGCTGCTTCTCATTGAGGTAGCGATCGGGAGCAGGTACTTGCTCAGTGTAAAAGGTCTCAACCCGAATCGTGCGCAGCCAAGGATGAGTCGGGCGGGTAATCAACCAGTAGTTACGCACAAGGGCACGACCGAGGTGATTCTGCACGATCTGGCTTGCCTTCCTAAACCATGGCAGATAGTTTTGCAGCGTCTGTACCACTGGTGGCGTAAACAAGGGGCGTACTGCGGATGTCACACCAAGCAGGTTCAGGATTTCACCCTCTAGTGCCAAGAGGTAGGCCAAATTGATAGGGAGAGACGCCTTAGCCCGAGCGTAGGACACCAGTAGTGTTTCTAGGGTGGCACGGCTCGCTTCTGGGAGTCCTTCAATCAACAGGAGAAGCTGATTTTCAGTTCGCAGGGGACTGGCAGAGAGGGCTGAGCCTTGGCGCTGATAAATTTCCCTCAGAGTATCGAGGAGAAGAGGCGGTAGCAGCATTGCTCAAGGAGTTAGTCTAAAAAGACCTAGGTAATCTTAATACTTTCTTTATAGGTGTTTGTCGGGATGATGGAAGTAAGGGTTGCTACAGTTGACCCAGAAAAAACTTAGGGTATTGATAGGATTTTATAAATCTTCTAGCGATCGCTTGCCAATCCTCTAGGGAATACGCTACCTTAGATAAGCTAGAGCAACGCGGGGTAGAGCAGTCTGGTAGCTCGTCGGGCTCATAACCCGAAGGTCCATGGTTCAAATCCATGCCCCGCCATTCATGATGTTCAATCGATTCTGGCGCTTCTTAGCTCCTTTAATTCCTCTCCCTAGCTTGATTCTTGGCATGTCCACAGCGCAGACGGCTCAATATCGCTTGAGTGCGCTGAAGATTGAACTGGCACCCCAAGAACCTTTTACGGTACTGGCGATCGCTAATACGGGCAATGTCCCCCTCGACTTTAAGGTGCGGGTGCAGCAGTGGCAACAGCGGGCAACGGGGGAAGATGAACTCCATCTCTTACCCGCAAATAGCCTAGAGCTAGTCGCCTTTCCCAACCTCCTGCATCTGCCCGTGGGCAGACGGGCTGAAATTCGCCTTGGCCATCGCTTGCCGGCTGCTGATGTCGAGCGGACATATCGGCTTTTAGTTGCAGAAATTCCTCCAGCCCCTCAAGGAATCGGCTCAGAAACGCGCCTCGTAACGGTGCATAGCCTACCCGTATTTATCAAACCAGCGGTCATTCGGCGGCAGGGGCAACTCCTCAATGCCCAAGTGCAGCAGGGAACCCTGCAAATGACTGTCAGTAATCGGGGCAATGTGCATATCGAGGCGGATCAAATCACAGTCAGAGGCTTGGCGGAGAATGGTCAACGGCTCTTTGAGCTGCGCCCGCAACGGGAATATGTTCTTGCAGGGGTGACGCGGCCCTTAATGCCCATGCCTTTGCCCCAAGACCAGTGTGCAGCCGTGCGAACCCTACAGATTGTCTTGGACATTGCTGCCCATCCCCCCACCACCCAAATTGAGCGACCCACGGGGGTTTGCCGTTAGAGCCTTTGATTAAGAGCAGCAAAAAGACGCTGGCGATCGCCCTCTAGAGCCTGATCTAGTTCTGGCAAAAAGGTGTTGTCTGGCCACAGCGGCGCGAATAAAGTCACCATTGGCAGACTGTCAATGGCAATGAAAAAGTCCGTAGGTTGGGGGCCATCAATGTGGCGACTATTGACGCCAAAACCGGCACGGGTATAGGTAATCGCCACGGCAGGCGCCGCCGAACGCAACCAATCAAGGGGTGTTGGCTGACCAGCTATGGAGCGCACCATCTGTTCCAGTTGCTCTGGACTTCCCGGCCAAATGGAGGCCAAGAGGTCACGGCGGTTGTTAGGGTCATCCCATGCCTTGAGGAAGGTTTGCAGCGTTGCAGGAGCCTTCAATGTTGCCTCTTGGGGGTTGGCCAAGGGTTGCAGCCATGCAGCTAGGGGGTCGGTGTCCCGAGGGAGTTCCCCTTGCCACCAGCGGAGGAGGGTTGACACTTGACGCACATAGGCGCCTGAGGGGCGATCGCTGGCAATGTCCTGCTCAAGCTGACGATAACGCTCCGTGACCGCCGTCAGAACTGGTTGATAAAAGGGTGCGAGGGGAGCAACCCGCCAAGCCGGACTGGTGATGAAGATGGGATGGCGCAGCACCTCAAGGATCAGGGCTTGGGTGGCGAGTTGCGGTTGATTCTTACGAATGAGGGCTAAGCCGAGACCCAGAAAATTGCCCCGTTTAGCCGGTACCAGTTGAGCCGCTTTGGCAAAGGTAGGAACTGCTGCACCCAAATTGCCCTCGCGCCAATAAAGCCATGCCAAGTTACTATAACCAAACTCAAGGTAGGGGGACAGCTCAATTCCTTTTTCAAACTCAACCGTTGCTGTACGCAAGAGGTTTGCCCGTGCTGTGGGGTTGTCTGTCATCATGCCCCGCTGGCCATAGTGCCACCCCCGTTGCAGCGGATAGTAGGGTTCCCAAGGGGCGAGTTCCTGAGCATGGAAGAGCTTCTCAGTAAAGCGATTCCAGTCGGGAGGGGTTTCCAAGAGGGCTAGAAAACCTTCGCTGCTACTTGCCCAAGCACGGTGAATCGGTGTCAGCCAACCCACCATCACTAGGATGATTCCTAAAGCCACGCCCACCAGCGAGAGTGCCCAGCGTACCCGCAACCGTTGGGGAGGAGTTTGCCCTTGGCCTGTGCGAATCAGGGTTGTTAAGAGGGTAAGTTCAATTAGGAAGAGGCCACCAATGCCAACATTGTCCAGTTGAAAATCCGTAAGACTGAGTACGCCGTAGCCCCAAAGCGCAAGGTAGAGGGCGATCGCCAGCCGTTGTTCCCGTTGTGTTAAGTTCGGCCACCAGCAACGATAGCGCATTGCCCAATAAACCAGTAGCCCCACCCCCAAGAGCAATACGGCAATGCCCCAAAGGCCAAGTTCGGCCCACAGTTGTACGGGGGTACTGTGGAGTTGATAGATCCACTCCGCTTCACGGCCAGCCCAGCCCGGCCGATAGTGCTGATACCACAGGGGCACACTGCCTAAGCCATTGCCCCTCAGAGGATGGGCGGCCCCCATCCGCCAGCCAACAATACTGGTAATCCAGCGGTAGGCTAGTTCGCTCCCTTGTCCTCCCTGCCAGAGAGCCACTAAGCTGCGGCGCAGGCGATCGTTGGCCAAAGCGACCACCGCTAAGCCCACCAAAGCCAACAAGCCCCACCAAGAGCGACGCTGGCGGCGATAGTGCCAAACCCAACCCACGCCAAGGGGAATGACCATTGCCAGTAAGCCGAGGCCACCCCCCCGTGAAAATGTTGTATAGAGGGTAACTAGACCCAAAAGCAGCACCGCCATCCAAAACCGGCGCGATCCACTGGCTTCTGCTTCTATGGCCAACAGTCCTACCAAGGGTAATGCCAGCAGCAGGTAGCCCGCCACGTAGTTTTGGTGGCCAAAGGGTGCCCAGTTGCGGAGTTCCAAAGTGTCCACATTGAGGTGGGGCGTTAATCCTTGGGGAGTATCAAAAATTGCCGGGGCGATCGTTGTGCCCAGCCAAAGGCCTAAACTGACAAGAATCACGAGGGCAGTGAGATAGCCTTGAAAGCGCACAATTTGCCAGCGGCGTTCTGGGGTGCGCAACCAAGCCCCGAGGGGATAAAGAACAGCAATACCTCCCAACAGTGCCCAGCCATACCAGCGAGCCTGATGGGGAAAAGTACTCCACGTCCCTGAAATCGCCAATGCCAACAGGAGTAATAGCACTACGCCATCAAAGCCATTTCCCAAGGGCTGCACCCGCCGTTGATAGGCCAACACCTGCAAAAACCAAAGCAGAGGCACCCCCAGCGCGGCTTGCCAGAGTAAGACCCAAGGCCACGCCACCATGAGACTGTGACTATCGGGTAGAAGCGTAAAAAAGGTATAGCCAGCTGCTGTGAACAACCCCAGCAGAATGCCCTCCTGTTTCGCTGCCTGTTCGCCCCAATGTTTTGCCGTCATCGGTGATGCTAAAAGGGTTTAAAGCCGCTCCAACCGCTTTGATGAGCCTTGTCCTGATTCTAGGTGAATTCTTAGGCAAAGGCTGCCACCACCCGATCCATGGCTTCAACCACATTTTCCCGACTATTAAAGGCCGAAAGGCGCAGATAGCCCTCACCCGCTGCCCCAAAACCAGCACCGGGGGTACCCACTACATAGCAAGTGTGCAGCAATTTATCGAAAAAGTCCCAACTGCCAATCCCTTGGGGCGTCTTCAGCCAGACATAGGGAGCATTGACCCCACCATAGACTGCAAAGCCCGCTTGGGTGAGTTTTTCGCGAATGAGACGGGCATTGTCCATATAGAAGGCCACCAGTTCCCGTACTTGGGCTTGACCGGCTTCAGAGTAAACCGCCTCGGCGCCCCGCTGCACCATGTAGGACACACCATTAAACTTCGTGGATTGCCGCCGTTGCCACAGCGCCCAGAGTTCGACGGCCTCGCCACTGGGGGTTTGCCCCTTGAGACCCTTGGGTACTACGGTAAAGGCACAGCGAGTTCCCGTAAATCCGGCATTTTTCGAGAAGGAGCGGAATTCAATGGCACACTCGCGGGCACCGGGAATTTCATAGATGGAGTGGGGAATAGCGGGATCGGTAATAAAAGCTTCGTAGGCGGCATCAAAGAAGATAATTGCTTGGTGGGCACGGGCATAGTCCACCCACGCCTCTAAATGCTCCCGTGTGGCCACCGCACCGGTGGGATTGTTGGGGAAGCAGAGGTAGATTAAGTCCACAGGTTCACTGGGTAGCGTGGCGGTGAAGTGGTTTTCAGCGGTAATCGGCAAATAGACCAGTCCAGTGTACTCCCCGCGTTCATTGGCTTCCCCCGTGTGCCCTGCCATGACATTGGTATCCACATAGACGGGATAAACGGGGTCGGTAACGGCAATGCGGTTGCCGTCGCCAAAAATATCGAGGATATTCCCTGTGTCGCACTTGGAGCCGTCGGAAATAAAAATTTCACTGGCATCAATGTCGCAGCCGCGGGCTTGGAAGTCGTGGGCGGCAATTTTTTCCCGTAGCCAAGGATACCCCTGCTCAGGCCCATAGCCTTTGAAGGTGGCGCGATCGCCCATTTCTTCCACCGCTTGAATCATTGCTTGACGACAGGCTGCCGGCAGCGGTTCGGTGACATCCCCAATGCCGAGACGAATCAGGGGGGCATCGGGATGGGCTTGCAAGAATTGATTGACACGGCGGGCAATTTCCGGAAAGAGATACCCTGCCTTGAGTTTGAGGTAGTTTGCGTTAACAAAGGCCATAGATTAGACTGCAATCAGGGAGATTTGTTAAATTTTAACCTCAAACATTCTAAAGTGATGCTTTAATTTGGGCAACTCAATATCCTTCAGGATGAGCACCCTAAAGAATACGGGATTATTCACGCTTTCCTCACTCATATTCGCCAGCGATTGCTCTATAAGCCTCTGGAACTGCACAGTAAAGCTCACGGCCTGAAAAGCAGTACTTGCAGCAAAAGTGAGTCCTCCATTGGGGCGATCGCTAGTTGGTATAACTAAATTGGGTCAGCACTTTTACAAATCACATAACCAGCGACAGATCGATGCAATTTGATTTGGATTGTTTAGGTTAGCAGCGTTGGCAAGTAATCCCTTTTCCAGTTGATCCCATATCTCGACCGCCATTTTCTTCTCAATCGCTGCACCTATAAAGAAAACATGCGGGGAGTGTTTCGCTTTCGAAAACGCTTCACGGATACGGTCAAGAGCCGCTCGCGCAGTTTTCCAATGCTCAGATGAACCAGCGCCTTGTCAGATAATCCTGCTGCCCTGAGAAGACCTACTTCTATGCCTTTGATAGCCAGCAAATCAGCAGGGGTTTTAGCCCTTGATGCAGCTTCTTGCAATGCCCTTGCTTCGGCGACATAGGGTGTAGAGCGACGATTCTTTTCGAGTGCAAGAGCAACAAAACCCGCGCGTGTGGCTTCATGGCTCGTGACGAGATCAGCACTAGACTGAAGATGGTTTCGGTATGGGCGCAAAGACATTACAATTTTCTCCAGATGTAAATGCCCTTACGTAGGGCTTCGCGTCCGTACTCCCCCATCTGCTGACTACTATTGCCTTTGCCGTTTGGCAAAACGAGAATACGTTCAACATAAAAGCCTAATTTCTCTGCAATATCAGAGAGGATCATATCGACCGAAACGCTCGCTCCTGCATAACGGACATTATCGTTGACCATAAACAAGAGTGCGTTTGGTTTCAGCACACGCGCACATTCGGCGATAACACAAGCCATCTCATAAAAATAGCCCTTCATTATCCGAGGAATTCCGTTATTGTTCAGAGCCCGTTGCGCTTTTTGGTCTTCCAAGTACTTCAGAATGGCTTGTAATAGTTCCTCCTCATCAGCAGCAGCCAATGCTGTTGCCCATTGCGGGTTAATGTCCAACAAGTCTTTTGGGCGATTTTCCACTGTACAACTAAGCATCTCTTGTCGAACTCTCAATAGTTTTTGTTCATCTGTGCCCAACAACGCGAGTTCCAGTGCATAGGTGCGCGTATAGTCATAGCGGTTGCAGTAAGGCGGAGAGGTCAGAATTGCATCGTAGGTGCTGTCGAGTAATTGCGGCAATATTTGAAGACATGAACCCTCAAACAAACGGATTTGCCCCTGAAGTTTCTCAGCAGGCAACAAAGTTGTTTGATGATCGGGTGATACATCTTCTAAAATCTCGTTTATCTTTTCACAAATAGCCTGATCGAACTCTAGGATTTCGCCCTTGTCGAAAATTTTCTTACCCTGTGTGCGTCCAGAGCGGTAATCCCACCGAAGGTATTGACCATCCTTTCGAGTAAAACTGATGGATTCCAGTACACAAAGTAAAGCAAAGCGCAAGATGGATTGAACTCTACTATTCTCGACTTGGTACGCGCCTATATATTTTTCGATAGCTTTTTTTGTTTTTTCGGGATAAGCTCTCTGTGTGATTCGCAGCTCTGGCAAGGGAACGCTTATTTGCGACTCTTTCCAAACTCTCAACGTCGACCATTGGCACAATCTCTCGAAGTCTTCAGGGGTGAATTCGGCATCTAGAATTTGTTTGGCCGCAATGATTTCGCGACCAATGGGTAACAACTCGATCCCATCTGCATCTATACCCATTGCACTTGCAGCAAACAAAGCTGTCCCACTGCCTGCGAAAGGATCCAGAATTCTACCTGCGTTAATACCGTACTTATGAAATAAATGTTCGACTAAAGAGGCTGAAAACGCTTCTTTGAACTTGTACCAGCGATAAGAAGGTCTAGTTTTATTGCCTTGGAAACTCACCAAAAAACGCGAGAGTGTAGGGTCAATGTCGAATCTGTTTCTGAACCGATCGTGTAGCTGCTTATCAAGATGTCTAATAGTGCTGAGGAACTCAGGGGGTTGAGACAATACAGCAGTGGATGCCGTAGTATATTGCATTTCAATAGCTGAATACTAAACGTACCGATAGGTTGTGACCTCTCGCCTGCACGAGCAGACTGTTGCTCTCGGTTAAGTGTTTCTGTCTCCGGGGCAGCCAGTTGTGCTTCACGACTCTCACTCCAACTGAGCAAAGATCGACAAAGAAGATAGTGATGCCAATCGATCAACCCTCGAGTATTTCCTGTAGCCGCGATCGCGCCCTTTCAAAGGCCTCGGCCAATTTCTGAGGTTGAGATCCGCCGGCCTGAGCAAAGTTGGGACGCCCGCCGCCGCGGCCACCACAGACTTGGGCGAGTTCCGCCACCAGTTGACCGGCATGAACCCCCCGCTCTACAACATCCGGACTGGCGGCGACTAAAAGGTTCACTTTGTCAGCAGCCGGTTGAGTGGCCAACACCACAGCTCCACTGCCCAGTTTATTCAGGAGCCATTCAGCAGCGGTTTTTAGCCCTTGGGGATCTACCCCCGCCAGCGAGGCAATAAGCAGATGGGTAGTGCCGATGGCTTCAGCCTGCTCCAAGAGGGCTTGGGTTTTGGCAAGAGCTAGTTCGGCTTTGAGGTGTTCCAGTTCCTTTTGCTGGGCTTTGAGATCCGCTTGGAGTTGGCTAATGCGATCTAGAATCTCTTCCGGTTTGGCTTTGAAGCGATCGCACAACTCGCGGACAATGCTATCGCGCTGTTGCAAATAGTCACGCACCGCCGGTCCAGCAATGGCTTCAATGCGGCGAATCCCAGCCGCCACACCACTTTCGCTAATGATCTTAAAGAGGCCAATTTCAGCAGTGTTGTGGACATGGGTGCCACCACAGAGTTCCATAGAGACACCGGGAATATCGAGAACGCGCACCTGCTCACCGTATTTTTCACCAAACATGGCGATCGCCCCCTTGGCCTTGGCTTCATTGAGCGCCATGATACTCGTGTGGGTGGCATGGCTTTCACTAATCCACGTGTTGATTTGATCTTCAATCTGTTGCAGCTCTTCGCGAGTGAGGGCACGGGGGCAGTTAAAGTCAAACCGCAGCCGATCAAAAGCCACCAGTGATCCCGCCTGGGAAATGTTTTCGTCAATCCGCTTTTTCAAGGCCGCCTGCAAGAGATGCGTTGCGGTGTGGTGCGCCTGTACCCGCCGCCGACAACTGAGATCAATTTGGGCGCTCACGCGATCGCCAACGCTGAGGCTGCCCCGCTCCACTTTGCCGTAGTGAACAAACACTTCCTTTTGCTTTTGCACATCGTGGATTTGCACTAGCGCATCACTGGTGGCGAGATACCCGCGATCGCCAATTTGGCCACCGGATTCAGCATAGAAGGGAGTTTCCTCAAGGATCACCTGCACTTCAGTCCCTGCTGTTGCCGTTGTTACCGGATGACCCGCCACCAAAATCGCTGTTACGGTCGTGGTCAAACTAAACTCGTCATAGCCACGAAACTGCGTCGGATGCAGTTGATCCGCTAGGGAGTCAATCCCCTCCTGAACGGTAATATCAATGGTTTCGTGAGCGGCTTGGGAGCGTTGCCGCTGCTCGGCCATACAGGCTTCAAACTCAGCCACATCCACACCAATGCCTTGCTCAGCGGCAATCTCTTGGGTCAACTCCAAGGGGAAGCCATAGGTATCAAAAAGAACGAAAGCATCGCGCCCTGCCAATTGTGGTTTACTGCGTTTTTTGCCCTTAGTTGTCTTCAATGGAGCGAGCATCTCCGCTAAGAGCTTCTCACCCCGATCCAAGGTCTTAAGAAACTGTTCCTCCTCCCGCTGGAGTTCGCTGAGAATCACTGCCTGCCGCTCGCGCACATTGGGATAGACATTGGCAGCCAGATCAATCGCCACTTGAGCCAAGGCAGGGGTCACCAGTTCATTGATCCCCAACAGCCGACTATGGCGGACAATGCGCCGAATCAATCGCCGCAGGACATAGCCACGCCCCACATTACTGGCGGTGACGCCATCGGCAATGAGATGAACCACGGCACGGGTGTGATCGCCAATCACCTTGAGGGACGTTTTGGTGCTGGCATTGGCTTTGCGGTACTGAATCCCGGCGCGCTGCGCTGCCGCCTCAATCATCGGGAAAATTAAGTCTGTCTCGTAGTTGTTGGGCACCCCTTGCAGAACCTGCGCCATCCGCTCCAAGCCCATACCGGTATCAATGTTTTTCGCCTTGAGGGGGGTGCGGCGCCCTTGATCGTCTTGGTTCAACTCCATGAACACCAGGTTGTAGAGTTCGATGAAGCGGCGATCGTCATCGAGATCAACGTCAGCTAGCCCCTTTTCCGGATAGAAGTCGTAGTAAATCTCAGAACAAGGGCCACAGGGACCCGTTGGCCCCGCCGTCCAGAAGTTGCTCTCCTCTCCCATGCGCTGGATGCGCTCCTTGGGCAAGCCCACTTGGCGATGCCAAATGTCATAGGCCTCATCGTCATTTTCAAAGACGCTCACCAAGAGCCGTTCCGGGGGCAAACCATAAACCGTGGTCATCAATTCCCATGCCCAACCAATGGCCTCCGCCTTGAAGTAGTCGCCAAAGCTGAAGTTGCCCAACATTTCAAAGAACGTGTGGTGGCGAGCAGTGCGACCCACATTTTCAATGTCATTGGTGCGCAGACACTTTTGCGCAGTGGTGACGCGGCGTACCTTTGGCGTTTCTTGGCCGAGGAAAATGGGTTTGAAGGGGAGCATGCCGGCGATCGTCAGCAGCACCGTCGGATCCTCTGGAATCAGCGAGGCACTGGGCAAAATCGTGTGTCCCTTAGCGGCATAGAACTCAAGGAATTTTTGGCGAATTTGATCACCTGTGAGGGCAATTGTCGCCGACGCAGAGGGGGACGAGGTCATTGGAGCAAAGTCTCAACGGAGCGCAACAAACGGCAAGAACATTATTTCATCATACTGGATTGTACTCTGGGAATAAGGCACCCCATTGGCAGGATTTACGAGAATAGCCATGACTGAGCCAGCCACCCGCTCTGAAATGGGTCAACTCCTTGAGGAAGTGAGAGGAATGCGCGCTAATATGAGAAAGTTGCTGATCTGAGCGATCGCCAGCGGGTGGTGGATGCCCGCCTATGGGGTTTTATTGTCGCCCTTGTCAGGGGATTTTGGCTTATCTTGTCAAGTTGTCTTTTCTTTGATAGGAGTTAGCGCACAAACACGCCGGGCAAAAAGGTTTCGAGATAAAGATGAATCAATTGGCGGCCAAAGAGACCACTGACAATAGCCGCTACTGCCAAAAAAGGGCCAAAGGGAATCGGTTGCCGCCGCTGAATCCAACCGAGGGCAATCCCCAGTCCACCCATCAGGCCACCGAGGGCACAGGCCAAGAAAAAGGTAACGAGCAATCCCTGCCAACCTAGCCAAGCCCCGATCATCGCCGCCAGTTTGCTATCCCCTCCCCCCATGACCTCCTGACCAAGGGCGATCGCCCCCCCCCAGCGGATCAGATCAAAGAGCCAAATGCCAATCACTGCGGCAATGATGCCTTCCGTGAGTCCGCCTAGACCCGTCGTTAACCCTCTCAGGAGCAGGCCGACAATCAACCCCCATTTTGTCAGGGG
The DNA here is from genome assembly GCF_031583515.1 of Thermosynechococcus sp. QS41. Classification (NCBI taxonomy): domain Bacteria; kingdom Bacillati; phylum Cyanobacteriota; class Cyanophyceae; order Acaryochloridales; family Thermosynechococcaceae; genus Thermosynechococcus; species Thermosynechococcus sp. QS41. The sequence goes on from NZ_CP134181.1 coordinate 1,913,307, forward strand.
ATGGGGCAGCGTCATCGTGTCTAGATCAATCAAGGCCAAAGCCAAGAGCCACGCACTCAGCAGCCAGAGCACAAGGGTTTGCACTTGCCAGCCACTCACAGCCACAATCAGGACGTACAGCAGTGCCGTCAACAGCTCAATCGCAGGATACCGCCAAGAAATGGGTGCATGGCAGTAACGACATTGCCCCCGCAGGAATAGCCAGCCCAAAATTGGGATATTGTCCCAGGGCTTGAGTGTGGTCAAACAGATCGGGCAGCGAGACGGCGGATAAAGGAGCGATCGCCCACTCGGCACACGGTAGATCACAACATTGAGAAAGCTCCCCACCGCTGCCCCAAGGCCAAAAACAAGGCAGTAGCTAGCAAAGGTCAAAAAAGTTAGTGCAGTTATAGGCGTGTTACTTCCGGCAGATGATCGTAGGGAATAAAGCATTCTTGGGGCAGCAGCACTGGTTGGCTAGTAAACAGCACATAGCCCCGCAGGGTTTGCCGATTAACAGCGACACCCGCAGGCACCGTTTTTGCCCCATGAACCTGCTGGTAGAGATTATAGATGGATTGAGCAGCGGCTAATAGGGGGGTATCAACGGTTTCCATGGTCTGCAAAACTGGCATGTGCCCCACTCCTCGGCAAGCGAACAATTAGAAACGGTTATGTTTGGTTTTGAGCCAATCATCAGTTCTCGCCAAGCGCTCCGCCTATGCAAAAGCAGATCTGAAATCCTCTACCTGACTATCAATCATCTTGTCTTAGCAAAGCGATAGCATAGGGGTAGGATGGCGCTAAGACATCTTCCTCGTGAAATCACCTCAGGAGAGTATTCATGAAGGAATTGATTGTTTCACCATGCCCAGCCCCCTGGCGATCGCTAGCCTCGCCCTGTAGCTATTGACTGTGTTCCTTGTTTCCTCACAACTCCTTTGACCCAACCATGAACTCACAGCAGTTCTCCCTTGCCAATCATCTGCACCATTTACCTCATCCTGTCTTGGCGGGCGATCGCAAGGGCACCATTCTTTATGCCAACGCTGCGGCGCAACGGTTATTGAACCACGCTAGTACCGATTTAGCGGGCCTCTCCGTCATCGAGCTACTGTCCGCCAACTTTGACCTCTCCCTAGAGCGGTTCCAGCAAGTGCTCAACACCCAAACCCCGGCACAATGGGACTGCTATGATCCGCCCAAACAGCAGTGGTGGCAACTGGATTTAACCGCTGATGCTCACGGCTGGACCCTGACCCTAACGGAAATTACCGAACGCTATCGCCATTGGCTGCTCCAAGAAGCGCGGGTTAATGAACTGGAAAAATGGTGGCAGCGATTTCACACCCTGACGGAGATAGGTCAACAGCTCTTCTGGGAAATCCAAGGAGAGTGGTGTTATTGGTACGGTGACAGTCAAGGGGTGCTGGGGTACCCCCTAGAGCAATTGCCCAAAACCCTGCGAGCGTGGCAGCAACTCATCTACCCAGAGGATCAAGAGCGCTTTTGGCAAGCCATCCCTCAGCAAGGGGGAGCAACACCCTGCGATTTGGAATATCGCCTGCGCCATGCCAATGGTGCGTATGTGTGGGTGCGCGATCGCTGGGAATATCGGCAGGAACCACCAAACACCACAACCGTCATCGGCGTCATGGTCAATATCCATGACCAAAAGATACAGGAAATGCGCCTGCGGGAAAGCGAACAACGCTATCGCAACCTCGTAGATCACCTACCCGCCGTGGTGTATCGCTGTGCCATTGATGCTTCGTGGACGATGGAATACCTAAGTCCCAAGTTCACCGAGCTGACGGGGTATCTCCCGAGCGAACTGGTGCACAATCAGGTTCGTAGCTACGCTAGTATTACGCATCCAGAAGATAGCGATCGCGTTGATTGCACAATCCATGAGGCTCTTGCCAAGGGCTTCCCCTTTAGTGTCGGCTACCGCATTTTCTGTGCTGATGGGTCGGAGCGTTGGGTACATGAGTACGGTCAGGGAGTCTATGACGTAACCGGCAAAGCCTATGCAATTGAGGGCATCATTGTGGATGAAACAGAACGGATTCAGTCAGAACAAGCCCTCAGAGAAAGTGAGTATCGCTGGCGTGCGGTCTTTGAAAATGCCCAAGTCGGGATTATTGTCACTAGCCCTGCTAACCACTACCGCCTTGTGTATTGCAATCCCTTTTTTTGCCAATTTGTCGGCTACACCGCTCCTGAACTGGCAAATCTCACCGCCCATGATCTGACCTTTGCTGAAGATTGGCCTGAGGAGGCGGCTCTCATCCAAGAGTGTCAACTGGGACTGCGCAACACCTATCAAATTGTCAAGCGTTACCGCCACAAAAAGGGGCACACCGTCTGGGGAAATTTAACCCTCTCCTGTGTGCGCAATGCCAATGGTGAGCCTCACCTGCTGATTGCCCTGATTGATGACATTACTAGCCAACGCCAACTGCAACTCGCCCTCGATCGCGAGCGCAACCGCTATGAGCAGTTAGTGAACAATTGTCCCGTCATCATTTTGACTCTCAATCGCGACAAAACTCTCTTAACCAGTAATTGGGTTGGCTTGAAGACACTGGCAGCGGCTCAAGTGGTGCCCGGTATGCCATTTTCGGCACTGCTCCATCCCCAAGAATCAGTGACTCGGGTGGAAGCCCTGATTGACCGCGTTCTGGACAGAGAAACCATTAACGACGAAGAAATTCTGCTGCGTTGCCGCACCGATGCTCCCTGTGATATGCTCAGCCACCTTTTTCCCCTGCTGGATGAGGAGGAAGAAATTGTCGGCTGTGTGGTGGTCTGTACTGATATTAGCGATCGCAAACGTGCCCTTGCTGAACTGGATGAGCGCGAGGCTCAATATCGCAGTGTTTTCGAGTCTGTGGCCGATGGCCTAGTGATCTATGACACCGAAAACCTACAGATCGTTGAGGTCAATGATGCCATCTGCGACATCTATGGTTTCAGTCGTAGTGAATGCCTTGAACTCCAACCTGAGGATTTTCTGCACCCCGACTACCGCGATCAGTTTCAGGAATTCCTAGAGACGATTCGGCATCAGCCCACTTGGCACGGTGTCAGCAAGCATCGCTGTAGCGATGGCCAGGTTATTGATGTGGATATCTTTGCCACAAGGTTGCGCTACAAAGGCAAAAATCAAGTCCTCTGCGTCATCCGCGATATTACACAAATCAAGCGTTTTGAAGAAACTCAAGTGGCGATCGCCAAAGAACTCAGCCGACGGGAAGCACTCTTTCGCAATCTCATTAACGATTTAGATGTGGGAGTGATGCTGTTGTCTGCTGATCTCTACGCAAAAGTGATTAATCCTCGGGGCTGTGAGCTGCTGGGGGTCAAGGAAGCGGACATCATTGGTCAAAAACCAACAGAAATGGCTTGGGATGCCCTCAACGATGCCGGGGAACCAATGCCGCCAGCGGCTTTTCCGCTGATGATTGCCATTGCTCAAAAGCAACGGGTACAAGGGGTGATGGGCATTCTCAATCAACAAACCCAACAGCGGCTCTGGCTGCAAGTGACCGCTGATCCAGAAGTCACGGCAACGGGGAGCATTGAGCAGGTGATTCTCACCTTTAGCGATATTAGCGATCGCAAGCACTACGAGGCCTACCTTCAAGATCAAGCCGTTCGCCAGCGGGAACTCAACCAGCTCATTCAGGAGATTCGCGAAGCCCCTGATCTCAATCAGGCCTTTGCCAAGGCGGTACAGGAGGTGTGTCATATCCTGCGGGTCGATCGCGCCATTGTCGTCAAGTACGAGCCAGAACAGCACCACTGGATTCCCCTAGTGGAGTTTCTCAACAAACCCTATATAACCCCTAGCGTGGGGATAACGATTCCAGACGAGCATAATCCCATTGCCGCAACCCTCCGCCAAGGAAAAATTGCCGAGCTGCCTGCCCTAGAGAATCTGGATCCCACCGATGCAGTGAACCGTGCAATTGCTCAAGTGCTCGGTGGTGGCTGGCTCATTGCCCCAATTCGGATCAATCAGCAGATTTGGGGGGCTTTTTCCTTTCAGCGTTTTAATCATTCCAGCGGCTGGACAGATGAGGAACGCCAACTCATTCTCTCCTTCACCGATCAACTGGCAATTACCATTCAGCAAACAAACTTGTATGACTCACTGCAATTGGCCAATGCCGAACTCTCCCGCCTTGCGACCATTGATGGCCTCACCCAGATTGCCAATCGGCGCTATTTTGACCAGGATTTGCAGCAGCAGTGGCAGTTAGCCCAGCGAGAACAGACGAACATTTCCCTGATTCTTTGTGATGTCGATTTCTTCAAGAACTTCAACGACCACTACGGCCACCAAGCAGGGGATGACTGCCTGATCGCGATCGCGAAAATATTAACCCAAGCGGTGCGCCGTCCCACCGATTTAGCCGCACGCTACGGTGGTGAGGAATTTGCCTTGATTTTGCCCAATACCGATCTCGCTGGCAGTCTGTGCGTCGCCGAACGCATCCAACAGCTTCTCTATGCCTTGGAGATTCCCCATATGGCCTCCTCAGTGAGCGATCGCGTCACCTTGAGTATGGGCATTGTCAGCTTGCTGCCCCAAGTCGGCCAACCGGTGAATGAATTCATCACCCTTGCTGATCAGCAGCTCTATCTCGCCAAGCGGGGCGGGCGCGATCGCTATTGCTATGCTTAGACTCTTGCTTAGTGAGAACTCTTTCGTAGGCCTTCAGCAAATAGTGGGGCTTGAGGGCAGTCACTTGGTAGCCCACCAAAATCAGTAGCACAGCCACGAGGGCGATCGGTAGCCCCAAGGGCAGGAACAGTCTATGCTTTGGATCATGGCTAATCATGCGCCGCAACCGTTGGCCAAAAATTTTCAACTTGCCCCGCCAGCCCTGATGATCTTGCACCCGTGGTCTTTGGGAGGGCTTTCCTAACAAGCGCTGCTGCCAGTAGTCATCGTGGCCAATGAGCAAAAATCGCCAGTAGAAGTGCCAGAGGCCATTGGGGGGAGCATGACTCGCACGGGCTTGGGGTTGACGCCAAATACACTCCCCTTGTTGCAGCAGTGTGTGGGCATGAATGACGCAGTTACCGCGATAGAGGGACAATTCAGTGGGAATGGGGTGATCCGGCAAAAACTGACGGCGAAAAGCCACATTATTCAAAAAGTAGCCCGCCCGCCGGTTCCATTTGCCTTCCCCCACTGTATTGCGGAAAAATGTCAGTCAGTGCCATAGCTGTGCGGTAAACACCAGCCCCGCGAATCGCAGTTTCCCCAGCCAGCACTAGATACGCTTGGGGAGCATCCCCTGTTTCAAGAGCAGGACTTCATTGGCGGCAGTGGGGGGTAAATCTTGGCTAGCAAGGGACTGGAGGGCACGGTGGAGTCCAGCCATATCCGCATTTGCCAAGTGCTCAGTTTCCAAGATGATGGAGAAGGTGGGCAGAAGTGGCGTGGAGGACATAGACATCTTGCAGAGGTAGCCGTTCTGTGGGTACAACTCCAGTGTTATTCTCCCAAACGCCATAAATGAGCCGCCCAAACCGTAAAGAATTGCAACATGCGCCTTTGTCGGGTTAAGGGGCAGAAGAATTGCCTATAATACTGTGAGCACGCCAATGCTTGAGGGAGTTGACGTTGACCACGACCGTTTTTCAAACCACAAAATCCCAAGAAATTTTTGCCGCTGCCCAAAAACTCATGCCCGGTGGCGTCAGTTCACCTGTGCGTGCCTTCAAGTCCGTCGGCGGCCAGCCCATTGTCTTTGATCACGTCAAGGGTGCCCACATTTGGGATGTAGACGGCAACCAATACATTGACTATGTGGGGTCTTGGGGACCCGCGATCGTCGGCCATGCCCATCCCGAAGTCATTGATGCTCTCCATGCCGCCCTTGAAAAGGGAACCAGCTTTGGCGCCCCCTGCGTGCTTGAGAATATCTTGGCGGAAATGGTGATTGCCGCTGTCCCTAGTGTCGAGATGGTGCGCTTTGTGAATTCTGGCACCGAAGCCTGTATGGCAGTGCTGCGGCTCATGCGTGCCTATACCCAGCGGGAAAAGGTGATCAAGTTTGAAGGCTGCTACCACGGTCATGCCGATATGTTCTTGGTCAAAGCAGGGTCAGGAGTCGCTACATTGGGTTTACCCGATTCTCCCGGCGTGCCGAAAGCAACCACCGCCGCCACATTAACCGCACCCTACAACGATCTCGAAGCGGTCAGTCGCCTCTTTGAACAGTATCCCGATGACATTGCGGGGGTGATCCTTGAACCTGTGGTCGGCAATGCGGGTTTTATTCCGCCAGATGCCGGCTTTCTCGAAGGGCTGCGAGAGCTGACAAAACAGTACGGTGCCCTCTTGGTCTTTGATGAAGTCATGACCGGCTTTCGCATCGCCTATGGTGGTGCTCAGGAAAAATTTGGTGTGACACCAGACCTCACCACCCTCGGAAAAGTGATTGGCGGTGGCCTACCGGTGGGTGCCTATGGCGGTCGCGCTGACATTATGAAGATGGTGGCGCCGGCAGGACCGGTGTATCAAGCGGGTACCCTCTCTGGCAATCCCTTGGCAATGACAGCGGGCATTAAAACCTTGGAAATTCTCAGCCGCCCCGGTAGCTATGAGCAGCTGGATCGGATCACAGGCAAGCTGATCCAAGGACTGTTAGAGGCCGCACGGGAATTTGGCCATGAGGTGTGTGGTGGGCACATCAGTGGCATGTTTGGTCTCTTTTTCACCGCTGGTCCGGTGACGAACTATGAGCAAGCCAAGCAGTCCGATTTGAAAAAGTTTGCGGCCTTCCACCGGGGTATGTTGGAGCAGGGGATTTACCTTGCGCCATCCCAGTTTGAAGCGGGCTTTACTTCCCTTGCCCATACAGAGGCGGATATTGAGCGCACCATTGCGGCAGCGCGGACAGTGCTGAGTCAGCTTTGAGCTTTCACCGTCGCGGCAAGGAGCACCACATCCATTAAGTCCGCAAGGTTGAGGCAGGGAAAGACCATGACATCCCCCAATTGATGAATGGCTCGGCTGCTATCTTCGGCCAAGGTAATCATGGGGAGTTTTCGCAGTTTGGGATGATTCTCCAGATCGGCGACCTCGTCAGCGGGCAAATCCCAAATCAGAACATCGGGTTGCCAAATCTCCACCAAGAGATCGGCCTGTTCGAGGTCTTCTGCTTCGAGGAGCCGCAGGTGGGGCAGGCTAATGTCATGGAGGAGGCCGAGGCGGAGTACCGTTTGATTGAGGAGGGGACGCTCAAAAGTCGATTCTTCGACTGGAGCAGCCAATCGCGGGAAACACCAGCGATCGAGGACATCAATCAGCAGGCTGGGATGACTACTCAAGGGCAGCCGTTGCACAAAACCGGTCAAGCCCAAGGGAGTGGCTTCATCGGAGAGGATGATCAACGGAACAGTGGCCGTGAAGGGGCTGGTGGCCAGACTCTCAACCACATCAGCCAAAATGAGACTACTGGCGGGGCGGACAACAATGGCCGTGGGTTGCAGTTGCTCCAGCTTATCCAGCGCTTCAAGGGGATGGCGAGCGACCACATAGCCGTAGTGACTGCGCTGCAATGCGGAAGTCGTGTCCATGATCCACGTGGCATCATTACTGACCAAAAGGATCAATTGAGCCGTAGTGGGTAATTCAGGGGGAAGTTCCTCAGCAAAGGGCAGTAGTACTGTCCACTCACTGGAGTCGTCAGCTTGGGCAATAAAGGAAAGCTCACCATTGTGGAGACGACAGAGTTGGCGGGCGAGCATCAGCCCCATGGTGACTTCGGCGTAGTCCTCGAGGCATTCGTGCAGCAGGCGATCGTGATCCTTGAGGGGAATGCCATGTCCCTCTTCCCACAGTTGCAGCGCCAGCCAATTTTGCCAGCGACTCAGGCGTAGTCCATAGCGATCGCTGGGAAAGAGCATCAGCCACCCCAAGAGATGGGCAAGAATCTGCCGTAGCCGCAGAGCATCGCCGTAGAGGTACACATGGCTCAAGGGCTGATCAATGTGCCACTGCCACTGCCAACCCGGCGGGGTTAGATGGTAAAGATGCTCCGCCAACTCCTGCGATCGCAACCACAAACCCGCCAATTCTACGGTTTCCCATTGCAATTCCAACTCTCGCCAAAGGGCACGGGTGTAGTCCTGCCACGCCTGAATGAGGCGATTCATTTGCCAACCGCTACGCTGGATCAGGGCAAGGTAGTCCTGTTGCTCTGGTAGAGGGTGCTGCCACAAAAGTTGGGTGAGGCTGAGAATCGCCGTTAGGGGATTTTTGAGTTCATGCCCCAAGCTCAGGAGGAGGCGCTTTTGCTGATGGAGGCGCAGTTGGTGCAAGCGGGTGGGGGTCGTCGGATCTGACTCCTGCCGCCGTTGGGCAAAAAATAACCAATAGCGATCGCTCGCCACCGCGACACCGCTTTCTGCCTTCTCCCAGTCCAACGACGTTAAATTCAAGGGAAACGAACACACCTGCCAGAGCGATCGCCCGAAGGGCGCGCTACGCGATCGCGCCTCTAGTGCCTGACAATTCATGCCTTCAAATTTAGGCTGCACCAGTGGCAAGAAATCAGTTAAGTGTTCTGACCAAGCGCGATTTTGCCAAACGACTCTCCCTTGGGCGTTTTGAATTTGTACCGGCAAAGGCAATTGTTCAATCACCTCCAGCCAAGGCAAAGGGGGCTGGCACGCCCAGCGATAGAGCAAGCGTTGCTGATCCAGCAGTCCCAAAAAACAACCCTGTGCATCCACAACCGCAATATAGGCTGGCATCTGGACTTGGCTGCGCAACCACCCCTGAAACTGCAATAAAGTCCACCCTGCGGGTACCACCATCACGGGCGATCGCCAAGAAGCCGTCACACTCCCCACCGCCAAGTCGGCTAACGTCCCTTCCCGCTCCAAACTCAACGCCAACCGCCAGCCCTGCACCACTCCCAAGGGTTTTTGCCCCTCATCCACAATGACGATCGTCTCTGGGAGGGTTTCTTGCCAACGCTGGCACACCTCGCTGAGAGACAAACCTGCCCCCACCGTCATTGCAGGTTCAGTAAAGCTGGCTAGGGAGAGGGAATTCATGGATACAGCCCTTTTTTGCAATGGGGGATACATCAAATAATGAAGTAGGATGCCGTTTTACGCCGGCTTTGCCATTCTTGAGTGTGTTCTGTCCTTGTGAGCAGGGCTGTTGGTCCTAAGCTTGTAATGAAATGGCAACACTCCTCCAGAAAACACTGCCACCACCAGCGAGAAAGTGATAGGATGCTATCAGATGCAAACTCAAGTTCTGAAAGCACGTGGCGCAGTCAACCGCACTAACAATCTGTGGCTTAGTTTACTCGCCCGCTATTGGCCAAGAACTAGTTCGTTTGCACAACTCCGACATTGATGAACTTGTTTACTTTTCGACTGAGAGAGAGTTTTGCAGCTATGTAGAGCAGCGGCGAAATAGCATCGCTTGTTTAATTTTAGAATGGGGAGAGGGGACTCCGCAAATCATTACCTACCTGCACCACAGCGCCACCCTCCTGCCGGCAATTATTATCTTTCCGGCTGACCTGTCGCCACTTCCCCCAGGCCCCCACTATCACATTGCTGAAATCATTCTTAGCACCGATAATCTGCATTCCCTGAATCAGTCTATTGAGGAGGCCATCACCGGATTTATCAAGTTGTGTCCGGGGTGTGCGGTGCCCCCCCACGTCATGTTCCGCATGCCGACCCTCAAGGACAGTGGCAACCTTGACCCCCAGCACCGTTTGTCCCAAAAATTAAAGGAGCGCCTAGGCTACCTTGGGGTGTATTATAAGCGCGATACCGCCTTTTTCTTTCGGCGGATGTCCGCTGCCGACAAGCGCAAGCTCCTCGATGAGTTGCGCTCAATTTATCGTACCATTGTTCTGGAGTACTTCAGCAGTAATTCCAAAGTTAATGAGCGTATTGATGAATTTGTTAGCAAAGCATTCTTCGCAGATATTTCCGTTTCCCAAGTCCTAGAGATTCACGTTGAACTCATGGATAATTTTTCTAAGCAACTCAAACTGGAAGGCCGCAGTGAGGACATTTTGCTCGATTATCGCCTGACCCTCATTGATGTCATTGCCCATTTGTGCGAAATGTACCGTCGCTCAATTCCGCGTGAGGTGTAGCGCCCATGACCCCACTGCGGAAAACTTACGTTCTCAAACTCTACGTGGCCGGCAACACCCCCAACTCCGTGCGGGCTCTGAAAACCCTCAATAATATTCTTGAAAAGGAATTTAAGGGGGTTTATGCCCTCAAAGTGATTGATGTCCTAAAAAATCCGCAACTGGCGGAGGAGGATAAAATTTTAGCGACCCCAACCCTTGCCAAAGTCTTGCCGCCGCCTGTACGTCGCATCATCGGTGATCTGTCCAACCGAGAGAAGGTGCTCATTGGCTTGGACTTGCTGTATGAAGAAATTGGTGAGCCAGCGGATGACGATCTCAGTTTGGAATAGGCGCAGTGGTTAGAGTATCTCAGTTTAGAATAACCTTTTGGAATTTTTGGCAGCATACTGATCTCAACATCTTCTATGACGAACCTACCTGAAAGTCAGTTCAGTACAACTGAGCAATCGCCTGCGGAAGTCAAGAAAATCCCGACAATGATTGAGGGATTTGACGACATCAGCCATGGGGGACTGCCCCAAGGACGCACCACTTTGGTGAGTGGCACCTCCGGCACAGGGAAGACCCTTTTTGCAGTTCAGTTTCTCTACAATGGCATTACGATTTTTAATGAGCCAGGTATATTTGTTACATTTGAAGAGTCGCCCCAAGACATTATTAAAAATGCCCTGAGCTTTGGCTGGAATCTGCAAAGCCTCATTGATCAAGGCAAGCTCTTTATCCTCGATGCTTCCCCAGATCCCGATGGTCAGGAGGTAGCTGGGGATTTTGACTTATCTGCTCTGATTGAGCGCATTCAGTACGCCATTCGCAAATACAAAGCAACACGGGTTTCCATTGACTCCGTGACAGCTGTTTTTCAGCAGTACGATGCCGCCTCAGTGGTGCGGCGGGAAATTTTCCGCTTGGCGTTTCGTCTGAAGCAACTGGGCGTGACCACCATTATGACCACGGAGCGGGTAGATGAATATGGGCCAGTGGCGCGTTTTGGGGTGGAGGAATTTGTCTCCGATAACGTGGTGATTTTACGCAATGTGCTTGAGGGGGAACGGCGGCGGCGCACTGTGGAAATTCTCAAGCTGCGGGGCACCACCCATATGAAGGGGGAATATCCCTTCACGATCAACAATGGCATCAATATCTTCCCCTTGGGAGCCATGCGTCTTACCCAGCGCTCCTCCAATGTGCGGGTGTCTTCGGGGGTCAAGACCCTCGACGAGATGTGTGGGGGTGGCTTCTTCAAGGATTCCATTATTTTGGCCACGGGGGCAACGGGTACGGGCAAGACCCTGTTGGTGAGCAAGTTCTTGGAGACAGGATGCCAGCAGGGAGAACGCGCCTTGCTGTTTGCCTATGAAGAGTCAAGAGCCCAGTTGTCTCGCAATGCCTCCTCTTGGGGAATTGATTTTGAGGAGCTAGAACGGCGAGATCTGTTGCGGATTATTTGTGCCTACCCTGAGTCAGCAGGGCTAGAGGATCACCTACAGATTATTAAATCCGAGATTGCGGACTTTAAGCCCTCACGGGTGGCCATTGACTCCCTTTCTGCTTTGGCGCGGGGGGTAAGCAACAATGCCTTCCGGCAGTTTGTGATTGGGGTCACTGGATTTGCCAAGCAAGAGGAGATCACCGGCTTTTTCACCAATACGACCGATCAGTTTATGGGCTCTAACTCCATTACCGAGTCCCATATTTCTACAATCACAGATACGATTTTGCTGCTACAGTATGTGGAAATTCGCGGTGAAATGTCGCGGGCAATTAACGTCTTTAAGATGCGGGGTTCGTGGCACGACAAGGGCATTCGCGAGTATGTCATCACAGAAAAGGGCGCCGAGATCCGCGATTCGTTCCGTAACTTTGAGGGGATTATCAGCGGTACCCCAACCCGTATTGCGGTGGATGAAAAAACGGAGTTGGCACGGATTGCCAAGGGAATGCAGGATCTAGAGAACCAGTAACCCCATGCAGCTCAACCAAGTCATTGTGGTGCACAAGGCCGGCGATCGCCAGAGCAAGGAATGGGCGGATCGCGCCTCCCGTCAACTGCAACAGCGTGGCGCCAATGTGCTTGTGGGGCCGAGTGGGCCTAAGGACAACCCCTACCCCGTCTTTATGGCCTCGGTAACAGAGCCGATAGATCTGGCCGTTGTTCTGGGGGGAGATGGCACTTCCTTGGCGGCGGCACGGCATCTGGCTGCGGCGGGGGTTCCGATTCTGGCGGTCAATGTGGGGGGGCATTTGGGGTTTTTGACGGAACCATTAGAGCTGTTTCGCGATATGGAGGCGGTTTGGGATCGCCTTGAGCGGGATGAGTACGCCATGCAACAGCGAATGATGCTGCAAGCCCAAGTGTTTGAGGGATCAAAATTGCATCCTGAAGTGGTGGGCGATCGCTACTATGCCCTGAACGAAATGTGCATTAAGCCGGCATCTGCCGATCGCATGATCACCGCCATCCTCGAAATGGAAATTGATGGCGATGTGGTGGATCAGTACCAAGGGGATGGGTTGCTGGTGGCCACCCCTACCGGCTCCACCTGCTATACGGTCGCCGCCAATGGCCCCATTTTGCATCCGGGGATGGAAGCGCTTGTGGTGACGCCGATTTGTCCCTTGAGTCTCTCGAGTCGCCCCATTGTCTTGCCCTCGCGCTCTGAAGTGAGCATTTGGCCGTTGGACGATCACAGCCTCAATACTAAACTGTGGATGGATGGCGTACTGGCCACCTCCATCTGGCCGGGACAGCGGGTACAGGTGACGATGGCCGATTGTCAGGCACGCTTTATCCTCCTGCGGGATCACTACTCTTTCTATCAAACGCTACGGGAGAAGTTGGCTTGGGCAGGGGCACGCATTCCTTACCACAACAACCACCGCAATTAGATCACAACCCCATGCTTGCAACGCATCTATAATGGGCGCATTCCTCACGGGTCTTTTGCGATGATTGTCAGTCCCCTTGAACGAGCGGTGCTTGGATCGAGTGCCGAAACGCTTGTTGATCAGCTTCTGGAAATTGGCATTGCCCTTTCCGCGAGCCAATCCCTAGAGGAACTACTGCATCTCATTCTCACGAAAAGTCGCCAAATTACTGCTAGCGATGCCGGCACAATTTTTCTAGTTCGGGGCGAACGGGCAGTTCTGGAATTTAAGGCGGCTCAAAATGATAGTGTTGCTCTCCCTGAGCAGGTACAGGACACTACAGTCCCCCTCACCCCTGATAGCTTGGTGGGCTATGCCGCCCTCACGGGGGAATCCCTGAATATTCCCGATGTGTATGCCCTAGCGGGAAACGAGCTGTACCAATTCAATCGTTCTTTTGATGAAGCCCTGCGCTATCGAACCTGCTCGGTGCTGGTGGTGCCGATGCAAAATGTCAGTGGTGAGGTGATTGGCGTTCTGCAACTGATTAACCGCAAGCGATCGCCCGACACCCTGCTGACGCCAGAAACCACTGTGGCTCTCACCCAACCCTATAGCCCTTGGGAAGAACACATTGTGCGATCGCTGGCCAGTCAGGCGGCTGTGATTATTGAGCGCAACCATCTCCTAGAAAGTATTGAACAGCTCTTTGAGGGCTTTGTCACCGCTTCAGTTCAGGCCATTGAGGCGCGGGATCCAACAACAGCAGGACATTCCGAACGGGTTGCCGCTCTCACGGTTCATCTAGCGCAGACTATTAATGAAACCTCTAGGGGAGTATTTCGCGAGGTCGCCTTTAGCGATCGCCAACTGCAAGAGATTCGCTATGCAGCGCTGCTCCATGATTTTGGCAAGGTGGGTGTGCCGGAGGCTATTCTCAACAAGCAAAAGAAACTCTACCCTGAACAATTGGAGGTGATTCGCCAACGGTTTGCCCTCGTGCGCCGCACCCTAGAAATGGAAACAGCTCAAGCCAAGGTGAACTATCTCCTGTGCCATCCCCACACGGTTCATAGCCCAGAACAGGCCTGTCACCACTGCGCCTTTTTGCGTCACTTCGATGAGGAACTTCGCCAACAACTGGTCACCCTCGAAGCCTATTGGCAGTTGCTCGAGCAGGCCAATGAGCCGCAAATTCTCGATCAAGAACCCCTTGCCCGCCTTCAGGAATTAACCCAGTTTTATTATCGCGGGACTGATGGCGAACTCCATCCCCTGATTACGGCCAGCGAACTGGAACAACTCTTGGTGCGGCGAGGGAATCTTACCCAACAGGAGCGGCGGCTCATTGAGGCCCACGTCACCCATACCTACCAGTTTCTCTGCCGCATTCCTTGGACACCCCACCTAAAAAATGTGCCGATCATTGCCTATGGTCACCATGAGCGATTGAATGGCAGTGGCTACCCGCGAGGTATTGGGGCGGCGGAGATTCCTTTGCAAACCCAGATGCTGGCGATCGCCGATATTTACGATGCCCTGACGGCCAAGGATCGCCCCTACAAAAAGAGTCTACCCGTGGATGCGGCCCTAGAGATTCTGTGGCAGGAGGCCAAGGAATTTAAGATTAATCCCGATCTCGTTGAACTCTTTGAGCAACAGGAGGTCTTTCGGGTGCTGGGGCACCAGCGCTAGGGTTGATGGGGAGACGATCGCAAAAAGGAGACTTTCCAAAGCGTAGCCGCCAGCCAATTAGTACAGGTATGGGCGACGATCGCTAGGAGTAAATTATTCATTGCGACGGCACTATAGGCAAACAGCCCGCCCACAATGGTTGCCCACAGGGCATAGGGCCACTGCTGCCGCGATCCAGCGTGCAAAATACCAAAGCACACCGAGCTACCGATGATCCCTGCCCAGTTGAGACCCAAGCTTGGTAGGAGCACCCCGCGAAAGAGCAGCTCTTCACTGAGGCCGGGCAGAATGCCAATCCAAAATAAATCAGGCCACAGCAGCGGTGAAAGTACCAGTTTCAGGTAGGTATCCGACGCATGGCGGTAGGCGGGCCAGAGCCGATACAAAATAGCCCCCATCCCCGTAATTCCTAAGCAGAGGACAATCCCTAAAACCACTGCCCAACCATCCCAGCGCAGCGGCAGAAGTCCCGCGGAAAAGGGGGTCAATAACCACACCCGCGCCAAAATCAACCACAGGATGGCCGTCAACGCCATGGCCACTAAGACCTGCGTACGACTCAGAGGCTCATCGGGCAGGGGGGACTCCTCCATAGGCCTACGCTTTCTGGAATTGACCAAATTGGAAGTTATAGACCTCTTCCTCTTTTTCAGAGATGAGTTTGAGATCTGAACAGGGGCGAGCCACACAGAGGAGCACATAACCTTTTTCCCGCAGTTCGGGACTCAGCCCCATGGCATCGCCGTGATCAACGGTACCCTCTTGAATTTGGGCGGCACAGGTAGTGCACACCCCGGCATTACAGGAACTGGGGAGATCAATGCCAGCAGCGGTGGCCGATCGCAGGATGGGTTTATCGGCACTGGCTTCAAACGTGTAGGTTTGTCCTTGGTGCAGGATCTCAACACGAAAGGTTTGGGTCATTCTTGCAGTGAGCTATGACGCAACATCTTTCCTATTATCCCCCTAATCCTCGCGATCGCTGGTTTCCTCTGGTGCGGACTTTAGCCAGCGGCTCAAAGGTTCAGGGATGGCGACCCGTTGGCGTTCTTGCAGGCAAATGTGTTGCGTCTGGGCAATGGCCACCCGATCGCCCCCCGCATTGTAGAGCGTATAGGTCAGTTGAAAACGGCTGTGATCCAGTCTTTGGGGGTCAATGGTCACCCGCAGGCGATCGCCACAGTAGAGGGGCTTCAAAAAGCGCACCTGCGCCTCCGTAATCGGCACAATCAGGCCATTGTTGCTAAAAAATTGCCGCAGATCCACCCCCAACTGGGCAAGGACATCCTCATAGGCCTCATGGCAAAACCGCAGCAGATTAGCAAAGTAAACTACCCCAGCGGCATCCGTGTCAGCAAAATGAACCGTGCGCTCATAGTCGCGAAGGGGTGTTGTATTCATTGATGACCATCCCATGGGGTTGTCCAACACAAGCCATACGCAAAAACGCGCCACAGCCTTTATTGTTAATGTAGGGTACAGCCCTTTTGCAAGCTATTGGGGTACGGGACGGATGAGTAACAAAGGCAGTTCTGATCTGCGACTTCTTTTGAGCACGCTTGTCATCAGCGGCTTGGTCGCAGCACTGGCCTATTGGCAACTCAGTCAACGCTGGACGCCCTCCCCCGATCAGAATGGTGGCTCCCCCACGGAAACCACCTCCAAGTGGCAAAAAATTGCCCTCGCTACGACGCTGCGCGGCCATCAAGATGAAGTGAACGCGATCGCCCTCAGTCCCGACGGTAATTTACTCGTCAGTGGTGGCGACGATCGCAAGCTGTATTTTTGGAATTTGGCTACGGGAACTGCCCTCGGACAAGCCACCGGTCACACCGATTGGATCTACGCCCTTGTGATCACTCCCGATGGTCAAACCGTGATTAGCGGCAGCAAAGACAAAACCATCAAACTCTGGGATGTGAGCGATCGCCAGCTCCAGGCCACCCTCACTGGCCACCAAGATTTTGTAAATGGCTTAGCTCTTAGTCCCGATGGCCGCACCCTTGCCAGTGCCAGCTATGATCACACCGTCAAACTGTGGGATCTCCCTAGCCGTCAGGAAATCACTACCCTAAAAGGCAATGAGGGCATCATGCTCAGCGTTGCCATTAGTCGCGATGGGCGTTTTTTAGCCACTGGCGGAGTGGATAAGCTGATCCGCATTTGGGATTTGCCCTCGCGCCGCCTCCTGCGCACCCTCGAAGGACACACCAGCGATGTCAATAGCCTCGCCTTCACCCCCGACAGCAGCCAACTAGTGAGCGGCAGTGACCAAGACGGGATCAAAGTCTGGAACTTGGCCACAGGAGAACTTCAGCATCAGTTTGGCACCGAAGGTGGGCAAGTCTTTAGCGTGGCGGTGAGTCCCGATGGCAGCACCATTGCCAGTGGCCACGGCGATCAAACCGTCAAACTTTGGTCTCTCTCCGGCCAGTCATTGCGCACCCTCAAAGGCCACTCTGGTGCCGTGTACAGTGTCATTTTTGGTCAAGATCAACTGATTTCCGCCAGTGAAGACCGAACCATTAAGGTGTGGCGCCTCTTTCCCGGAAGCTCATAGAGAACTTATATGTCTCAACTGCGAAGCAAAAAAAACGGCTAAGATGCCCAAGAATCTTAGCCACGGAGAACAACGGCTTGAATCTTCTTTAGCCAACACTCCCCTCGAGCTTCAGGCTCAGCAGGCGATCGGCCTCGACCGCGAATTCCATCGGCAACTGGTTAAAGACATCGCGACAGAAGCCACTAATCATCATTGAGACCGCATCTTCGGCAGAAATGCCCCGCTGGGCAAAGTAGAAGAGTTGATCCTCACCAATTTTTGAGGTTGAGGCCTCATGCTCCACCTGTGCCGTGGGGTTTTGCACCTGAATATAGGGGAAGGTATTGGCGGCTGCCGTATCACCAATGAGCATCGAATCGCATTGGGAATAGTTGCGTGCTCCCGTGGCCTTCGGCCCAATTTTCACCAAGCCGCGATAGCTATTTTGGGAGTGCCCTGCCGAGATCCCCTTGGAGACAATCGTGCTGCGGGTATTCTTACCAATGTGGATCATCTTGGTGCCCGTGTCCGCCTGCTGGTAATGATTGGTGAGGGCAACGGAGTAGAATTCACCCACGGAATTATCCCCCACCAAGACACAACTGGGGTACTTCCAAGTAATGGCTGAACCTGTTTCCACCTGTGTCCAAGAAATTTTGGAGTTGCGGCCAAGGCAGAGTCCACGCTTGGTCACAAAGTTATAGATGCCCCCCTTGCCGTTTTCATCGCCAGCGTACCAGTTTTGCACCGTGGAGTATTTGATTTCGGCATTGTCAAGGGCCACCAGTTCTACGACTGCTGCGTGGAGTTGATTGGTATCGAACATGGGAGCAGTACAGCCTTCAAGGTAGCTCACATAGCTGCCCTCATCAGCAATAATCAGCGTGCGCTCAAACTGCCCCGACTCACCATTGTTAATGCGGAAATAGGTGGATAGCTCCATCGGACAGCGGGTGTTCTTGGGAATATAGACAAAAGAGCCATCGGAAAAGACGGCGGAGTTCAAAGCAGCATAGAAGTTATCGCCAATGGGGACAACGCTGCCCAAGTATTTCTGCACCAACTCGGGATATTCGTGGAGCGCTTCAGAAATGGAGCAGAAAATGATCCCCTGCTTGGCCAACTCCTCACGGAATGTGGTAGCCACTGACACGCTATCGAAAATGGCATCTACGGCCACATTGCTCAGCCGCTTTTGCTCTGAAAGGGGAATCCCCAGTTTCTCAAAGGTTTCCAGCAGGACGGGATCCACTTCATCCAAGCTCTTCAGCTTTTCCTTTTGTTTTGGAGCCGAGTAATAGACAATGTCTTGGTAGTTGATGGGGGGATAGCTCACCCGTGGCCATGTGGGTTCGCTCATCTTCAGCCATTGGCGATAGGCCCGCAGGCGAAACTCCAGCATGAACTCTGGCTCGTTCTTTTTGGCAGAGATGAGGCGGATAATGTCCTCGTTGAGACCTCGGGGAATGGTTTCCGTCTCAATTTGGGTGACAAAGCCGTATTTATAGGGCTGATTGACGAGGGATTGTACCGTTGCCGACATCGAGTGTTCTCTTGGGTGAAGGAATGGCCAAAATTTAGAGTATATTAAGCAACAAGATGGTTGCTTTATCTCTAGGACTAATTTAGCAACAAAACGGTTGTTTTAGTCAAGGGGGCGTTGCGTGACGCTCACATCAGATACTAAACAGGACATCTTACACTGCCTTCTCCGCGACGGTCACCTCAGTGCCCAGGAGTTGGCGGCACAACTGGCGATTAGTCCGCAAGCGGTGCGGCGGCACCTCAAGGATCTAGAGGCGGAGCAACTAGTGACCTATGAAGTCCTGTCGGGTACGGTGGGGCGTCCCCAATACCGTTACACGATTAGCGAGGCGGGACGAGAGGAACTACGGCAACTGCAACTGCGGCAACAGTCGAGTCAGACAAAGGGCTTTGCCGTTGAACTCTTGGAATCCGTAGCAGCAACCCTAGGCCCCGAGCAGATGCAGGACGTATTGCAGGCAGCTTGGCAGCGCAAGGCATTGGCCTATCGCGAGCAAATGGGAAGCGGTACGTTGGCGGAACGCTTGGCACGACTGGTGGCCCTGCGGCGACAGGAAGGGTATATGGCAGAGTTTTACCCCGTAAGTGAGCCTCAAGGTGCCTATCTCTTTACGGAATACAATTGTGCAATTTCCGCCGTTGCCCAGTCTTTTCCCACCGTCTGTAATCATGAGTTAGAGATGTTTGCGATCGCCCTTGGGGATTGTGCTGTGGAGCGCACCCATTGGCTTGTGGATGGTGAACATCGCTGTGGTTACCTGATTCGTCCTCTGAAGTAGCATGGCCTTTTGTCCGCCCACGTTTGTCCAGCAGAGCTTTAGCACCAGCAGTGGCCGTATGGTCTATTACACCCCCAGCGATCGCTACTGGGGTCAGGTGCAATCTCGCCCTCCCCTGGTCTTTCTCCACAGTTTGGGGGGTGGGTCTAGCCACTACGAGTGGTCGCAGGTGTATCCTGCCTTTGCGGCTCGCTACCGCGTTATTGCCCCGGATCTCATTGGTTGGGGCGAGTCGGATCACCCTGCCCGCGACTACAGCACTAGTGATTACTGGCTAATGATTGCTGAACTGTTGCGGATGCTGGGTTCCCCTGTGCCGGTGGTTGCCTCCTCCCTAACGGCGGGCATTGTGGTGCGCTTGGCGATTCAGCAACCCCATCTTTTTGAGCGTTTGTGTCTGGTCTGCCCCAGTGGATTCAATGACTTTGGTGAAGATCAAGGACAGGCGATCGCCAATGCCCTGCTGAGGGTGCCGATTCTTGATCGCCTCATTTACACCGTTGCTGCTGCTAACCCCTTGGCAGTGCGCAACTTCCTGAGCCAGTTTATTTTTGCCGACCCCCAGCGGCTTAAAGAAGAAACCGTAGAAGCGTACCTCCACTCTGCCTGTCGTCCCAATGCTGAATGGGCAGCTCTGGCCACCCTGAAGGGAAATCTCTCCTTTGATCTCAGCCAGTATTTACCCCAGTTAACGATCTCCACCGTGATCCTCTGGGGAGAAAAGGCCAAGCTCACGCCCCTTTCTCTAGGTGAGCGACTCTATGCCACCGCCCGCGATCGCCTGCAACAGTTTCACGTGATCCCCAAAGCAGGGGTCTTACCCCATCTGGAGCAACCCGAATGGGTGATCTACAGCCTGCGGCGCGATTTCTTGCTTTAAGTTGTTCCCGATACAGGTATCCTAGAAGTATTGCTTGAAGTATTGGTGCAATGGCAGAAATTCAATTTATCCGTGGCGTTGATGAAGAAGTGGTTCCCGATGTGCGTTTGACGCGGGCACGGGATGGCAGCAGTGGTCAAGCCATGTTTTACTTTGATAACCCGAAAATCGTCCAAGAGGGCAATTTGGAGATCACGGGGATGTACATGGTGGACGAAGAAGGCGAAATTGTTACCCGTGATGTCAATGCCAAGTTCATTAACGGCCAGCCCGTTGCCATTGAGGCCACCTACACGATGCGCAGCCCCCAAGAGTGGGATCGCTTTATTCGCTTTATGGATCGCTACGCTGCCAGCCATGGCCTTGGCTTCCAGAAGTCCTAACCAGTCTTAAATTGATCGGGTGCCGATTCAAAAAGATTGTGCTAGCTTAAAGTTACGATGCCTTTTTTGTCTTTATTCAGGACACAGGGCATCTGCAAGTTCTATAGCGATACAGTAGGGACATCAATGGATTATCTAGAGAGCCTGCTTGACACCCTCAAATCGTGGTTAAAAAAACTGTTGGAACTTCTAGGTGGCGCCGATCCCACCCCTGAGCTGGAGCCAATTCCGATTCCCGTGCGCGATCGCCGATAGAGCGACAGCATTCAACACCATTGAGTCAGTTTTGAACGGTTAGGTTAAGCTTGGCCTTTCATATTTTGGTGCTTCATGGCCCCAATCTAAACCTGTTAGGGCAACGGGAGCCGGGGATTTATGGGGTTGTGACACTAGCGAGCATCAACCAATCTTTGGCAGCCTTGGCGCAGGAGTTAGGGGTAACCATTGAGTGCCTCCAATCCAATCATGAAGGGGTCTTGGTAGATGCGATTCAAGAGGCAATGGGGCGTGCCCAAGGCATTTTGATTAACCCCGCAGCCTATACCCACACCAGCGTAGCTCTACGAGATGCGATTGCTGCGGTTGCCCTGCCCACTGTGGAAGTTCACCTGAGTAACATTCATCAACGGGAAACTTTTCGCCATCATTCCTACATTGCGCCGGTGGCGATCGGTCAAATTGCTGGCTTTGGTGCTGATAGTTATTTGTTGGGGTTACGGGCACTGGTCAATTATTTACAAGCAAAAGGCTAATTCTCAGCGGGGGGGGCGATCGCCAGCGGTGTTCCCAACTGTCGTGCCAGCCAAAATTCCAGATTGCGTACCCAAGATTTACCATCAAGGCGCTTGACAAGAACGGGTTGCACCAAGATCGTGAACATCCCCAAGCGATTGCCCACGAGAATATCCGTAAACAGGCGATCGCCCACCATGGCCACCTGATCATAGGGCAAATTCATGGCTTGCACGGCCTGACGAATCTTACGCCGCGAGGGCTTGCCTGCCCCCATCAAAAAGGGTAACTCCACCTGCTGGGCAATACGTTCAATGCGGCGATGGTTCAAGTTATTGCTCACTAGCCAGATCGGCATCTGATGCTTGATCTCCAGTAGCCACGCCAGAATTTT
Organism: Thermosynechococcus sp. QS41; assembly: GCF_031583515.1. Taxonomy (NCBI): domain Bacteria; kingdom Bacillati; phylum Cyanobacteriota; class Cyanophyceae; order Acaryochloridales; family Thermosynechococcaceae; genus Thermosynechococcus; species Thermosynechococcus sp. QS41. The sequence goes on from NZ_CP134181.1 coordinate 1,935,264, forward strand.
CGGCGGCAGATCTTCATCCCACGTGGGGAGGAGCGTATCATCCACATCCAGCACCATGCCCCGCAGATGATATTTTTCCAACAGACTGGGGTGCAACTGTTCAATGGTGCTTTCAAGAATTAAATCCGGTTGCAGCAGTGCTGCTAGAGACCCAGTGGCCATTGAAAACGCAAATAACAAAGAAGAAGCTTCTGCCAGACTATCACGATCCTAGGGGAGAGTGGGAACTGCAAAAATCTTTCCTAGCGTTACTCCAATCACAAAGGATATGCTACCATCTGAGAGAATGCCGCGTGTCAACGGATATGGCGAAGGTTCTGGTACTCAATGCCTCCTATGAACCACTCAATATTACGAGTTGGCAACGGGCAGTTGTCCTTTTAATCAAGGGCAAGGCGGAGCAAGTCGAGCACAACGGCAAGATGGTTTACAACAATTTTCCCTTGCCGACCGTCATTCGTCTGCGGCATTATGTCGTCACTCCCTACAAAGAAATTCCCCTTACTCGCCGCAATATCCTGCATCGAGATGGCCATTCTTGCCAATATTGTGGCTATACCGGGGATGAGCTCACCCTTGATCACGTCATCCCCAAATCGCGAGGGGGAGGGGACACTTGGGAAAATATTGTGACCGCTTGTGTGCGCTGTAATGTCAAGAAGGGGAATCGCACCCCAAAAGAGGCCAATATGCCCCTACGGCAAACACCGCGGCGCCCCATTAGTAGTTTGTACTTTGAGGTTACAAAGCACGTGCGCACGGGTACTCACCAAGAATGGCGTAAGTATGTTATTGGTGCCTAGTTTTTTCCACTCCATTGAATCCTGAGGGGAAAAGTGGCGGCCTCTCTCTGCAAAAGCCTTACCGAGACCTTTGGCAAGAATCAGTGGCTAGCAAGGGAGAAGTGAGGCGATCGCGTATTCTAGTATCGTAGGGAAGAAGCTTTACCTTTGAACAACTCCACTTAAGGTCGTTATGTCAAGTATTGAGGCCGAAAACTTTAGTCAACTCTTTCCGCTTTTTGGTGCCAGTTCCCAAGAGGCGCTTTCCTCGATGCTCTCAGTGGCTTGGCATAACACCTACCCGGCGGGGCGTGCCATTCTAATTGAAGATGCGTGGGGCAATGCGGTTTACTTTATCCTCTCAGGCTGGGTGAAGGTGCGGCGACTGCTCGCTGATGGGGATTTCATGACCCTAGCGATCCTTGGGCCGGGGGATTTTTTTGGTGAAATGGCCATTCTTGACCAATCACCCCGCTCAACAGATGTGGTGGCACTGTGTCCAGCGGAAGTTTTGTCTGTGCCGGCGCAAAAATTTGTCCATGTCCTGCGCCATGAGCCGGATCTGCACTATCGGATGCTGCAATTGATGGCACAACGGCTACGCTTGACCAATACGCGCATTGAACTGTTGCACAAACCTCCTGCCGTCAAACTAGCCCATGTCTTGGTGAATTTGGCACGGCGCTATGGTCAGCATCCAGGGGGCAATGCCAACACAGCCGTGATTTTCAATGTGCCCATCAAGGATTTAGCGGATGTGGCCAACATTAGCCCTGATGAAGCCCATCAACTGCTGGATAAACTGGTGGCGAAAAACTGGATCAAGATTGATGCGGCCAAGCAACAACTCCAAATTCTCAATTTGCCGCAACTAGAGCAATTGGCACAGCAAGCGGTGAATTAAAGTTCTGTTGGCTTGTTGAGGCGCAGTGACCTCGCCTAGGATAGCAATAGTTGCAAGCTCTTTCTGCTATGGCGATCGCCCCCAACCTCTACGAACACACCTTGGTTCGCTACACGGATCCGCTGCATGCGACAGAACTCCTGCGGCAATATCGCCCGTACCTAGAAATGATTCCCAGTATGCGGCGACCTCAAGAGAGTTTAATTCCGATTCCGCTGCCGATCGCCCATATTCAGGTTCCTGCCGCCACAACCTCGAACCAACGTCCCCAAGTGAAGTCGGTGATGGTGCCCTGTGATTTGGTCTTTGTCCTGTGCGATCCCGAGTGGAAAGTCAAAACCGACATTGAACTGCTGGTCTTTATCCATCGGCCAGGGGAAAGCTTTACGGAACTGCTGACCCGCTGGCGCCAATCCCAAGTGCTCCTCAGTCGCAGTTATAGCTGGGATATGCCCTTGCAGCATCGGGATGTCTTTAGTGAGGGCGCCAATCGTCAATTTCCCCTCTTTGTCCTCTTTCAAGAAACCCTTGCCGTGATCAAGCGCGGTCTCAAGGCTGCCCGATTGCCCTGCGTGATTGATACCACGATTCTCAAGGAACAGCCGTCTTCAGCCACAAAGCTTATGACGGGTGCCTCAGAAAGCACAGAATAGGTTGATCAATATCACAACTTAAGCACCAGCTCCATCACTGCCCTCCCCCTCGCCAAGGGCAGAGAATACCACTATCGAGCTGAATTCTCGATGTTGTGAGTTGAGTTGTCCTATGGTGGCTACCCCCATTCAACCCGTGTCCGACCGTCCATTGACAACGGATTTGGTGCGGCAGTATTTGCAGGAAATTGGCCGTGTGCCCTTGCTCACCCCTAGCCAAGAACTGCGCCTTGCCCAACAGGTTCAGCAGTACCAAGCCCTGCTCGCAGTGCGAGATCAGTCCGATGACCCCCAGATCAAGCGCTATGTGGCGGCTGTTACGGAGCGCGATCGCCAGCAGCGGCAGTTGGGGCGTCCCCTTACCCGTACCCAATGGGCTGCGCGACTTAAGATGAGTGTGGCTGAATTGCAAACCTGTGTGCAGGCGGGTCGTCAAGCTTGGGCAAAGGCAGCGAATATGACCCTAAGTGAACTTCAGCACATTGAGCGGCAAGGACAGCGGGCAAAAACCCAATTGCTGCAAGCCAACCTGCGCTTGGTGGTGAATATTGCCAAAAAATATCAACATCGCGGCGTGGAATTTTTAGATCTGATCCAAGAGGGGAGTTTGGGTCTAGAACGTGCCGTTGAAAAATTCGATCCGACCAAGGGATTTCGCTTTAGCACCTATGCCTACTGGTGGATTCGCCAAAGTGTCACCCGTGCCGTTGCTAGCCAAAGCCGCACAATCCGCTTGCCCATTCACATGGTGGAAAAACTCAATAAAATTAAGCGTGCCCAACGGCGTCTTGCGGCTCAACAAGGCGCGATGCCCAGTCTAGCGGACATTGCCCAAGAACTGAATCTGGAGGTGTCACAGGTGCGGGAAGTGCTCATGGCTGTTCCCAAATCCGTGGCCTTGGAACAGCGGGTTGGCTCCGACCAAGAAACGGAATTGCAGGAGCTAATTGAATCCACTGCCCCCACCCCCAATGAAGTGATCATGCGTGAGTCCCTGCGTACTACTTTGAAGCAACTCCTCAGTGATCTATCGCCCCGTGAGCGGCAAGTGATGGAACTGCGCTATGGCCTCGGCGAGCAGCTCGCCCTTGAGATGGCGGAAATTGCGGCACTGCTGGGACTGAGTCGGGAGCGGATTCGCCAAATTGAGCACCGTGCCCTGCAAAAGTTGCGGCAGCCCCAACGGCGCCGAGAAATTCAAGACTATCTTGAGGAGTTTGCCTAGGGCGTCTCCAACTGAATGCCGTGGGGACAGCACTCACAGATCCATAGATCAAGGTCGGGGTCTGGTAGGGCGCGCCGTACCCGTTGCATGATGCTGTAACCTTCATCGGCAGAGGGCGCTAGGGCAAACACTGTTGGCCCAGATCCTGACATCATGCTGGCGATCGCCCCAGCGGCGAGGAATTGCTCCTTTAACTCTGCCACCAAGGGATAGCGGGGCAACACTACCTTCTCTAAATCATTACGGAGGCTGGCGGCCAATTTGGCGATGTCACGCTGCTGAATGGCCTGTAACAGGGTTGCGGATCCCCCCTCTTGGCGGGCTTTTTCCTGCTCGTTGGGGGTTTGGGCATAGGTGGCGGCGAATTCCTGCCGATAGGTTTGATAGGCCCAAGGGGTGGCCACACTGAGGGAGCGATACTTCCCTAGGATCACAGTTAATCCCTGTAAATCCGCTAGGGGCGTCAACTGTTCACCGCGCCCTAGGGCTAAGGCGGTTCCCCCTTGCAGACAGAAGGGCACATCAGCCCCCAATTGCGCTGCAAAGGTTTGCAATTCCGCTTGCGTCAGACCCAACTGCCACAGGAGATCTAAGCCCACGAGTACCGCTGCTCCATTGGTGGAACCCCCGGCCAAGCCTGCCCCCATAGGAATTCGTTTTTCAATGAAAATTTCAACGCCATCGCGATCGGGAAAATGCTGCTGGAGTAAGGCCGCTGCTTTGTAGGCGAGATTTCGTTGATCGCAGGGGACAGCCGGGTTGGTGCAATGGACTTTAATTTGGCGATCGCGCCGCGGGATGAGTTCAATGCGATCCATGAGGGAAACCGCCTGCATGACCATTACCAGCTCGTGGTAGCCACTGCCATCTAAACAATTGCCAACAATTTGTAAAAAGAGATTAATTTTGGCAGGTGCCAGCAAACGATACACGCAGCCCCATCCTCACAACCACCTCGTTCAATAGCATATTATTCTTCTATTCCTCTTTGGCAGGCGCTAAACAGAAGTCCCCATGATTTTGGAACGAATGATTGAGCTGTTGCAGTTGCCCTTTATGCAGCGGGCACTGTGGGCAGGCATCTTTACGGGAGGGATGGCGGGTGCCCTCGGTAGCTTTACAATCCTGCGGCAACTTTCTTTTTTTAGTGATGCTTTGGGGCACTCAGCCCTACTGGGAATTAGCCTAGGAATTATTCTAGGATTGAATCCCTCCGTGATGTTGCTGCCCTTTGCCGTGGTGTTTGCCCTCGGGGTGACCTATCTGCTGGAGCATACACGACTGTGGACGGATGCCCTCTTGAATATCATCTACTCAGCCTCCTTAGCACTTGCGGTGATTTTGCTGAGTATGAGCGATCGCTATCAGGGGGGGCTAAATAATTTACTCTTTGGCGATATTTTGGCGGTGCGCCCAGCCGATCTCGTCATGAGTGGCATGCTCTGCGCCCTTGTCGGCACTTTCATCCTGCTCACGTTACGGGTGCAATTGTTAATCACAGTGAATGAGGCCTTGGCGGTGGCGCGGGGGGCGGCGGTGGGGATTCAGCGGCTGCTGTTTATCACCCTATTGGCCTTGGTGGTTGCCGTCTCGATTAAGACAGTGGGGGTATTGCTCATTAGTGCCTTTGTGGTGATTCCCGCCTGTGGCGCTCGCCTGTGGAGTCGGCAATTTTCGCAGTACGTGGTTTTGGCGGCCCTAGTAGGGGTAGGCAGTGCCATTGTTGGTATGCTCTTGTCAGCAGGGATGAATTGGCCATCGGGGCCGAGTATTGTGGTCTGTCAACTGGTGTTCTTTTTAGGCTCGATCGCGATTAACTCACTGCGAGGGGCGTGGCTGCATAGAGGGCAGAAATCTCCAGCAAGCTGAGGCGTGAACGGGCTGTCAGCTCCAAGGGGGAGCGATCGCCCCGCTGGAAATGATCCACTGCCGCACAGCCAATCATCGCCGCATTATCGGTACATAGCCGCAGAGGCGGAAAAATCAACTGTAGCCCCAAGGGTTCAGCAGCCGCAGTCAGGTGTTGTCGCAGTCCAGAATTTGCCGCTACGCCTCCCCCAATGGCGAGGGTTTTGAATCCATGATCCACTGCTGCCGCGATCGCCCGCTTGGTCAAGGCCTGTGCCACCGCCTTCTGAAAACTGGCCGCAAGGTCAGCCACCGGCAATTCATCATGGGTTTGACGCAGCTCCTCCACGAGTCGTGCCACTGCGGTTTTCAGCCCACTAAAACTAGAATCGTAGGGATGCACCTTGCCATCGGGGAGGCGAATATTTCCCTCTGGTAGATCAAAGGTCTCTGGATTGCCCTGCTGCGCCAAGCGATCGAGCACTGGCCCCCCTGGATAGCCCAAGCCCAGTAGGCGTGCTACCTTATCGTAGGCTTCCCCCGCCGCATCATCCCGCGTTTGGCCAAAGAGTTGGTACTCGCCACAGCCATAAACGCCAATGAGACTGGTATGCCCGCCAGACACCAAGAGGCAGAGAAACGGTGGTTCAAGGGTCGGTTCCGCTAAGTAGGAGGCATAGAGGTGGCCTTCAAGGTGGTGAATTCCCAAGAACGGTTTTTGCTGCACAAGGGCAAGGGTTTTTGCCGCCGTAACCCCAATGAGCAGCGACCCCACCAATCCGGGAGCACAGGTGACAGCAATGGCATCAATGGCAGACCAATCACAACCGGCCTCACTCATCGCTGCTGTGATCACGCCGTTAATGTTTTCCAAGTGGGCACGGGAGGCGACTTCCGGTACGACACCGCCAAAGGGTTGATGGGCACGTACTTGGGAGGCAATCACATGACTTTCAATGGCGCGATCGCACACTACGGCTGCTGCCGTTTCATCACAACTGGTTTCAATGGCCAGAATTCTTACCATCGGGCAGACGTGGGCATGAAGCTAGAGCCTCTTTTCAGTCTAGCCGGTTTTTCGAGTGAAGTTGCTGAAGGGCGTTTGCGCAATGCCGTGAATTCTCGAGGTTGCAACCAGCGCTACGGTGAAGATTCTTAAGAATCTCCTAAATCCCGATCAAGAAGTAGAATATACTATGGGTTGGGCAATCTGCTCAATGTCGTGCGTGTGCCAAACGTCTTGTGGAACTGTCTGCCAAAAGTGAGTACGCCCTCTTGGCGCTCTTGGAAATGTCAGCGGCCTATGAACAGGCGGAGCCGCTACAAATTCGCCAAATTGCTGCCCTGCACAACATTCCCGATCGCTATCTGGAGCAACTGATGGCGACCCTACGCCGCAAGGGGCTGATTCGCAGTCAACGGGGGGCACGGGGTGGCTACCTGCTGGCAAAAGCACCTTGGCAAATCTCAATTTTGGACGTGCTCAACTGTATCGAGGGGATTGAGTCCAAGCTCGCCCAAAAGCCGCCTGAAAAGGGCGATCTGGAGCGTAGTCTGATCCGTTCAGTGTGGCTAGAAGCCTGCGCAGCAGCCAATGATGTTTTGAAAAAGCATACCCTTCAAGATTTGTGCGATCGGCGGCAGGCTTACCAGCACGTGGATGTCATGTACTACATCTAGGCTGGGGTTGACATTCATCTAATTTTTCTAAGGTTTTTGTCTTGAATTGGAGATTGATATCCCATGAACATTGCCCCCGATATTACTGCCCTCATTGGTCGGACGCCCCTTGTACGCCTGAACCGCATTCCCCAAGCGGAAGGCTGTGTGGCAGAAATTGTCGTCAAACTAGAGAGCATGAATCCTGCGGCCTCGGTTAAGGATCGCATTGGCCTGAGTATGATTCAGGAGGCAGAAGCAGCGGGTCTCATTACCCCCGGTAAGACGGTTTTGGTGGAACCCACATCGGGCAATACCGGGATTGCCTTAGCAATGGTGGCGGCGGCAAAGGGCTATCGCCTGATTCTCACTATGCCAGAGACCATGAGTGCAGAGCGGCGAGCTATGCTGCGTGCCTATGGAGCAGAGCTGGATTTGACCCCCGGCACAGAGGGGATGAGTGGTGCCATTCGTCGCGCCGAAGAAATTGCTGCCTCCCTTGAAGATGCTTTCATGCTGCAACAATTCAAAAATCCCGCCAATCCCAAGATTCATCGTGAAACCACTGCCCTCGAAATTTGGCAAGATACGGACGGTCAAGTGGATATTTTGGTGGCTGGAGTGGGTACTGGAGGTACGATTACGGGAGTGGCAGAAGTGATCAAAGCCAAGAAGCCCAGCTTTCAGGCGATCGCTGTCGAACCTAGCAATAGTCCTGTCCTTTCAGGAGGCAAACCAGGGCCGCACAAAATTCAAGGTATTGGCGCCGGCTTTGTGCCCCCCGTTCTCAAACGGGAACTTATTGATGAAGTGATTACTGTTTCTGATGATCAAGCGATTTATTTTGGTCGCCGCCTAGCCCGTGAAGAAGGCCTTCTTTCAGGCATTTCCAGTGGGGCTGCCCTTTGCGCTGCCATTCAGGTGGCTCAACGACCCGAAAATGCGGGCAAGTTAATTGTCATGGTGCAGCCGAGCTTTGGTGAACGCTACTTAACCACACCCCTGTTTCAGGATGCACTGCCCTTGGTACCCAGTTACTTGCAACATTAGCCACAAGTGGAGTTCAGTGTCAGGGGTTGTTTTGTGCCAACTAAAACTTGGTTTGTAGGTTGCGGCGATCGCCTAGGGTGGGTCATCAGTTAAGCCAGATAACAGCGGCAGCGAGATATATCGCACCTAAAAAGTTTCGCGCTGTCTTATCGTAACGTGTGGCAATCCCTTGATACGGCTTGAGCCTAGCAAAAAAATTCTCAATCAAGTGCCGAGCTTTGTACAGTTCTTTGTCATAACCACGACGCTGTTTACGACAAGACTTGGGCGGAATGACAGCCGCGCACCCTTTCTCCGCTAGTCGTCTTAGCACCTGCTGCTCATCTGCATCATAGGCTTTGTCCGCCAGTAATGCCTCAGCAAAACACTGCCTCGATGGTCAATCGATCTGATGATACGCCCTAGAACTTCGGCCAATTGGGACTGAGTCACAGCAATTTTCCTCTAAACTCTGTCAAACAGTGTAATTTTGGCCAAGAGTCCTGCCACCATCAAAAACAGTGCCACCAGTAATGCCCACAGGCGATTGTCCGTTGAACTTTGGCGTTTCCCTAGCTCCACTAACTGTTCGCGATTGTTCTGTACTTCTAGGCGAACGGCCTCGATTTTGGCCTCCATGGTGTTGAACTTTTCACGGATTTCTGCTTGCCCCACCTTCACTTCAAGGGTGAGTTCTGTCAACTGCGACTGGATTGCCTTGACGGTTTCCAGAACTTCGGCTAGTTGGGATTGGGTGACAGGCTCGGTCATGACGGCTGCTCAGGGAGGGGTAATTTCATTTTAGGGGAACAAGCAATTTCTGTTTTCAGATTTTTTATAAATCTTGTTAGGAAGGTTGTTGGTTAGGGGAGGTCATTGACAGCAGCTAAGGGGCGAAGATAGGTCTGCACCAATGTTTGATAAAAGCCTAAGACGCGCTTATCTTTGAAGACAGCAGGAACACGGGCAAAGGCGGCACGGGAAATAATGGCATATTCAGGAATGGCAAATACGCTTGTGTCATTGGCTTGATACTGTGGCCAAAAGTAGGGAGTGAGGTGGGGAAGTTTCTGGAGAATCCGTTCAATTTCTGCTTGGGCAACAGCCATCGCCTTGTCGGTTGTGGGAGCACCATTAAAGAAAATAGGCAAAGGAAGGGGGCCGCCTTCACGGCGCAAGGTGTGAATTTCATTAAAGAGAAATTGGTGAATCACCTGAGCGGCATTGTTGAGGGAGGAGAGATCGGTGTGGCGGGTGGGAATCAAAACGGCGTCACTGGCATACACGGCGCTCTTACTTAAAAAGAGCCAAGCACTGGGGCAGTCAATGAGGATGTAGTCGTAGCGATCGCGCAAGGGGGCGAGGAGTTCCCGCAGGCGAGTAATGGGTGGATGTTGGGTTTGCATCGCCTGAATAAGAATGCTTTGCAGTTGCGGCGCAGCGGGAATGACATCAAAAATATGGGCAGACTTGATACTGCTGCTGGTGCGGATGCGCAGGTCAAAAGGGCGAATCGTAGCCGTAATCGGCTCATCAGGGTTTTGCAGACAAGCCGCAAGGGTCGTACTGGTGGGGGTTAGCTCAAGGGCGCGGCTGAGATCCCCCTGAGGGTCGCAATCAATAAGCAAGACAGCGGCATCTGCCACAGCAAGGGTGGCGCCCAAGTTAATCGTGGTGGTGGTTTTGCCCACTCCCCCCTTATGGTTATAGAGACAGAGGGTGGTGGCACGGGGGCGCGATCGCAAGCAGGTTTTGAGGTCTTCGATAATGCCCTCAAGGCGATCGCCCGTCAGTTCATAGTTGGGCGTCACTGGATAGACCAAGTGACCATGGCGTTGAAAAAGCTGTAGATGGCGAGCATTCGTGATCAACCCCCAAGCGGTTCCTTGGCAATGGCAACCCCTGAGAAGTTGGCGGAGTTGTTGCAGAGCGCGGCTATGATGGGCAGACCCATTCTCAAGGCTCAAGACCACGGTTTGACTGGGGGTATTGCGGGAGCGACGGGCAGGGGGTTTAATCTCCACAATTAAATCGGGGTCAACTTGAGTCTGACAAAAAGGAGGCTGATGTTCGCGGGGAAAACGGGCTGCCACATCGGCAATGCCCATACCTGTGTCAAAAGAGGAGACGCGATCGCGATCGCCAAAGCCCAACACACTCAGGAGCGGTTGCACAAAGTGCTGCTCAATAACGGCTTCAGAGGTTTCGTCACCGTGAATTTGTTGCCATTGCGATCGCAAGCGGGAAATATCCAACGTTCAGCACCATCCAGCCGTCTTGAATCTTTACAGAATAGGTTGGCCACCCCTGAGCGTCAAGATCACGAGGCTACCAAATCACTGTGGATTGAGCTTTCCAACAGCCTTGATCATTGGCTATGATAGTAAATCTGCAAATCTTTCACATTCGTCCCCTTGGGTGTCCTCACCGGATGATGGACGGATGGTTGTTTAACCCATAGGAGTACAACTCAATGGCAGTTCTTAGCCTTGCCCAAATGCTGGAGGCAGGGGTTCACTTTGGCCACCAAGCCCGCCGCTGGAACCCCCGGATGGCACCCTACATCTTCACGGTTCGCAATGGGGTGCACATCATTGACCTCGTGCAAACCGCCCAACTGGTGGATGAAGCCTACAACTACATCCGCAACGCCGCTGAAAAAGGCAAACGCTTTTTGTTTATTGGTACCAAGCGCCAAGCCGCCGGCATTGTCGAACAGGAAGCGCTCCGCTGCGGCAGTTACTACGTCAACCAGCGCTGGCTGGGGGGGATGCTCACCAACTGGAATACCATCAAAACCCGTGTCGATCGCCTCAAAGAATTAGAAAGCATGGAGGAAAATGGCCTCATTGATCTGCGGCCAAAACAGGAGGCTTCAGCCCTGCGGCGAGAACTGGCACGTTTGCAAAAATACCTTGGCGGGATTAAACAGATGCGGCGGCTTCCTGATGTCGCGATTATTGTTGATGTCAAGCGGGAATACAACGCCGTTGCCGAGTGCCACAAATTGGGGATTCCGATCGTGGCGCTGCTGGATACCAACTGCGACCCCAATCAAGTGGATATTCCCATTCCCGCTAACGATGATGCCATCCGTTCGATTAAGCTGATTGTGGGTAAACTAGCCGATGCCATTTACGAAGGCCGCCATGGTCAGTTGGACGAACCAGAAGCGGATCTCGGTGATGAGGACGACGATGGGATGACCGCCAGCGACGATGGTGATGCTGACGCCCTAGATATTCCAGATGATTCTGACGCTTAATCCTTGAGGAACAGATCATGGCAGAGATTTCAGCCAAACTAGTCAAAGAACTGCGGGACAAAACCGGTGCCGGCATGATGGACTGCAAGAAAGCCTTGCAGGAGTCCAACGGCGATATGGAAGCCGCCATTGCTTGGTTGCGGCAAAAGGGTCTAGCCTCTGCGGGCAAAAAAGCCGGGCGCGTCACCAGTGAAGGTCTCGTGGATAGCTACATTCACACTGGCGGGCGCATTGGCGTGCTGGTGGAGGTGAACTGTGAGACCGACTTTGTGGCTCGCAACGAGAAATTCAAAGCCCTTGTCCAAGACATTGCCAAGCAAATTGCCGCTTGCCCCAATGTGGAATTTGTCTCAGTGAATGATATTCCCGCTGAGTACAAGGAAAAAGAACGCCAGATTGCCCTTGGCTCCGATGCTCTCAAGGGGAAACCTCCGGAAGTCAAGGAGAAAATCGTTGCTGGCAAACTAGAGAAAACCCTCAAAGAGCTGTGCCTGCTCAACCAGCCCTTTATCCGCGATCAGTCCAAGACCGTTGAAGAGTTGGTCAAAGAGCACATTGCCGAACTGGGGGAAAATATCCAGATTCGCCGCTTCCAACGCTTTGTCCTCGGTGAGGGGATTGAGAAGCAAGAAACCAACCTTGCTGAAGAGGTGGCTGCCCAAACCCAAGCCATGAGTGCTGCCGCAAAAACGGCCAAAGCACCCCCAGAAGTGGCCGAAACTGCCCCACCTGAAGTGAGTGCCCCTGAACCAGCAGCGGAAACAACACCTGACGAGCCAGCCCCAGAACCTGTCACAGTTTCTGAGCAGACAGTGGAACCAGTGGCTGAGCCTGCTGCCAAAAACCCTGAACCAGTCGCTGAACCTACGGCTGAAAGTAAGGGATTTGGTGCTGCTGCCAAAAAATCTGGTGGCAAGTCTCGGACTGCCAAGAAGAAAAAATAATGATCCTAGGCGTAGCCATGGGCTTGGAGAAAGGCGAGGTCAATTTCGACTGCGGTTGAGGCGTCTTGAGGCTGGAGAAATTTGCGGGTATATTTGCCCAACAGATCCGCCTCTAGGTTCACACCATCGCCAACCCTAAGAAATTGCAACGTCGTTTCTGCGTAGGTATGGGGGATAACAGCAATGCTGAATTCATCCCCTTTTTCATTGCAATGGGCAACGGTGAGGCTAATGCCATTGATGGCAATGCTGCCCTTGGGGATGATGTACGTCGCTACCACTGCAGGGGCAGAGAAGGTGAATTCCCAACTCGTGCCTGTGGGCGCGATCGCTAGCACGCTACCCACACCATCCACATGACCGGTCACAAAATGCCCTCCCACCCTATCCCCAACGCGCAGGGCAGGTTCTAGGTTCACCATTGCGCCTGCTGCCGCTTTGGCCGCCAATGTGGTGCGTTGCAGCGTTTCCGGGGAGACACTGACCGTAAACCCCGTGGCATCAACTGTTTCCACTGTGAGGCAGACCCCATCCACAGCAATACTATCGCCAATGGCCACCTCAGCAAGGAAAGGGGCATCGGTAGCGTTAATTGCCAACTGGGACTCGGAGCGTTGCTGGAGGACACCGATCGCCTGAATAATGCCAGTAAACATTGTTCTTCTAGCCGTTGAGTAAATGCCTTTGATAAAACTTTAATTCTGCCTCAAGGGCGGTGGCGATCGTGCTGCTTTGGCGGAAGCCGTGTCCCTCTTCGGCAAAGGTGTAATATTCTACGGGAATGCTCTTGGCCTGAAGGGCGGCTACCATCTGTTCCGCTTGGCTGGGGGGAACAACGACATCCTTTAGCCCCTGAAAGAAAATCACCGGACAGGTGAGACGATCCGCATGGTAGAGGGGCGATCGCTGGCGGTAGAGGTCTGCCCCTTCGGGATAGGGGGCAATCAGTTGATCAAAATAATGGGCTTCAAAAGCATGGGTTTCCTTGAGCAGGCTAAGGAGATCACCAATGCCGTAGTAACTTGCTCCCACATGGAAGGTTGTCGTAAACGTCAGGGCACACAGAGTGGTATAGCCCCCAGCACTGCTGCCGCGAATGGCCAAGCGATCGCCCGCCACCCGTCCTTGAGCCACTAGATACTGGGCCCCTGCCCCGCAGTCCGCCACATCCACCACTCCCCACTGTCCCCGCAGGGCATTGCGATAGGCACGACCATAACCCGTACTGCCACGATAGTTGACATCCAACACCGCAAAGCCGCGACTGGTCCAAAACTGGATGCGCAAATCGAGACCTGTGCCACTGGCTGCCGTTGGCCCGCCATGACTTCTCACGATTAAGGGGGGGCGTGAGTCTGCTGGGGGTTGTACTTGGGGATTTTGGGGCGGGTAGAAAAAGCCGTAGGCGGTTGCGCTGTCACTCGTCGGAAATTCCATCACCTCGGGCTGGGAAATCCACTCCCGTGGCAGGGGAGAAGCAATGGGTTGCAGCGGTGTGGTGGTGCCGTCATCCAGATTGAACTCAACAATATGGGGGGGCAACAGGGGCGAACTGCCAATCAAGGCAACGGCGCGATCGCTCAGGCGAACGAGGGAATGAATCTCGGTATAGTCTGCCGCTACGGTTTGCCATTCCCCCGTCGTGAGGGAAACCACTGCCAATCGCCATAGGCCGCGATCGCTATAGGTTAACACCACGGTTTCCGGGTTCACCAAAGCATAGGTGGACTGACCAAAGACCCACAGGGGCACACCGGCATCATAACTGGCCTGCCAAACGGGTTCATGGTGGTCATCACGGTAACGATAGAGATTCCACCAGCCAGAGCGATCGCTGATGTAGTAGAGGGTCTCTCCCTGCCATTGGGGTTGCTGAACCGATTCATCGCTGCTGCCAGCAATACGGTAGGGGGTACCAAGGGAGCCGTCGTCATTGAGGGTTGCCCCCCAGAGTTCACAGCCATCCCAAGGCATCTGCGGTGCTGACCATTGCAACCAAACCAAGGTGTTGCCCCCTGGACTCAAGCGTGGCGCCGCATAGAAGCCCGCTCCTTGAACCAGCACTGTCCGTTTTCCCGACAGGTGAATGGCAACAATGGACTGTTGGCTGGAGCCATCGGCAAAATGCGCCTCTTCGACACACAACAGGCGATCGCGCCAAGGATCGACGCAACCATCGGCAAAGCGCGTATTCGCCGCTTGATAGATTAACTGAGGGCTGGGTTCCCCAAGGGCATAGATTCCCTGATCGGCATCATTGACAAAGTAAATCTGATCACCGTGGTACCAGTAGGCACCGCCGCCATACTCATTCACGCGCGATCGCGCACTCCAAGGGGCAGCCAAAAGTTCTTGCCCTTGACGCACCAGCACTACTCGCCCCTTTTCTTGGGGACGCCGCTCTAACCACACCAAACCTAGGGGAGTGGCGCGCAATTCACTGAGACTGGTGGCCGCAGCACTGACTTCGGCGGCAGAGAGGATCGAAGGCCAGTGACCGTAGTCCAAACTCATTGGGGAATTTGCTCAAGCACCAACTTTTGCCGTTTCACTGGCTCCGGGATGCTAATCGGGTACTTGCCCGTAAAACAGGCGGAACAAAAGCGATCGCCCGTATCATAAGTGGCGGCAATCATTCCCTGCCAACTGAGATAGCTCAGGGAATCGACACCAATCTGAGCGGCAATCTCAGCCACGGACTTGGTGGCTGCAATCAGTTGATCTTGGGTATCGGTGTCAATGCCATAGAAGCACGGGTGAGTGACCGGCGGCGAGGAAATGCGCATATGTACTTCCACTGCACCGGCATCCCGCAGCGCTTTGACAATTTTGCGGCTAGTGGTGCCCCGCACAATCGAGTCATCCACAATCACCACCCGCTGTCCCATCAGCACATCCCGCAGCGGATTCAGTTTCATGCGAATTCCCGACTCCCGCATCGACTGGGTAGGTTGAATAAACGTCCGCCCCACATAGCGATTTTTAATCAAGCCTTCGGCGTAGGGCACCCCCGTCGCTTGGGAAAAGCCAATGGCGGCAGGGATACCGGAATCCGGTACAGGAATGACGATGTCCGCCTCGGCGGGAGCTTCGCAACCCAACTGCTGTCCCAACCGCTGCCGGTAGCTATAGAGGCTCTCCCCCTGCATCACACTGTCAGGGCGGGCAAAGTAAATCATCTCAAAGATACACAGCTTGCGTTGCGACTCTGCCCATTGCACACTGCCAATCCCGTCGGCACTAATGTGGACGAGTTCCCCAGGCTCCACCTCCCGCACATAGTCCGCACCAATAATATCGAGGGCACAGGTTTCAGAAGCTAGCACGTAGTGGGGCGTGGTCTCACCCATGAGGCGGCCAATCACTAAGGGACGAATGCCATGGACATCTCGCAGCCCAAACAATCCTGCTGGTGTCCCCATCACCAGACTAAAAGCCCCTTGGCACTGTTGAGCAGCGGTAATGATCCCCTCGGACCAGGATTGACCAGTAGCCACCGCTTGGGCGATCGCCCAAGCAATGAGTTCCGAATCTGTGGTACTGGCTAACACCGCCGTAGGGGCATCACAGGCTAGGACTTGTTCGCGCAGAGCGTAGGTATTCACTAAGTTACCGTTGTGGGCTAAGGCCAAAGGCCCAAGGCGAGTGTCCACCACAACGGGTTGCGCATTGACAATGCGACTAGAACCGGTGGTCGAGTAGCGGTTGTGGCCGACAGCCAAATCTCCCACCAGCCCTCCAAGAATCTCTTCGTCAAAGACTTGGGAGACCAAGCCCATATCCTTGTAACAGTGGACGGTGTCACCCGCAAATGTGGCAATTCCCGCCGATTCCTGACCTCGATGTTGCAGGGCATAGAGACCAAAGTAGGCGAGGCGAGCCACATCCGCCCCCGGGGCATAGACCCCAAAGACACCACAGGCTTCTTCCGGCTTATCAGCAAATTGTTGTTCTGTCATTTAGTCCAAATACTTCGGCAGGGGCGATCGCCACGCAAGAGCTAACTCTTCCATCGTAACCTTGATAAGCGGAGAATTGTCACAGGTGTCAATACACAGTTCTGTATGTTCACCATTAACAACCCCTAGGCGTGTCCAAGCATTGGGCAGTTGCGCCTGCACATAGGCTTCCCACACCGTCTGTGCCGCTGGCGGCACCGAAACCAGAATGCGCGCCCCCCCTTCAGCAAACAGCAGCACATCCCACCGCGGATAGGTGCCCGCTGGCAATTGAATCGTTGCCCCCCGTTGGCTGCTGAGACAGCTTTCCGCCAAGGCCACGGCCAAGCCCCCCTCGCTGAGATCGTGGGCACTGGCAACCCACCCCTGCTGAATGCCATAGCGACACACCGCCTGCACTCGCTGCTCTAGGTCTAAATCAATCTGAGGTGGACGCCCCGCCACAAGGCCATGGATCTGGGCAAGGTATTCCGACCCACCGAGGCTCAGGCGCGGATCACTCAAGGGCGTGGTCAGAGGCAACCCCAATAGGTAAATGGCATCTCCGGGCGATCGCCAGCCCTGACCGACAACCCGCTGCAAATCGGGAATCAACCCCACCATCCCCACCACGGGGGTCGGATAAATCGGCTGTGGTTGGCCATTGCGATCAATTGTTTCGTTGTAGAGGGAGACATTGCCACCCGTGACTGGCGTTTGTAGAGCCCGGCAGGCCTCCGCAAGACCGCGGCAGGCATGGGCCAACTGCCAGTAACCTACGGGCGTTTCGGGACTGCCAAAGTTGAGGTTATCGGTGACGGCCAGAGGCTCTGCCCCCACACAACTCAGATTACGAGCGGCTTCGGCCACAGCTGCTTTGCCGCCTTCGTAGGGATCCAGATACACATAGCGGCTGGGGCAATCGACCGTCGCCGCAATCCCTTTGGAGGTGCCCCGCAGGCGAATGACCGCTGCATCAGCATCACCGGGGAAGACGAGGGTGTTGTTTTGCACCTCGTGATCGTACTGACGATAGACCCATGCTTTAGAGGCAATACTGGGGGTGGCGAGAAGAGTGAGCAAAATCTCCGCGGGCGATTGCGCCGGTAGCGCCAATTGATCCACCGACCATTGCCGCGCCTGTTGGACATAGACAGGTGGCTCACTGGGACACTGTCGCTCATAGAGGGGGGTATCTTCGGCAAGGGCACGGGCAGGCACCTCTGCGGCCACCTCGCCGCGGTAAAGCACCCGCACCAGCGGTTCAGCAATGACGCGACCCACAACCACCGCCTGCAAGCCCCAACGATGGAAAATCTCAATCAGTTCGGCTTCCCGCCCTTGCGCCGCCACAAAGAGCATCCGTTCTTGGGATTCCGAAAGGAGAAACTCGTAGGGCACCATCCCCTGTTCCCGTACGGGCACTTTGTCCAAGTCCAGTTCAATACCGACACCGCCTTTGGCAGCCATTTCCGAGGTCGAGCAGGTCAAGCCCGCTGCCCCCATATCTTGGGCGGCCACCACTGCCCCCGTTTGAAAGGCTTCCAGACAGGCTTCAATGAGGCATTTTTCCATGAAGGGATCCCCCACTTGGACGGCGGGGCGATCGCTCATTGATTCATCAGTGAGTTCGGCACTGGCAAAACTAGCCCCCCCCATGCCATCACGACCCGTTGTAGATCCCACATACAGCACCGGATTGCCAATGCCACTCGCTCCCGATTTAACAATTTCTGGGGTTTCCATGAGGCCCAAGGCCATGGCATTCACCAAGGGGTTACCGGCATAGCAAGGGTCAAAATAGACCTCGCCCCCCACCGTGGGCACACCGACACAGTTGCCATAGTGGGCAATACCCGCCACGACTCCTTTCACCAATTGTTGGGTTTTGGCTTCCTTGAGATCGCCAAAGCGCAGGGCGTTCAGCAGGGCAATGGGACGCGCCCCCATCGTAAAAATATCCCGCAGAATCCCCCCCACGCCGGTCGCTGCCCCCTGAAAGGGTTCAATGGCCGAGGGATGATTGTGGGACTCAATCTTAAAGGCAAGGCGCAAGCCATCCCCTAAGTCCACGACGCCGGCATTCTCACCAGGACCGACCAGTACCCGTGCCCCTTGGGTGGGAAACTGCTTGAGCAAGGGACGGGAGTTTTTGTAGCAGCAATGCTCTGACCACATCACCCCAAACATACCCAATTCCGCGCGGTTGGGATGGCGGCCAAGGCGGCGGACAATTTCGGTGTACTCTTGGGGCTTGAGGCCTTCAGCAGCAATCTCAGCCTCAGTGACGAGGGGCGTTTGGCTCATAGCAAAGGATGATTTCGGCTACGTTATTGATTATCGAGCCTAGCGGGAATTGGGGTACCAAAACATCCCCTTAATCCCCTCGGGATCCGGGCGAAAACCCAACTGACGGTAAAAGTCGACAACATGGGGATCGGCAAAGAGGGTAATGTTGCTGATGTCCTCGCTGCGCAGTTCTTTGATCATCTGCCGCATTAATTCTTTGCCCAGCCCCCGTCCCTGAAACTCTGGATGCACGACCACATCCCAAATCGTGGCATTAAAGGCGTGATCCGAGGTCGCACGCGAAAAACCAATGAGGCGACGATAGGCACCCCGCTGCTCCCACATCGAGATCACAAGGAAACTGTGCTGAATCGCTTTTTTCACCTTGCGAATGGGGCGGCGTGACCAGCCCACGGCATCACAGAGTTCTTCGAGTTCATAGACATCAATTTCTTTTTCTTTGCTGAAAATAATTTGGCTTTCGCTGCCATTGTCCCGCTCTACCTGAGAACCTAAACTAGGGGACGTCGTGGTGGCGCTGGCAGTCGGTTGCGAATTGAACAGCGATTTCCAGAAGCTCATGCAAGTATGCTGGAGATGGGGAAACGACCAAGTGTAACCCGGCCTAGGCTATAGTATAGCGACTCTCACCCATGGTTTCCGATTTTCAACTGCGTAACCTTGATGTCCTGAAGCGCTTCAACCGCTCTTTTCCGGACTTTTATGAGCAATTTGTCGGTCGGGATGTGCAACTGCAAAACCTGAAACTGGGGTTTCAAATTCATAAGACCAATCAGGCGGTGATTCAGATTGTCCCCGAGGGCGATCGCTCCGTTCTCCACTTTGCCCACCGCAATCACTCTTACCTGCTCAGTGATCTCTTTGGGGTGATGGCCGCCTACAAGCTGACAATTCACAATGTCTCGCTCTATGGCCATGTCCGACCACCGATGCTGGTGTTTGTCAAACTGGTGCTCTCAGAGCAGGGCAAACCCCTGACGAAAAAGCGCAGTGAAAGCGTGCGCCGTGCCCTCCAACAGACCCTCAGTGGTGAATTTGCCGTTGAGGAAATGCTGGCCATGGAGTTTAACCTCAACGAAGGCCTGCCGCAAATTACCACCAGCTTTTATCAGGATCAGGTCTTTCATCTGCCGGCACTGTTGGTGGAGTCCGCGAATCATCCGGCGTTGCTCTACAAGGTGATGCACGCCATTTGGCAAGAGGAACTGCTGGTGGTGAATATCAACTTTATGCTTTGGCAGGGACGGGTGCGACTGTTACTCTATCTGCTGGGACCCAATGGCAGTGTGATTCCCGATTATTTAGGCTCGCGTATTGCTGCCAAGATTAAGGATCATCTAACGGGAAACACTTAGGGTAGGATAGGGGGTGTTTGTCTCCTTTGTTACAAGTCCAATGACGGCTGAACAACATCTCCACCTGTGGCGAGCAGTGAATCTCAGCGATCGCATTCTGGCGGCCATTGATGTTGGGACAAACTCAATTCACATGGTGGTGGTGCAAATTCAGCCCAGTTTACCCAGTTTCAAAATCATTGCTGCTGAAAAAGATATGGTGCGGCTGGGGGAACGTTGCCAAATTACGGGGCAACTGACAGAGGAAGCGATGAAGCGGGCGATCGCCACCCTGCGCCGCTGTCGTGAACTGGCCACGGGTCTCAAGGCGGAAGAAATTATTGGCGTGGCCACCAGTGCGGTGCGCGAAGCCCCCAATGGTCGTGAGTTTTTAGAGCGGGTCAAGGAAGAGACCGGCCTGACGATTGATCTAATTTCCGGTGAAGAGGAAGCGCGGCGCATCTACTTGGGCGTGCTCTCGGGGCTAGAGTTCAACGGCAAGCCCCACATCATCATTGACATTGGCGGTGGCTCCACAGAGTTAATCTTGGGGGATGGTCATGAACCCCGCTACCTCAGCAGTACCAAAGTGGGGGCAGTACGCCTGACGGACTTATTTGTCAAAAGCGATCCCATTAGCGATCAGGACTACGCGGCCCTGCGCGCCTATGTACGGGGAATGTTGGATCGTGCCGTTGAAGACCTGCGGCAGCAGCTCGGCCCCCATGAAAAACCGCAATTGGTGGGTACCTCAGGCACGATTGAAAGCCTGATGATGATTCACACCTGCGATCGCCTTGGTGCTTGTCCCCCCTCCCTACGCGGCTATGAACTGACGCTAGGAGACTTAAAGGCACTTGTGGCCAAATTGCGGCGACTAAACTTTAACCAGCGCTGTCAACTCTTGGGGATGTCGGAGCGGCGCGCTGAAATTATTGTTGCAGGGGCAGTGATTCTCGCTGAGGCCATGGAGATGCTTGGTCAAACCAGCCTGATCACCTGCGATCGCGCCCTGCGGGAAGGCATCATTGTGGACTGGATGCTTACCCACGGCCTGATTGAAGACCGCCTCCGCTATCAAAGCTCGGTGCGTCAGCGCAGTACCTACAGTTTGGCGCAAAAGTTCCATGTCAATCTTGCCAGCAGTGAACGGGTGGCCGATTTCGCCCTGACGCTCTTTGATCGCACCCAAGGGATTCTCCACAACTGGACAGAAGCAGAGCGAGAACTCCTCTGGGCAGCAGCGATTCTCCACAATGCCGGTCACTACGTCAGCCATTCTGCCCACCACAAACATTCCTACTACCTTGTGCGCCATGGGGGTCTGCTCGGCTACACCGATACGGAAATCGAGATCATTGCCAACCTCTGTCGCTATCACCGCAAGAGTCCCCCCAAGAAAAAGCATGAAAACTTCCGCCAACTGGTGGGACGGCGAGAACGGCAAATTGTCGAGCAACTGAGTGCGATTCTACGGCTGGCTTCGGCCTTGGATCGGCGACAAATTGGGGCCGTGGATCACATTACCTGTGAGTGGCGCGCTCTACAACGGGAGTTTTGTGTGCAGGTACATCCCGCTGATCCGAGCGATCGCTGTGAACTGGAAATTTGGAGCGTCAACTACAAAAAAGAACCCTTTGAAAGCCAATTTGGCGTCAGTTTGAAGGTGGAATTAGTGCCCGCCAGTAGTACGGCTCTAGCCACAGCAGTCAACTACTAATTCAACAGCCTTAAACTTTTTCCACTGGGGGCTGCCCCAACAGTCCTTGGGGGCGCACAAGCAGCACCAGAAAGAGAATCGCAAAGGCCGCAGCATCCCGAAACCCCGAAGCAGCGGCAGGCACCATTGCCTCCACTAGTCCCAGCAAAAAGCCCGCCAACATTGTCCCCGGTAAGCTCCCTAGGCCCCCCAGAACAATCACCGCTAACCCCTTGAGACCAAAGATCACGCCAAACTGCGGCCCCGTAATCCCAACACTCAGGGCGACGAGGGTACCAGCAACGGCAGCCAAAGCACTGCTGACAAAAAACGTCACTTGAATAATGCGATCGCTATCAATGCCCAGTAATGTCGCGGCAGTCGGATTTTCGGCCACCGCTTGCAATCCTTTCCCCATGCGCGTCCCTTTGACCCAATAGGTCAGGGCAATCATCAAAACCACGGCCACGGCAAAGATGACAAATTGACTAGTGCGCAGGGCAATGTCCCCCAATCGCAGGGTGAGGGGCAATCCCCCCCAGAGTTGATCGGGATAGGTATAGACTTCGGCACCCACCAAATACTGGATCAGGTTGGTGAGGAGAACAGCCGCCCCAAGGCTGGCCACCACGGTCAAGAGGGTATCGGCGCGCTGTTGCCGCAGGGGTCGAAAGACGACCCAATCAATGCCAACCCCCAACAGGCCACAGCCAAGGGCACTGAGAACTAAGGCCAGCGCAAAGGGTAAGGCAATGGGAAGCTGTCCATTGGCCAACAGACCATTAAAGCCAAAGCGTCCCCCTAAGAGGGCATAGGTGAGATAAGCGCCAATGGCAAAAACAGCACCGTGGGCAAAGTTGATGATGCCCAAAATCGAGAAGACAAGGGTATAGCCGAGGGCAAAGATGGCATAAACACTCCCTGTGGCCAATCCATCCACAAGGACTTGCAGGCCGCTTGTTAGCACCTACGCTCCTTCCACAAGGGCACGATAATCCGCTGCTGAGAGGAGTCCCGTAGGGGGGGTACTGACTTGCACCTTCACCAACCACCCCTCCCCATAGGGATCGGCAGCAATTTGCTCCGGGTTGTCAATGACAGCTTGATTGACCTCAATCACGGTTCCGGCGAGGGGTGCATAGAGATCCTCAACGGCCTTGACCGACTCAATGGTGCCAAAGCGTTCGCCGGGTTCTAGGACATCGCCAACGGCAGGCAACTCAACAAAGACAATATCCCCCAGTTGATCGACGGCAAAGGCACTAATGCCGAGGGTGGCTGTATCGCCCTCAAGGCGCAGGTACTCATGGCTGTCGAGATATTGCAGGTCGTCAGGGTAGGTGAGCGTCATAGCAGATTCCAATCCATCAGGGGCGATCGCTGGCACGGGCAAGGCGCACCGCCGTTACAAAGGCTACTAAACCAAGGGGCACACTGAGGAGCAAAATCACGGTAGTTGGAAGGGTTCCCAACTGGGCTTCTCCCGAACTCAGTTCAAAAACACAACCCACCGTGGCGATCGCTGCCACACAGGCACCCAGTAGGTATAGATAACTCTTGGCCACAGACGATGATCCTCAGGGTTAGGCAGCAATGGGACGCACGGCACTGGCGGTAAACCCATGCTCTTTGAGTTCGTGGCGCAGTAGGGCTTGGTTCTCGACGCGATCGACAAACATCACCCCCGTCAGGTGATCAATTTCATGCTGGATCGCCCGCGCCAGTAGCCCACCCGCCATGATGAGTTGGGGACGCCCCCACTCATCTTTGTAGGCCACCTCCACCATGGCCGGACGACGCACCTCTAGGTACACCCCCGGAATACTCAGGCAGCCCTCTTGGCAGACTTCAAGGTCTTCACTGAAGTCCTTAATGACCGGGTTAATCATCACCAACGGTTCTGCCTCGGGGTCATCGGGATGAATATCAATGACAAGAATTTGCTTATTGATGCCCACCTGCGGTGCCGCCAAGCCAATGCCATCGGCACTGTACATGGTTTGCAGCATTTTCCGCACAATATCGCGGATACTGTCATCCACTTTGCTGACCCGTTTGGCGGGTTGACGCAGCACGCGATCGCCCAAATAGTGCAATTGCAGGGGCAGATTTTTTAACTTTTTCTTTTCAACAGCCAGAGAGGTAGCCATAGGACACGCCGAGTTAACACAAAATAACAAAAGTTAATCATTTCCTAGCCTAACGAATTTTCAAGGCTCTCGGCTACTTTTCCGTCGAGGCACTGCTGACACTGGGCAAGAGGCGTTGTTGCTCCTCAAGGGCAGCTTTGTAGCGTTCCACATCCTCCTCAAGGTGGGCAATTTGCTCATCGCGGGCTTCCATTTCCACCCGGATTGTAAAGATGCGCTGCACCTGTACCCAGACGTTAAAGACCCAAGCAAAGACGGCACCAATGCCCATGGCCACGATGAGTTCAATGCACAATGGGGCTTGAATCACTTTCCCTTCAAAGAACTTAATACTAACGGGTTCGGTATTTTGAATACTAAAGAGAACTAAGCCCAAGCCAATGACAAATATCATCAAGAAGTTCAGTTGTCGCATAGGGCATCCTGTAACAAATCTAAGCATAGACAGGGATTGTCGCATCGGGCCTCTTGCCAGCGACCAACAATCTTGGGCTAATCATACCACTGTGGCTAGTCCTCAATCACTGAATGACTGACTTCTACTGCTTGGACATCAATGGTGCCGGGGGGAGCCAAGCGTTGAAACTGGCGATCGCGCACCATCAGGATTTCGCCACAGGCGGGGCATTGGGTTTGGGTATTCTTCAAACTGCTAAATTCAAAGCCACACACTGGGCAAGCCGCCGTCACCAACTTCCAGCGAAACCAAAGTTGTAACCCTGCAAAAAGGAGTACAGGGGTCAACATCAAGATGAAAAACAGCACCAGAAAGGATTGCACTAACCAGCCTAGCCCCAGTAGCCCCAGTAACCAAGTTACCAGCAACACACTGAACCAAAAACGCAGGGTGGGGTTTAGGGTAAATCTTAGGGACATTGGCCTCCCTCCAAGGGCATTGCCGCTATTCTAGCGTAGTCGCGAGTGTATCCTAAAAAGCAGGCGTACTGTCCAGCTATGGTAATGCCCTATACTCTCCACGCCGAACGTACTCGCGTTGAAGTAATTCCAGAGCGCGGTGGCCTGATTAGCCGCTGGCAGTGGCAAGGTCATGAGCTGCTGTACTTGGATCGGGAGCGCTTTGCCAACCCGCAGTTAAGCGTGCGTGGCGGTATTCCCATTCTCTTTCCCATTTGTGGCAATTTGCCCGAGGATACATTTCACCACAATGGCCAAACCTATCACCTCAAGCAGCATGGCTTTGCACGGGATTTGCCATGGCAGGTGTTAGATCAGCAGGAACATCTCTTGACGCTGGGATTGCAGGATACGCCAGCCACGCGCCAAGTCTATCCCTTTGCCTTTCATCTGACCTTAACCTACACCCTTGCTGCTGATGCCTTGGCGATCGCCCTTGAGGTGGCTAACCCCGGTGACACCCCCTTGCCCTTTAGCTTTGGCTTGCATCCCTACTTTGCCGTTGCTGACAAGCACCAATTGCAGTTTGACCTGCCAATCCATGCCATGGTGGATCAGAAAACGCAACAACCCCTCACCTTTAGCGGCACGTTTGACTGGCATGCAGCAGAACTGGATTTGGCCTGTCGTCCCCTCACGGGTCAAGTGGCTCGCGTCTGTGATCTGCAACAACAGTACTGCCTGACGCTGCGCTACGATACAGCGTTTACAACCCTTGTTTTTTGGACGGTTCAGGGCAAACCCTACTACTGTCTAGAACCTTGGACTGCCCCCCGCAATGCCTTGAATACGGGGGTAGATCTCCTGCACGTGCCACCCCAAAAGCACCTCACCCTTGGCGTTGAGATTGCTGTTGCCCCCCTTTAGGGAGAAAATAGAAAGGTTTTCACAGACGCGACCATGTACCCCGATTTTCAGACCTTTTGTCAGCTTGCTGAGCAGGGTAACTTCATCCCCATCTATCAGGAGTGGGTGGCGGATATGGACACGCCCGTATCGGCTTGGTATCGGGTCTGTCGCGATCGCCCCTACAACTTTTTGCTCGAGTCCGTCGAGGGGGGTGAACAATTGGCTCGCTACAGCCTCCTCAGTTGTGATCCGCTCTGGGTACTAGAAACGCGGGGCAACCAAACCACCCAAACCCATCGCGATGGCTCAGTCACCACATTTACGGGCAATCCCTTCACAATTTTGGCCAATTGCCTTGCCCCCTATCAACCCGTGAAGCTACCCCAACTGCCGGGGGGCATTGGCGGTCTTTTTGGTTTTTGGGGCTATGAACTGATTCAGTGGATTGAGCCGCGGGTTCCGATTCATCCTGCCACTGAAAAGGATTTGCCGGATGGCGTGTGGATGCAGGTGGATCAAATCCTGATTTTTGATCAGGTGAAGCGGAAAATTTGGGCGGTGGTCTATGCTGATACCCGTGAGACGGACTTGAAAACGGCCTATACCCATGCCAGCGATCGCCTAGAGCGGCTTTTGAGTCAACTGCAAACTCCGATTCCCGCTGCGGCCACCCAGCTCTACTGGCAACCCAGTCGCCAGACCCCTAGTTATACCAGCAACATCACTCCCGAAGCCTTCTGTACCAATGTGGCGCGGGCCAAGGACTACATCCGTGCGGGCGATATTTTCCAAGTCGTTCTCTCCCAACGCCTCAGTGCCACCTACAGCGGCGATCCTTTTGCCCTCTATCGCTCCTTGCGCCTGATTAACCCTTCCCCCTACATGGCCTACTTTCAATTTGGCACGTGGCAGATCATTGGCTCTAGCCCAGAAGTCATGGTCAAAGCCGAACACCATCCTGAAAAACGTGGGTCTCTCCTTGCCACTGTCCGACCCATTGCCGGTACCCGCAAGCGGGGTCACACCTACGCCGAAGATCAGCAGCTCGCCGCAGAACTCCTTGCCGATACCAAAGAAGTGGCCGAACACGTCATGCTCGTTGATTTGGGGCGCAATGATTTGGGGCGCGTGTGTCGTCAGGGGAGTGTCACCGTCGAGGAGTTTATGGTGATTGAACGCTACTCCCACGTCATGCACATTGTCAGTAATGTGGTGGGCGAACTATTGCCCGATAAAACGGCATGGGATCTGCTCCAAGCTTGTTTTCCGGCTGGAACCGTCAGTGGTGCCCCCAAAATTCGAGCCATGGAAATCATCTATGAATTGGAGGGCTGCCGCCGTGGCCCCTACTCTGGTGCCTATGGTTACTATGACTTTGAAGGTCAACTCAATACCGCGATCGCTATTCGCACGATGGTGGTGCAACCGCTAAGCGACCACCAACATCTCATTCACGTCCAAGCCGGTGCTGGTATTGTTGCGGATTCCGATCCGCAGCGGGAATACGAAGAAACCTTGAACAAAGCTCGCGGTTTATTGGAGGCCATCTCTGCGCTGGGCGGCAAGCCTTAACCAAATGATCAAGGAGCCATCATCTGGTTTTTACATTTACCCCTTAGTCTAATAGGCGGTTGTTGCTAACGTTACCCAGAACACAGGCACTGGGAATGTTGGAAAAACCACCCATCTCTCAGGCACACACCTAAGGGCTGGTTCCTTTGCTTGAGGTTCTACTGCCATGGCAAACGTCTCCACCGCTGCAATCACTCCCCCTGTGGATGGACGCTGGCGTTCCCCCTCTCGACTACACACGTTTGGCATGGGGGACAGCATCTGGATGGAGCCAGAGCGCATTTGGCTAGTGAGCCGGGGCGTCGTGCTGTTAAACCTTTTGCACCCCGATGGTGAAGAAGTGGTGGTGGGACTGGCCACACCCGGTACTGCTTTTGGTTTACCCTTGACCAGTTTAACGGCCTACCAAGCCAAGGCACTTTCCAAGGCAGAGTTGATGCTCTTTACACTGGTGGAGGTAGAATCCTCACCCAACTTGACCCAAAGCCTTGTGCGGGGTCTGGCTCGTCGCCTACGGCAAGCGGAAGGTCTTTTAGGAATTACCAGCCATCGCCGGATTGAGGAGCGATTACGCCATTTACTCTTGCTTTTGAAGCAAGAAATTGGTCAACCCCATCCCCTCGGCACTCGCTATAGTGTTCGCCTCACCCACCAGCAACTGGCAACGGCGATTGGCACAAGTCGAGTGACCATCACACGTCTGTTGGGCAAACTCAAAGAGGAGCAGTGGCTCACCTACGATCGCGATCGCCACATTATTCTCACCAACGCCGCTCAGATTTAGGTGATTTAGGTTAGTTCTCCCCTGATCAGGGCACCTCTGGTACAAAAGAGAAGGTTTCTAGTGTAAATTTTTGTAACCACTTGCACTCATAGTGGCAAAACTGTTAAATTAGATACAGAAATAAATCGTTCATCTTTGCTATGAGCCACCAAAAAACTTAGGTGAATAGCGAAGACGGAAGTAGGGCAATTGTCCCGAAGGAACGCGCCTCAGCTGACAACAACTAGCCAGTACATCATTTGGGGCGATGATGATGACAACTACACTCACCTATCGCGGCGTTCAATACGACTACGTTCCTCCGGCAGTCCGTACTGAAGCAACCGATGTTGTAGCCAAATATCGGGGTTGGAACTACCACTGCACTCGAGCAGTGAATCCTCCGGCTCAACCTGTGCGGGATTTAATCTATCGCGGTGTGGTCTACCGTACGGGTCAAACGGAAGCTGTGAATACGACAGCAACCACTGCTGCCAACACAGCCAAGGAAGTGAATATGCCAGCGCTTGATCTCAATCAACTTTCGCGGGTCATTCTCACCCATCACCACCAAGTGATCAAAAACCGCGAACAATCCCTCCTCACGCGAATGATTGCCCAAATGGGATTACCTGCGGCCGCAGGTCACTATTGGAACCAAATTCAGGGCAAAATTAAGCCCCATGTCTGGACAAGCTACGATCGCAGTCATGCCACGATGAGCTAGCGCACGGGTGTGATTGTCCTCTCTCAAGACTGATTCGTAACGGCACTCGCATGGGAGTTATCTCTGGTGCGAGTTTTTTATTTCAGCCTAGGGCGTCAAGCAATGGCTGCACTTGGCCTAACTTAGCCATTCAATCTCATTAAGATCAAAATCAAGATCGAGATCGATCTCCGCCAAGTCCTCTGGATCGGCCACCTTCTTCAGGGAGGCAAGGGATTGTTTTGAAGGCTTGCGACTTTGGGGAGTTGGGCGCTTGATATCCGATAGGGTAGCCTTCTCGATGCGCGTCCTTTCTTTGAGGGCATTGGGGTTGACGTATTCTAGGAAGAAGTTTACTGTTTCCTGTTTTACCCAGCCATTGAGGACAGCCAAGGCACCGAAGCGATAGTTCACCTGCCACTGCTCCTTGAGAATTTGTTTTATTTGCTCTTCCGTCAATAAGCCTGCCTTTTTCAGGTAAAAACCAATCGGCCGTTTTGCCTTGTCTTGGATCAGTTTTGGCCACTCTTCTACAAAAAAGTCAATGGTTTTTTGGGGCAACCAACCATGGAGGGCAACAATTTCACCAAAGCGCAAGTTGGTATAAATGCTTTTTTCCATTAAGGCGACTTGGAGTTGGCCTCGTGTAATTAACCCCGCCTTCAGTAGTAATTCACCAATTCTCATGATTGCCCCTACGAGTAGAAAATCATCAACTTTCAACAACAATGGGACATCAATTGGGTACAGCCCCTTTCACAGGGATCGAACATCCTTGCAGCAGCCAACGCCGCTGTAGGACGGGTCACACATTTTTGTGCTTATTGTGTTTAGGCACAATATGTTATGACATATTTCAGAAAAGGGCTGCCGTTTTTTCAAGGACATACATCCGTTACTCTTGACAGTACCTCTCACAATAGCTGAAGTTACGCGAGACTCCTAATTGTAATAAATCTTAATACAGCTCTTTTCAGAGGGATCTCTTCACACGAATTCAGCGTGGCCAGTACAGCTCTTTTAAGAGAAGCTAGATGTTCGGATGTCAGTTTAGCCAAGGCTGAAAAAGCGGCAAAAATGCTCACCTCATCCTGTGTGAGCGGTTAATTAGTGATTGAGCATCCACGGGCGACCGCAGGATTGCTGCTGAAAGCGGGGAGGCTTGGGTTCTTGGGGCGATCGCTGCACCAGTTCTGGGTCACTACTCCGCGAGGGTCGGGGTAAGGAAGAAGAGAGATTTACCGCTGGTACGGAAAAATACGTCGGCCAAGCTGCTGACACTCTGGACAAAAGGCGGGTTCACTAGATTGGGCGAGCGATCGCCATTCCTCAAAAATGCCACACGTAGAGCAGCGAAACTCATAAAGGGGCATCTTTCATCACCGAGATTGACTGAAACCACTGCGGGGATCTCTGGATGCCAGCGATTATGCCCCGGCAGTTCTTGCTGATCCATGGGCTTAGTCAAATCCACTTTGAACAGGGTCTTCGGCATAGGGACGGACTCCAACGATTGGCAGTGTGCTCACCTGTAACTCAGTACCCATGAGCAATTATTGAGATGTTGTTTAGATTTAGTATTGGAGCAGGTCTTCAGGACAGCTATATCTCCAGATACGAAAACAGTGTTGGACTTCGTCAAAGTGGCTGCTCAAATGGGAACGGTGGGTCAAGTGATCCGCCAAGGGGCGATCGCTAGCCAACAAAAGCAAGCCCATGCCCTCGAAGTGTTGACAGCGATGGCAGAAAATTTAGAGCACTATCGCCAAGCCATCCAAGCGTGGGGCGAGTCCTTTCCCTTTAATGCTGCTGAACCCATTGAATCCCTGACGGTGAAGCACGCTGTCCCCCCTGCCCCAAGGTCACACATAATTTTTGCCACCGATGGCTCGCAAATTGCCCCCAGTCACCACGAAATTGCCTATTGCTATTTGATTAATGTGGGACGGGTGGCGATCGCCTACGGTCAAGGGCAACGCCCCCATTTAGATAGTGTGCCGCAGTTGGTTTATGACCCCGATGAATTGGGGCGATCTCGGGGTTGGGGACTCACCATAGAGGATTGGTTACGCTACCGCCGCACTCAAGCGGAAATTCTTGCCCTTGTTGAACTCATTCAAACGCAAAACAAGAAAGCCCCCAGCCTAGCACTCGTGGATGGTTCACTCATCTTCTGGGCGTGGGAATCACTGCCGCCAATGGTGCGTGAGGAATTGTTGACGCCCATCTTAGCTGCTTGGGATGAATTGCGCGCGAAGCGAATTCCCTTGGTGGGCTATGTCAGCGCCTCCCGCAGTCATGAAACGGTGAATTTTCTGCGCTTGGGGGTTTGCCCTTACCCTGAACCCAACTGTGCCCTCCACTGTGGTCAGACAAGTCAGACTGGCCTCGAGGCGACTCGCGATCGCCCCCCTTGTCAAGTCTTTGATCCCCTGCGGGATGTGCTCCTCTGGCAAGCACACTTGGCACCGCAACAGTATAGTCCCCTCTGGCGGAGCCGCAGTCGCATTCTGGAACATTACGGTGAACATCAGATCTACGTTGCCTATCTCCACGGTGGCTCGGAAGTGGTGCGTTTGGAAGTTCCTCAATGGGTGGCGCGGGATGCAGATCTGTGGCAACAGGCAGTTGCGTTGACGGCAGCACAAATTGAAAAAGGGCGGGGTTACCCCGTGGCATTAGCAGAAGCCCACAATTTAGCCGTTGTGCGCGGCAGCGATCGCCAACGCTTTTTTGCTTTACTGGAACGGGAACTGATTAAAGCAGGACACTGGCATGTGGCTCCTTCCCCCAAAGAGCAACGCAAACGCCAAAGTATTGCCTAGGTGGCTGCTGTGTGTTGGTTTAGGCATCGCGGGCTGGGGAACGCAGTTGGCGCTACCGCCAGTAAGCGGGTGGTTCTTGGCCTTCATAGGAATTGTGCCCCTGTGGTGGCAGTGTCAGGTTTTATCGCCACTGTGGGCAGCGATCGCCGGCCTGTGTTGGGGACTAGGGTTCTACGGCAGTAGCTTAGTCTGGGTGTGGGATTTGCATCCCCTGACGTGGATTGGCATTGCGCCAGTGCCCAGTTGGTTGATCTCGCGGGGGATTTGGCTTTTCCTGAGTGGTTGGGGGGCAGTCCTGAGTGGGAGTTGGGCCTTTTTGATGGCACGCTATGGGGTGCGGCGATCCGCCCCTTGGCAACTTCTGTGGGGTGTCACCCTTTGGTGTGCCCTTGAAGCCCTCTGGAGCTATTCGCCCCTGTGGTGGATTAGTTTATCCCTGACCCAAAGTCCAACGGGACTCCTTCAACTGGGTCGTCTGGCGGGACCCACCACGATTACGGCAGTCGTGATGACAGTGAATGGCTTGGTCACCCTCAGTCTGCGGCGGCACACATGGGCAAAGCGATGGCTCGTTGTTACTCTTTTGGGGGCGATCGCCCTCAATGCTGTTTTAGGCGCTAGGGTCATGGTGGATCAAGGGGAACCCCTACGGGTGGGTTTGATCCAAGGCAATATCCCGACACGGGAAAAGCTCACGCCAGAGGGTATCCGCCGCGCTTGGCAGGACTATCCCCGTGGCTATCGCCAACTGGTGGCTCTAGGGGTTGATGCCGTCTTGACTCCGGAAGGGGCACTGCCGATTTTGTGGCAACCACACCAAGTCAATCCCATCACCAGCGCTGTTCGCGAGGCAGGGGTTCCCCTGTGGTTAGGGACATTCATGGAGACGCCAGGGGGGCATCATCAGGTGCTCCTGACCCTCGATGGGCAGGGGGAGATTTACAGTCGCTACAACAAAGTCAACCTTGTTCTTTTGGGGGAATATATTCCCGATTGGCTGGCGGGGGTAGTACAGCGGTTATCCACGTTGCGATCGCGCCTCCTGCCGGGGAACCCTGATCAGGTCTTTACCACCCCTTGGGGCAAGGCCGTTGTCCTGATTTGCTTTGAATCTGCCTTTTCCCACCGCAGCCGCTGGCAACTGGTTCATGGGGGGCAGTTTATCCTCAGTGTTGCCAACAATGATCCCTACCGTCGCCAACTGATGACCCAGCACCATGGCCATGATGTGTTGCGTGCCGTCGAGGGCGATCGCTGGCTCGTGCGTTCTACGAATACGGGCCTTTCTGCGGTGATTGCGCCTACGGGGGAAACTGTTTGGCTCTCCAATGCTGATGAGTTTGTGATTCATGCGGCAACGATTTTGCGGCGGCAAACCCAGACCCTCTACACTCGCTATGGGGATTGGTTGCTACCCCTCTTGCTGGGGATGCTTAGCTTATCCGTTCTTCGACAACGAGTGTCGCACTGACCCATTCGCCGCGATCGCCATAGGTGCGAATGAGGCGCTGCCGCTGTCCTTCTGCCCACAACCAGCCCACCTCCACAAAAAAGGGGTGACGAAAGGACACCTGCAAGGGGGTTAGGCTAGAGGTACCGTCGGGGAGCAACAAAAGCTGCTTGGGTTGATCCGTATCCGTAAAGAGTAGGCGCGACCCAGCAATTGTGGCCGTTGTTTTCACCTCGTGGTCGGGGGTTTGCAGCAGTTGGTAGAGCCGATCGCCCTCGCGCCAAAGACTTAGATGGGTCGGGGTTTCCGTGGGCGATCGCCAGTCGGCATAGACGGTGTAGGCAGTACCGCGCCATTCCCCTAGGAGTTGATCCACGGTTAAGGGAGGACGTTCAACGGCGTTGCTGTGG
Organism: Thermosynechococcus sp. QS41; assembly: GCF_031583515.1. Taxonomy (NCBI): domain Bacteria; kingdom Bacillati; phylum Cyanobacteriota; class Cyanophyceae; order Acaryochloridales; family Thermosynechococcaceae; genus Thermosynechococcus; species Thermosynechococcus sp. QS41. The sequence continues at coordinate 1,968,494 of NZ_CP134181.1, forward strand.
GCACGAAACTCGCGAATCAGAGTCATGGATTGGAGGTGCTGATTTTTGTCAAAGAGTTGGACAAACCGCAGTCGGCGATCGCCCATGACAAAGCCATACTCCGCACCAAACTCGGCAAAGGGCGCCACCTGCAACGATCCCTTAGAAAAAGCCCCCGTCGGAAAAAAGACATTTTGGCGGCCAATGGTGGCATACTCCTGCACCGTTTCACTGGTGGGGGGCTGATCGAGACCATTACCAAAGCGTCGCAGTTCAAAACGCACCCGTTGACCGTCAGCAGTATCGGCAAGGATCAAAATCGAGGGCACTGACGCTCCCACGTCTCCCGTAGGGCTGACCGCCGTAAAGGAGCCATGCCATTCCCCAAGGTTTTTGCGAAAATTTTCCCAATTTGTTGTCATTGATTATCCTTGATTATCTTTACCGCTGTGTGCCACCATCATCATTACTATAGAAAAATAAAGTATTGGAGATCTTGCCAATTGGGAAGTGGCCGGCGATCGCCGGCGCTCAGAAAAAACTTTGATAGGATGGGGAGTGTCAGGGCGCTGACAAACGATCGCCATTGGGAGACCCGTGCATGACCACCGACCTCTTTGATTCAGGGGCTGGTCGCATTCTGATAGTCGATGATACCCCCGAAAATGTTGAAGTTTTGACCACACTGCTGCAACTGGAAGGCTACGATGTGCGCGGTGCCATTAGTGGCCAAATGGCGCTCATGGGGATTGAGGCCGAACCCCCGGATGTCATTCTCTTGGACATCATGATGCCTGATATGAATGGCTACGAGGTCTGTCAAACCCTGAAGGAGAATCCCAAGACTAAACATATCCCCATTATTTTCATTAGTGCCCTCGATGATGTCTTTGACAAGGTCAAGGCCTTTGAGATTGGCGGCGCCGACTACATCACCAAACCCTTTCAGCAGGCGGAGGTGCTGGCACGGGTAAAAAATCAGTTGACGATCGCTCTCCTACAGCGGAAGCTGCGGCAAAAAAATGCCCTCTTGCAAAAGCAAAACCAGCAGTTGCAGGAAATTGTTGAGGAGCGGCGCGACTTGGTTGCCTCACTGCAAGCAGCGCAAGAACAGTATCGGCAGATGTTTGAGGAAGCCGTGGTCGGGATTTACCAAAGTTCGCCCGAGGGGGTTTACTTCAAAGTCAACAATGCCTTGGCACGCATCTATGGCTATGCCGATGCTGAAGACTGGCTAGCGGATATAGAACACCATAATCATCGTCCCTACGTGGATGACAGCAGTTGGCAAAAATTCCAACAACAAATTGAAACTCGTGGCTTTGTGCGCAACTTGGTTTCCAAGGTGTATCGCGCGGATCAAACGATCACAACCATCTGTGAATGTGCCCGCCCGGTCAAAAGTGAGGACGGTCAACTTTTATACTACGAAGGGTTTGTTTTTGAACTGCCCACCCGTAATCCATGAAACGCACACTGAGCGCACTGTTGGGGGATGCCGCCGTCCATTCTGTGGCTGAATTGGGCGATCGCGCCCCCCACCTGCGCCCCTACCTTCCTGAGCGAGCCCTGCTGCTGACTCCCCCCACCCCAGAAGCGGGGGCAGAAGTGATTGCCTGTGCCCGGCGCCAAGGCTGGCGAGTGTTGCCCATTGGAGCAGGCACCAAACTCAATTGGCTCGGGAACACCCCCAAGGCAGATATTTTTCTGCGGACAACGGCGTGGCAGAAGCTCATCGATCATGCGGCTGCCGATATGACCGTCACCACCCAAGTGGGTATTCCCTTTCAGCAGCTCCAGCACCACCTAGCACCCGCAGGACAGTGGATTGCCACAGATCCCCTCTTTCGAGAAACGGCCACCCTTGGCGGCTGCTTGGCCACCCAAAGCAATGGCACACTACGGCAGCGGTATGGGTCATGGCGCGATCAATTGTTGGGGGTGAAGTTCATTCGCAGTGATGGCCAAATCGTCAAAGCGGGAGGGCGGGTGGTCAAAAATGTTGCCGGCTACGACCTGATGAAACTCCTGATCGGCAGCTATGGCACACTGGGGATTCTGACAGAGGTGACGCTGCGGGTGTATCCTCTGCCGGATGCGGTACAAATCTGGCAGTTGCGGGGGGAAGTCTCTGCTTTGGCCAAGGGACTTGAGGTGATTTTGACGAGTTCCCTTGCGCCGGCGCGGTGTGTGTTGCGCCTTGAACCACGGGGGACGCTGCTGTTGGAATTGGAATTCCATACCCTGCGGGAAGTGATTGCTGCGGGTACGTTGGGCGATCGCCTGAGTCAGATTGCCCAGACCCATAATCTGCAACTGGAACCCCAAGCCCCTCTAGGCATTACCCTCAACCCCACCCCCGATCAAGTGACTCTCAAAATCGGTGTGCCTCTAAGCGAAATGTTGCCCGCTCTCACCCAGCTTCAGCAGTTGGCAAGGGAATTGGCCTGCGAGTGCCGAGGCGAAATGAGTGCAGGGGTCGGTTACACCTATCTCCACGGACAGGAGGAGCATCTCCGTCAACTCATTCTCAGGCTGCGCCAAGGGCTACCACGGGGCTATGTCACCGTCTTAGCCGCCCCCCTGAACCTCAAGCAGCAACTCGATCCTTGGGACTATCGCGGCAACGCCCTTGAATTGATGCGGAATCTTAAGCAACAATTGGATGCAACGGGTGTCTTTGGCACTGGCGTTTTTGTCGGCAATCTCTAGACAAGTTTCAATACTTACGAATGACTGCAACTGATCCTGTGGCTGGCTTTGATGCGCAGTCGCCTCCTGATCCACACCTGATTGATGCCTGTGTCCACTGCGGGTTTTGCCTCTCCACCTGTCCTAGCTATCGGGTACTGGGGACGGAAATGGACTCTCCCCGTGGTCGTATCTATCTCATGGATGCCATTCATGAGGAACAGGTGCAACTGGCGGATGTCGTACAGCACTTTGACTCCTGTTTGGGTTGCTTGGCCTGCGTCACCACCTGTCCATCGGGGGTTGAGTACGATAAGTTGATTGCGGCCACGCGGGTTCAAGTGCAGCGCCATTATCAGCGTCCCGTGGGCGATCGCTGGTTGCGGCAGTTGATTTTCCAAACGCTGCCCTATCCCCAACGGCTGCGTGCCCTCCTGTGGCCGCTCTGGCTCTACCAAAAACTAGGCTTGGCCAATCTCGAAAAGCGGCTGGGACTCCTGAAACGGCTCTTGCCCAAGTCCCTTGCGGCCATGTATCAAATGCTACCGCCCCTTTCAGCCAAAACATTTCGCGATCGCTGGCCTGAAGTGGTGCCTGCCCAAGGGAAACCGCGTGGCCGCGTGGGGGTGATTCTGGGCTGTGTCCAACGGCTCTTTTTGCCGGAAGTGAATGAAGCCACGATCTCCGTCTTAAGTGCCAATGGCTTTGAGGTGGTGCTGCCGCCGCAACAGGGATGCTGTGGTGCCCTGCCCCATCATCAAGGGGAAGAGGATCAGGCGCAAACCCTTGCGCGCCAGATGATTAATTGTTTTACTGCCGCTCATGTGGATGCGGTTTTAATCAATGCCTCGGGTTGTGGCCACACCCTCAAGGAATATCATCGCCTTTTGGCTGCCGATCCAGAGTACCGCGATCGCGCCCGTGACTTTGTGCAAAAGGTGGAGGATGTGCAGGTCTTTTTGGTCAAACAGGGCTTGGTGACACCGCTCCACCCCTTGGGCGATCGCCCCTTGGCCTTGGTGTATCAAGATGCCTGCCACATGATCCACGGCCAAAAAATTCGCCTTGAACCGCGGCAACTGCTGCGACAAATTCCCCAAGTGCAACTGCGCGAACCCCTCGATGCAGCCCTGTGCTGTGGCAGTGCCGGGGTTTACAACATTCTTCAACCCGATGTCGCAGCGGAATTGGGACGCCAAAAGGTACGCAACCTGCTGAATACGCGCCCTGATGTCATTGTCTCAGCCAATGTGGGCTGCACCGTGCAATTGCGGCAGTATCTCCAAGAGCAGAGTAGCTCCGTGCCCATTTACCACCCGATGCAACTGCTAGACTTGGCGATTCGTGGTGAGCAGCTTCCGTCCTAGGCCATATCCGGGGGAGCACTGAGGATTGCGCGCACTTGAGCTAGTAACCATTCTCGCCCCACTTCCCAGCCTCGTTCGCCATCCGCCTCAAGGATCATCAGGCTATCCACTGGCTCTGCCGCCAACAGTTGAAACAAAAGGGGAATAATTGGCATGGGCACTGGGATCACTTGTTCATCACAGGCCTCTTGAGCCATGGCTTCACTACCGTAGGCGTGGATCACATTTTTTTGCTGGTGGGGGGGCTGCTGTTCCTCAAGGGTAATCACCTGCCACTGACCATCGGGAGTTTGCAGGACGTAGTAAACCGTTTGCCCGTAGCGCTGGGCTTCCTCGTAGAGAATGGGGGCGATCGCCTGTACCGCCGCCACAGTCGCAGGGTCATCGGGGGCGTTGGCAATCAGTTCATCCACTTGGGTCAGTAAATCCACAACGCCTCCTTTAGGAGTTATAAAAAACTATTCCTTGGCCTCAAGGGCATCGAGATCAAGGGCACGAGAGCCACCCGTACTTAAAATCGTCAGCACTTTCCCCAGTTGATACCACACCAAAAGGGCGGTGGCGATCGTCAGCACAAAGGCAATGACCATACTCAGCCCTGCACCAAAGCCATAGGTCCACAATCCCGCCATCAGGAAGAGCCAGATACCAATGGAAATCCCCAAGTAGGGCAACTGAAGTTGGGGGCCGCGCAATTGACTCAGAACACGGGTGGAGCGACTGCGGTTCCATTCTTGGACACTCTGCTTGAGGGTGGCTTCAAAGGCTTTACCACTGGTCAACCCCATAAAAATACCCGCCAGTAGCAAGACAATGGGTGGATCAAACACGGGATACCTAATCCTTCTTGGACACTCAGGAACGTTGATAACCGCTGCCAACCCTTAGCTGGCCACCACCAAGGAATTGCTGTCTTCTTCTTTACCGAGCGTGTGGGAGACAGAGGCCTTGAGGGCTTCCCATGCCACATCAATCAAGAAGAGCGGACGCAGATCAGACTTGACCAAATTCCAAAGGCGTTGCACCTCTTCGGTGTGGAGACGGTCATCTTCGGTTAACGCTAGCACAATTTGCCGCCGCAGGTACTGCCCCTCCTCAGAAAAGAGATACTGCAAGCCCAAGGTGGCGGTTGGCGCGAGGTTAAAGTGCTGATCCTGCCGGGCGATCGCAATTAGGTTTTCCAGGCGTTGCCACTGCAGACGACCATCCTTGAAGAGGACATCCAATAACCGTCGCCGCAGTTGGGGCGATTCTCCTTGCAGCAGACGCCGTGCCACATAGGGATAGCTGACATCAACAATGCGGAAGTTAGGGTTGAGACACAGGGCAATGCCCTCTTGGGTGACTAGAGAGCGAATGATCAGGGCAAACTTAGCGGGAACCCGGAAGGGATAGGCATACATCAACTCGGAGAAGCGATCGGTGATCACTTTGAAGTTGAATTCCCGCACACTGGAGCCAATCACCTCTTCAAAGACCGACTCAAGGGCAGGGATAATCGGCGTAATATCCGTTTCCGGAGTCAAAAAGCCCAGTTTGACAAAGTCCGTCGCCAAGGCTTGATAGTCCTTGTTCACCAAATGAACGACGGCATCCACCAAGGATTCTTTAGTGCTCTCCTCCAGTTGATCCATCATGCCGAAGTCAATGTAGGCCATACGGCCATCGGGCATGGCGAACAGATTCCCCGGATGCGGATCCGCATGGAAAAAGCCAAATTCCAAGAGTTGCCGCAAACCAGAAATCACGCCAACACGGATCAGCTCATCGGGATTGACGCCCGCCGCCACCATACAATCCGTACGGGTGAGTTTAATGCCATGGATCCACTCCAGCGTAAGCACGTGCTCCGTGGTGTATTCCCAATAGATTTTCGGTACCTTGACCGTGGGATCATCGCGGAAGTTGGCAGCAAATTTCTCGGCATTGCGCCCTTCATTGAGGTAGTCAATTTCCTCGTAGAGCTTGCGGCCAAATTCATCAACAATGTCTCGCAAATCATGGCAGAGGTTAATCGGTAGCCAAGGCTTGACCCACTGCACCAAAAGGCGAATCAAGAAGAGATCGCGGGTAATCACGGGCAAAAGGTTGGGACGCTGCACCTTGACGGCCACTTCTTCACCACTGTGGAGTTTGGCTCGATAGACTTGGCCGAGACTGGCGGCGGCCACCGGTTGGGGTGAGAATTCGGCAAAAATATCCCCTAGGTTTAAGCGCAGATCTCGCTCAATAATGGCAATAGCAATCTCATTGGCAAAGGGGGGCAATTTGTCCTGAAGGAGCGTCAGTTCTTCGAGGTAGTCGGGACAAATCAAATCGGGGCGAGTGGAGAGGGCTTGACCGACTTTAATGAAGGTTGGGCCTAAACGGATTAGGAGTTTGCGCAGTTGCATTGCCCGCAGGGGACGCTGACTTTCCTGTTGCCCTAACCACTTGTCCCACTGCAATAACAGCCAAAATGTTAGGAAAGAGACCGCAATGTTCAGGAACCGCCAGATAACTCGCCAGGGATGTCGCCAGTAGTAGCGGGCGATCGCCTCAGGATCATACCGACGATGACCAGCACTAGGGACAGCAGAAATACGGGCAGTCACAGCTTTTTCACCTTATTCTCTGAAACCCAACTTACTACACCCCTCTTGCTTTGCCATGGGTGTTTCCACGGAGCGCTTTTGGGAACACTGTAAGCAACCATTGCAATGATGAGGATTTTGTTGATCCCCGGTGCTAGAGGAGCTGATCTTTTGAGGTTTGCTTAAATATAGTATAGAAAACTACACATAAGCCCTGCCGATCAATAAAATTCTTAACAAAAGTTTAAGATTGAAGGTTCCAGCAATTCAGCCGTTGGTTGACTTAGGTACAGCCGCTCGAACTGAATTTCAATAGGTTCGCTGGTGCGGATTTGCCGATAATGGTACCGTAGGGCATCTTCTTATTCACACCCTTCCATGGCCAACAGGATCATTGCCACATCTGTTCTTGAGGAGTTGTTGGCGCGGTTGCCTCGCTTGCGATCGCAACTGTACTTCAAGACATCGCTGACGGCGCTTTCCCATGCAATGGAGGATCAGGTTTTGGCCAATGAGGATGCGCCGATTATTATTGCCTGCTTTCAGCGGGAACGCTTTTATCGCCAAGAAGCCCATCGCTACCGCCGTATTGCCACCAAGTCCCACCACGTTTACGTTTTGGCTGCCCCGGAAACCGAGTTTAAGAACTGCTCGGGAGACTATGAAATGGTTGCCTTTGATCCCGCCGATGCCCTCAGTCAAGAATGGCATTTGACCGTCTTGGGCAAAAATTACAGCACTTGCTTGGTCTGCCGCGAAGTCCAGCGATCGCCTGCCCAGCGCTTGGATGTGTTGCCGCCGATGGATGCGGCGCGTCGTTTTGAGGGCATTTGGACCTTTGATCGGCAGGTGGCAGCGACAACCGCTGAAATCCTCCTCAACCGTATTCGGGAGTACCGCCCTGAACTGAAGGAGAAACTCAAGGAAGGTCTGGCATGGGTTGAGACCTATCGCCAAGTGGCGGGGTGCAATAGTGATCCTGCCCCTTTTGCCGATCGCCTAGTGACCTATCTCCAAGCTGGCCAGTACAAGCAAATCAAGGCCTACCGCCAAATTGCCATTCAAGAGCGCAAGGAACGCCTCACCAATGCAATTACCACGGCGATTCGCAACTCCCTTAATCCCACAGAAATTCTCACTCGTGCGGTGGCAGAACTAGGGGAAGCCCTCAAGGGCGATCGCTGTCTCATTTACCGTTGCCGCAGTACCGATACTCGCGTGCGCATTGAGCACGAGTACACCAGCGGTGCCCTACTGCCATTGCAGTACCAGTATTGGCCCGTGAGTGAGCACCCCTACACCCAGCGGGCACTGGCACATCAGCAGGTGATTCAGGTGGATGATGTGGCCGCTGATCCCCACTACGAGGCGACCCGTTTCAAACCCCTCGAGGCCGCCGGCGTCAAAGCCCTTCTACTGGCACCTGTTCTCTATCAAGGGCGGCTGTTGGGCATTGTTGAACTCCACCGAGGCGAACCGCTGCCGTGGCACGATATGGACGCAGAATTAGTGGAGGCGATCGCCACCCAAGTGGGGGTTGCCCTGATTCAGGCGGAGGCCTACGCAGATCTGGAGGAACTCAACGCGCAACTGGAGGCCTTAGATCGCACCCGCAGTAATCTCATTGCAATTACGGGTCATGAACTGCGCACGCCCCTTTCGACTATTCAAGTCTGCCTCGAAAGTCTAGCGAGTGAACCCGATATGGATCCAGAACTGCGGCAGGTGATGTTGAGTACGGCTCTCGCTGATGCTGAGCGCATGCGGAAACTGATTCAGGACTTCCTCACCCTCTCGCAGTTGGAAAGTGGCCGGGTGCAGTGGCGACCGGAACCCCTCCCCCTCCAAGAACTGGTGGACCTAGCCCTCAGTAGTCTGCGCACTCCCAAGGATCAACTACCGACCATTCGCACAGTCTTGCCCAAGGAATTGCCCTTGATCCGAGCAGATGGCGAATGGCTAGTGGAGGTGCTCTCGAAGCTACTCGATAATGCCTGCAAGTTTACGGAACAGTCGGGTCAGGTTTCCATTGCTGCCAAGCCTCGTCCCGATGGTCTATTGGAAGTGACGGTTGCCGATACGGGGCGCGGTATTGAGCCGGATCGCTTGGAAACGATTTTTGATCGCTTTTATCAGGAGGAGGGAGCACTGCGGCGCTCTGCGGGTGGGACGGGCTTGGGTCTCGCGATCTGTCGCCAGATCATTACCAATTTGGGGGGGCAAATTTGGGCGGAGTCGGCGGGGCGCGATCGCGGCAGTGAGTTTCACTTTACGATTCCCATTGCTGAGCCTTTTTCTGGATAGGGGCTGCCAAGCCTCCTAAGATAGACAACAACGAGTGGGCAGCCAACCATGAGCCAATCCTTTGCCGATACCGCCATTGACATTTTGATTGACTTGGCTGAGCAGGGGGAAATTGACCCTTGGGATATTCAAGTGATTGAGGTCTTCGATCGCTGTTTGGCGGAGTTGGCACGGCGAGGGGAACCCAATCTCAGTGAATCAGGGCAGGCCTTTTTGTATGCAGCGATGCTGGTGCTCCTGAAGAGCGATCGCCTAGTTGCAGTTGCTGAACCGATGCCCGAGGAAACAGAATTCCCAGAACCGCCAGAGATCAGTGAAAACCAGTCCTTTGTGGTCTTGCCCCATGCCCTAGAGCAGCATTTGCATCGTCGCCCCGTGGCTCCCCCCCAACAACGGCGCCGCGTCACCCTTGAGGAATTGATTGCCCACCTGAAAACCATGGCAGTTCAGAACGACCGTGCAAAGGTGCTGCGGCCGCATCAACCGCGGCGGCGTCGCCGTCCCACAACCCTCAAAGCAATTACCCAACTGGCGCACCAAGAAAACCTGACGGAGATAGCTAACGAAGTAGAAAGTCTCCTCGGAGAAATGGCTCCCGAAGGGACATGGCTAGACTTCCAAGAGCTACTGCGGCGCAAACCCGATCCTGTGGGGGTCTTTTGGGCGCTGCTATTCCTCACTGCCCAGTCTAAGGTGGATCTCCAACAAACCAATTTCTATCAACCCCTACAGGTACGGACGTGTTTAGCTGAAGCGATACGCCTAGAGGCCTAACCTCCCTTTGGCAGAAACGAAAAGCCCAAGGGTTTTACCCGCAGGAGTGCCTCACTCAGGGCAGTGTGGAGATACCCATTCGTCGCTAAAATCCGCCCTGATGTCAGTTGAAAAGGGGATTGATCGTAGGCAGTGACGACGCCCCCAGCTTCACGAACAAGGACTACACCAGCGGCCAAGTCCCAAGGGGAGAGACCCCGTTCCCAATAACCATCAAGGCGACCACAGGCAATGTAGGCCAAGTCAATGGCTGCCGCGCCGCCCCGCCGTACCCCTTGGCTGAGATGGGTGAGATAGCAAAATTCCGCATAGTTGTTGTCTTCGGTTTCACGGCGATCGTAGGCAAAACCCGTGACCAAAAGGCTATGACTCAGTTCTGCGGTGGTGGAAACCTGAATGGGCTGGCGATCGCGGGTGGCACCGAGGCCTGTAGCAGCCCGAAACAGTTCGCGATGAAAGGGATCATAGACGACACCAATGTGGGGTTCTCCCTCTACTAAGAGAGCTACTGACACCGCACTAAAGGGGTATTGATGGGCATAGTTGGTGGTGCCATCCAGAGGATCAATCGCCCACAGAAATGGATTATCCTTCAGTCCCGAAAGACCCGATTCCTCCGCGAGCACCGCATGGTCTGGACAATGGCGATGAATGACATCCAGTACCGCTGCTTCTGACTGGCGATCGGCCACCGTGACGAGGTCACCAGAGCGCCCCTTTTCCTCAATCTCACTCAGTTTGCCCCAATAGTGCTGCAGGACAGCGCCCCCCGCCAAGGCTGCCTCCGTGGCAATTTCTAAATAGCGCTGCCGCTCATTCTCCGGCAGTGGGCAACTCACGGCTGTCATGGATCACTAGTCCTCATCGAGGGGCAGCCCCAACTGGACTCGTCCCTTGCCAAAGTAGCGGCCAAATTGCAGCTCATAGACCTCATCTTCATCTTGGGTTTCCACCTCAAGGTCAGAGCGGGCATAGCTGACACACAAGAGGGCATAGCCTTGGGCTTGCAGGGCGGGGGAGAGTCCCATGGCTTCAGGTTGATAGACATGGCCAGAGAGAATGCGCACGGCACAGGTAGTACAGGCACCGTTACGACAGGAAAAGGGCAACTCAAGGCCTTGGCTCTCAGCGTATTGCAGGATATAGCGATCGCTCGGAACAGTAATTGTGTACGTCCGCGTGGGGGGATCCCCCGGCTTGAGGGGACGCACGTGAATGGTCACAGTGTAGGTTTGTGGCGTGCTCATGGTCTCGCTATCTTACCGTGAAAAGGGCTGTCAAAGACCTTGCTTCGTCCCTTAGCTACAATACCGCAATCCCAACCTGCTAATGACAATGCTAGGGTAGGAGCGGTTCTATGACCCACATTCGTAGGGAGACCTAAAGTTATGAGTACCTTAGTGGTCATTGCGTTTGATGATGAGTACAAGGCGAACGAAGTATTAATCCAGCTATTGAAACTCCAGCGTGAGCATCTCATTGACCTTGAGGACGCGGCTGTTGTCGTGCGCACCAAAGATGGCAAGGTTAAAATCAACCAGACTCAGGATTTGACCCTCCAGGGGGCTCTTGGCGGTGGCTTTTGGGGGCTGCTCATTGGTCTATTGTTCTTCAATCCCCTCTTGGGCTGGGCTGCGGGTCTTGTGGCCGGGGCGATTTCCGGCAAATTTACCGATATTGGCATTGACGATAATTTCATCAAGGAATTGGGGCAAACCATTGCCCCCGGCAGCTCGGCCATCTTTACGTTGGTGCGTCAAGCCACACCCGACAAAGTCCTTGAGGAAATTGCTCCCTTTGGCGGTAAAGTCCTGCGCACCTCCCTGTCAAAAGAGGATGAAGCCAAGTTGCAAGAAGCCCTTAACCGAGGCAATCCGGCCTCCCAATCGCCTGCCCCGAGCGAAGCGACAACCCCCAGTGAAACGGCGAACAGTTAGTTTGTTGAGTTTGTCTTGGGTCTAGCTCTCGCTCTAAATTGATTAGGATAATTTTGAAAGGCTCGGCCATTCCCTAGGTACAGCCCTTTTCCCAAGAATGGAACCCACGCAACACTGCGCAAGTGAGTGTCGGGAACATTTCAGTTCCTTAACGCCTAAGAAAAGGGCTGTCACTGGGCATTGTGCTCACAGTTAGGGATGCCAATAGGGAGTATTGGGGACTGGGAGACGGTGCAGGATCAAACTAAATCAACCGCAGTGATCGCGATCTTAAAACGCTTTGGTGGGCGATCGCGCCAACTCAATCGTCTAGTCCCCCTTGTCCAAAAGCAGTGGCGTGCCTGCTTACCTTGGTTGCAACACTGGCAAGTGGTGGCCAGCCTCTCCCTCCTCACCTCCGTCGGGATTTCCGGGCTATCCCTGTGGCTGCTGCTGCGGCAACCGACGACTCCCGGCAATTGTGATTTTGTCCTTTGGCCTTTGGCATCGGCCTCCTTTCGCCTCTACTGCGCCCAACAAGCGGCGGAGCGACACACCCTTGAAGATTTGCTCCATGCCATTGATCTCATTGATGACTTGCCTCGCGATCATCCTCTTGCCCCTGAGATTAATCGCCGCCTAGAAGCGTGGTCAGATCAGGTTTTGGCCTTGGCAGAGGTAGCCTTTCATGAGGGGCAATTAAATCGGGCGATCGCCTTTGCGCGGCGGATTCCTCGGGATGTCCAAGCCCATACCAAAGTGGAAGAACGCATTCAACGCTGGCAGGAAATTTGGCAAGAGGGGGAGAGCATCTACCGACGCGCCGAAGCCGCCTTGAAAAACCTCGAATGGCGAGAAGCTTTTCAAATCTCGCTCCAGTTGCAATTTGTTGCCTGTCGTTATTGGGCACAGGAGCAGTTTGGCGCCTTTAATGAGCGGATTATCCGTGCCCAACGGGAAGATCGGCAGTTGGATGAAGCCCGTGCCCTCATGGCACAGGGGGGAGCCGATAACTTGGCCGCTGCCATTGCAATTGTGCGGCGAATTCCCACCACCAGTGATATTTATCCCGGTGCCCGTCGCCTTCTCAATGAGTTGGGGGAGCGCTTGTTGGAATTGGCGATCGCCGCCTTAAATCGCTATGACCCCCAAGAGGCAAGGCGCATTGCTGGTTTAATTCCCCGTGATGTCAGGAGTGCCCGCAGCGCTGAGGATGTGGTGACGTTGGCAACCGCAGAAGAATTTGCCCAAGCGGGGATGGTTCAGGACATTGATCGAGCCATTGCCCAAGCGCGGACGATTACTGCAGAACGCCCCCTCTACTTTGAAGCCCAGCAGGCCATTCGGCGCTGGCAAACAGATTTGCAGGTACTGCGAACCCTCGCAGAAGCTCAAGCCATTGCCCGTGGCGGCACGCTGGATCGCCTCTACCTTGCCCTCAACCGCCTCAACATTCCTTTGGCGGACGCGAGTCCCTATCGCCAAGACCAAATCCGCGATCAGCGACGGCTGTGGCAACGTCAAATCGAGATTGCTGAGGATCAACCCCTGATCGATCAGGCCAACGCCCTTGCCCGCCAAGGCACCCCTGAAGCCTTGCTGCAAGCCCGCCAACTCCTTGAGCGAATTCGTCCCCAGCGTGCCCTCTATGAAACGGCTCAAAATCGCCTCAAAGAACTCTTTCCCCCCGTGGCAACTGCAGCAGTGAGCTGGCAGCTTGATCCGGAGATGGCTCGCCTGAATGAAGCCCAGCGCCGTGCTCGAGGGGGGCGCGATCGCGACTTTGCTGCTGCCATTGCCATTGCCCAAGAAATCTCCCCCAACTCCAGTGTCTATGTCACCGCCAACCAGTTGATTGTGCAGTGGGGCAATAATATCTTGGAGCAGGCGCGCTATTGGGTGGGGCGGGACAACCAGCAGGCGATCGCCACCGCCGAACTCATCCCCCCCACGCATCCCCTCTACCCAGAGGCGAGGGAATTGATCCGCATTTGGCAAGAAGCGGAACCCCAGTACCCCTTTTAAGGGCTTTTACTGATTCGTGGGGGCTTCCACGAGCCGCACCTTTTGGGCCAGACCAATCGCTTGCAATGCCCGAATCGTGATCCACGTAATATCAAATTCCCACCATTGCAGACCGTGACGTGCCGAATGGGGGTAGGTGTGGTGGTTGTTGTGCCAGCCTTCGCCAAACGTCAGCAGGGCAACCCACCAACAATTTGTGGAGCGATCGCCCGATTCAAAGGTGCGGTAGCCAAATTTATGGGTGGCACTATTGACAAACCAAGTGAGGTGATACACCAGCACAAGGCGGACAAAGATGCCCCAGACCACAAAGGGCAGTCCCCCCCACAGATACAGCAAGACCCCTAAAACCACTTGAATGGGCACAAAGTACTGATTCAAAAAGCGATACACCGGATCAGTGTTAATGTCCTTGGTGAGGCGTTCTACCTCTGCCTTGGCGGGCACTTCTTGGAGCATCCAACCCATGTGCGACCACCAAAACCCCTTTTGGGAATTGTGCTGATCCAGTTCTTGATCGGAGTGGAGGTGGTGATTACGGTGGAGGCCAACCCATTCAATAATTCCACCCTCACAGGCCAAGCTGCCGCAAAAGCCAAAAAAGTATTCCAGCCATTTCGGGCACTGGAAACTGCGATGGGTGATCAGGCGATGCCAGCCTAGGGTGATGCCAAGGCCTCCAGACACCCAATAGAGAACAACACACAACAGCACAGCCGGCCAAGAAAACAGCCCCGGTACCAATGCCAGCAACGCTCCCAAATGCACAATGCCCATAAAAAAAATCACCCCCCAATTGGGACGCAGGGGGCGCGCAGGCAACGAAGAAACAGATGTCATAAAACTCTCGAACAAATTGACAAACTCACAGGGGAGTTGAGCCCTGTAGGCTGCTCCCTTAGAGCAAAGATGGTTACGACTGCTTTTTACCTAGATGCCTAGAGAAATGGCTTCCTAAACAATCTACGTTTAACGAGCAAACAACCAACCCTTACTTTCATCGTAGCAGAGATTGGAGAAGACTTGACCTCCTCCCCGGCCTGAAAGCCGCAGATTCCTACGACGGGGATGACTGCGCAATCGTTTCGGCGGGTTCTAACCGCTGCTTGTATCTTGCCGGCATGCCCTGCCGTAGGCCACCTTGGGTTTCAGTGGCAATACCATGATTAGGATGCCTCCGCCATCCGCACTATCCTTCGCCGCCGACATGAATGCCGGGGCTTGCCGCGCATCAGGTCAAGCAAAATCTGGGTCGGGTACTACCTCTTTCACGAAGACGCTCAACACTGCGACAACTCCTACTATAGCGGATTGGATTCCCAGATGTCCCCCTAGTTCAGGAAAGGGCTATATCTGCCCTAGCAGATTACTAAGCCTTAATGTTTCCTTTCTTGGAGTTTAGGATATTTTGCTTATACTCAAAATCTATGAGCTTAAGCTCTTTATCTCTTTTTATTTTTTTTATTTATAAGAGTTTTCGCTTAAGTTCATATAAGTTTGTAGGCCTTTATGGAATTTTTGAGATAACAAGCGAGGTTAAAAATGGCTTCTCCTGTCAATCCTGAACTGGAACGACTCAATCAAGTTCATGGCCAAGCCAACCCTTGGAAATTTTGGGGACCTTACTTGAGCGAGCGGCAGTGGGGCACTGTACGGGAAGACTATTCCGCCGACGGCAATGCTTGGGAGTATTTTTCCCATGATCAAGCGCGATCGCGTGCCTACCGTTGGGGTGAAGATGGCCTCGGTGGCATTTGTGATGCGCAGCAACGGCTTTGTTTTGCCTTGGCTCTTTGGAATGGCAACGATCCAATTTTCAAGGAACGGCTTTTTGGCTTAACCAACAATGAAGGCAATCATGGGGAGGACGTTAAAGAGTATTACTTTTACCTCGACAGTACGCCCACCCATTCCTACATGAAATACCTCTACAAGTATCCCCAAGCTGCCTATCCCTACATTGATCTGGTGATGACCAACCGCCACCGCAGCCGCTTTGAAATGGAGTATGAACTCTTGGATACAGGGGTCTTTGAGGGCGATCGCTACTTCGATGTCTTCATTGAATATGCCAAAGCGGCTCCCAATGACATTTTGATTCAAATCAGCATTCACAATCGCGGCAACGAAGCTGCCCATTTGCATGTTCTGCCCACCCTCTGGTACCGCAATACGTGGAGTTGGACACCGGACAAGGTTCTCGCCAAACCAGAACTGAAGCAAATGGATGCGACACTGGTGCGGGCACGCCATGGGGAGCTAGGAGAGTATGAATTTGTGAGCGATCGCCCGGTGCCCTTCCTCTTCACCGAGAATGAAACCAACTTTGAGCGGCTCTTTGGCCAGCCCAATGCCTCGCCCTACGTTAAGGATGCCTTTCACCGCTACCTGATCAATGGTGAGCAAAATGCCGTCAACCCCGACAAAGTCGGCACCAAGGTGGCTGCCCACTATCAAGTCACCGTTGCCGCCCAAGGGGTTGAGATCATTCAACTACGCCTAGCATCTGCCAAAAGTAGCCCCCTCAGCTTTGGCAATGCCTTTAGCGATCGCCTCAACCAAGCCCGCACCGAAGCGGATCTCTTCTTTGATCACCTCATCCCCAGTGACTGCACGGCTGATCAGCGCAATGTGGTTCGTCAAGCCTTTGCCGGCATGATGTGGACAAAGCAGTACTACTACTACCCTGTCAAGCAGTGGCTGGAAGATAAAGCGCTGCCCCCCGATGTGGAAGAGCGCATCGTTACCCGCAACAAATCGTGGTTCCACCTTGAAAGCGCCGACATTATCTCCATGCCCGACAAGTGGGAATATCCTTGGTTTGCCGCTTGGGACTTGGCCTTCCACTGCTCGCCCTTAGCTCTGATGGATATCGACTTCGCCAAAGAGCAGCTTAAGCTGATGGTGAATGAACTGTATCTGCACCCCAACGGTCAAATTCCCGCCTACGAATGGAACTTTGGTGATGTGAATCCGCCTGTGCATGGGATTGCCACGTGGCAAATCTATCTCTTGGACAAAGCCATGAAAAAAGGCGAAGGCGATTTGGCTTTCCTTGAGAGTGTCTTCCACAAGCTCATGCTCAACTTTACGTGGTGGGTCAACCGCAAGGATTCCCTCGGCAACAACGTCATGGAGGGTGGCTTCCTTGGTTTAGACAATATTGGCGTCTTTGATCGCAGTGCGCCCCTACCCACGGGTGGTGTTCTTGAGCAGGCGGATGGGACAGCTTGGGTGGCAATGTTTGCCCTCGATATGCTCTCTATGGCACTAGAGCTAGCACAGCACAATCCCGTTTATGAGGATATTGCCTGCAAATTCTATGAGCACTTCGTTTACATTGCCGGAGCGATGGATCGCATTGGCGTCCAGAAAGATGAACTCTGGGATGAAAAAGATGGCTTTTACTATGACCTGCTGCGGTTGCCCGATGGTCGTGCCCAGCGCTTGAAGGTACGCTCGATGGTGGGATTGCTGCCCCTGTGTGCCACTGCCATTTTCTCAGAAGAGTTGCTGGACTCCCTACCCACCTTTAGGGAACGCATTGCTGCCTTTAATGCCCGCCACCCTGAGCTTTTGGCCAACATTAACCCCATCGATCGCCCGGGTGTAAAAAAACGGCGGTTGCTCTCGCCCGTCAACGAGGCCAAACTACGGCGGATTCTCACCCGCATGTTGGATGAGAGTGAATTCCTCAGTGACTATGGCATCCGTGCCCTCTCCCGCTACCACTACGATCACCCCTATATTTTCCAACTCGGCCGCGAGGCCTATCGCGTTAGCTATGAACCCGGTGAATCCACCACCGGCCTCTTTGGCGGTAACTCCAACTGGCGTGGCCCCATTTGGATGCCCGTGAATGCCCTTTTGGTGCAAGCCCTCCGCAAAATGTATGGCTATTACGGCAACGAGTTTACGGTGGAATGCCCTACCGGTTCAGGCCGCTGGCTCAACCTCTGGGAGGTCTCGGCAGAAATTGCCCGCCGCTTGGCCAGTATCTTCCTCAAGGATGAATCGGGGCGGCGACCGGTCTATGGTGGCACCGAAAAATTCCAAAGCGATCCCCACTGGCGTGATCTAATTCTGTTTTATGAATACTTCCATGGGGATAATGGCGCAGGACTAGGTGCGAGTCACCAAACCGGCTGGACGGGTCTGATTGCACGGATCATCATGGGACTCAATGTTCTCGACGCCGATGAGGTACTGGAGAAAGGACACTTGGCTGTGGTCTCGAAACGCTTAGCGGAGTTGGTCAGCGCCAGCTAGCACCTGATTAAGGCTGAAGCGTATTGTGATAGGGGGGCGATCGCCCCCTTTTTTAGGTCAAGACTTGGCCACCCCCACAAAAATCTAAAACTCGGTAATCCTAGCTGATTTTAGTTCTATTAAATTTGCCAACGTACAAGTAAATTTCCGTGAAATTACTGGCCAAACAGTACCCTCCATCTTCTACATTGATAAAGAGATAGGAGGAATGAACACACTTTTGCCTAAAGTTAGTTTCTACTGCTGCTGGAATCTGCTTCAGGAAGTATAAGGTTTATATTTTGCAATACAGCCAGAGACATGTTAAGCTGATTTACAAAAGTTTACATTCCGCCTGTGTTCCACATTGGCTGCATTTGAGGTTCAGACTATGTCGCTCACACCCATGACCCGCTATTACATTCGCCGTCTCCTTGCAAAGCGTGCTGAATCCCTTGGGTTGACCGTAAGTGGTGCCGAAAGTGACAGTCAAGCCTTTGCCGATCAATTGGCACGCCTAGAATCCTTGGCGGCAACTAAGTTGGCAGAAATTGATCTCATTGTGCGGATGCACCAAACCCTGAGCCGCAACGGCCAAACCTACAATAGCTACCTCGCCAATCTGGAACAAAAACTCTTTGCCCTCATGGGTCTGGGGGGACAGCCTCGCGAAGAACTGACAGACATTACCCTGCCGCAGCTTGGAGAAACAAAAGGCGCCGCAGCAAAAGCCCTCACCTTGGCGGAAGTGCTAGAACACTTTAACAAAATTGGCGACATCGCCCAGAAATACCTTGGCAAGATGATTGTGGCCAACTATTGGCGGGGGACTCGTCCCTACAGCAGTTGGTTCGCTGACTTTACAGTGACCAATGATGGTCGTGTGGTTTGTCAATCGTACCAGTCCACCCGCGATGTGTTTCTCAGTGAGGAGCAGCTAGAGCACTTGCAAGGTTGGCTAGAGGCCTTTATCCGCCAGTGTCAGCGAGTGCTGCCGCAATTTACGAAGCAACTGCAAAAAGCGGGGGTACCCGAAACGGTTTTAGCTTAGGGCGGTATGCGGATTTTCTTTGCGGTTCTGTGGCTGGGATTGATTGTCTATAGCTTTGGTTTTGCCCCCCCCGATCAACCGCAAACACTGACACTTATTCAACGGCTAGCAACGGGAGACTGGCAAGGCATTAACCCCCTCATTGTCAGTCTTTTTAATTTGATGGGCGTCTGGCCACTGATTTATACCGCATTACTGGTGGTGGATGGTCAAGAACAGCGATTTCCCGCGTGGCCATTTGCGGCTTTTAGTTTTGCCGTGGGTGCGTTTGCCCTGTTACCTTACTTCATCCTGCGCCAGCCAGCACCGATCTTCAGCGGAGAACTCAATCGGGGGGTACGCCTTTGGGAATCACGGCTCACTGCCGTTGTCATTGGTTTATTGGCTGTGGGCTTTCTTGGCTATGGCTTGGTTGGCGGCGATTGGCCAGACTTTTGGCAGCAGTGGCAAACCAGCCGCTTTATTCATGTGATGAGCCTAGACTTTTGCCTCCTGTCGTTGCTCTTGCCGGTGCTACTAGTGGATGACTGGCAACGGCGAGGACTGGAAAAGTCACCGTGGCGCTGGTGGAGCCTTGTCCCCCTCTTGGGAGCATTAGGGTACTTGCTTTTGCGTCCGCCCTTAATTCTCTCGAAAAAAAGTGTGGCATGATACAAAAAAATGCCCCTGAATTGGTTTTACTAATCTGTCAATGCTGAACTCTTCACCCAGAGCAAGATTCGCTGGCGTTGAGAGAGTTGCATTGTTGGGGGGATATCAATGCCGACAGCACCCTATGCGATCGCCACACCACCAGTTAAACCACCTTGGATTGACACACGACTCATGAATAAAGATCAACCCTTAGCACCCGTCTTTCGCCACATGGCCAGTGGCCTGTTTCCATCCACCACTGAAACTTACGAACGCGGCAAAACCATTTTCTTTCCGGGAGATCCAGCGGAAAAGGTCTATTTTCTCCTCAAGGGGGCAGTGAAGCTCTCACGGGTGTATGAAGCGGGCGAGGAAATTACGGTGGCACTGCTGCGGGAAAATACCGTATTTGGGGTGCTGTCCCTGATTACGGGCACCCGCTCCGATCGCTTTTACCATGCGGTGGCGTTTACGAATGTGGAGCTATTGGCCGTTCCCATCGAACAGGTGGAAAAGGCGATGCACGAGGATCCCGATTTGCCGATGTTTATGATTCAGGGGCTGTCATCGCGGATCCTGCAAACGGAGATGATGATCGAGACCCTTGCCCACCGCGATATGGGATCCCGCTTGGTGAGCTTTTTGCTGATTCTTTGCCGTGATTTTGGGATTCCCACGAGTGCGGGAGTCACTGTGGATTTGAAGCTTTCCCATCAGGCGATCGCCGAGGCCATTGGTTCGACACGGGTAACCGTAACTCGCCTTCTCGGGGAACTTCGGGATCAAAAAATGATCTCAATTCACAAAAAGAAAATCACGGTGCATAACCCCTTGATGCTCAGTCAGCAGTTTACCTAGGTCACGAGTTGGCCATAGTCGAGTTTGATCAGGCGATCGGCCACGTCAAAGTAGCGATCGTCATGGCTAATCACAAACACCGTTTTGCCCTGAGCCTTTAGCTCGGGTAGGAGTTGGCGGTAGAAAATCTCCCGAAACACAGGATCTTGATCCGCTGCCCATTCATCAAAGAGGTAGGCGGGGCGATCGTCGAGATAGGCCATCAACAACCCCAAACGCTTGCGCTCCCCTTGGGAAAGAGATGTCGTAGAGAAGCGGTTACCTTCTAGGCGAACTTTGTGGCTCAAGCGCAATTTTTCGAGGTAACTTGGCACTTCTGCAAGGCGTTCGGGGGACTCAATGCCCAACAGTGACTCAAAAAGATAAAAGTCACTAAAAACAGTGGCAAAGTGTTGGCGATACCATTCGTAGTCCTCAGGCTGCAAACAGTGATCATCCACCCAAATTTCTCCCTGATCGGGAATGTACAGGCCAGTAATAATTTTTGCTAGGGTGGATTTACCGCTGCCATTGCCACCGACAATAAAAAGGAGTTCCCCAGCCTGCACGGTCAAACTCAAAGGGCCGAGGGTAAAGGTCGCAGGTTCATCCTCGTGGCCACTGCGGTACTGATGACAGATCTGCCGCAGAGAGAGGGTTTTCCAGCCAAGGGGAGGGAGTTCGCCTGTATCGTTGAGGTTTTGGTGCGGATCTCCAAGGCTGAGTTGCAAAGATTCCACTTTTTTCAGGGCAACCCTAGCACGGCTAAAGACAGGAATCGCATCAATCAGCTGCTGCATCGGCAGCATGAGGTAAATGATCGTCAGAACATACCCTGAGAGAACTGTGGGTGTGGCTCCTAGCAAATGGGGCAGCGTAAAGAGAAAGAAGCCAATGGTGACAAACAGCAGCAACTGCCCCCAACTGGCAGCAATGGCAAAGACCATGTACCCTAGCTCGTTTTGCTGCCGTGTTTTCTGAGCCGTGGGTTCCAATTCCCGATAAAAGAAGGCCAACCGCCGTTGCCGATTGAGCTTGAGTTCTTTGTTGCCCTCGGTGAGTGTCCGAAAGTGTTGAAAAAGGTGATCCTGTTGCTGCCGTGCCCGCTCTAGGAATTTGCGTGCTCTGCCCGCTAGAAACAAGTAGCTGCCAGTACCAACGACAATCAAGCCCACAAGGGCAAAAAAGAGGGGCGGCGACAACCAACCCATGTAAATCAGGCAGCCAATAACAATGGCAATGGCATTAAAAAGATTGGGCAGGACGGAAAAGGAACGGGAAACGGCATCCACGTCCTCTGTCAGCGTCGCAAGGAGTTGCGGATTGCCAATGGCTTCTAACTGGCGTAGGGGTGAAGCGAGAATCTGGCGGCTGAGGAGGAGGCGCATTTCATAAACCGCCTGTTGGGCAGCCCGCACCAGGAGCACTTGGGAGCTAAAGTGGGTCAGCAGTAGGAGCGTGCCGAGGAGAATAAATCCCCAAGGTAAGAGGCGCTGGAGGGCAGGGGTTTTCTGCAGGGCGGCATTCATCAGGGCAATGAGCGCAGCCGTACTGCCACCGTTGAGAAGTCCAGCGATCGCTGCCGCAACAATCGTCGGCCAAGCCGCCCGTAAAAGAATCCGAAAGAGCTTCACGAATCTGTTGTCTCATCAGGGGTGGGATTGGACTCAGACTCTTCGAGATTCAACTTGGGAATAAAACTGGGGCGATCGGCATTTTCCCAACCGGGGGGACGCTTCGAGTTGTACCATGCAATGAGGCCAATGCTCACGGCCGCCACAAGACCCAGCAGCAATACCCCATAAAAGGGGACAAAGTTACCTGCACCAACGGTAAAGCTAATCCCCAATGACCCCATCATCGTCCTCGTTAACATTTTTTAGAAATATGTAGAACACCACTATATCAACCCTATGGTTGCTTTGAGAATCCTGAGAGTTGGAAGCGGCTGTGCTGCCTAAGGTACAGTACAAGATAAAGAAGTTTTGCTGACTGTCCCCCCTCTTTTCAACAATCAACCATGAGCGATCGCGCCCTTCGCCCAGCTGTTGTGGCTGCTGTGGAACCCGGCTCCATTGCCGCTGAGTTGGGATTTGAACCCGGTGATGCGTTGGTGGCCATTAATGGCGATCGCCCCCGCGATTTGATTGATTATCGGTTTCTCTGTGCCGAGGAATACCTCACCCTCGAAATACTGGGCAAAGACGGCCAAACCTATGTTCTCGAAATTGAAAAAGACATTGATCAAGATTTAGGACTGGAGTTTACCACCGCCCTCTTTGATGGGTTGATGCAGTGCAACAATCGCTGCCCCTTTTGTTTTATTGATCAGCAACCACCGGGTAAGCGGCAGAGCCTCTATCTCAAGGATGATGATTACCGTCTCAGCTTCCTTTATGGCAGTTACATTACACTCACCAACCTATTGCCCTCAGAATGGCAACGCATTGCCCGCTTGCGCCTTTCTCCCCTCTATGTCTCTGTCCATGCCACGGTGCCCAGCATCCGCCAACGCCTACTGAAAAATCCACGGGCAGGAGAAATTCTGCAACAGATTCGCTGGTTTCAAGAGCAACGGCTGCAACTCCATGCCCAAGTGGTTGTCTGTCCGGGGATTAATGACGGCGAGTGCCTCGAGCAAACACTGCGGGATTTAGCCCAGTTCTATGATCCTGAATGGCCAACCGTGCTTTCAGTGGCAGTGGTGCCGGTGGGGCTGACTCGCTTTCGCCCTGCTGAGGATGAACTGATTCCCGTCACCCCTGATCACGCCCAAGCGGTGATTCAACGGGTACAGGCACTCCAACAGCGGTTTGAACAGCAGTGGCAAACCCCCTTTGCTTGGCTAGCAGATGAATGGTTCTTGATTGCCGGATCGCCCTTACCCCCCGCCGCCCACTATCAGGACTATCCGCAACTCAGTAATGGTGTGGGAACGATTCGCCTGTTTTTAGAAGAGTTTGAGCTTCACGCCCAACAGCTTCCCCAACGCTTACCGCAGCCGCGTCATCTGAGTTGGGTGGTGGGTAATACCGTGGAACAGGCCTTTGCACCCTTGGTGGCTCGCCTTAACCAAATTGAGAACCTGCGCCTTGATCTCTATGCCCTTGCTAGCGACTATTGGGGACAGCAGATGTCCGTGACAGGGCTATTAACCGGCCATGATTTGATCTATCACCTGAAGGGCAAACCCTTGGGCGATCGCCTGCTTCTGCCCAGTCTGATGCTCAAGCACGATGAACCCGTTTTTCTCGATGATGTGCCTTTAGCCACTGTGGAGGAAGCACTAGGGATCCCCATTCAAGTGGTCTCTGGTGGCGCGGCAGGGATTATTGCCGCTTGTACTCACCCCGAAAATGCCTGATCTTGCCCCTTGGGATCCCCGCAACCTATAATGGCTGAATGCTGTCCGCTGCACACTCAACGCTATGATTGCCACCTCATCCCATCCGGTTCGCATTGGTTCCCGCAAAAGTCAACTGGCGCTTGTGCAAACGGAATGGGTACAGGCGCAACTGCAAGCCCACTATCGCGATCGCGCCTTTGAGGTGGTGACCATGACCACCCAAGGAGACAATATCCTTGATGTCGCCCTTGCCAAAATTGGCGATAAAGGCCTCTTTACCAAAGAGCTAGAACTCTCAATGCTGCGGGGTGAGACCGATTTGGCCGTTCACTCCCTCAAGGACTTACCCACCAAGTTGCCCGATGGTTTAGTTTTAGGCGCGATTACTGAGCGGGAAGACCCAGCAGATGCCCTTGTTTTAGGTGCAAAATGGACAGGACACACCATTGATACCCTACCTGAAGGCACGGTCATTGGTACTTCGTCACTGCGTCGCTTGGCACAGTTGCGCCACCACTACCCCCATCTCACGTTTAAGGATGTGCGGGGCAATCTAAATACTCGCTTGGCCAAATTAGATGCTGGGGAATACGATGCCTTGATTTTAGCGGTGGCTGGCCTGCGGCGTTTGGGCTTTGGCGATCGCATTAGCCAAGTCTTACCCGCAACAGTGTCCCTCTATGCTGTCGGTCAGGGTGCCTTGGGCATTGAATGCCGCGCCGACGATCCCGACATTTTAGCCTTGGTCAAGACCCTTGAACATCCAGAAACAGCAGCCCGTTGCCTAGCAGAGCGAGCCTTCCTACGGCAATTGGAAGGGGGCTGTCAAGTGCCCATTGGGGTGCATACGGTGATTGAGAATGGTCAACTCACCCTCACAGGCTTAGTAGCGAGTCTCGATGGCCAGCGCCTTGTCAAAGACAGTCTCACAGGGGAGCCTGCCAGTGCAGAAGAACTAGGAACGCAGCTTGCCCTGAAACTCCGTGAACAGGGTGCGTCAGAGATTTTGGAAGAGATTTTTGCTACTGCCCGTCTCGAGCGTTAGTTTATCCCTACCATGGAACCCCTACCATGGTAAAGGCAGCCCAGTAGTAGGGATGATCGAGGGAACGACGACCAGCCCCTTGGGTAACTTCTGGGGGTAACGGGATGCGGCCACGAATTGTTTGCAGTTCATTGTCCTGGATGCGAATATTGCCGCGCAGCATCGCTAGCTGCGCTTGCCGTAGCGCCTCGGCCTTAATGGGTACCGTATTTAACAAATCGTAGAAAGTGGTCATCAACGCCAACGTCCCCTCATCGCTGACATACCACAAACTGGCCAGCACCGACTTCGCCCCCGCCTGTACCGCCAGACCCGCAAACCCCAGTTCTGCATCCAAATCTCCAACCGCCGTGCGGCAGGCACTGAGGGTCAAAAATTCTGCTTGGGGACGGTTAAGCTGTAAGCCTTGGAACTGCAAAAGATTCAATCGCCCATCCCTAAAAGCAATGTAGGAATTTTCTGCAGCCCCCGGTTGAAACTCAGCGTGAGTGGCCAAATGGATCACGGGATAGATTCCTTGACGGCGCTGTTGTCTAAAATTAGCAATTGTAAAGGCCTCATTGAGAAAGGCTTGGCCTCCTCCTAGGTTTTTAACAACCTGTGCTACCTCTAGGGGTGCCATCGGCAAGGGGGACTGATCTGGGAATTCCGATGCTCCCATTGCCAAGATGGGTTCCCGTTGAATACTGCGGTAGCGAATATCTATGAGCCTTATACTGGGAACCAGCGCCGTACTAAATTGCTCTACAAGAAAGTTTTGACCATCATGGAGCGCTGCCAAGGGAAGGCTACGCATACCACTGTCTAGAACAAAGACCAGTGTATCAATGCTCTGGGCATTCAAGTTAGCACGCAAGGGGGCAATCAACCATTGGTAAAGCTGTTGTGCCGCCGGTAGATAAGTACGGGTATTGATCAGGCGTGGATCACGCACCCTGTTAGTCAAAGTATCCACTGTTTTCAATAACTGTTCACGTCCCACGTTCTGTAGGGGTGTATAAAGCGGCCTCCCCTCTGGGGTAACCAAGATGAGATCAAATTGGTCAGGCCGGGCTAGGGTATAAATGACCGCTGGCTTTTTACCTGTTTGCTTGGCAATTTCATTGAGGGCTGCCTGTAAATCCTCAAGGGAGAAATCTTGCCTATCACAAGTACGTTGTAGGTAACTGCTGACTTCTTGACAGCCCCGTAGATCGAGTAACGCCAGCGCACCCTCAATGTTATTGCTAGCTAGGGCAGTCTCGATATCTCTAGTCAAGAGAATTTCAGGGGGAGCGGTGGGTACTTTAAGGGGATCTGAGATGGCTGGTGTAGGGGGTTCTAACAGAGGATTGATTTTTTCAGAAGGAACGAAGCTCCTATCGGCAACATTTTGACCTGTATTTTCAAAACGAATATTTCCGACCTCCACAAGACCTGAAAGCGTTGTAGGTACAGGAATAATCGATCCCTCGGCTTGAATTGCCCCTGCAGTTCCATTCTTTTCGGAATTGCCCACTAAAAATGGAGTAGCATTGTTGATAAAGATATTCACTGAGTCACCCCATATCGTGGTAGGTACACCATTGGAAACAAACGTACCCAAGCCACGCAGTGAATTTTGCGCATAAATATCAACACTGCCCGCCCCAGCATTAATCCAGTTGAAAACTAGATTGCCGCCCCTTAGGTTGACATCCCCACCACCAGTCGTCAAATGGCCCAGCGTTAAGTTGCCGCTGGGTATTGTCTGGAGATTAGTGAATAGATCGGGCAGTGTTAAATCATCATCCGGAATTGGATCAATCGTACCTCTAGAGGTTGGAATAGGGAAATCACCAGTCCAAGCTAAGAAGTTACCACCGTTGGTGAAGATATCACCCGTCGTAATCGTAGGCGCAAACAGTGTAACATTGCCACCACTGCCAGCTGTATTGATATTACCTATTGTTAAAGCACCCCTGTAGGCAACAGCAGCCAAATCACCCCCGCGAGTCGTGATATTGCCAGTTGTTATGTCAGTTATGGAATCAAGATAAACAAAACCACCGTTGCTGTTGATATTGCCAGTTGAAATACCCCCGCTTCCTGAAAAGACTGCGATCGCTCCGCCTGCACTGATTAGGTTGCCGAGAGTGATGTCATTAAAAGCAACTACGCCGACAGTACCACTACTTTGAGTTACTTGCAAATTACCAGCAGTAATATTAGATGCCGAGTCTAGACTAATACCTGAACTAGTGGTGACATTGTTCAGCTGAATATTACTAAGAGCATTGATGCTTAGACTTGCAGTGTTGATTGTTCCTAAAACTACGGTTTGACCTGTTGAGTCAATATTCAAAGAATGATTGCCATTGATATTGCCATTGAATGTAATATTTTTCCCTGAAAAGCTCGTTGAGTTTAGTAGAGATGTGTTACCACTGAATTGAATGCTGCCTGCAGATGCATTAACTAAACCTCCAAGGGAAATCGTACCCCCACTACTCTGTAGATTAATACTTCCACCTGATGTACTGAGAACACTGCCACTAGAAGGAAGGAAGATATTGCCACTAGCTTGGAGGGTGATATTGGCGCCATTAGTTTGTATGGGAGCATTGGCACTAATGTTTGCTGCACTGATATTAATTGGATTATTGAAGGATGATTGATTTTGAATCACTCCCTGTGCTTGTAATACCAAGCTCCCCTGAAGCGAGATGGGGTAGCCGATGATGATATCATTATCAGCCTGTAGCGTGAGTGAGTTTGTCGAGCTGCTGGAAATTGAGGTTTCTACATAGATATTCCCAGTAGTTAGCGCCGTACTGTCTGTTGTTATGACAACGTCTGTGGAATTGAGTGCTGATAACAGCGTTCCTATAGTTAACACAGAAATTGGATAAGAGTTTGATAGTGCTTTAA
Organism: Thermosynechococcus sp. QS41; assembly: GCF_031583515.1. Lineage (NCBI taxonomy): Bacteria > Bacillati > Cyanobacteriota > Cyanophyceae > Acaryochloridales > Thermosynechococcaceae > Thermosynechococcus > Thermosynechococcus sp. QS41. The sequence goes on from NZ_CP134181.1 coordinate 1,996,172, forward strand.
AGGGCGAAGAGGAAGTAATGTTGACATCATACATGCTGTCAGTGATGTATATGTTTGTCGGATCAAGTAATAATGTTCCTGTGTTACCATTTAGGGCAGTGGTATCGACTGTGCCTTGAAAATCTAGAAACTGTTTGCCAGAAACTTCGACAAAGCCGCCATCTCCCCCAAGCGCACCGCCACGGCTACTGATCTGGCCATAGAAACGTGTGTTGTGCTCTGCCCAATTGATAATTGTGCCCCCGTTACCCTGATGGGTGGCATCAGCATTCAAAAGAGTACCGGCATTAACAAAAAGGTTTTGCGCATTGAAGCTACTGCCTAGCCGGCCAGTTCCTGTTGTTCCCCCTAAATAGTCACCACCAATGAGAATTGTGCCGCCCCCTGTATTACCCGCAGCATTCAGTTGAGCATTAATCAGAGCAATATTACTGCCTTGGCCAGCAATGGTGATTTTACCCCCGGCGCCGGTGGTATGACTCACATCAATCGTGCCGCCAATGACTGCTGTATTTGTGGTTAGGGGAATCTTGGTACTGTCGTGAACCAAATGAATCGTGCCATCTGGATTTTGAATCACGCTATTGACGGCAGGATAGCCATTACCCCCTGTGAGTAACGTCGGGAGATCAATTGGCTGAATAATGCCTGCGGCGGGCAATCGCTCTTTGGGAATCTCTAGACTGAGGAGCATGCCCTCTTGGGAAATGCGCACCAGACCTGATTCAGGTACCGCCACAACATTGACCGTGCCCCCCGTTGCGCCAAGGGTACCTGTATTGATCACCTGATGCGCCATCAGGGTCAGGGATTGACCGTCATTAACCCTAAGATTGCCTTCATTAATTAGGATGCCTCTATTAGCAAATTCAAAGCCAATCGGGGAGCCATTGAGTTGGCTGTAGGTGTTTGAACCATTGAGATCAAAGAGGCCATTGCCAAAGTGAACGCGCTGGGCTGTCGAGGCATGGAATGCTGCTGGTAGATTCAACTGCGCATTCGGACCAAAAACAATACCTGCAGGATTCAGGAGGTAGAGATGACTGTTTCCGCCTGTAACTTGCAGCACGCCGTTGATATAACTAGCACTGCCACCATTGACGCCAGCAAGAATGTTGCGAATTTGCGGGGTAGAAAGAAAGTTGGCGATTTGCCCCTGCTGGACATTGAAATCACGAAACAGGTGAAAAAGGTTTTGGCCATCGGCAGAACGTTGTCCGCCCCCAATGTTGAACTGATGGTTGATGGTTTCTACGGTGGTGCCAGTGGCATTGGGAGCGGGGGTAATTTCAGCAAGGGCGGGTGTACCAAGAAAAGAGGTCAAGCTAGTCAGGATCACCCAGCTGTAGGGCAACACTTTTGTTAAGCATTGAGAATTCATATGACGTTATGTAAAAAAAACTTGCTAATGAGGATAGTTTTATCCTCAGGGACTATTTTAAGTGTGATCAAGGCAATGTGCCACTTGGTAAAGTGTCTGCTGCGGGTACTGTCTAAAATAGGGCATTAAGAACAGAGCGCAATTTGAAGCGGAGGGCGATCGCTGTTAGGTTGTCGTGGCCGTTGACTTGATTTCCAATATCAATGAGTTTATGAAGCGACTGATTGAGGGGGAGACTAAAATCCAGCATTGGCAGCAAATGGCTAATAATGTGGGTTTCGAGGCAGCGGTTATCGGAAAGGCCATCGGAGCAAAGCAGAATCAGGGTGTCTTCTTCGATGTCCAAGTCTATAACCTCAGGGGCAATGGCTTCATTGCTGCGGGGGCCAAGGGCTTGGGTGAGTTGATAGGCATCGGGACGACCGTAGGCAATTTCAGGCTCTACCCCTTGTTGAATCAGGCGTTGACCGACTTCGTGATCAATGGTGAGTTGTTGCAGTCCTTGGCGTTTGGTGAAGCGGTAAATGCGACTATCACCGACATGGCCAAGGCGTAGGTGGTAGTTATGCAGTAGAGCCATGACAAGCGTGGTCCCCATGCGACCACTGCCGGTTTTCCCTTTTTGATCATTAGTGGCAAAAATGACTTCATTGGCACGGTAAATAGCGTTGCGTACTTCCTCCGCACTCGGCAGTTCTCCCTGCCACGGCCAAGTCTGCTCGAAGTATTCATGAACAGTTTTAGTGGCAAGGGAACTGGCAATTTCACCTTCTGCATGCCCCCCCATGCCGTCACAGAGCACGTATAGTCCCTGAACATCCAACTGCTGCCCCTGGGGGGTGAGACGCACTTGCTGCCGATGATCAATCAGGTAAAAATCCTCGTTGTGGTGGCGATCGCGCCCGGTGTCTGTCTGGGCAGCAACATCCACTTGAACCAGTTGCCGCGGTAAGAGGGCAGTGGGTGCATCCTCAATAGCGGTATGATCCTCTTCTGGTGATTCTGATGAGAGGGTGATGTCTGGCAGTTCATTAATCAAGTCACCCGTACTTTCACCTGTCTCCTCCTCAAAGTCTGGCAGGGGTTCACTGCGCAGGGTGGAGGCGAGAGAGTCGAGCAACATCTGAATTTCTGAGATTTTCTCTAGAGGAGCCGTGCTCAAGGAGACCAAGAGCGGCATAAAAACGGCTTGACGACGACTAGAGGCATGGCGAAATAACTCTTCCCAAACAGTAACGAGGCTGGGGGGTGGCGTGGGTCGCTCAAAGGTTTTCACTAAGGGCAAGGTGAAGTCCAGTTGATGCAGCCGCAATTGATCGTCAGGGTTGACGGCTAAATTCCTAACTGTGAGCAAGGAATAATGGCAGTGCCACGGTTCTAGAGTCTTCCACAGCTCAATCATGTCCTCTAGGTACTGGAAAATTTGCTCATCGGAAATGTTGTCGTCTTGCCAGACATCTTGCAGAGGGCGCGCTGTGTGATTGTAGTCGAGAATAATGCCGTGGCAGTAGTTGGCCGGTAAGTTGCTTGTGGAAACGGTATCTAGCCACGCATCGTGAATGGCTGGAATGGTTTCGGGATAGACAAGGTGCAAGGCAAGGTAGGCGATCGCCACCGCACTGAGGTCAGGGTATTGAGCTTGCAAATGGGGAATGACCACACTGGGGTCGAGAATGTTTAACCCCTGTGCCCAATCCTGAGCCGTTTCGCGGAGGGCTTCTAAGAGCGTCGGTTCCTCAGGCTGTAGATCCTGTACCAGTTGGGGCAAATCACAGGCGTAACGGTGATCCCAGCGTTGGTAGCGGTGCTGTGGGTCAAAAAAAGCGGCGGCATTGGGAGGATTGGTGTCCTGCTCAAACACAGTTCCCTCAGAGTTACGGTTGGAGACAGCCAAAATGGGGTGATCGGTATAGGCAGGATAGAGAACGCCCCACCAAAGTTTGAGGTTTTGATCAGTTTGAGCGGTAGGCATTAGAGCAGGTGAGCCAGCAAAGACAGCACAGTGACGACCACCCCTTGCGGTGTGGGAGCGGTATCCCCTATTGTATAGCGATCGCCCTAGGACAACCCTTGATCTGGGGGTTGCTGCTGTTATTCCTCAGCCATTGCCATCACAGGAAATGATTTGGGCAGCAGGGTCGAGGAAACATGACGCGTCACCGGTTGATGTAACCGAATTAACTGTGCCAAAGTTGACTTCAGGTGAGTCCGCGGCACAATCACATCCACAAAGCCGCATTTCTGGACAAATTCGGCGGTTTGGAAGTCATCGGGAAGTTTTTCCCGCAGGGTTTGCTCAATAACCCGCCGCCCCGCAAAGGCGATCGTTGCTTTTGGCTCGGCAATGATAATATCCCCTAACATGGCAAAGCTAGCCGTCACGCCCCCAGCAGTGGGATGGGTCAAGACGGGGATATAAAGCAGACCTGCACTGCGATGCCGTTCGAGAGCAGCAGCCGTTTTCGCCATTTGCACCAAGCTGAGCATCCCTTCTTGCATGCGGGCACCGCCAGAGGCACAGACAATCACAAGGGGAATCTGCTCCCAAGTGGCCCGTTCAATCAGGCGCGTGATTTTCTCGCCGACCACGCTGCCCATGCTACCGCCCATGAAGGCAAAGTCCATCACCCCCAAGGCAACTGGCAGACCCTCGAGTTGGCCGAGGCCGGTTTGCACGGCATCCTTGAGACCGGTTTTCTCTTGATATTCCCGCAGGCGATCGCTATAGGGCTTGCGATCCTTGAATTGTAAGGGGTCACAACTGACCAAATTTTCATCGAGGGGGCGCCATGTGTGGGGGTCAATCAGTTGTTGGATACGCTCACTACTGCTGACGCGATGGTGATGGCCGCACTCTGGGCACACCAGTTGATGGCTATGCAGATCCTTGCTGTAGATCATGACGCCACAGGCTTCGCACTTTGTCCAGAGACCATCAGCGATCTCCCGCTCTGGCTGCATGGGGGTCAAGGCGGTTTCTTTACGGCGATTTGCAAACCAATCAAATAAAGACATTGTAGAAAATTCCCTTTAACGTTGAGGTCTCAAATAGCACGTTTGTATGGGTCTCTCTCAGGAGCGTCCACTAAGAATAATTCCTTATCATCCCACTTTGTTGCATTTTTGCAATATATCGCACAAGTTTGAGAAATGATGCAAGGGGCTGTGGCGAGATCACCGATCCAAGGGGAAGTTCGGTGTCACAATAAAAGGGAGTTAACAATTCGCAGCGTAGCACTGGGTTGAATCTATGTCCATGGTTGCAGTCGTGGTGGCGATCGCCATCTTGGGAATCTTGATTTTTGTCCATGAGTGGGGGCACTTTATCGCTGCCCGCAGCCAAGGCATTCATGTCAACCGCTTTTCCATCGGCTTTGGCCCGATCCTCTGGAAGTTTCAAGGCAAGGATACCGAGTATGCCCTGCGCCTAGTTCCCCTAGGGGGCTATGTGGGATTCCCAGACGATGACCCCAATAGCAGCGTTCCCGTCAACGATCCCAATCTCCTGAGCAACCGGCCGATTTTGGATCGCGCCATTGTCATCAGCGCGGGGGTGATTGCCAACTTGGTCTTTGCCTATTTGCTACTGCTGGTGCAAGTGGGCGTCATGGGCATTAGTCAGGCCACCTACTATGAGGGTGTCCTCATTCCCGCCCTTGTCCCGGAAAGTAGCCTTGTGGCCACCAAAGCGGGCATTCAACCGGGGGACTTGGTGTTAGCGGTGGATGGCCAACCCTTGGGTGCCGATGCCAATAGCTTACCAAACCTGATGCGAGCCATTCAGCAGCATCCGCAGCAACCCCTGACACTGACGATTCAACGTCAAGGACACATCCAAGAGATTACCGTCACGCCAGAGGTGAGTGAGGATGGTCAAGCCCGGATTGGCGTTCAATTAGCCCCCCATGCCGACATTCACCGTGAACACACCTTAAACCCGATTAAATTAGTCACGGCGGCAGCAGCGGAGTTTCAGCGGGTGATTGTTTTGACCCTAGAGGGGTTTCGCGAACTTTTCCAGCATTTTGATCAAGCGGCTCAACAGGTCTCTGGACCGGTGGCGATCGTAGCGATGGGCGCGGATATTGCCCGCTCCAATGCTGAACAGCTCTTTACCTTTACCGCCTTGATCAGTATTAACCTTGCAATTATTAATATTCTGCCCTTTCCAGCCCTTGACGGCGGTCAACTGCTCTTTTTACTGGTGGAAGCGCTGCGGGGTCGTCCCTTACCCAATCGCATTCAAGAGGGCGTCATGCAAACGGGGCTGGTGTTGCTCCTTGGACTGGGGATGTTCCTCATCGTGCGGGACACCGTGAACCTCACGGGCTTGGGCTGGGTGCAGCAACTCTTTTAAGTCTACCTATGGCTATTACCCGTCGCCTCTCCGCCAAGCAACAACGGGCCTTGGAAATTCTCACCCGCCTCAAACGCCTCTATCCGGATGCCACCTGTAGCCTCAACTTTGCCAATCCGCTGCAACTGCTGGTAGCCACAATTCTCTCTGCCCAATGCACGGATGAGCGGGTGAATCAAGTCACACCGGCGCTGTTTGCTCGCTATCGCGATGCCGAGGACTTTGCCATGGCTGATTTGGCTGAGCTAGAACAGTACATCAAGTCCACTGGTTTTTATCGCAACAAAGCCCGCCATATCCAAGGCGCCTGCCGCCGCATTGTCGAAGTCTATGGGGGTCAAGTGCCCAAGGTGATGGAAGATTTGCTTTCACTGCCGGGGGTAGCTCGCAAAACAGCCAATGTGGTTCTTGCCCATGGCTACGGCATTTTGGGGGGAGTGACGGTGGATACCCATGTCAAGCGGCTGAGCCGGCGGCTGGGGCTGACCCAAGAAACGGATCCCGTGAAAATTGAGCGGGACTTAATGCGCCTGATTCCCCAGCCCGATTGGGAAAACTGGTCAATTCGCTTGATTTACCATGGCCGCGCCGTTTGCCAAGCGCGCCAACCCCAGTGCGAAGGCTGTGAACTCATTGATTTGTGTGCCACAGGTGGGAAGCTGATACCAAAGTCATAGGGGATTTGCCATGAAAACCCTAACCACAACTACGGGCGAACAGCGTGTCACGCTCCACGGCCTCACTTGGCAGCAGTACCAAGAGATTCTTAATGCCCTGCCGCAAACCCGTGCTGCCCACTTGATATTTGATCGCGGAATCCTTGAAATTACGATGCCCCTTGAAGAGCATGAGTTTGCCAGTGAGCTAATGGGTCTATTTTTGCGCATTCTGGTGGTGGAAACAGGACTGCGGCTGCGATCGCTGCGCTCAACAACCCTGTGGCGACCGGATCTGAAGCGAGGAGCAGAACCAGATAATGCCTATTACATCCACCATCAACCACAGGTGGCTGGCCGCAGCATTGATCTGAGCATTGATCCACCGCCTGATTTAGTGATTGAGGTGGACATGACCCATACCGATATCGATAAAAACCAGCTGTATGCGGCCTTGGGGGTACCGGAGCTATGGCGGTACAATGGTCGGGAATGGCAAATTTTCCAGTTGTGGGACGGATGCTATCAGGGGTGCGATCGCTCCCCTTTGTTTCCATGGGTGCCCAAGGAATGCCTTTATCGCTTCTTGGCAGAGGCCAAAATGGATGAGGTAGAGGCAGAGAAAAATTGGCGACGCTGGGTACAGGAACAACGGCCATGATGATTTATCGCCTCAATGCCCTTACAGATAACTACATTTTTTTGCTCCATGATCCGCAAACGGCGACAGCGGCAGTGGTGGATCCGGCAGAGCCAGAACCTGTTCTTGCCAAATTAGCGGAATTGGGAGCAACACTGACGGCAATCTTCAATACCCACCACCACTGGGATCATGTGGGGGCCAATCGTGCCCTGCGATCGCGCTTCCCCAATATCGAAGTCTATGGCAGCCGCGAAGATCAAGGCCGCATTCCAGAGCAAACGGTTTTTCTTAGTGCCGGCGATCGCGTGCCCTTTGGCGAACATGCTTTTGAGGTGCTGTTTGTTCCCGGCCATACCCGCGGTCACATTGCCTACTATGAGCCAGCAACGGGCGATCTGTTTTGCGGTGATACCCTCTTTGGCGGTGGCTGTGGTCGTCTTTTTGAGGGGACACCGGCACAGATGTTGGAGTCTTTGAATCAACTGCGGCAATTGCCGGAGCAAACGCGGGTCTGGTGCGCCCACGAATATACCCAAAAGAACCTCAGCTTTGCCCTGACAGTGGATGCCAATAATCCTGCCCTGCAAGAGCGCTATGCTCAAGTCTGTCGCGATCGCGCCCAAGGAAAAAGCACGATTCCCAGTACGATTGGCGTTGAAAAGGCAACGAATCCTTTTTTACGCTGTGAAGTCAACACCATTCAAGCAGCAGTGGGGGCAACCACCCCCCTCCAAACCTTTACACGGTTGCGGGGTAAACGGGATCAATACTAGGTGCCTATTGAGCACCTCAGAACGCTAATCTAGTTTTATATTCCTCTACCCCCAAAGCTGCGATGGCAGTTTCCTATCAGAGTCGCTTCTTGAGCTTTTGGCAACAGCAATGGCACCGTTGGCAGCAACACTGGCAACGCCAACTATGGCAAATTGAAAGCAGCCTCAGTGGCACGCTGCAGGTGATTGGCGCCATTCTGGCACAGGTTTGGCAGCGGGGACTCCCCCAACTCATGGGCAGCGTCTCTCGAATGCGTCAACGCCTCCTAGCGCAACCCACAGCGGCACCCTCTGCCGATGAAGCACTGCTAACCGTGATGTCTGCCCTCTCCCTGACGAAAGGGGAGGATGACTCTTGGGTGGTGGCGATCGCCCCCATTGCCCGTCCACTTCCTTGGTGGCAGCGCTGGATTGCTACTGTGCAACGCTGGTTTCAACCCCAGTCCAAGACGTTACCACCACAGGATGCACCTTTGGCACAGCGGCAGCCCTTTTACCTTGCCTGCGATCGTGCCGCAAAATCCCTATTGCTTGTGGATGAGGCTGCCCGTCCCTTGAAAATCTTCACCGCCACAGAACAGCGGCAAATTGAGCAACGCATTGCCTATGCCTTGGCAGTGTACTATCAGCACCTTCGGCAGTGGTATCGGCGACGGCATCACTGGCTCTGGGGTTGGCAGCAGCGATCGCTCAAAGCAGGCTCTAACCCACCGTCCTGTTTGGTGGGCAATTTTCTAGGGCAACTTCAGTTAACAGGTGCTAGTGAAGGGGATTTAGTCCTACCCCCAGTGTCTCCCCTAGCCGCTGTCTTCCATTGGTTGCGATCGCGCCTTCCCTTCGGCCGCAAAAATACGCTGTCCCAAGTGCGGGTGCAGGGGATTGCCACCCTTCTAGAAACCCAGCAGATGGTGCTCATCGGCAGCGATAACGAGATTCTTTATACCCTCACCCCTGCCCAACAGGCGCAAGTTCTGGCTTGGATTGAACGCCATCTCAACCCCTTCAAGCTGCCCTTCCCAGACTGGCTGAGTCAACTCTCCTATTGGCTAGGGGGATTCCAACCTCCAGTGGTGGCAGCCGTAAATTCACCGCTATTGGCGGCTACGGATCCTTTGCCAGTCTTTTCTCCCGTGGAGACCCTTCTTAGCCTAGGCAGTCGCTCTGATTCCCTAGCCCATTCGCCACCCTCGGAAACTGCGGCCACCAGTGTCCCTCCAAATCCAGAGCAGTTAATTCTTGATGTGGATGCTGCCCTGATTGGCTATGAACTCCACTGGTTTGAACGCCTCCTGCTGTGGTGCGATCGCCTGTTTCTCTGGATTGAAGAACACCTGATTCGTTTCGGTCGTTGGCTCTTGCAGCAGTGGCAACGCTAGCGGTTCTCAATCTGACGAATTGCCTCCATCATTTCGTTGTAGGACTGCATCTTCCCCTGTTGGCGATAGAGTTCAGCGGCTTGGCGCAGATCCGGTAGGCTCGCTTTGGGGTTCTGTTCAAGGAGATACGTTACACCCCGCACCGCAAAGGGGATGGGATCTTTGGGGGTAAGTTGCGTCAAGGCTGTCCAACTGGGGCGACTGAGGGCATAGTCTCCCATGAGAAAAGCCGCAATTCCCCGCAGCAAATGATAGTCGGTGCTCTTGGGATTGGCGGTAATGAGACGATCAAACACGGGGATACTGCGGCGAAAATCGCCACTGAGAAACAACGCCAAGGATTGAATCATTTGCAGATCGCTGTTGTTGGGACTGAGGGCAAGGGCGCGATCGCTATCCGCAACGGCAGTACCAAAGTTGCCGAGGAGCAAATTCAAAAAGCTACGGATGCCATAGGCTTCGGTGTACTGGGGATTGAGGGCGATCGCCTTGGCAATGTCCTGCTGAATCGTGCCGGGGCGTTCAGCCATATTGCGGACAAACGTATCCAGCATGGGGGTGGGCGGGTGGGGGGGAAAGGCATCCTTGAGAATAGGGTTGCCTTGGGTCAGACGACTCAGGTACTTGGTTCCCAGTTCTTCACCGAGCTGATTAAAGTCTTGGTGAGGCACAAGGGCAAACATTTGCGCCACGGCCCGTCCCAGATAGGCTTCACTGTAGTTAGGATTAAGGGCGATCGCCTGGCTATAGTTGTCAATGGCGGCGGCAAAATTCTTGCGTTGGAAGTGCTCCTCAGCGGCGAGGAAATAGTCCGCTGCCTTCAGGGGGGTCGGGGCAGGCAGAGCCGTGGTTTCCCGCGACGGTGTGGTCAAACTCAAGTAGGTATTGATGGGAATGCCGAGATTAAAGCCGCGTTTCACAAAGACAGTACTGGAGCCACTGCCCTCCTGCACAAGGGTAGAAGCAATATCGGCACTGCCATGAACCCCAATTAAACGGCCATTTTCATCGAGGACAGGGCCGCCACTCATCCCCGGCAAGGTGGGATTGCTATAGACCAAGGCATAGCCATCTTGAATCGGACGCGAGGCATTGGCCGTCAACCGCCCCTCGGTAAATTGGTAAATGCCCCCCAGAATCGAGGCCTCCTGAGCAGGAAAACCAGCCACAAAAACGGGCATGCCCTCCACTGCCTCTACGGAGTTTCCCAGTGTGGCAAGGGTGTAATCGCGGTTGCTTTCAATTTCCAGCGTGGCCAGATCAACACCGGGCAAGGGACGAATGGAGTTGGGTTGCATGGCATAGCGCTGACCATCAACCGTTTTCACCGTGTACTGGCCGGCCTTTTCAACCACATGGTAGGCGGTGAGGATAACGTAGGTACTGCCCTTGCGCTGCAATAGGATACCTGAGCCATGGCTGTTGGTACCTTCAATGAGCACAGTGATATTTTTGGCAATGCGGGCAACTTCTGTAACGCTCACCCCTTGAGCCGGAAAAGGCTGAGCAATATGGACGGTGGCGATCGCCATTCCTACCAATGACCAACTGTGCCAGCGCCCCATCGGGATGCCTCCAAGCAGACTCTAGCCCCACGATAGCCTATTTCTCAGAGATGCTAGGTAGAGCCAAGGGACAGTTGAACGGCGGTAATCGCCTCCACCAAGGGCGATCGCAAGGCAGCGATATACTCTGGCCAGCCAATGAGAATTGGTTGCTGATGGGCAAGGGTCTGTCCCTGTAACCCCGTAGCATCAAAGCGCAAGGGATTTCCCTGCAAGTCGGTGCACACCAAACCTGCTGCCGTTGCTAAAGCCAAGGGGGCGGTGGTGTCCCAGAGCTTCACCCGCTGATTTAAGTAGAGGTAGAGTCCCGCCCGTCCCAAAATCACTTCAATCACCTTGAGGCCAAAACTGCCCAGAAAGCGAAATTCCACTTGGGGCAACACCCGATGAATTGCATCGCCGTAGGTGCGGTAGTCGCGATAGCCAATCATGATCGGGCAATGGTCTTCACTAGGAGAGGGCGGGCAAACCGGTAATAGGGGGACAGGGGGACCACCACTGCTCATCTGAAAGAGTCCCCAATCTTTACCGCCATAGTAGAGGTGATCCAGATTGGGAGCATAGATCCAACCCGCCACTGGACTGTAGTGCGCCAGCAGGCCCACCATGAGGGCGTAACCTTGGCGATGGTGAATCAGATCATCCGTGCCATCAAGGGGATCGATCAGCCAGTAGCGGCTTTTCGGTTCTTGAAAGACTGCTTGGGAGTCAGCATTTTCTTCGCTGATGATGCCATCCTCAGGAAACCAAGCGCGAAATTTTTGACTCAAGAGCCGATCCAAAAAGCGATCAATACTCGTAGCGAAGTCTTGGCGTCCCTTTTCAATGACCTCAAAGGGTTGCTGTGCCAGTTGCCGTGCCCGCTGCCCCGCTTGGCGCAGGAGTTGATTGATTTGCCAGATTTGGCTAGAGGTCAGGGGGGGAGAAGTCATCATTTGAGGTTCAGCCGTCCACTTTCCTTTAGTTTGGCGTTAAAGACCAGCGGCTCCTGTAGCGATCGCTGCTTTAGCTGTTCCAGAATTGCTGCTTCAACCCGCCGCGCCACCTGTTTCAGCAGTTTCGGTTGCGTCAATGGATCGGCACTTGCCCATGCAGTGCGTTCGGCCTCGGTCATTTGCTCCCTGACATCAATGGCATTTTCCCACTGGGGGCGATCGCGATCATTGCCGAGGGGGACGGTCCCCAATTCCGCTAGCCACTGTTGTTTTACCGCTTCTAGCCACGGGCGATCGGGACGTTCGATGGCGATCGCCTTATAGCCACGACACTGCTGGGGACAACGCACAAGGTGTTGCAGCAAACTCAGTCGCATATCCCGCGAATAGCCAATGTATTGCACGCTGCCAGTGGCATCAAAAATGGCATAGAGACCGATCGCCCCCTTAAGATCCGGTGCTACCCGGCCTGCATCATCAATGTAGGGATGGAAGGGCAATTCAGCCAAAGTCGGCGCAGGAAAGCTCATGTTGGCAGGGGTGGCTCATCTTTGCGTGCTTCACCCTCAGTATGCCCTATCTGTGGATGTGTGGCAGGAGTGGGAGATTGGGTATGGGCACGTTGGCGCAGTTGTTGTGCCCGTTGGCGCAGTTCTTGAAAGTAGTCGGTGCTGGTAATTTCGGCAACGGATTTCTTTCGCTTTTCTTGGTCAATTTCGATTTTTAGTTCACTCAGTTCCTCCTTCAGTTGATCTTGGCGCTGCTCTACCGCCTGTGCCATGTCCAAAAAGACTTGGGCAAGTTCTGCCATGTCATCACTCCCTTGAGCATAGTGCCTGAGAACTCTGGGATTAAACTCGTTAAACTGGTCATGCTTGAGGGCGTGGGCAGCACTGACAAGGGCACGAATCGGCTTAGTAATCGAACGAGCCACAATCAGGGAAATGAGAATGACCCCAACACCAACAAAGAAAAGACTGAGGAAACCTTGGGTCGCCAACCGCTCTAAGGGCGCTAGAAACTCGCTCAACCGTACACTGACCACAACAACGCCCTGATGACGGGTCAGGGGCGCATAGGCATAGATATAATCGGCATCGCCTCCGGAAGAACGACTGGCGAGGAGAGCACCGACCTCTTTTGATTTGGCCTTGAGAAAGACATTGCGCAAGGTGTAGCTGCGATCTGCCACTGTGGGAATGGGTTGAGGTGATGTCAAGAGAAAATATTGGTCGCGAATCTCGGGGGGGAGTGGTTCAATGCTATGCAAATTCAGGTAAGGATTTGTGGTGCTCAGAATCAGACCGTGATCATCAATGAGAAAAGATTCACCGTGAATATCGGGCACTAGGTAGGTCACGATGTCTTTGACTGCGGTCGCTTGTAGAGGTAGTAGAACTGCTCCCAATCGTTCATTATTGCTATCAATAATCGTTTGGAAGACAACAAACAGGGGTTGCTCAGTGATCGCGCTATTGATTTTGACCCGAGAAATGAAGTAGTCTGCTGTTGCCGACTGCTGCCAGAGGGGGGTGTTCTTGTAGTCTAGCCCCAGACGGGTACGCCGTGTCCCTGCGATCGCTTGGCCATCACGGTTGAGGAGAATCACCTGATAATAGGCTGGGTTCAGGTTCTTGACATCTTCGAGGAAGTTATTCATCGTCGCTTGCTCGATGGCACTATGGCTCCCACGCCTCAGGAAATACTGTACGTCACTGTCATTGGCTACCAAGAGAGCATCATTGAGGGCATCCTGAAACAGCTGATCAAGGGAACGGGCTTTGCTGATCGCCAGCAGTTGCAGGGCATCAATTTCCCAACGCTTCATCATTTCAGCGCTTTCAGTTTGGTTGTAGAGCACCACCATCCCCATCGGTAATAGGGAAATCAGCAGCATCACCAGCAGCAGCCGCCCCGAAATTGACCACAAAAGCCTTGACCAACCCTGTCGCCACCGAAGCATGGATCCACTCAAGCTAGAATGGGAATCTTGATCAAACCACCACTGTTCCAGCCTAGTGCGAACGAAGGATATTGGGCGATGTTTTGGACAACTCGGCTATGGCAACGCCGCTGGTCTGCTTGGCTCCACCCTTGGCGGGGGATGGATTGGCTCCTTTTAATTGCCGTATGGCTGATTACGCTGTTGGGGGCAGTGGCCATTCACAGTGCCGAGCTGCACATTGGCGAAAAGGATGGCTTCCAACATCTGGCGATCGCGAGCGTGGGGACGATTTTGCTTTTCCTACTGGCACGGGTGCCGACATCGGTCTTTATCTCAGTCCATTGGTGGGTCTATGGTATCAGTTGTGCCCTCCTACTAGCTGTAAGCTTATTTGGTGTTGAAGCTAACGGTGCCCAAAGTTGGCTGCCCATTGCGGGCTTTAACCTCCAGCCTTCAGAATTTGCTAAAATCTCGATCATCCTCACCCAAGCTGCCCTACTCCAGCGGGTGCCTGCCAATGGCCTCAGCGGCATTCTACGGGTGTTTGCGGTAACGGTCTTGCCCCTAGGGTTGATCTTATCGGAACCTGATCTGGGGACCTCCCTTGTTTTTGGCGCCATCACCTTGGGCATGCTCTATTGGGCCAATGCCCGTTTGGGCTGGATTGTGCTCATGCTCTCCCCTTTGGTGGCGGCGATTCTCTTTGCCCTACCCCTGCCCTATGAACTGAATTTGGTGCTGTGGTTTTTGTGGACATTAGGGATGGGGGTTGTGGCATGGCAAAACCTGCCCTTGGGGTGGATTGGGGCGATCGGCGGCATTGTTTTGAACCTTTCAGGTGCCGGTCTAGGACAGTTGCTGTGGAGTGTGCTGAAGGACTATCAAAAGGATCGCCTCTTAATGTTTTTAGATCCCGATAAGGACCCCTTGGGGGCGGGCTATCACCTGATTCAGTCCCGCATTGCCATTGGTGCCGGTGGACTGTGGGGGCGAGGTCTGTTTCACGGGACACAGACACAGTTGGGGTTTATCCCTGAGCAGCACACGGACTTTATTTTTTCCGTCATCGGTGAGGAATTAGGCTTTTTGGGGGGGCTGCTGGTTTTGGGACTGTTTTGGTTGATTGGCCTGCGGCTATTGCAAATTGCCAATAGTGCCCGCAATGATTTCGGCTCGCTGCTGGCGATCGGTCTTTTTGCCATGTTGATGTTCCAAGCGGTGGTCAATATCGGCATGACCATGAACCTATTTCCTGTGACGGGCATTCCCTTGCCTTTCCTCAGCTATGGCCGTTCTGCCCTTTTGGCAACCTATATTGGTTTGGGGCTCGTGCAATCAGTGGCCAATCATCGCCCGCGATCGCGCTACTGAAGTCAAGCACTCTTTGTTAAAATTCATGAAGATTGCCAATAGCAGTGAAATCCCATGAGCGAGTCCCCAGAACCCACGTCCTCCCCTGTCGAGCAGCCCAGTTATGTCAAATTGGCCATGCGGAACATGGTGCGCAAGGGGGGCAAATCTCTGATCCATTTTGCCCTCACGAGTATCGGTCTGTTGGCGTTGTTGGTGGGCTTGTCCTACCTCACCCGCTAGTGAGAACACAGCAAAAACAAATGACGGTTACCGTCTATCTAGAACTTCACGATCCTTCCCTGAGCAATGAGGTGGCAGAACTTCCTTGGCAAGTGTGGTTTCGCACGTGGATTGCCATGGTTGAACCAAACCAAGGTAAGGCCTATGAGGTAACACTGCGTTTGACGACGGATGCTGAAATTCAGGTACTTAATCATCAGTATCGCGATCGCGACACCCCTACGGATGTACTCGCCTTTGCCACCCGCGATGACGCTCTGCCGCTGCCCCTAGAGGAACCTGAATACCTTGGCGACATCATTATTTCTGGCGACACTGCCCGAAAGCAAGCCAGGGAAAGGGGGTATTCTCTATCCATAGAAGTGACTTGGCTGGCTTGCCATGGCCTACTCCATCTTTTGGGCTGGGATCATCCCGATGAGACGCAATTGGCACGGATGCTGGCTCAGCAGGCTGAGTGTCTTAGGGCAGTGGGTCTTACCCCTCCCTATTCTCCCGATAATCCATAGGAACGAAATCCCAAAGGATGTGCTTAAATGGGAGGCGTTAACAGCCAAATTTTTTGAAAAACTTTTTAAGGCGTATGGAATCCAGCGTCAACACTTAAAGACCAATGTTTGGTGTGATGGGTAACGTTATGACACAAAAAGTTCTTGCCACCTATGCTGAGAAAACATCAGGGATAACCATACTGCGACAGCGCTCCTACCGTGTGGCGCCCTCTTTACTGAATAGTTTCCGTTATGCATGGGCGGGGGTGGTCTATACCTTTCAGACTCAGCGCAATTTTCGGATTCACACCGCAGTTGGTCTTAGCGCGATCGCCCTCAGTGGTTTGCTAAAACTTCCCCCCGTTGAGGTGGCAGTGATTTTGCTCACGATTGGGATTGTCATGGGGCTAGAGCTGCTGAATACGGCTCTTGAAGCGGTGGTGGATCTCACCGTTGGCAAGGAATATCACGAGCTTGCCCGCATTGCCAAAGATTGTGCCGCTGGTGCGGTTCTGCTCAGTGCGATCGCAGCGGTGGGGGTGGCGATGGCCTTAATTGTACCCCCCTTGGTTTATCCGATTGTGGGAACGTTGCTATAAACTTGTCATCCAATCAGGAGGGGCTAAACATTAAAGCGGAAGAGCATCACATCCCCCTCCTGCACAACGTAGTCTTTGCCTTCACTGCGGACTAGGCCTTTTTCCTTAGCCACCGTCATGGACTGGCAGGCCACTAGGTCTGTGTAGCTCACCGTCTCAGCGCGAATAAAACCCCGCTCAAAGTCACTGTGAATAACGCCTGCGGCTTGGGGGGCTTTGGCACCGGCGGGAATCGTCCACGCTCGAGTTTCCTTAGGCCCTGTAGTAAAAAAGGTTTGCAGACCCAGCAACTTGTAGGTTGAGCGAATCAGCGATCGCAAGCCCCCTTCACTGACGCCAAGACTGGCGAGATACTCGGCGCGATCGCCCTCGGGCAAATCCACAAGTTCAGCCTCCACCTGAGCCGAGACAATCACCACCTCCGCCCCCTCCCGCTGGGCAATCTCCTGAACCGCCCTTGTCCATTCATTGCCAGTGGCCAAATCCTGCTCAGCCACATTAGCGGCATAGATCACGGGCTTACGGGTGAGCAATCCCAGAAAGCGAATGGCGGCTTCTTCGTCCTCCGTCAGTTGACACAGACGAGCCGGCTGCCCCTCATTGAGCACGCTAAGGAGCTTTTCAAGAGCCGTGAGTTCAATCTGTGCCTCTTTTTGCGATCGCGCTGCCTTACGGGTACGTTCAATACGCTTTTCGATTTGCGCTAAATCCGCCAGTGCCAACTCTAAGTTAATGACCGCAATATCCTCGACAGGATTGACGCGACCTGCCACGTGGACAATATCCTCATCTTCAAAGCAGCGCACCACGTGCACAATGGCATCCACCTCGCGAATATTTGCCAAGAACTGGTTGCCCAATCCTTCCCCTTTACTGGCTCCCTTCACCAAACCCGCAATATCCACAAACTCCACCCGCGTCGGCACGATCTGCGCTGATTGGGAAATTTTTGCCAATACCTCCAGCCGTTCATCGGGGACGGCCACCACACCGACATTGGGTTCAATCGTACAAAACGGAAAATTGGCCGCCTCGGCCTTAGCATTGGCCACAAGGGCATTAAACAGCGTTGATTTGCCCACATTCGGTAGGCCGACAATTCCCGCGCGTAGCATCAGACCCTACAACCTCATTCTTAAGGAAAGATTTTTCCCAAACATGACACTCAAAAATGGGAATATTAATTTTTAATAACACCCCAACTTATCAGAAATTCCAGCCCTAGGCAACTACGGGCACACTCAAAACCGCTGTCAGAGAAGAATCGGCAGCAAAAATAAAAGAGGCAACCCTTGATGAGTGCCTCTAAGTGCTATATCCCTAAATGCAAGGCTCTAGCGATTCACTGCCCTAGGCATCAAAGTAGAGGGTGAATTCATAGGGGTGAGGACGCAGGGACATGGGAATCACTTCTGTGTCCAGCTTGTACTGAATCCAGTTGAGGATAAAGTCTTCGCTAAAGACACCGCCCGCTGTGAGGAAGCTATGATCCTTTTGCAGGTTTTCCAGAGCCGCCATGAGTGAACCGGGGGTGGAGGGAATTTTGGCCAGTTCTTCGGGGCTGAGGTCATAGATATCAACATCCAAGGGGCTACCCGGATCAATTTGATTCTTGATGCCATCAATCCCTGCACACAGCATCGCCGCAAAGGCAAGGTAGGGGTTACTTGTGGCATCGGGGCAACGAAACTCTAGGCGCTTCGCTTTGGGATTGGCACCAGTGAGAGGAATCCGCACAGAGGCAGAGCGGTTGCCTTGGGAATAGGCAAGGTTCACGGGGGCTTCAAAGCCGGGAACCAGTCGTTTGTAGGAGTTCGTTGTCGGGTTGGTAAAGGCCAACAGCGCTGGAGCGTGCTTGAGAAGACCACCAATGTACCAGAGGGCAATTTGGCTCAAATTGGCGTAGCCCTCGCCCCAGAACAGGGGCTGACCATCTTTCCAAATCGACTGGTGGGTGTGCATCCCCGAACCATTGTCGTTGAAGACAGGCTTGGGCATAAAGGTTGCCACTTTGCCGTGCTTGCGGGCAACATTCTTGACACAGTACTTATAGGTCATCAGCCAGTCGGCGGCTTGAATGAGGGTGCCAAAGCGGAAACCCAGCTCGCACTGACCGGCTGTGGCCACTTCGTGGTGATGTTTTTCGATGGGTACACCGCACTTGGCCATCGTCAAGAGCATTTCTGTGCGCAGGTCTTGCAGCGTATCTGTGGGCGCAACGGGGAAGTAGCCCTCTTTGCTACGGATTTTGTAGCCGAGGTTGCCCCCTTCTTCTTCGCGGCCAGTGTTCCAAAGACCTTCAATACTATCAACGTAGTAGTAGCCAGACTTTTGGTTTTGGTCGTAGCGAACGTCATCGAAAATAAAGAACTCGGCTTCGGGGCCAAAGTAAGCCGTATCGCCAATGCCGGTGGCTTTTAGGTACTCAATGGCACGGGTGGCAATGGAGCGCGGGCAGCGATCGTAGAGTTCTCCGGTGCGCGGATCTTTGATGGTGCAAATCATGCTCAGGGTGGGTTCTTTCATGAAGGGGTCTTCCCACGCCGTATCCGGATCCGGCACCATCACCATGTCGGATTCGTTGATCGCTTTCCAACCGCGAATACTGGAGCCGTCGAAGGGCACACCCTCGGTAAATGAACGTTCGTCAATTTGGCTCTTGTGAACCGTCAGGTGTTGCCACGTGCCGGGCATGTCAATAAATTTCAAGTCGATGAGCTCGTACTTGCTGTTGATCAAATTCAAGATTTCTTGGGGCGTTGCCATGTATAGGTTACTCCTTCTGTATTGGGCGCACCACAGCGACAATCTATGGTAGAAAGTTGCCCCAGTTAATTTTTGTATCGGAGGCTACCAAAATTTCGGTGTTTGCTCCCTAGCGGGAGGTAGCAAGGCGCTGTTTGGGATATAACAGGGGCATGATCAGTAATCCCAAGCCCAGTCCCGCGATCGCCCCAAAGGGAAAGACAATCCAATTGGAATAGCCCCAGACGCCATAGTGTTGCAGTGCCCACTCAAGGGGATAAAACAGCATTAACAACACCGCCACTAAAAAGCCCCCCAGACCATACTGCGGCAGCCAGTACCACTCGCGGGCAGTGGTGGAACGCTCAATCCACCAACGGGTGAGGAGAACGCCCAAAAGGGTGCCATAGCAGCGCATGCACACCGCCATTTTCCAAGGGGGAGCGAGCATCAAGCCCATTTCTGGCTGTGGACATACATGATTGCCCATCGTGTAGATAATGTGGGCAATTTTAGGCAAGAAAAGAAAATGACTAGCGGCCAAGAAAGGCGCAAACAAAGGACCTAGAATCAGTGCCGCCAGAATGACATCAGGCCATAGAGGAGAAAGCGATCGCCACCGCACCATTGGATGTTAGAAATGATACAAAATGATAAACAACCCCCTAGAATTTAACAAATTGTTCACAGCAAGGGCAATCAGTAATTGGGCAGAGCGGCGAGATAGAGATGATCCCTCCACACGGGAATGCTGCTTAATCTTGTCCTCAACCACTCTGCCACGTCATTAAGAAGCTTAGGAGGCTAAGGCAGCTTTGGTCACGGTTGTCAGTGGGGCTGTGTTCTTAACCGTCTCTAAGCGCGGTGAATTTCCCATGAGGGAGGCAGCAAAGAGTTGCCGGTACAGTTGCCCCATCTGGAGGGCGATCGCTTCCCAGTTGAAGAGGGCTTGCACCCGCTCGCGGCCATTTTCCCCAAGGGTACGCGCCCAAGCTGGATTAGCCAAGATACGCTGAATGGCCTTGGCCAAGGCAGGAGCATCCTGAGGCGGCACCAGTAGCCCTGTTTTTTCGGGAATCACCGTGAATTGCAGACCCCCAACCGCAGAGGCAATCACCGGCGTGCCACAGGCCATGGCTTCAATGGCCACCAAGCCAAAGGGTTCATAGTAGCTGGGCACAACGCAGACATTGGCAGCACTGTAGTAAACCGCCAAGCGCTCATGGTCAATTTGCCCGACAAAGGTCACGCGATCGCCCAAGTTGTACTCCTGCACTAATCCTTCAATGCGCCGCCGTTCGGCACCATCACTGCGCTGCGGATCACTCCCCCCCACAAGCAGTAACCGCCCTTGGGGTACCTGAGCCATCGCTGCCACCAGCGTTTCAATGCCTTTGCGGCGATCAAAGCGACCCACATAGAGCACAATCGGCTCATCGGCAGGCAAATTCAGTTGGGCACGGGCATCGGCCACGGGGTAAAAGAGATGCAAATTCGTGCCACAGGGAATCAGACGTGTTTGCCCTGCCTTGGAGACCCAACGCCGTAGGTAGGCTTCCTCTTGGGGGCTAGTCACAATCACACAGTCGGCATTTTCAAGGATGGCTTTTTCCACCATGAGGCGGGTTTCATCCCGTTGGGCTTGCTCAGAAGCCACTTGATATTTCACCACCCCCAAGGAATGGTAGGTGTGCAGCCATTGGAAATTCAACTCCTGACGCAACTGCCAACCCACCCAGCCAGAGAGCCAGTAATTGGTGTGGATCAGGGGATAGCCATATTTGGCATGGTAAGCCTTGAAGGCTTCGACAAACTTCGGCAAGGTCTCAAAGAGTTTCTCACGCGGAATATAGGTCAAAGGCCCTGCCTCGAGGCGAATGGTGCGACAGTGGGGACTGTGCTCAATGACATCGGGGTCATCGGGATGAATTTTGCGGGTAAACATATCCACGTGCCACCCGGCTGCCGCGAGGGCTTCCCCCAATTGCCGTACATAGATATTTTGACCACCGGCGGATTCATGGCCGACATCAGCGGCGGGATCCCCATGCACAGAAATCAAGGCAATGGGTTGACGGGCAGGCACCTGCGGTTGGGGCATGGCAAACGCCCGAGGAAGTGTATTTTTTGCTGTACGGGTTGATAATGCTTGCATAAATACACCTTTTGAATAACGCTCAAAGAAACACTTTTGCACAGGGTTCAGGGATACACCTAACTGGCCAGCAGTTCAATCGTCCCCCTACGATGTCCATTATGGACAAAGGTGTCGGCGAGAACGGTATCATAGACTGCTTCATACTCGCTCACCATCCGTTCAACACTGAACCGCTGCCAAACATAGTCTCGACAGGCCATGCGATCCAGTTGCGGCACTTGGGCAACAGCCGCCACACATTCGTCAACGGAGTGACACAGAAAACCGGTTTTGCCGTGCTCAATCACTTCAGGCGCTGCCCCCTTGGCGATCGCCACCACTGGCGTACCGGCTGCCATGGACTCAATCATCACTAGGCCAAAGGGTTCCTGCCACGTAATCGGAAAGAGCATGGCGATCGCTCCACCTAGGAGAGCATTTTTGGTTGGATGATCTGCTTCGCCGATAAATTGGATCAATTCACCATCAATGTGGGGTTCAATCAATTCCTTGAAGTAGTCGCGATCCACCCGATCCACTTTGCCGGCCATCCGCAGGGGGATGCCCACTCGCTTAGCAATTTCAATGGCATGGTGAGGGCCTTTTTCCGGCGAGAGCCGTCCCAAGAAGGCCAAATAGGGTGGATCGCTGGGCTGGGAATAGAAGTGATGGGTTTCCACGGCAATGGCGTTATAGACCGTGGCAATGTAGTTCAAATCCCGTAGTTGCCGCTGGGAATGGGAAATACTGACATAGTTTTGGTTGCGATATTGGCTGAAAATGCGCTCATTATCCGTCGTAAAGCGACCATGGAGCGTGTGAACAACGGGTGTTTTCACCAGGCTGGCGTAGGGTAAAGCCGTATAGCCCACATGGGAATGGATGACATCAAATTCATTGGCGCGACTAAAGACTTCTCCCAGTTGCAGGGCTTCATAGACGGCATATTCCTGCACATTGGGATCGAGGCGAATGGCGTGGGGATAGGTGGAAACCAATTTGGCTTGGGTAATGGAATCGCCACTGGCAAACAGCGTGACCTCGTGCCCTCGCTTGACTAACTCTTCTGTGAGCAGACTCACCACCAACTCCACACCCCCGTAGGCTGGCGGCGGTACCCGTTCCCACAGCGGTGCAATTTGAGCAATGCGCATACAAGCCTCCTCGAACAATACGGTTGGTCACCGCTGCCTTGATGCTAATCGCGCGATTGACTCAGCAGCATGGCTGCCTCAACGGTACGCAATCTCACTGAAAAAGACCAAGGGGGTAAATCCCTACCTGAAACTTCGGGAATCCGTACTATTATTTGTTATTGTCGCTACATTTTGGCAGTATAAATCAAGATATAATCTTGGGTTTGGCTTGAAGCTTTCGAGATAGAACTCACTTTTTCCAGTGAGAGAAAATGCTCTCGTCTAAACACCCCACTGATCGCTATTCTATGAGCAGGTGCTGCCCCTTTCACGTTTTCTCAAATTTTAGTCGCAATCGTTCATGGATATTCAACTGATTCAACTCTTTGTTAACGGATTGGCGGTGGGCAGTATTATTGCCCTCGCAGCAGTGGGTTTGACGCTCACATTTGGGATTTTGCGCCTGCCCAATTTTGCCCACGGCGACTTTATGACGGCGGGAGCCTACCTAACGCTGGTGGCTAATGCAACAGGACTGGATATTTGGCTCTCAATGGCGATCGGTGGCTTGGGAACGGCAGGGTTGATGCTCCTGAGTGAGAAGCTCCTGTGGCAGCCGATGCGCGATCGCCGCGCAACTTCCACAACACTGATTATTATTTCCATTGGTCTGTCGTTTCTGCTGCGCAATGCCGTGATTCTCATCTGGGGCAGTGAAAACCAAACCTATCGGCTGCCAGTGATGCCTGCCCTTGATTTTTGGGGCGTGAAAATTATTTACGCGAAGGTGATTGTCATGATTTTGGCAGTGGTGGCGATCGCTACTGTGCACTTGATCCTGCAACGCACCAAGGTGGGCAAAGCCATGCGAGCGGTGGCAGATGATTTAGATTTAGCGCGGGTTTCGGGGATTGATGTTGAGTGGGTGGTGCTGTGTACTTGGCTGTTGGCGGGGGTGCTCACGGGGGTGGCCGGGGGTCTCTATGGCCTGATTACGGCTGTGCGGCCGACGATGGGCTGGTTTTTGATCTTGCCCCTGTTTGCCAGTGTGATTCTCGGTGGCATTGGCAATCCCTACGGGGCGATCGCTGGCGCCCTGATTATTGGCGTGGCTCAGGAGATGAGTACCCTGATGATTCCTTCTGAATACAAGCTGGCCGTTGCCCTAGTGATCATGATGGCGGTGCTTTTAGTACGTCCCCAAGGGCTATTTCGTGGCACACTCAGTTAGTGTTCTTAGGAGAAGTCCCCTGAACCTTTACACCCTTGAAGCCCTTGTGGCTACGATCAATGCTGCGCCCCAAGACTGGCGCCCCTTGGTGTTTACCAACGGCTGTTTTGACCTGATCCATGCGGGTCATGTGCGCTATCTGGCGGCAGCCCGTGCCCTGGGTAAACGCTTGGTGGTGGGGTTGAATAGCGATCGCTCCGTGGCAACTCTAAAGCCAAAACGGCCAATTATTCCCGAACAGCAGCGGGCAGAGGTGCTGGCTAGTTTACGATCAGTAGATGCGGTAGTGCTATTTAGCGATCGCACTGCCACGACCCTAATCGAGGTTCTCCAACCGGAGATCTACGTCAAGGGGGGCCATTACCAACTGGAGACCCTACCGGAAGCGGCGGCTGTGCAGCGCTATGGTGGTCGCATTGAACTCATTCAAGTAGAGGTTCCCAGTTCGACAACGGCGATCGTCCAACGCATTTTAGAGTTGCATGGGGAGGAGTCACCGGGCGCATGGTTACCACAGAACCAGCCTTAGCCGATTTACGGGAGCAGTTGTACAACGGCAACGAAAAATCCCAACTGGCCGCCATGACCACCCTGAGTACGGCAGGCAGTGAAGGCTATCACCTCTTGCAGGAATTCCTCAAAGACAGTGCCACCTTTTCCCCCCCACCCGCCCCTTGGATTCGCGGTCAGGCCTATCGTCTCCTATTCCACAGCCCAGAAGCCTCTGTGCAAGCCTTTTTGCAACAACACTATCCCCAAGGGGTGATCCCGCTGCGCTCCGATCGCGGGGTGGACTATCGAGAACTGGCTGAACTCCTAGTGGCCGAAAAATTTGAAGCCGCCGATCGCCTAACCAGCCAAAAGCTCTGTGAACTGGCAGGCCCGATGGCACAAAAACGCCGCTGGCTGTATTTCACCGAGGTGGAGCAGTTGCCAATTGTGGATTTGCAAACCATTGATCAGCTATGGCTGGCCTTTTCCCTAGGCCGCTTTGGCTATTCGGTGCAACGGCAACTGTGGCTAGGCTGCGGTCAAAACTGGGATCGGCTGTGGGAGAAAATTGGCTGGCGGCAGGGCAAGCGGTGGCCGCGCTATCCGAATGAATTTATCTGGGACTTGAGTGCCCCGCGCGGCCATTTACCCCTGACCAATCAACTGCGGGGTGTACAGGTGATCAACGCTCTTCTCAATCATCCCGCTTGGACAGCCTAGAATAGGGGTAGCAACAAGCGTAGCAGCAGTGGTGAGGTGGCAGCGATGAAAAAGAATATTCAGCGATTCATGGTGGCGATCGCCTTGATTATTGGCATCAGTGGCACAGTCATTCCACCTCAGGTGATGGCTCAAACCAGTGGCGGCCTATTGACCGCTGAGCAAATGAAAAAACTCAATCTCAGTGTTGAGCAAAAACAGGCGGTGCTGCGGCTAACCCTGCGCACCAACGATCGCATCCTGAGAATTTTGGATCGTGACCAGCAGCGCATCTTTCGCAATGCCATCAAACAGGGGAAATCTACCGGTGAAGCCATGGACGCCGTTTCGTTGCGCCCTGATCAAAAGACACAACTCTCGAAGGTGATGCAGGATACCCGCGTCGAAATGCTGACAATTCTCACCCCTGAGCAAGTGAAGCAACTGCAAGGATCCCGCTAGCGTTATGAACGTTTTTGTCCTCTGTACCGGTCGCTGCGGTTCGGTCACGTTTGCCAAAGCTTCCACCTTCATCACCAATTTCAGCAGTGCCCATGAGTCGCGGACATTCCTGCTCGGTGAGGCGCGTTTGGCCTACCTCGATCGCCCCATTAGAAGTGGATAATCGCCTTTCTTGGTTTTTGGGACGACTCGATCAAACCTATGGCGATCGCGCCTACGACGTTCACCTGCGGCGGGATGACCTCAGTGCTGCCCGCAGCTACCGTCAGCGCTATGGCATCTAGATGATGAAAGCATACCGCGAGGGCATCTTGCTCAACTTGCCAGCCAATGCTGACCCCTTAGAGGTGTGTTTGGACGATTGCCATACGGTGAATAGCAACATTGAACTCTTTCTGCGGGACAAAACCCACAAAATGACGATTGATTTAGCGGACATTCAAACCGCTTTTCCTCAGTTTTGGGAATGGATTGGTGCTGAAGGGGATCTAGAGGCTGCCCTAGGTTGTTTTCAAACAAAGCATAATGTGGCTCACTTTATTCCAGCTACCGCCATTGATAGCCTAGTACGGTCAGGGCGACGGCTCCTACCTCAGCCGCCCATTCAAAACACCTTAAAAAAACACCTTAAAGTAGAAAATCCTCGGGTGGCTGCTGCGGGACTACAATCGGTAAAACCGGTTCGAGATTGCCATCGGGACGGCCAATAATCTGATGGGAAATGACCTCGTGGCCACTGAGCGATCGCGCTGCTCGAACTGCTGCATTCACGTCCGCCACCTCTCCCCGAATCACCACTGTCCAATAACCCGCACCAATCCCCTCACAACTGACAAGGGTAACCTGAGCTGCTTTGACCAAGGTATCGGCCACAGCAAGGGCTGCCGGGTACCCCAAGACCTGCACCATGCCCACCGCTTCTGCTGCCATTGCCATTCCCCCTTCCACGTCTCCCATATTTTAGAAAAGGGCTGTGCTTAAGCTAAAGAAAGAGTGACCTAATTTCCTAAAGGTGGAGTAGATTCGATGCAGACCATAGGGGCGATCGCTGAGCTAGAGGCGGCTCTTGCCAACAATGGCATTTCTGCCCAACAAGCCCTCACCCTTTTGACAGCCGCTCTTCCCTTAGCCGCAAGCAGTGATCCTCAAGAACCATTGCCCCCCCTCCTCAGGGCACTACAAACCGCGAGCGATCGCCTGCGCCAACAACAGGTAGGCGACACCGTCACCTATGTGATCAACCGCAACATCAACTTCACGAATATCTGCGAGCAACACTGTGGCTTTTGTGCCTTTCGTCGCGATGCCACCGCTGCCGATGCCTACTGGCTCGACATTGACACGATCCTGAGCAAAGTGGCTGATGCAGTTGCCCAAGGGGCGACGGAAATCTGTATGCAGGGGGGACTCAATCCAGCCGCTAAAGAATGTGGCTCCAGTTTGCGCTATTACCAATCCCTCGTGCGGGACATTAAAACGGCCTTTCCTGAAATCCATCTCCACGCCTTTTCGCCCCAAGAAATTCAATTCATTGCCCGCGAGGATGGCCTCTCCTATGCCCAAGTGATTGATGTTCTGCATCAGAGTGGGGTGGACTCCATGCCCGGTACCGCTGCGGAGGTGTTGGTGGATCGGGTGCGCTCAAAAATCTGTCCTGAGAAAATGAACACCGCGACATGGCTAGAGATTGTTGAAACCGCCCATCGTTTGGGGGTATGGACGACCAGCACAATGCTCTGCGGCCACATTGAAACGCCAGCGGATCAGGTGGCTCACCTACAACACCTACAGCAACTTCAGCAAAGGGCTTTGGAACACGACTATCCCGCGCGAATTACCGAGTTTATTCTGCTGCCCTATGTGGGGGAACTTGCCCCCAAGGCAATGCGACAATGGGTAGGACACCACCAACCGCAGTTATTACCGACATTGGTGCTAACGGCAGTGGCACGGTTGTTTTTAGGGCGATGGATTCCGAACCATCAGCCTAGTTGGGTCAAACTGGGTCTTGAGGGGGCAACCATGGCCCTGAATTGGGGCTGTAATGATTTGGGGGGAACACTGATGGAAGAACACATTACCTCAGTGGCTGGAGCGCAGGGGGGCACGGGCGTTAGTCCAGCAGATCTGGTGGCCGCAATTGGCTCCTTAGGGCGAACCCCATGTCAGCGCACCACACTTTACCATCCCGTTGGAGAGTTGCGATGACCACGGAATCTCAGCCTTCGGTTCAGTCTCCCCGTCGGTTCCGCCCTTGGCTGGTGGGGGGTATTGCTGTGGTTATTGCCGGGGCAGCCGCCGCTGCGGGGGTCTTCCTGTGGCAACGGTTTAGTCAACGTCCGATCGCGCCCGGAATGGCGATCGCCCCCAATAGCGCCCTACTGACCCTCACTTTACCCACGGATCCCAAGCCTTGGGAAGCCCTTGCCAAAAGTGGCCTGTTACAAGCCCAACCTTGGTTGAACCCCAGCTATGATCCGCTCTCGCCAGAGGGGGTGAATCTGGCGCAACTGGATTACCTCAAGGATGTGCGCCCGTTTATTGGTGACCAAGCCACAGTGGTCTTGTTGCCCATTACCCCAGAGTCCGTCAGAGAATTGCCGGTACCGCCCCACGTTTGGATTGTGCCGACCCTAAATGTACCGATGGGGGAGCAACTGCTGCAAAGCGTCATTGGCGAGCCGATCACAGAAATCAACGGCGTGAAAATCTTCAAGGCCAAGGGGATTCTCCCTGACCCCGATAGCGGCGCGATCGCCCTTATTACGCATGAGAATCAGGCCTACATCATTTGGAGTCAGCACCAGAGCGCCCTGCAACAAGTCATTGCCACCGCCCAAGCCAACAACGGCATTGGCAGCCAGCCCACCTATCAACAGGCAGTGAAAGGGTTATCGGATCATCGCCCTTTGGTGGAACTTTATTTGAACCTACCCGCCTTTTTAGCCAGTCAGATGGCCGCCCCTGAAGGAAGTCTGCCTGAACCCCCGCGGGAACTGCAAGGGATGGTGCTCACCGCAGACATGACCCCTGAGCAAATCGAATTGGAGGCGGTGACTTGGCGCCCTGAGCAGAATCCAGCCCTGGTCAGTGAAGGTCAAAGCCGTGAACTTAGTCGTCTTGTGCCTGAAACGACCCTTGCTTTTTACGGTACAGGCTCCTTTAAGAATTTATGGCAGAATACCCCCGCCTCAGTGAAAGAGACGATCGCCAGCACGGTTAAAGATCTCACTGGCCTCGATTGGCAACAGGCCTTTGTGCCTTGGATGGATGGCGAATTTGCTGCTGCCTTTGTGCCCGTTCCCGCCCTAGGCAATGCCCCTAGTTTGCTCTTTCTCAGTCAGACCGGCGATCGCCCCCAAGCGAGTCAAACCCTGAGCCAACTCGATACCCAAATTCGCGATCGCCTACGGTGGCAAGTACAACAAACGGCAACAGAACCGCAACCGATCACCACTTGGCGCATTCCGCCGGGTTTGCCGGTGGGGCAGCATGGCTGGCTAAATGACCAGACCCTCTTTTTGGGACTTGGCCCGTTGACGGATATGCGTACCCCCCCTACGCGCTCCTTGGCTGACTCTCCCCTCTATCGTGCAGTGCTGCCCCATCCCAAGGGCACCCAGTTTTACCTCAATTTGAGTGATTTGGCGCCGTTGCAAAATAACTTGCTGTTGCCACAGTTAGCCCCTGAAATCGCGCGATCGCTCCAACCCTTTGCTGCCCTAGGCATTACCAGTCGGGTGCGAGATAATCAGTTTACCCACTACATGGCTCGAATTCGCCTAAAACCCCTCTCACCACCGGAGGTTCAGCCAACGCCGGGGGAACCCTAAAACTAGACGCAGATTTGCTACTGAAGGACATGACTGAATTACTGTGGAACCAGATGTTTTGCTGAAACGATATAGCGTGGGCGATCGCGACTTTGCCGGGGTACGCTTGCGCCGTGCTAACCTGAGTCGGTGTATTTTGACGGGCATTGATCTTTCCCGTGCCGATCTCACCGATGCTGCCCTACAGAGCACGAACCTGCAAGGGGCTGATTTGCGGGGGGCAATTCTCACTGGCGTGAATCTTAGTCAGGCGGATTTGCGGGGGGCGGATCTGCGGGGCGTGATTTTAATCAGTGCCGATCTCCGCTGGGTGTCGTTGCGCAAGGCCAACCTAACGGGGGCGGATCTCAGCCGTGCCAACCTTGCCAATGCCGATCTCAGTGAAGCCAACCTCACCGGTGCCCAACTGAGTGAAGCGATTTTGCGGGATGCTAATTTGACGCTCACGGATCTTACCCTTGCTGAGCTAGAACGTGCCAACCTCACCCGTGCCAACTTAACGGAAGCCTACCTGCGGGGCGCTGATCTTGCGGATGCCGTCTTGCGGGAAAGTCAACTGGTACAGGCCAATTTGCGCGGTGCCAACCTCAGTGCCACCAATCTGTACCAAGCCAATTTAGAGCGAGCCGTCCTGATTGGGGCGAATCTGCGTCGTGCCCGCCTTGAGGAAGCCCATTTGCGGGAAGTGGCCTTCAAAGAAGCCAACTTACGCCATGCCTGTTTGGACAAAGCCAATCTTGTTGGTGCCGATTTACGGGGAGTGAGCCTTGCCCAAGCACTGTTGCGGGGAGCCGATCTTAGTTCCGCGATTCTCATTGGTGCCAACTTAATGGGGGCGAATCTCAGCGGTGCCGATCTGCGGGGAGCCAATCTCATTGAAGCGATTCTTACCGGTGCCAGCCTCAATGGCGTTGATCTCAGTGCTGTGGATATGAGCGAGGCGATTTTGCCGGATGGCTATCTCTCGGAATAGCCTCAAGGGAAGACCGCTGCTGGTGTAGATTAGAAGATCGGTGATTTTGAGACAGGCATGGCAACCACGTATCGCATTGCTGTTTTGGCCGGGGATGGTATTGGTCCAGAAATTACGGCTGTTGCCCTCGATGTGTTACAGGCGATCGCCCCTCGCTTTGAATTGGCCTTTGACTTTATTCCTGCCCTTGTGGGCGGCTCTGCCATTGATGCTGTGGGGGAACCCTTGCCAGCAGCAACGCTGGAAACCTGTCGGCAAAGTGATGCCGTGCTTTTAGCCGCCATTGGCGGAACGCAGTGGGATAGCTTACCCCGTCATCTGCGCCCGGAGACGGGATTACTTGCCCTTCGCGCTGGTCTGGGTTTATTTGCTAACTTACGCCCCGCCAAGATTTTTCCGCAGCTGCTCCATGCCTCGTCCCTCAAGCCGGAAGTGATTGCCGGCGTGGATCTCATGGTGGTGCGTGAACTGACTGGCGGCATTTACTTTGGTCAACCGCGCGGTATTTTCACCACGGAAACGGGTGAGCAGCGGGGGGTGAATACGATGGCCTACACCGCCACGGAAATTGATCGCATTGGCCACGTGGCCTTTGAAACGGCTCGCAAACGGCAGGGCAAACTCTGCTCGGTGGATAAAGCCAATGTCCTTGAAGTTTCCCAACTGTGGCGCGATCGCCTGACTGCGCTTAGCGCTGAATATCCCGATGTGGAACTCAGCCACCTCTATGTGGACAATGCCGCAATGCAACTGGTGCGTGCCCCGAAACAGTTTGACACAATTGTCACCAGTAACTTATTTGGTGATATTCTCTCCGATATTGCTGCCATGCTCACGGGCAGTATTGGTATGCTTCCCTCCGCCAGCCTAGGGGAATCCGGGCCGGGTCTGTTTGAACCGGTTCATGGCTCGGCGCCCGACATTGCCGGCCAAGACAAAGCGAATCCCTTGGCAATGGTACTCAGTGCGGCCATGATGCTGCGTTATGGCCTCAACCAACCAGCAGCAGCGCAAGCGATCGAAGAAGCGATTACTGCTGTTTTAGATCAAGGCTACCGCACTGGCGATTTAATGGCTGAGGGCTGTACGCTGGTGGGCTGTCGCGAAATGGGCAACCTCTTGATTAAAGAATTATCCCAATAGGCTCCTACTCCTTTGCTAGTAATCTTCAACTACTAACCCCTAGCTATTACTCCCCCAACATTGCCCACCTTCTTTGATTGGCGAGTGCCTCTGCTAGGATGTTAGGAGCTTTTGGTGCTCTTGGTAATGCGAAGATTATCCCAACTGGAGAGGCTTGTTGAGCCTTTTCTCTGGTATTTCCGTCTTTTTGTCATTATTCCCGTCATTTTTAGCCTACTCAGTACCTTTGCTCTATTTATTCTCGGCAGTCATGAAATTCTTTTAGGGCTGGGCATCCAATTTCGCAATTATGGGGATTCCACAATTTATATCAAAACCCTTGGCTACATCATCACGGGTATTGATTTGTATTTAATTGGCATTATTTTGTTGCTGTTTGCCCTCGGTATCTATGAACTGTTTATTTCTAAAATTGATGCGGGTCTGGCTCGCGATCGCGCCACTGATGTTTCCCTGATGCAGGCTCAGAGCTTAGATCAGCTTAAGGATAAACTGCTAAAAACAATCGTCATGGCTCTAGTGGTGACTTTCTTTAAGCAACTGATTGCCTTCAATGTCAAAACGCCCCTTGACCTACTCTATCTGGCCACCGCAATTCTGATTATTGCCATCAGCACATACTTGATGTACCGCGTCAGTTCAGAAGCCCATCACTAGATGCTTAGGGTTTCCAAGAAATGGTGTTTCTAAGTAGCATGAATCTGCGCCAACAGGGCATCCACCTGCTCAATACTCAGGGGTTGCGAGAAATAATAGCCTTGGGCATAGTCACAGCCCAGTTCCCGCAGTCGCGTCACTTGATAGGGATGCTCCACCCCTTCGGCAATCACTTCGAGTTCTAGCCCCTTGGCAAGGCTGACAATGGCATCAATGACGAGGTGTTTTTGGCTAGTTTCGGTGATCAGCTTCACAAAGCTGCGATCCACTTTGAGGATGTCAATGGGAAGATTGGTCAAGTAGCACAGGGAAGAATAACCCGTGCCAAAGTCATCGAGGCTGAGCTTGATGTCTTGAGCCTTGAGTTTAAGTAATATGTCGCGCACCTGATCGGGCTGATCAATGCCTACACTTTCGGTCATTTCGAGGTGCAGGCAATGGGGGGGAATCTGGGTTTGCGCCAAGGCGGCTGAGATTTGCTCCAAAAGGGCAGGGTACATCAGTTGCCGATTCGATAAATTCACATTCACAGCAAGCTGAGCCTGGGGAAATGCCTCATGCCAGTGCTGAAGATCGCGGCAAGCCCGCCAGATCACCCAATCGCCAATGGGCAAAATCAGTCCCGTTTCCTCAGCAAGGGGAATGAAGCGATCGGGCAGTAATAAACCTTGGGTGGGATGTTGCCAGCGAATCAGGGCTTCAAAACCGTAGAGACGATTATCACTAAGACGATAGATGGGCTGATAAAAGAGGGTAAATTCATCCCGCTCAATAGCTTGGCGCAACCCCACTTCAAGGGAGAGGCGATCGCGCGCCATCAAATGCATTTCTTCACTAAAGACTTGATAGCGATTGCCCCCCGCCAGCTTGGCACGATACATGGCAATATCGGCATTGCGCAAGTAGTTTTCTGCTTTTTCAATGTGGGGCGATCGCGTGGCCACGCCGATACTCACCCGCAGCGTAATTGGTTGATCTTTGACCATAAAGGGTTTATCGAGTTCACAGCGAATGCGATCGCACACCCCCAAAGCATCGTTGTTGTCACGAATATCATCCAGCAAAATCACAAACTCATCGCCGCCAATACGAGCAACCGTGTCATCGGGGCGCACAATTCGGGTGAGGCGATTGGCCAATTCAATCAAAATCAAGTCACCGCAACTGTGGCCAAGGCTGTCGTTAATGACCTTGAACCGATCAATGTCAATGAACAAAATGGCAAACTTGTAGTCGGGACGACGCCGACCATGGCGAGCCGCCTGTTCAATGCGATCAAAGAGGAGCGTGCGATTGGCTAGCCCCGTCAGCGAGTCATGGAGGGCATCATGGAGCAACTGTGCCTCGGCAAGGCGATGTTCTGTCAAATCGGTCAGAGAACCCGCAACCCGCGTGGCATTCCCGTAGGCATCCCGCAACACCAGCCCCCGTGCCAACGCCCAGCGATAAGAGCCGTTGCGATGTTGAATGCGAAACTCTTGGTGGAAATGGGGGGTTTGGCCGCGCACATGGAGCATTAAATTCAATTTGACCCGCTCAACATCTTGGGGGTGTATCCGCTTGAGCCAATCGTCAATGTGGTTGCCAATTTCGTGATCCTGATAGCCGAGAATATTTTTCCAGCGCGAGGAATAAAACGTCTCATTGGTCGTCAAGTTCCAGTCCCAGATGCCATCATTGATGCCACGGGTGAGCAACGCGTAGCGATCGCTGGTTTCCAGCAACGCTGCTTGGGTTAACTTTATATCGGTGATGTTGTAGCCGCAGATCAGCCCCGCCCCATTGGGAAACCGCACAAAAGCCCAGATCATCTCTCGGACTTGGCTATCCGCACCATGGACAGGTACTTCCTGCCAACCGCTGGGGGGATGAATCATCCAATAGCGAATTTGCCGCTGGGTCTCTGGATCGGGAAAACACTGGCTCAAAAAATCCCGCGAGAGCAAGTCCCCCGTATCCCAGCCCAACTGGGTCGTCACCTCTTGGTTAATGGAGTAAATCTGCCCTTCATTGTCATAGAACAGGATCAGCAGAGGTAAACGGGCACAAACCCCCCGCAGCAACTCGTAGGGGTCTGCACTGGCTGGAAAATCAAATCCATAGCCCGCCTGCCCACCCATGATTGGCCGACCGAATTGAGGAAACAAAAACGAGGCATCGTGCTCCATAATCCTATCCTAGCTTTGGTGTTTGGGAAATAACAGCTGAAGCCAGCCAATGACCCTTGAAAGACCCCTTCCCTTTGGAGCCTCTTGCAACATTTTCCTTGCCAACCCCGCAGATTTTTGTATTTTCTAACCTGACTGGTTCAGCAGTAACTGTATTGTTGCCCTACCTCTGATGAGGTATATTTTAATCCCAAAACCCAGAAAATTTGCCGAGTGATTGCCTCATATTGCTCACTAGAGAGGAGGTCTTTTTTCTGATGTAAAAGAATTAACCGACTCAACTGTTCGGTGGCGGTTGCCAACTCCTCAGCCTCGGGATAAAGACTCTCCAATACAGCGCCTAGATCCGCTTCTGCCGTAGCCACCTGTGCTGCCCCTTCAGCAATCACAGGCTTGAGCATTGGCGCATACCGGCGCGCCGTAGGTAATAAATCTGGGAAATGGATAGGTGTACCATAATTACTTAGCGCTTGCTTTGCCAAGGGAACAATAGAAAAATTTTGGCTTCATTCAAAACCTACCACGCACCTCGGGGAAAAGGGGTTGCTTGGGCTACACTATCCTAGGGAATGTTCTAAATTTTTCTTTAATTTCTTGCTGCTTTTTATTGATTAGACTCATCCTTTGCTCTTATCTTTATAATTCATTAACATTTTTTTTGTCATAGTCAATCCTTAGGGTCTTCTAGGCTTTTTTGCGGCCATTGAGGGGTCGTTGCAACGAAACTCTTTTCAGAACGATAACGGCAAGGCGGTTGGTTTTTTCAGCCTAGTGCCCAAAAAAGCCCACAATCACCAGCGGAATAAAGAGGCTTAGGGCAACAATGAGGAGTAAATTTTCTGGCTCGACGTTAATGATCGTGGGTTGATTACGTTTCTTTTGGGGGTTTGGATCGGTCATGGCAGGATACCCGATGGATACCCCTAGCCTAACAAACGCTGTCGCAGCCCTTGCGCATGTTAATCGCTCGAAAGAATCGGCTATGATACTCTCAGGTGCCTAAATAAGCGGGGATCCCTATGCAGTGTCCCTATTGCCACCATACGGATAGTCGGGTTCTAGAGTCTCGATCGGCAGAGGGGGGGCAGAGTATTCGGCGGCGTCGAGAGTGCCTCCAATGTAGCCGTCGCTTCACCACCTACGAGCGGATTGAGTACGTTCCTATTACGGTCATTAAACGCAATGGCGATCGCGAGTCCTTTGATCGCTCAAAATTGTTGCGGGGCATCATGACCGCCTGTGGCAAAACCAACATTCCCCAACAAAAAATTGAAGCCCTCGTAGATGATATTGAGGCGGATTTGCAGTTGCGATCGCGCCGCGAAGTCACCAGCGCTGAATTGGGGGAAGCAGCACTCCAACGGCTGCGTCATCTTAGTGAAGTGGCCTATGTTCGTTTTGCTTCGGTCTATCGCCAGTTCCAAGGGATTAGTGATTTTGTTGCCGAATTAGCCCATCTCCAAGAGACCCCTGCTTCACCAGAGTTGGTGACGGCCTCCCAGTCTTAGCGCTGCTTCATCGGTAAGTCGGCATTAATTGTGTCAATGAGCCGCTGCTCCTCGTCATTGATCTGGTCAATGTAGTGATCAAAAATTTGCGCTAACTGCGGTGCATAGAAGCGGTGCAGGCTGTAGTTGGGCGTCGCTGGGAAGCCCCGCCGTTTTTTATGGCGTCCGCCTGCCCCCGGATCAAAGCGCTGAATGCCGTTGGCGATCGCCCATTCAATGGGTTCATAGTAACAGGCATTGAAGTGCAGGCAATCAATCTCCTGAGCACTGCCCCAATAGCGACCGTAGAGATTGGCTCCCTTGGTAATACAAAACGACATGGCAATGGGACGCTGACTGCCATTGCTGGGATAGGCAGCAAAGAGCACCACGCGGTGACGATAGCGATCGCTGAGGGCTTCAAAAAACTGCCGTGTTAGATACTTGCTGCCCCACCAGCCAAATTTGTCGCAGGTATCGGCATAGAAATCGTACATCTGTCGCAACAGGCTGCGGCTGACCTCATCCCCCTGATGAACCCGAAACGTGAGATCCGCTTGAGCCACGGCCTTGCGTTCCCGCTTGATGTTGCGGCGTTGGTTGGCATTGAAGTCCGCCAAATAGTCGTCAAAGGTCTGATAGTTGCGATTTTGCCAAATGTAACTGTGGTGGAGCCACGCACGATAACCGTAGGCTTCGGCAGCGGGTTGCCATTGGGGATCGACGTAGAGAAAGTGGCAACTGGAAAAACGGTGACGCTGACAGAGGCGATCAATTTCGTGGAGCATCACCTTGGTCATCAGAGCCACATCCACTCCCTCGGCCATGAGAAAGCGATAGCCCACCGCCGGCGTAAAGGGCGCCATCCCCAGCAGCTTCGGATAATAGCGAATGCCCAACCGCGCCGCCAGCTCTGCCCATTGGTGATCAAAGACAAATTCCCCTTGACTGTGGCCTTTGACATAGAGGGGAGCGGCAGCGACCAGTTCCCGCTGACCTTGGCGATCGCGCCAAACCAAGAGATGATGGGGGAGCCAACCGGTTTGCAGCGTTGCACTGCCAGAGGCTTCAATTTGGTGCAGCCATTCCCATTCAAAGAAGGGGGTTTCTAGGGGCAACGCAAGAGCATCCCACTGCTCCTCGGGAACGCTGGCGATCGCATTCACCCACTGAATCGTTAGCTCCGGTGCCAGTGCCGCTGCAAACTCTGCCATACCCCTCAGGGAAACTGCGTCTCTGTTGTACTATAGCAAGTGCTTTAGATAAAGACACTGCCATCGGGCATTAATGCCTGCTCCAAGCAAGCCTCCAGCAACAGGGCACTACTGAGATCAGCACGTATTAGGTTGGCTTGACGTAAATTGGCACCCTTGAGATTCGTGCGGGCTAGGTAGGCATCAATGAGGCGAGCTTCTTGCAAATCCGCCCTAGTGAGATCCGTACGCCGCAAATCCGCCTTATTCAAAACCGCTTCCCGCAAGTTCACCCCTTGAGCTTGGGCATCATCAAGCCGCGCCTCAGAGAGAATCGCTTGACTTAAATCCGCTTGCGTGAGAATCGCTCCCCGCAGGTCTGCTTGAGCCAGCCGCGACTGCCGTAAGTTGCTTCCCACCAGATTCGCCTCATAGAGAATGGCACGGGTGAGAATCGCCCCCTGAAGATTGGTATTTGCCAAATTGGCTTGGGTCAGGTTAGCGGCATTAAGGTTGGCCTCCTTGAGATTGGCTCCCTTGAGGTTAGCCCGTGATAAATCCGCTCCTGCCAAATTCGTTCCTTGGAGATCGACTTGGCGGAGATCTGCACCCACCAGACTTGCCCCCTCCTGATAGTTCTCTTTGCGAAAGTTAGCACTGCGCAGACAGGAGCCAGCCAAAACCGTATGGCTTAAATTCACCTGTCGCAAGTCACTACTCAGGAAGTTGCAGTCGCGAAAAACCGCCAATGTGAGATCTGCCCCCTGCAAATTGGCGCGATCAAAAACGCAACCATGACATTGGGCATCACGAAAATGGCTATCGTTAAAAACTGCTTGGGTAAAGTTGCATCCTTCCAAGCGTGCTCCCGTCAACAGAGCATAACTAAAATCAGCACGGCCAAAATGACAGAACTGCAAGTGTGCCCCCTGTAAACTAGCACCCCGCAAATCAATGCCGATTAAATCGGCGCCAACCAGATTGAGGCCAGTCAGATTCACAGTTTGAAAATTGGTTTGACCCTTGGCATAGCAGGCGAGCAATTCTGCGGATTCCATCGTTAGTCTCCAGCAGGGAGCAGCATTGGCATTCCAGCAATACCATACCTATAGTGAACCCTGCCAGTCCCCATACTGCAGTCCATAGTGTTGGAGAATCTCCTCACAGCGTGCTTGCATGTTTGGCGTTGGCGGCCAAGTCACGGCAATGCCTTCAATTTGGCTCAATTCGTAGTCAAAGCGGGAACAGGTTTGGGGCAACAGCCGCACAGAAATCCCATCAAGTAACTGCAAGTGGGCAGCCAGCTCACGATAGACGGCCAGTGGCAGGCGGGGATTGTAGTACACACGTTCACTCATGGGGCTGGGTAGGGGGGGTGGGCAGTGCACAACAATTGACATCATTCAAGCAAACTTTACCCCACGCTAAAGCCCAGCGCACAAGTGCCACACGATTTTCTGATTTTGTTTTCATCAGAATATTACTGATATGGTTATCTACCGTACGCTTGCTGATGTCTAGTTTGGCGGCAATGTCTTGGTTGGTTAGCCCCGCCGCCACAAGCTCCAACACCTGTAGCTCACGCTCCGACAGCAGTGAATACTCCAACCGATCGTCTTGCGGTATAGACATCCCTAAATCCGTATAATTACTTAGACCCTTATACTCATTCTAGTTGACGATTTCTCTCCTTGCTGCTCTTTTAGCCCAAAACCACACGATTCCCTTACACACGCCCGGCCATCAACGGGGTCGAGGCATGGAACCGCTGTTGCGTGCCCTTTGGGGAATGGCCTTAGCCCAAGATTTAAGTGAGTTGCCCGGCCTTGATAATTTGGCGCAGCCAACAGGAGTGCTGGCAGAGGCACAGGCGGCGGTAGCGGCGACGGCGGGGAGCGATCGCGCTTGGTTTTTGGTGAATGGTGCCACCAGTGGTCTTTTAGCCGCACTTCTAGCCACGGTAGGGCCGGGCGATCGCGTTCTTGTGGGGCGCAATGTCCACCGCTCAGTGATTGCGGGACTGGTGTTAACGGGGGCGAAGCCCATCTATTTGGGAGTCGCGGTTGATCCCCAGTGGGGGCTGCCGTTGCCCATTACCCGTGATGTGGTTGCCGCCGGCTTGGCTGCCTATCCCGATACCAAGGCGGTTGTGCTTGTCAGTCCCACCTATGAAGGCCTTTGCTCACCCTTGGTCGAGATTGCTCAGTGCGTCCATGACCACGGTTTGCCCCTCATTGTCGATGAAGCCCACGGCAGTCATTTTGCCTATCATCCCGCCTTTCCGGTAGCCGCTTTGGCCGCAGGCGCAGATGTGGTGGTGCAGTCGTGGCACAAAACCCTCGGCACGTTAACCCAAACGGCAGTGCTGCATCTGAAGGGGGAGCGGGTGTCTCCTGAGCGCTTGAGTCAAGCCCTGAACCTCGTGCAAACCACCAGTCCCAGCTATTGGTTTTTGGCAGCCCTTGAGCGGGCGGGGGTGCAGATGGCTGAGCAGGGAGAGCAAATCTACGCCCGACTTCTCCAGTGGGTTAAGACCTCTCAATGGCCTTTGCCGCGCTGGCAGCCCACAGGCATCCCTCAGGATCCGCTGCGATTGACCCTAGGGACGTGGTCGATCGGTCTGACGGGGTTTGCCCTAGATGAGCTGTTGCAACCGCAGATCATTGCTGAATTTCCCAGCGGGCGATCGCTCACCTTTTGCCTTGGCCTCGGTACCAGCCAAACAATGCTCGAAATCTTGGCCGATCGCCTAAAAAGTGTTTGCGCCGAATACTGCTACCATGCCCCTCTGCCAC
The DNA here is from genome assembly GCF_031583515.1 of Thermosynechococcus sp. QS41. NCBI lineage: Bacteria > Bacillati > Cyanobacteriota > Cyanophyceae > Acaryochloridales > Thermosynechococcaceae > Thermosynechococcus > Thermosynechococcus sp. QS41. Next base: position 2,035,637 of record NZ_CP134181.1, read on the forward strand.
CACTGGCCATCCCCCCAATCCCTAACCTTGAAGAACCTACGCTCTCACCACGGGACGCCTACTTTTGCCCACAGGCATCGGTTCCCCTCAAGGCGGCCTTAAATGAGATTAGCGCCGAGACACTCTCCCCCTACCCACCGGGAATTCCCGCTGTTATCGCCGGGGAACGGATCACTGCATCAGTGATTGAAACCTTGCAAACCCTCCAAGAGCTGGGGGCAGAGATCGTGGGGGCTGCCGATCCTACGCTACAAACCCTAAGAATCTGTAGGGTCTAGTCTTCCCAGTCCTCCTCTTCAATGAGATGGCTCACCAAATGCTGTTCCAAGAGGGGTTGCAGGTGTTGAAAATCTTGGGGAGAGAGGAGTTCAGGTTCTTGACCGGGGACAAGACGGGCAACGTACAGGGTCGGACTCAGGGGCGTATAAACGCTGTATTCTCGCGTACCGCAAAAGAAGCTACTGCCGAGGGGTTGATACTCCTCAATGTCATCATCGGCTTCCACTTCAACCGTGAGAATCTCATCTTCATCCAGATCCGGTAGTTCACCCGCTACGGTGAGGGTCAGTGCAGTGCGCTTGAGGGTGAGGTTTTGTTCTTCAAGGATGGCACGGGCTGTATCAAAGACCGCATCAATTTCCTGCTCCTCTAGGGGCACCAAGGTTTCTTCCTCGTCGTTTTCGGCCACGACCGCAAAAATTTCTACGGGGTAGTCCACTGGCCGCAGCAGCGCATAGGTTTCCCCTTGCACATTCAGACGAAACTCGATGTAGCAGTCGAGGAAGCGACCGTCATCATCGTAAAGGCGGAGTTGCTCCATCTCCTCCTCGAAGTCTTCCTCCTCCCAGGGCTGCTCATTACTGTTTTGCTGGTTTTGATAGTTTGAACCCATGCTGCTTCGGTAAAAAGATTCCCTATGGCATTGGAGCATACCATGTAGCGGGTCGCCGTGGGGCATTCCCTGTGGCAACCTTGGTTAATTTTCTACAAAAAATTAAAATTAAGGGGGATCTAAGCCGGCAAATAGGGCGGCAACCACCTGTGCTGCCTTCTGATCGAGCTTGTGCCAGTCCACCTCCCCAGCAGGGTCAAAGAGGCTGAGGTCAGCTTGCACCTCCCCCACCTGAAAGTCATGGATGCCGCTGTAGTCGAGTTCTGGGGTGTACTGCTGAAAACAAATTTGGTAGCACAGCTCCCACAGGTTCACCCGCTCTTGGCGATCGCCCTGACGTAAGTGCAGCCAGTAGAGAATTTGTGGTTCGGCTTCACCACAGGGAATCTCAACGGTTTCATAGGTGCCCTGCCAAGGGGAAGTTTCTAGCGATCGCCGCAGATGATCAAGCAGGCGAATCAGTGCCGGTTGAATCAGTTGTGCCGCTGCATACCAAGGATGATCTGTGTTGGCCGTCATGAGACTAAGCGAGGGGTTTTTTGACATTGTAGGCTTCGTGGGAGAGCACACTACGGGGTTCAATGCGATCGCCCGTGTCATAGCAGATGAGGCGATAGTCATAGCTCAGGGGAATACTAATAATGCGGCGATCGTGATTCAGGCGCTTGCCCTTGAACTGGCGATAGTCGGCCCCTGCAAGGAGTTCTGCAATCACTTGGCGGGCTTTGAGGACAACCCACTTGGGCAATCCCTGTAGATCCACCACATCCTTGGCAAAGGTGGCCTCCCACTCCTGCCGTGCCAGTCGTGCCTGTTCCCGTTCTGCTACCTCTAGAGCTTTTGCTTGGATCAACTGAGCGCAGTAGTGGCAAACCTGACCATAGCCTTGGTGGCCGCAGGGAAATTTTTTCCGACGACGTGGCATAGGGCGTTCTCAAAAAAACTCAAAAAAAGCAAAACAGGGCAGAGAGTTATACCCCCCACCCTGAGCATCTATTGATATTTTCCGTCTAAAGGCGTACCACTGGCAACTTAGCCAAGCAGGGCATTGGCCTTGGCCACCACATTGTCCACCGTGAAGCCAAATTTCTCCATGAGGACGTTACCGGGAGCCGAGGCACCAAAGCGCTCGATCGACACCGTTGCATCGGCATAGCGGCACCAACCAAAACTCGAAGCCGCTTCTACAGCAAGGCGTTTTACCCCCGCAGGGAGCACACTGGCTTTGTACTCGGGAGACTGCTCCTCAAAGAGTTCCCAGGAGGGCATGGACACGACCCGCACCTTCTTGCCACTGGCCGTCAGGGTTTCAGCAGCCTTGACACAGAGGGAGACTTCTGAACCGGTGCCAATCAGGATCAAATCGGGCGTCCCTGCGCAATCTACCAGCGTGTAGGCACCTTTGGCGACATTGGCCGCAGAGGTACCGGCCAAGTTGGGGACATTTTGCCGCGTCAGTGCCAAGAGGGTTGGCTGTTTGCGGCGTTGGACGGCCACTTGGTAGGCACCCGAGGTTTCATTGCCATCGGCAGGACGGATCACCAGTAGGTTGGGAATGGCACGCAATGAGGCCAAGGTTTCCACGGGTTGGTGGGTAGGGCCATCTTCACCAAGAGCAATGGAGTCGTGGGTCATCACATAGATCACCCCCGCTTGGGAGAGGGCTGAGAGGCGCAGGGCAGGCCGCAGGTAATCGGCAAAGACCAAGAAAGTGGCACAGTAGGGAATCAAGCCGGAATTGTGGAGAGCAATGCCGTTGCAGATGGCGGCCATGCCGTGTTCCCGTACGCCAAAGCGAATGTTGCGATTTTGGTACTGGCCTTTTTGGAAGTCACCGGAGCACTTGAGTTCGGTGAGGTTGGAGTGGGTCAAGTCGGCAGAACCGCCAATGAGTTCCGGCAGATTGGGGGCGATCGCGTTCAGGCAAATTTCCGAATGCTTGCGGGTGGCCACAGCCTTATCTTCAGGAGTGTAGCTCGGCAGATTGGCATCCCAGTTGGCGGGCAGCTCACCCCGCAGCAGCCGTTCAAATTCGGCAGCCTCCTCAGGATACTTTTGGCGATAGGTGGCGAGGGTTTGGTTCCACTCCGCTTCATAGCTAGCACCGCGCTCCACGGCTTTGCGGAAGTGGTTGAGGACATCCTCGGGGACAACAAAAGGCTCATAGTTCCAGCCAAGGTTTTCGCGGGTGAGCTTGACTTCCTCAGGCCCAAGAGCAGCGCCGTGCACCCCAGCGGTGTTGGCTTTGTTGGGGGAACCATAGCCAATGGTAGTGGTGACTTTAATGAGTGAAGGTTTATCGGTTACGGCTTTGGCCGCTTCAATGGCTTTGGCAATGCCCGCAAGATCCGTATTGCCATCGGCGACGTGCTGCACGTGCCAACCATAGGCCTCAAAGCGCTTGCAGACATCCTCTGTAAAGGCAATGTCGGTGGAACCGTCAATGGAAATGTGGTTATCGTCGTAGAGGGCAATGAGTTTGCCTAAGCCCCAGTGACCCGCAAGGGAGCAGGCTTCGCCGGAGATGCCCTCCATGTTGCAGCCATCGCCAAGGATAACGTAGGTGTAGTGATCCACTAGTTTGACATCGGGCTTGTTGAAGCGAGCCGCTAAATGGGCTTCCGCCACTGCTAAGCCAACGGCGTTACAAATCCCTTGACCGAGAGGGCCTGTGGTCACCTCCACACCGGGGGTTTCAAAGTTTTCCGGGTGACCGGGTGTGCGCGATCCCCATTGGCGAAACTGTTTAATGTCCTCGATGGTGACGCTGTCGTAGCCCGTGAGGTAGAGCAGGGCATACTGCAACATACAGCCATGACCCGCCGAAAGGACAAAGCGATCGCGATTGAACCACTGCGGATTTTTGGGGTTAAACCGCATGAACTGGTTCCACAGCACATAGGCCATGGGTGCTGCCCCCATTGGTAGGCCGGGGTGCCCGGAGTTGGCCTTTTGCACCGCATCGATCGCTAGGAAACGAATCGCATTAATACAGAGTTCATCAAGGGATTGAGTCACCGCAGGCATTGCTTTCTCTCTCTAATTGGGTTTGCAGCAGACAGTTAACGATCGGGAGTAAATTTGCGGAAGGCCAACGTCACGTTGTGCCCACCAAAGCCAAAGGAGTTGGACAAAGCCACCGTCACCGGACAAGCCCGGCTCTGATGGGGAACATAGTCCAGATCGCAGGCAGGATCCGGTTGCTCCAAGTTAATTGTAGGGGGGATGCGATCGTGGGCAACTGCCATCACCGTTGCGATCGCCTCAATACCCCCTGACCCCCCTAGGAGGTGCCCCGTCATGGATTTTGTCGAACTCACGGGAACGCGACGGGCATTTTCCTCACCAAGGGCACGTTTAATGGCGGCAGTTTCCGTACTGTCGTTGGCGGGGGTGCTTGTACCGTGGGCATTGATATAGCTCACCTGATCCGGGGCAATCTCCCCATCCTTGAGGCAGGCTTCAATGGCACGGGCCGCCCCTTCTCCCCCCGGTGAGGGAGCAGTCATGTGGTAGGCATCACAGGTCAAGCCATAGCCCACCATTTCTGCATAGATGCGTGCCCCCCGGGCAAGGGCAAATTCCAATTCTTCAAGGATCAAGATGCCTGCCCCTTCCCCAAGGACAAAGCCATCGCGGTTGAGGTCAAAGGGACGGCTGGCATGGTGGGGGTCATCATTGCGGGTGGACAGGGCACGGGCTGCCGCAAAACCCGCCACCGATAGGGGAGTAATCGCTGCCTCAGTACCGCCACAGATCATCGCCTTGGCATAACCGTGCTGCACCATGCGGAAGGCATCGCCAATGGCATTGGAACCCGCTGCACAGGCGGTCACGGAACAGGAATTGGGGCCTTTGGCACCGGTGTGAATGGCGGTGAGTCCGGCGGCCATATTGGCAATCATCATCGGGATCATAAAGGGACTACAGCGATCGGGCCCCTTGGTGAGATAGACCTCCTGCTGATCCTCCATCACCTTTAGCCCGCCCACACCCGTACCAATAATGATGCCAATGTCAGTGGCATTGCCCTCGTCAATCGTCAATTGGGCATCTGCAAGGGCTTGCTTACTGGCAGCCACGGCAAATTGAGCAAAGCGATCCATGCGTTTGGCATCTTTGCGATCCATGTAGAGGGTGGGATCAAAGCCACGCACCTCACCCGCAATGCGGCAGTCATGACGACTGGCATCAAAAGCCGTGATGTAATCAATGCCGTTGCGACCGGCCATTAACCCTTCCCAATACTCCGCAAGGGTGTTGCCGAGGGGGGTAATTGCCCCCATCCCCGTGACAACGACCCGTTTTTGGTGCGCCTTTGCCATGGATCTATGCAGCTACCTTATTGTTGATAAAGTCAAGGACATCTTGGACGGTTTTCAGTTTTTCCGCCTCTTCGTCGGGAATTTCCACACCAAACGCTTCCTCAAGTGCCATGATCAACTCCACGGAGTCAAGGGAGTCAGCATTGAGATCCTCGGCAAAACTTGCTTCGGGCACAACTTTTTCTGCATCAACACTGAGTTGATCGGCAACAATGGCTTTTACTTTTTCGAGAATTTCAGACTGATTCATAGATGCCTTAACCGGATGGACAACGATTGAGAACAGTAATTGATGCGGGCGATCGCCATTCCTCAAATCTAGGATGTTTCGTGCCCAGAATCAACGCGCCATAATTATAGGACAGATTGGGGATCCCCTAGGATGCTTCCGCAACTGTGATAAGCTACAGTTTGGATACTTGACACCAACAACGCTACATCCACTATTGCCCTCCCTTCACCGAGTTGCCGATGCATTTTACGATTGCCAGTCTGCTTGCCAACTTTAGCGAAGATAAATTTGTTGCCCCCAAGGTTCTCGAAAAAAAACTCGGCTGTGACGATCCTGAGAGCCAGCGAGAACTGGAAATTGCCCTCGATGCCCTAGAACGCATTGGCCTGCTTATTAAAGAACGGGGCAAGTATCGCCGCGCCAGTGATGATGGCTTGATTGAAGGGCGGCTGCGCTGCTCCAGCAAAGGGTTTTGCTTTGCGATTCAGGATACCGAGGGTGCCGAAGATATTTTTGTGCGCGAGCATCAACTCAGCACTGCTTGGAATGGCGATCGCGTGCTGGTGCGGGTCACCCGTGAAGGCCGCCGCAAGAAATCTCCAGAGGGGGAAGTGAAACTGATCCTTGAGCGGGGAAACCCCTCGGTGATTGCCCGGGTGAAACAGACCGAAGATGGGTTTCGGGCCACACCCCTCGACGATCGCCTGCTCTTTGAAATTGCCCTTGAACCCAATGACCTCGTCCCCGATCTATCCACGGTGGTGGATCAACTGGTGCATGTGAACATTCGCCGCTATCCCTTGGGGGGGTACCTGCCGACGGGGGAAATTGGCCAGATCCTAGGGAGTGATGCCCAATCGGCACCTGCTTTGGACTTGATTTGCTGCAAACATAATCTTGTCCGCCAATTTAGCCCCGCCCTGCGGACAGCAGCCGCCACCTTAAATGCCCAGTTGGAAACCTTGGACTTGAGCGATCGCCAAGACTTGCGGGAACTGGTCACCATTACCTTAGTGGCTCCCGGCCAAGAACCCCAAGTGGCCTTTTCCCTCGATGCCCTCGAGCAAAATCTCTGGCAGTTGGGGATTCACATTAGCGATGTGGGGGGATTGCTCCCCCGTGATGAACTGCTGGATCGCACTGCTCGCCGTCAGGGTATGACCCTCGCCACCCCTGAACTGAGTTTGCCCCTCTTGCCGCAGGAATTGGAGAGGTTGCGCTTGCTGCCGGGGGGCGATCGCGCTGCCATTTCGCTGCTGATGGTGATCAACAATGCCGGTGAAGTTCAGTCCTACAGAATTTACCGCAGTTGTATCCGCGTTGATGCCTGTGTCACCAGTGAGCAGGTGGCGGCCACCCTTGCCCTAGGGGATAGTTCCGGTGATTGGTTGCGTGCCCTGATTCACCTTGCCAATGCCGTGAGTCAGCAACGACAGGCACGGGGGAGTATTGAAGTCACCCCAGCGGATGCCCTGAGCCTTGCCTATGCCGATGAGGGTCTCGCCCCCGCCATTCCCCTACCGAGGGTCACCCCTTGGACAAGCTTAGTGATCCTTGCCAATGAACTCCTTGCCCGTCATTTGGCGAAGTTGGGGGTACCGGCTCTCTACCGCACGCAGCCTGTGCCCGAACTCTATGCCGTGCAGGATTTTCTCAAGCTCTGCCAAAATCTCAACTTGCCCTTGAGCCTAGACAATCCCGCGCAGGTCACGCCCCGCGACTGTCAGCGCTTTATGGCACAATTGGCCACCTCGGATCTGGCAGCCGTGTTGCAGGAACTGTTGCTCGATAAACTCAAACCCGCCAGCGATGCCGCCGTGGCGCTGCTCCACTTTAGTTTGGCCACTGGCGAGGGCTATGGCCATTTCTGCTCACCCCTCCAACGCTACACTGACATTGTGAATCAGCGCATTTTGCACATTCTCCTGACGGAAGGGCGCGATCGCCGCGGGCCACGGGCAAAAGAGCGCGTCAATCTTGGCGAATCCAGTTGCTTGGAGCAGGTGAATTGGACCGTCTTCACCACCGATACCCAGCGGGAAGTGGACACCCTGGTTAATGAATTAGCCCCTCACCTCCAAGAGCGGGAGCGGCAAACCTACGCCGCATGGAAAGATTTGGTGGGCTTGCAACGGGTGCGCCAAGTCCAAGCCTGCATCGGCGAAGTGCGTTCGGGCATTATTACCGGCGTGCAGTCCTATGGCTTCTTTGTGGAACTGATTGACTTTAATGTTGAGGGCTTAGTCCACGTCAGCTCCCTCAAGGATGACTGGTATGAATACCGTGCCCATGCCCAAACCTTGACGGGTCGGCGTAACCGCTTGCGCTACCGCTTGGGCGATCGCGTGGAAGTCCTGATTAAAAATGTGGATTCCTACCGCCAGCAGGTGGATTTGGCGGTCATTAGTGGTGGCTCCCAAGCGACGGAAGAAGATCTGAACGGCGCTAGTGATGGTGGGGAAGCCCTCACTCCTTCTGAGGATGACGCTCCTGAGACTCTCTAAACCAGCAGTTGACGTTTTGCAGGGAGTGGGCAGCGATTGAAAATCGTTTATTTTGGCACACCGGAGTTTGCCCTTGCGCCGCTACAACGGCTGCTGGAAACAGAGACCTATCAAGTGTTGGGGGTGGTCACCCAGCCCGATCGCCGACGGGGACGGGGCAACCAATTATCGCCTTCTCCGGTCAAGGCCTTAGCCCTTTGTCACGGGTTACCAGTTTGGCAGCCGGAACGTCTGCGTCGGGATCCAGAGCTGCCTGAGGTCTTGCGATCGCTAGGCGCTGATGTCTTTGTGGTGGTGGCCTACGGTCAAATCCTGCCCCCGTCGATCCTTGAGATTCCCCGTTACGGCTGCATCAACATCCACGGCTCGCTGCTGCCGAAGTATCGCGGTGCCGCTCCCATTCAGTGGGCACTCTACCATGGCGAAGGGGAAACCGGCGTGACGACGATGCGCATGGATGCGGGTATGGACACAGGCCCAATGCTCCTGAAGCGCAAAGTAACGATTCATCTAGGAGATAACGCTGCTACCCTCAGTGCCAAGCTCAGTGACATCGGTGCCGACCTCCTACTAGAAACCTTGCAGCAACTGCCACAGCTTCAACCCGAACCCCAAAACGACGCTGAGGCTACCTACGCACCGCTCATTCAAAAAAGTGACTATGCCATTGATTGGGGGCGATCGGCCCTAGCCCTTCACAACCAAGTGCGCGCCTTTTACCCCTATGCCTATACCCAGTGGCAAGACACCCCCTTGAAACTGCTGCAAACGTGGCCATTGGTGCCCGAAGTGAGGGCCGAATTACCGGAACCTTTACAGTCTTTTGTTTGTGAGCCTGAGGCAGCTTCCGCCCCGGGTACGGTGGTAGAGCTAATTAAGGGATGGGGCTCCGTGGTACAGACGGGCAAGGGTCGCCTGCTGCTGAGTCAAGTGCACTTGAGTGGTCGCAAAGCCCAATCGGGGTGGGATTTTGTCAATGGGGTACGGCTGGCGATCGCCACTCAATTCGATATGATGCCCTCAGCCCTGTAACTGAGTTTTAAGCACGCGGGGCTTAATGTAACTAAATGTTACGATTTTGCCGTTTTGACAGCATTTCACCTTGACACCCCTCGGATCGGCTCACTACACTGGCACACATACCTAGGTACGTCTCTAACCCCTATGGAAGATAAGCAAAAGGTTACGTTGTATCTATCCCCCGATGTGCACCGCCAGCTCAAGATTGCCGCTGTCGTCGAGCAGGAAACGATGTCCACCCTTGCTGAACGTGCCATTGAATTTCTGCTGGCTCACCCAGACGTACTGGCGGAATATGCCGAGCAAAAGCATGGCAATGTGCATCGGGTTTACCACTGCCCAGAGTGTGCTAGTGCCCTTGTCCTGCGGGGGGATGAGCTAACGGCCTTGGTCAATCAGCCCACAGTGATTGATGACGACAGCCTCAGTGTTCCTTCGCTCTCCGTCGAGTTGGTGTCTGCCCGCTAGTGGCGGGGGTGTTGGGTCAGCCTTGAAAGAAGGAGGTGATTGCTGTGCAAGAAGAATTGAGTATCCTCATCCAAGCGCAATATCCGTTGATCTACCTCCTGACCTCTGAAGAAGAGCGGGCTGAGCAGGCGATCGCCACCATTGCCCAAAGTCAAGTCGGGCCTCAAGGGCGGTCTCCCCGCAAGCTCTACATCTGGACAGTGACCCACGGCATGGTCGAGTATGGCCATCCCCGCAACAACAGTCACCACAACACTGTCTCGCCGGAAGCTGCCATTCAATGGGTTGTTCACCAACGGGAACCGGGCATCTACGTCTTCAAGGATTTGCACCCCTTCATTGATTCGCCCCCTGTGACTCGTTCTTTACGGGACGCGATCGCCAGCTTCAAAAGCAGCCACAAAACCATTATTCTCATGTCCCCAGAAGCAGCGCAGCGGATTCCTGTCGAACTGGAAAAAGAAATCGTTGTCGTTGACTACCCCCTACCCAGTATCAACGAACTAGATCAGGTTCTCGGGGAGCAACTGGATCCCCGCAATCGCCGCCTCACCCCTGAAGTACGGGAAAAACTCGTCAAAGCCACCCTTGGCCTGACGCGGGATGAAGCTGAAAAAGTCTTTCGCAAAGCCAAAGTGACCGCTGGGCGCCTTACGGAAGCCGAAGTGGACATCATCCTCTCTGAGAAAAAGCAACTCATCCGCCGCAATGGCATCCTCGAGTATATGGAAGTGGATGAAACCATTGATTCGGTCGGCGGTCTAGAGGAACTGAAAGTCTGGTTACGCCAACGCTCCAACGCCTTCAGTGAAAAGGCGCGTGAATACGGCTTACCGCAACCGAAGGGGATGTTAATTTTGGGGGTCCCCGGCTGTGGGAAGTCCCTGATTGCCAAAACCACCTCCCGCCTTTGGGGCTTGCCGTTGCTGCGCCTTGATATGGGGCGCGTCTATGACGGTTCAATGGTGGGGCGATCGGAAGCGAATTTGCGCAATGCCCTGAAAACCGCTGAATCGATCTCCCCTGCCATTCTCTTCATTGATGAAATGGACAAGGCCTTTGCGGGCGGAGCAGGCTCCTCGGACTCCGATGGCGGTACCTCAAGCCGGATCTTTGGCTCCTTCCTCACTTGGATGCAGGAGAAAAAGTCTCCCGTCTTTGTCTTGGCGACAGCCAACCGCGTCGAACGGCTCCCCGGTGAATTTTTGCGCAAAGGTCGCTTTGACGAAATTTTCTTTGTGGATTTGCCCAATGCCGAGGAGCGCAAGGAAATCTTTCGCATTCACCTCACCAAGCGCCGCCGCGACATTGATCGCTTTGACCTCGAGCAACTCGCCAATATCTGTGATGGCTTTTCAGGTGCCGAGATTGAGCAGGCCATCATTGCTGCCATGTACGAAGCCTTTGCTCAAGGGCGCGAGTTTACCCAGTTAGACATTATTGCCGCTAGCCGTGCCACTCAACCCCTTTCCAAGACGATGCAAGAGCAGGTCACGGCACTGCGGGATTGGGCACGCCAACGGGCGCGTCCGGCGGCTGCTTCAGTGGCTGAATACCAGCGACTGGAGTTTTGACAAGCTTCCTTCTGTCTGCCCTGCGCAGATGGGAGAAAGACCCGACCACAGGGGTTTGGTTCGCCATAAATTGTGGTTCATTCAGTCCAATGTTTCTGTCTCAATCTGGAGGAAATCCACATGTCTCACTTCAGCACCCTGCGTACGAAAATTACCGATGCTGAAATCTTGAAAGCGTCCCTGCGGGATCTGGGCATTACGGTGAAAACCAATGCCGATGTGCGTGGCTACAATGGCCAACGTGTTCGCTCTGACATCGTCGCTGTCCTCGATGGCGAGTATGATCTGGGCTGGTCTCGCAATGCTGATGGCACCTTTGATCTGATTGCTGACCTCTGGGGTGTGGCCAAAAAACACAACCAAACGGAGCTGATCAACTCGATCAACCAAAAATATGCCATCAACAAAACCTTGGCTGAGGTGAAGCGTCCTGGCCTTCAGAACGCCAACGTCAAGCTTGTGGTGCATAGCTAATCCTGTTGCCAATTGCTTTGTACTGTCTAGCGCGCGTTCCCAAGTAATCCGCTGGCTGACTCCCTAGGGGTCGGCCTCTTTTTTTATCTCAGGATTACGAATATGGTATTTTGGCGGTACAGGGAAGGATGGCTTATAGTTATTGAGTTCTGGCCAGCACATTCAAGAGCGTTTTTCTCCAGAGGCTAACCTAGTCGTTGCCAGTGGAGATGTCTGTGAGGTGATTCGTCAGGTGCCGGATAAGGCCATGACGCTCATCTTTACGTCGCCGCCCTACAACCTCGGCAAGGCCTATGAAACCCCGGTGGCGATTGAGGACTATCTCCAAAGCCAAAGCCAAGTGATTGCCGAGCTATATCGAGTGCTGCGGCCAGAGGGAAGTTTGTGCTGGCAAGTGGGGAATTTTGTTCAAGGGGGAGAGGTGTATCCCTTGGATATTTTGTTTTATCCCCTGTTCAAGCGGTTGGGTTTGAAGCTGCGCAATCGCATCATCTGGAAATTTGGCCATGGTCTCCATGCCACAAAGCGCTTTTCTGGCCGCTATGAAACGATTCTCTGGTTCACGAAGTCCGATCACTACATCTTTAATTTGGATGCCGTGCGTATTCCAGCCAAATATCCGGGGAAACGCCATTTCAAAGGTCCCAATAAGGGCAAACCCTCGGGCAATCCCTTGGGCAAAAATCCATCCGATGTCTGGGAAATCGTTCTTCAGGATTGGCAAGAACTGGTGTGGGATATTCCCAATGTCAAGTCCAATCATCCTGAAAAAACATTGCATCCCTGCCAGTTTCCCATTGAGTTAGTGGAGCGGTGCGTTCTCGCCCTCAGCCATGAAGGGGATTGGGTCTTTGACCCCTATATGGGGGTGGGATCATCCCTCTTGGCTGCCCTAATGCACAATCGGCGGGCGATGGGCTGTGAAAAGGAACCCACTTATGTCAACATTGCTCGCCAGCGGATTCAGGCCTATGAAAATGGCACCCTGCCCTACCGTCCCCTCGGCAGACCGGTGTACGCCCCCACAGGGCATGAGAAAATAGCCCAAGTTCCTGAAGAGTGGCAACAGTGAATTGGCGATCGCTCGATGAACGGGTACGCATTCAATCCAAGTGGGTGACCTTGATTGCCGAGAAGTGGTTGACGGACACAGGTGAAACCCTAGAATACTGGCGGGTAGAAAAGGCGGACTCGGTGATTGTCCTGCCGCTGCAAGGGAAGGATTTAATCTGCCTGCCGCCAACCTTTCGGGTGGGGGTTCAGCGAGCTACGGTGGATTTTCCCGGTGGCAGAGTAGGGTCGGATCAAGATCCGATCGCGATCGTGCCGCAAATTTTGACACGGGAATTGGGAATTACCGCTAATGTCATTCAAGGAATCACCCCGATCAGTGAGCAGCCTTGGCTAGTCAATATACACCACCGTTTCCTCGCCGTGACTCTCTACCCATGTGTCGAGCTGCTGTTGATACGCTTGTCGCTCTGCCTCACACCGTTCTTGGTAACGTATCTGTTTTTTTTGCGGGTGATGCCCATCTGGTCGAGGGCATAACTAATGGTGGAAACTTGAACGCCAAATCGCTGGGCACGGTCGATTAAACGGTCATCGGGATGGGCAGCAACATCGGCTGCTAAGGCCGCCCAATCCAGCTTCCAAGGACGACGGGGGACAACTGTGGGGGCTAAGTCGTCTCGCTTCAGCCAGCGATGGATAGTGGCGCGGCTCACCTGAAAAATTTGAGTCGCTTCACTGATTTTGCCACCTTGCTTGATATAGGAGACAACCCGCTCTCGTAAGTCCAAGCTATAGCTCATATTCTTGAGTAACATTCATGACGCTTTGAGTATAGCCTATGCCTCTTGAAAATATCTCACTCCCTTTGGAAACAGCTATAGCTATACGTTGACATCTCCCCTATTGCCAAACTTTTATTTTCCCCTAGGGCAAATTTTTGAGCTATGAGCCTATCGGTCAATTATTGCTATAGAGGCTAAAGAGCGATCGAAAGTCGAAGAGACGAATCAACATTGGCCAAAAGGCATCTAGGCCATTGGGGGCTTTGGGTTTGTGCCACCATGTGAGGCCACCATAGAGCAGTTGTACAAGGTGCCGCTGTGCCTCATCACTGACCTCTAAAAACCGCAGGTAAATGCAGCACCGCTCCTCTTCAGTGCGGGTACGAACCACGGCTGCGGTGACGCTAAAGTCCTGTTCCAAAAAGGTCAGCGTGCCGACGGTATCTCTTTGGGCTTCGATAAAACGCCCTGCGGTCAGCAATAGGGCAGCACCAGTCTCCGACACATCGCGGGTATAGCCCCAGTAGGTTTGATCCCCCAGTTGGAAACGACATACAGTGCAAACGGGAAAGCGATCGCTCTGACGGCGGGTGGGCTGATCAATGGAGGACAGAACCGCAATCAAGGCAATAAAGGCGTTGTAGAGCGTCCAAGCCAGCATCACCTCTAAACCCGCCCGTTCATACTCCATTGGTGGCCAGATATGGAGCCAGTAACCCCCATAGCGGATAAAGACCCCCACCCCGACTGCAATCACAAACGCCGCCAGCGGCCATGTATAGCGCAAATTCAACCGCTTCCGATTGGAGAGGGTGCCCTTGTTAGTGACAATGCTGCCAATTTTACCGAAGGGATTGCGGAGGATTTTAATCAGTTGCACCATCCCCGGAAAGGCAAAGGTCACCTCATAGACTTCACCCCAGACGGAAAAATACCGCCCTTCTGTCGCCCAGCTAAAGGTGGCAATTACTAACAGCGTGTAGGGCAGGGCATAGAAAAGGTACTCACCCAACGTCGCCACCGTTAGGGAGATGCCTGTCATTAGGCTCAAAAACGGACCAACGAGAAAGCAGGTGCGGGTAAAGGGATTGATGTTGTGCAACAGCAGCGAGAGGTGGCAACTGCGCTGAAACCACGACAGTTTTGACCAAATGGGGAGATCATCACCACAGAAATAGATTTGCATATTCCCCTGTAGCCAGCGCAGCCGTTGCTCCAGATGATCTTGGAAGTTGCGAGGAGACTCCCCCATGCTGAGGATTTCATTGAGGTAAACGAGGCGATAGCCAGCGATCTGCATTTTGGTTCCCGTTTGGAAATCCTCGACCACACAGCGGGTGTAATAGCCGCCTACGGCTTCTAGGTCACGGCGGCGCACCACATAGGAGGTACCGCAGCAGATAATAGCGTTGCCAAAGTCCCGCCCCGGCTGAATAAAGCCAAAAAAGTACTCCATATCGCCGGGCATCATGAACTCAATGCCAAGGTTTTGGGAGTGGTAGTCAGGGTTAAAGAAGTGCTGGGGGGTCTGCACCATGGACACGTGATCATCTTGAAAGAAGCCCACGGTGCGGCTCAGGAAGTTCTGAAACGGAATAAAGTCGGCATCAAAAACAGCAATCAGTTCACCAGTGGTGTATTTCAGGGCATGGTTGAGGTTCCCTGCTTTGCGGTGCTCATTGGTGGGACGGGTGAGATAGTTGACCCCCAGATGCTCACAGAGATCCGCAATTTCCGATCGCCGACCATCATCGAGGACATAGATGCTTTTATTTCGGTAGTTGATCGCCTGACAGGCCACAATCGTCCGCCGCAAAATATAGGGAGGCTCATTATAGGTGGGAATGAAAATATCCACACTGGGGCAGTATTCACCACTGAGAACCGCCTGCTGATAGTAATTGGCCTGTCGCGATCGCCATGCGGTCGTCAGCCATGCCGTCTGATAGAAGTAAAGCAAATAGGTGAAAAAGTAGAGCACCTCAAGACCATAGAAGCCAATACTGGCAGTAAAGCTCAACCAGTGGGCATCATTGAGCGTCACCCAGCCCCGCCACACCAGATAGCGGCAGCCAAAGAGAATAACAATGAAGCGAATAATCAAGCGTGTGACATTGTTGCTGGGAATAAAATTGAGGGCAACTGCCATCACTGCTGCAAGGACAATGGGCCACCACACGCTTAAATCATCGGTGGGCATCTGCAGGAGGTCAGGCAGAGGCCGCAACTGATCGGGATTCACTAAATCAACGGGAAAGAGCGTCGGTCGCCACACCGTCGCCAACAGCACACCAAAGAGGAATAGGATGCTGAAAACAAAAAGACCCCAGACCCACGGTGAAACCAGTTGCGGGGGGGAAGTGGGCTTGGGTGGCTCATGGGTCATAAGGAGACCCCCTAGGGGAAAAAGAGGAAATTTAGGCCATCGTCGGCATTTGCAGGCGAGCAAAAATCATGCGGCCTGCCGAGGTTTGCAGGGCACTGGTCACAACCACCGACAACTGATCGCCAATGTGATCCACCCCCTCTTCGACAACCACCATCGTGCCATCCTCAAGGTAGCCCACCCCTTGCGCTGGTTCTTTCCCTTCCTTGAGAATCTTCAACTCCAGCGTATCGCCGGGGAGGTAGATGGGGCGCAGGGCTTGCGCTAACTCGTTGACGTTAAAGACATCCACTTTTTGGAAGCGGGCAACTTTGTTGAGATTCAAATCATTGGTGACAAGGGTGCCATTGATCTCTTGGCACAGGCGCACCAGCTTGGCATCCACCGTTGTTAATTCTGGATAGTCTGCGGAGTGAATGATAATGCGATCGCCCAAACTGGCTTGGAGACGATTGAGAACATCGAGACCCCGCCGACCGCGAATCCGTTTTTGCTCATTCCCCGCATCGGCAATGAGTTGCAGCTCCTGAAGCACAAACTGGGGCACAATGATTTGCCCTTCGAGTACCCCGAGATTCAACAGTGCCTCAATGCGGCCATCAATAATGCAACTGGTGTCCAGTACCTTTGCTCGGGCAGGTTTGAGCATCCCCTCAGCCAAGAGACTGCTGGCAACGGCATTGGGGTTAATTAACCGCAGCAGGGCAGGCCCGTGACTATCGGCCAAGGTGGTTCCCGAATAGGCAAAGACAATACTGGTGAGAACAGCAATCAGGGGTTTAATAAAGGAAAAATCTTTGGGAATGGGCAACAGGAAAATCGGTGCCAGCATCAAGTTGGCCAAGAGCAACCCTACCACCAGACCCACGGCTCGCGACAAGAGCGTTTCTGGGGGCAATTGGCGGATACTGCGCTCAAGACGATGGTAAAGGGACTGCAACAATAAACCAAGGGCAATGCCAACGATGGCGCCAAAGCCAGCCATGACCCACTGCAATCCCCGCACATTGGCCACTTGAGCAAGAACCGTTTCTGGGAGGAGGTCAATGCTGTTGAAGCCAACGGCAATTCCCATCACGACGATAATGAAGAGTAAGATGGTATCGAGCATTAGTTCGCTCCTGTCGCGCTGGACATCTCCATAGGCCATTACTTTAGGATTATACTTTTTTCTCTTTTGCTGCGGTGTTGGGCTGCTGCATATCGAGATGGCGACTAATGCGGGTACCGGCTCGGATGCCCTCAGCTTCCGCTTGAGGCCCCAGAATGGCCCGTGCTACCATACCACCGAGGGTCGCCCATAGCGTTTCCTTAGTGAAGGTTTGACTGGTTTTCACCCACCACTCTAGAAAAAGATGCAGGGATGGGGGAGGAGGTTCCTCAGGGGATGGCGCCGCCAACTGTCGCCCGAGATCTTCCCCCAGTTGCGAACCAACCATATTGCCCACTACGCGCCCGACGGTTTCGCCCACAGGCCCCAAGACCACTTGCCCTGCCAAACCGCCAGCAATTTCACCGGCGGTACCCCCGATTTTGTCACCGCTGTGAATCTCCAAAGCTTTCGCGACCCGTTCCGGCGTTTCCTCAAGGGCAGTAAATTGCAGTTGGGTGATTTGCTCCGTGGCTTCCATTCCTAATCGCGCACCAATCACACCGCCAACAAAGGTGCCCACTTGCACCCCCATGACCGCACCCGCAGGCCCCATAAACAGGCCACCCGCCGTTCCCCCCACCATGCCACCAAGAATATCGCCCACGTAGCCGCCCATGAGAAATCCGCCCATGGAGGTGAGTTTGTTGCCCACCTCTTCAGGTTCGAGATCAAAGGCGCGGGTGAGGTTTTGCAAGCCCTTATTGCCTTGGCCAATGATCTGGACATCCCCCCAAAATTGAATGGCCGCCAGCAGTTGTAGGGGCGTGATTTGCTCGAGGTGATACTCAATGGTAATTGAGGCGGCAAGGGGGTTAACGTGAACAGATTTGATCCCTTGGAGGGTTTTCAGATAGGCACTCAGGGAATCGCGAAAGGCAGCATCCGTTTTCAGTTCTTGAATCCGCAATCGCAGGCGATCGCCCGTGAGGTGCATGACTTCGGCAATCGGCGCAGTTTCGGCAGTGGCCATGGGAAACCCACCCAATAGGCTCTAGTTGCCGTTGTAGCACGCGCACCAAAGTAAGGAGGAAGATCTGTCAAAATGTTAAGGGAATCACACACAGAGTGAATGACCATGACAGCTACGGTAAAGGTCGAACATCTCAAGAAGTCCTACGGTCCCATTACAGCGGTGGCCGATGTCTCCTTTAGCGCCCATCAAGGGGAAATTTTTGGGGTGCTGGGGCCAAATGGCTCAGGGAAAACGACAACACTGCGCTGTCTGTGTACCCTCTCGCGACCGGATGCTGGGGTATTGGAAGTCTGTGGTCTTTCGGTTCTCCACCAACCTCATTTAGTGCGCCAAAAATTAGGCTATGTGGCTCAGGAGGTGGCGCTTGATAAAATCCTCACGGGTCAGGAATTTCTAGAATTACAGGCGGCGCTGTACCACATTCCCCGTGCCCTGATTCCAGAGCGCATTGAAGCAGTGCTGGCACGGTTGGATTTATTGGAATGGCGCGATCGCCAGTGTGGTACCTACTCGGGTGGTATTCGCAAACGCTTTGATCTCGCAGCAGGACTACTGCATCAACCCCAAGTGCTTGTCTTGGATGAACCCACCGTAGGCCTCGACATTGAAAGTCGCCAAGTGATTTGGGATGTGCTGCGGGATCTCAAGGCTCAAGGACTGACGATTATCTTGACCAGCCACTACCTTGAGGAAGTGGATCTCCTTAGCGATCGCTTGGTGATTCTCGATCAGGGGCGGGTGATTGCCAGTGGCTCTCCCGAGGAACTCAAGGCCAATATTGGGGGCGATCGCGTCACGTTGCGGGTACGAGAATTTACACCGCGTCAAGAGGCACAAATGGCCCAGGCCCTTCTTAGTCAATTGGACTGCGTGAAATCGGCGCTGATTAATGCCAACCAAGGCAACTCCTTGAATCTGGTGGTCACAGATGCGGCTGTGGCGATCGCAGCCATTAGAAGGGCGCTAGAGGAAGCAGGACTCCCCCTCTTTAGCGTGGCGCAGTCACGACCCAGTTTAGATGATGTCTATTTGGCCGCCACGGGTCAAACCCTCTTGGATGCCGACTTGGCAGCAGCGGCGCAGCGGGACAGCAAACAGTTGAAAAAAGAGGCCATGCAACGCTAATGGGGCAGCCAATTCTTTGGGTTCATGGAGACTGCCTCGACCCCACGGCGCCCATCTTTGACCGCTATCCCAAGGCGCCGGCCATTTTTGTTTGGGATGTAGCGCTCCTCAAGGAGTGGCAAATTCGCCTGAAGCGGCTGGTCTTTCTCTATGAGTGCCTGCTGGATCTCCCCGTGGCAATGTACCGGGGTGAGGTCGCTCCCTTGGTGAATGCCTTTGTTGAGGTGCACGGGGGCGATCGCGTGGTAACAATGGCCAGTCCTAGCCCTCGCTTTCGCGCCATTTGTCAGCAATTGGCCTATCCAGTGGAGATCCTAGAGCCAGAACCCTTTGTCACGTTACCTGCCAATGCCGATTTGAAGCGATTCTTTCGTTATTGGAAGTTGGCAAAACCCCGCTTGGGACTATAAAAGATGCTGGCGATCGCCCGATCCCTTGAGAAGATGCCTTGGCAGCCGCGATTCTCCCTGTTGGATCGCTATATTCTGCGGGAGATGATTCGCCCCTTTGTCTTTGGTTTTGGCATTTTTACGGCGATCGCTGCCGTTATTGGTACAGTGTTCTACCTCATTCGCAATATGGTGGAGCACAACCTTGGCATCCTCAGTGCCCTTCAAGTCTTTTTTCTGCGTTTGCCCACCTTTGCGGTGCTGGGCATTCCCATGGCGATGCTCTTTGGTTCGCTCCTTGCCTATAGTCAACTCTCCCGTCGCAGTGAACTGATTGCTTGCAAAAGCTGTGGGGTGAGTCCGCTGCGTTTAGTGCGACCGGCGCTCCTAGCGGGGTTCTGTGCCTTGCTCTTTACCTTTGCCCTCAATGAACTGGTGGCTCCCCCCATGGCCTACCGCGCCATCAAGACCTTGGAAGTGGCGATTCAACGCCCCCAACCTACCTTTCAAACCCGCAATATCTTCTACCGTCGTTTTGCTGGGGGGCAGCTTCAGCAACTCTTTTTTGCCCATCGTTTTGATGGCGAGGTCATGGGTCAAGTGACGGTGTTGAACTTTGAGCAGGGGCAATTGCGAGAAATTATTACGGCGCAGGAAGCCCAGTGGCAGGGTTCGGCGTGGCTGTTTCGGCAGGGCACCTACCACCACCTGACCCGCGATCGCGACTATGACGTGGCCGAGACCTTCTCAGAACGAACATTTGCCTACCCCCGCACTCCCCTTGATTTGGCCATGGAAACGCGGGCACCAGAGTTTATGACTAGCCGCGAAATCTATCAGTACTTGCAAGTTTTGGCGGAAAGTGGCGATGCCAAACGTCTGCGGCAGTGGCGGGTGCAGTTGCAGGAAAAGCTCTCCCTTCCCTTTTTGTGCCTGAGTTTTGCCGTTGTCGGTGCCGTTTTGGGCATCAGTTCTCCTCGCCAAGGACAGGGGCGTGCCTTTGGTCTCAGTGTGGCGATTATTTTTGGCTATTACGTTGCTGCCTTTATTTTCACCGCCTTTGGCGAGGGGGGAGCAGTGTCGCCCATCGTGGCCAGTTGGTTACCGAAGGTTGTCGTCAGCGCGATCGCCCTCGGCATGCTCTACCACGCCAATCGGCACTAGTAGGGAATCTGCCAATAGCGACAGGCCGCATGGGCAAGGGTCATCACGCCCACAGGGATAGCCTGTTCATCGACATCAAACTCCGGGTGATGCAGGGGATAGTTGGGGCGATCGCGAAACCCCACCCCAAGGCGAAACATCGCACCGGGGGCATGCTCTAGGTACAGGGCAAAATCCTCTGCCCCAAGGGACGGTTCCGGCAAAATATGCACATGGGGGGCACCCACCACATCAGTCGCCGCCTCCGCCAGCAGTTGCGATAGGTAGGGCGTATTTTCCACCCCCGGTACGCCCCGCCGATAGTGGAGTTGGTAACGGGCACCGTAGGCATGGCAGACATTGGCCACAATTTGCTCAATCCAGGTCGGGAGAGTGGCACGGGTTTCTGGATGGAGCGATCGCACCGTTCCCTGAAGCGTCACCTGATCGGCAATGACATTGGCAGCCCGTCCCCCTTGAATTTTGCCAAAGGTGACCACCACGGGTCGCAGGGGATTCTGCGTGCGGCTAATGGCCTGTTGCAAAGCACTGATCACTTGAGCGGCAATCCAAATCGCATCTACCGCTTCATGGGGGCGGGCACCGTGGCCCGATTCTCCCAAAATCGTTAACTCAATGTCATCGGCAGCCGCCGTCAACGCCCCATAGCGTACCGCTACTTCCCCCGCTGGAATGGTGGGAAACACATGGAGCGACAAAATGGCACTCACCTCTTTCATCGCGCCATCGGCAATCATCCAACTCGCCCCTTGGGCAATTTCTTCCGCTGGTTGAAAAATAAACCGCACCCGGCCGGGGAACTCCTCCTTGAGGGCTGCTAACACCATTGCCGTGCCCAGACCCACCGTGGTGTGGACATCGTGACCACAGGCGTGCATCACCCCGCTATGTTTTGAGCTAAACTCGAGTCCAGTGCGCTCTTGAATCGGCAGGGCATCCATATCGGCGCGAATGGCCAAGAGCCGCTGTTTTTTAGGATTCCCCGCCAGTTCCGCAATCACCCCCACTTTGCCCACATCCTGCTGTACGGTTAAGCCGGCGGAGGAAAGTACCCCCGCCACGTAGGCAGCCGTTTGATGTTCTTGACCACTCAATTCGGGGTAGCGGTGCAGATGGCGACGAATTTCAATGAGACGGGGGGTGAGGGTTTGGGTAATCTGGCGAATCCGAGCAAGCATAGCGCAGCCGTGGCGATATTTTTGTATCCTATCGAATCTCAGGAATTGCCGGTTGCCCACTCCTGATAGGGGTGCTCCGCTAAGTAGGCATTGGTATAGCGGGGGTCGTCGGTCACCTCAAGGCCAATCCAAGGGGGTAGAGTCAGGGGATAGTTAGCACGGGGCAATTCAATTTCTGCCAAAATCAGGCCAGTACAGGCGCCAGTAAATTCATCCACTTCCCAACACAGATCACCCGCCGGAATACGATAGCGGTTTTTCTGGATGATGGGTTGTAGGCACAATTCCGCGAGGAGTTCCCTTGCATCAGCAACGGGGATAGCATACTCATACTCACGGCGTTGGCCACCGCTGGCTTTGCCCTTGATCGTGATCCATGCCTCCTCCCCCGCAAGACGCACCCGCACCGTGCGCTCAGGAACTGTGGACAGGTAGCCTTGGGCAAATTGGGACACACTTGTGACCAGCGATCGCCATTCTTCGCCTATGACAAGGAACTTGCGCTCAATTTCGATGCCCATTGCCTAGACCGCTGTGGTAAATGAACCGTGGAGACCATAGGGAATGTGGTGTTTCAAGCGCAATCGTGCCACTGGCCCGGCGCTAATGGCTGCCGCATCAAAGATGAGTAACTGCGATTTGTGGCAACTGGCATCATACACCACCTGCAAAAGCCAGCCATCTTCTTCCCCTTGGGCACCCTGCCAGAGAAAGTCACCCTTTTGCAGACCCCGCGGGACAAAAATGGGTTCACTGGCAAAGCCACGCGGCGCCGCCGACCAAAATTGTTCCTCCCCCGTCTGGCGATCGCACCGCCACAGAGCCTGGAGAGGCGCATTGGTTTTCGGATCATGCCCTGCCGCCAAATAGGTGTAGCGATAGGGTTGCCCCACCTTGGCCGGATGCACTACGGGAAATTCACAGGGGCGATCGCTGACCACTTGCCAATCCACCGCCTTGGTTTTGGGGTTCAATTGAATCCGCCACAGCAGGCTTGAGGGCAGCGCCGCAAAATTCACCTCCCGAAAATCCATGCCCGGTTCGAGATTGGGAAAGTGGCTGTAGGCAATGGACTCCACATGAATTTCATCCCCAGCTTCGTAGGCATTGGCATGGTGAAAGACAAAACAGGCGGGCATCGTCAACATCTGGGGAGTCCCACCCCGACGAGGCAGCAGCCAAACCCGTGTCGGTTCCTGCGCATGGAATTGAATGCACTGGGCAGCGCCCCGCAGTCCCAGCAGATAGGGCAGCGGATTTAACTGCACTGGATTTTGAAAGACAATGGCGTAGTTGGGGGTCAGGGCAAAGTCATGGATAAAAGCAAACCCCGGAATCTGAAATACGGGTTGCGAGACACACTGACCACTGGCATCAAATTCATAGAGTGTAATGCGGGTGCTGAGGCCGGGCTTGACACCAAAATTCACGAGCCGCTGCGTCTGAGGATCAAAGCGGGGATGCGCTGCAAAGGCATCCCTCTCCTTGAGGAGACCCCCTAGGTTGTCGAGGCCAATGGTTTCTAGGGTCACAGGGTCAAGGCAGTAGGGCAGACCGGCTTCCCAGAGCGCCAGTAATTTGCCCCCCCAATAGATCACATGGGTATTGGCAATGTTTTTGACCCGGGTATCGAGGAAATTGGCCAGCCAGCCCCCCGGTTTTTGGGTGCCAAAGACACCGCGATAGAGAAGGCGATTGGCCTTTTCCTCCGCCAAAAATCCGGCGGTACGCACGTAGCGATTGCGAAAATGCACCCGTCCCTTCTCAAAGCGAAAAGCACAGATCATGCCGTCGCCATCAAAGGGATGGGCTAAGGGCACTCCCCCGCGCTCCAACCGTCCAGGGCCATTGCGGTAGAGCGTTCCCACCAAATCCGTGGGCACCGTACCTTCGACATCCTCAATCCAATAGTCATATTCTTGGGTGAGAGATTCGGTCCCCCCCCGCCAATCCGCCATCGTGTAGGGGCGATCTAAAACTCCAGTCATGAGACACTTGGCTCCAACTCAACAGTGACAGAGGATGGAGAGGCGGGCGCCGGCACCTGCTGCGGCAACCAGTTCAACAGGGGTAGGGGCAATAGCGTACTCAGGTTGGTAATGAGCACCAGCAGCCAGAGGCGATCGAAGTTATGCTCGGTAATCCCCAGCCAGTGGGTCAGCAGTGCCCCCAACTCATGGGAGACCAGATTGGCAAGGTTGCTAATGGACATCAGCAGCGCAAAGAGGGTGGCCTCAATCCCCGGCGGACACAGCCGCGCCGCCAACACGAGTACCGGCATAAAGGCAATCTGCCCCATAACTGCCAAAATGAGGCTATCCCCCAAGCTAAACCACTGGTCACTAATGCCCCATTGGCGATTGAGGTGGGTGACCAAAATCAAGCTAGAGAGTCCCAAAAGGGCTGAGAGAATCGTGCTCCAGAAAAAAATGGTACGAATGGGCAGCGTTTTCAAGTAGCGCTGGAAAATCCACACCCCCAAGAGGGAGGCGATGCTAGTGACAAGGCGCACCCGCCCCAAAAACTCCGCCTCAAAGCCCAATTCATTCGTTGTGAAGAAAAAGAAGGCTGATTCCGAGCCGGGGGTGGCTTGCCAGAGGAAGAGAAACGCCACCGGCAACCAAATCCGTTTTTGCATCATTGCTTGGCGCACACGGTTGATGTGCTCCCAAGTCTGACGCAGTTGAGGCCGAGCCGTAACCCGTGCTTCGGCGATCGCCCACGCAACCCCCGACATCAAGAGCGGAAACGCCGCTGTAATTTGAAACACTGTACGCGGACTAAACCACTGCAACAGTTGGCCACTAAAGTAAGCGGTGAGGATGCCCCCCACGGCAGTCGCTGCCCAGCTTAGGGATTGCAGCGTTCCCATTTCAGTCGCCGATTCCTGGCGTGCCCGTTCCACCACCAGTGAATCGACAATCACATCACTGAGGGCGATCGCGATCGAGGCTGCGAGAATCGCTGCCGTTGCCTGCCAAGGGGTAGCCACCCACGTCCCCAAGCTCAACCACGCCCCACAGCCCAGCAAGCCCGACAGAACCAGATAGGAACGGCGACGAAATCCCAAAAGCGGCACACTATCAGAAATGAGGCCAAACACCGGCTTAATGACCCAAGGCAGCGCAGCCACACCCATTAATGCTGCCACTTCCGCCGGCGACAGCCCCAACTCATCCTTAAAGAAAAAGCTAATGGCCAGCCGTGCTAAGCCCAACACCCCTTGGACAAAATACACCAGCAAAATGGCTAAGAGTTCGCCACTGGGTTCTTGCCCAAAAAGGAGCGTCTCCTTGAGCCACTGAAACCAGCGTTGAGGTTGCGAAGGTTGAACTAACATTACCAAATGTTAAGCAACAGCATTGCCTCCATCATATCCAGACAAGCTGAAAATTGCTAACACGGGTACTCTTCATTGGCTCCTAGACTCGCAAGAGACGCTAATGGCGGTTATTTGGCAACCTCCAGTTGATCGAGGCGCAGCCAAACTGTAGGGGTGGGCACTGGAAATTTAATCTGCGCATAGTCACCGCGAATCTCCACCACCTCGCCCCGTCCCTCAAAGAGATAGGGGGGATAGCGATGATCACTGGCTAGGGCCTCAACACTGTTGGCCAATTTTTCAGCAACGACCTTTACCAAATCTCCCTTTTTAATCGCCATAGGAAACCCTAACGCTGCTCAGCCCACATTCTATCCTAAGGAGAATCGCCAAGGGCTTTAAGTCTGTTGATGAATCCAATTGCCAAACCTTAACCAAGGGGAAACGCCACCTCAGTCCTTCACTGCCATTCATCGGGCACTGCCAAAACAGTAGCCCCTAGAAAATGAGCAACAAAAAGAACAGGGGTCTGAACCAAGACGAAGTTCTTTGGCGATAGACTACGCTTAAGCACCACACTACCTAAGGAAAGCCTTGCATGGACTGTATTCCAGTGATTCTATCCGGGGGATCAGGCAGTCGCCTTTGGCCCTTATCGCGCCAAGCCCACCCCAAACAGTTTATGCGTTTAACAGCCGAAGGGCAGAGTCTGCTACAACAAACGTGGCAACGGTTACAGGGGTTGCCCCATCTTCATCCCCCGGTGATCGTGGCCAATGACGCCCATCGCTTTCTTGTGGCAGAACAATTTCAAGAGCTAGGGGTGACACCAACGCGGATTTTGCTTGAACCCTTGGGGCGCAATACGGCTCCTGCGATTACCCTTGCTGCGCTCTACGTCACAGAAGTCCTCGCCACCGATGCCATTCTTTTGGTGCTACCAGCGGATCATTTAATTCAGGATGTTGCCGCCTTTCAGCAGGGGCTACAACGGGCACTGGCACCCGCCACCAAGGACTGGTTAGTGACCTTTGGCATTACCCCCACCTCTCCCCATACAGGCTACGGCTACATTCGGCGGGGGGAAGCCCTCAGTGAGGCCCACACCTATCGGGTGGCAGAGTTTGTCGAAAAACCCGATTTGGCAACGGCAGAGGCTTATCTAGCGGATGGCCATTACCTTTGGAATAGCGGTATGTTTCTCTTCCGCGCCCAGAGCTTCTTAGCAGAATTGGCACAGCAGCAGCCAGACATTTTGCACCATTGCCGCTTGGCACTGCGGGAGGGACAGGAGGATTTGGACTTTATCCGCTTGGCCAAAGCACCCTTGAGTCAGTGTCCCAGTTTATCGGTGGACTATGGGGTGATGGAAAAGACGCAAAAAGCAGCGGTAGTGCCCCTAGAGTGCGGCTGGAGTGATGTGGGGTCTTGGTCGAGTCTGTGGGAGGTGACACCCAAGGATGAATTTGGCAACAGTTGCCGTGGCAATGTCCTTCTCTATAGCAGCAAAGAGTGCTTTGTTCACAGTCAGCATCGCTTGGTGACCCTACTGGGGGTGGACGATCTGATCGTTGTGGAAACAGCCGATGCCGTTCTCATTGCCCATCAGAAGGCAGCACAACAAGTCAAACAAGTGGTGGAGCAACTGCAAGCGCAAGGGCGCCCGGAGGCGGACAACCATCCCGTCGTCTATCGTCCTTGGGGGCACTACACTGCGATTGATGCTGGTCATCGCTTTCAAGTGAAGCGGATTACGGTCAAGCCGGGGGCGAGTCTTTCGCTGCAACAGCACCATCACCGCGCAGAACATTGGATTGTTGTCAGTGGTACAGCGGAAGTTACCTGCAATGGCAAAACGTTTCTGCTGACGGAGAATGAGTCCACCTATATCCCTGTGGGCGCTGTGCACCGCTTGGCCAATCCGGGGAAAATTCCCCTTGAAATGATTGAAGTGCAGTCGGGAGCCTATCTTGGCGAAGATGATATTGTCCGCTTTGAGGATCGCTATGGTCGCGAGACAGGGCGATAACCGCTGGGCAAACCCTTAGACCGCTAGCCAAGCGATCGCCACCCCAAGGGCGGAACCAACGATGACTTGAATGGGGGTGTGCCCCAATAACTCCTTGAGGCGGGCTTCTGCCAATTCGTGCCCATCTTGGAAAAATTCATCAACAATTTGATTGAGAATGCGGGCTTGTTTACCAGCGGCTTGGCGCACCCCGGCCGCATCGTACATGACAATGCAGGCAAAGACAACGGCGATCGCAAACTCAATGCTATCCCAGCCCCGCTGCAGCCCCACCCCAGTCGCCAAAGCAGTAACAAGGGCGGAATGGGAACTGGGCATGCCCCCCGTTTCCACCAGAACGCGGAAATTGAGCTTGCGGTGTTTGGCAATGTCAATCAGTAACTTGAGCATTTGGGCGATCGCGCTGGCGGCGAAAGCGACCCAGAGGACATGGTTAGCCAGTAGCTCACGAAGACCGTCCATCATGGTTACGGACAAGGACAAACTCTGCGCCCATCCTAACCCACTTCGGGATCGTTAATGACTGCGGCTGGTAATGTAGTCGGCGATCGCCTGCAAAGGAACGGCGGCTGCCCCATACACAGCCAACTCTGCCTTCGCCTCTGCCACCAAGCGTTCAGCCTCTTGGCGAGATTTTTCCAGACCCCACAGGCGCGGGTACGTCATTTTTTGGGCGGCCACATCTTTACCAACGGTTTTACCGAGGACATCGCGGGTCGAAGTAATATCCAAAATGTCATCCACAATCTGGAACGCCAAGCCAATATTTGCCGCATAGCGCGACAGGCGAGCCACATCAGATTCATTCGCCCCCGTCAGTAATGCCCCAGAAACCACAGAGGCCTCCAGTAATGCCCCCGTTTTGTGGGAGTGGATAAAGTGCAGCGTTTCTAGACCAATGTTCGGCTGCCCTTCACACTCCAAGTCCACCACTTGACCGCCCACCAATCCCGTTGCTGCCACCGCATGCCCCAACCGCGCCACAATTTTCAGCAGATATTCTGCGGGCACGTTTTTCGTTTGTTCCACCACATATTCAAAGGCATAGGCCAGTAAGCCATCCCCCGCCAGAATGGCAATATCTTCGCCATAGACTTTGTGATTTGTGGGCTTGCCGCGACGGTAGTCATCATTGTCCATAGCCGGCAGATCATCGTGGATCAGCGACATCGTGTGGATCATCTCTAGGGCACAGGCGGTGGGCATGGCCATTTCCACGGTGCCCCCCATCAGTTCACAGGTGGCCAAGCAGAGAATTGGGCGCAGCCGTTTGCCCCCTGCCATCAGTGAATAGCGCATCGCATCGTAAATTTTCTCTGGGTAGGCAACGGGGATCGATGCTTCGAGGGCCGCTTCCACAAGGGCTTGGCGTTCTTTGAGGTAGGCCTTGAGATCAAATGTGCCGGCGGGATGGACTTGGGGGGGATCAGCGGAAATCATGAACAACTCCTCAGGGTGCGGGCGGCATAGAGGTCAACGAGAGCAGGGGCTTGTGCCAGTTGTGACGGCGACAATAGCTCCATACAGTATTGTGCAACAACATGGCAACGGTCATCGGACCGACGCCCCCCGGAACAGGGGTAATATAACTGGCCACAGCACAGGCAGCCTCATAGTCCACATCGCCCCAGAGACTCGATTTGCCGTCGGGGCGTTGAATGCGATTAATCCCGACATCAATGACCACTGCCCCCGGCCGAATCATGTCGGCAGTAATCCGCCGCGGCTGTCCCATCGCTGTGACTAAAATCTCAGCACTACGGGTGACACTGGCAAGATCACGGGTGCGCGAGTGGGCGATCGTCACCGTTGCATTGGCAGTGAGTAACATCAAGGCCAAGGGCTTGCCGACCAAAATACTGCGACCCACGACCACTGCCGAGCGACCTGCAACATCAATGCCATAGGCGACCAAAAGCTGCATCACTCCAGCAGGCGTACAACTGCGCAGTCCCGGTTCATCGCGCACGAGCCGACCGAGATTTTCGGGATGCAGGCCATCCACATCTTTATCCGGATGAATCGCGTATAGCAGGGGACGGGGATCAAGGTGGGGTGGTAGGGGTAATTGCAGCAGAATGCCATCCACCCGTTCGTCCTGATTTAGCTCAGTAATTCTGGCCAATAAATCCGCTTCTGTAATGGTGGCCGGTAAATGGGCACCAAAGGATTGAATCCCGACGCGGCCACAGGCTTGTTCTTTGGCACGGACATACACGGCACTGGCGGGATCATCACCAACCCGCAACACGGCCAACCCAGGCGATCGCCCCCACTGGGCTTGAAACGTCCGCACATGATCAGCCAACTGGCGTTCAATGGACTGGGCTAAGGATTTGCCATCAAGGCAGGCAGCGGAGTTTGCAACCAAAGGACACCTTAAAATTGATCAATCACGAAAGTCTAGGGTTGAGTTGCCGAATGCGTTTCCATCGGTTGGCAACAACATCGAACTAGTTTACCTCAAACAGGGAACACCAAGGCTAGCATTGATCAAGTTCTCTCTGCTAAGCCACCGTAGATAGGGAATTGCGCCAGAAGAGTTAACGAATTGTGCCAAAGGCTTAAGAATCGCTAGGGGCGATCGCCCGAAGGGGAGGTTCGCTCCACTTGAATTTTGGCAATGGCAGGGGTAGTACACAGGTAGGTCAGCACATCCTCCGCACTCATCAGGCGCTTGAGCACCACTTGGCCAATGGTTGAGGCCGGGTCAGGATGGCTGGGCTTCACTTCTACCATGAGAACCATCTCCTCCACTTGGTACAGCCAGAGCTTTTCCTCCCCCTCTAGAATGTAGAGGCAGGTACGGGTGATCACGGGCGATCGCCGCCACGCTTGCTCATTCCAGAGGCCTTGGGGTTCCCACACGCGGCCAATCTGCCACCCCTCAGTGAGGAAAAAGTATTTCATGCCACAGGCGGCGATTCATTCCCTTGGGCACTAGCGGTCTCCTCGGGTTCCATGGAATTAAAACAAGCTGCCGCTATCAGCAAAAATGGCGTTCCTGGCAGGAGGGGTAAAATAAAGCCGATAACCCCAATAATTCCAAAAATCACACCAAGAACCATACGTGCTGTATTACGGATGCTTTTAGTCACAGGCATTCCCTTCGAGTTGCAATCGGCGAGGATGATTCACCTCTAACGTAGCCTGAACCTTGCCTTTTCACAAGTTGCTGGTGCTAAGCTTTATCGAGAATCGCATCCCGCAGATCCATGCCGTCCATTTCTGCTTTGTAGAGGTTTGCCCCCTTAAAGTTGGCACGGCGGGCATTGGCCTTCGACATCTTGGCGGCAATGAGAACCGCATATTCAAAGTTCGCTTCAATGAGACTGGCACTTTCAAGAATCGCTTCTTGCAAAATTGCGCTCTTGAGATCGGCCAAGTGCAGGTTGGCCTGAAAGAGATTGGCACGGGTGAGGTTGGCATAGGCAAGGGTCGCTTCCACTAGGCTCACTCGCCGCAGTAGCGTGCCCACCAAGTTGGCTTGGCGCAGATCGGCCATGGCAATATTTGACTTGTAGAGATCAGCACCCGCTAAGGTAGCCCGTTGTAAACAGGCCCCCTGCAAATCCGCCTCAATCAGGTCACTCATGTAGAGGTTTGCTCCCGCCATGTAGGCATCCTTGAGGAGGGCATGGCGCAGATCCGCACCTGCTAAATTGGCCTGATCAAGATTGGCATTGGTGAGGTTGTACAACTCCAAATTGGCGCCCGTTAAATCTGCCTGTCCCAGATCAGGGCGAATATCACTGTTTTGCTCCCGCCATTGATTCCAAGCGGTAACCCCCTGCTTGAGAAGCTGAAGATGTTGGGGATTGGCCACGGCAGTTATCCTTGGGCACTCGGATCAGTGTTTTGATAACCGTAAAAATCAATGCGATAGTCAACAATTTTCACGCCAGTTTTTGCTTCAATCTCAGCAATGAGAGAGGGGGGTAGCTCAACATGAACGTCAATAATTTTCTGGCTATCGAGACAATTGACATGGCTGTGACTATCACTGATATTGCCGTAAAGGCGCCCATCGGCACGCTCAACGCACTCAATAATGCCATGCTCGGAAAGGGCTTCGAGATTCTGATATACAGAGGTATGGCCGATGTCTTTGCCGGCTTGATTCAGGCGATCGTAGATCTGCCGCGCTGAGAGGTGATCCTTGGCATCCCAGAGCAGTTCAAGAATGGCACGCCGCTGCCGACTCAGCCGCAATCCAAGCCGCTGACAGCGATCGATCGCATCCTCAAGGGAACGAATGGGGGGTAGGGGACTGGGAGCAGGAGACGTGAACACGGCGCTATCCTAAAAAATAAAATTCAAACAGCAGATTTTGCTTAGCTAAGTAGCCTATTGCAGTTAAATCGCAGTTTTAGGGTTATCCATTTGCTAACCTGTAGTCACTATGATAATCAATCCTTTGGTTATAATCAAATTCGCTCCTTGTCAAGGCTGTCAGCCGCTGTTTGAGACAGCAAATAAAACCCCAGAAAGGCAAACATCATGGCAGCGATCGCCTTGACCACTTTCACGGGGATCAATGTGGCAATCCCACTGCCCAAAAGCACACCGAAAAACGTTGTACACACCAAGCCAGAGGCCACGCCTAGAAAGACAGCGGTAGCGGAGCGGGCATTACTCCCTAAAGTAATCGCCACCAGTTGACTCTTGTCCCCCAGTTCTGACAAGAACACAATCGCAAAACTCACGGCAAAGGATTGCCAGTCCATCCAATTTCTCCAAAGATGTTGCTGCTATAGGGCAGATTAACGGTATGGGCAGTTGCGGTCAACGATCGCTAGTGGCGCAGGGTGGCAGGATCAGCTTAAAACAAGTTACGATTCTTAATATCAATTCTGCTTATAGCCCTGTTCTAAATGGCGGAGGTGCTCATGTTGAATACCACTACTGACGGATCGAGCGCGATCGCACCGGACACCACCTCCTTGAGCAGTCTGGCACAGGCTTGGGCAAAGCGCTATATTACCAACCTCAACACCACCGCCCTTGCGGAGGATGATCCAGCGGTGGTTGCCCCTCGGCTCTTGGCCGAATTGCGGAATGCCAGTGTCAAGGCTTGGCAGCGCACTGAAGGCTTTTTGGCCGCAGAGATGATTCGCCATGGCATCCCAGCGGAACTGGTGGATCCTTGGAGCATCTCCAAAGACATCCATGACATTTATCAGCGCACCCTCAAACTCTACGAAGCCGGCAAGGGCACCCAGCAAATGACCGCCAAGCTGGCTAGTGCCATCAGTGAGATTCGCCGCCGCTATACTGCCGTCGATCCGCGGGTGATTGGCTTTGTCAGTATGCAGTTTCACCACACGGGGGTATTACTGCTAGAAGTGGCACCAACGAGCCAACGTCCGATCCTCAGTAGCTTCTTCAAAGTTATTGATGATCACCTCTACATGCCCTTGCACCGTGCCTATAACGCAGCAGCCAACTACGACTACAATGATCCGGCCTTGGCTTTAGTGCGCCATCTGTTGCCCCAGAGCACGGCGATCGCCACCGCTATTTGTGATCGTGTTGCCGAACTCAACCCCCAGCACCGCTGTTTTAGTGGCCCTTTGACCCAAGCCAGTGTGCGTGTTTCCAGTATTCGCGATGTCGAGATGTTCCAAATCTACCTCTGGGTATGTCTTTTGGAGCAAAGCCTTGAGGCGCTGCAACGGGAACTCTTTCCTCTGTGTTTGATGCTTTATCCTTCGCTGAATGTGATATGGGAGCTAGTGTTTCAAATGGTGCACCTTTTGGGTAAGGAAATACAAACCCGTGCCGCTGGCTATGATACAAGTGTTTTTACCCCCTACTATCTATCTCTCCGAGAAATGTTTGATCCCAAGATTTTTCAAGGACTCCTATGATTCCCAATTTGCAGCAGATTTCTCTCTCCCCTATTGCCATTGCGGGGTCTGGTCTGTGGGCGATCGCCCTGTACTGGGGCTTTTATCCCACGGGGCAAGCCTTAATACAGCGTTTAGTGACGTGGCTAGGGGGTGAAGCAAACCAAAGTGCCGAATTCTGGGCAGGGATGGTGGGGCTAGTTCCCTTTATTCTGGTGGGGACGGGTTGCTTTATCCTCTGTAGTTTGGGCTTGGGACAAAGTTGGGCCTTGAGTTTAGGCCTGATGGCAACCATCGGTGGGGCAATCTACGAACTTGGCCGGCGGGATGGCCAACAATCCTAGGTTGGGTTGCGGGGGAGAATCCGCTAACATTTAGTTAATCTTTATGGTGTTTCCTAGAGAGGAAGCGCACTTCGTTGCCCCTGAGAATACTCGCCGGTGATTCAATGAAAGCGTCTGCGGATGCCAGTTCTACCCAAGAAACGACACCGCCGCTCAGTTTGCTCCTGTTTGTTGCCAATCGTCCGGGCGATGAAGAGGAAACCGCTGCTATTCAAGCCCACATTCAGCAACTACCCTCGAACTTTGGCTTTGAGTTAAAAGTGGTGCCCATAGGTGAGCAGCCCTATCTCCTAGAGGAGTACAAGCTGGTTGCCACGCCTGCCTTGATTAAAGTCCGTCCTGAACCGCGTCAAACCCTCGCTGGTCGTAAGCTGCTGCAAAAAGTAGACTATTGGTGGCCGCGCTGGCAGCGGGAAGTGGCTCTCGGCCTACAGGCAGATATGCAAAAGTCGGCAGCGGAGCAGTCCGATTGCTCGATGGAACTCAGCCGCCTGAAGGATGAGCTGTTTCAACTGCGCCAAGAGCGCGATCGCCTTGCCGAACAACTGCAATTTAAAGATCGGATTATTGGCTTGCTGGCCCATGAGTTGCGTAACCCCCTCACTGCTGTTGGCATTGCCCTTGAAACCCTCGAAGCCAACCTTCAGGAAGAGAGCACTCAGCAACTCCATACTGAGGACATCCAACGCCTGTTTCACCATGCCCGCAGTCAAACCCAGATAATGGGACAACTGATTACGGATTTACTCTTAGCGGCGCGCGGGCCCCAAGATAAGCTGCAAATTATGGCGCGGCAACTGGATCTGCGACAACTGTGCCAAGAAACGGTTGAGGATGTGCGCCTCAATTTTGAACGTAAAAAGCAGCACTTTACCACCGACATTCCTTTGGATTTACCCTTGGTCTATGGCGATGGCGATCGCATTCGTCAGGTCCTTGTTAATCTGCTGGACAATGCCTGTAAATACACTCCTGAAGGGGGCAAAATCCACCTGAGCGCCTTTCACCGCATGACTCAAAAAGTACAAGTTACCGTCTGTGACACTGGCCCCGGTATTCCCATTGAGCAGCAGGAAAAAATTTTTGGCGAGACGGTTCGCCTCGATCGCGATCGCACCATTGAAGGCTATGGCATTGGCCTTGCCCTTTGCCGCCAAATTATTCGTATGCACTACGGCCAGATTTGGGTGGACTCCCAACCGGGAAAAGGCAGTTGCTTTCACTTCACACTGCCCGTTTATAGCTAGCGCTGCCCTTCCTTAACCATGCGGGCGATCGTTTCAGCGCGCAGATAGGGATCAGGCCCAAGGGGCAAAATTTCGTAGAACTCGTTATCTGGCAAGCGCATCAGTTGTAGGGATTCCTGCTCGCGATAGATCACATAGACTCCCGGTGGCCATGTTTTGGCACTGCGCACTGGCACAGGAATGTCACGGCGCTCTTCGCCAACGCGGGCAAGGCGTACCACCTGTGTATTGGGACGATAGACCACCTTATCTTCACGGGTCCGCCGAAATAAAAAGCGATCCAAAACCTTGGGTAGAATCTCTGTTTCTGTGCCCCCCAATTGCAAATTCAAATCCAGCAATTTGTCTTCAAGGGTGAGTTCAATGATGTGGGGTTCAGGGACGAGGGGTTGGGAGTGAATCTCAGTGGTCTCTTGGGGTGGTTCGGCGTTAGGTTTCACCTTCTGGACAATTTGGCTGATGTATTCCAGATCCACTGTCGTGATTTTCTTAAAGGTGACAAACCAAGAGAGCAAACTAATGGCTATCCCCGGTTCCAATGTCGTAATCAAGGTTGCTAGATCCAAGTCATCAAGGCGAATGGCCTTAAGAGCAGCATCGGTTTGACCCAAGACAATGGCTGCATCCCCTGGACTGAGATGTTTGAGGCTGCTGTAGAGCAAGCGCAGATCAATCGTTTCTTGGCAGCCTTGGGTGGAAATGCGGTAGGTGATGTCGTAGAGCCAATCTAGCGTCACCAAGTCATGGTTGAGCATCCAGAGGGCAAAGTTAAAGGCCGTTTGGGGAAAGGCAGCTTGGGCAATGCTTTTGACAATGACTTGGGCGCGATCGCGCTGGAGCAAGGTAAGTAAGGCTGCTTGCTTGTCTGCCTTGGTTGTCAGTTCATGGTAGCCAAGGAGCGCTTGGAACAATTCCTGATCACTGGGCAGTAATCGAATGGCTGCTGGAGGAGTCATAAGCTTTAGTGTCGCAGATTCGTGTGACCCATTGCCCCTCACCCTATGATGAACGATCCAAAAGGCAACCCTAGCCCTTAATTCCACTATAGAGGGTGGTTAGAATATCTATGCTATCCCCCTACCTTTGCTTCCAATTGGCGCACTCGCTTGAGGAGATCCGGCAGCTGCTTCACTGCGGCTGAAACCTTGAGGTAGAGGGTTTGATCCATGGCCGGAATCCCCCCCATGCGGCTATCTGGGGGGACAGAGCTACTGATGCCGGATTTAGCAGAGACAATGGTGCGATCGCCAATGGTCAAATGACCCGCTGCCCCCACCTGTCCCGCCAGAACGACATGATTACCAATGTGGGTCGAACCCGCTAAGCCCACTTGAGCACAGAGAATCGCGTTTTCACCGATGGTACAGTTGTGAGCCACCATCGTCAGGTTGTCAATCTTCGTGCCATTCGCCACAGTAGTCTCTCCGAGGGTGGCGCGATCAATCGTTGTGCCGGCACCAATTTCGACATCATTGCCAATGACCACGGTGCCCACTTGCGGAATTTTATAGTGGCGACCATCGGGCAGAGGCACATAGCCAAAGCCATCACCGCCGAGGACAACACTATTTTGCAGAATGACGCGATCGCCCAATTGTACCCGCTCCCGCAGGGCACAGTGGCTATAGATACGGCAATCGGCGCCAACCACCACATCATCGTAGAGCGTGCAATGACTATCAATTACTGTGCGATCGCCAATGCGCACGCGATCGCCAATCACGGTATAGGCACCAATGGTCACCTCAGCTCCCAAGACGACATCGGCTCCCAGAATTGCCGTCGGGTGAATTTTGGCGGAGGGTTTGGGTTGCGGATAAAACCATTCAATACATTTGGCAAAGGCAAGGTAGGGATGGGGCACCCGCAGCAGGGGACAGGCAGCCTCCCCTTGAAAATCGGGACGGACAAACACAGCAGCCGCTGCCGTGGTCTGCAATAGAGCGGTGTACTTCGGATTGGCCAGAAAAGAGATATCCGTGGCTGTTGCTGTTTCTAAGGGGGCTACCCCCAACACGGGGCGATCGCCCTGCTCTGGACAATCAAGGGTTGCCCCAAACCGTTCGGCCACCTCTGCCAACCGCATCTTGCCGTCCTCATCATCAAACTTGAGTTTTAGCTCAGTCTATCAGGTCTCGTTTGTGAAACCGATCAAGAATTTAGCGAAATCGTTCATACTGAACATTTTATCCTTTGCACGGGTGATATTCATTGAGTGGCAACTTTGTCAATGTGTTTGTTATATTTTTTAACACGTATGCCCGATAACATGGAGTAAGGAGTACATTCTATGGAGCAACGCTTCCCCGAACTGAATGTTGACCTCAGCTTTGAACAGGAGTTTCAAATGCGGGTGATGGAGGAGCAAGTGAGTGCCATGAGCCTTCAGGAAGCGCGTGAGCTACTGTTGCAAGCCTCTCGCCTATTGATGATGAAAGACAACGTCATTCGCTCCTTGGTCAAACGCGCTGCCTAGGTCACACAGGTGTGGGACGGACCTCTTTCTCCACCTTGCTTCCTCCGTCGAATCAAGTAGGGGATAGTGGCCTACCACGCACGGGGCTGAAACTGCGGGTCGTTGAGAATCGTCACCCCATCCCCCGACTGCGCCAACACAAACAAACCTTGCCGATAAGCGTAGCGAGCCACCTCGGGCGGCACAATCATCCCTGCCACGGCACCCAAGAGTTTGGTGCCACGATACTGGTGAGCTAGACGGCGAAATTTCGCAATCCGCTCTAAATGTTCATCAACATCCCCTTGGCTAAGTTTTGTTTTCACTTCGATGAGAACGGCTTCATCGGTGTTAACGACCAACAGATCAATTTCTAAACTCTCGTTGCCGTCTTGAAGAATCACATCACTGTAGAGTTGAGAAACAGCAATTCCCCGACTCTGAAATAAGCGCAACACGGCTGGGCGGACTTGCCACTCCACAAATTCCCCAAGGCGATTGCCCAGTTTGCCAATTTGTTGGTTGAGCTGCCGTGCTTCTTCTCGGAGCAACCGTTCGGTTTCTTGAAAACGCCGGTCAGTCTCTTGGAACCGCCGATCTGTTTCTTGAAAACGTTGAGCCGTTTCCTGAAATCGCTGTTCAAGATCCTGAAAACGCCGGTCAGTCTCTTGAAATCGCCGATCTGTTTCCTGAAATCGGCGTTCTGTTTCCTTTTGAGCCGCCAGTAGCTCTGCCAATAATCGCCAAACATCTTCAGGGGTGTATGCCTGTGTCATTCTGGATTGATAATTGCCAACAAACTGGTGCGTATGCCTTACCATCATAACTTAGGAAACAATACAGAAGCTTGGTAGCTTCAACGCTTCAGTACGAGGGAAAAAACCCAAAAAGGACTTTAGTTCCAGAGGATATAATAAGAATGAGGGCTGACCTTGGTGAAAAAAATAAGCGGTTAGAAGAAGCCTACTGTAAAAATTATTTGCGATCGCTCCTAAGAGGTATTGATATATGACTCGTCCACTGCTGCTGAGCGTGGTGTGGCTGGGGATATGTTATCCCTTGGCCACGTTGGCGACTCCCCTGCCCCCGATCTTGAATCCCATTTCCCCGACCACCGGCTTTGAATCCTCGGAAATGAACCGCCTTTGGCAAAATCAGTGGCGTTCTCAAGACCGCCGTGAGGCCAGTACGATGCTGCAACCATCCGCTGACAAGGTGCTACAAATTGAAGTGGATGGCCAACTGCTGACGCCCAGCCAAGCTCAACAACTCCTACTGCGCCAAGAATAATCCTGCGGGACTTAAACTATTAGCGGGAACATTTCACGTACTCGCTATGCCCCTAACCCGTCGTCAAACCCTCGGCCTCCTCGTCGGCAGTGCCGCTACACTCTGGTTGCGATCGCGCCCAGCCGTGGCTGAAAGTGAGCCGTCAGAAATTTATACGCTGCCGCCTTTGCCCTACGGCTACGATGCCCTAGAGCCAGTGATTGATGCGGAGACGATGCAGCTACACCACGACAAACACCATGCGGCCTATGTGAAGACGCTGAACAAGGCACTGACGCCCTACCGGCAATGGCAGGGGCTACCCATTGAGGATTTACTGCGCCACATTCGCCAACTACCCACCGCCATCCAACAAACCGTGCGCAACCACGGCGGCGGCCATGCCAACCATTCCCTCTTTTGGCAAAGTATGGCACCGAATGGGGGCGGTGAACCCACGGAGGAGTTGGCCACAGCAATTGCAACCACCTTTGGCTCGTTCTCAGCGTTTCAAACCCAGTTTCAGCAGGCAGGTCTGAAGCACTTTGGCAGTGGCTGGGTCTGGCTTGTGCTGACGCCCCAAGGAAATCTGGCCATTACCACCACACTGAACCAAGATTCGCCGCTGATGCAAGGGCAAGTGCCGATCTTGGGCAATGATTTGTGGGAGCATGCCTACTACCTGACCTATCGCAACCGTCGCGATCAGTACCTAGAGGCTTGGTGGCAGGTGGTTAATTGGCCTTGGCTGAGCGATCGCTACGCCCAGATGCGCGCTCTTTTGACTTAGTAAGCAAGGCCTGCTCATGGCGATCGTAGGCATCAATAATTCGCTCGACAAGGGGATGGCGAATCACATCCCCCTTGGTTAGATAACAAAACGCGATCCCTTCGACATCTTTGAGAATTTTCGTGGCCACACTGAGGCCGGAGGTTTGATGTTCTGGTAGATCGGTTTGTGTCAAGTCCCCCGTCACCACCAAGCAGGAGTTAAAACCAATGCGGGTCAACACCATTTTCATTTGGGCAGGGGTAGTGTTCTGGGCCTCATCGAGGATGACAAAGGCATTATTGAGGGTACGCCCTCGCATATAGGCCAAGGGAGCCACTTCAATCACCCCCCGCTCCATCAGGTTACTAATTTTCTCCGGCTCCACTAGTTCGTAAAGAGCATCGTAGAGGGGACGCAAATAGGGATCAATTTTTTGCTGTAAATCTCCCGGCAAAAAGCCGAGCCGCTCCCCTGCTTCCACCGCAGGCCGTGTCAAAATCAACCGCTCATAAGTACCCGACAGTAGCGCTTGGACGGCTAGAACGGTGGCCAAGAAGGTTTTGCCGGTGCCCGCTGGCCCAATGCCAAAGGTGAGTGTGTGGCTGCGAATGGCTTGAATGTACTGGCGCTGGCGAAAGGTTTTGGCACGAATAATGTCGCCGCGACGGGTGCGAGCCAGAATATCCTGTTGCAGCTCTTGGAGGGCTTCCCGCTGCTGGGTGTCGTAGGCATGGCGGACGGTGAGAATATCTACCCCAGACACAGGACGCCCCTCGCGCCAGAGGGTACCGAGGTCTTGAATCAGTTGTTGGCAGAGTTGGATTTGAGCAGGGGTACCAGTGATGTAGAGATCCCGCCCCCTTAAAACAAGGGTCGCCCCTGTTTGGGCGGCAAAGATGCGCAGGTTGGCTTCTTGCTCACCGACAAGGGCGATCGCACTCTCAGTGCTGTGGAGGTCAATCGTGAGGCTTTCCCTCGTGGTCATACCCAAGGCTTAGCGATTGCGCTTGCGGGCGGCCTCCTGTTTGCGTTTGCGGCGCAGGCTGGGTTTCTCATAACGTTCACGCCGTTTGACTTCCGAAAGAATGCCCGCTTTTTGGATTTTTTTCTTGAATCGCCGTAGAGCGGACTCAATGGATTCGTTTTCACCTAAACGCACTTCAGACACGCGCTAACTTTGCCTCCTTGATGATGGATAAGAACGACGACGGGATCGTCGGGGGCGATCGCTCCCTTGATGATCTATTTTAGGTGTACTTTTGGCATCGTCATAGACATCTAAGTAAACCTGCTGACCGGCGGCTTGGGCAGCAGCCTGTAAAACCGCTCGAATGGCATGGAGATTGCGACCGCCACGGCCATAGACCCGTCCCTTATCCTCGCCAGCAAAGGCAAGGCGTACCCAGATGCGAGAATTGGCAGGGGAAAATTCCGCATGCAGCCGTAGGGTTTCTGGTGCTTCCATAAAGGGTTCCAGCAGGAAGCGAATCAAGGCAGCGTAATTGGGGGCAGCCGACTCAGTCATTGCCTATTTTTTGGCAGTTTCAGGGAGAAGATTTGCTTTGACAAACAGCCGCCGCACGGTATCTGTGGGTTGTGCGCCCTGCGCCAAACGCCGCTTGATAGCCTCTTCCTTAAGGCGCACTTCATCACGGATCGGATCGTAGAAGCCCAATTCTTCGAGGGCACGCCCATCGCGGCGATCCGTATTATTCATGGCCACAATCCGATAGGTGGCGTTCCGTTTTTTGCCGTAGCGTTTGAGACGCAGTTTAATCATGTCAGCCTATGGAGATAAAAGGGGCAGATTTTTATCGACAATTTTCTAGTATAACGGACATCCCAAATCGGGTAAAGTAGATTGCGGTTCGAGTTGAGCACTGCCGATGACAAAGACAGCATGGTTATTTCCCGGCCAAGGGTCGCAACATCCAGAAATGATGGCGGATTTGCTAACGGCCTATCCCCCAGCCGAGGAGCGGTGCGCACAGGCAGCGGCTATTTTGGGGTGGTCGGTCATTGAGTGCTGTGCAGGTCGTATCGGTAACTTAGATCAAACCCTCTATACCCAGCCGAGTTTGTTTCTGGTGGAGAGCTTGCTTGTGGATGCTCTCAAGGAACGGGGGGCAAAAGCGGACTTTGTTGCGGGGCATAGTCTCGGCGAATATGTTGCCCTCTATGCGGCGGAGGTTTTTGACTTTACAACAGGACTGAAGTTAGTGCAGCGGCGAGCCGAACTGATGAATGCCGCCGGGGGGGGCAAGATGGTGGCCTTGATTGGCTTTGACCGCGAGCAGTTGCAAGAGGCGATCGCCAGCACAGCCAATGTGGTTCTGGCCAATGATAACCATCCGGGGCAGGTGGTGATTTCGGGGCTGCCGGCAGCGGTGGACGCGGTGCTAGGCAAAATTAAGGTGAAGCGAGCGGTTCCCTTGAATGTGAGTGGGGCTTTTCATTCCCCGTTTATGGCGGAGGCCGCAGCCACGTTTGCCACGCTGCTGGAGGAGTACACCTTCCACGAGGCGATCTTTCCCGTTTTGAACAATGTCGAACCTGAACCGACAACAGATGCAGCGGTGATCAAGGCACGCTTGCGATCGCAGATGACCGGCTCTGTGCGGTGGGTGGACACCTGTCATGCCCTTGCGGCAGCGGGGGTGACCCAAGCCTTTGAAATTGGTCCCGGCAACGTATTGGCAGGCTTGGTTAAACGCACGACCCCAGAGATCACCGTTACCAGCATTGCCACGATCGCTAGTTTGGAGAGCCTTGGGTGAGTCGCGATCGCGAGCCGCTGATCAGTTTGCTCCTCTACCATCTTTTCAAATGGTCAGTGGTGAGTCCACTCCTGCACACCTACTTTCGCGGGCGCATCTATGGTGCCCATCAGGTACCGCTGCGAGGGCCACTGGTGGTGGTAGCCAATCATGCCAGCTACTTTGATCCACCCCTGATTTCTAACTGTGTGCGCCGACCGGTGGCTTGGATGGCCAAGGAGGAATTATTCCAGATTCCCATTTTTCGGACATTGATTCGGTGGTATGGTGCCTATCCTGTGAAGCGGGGAGCCGGCGATCGCCGCGCATTGCAGGCCGCCCTCAAAGCTCTAGAACAGGGTTGGGCAGTGGGGGTCTTTTTGGAGGGCACGCGCACGAAAGATGGGCGCATCTATGATCCGAAATTGGGGGCAGCACTCATTGCCGCCAAAGCTCAGGCGCCTCTATTGCCCGTCTGCCTTTGGGGAACCCAAGAGATTCTCAAAAAAGGTGGATTTCCCCGACCGGTTCCGATTACGGTGCGCATTGGTGCCCCCATTCCCCCCCCGGCTTCGGGCGATCGCCCTGCCCTAGAAGCAGTCACACAGCACTGCTGCGAAGTGATCCACCGTCTCCATGACTTGGGTCGCTAGAGCAGACCATCCTTAGC
Organism: Thermosynechococcus sp. QS41; assembly: GCF_031583515.1. Classification (NCBI taxonomy): domain Bacteria; kingdom Bacillati; phylum Cyanobacteriota; class Cyanophyceae; order Acaryochloridales; family Thermosynechococcaceae; genus Thermosynechococcus; species Thermosynechococcus sp. QS41. The sequence goes on from NZ_CP134181.1 coordinate 2,078,003, forward strand.
GGCCATCAATTTCAGGAGATCCACCACACGGCAGGAATAGCCCCACTCATTGTCGTACCAAGCCACCACCTTAAAGAAATTGGCATTGAGTTGGATCCCGGCTGTGGCATCAAAGATACTGGAGCGGCCATCGCCAATAAAATCACTGGAGACAACGGCCTCCTCGGTATAGCCGAGAATTCCCTTGAGATCCCCCTCAGCCGCTGCCTTCATTGCCGCACAAATCTCGTCATAGCTCGTGGCCTTCTCAGTTTTGAAGGTTAAATCCACCACCGACACATCGGGCGTAGGAACGCGAAAGGCCATCCCCGTCAACTTGCCCTTGAGTTCGGGCAACACCAGTGTCACCGCTTTAGCAGCGCCGGTAGAGGCGGGAATAATATTTTGGCCAGCCCCGCGGCCGCCGCGCCAATCCTTCTTACTAGAACCATCCACCGTCGGTTGGGTTGCGGTGACAGAGTGCACCGTGGTCATCAAGCCCTCAGCTAGCCCAAAGGTTTGATGTAGGACCTTCGCCACCGGTGCCAAGCAATTTGTCGTGCAACTGGCATTAGAGACAATCACATCCACCGCTGGATCAAAGGCCGCATCATTAACACCAACGACAATTGTTTTCACCTTGTCGGCATCCTTGGTGGGGGCTGAAATCACCACTCGTTTCGCACCGGCCTCAAGATGCTGCGAGGCGCCATCATAGCCGGTAAATAGACCGGTGGATTCAACAATGTAGTCGGCGCCAACCGATCCCCAAGGCAGTTCTGCGGGATTGCGAATGGCCGTACAGGGAATGAACTTACCATCAATTTCAATGCCCTCTGCCGTGGCCTTGACGATCCCCGGATAGATGCCGTGGGTGGAATCGTACTTAAAGAGGTAGGCAAGGTTATCCGCAGGCACGAGATCGTTAATGCCGACAAACTGAATATTGTCGCAGGCGAGACCCGCCCGTAGCACCAAGCGGCCAATGCGGCCAAAGCCATTAATACCGACTTTCAAGGTCATGAAAACTCTCCCAAGGCAATCAACTAATAACGGGGTAGGGTTGGATCCACTGCCGCAGCATAGGCATCAATACCACCGACAATGTTTTTCACATTACGGAATCCCTGCTGAATCAACCAGTGACCCATTTGCGCCGATCGCACACCGTGGTGGCAGAGTACCAAGGTTTCCCGATCTGGATCAAGGAGCTGGCAAATTTGGGGCGACCATTGGGGAAACGCACTCAGGGGCAAAAGGGTGAAATGGGGGAGGTGAACAATCGCCCACTCCTCTGGTTCCCGCACATCAATGAGTTGCAAGGTATCCGCCTCTGTGGCTAGGCGTTGCGCCAATTCCACCACTGTGATTTGTCCTAGCATGGCTTCCCCTTGATTCTAGGGGGATAGATCGGGGATCGTACTAAAGTCATCCTTAAGATTTACCTGCCGGCGGTAGGCTTTGGTAGGCCACCTCGATCGCCGTCGGTTGATGAGCCACTTGGGGCACATCTAGTACTGCCGTATTCACCAAGTTAAAGAGGGGATTGGCCAAGATACCCGCCAAGGAGGTGGCAATCACCGTCATCACTAGACCCACCTGCAACGGACGCATGCCAAAGGTTGACCAAGAAACCTCGGGATAATTTTGCACAGCTAGGGACATTTCTTGGGGTTCCTTGACCACCATCATCTTGACAACACGAATGTAGTAGTAAATCGAGATCACACTCGTTAATAGACCCAGCAGCACCAGACCATAGGCACCGGCTTGCCAACCCGCCCAGAAGAGGTAAATTTTGCCAAAAAAGCCGGCCAAGGGAGGAATCCCGCCTAAGGAAAGCAGGCAGAGGCTCAGGCCGAGGGTCAGCAACGGGTCTTTTTGATAGAGGCCGGCATACTCACTAATTTGATCGGTACCCGTGCGCAGGGAGAAGAGAATCACACAGGTAAAAGCGCCAAGGTTCATGAAGAGGTACACCAGCAGGTAAAAGAGCATACTGGCATAACCTGCCTCAGTGCCAACGACAAAACCAATCATCACAAACCCCGCCTGGCCAATGGAGGAGTAGGCCAGCATCCGCTTCATGCTGGTTTGGGCAAGGGCAACCACATTGCCAAGAATCATGCTCAGGATCGCCAACACCGTAAAGATGAGTTGCCACTGATCGGTGACACTGGGGAAGGCCAAGGTCAAAAAGCGAATGGCAAGGGCAAACCCAGCCGCTTTGGAGCCAACGGAGAGAAAGGCAACCACAGGCGTAGGGGCACCCTCATAAACATCGGGCGTCCATTGGTGAAAGGGCACTGCCGAAATTTTGAAACTAATGCCAGCAATAACAAACACTAAGGCCACCACCAGACCCAAGGATTCCCCAGAGAGAGCTTGGGCAATTTCTGGTAACTGGGTGTGCCCACCGGAGAGGCCATACAACAGTGACGATCCATAGAGGAAAATGGCAGAACTGGCCGCACCAATCAGGAGATATTTCAAGGCGGCTTCGTTGGAGCGGCTATCGCGCTTGGTGTAGCCGGTGAGCAGATAGGAGGCAATACTCAGGGTCTCTAGCGCCACAAAGATAAACACCAGTTCTTGGGCACCGGCAATGAACATGCCACCCACCGTGGCCGTCAACAGAATCGTCATAAATTCGCCGAGGGAACTGCCGGTTTGCTCAACATAGCGAATGGACATGAGAATCGTGCCCAAGGCTGAAAGGGCAATCAGTCCCCGGAAGAAGAGGCTGAGGTGATCAGAAATAAAGCTGCCAAAGAAACTGACGGTGTCGGGCTGAGTCCACAGGGGAATCATCGTGGCGATCGCTCCCCCTAAACCGACAATGGCAAAGTAGGGGGTCCAGCGATCGGCTTGGCGTCCCTGAATCAAATCTGCTAGGAGGACAACAAGCAGCGTCACAATCACGATGGTTTCCGGCAAAATGGTGCCTGCATTCAGCTGTCCGGCCAGTGTCACCAAATCCATAACTCTTTACGCGCCTTGATGGAATCCCCCATATCTTATCACCCAGATTTTCATTTCATTGGTTGCCCGCGATCGCCTTCTGCTTATGAGTGGGATTAGTTTTTACCAATCTCGGCACTGGCAGAGGTGGTATTTTGATTTTGGGTCAGAGCAATAGCCGCAAAGAGCCGCGATCGCCATCTAGCTCAGCTGCCACCCCCACCGGTAAGGCAGCATTGACCCCCTCATGGCCAAAGGGCAAGTCACTGACAATGGGAAGCCCCAAATCCGCCAAGCGATCGCCCAAAACCTCAATCACGCGAAAATTGGGTTGGGTGGTGGGATCCTCACAGCGACTAAAACGACCGAGGGCAATCCCCTGAATCTGATGCAACACACCACTGCGGCGCCACTGCGTCAACATGCGGTCAATGCGATAGGGGGCTTCACCCACATCCTCTAGGGCTAAGATCACATTCTCAAAAGAAGGACAATCAGGCGTCCCCAGTAAATGAGTCGCGACTGTTAAATTCCCCACCAAAAGACGACCCTGCACCACACCGCCCCCCCAACCCGTTCCCAAGAGCGGCTCTAGGGGTTTGCCCCGCACCAGATCAAAAAGCCGCTGCTGACTCCAAAGGGGTTCTGCCGCCAGCGTGGTGAGTACTGGGCCATGGACACCGGCCACCCCTTGGTTAGCATAGCTCCACAGCAAAGCCGTAATATCCGAAAAACCAATCAGCCATTTCGGCGATACCGCTGGCCACTGCCACTGCTCCAACAGACGAGTCGCTCCAAATCCGCCCCGCCCGCAGAGAATACCCTTAATAGAATCATCTTGCAATAAGTGCCGCAGGCGATCGCGCCGCTGTTGATCGGCACCCGCAAGGTAGCCCCAGCCGGCAAAGGCCGCCTCATCGACAATCACCTCATAGCCCTGAGCTTGCCAACAGGCCACTCCCTGCCAAAAAGGTTCCCTTTGGCGGAGGACACCACTAGGAAAGGCGACGGCAAGGCGATCGCCCGGCTGAAGCGGCGGCGGTAATGTTGCAAAGACGGTCACGTTAGAAAAAATTAGAATTGCGGTAAAACTGCAAGCGCCCCGTGCCGATATTTTGACCTATGGCGCGATCTCCTCCCCGAGGAAAGGCTGTCACAGCAAAAAGATACGTCCCATCCCATTGGGGATTGCGCACAGGAGCAACCTCAACCCGCAGGTACCACCCCGGTGGCACAGGGGGATCAAAGGTCACTGTGAGCAGCGCTGAATGGCCATCAAAGGTCACCTTGCCCAAGGGAATCGGCTGGCGGGAGCGATCGCCGATAAAAACACGGGTACGTTGGGGCAAAAAGTAAATCGTCTCAATGCCGGGCAGTTGTTGAATGTCGAGCCGGGCAAGGGGTTCGCCTGCGGTGGTCGGTATCTGCACAATGAAGTTGTAGGTGGTATTCGTTAGCCACACTTGAGGATAGCGGGTATTGGCTTCAACAAAAATGGGTGGCTGATCAAAGGCCACCCGACCATCGGGAAACTCAACCCCTAGGCTCTGAGGGGGCAAAGCAGCTATGCCAACAAGGGCGATCGCGAAGGGTCGTCGCATCCCTTATTTACCCCGCGAGGGGGGTTCTGTGCCGTGGGCGATCGCGCTACTACAGACCCAGTTTTCCGGCAGGCCGGGGTAACCGCGCCGCAACGCCTCTGGACAAATGGTATAGATCGTCAGTTGGCAATCAATCAATTGCACACCATACTTCTCCGTCTGCTTCAGAGCCTGCTTGAGAATCGTATCATTGTCGAACTCCATTGTGCGGTTGCATTGCACGCACACCATGTGGTGATGGTGGTGCGGAGACATTGTATTGAGTTCGTAGTGCTTGTGTCCCTCGGCCAGTTCCAACTCCCGCAGAATACCCATCCGTGACATCAACTTCACAGTGCGATAAACGGTGGATAAACTAATGGAGTGTCCCTGTTTACGCAACTCATGGTGCAGGTCTTCAGCACTCAGGTGGTTGCCCTTAGGCAGATTCTGGAAAATATTGAGAATGGTTTCTCGCTGTGGCGTCAACCGCCAGCCCTTCTCGTTCAGTTCTGCCTTTAAGGCTGCTGCTGTATAAAGTGGCATAGGAGATTCGCCTGATCTGCCGATATTTGGTTTGCATGATAGCCGACAACAAGTGTCATTTGCAACAACCACAGCTTATTGAGAATAATTACAATAGTTTTACTGAACTTTCTGCAAATGAGTTGCAACGCCCAAGCACAACCCAAGCAATCATCAATGGGTTCAATGGCGCAGAACCCAGTTCAAAAACCAATCCTTAATTTGTTTGCCGCTGCGGCTTGGGTCGCTGGAACTTCGACATCGGGGTAAAGTCTTCGACGGGCACATCCTTGAGTGCCTGACTCATGAAATCCCGCCAAATGGGTGCCATAAAGCCACCCCCCGTTGCCCCCTGCCCGAGGGGCGCATAGTTGTCATTCCCTGCCCAAACCGCGGCTGAGAGTTGCGGCACATAACCGACAAACCAAATATCCCGCTCAGAAGAGGTGGTGCCTGTTTTCCCTGCGGCGGGTCGGCCAATGTTGGCACCTGTGCCTGTCCCACTGGTGATCACACTTTTCATCGTGTCATTGATGGCTGCGGCCGCCCAAGGATCCAGCACCAGTTTGGGGCGAGGGGTGTGATCCAAGAGCAAATTGCCATTATTATCCGTAACTTGAATAATCGTCGTGGTGGGGGATTGCCAGCCATTGTTGGCGAATGTGGCATAGGCAGCGGCCATTTCCAAGGGCGTCAGATCCACCGCCCCCAGAGGTAGAGAAACCACAGGAAGCATGGGACTGGTAATGCCAAGGGTACGGCAAATTTCAATAACGCGCTCAATACCCACCTCTTGGCCAAGAACAATGGCAGGAATATTGCGGGACATGGCCAAAGCCATACGCATAGACATCCCACCCATAAAGGAGCCATCGTAATTTCGCGGCACATACCACCCACTGCCATCGCGATACCTAACGGGTGAGTCGTTAATTCCAGAATCGGGCGTATATTTGCCACTGGCATAGGCAGCATAAAAGACAAAGGGCTTAAAGGCAGACCCCGGCTGACGCATCGCTTGGGTGGCGCGATTAAACTGACTGCGGTTGTAGTCCACACCGCCGACAAGGGCTTTGACATAGTGCGTTCGTGGATCTACCGCCGCCAAAGCCAACTGATCGGCGCGCACACCACTGCCCCGTAGGGTTTGATAGCCGCGTTGGATTGCCTCTTCGGCCATTTTTTGCACCTTGACATCAAGGCTACTTTGTACCCGCATTCCCCCACGGATGACCGCTTCACGACCAAATTGGCGGGTCAACTCCTGCAACACAGCATCGGTAATCCAAGGACTGCGACTGCGCTGGAAGGAGGTAATTTCCCCCAGCTTGATCGGTTCTTGGGCAGCAGCAGCCGCCTCCTGGGGGGTGATCCAATCCAATTCCACCATCCGATCCAGCACCAATTGCTGCCGTTCTTTGGCGAGGTCAAAATCCACAAAGGGGCTATAGGCCTCGGGCGCTTGGATAATGCCAGCCATCATGGCAGCTTCGGCAAGCGTGAGATCAGCGGCATTTTTTTTGAAGTAGCTTTGGGCGGCGGTTTGTACGCCGTAAGTGTTATGTCCCCAATAGACTTGATTGAGGTACATCTCCAAAATTTCATCTTTGCTGAAGATCTGCTCGAGGCGCATGGCCAGGACAGCCTCAGCCACTTTACGACTAATGGAGCGATCTTGAGACAAAAAGAGATTTTTCACCAATTGCATCGTCAGGGTAGAGCCACCCTGTACGGTACGCCCCGAGGTGAGGTTGACCATTAAGGCACGGGAAATACCAATGGGATTAATACCGCGATGCTGATAGAAGCTACTGTCTTCGATCGCCATCACAGCCAGCTTCAAACTGGGCGAAATTTCGCTGAGGGGAACGACTTCGCGGTTTTCTTCATCGTGAAGGCTGACAAGGAGGGTGCCCTTAGCATCGTAAATGTGCGTCGTTTCACTGGGAATGTAGCCCCGCAGCGATCGCACATCCGGCAAATTCCGAAAGCTAATCGCCAAGCCCAGCAGCCCCCCGCCGATTGCCGCACAACCAAAGGTCATCCCGACAAGGAAGGTACGGTTAGCAATTCGCAGGACCCCACGCCAGAAGTTTTCATCTTGGGGGCGGGTTTGGGAGGGGTGTTTGCCAAGGGTAGTGGTGGACACGACAGTCGCTTCCTTACGCCAATTATTTTTTACTTCGTATATGATTTTTTTATTGGGATAAAAGTAGGGGATGGCAAAATGGCCCCGCGATCGCAATTGATTGCTATCATAGCCATCCTAGACCAGAAAATGTCCTCGCCCAAATCGAATGCCCAATCCAATGCCCAATCAAGTGATGTCTTCAGACCTTGAGGCCACAATTGCACGGCTGCAGCGCGGCGTTGTCGAAACCTTTCCCCATGTCCCTGATTCCACCAAACCCGAAGAAAATCTCTGGGTCTATTTGCGGCAAATGGAGCGCCCGCTGCGAATTAAGCTTGGCATTGATCCCACGGGCAGCGAAATTCACCTCGGTCATAGCATTGTCCTGCGCAAGTTACGCCAGTTTCAGGATGCGGGGCACTGTGCCGTGCTGATTATTGGTGACTTTACGGCTCAAATTGGCGATCCCACAGGGAAGTCGGAGGTGCGCAAACAACTCACCCCTGAGGAGGTGGCAACCAATGTGCAAACCTACCTTGAGCAAGTGAAGCCCATTTTGGATTTTGAGACCCCCGGCCGCTTAGAAATTCGCTACAACTCGGAGTGGCTCGCCAAGCTGGACTTGCGGAAAATTCTCGAGCTACTGGGAACGATGACTGTTGGCCAAATGCTGGCCAAGGAGGGGTTTGCCGAACGCTACGCCAAGGAAACGCCCATTTTTCTCCATGAGTTTCTCTATCCATTGATGCAGGGCTATGATTCAGTGGCGGTGGCGGCAGATGTGGAACTGGGGGGTACCGATCAAAAATTTAACATTGCTGTGGGTCGCGATTTACAGCGCCATTTTCGCTTGCCCACCGTGCAATTTGGTCTGCTGATGCCGATTTTGGTGGGGACGGACGGAGTACAGAAAATGTCGAAGTCCCTTGGCAACTATGTGGCGCTTACGGAGTCGGCAGCCAGTATGTACTCCAAGCTGGAGAAAATTCCCGATGCCTTGGTGAACCAATACATTGAGTTGCTCACGGATTTGCCTTTGGACAGTTTACCCACCAATCCCCGCGATCGCCAGAAGGCCTTAGCCCTAGAAGTCGTGAGTCAGTACCATGGGCGCGATCTCGCCCTGCAAACCCAAGCGGAACTAGCCGCGATCGTCACCCAAGGACAAACGGCACAGGCGGGATCGATTCCAGAGTATTCCCTTGGGGAGTTTCAGTTCCCTGTGAAGCTGACTTATGTGCTCAGTCACACCAAACTCTGCCCCAGTAGCAGCGAAGCGCGGCGACAGATCCAAGGGGGTGGGGTGCGTCTCAACGGCGAAAAAATTACGGATGTGGACTTTACCCTCACGGCACCGGAACCCTATGTGAACCAAGTGCTGCAAGTGGGTAAGAAAAAATTCCTGCGCTTTGTACCTTAGGTGGCAGTTGGCATTCTCTGCCAGAATGAAGATGAGGTGGTGCAGAGAATGTGTAGGATGAGCGAGCAGGAATTTCAAGCCAAGGTACTCAGCGAGTTGCAGGCGCTGCGTGTAGATGTGGAGAAACTCGGCACCGATGTTGAAAAACTACAAACGGATGTCGAAAAGCTCCAAACTGATGTGCACAAACTGCAAGGGGATGTGAGTGAGTTAGCAACACAGGTCAAAAATCAAGAGTACAAGTTTGAAGTTTATCAACGGGGAACCGATGCCATGGTGCGGATGGCAACAACGATCATTATTGCGGCGGCATCCGTTGTTGTTCTGGCGAGTCTTTCCCCGGCAATTACTACCCTTGTGAGCGCGATCGCCCACCAAGGGAATTAGCTACAACGATGACCCTAGGGCTGGTTCCACAATTCGTTAAGATCTTCTTATTTATTGGCTTGATGCTCTTGAGTACCAGTTTGGCTGTGATTTTTCCCCTGAACCCCGTCGCAGGACTCAGTAGTGGTGTGACCAAAACCGTTTTAGACAATGGCCTCACGGTTCTGATTAAAGAGATTCCCACCGCCCCTGTGGTGAGTTTGCAGGTGTGGTATCGCGTGGGTTCGCGCCATGAGCCCAAGGGGGAAAATGGGATTGCCCACCAACTGGAGCATTTGATGTTTAAGGGCACCAAGAGCCGTCCCGTCCAGTTTGGTCAGTTGTTTTATGCCCTTGGCAGTTCTTCCAATGCCTTTACCAGCTACGACATGACCGCCTACCACCATACGGTGCGCGCTGACCAACTAGAACCACTGCTGATTCTCGAGGCGGATCGCCTGCGCAATACCCTGATGACCCCCGATGCCCTTGAGAGTGAAAAACGGGTGGTGATCTCGGAGCTGCAAGGCTATGAAAATAGTCCTGAATATCGCCTCAGTCGAGCCGTGATGGCCGCCCTCTATCCCCATCATCCCTACGGCTTGCCAGTGGGGGGAACGGCCAGTGATGTGGAGCAGTTTACCCTGCCAGCGGTGAAGAGTTTTTATCACCAGTACTATCGTCCTGATAATGCGGTTGTGGTGATTGCTGGCGATGTCCGTCCCCCAAGGGCACTGGAACTGGTCAAGAAAACCTTTGGGCAGATTCCTCGGCCAACCGACCCTCTAAAGTCTCCTTCATTACCGCCGCCAACAGCAGGTCAAGCCCAGCGAATTCGCCTCACAGAACCGGGAAGTGCGCCGCTATTACAGATTTTGGTACCCATTCCAGCGATGACCCATCCAGATCAGGCGGCCTTGGATGTGCTGGATATGCTCCTCAGTGGCGGACGCAGTTCGTACTTGTATCAGGAATTGATGGAAACGGGTCAAGCCAGTTCGGCCTACTCCTATGTGGCCGCGTTACAGGCGGGGGGCTGGTTTGAAATTGGCGCGATCGCGGCCCCGGAGCAATCCCTTGAGACCATTGAGCAGACCATTGGCCAGATTCTGAACCAGCTGGCAGAGCGTCCCTTGAGTGCCGCTGAACTGCAACGCGCCAAACAACAGCTCAAGGCCAACTTTATCCTGCGCAATCGCGACATTGATGCCCAAGCCAGTCAACTAGCCAACGATGAAACCCTGACGGGAGATTACCGCTTTAGCGATCGCCACCTTGCGGCCATTGAAAAAGTCACGGCTGCGGATGTTCAACGAGTGGTGCAAACCTACTTTGGGCGCGATCGCTGGATTGTGGGGGAATTTATTCCCAGTGAATTTGCCGATGTTGAGCTTTCAGGTCGGCCGGGTGCCCAAACCACCGCCCATAATCTTGTCGGTGAGCCTGTAGATCCGCAAACCATTGCCGCCTATTTACCCCAAGGGAGTGGGCAGGCTGCCCCTGAGGTCAAAAGCAACGGGGTGGAAACCTTTACCCTGAAAAATGGCCTGCGGGTGCTCTTACTCGTGGATCGCAGTACACCAACGATTACGCTGGCGGGGCGCATTGACGCTGGAACGGCCTACGATCTCTTGACCCAACCGGGGGTGGCTCACCTGACGGCTGCGAACCTGCTCAATGGCACGCGGCGCAAAAATGCCCTGACGCTGGCACAAACCCTTGAGGATCGCGGCATTAGCCTAGAATTCAGCGCCTTCCGCGATGGAGTGAATATTGAGGGCTATGCCTTGGCCAGTGAACTGCCCACGCTGTTGCAAACCCTTGGTGAAGTGCTTCAGGAGGCCACCTTCCCAGAGTCGGAGTTTCAGCTCAGCCAGCAGCGCTATCTCACGGCTCTGAGTCTTGAGGCGGATGATCCTGTGCGCTGGGGGCGCCGCGTCCTGCAAGAAACCCTCTATCCCGCCAATCATCCCCTGCATCCCTTTGCCACTCCTGAATCTGTACAAGCAATTCAACGCCCAGACCTGTTGAACTTTTATCGTGCCGCCTATACCCCCGATCACACGATTTTGACCCTCGTGGGAGATTTTGACCCAGTGGAGGTGCGATCGCGCCTCAATGAAATTTTTGGCTCGTGGCAACCCCAAACGGATCCCCTGTCCCTAACCTTTCCTGCGGTTTCGCCGCCCGAGCAAACCCTCTTTAAGAATGCGGTGATTGCCGGTAAGAGCCAAGCGATTACCTATCTGGGGACGCCGGGGATCGATCGCCGCGATCCTCGCTTCTACGCAGCGATGCTGATGAATCACATCCTAGGGGGAGACACGCTGGCCAGTCGCTTGGGCACAGAGATTCGCGATCGCCAAGGGTTGACCTATGGCATCTACAGCTTCTTTAGTGCCAGTCGTCAGGCAGGGCCTTTTATCATTCAATTGCAAACCGCCCCTGAGGATACCGCCAAGGCCATTCAGGCCACCTTGCAACTTCTCAGGGATGCCCACCGCCAAGGATTCACCGCCGCCGAACTCGGAGCCGCCAAGCGCAGCCTCAGTAATACTTACCTTGTCGAATTGGCCAATGTGGATGTGGTGGCGCGGACGCTTGTAGGGAATGCCAGCGTGGATTTACCCCCAGAAGAACTCCAGCAGTTTAGCGATCGCCTGCAGCAGGTGACCTTGGATGAAGTTAATCACACTCTGCGGGATCTGATTGATCCAGAGCGACTGGTGATTGTCACTGCCGGTCCTAGTGTTTCCTTTAGCCCCTAGAACGATGGCCAGCTTAACCTTAGGACTTTACCACCTAGAACAGTGGGCCAACCAATGGGTGACGGCTCAACTGAGTGATCTCACCGTGATCAGTGTCGGTATTGTGTTTCTGGCGGGACTGCTCACAAGTCTGACTCCCTGCACCCTTTCGATGCTGCCAATTACTGTCGGGTACATCGCCGGCTACGCTACAAAGCAAAATAGCTCCGTCTTGCGCCAGTCTCTTGGCTTTGCCCTTGGCCTCGCAACCACCTTAACCCTGTTGGGGATGATTGCTGCTGTTGCTGGTCGCATCTATGGTCAGGTGGGCTGGGGGTTAACGATCGTGGTGAGCTTGGTGGCGATCGCCATGGGCTTAAATTTGCTCAATGCCTTGCCCCTGAGCTTTCCCCGCAGTCGCTTCCTAGAGGAACTGCCGGCTCGGGTTCCTGCGGGGTTGCAAGCTTATACCCTAGGGGCAACATTTGGCCTTGTGGCAGCACCCTGTAGTACGCCGGTCTTGGCAACGCTGCTGGCATGGGTGGCCACAACCCAAAAGCTAGTGGTGGGGGCTGGTCTGCTGTTGGCCTATACAACAGGGTATGTCGCGCCGCTGATTTTAGTCGGAGTATTTAGCGGTGCCTTGCAAAGGCTCTTGGCACTGCGGCAGTGGTCGAGTTGGATTACCCCTGTGAGCGGTGTGCTCCTCATTGCTTTTGGCGTCATTGCTTTAGCCATTCGTCTTTAGTGCTCAAGCCAAAGGGGCAGTGGTTGGCCGATGGCGGTAGCCATGCAAGCACCTCTGGACAAAAATATCCTCTCAGCTCGGCAATTTTCTCAAACCCAGTCTCCACAACGCTTTGAGCAATTTCTAACAGATTTGGAGGTGCTTGAATTTTCCCGAAATTCAGTTCCAGAGTGACTTTCACGTCCTGTGACCCTGTGGATCTAAAAATTTTACAAAAACAAAAAAATGATCCCGTCTAGGTGCTTGAAAATGACCTGTGCTATAGTAGTCGTAGAGCACCTTCTAGGAGGGTGCCGTGCTGGGATTCTTTCCCAGCCGAATTAATGGAAACCTTCAAATCGTCTGAATTAGTTTGTGGTTTGGGAAAGAAGTGCTGGGATTCTTTCCCAGCCGAATTAATGGAAACCTCCAGCTTAAAAATGAAGTTTGGGGCAGTAAATAAACGTGCTGGGATTCTTTCCCAGCCGAATTAATGGAAACGTTTATTTACTGCTCCAAATTTCATTTTCATGCTGGTGCTGGGATTCTTTCCCAGCCGAATTAATGGAAACCACGATGCCTTTTAAATCAGAAACTATGTATTAATTTGTGCTGGGATTCTTTCCCAGCCGAATTAATGGAAACTTTTGGCAGCTCAAAAAATTTGCTGCCATATCGGATGTGCTGGGATTCTTTCCCAGCCGAATTAATGGAAACTGTAAAGGCCATTTTGTTCAGTAATGGTTACTTTGTGCTGGGATTCTTTCCCAGCCGAATTAATGGAAACGCCTCCTTGTAACTCTAAATATATAAAGTATTTCGAGGTGCTGGGATTCTTTCCCAGCCGAATTAATGGAAACTCCTCTGGGAACAAGTATTTGTGCAACAGCATAGTGCTGGGATTCTTTCCCAGCCGAATTAATGGAAACGCCAATAATGGCCGCTTTACTACTTTGTATATATAGGTGCTGGGATTCTTTCCCAGCCGAATTAATGGAAACAGCAAAATCTTCGATTAATTTTGCGTTGTCTCCTGTGCTGGGATTCTTTCCCAGCCGAATTAATGGAAACTGCAAGTTGACGCGCAATTTCGCGCATTAAGTTTTCGCGGAGGTGCTGGGATTCTTTCCCAGCCGAATTAATGGAAACTTTCTATACAAACTAAAAAGTGATCATCAGGTAAGTGCTGGGATTCTTTCCCAGCCGAATTAATGGAAACATCCCAGTAATACTGCTAACTCAGCCCATTTGCAGTGCTGGGATTCTTTCCCAGCCGAATTAATGGAAACAAGAAAAGCCACAATTGTAAATTCGAAAGACTTAGAGTGCTGGGATTCTTTCCCAGCCGAATTAATGGAAACTCGATTAATTTTAACTCCAACTCATCGGCAATCTGCGTGCTGGGATTCTTTCCCAGCCGAATTAATGGAAACTATAGCGGTTTCTTGCCCCCAACCTCACTTCCTGGTGCTGGGATTCTTTCCCAGCCGAATTAATGGAAACTACAAACTGCAGGTGCAATTGCCGTTCCTGCAAAGCTCGTGCTGGGATTCTTTCCCAGCCGAATTAATGGAAACACTTAGTTCTTCTAACTCTCTCCACACACTAAGTTGTGCTGGGATTCTTTCCCAGCCGAATTAATGGAAACTTAAAGTTGCTAGTCCGCTAGTTCACAAAGCGCAATGTGCTGGGATTCTTTCCCAGCCGAATTAATGGAAACTATAGAAGGAGAACCGACTTTTGATTTAGGAAAAGAGTGCTGGGATTCTTTCCCAGCCGAATTAATGGAAACCAGAAGAAAATAACGAAACAATTCAAACAGATCGTGCTGGGATTCTTTCCCAGCCGAATTAATGGAAACCCGTCAGAGAATTTACAAAAGACTTATGCTGTGTATGTGCTGGGATTCTTTCCCAGCCGAATTAATGGAAACTCCATCTAGCCCTTCTTTTAAGATAACTTAGAAGTGTGCTGGGATTCTTTCCCAGCCGAATTAATGGAAACTTTTGGACTCGATGAATGATCAGAAAGAAGTGAATGTGCTGGGATTCTTTCCCAGCCGAATTAATGGAAACAAAGCCAAACTCAAGAAAGTCAACAAGAAAGAAGGTGCTGGGATTCTTTCCCAGCCGAATTAATGGAAACTCTAAAATAGCTAATACACTTGAAAACACTTTTCGTGCTGGGATTCTTTCCCAGCCGAATTAATGGAAACTCGTCAGTTAGACTACGGTGTGTTTGAAGTAATTGAAGTGCTGGGATTCTTTCCCAGCCGAATTAATGGAAACTCCGTCTGGGGCGTCGTCCTTGTCCGTCTGGGGCGTGTGCTGGGATTCTTTCCCAGCCGAATTAATGGAAACTTTAACAAACCCTCTACTGATTGAATGGTGCCGCTTGTGCTGGGATTCTTTCCCAGCCGAATTAATGGAAACACGCCAATCACATAAATCGAAACTTGATCCTTTGAAAGTGCTGGGATTCTTTCCCAGCCGAATTAATGGAAACGCTAGGTCAAACTCGACGTTCTTAAAGGAAACCTGTGCTGGGATTCTTTCCCAGCCGAATTAATGGAAACAAGTCAAACCCCTTAAAAGAGACCACAATGGAAGGTTTGTGCTGGGATTCTTTCCCAGCCGAATTAATGGAAACTTCAGGAAAAGAAAACCGAAAATCAAATTAGCTATTGTGCTGGGATTCTTTCCCAGCCGAATTAATGGAAACGCTAGGTCAAACTCGACGTTCTTAAAGGAAACCTGTGCTGGGATTCTTTCCCAGCCGAATTAATGGAAACAAGTCAAACCCCTTAAAAGAGACCACAATGGAAGGTTTGTGCTGGGATTCTTTCCCAGCCGAATTAATGGAAACTTCAGGAAAAGAAAACCGAAAATCAAATTAGCTATTGTGCTGGGATTCTTTCCCAGCCGAATTAATGGAAACTCACCAACTAAATTATGGTGAACAAATGGGAAAAGGTGCTGGGATTCTTTCCCAGCCGAATTAATGGAAACATTTGAAGGGCTGGTTAAATCACCTAATCCACCTTGTGCTGGGATTCTTTCCCAGCCGAATTAATGGAAACGGTTTCTAGAAGCTTTAAGAAAGGATAAGAAAAGAAGTGCTGGGATTCTTTCCCAGCCGAATTAATGGAAAGTCTACTAAGCTTAATAAGACTTTTGCTGAAGCTAAATGTGCTGGGATTCTTTCCCAGCCGAACAAATGGAAACCTAAACTCGACGGGAATATAATAATTTGTGTATGTGTGCTGGGATTCTTTCCCAGTCGAACTAGTGGAAATGGAAACAGGAAAATGACAAATTGTTGGTTTGAAACACGCAAAGAGTGTCCAGCATGTGGTTCTGCGGCATTCCAAATAATTTATGAGGCTGAATATGATAGACCACCGATTAAGGATTACCTCAACGATTTTTATTCAGGAAGAGTTGAGTTTGATTATTTAGAAGGAGCAGTTTATATTCTATGCGAATGTGACATCTGCGGAATGATTTTTCAAAGAGATATCCCCAACAGAACTCTAATGGAAAGGCTGTATGACCACTGGATAAATTCAAAGGAATCCTTTAAAGAGCATCAAGAGAGCACTAGTCTTGATTACTATTCTCGCTATGTAAAAGAAATCATGCAGATTATTTCGTATTTTAATGAAAAGCCTTTTCGATTGAACTTTCTTGATTTCGGTATGGGCTGGGGTAACTGGGCGCTGATGGCTAAAGCTTTTGGATGTGAGGTGTACGGAGTAGAATTATCAAAAGAGTGCATAGCACATGCTCAGTCAAATGGCATAAAGGTAATTAGCTGGGATGAAATTCATCAGTATCAGTTTGACTTCATTAATACTGAGCAGGTATTTGAACACATATCAGAGCCTCTGAATACCTTAAAGTATTTGAGGATGGCTTTAAAACCAAATGGCATAGTCAAGATAAGTGTGCCCACTGCCAACGACATAGATCGCCGATTGAAGATCATGGACTGGACATCACCAAAGGGTTCTTCTAATTCCCTCAACCCTGTAGCCCCGTTAGAACATATCAACTTCTTTCGGAGATCATCTCTTATTAAGATGGCAGAAGTAGCACAAATGGAAGAAGTTTATATTCCAATACTTAAGCAATATCAATATACAACTGGCTGGTCAGGGATAAGAAATATTGCAAAGAATATTATTTTGCCAATATACCGCAATGTTTTAAAGAAACAGAATTATATTTTTCTTCGCAATGTTGGCCATAAGAGCTAATGCATCTTGTCTAGGAAACCCTCAGTCGAGCTCGGAGAAACACCGCAAGGCCGGATTAAGACAATGGGTGTTTGCTCATCGGCATTACCGGCGGGGTTTTTCTTCAGGGCAGTCGTAAGGAAGTGAGGGGAGACTCCCTGACTAGCTGCAAGCACCTTGACTGCCCCTAGGTCGTTAACATCAACAATGGCGATGCCCAAACCCGTTTTTGCTGCTAGATCCTCCACGACGGCTTGGGGGTTAACAGGTCCCATAACAATAAATTGATCGTAGGGGGGCAGGGTACCTGTCACATCGTCAATGAGGCGAGCTTGTTCGCCAGCCAATTGATAGAATCCGCCCTTGTGGCCAAAGACTTTGGCGATCGCCCCCCCCAAAAAGGCCAAGAGTACCCGTAGCGCTCCCACTTCCTCCACCAGCGCTTGCATGCCACAGGCGGTGGCCAAACTTGAGGTGGGCAAGAAAAACTGACACACCCGCGTTGCTACCCACCCCGGTTGCATTTGTGCCGGATCCTTGAGGCGACCTTGGATAATGGCAAGGGGTGTTTCCCCAATGGCAACAATGTCTCCAGGTTGGGCATGGGGCATCACATAGCGATTGAGCACCTCTAGGGGAATATCCAACGGCGTCAGTAAATGGGTGCGAATGGGGAGTACCTGACATCCCTCCGCCTGTCGCCACACACCTGTATCTCCCGTGGCCGGAAACTTGAGGGGGATAAATTCATGGTGGGTTTTGGCAAAGCGACCATGGGGGCCATAGGCAATGTAGTGAATCTTGACCCAAGCAGCCTTGACCTCGCTCACGCCAATTCCCTGCAAATCCACACAAATCTCGACATTCGTTTGCTTGGTGGACTTGACGATATAGGCAAACCAATAGCCATCGGCACGGGGGGGAAACTCTGGCTCCGGGTGGCGGGGGATGACCTGCACATCCGTCTGAATCATATCGACACGGCCATCGGACAATAGCACCACCTCTGCCCGTAAGTCTGGCACCATCACCTCAAGGCCACGGTGGGGGTTGCTCAGTCCCAATAGCCCCACAAAACGGTAGTGGGTTGGCTCATAGATTTCCAGATTCCAAGTGGCACGGATCACTTCAAGGGGATGGGCTGGCCGCTGGCGATACCGCCCTTCCAAACCAATCGCCACCAAAAGGGCTAGGAATCCTAGGGCGGCTGCCCCTATGCCGATAACTGTTGCAATCATCACGTGTCCTGTACCACTGCATTTCCCGTATTCGCTAGATTACAGTCAGTTAGGCATTTTTGGAGTGACTGGATTTTGGAGTGGCAAGAGGTTCGCGGCAGTTGGCTGTGTCTTCCCCAGCGTCCCTTGGGGTGGATTCACTTTCTGGGGGGAGCTTTTGTGGCAGCGGCACCGCAATTGACCTATCGGCGCTTGTTGGAGCACCTAGCGGAGGCGGGCTATGGCATTATTGCCACGCCCTTTGTGAACACCTTTGATCATGGGGCGATCGCCCTCGATGTGCTGAATAAACTCGACTATGCCCTTGATTGGTTGATCTATCGCCGAGGCTACCCAGCGGCATTGCCCATCTATGGTTTGGGACACAGTATGGGCTGCAAGCTCCACCTGCTGATCAATAGCCTCTACGATGGCGATCGCGCTGGGAATATGTTCATGGCCTTCAACAACTACCCCGCCAGTCAATCCATTCCTTGGATGGAAAACCTTGCCCCCGTGGGTGTCGAATTCAGTCCCAGCCCGACAGAAACCGAAAAACTGATTCAAGAGCGCTATCCTGTGCGCCGTAATCTCTTGATCCGTTTCCAAGAGGACGATATTGACCAAACAGCCCGCCTGCGCAGTCTCCTCAGAGCCAAATTTGGCGATATGGTCACTGCCTTGAAGCTACCGGGGAATCACCTCACCCCCCTCAGCCAAGGACTCAAGTGGCAAGTCGGCGCAGAATTTTCTCCCCTAGATGCCGTCGGCCAGTGGATCAAGCAAAGTCTCTTTCCCGAAATGCAGATTCTGGAGGAGTGTCTGTTGGAGTGGCTCAATCCCCTAGGCACTGCCCGCCGTTCCCGCCCGTAGCGTGGCACAATCACATAAGGAACCCTTGATGAAAAAAGGACTTTGCCCGTGACTGTTGCCCCCTCTGCTGCCCTCAGTGCTGCTGCACGCCCCGACTCCCGCGGTCGCTTTGGTCGCTTTGGTGGCAAGTACGTTCCCGAAACGCTGATGCCCGCCCTCAGTGAATTGGAGGCGGCCTTTGCCCACTATCGCCAAGACCCTGATTTTCAAGCCGAATTGCAGCAACTTCTGCAAGACTATGTGGGTCGTCCTAGTCCCCTCTACTTTGCCGAACGCCTCAGTGCCCACTATGCCCATGATCAAGCCCAACCCCAGATCTATCTAAAACGGGAAGACCTCAACCATACGGGTGCCCACAAAATCAACAACGCCCTCGGGCAAGTCCTCCTTGCCAAACGCATGGGCAAACAGCGCATTATTGCCGAAACAGGTGCCGGTCAGCATGGGGTAGCTACAGCAACAGTGTGTGCCCGCTTTGGCCTCCAATGTGTGATTTACATGGGGGTACAGGATATGGAGCGGCAGCGGTTAAACGTGCTGCGGATGCGTCTATTGGGAGCAGAAGTGGCGCCCGTCAGTGCAGGCACAGGCACCCTAAAAGATGCCACCTCCGAAGCGATTCGCGATTGGGTGACGAATGTTGAAACCACCCATTACATCTTGGGTTCAGTGGCGGGGCCCCATCCCTACCCGATGCTAGTGCGGGAATTCCATGCCGTCATTGGGGCAGAAACGCGGCGGCAGTGCCTTGAAAAATGGGGCGGGCTGCCCGATATTTTGCTCGCCTGTGTTGGCGGCGGCTCCAATGCCATGGGACTCTTCCATGAGTTTGTTGAGGAACCGCAGGTGCGCTTAATTGGTGTTGAAGCTGCGGGTCAAGGGGTGGACACGGGTCACCATGCTGCCACCCTCACCAAAGGGGAAGTGGGGGTACTCCACGGTGCCATGAGCTATCTCTTGCAGGATGCCGATGGTCAGGTGGTTGAGGCCCACTCCATCAGTGCCGGTTTAGACTATCCGGGCGTGGGGCCAGAGCATAGCTACCTCAAGGACATTGGTCGGGCAGAATACTACAGTGTCACTGATGCTGAGGCCGTGGCTGCCTGTGTGCGCCTAGCTCAGTTGGAGGGAATTCTCCCTGCCCTCGAAACCGCCCATGCCTTGGCCTATCTGGAAACGCTATGCCCGCAATTGACAGGGCAGCCGCGCATTGTCATTAACTGTTCAGGACGCGGCGACAAGGACGTGGAAACGATTGGCCGCTATTTTGAGGCACAGCAAGCCCCCTGAGTTAGAACTCCGCATTCCCCGGTATACGCGGAAAGGGAATGACATCACGGATATTGTCCATGCCCGTCATAAACTGCACCAACCGTTCAAATCCTAAACCAAAGCCGGCATGGGGGACACTGCCATAACGGCGTAAATCCAAGTACCACCAGTAGGGGGCAGGGTCTAGGCCTTGGCTCACAATTCGCTCCTGCAGCACGTCAAAGCGCTCTTCCCGCTGGGAGCCACCAATGATCTCGCCAATTTTGGGGGCGAGGACATCCATTGCTGCTACGGTTTTGCCATCGTCATTGAGGCGCATATAGAAGGCTTTGATGGCAGCGGGATAATCATAAACAATCACGGGGCGCTGGCAGTATTCCTCAGCAAGGTAGCGCTCATGCTCCGATTGCAGGTCTAGCCCCCAAGCCACGGGAAATTCAAAGGCGCGACCACTCTTTTCTAGGACTTGAATGGCTTCTGTGTAACTAAGGCGGGCAAAGGGTTGGGTTGCCATCTGCTCAGCGGTGGCCATGACGCTATTGTCAATCCGCTCCTGAAAGAAGGCCATATCCTCACTGCAGTGGTCAAGGACATGGCGAAAGACAAACTGCAAAAAGGCCTCCGCCAGTTCCATATCTCCCATCAGGTCACAGAAGGCCATCTCTGGCTCCACCATCCAAAACTCGGCAAGGTGACGCGAGGTATTGGAGTTTTCAGCGCGGAAGGTGGGACCAAAGGTATAGACATTGGTAAAGGCTGTGGCCATAATTTCTGCCTCCAGTTGGCCACTGACGGTGAGGTAGGCACGACGACCAAAAAAGTCTTGACTGAAGTCAATATTCCCCTCTGGGGTTTTGGGTGGCTGCGCTAAATCCAGGGTGGTGACGGTAAAGAGTTCCCCAGCCCCTTCGCAGTCACTGGCGGTAATGATCGGGGTGTGTACCCAGAGGAATCCCCGCTCCTGAAAGAACTGGTGAATGGCAGTGGCACAGGCATTGCGCACGCGCATCACCGCGCCTAGGGTATTGGTTCGCGGTCGGAGATGACCAATGGTGCGTAGAAATTCAAAGCTGTGGCGTTTCTTTTGCAGGGGATAAGTTTCTGGATCGGCACCGCCCCAAAGGTGAATCTGCTGGGCATGGAGTTCAATGGTTTGGTTTTTGCCGGGAGAACGCACCAGTTCGCCACTGAATTCTGCGGCAGCCCCTGTGGTCAGGTCTTTAATGGCTGGCGTTGCTGCTGCCACAGTGTTGGGAATGACCACCTGCAATCCGGCTAGGGTTGAGCCATCGTTGACGTTGACAAACGTACATTCCTTGAGTTCGCGTTTGGTGCGCACCCAGCCCTTGACGGTGACGCGATCGCCCACTTGACCTTGATGAAGAATGTCCTTAATCCGCTGCTGCATGGGTCTTGTTCCTATAACTGCACAATGGTTACTCCCCGGCCACCCTCTTCAGGAGGCGCAAGGTGATAGCTTTGAACGCTGGGGTGCTGATCTAAAAATTGATGCACAAACTGGCGGAGGGCACCACTGCCGTGGCCGTGGATAATCCAAACCGTTCCCTGCTGGCGGTTGAGAAATTCCTCTAGGAGAGGTTCCGCCTCATGGGTGCGCTTGCCCCGCAGATCGAGGGTACGGCTCTCTGTGCGAATGGCGGGTGCTGGGGTGCGAGAAGGGGGTGGGGGGGGAGCTTGAGCTGGGTCGGACTTGGGTTTAGATGGTGTGCGTACCGGTTCGCCCTTGAGGGACTCTACAGCGTGGGGGGGCACAGTCAATTTCACGGAACCCACTTGGACGACAATATCCCCCTGCTGGCTGATACTGAGGACTTCGCCCACCTGTTGCCATTGGGGCAAGCGAACGCGATCGCCGGGCTGCGGCATAAATCCGGCAGGCGGAGGTGGTGGTAAGTAAGTTTTCTCAATCTGATGCAGCGCCGTTTGGGCAGCTTGTACCTGTTCGGGACTGTTGGCGCGTTGCAGTTGAGCAATGACTTTGGCAATTTCCTGCTGAGCCTGATGGAGGGCGGTGCGTACCTGCTCCTCCTGTTGTTGGCGCAGTTGCTGCTGTCGTTGCCGCAGTTCTTGAGCCTTGGTGGCAATTTCTTGGTAGAGGGCTTCTGTATCCCGCAGGAGCGCCGCTGCCGCTGTGGTTTTGGCCTCTTGGGCTTGGCGTTGTGCCACCAGCCCCATAATCATTTCATTGATGCGGTTGCTGTCGCTACTGAGAAAGGCTTTGGCATCCTCAATAATGCTGGGATATAGCCCCAACCGCTGGGCGATCGCTAGGGCATTAGACTGTCCCGGTATGCCCCACAGCAGCCGATAGGTCGGGGCAAGGGTGGTCTCATCAAACTCAACGGCGGCATTTTCAAAGCGGCTGTCCTGATACTTGAGGGCTTTGAGTTCGCCATAGTGGGTGGTGGCAAAGGTGAGACTGGCGTGGTCTGCCAGATAGCGCAACAGGGCGATCGCTAGGGCTGTACCCTCACTGGGATCCGTGCCGGCCCCCACTTCATCGAGGAGCACCAACGTATTGCCCCCTGTCATCTCGAGCTCTGTGAGAATATCGCGGATATTGCAGATATGACTGGAAAAGGTGGACAGGTTTTGGGTCAGGGACTGCTCATCCCCAATGTCTGCCCAAATCCCTGTAAACCAGGGCAACTCTATGGGCGCTGCCGCTGGCACATACAACCCTGCTTTTGCCATCAGTGCTGCCAAGCCCAAGGCCTTCAAGGTTGCTGTTTTGCCGCCGGTGTTGGGGCCAGTGATTGTCACTACCTTGGTGGGGGGGGGCAATTCAATGTCAATGGGCACCACGGTCTGTCCTTGCTCATGGTGCTCTTGCCACACCAAGAGGGGATGCCGCAACGCCTTCAGGTGCAGCCGCGTGTCACTGACAAACTGGGGTGGGTTGCCCTGCAACCAGAGACTATAGTGGGCACGGGCGACCGCCATATCGAGGGTGGTCAGCACATCGAGCAGATACCACAAATCATCACTAATCGTGGCCAACTGATCCGAGAGGGCTTGGCAAATGGTGCGTTCGGCCTCAGCCTCTTGATGGGTAAGTTGTTGCAGGCGGTTTTGCAGGTCAATGGTTTCTTGCGGCTCAATGTAGAGCGTGGCACCACTGGCGGAGAGATCGTGGACAATTCCCGGCATCTGGTCTTTGTGGGTGGCTTTGACTGCCAACACATAGCGATCGCGCCGTTGGGTGACCACCGCCTCTTGAATGGCACTGGCTCGCTGCTGCAGAATCTGCTGCAGTTGCTGCTGGATCTGGGCACGGCACTGCCGTTGCTGCTGGCGAATCTCAGCCAATTCTGGACTGGCGCGATCGCTCACTTGCCCTTGATCAGTAATACAGCGGTAGATTTCTTGAGCCACCTCAGGATAGGTGCGAATGCCGGCCACCAGTTGCTGAAGCGCCGTGAGTTGCGCGTGTTCCTCAATTTGACGCCGCTGTTGCCGCGCCGCACTCAACAGGTGGGCGATCGCCAGTAGCTCCATTCCCTGCAAACAGCCTTGGCGATCCAGCCGCGCCAGCGCCGGTTCAATATCTGTGACTTGGCTAAAATCGAGGTGCACTTGGTGCACCGTTTCCAGGGTAATCACCTCAGTGGTTTGAGCCAACAGCACTTGACTGGCTGCTTGGGTGCCCCCTAGAATCTCTCCCCCCTGCAGCTGGCGCATCCCCCGTTTGGTAGCAGCAAACGTTGCCAACTGCTGACAGAGACGCGGCCACTCCAGCCGCCCTAGGGATTTGTCTAGTGCACTAACTTGTGACGTGAGAACAACCAATGTTCGCTATCTGCTGAAAACACTACTTTCACTGACTGTAGCACTGCTCACCAATCCGTGCAGCGGTTCTAGAGAACCATCCCCGACGACATCTCCGCATCCACGGCATCCTGCAGTTTCAGCAGGGTACTGGTGAGGGCTTCAGGATTGAAGTAGGTCCATTCGATGGCTTGGGCGATCGTTTGCAATCGCTCGGTAATACTCGTGAGATCTCCAAACAGATTTTCGCGCGGCAAGCCCGCAAAGAGTGCCATCGCGCCTTGGTTGACCGCCCACTTGCACTCCGATTCATGGACACGGGTGCGCAGGCCACTGAGGAGAATGACATTCATTTCTGGATAGCGCTGGCGATACTGGCGACAAAAATCGTAGGGATTGGTTTTTGGCATTCCCAAATCGAGGAGCAAGAGGCTGACTTTGCAGTTGAGGGACTCCACATGGGCAATAATTTTTTCTAACTCAAAGTGGGATGTTGCCCAAATCGTCGAAATCCCTTGGGAGTTCAATAATTCCCGCCACATTTCCCCTTGGGTACGCGAAGAGTGGGTCATCAAGACCGTGACTTGGCCATTACTCCCATGGGAATGATTGGTGTAGGGGTGGGGACTCGGCGCATCCCGCAGGTCAATGTACTCTAGTTCTGACTCACCAATGGAAATGCGATCGCCGTGTCTGAGGAGATGGGGAGCGTGGATACGGTTATTGCCGACAAATGTCCCGTTCATGCTTCTGAGGTCGGTCAGCCGATAGCGATGATCCGCCTGCCGCTCAATGCGAATGTGATGCCGCGAACACCAGCGATCGGGTAGGACAATATCACAATCTTTACTTCGACCAATTTGCCAAACGGGTAACTGATCCAACACAATAGAACGCTGCATGTAAACAGAGTGCAATAACAACCGGGGTGTGGGTGCCGCTAGAATCAGCTCACTGGGACGCATGAACCCCCACTGCTGTTCACCAGAACGGCTGGGTGCTTGTAGGTGTGGAACGTAGGTATTGGGGCGATTGGCTGAGGCGTCCATAGCAGCAGCTAAAAAACACTAAAATCATCAAACTTATTTTTATGCTGCCTATCCTAGCGTTGATGAGCAGCGAGGGACTACCTCCATCTTAGATGTCAATAGAATGGCAATAGCACCCTCTAGGTTGCTAAAACGTACTCGTTATGAGTATGATAAATAGACAGGACAGTTCGATAACTGTCAAAGGAGACCACTATGACTGCAACAATCACACTAAAAGAGCAAGTGCTAGCCACCCTGAAACGGGAACAGGCCAATGCGGTTGTCCTGTATCTGAACTATAAAAAGTACCACTGGCTAACCTATGGCCCCTTGTTTCGGGAGTTGCACCTGCTGTTTGAAGAACAGGGAACAGAAGTCTTTGCCATGATTGATGAACTGGCTGAGCGTAGCTTGATGCTTGATGGCCAGCCAGTGGCAGACCCCGCAGACTATCTCAAAGTGGCAACGGTAACCCCCTCAACCGGCCAACTCACGGTCAAGCAAATGATTGAGGAGGCGATCGCTAACCATGAGCTGATCATTACCGAGATGCACCAAGATGCAGAAGTGGCCACTGAGGCGGGCGACATTGGTACGGCTGACCTCTACACCCGTTTGGTGCAAACCCACCAAAAACATCGCTGGTTCCTTAAGGAGTTTTTAGCCAAAGGCGATGGCTTGGTCAGTTAGTTGCGAATTGGGCCGTTGTAGTCAATGGTGGTGCGACCATCGGCAGCCACAGTAACGACAGTTTCGATACTGGGCAGGGATGCGGGCACGCCATTGCTGACTCGATGGCCCAAAATCCGAAACGTGTAGGAGCCGTCGGCATTGCGCACATAGGGGGCTTCACGGACAGGCCCATGCAGGGACTGATCGGCTCGATAGCGACTTAATCCGCCATTGACACGTTCTGCGGCTTGGCGGGCATAGTTGCGGGCGCGAACGAGCTCGACAATGTTGACAGGCTCAGGATTAGTTGCTTGGGCAACGGCAAAGGGGGCGATCGCTCCCCCAAGGGAAAGACTCAGCACGAGGCTAGCAATCAGCGGCTGGGTCATCAGGCTTCTCCACTCAGCGGTCTTTATCTAAGATAGCCAAGGGGCTTTGCTAACCCCTAGATAGCGGTCTTGATGCAACAATTATTTGCTTTCCGTTTGACAAGGCGTGACCCTCGCTTGTAGTAACTGGTGCGCTTGCTCCTCAGAGAGGGGTTTACCAAAGAGAAACCCCTGACCCCGCTGACAGCCCAACGCCTGCAAGCACTGCTTTTGGGAGAGATGTTCAATGCCTTCGGCAACCACTTCTAGTTGCAGGGCTCGGGCGAGGCTAATAATGGCACGAACAATTTCTAAATTTTGGAAATTGGTTTCGATGTCCCGGACAAAGGACTGGTCAATCTTTAGGGTATACAACGGCAGTTGGCTAAGGCGGCTGAGGGAGGAATAGCCAGTGCCAAAGTCATCAATGCCACAACGAATATCAAGGGCTTGGAGCGCCTCCAATTGCTCTTGGGCAAACCTTGAATCGGGCATGATCACTTCCTCGGTAATCTCCAGAATCACTTGCTGGCCGCGAATCCCATAGAGCGGCAACAGATGCTTGAGCAAAGGAACCATTTGGCCAGAATTAAAGAAAGCACTGGAAATATTGACACTGAGGGTGAAGTCGGCAGCCCGAGAACCCAGTGTCTGTTGCCATTGGTAGAGGTTGAAAATTGCCTTTTGCAGAACCCATTGATCCAGTTTTGTGGCTAGACCCAACCCCAGAGCCAAGGGCAAAAATTCTGCCGGACTGATCCAACCGTTTTCGGGATGCTGCCAACGAACTAATACTTCAAAACCAACAAGGCTGTCCTGACTGAGGCTGACAATGGGCTGGTAGAAGAGCGCTAGTTGCTCCTGCTCTAGGGCACGGCGAAATTCCTGTTCCCGTTGTAAGCGGGTGTAAACCGCTTGGTGGTGCTCCGATTCAAAGAGTTGCATACCGTTGCACCCTTGCCCCTTGGCAGCATACATGGCAATATCAGCATCCCGCAGCAGTTCACCGGCAGTGCGGTAACGAGAATTAACAATGGCGATGCCAATGCTGACGCTGACACTTACTTCAGTGCCCTTGAGCACATAGGGTTCACTAATGCAATGGCGCAGGCGATCGCCATACTCATAAATCTGCTGGAGACCCTCAATGTGTTCGAGGATGGCAATAAACTCGTCTCCCCCCAATCGGCCAACGGTGTCCTGCTGGCGCATACTCGACCGAAGGCGATGGGCAATTTCTAGAAGTAACTCGTCGCCGGCATCATGACCCAAGCTATCATTGATGACCTTA
The DNA here is from genome assembly GCF_031583515.1 of Thermosynechococcus sp. QS41. Classification (NCBI taxonomy): domain Bacteria; kingdom Bacillati; phylum Cyanobacteriota; class Cyanophyceae; order Acaryochloridales; family Thermosynechococcaceae; genus Thermosynechococcus; species Thermosynechococcus sp. QS41. Next base: position 2,105,189 of record NZ_CP134181.1, read on the forward strand.
AACCGATCCAAATCCAAAAACAAAACGGCAAAGGGCGGAATGTCACCGCGGTGGTAGGCAGCCAGCAGTTGATCAATTTTTTCTGTGAGGAAGGTGCGATTGGGGAGATTCGTTAAACTATCCTGGCAAGCCAGTTGCCGCAATTTCTCCTCCGCTAGCTTGATGTTGGTGATGTCCAAGCAGGAACCAAGGTAGCCAATGCAAGTGCCGTCTTCGGCATAGCGGGGTGCCGCTTGCTTGAGTACCCAGCGATAGACACCTTGGCCATTGCGCAGGCGGTGCTCAATTTCATAGCTTTGCTGCTGCTCAACGGCAAGACGGATGGCCTGCTCGGTGCGCTCCCGATCCTCAGGATGGACAAGGTCTAACCAGTTCCAGCCAAGGATTTGGTCTAAGGAGGCGCCTAAGACGCGGCAAATGGTTTGGTTGGCAAACTCAATGGTGCCTTTGCTATCTGCCAGCCAGATCATCAAAGGTGAGGCATCGGCCATCTGGCGAAAACGGGTTTCACTTTCCACTAGGGCTAGCATGGCTTTTTTGCGTTGGGTGACATCCACCCCCACCGTGGTGATCAGGTAACTGCCATCCCCTTGAGGTTCAGCGGTGGCATTGAGGGAAATCCACACCTCATGGCCGTCGCGATGTTGAAAGCGATATTCGGTGTGGGCACAGCCTTCTTGGAGTAATTTCTCGCGAAAGGGACGATGATAGGCTTCCCAGTCCTCGGAGGGAACCCGCGATCGCCAAAGATTCGGGTCTTCTTGAAAGTCAAAGGGGCTGTAGCCGAGAATGCGCAGGTGCCCTTGGGAGAGATACTCATAGCGCCAAGAGCCATCAGGAAAGAGCCGTATTTCACTGACAAAGGCATCAGCGCGATCCAACAGTTGATTGAGCTTTTCTTGGGCGGCGTGGAGTTCCCCATTGACTTTGTGCAAATCGAGGGTGCGGGCAATCACCTGCGCCTCAAGGTCCGTTCGCTGGGCTGCAAGTTGCTGGGTTAGCTGCCGTTGTCGCGTGACATCCACTGCCGTCAGTAAAATGAACTGTTGGTTGCTGTTGGGCAGTTGCAGCGGCAGGGAAACCATCTGCCAAATACGCTCTTGTTTGGCGCGAGTGCGGATGCACACATCCCCATGCTCAACCCGTGCCTGCGTTATAAGGCAGCGTTGGAATTCTGTGGCCGCCCACTGGCGTTGCGCTGCTTCAGGAAAGGCAATTGCCAACCACCCCTCCCATGTGAGGGTTTCCTCTGGGCTGCTGCCGGTTTGCTCTTGCCATGCCCGATTCATCAACCACAGTTGACCATCCGCCGCCACCAACGCCATCGGCAGCGGTGACAAAAGCAGGCTGTTGCGGAACACCTCGTCCATTTCAGTGTAGGCGCGCCAAAATGACTGCCGCTCCTGCTCTACTTGGTTCAGATGCTGAGCCTCAATAACTAAAAGAGTGACCAAAAAAGCGATGATACTGATGATCTGCACCTCTTGGGCTAAGCGCTCCGAAAGCCATAGGCGATCGTGGTGCACCCATTGAATTACCCAACCAATGAGGAGGGGACCAAGGATGATCCAAGGCAACAATCGCCGCAAAAGTAGGCCACCTATTTTTTGTGAACTGAAGTAACGCATCACCCCTCGGGAGGGATGCCATTCGATAAGGCAGAGGTTCAGCAGCCCAAGAAGAACACAGGCGAGGATTTGGCCAAGGATAGAGGTACTAAGAGACAGCGGCAATTGGTACAGACCGGCCAATACCTCAAGGAACAGCAGACAGGCACTTGTGATTGCCCCACCTTGGCCGAAAATCACTTGCCAACTTGACTCCCCCATGACCCCCCACAGGGCCACCCCTAGCCCTATAAAGGCCACAGGCCGTAGCAAACTGGTGTAGGCCGGCAAAGATAGAGCTTGCCACGGAGCAGTGATTTCCTGAGCATTGAAAACTGCTACGGCAATTGCCATCCCCATGAGAACAAGCACTAGGCCACAGAGCTGGGGGAGGCATGCTAATTCTCGATCTCTGCTCCTGGATCCCATGAGGGTGATGGCCAATGCGGTTAACCCAAGGGCGATGGCAGCAAAAACATCAATACCGACCAAGAGAGGCGAGTGGGAAGTGATGGCAGCGAGAACCCACTCTATAAAAACAGCTGTTGCTACCCCTAGACTCAACAGAGCAACCACTCGTAAGAATTGGGGATTGGTCATAGGCAGGGGTAAAACTGGCTAGGGACATCGTACCCCGCAGGGCAGTAGCTTTTTTAGTCTAGCTCCTCAATCTTGGGGTTGAGGCCAAGGGGTATGTAAACTAGTGTTGTAGGACAACTCTTTAGGCGTCCTGCAGGAGGGGGTATGCAAACAACTCACCACTACACTCAGGAGTATATCAATCACCTCACCCCCCAGGAGGTGGCTGCCTTGGCACGACGGCTTGAGGAGGATGATTACGATACACCCTTTGCTGCCCTTGAAGACTGGCATCTGCTGCGCTCCATTGCCTTTCAGCGGCCAGAGCTGGTAGAGCCTTATTTGTATCTTCTGGATTTAGAAGCCTTTGACGAGTCCTAGGGCAGTTCCCCATTTATTAGTGGGGGTGGGGGGTGGCATTGCTGCCTATAAAATCTGTGATGTGATCTCCACGCAAGTAAAGGCGGGGTGGCAAGTGTCTGCCATCCTTTCAGAGACCGCCTCGCAGTTCATTACGCCGTTGACCCTTTCGACCCTGTGCCGGCGATCGGTACTCACAGATGCGGATTTTTGGCATCCCCAAGCGCCGCGACCGCTACACATTGAACTGGCAGAAAAGGCAACGCTGATGTTGATTGCTCCCCTCACGGCCAATACGTTGGCAAAGCTGGTGCTGGGTTTGGCGGATAACCTACTGACCAGTACGGTGCTGGCCTCCCAAATACCCATCTTGGTGGCACCGGCCATGAACACGACCATGTGGGAGCAACCGACAGTACAGAGCCATTGGCAACAACTGCAACAACAGCCCCGTTATCATTGCTTACCCCCGGCCTATGGCCGCTTGGCCTGTGACAGCGTCGGTGTGGGGCGGATGGCGGAGACGCAGGAAATCATTGCCTATTTGGACTCCTTGGCCTATACCCACGGCAAACGAGACTTGGCGGGGAAACATCTGCTGATTACTGCCGGTGGCACCCGCGAGTATTGGGATACAGTGCGCTTCATTGGTAATCCGGCAACGGGGAAAATGGGGATCGCTCTGGCAAGGGCAGCCCTGCATCGCGGCGCCAAGGTGACGTTGATTCATGGGGCGATCGCCGAGCCGATCCCAGCCCAGGTACGCGCTATTGAAGCAATCAGTAGCGAAGCAATGTGCAAAGCTGTCCTTGAGGTGTGGCCAGAGGCCGATTGGCTGGTGATGGCTGCCGCCGTTGGCGATGTCCGCCCGGCCCAACAGTGGTCGGGAAAGCTCCCGAAATCGGAGTTGCCTACCGCCTTACCCCTGAGTCCGGTGCCCGATATTTTGCAAGCGGTGGCTCAGATGCGCCAACCCCACCAACGTCTGATTGGTTTTGCTGCCCAAACGGGGGATATTGTAACGCCCGCCCGCGAAAAGCTAGAACGCAAGGGCTTGGATTTGATAGTTGCCAATGCGGTGGATCAAGCCGATGGTGGCTTTGGCAGTAGCGAAAACGCAGCGGTGGTTCTGGATCGGCAGGGGCGATCGCGCGATCTTGCCAAGGTACCAAAGTTAATTCTGGCCCACCAAATTTTTGACGTTGCTCAAGAATGGCTGCCATGAGTGATGGCCTCACGGTTGTCCCCTTGCCGCTCCAAATGCAGCGGGCGATCGCTGCCGCTGAAACCCTCGACTCCCTCGCCACAGTGGTACAGGAGCTTGTGGAAAATGCGCTTGATGCCGGGGCGAGTCGCATTCATCTCCACTGGCGCCCTTCAGCATGGCATCTTGAGGTCACAGACAATGGCGAAGGGATTCGCTGGGCAGATCTCACCCAAGTGGCTCTCCCCTACACCAGCAGCAAGTTGCCCCCCAGCGGGGAATTGGCGGACATCACAACCTTGGGATTTCGCGGTCAAGCCCTCCACAGTTTGGCGCAAATGGCACAGTTAACGATTTGCAGTCGCCACCGTGAGGCGGAGACCGGTTGGCAAGTGAGTTATGATGCCCAGGGTCAAGTGCGCAGCCAGCGTCCTCTGGGAATGGCCGTGGGGACTCGCGTGATTGCTGAGCAAATTTTTCAGGACTGGCCGCAACGTCAGCAGGGAGCAAATCCGAAACAGGTACAGCGGCGGCTTCAGGAAATCGCCCTGTGTTTTCCCCAAGTGGCTTGGCATCTCCTTAAGGATAGCAAGCGCTGGCACCACTGGCCGGCAGTGACGTCTTTGGGCGATCGCCTGCTGCAACTCATCCCACAACTCCATCCCCAAGATCTGCGCCAAATGAGCGATGCCCAAATTGAACTGGTCTTGGCGCCGCCGGATCGCCACCATCGTCCTCGCCCCGATGGCTTAGGGGTGGCTGTCAATGGCCGTTGGGTGGAACTGCACAGTGATCCCTCGTGGCAGCAGGTGATTCTTGAGGCCTTTGGTTGCAGCCTACCTCGGCAGCGCTTTCCCCTGTGTATTGCCCATCTCCATTTACCCCCAGCGGCGATTGATTGGTCAGCAGAACCCCAAAAGCGCACGATCTATCTACGGGAACCAGAGCAATGGCAAGCCCTCTTGGTAGAACGCATTGGCCAACTCCTTGCCTGCCCCTCAATCCCCCTGAGTGATGCCAGCAGCTATCAGGTGCTCAAGGCGGCTGAACCACCAAACCGCTATCGGACGCTGTTATCGCCCAATTCAGCTCAAGTTTCCTTGCCAAGCCTGAAAGTGGTTGGCCAATTGCACAACATGTACATTATTGTTGAGCACGCCGAAGGCATCTGGTTGATTGAGCAGCACATTGCCCATGAACGCGTGCTGTACGAGCAAATTGAAACAGATTGGCAGGTGGTGGAGCTAGAGCAGCCGGTGTTGGTGGACTCCCTCACGGAAACGCAAGTGCAACGCCTTCAAGACTGGGGGTTAGCGATCGCCCCCTTTGGGGTACAGGTTTGGGCAGTGCGCCGTGTGCCTGCTCTATTGCGCGATCGCCCCGATGTAGTAGCTGCCTTGATTGAACTCAGCCAAGTGGCAGATTTAACCGCTGCTAAGGTGGCCGTTGCCTGTCGCAGCGCCATTCGTAACGGCACGCCCCTCACCCTTGCGGAAATGCAAACCCTTGTGGATCAGTGGTACCGCTGCCGTCAACCCCACACCTGCCCCCATGGTCGCCCCATCTGTCTGCAACTGCAAGAATCTAGCCTTGCCCGTTTTTTCCGTCGCCATTGGGTGGTGGGCAAAAGTCATGGCATCTAGCCAAATGAGCAATCCTGCAGAGGAGTGAAGGTGTGAAGATCTGCCCCTTGGCGCAGACACTGCCGCAGGTGCATCAGCAGCCGTCCCAAATAGTTACAGCCTTGGCGATCGCTACCACAGCCCCAATAGCGATCTACGGGGGAATCCTCCACCAATTCTTCATCCCCAGTTGCTAAGAGCAGTTCCTGTAGGTCGGGATGGGTGGTAAATTTGGCAACAAGGGCACGCCACATCACTGCCTGTTTCAGTTGATCCCACTGAGGATGAACGGGGTAACGACCACTGCGACCGAGTTGGGCAGCGGCTTCAGGAGTTGGGGCAGTGCGAATAGTATGACCAAAGGCTTCATGGGCAGTGCCAAAGAATTTATGGGCTTGGTAGTAGTGCTCCGCTGTTGGCCAGTAATAGCCCTCGAGGGTAAACCCGTGGGGAGAGAAATTGGAAAAACTGCCGTAGGCATCCTTGACGCGATAAAAGTAGATGGTCATTGCCAACCGCGTTCCTACACCCCTGTGATCAGCTAGCATTCATCATGGCTGAGATCATCATCCCCCAAATGCAACTCTTTTCACTAGGGATACAACCTGTTCAAAACAGTTCAATCTGAAAGATGACGAACCCCCTATCTTCGAAAGGGGCGATCGCCAAACTTGAGACTCTAGGGGCGGATCCTTGCTAAGATGAGCCTCATGGGTACGTTGAGACCGATTTTGTTTTGGGGTTTGCTATGAGACGTTTTTGGGCGATGGTTTGCGCACTTTTCCTGAGTGTGTCACTGCTCCTGACCAGTTGTGCCAATGTGCCTACTGGGCTAACGGGAAATTTCCGTGAAGATACCCTTGCGCTGATCAGTAGCCTGCGCGAAGCGATCGCCCTACCAGATAATGACCCCAACAAAAAGGCCGCCCAAGCAGAGGCTCGCAAAAAACTCAATGACTTCTTTGCCCTCTATCGTCGCGATGACTCCCTGCGATCGCTCTCTTCCTTTATGACGATGCAAACTGCCCTTAACTCCCTCGCGGGTCACTACAGTTCCTATCCCAATCGTCCCCTCCCGGAGAAGCTGAAAGCCCGCCTCGAACAAGAGTTTAAGCAAGTTGAACTCGCCCTTGATCGCGAAGCCAAGTCCTAGTCCCAATGGGGGATAAGCCCTATACCAAGATTCCTATTGCAGAGTGTGGGGAACCCCTAGCGCCTATTCCACCTACCTTTCTGCGGCTGCAACCCCATCCCTATCAAAGCCGAGGTGCCCCCTATGGCAAAGCCTCTCCGTTTTGGTTGCGGGTGGGGGTCATTGCTGCCCTTGAGCGCGCCCAAGCGTTCCTAGAACCTTACGGCTGGCAACTCGCAATTTTTGATGCCTATCGGCCAATTGCGGTACAGCAGTTCATGGTGGCGCATACCTTTGCTACCCTTTGTCAAGAACGGGGGTATGATGCACAGCAGCTTGAGCCAGCGATCGCCCGCGAGATTTGGCAACAGGTTGATCAATTTTGGGCGGTGCCCAGTTCAGACCCTCAGCAACCACCCCCCCACAGTACCGGTGCTGCTGTTGATCTCACCCTCGCTGACCCCGCAGGCCATCCTTTGGAGATGGGGGGTGTCATTGATGAAGTTTCTGAACGTTCCTTTCCCGATTTTTACGATCGCCATCCTGAGCAGGCTAATGCCGCCTGCTTTAGCCAACGCCGCAAAATTCTCTACCAAGCAATGCGCTATGCCGGTTTTCAGCGCCATCCTAACGAGTGGTGGCACTTTTCCCTTGGGGATCAGTTGTGGGCTTGGCAAACGCAGCAACAGACTGGCCAGCGGGACATCCTCGCTCGCTATGGCCGCGTGGATCTTTGAGTCTGGGCAATGCCTTAGAGCTTGTTGAGATTCAACCCCGCTTCTTTGGCAAATGCACTCAGGCCTTTGCGCTCAAGGGTTTTAATGGCTTTGGTAGAGAGGCGCAGCCGCACCCAACGGTTGCCTTCTGGCCACCATACCCGTTTCCATTGCAAATTCACTTCTTGCAGTTTTTTCGTCCGCCGGTGGGAGTGGGAAATGGCATAGGCGTTATTGGCTTTTTTTCCAGTTAGTTGACAAACACGGCTCATTGGTTTCCTCCCCAGCAAGGCAGATGGTGCAAAATAATCAGGATTTCTAGCCTAGCATATTCAATGGTGCAGGGCACTGCCTATTTGAAGGTCTCCTTAAGAACAGTCCGTGCGGCTAAGTGATTGCGGGTGGTGGTTAAAATTTCTGCTTCCCGCAGTAGGCGATCGTAGGTGGATTGTAGCTCTAGAAGACGTTGCTGCTCCTGAGCCACACCGCGAAAATTACTGGCAATCCAATAGGACAGTTCAAGGGCAGCCGTGGGCACATCGGGGGGCAGCTCCATGGGTTGTTCCGTCAGTTTTGCTGAGAGGCGCACCACATCCTCAAGAAGTTGCCGCACTTCCTTGGCCAAGGGGCGCAGATCAATGCTGGTGGGTTCATCCTCAATCCACTCCACCAGTCCAACGCGGTAGGGTTTTTCGCGCACGTAGTCCAAGATGCGAAACCGCTGCTGACCCAAGGAATCAATGAGCATGCGGTCATCGGGAAGCCGTTCGTAGCGACGCACTTCCGCACAACAGCCCACCGTGGCTGGCCGTCCCGTTTGTGGATCCCACATCACGATGCCAAAGCGGCGATCGCTCTCAAGAATCGTATTCATCATGATGCGGTAGCGAAATTCAAAAATGTGGAGTGGCAGTGGTCGCCCCGGAAAGAGCACAACATCCGGCAAGGGAAAAATGGGGAGTTCGCGAACGGCAATGGACGAAAAAGCCATAATGACAGCGCACAGAAGCCAATGCTTCTATCGTACCGTACTTTGCAGGCTTCCTAGGATGCGGAACCGGGGACTTGAACCCCGAAGTCCTTGCGGACACTAGAACCTGAATCTAGCGCGTCTACCAATTCCGCCAGTTCCGCTCGTGATAGATTTGGTCAGCGATCTTTTATTATCTTGGGTTTGGTGGAGTTCTGTCAACTCATTATTTCATCTTGCCTCGGAAGGTGAGCACAAAGGGCTGACCATCCAATTGACCATTGCCCGCCAAGTTGAGAATGGACTGCTGACCGCCATAACGGAGATTGAGGGTGCCATTGGCATCGGCCATACCAGAACTAGTCAAGCGAATCCGCAGATTGTAGGCATCCTGCTGAATGACGTTGCCAGAAAAGCCAATATAGTTGCCATCCGCCAGTTGCATATTGATATCCGCCACCTTTTGTGGATCAATGGCAATGCTCATAAACGTTACTTTTTGATTCGGGCGACCACTGATGCGAAATAGACCCTCGCCCATATCAGCATAGAAGGTGGTGCCTGCGGGTTGGGCTGGCTGAGCGACCATTGTGGGCATTTGGGGGGCGATCGCGTAGGTGTGCGCCCCAGCGCTGAGGGCAAGCAGCGTTGCTGCAATAATGCTCTTGCTCACGGGAAGTTCCTATAGGTTCATGCTTATCATGACGCTCAAAAAGCGTGAGTGGCACCCAAACAGCCGCATCCTGCAATAAGACTTCATATTGTTCAGCTCGGATCGGTTCGCTCGATTTATAGCCGCTCAAGGGGTGTCAGGCGGGGATCCACCACCCTTTGCCCGCGACGTGGGAAACGAATCACCAAGGAGAGCTCCGGGCCAGTATCAAAGACATGGGTAATTTCCCCTTCGCCATAGACAGGATGGAGAATGCGATCGCCCACCCGCCAACCAGAGGCAGCAGCCTTGCTCAACCGTGCGGGGGATAGCTTCGTGACAGCAGCCATTTTGGGTCGTCGTTGAACATTCCCTGTCAGCAGTTCTGGGGGTAGCTCTGTCAAAAATTGCGAAGGAATCGTATCTTCACTGCCACCGTAGCGGCGACGGCTTTGGGCAAAGGTGAGAAAGAGTTGTTCTTGGGCACGGGTGATGCCGACATAGCAAAGGCGGCGTTCTTCTTCGAGAGCCATGGGGTCGTTGAGACTGCGGAAGTTGGGAAAGAGTCCCTGCTCCATGCCCACCAAAAAGACAACGGGAAATTCTAGCCCCTTAGCGGCATGCAAGGTCATCAGGGAAACGACGCCCTCTCCCTCCTGCAAGGTATCCAAATCCGAGGCAAGGGCAGAACTGTTGAGAAAATCGCTGAGGCTTGCCCCCTCGTTTTCTTCGCTAAATTGCTGGGCAGCGTTAACCAATTCCATTAGGTTTTGCAGTCGCTCTAGGCTTTCGTCAGTGCCTTCGTTTTCGAGTTCGCGGCGGTAGCCTGTCTCTTCAATCACGGTTTTCACCAGTTCAGGCAATTCAATGTCGTCCACTAGCGATCGCAGGCGGGTCATGAGGGTCACAAACTGCTGCACGGCACGACTGGCTCGCCCGGCCAAGGGCGTCATGGATTCGGTATCGGCAATTAAATCCCACAGGGAAATGCCAAGGGTTTGCGCGGCGTCACTGAGGCGATCCAAACTGGTTTTGCCAATGCCGCGTCGTGGCACGTTAATAATTCGCCGCAGACTCACGGTGTCTTGGGGGTTTTGCAGCAGCCGCAAATAAGCGAGAACATCCTTGACTTCCTTGCGCTCATAGAATTTGAGACCACCAACCACGGTGTAGGGAATGTTGGCGCGAACTAAGGCCTCCTCAAAGGGGCGCGATTGGGCGTTGGTGCGGTAGAGAATGGCAAACCGTCCCCATTGGGGTTCGAGGGATTGACTGCCCAAGGCTTTGATGGTTTGGACAACAAAAGAGGCTTCATCGGTTTCAGTGTGGCAACACTCGCAGTAAATGGGAGCGCCTTCTCCTTTGGTGGGACGCAGCACTTTAGCAATGCGTTCGTTGTTGTGCTCAATGAGATGATTGGCGGCCTGCAAAATGTTGGCAACAGAGCGATAGTTTTCCTCTAGCTTGATCATTGTGCGGCTATCGTCATCGGGCAGGCGATCGCCAAAATCCTGCTGGAAATTCATCAGGATAGTGAAATCAGCGCAGCGAAAGGAATAAATGGACTGATCGACATCGCCGACGACAAAAATCGAGCGATCGCCCCAATTCTGAAACTGTTGCGGTGGCGTACCATTGGTGGCCAATAGCCGAATGAGATCGTATTGGGTGCGGTTGGTGTCTTGGTACTCATCCACCAGAATATGTTGGAATTGCTGATGCCAATACTCAAGGCGCTCGGGGTGCTGTTGTAGCAGCTGCACCGTTCGCAAAATCAAATCATCAAAGTCAAGGGCGTTATTCTGGGCAAGGGTTGCCTCATAGCGACGATAAACCTCGGCGGCCACCCGGCCAGCGGGCGATCGCTGTTCCTGCTCCAATTGATCGGGACTTAGCCCTCGGTTTTTGGCATGGCTAATTTTGTAGCGGATACCGCGCGGATCATGCTGGCGCTCATCGAGATTGAGTTCCGCAGTGGCAATTTCCTTAATCAAACTTTGCACATCTGACTCATCAAAAATGGTGAAATGCCGCGTCCAGCGATACCCTTGGGGATGTTGATAGGCCTCTATTTCTAAGCGCAGGAGTCGGGCACACAGGCTGTGGAACGTGCCAATCCAAAGGGGCTTCGTGTACGTTTGATAGACTCGCGATCGCACCCGCTGTTGTTCGAGGGGAGAGAGATCCAGCCAGTCCCGCCCGTAGAGTTGCTGAGCCACCTCTTGACCAAAGAGAGCTTCAATCCGCTCCTTCATTTCGCGGGCGGCCTTATTTGTAAACGTCACCGCCAAGATATTTTCTGGTGCCACCTGATGCTGGCGAATCAAATGGGCAATGCGATAGGTGAGCGTGCGAGTTTTCCCGGAACCAGCGCCTGCCACCACCAACATCGGGCCACAATAGTGCTCCACCGCCTGCCGTTGTGATGGATTCAGTCCTGCGAGAAAATCCCTACTCATTTGCTGCTACGCCCATTCGCCTAAAGTTTTATGATACCTGCTATGACCAGCCAACGGGTTGGCACCCCCATCCGCCAGTACTGCGGGCATCACGGCATCAGACGGCGATGGGTTGACACAAATTGATATTAAAGGGGATTTTGGATTATGAGTTGAGTAATTCCCGATGAGTTTTTACAAACAGCGCACATCACTGAAGCTGATCTCAAACTCGAAATTGCCATTCTACTACTCCAGTAGGGAAAAATTACTCTGGGCACGGCCCGCCAGCTCTTCTTCTTGATGAGTCAAGATAACACAATCACTGCGGGGGTAGGCAACGCAGGTTAAGACGAATCCTGCATCAATACTCAAAGAATCAGGGGAAGTTTCTGGCGATCGCGCCCCTGTTGTTCGAGGCAGCGGTTAATGCCCGTCACCGCCTCGTTGTACATGGCAATCTTGCCCTCTAGTTCCTTCAGTTTGGCGGCATTGTGCTCAATGCTTTCAGCCGCTTCTTTCTCTAGGGTTTTGCCGAGGTGCTCCCGTGCCTGTTGCTGTTGCTGGAGAATCTCTTGGCTATGTTGCTTGGCGGCAGTGAGGAGAGGCTCTGTAATCGCGGTGGCGATCGCGGCTCGATAGGTCACTTCAATGGTTTTCTTGATCTTGTGAACAAAGTCCATTTTCAGGAGTTCCCGCAGTTCGGTTTCCGCCTCAAACATACTCGAAGCATCAAAGGTATTGCAGGCTTTGCGCAGCACCTCCCGCAGTTTCATCACCCCTTGGGTATCATGATAGAAATCCTCGCGCTCCCGCACATAGCGATCGCACTCAATGCGTGCCACCGTCGTAATACTAGTCAGTACCTCCTCCTCCAGCTTGGCCAACATTTGATCAATGCCGCTGTCATTCCCCAGTAGGCGAAAGAGTTCGCGATAGTAGGGCTGCTGGTAAATCTCCCGCCTCAACTGCTTAAAGAGATTTTTGATCACCTCTTGGGAAGACTCGACGAGGGTTTTCTTGAGACCATTGGCCAAGTAATAGAAGGCCTCCGCCAAAATCCCCATGACGGGAACAACGGAGTTGGTGGGATGACTATCAAGGGCCTGTTGATAAATAGTAGCCACGGAGAACTGGCGCAGGAGTTGCTCGAGGGAAGTGACAAGGTTGTTTTTCAGCCGTTTATAGTCCTGCTCTGCCTCTGGAGACTGGCCGCCCTTGATACGATTGAGAAACTGATCAATATGCCGATAAAACTCATCCCCGGCGATTTTCAGTTCTTGGCTAAGATCCAACTGTAGAGGAGTTCGCGCTCCAATAGTGCATTGATCAGCATTGATTTGCCAGCACTAAAAGGCCCTGCAAAAACAATCTCAAATGTCGGCGAAACCGCCTTGCGCAGGGAAGTTTGAACTGGCGTAATATCAAAGGAGCGCAGCTTGGGTTCCGCATTCAATAGGTCAAGGAGGCGATCACAATCCGCTTGCAAATTGGGGCAGGTGTTGAGGAGGTCGCTCATAGCAAAGAAGCACAAACTATTGTCAGCAACAGCCTAACATAGCTCTCCTAGCCTCCCCTAGGTGGTGGATGTTAATTTTTTTTGCGATTTTGCTCCCCTCTAAACCCGAGAACCCCTCAGGTTACAATGAGAATCCATCTTACCCATCACACTCTATGGACAGCGTCCACTGGCAGCAGGTTCACCACTACACTGACATCCTCTACCACAAAACGACGGGCATTGCCAAAATTACGATTAACCGTCCCCACAAGCGCAATGCCTTTCGTCCCCAAACTATTGTGGAAATGAGTCAGGCCTTTGAGGATGCCCGCAACGATCCCACGATTGGCGTTGTCTTGCTCACCGGGGCAGGCCCCCACACCGATGGTAAGTATGCCTTTTGTGCGGGTGGTGACCAACGTATTCGGGGTGAGGCAGGCTATCTGGATGATCAGGGGGTAGCACGGCTGAATGTGCTGGATCTGCAACGGCAAATTCGCTCCCTGCCAAAGGTGGTGATTGCCCTTGTGGCCGGCTATGCCATTGGCGGTGGCCATGTGCTGCACTTGGTCTGTGACCTCACCATTGCTGCTGAGAATGCCATTTTTGGTCAAACGGGGCCACGGGTGGGTAGTTTTGATGCGGGGTTTGGTGCGAGTTATCTTGCCCGCATTGTCGGCCAGAAAAAAGCGCGTGAAATTTGGTTTCTCTGTCGACAATATACAGCTCAGGAAGCCTTAGCGATGGGTCTAGTCAATGCTGTTGTCCCCGTTGAGGAACTGGAGGCTGAGGGGATCCGCTGGGCGCAAGAGATTCTCACCAAAAGTCCCTTGGCCATTCGCTGCTTGAAGGCGGCCTTTAATGCCGATTGTGATGGTCAAGCCGGCCTACAGGAATTAGCCGGCAATGCAACCTTGCTGTACTACCTCACTGAAGAGAGTGCCGAGGGCAAAAACGCCTTTTTGGAAAAACGTCCCCCCAACTTTCAGCAGTTCCCTTGGCGCCCCTAAGGGATGCGCTAGAGTAGGAGCATGTGGCATTGGGAGAGTTCCATGTGTATCTGTGTTAACTGCGCCCTTGTGGATCGCTGTACCACATACTATGCCGTTGAGGAGCAGCACCAACAGCCCCATCTGACCCTCACGCCAGACTTTGACCCAATTGAGCCGACGATCAATATCAACATCCGTACCCAAGGGGAAGAGATTCTATTGGAGTGGGATGTGGTTGGTTGTGCCAGTTTCGTCGAAGAACAGGGACGGTGGGCAAAACTGCGTCCGGGAGAATTGATTCCCACCTAAATCTGATGGTTAGCCGGCGATCGCGGCAAATTGCGGCAATTTGATGTTCTCTTCTAGCGGCACTCATGGGACAAAGCCGGCTAAGACAACAGCTTGATCTATTTCTGCACGCACCACAGGTAGAAATCAGCCTGTTGGTTTTGATCCTCATATGGGTACTTTTAGTGGTGGTCGATCTTTTCTGGGTACAGCCCGGCCACCCTAATTTTTTTCTGATGCTGGCGGATTTGCCCCTACGGCTGTGCTTTGTTGTTGAGTTATTCCTACGCTTTGCGATCGCCCGCAAAAAGCAACGATTTTTCCGCCACTACTGGCTTGATCTAGTCGCGATTTTACCGATGCCGCCCCAGTGGCCCCTGTTTCGTCTGCTGCCCCTTTTGCGCCTACCCCGTGCCTCGATTTTGATCAATCGCAACCTACACTACATTTCTCCCCAGATTTCTGGTCTCTACGGTGCCCAAATTTCAGCACTGTTAATCATTGTGTTGATCATGCTCTTTGGGGGACTGGCTTTTTATATTATCGAAGGAACCTCAAACCCAGACATCGAGACCCTTGGGGATGCCCTGTGGTACAGCTTCTTTTCCTTAGTGTCCGCCGAACCCATTGGTGCCTATCCCAAAACCCATGCCGGGCGGATCATTACCCTAGTGGTGGTTTTGTCGGGGCTGACCTTGTTTGCAGTGTTTACAGGGGTGGTGTCTGCCTTCATGGTGCAGCGGTTGCAATCAGTCATGAGCATTAAGAACTTTGACTTGGATGAGTTGCGCAACCACATTATTCTCTGTGGCTGGAATCGCAGTGCCCCCCTAGTGTTGCAGGAGTTGCAAACCGATCCCCAAACCCGCCATGCACCGATTGTCATTGTTGCTGAACTGGAACAGTTGCCCTTGAGTGAGTTGCGGAGAGTAGATCAAAATCGCCTCTACTTTTATTCGGGAGACTATACCCGCATTGACGTTTTAGAGAAGGTGCAGATTTACCACGCCTCCCGTGCCATTCTCTTGGCGGATACCAGCCAGCCCCGCAGTGATCAAGACCGCGATGCCCGAACGGTTCTCGCTGCACTGACCATGGAAAAACTCAATCCAACGATTTACACCTGTGCCCAGCTTTTGGATCGCAATAATAATGTGCAACTTCAGGCGGCAGGGGTGGAAGATGTGGTGGTGGCTGATGAAATGGCGGGTCATCTCATTGGCAATGCGGTGCGCAATCAAGGGGCGATGGATGTCTTTGCCGAACTCCTAACGGTACAGGTGGGCAATCAATTTTATCGGCTGCCTTTGCCGTCAACGCTGGCAGGCAAAACCTTTTGGTATGCGCAACGACACCTCAAGGAGCAGTACGATGCCCTCTTAGTCGCTGTGGAACGTCGCATTGAGGGGCGTCGCCAGACGGAGATTAACCCACCAATGGACTATGAGCTGCAAGGGGGGGACTATGTGGTTGTGATTGCGCGGCAGTATCCACAGTGGGGATAGGGTGATGGAAATTGCCTCCCAAGTAGAGCTGCCCTTTCCCCGCGAGCACGTCTATCGTACCTATCGCGATCGCCTGCCTGAGTTAGTCAACTGGATGCCCAATGTGCGTAAAATTGAGGTGCAAGAGCGCAGGGAACAGCCTGAGATCTTAGAGATGGTTCTGGTCTGGCATGGGGGTGGCGAAATTCCGGCAGCGGCTCGGGCACTGCTGAGTGAGGCAATGCTCTCGTGGACGGACTACACCCATTGGGACGATCGCCACTATCTCACCCGCTGGCGCATTGCACCCCATGCCTTTACCGAGGCCATTGACTGCCAAGGGGAAAATCAATTCATTGCTGTGGGTGACTCAACAATTATCACTAGCCGAGGTCATCTACGCATTGATCCAAAACGCATTCCGGGGGTACCCTCCTTCCTAGCTGGCATGATTGCTCGCGCTGTGGAGGAGTATCTCGGCCAACGCATCGAACCCAATTTTCAGCAGTTGGCAGCCAGTGTCGCAGCATTTTTGCGTGCTCAAGGATAACGATCAGCGATGAAAATCTTGGAGCAAACGGACTATCGCTTGCGCTTGCGGGAGCGCCCTTTGCTGAGTTGGTTTATGGGTGGGGTGTTTGCTCTTGTACCTACGTTGATGCTCAGCTTCTTTCCTGTTGCAGAAATTCACTGCCAACGCCAAACCCTACCCTATGAATGTATTGCCACCACAACCTCCTTCGTGAGCCAAGAGCGGGTGAAAATTCCGCTTCCTCTACTGCGACAGGCAAAGTTGGAGGACTACATTGACAGCGAAGGCGATCGCATGTACCGCGTTGTTCTTGAAATAGCGGGCAACTCAACCATATTAGGCGTTGCCTCCTCGGAGCCGGGCGATCGCGCCGCCATGGTGCAGCAAATTAATCAGTTCTTAGCCAATCCCAATCAAACCGAACTTTCAGCGCGTGTGGACGATCGCTGGCTCATTGGGATCATTGCGGGGGTGTTCTTTCTGGTAGGGATGAGTTTCATTTCTTTCGCATCCGTCTTAACACTGGATTTGGATCGGGGCAGTGGCACCTTGACGATTCTCCATGCAAATTTTTTCCGCCGCACTCAGAAGGAATTGCACTTGCGCGCGATCAGGGACATTGCGATTGAAAGCTCCGTGGATTCTGATGGCGATCGCTTCTATCGCGTCGTGGTGCACCTCACTTCTGGCGAGACAGTTCCCCTGCGGCAGTACTACAGTAGCGGCTATGACAGCAAGAAAAAACTCGCTAATCTCCTGCGGCAGTTTCTCTATCTGCCACCTCTATAAGTCGTCCTGCGGGTGTGGCGGTGGCCTGTTGATTACACTGAAGATGATGGCATAATGCATTCACGGTCGGTGGGGTTTTGCCCTCAATTATCACTATGCAACCAACGGATCCAACAAAGTTTACTGATAAAGCATGGGAAGCCATTGTTAAGTCCCAAGATGTGGCACGGGAATATCGCAGCCAATATCTGGAAACAGAGCACTTGATGATTGCCCTCCTGCGGGAAGAGGGACTGGGGCAACTGATCTTTGAACGGGCTGATATTGACACTGAATGGGTTCTCAAGCGGCTGATGGACTTTGCCAAACAGCAACCCCGCGTGCCAACGGGAAGCGAACTCTACTGTGGCCGCAGCTTGGATGCTCTCCTTGATGAAGCCAATCGTCTGCGCCAAGAGCAAGAGGATCAGTTTATTTCGATTGAGCATCTTGTCCTCGCATTTGTGGGCGATCGCCGTATTGGTCAACGTCTGTTCCGCGCTTTGAATTGCGATCGCGAGCAGTTGGTGGCCACCGTCAAAGCCATTCGCGGCGCCCAAAAAGTCTTAGACCAAAACCCCGAAAATAAATACGCTGCCCTTGAAAAGTACGGTCGCGATCTCACCGAAGCAGCCCGCCAAGGTAAACTGGATCCGGTCATTGGCCGCGATGAGGAAATCCGCCGCGTCATTCAAGTGCTCTCGCGCCGCACTAAGAATAATCCCGTGCTCATCGGCGAACCTGGAGTTGGGAAAACAGCGATTGCCGAAGGTCTTGCCCAGCGGATTATCAATGGCGATGTACCCGAATCCCTGAAAAATCGGCGGTTGATTTCCCTTGATCTGGGGAGTCTGGTGGCGGGTGCCAAGTTTCGCGGTGACTTTGAAGATCGCCTCAAGGCGGTTCTCCACGAAGTGACCCATTCCGACGGTCAAATTGTTCTCTTTATTGATGAATTGCACACCGTGGTTGGTGCCGGTGCCAATCAAAACGCCTCGATGGATGCCAGCAACCTCCTGAAGCCGATGTTGGCGCGGGGCGAACTGCGCTGTATTGGTGCCACCACCCTAGACGAGTACCGCAAGCATATTGAGAAGGATGCTGCCCTCGAGCGTCGCTTCCAGCAGGTGTATATTGGCCAACCCAGCGTTGAGGATACAATCTCAATTTTGCGGGGTCTCAAGGATCGCTACGAAATTCACCACAACGTCAAAATTACTGACTCGGCATTGGTGGCAGCGGCGATGCTTTCGGATCGCTATATTAGCGATCGCTTTTTGCCCGACAAGGCCATTGATCTCGTGGATGAAGCGGCGGCCAAACTGAAAATGGAAATCACCACCAAGCCCGCTGAACTGGAAGCCCTTGAGCGGCGCCTGCGGCAACTGGAGATGGAAAAACTCTCCCTCAAGCAGGAGGAAAGCCTACCCCTGAGCCAAGTGCCACTGCAAGCCACCCGCGATCGCCTGCAGCGCATTGAAGAGGAAATTGCCCAACTGCAACCGCGACAACAGGCCATGCAAGCCCGCTGGCAAGCCGAAAAAGACCTCCTAGAGCGCATCAACAGCCTCAAAGAAGAGGAAGATCAGGTAAAGCTGCAAATCGAGCAAGCGGAGCGGGACTACAACCTCAACAAAGCTGCTCAACTTAAATATGGTCGCCTCGAGACGCTGCAACGGGAATTGGAAAGCACCGAAGCCCAACTTTTGGAACTTCAGGCCGAAGGTGGCACCTTTTTGCGCGATCAAGTCACCGAAGCCGACATTGCTGAAATTGTTGCCAAGTGGACGGGAATTCCGCTGCAAAAATTAATGGCCTCAGAACGGCAAAAACTCCTGCAACTGGAACAAGTCCTCCATCAGCGGGTGATTGGTCAAACCGATGCCGTGGCCGCCGTGGCCGCAGCGATTCGCCGAGCGCGAGCCGGCATGAAAGACCCTGCCCGTCCCATTGGTTCCTTTCTCTTTATGGGTCCCACGGGGGTGGGCAAAACAGAACTGGCCCGTGCTCTTGCCGAAGCCCTCTTTGATGATGAAAATGCCCTTGTGCGCATTGATATGTCGGAGTACATGGAAAAACACGCTGTCTCCCGCATGATTGGCGCACCACCGGGGTATGTCGGCTTTGACAGTGGCGGTCAACTCACGGAAGCGATTCGCCGTCGTCCCTATGCCGTGGTTCTGTTTGACGAGGTGGAAAAAGCCCATCCGGAAGTCTTTAATGTGCTCTTGCAGGTGCTCGATGATGGCCGCGTCACTGATTCCCAGGGGCGAACGGTGGACTTCCGCAATACCGTGATCATTATGACCAGCAACTTGGGCAGCGAGCATATTTTAGATTTGGCCGGGGATGACAGTCGCTATGAGGAAATGCGCCAACGGGTACTCCAAAGTGCGCAAAAGTATTTTCGCCCCGAATTTCTCAACCGCATTGATGACTTGATCCTCTTCCATGGCCTAGGGCGGGCTGAACTGGCACAGATTGCTCAAATTCAACTGCGACGGGTGGAGAAACTCCTTGCGGATCAAAAAATTCGCCTGCGCCTCACCCCGGCAGCGCTAGATCATTTGGTGGCGGTGGGCTTTGATCCAGTCTATGGGGCACGTCCTCTGAAACGCGCCATTCAACGGGAATTGGAGAACCCCCTCGCCGTGAAGATCCTTGAAGAGGTCTTTGCACCCGGCGATACGATTTTGGTAGATTTGGTCAACGGTGAGTTGACCTTTAGCCCTGCCAACCTCGCAGGTGCAGGCGATCGCGACACCGTCACCGCCTCCTCAGCCTTCAGTAATCCACTCGACGGGAAAGAAGTGTGAAAGTTATTACCATTTATCACAACAAGGGTGGTGTGGGGAAAACTACTGTTGCTGTCAACTTAGCAGCTGCCTTTCGTTGTCGGGAAAAGCGGGTTTTGGTTATTGACATGGACTCTCAAGCCAATACGACCTTTGCCACTGGCTTAATGAGTTTTCTGCTTGAAGAGGAGGATACACTGCGGGATGCTCATATCTTCCATGTGCTCAGATATGCCGATGAGTATCCCATTGAAAAAGTGGTTAGGAAATCCCAGTCTTTTAATCACCCAGAGATTGATGTTGTCCCTGCCCATATTGATTTAGTGAGCATTGAAACCCGTGATCTCCTGAAGGAGATTGATGCCATTCATCTACAACTGCTTATGAAGTTAGAAGCACTCAAGGATGCCTACGATATTGTCATCATAGATGCACCGCCAGCTTGGGATCTCTACGCCGAAATTGCCCTGATTGCCTCAGATTATCTCATTATTCCCTCAGATTTTAAGCCCTTTGCCAATCAAGGCCTAAAGTACGTCATATCGTTTGTGAAAGATATTAATCGACGATTTGCAGACTTGCGGGTCAAGTTGGGTAAAAAACCCTTGGATATTGTGGGAATTTTGCCCTCAAAAATTCATGGCCGAACTAGGAATTCAAGTAAGTTTATTGCTGTTCAAGAAGCAATTACGAATAAGTATCCTCTGAAAATTCTAGAGACAATTATCACCGAATCTGTTGACTTATCCAATAGCCTCAATGGCGTGACTGCCAGTGGCGATAGTGAAATACCAGCCCCCCAATCCATTTTTCGCTTTAAGCCCAATTCAAATTCTGCCCGTGAATTCAATGATTTGGTAGATGAACTCAATTGGATCACTCAGTCCTAGTCAGCCCTAAAATGTAATGGTCAATAGCAAACGTATTCAATTGACAGCGATTGAACTGAGCCCTGACCTTGTGCCCGCAGATCAGGGAAGGATAGAGGAACTGGCTAGTTCAATTCTGAAAGCAGGTATCTGTTTTCCACCGCTAGTGGTGCGGCGTTTGGGCGATCGCTTAGCCTGTCATCGCTTCAAACTCTTGTCAGGTCATCAGCAGTATTATGCTGCCCAAAAAGCCAATCTTAAAGAAATCAATGCCCTGATTATTGAAGAAAATGATACGCTAGAAATAGAAACTGCAATTCTCAGTCAAATTCAGTCTAACTCCACAATTTCTGAAGTAACAGAAGCACAAAACCAAGAACAAACTACAGAGCCTTTAGCTTTTGACTCACCAGCGAGCAACTCCAACGAAAATCTTACCAAGACACTCCTTCAGCAGCTTCTAGAGCAAAATCAAGCTATTTTTCAGTTCCTAAAAGAAATGGAGGCAGCCCTAGTAAACATCAATGCCAAACTAGATAACTTACCACTGCCACAGGTGTCACCCCCCACACCAACAACAACGCTATCAGGCTCCTCGGTAGATCGCAACCAACCTCAGTTAAAAATACGCTTGCTTAATCAGGGCTCCAGAGCCGAAATCCAACAGTGGCTTATAAATGCAGGAGTAGGTGAAACAAGCCGTCGAAAATATATCAAAGAGATTATTGAATTTCGTACTCAATCTCCCTTTCAGTCTCTCATTCACCTTAAAGAAATTTTGAACCTGAGGCCTCAGACCCTTACAAAACTCGAAAAGTGCCCCGTACCAGCAAGTTTGAGTTTTCTTCACTAGGCCGTGCCAGTTAACCATTGGCCACCGCATAATCCAACTGTTGCTCCCACAGCAAGGGCGATCGCTGGGTGCCATTTGAGGCGCGTAATCGCCACAAGGGAAAAGACCAAGAGCACGCTATTGAGAATGAGACTGACGGGCTGATCGAGGTGGACAATGGCAGGCGCAAGGTTAATGGCTGCTGACAACACCATACCCACCACCGCAGGATTGACCCCTGCCAAAAATTGCTTCACCCGTTGGAGATGCTTCACCACTTGATAGTAGTGGGCAAGAGCAAACATCAATAATAGGGATGGCAAAAATAAAGCCACGGTTGCCAAAAAAGCACCACCAATACCAGCAACACGGAATCCCGCAAAAGTGGCAATGACAGCGATCGGCCCTGGGGTCAATTGACTAATAGCCACACCATCAATAAATTCCTGCTGCGTCAGCCAATGTAACTGATCGATCAACAGTTGTTTCAACACGGGGATCAGGACAAAGCCACCACCAAAGAAAACAATGCCCACTTTGAGGAAGGTAAGCACTAGGGTCAGCCACTGAACGGGTTGAGAAGAGGCAGTGGCCATTTGGGCAGCTTGGTGGGGTAGGGTCTGGAGCGCTAGGGGTAAGCCAACGAGGGCGGATTTTTGGGAAGTTTGGAGTTTTGTGGTTTTTGTCGGTGGGCTGAGTTGGAGAATGAGACCAATAATGCCACCACTGCCAAGGATGAGCAAGGGATTAATGTGGGTCAAACTGCCGAGACAGGCCGCAATGGCGATCGCGATCGTGACCGTCGAGCGCACAGACTTTTGCCCCATTGACCAGACTGCTGCCAAGATGATGCCAATGACCACTGGCGTTAGCCCCGCCAGGGCACCTTGCAATGAGGGAATCGTATGAAACCCAAAATAGAGCCAAGATAGTAAAATTACCGCCACAACGGACGGCAGCAGAAAGGTCAGACTACCCAACAGACCGCCCCAAAAGCCATGGAGGCGATAACCAATAAAGAGCGCCGTATTGACTGGGAACGATCCTAGGATTTGGCTGAGGGCAACCCCATGCAGAAATTCATCAATGGCCAAGAGCCGCCGTCGCTTAACAAACTCATTTTCCATGAGGGCGATCATGGCAATTCCACCGCCAAAGCCAATACTGCCCAGTTTCAGAAATACAGCGGTCATTTCCCAGAGATTCAGAGGCAGGGGGGACGATGACTCTTCGATCTCGGACTCTAGCATGGGTTCCTCGCAATGGCTGTAGCTAATTATATTTTCTTATATTGCCATATAGTTAAATAATAAACAAGAGGGAATGAGGTCAATTGTAGATAAAGTAAAAAAATGTGAAACAAACCTTGACAGAGTCTTAGTACTTAACTTAGGATTTTGGCTAAATTATATTAGTCATAAAACTTCTTGCAAAAATTTAGACTATGCTCGACAAGCTCTCTAAATCACCGACCTACCTAAAAACCATGACCGCTATTGGCATCGTGGGTCTAATTTTTACTCTAATTGAAGAAAAAAGCAGTGAAAGTAAAGGAGATACAACGGCTGTAGACGAGGCTAGGAAACGAAGAGAGTTTATTACCAAAGCTACAGCACGGAGTTTAATCAAATTGCTTTGGAATAACAACAATCTTTAAGAGTTAAGGAACCCTGTCCATCAGTCAAGGCGCCAAGTACTGTATCTTTACAGAATCATTGACCTTAAGTCCCAATTCAGCGGCGCGGCCACCTGCCAGTTCTAAAACGGCATCGACTGGAACCCCAGATTCGTAGGTGGGGCAGGGCAGGGTTTCGCAGGGGGGCGCTGCGGGGGCGATCGCTACCACTTTACCGTCCCTAAGAAAAATCAAGTCCAAGGAAATGAGACAGTTTTTCATCCAGAAGCTAGCCACTTGAGGCGGAGAGATGGGAAACAGCATCCCGCGATCGGGGGGTAACTCCGAACGAAACATCAAGCCCAACTGCTGCTGTGCCGGCGTGCGTGCCACTTCCAACTGAATCCATGTATCGTGAATGCGCGCCTTGGCCGTAATGGGTAGATATTGCGGAATGCCGCGAACCACTTGCGGGGGTGCGGCCGGATCCCCTTGGCTCAGACTTTGACAGCCCAGCAGTAACCCCAACGTGACCAATCCCAGAACCAGCCAGCGTAACTTAGGCTTCACGGAGAACATAGCCCACTCCTCGCACTGTGTGAATCAATCGTTTTTCGCCATCGGGTTCAATCTTCAACCGCAGATAGCGAATATACACTTCAATGACGTTGGATTCTCCCAAAAAGTCATAGCCCCAGACATTTTCTAAAATTTGCTCACGGGTAAGGACTTCGCGGGGATGCTCCATGAGAAACTTCAGTAGTTCATACTCCTTCATCGTTAGATCGATCGTGCGTCCATTGCGCTCCGCCCGCCGCGTCAAGAGATCAAGGGTCAAATTATCAAATCGCAACACCTCACTTTGGGTGACTGGCGGCTTCAGATAAAGCTGAATCATTTGCAAAAAGGGCTTGGGACTATAGGGCAGCAGTAGGTAATCATCGGCACCCGACTCCAGCACCGCCACCCGATCCTCTAGGCGATCGCTCTCCAGCATCAGTAGAATTGGCAAACTAATCCCCTGCTGGCGCAACCGCTGGCACAACTCCATACTGTTGAGCCGCCCCAAATAGCGATCCATGATGATCAGGGCAGGCTGCCATTCTGCGCAGGCCAAGTGACATTCCTTTTCCGTTGTTGCAATCACGGGGTCATAGCCTGCGGCTTGGAGGTCTTGCCCCATGCGCTGTGACAAGGGGTTGTCAGCACAGACCAAAAGTAAACGTGAAGGGGGAGAATTTAGCTCCATCTCAATCATCCCTACTATGAAGAGAAGATCTTACTTTCAGCTTATGCCTTGTGGGAAAATGTTCAAAAATGCGCCCGTAGCTCAGCGGAATAGAGCACTCGCCTTCTAAGCGATTGGTCGTTGGTTCGAGTCCAACCGGGCGCGTCTAACCTGCTATCGTTGATGGGGAGCGTATTGGAGTGCAAGAATCCTCGCAATGAGTCCTAAATATCGCCGCGTATTGCTCAAATTGAGCGGTGAAGCCCTCATGGGCAACCTGAACTACGGCATTGATCCAAAAGTGGTGCAGGCATTTGCCAGCGAAATTGCTCAGGTGGTGCAAGCGGGAGTTCAAACTGCCATTGTGGTGGGGGGTGGCAATATCTTTCGTGGTATGAAAGGGGCAGCGGCTGGCATGGATCGGGCGACCGCAGACTACATTGGTATGATTGCCACCGTTATGAATGCCCTGACCCTGCAGGATGCCCTCGAACAGATGAATGTCCCTACGCGGGTACAAACTGCCATTGCTATGCAGGAGGTGGCTGAACCCTACATTCGCCGCCGCGCCATTCGCCATCTGGAAAAGGGACGGGTGGTCATCTTTGGAGCCGGGTCAGGAAATCCCTTTTTTACCACTGACACAACAGCCGCCCTGCGAGCTGCCGAAATTGATGCCGAAGTGATCTTCAAAGCCACTAAAGTCGATGGCGTCTATGATGCCGATCCCCACAAAAATCCGAATGCGCGTCGCTACCGCAGTCTCACCTACACCCATGCCCTCACCCATAACTTGGCGGTGATGGACAGTACAGCGATCGCCCTGTGTAAAGATAATGATATCCCCATTATTGTGTTTAGTTTAGAAACGGCCGGTAATATCTACCGTGCCTTGACTGGGGAACCCATTGGTACGATGGTTGGAGGCTCCTGTGAAATTAGCTGATGTCGAAGAGCGGATGCAAAAATCGGTTGAAGCAACCCAGCATGACTTTAATAGTATCCGCACGGGTCGCGCCAACGCGGCGTTATTAGACCGGGTGATGGTGGATTACTACGGCACGGAAACCCCCTTGCGCTCCTTGGCCAACATCTCTACCCCCGATGCAACCACGATTTTAATTCAACCCTACGATCGCTCCACATTGGCCAGCATTGAAAAAGCCATTCAACTCTCTGACTTAGGATTGACGCCCAACAACGATGGCTCCAGCGTCCGCCTCAATATTCCGCCCTTGACCACAGAGCGACGCAAAGAACTGGTGAAAACTGCCGCCAAAATTGCCGAAGGGGGCAAAGTTGCCATTCGCAACATCCGTCGTGATGCCATTGATCACATCAAAAAAGAGGGCAAAGCCGGCGAACTCACTGAAGACGAAGTGAAAGACTTGCAAGAGAAAGTGCAAAAGCTCACCGATAAATACATCGGTAAAATTGATGCCCTGCTCGCCGAGAAAGAAAAGGACATTATGACCGTATAGGCTAGGTGCCCGGCAAGTGCCGCAGTTCGGGACTCAGGTGCGATCGCTCCGCAAGGGCAAGGAGCAATGGCCCACGGGAGGTATATTCGACAATACTGACACTGGCTACTGGGGCAGCAATGCGATCGCGAAACCGTCCCACATCAATACCCAGAAGACCACAGAGCATAATCCGAATGGTGGCCTTGTGGGAAACCAGCAGAACATTGCCGTCGGGATACTCGCGCTCAATTTCTAAGAGAACGGCATTACTGCGGTAGTAGATGTCAATCCCCCGCTCACCCCCTGTGGGGGCATTCCAGCCCGGATCCGCCAGCCAGCGCACATAGTCATCGTGAAACTTGGCATTCACCTCTTCCGGGGAGAGGCCTTCCCACTGACCATAGTAAATTTCCCGCAGACCATCGCGAACCTGCATTTGAAGACCCACGCGATCGCACAAAAACTGTGCCGTGGCTCGAGTGCGCAACGTTGGACTGACAAAGACGGCTTGCCAAGGCAACTGGGCGTAGTGTTCGGCAAAGGCCTCAGCCATCGCTAGACCGGCATCCGTCAAGGGTGGATCCAGTTCTCCACAGTAGGCATTGACGCGACTAAAGCTAGTTTGCCCGTGGCGCAAGAAATAGAGTGTTAAGACCACAACCTTCACCCCATACCGCTAGGGGCAGCATAGTCGAGGGGCACAAACCTCGTCAACGCTGAGTCGTGTCCAATACACTCAATGTAACGCCTTGGTAATAATGCCCCAAAATTTGGTCGTAGGTGTAGCCCTGTAATGCCATACCGTAAGCCCCCCATTGACTCATGCCCAAGCCATGACCGTGACCCCGGCCAGTAATTGTAAAGGCCACTGGCACACTTTGCCCCCTTTGACTGGCCACATTGCCATACTCTGGCGTAATCGTCAGTAGGGTACTGCGCAATCCCAACACCCGCCGTAGTTCACTACCTGAAATGGTGCGGCTACCTGCTGTGCCCACCACTTGCACTGCCATGACTCGCCCTTGGGGAGTCAATTGCAAGGGCCGAAAGCCAACGATGGTACCAATACCGGGGAGGCGTTGTTGCAGTTGTGCCGCCGTGAAACGCACCGTCCACTGAAAGTTGGGGGAGATTTGGTCAAAGTCAGGGGTACCGCGCAGGTAGGGAACGGCATTTTGCCAAATGTGCTCTGAATTTTCGGTGTGACCCCCTGAGGAGGCATGGAAGACGGCTTCAATGATTTGGCCATTGTAGGTGAGCACTTGACCGCGTGTGGCGGCAACGGCAGCTAGGGTACTGGCGGTTTCTGAACTGACCCCCGGATACACCTGATGGGTGACGGTGGCACCCACATCAAAAAGACTACCGGGACGACGGCGTTCGCGATCGCGCCGAAAGAGGACAAAGGAACGGGAGGCCACCGCTTGAGCTTTGAGGGCTTCCAGCGGCCAAGAGGGATACATTTCCTTGCCCACGACACTGGGCAGATACTCCTCTAAATCCACGAGGTTGATGGCGATAATCCCCTCACTGGTACTCACCAATTGCAACCGCCCGCGATACCAGCGATCGCCCACCCGCACGAGGCCATGGTCTCGAGGTTCGAGGAAAACTTGCCGCCCCTGCACACCCCCTGCTTGTACCCCCGCCCCCGTCAGAACCGCCGTAATATTCTGCTGCGGTGCCACTGTCAGCACCCGACCCGCCTCATCCCGTAATTGCGCTGGGGTGGAGCTACTAATTGTTACTTGGCGTACCCGATCTAAAACCGCGACCCGCAATTCCACTGCTGCGGCCGTCAGTTGGAGCAGCAGGCTGATCAAGCAGCCGAGACCCAGCGACTGCGACAGAAGACGCCAACGCACAATGAGGTAAAGCATATTCTACTCCTCAGGTAGGCGGCAATGGTGACGATGCCTAGCGGTGCTCGCGCAGACCACTCCAACCAATGGTAATGAAGCCCACTGCCAATAGAAAACTACGAATTCCTACCCTGAGACGATTCACAAAGGCTTCCTGTTGCGCCCGATTCACCGCTTCCTGTTGTTGGTTGCGGATGCGCTCCCGTGCCTGACCCGCTTGTTTATCAAGGGCTTGGGGATCTTTTTGTAGCTGCTCGAGAATCGCCCGTTGATCGGGGGGGAGTTGATTGCTCTTGAGGAGTTGCTCCAGTTGACCGCTACTGGCCAGTTGTTTGATTTGCTGCTGTTCCTGATCAACCCGAATTTCTGCCTGTGCCGCCTCTTGATTAATTTGGTTGACCGCCTGTTCCGTAATTTGCCCCGTAATCGATAGGTAGAGGGGAATCCCCAGCAGGCAGAGCAATCCTAGCAAACTCGAGAGGACAAAGACCCAAAATCGCCAATCCTTGAGGGCAGGTTCCCCCGGCTCCGGCTGCGTCGTACTGCCAGAAACCGCTTGAATCCAAAAGCCAGTGTAGATAAAGACAAACCCAATCAAGGGGGTGGCACCGCGCTCAATGAATTGGTTAACGACCGTGAGTTGCCACTGGCTGTTATTGAACTGGGGAGTAATAAAGAGAATGCTCCACTCGACCAAAAAGGTGAGGAGCAGGATGATTCCCACCAATTTTAGGAACTGAGCCGCCAAGGGGACAGGTCGCTTGGTTGATTTTGAAGCAGTCATGGACTGTGAGTGACTCGTCAACTACTGCATCAACCTTACTGGATTTTGGGGTCGTTGATTCATCTTGGACGCATTGACTCGCCTGTGGTGCTGCTATCTTTGGCTACCGCAACCTTGGTATACTCCAATTGTGCATGGCGCTGATGCGGCTGGGCTGCTTCTCCCCAGTATTGCTCGTTTGCCATCCCTTTGCGCATTGAGGCACAACAAATCCATGGTCATTGTGGCAGTCTTAGCGGCAGGACGAGGCACACGGATGAAATCCTCGCTGCCAAAAGTTCTCCATCCCCTAGGTGGGCGATCGCTGGTGGGCTGGGTTTTGCACCAAGTTCAATCTCTGCAACCGCAACGGCAGTTTGTGATCATTGGTTATGGAGGCGACACAGTGCGGGCTGCCTTAGCGGATCAACCCCACGTGGAGTTTGTCGAGCAGCGCGAACAACTGGGAACGGGTCATGCGGTACAGCAGCTTTTGCCCCACCTCAAGGACTATGAAGGCCATCTTTTGGTACTCAATGGCGATGTGCCCCTCTTGCGTGGGGAGACGCTGGCGAAGTTGCTCGCAGTCCACCAGAAACACAACAATGCGGCCACGATTTTAACGGCACAAATTCCCAACCCCCAGGGCTATGGCCGTGTGATTTGTGACAGTCAGAATATCTTGAAGCAAATTATTGAAGACCGTGACTGCACCACAGCCCAAAAGCAAAACCGCCGCATCAATGCTGGGGTGTATTGTTTCCACTGGCCCCAACTGGCTGCTGTGTTGCCCCATCTCCAATCCAACAATGATCAGCAGGAATACTACCTCACCGATGCCGTCAATGCCCTCAGTCCTGTGATGGCGGTGGACGTGGAAGACTATGAGGAAATTTTGGGCGTTAACGATCGCGTGCAGTTGGCGGCAGCCTATCAAGTGCTGCAAAATCGCATCAAAACTGCTTGGATGCAGGCGGGGGTGACCCTGATTGATCCGGCCAGCATTACCATTGAGGACACCGTGGAGCTGGCTCCCGATGTGGTGATTGAACCCCAAACTCACCTGCGCGGCCAAACCCGTATTGGCAGTGGTAGCATCATTGGCCCCGGCACTTTGATTGAAAACAGTGTGATTGGCGAACGGGTGACGGCTCGCTATGCCGTGATTAGCGACAGTGAGATTGGCCATGATACCCAAGTGGGGCCTTTTGCCCACATCCGCCAGCAAAGCCTGGTTGCCGATCACTGCCGCATTGGTAACTTTGTCGAGCTAAAAAAAGCGCAGTTGGGCAGTGACACCAAGGCCTCTCATCTGTCCTACCTAGGCGATGCCACCTTGGGCGATCGCGTCAATATCGGGGCAGGAACCATTACCGCCAACTACGACGGCGTGCGCAAGCACCCCACCCATATCGGTAGCGGCACCAAGACCGGGGCTAACAGTGTTTTAGTGGCTCCGGTAACCCTCGGCGAAAATGTTACGGTGGCGGCGGGTTCAACGGTGACAGAAGATGTACCGGCTAATGCCCTTGTCATTGCCCGCTGTCGTCAAGTGGTCAAGCCCAACTGGCACCCCAAAGCCTAGCCCGCCCCACAGCAGGGTTCAATGCCCAGCCGCCGCAGGAGCAGATCACTCACCGCATTAGCAACCGCAAACTCGCTATAGAAGCTTTGGGAAAAATCAAACTCTTGCAACTCCGTGACCAGAGCCAAGAGAATGCCGCCAAGATCATGCTCCCCTTCCAGCCGCTGACGGCGGTACACTTGGGCGGCTCGCTGGGCGATCGCCAGATTCACAGCTTCTGGCAAATACTCGGTGTTGAGCCAATCGAGAAGAGCTGCCTCCAACCATGCCGCATCCGCAGTGCAGTCACCACAAGGGGGAAGCTGAATCGGCGGAATCGGGGTACTCATGGCAGAGTCCTAAACTCGTCTGATTATGTTCATCTTATAACTTGAACTAAGCAATGGGCGATACTGGATTCGAACCAGTGACCCCTTCCGTGTGAAGGAAGTGCGCTACCACTGTGCTAATCGCCCTAGTTCAGACAATTCTTAATCATATCTTGGATTGCAGGTTTTTGTAAATTGCCTTAAACAACGCTGCGGCAAATTTCATCAAAGGTTGCGGCGGGATCCGCTGCTTGTAAAATCGGACGGCCAATTACAAGGTAAGAGGCACCAGCAGCAAAGGCGGCATTGGGCGTCAGCGATCGCGCTTGATCCCCTGTGGCAGTACCAAGGGGGCGAATCCCCGGACAAATTCTCAAGAACTCCTCTCCGCAGCGTTGTTTTACCCGTGCCGCCTCCTGAGGAGAGCAGACAATGCCCGCCAGTCCCGCTTGATGGGCTAGATCAGCCATGCGTTCAACATAGGTGGCCGGATCAAGGGGAATCTGGAGTTCTTGCTGCAGGGTGTTTGCGTCAATGCTGGTGAGCAAGGTCACCCCAATGAGTTGGGTGGCGTTTTCCCCTAGAGCCGCCTGCGCGCTTTTCAGACCCGCTAATCCCGTTGCCGCATGGATAGTCACAAAGTCCACGCCATAGGGGGCGATCGCCCGGGCTGCGGCGGCCACCGTATTGGGAATATCGTGGAGCTTCAAATCGAGAAAGATACGCTTCCCCTGATCCTTGAGGACATCGAGAATAATCGGCCCGCTGGCACAAAAGAGTTCTAGCCCCACCTTCCAAAATTGCACTTGGGGCAGCGTATGAATAGTGGCGATCGCGACCTCCAAATTGGGCACATCCAAGGCCACAATAATTTTGCTGGCAACAGCCTCTTGAGAATTAAACAAGTCTCTTGGATCTCCTCAGACGATTCACAGGGGACGGCGCACACAGCGCAACAACCACAGCGCCACAATAATACCCGTCAACTGAGCGGCAATCGTATTCACCTTCGCCTGAATCACAAAAATCTCCAACGGCTCAATCAAGACATTAGTGGCATAGACCGCCGCCCCTTGGGGAATTGACAGCACCTTGAGCAACAACATGCCCACATTCCACTCTGCGGCAGCCACCGTAAAAATCATGCCCGCAATATTTACCCAGAGACCAATATTCAAACTGCGGATCACGTGCTCCTTGGTCGGGCGTTTTTCTGGGCGATCCAAGCGTCGTCCCAGTTGCGGATAGCGATAGCAGCAGTAAATACTCACGCCCAAAAACACTAGACCAATAATCGCCAGCACTAAGCCCAGTGTGGGACTATTCATGCCATTTTGCGGACGATTGATATTGAATTGGCGACTAAAGATAACAATGATAATAATCAACAGCGAGACAAAGCCAAGGACGACCTGTGTCCAAAAGCCAATCCAGCCAAAGCGTTGCAGTTCACGGCCAAGACGGTGGAGAGGCTGGGTCGTACTTCGATGGGATGGTGGGGGGGCATTACTGGGAAGACGTTCCATGGTCGGGTGAGGAAGAGGGCTTAGGCTTGATCATAGCGAACGGTCATGAGGTGCCGCCAAGTAGGAACACCAATCGCTCCAACTGCCCGCATAGAGCTTGGTTTGATGCAGGCCAGCGATCGCCAGCCCCAAAATATCCACACAGGCCGTTACCCCCGATCCGCAATAGACAATAATTTGCTCAGCCTCAGCCAAAGGCTGCCAGTGGGCTTGCAGTTCCGCCACAGATTTCAGGCGCCCCTGTGCATCGGAGATGGCCTGCCACGGATAATTCACTGCTCCGGGAATATGACCCGCGATCGGATCAATGGGTTCAATTTCACCGCGATAGCGACGGGGTTCGCGGGCATCCACAATCACTGTCTGGGGGTCAGCTTGAGCAGCCATCACGCCAGTCCGATCCACCACCCACTGCGAATGAGGATGGGGCTGGAAATTGCCCGGTCGAGGCGAGGGAACCTCAGGGGTTGTCGGATACCCGGCTTCGACATAGGCGCGATAGCCACCATCAAGCACCGCTGCGCGATCGTGTCCCAGCCAACGTAAGAGCCACCAGCAGCGAGCGGCATAGGCAAACCGCGAATCATCGTAGGCCACCACCAAGGTGTCTGGGGTAATCCCCATTTGATTGAGCCGTGCTGCCAACTTCTCTGGATCGGGTAGGGGATGACGCCCGCCACGCTCTTGCCGAGGGCTGGAGAGATCCTGCTCTAGGTCGAGATAGTAGGCTCTTGGAATGTGCCCCTGATCATACTCCCGTTGCCCGCGGGTGATGTCCATGAGGTCAAAGCGGCAATCCACAATCACCACTGTGGGATCGGCCAAATGCTCAGCCAACCAAGACGCCGTTACGGCATAGGGGATCATAGCGGCCGTGGGTTTAGGCGCGCCATTTCACTTTGGGCAGAATGTGATTAACATCCACCCGGTCTTTGTACTTGATGGCAAAGTTCAGCAGGGAGTCGAGGAGCGAATCCGACAGGTAGTGGGGTTGCAGTCCCAAATCCAGCAGTTTGGTGTTTTTGGCGTTGAAGTAGTGCTCTTCTTTTTCAACACGGGGGTTTTCGAGGTGCTGGATTTCCACCTTGAGGCCGAGGGCTTTACCCGCTTCTTGGACTTTGTGGGCAAGGTCACCGACACTAAATTGTTCTGTGAATTGGTTGAGGACGCGGAATTCACCCGGTGCGGCGGGGTTGTTAACGGCCAATTCGATACAACGCACGGTATCGCGAATATCCAAGAAACCGCGAGTTTGCCCGCCCTTGCCATAAACCGTCAGGGGATGACCAATGGCAGCTTGAATACAGAAGCGGTTCAGGGCGGTGCCAAAGATGCTGTCGTAGTCAAGGCGGTTGATCAACAGTTCGTCCATGCCCGTTTCTTCGGTGAGCACGCCATAGACCACCCCTTGGTTCAAATCGGTGGCGCGCAGTCCCCAAATGCGGCAGGCAAAGTGGATGTTGTGGCTATCGTGAACTTTACTGAGGTGATAGAAGCTACCGGGCTGCTTGGGATAGGGCAATGTATCCTTGCGACCATTGTGCTCAATGGTGATGTAGCCCTCTTCAATGTCAATGTTGGGGGTGCCGTATTCACCCATCGTGCCCAGTTTGACAAGGTGGCAGTCAGGGTTGTGGGTATGGATGGCGTACAGCAGGTTGAGGGTGCCGACAACATTATTGACTTGGGTAAAGACGGCGTGCTCCCGGTCAATCATGGAGTAGGGGGCGGAGCGTTGTTCGCCAAAGTGGACGATCGCCTCGGGCTGAAACTCCAGCATGGCACGCTCAAGGAAGTGATAGTTACAAATATCGCCAATATAAAGGCCAATTTTCTTGCCAGTGAGATCCTGCCAGCGTTGCAGACGGTGCTGAATGGGGGCGATCGGGGTGAGGGTCTCGACACAGAGTTCGGCATCCCAGTGGCGCCGAATCAAGCTATCCAAAATCGCCACATCATGGCCACGATTTGAAAGGTAGAGGGCTGTCGCCCAGCCGCAATAACCATCACCGCCAATTACGAGGACTCTCATGCTAACCGTGCTGAAATCGATAATTACTCCGCCAGCCATTGAATGGCTTCCATACCACGTTACCAGTAATGGGGACATCGGTGATCCATTGGGTTAGAATTCGGGGGCGCGAGTTTCACTCTCAGAAAAGATATGTAATTTAATGGTTTGTCCCGCTAAGTCAATTTGCACAATATCGCCAGAAAGAAAATCCAAGGCTTCTAATAGGGCTTGTAATTGCGGTGTGCTGGCACCCGATTCTTGGTAGAGGCGATCGCTCAAATGGCTGAGGCGCTGCCACGTGGTATAAAGCCGAGCAATGGTACTTTCCAGTTGGGCGGCCTGCTGCAGGAGATCGGCAACGGTTTGCAGTTGCTCAAGGCGCTGGGCTTCGATCAGGACTTGTTCCAGATCCACAGGGTGGGTCTTGAGGGCTTGAATTTGGGGAGCGGCCTCAAGATAGCGGCTGAGTTGGCGAGCCGTCGCCGTGATTTCCTTAACCGTTTCCACACTGGGATCGCTGGCCAGTTCTTGGGAGAGTTCCTGCTGCTGTTGGGGGGGGAGCTTTTCTAATTCTTTGACTAAGGGGGCAACGTAGCGGGGGGCAAGGGTGCGATCGCTGGCCTTTTGGCGCACCACTGGCGGTAAGAGATCAGAGTGCAGAGCCGTCCATTCCGCTTGGAGTTGGCGCACTTCACGGTGGGTAATGCGATCGCCCGCTGCTGCGGCTTGGGTAATCAGGGCTTGCACCTCAGGATCCGCTGCGGCGGTTTCCAAAAAGGCGCGTTTACTAAAGCGAGAAATGGCTTCGGGAGGCAGGGGACGTTCCTTGAGCAATTCATCGGCGCGATCGGCCAACTGAATCAAATCATCGGCACGGCGTTTACTAATTTCGTGTTCCTGGAGCCACTGCTGAAAGCCAATACCCCGCTCATCCCCTTGATGGCGATAGCGATCGCGCACCGCCCGTAGAATTTGCCCCCGCCAGATCTCTGTTTGTAGATCAAAGCGCTCACACACCTGCCACGCTTGGCGCACCTGTTGAAGAAATTCCTCCTCAGAGAGGGGAGTATCCGCAGCCGGAATGGGCAAAACAAAGTCAGGCGTTGGCTCCATTGGTCGGCGAAAACCACAGCTTCAGCAGTATAGCCTATCCCAAACAGTAGAGATAACCATCCCGTGCGGCAATATAGACCTTGCCGTCCCAAACAACAGGTGAAATTCGCTGTCATCGGGAACCCGCGTTTGGGCTTCACGCCATTAGCGGAGGGTCAAACTGGCTACCAAGCCTGCATTTCCCCAGAGGAGTAAGCGGTTGATTTGGCGACGTTTCACTGACAGACTCTGTCCCAAGAATTGACCACGCTCAAAACCCTAGTAGAAGAACATTTCACCGTGTACCCCATATGTTAGAAAGGGGCGTTGAATTGCTTAGGATTGAACTATCGCGTTGACGGGAACTCTGATGACCACAGTATTGGAGCCAGCGGTCACGTACCTCACTCCGGAAGCTTACTTAGCTCAAGAAGTGGTGGCAACGGAACGTCATGAGTATCGCCAAGGAGAACTTTACACTATGCCCGGGGGCAGCGTTAATCATAATGAGTTGGTTCGTTCCTTAACTGTTCTGTTGAGTTTGGCACTCAAGGGACAGCCCTACCGCGTCTTTGTCACAGATCAACGCCTCTGGATTCCGGAAACGCAGTCGTACTACTATCCTGATGTCATGGTGACGCCGAAGCCGGTGCCCTTGGTGGCGGGACGCAACGATGTGGTGATGCAGCCGATTTTCATTGCTGAGGTTTTATCGCCTTCGACAGCGGATCGCGATCGCGGGACAAAATTTTTCGACTATCGCCAGATTCCAACCCTGCAAGAATATCTCCTGATTAGCCAAGATCGCCCCTTTGTTGAACAATATTTGCGGCAGGCTGAATATCAATGGCTGCTCACGATTTGGCAAGATATTACGCAGGAACTACTACTGCCCTCGTTACAGACTTCCTTAAAACTCAGTGATCTCTATGCAGACGTTGAGTTAGGTGAGTCCTAAAAAGAATTCCTTGACTTCCCTGTGCCATGCCTTACCCATCTCACCAGCGTGGGCTATGGCGATATTACTCCCACAAGTCCTTTAGCGATGGCGATCGCCAATCTTGAGGCCATTTTTGGTCAAATGTATTCAGCAATTGTCATGGCGCGGCTTGTCAGTCAATATCTGAATAGTCCCAACCCCAACTAAGTCTTGCGCAAATGTCGATGTCCCCTATCACTGCTGATGCCTCCCCCAACTTTGGTCTCATCATTGTCGAGGGAGAGGATGTGGTGCGTCTTGGCCTTTGGACAGGAATTCAGCAGCAGTTGGGGATTGAGCCGCTGGTCTTTCACGATGGCCATGGTCTGATCACCTATCTGGAAAACACGCCCCTCGATCAAGAACGCACGCCTTGGATTGTTCTCTGTGATGCCCAACTCACAGTAAATGATGCCACTACCCCTTGGCTGTGGCAGTGGTTGAAGCAGCACTATCCTGCCCTGCGGATAATTCTCACTGTCCGACCCGCTGCCCTTGAGTTAGTTTCCCTTGCCCAACAGGCGGGTGTCGAAGGCATTTACCATCGCAATACGGCGCTGAGTGATCTCTTGGCGGCAATTCTGGCCATTGCCCAAGGGGAAATCGTTCACACCGTCACGCCCCCAAAACCCCCCTTGAGTGTGCTCTTTCCCAATCCGTGGGATCGTTGGCGGTATCAGGTTCTGCAGCAGGGATTGGGGGAAATGGATGCGTGGTTACAGGCTTTGGATCAGTACTTGGGGCGATCGCGCCTCTCTGCCCTCGAACGGCTGGTGTGTGAAGGTCGCCATCGGGAAATTCGTGCCGCCCGCTGGTTAGTCTCCCGTTTCTTGCCACAGCCAACTCAAGCCCCTCCTGCGCCAGTGGTGTCCCCCGTGCGTCCGCAGATTGAGATCATTTCCCAATTGGTGGATCGCTGCTTACAACGGATGCAGTCGGATCTCTTGAACCTAACGTCGCGGCCTTTGGAGTTAGAGGTGCTCACCCTACAACAGCGGCGGGAACTGCTCTATACCATCCTGCGGCAGTGGGATCTCCTCGTGCGCACTTTACAAGCAACACCACCCAGTATTGAAGTTCTGCACCAGCGGGGTAGCTCCCTACTGCAAGACCTGTGGGAACAGAGCCTGCGGGAGTTTTTTCGTCCCTATCGTTTTGCCCTCGGCAGTGACGCCGACCTGATTGAGCAATTGCTCACAGAAAGAGAAACTGTGGCCAGCGTCTATCTGAAGCCAATCCCCTTTGTGGCGGAGATGCTGGCTCATTTACTGGTGCAACAGCCCCTCACCCTCCATCAGCAGACCTATCGCTACGGCACCGCTGCCGCCTTGGAGATCCTCGATGCCCTCCTCGATCACTGGTTGCTCACTGTCGCCAATGGCATTGTCTATCCGCTGCTGAATCGGTGTTGCTATAGTGCAGTGATTCAACAGACATTTTTTCAGCCGCAATACACCTCAACGCGGGAAATGGAACGCTTTCGCAATGCCCTCTCTTGGCATTACCGCTGGCGGCGCTGGGTCAAGGAACCCCAAGATATCTTTGAAAGTCGTTTGGTCTTACTGCGGCTCACGGAGCGAGGAATTCAGGAACTAGCGCTGACCGTCCCCCGTCAACAGGAACTGATGCAACTCGAGGGGATTCCCTACGCTCTGACCTTGGCGCTGGAGGCGCGCGATGCTTTAGCCCCCCCAGTACGGGCAGTGGTGGCTTGGGTGGGCAAGGGAGTGGTGTATCTGCTGACGCAGGTGATTGGCCGCGGTTTGGGGCTGATTGGCCGCGGCATTTTGCAGGGAATTGGTCAATCCGTTGGCAGTGGCTGGAGTCGCTCTGAAGCCCAAAAAACCTCATCCAAACCTTGAGCTGGCCTAATTCTTAAACGGCTCCTAACCTTGAGATAACCTTAAGCCAACGAACACGGTGTTAGAATCTGGCTGGTAAGTAACTATCTCTGCCCCTTGGGGGATAGTTTCTATGAGATGTGCTAAAGCCTCTGTAAGAAAGCCTGATAGCTCAGCTTGCTGGCAGATGAATAACTTTAGCGAGCATCTCAGTAGGATCAATAATTGAAGGAGAATTCTGTCTTAGGGACTCGTTCTTTAGGACAAGTTCATTGAGGAGTGAAGGAGTAAGACGTTATGTCCCGCATTTTTTCGGGGTTGGTTTTGACCTCGCCTGTTTTATTGTTGGGTGTGCTGGCAGGTGCAGCGACAGCCGCTGATACCTCTTTGACCAACTTCAGTAGCACTCAGTTTCAAACCCCTACTGCTGGTGCTGAATCCCTAACCACACTGCCCACCAGCACGACACTTGTTGCCCAAAATCGCCGCAGCAACCTCTCTGTGCCCTCAGTGGCCGAACTAGAAGCGGGGCGTGTCCCTACGACATCGAGCATGGGTCAAGTGACCTCTGTTAGCCAACTCTCGGATGTGCGCCCCACCGATTGGGCCTATCAAGCCTTGGCCTCCCTTGTCGAGAAATACGGCTGTATTGCCGGTTATCCCGATGGCACCTTCCGTGGCAATCGTGCCGCTACTCGTTATGAAATGGCAGCCGCTTTGAATGCCTGCCTCGATGTAATTAGCGATCGCTTTGCCACCAAGGAAGACCTTGAAACCCTGCGCCGCCTGATGCAGGAATTTGCCAATGAACTCGCCGTCATCAAAGGCCGCGTCACCAACCTTGAAGGCCGCGTTGCCAACCTCGAAGCCACTCAATTTGCCACCCTCACTAAG
Organism: Thermosynechococcus sp. QS41; assembly: GCF_031583515.1. Classification (NCBI taxonomy): domain Bacteria; kingdom Bacillati; phylum Cyanobacteriota; class Cyanophyceae; order Acaryochloridales; family Thermosynechococcaceae; genus Thermosynechococcus; species Thermosynechococcus sp. QS41. The sequence goes on from NZ_CP134181.1 coordinate 2,143,700, forward strand.
CTCAACGCTACGGTTATCTTCAACGTCTCCGATATATTGACGAACGAGCGGGCACTACGTCCTGGTCCAGGTGGTGTGCAACCCCCAATTGATGACAACACTGTTGTTAACAACCGCGTTCGTCTCAACCTCGATACCAGCTTCTATGGCAAGGATCGCCTACGGTTGCGCTTGCAAGCAGCTAATATTACTAGTTATGCCGGATTGATGGGCACCAATATGGGGCGCCTTGGCTATGATGGCAATAATAATAACCAATTTGAACTGCAAAAAGCCTTCTACAGCTTCCCAGTGACCCGTCGCGGTCAAATGATCCTAGATTTTGTGGGGGGTGAGTTCAACGACAATGTCAACAATTTCAACCCCTTCCTCCAATCCAGTGATACGGGTGCCCTCTCTCGCTTTGGGCGTTTTAATCCCATCTACCGTGCTGGGAATGCTGCCAATGCTGCGGGTGTGACCTTTAAGTACGACCTCATTCAAAATAAAGAACGGGGCACCGGCGTCACCCTCAATGTGGGCTACCTTGCACCCTTTGCCAACGACCCTGATCGAGTCGCGAACAATGGCCTCAATGGCTTCTTTGATGGTGCCTATGCTGCTTTGGCTCAGGTGGATGTGCGCCCCATTAAAAACCTCGCCTTGGGGGTGACCTACACCCACTCCTATGGCCTTGATCCCTTTGGGGGAACAGGTAGCTCTGGTTTCCGCTCAGCGGCAAACCCTTTGGGGGCTCCACCACCAGCTTTTGCAGCTAACAACGTGCCTAACCAAGCAGCGGATGCGGTGGGCTTTCAGTTTACCTATCGCCCGATCAAGCAGTTGAATGTTGCGGGCTGGGCAGGGTATGCCAATGTTTATGGTGTTCGACCGAATGCTTTTGTGCCATTTGGCCGCCGTGAGGCTGAAATTGTCAACTGGGCCATTACCTTTGCTTCCCCTGACCTCTGGCGGAAGGGAGATCTGCTGGGTCTTGTTTTTGGCCAGCCCCCGCAGCTTATTAGCATCACAAACGTCCCTGATGTTCCTGGCGAAAGTTACACGCGCTTTAACTCCTATCACCTAGAGGGCTTCTACCGCTTTGCGGTGAGTCGCAATATCTCGATTACCCCTGGGGTGATTGCCATCTTCAACCCCAACAGCAACTCAAACAACGACCCCATTGTTGTTGGCGCTGTGCGGACAACCTTTAGCTTCTAAATCCGCACTGACCTGTTTCCCCCTCCCTGTGAGGGGGATTTTTTTATGTGGGAACGATAGAATAGGGGCGAGGCGTTGTCAATGGATTTGTGGGGTGAAATACTGGGCAATTCTCGGCGTCGGTGTTGCACTATTGGGAATGCCGTCAGCACTGGGGGGCACCAGTACGCTCAAGGATGCTCCCAAGGCCTTGGTCGATGAGGCGTGGCAAATTATCTACAGAAGCTATCTGGATCGCAGTTTCAATCGTCTGGATTGGCAGGCCATTCGTCAGGAGTTGCTCTCCCAACCCTATGGCGATCGCGAGGCCGCCTATCGGGTGATTCAACAAACCCTTGTCCGCCTCAATGATCCCTATACCCGCTTTCTGCCGCCCCAAGCGTACCGCCAACTGCTCCTGCAAACCCAAGGCCAGCAGGTGGATGTGGGTCTCACCCTCGTGGAGTCGGGGGAACTCTTTCGCATTCAGGCAATCCAAGCGGGGTCGGTGGCTGCCAAGGCGAATTTGAAAGTGGGAGATGAGATTCTGGCCATTAACGGTCGGGGGAGCGATCGCCTGACCTTGGAGCGAGCCAATCTGGCGTTGCGAGGGCCAGCGGGGAGTCAGTTGCGCCTACTGGTGCGCCGTGAGGGTAAACCCCAACCCTTTAGTGTCGAACTCACCCGCGCCGGTGAAATTCCGCGTACAGTGAATTTTCAGGTTCTGAATCATCCTCGGGTGGGTTACATTCGCCTCAGTGGTTTTAATAGCCGCTCCCAACAAGAGATGCAAGCGGCGATCCAAATCCTGCAACGGGAGAAGGTTCAAGGCTTCATTCTCGATTTGCGCCACAATTCGGGGGGGCTCTTAGAAGCCGGCATTGAAATTAGCCGCCAATGGCTCGATTCTGGGGTGATTGTGCGCATTCAGCAAAACCAGCGAGAAGAGACGATTCGTGCCCACCAACGCGCCTTGAGTCAGTTGCCCCTTGTGGTCTTGGTAAATCAGGCCTCCGCCAGTGCCAGTGAAATTTTAGCCGCTGCTTTGCAGGATCAGGGGCGCGCAACCGTGGTGGGGACACCAACTTTTGGCAAGGTGCGGGTTCAAGCAGTTCATGAACTGGGGGATGGCTCTGCCCTCGTGGTAACAGTAGCTCGTTATCTGACGCCAAAGGGTCGCGATATTGCCGCAGGGGGGATCACCCCCGATGTGCTGGTGACGGTCGATCCCAGTAGCGATTTGGAATTGCGGCTCAATCCCAACTTGGTGGCACGACCCACGGATCCAATGGTGGCCAAGGCCTTAGAATTATTGAGCACTAAAATCAGTAACGCCCGTCATGTCCAGTGAGGCTCTTGTTGTCCCTTCTGCTCCAGCGATCGCGCCCGCGCCCCATCCCCTGCGGTTAGGCGTTTTAGCTTCTGGCAATGGCTCCAACTTTGCTGCCCTGGCGGAGGCGATCGCCCAGGGCGAACTGGCTGCCCAAATTCAAGTTCTGATCTACAACAATCCCGATGCCTTGGTGGCAGAGCGCGCCAAACAGTGGCAGATTCCCAGTGTCCTCCTCAACCATCGCCACTACCCCAGCCGTGAAAGTCTGGATGCGGCCATTGTCGAAACCCTCAAAGCCTATGGGGTCGAGTGGGTAGTGATGGCGGGCTGGATGCGGATTGTGACGCCTGTCCTCCTCAATGCCTACCCCCAGCGGGTAATTAACCTGCATCCCAGTTTGCTCCCCAGTTTTCGGGGATTGCGTGCCGTTGAGCAGGCCTTGGCAGCAGGTGTGAAAATTACTGGGTGTACCGTCCATCTGGTGGAAGAGGAAGTGGATAGTGGCCCAATTTTAGTCCAAGCAGCAGTGCCCGTTCTCCCCGATGATACGCCTGCCACCCTCCACGCCCGCATTCAAGTCCAAGAGCATCGTATTCTCAAGCAGGCGATCGCCGACATTGCCGCGCGGCAATCACAAGCTTCCTGCTGATCCTTGGCTAATAGAAGGATCTCTCAGGGCGAGGGTCCACCCTCTTTTCTGATTGGCTTGGGAATTGCGTCAGCATCCTTTTCTCGGTGGGGAGCATTGATTCGGATTAGGATTGGGGATGTATCCGTGAGCAATTGTTAATCCAGTCATGACGCAGGCATACACCCCTGAAGATGTTTGGCGGTTATTGGGGGAGCTATTAGAGGCTCAGAAGGAAACCGAACGCCGCTTCCAAGAAACGGAGCGCCGCTTCCAAGAAACGGATCGGCGATTTCAAGAGACTGACCGACGGTTCCAAGAAACGGAACGCTTGCTGCGCGAAGAAGCGCGCCAACTCAACCAGCAACTAGGGAAACTGGGCAATCGCCTTGGGGAATTTGTGGAATGGCAGGTGCGCCCCGCCGTGCTGCGCTTATTTCAGAGTTGGGGCATTGCCGTCTCTCAACTTTACAGCGATGTCATTCTCCAAGATGGCAACGAGAGTTTAGAAATTGATCTGCTAGTCGTCAATACTGATGAAGCCGTCCTCGTCGAGGTGAAAACGAAACTGAGCCAAGGGGATGTGGATGAGCACTTAGAGCGGATCGCGAAATTTCGTCGTTTGGCACACCAGTATCGGGACACCCAGCTCTTGGGCGCCGTAGTAGGAATGATCGTACCCCCTGAAGTAGCTCGCTATGCCTATCGGCAAGGTTTGTTTGTGTTGGCGCAATCAGGAGATGGGGTGGCGATTCTCAACGATGTGCAGTTTCAGCCCCGTACATGGTAGGTGACTCTAATCGCTCTAATTCAATTCTCAAGCGTCCTAAGGATGATTCTGGAGCCAGTGTTTGAGGGTAGCAACAAAGCGATCGCACTCCTGCGGCAGCGTAAAGTAATGCACACAGGCTCGCACCGAGGCAGGATAGAGCAATTCCCGCACCAAGATATTCTCTGCCTCAAGGTCTTGCACCAATTGGCGATGCTGACCATTAGCTAACTGAAAGGCCACCAAGCCCGACGGCGGCGGCACGGGACTCAAGCAGGTCAAACCCACCATGCCCTGTAACTGCTGCCAAAGATAATGACTCAGCTCACAAATGCGCTCATATCGCGCTTGGGCAGTCCCCCATTGATCATGCACCCGCAGGGCAGTGGTTAACCCCGGTACCAAGGAAAAGGCGGTTGTGGCCACTTCAAAGCGACTGGCATCCTCCTTCCAGCCGGCGGGTTGGGCATCACGGGTTTGGTGAATGCCGCGCCAGCCAATAAAGGTGGGTTCCAATGTGGCTAGGCGATCGCGCCGAATGTACAGCCCGCCGAGACCCGCAGGGCCACAGCACCACTTGTGTCCCGTAAAGGCATAGTAGTCCACCCCCAAGGCGGGTAAATTGAGGGGCACCATACCCACACTTTGGGCACCATCCGCCAAGACTTGGATGCCGCGACGGTGGCAAAGGTCAACAATTTTCTCCAACGGCAAAAGTTTCCCGGTATTCCACAGCAAATGACTGAGGACGACCAAGCGTGTGCGGGGATGGAGTTGGGCTTCAATGGCGGCCACCTCATCGTCACACCAAGGCCAAAAGGCCACTCGATCCACCACCACCCCCAACCGCCGCGCCAATTGTTCGGTAATCGCCACTACCCCCGGATGCTCACAGTTAGAAATCAGCAGGCGATCGCCCGCTTGCCAGTTGATCCCCCAGAGAACGATATTGCAGCCAGTGGTTACAGAATCTGTGAGGGCAATGGTCTCGGCGCTCGTCCCCAAAAGCTGTGCCAGTTCTTGCCGCAGGGTTTGCAGTTGTTGGCTCAGCCACGGAAAGACGCGATTGGCAAAGGGGCCTTCCTCTTGAATGTGGCGATCGCTCTGGATGATGGCCTGCCATGTGTCTTGGTGCAGCGGCCCTTGTCCCCCATAGTTGAGGTAGATCTTATTCAGTAGGGCGGGGTAGGTGTCGTGGTAGGTGCGCAGTGTCTCTAGGTTCATCGATAGTGATTGCAGAGCGATAGATAGATGCTACCGCAAAGGATTTAAGATAAAGATCTGTAGCAAGTCCCCTTTTCATTCCCTCACTCAAGGGGCGGCACTTGCAAGCACGGCTCGGTAAATTAATCCTGTCAATTAAGTCATGACAAAGGCATACACTCCTGACGATGTTTGGCGATTACTAGGGGAGCTGTTAGAAGCTCAAAAGGAAACCGAACGCCATTTCCAAGAAACAGAGCGCCGCTTCCAAGAAACAGAGCGCCGCTTTCAAGAAACAGAGCGCCGCTTTCAAGAAACAGAGCGCCGCTTCCAAGAAACGGATCGGCGATTTCAGGAGACGGATCGGCGATTTCAAGAGACGGATCGGCGATTTCAAGAAACGGATCGGCGATTTCAAGAAACGGAACGCTTGTTGCGGGAAGAAGCGCGCCAACTCAATCAGCAACTGGGGAAACTGGGCAATCGCCTTGGGGAATTTGTGGAATGGCAGGTGCGCCCCGCCGTGCTGCGCCTATTTCAGAGTCGCGGCATTGCCGTCTCTCAGCTTTACAGCGATGTCATTCTCCAAGATGGCAATGAGAGTTTAGAAATTGATCTGCTAGTCGTCAATACCAATCAAGCGGTTCTCGTCGAGGTGAAAACCAAACTGAGCCAAGGGGATGTGGATGAGCATTTAGAGCGGATCGCGAAATTTCGTCGTTTGGCACACCAGTATCGAGACACCCAGCTCTTGGGAGCGGTAGCAGGGATGATCGTGCCCCCTGAGGTGGCTCGCTATGCCTATCGGCAAGGGTTATTTGTGTTGGCGCAGTCGGGAGATGGGGTAGCGATTCTCAACGATGCGCAGTTTCAGCCCCGCACATGGTAGCCCGTGCCCAAGAATTTGAGCAGACAACTTTTCAGCCTCCGTTATAGCTGCGGATCAGCGGGTGCCAGTGTTGCTTTTGCGGCTTGAGAACGGGCATCGAGCCATTGTTGCAAAATGAGGGCAGCAGCAATTTGATCCACTAAGTCCTTGTGGTGACGGGGCGATCGCCGCCGCTGTTTGAGGATTTCCTCCGCTTGAAAGGAGGTTAGCCGCTCGTCAACGTATTCCACGGGTAAATTTAGGGCTGCGCCAATTTTTTCTGCCAAATGCTGTACCTGCCGTGCTTGGGATCCCAGTTGGCCATCCAAGGTATAGGGCAAGCCCACAATTAGCTTCTCCACCCCCCGCTCTTGGCAGATCTGGCGAAGCTGCGCCACATCACTGGCAAAATTGCGCCGCTGGATGGTTGTAATGCCTGTGGCCAACTGCCCCAAGCGATCGCACCCTGCCACACCAATGCGCTTGCGCCCCAGATCCAAACCTAGAACGGAAATCATCCTTGAGTGAATAAGAACAGTTCTCCTACAATTGAATCCATTCCCGATTTTTTCTTGCCCTCCAACGATCATACCCCGCTGTACCCACCCATGACTGACGCGACCCCCGACTACAAAGACACCGTCAACCTGCCCCAAACCACGTTTGAAATGCGGGCAAATGCAGCCACACGGGAACCCCAATTACAGGCCTTTTGGGCACAGCACCAAATTTATGAAACGCTGCAGCAAACCAATCCGGGTGAGGTCTTTATTCTCCACGATGGCCCCCCCTACGCCAATGGCGCTCTCCACATTGGCCATGCCCTCAACAAAATTCTCAAGGACATCATCAACAAGTATCAACTGCTGCGGGGACGCAAGGTTCACTACCGCCCCGGTTGGGACTGCCACGGCCTGCCCATTGAACTCAAGGTACTGCAAAACCTGAAACCCGAACAGCGTGCGCAGCTAACCCCCCTGACCCTCCGCCAACAGGCCAAGGAATTTGCCCTCAAAACCGTTGCCGAGCAAAAGCAGAGTTTCCAACGCTATGGGGTTTGGGGCGACTGGGAGCACCCCTATTTGACCCTCACCCCTGACTACGAGGCCGCCCAAATCGGCGTTTTTGGTGAAATGGTGCTGCGGGGCTATATCTATCGCGGTCTCAAGCCCGTCCACTGGAGTCCTAGCTCCAAAACCGCCCTCGCCGAAGCCGAGCTGGAATATCCCGAAGGCCACACCTCCCGTAGTCTCTATGCCGCCTTTGAAGTCATCGAACTGCCGCAAGGGCTAGCCAAATCGTGGTACAAAGCCCTCGGCAAATTGGGGGTTGCCATCTGGACAACGACCCCTTGGACCATTCCGGCCAACTTGGCGGTGAGTGTCAATCCGGATCTCCCCTATGCCCTTGTTGAAGTCAAACCCAGTGCCCGCTACAAATATTTGATTGTGGCCAAGGATCTGGTGGAGCGCCTTAGCCAAACCCTCGGTTGTACGCTCAAGGTGGTTGCCACCGCCAAAGGGGCTGACTTGGAAAATGCGCGCTATCGCCACCCCCTCTTTGAGCGCGAGAGCAAAATTGTCATTGGCGGTGATTATGTCACGACCGACTCCGGGACGGGTCTGGTTCACACGGCCCCTGGCCATGGCTTAGAGGACTATGCGGTGGGTCAGCGCTATGGCTTGCCAATCCTGTCGCCCGTGGATGAAAATGGTTGCTTTACTGCGGAAGCGGGACAATTTGCCGGTCTCAATGTCCTCAAGGAAGGGAATGAGGCGGTGATTGCGGCACTGCAAGCGTGTGGCGCCCTCCTCAAGGAAGAACCCTATGTCCACAAATACCCCTACGACTGGCGCACGAAAAAACCAACCATCTTCCGCGCCACGGAGCAGTGGTTTGCTTCCGTTGAAGGCTTTCGCGATGCCGCCCTCAGGGCGATCGCCGAGGTGAAGTGGATTCCTGCCCAAGGGGAAAACCGCATTACGGCAATGGTGGCGGAGCGTTCCGATTGGTGTATTTCGCGGCAGCGCAGTTGGGGCGTGCCCATTCCCGTCTTTTATGACAAAGCCACGGGGGAACCCCTGCTGACGGCAGAAACCATTGCCCATGTGCAAGCCATTATTCGCGATCGCGGGTCTGATGCTTGGTGGGAACTCTCCGTTGCGGAATTGCTGCCTGAATCCCTACGAGATCAAGCCGATCGCTACGAAAAGGGCACCGATACGATGGATGTCTGGTTTGATTCTGGCTCTTCCTGGGCGGCGGTTCTCGGCGATCAACAGGCGGATCTCTACCTCGAAGGCTCTGACCAACACCGCGGCTGGTTTCAATCCTCATTGTTAACACGGGTTGCCGTTAAAGGCCAAGCCCCCTACAAAGCAGTCCTCACCCACGGCTTTGTCCTCGATGAGCAGGGACGGAAAATGAGCAAGTCCCTCGGCAATGTCACGGATCCCCGCGAAGTGATTGAGGGGGGCAAAAACCAAAAGCAAGACCCTGCCTATGGTGCCGATGTATTGCGCCTGTGGGTGTCCTCCGTGGACTATGCCAATGATGTCCCCATTGGTAAAAATATCCTCAAGCAGTTGGCGGATGTCTATCGCAAGATTCGCAATACGGCTCGCTTTCTTTTGGGGAATCTTCACGACTTTGACCCCGATCAAGATGCCATTCCCTATGCCCAACTGCCCGCCTTGGATCGCTACATGCTACATCGGCTGCATGAAGTCTTCAGCGAAGTAACGGCGGCCTTTGATAGCTTTCAGTTCTATCGCTTTTTCCAGACCATTCAAAATCTCTGCGTGGTAGATTTATCCAATTTCTACTTAGATATTGCCAAGGATCGGCTCTACATCAGTGCTGCCGCTAGCGATCGCCGGCGCAGTTGTCAAACGGTTCTGGCCGTTGCCGTTCAAAACCTCGCCCGTGCTATTGCCCCAGTGCTTCCCCATTTAGCCGAAGATATTTGGCAGCATTTGCCCTTCAAAACCCCCTATCTTTCGGTTTTTCAAAGCGGCTGGGTACAGCTTCCTGCCCAGTGGCAGGATCAGGAGCTAGCCAGTGAGTGGCAACGCCTGCGGCAACTACGCCTAGAGGTGAATAAGGTGCTCGAACAGGCCCGTGCCGAAAAGCTCATTGGCTCCTCTTTGGAAGCCAGAGTGTGGCTCTATGTTGCCGATCCACAGTGGCGCGATCGCCTTCAGGACATGAATCCCAGCGATGCCCTCAGTGGCAATGGGGTGGATGAATTGCGCTATCTCTTTTTGGTGTCCCAAGTGGAGCTGATGCCGCAACAGGCAGGGGTGGACGTACCCTATGTCCTTGAAGCCGAAGGACTATGGATTGGTGTTGGTCATGCCAAGGGTGAGAAATGCGTCCGCTGCTGGAATTATTCTGAAAGTGTGGGACAATCAGCCTTGCATCCCCAGTTGTGCGATCGCTGTCAAGCCGCCCTAGAAGGGATGTTTTAGATGATTGAGCGAAAGCATGCTAGAGATTGATCGTATCTACCAAGCTGATGCTTTTACCCTCTTGCCCCAGATTGAAAGTGCGAGCATTGATCTCATTATTTGCGACGGCCCCTACGGTGTAACCACCAATCCATGGGATCGCATCTCTAACATCCAAGAGTTTAACCTCAAACTCATCACTATCTTTGCTGAAAAATTGAAAGAGGGAGGAGCACTCTACCTTTTTGGTAAACCTGATTGTATTGACTTTATTGACTACCGTCCATTTCTTAACTTACAGGCAAAAATTGTCTGGTATCAGCCCAGTCGCCTAGCCCAAGGACGGATCAACTACACAAATAACTATGATCTTATTTGTTACTTTATTAAAGGCCAGCGTCCCAAAACCTTTAACTTAGATGCCATTCGGGTACCACAGCTAGTAGAGCTAGAGCACCGTCGTCGTTGTGAGCGGGTACCATCAGTGATTAATGGTAAGTATGGCAAAACTAAATTCAATGAAGAAGGTAAAAATCCAGGAGATGTCTGGGGAGATATTAAACAGCTCACGTATAAATCAAAAGAACTAGTAGCTCGCGAAGCACTCAATACCATTCAAAAGCCAGAGCAGCTGATTGAACGCTTAGTCAAGGCAAGCTCTAATAAGGGTGACTTAGTGCTTGATCCATTTGCCGGTGTCGGTACAGCCCCTGTAGTTTGTAAACGCTTGGGAAGGCATTTCATTGCTATTGAGCAAGATCAAAAGTTTGTCCAAGCAGCAAACGAGAGATTACGTGAGGCAGAGTATGAAATCGCGGGGAGGCTTTTTGATTGGTGAAACAGCAAGTTTATCGTCAAATTGTTGATCTGATCCGTCAAGCGTCTCAACTTGCTCAAACAATTGGTATTCGCAACCTACTGCAGCCGGGGTTAGTTAAGGAAATGATTATTGCTGACCTGCTAGGTCACGAACTAATTGATTCTAAGCGTGATGCCGATGCTCATGCCATGAGCGACCCAAGTGAAAAGTATGAATATTTATCTTGTATAGAAGGTGGAAGCGGTCAGCTTGACCGAATGTTTAAGGAACCTCCTGAAAAGCGTGCCCAATCACTTACACGAATTACCCGCAACACAAAAATTTACTTAGCCGTTTTTGAGAAGCAAAACCAAATCAACTGCAAAGTGATTTACGAGCTAGAACCTAGTGATGTACTTACCGAAGCAAATCGTCAGCTTGATCAAAGTCGGAATGCCATTTCCCATATCAGCTTCTCGGAAAACTGGGCTAGGGAGCATGGTCGTGTTGTCTATCAAATCAGTAGCTCCCATGATTAATCGAATTTACCTGCAAAGGAGTCAATGACTTGCACCTTGTAGGTTCTCTTGGTCAACTGACCGCCCCGTAACGGTTCAACTAAGCCAAGGGGGCAGCAATAGTTTTACACCGCGACAAATGAGCAGTGGGAGCGATCGCCTGAACTATAACCTCTACCTCGATGCTATAGCCATTTCGAAAGGAGATGAGATATTTTCAAGAGGGATAGGCTATACTCAAAGCGTCATGAATGTTACTCAAGAATATGAGCTATAGCTTGGACTTACGAGAGCGGGTTGTCTCCTATATCCAGCAAGGTGGCAAAATCAGTGAAGCCACTCAAATTTTTCAGGTGAGCCGCGCCACTATCCATCGCTGGCTGAAGCGAGAGGACTTAGCCCCCACAGTTGTCCCCCGTCGTCCTTGGAAGCTGGATTGGGCGGCCTTAGCAGCGGATGTTGCTGCCCATCCCGATGACCGTTTAATCGACCGTGCCCAGCGATTTGGCGTCCAAACTGTGATCTGCGGGGCGCGAACCTAATGGATGCCAATTTGTTTAAGGCGAATTTAGCAGGTGCCAATTTGGAGGGCGCTTATCTGGCGGGTGCGAATCTCTTTGGCGCCAATTTGGAAAGGGCAAACTTGAACCGTGCCAGTCTCTATCTAGCGATTTTGGTCAATGCCAATTTGGCAGGGGCACAACTGGTGGGAACACGCCTCACCCTTAGCAACCTTGTCAATGCCAACCTTAGCGGTGCCAATTTGGAGAATGCGGTCATGAAGGGGGCAAACATGATTGATGTGAATTTGACGGCTGCAAACCTGAAGGGGGCAGATCTCGATCGCGCAAATTTAAGTGGGGCTAATTTAAGCCAAACGATCTTCGATCGCCCCCCAGCCCCTAGGAAGTAACCTGTGCCTGTGTCAATGCTGCCGCAAGTCGCGGTTGATCCCAGCCCCGTTGGTGGAGAATTTGCCACGTGGCCATTAAATCAGGACCGTGGACAGCACCCGTGAGGGCAGCGCGCAGCGATCGCATCGTTGCTCCCTTTTTGACCCCTGCGGCTTTGCTGGCCTGTTGAATCAGGTGTTGTCCCATCTCCACCGTGAGCTTTGGCTCTGTCGGCAAGTGTGCTAGTAGGTACGCCAAAATCGTCGCACTCTGGGGTTGACTCAGTTGAGCCATTGCTTCAGCATCAAGGGTGATGGTGGGTACAAAGAAAACTGCCCCTTGATCAATGGCCTCCTTGAGGGTGTTGAGACCCGGTTGAAGGAGTTGGGCAAGGTCAAGCAACCAAGGGCGATCGCCTCCCTCATCAAAGGCATAGCCTGCCCCCTGCCATAAGGGAATCAGTTCTGCCAAAAGTTCTGCTGGCTCTAGTTGCTGAATGTACTGACGATTGAGCCAATTGAGCTTATCCCAATCAAAGCGGGCACCTGCCTTGTTAATTCGTTCAAAACTAAAGTGCTTCGCCGCCAGATCAAGGGTAAAGAGTTCCCCTATCCCTTCAGGGGGCGACCAACCCAAGAGTGTCATGTAGTTGGCCAAGGCGGGGGCTAAATACCCCATGGCTCGGAAGTCAGAAATGGAGGTCACCCCATCTCGTTTCGAGAGTTTTTGCCCCGCTGAGTTGAGAATCAAGGGAGTATGGGCAAAGTTGGGGGGAGTGGCGCCAAGGGCTTCATAGAGCAAAATTTGTTTGGGTGTGTTGCCAATGTGGTCTTCACCGCGAATGACATCGGTAATGCCCATGGCAATGTCATCGACGACCACCACCAAGTTGTAGAGGGGGTAGCCAATTTCGCCGCGGGGGGCAGCTCGCGCAATCACCATATCGCCCCCCAGATCAGCCCCCTGCCAACTCACTCGACCGCGCACCAGATCCTGCCATTCAATCTGGCGATCGTCCTCAATTTTGAAGCGAATGACGGGGGTGCGTCCTGCGGCATCAAAGGCGGCTTGCTCCTCTGGGGTCAAATGGCGGTGACGGTTGTCGTAGCGCGGGGCTTGTCCCTTGGCTTTTTGTGCGGCTCGCAGGGCATCGAGTTCTTCGGGGGTGCAGTAGCAGTAGTAGGCAAGTCCCTTGTCCAAGAGGGTTTGAATCGCTTGGCGGTACAGATCAAGGCGATCGCTCTGGAAATAGGGGCCTTCATCCCACGTCAGCCCCAGCCATTGCAAGCCCTCAAGGATATTCTCGGTATATTCGGGTCGAGACCGCTCGCGATCGGTATCCTCAATCCGCAGAATGAATTTCCCTCCCCGATGGCGGGCGTAAAGCCAGTTGAACACAGCGGTACGGGCAGTCCCAATGTGCAGATTTCCTGTCGGACTCGGTGCTAAACGAACACGAACTGTCACTGCTGACCTCGAATACAAAAATCGCCCTTTCGATCCTACCCCATTGGCTGAAAAGCTTCTAGGCAAGGGTATAGGGACGATTCAGCCGCTCCAACTGCTGCACCATCAGGCTGAGGAACAGTCCCACATCGGTGACCACGCCCACGGATTCCACAGAACCCCGATCCGCTAGTTTAGTGACGACCGCTGGGTTAATATCCACACAGACGAGCTTCACCCCAGCGGGGGTCATATTGCCGACACCAATGGAGTGCAGCATTGACGAGAGCATCAAAATCATGTTTGCGCCCTGAATCAGGCGGGCATACTCCCGCTGCGCCTCAATTAAATCCATGAGGGTATCGGGCAGTGGGCCATCATCACGGATTGACCCCGCTAGGACAAAGGGCACATTATTCTTCACACACTCATACATCACGCCACTGGTGAGGATGCCCTGAGCCACGGCGTTGGCAATGCTGCCACAGCGACGAATGGTATTGATCACTTTCAGGTGGTGACGGTGACCGCCCCGCACAGGAACGCCCCGCTGCATATCCACCCCCAAGGAGGTGCCCATGATGGCTTGCTCCATATCGTGCACCGCGATCGCGTTACCGCCGAGGAGTCCTTGGACATAGCCTTCACGGATCAGCTTGGCTAAATGCTCACCACCGCCGGTGTGGATAACCACTGGGCCGGCCACCACAATCACTTTGCCCCCCTGATCGCGGATGCGCCGCAGTTCCCAAGCAATTTGTTCCACCACCAGTTCGACGCGGCGTTCACTGGAGACCCCTGATCCCATGAAGGTGAACTCTTGGGTGCTGCGCTGGCTTTCCGTTTTCCGAATCGTGCGGATGCCTTCGACGCCCACGACCACGCGATCGCCCACCTCTAAATCCCGCAGAATGCGACACTCCGCCACCGTGCCTTCCGGGGTTGAGCGCACCACAATCGCCCCATCCATGCGTTGGTTTTGAACCCGAACCCACTCGCCGGCAACTCGTACCTCTGTGGGATAAATCGTGGTTACATAGAAGTCATCCGGGGCAACCCCCGCTTGGGTGACGGTTTCGAGGGTCGCATCACACACCTCTGAGGGCGGTAAAATCGCACCGAGGGTGATCAACTGCGCCATGATCGCATCCATGACCTCGGCATCGGGCGCCATGACCCGAATATCCGCTTGGGAGGGACTTTGCCGTTGTTCGCCAAGATTAAATTGCAGGACTTGGAAACTGCCGCCACTTTCCACAATTGTGTCTAGGACACGGTTCACAAGGCCAGAGTCGAGGAGGTGTCCCTCCAGATGAATGACCCGACTGGGAATTGTCGCCGTGGCATGGAGTTCTTGGCGCACGGGTTCGGTCACCCGCAAGGTCAAGCATTTAGCTGCACCCCCCGCTTTGAGAAATTCTGTCAGGGGCGTTTCCACCACCTCAAAGCCCACTTGGGCAAGGGCAGACTTCAATTCTTGGCTGGCACAGTTGAGAATCACCGTGCGATCGATATTGACGGCATTGCAAGCAAAGTTGACCGCATCAGCCTCTTTAACGGCAATTCGTTTATCCGCTGGTACCCGCAGTTCAATCAGGCGGTTGGAGTAGGCATCAAAGGCGGGAGGATAGTAAAGTAAGTAGCCATCCGTGAGCGGACAAAAACATGTGTCAAGGTGGTAGAAACGCTCATCCATGAGCCGCAGGGAGAGGACTTCAATATCCAGCCACTTCGCCAAATAGGCATGGGAATCCAATTCTGAACGGAAGCCATACCCTGCCCACAGCCAGCGACCCTCACGATCCAAGAGGGCATCTCCGGCTCCCTCAAAGGGCAGTTGCTTCGGTAGCTCAAAAACTTGATACCCCTGAGATTCAAACCACGCTTTGAAATAGGGTTCTTCCCCTTGACGTTCTGGATGATAAAAACGACTGAGCACCACGCGATCGCCGAGCACCAAGCCCGCATTCGCCGTAAACACCATATCCGGCCAGCCCGGCTGCGGCTCAATTAGGTCAACCGTGGCTCGAGCATGGATAATTTCGTAGAGTTTTTGCCACTGCTCCTGTGCCCGATCGCGGGAGGACTTGTGGATATTTCCCTCCATCCAAGGATTGATCACATAGTCCACCTCATAATGGGTGGGAGGGCACATGAGGAATCGCAGGGTTGAACTCATAGGGGTTGTTTAGAAATCGTTGCAATTTGTGAAAATAGTTAGGTGTGTGCTACACGGCACCCATGACAAACTTTTATTCTATAGGCAGTGGGGATCTTGACGATTGGTTTTGTCATCAAACCTTGACATTACACCCATTGTCCTGTGTCTTTAAGCGCAACTCCATTTGCAAAGAGCAGGGGAAATCTGCGCTAAAATTATAATTTGTGCGATCGCGCACAGCCAACTGACACTACACTGACACCATTTGCGAAGGGGAATGACCTTGACTGACGTGACTGACATCATTTCCATGACGACTGAACCCCGTGCCAATAGCCAACTCCTCGCCACGATTGAGGTTTCGGGGGCACACTCTCAACAGGTCTATAACCAAGTGGTCAATGATCTCCTTCGCCATACACAGGTACCCGGATTTCGCAAGGGCAAAGCCCCCCGGCAGCTTGTCTTGCAGCAAATTGGCAAAGAGCGGCTGCGCTATGTGGCCATAGAAAAACTGATTGAGGATACCGTCAAAGCCGCCGTCGAAAAGAACAACATCCCCTATCTAGGCAACCTCGAACTCCAAGGGGATATTACAGAGCTACTGAACCAATTTCAGCCGGGGGACAACTTTTCTTTCAGCGTCACGTTTGATGTCGAACCAGAAGTGACAGTCACAGCCTATAAAGGGCTAACCATTGAGTACACTCCCGTCACCTACAATCCCGAAACTGTCGAGAAGCTCTTGCAGCGGCACCAACGGGAGCACGCCACCCTCATTCCCGTCGAAGACCGACCCGCTCAGTGGGGCGATGATGTCACCCTAAAACTGGTGACCAAAGATGAAAATGGGGAGGTGGTGAAGGAACTCTCAGCAGATGAACTGCCCCTGTCCCTCGATGAAGAGCAACCCTTTTTGATTAAAGAAATTCCTGCTGCTGTTGTCGGCATGAGTGTCGGTGAAGCCAAAACGGTGACGGTGTCTGTTGCCGAGGAAGTCAAGGAAGGGAAAGCAGACATCCCCAAACAATTGACTGCTGAGATTGAACTTTTAGGGATTAAAGCACCGGAACTGCCCCCCCTAGACGATGCCTTTGCCGCTGAGCACAGTGAATTCAGTACGATGGCAGAATTGCGGGCCTATCTAGAGCAAAACCATCAGGAGCGAGCTGAAAATCAAGACAAGAAAGCGAAAGAAGCTGCCCTCATTGATACCCTCATTGCCCAAAATCCAGTTGAATTGCCAAAAACCCTGATCCGCAAAGAGGCAGATGTGAAGGTGCGGACGACGCTGATGCAAATTCAGTCCCAAGGCGTTGATCTCAACAAGATCATGACCGAGGAACTCTACGAAAAAATGCGTCAAGAGGCAGAGCCGGGGGCAGCGAAGGAGGTGCACTCCCGTTTATTGTTGAGGGCGATCGCTCGTCAAGAGGGCATTGAACCTAGTCCCGACGCAGTGGAGGAACGGCTGAACCGCTACAAAGAGGTGTTGGGCAACCAAACAGCCAAGGATCTAGAACGACTCCGCGAATTTGCCCACGATGAAGTGCAGCAGGAGGAAGCCCTCAACTGGCTCCTAGAGCAAAATACATTTCAGCCAGTGCAGTCCGACACAGCCACTGAGCAGCCCACAGCGACTGCTGAAGCGCCCAAAGATACCCAGACGGAGGCCGTTGCTGAAAAGCCATCTAAGCCGCAAAAACGCTCTGGGAAAAAAGCAAGTTCTGCCCCAGCCCAAGAATAGTTCGGCATAATGAAAGTGATGATCCCTACGGGGACAAACCGCTAGTTACAATTAATTACAAACGAACCGTCATTCTAGGCAACTATGCTGCAATCGCGTTACGACCATCCCCTCAGTGCCATTCTGCGCTCTCCAGCGCTCAACCTGCCGCCTACCCATGCCAATATTGTGCCGATGGTGGTTGAGCAGTCGGGGCGGGGTGAACGAGCCTTTGATATCTACTCGCGACTCCTGCGGGAGCGGATCATCTTCCTAGGGGGGGGTGCGGGCGATCGCCGCGGCATTGATGATGCGGTTGCTGACTCCATCGTGGCACAGCTTCTATTCCTTGATGCCGAGGATCCGGAAAAAGACATTTACCTGTACATCAACTCACCGGGTGGCTCGGTTACAGCCGGCATGGCCATCTACGACACCATGAAGCACATTCGCCCCGATGTGTGTACCCTCTGCTTTGGCTTGGCCGCGAGTATGGGTGCCTTCTTACTGTCTGGCGGTACCCCCGGCAAACGGATGGCGCTGCCCCATGCGCGGATCATGATTCACCAGCCCCTCGGAGGTGCCCAGGGTCAGGCAGTGGATATTGAAATCCAAGCGCGGGAAATTCTTTACCACAAGCGCAAGCTCAATGAACTTTTGTCACAGCACACGGGGCAACCCATCGAGCGCATTGAAGCTGATACGGAGCGGGATTTCTTTATGTCCGCTGAAGAGGCCAAGGCCTACGGTCTGATTGATCAGGTGGTGACGCGGCAGACCCTCCCTAGCCACTAAGTACACCCTACGTGCAACCCTAGAGGTTCCCTATGGCCAAATATGATACCCACCTCAAGTGCTCCTTTTGTGGTAAGTCACAGGAACAGGTGCGTAAACTCATCGCCGGCCCTGGGGTCTATATCTGTGATGAATGCGTAGAATTGTGTAATGAAATCCTCGATGAGGAATTGGCCACCGTTCCCAATGCGGCGGCTCCCCGTCGAGAGGCTACACCGTCGCGATCGCCCCGCAGCACACCCCGCAGTCGGCCCCTCAGCCAAGTGCCCAAGCCTCGGCAAATCAAGGAATTTCTTGATAAGCACGTGGTCGGCCAGCATGAAGCTAAGAAAATCCTTTCAGTTGCGGTCTATAACCACTACAAGCGCCTGAGTCTTTTGGATGGTGATCAGCGGGGCGATGACAACGTCGAACTGCAAAAGTCCAATATTCTCCTGATTGGCCCGACGGGTTCTGGCAAGACCCTCTTAGCTCAGACATTGGCGAAGCTCCTCGATGTTCCCTTTGCCGTTGCCGATGCCACTACCCTCACGGAAGCCGGCTATGTGGGGGAAGATGTGGAAAATATCCTGCTGCGCTTGCTGCAAACCGCCAATATGGATGTGGAGGAAGCACAACGGGGGATTATCTATATTGACGAGATTGATAAGATTGCCCGCAAAAGTGAAAATCCCTCAATTACCCGTGATGTGTCCGGGGAAGGGGTACAGCAGGCACTGCTGAAGATGCTAGAGGGGACGATCGCCAATGTGCCGCCGCAGGGGGGGCGCAAGCATCCCTACCAAGACTGCATTCAAATTGACACGACGAATATCCTCTTTATCTGTGGGGGCGCCTTTGTTGGTTTAGAGAAAACCATTGAGCAGCGGGTGGGCAAGAAGGCAATGGGCTTTGTCCGCGATGGCGAACCCCTCCCCAAGGAAAAACGCTCTGCGGATATTCTCAAGCAACTGGAACCCCACGATCTGGTGAAGTACGGCATGATTCCAGAGTTCATTGGCCGTATTCCCGTGGTGGCCGTGCTAGAGCCGTTGGATGTGGCCGCCTTGGCAGAAATTCTTACCCAACCTCAAAACGCGCTCCTGAAGCAGTACCAAAAACTCATGCGCATGGACAGTGTGGAGTTGCGCTTTGAACCGGCGGCGGTAGAGGCGATCGCCCAAGAGGCCTACCGTCGTAAAACCGGTGCCCGTGCCCTGCGCGCTATTGTTGAAGAGATTATGCTGGACGTGATGTACGAACTGCCTTCCCGCAAAGACCTGCGCGAATGTACCATCACGCCCGAAATGGTGGAAAAACGCTCCACGGCTGAACTACTCCTGCATCCTTCTTCGCTGCCTACGCTTTCTGCTTAGAAGAAGACGTGGCTATCGGGCATCAAGCTCAACTCAAGGGGAACCGCATGGAGATCCGTTTCTAGGGTAGCGCGAATCAGACGGGCAACGGTGGCCGGTCGCAGCAGTTTCTGGCGATCGATTTTGAGGCTGACGGCATCCCAAAAGGGCGTATCCACACCGCCAAAGTAGAACAGACTAAAGCGAATACCATAGCGCTTGAGTTCTTCGGCCATACACTTGCTGAAGCCCACGACTCCAAATTTCGCAGCACAGTAGGCTGACCCCATCGCCATTGAATGTTTACCGAGGATACCGACAACGGTGCAGATGTGTCCCTGTTGTTGCTCTTTCATGAGTTCGGCAGCCTGTTGGCTGGTGTAAAAGCAACCCTTAAGGTTGAGATCCAACATCTGATCCAGTTCAGCCGCAGTAATTTTTTGATAGGGCTTGAGGAGGCCAGCCCCCGCCGCGTTGATCAATACATCGAGTCGTCCCTGCTCACTGCGGATGGCTTGCATTAATTCGCTCACTTGCGCCGGCTGGGTGATGTCACAGGGCTGAATTTGTACGGTGACTGAGGAGGGAAGCTGCTCTACCAAAGCTTGCAGGCGATCGCTCGAGCGAGCCGCTAAGACCAACTTGGCACCCGTTTCTTGGAGTTGCTCAACAACGGCTTGACCAATGCCACCTGTGGCACCCACCACTAACACCACACGATCTGCTAAGACACTCATTTTGTTACATTTCTTTACGTTCATCCTTTTATCCTAGCGTTTCTTGAATTGCCCAGAACCTACCCATCGCTTGGGCAATCAAATTTAGAAAGACGAGCCTTTGTTCTGCGTATTAGGATTGAGCTGTTAAGCGTCTTGCCTAGGTGTGACGGAGTTGGGATGAATGACGCAGCAACCACAACCCCCCTTTACCCTTTGGTCTCGTCAGTGGGGATGGAGAATGATTGCCTTGGTGGTGCTCGGTGGAACGCGGGCGTGGTGGTTTGTGCACTATGAATTGGCTCCTGAAATTGCCCAACAACTACAACAGCGTCTCAATCGGCCAGTGGAAATTGGCGGCGTTGAGCACGTCGGGCTGAATGTTGTTCGTTTTGGCTCCTCAGCGGTTCCCAGCTACACGTCAGAAGATGGCACTCCCGAGTTGGACAACGCGCTAATCAATGGCATTGAAGTCGCCTTTAATCCATGGCAGCTTCTGACAGGTCAAAAACTAGATCTCGATGTGACTCTCCACCAACCCCAACTCACGGTGGTTCAGGATGCCCAAGGGCGGTGGTGGCGCACAGAAGTTCAGCTGCCAGAGGAGGAGCCGAGCTTTTTTCAACTGAATCAAATCAGGGTGAAGGTGCGGGATGGCTCTGTGCTGGTTCAACCCTTTCGGCGTCCTGCCTACCTGCTGCACCAAATTCATGGCGGATTGACCCTGACGCCCGATCGCCAGAATTTTGCCCTCGAAGGTCAAGCGGAGGGACAACTGGCCGGGGGTGGCCAATGGCGATTGCAGGGGGACTGGAACCAACCCCAAGAATCAGGACAACTGGATTTGCGCTTCAGTAAGATTCCCCTTGGGCTCGGGAATGAGATTCTGCCAGAGACCATTCGTGTCCAAGGCGGCCAATTGGAGGGGCAATTACGGGTTCGTCTGCCTTTACCAGAAACCCCCGAAGTCACGGGTCAAATTTGGTTGCGGGATGGTACTTTACGCACGGCCTTTGTGCCCCAAGACATCAAGGGATTACAAGCCCATGTGCAATTGCAGGGCAATCAGGCAAAGCTGCACTATTTGCGCGGGGCGATCGCCAATGTCCGCTGGCAGGCTCAAGGCACCGTCGGTCTCCGAAGCGGCTGGAACATTGAAGCGCAAGTGCCGAGGTTTGATCTCGCCCCTACCTTAACGGCCTTGCAGATTACGCCACCGGTTCCCCTGCGGGGTCAAGTGGAAGTTCCCACCCTTCGCGTGCAGGGGGATCTGGAGAATCCCCAAGTCATGGGTGAACTGCGCAGCCAAACGCCGCTCCAAGTGGATCAACTGCAACTGCAACAGGTACGGCTGCCGTTTATGGCGTCCCTTGAGCAAGGGGTTAGGCTGATGGAGGTTCGCGCCCAGTTGGTGGATGGCGGTGAGGTACAGGCAACGGTTGGGGTAGAACCCACGGGCGAGTTTCGTGGCCAAGCACAAGTGCAGCAGGTGAATCTGCAGGCGATCGCCCGCCGCTACGATGTGGCTCCGCCCGTGTCCCTAGGGGAGGGGTTTGCACAACTGGACTTTGGTGGTAATCTGCGTACCCCAGAGGCTTGGCAGGCCAATGCCGCCTTTCAACTACCGACGGCTCAGTATCCACTGCGGGGCACCGCCCGTCTGACGCAAACTCAACTGCTCGTTCCGGAGTTTCAAATGCAGTTTTTAGGGGGGCGTCTGCGGGGTCAAGTGCAAGCCGCCGCCGGTCAGTGGCAGTTGCAGGCTCAGGCTGAGAATATTCCCCTACGGCAGTTGAATCAAGAGTTACAAGGTCGTCTCAGTGGGCAGGCGATCGCCCAAGGACGGGTGGATCAACTAACGCTACCAGCGATTCGAGCTAGTGCCAATCTGCAAGTGGATCAAACCCCCACGGGTGATCCGCTGATTGCAGTTGTGAACTGGGATGGTCAGCAATTGCAAGTCCAAGAAGCCACCCTCGGTGCGATCCGCGCCCAAGGCACTATTGGTGTTGATTTAGCGGCCTTACAACCCACTGACATTCAATTGGGCATCCAAGCCAGAAATCTCCCCCTGAGTACCTTAAGCACTTTCTTGGAACCGAATCTCCCCGTTCCCCTCACCCTTGCAGGTACCACGTCCTTTCAAGGCCAACTCACAGGCCGCCTCGATAGGCTCCAGTTTCAGGGGGCACTGCTCACCCAAGGATTGGCGGTGAATGATTTGCGCTTTGCCCCTCAACTCACGGGCACGGTTACCTTGAGCCAACAACAGGGGGCAGCCCTCAATTTACAGGGGGGGGGCGATCGCTTGGCATTTCGTTTGGATGCCGATGGCTTACCCCGCTCACTGCTGGTTCAACGGCAACAGGCGCAACTGATCGGCCAGCGCCAAGGGGAGAGCTTTGATCTGCGTCTGCAGCAGTTTCCTGTGGAATCCCTGCGGTTACGGCTCCCGGAACTCCCCGAAAAAGCCATTCTCGCAGGAGTGGCCTCAGGCAATCTCCAGTTGCAAAATTGGACGAGGGGGCAGGGTAGTTTTACCGTAGAGCGACCGGGGTTAGGGGCATGGCGGGGCGATCGCCTGCAAGCGCAATTCCGTCTGAGTCGCGATCGCCTGACGATTCAATCTGGCCTTTTTACAAAAGGGGAAAGTCGCTATCAATTCACTGCCGATCTCCAGCCTCAACAATTGGGGGCGCAGTTGACGATTGCCCAAGGCAATTTAGCGGATTTAACGGGACTCGCCATCGTCCTCGGGATTGGCCAACCCACCGCTCGGGGGACTGCCGCAGATTTGGGCACACCCACCGCAGGGGAAGGTCTGCAAGTCTCACTGCTCACACAAATTCGCCGCCTTGCCGAAATTGAGATGCTACAAGCCCAAGCGGCTTTGGTGCGGCGGCCGGAGCTGCTGCCCCCCTTGGAGCAACTTCAGGGGACTTTTAATGGCCAAATCAATCTGAGTCAAACCCCGCAGTCGGGTCTGGTGGCCAGCTTTGATCTTAAGGGCGCCAATTGGCAGTGGGGAAATTACGCAGTTGATCAGTTTCTGAGTCGCGGTCGCTTTGCCCAAAATCAACTGGTGCTGACAACCCTCAATCTGCTTGTGAATGGTGGGCAATTAAACGTCAATGGCATTCTTGGCGGTAACCAGCAAAATGCCCAACTGCGGTTAGAGCAATTCCCTGTGAGTCTTGTGGCAAGTCTTTTGCCGCCGGGGGTGGATGTGGAAGGTAAGGTGAATGCCCAAGCGGTGTTGACTGGCTCATGGCAGCAGCCCATTCTCGCCGGTGAGGCGACCCTTGCGGAGGGTCGGTTGAATCAACGTCCCTTGGAGGCAGCGAATGCCACATTCCGCTACGCCCAAAATCGTCTTGCCCTTCAGGCGATCGCCCGCTTGGATACGCCAGAACCGCTCATGGTGACAGGTTCGGTTCCCTTGATCTATCCCCTTGACCCGCGACCCGTGGTGGATCCACAGTTAGCCCTAGATGTGAGTGTCAAGGATGAGGGATTGTCGTTGATCAACCTCTTTACCGATCAGGTGCAATGGCAACAAGGAAGGGGAGTTTTCCAAGCCCAACTGCGGGGAACGTGGGCGGAGCCGATGGTGAATGGCGTCCTGAGTGTGGATGATGCGGTGATTAAAACTCCCGCCTTTGAGGAACCGGTGACTAATCTCAGTGCGCGGGTGCGCTTCGATCGCGATCGCCTGCGGGTGGATGGCATTCAAGGTCTCTTTAGCCAAGGGCAAATTACTATGGCAGGGGTGTTACCGATTCAGACGCCCTTGGTCCCCGATGATCCTGATGCTGCGACCCCCCTCACCGCGTCCTTGCGACGCTTGCAAGTGAATGCCGGCAATATCTATCGCGGCACCGTAGATGGCACCCTCGTGATTACGGATACGCTCCTGAGTCCTGATTTGGGGGGCAGTGTCCACCTCAGCCAAGGCCGTTTGGATTTAGGTGCCATCAATGGTTTGGTCAATGGCAATGGGTTAGCCACTCCTGCTGACAGTCCCTTTGAACCCCTAGCTTTTGATAACTTGGTAATTAATATCTCAGATGCCTTGCGGGTGACGCGATCGCCCGTTCTCAACCTAACGGCCACTGGCAGTTTAACCCTCAATGGGGGTCTCGATAGTCTCCAGCCTGACGGCAAAATTCGCCTCACAGGCGGGCAACTGAATCTGTTCACCACCCTCTTTTTGCTCCAGCGGCGAGCGGATAACTATGTGCTCTTTACCCCCGCCAATGGCTTAGATCCCGAACTCAACCTCACCCTTGCTGCCACTGCCACTGAAGTTTATACCCCCGGCACCGTGACGCGACTCTCCGATGCGGGTTCCCTCACAGCCACCAGTCTGGGAACATTGAACACCATTCGGATCACTGCCCGCATCAATGGTCGTGCCAGTCAATTGCAAACCAATTTGCCTGCGGTGCTTGAGCTATCCAGTACCCCTTCGCGCAGCACGACCGAACTCCTTGCCTTGATGGGCGGTGGTTCAATTGCGGATCTCAACCAAGTGGGGGGAGAAGCGGCGGTGGCCAGTCTTGCCGGATCAGCTCTTTTCAACAACCTACAGGCATTGATTGATCAGGCCACGGGTAACCGCACTTCCTTTCGGATGTTTCCAGCCGTCGTGCCCCCCGATCGCCAGGCCCAAAGCCAAGCCCCAACCCTTGCCCTAGGGGCTGAACTGGGTTTTCAAGTGAACAGTTTTACCTCGGTTTCCCTCTTGCAGTTGCTCACCGCTCCCAGTGATCCGACGCGGTTTAACCTTGGGTTTCAGGTGACAGAGCAGATTCGCCTTGGCGGACAGGTGAGCACCAGTGGTCAGGGCACAGGCTTTATTGAATTCCGTTACCGTTTTTAAGGTCGTCTAAGATCAATGTACTGCCAGCAACGCTCAAGCTTGGAAAGTAGCAATTGCGGCAGTTGCAGTAGCCTCGGTATCAATCTTGATGAAAAATTCCGCTAGAGCCTTATCTCAACGATTCTCGACCGCATGGCAGCGGTTAAGTCTGCGTTGGAAATTTACCTTGGCCTTGGCTCTTGTGGCGCTCTTTCCAGCCGTGATTATTACCGAAGCCCTGATTCAGGTCAGTAATCATAACTTCGATCGTCAACTTGAGCAGCAACTGCGCTCTAGCTTGCAGGATTTGCAGTGGGAAATTGATAACTTGGCCTATGAGTCTCGCATTCAAGCCCTCTTGATTGCCAATGGGATGTATGTGCAGCACGTGGGTCAACCCCTCACCCGTATGATGAATCCCTCCACTATCCGCGATCTGCTTGAGGAGGTGGATCCCACTGAGCGTCCCATGAATCTGATGCTGGTGAGCGATGCTAGTGGTCAGGTACTCGCCCAGCAAACAATGGTCTTGGCTAAAACGGGAGAGGCACTCCTCGACTTGACCCCCGAAACCCATTCCTACTATCGTCTCAGCTCACATCAAGCCAGCAGTATTGCTCACTTACCGATGTTTCAAGTGGCTCGCGATCGCCAGCAGATGATTAGCGGTCTGGTGCTCCTCAGTCGTGAGCAGTTACAAGAACTGGGCTTAGCCCAGCAGGCCAAGATCACATTGCGTCCTCAACCCATTGCAACTCTACCCGCCAAGCAACAGCCAGCCCCTGTGGGTACCTACCCCATTGCCGACGGCAATATTGGCTTACTGGCCTTTGCCGCAAAGCCTCTCTATGAAAACAACCAATTTCAGGGGCTAATTCTGACGGGCATTTTACTCAACAATATGCCGGATCTTGTGGATGCCACCACAGAATGGTCCACGGTAGATACGGTGGCAACAATTTTTGCCCAAGATTTGCGGATTGCCACCAATGTACCTTACACCGATGGTCAGACTCGCGCCCTTGGTACCCGCGTTGCTCGCGAAGTGGCCACTCAAGTGCTCAATCAGGGCAAAACGTTTTTCGGCACAACTGACATTTTGGGTTCTCCCTATGTAACGATCTACAGTCCATTGCAGGACTTTCGCCAGCAGCTCGATTTGCCGCATCCACCGCCCATTGGTATCGCCTTTGTGGGGAAGTCCCAAGCGTGGATTCATACCATGACCACCCAGAAACGGTTGGTGGCCTTTGCCATTACCCTTGGTGCCCTGTTGTTGGCCAGTGTTTGGGCCTATCTCACGGCCAATGCCATTGTCAAACCCATTCAATCCTTGGCGACTTCGACCCGCCGCGTGCAGGCAGGCGATTTGACGACACTGGTGCAGGTGCACTCCCTTGATGAGGTGGGAGAACTGGCCAATGCCTTTAATGCCATGATGCGCCAGTTGCGGATCTCTTTTGAGGAGTTAGCCCAGAAAAACCACTCCCTTGAGCAGATTCGTGATGAACTGCTTGAGGCCAATGAACAGTTTGAGGCGGTACTCAATGCTGTACCGGGTACGATCTCGTGGATTAATGCCGAGGGCATCTATAAGGGGGTGAATCGCAAGTTGGCAGAAACCTTGAATTTGCCACCAGAGGCGTTTATTGGTCGTCCCTTGGGCTTTTTGCGTGAGGATAGAGAGTTGGCAGCCTTTATGCAGGAGTTTGTGGATTCTCCCGATCAATTTGCCTCACGCGTGATCTCCGTTAAGCGCAATGGTCAAACCGCATTTTACCTCGTGGCTTTGCAAAAATACATGCAGGGTACCCATACGGTTGCCGTCGGTATTGATATTAGCGATCGCATTCGCGCCGAGGAAGCACTGCGCATTGCTGAGGAAAACTACCGCAGTATTTTTGAGAATGCCCTTGAGGGGATTTTTCAGGCGTCAACAGAAAATCGGTTTATTCGGGTCAATGCCGCCATGGCCAGAATTTTTGGCTTTGACTCTCCTGAAGAAATGGTGCAGAGCGTCACCAGTATTCGCGACCAAATCTATGTGGCACCCAGCACCCGCGATGAGATTCTGAATCATTTTGCGACTGGAGGAACAACGGGACATTTTGAATTCAAGGCCTATCGGCGCGATCGCCAGATCATCTGGGTCGAATTGGATATGCGGGCGGTCTGGGATGCCGAGGGCAAGATTCTCTACTATGAAGGATTGGTGCAGGACATTACTGAGCGCAAACAGCGTGAGCAAGCGATGCAACAGCAAATCGAAGAGCTAAGGGTGGAAATTGATCACGAAAAACGGCGGCAGCAGGTGGCAGAAATTACCGAAACGGAGTACTTTCAGCAATTACGCCGTGAGGCGAACTATTTGCGTCAGCGTCGCCAGCGCTAAGGCTAAACCATGACCGATATCCAAGCCCTGTTTGAGCGCATTGCCCCCCTCTACGATCGCCTCAATGATCAACTGAGCTTTGGCCTTCACCATGTCTGGAAGCAAATGGCCGTGGACTGGCTCGAACTGCCTGCAGGGGCAACGGCTTTGGATCTCTGCTGTGGCACGGGGGATTTGAGTCGTGTGCTGGCGCGGCGGGTGGGGCGGCAGGGGCGGGTGGTGGGGTTGGATTTTGCGGCAGCACCCTTGGCGATCGCCCGTCAACGCAGTTGCCATTACCCGCAAATTGAATGGCTGCAAGGAGATGCCTTAGCAGTCCCCTTTGGGGATCAAACATTTCAGGGCATCACGATCGGCTACGGGCTACGCAATGTGGCAGATATTCCCCAAGCTCTCAGGGAAATGTTTCGGCTGCTGGTTCCCGCTGGGCGAGTCGCCATTCTTGACTTTAGCCATCCCCAAACCCCCGCACTCCAGCAATTTCAGCAATGGTACTTGCAACAGTGGGTCGTGCCCACCGCCCGTCAGTATGGCTTGGCCGCAGAGTATGACTATTTGTGGCCGAGTATTCAGGCTTTCCCCAGCCCAGCCACCCTCTGTGATCTAATTCAAAACGTGGGTTTTCAGCACGTGAAACACTATCCCCTCTTGGGCGGGCTAATGGCGATTACTGTTGCGCAAAAGTAATCTATGTTACAAAATGTAGGTTTTAGCCCCGTGGGAATCTTCTAAGCTAGAGATAGAGCCTTTTTCTATTTTTTGATGAACAGTTGAGGAGTCAGGAGTGAGATTCGCTTTTAGGAATAGGAATGGGTTTGGGCAGTCTTGAGCAGGACTCCATGACTGTGAAAAAGGCGGTAGGCAAATTGGAGGGCAGGGCGTTATGTACAAAAAAATTCTCGTTGCAGTGGATGACAGTGAACTGGGAGAACAGGTCTTTCAAACGGCGCTGGATTTGGCACAGCACTACCAAGCCCGCATGATGCTGATTCATGTCCTTTCACCCACCAATGAATCCTATCCTGACCCCATCTTTACCACCCCCTTGGCCTCCGGGGTCTATGTGGGACTCCACGAGGAAGTGATGCGTGCCTATGCGGAGCAGTGGGAAAACTTTGAGCAAAAAGGCTTGGATATGCTGCGCAACCTCGCCCAAATTGCCACTGAAAAAGGGGTGCCCACAGAATTTACCCAAGCCTTAGGGGATGCGGGTCGTGCCATTTGTGATCTGGCCAAAGATTGGGAAAGTGATTTGATTGTGCTGGGGCGGCGGGGTCTCAAGGGCTTGAGTGAATTTTTCCTCGGCAGTGTCAGCAATTATGTGCTCCACAATGCCCCCTGTTCTGTGCTCACCGTCCAGCGCCGCCGTGATTGAGACGCCCGTTCGCATTAAGTTCCTTGTGCAACCTACCCGTCCTGAGTGGGTAGAGCAGGCGATCGCTCACTTGGATACGATTTTGCTCGATCACTCCCACTGTGAGCGCAAAGCGGCTGGCGTAGCTATCAATCTCATGTTTCGCTATCCTTCCCACAAGCGATTGGTAGATGCCCTCACCGATATTGCCCAAGAGGAACTCGAGCACTTCCGTCAAGTCAATCAGCAACTGGAACGCCGCCACATTGCCCTTGCCCCCCTCAGTGCACCCCCCTACGCCTCTCGCTTGAATGCCACTGTCCGCCCGCAGGAACCCCAGCGCTTCTTGGATACCCTATTGGTTTGCGCATTGATTGAAGCTCGCAGCCACGAACGATTGCAACTGCTGGCTCAGCACTGCCCGGATCAGGAACTGGCGGAGTTCTTTGCTAGCTTAGTCACCTCTGAGGCACGCCACTATGGCACCTATTGGTACTTGGCCTATGAGTCCTTTGGCCAAGAGGTGGTGGCAGAGCGATTGCAGCAGTTGGCTGTCCTTGAGAGTGAGATTCTCAGCACGCCCTACCCCTTGCCGCGGATTCACAGCTAGCCCTAGATTGCTGGTGGTGTTGCCCCTTGCGCAGTGGTGGGCTGACCGACCGTAAGGCGCACCGTTTGACCAAATTGTTCTAAAACCACTGCGGGTGTGGTGTCATAGGCATCAATCGCACGCACAAGTACATTGCCAGCGATCGTATCCCCCACCTGCACCGTACGGGTGACATTCTCTTTGGGTGAGCGAATAATTGCCTGTAGGCGACCATTTACGGCAGCCACACCAAAAACCTTCACCGCTTGGGCATCCACTGGAGGCGGCAGGGGTGATGGGGTGGGTGGAATGGCGGCAGCGGGAGTACCTGTTCCATTAGCAGCTGTTTGAGGAGAACCGTTACCCGCATTACCCGTAGCGGCGGGCGCACCGTTTGGCGTTTCACCCTTGGGAGCTTCGTTCCTGTTGGGGGGAAGCAGCGGGGCGAAGGGATTGGCACGACCGACATTTGCCAGTCCCTCAACATAGGTTTTAGGGTTGGTAGGAGGAATTAATGCCGCAACCGCAGATGCGGTGACACTGGGGGGTTCGGGTTCAAGGTCTGGGGCAGCTGCTGCCGGTGGCGCCACCGGTTGATCGGGTTGATTGGTGGCGTCTGTTTCAACTTCAGTGACGATAAAGCCACAGCCGCTCATGCCTGAGGCCAGCAACCCAATGGCAATGGTGATGATCGTGGCGCGCTGTTTCAACATTTGGTGTCTCACCTTTGGCTGATGATATTGGTGGTGCAGACGAACTCTATTCTTGCCTACTATAAAATGTACCGTTGGTCTGCAGTGGCTATGCATAGGCACTTGCCAAAGTGGTCTTGGTGGTGGAGAGTTGCTGTGGGGGCGATCGCTCGGTACACTGAAAAACAATTGTAACGTTATTTACGGAATGAATCGGTCATGAGTGCTAAGCCCGTCGTGATTGCTCCCTCCATTCTCTCTGCGGACTTCAGTCGTTTGGGTGAAGAAATCCAAGCGGTGGATCGGGCGGGAGCCGACTGGATCCATGTCGACGTCATGGATGGTCGTTTTGTTCCCAATATCACGATTGGGCCATTGGTTGTTGAGGCAATTCGCCCCTTGACCCAAAAGCCCCTCGATGTGCACTTAATGATCGTTGAGCCAGAAAAATACGTGGCGGATTTTGCCAAAGCGGGGGCGGATATTATCTCTGTCCATGCGGAACACAATGCCTCGCCTCACCTGCATCGCACCCTCTGTCAAATTCGGGAACTGGGCAAGCAAGCAGGTGTCGTGCTCAACCCCTCTAGCCCTCTTGAACTCATTGAGTACGTCCTTGATGTCTGTGATCTCGTGCTGATTATGAGTGTCAACCCTGGCTTTGGGGGCCAGAAATTTATTCCAGCGGTTTTGCCAAAAATTCGGCGACTACGGCAACTGTGCGAAGAGCGCGGTTTAGACCCATGGATCGAAGTGGATGGCGGTCTCAAGGCGGACAAT
Organism: Thermosynechococcus sp. QS41; assembly: GCF_031583515.1. Taxonomy (NCBI): domain Bacteria; kingdom Bacillati; phylum Cyanobacteriota; class Cyanophyceae; order Acaryochloridales; family Thermosynechococcaceae; genus Thermosynechococcus; species Thermosynechococcus sp. QS41. The sequence goes on from NZ_CP134181.1 coordinate 2,174,185, forward strand.
ACGTGGCAAGTTCTCGAAGCCGGTGCCAATGCCATTGTGGCCGGTTCAGCGGTCTTCAAGGCACCGGATTACGCAGCAGCGATCGCGGGCATCCGCCATAGCAAACGTCCTAGTCCTGAGTTGGTGACGGCCTAGGCACTGGCTGCCGACGGAGTTTGAAATCGCTGCCACGAAAAGGCTTTCAGGTGGCGATCGCCCGTCCGATGCAAAATCAAGTTGGCCATCAGCTTCGCTGTAATCGGGGCAAGTAAAATGCCATTACGGTAATGCCCCGTGGCCAAGTAAAGATTCGCCGCTGGCCCTTCCCCCAAAATCGGTAAATCATCGGGGGTGGCTGGACGATAGCCCCACCACGTATCAATCACCTCGTAACTGGCCAACTCTGGAATAACGGCGGTGGCACGATTCAGCAGTGCTTGCAGGCCAGCAACCGTAGTTCCCTCTTGGAAACCCACATCCTCACTGGTGGCACCCACCACCACTTTGCCAGAGCGACGCGGCACGAGATAGAGTTGATCGCCAAAGATCACATGGTTCAGTAGGGGTTGCCCCGGCGGTTTTAGGGCTAACATTTGCCCCTTGCGGGGGGTGACGGGTAGGGGAAGTAGGCTTTGTGCCCATGCGCCTGTGGCCAGAATGTAAATCCCCGCAGACCAACGCCCGCGATCGCTCTCCAAGGCTGTAATTTCCCCTTGGGGGGCTTGCTGAAACCGCTGGACACTAATGCCCTCAATCACTTCGATTCCTAGAATGCGAGCGGCACTCACCAAGACCTTAGCCAAGTTGCGCGTATTCACCTGCCCATCTTGGGGAAACCACCAAGCCCCTAGCACACTCTCCGCAAAGCCCGGTTGATAGTTCCCAAGTTCAGATGCATCGAGCCAGCGGCTGTCGGGTTCCATAGGGTGGGCGCGATCGCGCTGCCGCTCATCGGTCACGGGTGCCAAAATACCACAGGGCCAGTAGCCCGCATCCATGCCCGTCAGTTGCTCAAGCTTATCAATCCAACTGGGATAGAGATTGCGGCTCGCCGTACACAAATTCCACATGGCGCCTGCGGGCAAGCCTTCTGCTTGGGGGGCTAACATTCCCGCTGCGGCATGGAGCGCTGCTTCCCGAAACTGGCGGCTGAGAACGGTGGGTCGTGCCCCCCGCAATGCCAATTCGATGGCGATCGCCAGCCCCATGGTGCCGCCACCAATAATCAAAATGTCCCGCTGTTCATCCCCAAGGATCATTCTTGACGCTTCAATCCCAATTTACACATTTCTTTATCTTGGCATCTGCCACCCCTTAAGGGTAGCCCAAACCACCCACTTGAGGGGGAACGGCGCCTTGTTTTCCGCTCCTGAAGTCAACTCGTTATAATAAGGGCGATCGCGGTGGATTTGCTGCCGCTGTGTGGTAACTGTCCATGATCTCATCCGGCTCTCACTACCCGATCTTTGGTCCTGAAATTCGTTGTCCCCACTGTCGGCAAGTCATTCCCGCCCTGACCCTCACCGATACGTACCTGTGCCCGCGCCACGGTCCTTTTGAAGCCGATGCCAAAACGGGGGAATTAATGCACCTGCAATCCGGCCGCATTTGGCGCCTCTGGGACGGCGAATGGTATCGCCAGCACACCCACCCCGACGGGATTCGCTTTGAAATTCACGATGCCCTCGATCGCCTCTACACCCAAGGCTACCGTGCCACCAAAGTCATTATTGCCGAACGCTATCGCGACCTCTTTTGTGCTTACCTAGAGCGGAACACACCTTGGCGTGGTGCCACCGATCCCCAAATGCTGCGCCTCTTTGGTTTGCCCGTAGAGTTTAGCCCCCCCGCTAGCCAAGAGGAGCGCTGGGATGTGATTAACTTTGATCTCGAAAAAGAACCCGGCGCCCCCATTCGCCCCCCCTATTTTCGGATGTTTGATTAGTGATGCTCACCCTCGCCGACTGTGGCGAACTGGAATTGATTGAGCGCCTGCGCCCCTATTGCCACAGGGAATTGATTGGCGATGATGCCGCGGTTTTGTCGCTACCCCCCGGTGAACAACTGATTGTGAGTACCGATGTCTTGGTTGAGGGGGTGCACTTTAGTTTAGGCATGACCGATACCCCTGTGACCATGACGCCAGTGGATGTGGGCTGGCGATCGCTGGCCGCCAATTTATCCGACCTTGCAGCCATGGGGGCATTGCCCTTGGGGTTAACGGTGGGTCTCGCGGCACCGCGCAACTGTCCTGTGGCAACAATTGAGGAGATTTATCAAGGCATGGCCGCCTGTTGTCAGGCCTATGGCACCAGCATTATCGGTGGTGATACCTGTCGCTCTAGCGTTCTCAGTCTCAGCATCACCGTCTTGGGCAGTGCGCCGCCAGAACGGATTATTTATCGCGATCGCGCCCGGGTGGGGGATGTCATTGTCGTGACGGGGGTTCATGGTGCCTCCCGCGCTGGTCTCGAGTGCCTTTTGTATCCGCAGTGGGCTAGTACTGTGTCCGCAGAACTACGGCAAGCGTGGATCCAAGCCCATCAACGCCCTCAACCTCGATTGGATATTGTGCAATGGCTGCGCCAACAGGTGCCCCCGCCGCGTCTGGCTGGCATGGATAGTAGTGATGGCCTCGCGGCAGCTGTCTTGCAACTCTGTCAAGCCAGTGGGGTGGGTGCGATTCTTTGGGCAGAGCAAATTCCGATGGTGGGCTATAGCGATCGCCCGCAGGCCTTGAACTGGGCACTCTATGGCGGTGAAGATTTTGAACTGGTGTTGTGCCTTGCCCCAGACTTGGCTCAAGAACTTTGTAGGGCAGCGGGTGAGCAAGCCGCCATTGTTGGGGAAATGATTCCTGAAAAGAGAGTGCAACTCAAGCTCAATGGTGAATTATTGCCCCTGCAGCCCGATCAACTTTTTCAGCACTTTTAGGCGATCGGTTGAGTGGGCGAATTAGTTGCCTGAAGCAGGCATGGGTGTTGAGGTCGGGCACCGCCGTCAAGGAATATTACAAAAATTCATAAAGCTTAGGGGCGATCGCCGATAAATCCCCATAAATTTATACATTTCTTAAAAAAATACCGAGCTACCCCCGAATCGTTCTAATCTAAGTTAGCGCGTTAACTAAAAGTAAAGGGAGCCTCTTAGTAACCATGGTTGTCAAAGCAAGTGGTGGAAGCTCGGTTGCCCGCCCGCAACTTTATCAAACAGTCCCCGTTTCAACGATTATTCAAGCCGAACAGCAGGATCGCTTCCTGAATCGGGGTGAGCTGGATGAACTCGCTGTTTATCTGCGCTCTGGGGCAAAACGCCTTGAAATTGCCACCACCCTCACCCGCAACGCCGACATCATTGTTTCCCGTGCTGCCAACCGCATCTTTGTCGGTGGTTCCCCCATGGCCTTCCTCTCCCGTCCCCAAACTGCAGAAGCCCCCCAATTCACCACTGGGGCAAGGGGCGAAGCCATTGACATGAAAGAAGCCATGAAGTTGGGAACCGCAACCTATGTGGACACCCGTGGTGGATTCCTAGAGGGCTTGCGCTCCGTCTTTAGTGCCTCTGGTGGTGGTGCACCCGTGGGCTTCAAGCCGATCAACATTGCCCGCTATGGCCCTGCCCGCATGGAAAAATCCCTGCGCGACTTGGATTGGTTCCTGCGCTATACCACCTATGCCATTGTGGCTGGCGATCCCAACATTCTGGCGGTGAATACGCGCGGCTTGCGGGAAATTATTGAGGCTGCTTGCTCCACTGATGCCACCATTGCTGCCCTACAGGAAATGCGGCGGGCGGCTCTTAGCTACTTTGAAAAAGACGCCGAAGCCAAGGGCATTGTGGAAACCTACTTTGAAGTTCTGATCAACGAATTTATTGCCCCTGCCCCCTCCGATAAAGTGCGGCAGCGCAACTCCACGGATCTTCAAGGTCTGCAACTACCCCAGATTTACTTCAATGCCGCCGAACGCCGTCCCAAATTTGTGATGAAGCCGGGGCTATCCGCTGCCGAGAAAAACGAAGTGGTCAAAGCCGCCTATCGGCAAATCTTTGAACGCGACATCTCCCGTGCCTACGGCTTGGGCATCTCTGACCTAGAATCCAAGGTGAAAAATGGCTCCATCTCGATGAAGGAGTTCATCCGCCAACTGGCCAAATCGCCCCTCTATCGCAAAAACTTCTACGAACCCTATATCAACAGCCGTGCCCTCGAACTGGCCTTCCGCCATATTTTGGGTCGTGGGCCTTCGAGCCGTGAGGAAGTGCAAACCTACTTTGCCATTATTTCCAAAGGGGGTCTTCCAGCCTTAGTGGATGCCCTTGTGGATTCCAAGGAATACAGCGACTACTTTGGTGAAGAGACGGTGCCCTATCTGCGGGGTCTGGGTCAAGAGGCTCAAGAGTGCCGCAACTGGGGTGCCCAACAGGATCTCTTCAAGTACAGTGCTCCCTTCCGTAAAGTCCCGCAATTCATCACCACCTTTGCCGCTCAGGATCAGCCGCTGCCGGATCAACACCCCTACGGTGCGGGCAACGATCCCTTGGAAATTCAGTTTGGCGCCATCTTCCCGAAAGAGAAGAAAAATCCCAATGCTCGCCCCCAACCCTTCAACAAAGACACCCGCCGCATTCTCATTACGCGCGGGCCAGGGATCAACAATCAGGTGAGCAATCCCGCAGCGCGTGGGGTCGCCCCCGGCAGCCTAGGGCCAAAAGTCTTCAAACTGGATCAGCTTCCCAGCATCAATGCCCGCATTGGCAAACGCTCGATCGCCACGGGCGGCGACAGCGTCAAATTTGCTGAAAGTTCGACCCAGCGGGTGATTCGTGCCGCTTATCTGCAAGTCTTTGGCCGCGATGTCTATGAAGGGCAGCGCCAAAAAGTGGCCGAGATCAAACTGGAAAATGGTGAAATCTCTGTGCGTGAATTTGTGCGGATTTTGGCCAAGTCAAACCTCTTCCGCAGCCTCTACTGGACACCGCTGTACGTCACGAAGGCGATTGAATATATTCACCGTCGCCTCTTGGGTCGTCCCACCTATGGTCGCCAAGAGATGAATACCTACTTCGACATTGCCTCGAAGAAAGGTCTCTATGGCTTAGTGGATGCGATCATTGACAGCCAAGAGTACAGCGAAGCCTTTGGCGAAGATACGGTTCCCTACGAGCGCTACATTACGCCCCAAGGTCTGGCTCTGCGATCGCTCCGCACTGGCACGATTGGTGAAACTGGCGTACCCCCTGAAAAAGAAGAAACACCTCGCTTTGTCGAACTGGGGGCGGTGACCGAACTGCGAACCGAGCCAGCAATTCAGTTCCGTGCCAATCAAGGGGTGAGCAAGCGCCGCGACCAAACCAAGGTCTTTAAGCTCACAGATCTCAATGACAAGCAAAATCTGCAACTAGTGATTCAGGCGGCCTATCGTCAGGTCTTTGAGCGGGATGTGGCGCCCTACATTGTCCGCGATGAATTTACTGCCCTTGAATCGAAGCTCAGCAACGGCGAGATTACCCTCAAGGAGTTTATCGAGGGCTTGGGTTGCTCGGAACTCTATCAGAAGGAGTTCTACACCCCCTACCCCAACACCAAGGTGATCGAACTGGGCACCAAGCACTTCTTAGGTCGAGCGCCCCTTGATCAAGCGGAAATTCGCCGCTACAACCAAATTCTGGCCACCCAAGGCTTAAAGGCCTTTGTCCAAGCCCTCGTCAGTAGTGCTGAATACGCTGAAGCCTTTGGTGAGGATACGGTGCCCTATCGTCGCTTCCCCACCCTGCCGGCGGCCAACTTCCCCAACACTGAGAAATTGCACAATCAACTCACGAAGCAAAGTGATGCGATTGTCGTGCCCAGCTTCGCACCCGTGAAACCTCGCCTCGATAACACGAAGCTGCCGCTCCTCAGTCGGGCGATCGCCGAGCAAGAGGCCAAAGCGCGTCAAGCGGATCCCAGCAAACCCCGCTTTATCGAATTGGGACGCTCCTTCCGCAATGGCGATGGTCAATCGGTGGAAGTGGGGGTCGGTACCAGCCGTCGCCGTCCTGCTCGCATTTTCCGCATGACCGTGGGTGCCCCTAGTGCTGAAGTGGAACTGCTGATCAATGCCATCTACTGCCAAGTGATGGATGTCTTCAGTGGCCAAGTGCCCAGCCAGTTCCGGCGCCCTGATCTCGAGAGCCGCCTGCGCAACGGTGAAATTACCGTCCGCGAGTTTGTGCGTACCTTGGCCAGCTCGGAGATCTATCGCAACCGCTTCTACACCCCCTATCCCAACACCAAGGTGATTGAATTCCTCTTCCGTCACCTCCTCGGTCGCGCCCCGGCCACCCAAGCGGAAATTCGCCAATACAACAAAATCTTGGCGGATCAAGGCCTCAAGGCTGCTGTCGAAACGATGGTGAATAGCCCTGAGTACAGCCGCTACTTTGGCGAAGATGTCGTGCCCTACAAACGCTTCCCCACCCTGCCAGCGGGCAACTACATTGGCAGTGTCAAGGCCGATGCCGACTTGGTGAAGCAGTCTTGGTCAAGCCTCTCGCCCTCGTTGGTGGGGATTCAGCCAAGCCACCGCGACTAGGGAACGCTGCCACTAACCACTGGTGAATCAATACACTAGCGGATGCTCTTGTAGGGGTGTCCGCTTTTTTTCTCGACAAGACCACGTTAAAATATCTTAAAGATTCTCAATTCTGAAAAATCGGCAAAATCCTGTCCTAGTCAGGGCTGGGAGTCTTTCTATAGCCAGTAAAAAAATGATAGAGTACAAAAAATTCACATTTTAATTTCTTATCCATTACTGTTCTCATTGAGTAGGAGTGTCCGTTACTTTGGAGAGCCACAAAGAAAAGATACTCGTTGTTGATGATGAAGCGAGTATTCGCCGCATTTTAGAAACTCGGCTGTCAATGATTGGCTATACTGTCGTCACTGCTGCCGATGGCGAGGAAGCCCTGACCACATTTCGGCAGGAGCAGCCAGATTTAGTAGTGCTTGACGTGATGATGCCCAAACTCGATGGCTATGGCGTCTGTCAAGAACTGCGCAAAGAATCCGATGTCCCCATCATTATGCTCACTGCCCTTGGCGATGTCGCCGATCGCATTACAGGGCTGGAACTGGGCGCCGATGATTATGTGGTCAAGCCCTTTTCCCCCAAGGAGTTGGAAGCCCGCATTCGCTCGGTGCTGCGACGCATTGAGAAAACTAGCACCTCTGGTATCCCTAGCTCTGGGGTGATTCAGGTGGGCAATATTCGCATTGATACCAACAAGCGCCAAGTCTATAAGGGGGATGAGCGCATTCGCCTCACGGGTATGGAATTTATGCTCTTGGAATTGCTGGTGGGACGCTCGGGGGAACCCTTCTCACGGGGAGAAATTCTCGAGCAGGTGTGGGGCTACACGCCAGAACGCCATGTGGATACGCGGGTGGTGGATGTCCACATTTCCCGCTTGCGGGCTAAGCTAGAGGAAGACCCCAGTAATCCAGAATTAATTTTGACAGCACGGGGAACAGGCTATCTCTTTCAGCGGATTACTGAACCGGGAGAAGCAAGCAACAAAAATTCCTAACTGGCTTGAGGGTGAGCCATGCTTCAAAAACGCTGGCGCTGGTCAGAAGCTGTGGGTCTGGGTCTGACGGTTGTGGCCCTGAGCATTATTGCCTTTATGCAGCAGGATGCCCTGCGTCAGTTACAGGCTCAAACGGGAGAACAATTCACCGATGCCGAATATGAGCGCCAGAATGCCCAGACCATTACACAGATGCGGCTTTTGGCCAACCTACCCGCCTTTGGTTTTGACAATTTAGTTGCCGATTGGGCGTTTTTGCAATTTCTCCAGTTTTTTGGTGATTCCGCTGCCCGCCAAGTCACGGGTTACGACGATGCACCTGCTTTCTTTGCGGTAATTATCGCTAAAGACCCCCGCTTTGCCCCAACCTATCCCTATCTTTCAACGGCAATTACGGTGTATGCAGGACAGCCGCAAACCTCTGTGGCCTTGATGGATCGGGGTCTGGCAGCGATGGATCCTGCCTATCAACCGACAGCTTACTTGGCATGGGTATTTCGGGCGATGGATGAATTGCTCTTTTTGGGCAAGGGGCGAGCGGCAGCAGAGTCCTACGATCGCGCGGCGGCTTGGGCAGAAATGAATCCAGATCCACAAGTCCGTGCCGCAGCAGAGTATTATCGCTCGTTGGCACAAACCCTACGGCGGGATCCCGATAGTCGGATGGCACAGATCAATGCCTGGATTTGGGCACTGGTGAATGCGGTCAGCGATCGCTCGCGACAAACGGCCATCGAGAATATTGAACGTCTAGGAGGTAAGGTCTCACGGCTGCCTGACGGCACTTGGCAAATCCGCCATCCTGAAGATCTGCGGTAACGCCTGTGGAACGCACGATTGCCGAAATCAATGAAAAGATTACAGCAGGCAAAGCCACCGTTTGGACATTGGCAGAACTCAAAGCCCGCCTTGAAAGCTTGAGCATTGCGGAAGCAACGCGCCAAGTGGATGTGATCACGACGGGCACGTTTGAACCCATGGAATCGTCTGGGGCGATGATTAACTTGGGGCCGACGGATCCACCGATTAAACTGCGGCAGTGTTGGCTCGATGGCATTCCTGCCTACAGTGGTTTTGGCGCCGTCGATCTGTACTTGGGGGCAGCCCAATCGCTGGATCCCAATTCCGAAGCGGGCGAAGCCGACAGTCTGCGGGAGCGCGGGGGGGGCCATGTCATTGCCGATTTGATTGCGGGTAAAGCCATTCCCCTACGGGCAGTGGGCTATGTCACGGATTGTTATCCCCGCGCCAGTTTAGAAACGGTGATTAGCAAAGAGACGATCAATCAGTTCTATCTCTATAACCCCCGCAATCTTTATCAAAATTTTATTGTCGGTGTCAATGGGGGCGATCGCCCGCTCTATACCTACCTTGGTCCGCTGCAACCGCAACTGGGGAATGCTGTCTATGCCTGTGGCGGTGCCCTTTCACCTCTATTGAATGATCCCTACTTGCGACTGGTGGGGATTGGCACGCGCATTTTTCTCGGCGGTGGCATTGGTTATGTGGCGTGGGAAGGCACTCAACACTTCCCCTTGCAAAAACGGTTGGCCAACGACACCCCCATTGGTCCAGCAGCCACCCTTGCCCTGATTGGTGATGCCAAACAGATGGATCCCTTTTGGGTGCGGGGCTGCTATTTCAAACATTACGGTGCCTCCCTGATGTTGGGAGTGGGCGTGCCCCTGCCCGTCTTAGATCAAGACGTTATTGCCCGCTGTGCCATTCGTGATGAAGACGTGGTTGCCCCAATTATTGACTTTTCAATTCCCCGCCGCGTGCGTCCCACCTTTGGCATGGTCAACTATGCTCAACTCAAGTCAGGCAAAATCAAAATTGAAGGCAAAACTGTGCGCACTGCTCCCCTGACGAGTCTTTACTTTAGTCAGCGCATTGCCGAAGTCCTCAAAGACTGGATCCACAGTGGTCGTTTTACCCTCACAGAACCCGTTGCCCCCCTGCCGCGCGATCGCGTCTTTTTGCCACAGCAACCTTGGATGCCCGCTGCCAGCGATGATTAATGACATTAATGACTTTTGGCGGGTAGCAACCCTCCTTTCGCTATAATGACCAATAGTTCAACCACCTTGGCCTTGGCAATTCTCCAGTCCCCGACCGAGTGATTCAGGCCACTGCTGAACACTTGCCGATGGGTGTTTAATAAAAATATAGGGTTCTGGATTCCAGCGATCGCGGACAGACGAAAAGTTGCATCCTTCATTCACTTAATTTCGTCATGCGTATTATTACGGTTGTTGTATGTTCTAGTTGTGTGTCAGTCTCAGCGTTAGGGTAGAGGTCAAGGGCTGTGCAGTATCTTGCCGAGGTGATTAAAAAAACGGGTTTCATGGGGACGAAATCCGAGTTGAAGTTGTTGATGCGTGAGCAGTCGGGCTACTGGCACCCTGTCCCCCAAAACGAAGAAACGATTCCCTTTGACAACAGTCGTGACTACGGCAATGGTGTGTTGGTCTTTGTTGAAATGGCCGCCAACCGCCAGATTCAAAACGTGGATGAAGCAACGCGCCGTCTCACCGGTATCTTGCACGGCTTCACACGGATGCGTGAGCGCTTCCAAAGTCAAGAGGAAGAAATTGAGGGCTGGAAGCAATCCCTCTCCTATCAAGCAGAAGCTCTCAATCAACGGGAACAGGAATTTGAGCAGCGCAGAGAAGAACTCCAAGAACTAGAGGCGCAACTGGCCGGCGCTGAAGAGCAGCTAGCACAACTCAACAAATTGCGAGAAGAATTGACCGCCGAGGAACAGCGGATTCAAGCAGAGCGCCAAGCCCTTGAAAATTTACGCCACCAAGTGCACCAAGAGCAGCAGCGCTGGGAACAACTTAAATCAAGCCACAGCGTTGGCCTATCCCCAGAGCAAATTCGCCAAGTGGACTCGATTTTGCGGCAGTTGGCAGAGACCCTCAACAGTGGTGGGCGTCCTCAAATCGCGGAATGTTTTCAAATTTTAGACCAGCAGCAGGCCTTGCTGAGTCAATACTGGCAGCAACTGGAGCAACTGGAGCAGGAGCTGAGTCAACGGCAAGCTGCCCTAGAGGAACAACTGCAAGCCTTCCATGCAAAGGAGGAGACGTGGCGCACCGCCCAAGAACAATTTTGGCAAGACAGTCGGGCGATCGCCCTGCAGGAGGAACTCTGCCGCTACAAACAGTCCGTGCTTGAAAAAGAACGTCACCTCCTTGCCCAACAGGAGGAAATGATCCAGCAAATGCGCCAAGCCATGGTCAGTGATCTCACAGAGGCCGTGGATGTGAATGCCCTGATGAAAATGCCCATGGAGGAACTCGAAAAAGAAGTCGCCAACCGCGGTAATGACCTCAAACGTGCCTCTGCCTTTGTCAACGATCAAGAAGAAGAGCTAAAAATGGCTCTGGAGTCCTTAGCAGAACTGGAGCAAAAAGTCAAAGACGCCAGTGATTTCGATCGCCTGCAACTGGCAGGAGAACTGGAGGACGAACGCCAGCGCTGTAATCTGCTCAATCAGGCGCTTGAAGGACAGCGGCAAAATATCCGTGAAAAAGAAGCGATCTACAAAATCCACAAACAAGTGCTAGAGGCGCGCAAAGATCTCGCCTCCCAACAGGGCATTAGCCTCATTCCCATCCTCAGTGAACTGGAGCGCCAGTTTCAAGAGTACAGTGTGGCTGTCAATCAACTCGCGGAAGAATTGCAGCAGGCCTATACTGATCTCGAAAGTCTGCGCCATGACCTTGAAGAGCGCCGCAAACTGCAACAGCAGCAAAAAGATCAACTCAGTCAAGAAGAACAGGCACTGATTGAAGAGCAACGGTTACTCGCTGCCAAGCGCGGCCAAGCGAATCTACTGCGGGAGATTTTACAGCCCGTTCAAGATCGCCTCAATCACCTGCGCCAAGGCCTAGAGGGACTAAACCAAAATATCCTCAATGGCCGTCCCAGTGCTCTCATTTCTGAATTGCAGCAGGTCGTCATGAATCTAGGGCAGGGGGCTTAGTCGCTAATTGCGCTGCCGCATCGCGTCTCGGACTTTGGTTTCTCCTGCGCGGTTATTTTGCTCACGGTACAGTTTCAAAGCCACTTGATAGGCACTGCGAGCCTCCTGCCGCCGCCCTTGCGCTGCCAAGGCTTTGCCCAAGCGATAAAATCCCTCGGGATCTCTAGGGTTGATCTGCGTAGCTTGACGATAAATTGCCGCCGCTTCAAGGGGGTTGTTCTGCTGCATTAACAACTCGCCAAAGCTAAAGTAGGTGGCTAGCCGTTCGGGTTGCAAAGTGATTAGGCGGCGATAGGTTTGAATGGCTCGCTCGGGTTGATTCGCCGCAACGGCCAGTTCAGCCACCTGTTGTAGCAGATCCGCATCCCGCTGACCCAAGTTAGCGGCGCGATCAATCGCTTGCCAGCCATTGCTAGGATCGCCGGCGGCCAGAAGTGCCATCCCCAAGTTGAGTTGAATCGAGGCATTGCCGGGGGCAAGGCTTGCCGCCTGTTGCAGACTACTGAGGGCTTCAGGAATATTGCGTTGTTGGAGCAGCAAAACGCCTAATCCCTTTTGAGCCGCCCAATTGCGGGGGTCAAGACTGAGGGCGGAGCGGTAGGCCTGTATAGCGCCTTGGGGATCCCCCATGCGGGCGAGAATCACCGCCAGTCCTTCGTAGGATTGGGCATTACGGTTATTCAGGCGAATGGCTTGGCGGTAGGCGGCAGCAGCCCCGTGGTTTTCCCCCATCATCCCCAGACTGTAGCCGAGGGCATAGTAAAAATCAGCGTTTTGTTGATCCAGCTCAATAGCGCGTTGGTAGGCACGGGCGGCTTCGGCAAATTGTCCCTGCTGGGCATAGATGTAGCCAATGGCAGAATGCACGCGGGGATTACGGCTCTCGCTCTGGAGCAGTTGCTGATAAATGGCCAAGGCTTGGGCATAGTTTCCTGCTTCCACTAGCCGTCGCCCTTCTTGCATCAGCGTGCTGACTTGGCTATTGGCGTGTACTGGCGATGCCATCCAAAGGCCAAGACTGGCAATACTAGCCCACAAAAGGGAATTGAAGCGCATCGTGAGTGAGTCCTCCTCGCAAACATTAACCCCAACTTAACGGTTGTTTACAGCTCTCTTAAGAGATACTGCAAATTCCGCCAAGGGCGATCGCCAAGGGTTAAGAGATCTAGTTAAGGCAAACTAAGGCTCTATTCTGGACAATTTTGACCCGAATGGCAAATCAAAAGGTAGGTGTGCGATGGCGAGACGATGCAACATTGCCCTTGTGGGCAGCTACAACAGTGGCAAAACAACCCTTGCAGAAAGCATTTTGCGCCTTACCCACGCCACGAGCAGTAAGGCCAGTAGTCTTCTAGATACCAGCCCTGAGGCTCGCGATCGCCAAATGGGGGTAGAACTGAATGTCGTTCATACCCAGTATGGAGACTTGGAGCTGACGCTTCTCGACTGTCCCGGCTCGGTGGAATTGCTGCAAGAAACCCTCAATGCCCTCGTGGGGGTGGATATGGCGATCGTTGTCTGTGAACCCCTGAGCGATCGCGCCTTTACCCTAACCCCCCTGTTCAAATTCCTCGATGACTGGCAGATTCCCCATATTCTTTTTGTCAACAAGATGGAGCGCGCCCATGACCCCTACATGGAGATCCTCGCGGCCTATCGCCAAGTTTCCAGTCGCCCCTTGGTACCCCACCAGTACCCCATTTGGCAGGGGGATGATCTCTTGGGCTACATTGACTTGGTGACGGAGCAGGCCTATCACTATCATGCGGGGGCAGCGGCGGATTTAGTTCCCTTTCCTTCGGAATTACAAGCCGTTGAACAGGCGGCGCGGGCGGAGCTACTGGAGGCTCTAGCCAACTATGATGACCACCTTTTGGAAGAACTCCTTGAGGATATTGCGCCGCCAGAAAGTGAAATCATGGCGGATCTGCGCTGGGAGTTGGGAGCCGATTTAATTGTGCCCGTCTTTTTTGGCAGTGCGCAAACGGACTACGGTGTGCGCCCCCTATTGGCAGCCCTTGATCGCGAAGCACCCGATGCCACAGAAACTGCTGCCCATCGCCAGATCAATGGTGAAGAACCCCTCGCCCAAGTGCTGAAGACCTTCTATCTACCCCAAGGAGGCGGCAAGCTCTCCCTCGTTCGGGTCTGGCAGGGTACCTTGACCGATGGTATGAGCTTGAATGGGGTGCGCGTGGGGGGTATCTACCGTGCCCAAGGTACACAACTGGAATCCTTGGGACAAGCCACAGCGGGGGACATCGTTCTCTTGGCGCGGCTAGAGGGCATTCGTACGGGTGAGACCCTCAGTATCAATGGTCAGGCGGTGCCTTTGCCCTGTGCCCCCCAACTAGAACCCGTCTATGCCTTGGCCATTACCCCCAGTAAACGCAGTGATGAGGTGAAGCTCACCAGCGCGCTGCAAAAACTCCTTGAGGAAGATCCGGCGCTGCGCTGGGAACAGCATGGCGATACCCATGAAATTATTCTCTGGGGACAGGGTGACATTCACTTGCAGATTGCCCTTGATCGCCTGCGCCGCAAATATAACCTACCGATGCAAACCCATCTCCCCCAAGTCCCCTACAAGGAAACCATTCGCCGCAGCACGAAAAACAGTCATGGCCGCTATAAACATCAAACCGGTGGCCACGGCCAGTTTGGCGATGTCTACCTCGATATTGCTCCCCTAGAACGCGGCAGCGGCTTTCAATTTAGTGAAACCATTGTCGGCGGCGTTGTGCCCAAGCAATATATCCCCGGTGTCGAGCAAGGGGTGCGGGAATTTCTCAACCAAGGACCGTTGGGATTTCCGATCGTGGATGTGGCGGTGACCCTCACCAATGGCTCCTATCACTCCGTGGATAGCTCTGAGCAGGCCTTTCGCCAAGCGGCTCGCCTCGCCATGCAAGCGGGAATTCCCCAGTGTGAACCGCAACTCCTAGAACCCATCATGGCAGTCCAAGTGTGGATGCCCCAAGCTTTTACGGCTAAGGTGATGCAGGCGTTGACGGGGCGGCGCGGTCAGGTTTTGGGCTACAGCAATAAGGAGGGTTGGCCCGGCTGGGAACAGATTGAGGCTTATTTACCCCAAGCAGAAATGCATGACTTTGTGGTGGAGTTGCGATCGCTGACAATGGGCACAGGTGGCTTCCATTGGCAATTTGACCATCTTCAAGAAGTACCGGAGAAACTGGCCGCGACGATTGTCCAGCGCCACAAAAAAGCCTAGGCTACCAGTTGAGCCGCCTTGGCCTGCAATTCCTGAAGTCGTGTGGCCATAATCTGCTGAATCTGCGCCTCCTGCTGGCGATCGCTCGCATCCAGATCATCAGCCACGGTGCCGGGAGCCGCTTGGAATTTCTTGAGTTGACGGTCAAAGAAACTATTGGGAAAGCGGCGGTACTCAACGGTCTGCTGCTGGAGGTGGGCAGTGTGGCAAAACTGGTGCAGCCAATGGGCATAGGCCACATCCTCAGCCCCATAGCGAAATTGGCGAAACACCTCCTCTTCGGGAAAGCCGCCAATAAACTCATGGACTTCGCGGCGCACGGCGAGATTGAGCACCAGCGTTTGCTCGAGGCTTTTGTGCCAGTAGGGATGCAGGCGATCGCGACAATAGACCCCCGTGCGTACCGCCCCAAAATACGCTGGGGCATAGGGTGCGGGTAAAGGCTGATTCAACACCGATAGGGCTAAAAACAGATGCTCAGGGCGGTAGAGATCATCGGCATCACAGAAAAAAATCACCTCCCCTTTGGCCAAGCGCACCCCCATGTTCCGCGCTGCCGCAATCCCAATATTCGTCGGCAAGCCCACCAATTGTAGGGGCACGGCATTCGGCCATCCTGCCGTCGCCACATCACAGGTGTGATCCGTTGAACCATCGCTGATCAGGATGAATTCCCCCGCAGTGGCGTAGGGGAAGTGCTGTTGGAGGTAGCGGCAACTGGCGGCAATGCTCTCAAGGGTTTCCCGAAAGACCGTTTCTCCCCGCTGGGTCACCACATTGTAGGCGGGCATCACAATCGAGAAGGAACGTAGGCCAGCAAGTTCCACAGCAAGTCCCTCAGTCACTCGCCCTCATTTTCTCCCTAGGAGCGGCTGCGATGCAAAAATTTCCCGAGGGGTTGACAAACGCTCAGGGCATTCGCTACATTAACTAATGCTGAGTCTTGCCCCCATCGTCTAGAGGCCTAGGACACCTCCCTTTCACGGAGGCGACGGGGATTCGAATTCCCCTGGGGGTATCCTCCATTGGCAACCTCAACGTGAACGGTCGATATTTGATTCGCCGCTCCCCTGCCAAAGTGCCACAATACGGAAAGTAGTGCAGGAGACAAAGGATGGACTGGGCAACGCGGGTGATGCGGGTCACGCCGTCGGTAACGCTGGCGATTGATGCCAAAGCCAAGGCAATGCGCGCAGCGGGAGAGGATATCTGTAGCTTTAGTGCGGGCGAACCCGACTTTGACACCCCTGCCCACATTCGTGAGGCGGCAAAAGCAGCGCTCGATCAAGGCAAAACCCGCTATGGTCCGGCGGCAGGGGAACCGGCCTTGCGGCAGGCGATCGCCACCAAGCTCAACAACGACAACCACCTGCCCTATCGCGCCGAAAATATCCTAGTGACCAATGGCGGCAAGCAAGCCCTCTTTAACCTGATGCTAGCCCTAATCAATCCCGGCGATGAGGTGATTATTCCTGCCCCCTACTGGGTGAGCTATCCAGAAATGGTGCACTTGGCCAGTGGCACGCCGGTGATTGTGACAACCACTGCGGAAACCGGCTATCGGATTACCCCTGCCCAGCTAGAGGATGCCATTACCCCCAAAACACGGCTCTTTGTCCTCAACTCCCCCAGCAACCCCACGGGCATGGTCTATACCCCCGAGGAAATTCGCGAACTAGCGGCAGTCATTGTGCGGCATCAACTGTGGGTGATCTCCGATGAGATTTACGAGAAGATTCTCTACGATGGGGCTGAACACCTGAGCATCGGTGCTGTCAGTGAGGCGGCCTTTGAGCGAACCATTGTCTGTAGTGGCTTTGCCAAGACCTATGCGATGACAGGTTGGCGTGTGGGCTATCTGGCAGGGGCAACCGATGTCATTAAAGTCGCCACGAAAATTCAGAGCCACAGCACCTCAAATGTCTGTACCTTTGCCCAATACGGTGCCCTTGCGGCTCTAGAGGGAAGTCAAGCCTGTGTGGCCGAAATGGTGGCCGCCTTCCGCGATCGCCGTGCCTGTATCTATGAACGCATTTCTGAGATTCCTCGCCTGCGCTGTCTCAAACCCCAAGGCGCCTTTTATCTCTTTGTGGATATTAGCGAAACGGGTTTAAGTTCCGTAGAGTTTTGCGATCGTCTGCTGGAGGAAGAAAGAGTGGCCACGATTCCCGGTAAAGCCTTTGGCATGGATGATCACATTCGCCTCTCCTACGCCACAGATTTGGCCACCATTGAAAAAGGCCTGACGCGACTGGCAAAATTTGTCGAGCGGCTCTAAATCCACAACTGCGCCATCGGTAGGAGAAACCCCGGCATCACCTCACTGCAATCAACCACCTCAGGGGAGTCCAAAACCACCACTTCCGCTTGGGGACGATAGAGTTCCACTTGACGGTCTTGGGAATTGATCAGCAGCCCCAAGCGCACCCCCAGTCGCCGATACTCCTGCATTTTGGCGCGTAAGCGGTCAATCGCATCCGAGGGCGATCGCAACTCAGCAACGAAATCCGGCACGATGGGGATAAAGCCCGTCAGATCAACGCCCTCTAGGCGGGGGCTAGCAATCCAAGAGACATCTGGGGAGAGTTTGCCGCCCCCCAAAGCTGTAAAGTCATAGCCCGTTGAGGAATCAAAGGCACGCCCCAGTTGCGTTTGCCGGTTCCAAAGCCCCACTTCCACAATCAGCTCAAAATTTTGGGCACCCGTTTGCCCCCCCGTTGGCGGCATGACAATCAATTCTCCAGCCTTGGTCAATTCTAGGCGCAGATCAGGATTATCGCGGCAGAGCTGATCAAACTGCTCTGGGGTCACCTGCACCGTTGCATTGCGGACATTGAGCAGCAGCGGCGAGCTGTCCACGGGTGTCGTAGAAGTCATAACAGTTGGTTCAAGCCGAATAACTTGATCCTAGCGAAGGCGACTTAGAGATGGTCTTTGACGTATTTCCACGCTAGTTTGGCTGCACCGACGATGCCCGCGTGATTGCCAAGGGTGGCTCGCAAACAGTGGAGGTTATTGCGGGAGGTGGGCAGCACCCGCTCTTCCAATTCAGCAATCATCGAGGGAAAAAAGAGGTCACTGGCGGCACTAATCCCCCCACCAATAATCACTGCTTCGGGGGTGAGGACATACACAAGGCTCGCAATGCCAGCGGCTAATTCACGGCCATAGCTTTGCCAGAGGGCGATCGCCTCAGGGTTACCATTGTTGGCCCGCTCTGCCATCTCATGGGGTTCACAGCCCCAGCGCCGCCGCAGGGCTTGGGCAGAAACATGTTGCTCAAGGGAACCGCGATTGCCACTGTTGCAGGGAGGCCCTGTGTAGTCGAGGGTAATCAGCCCCAACTCGCCGGCGGCGCCATCCCGACCGACAAAGAGATCGCCATTGAGGATGATCGCACCGCCGACCCCCGTCCCCAAGGTCAGCAAAATTAGATCCTCAAACTGACTCCCTGCCCCTAGCCATGCTTCTCCGAGGCCGGCACAGTTGGCATCGTTACCAATCACGGTGGGCTTGCCCGTCAACTGTTCGAGGCTGTCGCTAATGGGCACTTCATACCAGTCAAGGTTAATCGCACGGCGGGCAATACGACCAGTGGCATCCACAGGCCCCGGTATCCCCATCCCGATCGCCAGCGCCCGATCCTCCCCATCCAGTTCTTTAATCCCCTGCACAATGGCTTTAATCACCCGTTCTGGAAAGGGGGGCTGAGGGGTCGGCAACGTCAGGGCATTGAGGCAATCTCCCTTGGGACTAAAGCGCCCCATTTTGATGGCAGTGCCACCAAGATCAACACCAATCACGTAGGGTTCACTCACAGAGATTTTGTGGGTCTCAATTGCAGGCGATCGCGGGCATCGTCGCCCAGTTGAATCGTTACATCCGATGCTAACACACCTGTACTCTCCACCCGCACTTCACCAAATCCCAGCAATAGCTGCACCCGCCGCGCTGCCGCCAAATCCCCCTGTTGAGCAATGATCCGTGTCATCGGGAGCGGTTGGGGCAATGGCTCTGCCACCAAAGGATCAGGGTAACCGGCGGTTTGCAGTTGCTGACTCAGACGCATGACCAATGATTCTGGCAGGGTGGTATTTTGAATCGCAATGCGCACCTGGGCAGGGGGGGTCAAACCCGTCTCGCGCGGATCAGCCGTGGGAGTATCGCGGAAATAGTGATCCGTCAGCCAAGCAATCCGTTGGTAATCGGGCAACCAATAGCTCACTTCCACTTCATCGGTGCTGCCATTAAAGTTCCCCGGCAGCATCAGAAACTCCACCCGCGATCGCGGCAAGCTAGTGAGGAATTGCCCCAAGCTCATCAGTTCCTCAACCGTTAAATTGGTATCCAAGTTTTCGCGAATAATACTGAGAAGCTGGGGGGTACGGGCAAGGGTTTCGGGGCGAGCCGTTTGCTCCATTAGTGTCCGCAAAAACATCTGTTGTCGCTGCACGCGGCCAATATCGCCAAGGGCATCGTAGCGAAAGCGCAGAAATTGTAGGGCTTGGTTGCCATTTAGGTGTTGTCGTCCGGGCTGCAAATCAATGTAGAGGCGCTGACTGTCATCCCGATAGCGCATGGCTGTGGGTACATCCACTGTCACCCCCCCAAGGGCATCAATGAGTTTCTCAATGCCTTGAACGTTAATGCGCAAATAGCGATCGATGGGCACATCCCCCAGCAAATCACTCACGGTTTCCGCCGCCAGTGCGGGTCCACCGAGGGCATTGGCTTCGTTAATTTTGGCGTCCCCTCGGCCGGGGATAAAGGTCAGCGTATCGCGGGGAATTGACAACACCACTAACCGTTGCTGCACTGGGTCAAAACGCACGAGTAGCAGTGAGTCCGATAGCCCTTCAACGGAATTCACTAGGGCATGGTAGGTAAGGTTGGGGTCAGGCGGTTCATCTAAGTCGGAGGTTAAAACCTTGGAGCCAATGAGCAGTAAATTCAAGGGTTGATGGAGCCTTGCCCCTGTCCAGCGATCGCCCCGTTGAAACACCTGCCACTCCCGACTGCTGAGCGATCGCTGCATAAGCGGTGTACTCTGACTCAATAGCCCCCAGAGTGCCCCCAAGCTGCCGGAGATTAAGGCAACCCCTAGCCACAACACCAGTCGCCAAAATAAACCCCCTTCTTCAGGCGGAGCGGGTCGTCGTCGGTGTTGCCATCGAATAAACACTATTGCCTCGGCACACTAAAATTCCCTTAAGCCTACCATATAGCCCTTTTCTCCTATGACGTACATGAAGCGTCTTCGATACGGAGTTTCACCCTTTGGAGCCGGTGTCATCCCTGTAAAAAGAACTGTCAACAAGGTGGCAGGATACAATACTCAGATACCCAACCTATACGCAACCGATTGCGGCCAAAATGCAATTTATTGACCTTGCCGAAATTCATGTCAAAGCTGGAAAGGGGGGCGACGGCATTATTGCCTTTCGCCGTGAAAAATACGTGCCTGCGGGAGGCCCCTCAGGGGGGAATGGTGGCAATGGTGGGTCAGTCATTCTCAAAGCGGTACCCCACTTACAAACGCTGCTGGACTTTCGCTATGCCCATGTCTTCAAAGCGGACAATGGCCAACGGGGCGGGCCGAATAACCGTACGGGTGCCTGTGGTGCAGATTTAGTGATTGAAGTGCCCTGTGGCACCATGGTTTGGGATGCCGAAACCGAGGAATTGCTGGGAGACCTCACCACCCCCGGTCAAACGCTGCTGGTGGCTAAGGGGGGCAAAGGGGGTTTAGGGAATAAGCACTTCCTGAGTAATCATCAACGGGCACCAGACTATGCCCTACCGGGGCTAGAGGGGGAAGAACGGCATCTCCGGCTAGAACTCAAACTACTGGCGGAAGTGGGCATTATTGGCCTGCCCAATGCCGGTAAATCCACCCTAATTTCGGTGTTGTCGGCAGCGCGACCGAAAATTGCCGATTATCCCTTTACAACCTTGGTGCCCAATTTAGGTGTGGTGCGCCAACCCAATGGTGATGGAACCGTGTTTGCTGATATTCCCGGTCTCATTGCCGGTGCCCATGCGGGGTTGGGGTTGGGGCATGAGTTTCTCCGCCATATTGAGCGTACCCGTCTGCTGCTGCACTTGATTGATGCCACGGCTGAGGATGTGGTGGCTGCTTACCAAACCATTCGCGATGAGCTAGTGGCTTATGGTCACGGCTTGGGCGATCGCCCGCAAATTATTGCCCTCAACAAAATTGATGCCCTAGAACCTTCCCAAATTGCTGCAGTTCAAGACACCCTTACTGCCTATACCGGTCAACGGGTTTTTGCCATCTCTGCGGTGGCGCGTCAGGGGTTAGAGCCTCTCTTAGATGCCATTTGGCGGGAACTGGGGGTGAGCGTTTCCCATCAGTATTCTTGATTGTGACGGGTGCTGTTGAGGAACCACCGAGGAAAAAAATGAACACCAGAAGAGGCCTTGTCCGGGGCGCGATCGCCCTTGGAAGTAGTCTGATTCTTGGTCTGTGTTCGCCAACTCTAGCCCAGCCATCCCCCCAGCAATTTCAGGAACTCGCCAATCAAATTGATCAACTGCGGGAACAAGGTAATATGCAGGCTGCTATTCCCCTAGCAGAGCGCTTTGTGACCTTAGTGGAAAATACACTGGGCAGCAACCATCCCCTTTTGGCAGCCAGTCTCAACGAATTGGCAAAGCTCCATGTTGAGCAGGGAAATTATGCAGCAGCCCTCCCCCTCTATCAGCGGGCATTGACTATCTACGAGCGTGCTGGCGGGTCAGATCAACCAGAGGTGTCTGCAACACTCAATAACTTGGCCAATCTTTACCGTGCCCAAGGGAACTATGATACTGCGTTGCCAGTGTTTCAGCGGGCATTGGCGATCGCCACCAAAAACCTAGGGTCAAATCATCCCGAAGTGGCGGTGATGCTGAATAATATGGGTGTCGTCTACACCCAGCAAAAAAACTATGCCCAAGCCCATCGGCACTATCAGCAAGCCTTAACAATTTTTGAGCGCACCTTAGGCAAAAAGAATGCCTATGTGGCAACTGTTCTCAATAACCTAGCCGACCTCTATCGCGCCCAAAAAAAATACGCTGCTGCCTTGCCGCTGTACCAACGTGCCCTGCAAATTCGTGAACAAACCTTGAGTGCAGGCCATCCTGACATCGCTAACAGCTTGAATAATTTGGCAACCCTCTACTTCGATCAGGGCAACCATGGGGCAGCGCTTTCCCTCTATCAACGGGCGCTGGCGATCGCCCAATCCCGCCTTGGGGAAAGCCATCCCCATACCGCTGCTGCGCTAGGAAACCTTGCTGCGGTCTATTGGCAACAGGGAGATTTGAGGCAGGCCCTTGCCCTACTGAACAATGTTCAAGAAATCGAAGAAAAGAACCTCACTCAAAATCTGGTCGTTGGCGCCGAGGATTACAAGCGTAGGTATCTGGCTACCTTTGAAGACACGACGAATGCCATTCTCACGCTGCACCTGCAGAGCCTGCCCCAAGATCCTGAGGCCACTGCCTTGGCTCTGACAACACTTTTGCGCCGCAAAGGGCGACTACTGGATTTTCTCAGCCAAAATCAGGCGCGGCTCCAACAGGAACTGTCTGCTGCAGACCAATCAAAGCTGCAGCAATTGATAACCCTGCGAACCACCCTTGCAAGGATGGCCTTTGCGGCAGCAGAACCCGTTGCTGCTTCCCAACTGCAGCAACTGCAGGCGCAGGCCGATGCCCTAGAGTCGGAGTTGAGTCTGCGCAGTCCTGCCTTTCGCGAACTCACTGAACCAGTGACAATTGCTGCTGTGCAACGGGCCATTCCTGCCAATGGGGTGCTAATTGAGTTTGTGCGCTATCGCCCCTATGACTTTAGCAAGCGGCAGTTTAGTGAGCCGCGCTATGGGGTCTATGTGTTGCCGGCTAGCGGCTCACCCAAAGGCAAAGACATTGGTTCTGCAGCCGAAATTGATGCCCAAATACGCCAGATCCGTTTGCGGTTGGCTGACCCCCGTTTGCCCAAATCCGAAGTTCAACGGGCAGCTCAGACTTTGGCAGCGCAGTTAATCACACCCATTCTGCCATGGATTGGGGCGGCCAGCCATTTGCTCATTGCCCCCGATGGTGAGCTCAACACCATTCCCTTTCAGGCGCTTGTGGATGCCCAAGGGCGCTACTTGGTGGAATCCTATCTCATTACCTTGCTCACCTCAGGACGAGAACTGTTGCGTTTGCAATCCGAATCAGAGTCTACCGCTGTGCCTTTGATTGTGGCTGACCCCAGTTTTGATCATTCCTTTGGCAATGCCGTCGCTTCCCCGCCGCTGCGCTCCCTTGACTTGCGGGGGTTGGCCTTTGCTCCTTTGCCGGGGACAGCCCAAGAAGCCCAAGCCCTCAGGGCACTCCTACCCCAAGCACGGCTATTGGTTCAAGGGGCGGCCACCGAAGCAGCGGTTAAGGCGGCGAAGTCCCCAAAAATTCTCCACTTGGCTACCCATGGCTTCTTTCTAGCCCCATCAGGAAACAGGGATATTCTGGAAAACCCCCTCTTGCGATCTGGGTTGGCCTTAGCGGGATTTAACCAACGCCAGAGTGGTTCAGATGTGGATGATGGTGTCCTTACTGCTTTGGAAGTGACCGGCATGAACCTCAGCGGCACAGAATTAGTGGTGTTATCGGCCTGTGATACGGGACGGGGGGAGGTGGTCAACGGTGAAGGGGTCTATGGTCTGCGCCGCGCCTTTACCATAGCCGGGGCGCGATCGCAGGTGAGTACCCTATGGAAAGTGGATGATCAAGTAACCCGCGATATGATGGTGGCCTTTTACCAAAATCTGCGCCGAGGCATGGGGCGCACAGAAGCCCTGCGGCAAGTCCAGCTTCAGCGACTCAAGGATGAATCCCCCTACTATTGGGCGGCGTTTGTTTCCAGTGGTGATTGGTCTCCCTTAGTATTGCCCCGATGACGATGGTTCGTGCCATTCAATACCGCCTTGCCCTGTGGTATGTGGGGGTAACGGCACTCCTGCTCCTCATCTTTGCCACGGGGTTCTTTTTCTATGTGCGGGGAACGCTGATCGAGCGCATTGATGACACCCTCAGCCACGTTGTTGAGGTGGTGAGTCGTTCCCTGATTATTGACACGGGCACGGCGGAAGCCATTGATTGGCAAACCAGTTTAGGCAGTAGTCCCCTTGCGGCACTGGAGGAGGATCACATTGACCTAGAGGGGTTTACTCCGGATCAGCAGTTGGCTTGGAGCACGTTTTCAGAACCCCTTGATCTGCCCTTGCATCTGAATCGGACAGCAGAAACGGTGCAGGTGGGGGAGGATCGCTGGCTACGGCAGATGACGGTGGCCTTAGTGGTGGGCGATCGCCTACTGGGCTATTTGCGGGTCAGCCATCCTTGGTTCGAGGTGACCCAACCGAGTCAAGCCCTACTCTGGGATCTCTTGGTTGGTATGACCATCACGCTGACACTGGTGAGTATTAGTGGCTGGTTTTTGTCACGGCTGGCGATCGCCCCCCTGCAGCAGTCCTATGCTTATTTGAAGCAATTTACCGCTGATGCTTCCCATGAATTGCGCAACCCCGTGGCCCTCATTCAAACCAATGTCCAGGTTGCCTTAGCCACTGCGGATCCAGAAACCCAACGCCAACAACTCCTAGTCATTGAACGCCTTAGTCGCCGCCTCAGTCGCTTAGTGGATGATTTGCTCTTTCTAACTCGTCAAGATAGCGGCATGATTCCCCTGCAGGCCCAGCCCTGTCACCTTGATGCCCTGCTTTTGGGGGTGATTGAGGAGCAAACGCCCTTGATTGAGCAAAAACACCTCCAACTGGCGTTGGAGCTTGCGGATCCCCAGACCTCAGAGACAGAGGCCTATCGTCTGTGGGGCAACCCCGATCACCTGAGTCGCTTGTTAACGAATATCCTCAGTAATGCCGTGCAATATACCCCTGCCGGTGGTCAGATTCAAGTGAGGTTGGATCAGCAGGGCAAATTCTACCGCCTGGTGATTGCCGATAATGGACCGGGGATTCCCGCCAGTGAACTGCCCCGCCTGTTTGATCGCTTTTATCGCCTTCAGGGCACAAAGTCCGAAGGGACGGGTTTAGGGCTGGCGATCGCCCAATCCATTGTCAAAGCCCACCGCGGTCAGATTCAGGTGACTAGCGAAGTCGGTCAAGGCACCTGCTTTACGATTCTGCTGCCAGCGGAAATAAAAGAGATCTAGATCACTGGTACGATCATCGCCAGAGTTATCCCCAAATCCGCCAGTTTTATTAGGATTGCCACCACTGTGGAAAAGAAATCGCGTTCGCTTGCCCATGTTGCCACCATTGTTGCCGTTGCAACGCTGTTGAGTAAAGTCGCGGGACTGGTTCGCCAGCAGGCGATCGCCGCCGAATTTGGTGTTGGCGCCGCAGTGGATGCCTACAGTTATGCCTATGTGATTCCGGGGTTTCTCTTTGTGCTCTTGGGGGGGATCAATGGCCCGTTCCACAGTTCGATCATCAGTGTGGTTCTCAAGCAACCGCCCGAAAAAGCCGCGCCCCTCGTGGAAACCATTACCACCGTTGTGGGTGCCCTATTACTGGTGCTGACCGCCATTTTGATGGTGCTGGCTGACCCCTTAATTCAACTCATTGCCCCCGGTGCCAGTCCAGAGATTCAAGCTTTAGCCGCAGAGCAGTTTCGGATTATGGCACCCTTGGCCGTGCTCTCGGGTTTGATTGGCATTGGCTTTGGTACCCTCAATGCTGCCGATCAGTACTGGTTGCCCTCGATGAGTCCCTTGCTGTCTAGTTTGGCAGTGATTATTGGCATTTGGTTCTTTGCCGATCAATTTGGCCCAGCAGTGCTCGCTTGGGGAACCCTAGCGGGAGGGGTACTGCAATGGCTTGTACAAATTCCTGCCCAATGGCAAGCCGGCATGGGTACATTGCGATTACGTTTTGATCTCAATCGTCCTGAGGTGCGGGAGTTAATTCAACTCATGGGGCCTGCTACCCTATCCTCGGGAATGCTCTTGATCAGCGTCTATATCAGTCTCTTCTTTGCCTCCCAGTTGCCTGTGGGGGCTGCGTCGGCCTTGAGTTACTCCCAACTCCTCTTTCTAACGCCCTTAGGGATTCTCTCCAATGTGATCCTTGTGCCCTATATGCCCATTTTTTCAAAGTTGGCACAACCAGAACATTGGCCGGATCTCAAGGAACGCATTCGCCAGAGTTTGGTACTCACTGCCTTGAGTATGATGCCCCTCGGTGGCATGATGGCAGCTTTGGCATTGCCGGCAGTGCGGGTGGTCTATGAGCGGCGTGCCTTTGATTTTCAGGCCTCCCAACTGGTGGCGGCGCTACTATTGGTTTATGCCATTGGTATGTTTTTCTACCTTGCCCGCGATGTCATTGTGCGGGTCTTTTATGCCCTAGAGGATGGCCGCACACCCCTCTACATCACCCTCTGGGGATTGGGATTTAATGCCCTGTTTTGCTTTTTCTTTACCCAAGCCTTTGGTGCTGTTGGGTTGGCAATGGCCACGGTTGGGGTGAATACCGTATCGTTTATTGCCCTGACTTGGATTTTGCACCGTCGTTTGGGGGGGCTACCTTGGGGGGAGCTAATTGTGCCGTTGGTGGGAATTGCCCTAGCCAGTGTGCTCAGTGGTGGGGCAGGTTGGGGTGCCCTCAAAGGACTGGAATTGCTCTGGGGGCGGGAAGGCTTGGGGGTGCAACTGTTGCAGTTGGCGATCGCCGGCAGTGTCAGCCTGATTGTTTTTGCAGCGGCTATCTCGCCCCTAAATCTACCGGAGCTAGAGTTTTTCCTGAGCAAAGTACGGCGGTTTTTGCCCAAGCGATACCAGTCATAGATTGCATAGTATGCTAGTAGATCGGCCAATAACGAGCCGCGTTTTTTCTTCTCTCCGTTGCCTCTCATCCCATCTGCCTCTGCCGTGGAGTACACCATGAAAGTTGTTTGTTCACAATCAGTTCTCAGTAGTAAGCTCGCCCCCCTGAGTCGCGTTGCCCCGAGCAATCCGTCGCACCCGATTTTGGCGAATATTCTCCTGCAAGCTGAAGGTGGCCGCCTCGGACTCTCCGTCTTTGATCTCAGTTTGGGGATGCAAATCTGGCTGGATGCAGAGGTCAAGGTGCCGGGGGCAATTACTGTTTCTGCTAAGCTCTTTAGTGAGATGGTGGCGCGGATGCCCAATCGCGATATTGAGATTACGGCGGAAGATACGCGGGTGATCCTCGACTATGGCAGCGGTTTCTTTGAGATTCAGGGGATGAGTGCCGAGGAATTTCCTGCTCTGCCCACGTTAGAGGATGTGACACCTGCAACCTTGACCGCAGAGGCATTGCGGCGGGGACTTCAGGGGAGTTTGTTTGCGGCGAGCACTGATGAAACCAAGCAAATTCTCACCGGGTTGCATGTGACCTTTGAGGTCGATCGCCTTGAGTTTGCAGCAACCGATGGTCACCGCCTCGCCGTTACGCTGACTGAACAGCCTGTGCCGGAAGCCCTCTCGCCGATTACAATTCCGGCAAAATCCCTCAAGGATCTAGAGCGGCTGATGGCAAAACAAGACGGGGATGTAGCGCTGCGCTGTGACCCGACTCAAGTGGTGTTTGATATTGGCAACGATGCTCGCATTACCAGCCGTCTGTTGGAGGGGCAGTATCCCAATTACCGCCAACTCATTCCCAAAACCTTTGCGCGCCAAGTCACGGTGGAGCGATCGACCCTAGCAGATGCCCTAGAACGGGTGGCAATTCTTGCGGCTCAAAAGAATAACGTCGTCAAAATCAACATTGATGCCGAGGCTCAAGAACTCAAACTCTCGGCTGAGGCGCCGCAATTGGGCAGTGGCGAAGAGAATGTACCGGCTCAGATTTCTGGGGAGTCGATGGAGGTGGCCTTCAATGTCAAATATCTTCTCGAAGGACTGAAGGTGATGAATAGTTCAGAGGTGCAACTGCAACTCAACGGCGAAACCCAGCCTGCGATCCTCCTCCCCCTTGGGGAAGCCCAGATGAAATACTTGGTGATGCCGATTCAAATTCGCAGTTAGCGCAGGAAATTGCTGGTGAGCCAAAAGGTGACGAAAACGCCAATGCCCACCAGTTGATCCACATTGAGGAAGACCCCCGGCAGACCAAGCTGGTAAATGCCCACGGCGATCACTGCGCCCAATATCAAGGCAAGGAGGGTGATCAAAAAGGCACGGCCAAGGCGTTGTTCCTTGCGTTGCAGCCACACGAGGTTAAAGCCAACCCCCAGTGACAGCACCAATGCCAAGGTATCGGGATTGGCCTGAGACAGCCCGATCGCCATCAGAACGGCATAGACCGTTGAGGTAATGGCAATGCCCCGCAGGTTGGGGGTGTCCAACTGTTGCTGCCACCACTGAAGGGCGGGATGATTCGCAATGCGATTGGGCTTAGCTGGCGCCGGTTCATTGAGTTGCTCAGCATAGCGAATGCGCTCAGGCACTTTGATTTTGCCCTCTTGGCGTTGCCGCAGCCGATCCATCAAAATGGCATCGTAGGCTGCTTCAATTTCGGTACGCTGCCGTTCATCCCCCGGATGAGCCGCTAATAGCGCATCCCGTGCTTCCTTGATTTGCTCGAAAGAAGCGTCTTCCGGCACTTGCAGCTTTTCGTAGGGGTTGTCACTCATGGCAAATTGATCTTTGTTCATTGGCCATTCTTACGGGCGGTATCAACAGCGGACTGAAGGCTACCCTACAGCTTAACGATGCCGCACCTTTCCAAGGAGCTAATTTTGCTCGTTCAGAGAGATGGCAGAGAAAAACGCTGTAGCACAATCGCCTTCCCTCAAATTCTAACCACTTCCTAGGGAAAACGAGAGAAAGTAGCGCTCAAAGGGATACAACCGCCTAAATTGTAACAAATCATTTACTTTCGAGATTTTTAATAATTCTTTACAACGATGCGGGCGATCGCCCCCTAGGAGAAACGTTTCTTTTTTCAAATGTTTTTTGGCGCGATCGCTGGGCAGGTCAATTTTAGCCTTGGGTGCAATCGGTCAGGGAATGACTTGGCGGGGGGAGTTTTTGTATTTTTGTTTAATTTAACTAAAAAACTAACAGCAAAAAATTTAAAGATAACTTCTCAAAGAACCGCCAGTTTCCTGAGAGACTTCCAAAACTTGAAAAAGCGTTTGCTCATCCTCAAATCAGCTGAAATTTTATTACAAAAAGATTATTTTTCTAACCACTGCCGCTTCTAGCGATCGCTGGCCGAGAATAGCAGTTAGGTCATCGTGTCGCTCCATTACTTAGGAGGCAAGGTCAACGTGAAACTCGCAGTGTACGGTAAAGGCGGAATTGGCAAATCCACCACCAGTTGCAACATCTCAGTGGCGCTGGCGCGGCGGGGCAAGAAAGTCCTGCAAATTGGCTGTGACCCCAAACACGACAGCACATTTACCCTGACAGGCTTTCTGATTCCCACCATCATTGACACGCTCCAAGCCAAGGACTACCACTACGAGGATGTCTGGCCAGAGGATGTGATCTACAAAGGCTATGGCGGTGTGGATTGCGTCGAAGCGGGTGGCCCCCCGGCTGGGGCAGGCTGTGGCGGCTATGTCGTCGGTGAAACGGTCAAGCTCCTCAAGGAACTCAATGCCTTCGATGAATACGATGTCATCCTCTTTGACGTTCTGGGGGATGTGGTCTGTGGTGGCTTTGCAGCCCCCCTTAACTATGCCGATTATTGCCTGATTGTCACCGATAATGGTTTTGATGCCCTCTTTGCGGCGAATCGCATTGCCGCCTCCGTCCGTGAAAAAGCGCGCACGCACCCCCTGCGCCTCGCGGGTCTCATTGGTAATCGCACCAGTAAGCGGGATCTCATTGAAAAATATGTGGAAGCCGTGCCCATGCCCATCCTTGAGGTGCTGCCGTTGATTGAGGATATTCGCGTGTCACGGGTCAAGGGCAAAACCCTCTTTGAGATGGCCGAAAGCGATCCCAGTCTCAACTATGTCTGTGACTACTACTTGAACATTGCCGATCAAATTTTGGCGCGGCCTGAGGGGGTGGTGCCCAAGGATGCCCCCGATCGCGACCTTTTTGCCCTGCTCTCCGACTTCTACTTGAATCCCCAAGGGTCAGAACGGTCACTCGCAGCGGTCTAAAACTCCCCTAGAATACTCCACGGATCCCCTTCGCTGGAGTGAGTATGAACCCTGAGCAATTACGGCAAAGCGCACGCAGTAAGTGGCTGGCCTACTACCAAGAAAACCGCCATTGGATTGTCCGCTTGGCGATTTGGAGTACCTATCGCGGTCAACGGCGCCCCTCCTCAAGTTTTATTTTGGGGGTGCTGACGGCTTTGGAACCGCGCTTACTGGATGCTCTACCCGTCATTGTCGAACTCAGCAACGATCCCGATCGCATTATTTCTGCCTTGGGCTTGAACTTCAACCCCGACGAAGAACTGACCAACGGCGATAACCCTGCTCAACTGCTCCCCGAACCTCGCTTACTACCCCCTAAGCCCTTTGTCAGTAATCGGGCTGAAGAACACGGTGAGGAGGCTGCTCAAAGTCATCAAACCTAGTTCCAATCGTTTCTAAATTTGGAGGCTCTCCCTATGACTGCGACTGCTCCCAATGCCCTCAACTTTGAGTGTGAAACGGGCAATTACCACACCTTTTGTCCCATCAGCTGTGTGGCTTGGCTGTACCAAAAAATTGAAGACAGTTTCTTTTTGGTCATTGGCACCAAGACCTGTGGCTACTTTTTGCAGAATGCGATGGGGGTGATGATTTTTGCGGAACCCCGCTATGCCATGGCGGAGCTAGAAGAGGGAGATATTTCGGCGCAACTCAATGATTATGAAGAGCTAAAGCGCCTCTGCCTCCAAATCAAGCGCGATCGCAACCCCAGTGTCATTGTCTGGATTGGCACCTGCACCACGGAAATTATCAAAATGGACTTGGAGGGACTGGCGCCCAAGCTCGAAGCCGAAATTGGCATTCCCATTGTTGTGGCTCGTGCCAATGGTCTGGACTATGCCTTTACCCAAGGGGAAGATACGGTGCTAGCAGCCATGGCCGCCCGTTGTCCCACGCCCACAGCGGTGAGCGATCCAGAGGAACGCAACCCCATCCAGCGCCTTCTCAACTTTGGCAAGAAAAAAGAGGATCTCCAAGCTGAATCCCACCAGTACCACGACCACCCACCCCTTATTCTCTTTGGCTCCCTGCCCGATCCCGTGGTGACCCAACTCACCTTGGAATTAAAAAAACAGGGCATCAAGGTGTCAGGATGGCTGCCTGCCAAACGCTATACCGAATTGCCAGTGATTGATGAGGGCTACTACGTTGCTGGTGTGAATCCCTTCCTCAGTCGTACCGCCACTACCTTGATTCGCCGCCGCAAATGTCAACTCATTACGGCCCCCTTTCCCATTGGCCCTGATGGTAGCCGCGCGTGGATCGAACAGATTTGTACCACTTTTGGGATTCAGCCCCAAGGCCTAGCGGAGCGCGAAGCCGAAACTTGGGAAAAACTGAGCGACTACCTTGAATTGGTGCGAGGCAAATCGGTCTTTTTCATGGGGGATAATCTCCTAGAGATCTCCCTAGCGCGGTTTTTGATTCGCTGTGGTATGCGGGTACTAGAAATTGGCATCCCCTACATGGATAAACGTTACCAAGCAGCTGAGCTAGAACTCTTGACGAAGACTTGTGGCGAGATGGGGCATCCCCTCCCCACCATTGTTGAAAAACCCGATAACTACAATCAACTTCAGCGGATTAAGGCGCTCCAGCCCGACCTTGTGATTACGGGTATGGCTCATGCCAATCCCCTCGAAGCCCGTGGCATCAGCACCAAGTGGTCTGTGGAATTCACCTTTGCCCAAATTCACGGCTTTGGCAATGCCCGTGACATTCTAGAACTCGTTACCCGTCCGCTGCGGCGCAATCAAGCCCTTGCAGGGTTAGGTTGGCAAAAAATGGTGACCCACTAAAAAATGAATCCCCTCTGAACAGACTCAGAGGGGGCAATCCCTACGCAGACGTGTTAGGGTTGCCGTGGAGGTTGGAGAATCTGGTTTTGCAGGTTAGGCGGCATACTCCCCGGTGTTGGCGAGTACTGATAGCCGAACCCCGCATTCTGGGTATCATCAACAATCTTCGGCGTCACCATCACCACCAGTTCATTGCGTTGACGCTGGTTAGCTTCCCGCCGGAACAACCGCCCCAACAGGGGAATGTCTCCTAGGATTGGAATCTTAGTCACCAACGAGCGATCTTGATCTTGGATGATGCCCGCCAGCATCAAGGTTTGGCCATCCCGCAAGCGAATCCGCCCCGACTCCATCCGCCGCTGTGAGATCAGTGTCCCCGTCGAGGGGTTAGTAACCCCCGGAAAGACGACTGCATAGGTGCCACTGGGAACACTCACTTCAGGCGAGAGTTGCAGCGTAATGAAGCCATTATCGTCAATTTGATCGACGGTGACATTAAAAATAACACCCACAGGTCGCAGGATTGGGCGAATCTGTTGAGTCGCGATCGCCCCGCCGCCGCCAGTGGCTTGTTGATCAGCAGTGGATTCAATGCCAGAGAAAATTTCTTGGGTCAAATTGACTTGCGCAGCACTCCCCTCCTGAATGACAAGGGTTGGATTCGTCAAAATTGTGGCGTTACCGGTTTGGATAGCCAACTGAAGCTGGCCAAAGAAGTTACTGAGGGCTTGTCCTACACCTAACCCCGGCACAGCAAACCCCGGTACCCCGACTCCAGGTAAAACAAACTGTTGCGGTGGTGCGGTTTGATCGTTGACGATATTACCAGCACCATCCACCGTCACAGTCCGCTCTGGCCCCAGTAAGAATCGCTGCGGCGGGAAGGCGACGGGGGGTTGAATCACCTGACCACCGGGTACGCCACCGGGGAGTGTCCCCCGTTGCAGGGTTAGCCCTGTAGCATCAAAAATTGCCCCAAAGAGGGAGGAACCAAAGTTGGTGACTAGGTCAGCGTTGGCGGTACGACCCCGCAACAGGTTCACATCAATAAACTTGACATTAACCATCACCTGCCGCTTACGGATGTCAAATTGCTGAATCAATTGCGTAGCAATTTCTACCTTGCGGGGGGTGCCAATCAATGTAATAGTGTTGGTGCGGGGGTCACCCACCACCTCTAGTCCCCGCAGGAGTGAGCTTCGACAAATTTGATCATCAACGCCCCTCGCTGCTTCTGGTACTTGCAGCTGCTCACAGCCGGTTGGCGCCTGAGATGGACCAGTATCTGGCAAGTTTGCACCATACATTTCCAAAAGCTGCACTGCCCCTAGTTGCAGGTCACCCTCACGGGTACTGGTTGTACGGTTGAGAGCGGTTTGGGCGGTTGTTGCAGCTTGGGCACCCCTAGTTCCGCCCCCGATGGTGCCGCCGGTTGCGGCAAGGGAGCTAATTTCCCGTGTCGTTGAACCCGCCCCAAAGACCCGCATCTGATTAAGGCGGATGGTGCGCACGATGCGGTTCTGGGCATCGGGGGGTAAGGCTTGACCCACAAAGATAGTGCGGCCTTGGCGATTGGCTTTGAGATTGGTAACCCGCAGCACATAGTTGAATACGTCTTGAACGGATTCATTCTCGATATCGAGGGAGATGGTGACGCCGCCCGCTTCGCCATTGCCTTCCGGAAAGACAACGTTCATATTGGCGGCACGAGCCAGTAGGGAAAGAACCTCCCGTACTGGAGCCTCCCGCAGCAGTAGGCGGGGAATCCGTTCATTGGTGCCCAGTTGAATCACGTCGGGGTCAGCATTGACTGGGCTAATCAGTATATCGCCAACAGGCGGTGGCACTGGGCGCGGTAGAAAAGGCGGCACCGCACTAGGGCCGGGGGGCATGGCCATGGGTTGACCACTGGGGGCAACCTGAGGGCCCGCGGGGCTTTGAGCCGTAATGAAGTTAATTTGCAGGCCATCGCGTCCTTCGCGGATGACTTCACCAATGGGAGCAGCACTAATGCCATTCACGGTGACGCGGATGGTTTTGGCGTCCAGTTGCACCACCTCGACGGAGGAGATACCGGGGGCGGGGTTGTCTTGGCGGAAGGCACCCCCTTGGGGCAGGCGCAGTTGGCTATTGGGAATATCTGCGATGGAGGCATTGCCGCGATTGACGGTGAAAACTGCTGGCCGTAGATTCCCCTGCACGTTGAAGAGGAGTTGAATGCCGTTGGGCGCTGTTACCAGACGAACTCCCGTGATTTCCGTTGCTGTGGCCCAAGTGGGGGTTTGACTGGCAGCAACAAGGGCGGTTGTGGCCACCCCTAAGCCGAGACGATGTAAAAGCTGACTCACGATGCTTGACTCCTCACGAATGCCACCAAATGTATGAAAAGAGAATGCAACTCACTCCCAAGACACTCTACGCTGCTTTTTAGCTTGCCATGCGCTATTGCTGCTGTTGTTGTTGCGGTTGTCCTTGCTGCTCACCTCCTTGGGGTGGGGGGGCCAAAGCGGCAATTTCCTCAGGGGTTAGGGGTACATAGGCCATGAGCTTAAATGTGGTAATCACTTCGCCGGGCTTATCAGCAACGAGTTCCATCGTCAGGTTGTTAATCACGAGGAAGTTCTGCTGCTGGTCAATTTTTTGCATGATCTGCAAAATGCTGGGAAATGGCCCTTGAATCGTAACGTTGGTTACCTGTTGTTTTAGTTTGGCATTTAATTCGGGGCCAAGGGAGCCATCTTGGACAATTCCTGAAGCTGCACTATCGGGTTCAAATGTGGTCAGTTGGGCGCCGCTGGTCAAGATCAGGCGGTTAATGTCAAGGAGGAGGGTGTCTAGGGCTTCCTGTGTCGCAAAGAGCGATCGCACGTCACGATTTTGCCGCTTGGCACGCTCTAGCCCCGCTACCACATCATTGAGTTGCTTCAGGATCACTTCCCGCTGGGAGAGGTCATTTTCCTGCTGGGCAATTTCCTCCTGTAACTTGGCCGCTTCCTCCAGTTTGGGGGCAATGAGAAGACTCCCCAAGTAAACCGCTGCTCCCAAACCTACCAAGGCAATAAGGACACCACTGACGACGGGTGTCAGGGTAATGCCAAAGACCGTCGGATAATTGGGTGCGGGTTCCTCAATCGGCGGGCCGCCAAAATCGCCAGTTAGGGTCATTCCTGTACCACTCCTTTTTCTTTGAGAAATTGAATGCGCGCCACCAGTCCTTCAACCCCATTGGCAGCCAGTTCATTGAGAAGTTCCGAGGCTGGCACGCTGGCGATCGCCGTCTTGATATTGAAGGAAACCCTTGCGGTTGTCTCTTCCTCACCCTGTTGATTTGCCCGTTCCGCCTTCACCAACTGAGTGGCCTTGCCATCAAAGAAGGGAGAGCGATTTTGCAAGAGCAAAAGAAAGTCACTGACTGCATCAAAGGAGACGGCTGTGCCTTCAATCGTTAGCTCTTGGCCTGTTTGTCCGCCTTGGGTAATCCGTCGAATTTGTACTTCCCCTGGCGTTTGAGTTGCCATATTGCGCATCACCGCCGACCAAGGTTTGACCTGATTAAACACCGTGGCTAGGGCTTTGGTTTCTGCGGCAATCTGTTCCTGCTCTTTTTTAATTTCATCCATGCGTTGCAGGTCTGGAGAAATGGCTGCGAGGCGATCCTGAATGCTTTTTTGTTTAATCGTCAGTTGTTGCAGCCAGAGGTTGGCACCCACCGAGCCGAGGAGAGCTAGCCCCACAAAGAAGAGGGCAGCGACACCACCGATAATAATCGGCACATTACTCATTCCTGCCGCTGCGGTTGTGGTAGCAGCCATGCCCCCCACTTCGGGACGTTCTTTAAGGAGGTTAATCTCAATTGAGTACATCGGGGATGCTCCTAAGCGCCACGCAGACCAAGACCAATCACCGTGCCGAGGGCAGGGCGTTTTTCGAGGGGAATCTCTTCCGGGGTTTGCAGTCCCAGCAAACTAATGGGGTCAACCAAAGTGGTGGCATAGTTGAGCCGCTGACTAAAAAACTCATCCACTTGACCAATACTGGCACCGGGACCGGCAAGCAGCAACTGCGAGACCTCTAGACTTTCCCCTTGGTTGAGGTAAAAGTCAATGGAGCGGCGGATTTCGTCTGCTAGATCGGAGAGCACTCGCAAAATAGCGGCACCACTGGGGTTGAGTGCTCCGGTCACATCCATCGGCTCTAGGGGAACGGTCAGATTCTCAATCAGGTCAACGCCCATCGAAGGCGGCAAGTTCATGGCGCGGCTAATGGCTTCTTGCATCCGTTCTTTGCCAATGGGCACTTTGCGGTTGAACTGGGGAATGCCATCTTTGACGATGCTAATTTCTGTGCCCTCGTCGCCTATATCAATAATCGCTGCTGCTTCGCCCACAAACTGCTGTAGTGAATCCCGCAGGGTACGCATGAGGGCAAAATTGGTCACTTCAAGGGCGGTGAGTTGTAAACCGGCTTGGGTAAAGGCATTGATATAGGCATCGGTCACTTCGCGGGGCGTGCCCACGAGCAAAATTTCTACCCGCTCAATGCCATCTTCATCAAGGGAGGTTCCCAGCTTTTGATAGTCAACATCGGCCTCTTCACGGGGAAAGGGCAGGTACAGTGGGGCTTCCTGCATGAGAACCACTTCCCGCAATTCGTAGTCGGGTAATTCCGCAGGCAGGCGAATCAGGCGAATCACGGCTTCATTCATGGGAATGGCACTGATCACCTCTTTTTGTTTGATGCGCTTATCCTCAATCCCTTGACGGATGGCATCGGCGACGGCGGTGGTGTCAATGATGCGGCCTTCTTCAATGGCGCCTTCACTCAAGGGCACTGAGGCCATAGCGGTCATTTTCAGACCCTGCTTTTGCCGCTGAAGCTGTACGATATTGACCCGCTCTGGGGTGAGTTCAATCCCCAAGCCCTGCTTTGGTTTTGCAAATAGATTTCCCAGCACAATATCACCCACCAGTGAACGGTCAAGTTTGCATTAGCGAGATGGTGTGAAGAGTGAATTTCAGAACGAGGCCACACCCTAACCTGACAGGGTTATGGAAACACCTGTGTTGCTAAGGCGATCATAACCAATGTGCATCGGCTCTTTCCAATGCATTGGTATGGTTTGCAAAGTGGCTTTATGCAAAACTTGAGCGATCGCTCTTGGGGAAAGTCACCAGCGATCGCCAAATAATGATAAATGATGATATTAGTTTTTCTTGATTAAAATCAATTAAGGCCGAACAATCACTCGTGTGCCCACCTCAATTTTTTCAAAGAGGGCGCGAATATCATCGTTGCGCATCCGCACACAGCCATGGGAAACGGCTTGGCCAATCAAAGATTCATTCGTTGTGCCGTGGAAGCCAGCATAGTTGTTATTTCCCATGGGGGCAAAGACAATCAGGCGATCGCCCAAAGGGTTGCGACCCCCCGGCGGAACCAAAACCCCCGTAAAGGGATTACGCCATTGGGGATTGACGACTTTGTGCAGCACTCTGAAATTACCTTGGGGCGTTTCCCAGCCCGGCTTGCCCACGGCCACGGGATAGCTAGCTAATACTTGATCACCTTCATAGAGAAAGACGCGGCGCTCCCGCAAGCGCAAGACAATTTTGCGTTCCAAAGCGGGTAGAAACGGAGTTGCCTCACCAAGGGGGGGAAGTGCCAAGAGCGCTAAGGTGGTCGGCAAGTACGGCTCTGACTCAGAGGCACGGCTCACCTTCAATTCTTCAGCACCCACAGCAGCCATAGGCAGGGTGGCGATCGCCCCCAGTGCTAAACCAAAGGTTTTTCCTCTGACCCAGCCCAACATGAGAACAACTCCGATCTCTCTCAGGATGTTTAGAACAGAATTTGTGTTGGCGGTGCCGGCGGTGGTGCTGCGGGGGGAATGGCAGCCGGACGCGGAGCCGGTGCTGAGCCACCCACTTGAGGCACTCGAATGGGGGTTACCGCGACATACTCAGGGGCAGGCACGATGGCGGCACAGATGATTTTGGCGGTGGGCACACTGGCCTTTGGATCCAAAATCACTGCCACATCCAGACCTTCAACAATTTCCTTGCGGAAGGGGCGCTGACGGTGCTTGCGATCAAACACCACCACAATCTCTTCACCCCAAGGTTGCCGCAGGGTGACATTATCCCCATCAATGTTGGTGACAACGCCCCGCACAGCCTTCACCTGCTTGGCTTCGGCGGGAGAAAGTAAAACAGGGGTACAGGTTGCCATTGCGGCCAAGGCAACAAGAGCGGTACGACGCAGATTCAACACAGTTCAACTCCTGACGTTTTTTTTGTCTTTGGACGATTTAAAGATTGAATACTGAAAACTGAATACTGAGGAGTGAATAATTACCCGCATTCTACGTACGCCAACCTTGGGGCGTCAAGGCTAGAGCATAAATCTTGATGTTTTCTTATGTTTTCTTCAGCAAATTCAGCTTACAGAAGCTGTATGCAGGCGCGAGCGATCGCCCAATCCTCTTGGGTCTGAACCACGAGAACCCGTACGGGAGCAGTTGGCAGCGCAATGTCGCGATCGCCTTTACCCTCTTCGTTAGCTGCGCTATCTAACTCAATTCCCAACCAACCTAGCCCTCGGCAGACATCGCGGCGCACACCGGCGGCATTTTCACCAATTCCTGCTGTGAATACCAACGCATCGAGACCACCAAGAGCCGGCAGAAGGCTCGCAGTGCCCCGTTGCAGGGAGTAGATAAAACAGTCATAGGCCAACTGCGCTTGGGTATTTCCCTGATCAATGGCCGCCAAAACCTGTCGCAAGTCATTACTGACCCCAGAGACGCCCAATAGACCCGATTGGCGATTCACCAGACGATCGAGTTCTTCAACTGTCTTGCCCCGCCGCAGCAGATAGAGCAAAATCCCCGGATCAATGTCGCCACAGCGCGTCCCCATCATCACTCCCGCCGTGGGGGTAAAGCCCATTGTGGTTTCAACGGAAACGCCGCCCTTGACCGCCGTCAGGGAACAGCCATTGCCGAGGTGACAGGTAATTAGGCGCAACGCTGCTAAGGGACGCTGCAATAGGGTGGCCGCCCGTTCACTGACGTATTGATGGCTAATGCCGTGGAAGCCATAGCGTTGAATTCCCGCGGTGGTCAATTCATAGGGAATAGGGTAGGTGCGCGCCACTGCCGGCAATTGCCCATGGAAAGCGGTGTCAAACACAGCAACTTGGGGTGTTTGGGGACAAATGTCGGCCATTAATTCCATTCCCAGTAAGTTGGCTGGATTATGGAGCGGCGCATATTCACTAAATTCGGTAATTGCTGCTTTCACCTGCGCATCCACGCGCACCGCTGCTTGGTAACGGCTACCCCCATGAACCACGCGATGACCAATGATCGTAATCTCTGCAAGGCTTTCTAGGAGCGTTGTCGAGCCATTGGTGAGGGTGTCTAGGAGCGTTTTGAGCCAGTCCCGTAGGCCTGCAATTCCCCCCTCTGGATGGGTTAGGCTGGCTTCGTAGCGCTGGTCGGCAGTTGTGACCTTGAGCCGCGCCACCGTTGGGTCTTGTCCCCAATCGAGCAGGCCTTGCCAAAGGGGAGCGGGGGGTGTGGCAGCCATTGCCGCCATTTCAGGTGCTAACCGATACAAACAGGCTTTGAGGCTACTAGAGCCAGCATTTAACACCAGCACCGTGATCATGGCAGGCCTGCAAAAGCATCGCCTCTATCCTAGCCAAGCGCCCGTGGCAACCGATGCAGCGCAGAACACCTTGAGGCGAAAAAGATAGCCCTAGAATTGGGACAAGCATTGGGGAAGTCAGCGTGTTTTGGCAAAAGCTTAAATGGCGGCGACACGGTGTGTATCTGCTGTTGTTTCTATTGGGGCTGTTGATTGCGGCTGTGGTGCTCACTCAATTGCGATCGCACCCAATTCTCCGCCCTGCCCTAGACCCGCTGCCTCAACATCCGCAAATCGCGGTACACATGAATCACTCCCAAGCCCACAGTTATCAAGAACCCTATCGCCCCTATACCCGTGAAGGGGAAGACCTTGAGGCAATCATGATTGAGCAGATTGCCAAGGCACAAAAGACGATTGATGTGGCGGTGCAGGAGTTTCGCCTACCCAATCTGGCCAAGGCCCTAGTAGCACGGCAGCAGGCGGGAGTGCGGGTACGAGTGGTGATGGAAAATACCTACACTGCGCCTTGGGCAACCTACAGCCCTGCGCAAGTGAGCGCCATGGATCCGAGAATGCGGGAGCGCTACAACGACTGGAAAGCCCTCGTGGATACCAATGGCGATGGCCAACTCAGTGCAGCGGAACTCAGCGATCGCGATGTGCAGACGATTCTCAACGAGGCCAAGATTCCTTGGATTGATGACACTGCCGATGGCTCTAAAGGCAGTATGCTCATGCACCACAAGTTTATCGTTATTGATAATCGCCAAGTCATTGCCACTACTGCCAACTTTACCCTCAGTGATGTCCATGGCGACTTGGGACGACCCGATACCCGTGGCAATGCCAACTCCCTCTTGGTGATTGATAGCCCCGCCGTGGCACGCCTATTTACTGAGGAATTCAACATTATGTGGGGGGATGGTCCCGGTGGTCAGCCCAACAGTCGCTTTGGGGTCAAAAAGCCAGTGCGTCCCCCTCAACGGGTGGTGGTGGGCGATGCCATGGTCACGGTGCGCTTTTCACCAACCCCGCGATCGCAACCCTGGGCGGCCTCTACCAACGGCCTCATTGGTCAAACTCTGAATCGCAGTCGCCAAAAAATTGATATGGCGCTCTTTGTTTTCTCCGATCAGGAGTTGTCCTACGTGCTTGAGGAACGCCACAACCAAGGGGTGAAGATTCGCGCCCTCATTGACTCAGGATTTATCTACCGTGACTTTAGCGAAGCCCTCGATATGATGGGGGTGGCGATGGCCAATACTGCCCAAGCCCGTCAAGGCAACTGTTACTACGAAGCCGGCAACCGCCCGTGGCAAAAGCCCATTCAAACGGTGGGCACCCCCCTCCTACCAGAGGGCGATAAGCTGCACCACAAGTATGGCGTGGTTGACGATCGCACGGTGATTGTGGGTTCCCACAACTGGTCCGAGGCGGCCAACCGCGGCAATGATGAATTCTTGCTGGTCATCGAGCATCCTACGGTTGCAGCTCACTACGAACGGGAGTTTGAGCGCCTCTATAGCAATAGTCGTTTGGGTCTGCCGCAGCATATTCGCGATCGCATTCAGCAGCAGTTGACCGCCTGTGGTGGTAAGATTGCCACCCGACCTGCCCCCTCTTCAGGAAATCGTGCCAGCACGCCGACTACACGGGTGAACTTGAACACGGCCACCGCAGAGGAACTGCAAACCCTACCGGGCGTCGGCCCCAAACTGGCGGCTGAAATTATCCGTGCTCGCGAGCAAAAGCCCTTTCAATCCTTGGCCGATCTAGATGCTGTCCCCGGTGTCGGGCCGAAGCTCCTCGAACGCTTGCGCGATCGCGTGACGTGGTAACGCCCTAGTCAGTCACACTTAATAAACCTAATAAGTTACAAGGGTGGTAATCGGCACATCGGGCAACTTTTGTCGTCCCCCCAAGTCCGTCAGCTCGACGATAAAGGCAAAGCCATGGAGTTCAGCTTGCGCTTTTTGGATCAGACCCGCCGCTGCTGCCGCTGTGCCTCCAGTGGCAATCAAGTCATCAACAATGAGCACCCGCCGACCTGGCTCTACAGCATCTTGGTG
Organism: Thermosynechococcus sp. QS41; assembly: GCF_031583515.1. Classification (NCBI taxonomy): domain Bacteria; kingdom Bacillati; phylum Cyanobacteriota; class Cyanophyceae; order Acaryochloridales; family Thermosynechococcaceae; genus Thermosynechococcus; species Thermosynechococcus sp. QS41. Next base: position 2,215,680 of record NZ_CP134181.1, read on the forward strand.
CATCTCGAGGCGATCGCGCCCATACTCTAGCTCATACTCCACCGCATAGACCGGCGCACAGAGTTTACCCGGTTTGCGCAAAGGGATAAAGCCAGCCCCCAAGCGATAGGCCAAGGGAGCGCCAAAAATAAATCCCCGTGACTCGATGCCAGCCACATAGTGAATGCCCTCGTTGGCGTGTTTTTCCGCCAATTGATCAATGACGTAGCGCAGCCCCGCCTGATTTTGCAGCAGTGTTGTTAAATCCCGAAACAAAATGCCCGGCTTAGGGAAGTCTGGGACATCGCGAATCAGGGATTTGAGATCCATAGGTAGTGTGTTTCCAATCAGTTCAGAAGCATACTATCTTAGATCTTGTCTAACGCCAAAAGTAGTGGGCAATAAAGATAAGCGCCAATCCCCAGAGGGCAGGATGCACTTCCCGCCCTTTGCCTGCCGCCCATTTCACGATTGGATAGCTAATAAATCCCACTGCTAGCCCCTCACTGATGGAGTAGCTCAAGGGCATTACCAACACCACTAAAAAAGCAGGAATCGCTTCCGTGAGATCAGACCAGGGAATGTCTGGGAGCGATCGCGCCATAAAGACACCGACAAGCACTAGCGCTGGTGCCGTGGCAAAACTGGGAATCGCGGTTGTGATCGGCAAAAAAAACAGTGAGAGCAAAAACAATCCGCCAACCATTAAAGCCGTCAGTCCTGTCCGGCCGCCCACGGCAATTCCGGCTGCCGATTCAATATAGGTGGTCACGGTGGAAGTGCCAAAGAGGGCGCCAACAATTGTCCCCACCGCATCTGCCATAAAGGCTCCCAAAGCGCGGGGGAAATGTCCCTGCTGATTGAGAAACCCCGCCTGTACCCCCACCGCCGAAAGAGTGCCTACGGTGTCAAACATATCGGTAAAAAGCAGTACCAAGGTGACCAAGAGAAAAGACCCCAACTGCTGCGGTTGCAATTGTCCAAAACCCGCCAAGGCTTGACCAAAGAGATGGGACGGCCATTGCGGCCATTGGATCAAGCCCGTCGGCCAAGAGGCAGCCCCCACTAGCCATGCAGCTAAGGCGGTGATCATCACCCCCCAAAAAATCGCCCCCCGCACCCCCTTAGCACAAAGAAAGGCTGTCAAAAGAATCCCAAGGGCAGCGAGGATGGGTGGCCATGTGTCAAAGGTGGTGAGTTTTGTTTTCGTAGCGGCATCAGCGATGATAATTCCCGCATTGCTAAGGCCAATGTAGGCGATAAATAGTCCCACCCCGGCAGCGATCGCCACCTTCAAGGACATGGGAATCATATTTACAATCAGCGATCGCACCCCCGTCAAGGTGAGCAGCACAAAAACAATGCCCTCTAAGAGGACAGCACTCAACGCCAATGGCCAAGGCAGCCCCATTTGCCCCACCACCGCAAAAGCAAAAAAGGCATTGATGCCCATGCCGGGGGCCAACGCAATCGGGTAATTTGCCCAAGTCCCCATCAGCATGCTACCCACTGCCGCAGACACGGCGGTTGCAATCACCAACTCCGCCTGCAAATCTTGTGGTTGCTCGCGAAAAATGGCATTGGAAAGAATTTGTGCATTGACGGGCAAGATGTAGGCCATCGTTAGAAATGTTGTCAGTGCCGCCAGTGCCTCGGTAGGGAGTGAGGTGTGTGCTTGCTGCAAATTACACCAATCCCTAAAGCGTGAGTACCCATGTCTCCTCAAGAGGTTGCTCCTTTGTGCGAGAGTTATTCAAGTTTATTTACGCTTTTATTTACGCTGAAGCCCAGTATGAGTGAATTTGATAAGGCTTGGACTTGTCCCTAACAGAGAGATTCGCCACTTCATATACTGGAGTACTCTTGAAATGGAGCCTTTTGGGGAAAGGTATAATTAGGGAGCAGGACATGGATGTGAGCGAGATTACATCACCTCTCTCAAGTTTGCGGTTAAATTATATCAACTGTGTATAAAAGCCAAAAGTTGAGGGCATATTCAACTCAGCATCAGCAGCAACGAAGTTCTCGTAGTCAAGATATATTGATAGAGCAAAGGTTGGGGCAATAGAGGACAGGCCAATGATGAAAAAACTGGTGCGCTCACTGAAACGTCGCTATCCCCGTCCGGGGTATCGGCGGCGGCAGCGGGGGTTTACTCTGCCTTTGGTCTTGGGCATGGGACTGATCATGATCGTGGTTGCCCTAACCCTGCTCTCGCGATCGCAACTGGATGTGACCACTGCCAGCCTGCAAAAACAAACCCAGCAGGCCTTTGCGGTGGCTGAAGGCGGTATGGCTCGTACCCTTGGCTTACTCAATGGCAACTACCAGATTCTGCTGCGCCGCACCTATAACCCCGCTAACAATACGAACTTTAATCCTGCCCGCCCCTACCTGATCAGTCGCGCAGCGGATGCAACAAAAGTGGGTCAGCCCAATACCACGGGTTTGAATGTTCCTGCTGTAAATGAATGGACAGCGGCGAGCCTTGATTCTGATGCGCCCCCCTGCTTTACCCTCGATAACCTAAGTACGATTGTCCTCAACGGCACAATTGGCACCCCTGTGCAGGGCAATTACCGTATTCTCTCCTATCTCTACGATGCGCCAACGCAAACAGGACACCTGTTGATCGAAGGTCGCTTGCCCAATAACTCGCCGGCGAATGCCTTCATCTTGCAAAAGATGGTGATTACGGATCGCAGCGTGCCCTCCAACTTCCCTGGCCTGCTGGCACAAAGCATTAACCTCGGCAACAATGATGTCTTTGGCACTGTCAACGGCAACGTGATCTGCACCAATCCTGCCAACTGTGTGGTTCCCCAAGCCCAGTGCCGAAATGGCCAGCCGACCCAACAGGGACTGCGCAGTGCCATCGGAGCGCTCAATAACGCGATTATTGAGGGGACGATCGCCATCAACAAGATTAACCTACCGCCTTTTCCTGAAGCACCCAATGCGGTGGGTGATAGTGTTCCCCTGACTACGCTACCCAGTTGGTTGCCATCCAGTCAAATTACCGACTTTCAGCAAGCCCTGCAAGCGGCAGGCGGCTACAGTGAAGGTGCCTACGCCAACTTTCCGATTCCAGGACAAGGCCGAAATCCTCCCCAAGACTCACAGGACATTACAGGTAGAACAACTGACCAAAACTTTCCCCGTCCGGGCGATCGCCCCTACGTTGACCCTGACCCCAACATTCCCTTCTTTATCCCTGATCCCCTACGCCCCGGGGAGCGAATTGTCAACCCAGAGAAAGTCTATTACGCCTATCGCATTCGCAACATTAACCTCAGTGGTAACGAGAGGGTGACATTTAATACGACGAACTATGCCATTCGCCTCTACGTCAGTGGCAACATCTCCCTCAGTGGTAATGCAGGGATTGACAACACCTGTAGCCCCAATAGTTCCACCTGCGGTACCGACGCTAATATGGGACTTCCCAGTGGTGTCGGCACGCCCGATCGCCTACGCATCTATGGCAATCCCCCAGACCCAACCAATGCGATACCTGACCAAGAATTCACCCTTAGCGGTGGCTCCACAGTAGGAAGTGTCTTTGTCTATGCGCCTGATGCGAAGGTAGGCATCAATGGCGGCAGTCGCGAGCCAGATATCTTCGGTGCAGTTTGGGCAAAAACGTGGAATGGTTCTAGCTCCAACAATGCTGAAATCAGGGTGCCCGATCGCCTACCGGAAGCCTTGGGAGGCAACTATGCCAATGCTTCAATTGTTGTGGCACGCACCACCGAAGCGAGCAACTGGAACCGCCTAGCCCAGTACTAAATTCGGAGGTAATGTTGATGACTCGTCGTAAGTTCTATTTCCACTGGCTGGTGCAGCAACGTTCCCAAGGCTTTACCCTTGCGGAGGTCTTGGCTTCCATTCTGGTGATTAGCCTCTTTACCCTAGCGGCGATGCAGGCCATTGTTGTCGCTGCCTTTTTCCAAGCGGATGCCCGTAAATTTGCCGAGGCCAGTCACTGGATTCAAGATGATCTGGAAAATATCAAAATTGTTGCCTACGATCTCTGCCAAACCAAGTTTGCCCAACGCAAGCTGGCAGCACCCGCCCAAGGCAATGACACCACCTTAACACTGGCACTCATTCAATCGGGTGAAAGTGACTACGATCAAGCCATGCCCCCAGAGTATCGCACCGGGGGTGCCTGTCCAGTAACTTCACCCACGGATGGGTTTCGAGTGGGCGATCGCGTTCTCATTGGTTCGGACTCGGGCACACGCCGTATTGTCTCTATGTCAGCCAACACGATTACCTTGGACTCGCCAGTAGGGGGCTATCGGGGGGCGGGTACTCGTGTCTATGCCCGCTGTCGGATTCAAGCCAATGAAACCAATGGCATTGATGGTGGCTTTGGTGCCTACCTGCAAACCTTGATTCCGCCGATGAACAGCAGCAATAATAGTCGCCCCATTGTCAATGACACGTTTACGATGACGCGCACACCCACCACCCGTGCTGAGGCACCTTTCCAAACCCTAGAACTGGCCTATTCTGTGCGCAATAGTAACAACCGCGTCGTTGCTCAACTATCAACCGAGGTGGTGCCCAATGCGTTTTTCCGCTGTCCGTGAGCAGGGCATGACCCTGATTGAAATCCTGATTGTCCTGACGGTGGCAACGATTTTAGCGGTGGCTGTCACGCCGAGCTTTCTCTATTGGCTAGAAACGCAGCGGGTCAACCAAGCTCTTGAAAGCTTAGAGGGGGCACTACGGGAAGCGCAGCGGGAGGCAATGCGGCGCAATCAAGCCTGTCGAGTGACGATTAACACAGGCACCAATCCCACTATCGCGGGGGATCCACCCCAATGTCTGCCCAATGGCTCCCGCCAACTGGAAAATGTAACCCTGCGTCGAGGAACGGGTGCTGCGTCTATACGGTTTGGCTTTCAGGGGCGCACCAGTAGTACAGGCACGATTGTGATTGCCTCCATAAGCCATCCAACCCTACAGCGCTGTTTGGTGGTGTCCTTGGGATTGGGGATTATGCGCACGGGCAATTACCTTGCAACGGACACCACGGGTGCAACTGCCGATAACTGTCAAGCACGCAACTAGAGGGGCACAGATATGCAGGGTTGGCGCAGAAGCGATCGCGGCTTTACATTGACGGAGTTACTGGTGGCGGCTGCCGTTGGCAGTATTGTTGTGGCCATGAGTGGTTGGGCAATGGTGGCTATCCTGCAAAACAATCGTCGTGTTGAAGAGCAGGCAATTACCCGCATGAACCTGAGCCGCGCCCTCGACTTTATCTCCGATGATATTCGCTCAGCCATTCGCATTTCAACCACGGCACCCCCAGATTGGGTCATTCCCAGTGGTGGCTACCAATTGGTGATGTTTGTGGAAAAACCAGCCGACAATCTCGAGGAGCAGGACAACGGCACTTTGGCCAGCACAACCCGTGTGGCCTATTACACCCGTCCCAAGACAAGCAATGTGGTGTGGCGAGGCCCGATGATTCTCTATCGCCAAAAAATTGGTGACTCTACCCCCAATGCGTTGATTGATGGCATTGCCAACACGAGTCCCAACTGCACCAATAACTTGCCGGGCGCTGTTGACAGTGGCACCAACAAAGGAGGGTTTCGCGTCTTCGTTCAGCACAATCGCAATGTCAAGCTCTGCATTGCTGGTTTGGTGGAGTCAACGGGTACGGTTTACCAAGCAGAAACCCTTGCCGCCGTGCGATCCGGATCTGCGACCCCCACTCCCTAGCGGCAGCAGCATTCCTTGAGAGGTACTTTTGGGAACACTGATAGCTTCTCCTCTTCACTCGGATAGAATAGGCTCAAAACGGTGAAAGTTCCTAGGGAACGGGATGACCTCCCCTTTACTTTACGTACCCCCTGTTTGACAAAAGGGTCATCGTTTTTCTATTGCTGCTGTTATAGGGAGGCAACCATGATTTGGCTTTTTTATAGTCTGATGACTATTCTTGGCATTGGTCTGCATTTGTGGCGACAGCCTCACCAGCGTACACGGGCAGGGATCATCCATGTCAGCTTGCTGTACCTACTGGTTATTTTTGTGGGAATTGGGGGGGTGATGAGTGCGTTGGTGCATACGTTTGATGCTGCAGCGACGGCTCGCAAAATTGGCTGGTTACCGGGGAGTCCTTTCCAATTTGAGGTCGCAATGGCGAATCTGGCCTTTGGGATGCTTGGCCTGCTCTGCATTTGGCAACGAGGATTGTTTTGGTCAGCAACAGGGATTGGTTTCTCGGTCTATGTGTTGGGATGTGCCTATGGCCACTACCAACAGATGTTGCTGGGAAATTTTGCCCCCTACAATGCTGGCTGGGGGATTTGGCTTTACGATGTTGGCGTACCGTCGTTGATCTTGACATTGCTGTGGGGCCGCAGTCGCTGGAATGTGTCCCACCCTCATAGGAATGTGAGTAAATCCTAACACCAATCGCCCTCAGAGCTGGTGACCTAGTGATTTTCAACTTAACAGAACAGGCGCGATCTCAAGGGGGAGTGTAGGATAGGGAAGGCGTGATTGAAATCCTTTGGCTGCGTTGTCCCTATGCCTCGTCGTACCGATATTTCAAAAATTCTCATTATTGGTTCGGGTCCGATTGTCATTGGTCAAGCCTGTGAATTTGACTATTCGGGAACCCAAGCCTGTAAGGCGTTGCGCGAGGAAGGGTACGAGGTGATCCTGATTAACTCCAACCCCGCCACCATCATGACGGATCCCGAGACCGCCGATCGCACGTACATTGAACCCCTCACCCCGGAAATGGTGGAAAAAGTCATTGCCGCCGAACGCCCCGATGCCCTACTGCCGACCATGGGCGGACAAACGGCGCTGAACTTGGCGGTGGCTCTGTCAAAATCGGGAGTGCTGGATCGCTATGGCGTGGAGTTGATTGGTGCCAAATTACCCGCCATTGAAATGGCCGAGGATCGCAAGCTCTTTAAGGAGGCAATGCAGCGCATTGGGGTGGGGGTGTGCCCGTCGGGCTTGGCCAATACCCTCGAGGAGGCGCGGGCGATCGCCCAAGAGATTGGGGTTTATCCCCTGATTATTCGACCGGCCTTTACCTTGGGGGGCAGCGGTGGTGGCATTGCCTATAACCAAGAGGAATTTGAAGAACTTGCTGCCGCTGGTCTGGAGGCTAGCCCGGTCTCGCAAATTCTCATTGAGCAGTCCCTGATTGGCTGGAAAGAATATGAACTAGAAGTCATGCGGGATATGGCCGATAACGTGGTCATTATCTGCTCCATTGAAAACGTGGATCCCATGGGTATCCATACCGGGGACTCCATCACTGTCGCACCAGCGCAAACCCTGACGGATAAAGAGTATCAGCGGCTGCGGGATGCTGCCATCAAAATCATTCGGGAAATTGGCGTAGAAACGGGCGGATCAAACATTCAGTTTGCCGTTAACCCCGAAACAGGGGAAGTGATCGTGATTGAAATGAATCCCCGTGTCTCGCGCTCCTCAGCACTCGCTTCTAAGGCAACTGGCTTTCCCATTGCCAAAATGGCGGCGAAATTGGCTGTGGGCTACACGCTGCCGGAAATCCCCAACGACATTACCAAGAAAACCCCCGCTAGCTTTGAACCCACGATTGACTACGTGGTCACCAAAATTCCCCGCTTTGCCTTTGAGAAGTTTCCCGGCTCGCAGCCGGTGCTGACCACCCAAATGAAGTCCGTTGGTGAAGCCATGGCCATTGGCCGCACATTCCAAGAGTCCCTGCAAAAAGCCCTGCGATCGCTGGAAACCGGACGCGCCGGCTGGGGGTGCGATCGCCCCGAAAAACTCCCCAGCCTTGAGCAACTGCGGGGGAAACTGCGCACACCCAATCCCGATCGCATCTTTGCCATTCGCCACGCCTTCCTCTTGGGGATGACCGTTGAAGAGGTTTATGAACTCACCGCCATTGATCCGTGGTTCCTGCGGCAGCTGCAGGGACTCCTAGAAACGGAAAAATTCCTCAAGCGCAGCAAACTAGAGCAACTCACCGCTGATGATCTCTGGCGGGTCAAGCAGCAGGGCTTTAGTGATGCCCAAATTGCCTACGCCACCAAAACCACCGATGATCAGGTGCGTGCCTATCGCCAATCCCTCGGTGTTGTTCCCGTCTATAAAACCGTGGACACCTGTGCCGCCGAGTTTGAGGCCTACACCCCCTACTACTACTCCGCCTATGAGCGGCCGGTGGAGCAAATTAACCCCGATACCGGCGATGTTGAATTACTGCCCCCGCAATCGGAAGTGCTGCCCCCCCGCAAGCCGCGGGTAATGATTCTTGGCTCTGGCCCCAACCGCATTGGTCAAGGGATTGAATTTGATTACTGCTGCTGCCATGCTTCCTACGCGCTGCGGGCGGATGACTATGAAACAATCATGGTCAACTCCAACCCTGAAACGGTTTCCACGGATTACGACACCAGCGATCGCCTCTACTTTGAACCCCTGACGAAGGAAGATGTCCTCAACATTATTGAGGTGGAGCGCCCCGTCGGCATTATTATTCAGTTTGGCGGTCAAACGCCGCTGAAACTCGCCTTACCCCTCCAGCAGTACCTCGAAACCCATGGCGATCGCCTCGGAACGCAAATCTGGGGCACCTCGCCCGACTGCATTGATATTGCCGAAGACCGCGAACGCTTCGAGAAAATCTTGCGGGAGCTGAATATCCCCCAACCCCCCAATGGCACCGCTCGCAGTTACGCCGAAGCCCTGAGTATTGCCCAGCGCATTAGCTACCCCGTAGTGGTGCGCCCCAGTTATGTGCTCGGCGGTCGCGCCATGGAAATCGTCTATTCCGATGCCGAACTGGAACGCTATATGAACGAAGCCGTGCAGGTGGAGCCAGAGCGACCAATTCTCATTGATAAGTATCTGGAAAACGCCATTGAAGTGGATGTGGATGCCATTGCTGATGCCAGCGGTACCGTGGTGATTGGCGGGATTATGGAACACATCGAGCAAGCGGGAATTCACTCTGGGGATTCTGCCTGTAGCTTGCCCACCCAATCCCTTTCTCCTACCGTGTTGGCGACCATTCGCAGGTGGAGTATTGCCCTCGCCAAGGCCCTCAAAGTGGTGGGGCTGATGAACCTACAACTGGCAGTACAAGGGGAGCAGGTCTATATTTTGGAGGCCAACCCGCGGGCATCCCGTACGGTGCCCTTTGTCTCCAAGGCGATCGGCATTCCCCTTGCTAAAATGGCTGCCCGCCTGATGTCAGGCAAAACGCTTGCAGAACTCAATTTCCTCGATGAGAAGATTCCCAACCATGTCGCTGTTAAGGAAGCGGTTCTGCCCTTTGAAAAATTTGCCGGTACCGATACGGTGCTAGGACCTGAGATGCGCTCCACCGGTGAGGCGATGGGGATTGACATGACCTTTGGTGCTGCCTATGCCAAGTCTCAACTGGCGGTCAATCAAAGGTTACCTTTGAAAGGAACCGTTTTTGTATCGATGAGCGATCGCGACAAGGCAGCGATTGTGCCCGTGGTGCAGGAGTTGCAGTCCCTCGGCTTTCGGATTATTGCCACCGAAGGAACCCGCAATGCTCTGCTTGAGGCGGGTCTGAGTAATATTGAACTCATCCTCAAGCTCCATGAAGGGCGTCCCCATGTCCTCGATGCGATTAAAAATGAGCAGATTCACCTGATTCTGAATACGCCTTCGGGTCAGGAAGCCCGTACCGATGCCCAATTGATTCGTCGCACCGCCCTTGCCTACAAGATTCCAATTGTGACGACGATCGCCGGTGCCAAGGCAACGGCTGCCGCCATTAAAACCCTGCAAACCTCAACCCTCGGGGTACGGGCACTTCAGGACTACCATCGGGCGGAATGCTAAACATTGGTTTTGGCAACTATGTCTCGCCGCAGCGACTGCTGGCGATCGTCAGCCCCGACTCTGCCCCGATTAAACGCCTGATTCTCGAAGCACGGCAGCATCATCACCTCATTGATGCCACCCACGGACGGCGGACTCGTGCCGTACTGGTCTTGGATGGGGAGATTGTCGTTCTCTCGGCGCTGCATCCGGAAACCTTGGTGGCGCGACTCAACCCACCCCCCTAGACGCCTCTAAAACATCAAAAAATAATCGTCACCCGCAGTGAGTCGGTGTAGAGGCCGGGGGCAACCCACTGCTGGGCAGGAATGCGACCGTAGATCGTCAGTGTATTGAGGACATTGTTGCCGGGAATAAACGGCCCCCGTTGCTGTGTGCCCCCTGTGCCATCGCCCCAAATGATACTGCGATTAGCATCAAGATAGAGGTTATAGTTCAGGCGATCGCTCCCACTGCTCATTTGTCGCGGTGTAAAACTATTGCTGCTCCCTTGGCTCAGTTGAACCGTTACGGGGCGGTTATTAAAGCGACCAGCCCCACCCCCCACACAGACAAATTGGACTTGACCAGTGGTATCCAGAGGAATGGGCGAAAAAGGATCATAGCTCCCAAAGTTCAAACCGGTCACACTTTGAAACTGACAACCCGTCCCCTGAGCCTGTGCGGCTGCCCAATACCCAAGGCAACTGAGGCCAGTGATGCATCCTATCGTGGCGAGTCGGGCAACGAACATGAGACTTCCCCTACATCAGTAAAGAGATCGTCACTGGGTGGCAGTGTCAGTTGGAACGTACAGCGCAGTTGCTCGTAGGTCACTTCAGCAGTGTAGGTTCCTGCTTCTAGGGTATCAAAGTAAAATTCTCCCCTTGGCGAGAGGGGCGATAGGATTGTTTCCTTGTTGCGTTCTAGGGTGAGTTGTCCCAAATTGGGAATGATTCGCTCACTGCCCCGCAAAATCACCACTCGTCCGACATAGTTGCGACTGGGGCGGACATCAAAGCGGGCGATCGCTCCCCCACGAAAAGGCGGTGCAATCAGTAGCTCGGTGCGGCCAATGGCAAAATCAATGGGAATATCCTGATCCTCGATCCGCAAGGCATTGCCGTAGTAGGGCAGCAAGTCTGGAATCAAAATTTTACCGCGACGATTCGTGCGACCAATTTCCTGATTGCTTAAGTAGGTGCGCACACCCCCCACATTGGGCACATCCACCAAAACAAAACTTCCCTGCACCGGTCGCGTGGCAAAAACTTCACCGCCAATTGTGACGAATCCCCCTTCCACCACCACTTGCGCCTGTCCTGTATCCCCTGCCTGCGCGTAGCCAATTTGGTAGCGGCTCCAAGGGGCATTGTAAGAAAATGTGCCACTGACAAAGGCCCGCTCATTGGCCTGAAGCACCTGTCCCTGATAGCCATAGCCGACGCCCACCGGGAGCGATCGCGAGACGTTGAGGAAAGGAACCCCCTGATTTCCCTGTTGCAGCCAGCCAGTGTTAAGTGTCACTGCATTGTTCAGAAAGTAGTTAAACGTCACACTGATTTGGTTCACTGGCTGATCACTGCCAGAAAGGAAGCGCGAACCTTGCAGGTATAGACTGAGATTGCGGCGGAGTTGCACTTGAGCGAGAATCGTTGCCTGTTGCCGCACCACTTGATCGCGGGGATTGGTAAAAAAGTACTGACCACTGATTGTTACCCGCGACCCCAGATTCAGAGTGGCATTGGCAAAGCCCTCTAACTGCGGGCGATCGTCCCCCAAACCCAAGCCAGTATTGACATAGTTGCCACTGAGGAGGCGCACCCCACCACCAAAGGCCAGCCACCGCCCCGGATAGTTGTAGCCAACAGCAATCCCACTCCCCAATTTTCCCTCAGTGGTACTCACCGCCGCCGCCACATCCAGCGTGCCAATGGGAATCGCCGTACTCAGGTTCAAGCCCGCATTCAAAAGATCGCCATTGCCTTCCAGACGTGCCCCTAGGGTCAAGTTATTCAAAATGCCCTGCCGATAGGCCGCCAAAAATTGCACCTGATCTCCGTAGCTGAAATTCTCCGTGCCAAAATTTTCCCGCTCGGCACCGGCAGCCACAATAAACTCCGATAGCCCAGGGCGCAATAACGTAAACGACTGGACAAAATTACGGCTAAAGACCTGTTGATTGCCCTCAGCATCCTTTATCACAATTCGCAAGCGATTAAAGCCCCCAAAGGCGGGCAAATTTTTGAGAATAAACGGCCCCGGCGGTAACGTCACCTGCCGAATCAGCAAGTTATTCAGGTAAATTTCTGCGCTGCTGGGGGTGGTTACCTCACCCCGAAAGTCAAAGGCGGGTTGGCGAATCAGGTAAGGGCTAAGGCCAAAGTTGCGTTCCCAAACAATGCCCCCCCAAAGGCCACCCCCGCCCAACAGGTCACTGCTGATAAACGCATCCCCTAGGGTCAAAGTTGTGGGATGGCGCCGATGATCCAATCTGAAAGCGGTGAGTCCCCGTTGCAGGTTGCCATCGGCAGTCAACCCCAGCGTTGAGGTGAGGGCATTGCCACCAAAGCTAATCGCCACTTCACTGGCAGCCGTCAGTTGTTCAAAGTTATTCCAAAAAACGCCATAGTTCAGGTAGGCACTTAAGGGTTGGCTATAGCGAATCCCCGGCGGTTCATTACTCGGTTTAAAGTCAATGACCGTTTGTGGCAGTTGGGCTGCTCCCACCTGTAACCGTAGCACTAAGTTGGCATCATCCCGCTGGAATGTAATCTGCGGTGCCAACGACTGCAAGGAGACGTGCTCAATGCCTTGGATGATTTCGCGGCGACCGCCAATCTCCCTCAGACCGGCATTCACTAGATCCTGCAAAGGGATGAGCACATCATCGCCACGCACCAAAACAATCACATCCCCCTTGGTAACGCGATTCACCTCAAGGGTATAAATGGCAGAGACTTCTGCTTGGGCAGAGACTGGAGCAGCCATCAGGAGGCTACTAAGCGCAAACGCCGTTGGGAGTAGAAATTTCAGTTGTAAGGGAGGGGTTGGTGCCCACAGACTGTAATTTGACTTGGCGCACTTGGGCACAGTTGGTTTGTGGTAGAGGAATATTCCTAAAGGGGCGATCGCGATCGGCCAAAACATACACAGAATCTAGCGTCCGCTCGAAAACAACCGTCCCCCGCTCATTCAGCCCCTGTACGGTTATGCCAAGGGTTTGAATGTGAACATTACCACGATTGCGGAGTACAAAACTTAATTTGCCCCCTTCAACCCGACCATTCAAAATTTCGCCTTGGCGCTGGATATTGGCAGGTTGGACAAAAACGGGCAGGCTAAAGGTCTTGATAATGCGAATGGCAGCCCCTTGGGTTTCTGGCACATTGGCTGGGGGCAATTCTGTCACTAGGAGGCGATAGGTTTGCTCTTCAGTGGTTGCCGGTTGCCGTACCCCAACCCGTAAAGTCCGCTGTTCTCCTGGCGGTACCGACAGCAAGACAGGGAAAGCCACGACATTGCCATCGCTTTCCGTTAGCTCCTCTTGGCCATCGGCGGTTTGCTGCCAGCGGCGGACACTAATCTCAAAGTTAATCGGCACCTGCCCCGTATTGGTCAGGGTCAACAATGCCGTTCGCTGACGCGGTGAGAGAAACACCTGCACCGCATTCAGATAAAACTCCGAGGATTGTGCTCCCACCCTTGAAGCCATGCCAAGGGCAATGACTGTGGCCAGCAGGGCAAACCGCCACCCCAATAGAAAGCGCACGCTAGAACGAGACAGTGACTTGAACCGTATCAATATAGGCACCGGGTTTTAGCTGATCTAGAGTACCGGACGGTAAGTTATCTGCTGCGAGAATCCGACCGTAGATGGGGAAGTTTGCAGGAGATGCATTGGGTGCTGTGTACTCGACAGCATTACTGAGATCACAGCCCCAAACTTCACTTCTCGCAGCATCTTTGTATAATCCATAGGGAAGACGAGCATCCGCATTGGCCATCTGGCGCAGAGGAGCAGTACAAGAAGAGCTCGATGAAGCGTTGCTTCCTTCGTCCAGCTTAATAGTCGCTTGAGTCTTAGGTAAGCACTTGACACTCACTTCACCTTGGGCATCCAAGGGCGTTGTTGCGTGGGCACCCAATGGATCATAGGTACCAAAGTTGATATTTTGAGTACCCGTAATTTTGCAGGCTGGGTTGACGTTTGCTTGAATTTGGATATTTGTGGTTTGGGGCGAAGTTTGGGCTTTGGCAGCCTGTGCCATTAACAGAGGCAGTACGCCCCCCGCCGCAGTAAGAAATAGACCGAGAAAAATCCGTTTGAGCAGGAATGAGAAAGTCATCGTCAAACCCCCTTATGAGAACAGCAAAAAGTTTAGACCCCAATTTTTGATGTTACTCTAATACTGAATGTAGCAAACCTTTAGGGATAACTCGCGGTGAGCTTGCAACACATACTAGCAGTAACAATACTACAGCATCCCCCCCTTGCCTACCGTGATTTCACGGAGGTTTTATCTTTCCTTTAGAAAGAAACAATAATCTGAACCGTATCGATATAAGTACCCGGTGTCAGTTGATTCAGAGTCCCTAAAAGTGCAAGAGCTTGACCCGATGGGATGCGACCGTACACGATAATGTCTTTGACGCTAGCATTGGTCGCACTGTAGTCCACATCATTCAGGAAGTTACAGCCCCAAATGTCAAGAGGGGAGTAAGAACTATCCCGATACAAAAAATAAGGAAGGCGAGCGGAGCCAGAAGCCATACGCCGCAGCGGTACAAGACAACTGGACAAAGCAGCAGGATAACTCCCCTGATTCAGCCGAATGGTTGCTTGGGTGCCCGGTAAGCATTGCACACTCACCTGACCTTGGGCATCTAGCGCTTGGGTGTAGTGGGTACCGAGGGGATCATAGGTGCCAAAGTTAATATCCTGAACACCCTTAATCACACAGGCTGCCTTCACCGTCGCCTGAACGTTGATGTTACTGGTTTGAGGTGAAGTTTGAGCATGGGCGCGCTGAGCCGTTAGGAGTGGCAATAGACCACTGGCAGCAGTCAAAAATAAACTTATTGGGTAGAGCTTTAGCCTCAGAAAACAGGGGTGATGCATAAGACTCTTCTCCCAACAGTTCATCAGTATTTTAATTGCTAGAGTGAACCCTACAAATTGCTAATTATGAATTTGGAGAGCACTCAGTCATGACTTGTAGGCCAAGCTTACGCAAGCCTAATGTGAAGGTGTGCGGCGAATTCACAATTGCAGCCGTTAGAGGGACACTGTCAATCTTACACCACTTACAGGACTTATGAACAGAGAATTTTAACTACGCAACAAAAGTTAATCTAAAGATTGGCACCCCCAAGCGTCAGGATCATCGTTGATGGGATGCGATCGCCATCGAAGGCAGTCTCAAAAATATTTTTGTAATGTTGATTGACCCCATTTTACTTGAGTGTATGCTAGTGCCTAGGAAAATTTTGTAGCCCTTTGATTTGGAGTGATTGCTGTGTTGCCAGACTTGCCAAGTTTTGATGCTTTGCTTCAGAGTTTGCGTAATATTGACACCCTAACCGAGTGGGAAATGGCGGTTCTGGGCATTATTGTCATCGTGGTTGGCATTTCTCTAGGGAACTGGGTCTGGCCAAGGATTTTGCAGGGGCTATTTATTCTTCTGTATCTTGGTGTAACTGCTATTCCCCTATTTTTGGTGGCGAACGGTATTCTACACGAGTGGCAAGATGTGGTCTTTAGCTGCTTAGTTATCGGCTTTTTGGGGTCAATCCCGTTACTCCCCTTTTTTGCTATTTCCAGTATTCAGCGAAAAATAGATGGCCTCAAGCAACAGGTGAACACACCACCTGCATCAGCTCCTATTAATTTCGAAAGGGAGTGAGATATTTTCAAGAGGGATAGGCTATACTCAAAGCGTCATGAATCTTACTCACGAACATGAGCTATAGCTTGGACTGACGAGAGCGGGTTGTCTCCTATATCCAGCAAGGTGGCAAAATCAGTGAAGCGACTCAAATCTTTCAGGTGAGCCGCGCCACTATCCATCGCTGGCTGAAGCGAGACGACTTAGCCCCCACAGTTGTCCCCCGTCGTCCTTGGAAACTGGATTGGGCGGCCTTAGCAGCCGATGTTGCTGCCCATCCCGATGACCGTTTAATCGACCGTGCCCAGCGATTTGGCGTCCAAGTTTCCACCATTAGTTATGCCCTCGCCCAGATGGGCATCACCCGCAAAAAAAACAGATGCGTTACCAAGAAGGGTGTGAAGAAGAGCGACAAGCGTATCAACAGCAGCTCAACACATGGGTAGAGAGCCATGGGGAGGAAACGGTGGTGTCTATCGATGAGAGGGGGTATGCAGGGTCAAACAGTTCGATTGATGAGGTGATTCGCAAGTATTGTGCTGGATAATGTCTCATTCTTTATTGGAATAGCTATATGTTTTGAGCCTCAAGGGCAATCCACGGCACCTGTATTCTACTCAGTCTTGACGGTGGGGTAGAGCGGTTGGCACAGGTGGTGCGTTGCCATGCCATTGTCTGAGTATGCGTTTGCCCTGTGGGCAAAGACACAGGGCTTCAAAACTACGGTAATCTTATAGAGAAACTAGAGTATTGCTGGCAGTGCTATGGGCATCACTATTGAAAACGTTTCTAAGTCCTTTGGCTCCTTTCAAGCGGTCAAGCAGGTGGATTTGGATATTGCCAGTGGCTCTTTGGTGGCGCTGTTGGGGCCTTCGGGTTCTGGCAAATCAACCTTACTGCGGCTGATTGCGGGTTTAGAGATGCCCGACACTGGCCGGATTCTGCTCACGGGCAAGGACGCCACCTATCAAAGTGTCCAAGAGCGTAATATTGGCTTCGTCTTTCAGCACTATGCCCTTTTTAAGCACATGACTGTGCGCCAAAATATCGCCTTTGGCCTAGAGCTGCGCAAGGTGCCCCGTGCCAAGATCAAAGCTCGGGTTGAGGAGTTGCTCGAGTTGGTGCAGTTGGCTGGCTTGGGCGATCGCTACCCCTCTCAGCTCTCTGGCGGACAACGCCAGCGGGTGGCTCTTGCCCGTGCCCTTGCCGTAGAACCCAAGGTGCTATTGCTGGATGAACCCTTTGGTGCCCTCGATGCCAAGGTACGTAAGGAACTGCGAGCATGGCTACGCCACCTCCACGATGATGTCCATGTGACAACGGTCTTCGTGACCCATGACCAAGAGGAGGCCATGGAAGTCGCGGATCAAATTGTCGTCATGAACAAAGGCCAAGTGGAGCAGGTGGGCACCCCCGCGGAAATTTACGACCATCCCGCTAGCCCCTTTGTGATGAGCTTTATTGGCCCTGTGAACGTCGTGCGCTCCCGTGTTTTTCAGCCCACCGAAGACACAGCCCCCCACTGCGATATTTTTCTGCGCCCGCGCGACATCATTATTGAGACAAGTCCCAATGGTAACACCGTCCCAGCTCGCATTCACCGCATCATTCACTTGGGTTGGGAAATTCAGGTGGAACTGCGCCTAGACGATGGGCAGGAATTGATGGCACACCTATCGCGAGAGCGATTTGACGAGCTGCGCCTTGAACCCCAACAGCAGGTCTTTATTAAGCCACGGGAGGCAAAGTCCTTTCCCCTGTATTACAGCATTTAGGCACGAAAAAAAATCAGTCCATCCCTTGAACAAACCAAGCCAAACTTGCTATGCTAACAAAGCAACGCAATGGGGTGTCGCCAAGCGGTAAGGCAGCGGGTTTTGGTCCCGCCATTCGGGGGTTCGAATCCTCCCGCCCCAGTTAGGTTTTAGACAGCAATGTCACAAATATTACCCTCATTACTGGCCTTAGATTTTGATGGCGTCCTCTGCAATGGCCTGCGGGAATATTTTCAAACCAGTTGGCAGGTATATCAGCAGGTGTGGCCTGAGCAGCCCCTTGCGCTTTCCCTAGAGGAACTAGAAAGGCAATTTGGTCAATTGCGCCCTGTGATTACGGTGGGTTGGGAAATGCCACTCCTGTTGCGAGCAATTGTTGAAGGCACCTCTACTCAAGAGATTCTCCAAAACTGGCCAAAGGTGCGCGATCGCCTACTTGCTACCTACCATCTCACTGCCACCGATTTGGGAGAACGAGTGGACGGCCTGCGCGATCGCTGGATTGCAACGGACTGGCAAAGCTGGCTGGCACTCCATGACTTTTATGACGGTGTCGTAGCCGCTTTACAACGCTGGCAGACTCAAGGTCAACCCCTCGCCATTGTCACCACCAAGGAGCAGCGCTTTGTTACCTATTTGCTGGAGCAAGCGGGCATTTCCTTTCCCCCAGCGGCGATCTATGGCAAAGAGCAACGGCAGCCAAAGCCTGTGATTCTTGAGGCGCTGCAGTCAACCTATGGCGCTCCCCTGTGGTTTGTTGAGGATCGCCTTGGGGCACTGTTACAGGTTGCGGCTACACCGGCGCTAGGGGAAACCGAACTCTTCTTGGCGACATGGGGCTATACCACTGCTGGCGATCGCGCCCAAGCCGAGGCACAACCGCGCATCCATCTCCTCAGCCGAGAACAATTTTGTGAATTTCCCCACTGGCTTTGCCCCTAACCCCTTGTCTTTCAAGGTGGTTTTCTCTATACTGGAAAAGCTGCGAAACAGCGTGGGTCGCTAGCTCAGCGGTAGAGCACTCGGCTTTTAACCGATTGGTCTTGGGTTCGAATCCCAGGCGACCCATTTGAGTTAACTATCCAGTAGGCGGCGGAGTTCTGCCATATCGTCATCAATAGATTTACTTTGAGAGGATGCACTGGGGCGTGGCGCGTCCTGCACTTCGGGGGTAGAGACGTTGATATTAATATTTAACTGACTGCTCCCACTGGAGGTCTGGGGGAGTGTCCCCGCAGAGGGGGCATCGGGCAATAAGCCCATTTGCCGCTTCATTTCTAGCAGTTCAAATTCCACATCTTGTTTGTTGGCGCTGCTTTGGAGCGCTTGGAATTTACTTTCGAGAGTATCGCCACTCAGTTCAGCGATCGCTTGGGAGCGGGCTTCCATTTGCAGGACTTTATCTTCCATACGCTCAAATGCCGCCATCGCATTGGAGGTACCCACCTTGCTGACCGCTTGATGAATCTGCTCAGAGGCTTTGGCTGCCCGGACACGGGCTTTGAGCATTTCCTTCTTCGTTTTCGCCTCAGAAATTTTGCTTTCAAGGGCGGTCAAGTTGTCCTTAAGGGTTTTTACTTGGACTGCCATTTGATCCACTTGGGCTTTAAGGGCGGCAGCGGTATCTGCAGCAGTTTTCTTACGGTTCAAGGCTTCCAACGCGAGGGCTTCATCTCCTCTACTGAGGGCAAGGCGTGCCCGCTCTTCCCACTGTTGGGAATCCTTAAGATTTTGGGCGTACTGCTGCTCTAGTCGTTTCTGAGCAGCAATGGCTTGAGCAACGGCTTGGCGCAACTTCACCAAGTCCTCGTTCATGTCAATAATTGTTTGCTCAAGGATTTTTTCTGGATCTTCAGCAGCACTGACAATGGCATTGAGATTAGAGCGAATCACCATGCCGACACGATCAAGTAAACCCATGCTTTGCCTCGTCAATAACTCGCTGACTCTACTCTAGCGCATGGCTTTTATTTACATGCCCATGATGCAGTAACCGGCGTCCACATAAAGAATTTGACCAGTGATGCCACTGGCTAGATCGCTGGCAAGAAAGGCTGCTGTGTTGCCCACCTCTGTTTGGGTCACCGTGCGCCGCAACGGAGCTGTGGCTTCCACATGGTGAATCATGTCGAGAATGCCCCCCACTGCTGAGGAAGCCAAGGTGCGAATTGGACCAGCGGAGATACCATTGACACGGATCTTCTGAGGCCCCAATTCTGCCGCGAGGTAGCGCACATTCATTTCTAGGGCTGCCTTGGCAATCCCCATGACATTGTAGTTCGGCACAACCCGTACACCCCCCAAATAAGTCAGGGTAATGATTGACCCGCCGTTGGTCATCAATGGTTTAGCGGCACGGCTGAGAGAGATCAGGGAGTAGGCACTGATGTCGAGAGCGAGATTAAAGCCTTCAAGGGAGACGGCGGAAAAGTCACCACTGAGATCTTCTTTTTGGGCAAAGGCCAAGCAATGAATCAAAATATCTAAGCCACCCCATGTGGATTGAATCGCCGCAAAGGTCTCGTCAATTTGTTGAGGTTGCTGCACATCTAGCGGCAGGAGCAACTTGGGGGCAAGGGGGGCTGTCAGTTCCTCGACCTTTTGCTTCAGCTTTCCCCGCTCGTCGGGAAGATACGTCACTGCCAGTTCAGCA
This sequence comes from Thermosynechococcus sp. QS41, assembly GCF_031583515.1. Lineage (NCBI taxonomy): Bacteria > Bacillati > Cyanobacteriota > Cyanophyceae > Acaryochloridales > Thermosynechococcaceae > Thermosynechococcus > Thermosynechococcus sp. QS41. The sequence continues at coordinate 2,235,812 of NZ_CP134181.1, forward strand.
CCTGCTGCATGGAGCTGTTGGGCAATCCCCCAAGCAATGGAGCGATTATTGGCAATGCCGGTCACAAGGGCGCGTTTTCCCGATAGGTCTAGGAGCATAGGTACAGCCAGTGTGAATGATCTAACCCTCTGATCGTACCAGAGGGGCTGCTGCCTTTAGCGCCAGCGTAGGACTTGGGTTTTCAAGGGGTTGACAAATTCCCGTCCCTCTTGGGTGGCTTTCTCGTACTCCCGCTTAAGCTGGTAATACCATTTAGCTTGGTAATCGGCCTCTTTGATAAGCGTCAACGGTGGCTTGTACTTTAGGCCTTCGCTTTGCTTGGCCACAATGCGCAAATCTTGGTTGAGAAATTCCCGCGCTAAGGGAGCCAGTAAGGGTTTCAGGGGGGCGAGCCATGGAAAGGTCCAGTAGTAGGTGGCGGTGAGTTCAGTCTCCTGATCGTTAATGGGGGTGAGGGTAATCAGAAAACAAAAGGTGTGGCGATCGCTATAGTTGGTTTCGATGCGAATCCCCGGCAGCCGATAGATAATTTCCACCTCCGGGTGGCCGCCCAGAATATGGTGTGCCCACGACTTGCGCAGGAGGGGATGCCGCCGCATGGTAAAGCCATAGGGCGACGGATCAAAGGTTTTTGCCTTCTCAAAGAGCTTGCCCCGCTTGCGCCACCACCACGCCCCATGGACAAAGGGCGCATGGGAGGGATCCATAAAGTTAATAAACACCTGATCCAAATGTCCCGGAAAGATGAATTTTTGCACCGCTTGAGGTTGGGTCTCAGCGCTAAATCCGGGAACCAGCGGCACCTCGAGGGTCGGTTCACTGACATCACGCTCATTGGCTGGGAAAAAAATCCAGAGATTACCCTGCACCTCGCGCACCGGATAGCTCAACACACCAAAGTGCTTGAGATCCACATCGCTATCACTGGTCAGGGAGGGAATCAGTGTACAGTGGCCATGGGCATTGAAGCGCCAGCCGTGGTAGGGGCACTCCACCTCTTCCCCATCAAAGTGACCATAGTGCAGGGGAATGCCACGGTGAGGGCAGAGATTGCGCAGCGCAAAGGGCTTGCCTGAAGTGGTACGGCAGAAGAGAATAGGCTCCCCTAAAAGCACCTTGGCTTGGCAGCGACCCGGCTTGAGGTCAGCGGCTGGCAGGCCATAGTACCAGATATTGCGCAAGAAACTACTACCCTCATGGAGGGAGAATGAAGTGCTGCTGGAGTTCATAACCAGACTCAACCAGATGCTCGGCAATTATTTTCTACGTTACGCCGAAGCAGCCGTCAAGTCAGTCACATACCGCAGCAAGATCCCCTTCTGGCCAATAATGAACCCTTGATCAGGACTAAAGAAAAGAATTTTATAAAAGTTGGAGGGGACTTTTTTCACGTCCACATCCTGCTGCCACGTTTGGCCACCATCTTGGCTACACAGCAGTACCCCAGCACCCCCTGCTAGCCATACTTCATTGGGTGTGCGATAGGCCAGATCAAGGAAGCCAACACTATTGCGACGCAGGGGACTCAGCAGTTCTCCCCAGTTTTCGGAATTGTCTGGATCAGAGAAGGCAATTTTACCGCCATTGACAATCATCCAGAGCCGACCATCCGGGGTAAAGCCCATATTGTGGACACGGCGCGAGGTGGTGCGATTGTGGGGTTGCCAAGCCGTTTGTCCCGGCTGCCACGTGGAGTAAAAGCTCCCCCGCGAGGAGACAGCCACATACTCCCCAGAGGGCGAACGGTTGAGGTTGCGCATGACCCCAATGGCTTCTTGGACTAATGCTTGCCAGTTTTTGCCGCTGTCTTTGGTACGGTAAATGGCGCCTACATCGGTCATCATTTCCGCAGCGCCGCTGCCAAGGGCTTTCACGAAGCGAGGCGCACCCGGTAGTTTAGGATCGAGGGGAATTTGGTTCCAAGATTGGCCGCCATCGGTCGTGTGAAGTAAAATTGGCGGCTCACCGACAATCCAACCCTCGTTCCCTTGGAAGCTAACGCTGTTGAAGCGATAGTCGGGATTATCTAACACCAGCGTACGGGGTTCCCAAGTTTGACCACCGTCGCGAGTTTCCATCAGTGTGGCATTGGCACCCACCAACCAACCGTGATTACGGTCAATAAAGCTCATATCGAGAATGGTTGAGGTGGTTGGTAGTTGGATGGCTTCCCAAGGGTTGTAGTCCAAGGCGGGGATGGCAAGGGCAGAGGTACTCAGGCTCACCCAGATACAAACGGTCACCAGTAGCCAATGCAGGAACTTGATTCCTTTCATTTTTTGCCAATAACTGTCAATTTGTTTAGCGAACATTATAGAAACTCAACAGAAAAAGAACGGCAAGGGCAAGACCACCAAAAATGAGGATATTTTTTTGGCCGGGGGTGAGGCGATTCACACCCAAGCCGTAGTTCAGATTTTCCTTGAAGCCTGAGGGGGATCCCACAGGTCCAATGTTGCTAAATTGCTTTTTCGGAGCACTGCACACTGGACACCGCCAGTTCACGGGGAGATCAGCAAAGGCTGTCCCCGGCGGAATCGAGCGATTCTCGTCTCCCTTTAAGGGTTCATAGATGTAGCCGCAGGCACGGCACTCAAACCGATCTAAGGGCGCAACATCAGGGGTTTCGGCGGTCATACCTCAGAAATTTTTAAGATTTGCGACATACATCTTAATACTACGGGATTTAGGGGCGTTTCTTGTGATGAGGACAGGGGAGTTTTCAGGACAATACTGCGAAACTCTAAGACATGTAACGAAAGATCAGACCTCTGCAACATAAATATAAAGAAAAGATTAGGAAAGCCAGCCCTGCCAAGAAGTGATGCCATGATAAGGGTATTCAATTGAGGTCAGCCCATATAGACCTTAACCTTAAATCTCCTTTAATATTCCGTAGAATGCTGGCTTCCATATCACCAAGGGGGCTGGCATTTTACTTTTGGGGATAAAATAGAGGCTTGCGCTTTCTATGGGTCGCCTGTGACTCCCACATTGTGTTGGCACTATCCACCGCTCCAAGCAGGAATTCTCTGTCGGCGCTATCAGCGATTTTTTGCGGAGATTGAGTTGACCTCTGGCGATCGCATCACAGCCCACTGCCCGAATACAGGGCCGATGACAGGAATCTGCCAAGTGGGTGCCCCCGTTCAAGTCTCCTACCATGCAGATCCCAAGCGCAAGCTGGCCTATACGTGGGAAATGATTTTCGTTGATGGCACGTGGGTGGGGGTAAATACGAGTTTGCCGAATCGGGTGATTGCTTCCGCATTGGCGGCAGGCATCCTACCGGAACTAGCTGGGTACGGCACTCAGCAGCGAGAGGTGGCCTATGGTCAAGAGCGCAGCCGCATTGACTTTTACTTGGCGGATCATCCCCAACAGCCCCCTGCCTATGTTGAGGTCAAAAATACCACTTGGGCGCAAGGGGGGTTAGCCCTGTTTCCTGATACCGTGACCACGCGAGGCCAAAAGCATCTGCGGGAACTGCAATGGCTACGGCAAACCCAACCTGACACTCGTGTGTGTATGCTCTACTTTATTAATCGCGGTGATTGCGATCGCTTTGCGCCGGGAGACAGTGCCGATCCCACCTATGGACAACTCTTACGCGCCGCCTACAACCAAGGGGTGGAAATTTTGCCCTATCGTTTTGCCATTGAGCCAACGGGCATTCAGTTTTTGGGAACGGCCAAGCTGGTACTCTAGGACACTTGGCTGAGTTCAATCAGATTGCCATCAGGATCTGCGACAAAGATTGCGGCTCGTCCTGAGGCACTGCGCTGCAAGGGAATTTGGGCTGCCACTAGGCGTTGTTCGAGACTGGCTAAATCAGTTACGCCAAGGGCAAAGTGGGGGTTACGTCCCCACCGCTGATCTTGACAGGGATCGACCACCTGCTCCGCTGGGATGAGATGAATTTGCACCGTACCGATTTGATACCAGCGGCCGGGGAATTTCAGGGGGCGATCGACGGGGGTAAGACCTAGCAACCCTTCATAGAAGGCCGCAGCTCGCTGCAAATCCGTGACGTTAATAGCAACGTGGAGAAAGACCATCAGGAATTGGCGGGTTGCGTCACCCCTAGGCGGATTTCTGAGCAAAAGGAGGCCATGCTAAAGCCACCGAAGCGCTTGAGAATACTGGTGCGCAGGCGTAAATTGGGACTGGCAAACCAGAGTCGCTCCTCAGAGTACATGGTTTCGTATTCGGTAATCAGTGTCAGAGCACCATCACTGCCCATACTAAAGCGACCGGCCACAGGAGCTTTTTCGGCATAGCCCATTTCCCGCAGGAGCTTGCCTTCCATCCGTGACCCCTGATCCATGATCGGCACCAATACCGTCGAGCCTTCGTGCTTTTCGGTATCCCATTCCATCGTGCCGTCCCAACTGACCCGTGCACCGCACACTGCCCAAGCCGGATCCATGTCATATTGCTGACACAGGGCAATGACCGCAGGATCATCCACAGACAGTAATTCAATGGTTAACTGAGACTTGCCTGACTCAGTTTGCTTAAAGGCCAAGTGATGACTGGTACGTTGGGAAAACCAGCGGCCAGCACTTTGGGCAAAAAAGTCGCGGATGTCCATACCTGCGCACACTATGTAATGGGGACAAGATCAGTATTTTTGAGTCTTTTTTTAGGGTACACCGTCTCTTCGATTCCTTCCAAACGATCGCGCCGAGGAAAGATGCAGTCAAAGATTAACAATGTAACAATATGTAAACGAGTTTAAGATTTAAGATAGAAGTAGGTCGCCCTCATCAATCTCTATGCTGCACTCAAATTTACCTGAACCTCAACTGCTTAAGGTCTTGCTGGAGCCGCTACTCGAAGATTTTCAGTACTGGTTCACGCGATCGCGATCGCTCTTGCAGACAGAAGTGATTCCCTTCTTGAACGTGGCGGAACAGCAGGCACTCCTTGAACGGGTGGAGACGGCCCTCAGCGATGTGATTGCTACCCAAAGCCTCTTTCGGGCAACGGACGGCCAAGTGGGGGTTGATACACAGGTACTGATGCAGTGGCATACGCTCTTGATGGAGTGCTGGCAGGTTGCCCACCACTATCGCTTATCCAAATCTTGTGACGCTTAAACCATTCTCGGCGCTTGGCTTGGAGGTGCTCTCTTCATGTTGCAGTTGATCTATATTGTTGCCTTTACGGTCTTGGCACTACTGGCCATGGCTAATCTGATTCGCAGTTTGTTGACCCTCGGCATTGAATCACAACGCCAATTTTCACCGCCACGGGTGACCCATCCCGAACTGTTAGATAGCGATGGCCATGTGATTGATGAGCCCCTGTTGGTGATGCGCTCTCTCAGTGTGGAGGATGCCCGTGCCCAACTGGATGCGATCTACCGCGAATCCCCCAGCTACGGTGACGACGCCCGTGGAGAAACCCAAGCCTAAATTCTTAGGCTCCTATGGGCAGTTCCTGAGTCGCTGGTTTCAGGTGGATGCAACGGCGCTGGCGGAGGTCTTGGCTAGGGCACGGCAGGAGTTACCGGCGACGGAGGTCTTGCTGATTGGCAAACCTCAATCGGGGAAAAGTTCGATTGTGCGGGCAATGACGGGTGCCGATGCCAGTATTGTCGGGGCGGGGTTTCGTCCCCATACGCGGCAAACACAGCGCTATGACTATCCCACAGCTGAACTGCCACTGCTCACCTTCACGGATACAGTGGGCTTGGGGGAAACGCCAGCGCAAACGGCTGAGGTGGTGGCGGAATTGGATCACCTGTTGCAGCAAAGTCAACGGGCACGAGTGATTATTTTGACGGTCAAGGTAACGGATTTTGCGGGCGATCGCCTGCACCAAGTGGCAAAGGCACTGAAGAAGGCTCATCCAGAGATTCCCTTTATTTTGGCCATTACCTGTCTGCACGAGCTGTATCCCCCCAACCAAGAAAATCATCCCCCCTATCCCCCAGAGATTCCTGAGGTTAATTTGGCGATCGCCGGCCTGAAGGAACGCTTTGCTGACATTAGCGATCGCGTCATTCCCCTTGACTTTACGTTGGAAGAAGACGGCTACACCCCTGTTTTTTATGGCTTTGAGGCCCTTGCTACAACCCTAGAGGCAGTGCTGCCCAAAGCAGAAGCCCAACTGCTCCGCGAGCTGATCGCCCAATCCCATCTCAGTGATCAACTAGCTCCCCTCTATCGTCAGGTGGGGCGGCGCTACATTGCCCCCTTTGCAGTGATGGCAGGAACCTTGGCGGCAGTGCCTTTGCCCTTTGCCACGATGCCAGTCCTTGTGGGGGTGCAGGTGGTGATGGTGGTGCTGCTGGGGCAGTTGTACGGTCAGACCCTTTCGCCTTCCCAAGCCGGGGGCATCTTGACCACAATTGGTGGCGGATTTGTGGCGCGGTTGGTGGGGCAACAGTTGATTAAATTTATTCCAGGTTTGGGATCGGTGCTCTCTGCCTCTTGGGCGGCGGCCTATACTTGGGCCTTGGGGGAAGCCGCCTGTGTCTATTTTGGCGACGTGATGGGGGGCAAAACTCCCGATCCGCAGCGCATTCAGCAGGTACTCCAAGAAACATTGGCAACCGCACATTTACGCTTGCGCCAAAGCGAGTCCTAAATCAAGCCATCGTTTTGAGGGGCATTGGCCTTCAGGGAGCCATCTGCCTGCCAGCGCACTTCCCCGGCTTCTCCGACCACAAAATAGGGAATTTCTTTCTCCTTTAGATAGCGGGCGATCGCCGGATCAAGGGCATTGTGACTGAGAATAACACTGCGCGGCTTGACAATCTCAAAGAGGCGTGGCGTCAATTTTCGCCCCCACCACCAGAGAACCTGCGGTGACTCCACGGGCGTCACGGCCAGCCAATCGGCTTGCGCGGCATCGCGACTGGGATCACTGACAAAGAGCCACTGACTGTTGCCCATCTCCAAGGTCAAGATAGCCGGATCCGCCCGCAGGACAGTAATTTTCACCTGACCCAGTTGAACGGGTTGCCGCAGGGGAAGCGATTGATGGGGCACCTTGAGGGTGGTCAACATTTCCCGGTAGGCAGGATCACTCTTGGCCGTTGGCACATCCGTAAACTGGCGAATTGGGGTGATCCCATGAATCTCGCGCCAGCCCTGTTGTTGACGGTACTGGCGATCGCTGGCCACCGCCCAATCAATGCGGTTAATGCCCTCTTGAGCCAAGAAAGCCGTTAGCCCTTGGGAATCCCCCCCATTGATCACCACTGTCCCCGCTGGTTGCTGAATCACCAGTGTCGGCACCTGTGTATTGGCGAGAACCGTAGCTTGAAAGAGGGTGTTTTGGCGCAGAATAAAGGGCACGAGAACCAGAGTGACACCAAGGGTAAAGAGCAAAAACCAGCGGCGCCGCCAGCGAGGACTCAGCCACACAAGGACAATCAGGCCGTAGAGAACAACAACTTGCAGCCAACCCAGACTCCCAAGGGCGATCGTTGCCCCCGGCCACTGGCCGATGGTTTGAATCAGCCACAGGAGGAAAGCTGTGGGGTAGTAGAGGAGCCAAGCAAGCGCCGATCCCACAGGCGGAACGAGGAGGCCGACCATTGCACTGATGAAGCCGCCAACCGTCAAGAGAACCAGGGGCAGATGGGCAAGGACATTGGCCAGCAGACCATACACCGGGAAAATACCGAAGATTGCCAAAGAGAGGGGCAGTACCCAAAGGGTGGCCGCGAGGGGTACCGCGACAAGGTTGCGTAGGGGTGTTGGCAACCAATCGAGGCGATCGCTGATCGGTTGAGCACTGACAATGAGACCCAATGTGGCCAGAAAACTTAACTGAAAGCCAATGTCCTCAATCCACAGGGGATTGTAGATCAGCATGGCAGTGGCGATCGCCAGCAGAATCACGAGGGGTTGCCCCTTTTGACCATTCACCAAAGCCACCAGACCCGCCAAGCCCATCAACACAGCGCGAATTGCTGAGGGGGCAAACCCACTCAAACAGGCAAAGAGCACCAAGACCCCAGCCCCCAAACCATAGCGCCACTGCTGCGGCAGGAAACGCGCCACCGCCAAGACAACTGCCAACAAAATCGCCGTATGAAACCCCGAGGTCGCCAGAGCATGGGATAGCCCCACGCGCCGAAAGCTGTCGCGCACCTCAAAGGGAATGGCCACCGCGCGGTTCCCCAGCACCATTGCCGAGACCACAGCACCATAGCGATCGCCCAACCCTTGGGCATGGACTTGGATAATCCGCTGCCGCAGTGCCCACAACCCCCAGGGTGATCCCTGATCCAAAATCGTGACCTTGTTGCCTGCTAAGCCGGCAAAGGTGTGCTGCAATTGAAGCTGTCGCCGAAAGTTAAAGGCACGAAAAAATTCACTGCCCCCCCCACGAGGTAGATAGAGCCGCCCCGAAATCTGGATCCGTTGGCTGGGATGTAGCTTTGCCCCTTCCGCTGCTGGCAGTGTCACATAGAGGCGGCCACTGGCTCTCCCTTGCAGCACCCCACTTTGGGCCGGTACTTGACTGAGATTTTGATAACGCTCCACCCCTAGGAAAAAGCGTCGTCGCCCAGCGCGATTAGGCAGTGGTCTCGTTTCAACACGCCCCTCGACGAGCACCGTTGACGGTAGGTTCAAAGCCTCAAGCCGAGGAACCAAACCACTAATGTCATTCACACTTGGTTGGGGCGTGCGCAGCCACACATAGGCCATTGCCAAGAGGGCAACCCCGGTAGCGATCGCAAAACTTTGACTCGAAGGCAGGCGCAGCCAAATCTTGCCGCCCCAGCGCCGCCCGCTGTAAAGCATCCCTCCTAGAGCCAAGACCCCCAGCCAGCCCCACTGAAAGAGACTGAAAACACACCCCGTAATAAAGGCGATCGCCCAGAGAATCGCATCCGCCTTAGTCATCTTGCTGAACATAGCCCTGTTGGGGTTGGCATCCAGTGGCGCTGTTTAGGAGAAAACTGAGAGAGTGCACTGCCCTCAAAGGGAGAGTTTTAGAACCAGTTTTCAGGTGACTATGTCGTGCCGACACTAAGGGGCACCCGCGTCTTTTTTTCGACCTCAATGGTCACCTTTTCAGGGCGGCAGCGCATCACCGTCACTTCCAAGCCCTCTGCTCCTTCAGCCCTCAGGTCGTCAATGTAGCCCTGCTTCTCCCTTTCCGCTTCAGCTTGGGTCAAAAAAGGGCCAAAGTAGTAGGTGCAGGGGGGTGTTTTCGTGTCTATCTTGACCCACCATGCCAGACCCATGCCATTGACGAGATCGGCGAGCCAGTTTGTAAAACCTGTATTATTATCGCTAAACATTGACGGTATTCCTCCGAAACTTGCCAAATTGCCCCAACCAATCAATTCAATACATCTGTTGGTTTGCTCTCTATTTGTGTATAACTGATCCCCCCCTAAATGTGTATGGCGAAAATTCCAAACCATCAATTGTCATATTTATTTACATCAAGAGTCCCCACGAGGACAAGAGCACTCATTCAACCCTGACGCTGAAGGTAAACGCAGTGGCGCTGGGCATGGCTCAAGGGGGTGGCAAAGGCCTGAATCTCTAGGAGTTGACTGCGGTATCGCGGCAGCAGGGTTCCTAGGGTTTGGGCATCCTCTTTGCTCCACTGACCCCGGTACAGGACTAAAATGCCCCCCAACCGTAATAGGGGCAAACCGTAGGCACAACAACGACGAAGGTTTCCCACGGCTCGCATGAGCGCCAAATCATAGCGGCGGCCATGGGTTTCCGCCCGTCCCCATTCAGGGTGAATGTTCGCTAAATCAACTGTTTGGGGTAGGGATTGCAAAAACTTGACTTTCTTTTGCGTCGCTTCAAGGAGAATCACTGACCAATCGGGGCGGGCGATCGCCACCGGTACCCCCGGAAAACCACCGCCACTGCCAATATCAATGACCTGTTGAATCTTAGTTCCCCAAGGTGTTCCCCCAGTAGGCTGAAGCCATGGCAAAATCCCCCGCAACGAATCCCAGAGGTGCTTCTCCCAGAAATCAGGGACTGCCGTAATCCGCGTCAAGTTGATCCCTTGGTTGGCTGCGAGGATTGCCCTATAGAAGCGTTGGAACTGTTCCTGCTGTTGGGGTGTGGGTTGCCACTGGAGGGTCTCCTGCCAAGGGAATGGCTCAAGCAATAACGGACTAGGACTCGCCATCACCACCACTGGGCAACTCTTTCTTTGCTGTTAGCACCTCCCACGCCGCTTTGAGTCGCTCCTCAAAATCCTTGACATGGCTAGAGACGGTATCAGCATTCGACTTCAGCTCTGCGATCGCCGTTTCAAGGGCTTTTTGTACATCTGCTGGTAGGGCTTTGAGTTGAGCGGCGGCAAACCGTTGCAGAGCAGCAAGGAGAGCTTTTGCCGCTTCGGTGACCTCTTCTGGACTGACGGCTTCTGTTTCAGGTTCGGGAGTCGGGGACTCTGGTGGCGAAACTTGTTCTTCGGACATAGGGCAATGCTCCCAAGTGAGTACTCAACAACCTTAGCAATTATTTTGTGCGCCCCAGAAAAGGGCTGTACCCCTACCTTAGCAGATGCCCTTTTAGAGTGCCCTAACCCCCTAAAGATTTAAAGTGAAACCCCGCCCCATTGGGCAGGGAAGATGCAAGGCATTAGAAGCTAAATGTCGTTCGCACAACCCCCAGAAGCAGCGGTGCGTTGTTACTGTTGCTGTTGGAATTGACCACGGCAATGAGGCCAGGTGTAATTGAAATATTCCGCGAGATCGGAATACGGTACAACCCCTCGATGTGGTAGGAGTTAAAGGTTGCGCCGGGGGCACCCGCCACATTACGAACGCTAATGGTTTGTGGGGGTTGGCCGACAATCAAACCCAGAACATCGCCCTTGCGCCAGATGTCCGGTACAGCAAAGGTGGCGGCCCAGTTTAAGACTTCTGCTTCTCGCCGTGGGCCTGTGAATCCTTGTACCTGATAGACATTGGAGTAGCCGACCCAGCCTGCAATGTTGAATTTTTGAATGGGGCGATAGGTAAACTGAAAGCCAAAGTTATCGGCGGCTGCATTGGCATTACTCCCAATGGGGTTATCAGCCGATCCAATAAAACCATTGCTTCCTGTGCCGCCGGCAACACTAGTACCAAAGGAGCGCACATAGGTAAATCCGAGGGCTAAGTTTTTCACCGGCTGCCAATCCAATTGAGCCAAGGCTGCATAGGCTCCCCCAATCAAACCATTGGTATTCGGGGTATTGCGGTTGGGATTGTTGGCATTGGGCGCTTGATAGCCAAGATTGAGGACGAGGCGCGTGCCCTGTTCTTTATTTTCGAGGAGTGTGTAACGCAGGGTCAGACCGGCACTGTTGCCGCCACCAAAGCGATAGAGGGGGTTAAAGCGACCAAACCGGCTAATGGCTCCCGTTTCATCGGACTGCAAGAGGGGGTTAAAGGTAAAGACATTCTTGTCGAAATTGCCTGCTGATGCATCAAAGGCAAGGAACAGGCGGTTGGTTAGAGGGGTGCGGTAGTAGAGGTCGTCAATGGTGAATTGGCCGCCAGTGTTGGTGTCGTAGCTGAGCCGTGCCATGTTGGTACCGGTAACAGTTCCGTAGTTAGGCATATTGGCCGCCTGAATGCGCACCCGCAGGACATCCTTGCCATAGAAGCTGGTGTCAAAGTTCAGCCGAGCGCGGTAGGTAGCAACGGGATTGTCTTCGATGGTGGGACCGCGATTGGGAACAGCGTTAGCGGCAACGGCTCGGGTGCCCGTGAGGACATTGGACACACTAAAAATTGCGGAAGCGCGTAGTTTAGTGGTGGTGGAAAATTGGGTTGCTTCAAGGTTGGCAACGCGACCTTCCAGATTCGTCACCCGTCCCTTGATCACCGCTAATTCGCTACTAAACTCCTCCGCCAGCCGCTGAAGGGTGGCCAGATCTTCCTTGCTGGCAAAGCGATCGCTCATCACATCGAGGCAGGCATTCAAGGCTGCAGCCATCTCAAAGCGTGTGGCGGCACGGTTGCCGCGAAAGGTGCCATCGGGATAACCGGCAATACAGCCATATTTCTCCACCAGTGAGGCCAAGGCTTGATAGGCCCAGTCCGTGGGGCGCACATCCGAGAGTTGATTCACTGAGGTTACTTGCGGCATTGTCCGCTGTATTCCCAAAGACGGCGCGGGGGCAGGGAGTCCGGGAGCTTGAGCCTCTAAGTCCGCCACTGTTGGCACTTGTGCCACTTGCAAGGGTGATTTTACTGAATGAGTCACTTGTTGCAAGTCATCATCAAGAAATCTAGAGGCACTCACATCACTCGTATGGGGTGTGTCTTGCAACTGATTCGCAGCTAATGCCGCTGACATTCCCCAAGCAGGAGCCAAAGCTAGCCCCAGCCAGACCGCGATCGATCTCGCCATTATTCACTCCTCAATCATGATCAAAGTATCTGCAAGCCTCGATTTATAGGATATTCAAGGGCAATCGGGCGATCGCCCCCAGCACTTCTGAACAGGCAACTCTCACCTGCCCCCTAGGAAAAGTTAGGAGTAGATTCGCAATACGTTCATTGAGGCTGAACAGAGGAAAACGGTTTCTTTACTTTCTTTAGCTTGAACTACTTGCAAATAAAAGTCAACTATTTCTTGCAAATTTCTCTAAACCAGTCCCAACGCTGCCACAAGCAAATCTTGATATGCTTTTTAGCAATTCCCTTGATCGCTGCTGTCATGTCCTACTCCCTCCGTGTTGCTGATCTGCCCGTCGGCGATCGCCCCCGTGAAAAGCTACTCAGCCAAGGTGCCCGCTATCTCAGTTCCGCAGAACTGTTGGCGATTTTACTGGGGACTGGTCAAGGGGCGGGCAAACTCTCAGCCGTGGGCTTAGGACAATTTATCCTCAAACAGTTGGGGGAGCGCAGTGGTAACAGTACCGATGCCGTGAGCCTTTTACGCGACATTACCCCAGAGGAATTGATGGCCATCCCTGGTGTTGGCCCCGCCAAAGCCACGACCATTCTGGCGGCTGTGGAGTTGGGGAAGCGGGTCTTTCAGTCGCGACCGGGGGAGCAAACGATCATTGACAATCCTGCCCTTGCCGCTGCTGTCCTCAGTACTGATCTCATGTGGCAACCGACGGAACGCTTTGCCGTTCTCTTGTTGGATGTGCGCCATCGCCTATTGGGGTCTCATGTGATTACGGTGGGAACCGCCACAGAAACCCTTGTCCATCCCCGTGAAGTTTTCCGTGAAGCGGTGCGTCGCAATGCGAGCCGCCTGATCATTGCCCACAACCATCCCTCAGGAAGTTTAGCCCCCAGTCAAGCGGATCTGGATTTGACAAAACAAATTCTGCAAGCGGGACAAATTATGGGCATTCCGGTGCTTGACCACTTAATTCTCGGCAATGGCGATTACCAAAGTCTGCGGGAAACAACCTCCCTATGGCAAGAGGTTCCCCAAGGGGATGGAGCTGCCTAAGGATGTTCCCAAGCTCCTCGATTTCGGGAGGCAGTGGCAGCCGTTATTCCTCGTCGTCAGGTTCGTTTTCCAGTAATGCCTTGGCTTCCAGTAACTGCTCTTTGTGGGCTTCACTAACAATTGGGTAGTGCAGGTTCAAACTCGCCAACTTTTGATAAATGAAGTGAGCCACCATGAGGCGGGCAAACCACTTGCGATTGGCGGGAATAATGTGCCACGGTGCCCATTCGGTACTGGTGTGGCGAAAGACATCGGCATAGGCCTCTCGATAGTCGTCCCAGTGGGCGCGATCGCGCACGTCATCAATGGAAAATTTCCAATTTTTTTCCGGGCGACTAATGCGCTCCAAAAAGCGTTTTTTCTGCTCTGCTTTGGAGATATTCAGGAAAAACTTGAGGATGAGAATACCATTGCGGGTTAAGTAACGTTCGTAGTGATTAATGTCCTCAAAGCGCTCTTTCCAGATGTGCTTGGTCTTGGTTTCGGGGGGAAGTTGTTGACGGTTCAGCAACTCTGGGTGCACCCGCACCACAAGAACTTCTTCGTAATAGGAGCGATTAAAAATACCAATACAGCCTCGCTCTGGCAATGCGCGGTTGGCGCGCCACAAAAAGTCATGATCCAACTCCTCGGCACTCGGTGCCTTAAAGCTATACACCTGACAGCCTTGGGGGTTAATGCCACTCATGACGTGTTTGATCGTGCTGTCTTTGCCCGCTGCATCCATCGCTTGGAAAATAATCAGCAGCGCATAGATATTCTGGGCATAGAGAACATCTTGGTAAGCGGCTAGCTTCTTAATCCCAGCGGCAAGGAGTTCTTGGGCTTCGACTTTGCTTTTGAGGCCAGCGGTATCGGCAGGATCATAGTCCTGCCAGTGAAATTTCTCCCCCACGGGAACAATGTAGCGATCGGGGTTAATTTGGTCGAGAAAATCTTGGGGAATCATGATCAGGAGGGGTTGCGGCAGAACTGTATCCTAGCCTACATTCTCTCATTGCAGAAAAATCGAAATATCCCCCTTTCGCGGCTATCTTTAACAAATTGTATAAGTCACAGGCAAAACAGAATTCTCTTTGTATGCTGTATCAGTAGGCGAGCGATCGCCCGCCATCGAATCATTTTCTGTCGTTTGCGTTTTGGACAGCCACCGTGGCTCCGATTAAACCTCACAAACTGGATCTCGATGCAAGTTACCCCTGCCCCTGTCGTCGCCAAGGGGAGTTGATGCCGATCGCCCTCACGGAAGCTTTTGGCTGTCGGCGCTGTCAGCAAATTTTTGTCGTCCGTCCCGATGGCTATTCGATTGAGCAGTTGGCCACCACCTATCCCTACAAACGCGCATGGTATTGGACAGGATTGCAGTGGAATCAGTTGCAGCGGGGCTTCTCAGAAAGCTATTGGTATTTTGCGATTGGCCTGAGCTTCTTTTTATTGATGCCTATTCTCCTCTGGCTGCCCTTACTTCTACAATTGTCCTTAAAACCTGAAGGGCTGCTATGGATTATTGCCTCCCTGCTGATTGCACTGACACCGGCATTTCTAGTCTGGATTGCCCTCTCCCGTCGTTGAATGCGCTGCGGCCATGTTGCCTGAGCCGCTAAGGGGGGCGCGGGTCGCCAGTACACACCTCAGCCAAGCCAGCTATGCCCTCCGTCAGGACGCTCTTCGGCGATTGATTGAGGAGTTGGCAACAGCAGAACCCCTCCTGTTGGAGCAAAATACGCTCGATCTTGAATCTAGCCGCGATTTAGCAGTGTCCCAGATTGTTCTTGGCTGGCTACGGCTGACCCATGAGCGCCTGCACCGTATTCGCCAGTGGCTAGAGCACCTCTACCATGCTGCAGATCCATGGCAGCAATCATTGCCAACGCGACCCGAGCGGTTTCAGTATGCCGTGCCCTTGGGGGTGGTGGCCTTGGTCTATGAAGGGCTACCCACTTTAAGTTTGATGCTGGCGGGCATGGCCCTCAAAACGGGAAATGCCCTTGTGCTCTGGAGTGGTGAAAGTAGCCGCTATACTGCTGGGGCGATCGCCAGTCTCATCGAGGCCGCCCTCAGTAAAACCAGTCTGCCCAAAGCCACCATTCAAACCCTCTCCCTGAGTCCAACCAGTTGGCTTGCGGATCCCGTCGCTGTTGATCTCGCCCTTGTCTATGGCCGCTCCCGCTTTGTGGCCGAGCAACGCGCTGCTGCTCGCTGTCCTTTGGTCTCTCTTTCCCTTGGGAATACCTATCTGGTTTGGGATGGTTCGGTGTCGCCAGAGAGTGTCCTCAACTGTATTCAGCACAGCCACCAAGCCAATCCCGATCGCGCCCTTGCCATTGAAAAGGTCATTGTGCTCGGTAATGTCAATCCCTCCCATCTGGCATTTGTGATCAATGAACTCACCCAAGCGGGCTACAAGCAGGGGGTGGATGAGCACTTACACCGCAACTATCCCGAAATTCCCCTCGTGGACGCCAGTGAGTGGCCGCTCCCCTATCTGGATCAACGCTTGGCGTGGCACTACGAAGAGGATCTCACCGCCGCAGTGCATTGGATTCACCAGTATGGCAGCGCCGCCAGTGGGATTATTGCCAGCAGCTACGAAGACTGCCGTGCCTTTTATCAGCAGGTGCAAACTCCCCTTGTTTTTGTCAATCGTCCCCCCCAACTAGAGCGCTTGGATGCCTTGGCCATTGGTGCTGCTGCAAGGGGTTTTCAGCGGGGACTCTTTGGCCTTGGGCAATTACTCAGCACCAAGCAGGTCTATCTGTAGGGAAATTTTAGCTGGAACTGACAGGGACAGGCGTGAGCCAATCGCCACTGCCATTGGTTTCCACTTCCGTGAGCCAGCGTTGATAATCGGCGACAAGGTGTTGACTGAGGCGTTGTTTAATCGTTAACAGAACGCTCTTGAGTAAGCCATTGCCGGTGGCTTCGAGAATCGGGCGCGGTGTGAGATCCAAAGGCGGCGGAATATCCACGCCCACCTGCAAGTCAGCTAGACCAATCAAATCGGTACCGCTAGCCGTTGCTTGGGGAGACAAATAGCCTTGGAGCGCAAGGTGAAAGCGGCGATTAATGTAGTCCACGCCGCGAATTTCACAGCTGAGGGAGCGCAATTGTAAAGAGCCATCGCTATTAGCATGGACAGCCAGATCCACCGTGGGCTGCAAGCTGACCATGAGAAAGTTAAGGGGACGCATCTTGAGGCGAAAGCGATCGCTACCCAAAAATTCCACCCGTGTTGGGTCAGTCAGGGCATACACCAGCCGCTGGGGTTGGCGCAGGTAGTGCTGCAGAAGGGCCGTGGGCGTTGCAATACTGAGGCGCACAGATTGGCTGGCCTTAAATTCTAAGTACATAGCACACCTAGCGAACGTTGTTTCTAATGTAACGAATTATTAAGAAGATTGGTAAACGGTAAACCGAACTCCCTAATCTGCCCAGCGGGTTTGCCGTCCCAGCCAAATGACCGGAATGAGACCGACGACCACCAAGGCCAAAGCACTTAAGGCGGCTTCGGGAAGTCGCTCATCAGAGGCAAAGCGGTAAACCTGTATGGCTAGGGTATCAAAGTTAAAGGGGCGAATCACCAATGTTGCAGGCAATTCCTTCATCACATCGACAAAGACCATCAGGGCAGCGGTAAAAAGGCCGGGCACCATCAGCGGCAAGTGAACCGTGCGCAGAATATTCCAGGGCGATCGCCCCAATGTCCGCGCCACCTCATCCAAGGACGGACGAATCTTCACTAGGCTGGCCTCCACACTGCCCAAGGAAACCGCCAAAAAGCGTACCAAGTAGGCATAGATCAGGGCTGTGATTGTGCCACTGAGAATCAAGCCCACTTCCACCCCCCACAGGTGCTCAGTGACATCATTAATGACGTTATCTAGCCACCCCAAGGGCATGAGAATCCCCACCGCAATCACCGTACCGGGAATGGCATAGCCCATCGCCGCAATCTGTGTTCCCCAACGCACCCAAACCGTTGGCAGCAAGCGATGCCCATAGGCCAAGAGCAGGGCAATGCCCACCGCCAAAACCGCAGAGAGGGTGGCCAAAATCAAGCTGTGGCTGGCGTGTTCTAAAAATTCACGGCTGAGGTGCAGTTGTTGGTAGCTGATGGCCAAGTAGAGGAGCAACCCGCCGGGGAGTAGAAGACCAAAGAACACCGGTAGGGCACAGGCCAGCCAAGCCAAAGCCGCTCGCCAGCCTTTGAGCACGTAGGGAATGGGGCGATCGCTCCCGCGATTGTAATAGCGTGCCTTGCCCCGAGACCATTTCTCCACGAGCAGCAGGGCAAAAACAATCACCACCAAAACAGCTGCCAACTGAGCTGAGGCCACGCGATTGCCCATGCCAAACCATGTGCGATAGATGCCTGTGGTAAAGGTATCCACGCCAAAGTACTGCACAGTACCAAAATCATTCAGGGTTTCCATGAGCGCTAGGCTGGTGCCGGCAGCAATGGCTGGCCGAGCAAGGGGCAACGCCACCGTCCAAAAACTGCGCCAAGGCCCACAGCCAAGGGAACGACTGGCCTCTAAGCTACAGGTGGCCTGCTCCAAAAAGGCTACCCGCGCCAAGAGAAAGACATAGGGATAGAGAACGAGGGTGAGCATGGCGATCGCCCCGCCAAGGGAGCGGATATTGGGAAACCAGTAGTCACCGTAGCCCCAGCCCGTCAGCTCCCGTAGCCACCCCTGAATCGGACCTTCAAAGGCAAAAAACTCCGTATAGGTATAGGCCAAAACATAGGCGGGTGCTGCCAAGGGGGTTAACAGTAGCCATTGCCACCAGCGCACCCCCCAAAACTGACAGTTGGTGACCAGCCAGGCAGTACTGACACCAATGACAATCACCCCTGCTCCCACCCCCAACATTAGCCAGAGGGAGTTGAGTAAATAGTCGGGTAAAACGGTTGTGGCCAAATGGTGCCAAGTGTCACCCGTATTCACAAAGAGTTGACTGAGAATGACCAAAATCGGTACCGCAATGACCACTGCAATCAGTGACACCACTAACTCCCAAGGTTTGAGCTGCACCAACTGCGGCATTCTCATGGATTTCAACATTGGGCAACCTCCCAAAATAGGTACTGACGTTGTGGGCAAGAGGTAGAGAGGACTCAAAGAATGGTCAAACTAAAGTCTAGCCAAGGGGATCGCGTGATTATCGCACTCGTAGAAATGTAGTCCACCCCTGTCAAGGCCACTGCTCGCAAGGTTTCTAGGGTGATATTGCCAGAGGCCTCAATTTTAGTGTGGGGGGCTGCGGCGCGGATCATCGCCACGGCTTGGGTCATCTCTGGAATCGGCATATTGTCGAGCATGATCACCTCTACCCCCAAGGAGAGGGCTTCGCGCACCTGCTCTAGGCTCTCAGTTTCCACCTCAATGGCCAAGGGAAAGGGACTGGATTGGCGGACTTGTTCAACCGCAGCCGTGATGCCCCCCGCTGCCACAATGTGGTTATCCTTAATCATAATTGCATCGTCAAGGCCAAAGCGATGGTTGACACCGCCCCCCACCGCCACTGCATATTTTTCTAACAGGCGCAGTCCGGGCGTTGTTTTGCGGGTATCGACGAGTTGCGTTGGCAAGTCAGCAATTTGCTGGGCGTAGGTACGGGTGAGGGTGGCAATGCCACTGAGGCGCATCAGGCAATTGAGAGCCAGCCGTTCACCTAGGAGTAAGGTTTCTAGGGGAGCTTCAATGCGAGCAACAATTGTCGGCGCCTCACAAAGGGTGCCCTCGGCCTGCTCGTAGGTAAACACTACTGCTGCTGTCAGGCGTTGGAACACCCGCTCCACAATGGGCAGACCGGCAATCACTCCCTGACTTTTGAGACGAATATGGGCTTTTCCTTGGCGATCTTGGAGATGCAGGGCTTGGGTGGTGCGATCGCCCCGACCGATGTCCTCCTGTAACCATTGATCCAAGAGGGGATCCAAGACACACCACGGCGGCAAATAGGCAGACCCCCTAGGACTCATTGGAGAGCGTCACCAATGTCTGTAACTTGTCCCATGCGGCGCCACTGGCCAGAATCGCCTTTGCCCGATCCACCCCTTCCCACCAATCTTGAACGACTGCTGCCACGTAGAGAGCTAAGGCGGCATTGAGCGCCACCACATCCTGCTGAGCCGTTGTGCCTTTGCCCTGCAGAACTTGGGTAAGAATCTCGGCATTGGTCTGGACATCTCCTCCAGCCAGATCCCTCAGGGGGGCACTGGCGAGTCCCAAGGCTTGGGGATCAAGGACTTCTTGGCGCAGCGATTCCTCAGGGCTACTAAACATGACAAGATCGGTCATATTGCCGAGGGTGGCTTCATCCACTCCTTCGCGACCATAGAGGACAATCCCGCGTTGGCGTCCGAGACGTTGGAGGGCGCCGGCCATGGCTTCAAGATAGCGATCGCTAAAGACACCAATCACCTGCCCTGTGGGGTGGAGCGGATTCACCAAAGGACCGAGGAGATTAAAGACGGTGCGAATTTTCAGGGTACGGCGCAGGGGAGCCACGGCTTTCATGGCGGGATGCCAACCGGGGGCAAAGAGAAACGTAATCCCCACTTCCTTGAGCAAAAAGGCGGGATCGCTGTGGGCAAGATTGATCCCAAGGCACTCAAGGACATCCGCTGAACCGACGCGGCTAGAGACGGAACGATTGCCGTGCTTAGCCACTTTGACACCGGCTGCTGCGACAACAAAGGCAACCGCTGTGGAGATATTAAAGGTACCCGCGCGATCGCCCCCGGTGCCGCAGGTATCAATGAGGGGTTCGGCTAAATTTAGCGGTGCAGCGGCGGACTGCGCCAGCAATACCTTGGCCATACCCGTGAGTTCCTCAACCGTCAGCCCCTTGAACTGTAATGCCGTGAGAATGGCACCGGCGAGGGCATCGGGAATTTCTGCTGCCAGCCATCCTTGCATTAACTGGGTGGCCTGCTCTTGCGTCAGGGCTTGGCGATCGAGGAGTTGTTGGAGCAGGTCAGACCACATTGAACCTTAATTGAACCTTGGAGGAGACGAATCGAGGGTTAATTGAGTTGTTGCTGGCGCTGGCGTGCCTGCCAATAGTGCATCGGTAAGCAAAGCAGCGAAGAGGTGGTGAGCAAAAAGGCCAAGAGTGCGGTGATTTTGCACATTTGACCTAAATCAGTGCCTTCTAATGGTACAGCGATTTGCAGACCCCGCGCACCACAATAGACGAGCCAATAGACAAAGATCATGCGCCAGAGGGTTTCACCATAGGCCTCTTGGGGGGAATACTCCCGCAGGGGACATTGTTTTTCCTCTTGATAAGCTGTGTACAAGAGCCAGCTTAAGCCACTCAGGGCGGCGATCGCTGAAACAATTAAGGTTCCCACTGACCAAGAAGCAGCCACTGTCATTGTCCTTTTGCACTCCCTATCATCAGCACATCGTTCCTCAGTCTAGGGGAGTCATTTGCAAGGGATGACAATTGCTAACAATTTGAAATTTTTACATCAACATAATTTACAAATGCTCTCTAGGTTCAGGTGAGCCATCACGGCTTCTGTAAGTTGATCCAGTACAACAGTCCGTTGCTCGGCATAGTGGGGAATGGCTGTGGGTAGGGGGGGTAATTGCCGGCGCGATCGCAACCCATTTAGCCAATGGCGACGCCAAGCACCATTTTCCAATAGCCCATGCAGGTAGGTGCCCCAAAGCGTGCCCGCCGTGTTAACAAGGCCGAGTTCTGAGGCAGAAAAAAGGGGCTGCCAACCGTTGAGATCGCCTGTGTATTCACTTTGGCCTTGGTGAATTTCATAGCCCACGATCGGCTCAGGACCGGGGAAATAAATGGATTGGGTTTGTTGTTGCTGGGTACATTTGCTTACCCCCAATTGCGTGTGCAGCGGCATGAGTCCCAGTCCTTTATAGGTGCCGGGGCAGCCCTCTAAGCCCAGAGGATCGCTGATGGTGGTACCCAAAATCTGCCACCCACCGCAAATACCGAGAATGGTTCCCCCTTGGGCAGCGTAGGCTTGTAGTTGCGCTGCCATCCCCGTTTGCTGTAGGACGTGGAGATCAGCAATCGTCGTTTTCGTCCCCGGCAGGATCACGGCATCGGGTTGCCCCAAGGGACGATGGGGGGGTAGAAACTCAAGGGAGACACTGGGTTCCGCCAGCAGGGGATCGACATCGGTGAAGTTGGCAATACGCGGTAGTCGAATGACTGTAATTTTCAAGTCTGCCCCTTGGCGTTGGGGACGCGGATCCCATAGATCAAGGGAATCTTCGGCAGCGTAGTGGCGCTCGAGCCAGGGAATCACCCCTAACACCGGTACTCCTGTGGTCTCCTCTAGCCATTGCACACCACTGTCAAGGAGCGATCGCTGGCCACGAAATTTATTAATGACAATCCCCTGAATGAGCGATCGCTCAGCAGGATCAAGAAGCATCAATGTCCCGACAATGTGGGCAAAGACGCCCCCCCGATCAATATCCGCCACAAGGATCGTCGGTGCCCCAAGATACGTCGCCACCCGCATATTGGTGAGATCGCGGTGCTTGAGATTAATTTCTGCGGGTGACCCTGCACCTTCACACACAATCCAGTCAAAGCGTTGTCGCAGATCCGCCAAGGCCTCGGTAATCGCCTGCCAACCCCGCTCAAAATAGTCCCGATAGTAGTCTGCTGCTTGGGTGACCCCCGCCACCTGCCCCTTGAGAATCACTTGGGAGGTCATGTTGCCTTGGGGCTTGAGGAGAATCGGGTTCATCGCCACTTCGGGTTCTATCCCTGCCGCCCAGGCCTGCATTGCTTGGGCATAGCCAATTTCACCGCCCTCACGGGTGACGTAAGCATTCAAGGCCATATTCTGTCCCTTAAAGGGAGTGACACGGTAGCCCTGCTGCGCCAGCCAACGACAAATCACCGCTGTGAGGAGAGATTTACCGGCATGGGAGCTGGTTCCCACTACCATCAGGGATTTAGCATTCACAGTCGAGTTGATCATTACTTCGCTGCCTGTGGAACCTTTTCCAACAGTTCTGGGGCTAGGGATTGGGTCAGGTTCAGGCCATGGGTGGGCGAACTCAACGCCATTGCTGCGGCCGGTGTCAGCCATTGCCGTGCCTGTTCATCCCCTAGAAGGTGCAAGCGTAAAAAGGCTAAGCTCAATCCTCGCAGATAGGTGCGCGATCGCGGGGGCATGGCACCGACAAGGGACTGGGGCACAGGCAGCACCGGTTCATTTTGACCCGCCTCACCAATGGTTGAAAAATGGGTGGCATCGTCTATCAACACCAAGTAGCGATCGGGCGTCGTCAGCCATGTAAAGGGATAAATTTGCTCCTCGACCGCTGGGGCGATCGGATCGTCACTGGCAGCCACAAACATAACGGGAATTTTCAACTGCCTCAAGGATTCAGGACTAAAGACAGCACTGGTAATCGGGTTAACAGCAATCACCGCTTGCACACGGGGATCCTGTAGGGAATAGACCTTTGGTGGTAATGCTTGCGCTTGGCATTGGAGCAGCAGTGACACATTAAACGAGTCGAGAACACTTCTTGTGCAATGTCGCCGCAGTTGTTGAAAATCCAACGGTGCCCCCGCGAGGGCGAGAGCCGTGTAGCCGCCAAAGGACTGACCAATCATTGCCACCCGCTCCAAATCTAGCCGCCCTGCCCAAGGATAGAGTTGCTCAGGAAATGTCCCTAAACGATTGAGGACAAACGTGACATCGAGGGGGCGATCCAGAAATTCTTGAGCCGCCACCCTAGGAGTGACATGGCCTATGGCAAAGGACAGCAACTGACGGGTGGAGCTGCCCACATGCTCTAGGGCAATGACGGCAAACCCATGGGAGGCCAGATGTTGACACAAATAGCGATAACTGTAGCGATTGGCTCCCAATCCATGGGAAATGATGACCACTGAAACCCGCTGTCCCGCAGGAACGATGGGTAGATAGAGATCCGCTGCAATGGGGCGGGAATGTCCCGTCAACTGCAACCGCCGAGGCGATGCATCCACTGCTGTCCAAGGCATCTCGAGCCACCGCCAAGGCCCCGGTTGGGGCAGTGATTGCACACTGGCAGGAATAGATTCTGGCTGATTTGCGATCGCCTGTTGACGAACAACATCCAGAATTGTCTCTGTTTCGCGGATTGTATGCTGGAAGTTTTTGAGAATCGCGAGTCCTTCCTTGAGATCAAAGCGGATACTGGGGGAGGGGTAATGGCGCATCACACTCAACGCGGTCAGACCCTTGGGATCAGTGGCAGCGAGAATCAGGGCGGATCGCAGGGCACGGGCGTTTTCTTGGCGGCTTTGGGTTTCGAGAATTCGGCCCGCTTGCACCATCAATTCTTGACCAAGGGGGGAATACAGGAGTTGGGCAACAGCCACCGGCGAGAGGCGCAGCCGTTCTTGTAAGGCCAACCGCAATTGCTGCTGATGCACAGGCGGCAATAACCGTAAATAGCTGGCGAGTTCTGGGGAGGCTTGGCCAGTGGTAGCAAAGCGTTCTAAATCAGCAATGGGGAGCGATCGCTCGAAGGGGCCATAGCGAAAAAT
Source organism: Thermosynechococcus sp. QS41 (assembly GCF_031583515.1). Taxonomy (NCBI): domain Bacteria; kingdom Bacillati; phylum Cyanobacteriota; class Cyanophyceae; order Acaryochloridales; family Thermosynechococcaceae; genus Thermosynechococcus; species Thermosynechococcus sp. QS41. The sequence continues at coordinate 2,259,766 of NZ_CP134181.1, forward strand.
AATTCGTTCTGCTGCCGTTGCCGACAGCCCCCTTGATCCCACCAAAAAGATGCTGAGACCCGCCACAACACTGAGGGGGGGCAAGAGAAACCACTTAAGGGAGAGAGTGTTCACAGCGAGGAGTCACGCAACACCACTAGATCAAGAAATTTAGAAAAGTAGTGGGAACAGCGCTCAGCGCAAAAATTCTATAGGTACTTTCCAGTATAGAGATAGCCCTTTGCTAATATGCCTGCTGCTGACATCATGCCCGCGCCACTTCGGAACTGCTAGGGTGCTGTCCTCGTCTTGAAAACTACTCAGGTTGTGAGCCAGCGCAATACCAGTACGTGATGGACATCATCACCATCTCGTTGGCGCTATCACCCCGCAGCCCACACCCAACTCCTATGGTAGTAGTGTGGCAGGTAGGGAAATGACCAAAGATTAACGATAAGCCCCCCTAACACTTCCCGCTACCGCTTTTCATTAAGGATCTTGACCTATGAAACGCCCTATTTTCACGTCACTGCGATATTTCGTTCCTTGGAGCTTGGCCGTACTCATCCTCAATGCGGGTCTGAGTTGGGCGGGATTTACGCCCCCCAAAAACCTATCCCGGCCGGGGAATCGGGAGGGGGCAGCCACCCGCGGCGTCTGTAGAGTGCAAACAGCGGCGAACGAACCGGATTTAATCGCCCTAGTACCAGCAAGTAATATTGGTTTAACGGCAGCCAATCGTCCCACGTTTTACTGGTATTTACCCGCCAATAATTACCAAGCTCTGGAGTTTGCCCTCTTTCAGAACCTTGCCGACGGGACGCAGGTGCAAATTTACAAGCAGCAGTTTCCGATGGCCAATCGCCCGCGCCTAGACAGTATTACGTTGGCGGGTGACGTACCGCCCCTACAGGAGGGGGTGGACTACCGCTGGACGGTGAGTCTCATTTGCAATCCCCGAGATCCTGATCCATCACAGATTCGCTTTGTGGAAGGCTGGGTACGGCGGGTAACACTACCAAGGATCCCGAACAAGCAACTGCCCCAGGTCAGTCCTGTAGAACGCTATAACCTGCTGGCTAGCCATGGCCTGTGGTACGATGCCCTCGAGACATTGGTCAAACTGCGGCAGCAACAGCCAACTGACCCCAAGGTGAATGCCCTGTGGACAGAGTTAATGACCGCTGAGGAGGTTGGCCTCGATCGCCTGAGCAATTTGGCGATCGCCCACCGCAGCCGGCGCAATTTACGGTAACTTAGACAGGGCGGTGGAGGGGGGCAACTGTACCTTGGAGGCAAGCCCCAGTCCTTGGAGTGTGCGAATCACCCACCAAGTGGGATCCACTTCCCACCAGTACCAGCCGGCCTTGGCCACGTGGGGATAGGCATGGTGGTTATTGTGCCAACCTTCGCCGTAGGTGAGGAGGGCTGCCCACCAAAGATTGCGAGAGTTATCATCGGTCTCAAAGCGACGATAGCCCCACTTGTGGGTGGCGGAGTTAATCAACCACGTGCTGTGCCAGAGGAAGACCGCCCGCACAAACATCCCCCACAGCAGCCATGACCAACCCCCAAGGCCATAGAGGAGCAAAGCAAGGGGCACTTGCAGCAGCAAAAAGTAGCGATCCAGCCAGCGGTAAAAGGGATGCCGCACCAAGTCTGGGGCAAAGCGGGCATACTCCTCAGCCTCAAAAAATTGGTGATGGGGATAGACCAGCCAGAGCATATGGCTCCACCAAAAGCCCCGCCGCGCTGAGTAAGGATCTTTGACTTCATCTTCGGTGTGGGCATGGTGCAAGCGGTGACCGGCCACCCAAAAAATGGGACCTCCCTGCATGGCCAAGGCACCCAAAACAGCAATGATGTATTCCAACCACTGGGGCACTTGAAAACTGCGGTGACTCAGGAGGCGATGGTATCCCAAGCAAATGCCGATGCTGCCAAAGAGCCAGTGGAGAAAGATGGTGACCGCCAAGGCTGACCAAGAAAAAAAGAAGAGAGCAACCGCGGCCAAGACATGAACCGTCGTTAAAAAAAGCACAAAGGCCCAATTGAGGCGGGCAGTTTCAGGTTGGAGTTCTAGGGATGATGACATGGGCACTCCTCAACACCGTGTGCAGATTTAGACGCAAGTTGAAATCAAGTTGTAATCTAGAGAATCTGAGCCACCAAGACAATCCTCAGGGCAATCCTCGGCTGAGCCTAAATGGCCTTAGAAAATGTCTTACCAGATTTGTGTTGCAGGTAGGTATCAAAGACGGCAGCCACATTGCGGATGAGGAGTCGGCCTACGGGGGTGACCTCTAGGCGATCGCGCCCTAAATGAATCAGGCCATCGGCAGCCAAGTCCTGGAGTGCGGCCAACTCTGGAGCAAAGTAGGCATCAAAGTCCAGCTGGAACTGGCGAGCGATCGCCCCCTTGTCCAAGGTAAATTGGCACATCAGTGCCATGATGATGGTGCGGCGCAGCAGATCCTCAGGGCGCAGTTGAATCCCGCGTTCTGTAGCCAATTGCCCCGCCGCAATGTCACTAAAGTAGGTGGCTAGATGCTTCTGATTTTGGGCATAGGCCTCCTGCAACATGCTAATTGAGGTCAGACCAAAGCCAATCAAATCTGCAGGGGGCAGGATCGTATAGCCCTGAAAGTTGCGTTTGAGCGTTCCTGCTGCTTGGGCGATCGCCAGCTCATCCGTGGGCTTGGCAAAGTGATCCATGCCAATGTACTGATAACCTTGGCTAGTTAGCGTTTCAATGACCCGCTGCAAAATGGCCAGTTTGGTCGTGCCATCGGGTAGGGTAGCAGGGTCAATTCGCTTTTGGATGGGTTTCAAATTGGGAAGATAGGCAAAGTTAAAGACCGCAATGCGATCGGGGTCAAGGCGCACTGTTTTGGCAATTGTGGTTTCAAAAGATTGCACCGTTTGAAAAGGCAGGCCGTAGATCAGGTCAATGTTGACACTCTCAAACTCAGCAGCGCGGATCCACTCCATCACTTGAAAGAGCCACGCCTCCGGCTGCACCCGATTGACAGCCAGCTGAACTTGAGGATCAAAGTCTTGCACACCAAAGCTAATGCGGTTGAAGCCCAGATCGCGCAAGCGAAAGAGATACTCGCGGTCGATATAGCGGGGATTGACCTCAATGGAAATTTCGGCATCGTTGGCAAATTCAAAGTGGTGGGTGAGCGTCCGCCACAGGGATTCCACTTGGTCAATGGTGAGATAGTTGGGGGTACCGCCGCCCCAATGCATTTGAATCACTGGACGAGTGCGATCCAGCCGTGCCGCCACTTGGGCAATTTCCTCTGCTAAGGCATCCAAGTAGGTTTTGGCAATCGTTTGGCTTTGGGTGACGATGACATTGCAGCCGCAAAAATAGCAGGCGGTTTGGCAAAAGGGAATATGCACGTATAGGGACAGAGGCAGATGCCCTGCGTTACTCCGCAGCAGTTCCCGCTGGAAACAATGGCTATCAAAGTCAGCAGTAAACTCGGCAGCCGTGGGATAGCTGGTATAGCGGGGCAAGGGGCGATCGTATTTTTGCAGCAATGCCCCATCAAATTGAATTGGCTGAACCACACTCATGGATGTTTGCAAGCTCCTAACAAGATCAACAGTGGGCCTTAAACGGCAACAGCTTCAGGACGGGATTGCTCCCGCCGACTGGGCTGATTCTCAATCACCACGGACTGCCACATCTGATCGCCAATGGTGGCTTTTAGCTCTGACTCTAGGGCGTGCATGAGGTGGCAGTTGAGGGTAAAGGCAAAGTTGGCTTCCTTGACAATGCGGGCGATCGCGACCTCATCGAGGCTGAGGCTATCCAAGGTTTCCCGATACCGCTGCTTAAAGGCTTTCTTGTCTTCTGGGGTCGGCAGGGCTGGAAACTCGTAAAAGGCGGTGCCCTTGCCTGCGGGGAGCGCTAACTGGGAACGCACAATTTTACTCAGAGCTTGTCCCCCAGAGAGATCCCCCATATAGCGGGTGTAGGAATGGGCAATGAGCAACAGAGGATCACTTTGGGCGAGGTCATGAATGCGACTGAGGTAAACGCGAGTGGCTGTGAGGGGGGTAATCTGATCGCGCCAATTGTCGCCGTAGTAGAAGGCCAAGTCTTCGGCCAGTTGGCCACTGCGGTTCAGTTCGGGAAAATACATCGCCCGCAGGCGATCGCCCGTAGCACTGGCTAAGGCAGCTTCGAGGTCGGTGTACACAAAGTAGAGATTGGCCAAGAACTGGCGGAAGAGGCTCGGCGTAATCAACCCGCGGACAAAACATTTCATGAAGGCGGTGTGTTCGGCCAAGGTGTGAGCCTCAGCAGTTCCTTCCCGCAGCGCAAGGGAGAGCACGGTCATACCTGTAACTCCTGAAATCAATTTTTAACAATCTTTTTTGAGATGAGTTCATCCTGCCAACGGCGAATGGCCGTGGGCTGAATAGGGGCAGAAAGGCAAACTAAGGGTGAGTATTACTTTTTGACCATATGGGTGTCAAGTGAAACTTCAAAAAACATTACAAAACTGCCTACTTTTGCAAAATCGTCAAGACGGTTATTGACCGTCCTGAGGGATATAGTATAGTAAAACGGTATGACCTACATAGGTTTAGTTCTATAGGAGTGAAAGGCTTATGGTGGCGATCGCCCCCAATCCCGATGCGAGTCAGAGCGTTAAAACCATTCGTGAAAACCTTTTAACCCCCCGCTTTTACACAACAGATTTTGAACACGCAGCAAAACTTGACCTGAGTCGCCAGCAGGAACAACTCGAAGCAATGTTGGCGGAAATGCGGGCAGACTACAACCGCCATCACTTTGTCCGCGACGACGCCTTCAAAGGCACATGGGACACCTTGGATGCAGAGACCCACAAAGCCTTTATTGATTACCTTGAGCGCTCCTGTGTCTCTGAGTTTTCAGGGTTTTTGCTCTTTAAGGAACTCTCGCGCAAGCTGAAGAATCGCAACCCCCTCTTGGCGGAAATCTTTCACCTCATGGCACGGGATGAAGCGCGGCACGCAGGGTTTCTCAACAAGGCAATGATGGATTTTGGCCATGGCATGGACTTGGGCTATCTCTCTAAGGCGCGCACCTACACGTTTTTCCCCCTGCCATGGGTGCTCTACACCGTCTATCTATCGGAGAAAATTGGCTACTGGCGCTACATCATCATCTACCGTCACCTAGAAAAGCACCCCGAACATTCCTTCTATCCCCTCTTTAACTACTTTGAAAGTTGGTGCCAAGACGAAAACCGCCACGGCGATATTTTCAAGGCCTTGATCCACTCCCAACCCCAATTGATTCAAGGCTGGGGTGCCAAACTATGGATGCGCTTTTTCCTGCTGACGGTGTTTGCCACCCATACGCTGACGGTGCATGAGCGTGCCAAATTCTATGAAGCCCTTGGCCTTGATGCCACGGAATTCGATCGCGAGGTCATTGCCAAAACCAATGAGACGGCCGCTCGCACCTTCTCGGTGGTGCTCAATGTCGATCACCCTGACTTTTATCCGCGGCTGCAACGCTGTGTCGAAATCCATAAAAAACTCCAAGCCATTGAAGCCAGCAAGCAACCCAAGTGGCTGAAGGCCTTGCGGAAGCTTCCTCACCAGTTGGCGATCGCCGGCCACCTGTTACGCCTGTATCTCTTGCCCCCCGTCAATGCCCAACAGGAATGGGGCACCGTGCACTAGGGCTAAAGCTCCTCTTGGCGAAAACGGTTGAGCAGTTCTACCAGCAGCTCTTGGTTGGCCTTGGGAATCAGGCGATCGAGGGAAAGGGACTGCTGACCCCCGCCAAGGGGAACTGAAACCTCTTGCAAGACACTCGTGACCTGTGCCGAATTAACCTCCCCCTGCTCTAGGAGGGGCAAAAAGGCTTCGGCGAGGGGGGTTGCCAGCTTGGCATCAGCGAGATACAGATGCCATTTGGCCACATCCATATAGATATCACGGCCAATTTCAGCCGCAAGACGTTCAATTAAGGGGGTACGACTCATTTAGATCACCGCTTTTTCATTCACTCTATTTGTACCAGTCAAGGGGGGCGATCGCTAAAACAGACCGATCATGGGATAGTAATCGGGAAAACACCTGTGGACAAGGATCAGGCTCACCCATAGAAGGCTAATCATTAATTTTTGTTAAGAACTAAAACCCTAACGGTCTTTTCCCTAAGTCCTGAATGCGCTCAAAGCAGCCAAAATCAATGTTTACAGGGAGCGTGTCCTTTTTCTTTTAGGAAAGAGCTGTAGATTACAACAGTTTTTATTCTTTGTGCTACCATAGGCTTCAGTCCTCTTTTAATTGCTCTTAATTGCTGATTGTATGGCTACGGCTATCCCCCCCGGCATTCCCCAAGACATTCAGCCAAGTGAGACCCTACTAGAAAACTTGCGCCAGGATGTCATTCATTTGCTGAAACAGACCGTTGGCATTGTTGAATGCTACAACAGCCTCCATAAAACAGCAGAGAGGGATTCATCTCAAGAAAAAACAGAATTTTCAGGTACAGCAGCGATTCGGCAAGCCCTCACCAACGTTGAGGAAATGGCTCTACGCATGTCCGTGGTCGCCCCCATGAAAGCTGGCAAATCCACGATTATCAATGCAATTGTCGGTCAACCGCTTTTGCCTGCCCGCAATACTGCCATGACCGCTACTGCAACGGAAATCGTTTTAGATACAAACTACCCTGAACCTGTTCTCTTTGTCCCCGAAGAAACCCTCACTTTATTCAAAAAGGCAGCGGTGAAAATCCGCCAAGAATACAATAGGAATCGTGACAACGTTAAAGCTAAGTTACAGAAATATCCTCATCTTGACACCACATTTGAAAACATTATCAGGAATGACGGCACTTTGTTCAAAGAAGAAACAACAGGTGTCGAAAGTGTGCGTGAAGCCCTGCAACTAATGAATGATTTGGTACGTTTAGCCAGCCAAATAGTTCCTGCCTACAACCCTGTAAAGCGGATGCGGGAGCTACCCCAGATCAGAGTAGCACCTTTTACCTCTGAAGGCGAGGCTATCAACACCGCTTTGGGCAACCTTGTGATTATTGACACTCCAGGTCCTAACGAAGCAGGCGAGAACTTAGAAATCAAGAATATTTTTGCTGAACAACTTGAGCGTAGTAGTCTCATTTTGGTTGTCCTAGACTTTACCCAGCTCAAGACCGAAGCGGCTAAAAGTGTTCAAGAAACCGTTCAGGCAATTGCTGAGATTCGTGGTGGAACTGAAAATATCTATGCCCTCGTAAACAAAGTTGATCAACGACGCAGAGGGGATATGACTCCTGCAGAAGTGCGGGAGTTTGTGCAGCAGGAATTTAGAATTCCTAGCTCTCATGTTTTTGAGCTATCTGCCCAACGAGCCTATTGTGCTGCTCGTTTCCTGAAGCAGCATGACTTAGGAGAAGACTGGCGGACTCGACCTGAAGCCAGAGATTTGGCAAGAGAAATTCTTGGGGATGACTGGGAAGAAGACTTAGAAGATATTGACAAAGATGCGTTTACTAAGAAAGCTAGAAAGCAGTGGTATGAACGCTCAGGATTTTATCAGTTTTTCACTAAAGTGATTAGTGAACTCATTAAAATTGCTGCACCGAAAGTAATCAGAGAATCTCTAAACATCACTCACGGCTTTATTCATAAGCTTCTTGAAGACATTAATTTGCGAAAAAGAAGCTATCAAGCAACCCTAGGTATACTTGAGGATGAAATTAAGCAACTAAATCAAGATATTAAGAAAATTGAAAATTCGGCTAATCTGTTGAATATTATCGAGGAGTATCAAAAAGAAATTAAGAATCAGATTGCCAGTGAAGTCTCTGAATTGAAGAACAAGGCAAGAGCAGACGTTAGTCATCTTTTTTCTCAAAAAGAGTATGAGCAGGCTGATGTTCTCAAAAAAGTAATGCTTTTTCTCGCAGACTTTGCACACAAATTAACCAACGACAAGTCTCGTGAGGATCATTTAAGGATTCCTTTTAGCTCAAGGCATGACGCTGAAGATTTTCAGGGAAAAATATTTAACCTAGTTTCACAAGAAGCAGAAAAGTTTTTTGGTGATACCCAGAAAAAGATTGAAAAATTTGTAGGAGAAAAAATCCTTGGATTAAAGAAAGAAATAGAGGAAGAAACTCAGCCTATCCTAGAAAAAGCAAGAGAACGACTCCAGATGACTTTTAATGTGCAATTAAGCCTTCCTGATTTTCAGGTTTCAAAGGCTAGTTTTGGCAATTCTGAACTTCGACCCGAAGCTTTAACTAGGACTGTCAACAAAGTTCGAAAAGTGGAAAAGAGATTTTGGTGGTACTGGTTTTGGCTAATTCCTAAGGAAGTGGATGAAATTTATACAGAGACTATTCAAGAATATGTAGTCTATCTCAATAAAGTCGTTGAGGAAATCAATCGACAAATAGACACCCAAGCGAATCAAATAGAACAAGAGGTTAATAATTATTTAGAAAAAGGTTTTAAAGTAGAAGCAGAACAATACATCGAGTATCTCAGTAGCTATCTCAAGGATTATCGAACAACCCTGATTGAGAGCCAAGAATATCAGAGAAAGTCTGCTGTTGAAAAAGAAGAAGTGATGAAGCAACTAGAGCAGCTCGAGGAGGATGCTCAAAAAGCGAAGTGTGATATTCCAATTTATTCGCGTCGAGTAGAGGAAGTTCTGGAAAATTATGGTTCTTCCTGCGATTCACCAGCAAATTCCTCTAATCAGTGATTAATTCAGCTTTCCTTACCGTACAGTGTCAGCACTTTTTATCTTTTGTGCTAACCTAACCACCAGTACTCCCTGACTGCTGATAATATGGCCACGGCTATCCCCCCCGGCATTGCCCAAGACATTCAGCCAAGTGAAACTCTAGTAGAAGACTTGCGCCAAGATGTCATTCATTTGCTGAAACAAGCCGTTGACATTGTTGAACGCTACAACAACCTTCATAAAGCAACAGGCACAGAATTTTCAGGTACACTAGCGATTCGACAAGCCCTCGCCAACGTTGAGGAAATGGCTCTACGCATGGCCGTGGTCGCTCCGATGAAGGCAGGAAAGTCTACGATTATCAATGCAGTCGTCGGTCAACCCCTCCTACCGGCTCGCAACACGGCAATGACGGCTACTGCAACAGAAATCATTTTAGACCCTAATATTGCTGAACCTATTCTGATGGTTCCCGAAGGGCTGGTCAGTTTATTTCGCGAGACTGCTGATCATATTCACTGGAAATGTCAAACAGATCGCACAGGCGTTGAGAAACTATTGCGCGAGCGATATCCTCATTTGACCCGCACACTAATCAACATTATTAGCAACCCCTTCCTATTCGAGCGACAGATAAAAGGCGTTGAAAATATCCGCACAGTTTTGCATCCCATGAATGACATCGTGCGTTTAGCGAGTGAACTTGTTCCCAACTGTAATGTCATAAAACGAATGCAGGAGTTGCCTCAAATTAGGGTCGCGCCCTTTACCCTTGAGGATCAGCCCATCAATACGACAGTGGGCAACCTTGTCATTATTGACACTCCAGGTCCTAACGAAGCAGGCGAGAACTTAGAAATCAAGAATATTTTTGCTGAACAACTTGAGCGTAGTAGTCTCATTTTGGTTGTCCTAGACTTTACCCAACTCAAGACTGAAGCGGCTAAAAGTGTTCAAGAAACCGTTCTGGCAATTGCTGAGATTCGTGGTGGAACTGAAAATATCTATGCCCTCGTAAACAAAGTTGATCAACGACGCAGAGGGGATATGACTCCTGCAGAAGTGCGGGAGTTTGTGCAGCAGGAATTTAGAATTCCTAGCTCTCATGTTTTCGAGGTATCTGCCCAACGAGCCTATTGTGCTGCTCGTTTCCTGAAGCAGCATGGCTTAGGAGAAGACTGGCGGACTCGACCTGAAGCCAAAGACTTGGCAAGAGAAATTCTTAGGGATGACTGGGAACAAAACTTAAAAGAGATTGACAAAGACGCGTTTACTAAGAAAGCTAGAAAGCAGTGGTATGAACGCTCAGGATTTTATCAGTTTTTCACTAAAGTGATTAGTGAACTCATTAAAATTGCTGCACCGAAAGTAATCAGGGAATCTCTAAACATCACTCACGGCTTTATTCATAAGCTTCTTGAAGACATTAATTTGCGAAAAAGAAGCTATCAAGCAACCCTAGGTATACTTGAGGTTGAAAAAGAAGTGATGAAGCAACTAGAGCAGCTCGAGGAGGATGCTCAAAAAGTGAAGTGTGATATTTCAATTTATTCGAGCCGAGTAGAGCAAGTTCTGATCAGCAGTATTGAAGGTGAATACTGAGTTGACAAATTATTAAATTTTATTGCGGATTCAACTTTCCTTACCGTACAGTGTCAACACTTTTTATCTTTTGTGCTAACCTAGCCCCCAGTACTTCCTGACTGCTGATGATGCCGATTTATTTAAGTCGATTAAAGTAATTTTTTGCGTTGTAGATTCTATGAATTACTTAACCATTGAAGAGCGAATTCCTCTTGCCAATGATCAGCTACTGATTGATCTAGCTAACAGCATTCACACCAATCAGTCTTTGATAGCATATCGCGCCAATCGAGGTTTTTTGGGTAGGCTACTGGATAGTTTAACAGGTCGCACTTACCAGCAAGATACCCTTCTTGCCCAAAACTTGACCCGAGGACAGGAAGCATTACTGAGCATTACCAATGAACTGATTGAAAAGCTGCAATTTACTGAGTATGCCCTTGTCACTACCCAACACTCCCTCCGAGAAACTCGTGAATGTCTTGTCACTACTCAGCACTCTCTTCGAGAAACTCGTGAGGGGCTTAATCACAACACGCAGGCATTGAATAGTTTATTGAATAGTTTAATTGAGACCTGCGATCGCAAGTTTCAAGAGCAAGAGAAACGTATTGCTACCCTTGAACGGCGAGTGACGGCACGGGAAGATTTCGATCGCATTTTCTCTCTCTGGCGAAGTGGCCAAAGCTATCACGATCTCCCTTGGGCTATCCAAATCCTATTTTTAGCCCGCGAAATCTACAACAGTTCCATTGCCTACCTAGAACTTGAACAACAAGTCACTTATTATCGCGACCTACTGGTGAATGAAATTTTGGCGCACCAGCGGCACTACTTACCCAAGCATTTCTTCAGTACCGCAACGCTGCTAAAAGTAACTCGGCAAGCAACAGCACAAGAGGATACAGAGATCGTTTACGACATTCTGGCGAGTTGCCGCTATTCAGACTCCTATCCCTTGCTGCACAATATGTCAACACTATACTGCCAACAGCAGCCTTCCTTTGTCCTTCAGCACCCTCCTTATACCCTAGATGCTAAAGAAGTCATTCAGCGGATTGTTCATGAAACTGCCGCTGCAACGTTGCATTCCCTCCAGTCTCTGAAATCCAAGGAGTGATTATGCTAAACACTGGTTCAAAAGTTGGTTTAGTCCTCACGGGTGGTGGTGCCAAAGGTGCTTACCAAGTGGGGGCACTGCGCTACCTCGCTGAACAGGGATTTGAACCGCACATTATTGCAGGTACCAGTATCGGTGCCCTCAATGGCGCCATCATTGCCAGCTATCCCCAGCAATTGGCTCGGGGTGTGAGCAAGCTCGAGGAGATTTGGCGTGAGATTGGTGCCGCCAATATCATCTCCGCCAACCCCAACTGGCTCAGCATTCTCATCAGCTATGGCATCCAATCTGCCTTACCTGAATTTGGGGGATGGATCAATACTTTTTTGACAGTGACGGGGATTCTCCCCAAATGCTATTCCTTCTTTGACCCGCGCCCGATCGAAGAACTTGTGCACTCCTATGTAAACTACAACCAACTGAAACGGGGTACGGAGCTTTGGGTAACGGTTTTTCCCTCATTGCAAATTCCGGGTCTGGGCTATAACCTGTTGATGACATTGATTGACATGTGTCGCGTTTGGACAGGCACAAAAGCTGAGTGGCTGCGGGCACAGGATATGGATGACCCAGAGACGTTATTGAACTTGCTGCTGGCGAGTGCGGCCGTTCCTTTGGCCTTTCCGCAGCGACAGGTCAATGGTCAAACCTATGTGGATGGGGCACTTCAGGATAATGTGCCCTTGGGAGCGTTGGCGCAGCGGGGCTGTACCCATGCCATTGTCATTCACCTTGAGGATGGGGTGCCCTGGAATCGTTATGACTTCCCTAATTTGACAATCATTGAGATTCGACCACAGACAGTGCTGAATACTTCAAACACGGTTGTACTGGGGAGTCTAGAAAGCTTGCTCGATTTCCGGAGCGATCGCATTGCCGCCCTGCAAGCACAAGGGTATGCCGATGCCAAGGCAGCCATTGAGCCGATCCTCACCCTTGTGCAGAACCTGAGAACCCTGCGCCAAACCCATGGGGAGTTAAAGGCTTCTACGGCAGCACTCTTGAATCCCGATGAGTTAAAAACCTCTACAGCAGCACTGCTCAATCACAACGTTACTTTAAAATCAATACCCCCCATGGTTGATCCATAGGGGGTCATCAGGAGATAGCTCAGCACCGACCTATGGATCGTAGGGCTTCTTGCCGGTGAACTTCAGTTGCGAAGGATTGGGATTTTGGCCAATGGAGCGGGGCACTGAGTTGACGGCTTCACGCCCTTGGTTCACCTTCTCAGGGAAAACACCATCCTTGGGATGGATCAACACCGTTTCACCATCGGGGAAAATGCGGTAGATTTTGTAGTCATTGATTTTGCGGGGACGCAGTTGCTGAGCGGCTAGGGCAAGGCACTGCTCCTTACGGGCAAGGTAAACAAGATTTTCCCCTTCACGCATAACCGCAGCCCCAGCCGTCGGCATTTCAAAAACCTGCTCTTTGGGGCTTGTCCAGGTGATGGCGTATTTCTCTTCGGTGTCCGCTGCGCTGAGGAGGCCGCCAGTGCTGCCACCATAGAGCGGGGGTTGCCCAGTGAGTGTTGTCATGCGTTCGATCCTCAATCTCTCACGTTTTCATTCTTAAGATCGGCCAGATACAACCCTTTTCTTGGATATGGGAACCATAAAGGGGATGCAATCCTCTCCCATAGGGGCTTTCGCAGTTTTGAGCGTTTGCCCTCCTTGCGAAAAGGGCTGTAGCCAGATTCAACGGCATCGTAGCATTGAAATCGCGGTGTTGATGCGAGTTGTGAGAAACTGTAACAGTTCCTTCAAAATAAGGAATTGTTGTTGAGCTGTTTGATCAGTATTCTGAATTATTTTCAATGATCACCCTTGAACAACCTATGGCTAAAGGGCTAATTTGTTAAGATTATTGACAAAGTGCGACAAAAATATGTCCGCTCCTCACAAGGGATTATTGAGCAATGCAATATCTCTACCTCCATGGATTTGCCTCGTCGCCGCGCTCAAGTAAAGCTCAGTATTTTCGCGATCGCTTTGCGGAACTCGGTCAACCGCTACTCATTCCTGATCTCAATCAGGGGGATTTTTTTCATTTGACCTTAAGTCGTCAAATTGACCAAGTAGAAGCGCTGCTCGCCCCAGAGGAACCCGTCACATTGATTGGCTCCAGTTTTGGTGGCCTGACGGCTGCTTGGCTAGCCGAAAAGCATCCCCAAGTGGTGCAACTGTTTCTGCTGGCACCTGCCTTTGAGTTTGCGATCCATTGGCTGCCGCGCTTGGGCGATCAATACCGCCGCTGGCAAGAAACGGGTGTGCTGGAGGTGTATCACTACACGCAAGAGCGCCTGCTCCCCCTTAGCTATGGTTTTGCCAAGGATTTACTAGAGTACGACGATCGCCAGCTGCAGCGGCCTGTGCCTACCCTCATTTTCCATGGTCTTCAGGATGAGGTGATTCCCATCGAAGCCAGTCGTCGCTACTGTGAAGGCCGCCCTTGGGTGAGTCGGGTGGAATTGGACAGTGATCACGCTCTCAAGGATGTACAGCCGGCCATTTGGGGCATGATGTACCCGATTATTTCTCGGCAGTTGAGTTTAGAGCAATAGCGGGAACTTCGGCTCGCACAGCGCGAAACATGCCAAAGCGGCACAGTCCCATGCCAAAGGCAAGCCGCATCAACAGAAAGGTGGGTACTTCCCGCAAAGATTTCACTAGCCCCGGTAGGCCAAAGCGAATCAGCCCCTCTGGTCGCACAATTCCCTGCCAAATTGAATCTAGCCACGAGGGGAGCGTTTCCTGTGTCCAGTCAGCAGTGATCACCTCTCCAGCCACTAAACCCGTTGCGGCAAGGGCTTCGGCAAAGCCTTCAATACTGGCAAAGGCGGGGTGTGCCCATTGATCCAAGAGCTGCCGCATAATGAGCCGCTCCCAGAGGTTCAAGGGGTGCTGGCGATCGTCCCTTTGGTTCCAATCGGCAACCACAAGAATCCCCCCCGGCTTTAGGACACGGAGTAATTCCTTAGCAAACTGCTGTTTATCGGGCATGTGGGGGCCGGCCTCAATTGACCAAACCACGTCAAAGCTGGCATCTGGAAATGACAAGGCTAGAGCGTCATCCACCTGAAACTGCACGTTGAGATCCGCAGGAGTGAGTTCCCGCGCCCGCCGTACCTGTTCAGGGCTGATTGTAATTCCCGTCACGTGAAAGCCATAGTCACGCGCTAGCATACGACTGCTCCCGCCAATGCCACAGCCCACATCCAAAACCGTTGTCCCCGGCGGCAGGCGATCGAGACCCGCCCAGCGCACCATTTCATGGACAAAGTCTACCTTGGCTTGGCGAAAATCCTTGCGACGGGGGGGCGAACCATAGTGGCCAAGGTGAATATGCTCACCCCAGTAAAATTCAAGAATGCCGTCATTGGTCCAGTCGTCATAGGACTCGGCGACAGAGCGGACAGACTCGTACTTGCGAGGAAACAGGAGATAAAGCGCTAACCCTAGGAAGACTAACGCGCCAACAATGATAACCAGTATGAGCAATAGATGAGACATGCAGCAGATTGGCTGGTGAAACCTTTCACTATGATGACGAGGTTTTTAGCATTTCCACAAGGGAAAGAGCCACAGATGGGTTTTCGTGGGAGATCGTACGCTGTTCAATACTATCTTGAAAAGTTGGTGTAATCCTACCTGCTAGTGCTGCGGGCACCCAATCCTCGTGAAAAAGGCTGTAACTTAATAATAAGAAGCCTTAAAAATTCTGGAAGGAACTGCCTTGGCGGATGTGCCTGTGTTTGACTCGATTGAATCTGCGTTGGATGCCCTGCGGCGGGGTGAAGTTATCGTCGTGGTGGATGATGAAAATCGTGAGAATGAGGGGGATCTCATTGGTGCCGCTGAGCGTGTGACCCCAGCCATGATTAACTTTATGGCGGTTCATGCCCGAGGACTGATTTGCCTCGCCATGGAGGGCGATCGCCTCGATGAATTGGATTTGCCCTTAATGGTAACAACAAATACCGATAGCAACCAAACTGCCTTTACGGTGAGTGTTGATGCCGGTGCCCGTTGGGGCGTGACCACAGGCATTTCCGCCGAAGACCGTGCCCGCACCATTCAAGCCCTTATTGACCCGACGACCCAGCCTCAAGATTTACGTCGCCCCGGCCATGTCTTTCCCCTGCGATCGCGCCCTGGGGGGGTTCTCAAGCGAGCCGGCCATACCGAAGCCGCCGTCGATCTGACACGGTTGGCAGGTCTCTACCCAGCGGGGGTCATCTGTGAGATTCAAAATCCCGACGGCACCATGTCGCGGCTGCCCCAACTCATTGAATATGCTCGCACCCACCAACTGAAGATTATTAGCATTGCCGACTTAATTAGCTATCGTCTCCAGCATGAGCGTTTTGTCCGCCGCGAAGCTGTGGCCAAGCTACCGACGGAGTTCGGTGAATTTCAAATCTATGGCTATCGCAATTCCCTCGATCAATCGGAGCACGTCGCCATTGTCAAAGGAGATCCTGCCACGTTTAGCGAGCAACCCGTGCTGGTGCGCGTTCATTCTGAATGTTTGACGGGCGATGCCCTCGGTTCACTGCGCTGCGATTGTCGGATGCAACTGCAAGCGGCTCTGAAAATGATTAACGCGGCAGGACGCGGTGTGGTGGTTTATCTGCGCCAAGAGGGTCGTGGCATTGGCCTAGTCAACAAGCTACGTGCCTATTCCCTGCAAGATTTGGGAATGGACACCGTGGAAGCTAATGAGCACCTCGGCTTCCCAGCGGATTTGCGTAACTATGGCGTTGGCGCCCAAATGCTCAATGACTTGGGAGTGAAGCAGATTCGCCTGATTACCAATAACCCCCGTAAAATTGCTGGCCTCAAGGGCTATGGCCTCGAAGTGGTGGATCGGGTGCCCCTGCTGATTGAAGCGACGCCCTACAACACCCCCTACTTGACGACTAAGGCGGAGAAACTGGGGCATCTACTGCTACAAACTTACCTGATCACAGTGGCCTTTCGCTGGCAGGAGTCGCAATTAGATGCGGGCGATCGCTATGAGCGGTTGGAAAAAATACGTCATCTGGCCGCAGGCGTCCATTTGCTAGTGCGCGAAGAAGCTCGGCCCGTTGCGCAGGCCATCTTTGGACATCCTGACCTGATTGTTCACTTTGGCTTTGACCAACCCCATGTGGCCGATCGCCAGTGGTATCAGCAGCCAGAACATCCCTATGTCTTGGCGGTGCAAACCCTGCTGCGGCAATTTTGCCAATGGCCAACCCTGAAGGGATTTGAGTTTCTCGTGGCCACCGGCAGCGATCCAATGCTCAACCTACCGATGGATCTCGATCGCCAAGCCTACACCCAACAGCCCCCCAGTGAGTGGCAACCTCATCTCATCTATTCATGGTCAGCAGTAGCAGGTTAAAGCGTCGATGAATATCTTGGAGCATCTACGCCGTTTTCAAGTGTGAACATTCATTTATCCCACTACTTCTGGCCAAAAAAAGACACACTGGAGCGGCGTTGGCGTTAGCACAACAACACTGGCAATGGCGCGATCGCCCACGGGGAAACTGACTGCCCAATGTTCTAAAGGCTGAGCCGCCGTCCGCTGCCATACCCCGATCCCCTGAGCCTTGAGCCACGCTTCATAGTATGTCCAAGCCTGT
Organism: Thermosynechococcus sp. QS41; assembly: GCF_031583515.1. NCBI lineage: Bacteria > Bacillati > Cyanobacteriota > Cyanophyceae > Acaryochloridales > Thermosynechococcaceae > Thermosynechococcus > Thermosynechococcus sp. QS41. The sequence continues at coordinate 2,276,802 of NZ_CP134181.1, forward strand.
AGAAACGAGCGATCGCTCCCCTCTAATATCCTTTGTTGCAGAGCCGCCCCAAAAAACCGCCGACTAATGGCTGAACGCTGAGGACAGGGGCGCAATATTTCTACATCTACCCCTACAGCCGCCCGGCCACTCACGGCCAACACCGCTAAGTTACCACTATGGCTCCAGTTAAATTCCAAAGCATCCAAATAGGGCTTACCCCCAGCAGTACGCGGTAGAGGCTTCTCGCCAAGATTCGGCTGATAGCGTCGTAAATAGGCGCGCAGGGTAACCTCACGGGGCACATCAGGGGGAAGCGTTAACCACCAAAGATGCAGCGCATGGGAATACAAGGTGAGATTATCGTGTGGCGCCTGCCATTGAGGGGCAACAATCGGGGGTAGGGGCAAATCCCACACATTAGAGACTGAGGCGTTTTTTTAGTGACAATAGGTGAGTGCGGGGATTAATGGGGCTGCGGGGCAGCGGTAACTCAAAATTCGGCCAATTGGGCAGACTGGCACAGGGACAGTGTACAGGGGGTAACCCATGACAGGGTAGAGGCACAGGCATTTGGCAGCGGGCACAGGGGGTAATGTCCCAACAGTCGCTCAAGAGTTGCGTAATCGTCTCCGCCGTGTCCTCAAGAAAGCAGTCTCCTGCCTGACCAGAGATCACATAGACCCAGCAGGCCTCAAAAGCTTGACTGTAGCGATCGCCCTGAAGGACAGGTTGCGGCAGCACCGTATGCGCTCCGCCCCAAATACACAGTCGTTTGCCCAGCTGAAACCAGTAGGCAAGATAGGACTTCACCTTTGCTTGGGCTGCCAAAAAGGCACAACCTTCCAGATCCGTCATTGACACAACCCTCGCTGCTGTACTTACTACCCTAGCGCAAGGAAACGAGGGCGATGCGTGCTAACGAATCAGTGCCGCCAAGGAAGCATCCAACTGTCCCCAACTGTGGCCATCAAGGGCTAACTGCTCAATGAGACTGGCCAAGCGCAACGCTTTGAGTGCCTGCTCCCCACCCACCGAGGGAGGTTGACCACCACGAACACAGTTGACGAAGTGCTCCAACTCGGCATGGAGGGGTTCAATATTGCTCGTATAGACCTTCTCAATGAGACCGTCTTGGCGGTAGAGAACTTGGCCATGATCGGCACTGCACGATGCCGTGGTTTTGCGGTGAATAAGAATCTCGTTTTTTAGGAAATCTGCCTCCGTGAGGGAATTTTTGCAGTGGGCAGCAATGCGTCGTTGTTTGCGGTGGGTGACTTTACTGGCCGTGAGGGTGGCAATAATGCCGTTGGCAAAGCCCAATGTGGCGGTCACGTAGTCCAGATACCCAGAGTTGGCAGAGCGACTGCCGGCGGCCGTTAGGCGCACCACAGGGGAATTGGTGAGTTCCAATAGCAAGTCAATATCGTGGATCATTAAGTCGAGAACCACTGAGACATCATTAGCGCGATCGGAGTAGGGACTCATGCGATCGGCTTCAAGGGCAAGGATTTCCTCAGTGCGCAGAACTTTGCTCAGTTCTTGAAATGCAGGGTTAAATCGCTCAATATGTCCGACTTGGAGGATGCACTGGCACTCCGCTGCTGCGTTGACGAGCGATTCTGCTTCGCTAATACTGGCGGCAATCGGTTTTTCCACCAAGACATGTACCCCGTGGCGCAAGCAGGTAATGCCCACTTCATGGTGGAGACGGGTGGGCACGGCAATACACACCGCCTCAACGTGGGGCAGTAAATCCACATAGTTTTCAAAAAATTTCACCCGATATTTGCTAGCGGTATCAATGCCCCGCTCCAGATTCACGTCAGAGATGCCCACAAGTTCGACATCTTTGAGTAAACTCAAAACACGGGTATGGTGCTGACCCATGTTGCCAACACCGATAACGCCAATGCGCAGTGGTTCGGGCTGGGGACGGACGGCAGAACTCATGTCTAGTTATTTCACTCCTCTACGCAACCGGGGAAAGGCTTGGTGTTGGCGATCGCCCGCCGTAAGTAGCAACTCACAGAATGAACATTTTCAGAAAGATGCTACCACAGCATTGCCAAATGTAAAGGTTTTGATAGACAGCTATGATGACGACACCAAAGGCCGTCGTGTTGCTCTCAGGGGGGTTAGACTCCAGCACGGTGTTATTTCGTGCCAAGGCACTGGGTTATGCTTGCTATGCCCTTTCCTTTGACTATGGGCAGCGCCATCGGCGGGAATTAGAAGCCGCGATCGCCATTGCCACCGCCGCCGGCGTGATTCAGCATCAAATGGTCTCCTTGAATTTGCAGTTGTGGGGCGGCTCTGCCTTGACTGATTTAACGATTGACTTGCCTCGCGATCGCGATCTGGCTACCATGAGCCAAGAGATTCCCATTACCTATGTCCCCGCCCGCAATACGATTTTCTTGAGTGTTGCCCTTGCCTATGCCGAAGCCCTAGGGGCGCAAACGGTTCATATTGGCGTCAATGCCCTCGATTACTCTGGCTATCCCGACTGTCGGCCTGATTATATTGCTGCAATGCAGGAGGTCTATCGCTTGGGTACCAAGCAGGGGCGTGAAGGCCAGCCCATTGAAATTGTCACCCCCCTCATTGAACTCCACAAAAAAGACATCATTCGTCTGGGGAATGAGTACGGCGTTCCTTGGGAAAAAACATGGTCCTGTTACAGCGATGGCCAACAGGCCTGTGGTCGCTGCGATGCCTGTCGATTGCGTTTAGCGGCCTTTGCCGAATTAGGGCTTGTGGATCCTTTGCCCTACGCGGCTGACCACCCTGTGTAGGTTCGGTAAATCCCCCTTTTGCAGAGAGCGGGAGCGATCGCACTATAGGAAGGAGAGAGGGTTAAGCCCAATATGGGTGCTGTGCCCCGCATCGAAGTTAGCCTGCAAAGGGAGTTTTCGTCGCTATGGCAAAAGTTGTCGGAATTGATCTGGGGACCACCAACTCCTGTGTGGCCGTCATGGAAGGGGGCAAGCCCACGGTTATTGCCAATGCTGAAGGGTTTCGGACAACGCCCTCCGTTGTTGCCTACACCAAAAATGGCGATCGCCTCGTGGGTCAAATTGCCAAACGGCAAGCAGTGATGAACCCCGAAAATACTTTCTATTCTGTGAAGCGCTTTATTGGCCGTCGCTTTGATGAGGTGACCCACGAAGCCACCGAGGTCTCCTACAAAGTTTTGAACGTCAATGGCAACGTCAAGCTGGATTGCCCCGCCCTTGGCAAACAGTTTGCCCCCGAAGAAATTTCTGCTCAAGTCCTGCGCAAACTAAAAGAGGATGCTAGCAAATACCTTGGCGAGGAAGTCACCCAAGCGGTGATTACTGTGCCCGCCTACTTCAACGACTCGCAGCGCCAAGCCACCAAAGACGCTGGCAAAATTGCCGGTCTTGAAGTGCTGCGGATCATCAACGAACCCACCGCCGCTTCCTTGGCCTATGGCCTAGATAAAAAAGCCAATGAAACCATCCTTGTCTTTGACCTTGGCGGTGGTACCTTTGACGTGTCCATCCTTGAAGTCGGTGATGGCGTTTTTGAAGTGCTCGCCACCTCCGGGGACACCCACCTTGGTGGTGACGACTTTGACAAGAAAATTGTGGACTACTTGGCTGAATCCTTCCGTGCCCAAGAAGGCATTGACCTGCGCAAAGACAAACAGGCGCTGCAACGGCTGACAGAAGCGGCAGAAAAAGCCAAGATTGAACTTTCCAGCGTCATGCAAACGGAAATTAACCTGCCCTTCATTACTGCAACGCAGGATGGGCCTAAGCACCTCGACATGACGCTCACCCGCGCCAAATTTGAGGAACTCTGCTCTGACCTCATTGACCGTTGTCGCGTACCCGTTGAGCAAGCCCTCAGGGATGCCAAACTCAGCAAAGATCAAATTGACGAAGTGGTACTGGTGGGTGGCTCTACCCGCATTCCCGCCATCCAAGAGCTGGTCAAACGGCTATTGGGCAAAGACCCCAACCAGACTGTGAACCCCGATGAAGTCGTGGCGGTGGGTGCCGCTATTCAAGCTGGGGTGCTGGCAGGGGAAGTGAAAGACATTCTTCTCCTTGATGTCACACCGCTGTCTTTGGGGGTGGAAACCCTTGGCGGCGTGATGACGAAAATTATTCCCCGCAACACCACGATCCCGACGAAAAAATCCGAGGTCTTCTCTACTGCGGTTGATGGTCAAACCAATGTGGAAATCCACGTCCTGCAAGGGGAGCGGGAAATGGCCGCCGATAACAAGAGCCTCGGCACCTTCCGTTTGGATGGCATTCCGCCGGCACCCCGCGGTGTGCCCCAAATCGAAGTCACGTTTGATATTGATGCCAACGGTATTCTCAACGTCACCGCTCGCGACAAAGGCACCGGCAAACAGCAGTCCATTAGCATCACCGGCGCCTCAACGCTGCCTAAGGATGAAGTAGAACGCATGGTGCGCGAAGCGGAAATGAATGCCGCTGCTGATAAAGCCAAACGCGAGAAAATCGAGACCAAAAACCAAGCGGAACAACTCTGCTACCAAGCGGAGAAACAACTATCCGAATTGGCTGACAAAGTCTCCACCAGCGATAAAGACCGCCTCACCGCCCTCATTGCTAACCTGCGCTCGGAAATCGGCACTGAAGCCGAGAAGAAACCCATTGAATCCATTAATTTTGAACGGGTGAAATCGCTGATGCAGGATCTGCAACAAACCCTCTACAGCGTCGGCTCCAGTGTTTATCAAAGTGCGCAGTCCAGTGATGGAACTGGCTCCAGCAGCAGCGGTAGCAGTGGTGGTGGTGACGAAGTGATTGACGCTGAGTTTTCGGAAACCAAGTAGTCCCTTAAATTCGCAACTTTCTGCCAGAACAAGACTCCTCCTCCCCCTAGGTGAAAGCTTAGGGGGTTTCTCATTTTTGTGAGGGGGTATAGTCACAGTTTTTTCGATCACAGGCTTCTTGTGCTAGGGGAAAAATTCCGATAGAATAAAGTTTCTGTCCTTAATTTTTGTTGAGTGCTGAGACCACCCCACCATTGAGGTAAGCATGGCCAAACGCCGCAATCCCAAGAAAGAAAAAGCTCTTCGTAACCAAGCCTATGCTCGCAAGTTTCGCAAGCGTTCTTCGGGTCGCTACAGCCGCCGCCTAAATACGGAGAATCGCCCAGAGACGAAAACCACCGAGACGGTTGAGGAAATGACGGACGCCTAGAGGGCAGTCGGTGATTAAGCGCGCGTTGCCATGGCGAGAGTTCGGGGTTGCGTTTTTAACCGTTTTTTTGGCTGAATTTGCCGATAAAACTCAAATTGCTGTATTTTTCATGGCTGCCCGCGCTGCCTCCCCTTGGTTGGTGTTTTTGGGAGCAGCTTTGGCCTTAGTAACCACTAGTTTGATTGGGGTATTGATTGGTCGCTGGCTATCACAGTACCTCTCGGAACAGCGATTACAAACGCTGACGGGTGGTAGTCTCTTGGCGATCGCCCTTTGGCTATTGTGGGATATGCTGCACCCAAGCCTTTGATGACCAAAATATCGCCACTTAATGGCGCGAGAAAGTTCCTTCAGTTGACGATCGCCCCCTGCTAAAGTGAGGGGGTTAGCTTAGGCACTGTCTAAGTTTGTGAACCCCTGAGGAGACTGTGGAGAATGCCATCCCAAGTCATTGAACTGTGGTCATCGTTCGTTAGTATTGCCGATGCACCGTTGTTTCGCCTTGGGCGGGAAACGATTTCCCTGCGTTGGCTGTTTCAAGTGGTGCTGTTGCTCATCCTCGTTGCCATTTTGGCGCGCTTTTTCAAGGGGGTGCTGAAAAATCAACTCCTACCCCGCCTTGGTTTGGATTTAGGCAACCGTGAGGCCATTTCCACTGTGATGAGTGGTGCCGGGGGAGCACTGGGCTACATTATTGTTTTGCAAGCAGTGGGGATTAATCTCGATTCCCTAGCGGTGATTATTGGTGGCTTGGGGGTGGGGATTGGTTTTGGTTTGCAGGATGTCACCCGCAATCTCATCAGTGGCCTGACGCTCCTGATTGAGCGCAAAGTGCGTGTCGGTGACTTTGTGGAAATTGAAAACATCAGCGGCTACGTTCAGGAAGTCTCGATGCGAGCCACGGTGATTCAAACCTTTAACGGTTCAAATGTGGTGGTGCCCAATACCTACCTTGCCGATAGTCCGGTGCTGAATTGGTACTACGAAACCCATCGCGGTCGTATTGATATTCCCATTGGGGTGGCCTATGGGACAGATCCAGTTTTGGTGACGGAAGTCTTGCTCAATATTGCGCATTCTGAACCAGATGTCCTCAGGGAGCCAGCCCCGCGGGTGATTTTCCGTGAATTTGGCGATTCTGCCCTTAAGTTTGAACTCTGGGTATGGACGGATGCCATTGAGCGGCGAGTGTTCATCAAGAGCAGTCTCAATTTCAAGATTGATTATTACTTTCGGCAGCATAATATCTCGATTCCTTTCCCGCAACGGGACATCTGGATCCGCAATGCGCCAGCGCTCTCTCCCCTCAGTGAGCCAGCCGAAACGGTAGGTATGCCCTTGGCACCGGCAACGCCCTCCTTAAAGTCGCTGCTTCAGCAGGTGAGCTATTTTCAGTGCATGAATGACTTGCAATTACGCTTTCTCATCGAATCGGGCTACCGCAAGCACTTGGCAGCGAAGGAAATTTTGTTCCGTGCTCAGGAGGCAATCAGTAACTTCTACATCGTATTGCAGGGGCAGATGGCGGCGGTCTATGAAGAGAATGGCGAACTCAAGCCGATGATGACGTTTAACCCGGGGGAGCACTTTGGCGAGCTACCACTGATGCTGGGGGTGGCCTGCCCAACAACGATGATGGCAATGACGGATACGGTCTTGTTTGTCCTACCACGGGAGGGATTTGAACAGTTGCTAAAAGAACATCCTTCCCTTGCTGATGATATTGCCGTGGCGATCGCCCGCCGTCAGGATGTGCTGGCGCAACATCAACAGGAGCTTCAGCAACTGAGTCGCCAAGAGTCGGATCAAAGTCGTCCGATTACCTGGATTCGCGATCGCCTGCAAAAACTCCTGAGTTGGTAAAGTCCTCAACCGGTGGCGTCCAGCGTAAATGCGTGCTCCAAGTATTGATGCAGCCGATAGGTACCTGCTTGGTATCGCACCAAGGCCACATCGAAGCGACAGGGATGATCCTGCCACTGGGGCTGACGTTCTAGGAAGGCTTGGGCGGCCAAAATGAGTTTGCGTTGCTTGCTAGGGGAAATCGCACCGAGGCCATCATAATCCCAGTTGCGGGAACAGCGGGTTTTCACTTCGACAAAGCGCACCACTCCCCGCGGATCACAGGCAACAATATCCAGCTCACCCCAAGGGCAAGACCAGTTCTGAGCCAAAATTTGACACTGCTGGGTTTGTAGCCACGCGGCAACTACCGCTTCCCCGCGATCGCCCACGTGGCGCATAGGCCCTAGGCTTCAATGGGTTCGAGATTAAACAAGTCTTGGAGGGTCTGCATAGCGCGTTGACGACTTTCTAAATCCCGCTGTGATTGCAGTTGCACTGTTGGATCATGGAGAATCTTGTTAATAATCGTGCGCGTCATTGCTTCAATGACCCCTTGGTGCTTATCACCAAACTCACTGCCTAAGCGGGAGAGGGCTTTTTCCAGCTCTTGGGTACGGATCGCTTCCATTTTTTGGCGCAGACTGCGGATGGTGGGAATCGTTTCTAGGGCGTGCCACCAAGCCAAAAAGGTCTCTAATTCTTCCTCAAGGATACCCTCGGCCTCTTGCGCCAATTGGCGTCGCGCCTCTTGGTTTTGGGCGACGACTGCTTCGAGATCATCCACATTAAACAGTTGTACGGAGGCCAATTCCGTCACGTTGGCATGGACATTGCGGGGCACGGAAATATCAATGATTGATAGGGGGCGATCGCCCGTGAGCACCGACCCTAAATTCTCGCGATCCAAGAGGGGTTGTGTCGCTGCTGTACCCGTAAAGACCAAATCCATTGCTGCCACAATCGGCAGTAGATCTGTCATCGTAAAGAGTTCAAAGCGTACTTCGGGAAACTGCTGCGCCAGTTCCTTGGCCCGTTCCAAGGAGCGGTTGATAATGCTCATTTCTTTCACCCCTCGGGCAATCAGGTGTTGCACCACCAAGCGGGACATTTTGCCCGCACCGACAATGGCAATGCGGCAGTTCTGGAGATTTTGCAACCGCAGGTCGGCGAGTTCCACCGCCGCTGAGCTAATGGAGACCGCCCCCGTCCCAATGCTGGTTTCTGTGCGTACCCGTTTACCGGCCGCGATCGCCCCCGTAAAGAGGCGATTGAGAATAGACCCAATGGACTTGTACTGCTGCCCTAACTGATGACAGCGCTTCACTTGGGAGAGAATTTGCCCCTCGCCAATCACCAAGCTATCCAGACCCGAAGCCACCCGCATGAGGTGCATCACCGCATCCTGATGCAGCAGGATAAAGAGGTAGGGACGCAGTTGGGGCAGGGGAATATGACTCCACTCACTGAGAAACTGATGCACTTCCCGCACGCCCACCTCAGTGTCACTAGTAACAATGTAAATTTCTAAGCGGTTACAGGTGCTAAGGATGGTCGCTTCCTGAATATGGGCGTAGCCGCATAGATGTTGCAGTGCCCGCTCCCGCACATCCTCTGGCACACTCAATTTTTCGCGCACATCCACAGGGGCGGTTTTGTGACTCAAGCCAATGACAGCAATATTCATAGGAATCGGTTGACGTTCGGCTGCAACTCCATCAATTGTTGTATCAGGATTCTTGAGCCTCCTTCACGCTTGTTTGCAAGTCTTTACTAAAGGAGGATTCTCCCTAACCGAGATTCCTGAGCCAGTCCCTCAGGTCTTCCAGGGTCGCAAAGTCAAGGAGTGCCTCTGCCAAAGTCTCAATCTGGGTGGATGGGAGTTGGCGAATTGCTGCTTCAAGGTCAGCCGGTAAATCCCCAAACCGTCGCCTGAGGAAGCGCAAAACAACCAGTGCTTCTCCCTGCTGTAATCCCTGTTGCAATCCCTGTTGCAATCCCTGTTGCAGTCCCTGTTGCAATCCCTGTTGCAGTCCCTGTTGCAGTCCTTGCTGTAATCCTTGCTCCAATCCCTGCCGTAAGCCCCGTTGTAACCCTTCCTCTTGTGCCTCGGCATAGACCTCTTGGTAAAACCGTGTCCGCTTCAGCTCCTCCGTCGTAAACCCCAGCATGCGCAGCACCTCCTCCCGACTCAGCTTGGTGAACTTGTACAGCACAATGGTAGTGATTAACTCTATTATGGCTTCCAAGTTTGGCGCTCTTTCGGTCTGGCTGCGCTGGGCAAGTAATCGGGCGACTCTGGGCATCTCTGCCTCTGGTACCACCATCAACTGCATCAGGGCAAGGCTCAAGGGCAATTCCGCTGGTGACCCCAGTTCATTCAAATACACCCGCCGCAGGCGATCACTCTTGACCAACACGTCATAGGGTTCAAAGGAAACTTGTTCGGCTTGGCGATGGGGATAAATGACCACCGCTTGCCAATCAGAGAAAGTTTGGCGGTATAGGCGCAGATAGAGAAAAATCTCAGCAAAGAGACGTTCGTAGAGGGTGTTATCGCGCTGAAACTGAACTTCACAGAAATAGACGGTTCCTGAGGGGTCAGGAGGCAGAAAGACGCCATCAATGCGAAAGGCCGTTTGCTTCAGCTCCACAGAGTCAAAGCGGTAGCCCTGCGGGGGATTGATTCCCAAAAGGTCAAACAGTGTCTGGGGCAGCTGGGCAAACAGTTGGTAAAAGAGAGAGTCACGGCGCATGGGCTAGGGGGAGCGCTCTAGCCACGCAGAGACGTGTTCAAGGTCAGTGAAGTCAAGGAGAGCTTCTGCCAACGCTTCAATCTGATGGGGAGGGAGCTGGCAAATGCGCTCTTCAAGACTAGTTGGTAAATCGCCAAACCGCCGTCTTAACTGCCGCAAGACAACAAGTACCTCTCCCTGCTGTAATCCCTGCTGTAATCCCTGCTGTAATCCCTGTTGCAATCCTTGTTGCAGTCCCTGTTGCAGTCCTTGCTGTAATCCTTGCTCCAATCCCTGCCGTAAGCCCCGTTGTAACCCTTCCTCTTGTGCCTCGGCATAGACCTCTTGGTAAAACCGTGTTCGCTTCAGCTCCTCCGTCGTAAACCCCAGCATGCGCAGCACCTCCTCCCGACTCAGCTTGGTGAACTTGTACAGCACAATGGTAGTGATTAACTCTATTATGGCTTCCAAGTTGGGCGCTCTTTCGGTCTGGCTGCGCTGGGCAAGTAATCGAGCGACTCTGGGCATCTCTGCCTCTGGTACCACCATCAACTGCATCAGGGCAAGGCTCAAGGGCAATTCCGCTGGTGACCCCAGTTCATTCAAATACACCCGCCGCAGGCGATCACTCTTGACCAACACGTCATAGGGTTCAAAGGAAACTTGTTCGGCTTGGCGATGGGGATAAATGACCACCGCTTGCCAATCAGAGAAAGTTTGGCGGTATAGGCGCAGATAGAGAAAAATCTCAGCAAAGAGACGTTCGTAGAGGGTGTTATCGCGCTGAAACTGAACTTCACAGAAATAGACGGTTCCTGAGGGGTCAGGAGGCAGAAAGACGCCATCAATGCGAAAGGCCGTTTGCTTCAGCTCCACAGAGTCAAAGCGGTAGCCCTGCGGGGGATTGATTCCCAAAAGGTCAAACAGTGTCTGGGGCAGCTGGGCAAACAGTTGGTAAAAGAGGGAGTCACGGCGCATTGAGAAATGAGGAAGTACTCACCCATGAAGGAGGGCTTAAGCGAGGACATCAGAGTAGGAGCGGCTAGGGAACTCTTGATACACCTGTGTAATGGTGGCGGCTAGTCGTTGCATGCCAAGGGCAATTTCCTCATCACTGGCAGTGAGACTAATACGCAGGCACTCCTGTTTGTGGCGCCACGGCTCGGTCAAGCCGGGGAAAAAGGAGCTGCCGGGAACCACAATCACCCCTGCTCGCTTCAGGTGTTGATATAATTCCCAATCTGTCATGGGTAAATCCCGTAGCCATAGCCACGCGAAAATCGCCCCCTCACCGCGATGCAAAAACCAAGGAAGGTCGTTGGGCAAAGCAGTTCGTAGGGTTTCTTCGAGAACTGTCAACTTGCGCTGATAAAAGGGACGAATGACATTGACGGATACTTCGGCTAGGGCACCATTGGCAATGGCTAAGGCCGCGATCGCCTGACCGTAGCGCGAGGCATGAATACAGGCATTGGTTTGAAAGGCTTCGAGAACACTCAAAATCTCGCGATCGCCAATAGCAATCCCCACCCGCTCCCCCGGCAGTCCTGCTTTTGAGAGGCTGAGGCAGTGGACAATATTGCCGCCAAAAACGGGTGCTAGTTCCGTAAAGTTCAAGCTGGGATAGGGGGGGCCATAGGCAGCATCAATCAACACTGGAACGCCATAGGGGACAGCGAGATCAGCAATTTGCCGCACCTCGACATCCGTGAGCACATTTCCCGTCGGATTGCAGGGACGAGAGAAGATGACGCATCCAGTCGTCTCATCAATGTGGAGTTGTTGAAAGTCGGGACGATACTTAAAGGTGTGATCCGCTTCAAAAATCTCAAGGCGCGGACGATAGGCAACAACGGTATCAGGGGTAAAGCTGACGCCACCATAACCCGTATATTCTGGACTCAAGGGGAGAACGACTTTCTTTAATTCACCGTTGGCGCTAAAGCCCCCAAAAGCATTGGCAGCAAAGAAGTAGATGGCCTGACTGCCGGGGGTGACAAGGACATTGCGCTCCGTCAGGTTCAAACCATAGCGGCGATTAAAATCATCGACAACGGCAGCAATTAGCGGTTCATACCCTTGGCTTGTGCCGTAGCGGCAGACCACTTGGCCAAATTCTGGGCTGGCCATTAGCTCGTGGGTACAGTCGCGCCATAGTTGCTCCACCTCAGGGACAATGAGGGGATTACCTGCACTCAGGTTAATCAGGTCTTGACCGCGATTCAGGCGCAACGTCTCAATAATATCCTTCATGATTGCCCGAACTCCCGTCAGTTGGGACATTTGCTGGCCAATCTGGGAGAGTGCAGGATTCATAGGCAAAGGACATAGACAGTATTGGTTAGGATAGCATCTGCGCTTCTATTAAGGGACAGATGGAACCAATAGACACGGTCAATGCTGCTATTCGGTGGGTCACTGTAACATAACGTTAGAATAGGCCAAGAACTGTAAGGCATTCATGGCAGCGTTTATCCCCTTTGTTGGTAAACCTTCTTCCCCTTGGCGATCGCTCGTGATTGGGGTGATTGCTGCTGGTTTGATTGGCAGTGGTGGCCTACTGCTGTGGCGATCGCGCCAAACGCCCCTTGATCTCGATCGCTACACCGTACCCGTTCAAGACAGTCGCGATTTAGTCGCTCGCATTGCTGCCACGGGCAAAGTGGTGCCTGTGCAAACCGTCAATATCAGTCCAAAACGGGCAGGTCTTCTCGCCGAACTCTACGTCGAGCAGGGCGATCGGGTCAAGGCGGGTCAAATCATTGCCCGTATGGATAACCGCGATGAACAGGCGCAACTGGCTCAAGCCCAAGCCAACCTCGCCGATGCCATTGCCCGTCGCGATCGCGTGGTTGCCGGTAACCGTGCCGAGGAAATTGCCCAAGCCGAAGCCCAAGTGCGAGCAGCCGCCACCCGTGCTCAATTGGCAGAAGAACGCCTGAAACGCAATGAATTGCTCGCGGCTGAGGGTGCGATTCCCCGCGATACCCTTGATGAACTAAAGGCAAACCGGGATAGCGCGATCGCCAACCTGAATGAAGCTCAAAAGCGCCTGCAACTATTACAGCGGGGTTCCCGCACTGAAGAGATCCGTCAAGCGGAAGCGGCCGTGGCTGCTGCCCAAGCCCAAGTCCAAGCCGCCCGTGCTGCCCTCGAAGATACAGTGATTCGCGCTCCTTTTACGGGGATTATTACCCAGAAGTACGCCAATCCGGGAGCCTTTGTGACACCCACCACCACCGCCTCTGCCACGACCTCTGCCACTTCCACCTCAATTGTGGCCATTGCCCAAGGCCTAGAAATTCTTGCCGAAGTCCCAGAAGTGGACATTGGCCAAGTGCTTGTGGGGCAACCCGTTGAAATCCGTGCCGATGCCTATCCGGGGGAAACCTTTGAAGGACGAGTACGCTTAGTGGCACCCGAAGCCGTGGTGGAGCAAAATGTCACTTTCTTTCAAGTGCGGGTCTCCCTTGTTACTGGGTTGCAGAAGCTGCGTTCTGGGATGAATGTGGACTTAGATTTTCTGGGACAAAAAATTAACAACGCTCTGCTGGTGCCGACGGTGGCCATTGCCGTTGAGCGCGGTCAAACGGGTGTTTATGTTGTGGGTGAAGACAATCAGCCAAAATTCCGCCCCGTCACCATTGGCAGTAGCTGGCAAGATCAAACGCAAATTATCAGCGGCCTGAGGGCGGGTGAGCGGGTCTTTATTGATTTTCCGGAACGGCTGCGGCCAAAACAGGAGTAGTCTATGGGCTTGCACCACGTTTCCATCCGCACCGCCAATATTCAGCGGGCGATCGCCTTCTATGAATGCCTAGGCTTCACAATGGATGTCCGCTTTACCACGGGCTATACCCTTGCCTGTTGGCTCAAGGGCTGGCACACCCGCCTTGAACTTCTGCAAGTCCCTGAACCCCACCCTGCTGCTGACCCTTTTCACGATGAGCACTATGTTGGCTACTACCATCTTTCCTTTGATCTCAGTGACTATCCTGACCCCCTTGAAACATGGCTCAATCAGGTGGCGCAAACGTTGCAGGCACAGAATTTACCCTTTGAGCTACTGCTGAAGCCCACTCAGCAAGTGATTGGGTCGCACCTCTATCACGTCGCCTTTATGCGTGACTGCGATGGCTTGCCCCTTGAATTTTTGCAGTGTCTGGGTTCCTGCTGAGGCCTAAACGCCGATAAAATAAGGGGGTTGAGAGATTTTTGGGTCGTAGATAGGCATGCAACTGCAAACAATTACTACAGTCATTCCCGACTGGTCGGGGGACTTACTGGCGATCGCCGTCTTTCAAACGGAAGGCACCCTCACCCTCACCGACCCCTACACGACCCTTGATCAACGCCTCAACGGTCTATTGCAGGAACTGATCAACGAAGGGGAATTTCAAGGCAAGTCCGGTACCTCCCTTCTGATGCGCCTATTGCCCAACTTCCCCATTAAAAAGCTTCTCCTTGTGGGCTTGGGGAATCGCGATGACTTTAACCTAGAGACCCTGCGCCGCACTGCTGCGACCATTGCCCGTACGGCTCGCCGTGAACGTGCAAAAACATTAGGCATGGCACTGCCCCATGAGACTTTAGAGGCGGCGGATGCTGCCCAAGCCATTGCCGAAGGAGTTCTCCTTGCCCTCCACAGTGATGTGCGTTTTAAGTCGGATCCCGAAGCTCGTAAACTCCTGCCCTATCCAGAATCCGTCAGCCTGTTGGGTTTAGGGGAGCAAGCAGCGGCCTTGACCCGTGCCCAGCAGATTTGTGATGGGGTGATTTTGGCGCGCGAACTCGTGAATGCCCCGGCCAACGAAGTGACGCCTGTCACCCTTGCGGAAACGGCTCAGCAATTGGCGGCTACCTACGGCCTCACGGCAAAAATTTTGGAGCGCGATGAGTGTGCCGCCTTGGGTATGGGTGCCTTTTTGGGAGTGGCCCAGGCATCTGATCTACCGCCGAAATTTATTCACCTCACCTACACTCCCGCCGGAAATGTCCAGAAGAAAATTGCCCTCATTGGCAAGGGGTTAACCTTTGATTCCGGTGGCCTCAACCTCAAGACCCAAGGAGGCATTGAAACCATGAAAATGGACATGGGGGGAGCCGCAGCCGTTTTGGGAACCGCCAAGGTCATCGGTCAACTCAAACCCGCTGGCATTGAAGTTCACTTTATTATTGCTGCCACTGAAAACATGATCAGTGGCCGTGCCCTGCATCCGGGGGATATTCTCACCGCCTCCAACGGTAAGACCATCGAGGTCAACAACACCGATGCTGAAGGCCGCCTCACCCTTGCCGATGCCCTGGTCTATGCCGAAAAACTAGGCGTAGATGCCATTGTTGATTTGGCAACGCTGACCGGTGCCTGTATTGTTGCCTTAGGGGATAATATTGCCGGTCTTTGGAGCAACAATTCAGAATTGGCGCAAGCTCTGCAAAAGGCCAGCGATCGCTCCGGTGAAAAGTTCTGGCAAATGCCCCTTGAAAATAAATACTTTGAGGGTATGAAGTCCCAAGTGGCCGATATGAAAAACACTGGTCCGCGATCGGCCGGATCAATTACCGCCGCCCTATTCCTTCAGCAATTTGTCGATCACACCCCTTGGGCACACCTTGACATTGCTGGCCCTGTCTGGACAGAAAAAGAGGATGGCTACAATAATCCCTGTGGGACGGGCTACCCTGTGCGCACATTGGTGGAGTGGCTATGCAGTCTCAGTCCCTAAAACTAGTTAATGTTGGTTGTGGTCAAACTTTCCATCCAGAGTGGCTTAACTTTGATGTGGCACCAGCGGTGGCGGGCGTAAAACGCTGGGATATTCGCCGAGGTTTACCTTTTAAGGAAGAAGAAGTCGATGCTGTTTACTCTTCCCACGTTCTCGAGCACCTGAGTTGCCAAGAAGCAGAAAACTTTCTACGCGATGCCTATAGAGTATTGAAGCCGAATGGTGTTCTGCGGATAGTAGTTCCCGACTTAGAGCAAACCACTCGTGCCTACTTAGCTGAACTCGATGCGTTACGAGATGGCAGGCAAACAGAACCTGCCAACTATGAATGGCTTAAATTAGAGCTTTTAGATCGACTCGTTCGCCATCACAGGGGTGGCGCAATGGCGGCCTATCTCCTAAATCCAAATATTCCCAATCCTGACTTTGTCCGATCTCGCATTGGCCAAGAAGCTGAAGATTTCTTCAAGGTAGTTCAACAACCGCAAACAGCTAAGAGCTTTCTCAAAAAAATACTGAGACCACTGCGTCATCCCCGTGAGTTACTCGCGAAAATTTTAGTTTGGCCAATTCTTGGAAAACGAGGAGTGGATGCCCTTAGTGTGGGGCTGTTTCGCTTAAGTGGTGAAGCGCATCTGTGGATGTACGATGGCTACTCTCTCAAACTCTTGGTTGAAGCTTGTGGTTTTCACGACTGTCGTGTAGTCTCTGCTTTTGAGAGTTGCATTCCAGACTTTTCCCGTTACAACTTAGATGTGGTTGATGGCCAAGTGCGCAAACCCGACTCTCTGTTTATGGAAGCTACTAAGCCTGTCAGTGCTTAAAGAGTTTGACGAGACTCTCATTACATGCGATCGCCCCAGCGGTTAGTCGTCTCACCCTCACAAATCCAAGACCGACAGGTGTGGCTCACTCCTGAGCAAGTCCACTATCTCCGCCATGTCCTGCGCTTAAAAGATAACGATGTCATCTCGATTTTGGATGGCCAAGGACAGCGATGGCGGGGCACGCTTGGTGTGAATGGGCAGACTGTCGAATTATTGGAAGCTGAAAAGCAAGAGACGGAGCTCAGTGTAGAAATTATTCTCTGTCTAGCTCTACTGAAGGTGGCAAACTTTGAGCAAGTGCTGCAACAGGCAACGGAATTGGGGGTCAAGCGTATTATTCCGATTCAAACAGCGCGATCGCTCCTGCAACCCAGTGCCAATAAATACCAGCGTTGGCAGCGCATTCTCCAAGAAGCCGCCGAGCAAAGTGAGCGTCTTTATGTGCCTACCCTCAGTGATCCCCTCTCCGTTGCCGAAATGGTCAGCCTCACCTCCAAGGGCTACATTGCCAGTTTGAATGCCTCACAGCTCCTGTGGGACTGCTTGCCCCAAATGAATCTATCTCAGCCAATTTATCTGGCGATCGGACCCGAGGGGGGATGGACAGCCTCAGAAGTGGAGCAAGTTTTGGCCGCTGGTTGGCAAGCATTTTCCTTGGGGCGGCGTACCCTGAGAGCCGTCACCGCCGCGATCGCCAGCCTGACCTTAGTGAGCCATTACACTGAGAGGCACTGCGCAACGGCACAACAGCATTGACAACGCCACGGCTACCTCGATACACTAGAAGTTCGGTGAAATTAACGTAAGCAGCAATGCCCACCATCCAGCAACTGATCCGCCAAGAGCGGGAACTGTTGAAAAAGAAAACAAAATCTCCTGCCCTCAAAAGCTGCCCCCAACGGCGTGGGGTGTGCACACGGGTCTATACCACAACCCCCAAAAAGCCCAATTCTGCCCTGCGCAAAGTGGCACGGGTACGTCTCACCTCTGGCTTTGAGGTCACCGCCTATATTCCGGGAATTGGCCACAACTTGCAGGAGCACTCTGTGGTCATGATTCGCGGCGGTCGGGTTAAAGATTTGCCCGGTGTGCGCTACCACATTATCCGTGGCACGTTGGATACCGCTGGCGTCAAAGACCGTAAACAAGGTCGCTCCAAGTATGGTGCCAAGCGTCCCAAACCCGGTGAGGCTGCTGCTACCGGCAAGAAGAAGTAATTTCCGTTCTCCTATCTCCTTGAGTCCACCCTTGAAATCTTAAACTTCACTAGAGCAAACAGCAAACACCTATGTCTCGTCGCACTCGCGCTCAAAAACGGCCTACTGCCCCTGATCCCGTCTATAACAACGTGCTGGTGAATATGTTAATCCAGCGGATTATGCTCAATGGCAAAAAATCCCTTGCCAGCCGCATTGTCTATGACGCGATGAAAACCGTACAGGAGCGCACCGGCGAGGATGCTCTGCAAATTTTTGAACGTGCAGTAAAAAATGCAACGCCCCTAGTGGAAGTGAAAGCCCGCCGTGTGGGGGGTGCCACCTACCAAGTGCCGATGGAAGTTCGTCCCGATCGCGGCGTCGCCTTGGCTTTGCGCTGGTTAGTGCAATTTTCCCGCAAACGAGCCGGTCGTTCGATGTCCGCCAAGCTGGCCAATGAATTGATGGATGCCGCCAACGAAACCGGCAGCACCATTCGTAAACGGGAAGAAACCCACAAAATGGCAGAAGCCAACAAGGCCTTTGCCCACTATCGCTACTAAACCGTCACACGGTTCAAGAGTTGGATACAATTATTTAAGAATTCTAACGTAATGCAACAAACAAGGAGGTAGCTGTGGCACGGACGACCCCGCTAGAGCGAGTGCGAAACATCGGGATTGCCGCTCACATTGATGCGGGTAAAACAACCACAACTGAACGTATTCTTTTCTATTCCGGTGTGGTGCACAAAATTGGCGAAGTGCACGAGGGTACCACGGTTACCGACTGGATGGAACAGGAGCGGGAGCGGGGCATCACCATTACAGCCGCCGCCATCAGCACCTCTTGGAAAGACCACCAGATCAATATTATTGACACTCCCGGCCACGTGGACTTCACGATTGAGGTGGAGCGCTCCATGCGGGTTCTCGATGGGGTGATTGCGGTATTCTGCTCCGTCGGTGGTGTGCAACCCCAGTCAGAAACCGTGTGGCGGCAAGCCGATCGCTACAGCGTCCCGCGCATCGTCTTTGTCAACAAGATGGATCGCACTGGGGCAAACTTCTACAAAGTCTATGACCAGATTCGCGATCGCCTGCGGGCAAATGCTGTGCCGATTCAGTTGCCCATTGGTGCTGAAGATCAGTTCAAAGGCATCGTTGATCTGGTGCGGATGCGCGCCAAAATCTACAAAGACGACCTTGGCAAGGAAATCGAAGACACTGAAATTCCTGCCGAGATGACTGAACTGGCGGAAGCGTATCGCACCAAGCTCATCGAGGCAGTTGCCGAAACCGATGATGCCCTCATGGAAAAATACTTTGAGGGGGAAGAACTCACAGAAGAGGAAATCCGCGCCGCCCTACGCAAAGGGACGATCGCTGGCACCATTGTGCCGATGCTCTGTGGCTCCGCCTTCAAAAATAAAGGCGTGCAATTGCTCCTTGATGCCGTGGTGGACTATCTGCCAGCGCCCATTGACATTCCAGCGATTAAAGGTCATCTGCCCGATGGCACAGAGGTAGAGCGGGCTGCCGACGATGATCAACCCCTAGCGGCATTAGCCTTCAAAATCATGTCGGATCCCTATGGCCGCCTCACCTTCGTGCGCGTTTATTCTGGTGTTCTCAAAAAAGGCAGCTATGTCCTCAATGCCACTAAGGGCAAGAAAGAGCGCATTTCTCGTTTGATTGTGCTCAAAGCCGATGAGCGGATTGAAGTAGATGAACTGCGAGCCGGCGATTTAGGAGCTGCCTTGGGTCTGAAGGAAACCTTCACGGGGGATACCCTCTGCGATGAAAGCTCGCCCGTGATTCTTGAATCGCTGTACATTCCAGAGCCAGTGATTTCCGTGGCTGTGGAACCCAAAACCAAGCAGGACATGGAAAAACTCTCCAAAGCCCTGCAAGCCCTCTCTGAGGAAGACCCCACCTTCCGCGTCAGCGTTGATCCTGAAACCAACCAAACCGTGATTGCGGGCATGGGGGAACTGCACCTCGAGATCCTTGTGGATCGGATGCAGCGGGAGTTCAAAGTGGAAGCCAATATTGGCCAACCCCAAGTGGCCTACCGCGAAACGATTCGCAAACCTGTCCGTGCCGAAGGCAAGTTTATCCGTCAAAGTGGCGGTAAAGGCCAGTATGGTCACGTTGTGATTGAAGTAGAGCCTGCCGAACCCGGTACTGGGTTTGAATTTGTCTCCAAAATTGTTGGTGGTGTCGTCCCCAAAGAGTACATTCCACCTGCTGAGCAGGGGATGAAGGAAGCCTGTGAATCGGGGATTTTGGCAGGGTACCCAGTGATTGACCTCAAGGTCACATTAGTGGATGGCTCCTACCACGAGGTTGACTCCTCAGAGATGGCCTTCAAAATTGCTGGCTCCATGGCCATTAAAGAGGCAGTAATGAAAGCCAATCCGGTGCTGCTGGAGCCAATGATGAAGGTCGAGGTCGAGGTTCCAGAAGAATTCCTTGGGACAGTGATGGGAGACCTCATTTCCCGTCGCGGTCAAATTGAGGGACAAACCGTGGAAAATGGCATTGCCAAAGTGACGGCAAAAGTCCCTCTCGAACGGATGTTTGGTTATGCCACTGACATTCGCTCGAATACCCAAGGTCGGGGAATTTTCTCGATGGAATTTAGCCATTACGAGGAAGTCCCCCGTAATGTGGCTGAGGCGATCATTGCCAAAAATAAAGGGAACGCATAGTCTATACGAGGAACAACATGGCACGCGCTAAATTTGAACGAACCAAACCCCACGTTAACATCGGTACGATTGGTCACGTTGACCACGGTAAAACCACACTGACCGCAGCCATCACCATGACATTGGCTGCCCAAGGGAAAGCCCAGGCTCGCAAATACGATGAAATTGATGCTGCCCCTGAGGAAAAAGCCCGTGGGATTACCATCAACACGGCTCACGTGGAGTATGAGACTGAAAAACGTCACTATGCCCACGTGGATTGCCCCGGCCACGCTGACTATGTGAAAAACATGATCACGGGTGCCGCCCAAATGGACGGTGCTATTCTCGTGGTGGCCGCTACTGATGGTGCGATGCCCCAAACCAAAGAGCACATTCTCTTGGCTCGTCAGGTGGGGGTGCCCAGCATTGTTGTCTTCCTGAACAAAGTGGACATGGTGGACGACGAAGAACTGCTGGAGCTGGTGGAACTGGAACTGCGGGAACTCCTCAGCGAATATGAATTCCCCGGTGACGAAGTGCCCATCATCCGTGGTTCGGGTCTAAAAGCCCTTGAAGCCATGACCGCCAACCCGAAAACCCAACGCGGTGAAAATGAGTGGGTCGATAAAATCTACGAGCTAATGGATGCCGTGGATAACTACATTCCTACCCCTGAGCGGGATGTGGATAAGCCCTTCTTGATGGCTGTAGAAGACGTGTTCTCCATCACCGGTCGGGGTACCGTGGCCACGGGTCGGATTGAGCGGGGTCGCATTAAGCTCAACGAAACCGTTGAACTCGTGGGTCTGCGGGAAACTCGCACAACGACGGTCACCGGTATTGAAATGTTCAAGAAGAGCCTCGAAGAGGGGATTGCCGGTGACAACGCTGGTTTGCTCCTGCGCGGTCTGAAAAAAGAGGATGTGGAACGGGGAATGGTGATTGCCAAACCCGGCTCCATTACGCCCCACACCCAATTTGAGGGTGAAGTGTACGTGCTCACTGAAAAAGAGGGTGGCCGTAAAACCCCCTTCTTTGCCGGTTACCGTCCGCAGTTCTATGTGCGTACCACCGATGTGACCGGTACGATTACCTCCTTCACCGCTGATGATGGTAGCGCCGCTGAAATGGTGATGCCTGGTGACCGCATCAAAATGACCGTGGAACTGATCCAGCCCATTGCCATTGAGCAGGGGATGCGCTTTGCCATCCGTGAAGGTGGCCGGACGATTGGTGCGGGTGTTGTCTCCAAAATCCTGAAGTAGTTGATCTTATGGCCGCTAGCCTTTCTGTGGTGTTGGCGGCCTTTTTTGTCTGAATTTTGTCGGATTGTCTCTGAACCTTGACAAGTAAGGAAGATTCCTATGGCTGCTCTACAACAGAAAATTCGTATTCGCCTTAAGGCCTTTGATCATCGCTTGCTCGATACTTCCTGCGATCGCATTGTCGATACTGCAAAAAGAACCGGCGCTTCCCCCGTTGGCCCAATTCCCCTACCCACTCGCCGTCGAATTTACTGCGTTCTGCGATCGCCCCACGTGGACAAGGACTCACGGGAGCATTTTGAAACCCGTACCCACCGTCGCATACTCGACATTTACCAACCTTCACCGAAAACGATTGATGCCCTGATGAAGTTGGACTTGCCGGCGGGCGTAGATATTGAAGTGAAATTGTAAGCGTCGCCAAAGTTCACTACACTGAGGGGTATGACGCATACGATCATTCATCCTTCCCCCTCTGAGTCTTCTCTTCAGCCCCCTGCCATGGCCTACAGAATCAACTGCCAGCAGGGGCACACTCATCTTTTATGGGTAACGCTGCGGCTAACGGCACCGCAAACCGATGTTCTTGATCTGCACTTACCGGTGTGGACGCCCGGTTCTTACCTCGTGCGCGAATATGCGCGGCATCTTCAGGACTTTACGGTAACGGCCGCTGACGGCACTCCTCTTGAGTGGTGGAAGTGTTCTAAAAATCAGTGGCAGGTGGCTTGCACCCCCGGTCAAGAACTGGAAGTGCGCTATGCCATCTATGCCCATGAACTCTCGGTACGCACAAACCACTTTGATAGCAGCCATGCCTACTTCAATCCGGCAGCGGTCTGCCTCTATGTACCAGAATATCGCGATCAGCCCCTAACAGTAACGATTGTGGCACCGCCGGGCTGGCGGGTGACGACTCCGCTTGAACCCTTTGGCGAGGATGGCTTCACCTTTTGGGCAGCAAATTACGATCTGCTGGTGGATAGCCCCTTTGAGGTGGGTACCCACCCTGTTTATGCCTTTGAGGTGGACGGTAAACCCCATGAATTGGCGGTGTGGGGCAAGGGCAATTTTGAGCCGCAGCGGGCGATCGCCGATATGCAGCGGATCATTGCCACCGAGGCAAGTCTCTTTGGCGGCCTGCCCTACGATCGCTATGTCTTTATTTTGCACCTTACCCACAAGGGCTACGGCGGTCTGGAGCATCTCAATAGCTGCTCGTTGATCTTCCATCGCTTTGGCTTTCAGCAAGCGGAGCAGTATCGCCGCTTCCTCTGTTTAGTGGCCCATGAGTTTTTCCACCTCTGGAATGTCAAGCGCATCCGCCCCCAAGCCTTCGAGGTCTTTGACTACGACAGTGAGAATTACACCACCAGCCTTTGGTTTGCAGAGGGAGTGACCAGTTATTTCGATCAACTGATTCCCCTATGGGCAGGATGCTTTGATGCAGAGGCCTATCTTAAACTACTGAGCGAAAGCCTCAATCGCTACCTACATACCCCCGGTCGTTGGGTGCAATCCCTGAGTGCTGCTAGTTTTGATGCTTGGATTAAGCTCTATCGCCCTGACGAAAATAGCATCAATTCGCAGATGTCCTACTACCTCAAAGGGGAGTTGGTGGCACTGTTGCTGGATTTGCGGATTCGCCTTAATTTTAATCACCAGCGATCGCTCCTCGATGCCCTGCGGCGGTTGTGGCAGCAGTATTGCGAGACAGGTCAGGGCTATACCCCCGATGAGCTGTGGGAAACGATTGAAACCGTTGCCGATGAAAACTTGGCGGCATGGCGCGAGCAGTTCATTGAGGGAACCGTAGAACTCCCCCTTCAGGAGTGGTTGGGCAAAGTCGGGCTGGAACTAGTTCCCCAAGACGCGCTGCCCTATACGGGACTTCAGTTCAAGCAGGAACACGGCGCTCTGCAAATCAAGGCAGTGCTGCGGGACTCCCCGGCTGAACAGGCAGGCTTGGTGGCTGGGGATGAAATCATTGCCCTCAATGGGTGGCGCGTCAAGGCGGAGGACTGGTCAGAGCGATTGCGGGAATACTCAGTGGGAGAGACGATTCACTTGACATGGTTCCATGATCAGCAATTGCACTCAGGAACATTGATGTTGGGAGACCCTCAGCCCCGCTATCAGGTGCAGTGCCGTGCCGATGCCACGCCGAGTCAGCGGGCACATTTGGAGGCTTGGTTAGGAGCCACAGCGGCAAAGCTCTAGGGGAGGTGGCAGCATGCTTCAGCCCTTGATTCAGGATCGCGATCGCTTGGAACAGATCTTGCGGCAACTGCCCTTGACTCCCGGCGTTTATTTTTTCAAGGACAAGACGGATCAAATTCTCTACATTGGCAAGTCCAAACGCCTGCGATCGCGGGTGCGCTCCTATTTTCGTGAGCCAGCCCAACTGGGGCCGCGCCTTGAATTAATGGTCTATCAGGTGGCGGACATTGAATTCATCGTCACCGATACGGAAGCCGAGGCCCTTGCCCTCGAAGCCAATTTAATCAAGCAGCATCAGCCCCACTTCAACGTTCTCCTCAAGGATGACAAGAAATATCCCTACGTCTGTATTACGTGGTCAGAACCCTACCCCCGCATTTTCATTACCCGCAAACGCCAATTGGGTAATGTCGGCGATACTCGCAGTGATTCCCCCAAGGATCGCTACTATGGCCCCTATGTCGATAGCTTTCGCCTGCGCCAAACCCTTGCCCTTGTGAAGCGGCTTTTTCCGCTGCGGCAACGTCCCCGCCCCCTCTTTAAGGATCGCCCTTGCCTCAACTACGATATTGGTCGCTGTCCGGGGGTCTGCCAAGCCCTGATTTCACCGCAGGAGTATCGGCAAACGCTGCACAAGGTGGCCATGATCTTTCAGGGACGCACAGGGGAACTCGTGGCACAGCTCCAAGCACAAATGGCGCAAGCGGCGGCGGATCTGAATTTTGAACTGGCGGCACGACTACGGGATCAAATTCGTGGCCTTGAGCATTTAGGAGTGGATCAAAAGGTGTCCTTGCCGGACGATACGGTGTCACGGGATGCCATTGCCCTTGCCCTCGGCGATCGCCATGCTGCCATTCAACTCTTTCAAATTCGTGCGGGTCGCTTGGTGGGACGCTTGGCCTTCGTTGCCGATGCCCAAAGTGGCACTGTGGGCACGATTTTGCAACGGGTGCTTGAAGAACACTATGCCCAAGTGGATGATGTAGAAATTCCCAGTGAAATTTTGCTGCAATATCCCCTACCTGAGGCGGATCTGCTGCGCACATACCTGAGCGAAAAGAAAGGCCGCGCCGTCACCCTCACTGTCCCCCAGCGGCAGGCAAAAGCAGAACTCATTGCCATGGTGCAACGCAATGCAGAATTAGAATTGGCACGCATTCAACAGGCCAGCGATCGCACCCAAATGGCTCTTGAAGATTTAGCCCAACTCCTTGGCCTTGACACCCTGCCCCACCGCATTGAGGGCTACGACATTTCCCACATTCAAGGGTCTGACGCCGTGGCCTCACGGGTTGTCTTTATTGATGGCTTGCCCGCCAAGCAGCACTATCGCCACTACAACATCCGCAACCCTGAAGTAAAACTTGGCCACTCCGACGACTTTGCCAGTCTTGCCGAGATTCTCCGCCGCCGCTTTGCCCCCTACCTTGAGGGCAAGGGTGACCCTCCAGAGGCTGATGACTGGCCAGATATTGTCCTCATTGATGGCGGCAAGGGGCAACTGTCCGCCGTGGTTCAGGTGTTGGAGCCACTCCTAGACGATCTCACCCTTCTCAGCTTGGCCAAACAGCGGGAGGAGATTTTCCTACCCCACCACCGCCAGCCTCTGCCGACCGATCCAGAGCAACCGGGGGTGCAATTGCTACGCCGCGTCCGCGATGAGGCTCACCGCTTTGCCCTGAACTTCCACCGTCAAAAACGCGCCCAACGCCAACGGCGATCGCAGCTTGATCAAATTCCCGGCTTGGGCTATCAACGCCAAAAGGAACTCCTCGCCACCTTTCGTTCCATTGACTACATCCGCATAGCCACGCCCGAACAGTTGGCGCAGGTACATGGGGTCGGCCCCCGTCTAGCGGAAAAAATTTACCGCTATTTTCATGCTGATACCGATTAGCAAAGAGCTAAGTGCTTTTCAAAAGAAGAGGGCGATCGCTTGCTATTTCAAAAGCGGGTAACGCGATTCGAACGCGCGACATCAACCTTGGCAAGGTTGCGCTCTACCACTGAGCTATACCCGCAACAGATTCTTAGCTTAAAAAATTAGGGGGCGTCTTGTCAAGCCCCAGAAATTTCAGCAACCCTCAGGACCACAAAAGCTGTGGGCGTACAACACTTCGGCATCGTAGATGTAAGCAATGCCTGCATAGTCGTTGAAAAACTCGACTGCCACCCGATCCACAATTTTTTCGGC
Organism: Thermosynechococcus sp. QS41; assembly: GCF_031583515.1. Classification (NCBI taxonomy): domain Bacteria; kingdom Bacillati; phylum Cyanobacteriota; class Cyanophyceae; order Acaryochloridales; family Thermosynechococcaceae; genus Thermosynechococcus; species Thermosynechococcus sp. QS41. The sequence goes on from NZ_CP134181.1 coordinate 2,302,694, forward strand.
CATTTCCCGTGTCTGGGTGAGTACCTCAAACTTGATATTGGCTTGGGTATCGGAAACGCTGGGTTGACCAGAGGAGCGCACATTGCGACTCCCTTTGCCGCCGGTTTCCATCACGGTGTAGCCAGTCGCCCCGGCCTCATCAATGATTTGGGCAATTTTTTTCAAGAGAATCTTCTCGGTCACAATCACGAGCTGCTTTGCTGGCTTGGCCATTCTGAGTTCCTCCTTGAGTGAAATTGGCGCGTTTGGGTCACTAGCTGCCGCCCATGATTGCTTGGACAAGGCCAAGGTAAAGCGGAATTCCTAGGCCGATGGCAATGGGAGTCCCGATCGCGGTGGAAGCACCAATATAGGCGGAAGGGTTAGCGGAGGGAATCCCTGCCCGTAATGTTGGCGGCCCAGAAATATCGGAACTAGAGCAGGCAATCACGGCTAGAATCACCACACCCCCAAGGCTAAAGCCAGTGACATAGTGGGCAATCATTCCCAAACCAAAGGCAATCAGGCCATGAACGAGGGGCGCCACCACGGCATAGACCACATACCATGAGCAACTTTACGCAACTCACCCAAGCGTGACCAAGCCTCCATCCCCATAACGAGCATCAACACCGAGAGTAAACCGCGAAACAGAGGGTTGTAAAAACTCTCATAGACACTGTCGGGACGGGTAAAGATGCCCAAAGCAACACCCAGCAGCAGTGCCGAAAGGGCTGCTCCTTGCAGACTTTCTTTGACAATCGGCCAGATTCTGACTCGTTTGCTTTGTTGACTGCGGTACTCACTGGCACTGCTGGGGTACTCACTCGTGCTCCCAGCATAACCTGTGGCGCTCCTTGCACCCGCATAGGCACCAACGGCACTGAGGGAAGCCGGCGCCTTTTTCTCCTGTTTTTTCTTGAGGTAAATGCTGGCAACGACAATGGCTGTCACCAGAGCCGGAATATCCATGAACGGATACAGTGCGGCTGCCCAAGGTTCATAGCTAATTTTCTGCGCCTCCAGAGCCGTTAGCGCTGCTGCCATGGTCGAACCACTCACAGCCCCAAATAAACCTGCGGTAGCGATCGCGTCCACGGTTTTGACCTTCGGAAGCTTTGCTAAGGTATAACGGCCAATAAATACAATGAGAATCCCCATCGCCACAGCAAAGAGTGCTGGCAAGAGCATCTCCTGTAGGTTGGAACTGCGAATCGCAATCCCACCGCTGAGGCCGACTTTCATTAGCAACATAAAAATAATGAACTTATAGATGGCATCGGGAATCTGAAGTTGACTGCCCAGCGCTGCAATGACCATGCCCCCCAGCAAGAAGCCAAGGGTAGGCGACTGTAATTGCTTGACAAAATCTTGCAAAAACTGACCGAGAAAATCCACAGTACTATTCCTCCTTAATTATTAGGGGCTATCCATGGGGCTGTAGATGTTGAAGTTGATAGAAGACTATTTGGGCGATCGCCACCCCTGCATCCGTCGGTCAACGGCGCAAATATAGTCTTTTATCTATTCAAGCTTTTTGATTTGCTTGCCTTACTCTATAGTAAATTCTTCAGTAACACACACATTTAATAAACATTACTTTCAAATAGATTAAATAAGCCCAGCTTATAGAGTGACCTTGGGGCGATCGCGACGCTGTCAATGGCTTCTTGGCGCGTACATGATAATCAGCGTTCCTAGGAGGGCAACCCCAGCACCGAGCAAATCAAACTTATCGGGGCGCACCTTATCAATTCCCCAACCCCAAAACAGAGCCACCAGCAGGAAAATGCCACTATAGGCAGCCTGAACACGACCGAAATGCGCAGGTTGCAGCGTCGGTACCATGCCATACATAAAAAGGACGATCGCCCCCGCTAAGGCATACCCAATGCTTTTATGCTCCCGTAGCCACAGCCAGACAAGATAGGCTCCCCCCAGCTCTAGGAGGCCTGTGATCAGAAAGTAAAGTAGGGATTTTGCAACTTTCATCATCGCCGCAGTGCTTGCTATACACTGGAAACTACACTGGGCTGACGCCAGCATATGACAATTCAGTTGACGATTCGTCGCCAAGCACCCAACAAGAGCGCCTATTGGCAAACCTTTGAACTAGAGATTGATCCTTCCCTCACCATTCTTGATGCCCTCATTCAAATCAAGGGATACCACGACGGTAGCCTCAGCTTTCGCAAGAATTGTCGAAACACCATCTGCGGCAGTTGCGCGATGACCATTAATGGTCGTTCTGCCCTTGCCTGTCAACAAAGTATTCGCGCCGAGTTGGCCAATAGTCCTGTGCCCAACCAAATTGCGATCGCTCCCTTGGGGAATTTGCCTGTCCTCAAAGACCTTGTCGTGGACATGAGCGATTTTTGGCAAAAACTTTCAGCCGTTAATCCTTATGTGAGTACAGCGGCACGGCAAGTGCCTGAGCGGGAGTTTCTGCAATCCCCCAGCGATCGCGCCAAACTCAATGCCTCTGGCAACTGTATTCTCTGTGGTGCCTGCTACGGTGCCTGTAATGCGGTGGAAGTGAATCCCGACTTTGTTGGCCCCCATGCCCTTGCCAAAGCAGCTCGCCTTGTGGCTGATACCCGCGATAGCGAAACTGACCAACGCCTAGACCAATACAACACTACCACCAGTGGCGTGTGGGGCTGTACCCGTTGTTTTAATTGCAACACCGTGTGTCCCGTGGGCGTACAACCCCTCGATCGCATTAGTGAGATCAAGCAGGCCATTTTAGCCCGCTCAACAGGGGCAAGCCGCAATGAAGAGCGACCCCTCCGCCATCGGCAAGTGCTCTTGGAACTGGTGAAAGAAGGCGGCTGGGTGGATGAGCGACAATTTGGCCTCCAAGTAGTGGGCAATCGTTTTCGAGATCTCAAGGGTGTGGCAAGCCTTGCTCCCTTGGGCTGGCGGTTATTGCGACGGGGTAAGTTTCCGCTGCGATTTGCAAAGTCTGCTGGTCAAGCCCAAATTAAGGCAGTGATCACCGCCCTACAGCAGAAACAGCCGTCTTCTAAAATGTGAGTACAAAGTGAAGGCTCTATGCCAAGCTAAAGAAGTTGTTTTGCATACCTAAACACCATGAGTGAACCAACACCTGATGATTTGACCCCGCAATTTGGTTGGTCGCGCTATGCGGAGCTGATCAATGGCCGCTTTGCCATGGTTGGCTTTATTGCCCTGCTGGTGCTGGAGTGGGTCACTGGCCAAGATTTCTTTACGTGGGTGGGCTGGCGATAGGTTGTGGCGGCAACACTGCGCTTAGAGGGAGTCACGCGGCGATTTGCTCCAGGAGTGGGAATTGGTCCACTCTCTCTAACTGTGCCCGCAGGGGCGCTTTGGGTGATTGTCGGGCCTTCGGGTTGTGGTAAATCTACCCTGTTGCGGCTTATTGCTGGCTTGGAGCAGCCCACCAGTGGGGAGATCTCCATTGGCGATACCTGTGTCAATGGCCTGAGTGGGCGCGATCGCGATGTGGCAATGGTCTTTCAGAACTATGCCCTCTATCCCCACATGACCGTGGCCGAAAACCTTGGCTTTGGTCTGAAAATGCGCGGTGTTGATCCGGCCACACGGCAGCAACGGATTCTTCAAGTGGCTAAGCTACTGGGGATTGAGTCCCTGCTGCAGCGCAAACCCCGTCAACTCTCCGGTGGTCAGCAACAGCGGGTGGCCTTGGGAAGAGCCTTGGCGCGATCGCCCCAAGTGTTTCTCCTCGATGAACCCCTCTCCAACCTTGATGCCCAATTGCGGGAACAAACCCGTGCTGAACTGAAACAATTGCATCAACAACTGGGCATTACCACCCTCTATGTCACCCATGATCAAGTGGAGGCCATGACCCTTGGCGATCGCATTGTGGTGCTGGATCGCGGTCAAATCCAGCAAATTGGCACCCCTGCTGATCTCTACGACAAACCCGCCAATACCATGGTGGCGCGATTTTTGGGCACTCCGCCGATGAATTTACTGCCCGCTCGCTGGGATGGCAGCCGCCTGTGGCTAGCGCAGCAGCCCTTGCCCTGTCCAGACACCCCCCATTGGCCGCTAAAAAGTGAACAACCCCTCACCGTGGGCATTCGCCCAGAGCATTTGTCTATCAGTGAGAAGGGCTTGGGGGCGATCGCCACCCTCGTTGAACCCCTAGGCCGCGAAGCCATTGTCCGCTGTCGCCTCATGGATAGTTCCCAAGAACTGCTGTGGTTAGCCCCTAATCACCAAATCCCTCAAATGGGTGACCCTCTCCAGTTGCAGGCTCGTCATCTTTATCTGTTTGACCCTACGAGCGGGGTGGCTCTCAATTTTGAGCCTAGCTGAAAATTCATCGGAACCCTTACCCAAGATTGGAGGGTTCGCTTAGAATACAACTAGGATTCTGTAAAATTTCGTAACTTCTGCGGCCAGCCCGTCCATGACTTCGGTAACCTCTCTTTTTTCACCTGTCGAAGCGGATCTCTGTGTACTAACGGAGAACCTGAAGGCACTAATTGGAGCACAACACGCCGTACTCTCTGCTGCCGCCGAACATCTTTTTGCTGCCAGTGGAAAGCGCATTCGACCCGCCATTGTCTTTTTGGTGTCGCGAGCCACGCTGCCCGATCAGGGGATTACCCCGCGGCACTGCCGCTTAGCAGAAATTACGGAAATGATTCATACCGCCAGTCTCTTTCATGATGATGTGGTGGATCAAGCGCAACTACGGCGCGGTGTGCCCACGGTTAACAGTGTTTTTGGCAATCGGGTGGCTATTCAAGCAGGAGACTTTCTCTTTGCCCAAGCCTCTTGGTACTTAGCGGATTTGGATAACCTGCAAGTGGTGAAGCTCCTCTCCCAAGTGATCAAAGACTTTGCTGAAGGGGAAATTCGCCAAGGCTTTAACCGCTTTGACACCAGCATTACCCTAGACGACTATCTACTGAAAACCTACTACAAGACGGCTTCCCTCATTGCCAACAGTGCCAAGGCGGCAGCGGTTCTCAGTGAAGCGCCGCCAGAAACCATCGAGGCCATGTACACCTACGGCAAAAATTTGGGTCTAGCCTTTCAAATCGTCGATGACATCCTTGACTTCACCCGCTCCACCGCAGAACTAGGGAAACCCGCTGGCTCAGATCTGCGGGATGGCAACCTAACTGCACCGGTTCTCTTTGCCCTACCCAAAGCGCCCTACTTGCATACCCTCATTGAGCGAGAGTTTAGTGAAGAAGGGGATTTGGAAACCGCCCTCAACCTAGTGCGCCAAAGTGGTGCCATTGAAGACGCCCGCAATTTAGCCAAGGAATATGCCCAAGCGGCTCTACCGGCGCTTGAAGTGCTGCCTCCGTCGGAACCGCGTCAGGCCCTCAGCCAGTTAACAGATTATGTCCTTGAGCGGCTCTACTAAGCTGCCAGCGGCAAAATTTCCAATGCCCAGCGCATAAATCTCAGGAATGGGCCGAAAAATAGAAACAAGCCTTGCTTGGGGCAGTTCAATAGGTATAAGTGCGGGATCAGTAATCAATCCCCTACACTAAAGACAGGGATTGCGTCCACCCGACTAGCCCACGATTGGTTTTTATTTCGGGAGTGAGTTTGTGGCAAGAGGCGTTCAACAGCGTAAATCGGTGAGTTCTACTGTGGGTGGTCGGGGAAGGCAAAAAGTATCTCAAAAAAGCAGGGGTCAGCGATCGCGCCCTTCGCCATGGCGTACCCTAGGCTGGATTGCTGCCTTTAGTGGTGTGTCCTTGGTTTCTGCCTTTGCGGGCATGACATTTGTTTTGATGTCACCCTTTCAGGGCACGAACCATCGTGGCCAACGGGATCCCTCTTGGCTGGAAATGATGACACGGGGGTTCCAGTATGGCATGAGTCGGCCAGTGAACCTCTTGGTACTGGGGGTGGATAATGTCTTGGATGCCCCTGAAGGTTCTCCGAAACGGTTCCGTGGTCGCACGGATACGATGCTGCTGGCGCGGTTTAACCCTGAAAATGGCACGATTACGGTCTTGAGTATTCCCCGTGATACCCGTGTGGAAATTCCCGGACATGGCATCGACAAAATTAATGCGGCCAATGTTTATGGAGAGGTCGATCTAACGGTGCGGGTGGTCAGCGAAATCCTCAACTATACCCCCATTGATCGCTACATTCGCATTGATACAGATGCATTTCGAGAATTGGTGGATCTGGTGGGCGGTGTCGAGGTCAACGTGCCCAAGCGGATGGTTTATACCGATCACACCCAAAAACTTTACATTGATCTTCAACCGGGGCTGCAAACCCTGAACGGGGAGCAAGCAGAGGGCTTTGTTCGCTTTCGTTACGATGAACTGGGGGATATTGGTCGTGCCCAGCGGCAGCAAATGCTGATCAAGGCGCTGCAAAAGAAACTGGCCAATCCCGTCATGCTGACCCAGGTGCCGAAAATCTACAGCGTCCTGCAAAAATATGTGGATACGGATTTAACCTTTGCCGAACTGATGGCGATCGCCCAATTTAGTTTGCGCATTGAGCCAGACAACCTGCGTTTGATTCTGCTGCCGGGACGCTTTAGTGGTGATGGCTATGAGGTCAGCTACTGGCTTCCTGACTATGACCGCATTGATCGGGTGGTTGCTGAGCACTTTAGCGATCGCCCCTCAAAGCTGGTTGACCATACGTGGCGTGAAACAGGGACGCTACGCATTGCGCTGCAAAATGCCTCCGGTAGCAGTGACGCTGCCCAAGACATGGCGGATTTCCTCGCCCACCACGGCTATACCAATGTGATCATCAGTGAAGAGTGGTATCAGCAAACCCCCGAAACAGAGATTGTGGCACAGCAAGGGGATATTGGGGCTGCGCAAATGATTCGTTCTGTCCTTGGCATGGGGCGAGTATCCGCCAACTCCACGGGGGTGCTGTCTTCGGATATTACGATTCGCATTGGCCGCGACTGGGCAGCCGTCTTGCACTAGGTGAGAGTGGCGGGCAGTTTCTTGGTCACCGCTTCGGGTTCGAGGATGCGGTCAATAATGCCGTATTCCTTGGCCATTTGCGGCGTCATATAAAGCAGCCGATCCATATCGCGGGTAATGCGTTCGGGGGGTTGACCGGTATTTTGCGCCAAAATCTCCACCATCATTGCCTTATTGGCCAGAACCTCCTTGGCACGAATTTGAATATCGGTGGCCTGTCCTTGGGCATAGCTCTTGGTTTGGTGCAGAACAATCGTGGCGTGGGGTAAACTGGCTCGATACCCCTTTGTCCCCGCTGAGAGCAACATGGCGGCCATCCCCATCGCTTGACCAATGCAGATCGTATGCACAGGGGGCTTAATGTAGCGCATGGTGTCGCAGATGGCAAAGGCTTCTGTTTCAAAGCCAATGGGTTCGCCATCGTAGCGGGAGGTTCCCGTCGAGTTAATGTAAATGCGGATGGGTTTTTCGGGATCGTCGTATTGCAGATAGAGCAGTTCGGCAATGATCAGTTCCGTAACCGCTGGCACCAAAGGCATGCCGAGATAGACGATCCGCTCCTTCAACAGCAGTGAAGGGAGATCGGGGGGTGGGGTGCGATAGTAGGCATCACCATAGTAGGCCGCTTGGGCAGCAGTAAGGGGCAACCGCATAGGACGCTCAGCAAATGACAGACTATCTGTACTCTAGCAAGGAATTGCCTTCCGGATCGGCGGGAAGCACCGCCTATAATCAAAGCAGAAATTCAATTCTTGGGTCATGAATCAACTCCTCAGTTCGCGGCTCACCTCCTCAGTGGTGGCGATCGCCATTGTCTTGCTGGTTGTCCTTTTGAATGCCGTGGTGATTATTAATCCTGGCCAAGCAGGGGTGCTGAGTATTTTGGGTAAAGCTCAGGATACTCCCCTCCTCGAGGGCATCCACTGGAAACCGCCGTTTATTGCCAGTGTGGATGTCTATGACGTAACTGTACAGAAGTTTGAAGTGCCAGCGGAAAGTGCCACCAAAGATTTGCAGGACATTACCGCCAGTTTTGCCATCAACTTTCGCCTAGACCCCATGGCCATCGTGGATGTGCGCCGCACCCAAGGGACCCTAGAAAATATCGTCGCCAAAATCATTGCTCCCCAGACCCAAGAGGCCTTCAAAATTGCTGCTGCCCGTCGCACGGCGGAGGAGGCTATTACCAAGCGGGATGAACTTAAGGAGGATTTTGATCATGCCCTTGGCGATCGCCTAGCCAAGTACCACATTCTCGTACTGGATACCAGTGTCGTTAACCTTGACTTTTCGGAGGAATTTTCCAAGGCCGTCGAGGATAAGCAAATTGCTGAGCAGCGGGCACAACGGGCGGTCTATATCGCCCAAGAGGCGGCTCAACAGGCGCAAGCGGAAATTAACCGTGCCCAAGGGAAAGCGGAAGCCCAACGCCTCCTTGCCGAAACCCTCAAAGCTCCGGGTGGCCAGTTAGTGCTGCAAAAGGAAGCGATCGAAGCATGGCGTGAAGGCGGTGCCCAAGTGCCCCAAGTGATTGTGATCAACGGCCAAGAAGGGCTACCCCCCTTTTTCCTCAATTGGACAGGAACAGCAGCAAAATAGCTGAGGGACGGTTCGATGAACTACAGGCTCAGCAGAGACTCAACAGATGAAGGGAGCGATCGCCCAAATCCCCCTAGAATTGAGAATAGCGATTTGTCCTTTTATCTTTGATTTCTCGCGATACTGACCCATGATCTCCACCCCTCTTGCTGCCAATCAACAAATTTTACCCCTGACTGCGCAAACCAATGCCCGAGGCCATCTCACCATTGGTGGGTGTGATGTGGTGGAGTTAGTGGCTCAGTTTGGCTCTCCCCTCTACATCCTTGATGAATTCACCTTTCGCACCGCCTGCCGTCAATACCAAGACACCCTCCAGCAGACCTACGGTGGTGAATTTTTGGTGCTCTACGCTTCAAAGGCTTGGAACTGCTTGGCCACCTGCGCCCTTGCCTACAGTGAAGGCTTGGGGATTGATGTGGCCTCCGGGGGTGAACTCTACACTGCCTTGAGTGCCGGCGTCCCCGCCAGCCACATTTACTTCCACGGTAATAACAAGGCCCCCCAAGAACTCCTCTATGCCCTTGAGGTCAATTGCACGATTGTTGCCGATAACTGGCTAGAACTAGAGCGCCTTGCTGCCTACGTTGAGGAGCATGATCTCTCGACCCCACCGCGCGTCATGTTGCGGTTGACACCGGGGATTGAATGCCACACCCACGAATATATCCGCACTGGACATCTAGACAGCAAATTTGGCTTTGACCCGCAACAGTTTCCAGAGTTGCTTCAGTTTGCTAAGGCGCATCCCGAACTGGACTGGGTCGGACTCCACGCCCACATTGGCTCACAGATTTTTGAGGAACAACCCCATTTAGACCTCTGTGATGTCCTTGTGGATTGGCTGGCTCAAGCCCGTGAAGCGATGCTACCCATGCGCGAACTGAATGTGGGGGGTGGTCTTGGCATTCGCTACATCGAGTCCGATAACCCACCGGCGATCGCCCACTGGACAAAGGCCATTAGTCATCAACTGAGCCAAGCCTGTCAGCAACGCCATCTTCCCTTACCCAAACTCATCTGTGAGCCGGGTCGCTCCATCGTTGGACCTGCGGCAGTGACGGCCTACACGGTGGGCAGCCGTAAGGTGATTCCTGAGCTACGCACCTATATCGCTGTCGATGGGGGGATGTCCGATAATCCACGACCGATTACCTATCAGGCGCAATATACAGCCCTGTGTGCCAATCGCATGACCACTGCCGCCACAGAAACCGTGCGTGTTGCCGGTAAGCACTGCGAATCGGGCGATATTCTGCTGCCCCAAGTCACCCTACCCCCCCTGCAAGCCAATGATATTTTAGTGGTGGCCAGTACGGGTGCCTACAACTACAGCATGGCCTCCAACTACAATCGTGTGCCCCGGCCGGCGGCGGTGGTGGTCTGTGAGGGGGAAGCCAACCTGATCCTGCAACGGGAAACCTACGCTGATTTGGTGGCCCATGATGTCTTGCCCCTGCGATTGAGCACCCCCGCCCCCTAGGAGGTGACGAACACGATGGGATGATAAGCCTCCTAGGTAACTTGTCGTGGCTGCTGCTGTCCTCGCAGACACTGGCCAAGGTGCGAACAGTCGTGGATGTGGTTTTGGTCTTGACCCTAACCTACGCTATTTTGCGGGTTGTGGCCGAGCGGCGAACCCTCTGGATGATACGGGGCTTTATCTTCCTCCTTTTGGCAACCTCCCTCAGTCGTGCCATTGAGCTACAGTTTTTGAGCTTTGTGCTGCACAACTTAGTGATTGGCTCTGCGGTGGCCTTAGCCGTTATTCTGCAATCGGAAATTCGCATTTTTCTGGAACAGTTGGGACGAGGACAGTTTTTCGGCTTTATGCAGCCCGTGGCCGAGTCGAGCCTGACCAATGATGCCGTTGATTTGATTGTGACGGCCGTGAAGGGATTATCTCAAGATCGTACGGGGGCACTCATTCTGCTGGAAACCCATACAAAGCTCAGCCCCCAAGATTTTACCCATGCAGGGATCGCCCTCAATGCCCGCCTTTCACCGGAACTCATTACCTCAATTTTTCAGGTGAGTTCCCCCCTGCACGATGGCGCAATTTGGGTGCGGGGGGCTGAAGTGATTGCGGCAAAGTTGATCCTGCCCCTTTCGGATCGCACGGGGCCTTGGCAGTTGGGCACTCGCCATCGCGCCGCCCTAGGGATTACCGAACGCATTAGCCACTGTGTCTGTGTAGTGGTCTCTGAGGAAACGGGGTCAATTTCCCTTGCCTTTAAGGGGGAGCTTCAACGTCCCCTCACAAGCAGTAAACTAGGGGAATTGTTGCGGCAATATGTGCAGGATCAAGGGACGGGAACTTCACAACCCCGTCAACGTCGGCACAGCTTAAAATTTTGGAAGACTGTATGGCCACTGCGCTAATTTCCGCCAATAGGATATGTCCATGACGCTACAGCCCCATTCACTCATTGAGTTACCCGAAGATCTAGATCGCGATCGCCTACCTCGCCATGTGGCGGTGATTATGGATGGCAATGGCCGCTGGGCAAAGCAGCGCAATTTACCGCGAATTATGGGACACCAACGCGGGGTGGACACCCTCAAGGATCTGCTGCGCTGTTGCAAAGATTGGGGCATTGAAGCCCTGACCGCCTACGCCTTCTCCACAGAAAACTGGGGGCGCCCCCTGCCGGAGGTGGATTTTCTGATGACCCTCTTTGAGCGAGTGTTGCGGCGGGAACTGGCGGAAATGGTTGCCGAGGGCGTGCAAATTCACTTTGTGGGTGACTTGGCGTGTTTGCCGAACTCCCTACAAGCGGAAATTGAGCGAGCGATGACCGCTACGGCCAATAACCAAAAAATTAAATTTGTGGTGGCAACCAACTATGGTGGGCGACGGGAAATTATCCACGCTTGCCGTTCGATTGCAGCCCAAGTGAAAGCGGGACGCCTGGACCCCGCCGATATTGATGAGGTACTCTTTGAACGCCATTTGTACACGGGCGGCCTACCGGATCCCGATTTATTGATTCGCACCAGTGGCGAGATGCGCGTCAGTAACTTTTTGCTGTGGCAGGTGGCCTATTCAGAAATTTACGTCACCAAGACCCTCTGGCCGGATTTTGACCGCGCTGCTTTCCATGAGGCGCTCCGGGATTACCAACAGCGACAGCGGCGATTTGGCCGTGTCTAAAGGGGACGATTTCAGTGGAGAATAGGAAAGCTCGCCGGGTACGTATTGGAGCGATACTGTGACCCCCCAATTGCGCATTTATGTCCCCCCTCATCCCCTCATTCAACATTGGCTAACGGTGGCTCGCGATCGCAACACGCCCACCCCTCTGTTTCGCGTAGCCATGACGGAGCTAGGTCGCTGGTTGGCCTATGAGGCGGTACGGGAATGGTTGCCAACGGTGGAAACAGTGGTTGAAACGCCCCTTGCCCCCTGTGCAGCGCTGGTGGTGAATCCGCAAGTACCCGTCGTGGTGGTACCCATTCTGCGGGCGGGTTTGGCCTTGCTCGACGGTGCCCAAGGGGTCTTACCGACAGCAAAGACGTACCACTTAGGGATTGTGCGGGATGAGGCCACCCTTGAACCCAGTTGCTATCTCAATAAGTTGCCCCCGCAGTTTGACCCGCAAACCCGTGTCCTGATTAGTGAGCCGATGCTGGCAACGGGAGGTTCAATCATGACAGCAATGCAGGAACTGGTGCAGCGGGGGATTGACCCAGCCTTGGTGCGAATCATTTCCGTGGTCACTGCGCCGCCAGCTTTGCAGAAACTCGGTGCCCATTTTCCCGCAGTGCAAGTCTATGCAGCCACGATTGATGAGACAGTGAATGAGCAGGGCTTTATTGTGCCTGGCTTAGGGGATGCGGGGGATCGCGCCTTTGGTACCGGGGAGGAAGTGTAACCGATGATGACAGTGGTGACTGTGCCAGCAACAACGGCTAATTTGGGTCCGGGGTTTGATTGCTTAGGAGCCGCTCTGACCCTCACCAATACGTTCACCTTTTCCTTGAGCGATCGCCCCCATGTCAATGTGCGGGGCACTGAGGCAGCCGGTGTCAGCAGTAGCTCCGACAATTTGGCCTATCGTGCCTACCACCGTCTCTATCAATATCTAGGGCGTGAAGCCCCACCTGTGTATTTAGAGATTGATCTGGGGGTTCCCCTCGCACGGGGCCTCGGCAGTTCAGCAACCGCAATTATTGGCGGCTTAGTAGGGGCAAATCGGCTGGCGGGCTTTCCCCTCAGTCATACCGAGGTTCTGGAATTGGCCATTGAAATGGAAGGCCACCCCGATAATGTGGTGCCGGCCTTGCTAGGGGGCTGTCGTCTTGCTGTCCAAAGGAGTGCAGGGGGATGGCATTGGCTAGAGATTCCTTGGGATCAGGATGTGGTGCCGATTGTGGCGATTCCAGACTTTGAGCTAGCCACGGAAACAGCGCGGCAAGTGCTGCCCCCCCACTGTACCTACGGTGATGCAGTTTTTAATATCAGTCACCTTGGTGCTCTGCTGCGGGGTTTGGAAACGGGTCAACGGGAGTGGCTGCAACTGGCCTTGGGCGATCGCCTGCATCAACCCTACCGCCAAAGTCTGATCAAAGGCTATACCGACCTCCACAGGGCGGCTCTTGAGGCGGGTGCCCACGGTTTGGTCATTAGTGGCGCAGGACCCACGCTTTTAGCCCTCGGGGATCCCGTTACCGCTTCCGCCATTGCCACTGCCCTCAAGGAGACTTGGGCAAAGTTTGATGTGCAGGCACGGGTGGAGGTGCTGGCCATTCAACGCCAAGGGACAACGGTGCGCGATCGCTAGGCAATCTTAGGCAATTGTATAGCATGCTTCCCTGTCAATAGGAGGTGATTAAATGAGTCAAGAACAGGATGCCCTGACAACGGAAGTGCTGCAACGCCTACGCCGCAAGGAGGGCACTTGGCAGGATTGGGGAGCCGGATGCCAGCAACTGCAAAAACAAGGGCTATCTCCCCAAGCGATTTTTGAGGCCACGGGCATTGAACCCATCCACCAAAATCAACTGATCATTGCCCTGCAAGTGAGTCAGAGCCTACGGGACGCCCCTGAATCTGTGCGTGCCTATTTTCAAACGCGGGGCAGCGATCTGCTCTATGAACTGCGGGTCTTATCAGCGGGCGATCGCCTTGCAGCAGCCACACTCATTGTTGAGAAACAACTGGATGTCACTGCGGTTCATGAGGTCTGCCGTGCCCTCAAGGCCGTGAGCTATCAAAAGGATGAGAGTGCAGGTTTTGGTGAGAGTGTGGGCGATCGCATTGGTCGCTACTATTGGCAACTGGCGCGGCAGCAACGCGATTTGGCCCAGCGATCGCGCCTCATTGCCCAAGGCTTTCGCTTTGTTGAATCCGCCACAGGTCGCCAAGCGCTTGAAAAACTGCTGACGGACTTTACCGTGGTTCCCGCTGCTAGCCAACCCCGACTCCCCCTTTACCGCTTGGATTCCGCTGAAGACCTGCCCTACCTCGTTCCGGTCGCAGGAACAGCCCCGCTCGCTGCTGCAGCCTTTAATCAAGTGCCCCAGTTAACTTCTACAGGCGCCTTGCAATTAGTCGCTGTTCCTCAACCCATGACCCTCGTGGCTCTCCCCAGTTGGCAGGTTCTCCTGAATGCTGTTGACCCAGTCGCGGTGCTTTGGCCAGTGGCAGACCTACCCGCAGAATTACCGCCCACGCCTGAGGGACTCCCCATTGAACAAGTGCTCCTGATAGTGGATCGTGGTCTTCCAGAATGGGATCGCGATCGCTATCTGTTGATTGCACCTGCGGCCAGCGATCCTGTCCAACTGGCTTGGTTTCCTGAACCCCCTACAGCGCCAATTCTTGGCCAACTCCTGCTCGTCTTACGCCCCCCCCAAGTGCTGGATGAGAGTATCAACAAGGAACTTTGGTTCTTTGAGGAATAGCTTAACTTTAGGCGAGATTCACCACAACGCCCAGAGCGCTACCACGCCCCAAACTGTAATCTGCCAAGGCTAGTCGTACAGGCTGCTGGGGTGCTTTCAGATTCACTACCACAAGGGTCTGATCCACCAGTCCCGACCAGAGTTTGGCATCAGCAAAGTTGGCCAAGGGGGGTGTATCCACAATCACCAGATCAAAATAGTTTTTCAGGTGAGCCATGAACTGTTTGAGCGTGTCTTGGCTGAGGAGCCGCATCGGCTGTTGCCGCAACTCACCAGCGGTTAAAATTGCCAGACCGCGCCGCGCCTGAGCAACGCTATACCAGTGCCGCCGATGAATTAACCAATCCGCCAAGCCCTGTTCATTCGTCAGGCCGAGATAGCGGTGAATCTGGGGTCGCCGTAAATCCCCATCAATCAGCAGAACCCGCTGCCCCGTGCCTGCGGCAGCAAGGGCAAGATGCAGAGCAACGGTGGTGCGCCCATCAGTGGGTAGGGCTGAAATCACGGCTAACGAATGCCCCAAACCCACGGCCTGGAGGTTGGCAAACACATGGTGAAAGGTTTCCTGAAACTTCACCCATTCCCCGACAAAGGGTAGGACTTGAGTCACCTGCCACAGCCCTGAATTGCCCTTCACCGCGCGCTCTAAGCGGAGATTGGTTTGGGGGGTTGCCTTGGGAATTTTGCCAAGGAGGGGCAAGCCGAGGGCATCTTCCACTTGGGCTGGACTGACAAACGTATTGGCGGCTGCATCTGCAACATAAGTAGCCAGAACCCCCAACACAAGGCTGGCGATCGCCCCTAGCACCAACAGCAGTAAGCGCGGGAAGGTGGGTTGGACAGCGGGATTCTCTAAATCCGTCAACACCTGCCACGCAAAGTGATTCTGCGCCAGTTGTAGTTGCACTGCCTGTCGGGCTTGATTGAGCATCTCAAGGGAGAGGTTGGCCGTCCGAATCTGATGTTCAAGGCGATCAATGGCGGGGAGTTGGCTACTCAGTTGTTGTAATTGTTGGGCAACCGCCGCTTGGGGAGCCGCAAGCTCAGCATCATAGCGCCGCTGGTTTTCGTATTCAATCCACGCCGTAATGTAGTTGGTAATCAGCGTTTGTGACACTGTTCCCTGAAAGCCTAGGGCCGTGGGGTTGTCCACTTGATATTGCTCACCAATCACTTGGCGGGCGATCGCCTGCAATTGCTCCACCAAAACTCGCCGCTGTTCCTCAAGAGCTTGGATAACGGGTGTCCCTTCCCGAAAAATGGCTAGATTCTTGGCAATTTCTTGATCCAGTTCTTGAATGCGTGCCAGTTGTTGCTGATAAGCAGGGGAGGTACTTAAGTTCGCTGCTGCTAGGGCTTCTGCGGGTGTCATCTTGAGTTGTTCTTGAAACCCTTGAAAACGACCGTAGGCTTCCACGGCCTTCAGGCGAGCCGCTTGGCGCAGGCTATGGATTTGGCGATACTGTTCTGTTAAAAAGCGCAGTTGTTCTGAGGGTTGCAGGCTCGTGCCTTGGGGTTGGCTGGCTTGGAGTTGCTGCTGGAGTTGCTCTAATTCTGTAAGGTGCTGATTGATGTCTTTGTCCAGTTGCTCTAGGGTGCGATTGAGTTGTTCTTGGCGATCGCGCTGACTGTAGTCAACAAACGCCTCTGCCACGGCCTTTAATACTGCGGTCACGATTTCTGGCTGGCGATCGCGATAGGCCACTTCTAGCACTTTTGTTTGGGTCGGCAGTTGCTCTGTGGCGGAACTAACCACTGGTCGAATTTCCAGATGCTCAGCTAAGACCCGCGTGGTCAGATGGGGATACTGCTGTTGTAGTTTCTGGGCAATGGGAGCTAGTACTTTGTCACTTTCTAGAACGAGAATCTGTGACCCCACATCCACTGGAGGGGGTGTGGTTGGCGGCGGGGAGGGGAGGGTACTGGCAATGCCATCACGGGGGGTCAGGGTTGGCGCAGGCTGTGGTTCCTTCACTGGTTCCATCAGGAGGCGAAAATAGGCCTCGTACATTTCGGGTTGCCAGAAAACATACCCCCCCATGACCAAGAATGAGAGTAAAACCGTTCCTGACAGTAGTCGCCACCGTCGCCGACAGCGATCGCTAAAAGCTTGCAGCCCACCCTTTTGAGAACTCTTTCTGGTGCTGAACCGTGATGGATTTCGCTGGCGATCGCCCGCAGGACGCGCTTCGCGATCAACGACCCGTAAATTGGGTATCTTTTGTGGGAGCGACATCAGTAGTACGCCATTCCTAATCAAATATGTTAACTAAGTTGAGGAACACTCCTAAGGTTCCTAAGGCGCCGATAGGACGCAGGGCATTCCCAATCGTATCCCCCACCTGCGTCAGCGCTGACCGTTCCACCACAATCACATCCCCCTGTTGCAACACAGGATTATTGTTGGCATTGGGTTGAGCCGCCAAGCTAAAGGGAATCCGTCGCCGACTGACCGTACCATCGCGATTCAGCCGCACCAGCGTCACCCTAGACATATTGGCACGTTGCACATTGAATCCGCCAGCCGCCCCAATTCCCTGAGTGAGCGTGGCATTCGCTGGCACTTCCACCAAGCCCGGTCGCAATACTTCGCCCACAACCTGCACCCGAATCACCTGTGGCGAAAACGTCGCAGAGGCCACCCGTACGGCTTCAGCCGCATTCACTTCCTTCGCCTTGGGCACCACAATCACATCATCACTGCGCAGCGTGATATCTTGGTTCGCATCCCCCGACTGAATCATCTCCCAAAGATTAATTCTGGTTACGGCTGTTTGGCCATTCCCCAGTTGGCGGCGTATCTCAATGTTGCGAATATCCGCCTCTTGGGTAATTCCACCGCTTTGAGCGAGGACTTGGCTCAGGCGAGGCCATGTTAAGCCACCGGAAAGGCCGATACCGGGGGCAGAAGCTGATACAGAAGTAAAAGGAACAACATAGGAGCCTGGACGGCTCACCTCACCTGCCACTAAAATCTTCATGGGGCGCGGCGTCTGCAATGTAACCGTTACTGCTGGAAAGCGCATGACTTTACTATAGGCGTTCAGAATCACCTGCTCCGCTTGGGGGAGAGTTAAGCCGCCCACCATGACGCGCCCTGCCAAAGGTAGGGTGACTGAGCCATCGAGATTAACAGTGAATTGTCGCTGACCAGTAACACTGGCTGGCAGGTTGACCACTTCAATGAAAAGCACATCCCCTGCACCCAGGAGATAGTCCTGAAGGGGGTTAATGCTGGTAAAACTATAGGAGCTTGGGCTGACGGGCATGGGTTGAGCAGTGGCCGAGCGGGGTACCATCAGTGTTGCCCCAAGGGTGAATCCACTGGCGATCGCCAGGGTGATGACGGTGTTGTGTAGCCTTGGCAATGATTTGCACCCCATGGTTCATTCTCCTCACTCACTTGTTTGTTCTACCATACGCCATCTATTCGCCACCAAGGTTATGAAAAAAGGCTTTAGAATGAGTGCAAATGGCCTTGTCACCTCATTGTAATGCTGAACCCGCCGCTCATTTGCCTAGAACAGATTTCTAAAGTGTATGGCCAAGGGGAAACGGAAGTTCACGCCCTTAGGGAGGTGAATCTCAACATTCAGCGGGGAGAGTACTGTGCAATTATGGGGGCTTCGGGGTCAGGGAAGTCCACAATGATGAATATTATTGGCTGTTTAGATCGCCCGACCTCTGGCCGCTACTTTCTCGATGGCCAAGATGTGGCACACCTCAGTGATGATGAACTCGCCCATATTCGCAATGCCAAGATTGGTTTTGTCTTTCAACAGTTTTACTTGCTGGGGCAGCTAACGGCACTGGAAAATGTGATGCTACCCATGGTCTATGCCCAAGTTCCCCCCAAGGAACGGCGCGATCGCGCGATCGCTGCATTGGAACAGGTGGGGTTGGGTCACCGCCTTGAGAATCGTCCCAATCAACTCTCGGGAGGACAGCAACAACGGGTGGCGATCGCCCGCGCCATTGTCAATCAGCCGCTACTCCTGCTCGCCGATGAACCTACCGGTGCCCTTGATAGCCACACCACGGCGGAAATTCTTGCTATCTTTGGGCAACTCAATGCGGCCGGCATGACGGTAATTATGGTGACCCATGAACCCGATGTGGCGGCTGTCACGCACCGCATTATTCAGTTTCGTGACGGTCAAATTCGTTCCGATCGCCCCAATGTGCCTAGCCCGCTGACGGCACCTGCTTTATCTTAAGAAGGGGAACGACTGAGAAAAAAAGCAATGGCAAAAGCAGTTTGGAAAGGCGCGACCTTGGCCGAGAGCGATCGCTATGAAGTGGTCGAAGGCAATGTTTATTTTCCGCCAGAGGCACTCAATCCGGCCTATTTTCAGCCCAGCGATACCCACACCGTTTGTGGTTGGAAAGGCACAGCCAGCTACTACCACGTTGTTGTCAATGGTGAGGTGAATCGTGATGCGGCATGGTACTACCCCGATCCCAAGCCGGCGGCAGCCAATATCAAGGGCTATGTGGCGTTTTGGCGCGGGGTGCAGGTGACGCGCTAAGGGGAGCAATTCCCGCTCGGTTGAGAATTTCGGGAATCAAATCCTCACGGCGCACCGCCATTAAGTGCACCCCCTGGCAGAGTTCCCGCGCCTGTTGTACCTGCTCGGCAGCAATAGTTATCCCTTCATCGAGGGGATCAGCGGCAGCGGCAAGGCGATCAATAAGGTGCTGGGGAATCAGTGCACCGGGCACAGCGCGATTGATAAACAGGGCATTTTTGGCCGACTTGAGGAGAAAAATTCCAGCAAGAATGGGTCGCCCACAGCCCGCCGCAATCTGATCCATAAACTTGGCTAGCCGCTCAAAGTCAGTAATTAACTGCGTTTGGAAAAATTGAGCACCCGCTGCCAATTTGCGTTCAAACCGTTGTTGCAGTCCTGACCAACTGGCAGACTGAGGATCAACCGCTGCCCCGGCAAAAAATTGCGTCGCTCCATCGGCTAGGGGGCGATCCTCGCTATCCACCCCTTGATTCAGTTGGCCAATGACGCGCAATAGCCGCACAGACTCCAAATCAAAGACGGGTTTGGCTTGGGGATGATCGCCTGCTTTGACGGGGTCGCCCGTGAGTGCCAAAATGTTGTGCAAACCTAAAGCAGCAATGCCCATGAGATCCGCTTGCAGGGCAATGCGGTTGCGATCGCGACAGGCGATCTGGCAAATGGGTTCAAACCCCTGCTGTTGCAACAAATAGGCGGCTGCCCAAGAACTCATGCGCAACACAGCGCGACTGCCATCGGTGACATTGACCGCATGAACCCGCCCCTTGAGATGGGCTGCTTGGCGCAACATCGTACTGGCATCCCTACCCTTAGGGGGGCAAACCTCTGCGGTGATGAGAAACTCACCCTGCTCACAGGCAGCTTGAAAACGCGAGACTGACAAGGAAATGGCTAGAGCGCGACTAGGCAATTATCATACAAGCTAGTGACGCCTGTTCCTAGGCCGCTAAATAAGCAGTCACCGTCTGCACCAAGGTCTCTGTCCAATAATCAGCAACACTTTGCTGCTCGGCTTCCACCATGACGCGGATAACGGGTTCTGTCCCAGAGGCACGTACCAAGACTCGCCCGCGATCGCCCATATCCAGTTGCGCTTTGGTAATCATCTGTTGCAAAGGCTCACATTCTTGCCAGTGGAGTCGTCGCTGTCGATCGTCAACACGGACATTGCGGAGAATTTGCGGGTAGGCGGTAAAACTTTGGTCTCGCAGTTGTGCCAAGGATAGACGGGAATCCTGAACTAGGGTTGCTAAATGAACCGCTGTGAGCAAGCCATCCCCCCCCACCCCATAGTGACGGCAGAGGATGTGTCCCGACTGTTCTCCCCCCAGCATGGCACCGTGGCGCAGCATCTCTGCATGGACGTATTGATCGCCCACTGCTGCCCGCACCAGTTGTCCACCCCGCGCTTGCCAAGCTCGCTCAAAACCGAGATTCGACATCACAGTGGCGACAATCAAATCCTTGGGGAGTTGTGCCTGCGACTGAAGCCGTTGTCCCCAGAAGTAGAGAATGTGATCGCCATCAACCACCCGCCCTTGGCTATCCACCGCCAGCACGCGATCGGCATCGCCATCAAAGGCAAACCCCATAGCGGCACGGGTTTCACGGACAGCCTGTTGTAATGGTTCTAAATGGGTGGAACCGCAGTTGACATTAATGCGATCGCCATCGGCGCGATCGTGGAGGGCAATCACCTCAGCCCCTAGGGCATGGAACACCGTCGGTGCCACCGCCACCGCAGATCCCCAAGCCAAATCCAACACCACCCGCAGTCTCCGCAGCGGTTGACGATCCTCAAGGGGCGCTTGCACCGCATGGCGATAGCGCTGAAGCAATTCGGGACGATGATGCAAATGCCCCCAGTGCTCCGTATGGGGCAAGGATAGGCCAGCATTTAGGTGGGCTTCAATTTCTTTTTGCAGATCAGAGCTGAGCTTGCTGCCATCGCTGCCAAAAATTTTAATGCCGTTATCGGCGGGGGGATTGTGACTGGCGGAAATCATGGCGCCACCGATGGCTTCTGTGGTGGCCGTTAGGTAGGCAATACAGGGGGTCGGGCACAGGCCCACATTCCACACTTCAAAACCAGCGGCGGTTAAGCCGGCGGCCAAGGCTGTGGCCAACATATCACTGGAGTTGCGGGAATCTTGACCAATGATAAAAGGGCGTTGGGGTGCATCCGTCCTTTGTCGCAGCACTTCTCCCACCCAATATCCCAAGCTCAAGGCCAAGTTGGGGGTTAGCAACTCCCCTGCCCGCCCACGAATGCCATCGGTGCCAAACCGAATCAGCTGCTGCCCAGTCATAGTTGATTCCTCACGCCACACCAATACTCCCTCCCTATTTTCTAGTCGATTTCCTGAGCTATGCAGGAGACGATTCTTAACATTTATTTACCATTTCTGGACGATATCCTCTCTGTGAACCTTGCCCTGCGCATGGGTGTCCCCCCACAGGAGTATTCTGGATCAGCGGGAATTGAGGCAAAGCCAAATGTTACCACCCGACCTGCGCCAGCAATTGCAATCGTCCCAAGGGCGACTCCTACACCTTTTGGAGTCCTTTTCCTCAGCACGGGTACTGGTGGTGGGGGATCTCACCCTCGATGAATTCCTCACGGGTCAGGTGGAACGCCTCTCGCGGGAAGCCCCTGTTCTGATTTTGCGCCATGAATTTACTCGCCAAGTGCCCGGCGGCGGTGCCAATGCCATCTACAATTTGGCCAAGTTGGGTGCTCAGGTGCAGGCGGTTGGTCTGGTGGGTGTAGATCCGCAGGGGGAGGCGCTTTGTAGCATTTTTCAAGGGGCAGGGATTGATACGCGGGGCATCTTTAAGGATGGCGATCGCCCCACCGTGACGAAAACCCGTATTTCTGGCCATGCTCGCCAGTCGGTGACGCAGCAAATTGTGCGCGTGGATCGCAAGTCCGATGATCTGCCTGTCCCAGCCCTTCAGGAGGCGCTAGCGGCCTTTATTCGTCAGCAGGTGGGGACTGCCGATGCCGTGGTTTGCTCCGACTATGGCGATGGTGTCTTTACACCCCCTGTGATTGCGGCTGCCCTAGAGCATGAGCGCACGATTGTTGATACCCAACGGGATTTAGCTCGCTATCGCGGTGCTTTCCTATTTACGCCAAACCTGCCAGAAGCAGAGGCAGCGGTGGGCTACCCAATTCGCACAGAGGCGGAGGTACTGCGAGCTGGGGAAGACCTGCTGGAGTTGACGGCGGCTAAATATATGCTGATTACGCGGGGGGATGCTGGTATGAGTCTCTTTAGTCGCGAGGCGGCGCCCTACCATTTACCCGCCTTTAACCGTACGGATGTCTTTGATGTCACTGGCGCAGGCGATACCGTTGTTGCTGCTTTAACCCTTGCCCTTGTGGCGGGTGCCAGTCTTTGGGAGGCGGCAGTTTTAGGCAATTTGGCCGCCAGTATTGTCGTACGTCAGTTTGGCACAGCCACCACATCCACTGCCGAGATGGCGGCAGCCCTTCACCATTTGCTGGAAGATTAATCCCGCGTCGCCTGCTGTAACCACTCCAGAATGCCTTGGGCAAGGGTGCGGGCAAGCTCAGCTTGGGCTTGGGGGTTAACAATCCACTCAAACTCCTCCGGGTGAATCATAAAGCCCAGTTCCAGCAGCACCGCAGGGGCAATTGTCGGACGAGTCAGGGCAAGGTTATTCCAAAACACACCGTACTGCTGCCGCCGCAGTCGCTGACTGAGATACCCCTCTAGGAAAACGGCAAGGTCATGGCTTTGGGGATGATACCAAAAGGCGCCAATCCCTTGGGTATTACGGGCATCGCCAGCATCGGGGAGAGCATTGTAGTGCAAGCTGAGGGCAAGGGTGGGTTGGGCTGATTCAATGGCGAGAAGGCGATCGGGCAAGTCCAGATCAATATCCTCTGTGCGCGTCAAAATGACTGTTGCCCCAAGGCGTTCTAGCTCGGGTGCCAGTTTTTGGGCCAGTGCCAATGTGACGACCTTCTCTGGGGTACCATCTGGGCCGCGTGCTCCCAAGTCCTCAGGCCCGCCATGGCCGGGATCAAGGAGAATTTTAATCCCCCGCAGGGGTTGTGTCCCCCGTTGGAGTTGGGGTGGATGACGCAGTTGCAGCACCAGCCGATTGCCTTCATAGGCCACACGATAGCCCCACTGTTGGCGATGATGCAGCGTCAAGCGATACTCCACCCGGTCTTGATCAAGGGGGTACCAGTCAAGGCGCTGGATGACGGGATCGGCATCGAGGCGAATGATGTCGGTTTGGGGAATCGTGTTGTGGAGCGTCAGGGTGAACTGGCGATCGCCCTGCTGAATCGAAATCGGTACGGGCACATCCAAAGGAAAGCTGATTTCTGTCCAACCCGCAAGCTGACGGCTGGTAATACTGCGGATGGTGGCTGTTGTCGGCAGAGCACTGGAGAGGAACCGCACTTCATTGGCGCGGATCCAACCCCCATAGTCCAAATGCAGCCAATCCCCCGTTTGTCCGCGTACCTGTGCGCGTGTTCCCACTGGCAGGGGCGTCAGCCGTGAATAATCAGTGCTAGGGCCAGTGCGGGCTACCCCCCCAAGGGAGCGGGTGACTTCCACAACTGGTAATTGCGTTGGCTCAGCCACACGAATGCGGGCACCGGGTTGGCGCTGGCCTGCAAATTGCCATTGAATCGGGCCATAGTCGCCCACTTCGGTGAGCTGGAGGCAATTGCGATAGAGAGAAGGGCGAGCAGTGACCACCTCCGCTTGATGAATCAGCGCAGCCAGATTAGAGGGCAGTTGCACTTGGGGCGGTAGGGGTTCTAGGGGCAGAATGCGCTGACCCACTTGGACTTGCACGGCGCGATCGCTGGGGGCAGCAGCGGTAAAGCAAACAATTTCATTGGGCAGGCGCACTAAATCGGCTGTTGGCTCTAGGGGTTGTAGGGTGGTCGGTACTTGGGGCACCGTGCGGGTGATGGCAAAGTCAAGGCGTTGATCTCCTGCTTGCAGGGTGATGTGATTCAATCCGGGTTGCAGGGGAAGACTGGGGGCAAAGTGTCCCGCTGGCGAGCGATCGCCAACGACCTGCCCATTGAGGGTAACGACAACTTGCGGCGGTGCTGTACCAATAAAGAAAATCCGGGGTGCGCTTGTAGTGTGCTCTCGCGGCGGATAAACCACCTGCAGAGAACCCTGTGCTACTGCTGAGGTCATTGAGCCAACGAAACATCCACTTAATAGACCAAGGCTGAACCACTTCACTGGCTACCCCCATGCACTCAACTTCTTAATATTTTCTTCAGATTATTACTATTGAGTTGTCAATGATCAGAGTTACAAACCATTACATTAAGTAAACATCGCTGAATAGAAATGCAAGTAAGGTAGATGCCTTTCTTTTCCAAAGCAGGGAGGGCGTAAAGAGAATGTAATACTTTTCGAGGGCAGTTTTGCCTAGCTTGATCTTCTTCAATCTTTGTGAAAAGGGCTGTAATAAAGGTCAATCACCTCTCAGAAAAGCGAAGCAAGTTTCTCTAAGGCCATTTGTAGAATTCCTTGATCCCCGTCGAATTAGCATATTTTTTAACATTGGGATCATTGCCATCGCTAGAAAATCCATCCATAATAAAAAGTGTCCTCTCATAAACTCCCTTAATGTTGCGCAATACTATTTGTTGAGTTTTGTTGTTTTGAAACGCAGATTTGCGCAACGCCTTTTATCACAAGTTCCTACACGCCAAAAAGAATTTAAGGATTATTTAACTATGGTTACCATGCAAACGATTCACTGTCCTCACTGTGGTAAATTAGCCCTTCGCCAACGCTATGGCTCCGTGAGTCACACCCAGTGTCCCCACTGTGATTACGTCCTAACGATGTGCGATCGCACAGGACGGGTGTTAGAGGCCTACACGCCTGAAATTACCCATGTGGGTCAGTATGGCGCCAACCTCACCTGCACCATAGAGCGAACACGGGCACTGTGCTAGCAAGAATTCATTAGAAGAATCTAAAGATTGATGAGGAAAATCCTGAGAGTTGTTAAGATAGTTTACATATGGCTATCTTACTTCTACTGGTACTGGCATTGGTGCTGTGGTCGGTGCGACTCCTCCACGGTGCCTATCGCCTCCGGGATTTTTCCTTACTGCTGGCCAGTGGCCTCGTGGCCATCTCAGCGGGAGGCGTGATTTTTGTCTATAGCCTGATGAATGGCTGTGTCGGCTA
The DNA here is from genome assembly GCF_031583515.1 of Thermosynechococcus sp. QS41. Classification (NCBI taxonomy): domain Bacteria; kingdom Bacillati; phylum Cyanobacteriota; class Cyanophyceae; order Acaryochloridales; family Thermosynechococcaceae; genus Thermosynechococcus; species Thermosynechococcus sp. QS41. The sequence continues at coordinate 2,327,873 of NZ_CP134181.1, forward strand.
TCTCAGTCAAGGGCAGCCCATTCCTGAATCCGATGCGCCTGTCATTATGTCTGATGTGGCCTACTTTGAGAGTGCCTCTGGAGCAACGACCCCAACCTTTAGCCCCTAGGTCTGACTCACGATCCAAACGTAGGCGATCGCCAGCGTCAACACTGTGAGCGGTGCACCAAAGCGCAAGTGCTGCCAAAAGGAAAACCGCTGTCCTGAGCTAGCAGCGGCCTCAACTGTAATTAAATTAGCCACAGCACCAAAAAGCGTAAGATTGCCCGCGAGGGTACTTGTGGCTGCCAGTAGGTACCAGAGTTGATCGGCACCTTTGGGGATAAACTGTGCGAGCAGCAGCACCGTGGGCACGTTAGAAATTAAATTTGACAGCAGTGCTGTAATCACCACGAGGGGCAAGGGCTGATTTACCCAAGGGCGCAAAACAGCTAATAAATCAAAGTTTTGAATACAGCGGGTAAGAATAAATAGACCCGCAAACAGAACCAATAGTGACCAATCCACCTGAGCAAGGATGCGCTCTGGCTTCACCCGACGGGTGACCAGTAAAGCTGCTGCCGCCAAAAGAGAGGATTCTGCCAAGGGAAAGCCGAGCAGAAAGGCCAAAAACATCAGCCCAGAGACAATCAGTGTCTTGTGCAGTAACCCTTTTTGCACCTGCACCGGTTGGAGCGTAGCCAATGTACAGGGTTGGCGCGATCGCACCTCCGGATAGAGCCACCCCAACCAAGCCACTTGCAGCCCTAACCCCAGCACTGCGACGGGAACCATCACTTGGGCAAACGGCAGATATCCTAACTCGGAAAACGATCCCACGAGGATATTTTGGGGGTTGCCGCTGAGGGTGGCCACAGAACCGATATTCGTTGCCGCTGCGATCGCCAGCAGATAGGGCACTGGATTTAAGCCCAAAACATGGGTAATGCGCAGGGTTAAAGGCGTCGTCACAAGGGCAAGGGTGTCGTTGAGAAAGACCGCCGATAGCATTCCCGTCGCCACAGCGAGAAACACCAACAACCCCAAGGGACTGCCACTAAAGCGCACCACCGTCACCATCGCTATTTGAAAAAAGCCGCTCAAGCCCAGATAAGCATTGACAATCATCATGCTGAGCAAGAACACGATGGTTTGGGGATCAATGGCTTGCCATGCAGTGGGTAGATCAATCGCCCCTAAGGCAATCAAAAGAGCCGCACTCACAAGGGCGATCGTTGCGCGATTCATACATAGCCCCGGCACCCCCCCAAGGGCTAAGGCACCGTAGCTGAGGGCAAGGATCAGAAGTTGCAGGAGAGACCGCAGCACCTACTGTTGGGTTTGAATTTTCTTGGCCTCTAGGGCATCGAGCAATTCCCCAAGCGCCGCCATGTCATCACCGTCATATTCTCGCTTCCACAACAGTTGGGAAATTTGGTTTTCAATGGCTGAGGTTAACACTTGGGTTTCGAGCACCCGTTGCACTAAGCGTTGGATCATCATAGGGGTTCAGCAGCTTAGACAGTCGTTCTCTAGGGTAGCCCATTGGCTGTGGGGCAAATGGAAGGAACCACTTTCTCAAGTGGCACAATTTGCTATAGTGGGGTCACTGGGATCAGCAAAGCGTTGATCCTAAGCTGGGGATCGTTGTCCCGTCAATAAATCGTGTTTCGATAAATTAAGGAAAGTTGAAATTCTAGGATACACCAGATATACTAAAGGGCGACTTTTGTAAACTCAATAACAGTTCTTTGAAGGCAAAGGAGGTAAGGCAACTTGGCCAGAAGACGGAAGCGGAAGAGCCGGCGGCGTCTCGAAGGACGCAAAATCCTTGAGTGCGTACCTCAATATAGCATCGAAAGTGGCGAAGATAAACCTGTGACAGCGGCACGAAAATTTATTCAAGCCAAGGGGATCACCCCACCCGCTTTACTTCTTGTTAAGCGGAATGAGCACACCACCGATCGCTACTTCTGGGCAGAAAAGGGCTTGTTTGGTGCGCAGTACGTTGAAGAAAACCACTTTTTATTCCCTAGCCTAAGGGAACTGGCAGAAGAGAAAATGGCAGCCACGACTCGTTAGGCTGTTTTTTTTACAAACATCTGTTTTATTGAGGAGTCAGGATCTGTTCTTGACTCTTTTTGCTTTGGTAGTGAGAGGAGCTAGGGTGTGGTCTAAAGATTTGATCTTTTTACGCCATTTACTTATGGCAATTTGGAAACTGTCCCCTACAATAGAAATAGCGGAGACGCACGTTTCCGTTCACTCCTCACACCACACCCCGCCTGGACAGTTATTGGTTCGGGCGGCTTCCTTTTAGATAGGAAATGGAATACCGCATTTATCATCAAACTAGCTACACCTACAGCGCCCCTGTTGCCCTTGCCCCCCATGATTTACGCTTGATCCCGCGTAGTGATGGCCACCAACGCCTGCGATCGATCTCCCTCCAAATTTTACCAACTCCCCAAGGCCAAAGTACTGTCCTCGATGTCCATGGCAATCACATTCAACGCTACTGGTGGTCACCACAGCCCACCACCTCCCTGATGATTCAGGTCACCTCTGAAGTAGAAACCTATTGCGACAACCCCTTTAACTATCTGCTTGACTCGTGGGCAGTCACCCTCCCTTTTAACTATCCGCAGCGACTGGCAACTAGCTTGCATCCCTATCTATCACCGTCAGTGGATCCTGTTGCCTATGAATTGGCTTGGCAAATTTTAGCCAGTGGCGATGGTAGTGTCCTCACATTTCTCAGTGACCTCAATAACAAAATTTACCGTACCTGTCAGCACCAAATTCGTGAAACCGGTGCCCCTTGGCCCCCCTGTGTGACTTGGGCAAAACAAATGGGTTCCTGTCGCGATACGGCCGTCTTGTTTATCCATGCCTGTCGGGCTGTGGGCTTAGCGGCGCGGTTTGTCAGTGGCTATCAGGAAGGAGACTTGGATAATCCTGAACGGCACCTCCATGCTTGGGTAGAAGTGTATTTGCCGGGGGCAGGCTGGCGCGGCTATGATCCCACCCACGGCCTAGCGGTGAGCGATCGCCACATTGCCCTTGTGGCTGCCGCTGATCCGACGGATGCTGCCCCCATTCAAGGTACCCTGCGGGGACAAGGGGTGACCTCAACCATGACCTATCAACTACAGATTCAGCGCCTCTCCTAGGTATGGAAGAAAAAGGCGGTGCCGAGAATCCCATAGGTGGCCAACAGCAGCGCCCCCTCCAGCCAGTTGGAGCGGCCATCTAGGCTAATCACATTAGCAATCACGACCGCAATAATCACCGTCACCACTTCAAAAAGACTAAAGTTTAAATCCATCGGCTGACCAATAAACTGGCCAATCAGCACCAGCACAGGTGCCACTAAGAGCGCCACCAAGAGGGATGAACCCAAGGCGATGGACACGGACAAATCCATATTGTTTTTCAGGGCAACCCCCACCGCAGTCACATATTCCGCTGCACCGCCCACCAACGGCAAGAGGATGACCCCAGTAAATAGGGGCGTTAGACCCAAGCCCTCCGTTGCTGCTTCAACTGCGCCGACAAAAATTTCTGACTCAAAGGCTACGCCAATCGTGGCAATCATTAGAACCGTGATCCACAGGGGCAGGTTCGGCTTTTCATGGTGCCCCGCTTCGTCCCCCAGTTCCACCTGACTGACATCGTAAAGATAGCTGTGGGTTTTCAAAGAAAAGAGTAACGTTAGTCCATAGACCAGAATCAGAATGATTGCGGCCACCACTGACATTTTGGAAATTGCGGTTGGCGGCACACTGCTAGAGGTGTAAATGACCATTGCCGGTAGGAGAATCGCGGCGATCGCCACCGTCATCGAGGAAGCATTCACCCGTGCCACCACTGGGGCAAAGGATTGCTCCTTGTAGCGAATGCCCCCCAGCAGCATGGATAACCCCATCACCAGCAAAAGGTTCGCCATCAGGGTGCCCGTAATACTGGCTTTGACAATATCTACTAAACCCGCTCGCAGCGCCACAATAGCAATAATCAGTTCCGTTGCATTCCCAAAGAGGGCATTCAATAGGCCACCGATCGTCGGCCCCGTGGCAAGTGCCACCTCCTCTGTTGCGGTGCTCAACCAAATCGCCAAGGGCACGATCGCCAGTGCTGCCAAAATAAAGACGGTGAGGGCACCCCATGCCAGTTTTTCAGCAGCAATGGAGAGGGGGATAAACACCAAAAAACCAATCGAAACCAGTCGCTTCATGGGGGCACCCCTTACATGGTGAACGGAGAAAAATCTCCTCTATCCTAGCCTGCGGTTTGATGAATCCAGCCCAATTCGCGGGAAATGATGCTGATGCCTAACCACTGCGCAGGATCACCCGCTGATTTTGACGGGCGACAAGGGAAAGGGTGAGAGGGCCAGCGGTATAAACAGAGGTGGGGGTAACTGCACTAATATCAATCGTCCCTTGGTGATCTTTGAGGTCGAGGACAAATTTCACCAGTTCAATTTGGCGAAAGGAGCCAACACTGCCAGTGACCGGATCGGGGAGGACACCCGAGGCGATCGCCCGCTGATTACTGACCGTAAACAACTGATCCAAGCGTTGCAAAATTTGCTCATCGGTCATCTGGCTCGGATCCAAGGAAATGGTAGCCAGATTCTCACCCTCGCGGAAAACCTCCTGATTGCGCGCCACTTGGGGCACTACAAGAATGTTACTTTCCCCCTGTAGATAATTGGCCGCAGCTAAAATGCGCACCACATAGGGCTGGCCATCACTAATTTGGCTGCGCAGGCGGTTCACGTCTTCGGTGGTAATTTGAATCACCTGATCCGTCGGTTTGAGGTTCTGGGGACGATTCAGGACAATGGCATTGCGCCGCGCCTCCCGCAGGAGTTCTTCAATAACTTGGGTGGCCTGAGCCGGATCCTTGACATGTTGAATCACCGCAGAGGCCAAGACTTGCCCCGTGCGAATGGCGATCGTCCCCCGCCGTAATCCTAGCAAAAGGATGCTCACGTTTTCCTCAAGGCGTTGGCGACTGGCCTCAAGGGCAGCAATTTCCTGCTGAAGCGTGCGCTGTTGATTGCGTAACACCTGCTGCTGCTGATTGGCAACGGCCAGTTGATCCTGAATGCGATCAATCTCTGCTTGGAGACGATCCTTTTGACCTTCCACCTCGGCAAGGCGCTGTTGAGCCGTGCGAATGGCAGTTTCTAGGGCTGCTTTTTGGCTAGCCACATCCTCGAGGCGGCCTTGGATGGCTTGTCGCTCCCGTTGCAAACGCTGAATTTCTTGCCGCAGGCGTGCCCCTTGGGCTTCAAAGTTTTCGAGGTCTTTTTGGGCTTGGGTGTAGCGGTCTTGAAGTTGCTTGAGTTCTGCTTCTGTGAGGGTTTGACGATTGACGGCCTGCTCTAGGACTTGGTTGGTTTGACTAAGGCGTTGGCGAATGTTGGCCAGTTCAATTTGGGATTGTGCCAGTTCCGCCTCAATTTCATCCTTTTGGGCACGGGTTTCGGCGAGTTCTTGTTCAGCCGCCGCTTGTTGACGGCGAATCGTATCAATGCGCAGCACGCCATCGCGCAATTCACGGCTGAGGGCAAAGAGGATGGCAAGGGTGGAGGCAGAAATTAAACTCCCTGTGAGAATGGTAATCAGGACAGCTGTCTGTCGAGGCCGCAAATTAAACCAGCTCAATCGGGCTTTGCCCACTTTTGAGCCAAGGCGATCGCCCACCGTCGCGATCGCGCCCCCAAGAATAATCACGGCCAAGACCAGAACATACCCAGCCATATTTCGGGTACTGCTGCCACTCCCCAACTATACTTTCTACAGTATGTGCCGATGCTGCCCCCTATAACGGTTTGGGCAAATCACTTTGACCGAAATCAACCGATGCCAAAAATTGCTACTTGGAACGTCAACTCAATTCGCACTCGCCTTGACCATGTGTGCCACTGGTTAGACACCACTGGAGTGGACTATCTCTGTCTTCAAGAGACCAAAGTCACAGATGCTGAGTTCCCGCGTCAGCCCTTTCTGGATCGTGGGTATCAAGTTTATTGTAGTGGCCAAAAGGCCTACAACGGGGTGGCCATTCTCAGTCGTCAGCCTCTTGCGGGTGTAGAAGCAGGCTTTGCCCCCCAATTACCCAGTCACAGTGAGTTGGATACGCAAAAACGACTGATTCGCGCCCAATTAGCTCCTGATGTCACCTTGGTAAATGTCTATATTCCCAACGGTGGAGAGTACGACAGTGAGAAATACCACTATAAGCTGCACTGGTTAAAAACCCTCCATGTCTATCTCGAGCAGCTCACTGCCCAAGGGGAGGTGATTCTCTGTGGTGATTTTAATATTGCCCCAGAAGATAAAGACCTTTTTGATGCCAGCGATCGCGCCACAAAAGTGGGAGCCACCGATGCCGAACGCAACCTTTTAGCGGCCATTCGCGACCTTGGCTTCCACGATGCCTTTCGCCACTTTACCGAGGAGCCTGGGCACTACTCTTGGTGGGATTATCGGGCGGGTGCCTTTCGCCGCAATCATGGCTGGCGTATTGATCACCTCTACCTTACCCCCGCTGTCAAAGCCCGGGCCTGCAACTGTCACATTGATATTGCCCCGCGGCGCTTACCCAAGCCCAGTGATCATGCACCCGTGATCCTAGAGATTGAATAGAGGCTGTACAGTGGGTTGGCGCAGCCACTCGGTTAAACTCTGCACCCCTTGACCGTAGGTGAGATCAAAGGTCAACGGCGTAATACTAATCAGATTTTGGGCAATGGCTTCCACATCCGTGGGGGCTTGATTGGGGTCTTGGGGATATTCTTCAACCACTTCACCAGCGAGCCAGTAGTAGGTTTTGCCGCGAGGGTCAATGCGCTTCTGGAACAGGTCATGGTAGCGCCGAATCCCCTGTCGTGTAATGACAACGCCAGCAATTTCACTGGCAGGCAGCGCCGGTACATTCACATTGAGGAGCATCTTTGGGGGCAGGGGGGCGGTTTCCAGCGCCTTGAGGAGACGACTGGCAAAGTCAGCGGCTGGCTGAAAGTCATGAACTGTGAAACTGGTGAGGCTAATGGCAATACTGGGAATTCCCTCAATCACCCCCTCCATGGCAGCAGACACCGTGCCGGAGTAAAGAATATCCGTGCCGAGGTTGGAGCCTTGGTTAATCCCAGAAACAACAAAATCTGGGGGTTCCTCTAGGAGGGCACCAAGGGCGAGTTTGACACAGTCAGAGGGGGTACCGGAGCAGGCCCACGCCTTAATACTGGGGTGAAAGCGATCGCTAACGACTTCGGCGCGAATCGGATCAAAGACCGTGAGGCTATGCCCTGTAGCAGAGCGTTCGCGATCCGGACACACAACCACGACTTCATGGCCAGCGATCGCCAGCGTATCTGCTAACGCCCGAATACCGGGGGCAAAGACCCCATCATCATTAGCAATGAGTAACCGCATTTCCTGCCCCCTGAATCGTGAAGTATTGGCAAAACATTACAGTTGATTGCAAATCGCAACACCCTCCCTGAGAAATGTTAACCTCTAAAAGGGTTAAGTGACGCACCCCACCCTGCCGAACAGTTTGAACGCACCATTCCTGACATGACCGCTTTTGGGGATTGACAGGATCTATGGAACGCCTACTGAACCATCAGTTGAAGGAGAACACTGTGTCTGTGCATCAAAGTCATCCGCTACTCCGCGAAGACCTCAGCGAATACGTTGCCCATTTGCAACTGCACATGGCACTCCAAGCGCGCAATTTGGTGCCTGCCCTGAAACACACCAGCGACAGCCGCGAGCAACTTCTCCATCAAACCCAAGCCACCTTTGAGAAGCACGTCTCCCGTCAAAGCTATATTGGCTAAAGCAATTTTTCTCTGTGCTCAAAAATTAAAACCGATGATATCTAAGCAGGAGTGATCTTGCTGCTTTTTGCGTTCGTTGGGGGAGTTGCTCCTCTCACCACTTTGAGGAACGATCGCAACAGAGTACACTAGGGACGATATTGCTATTTGTAACACTCTTGCCAGCGTTCTCAGGAGGTTTTATGGCGCGGACAGAGTCCACGATGCTTGCCCTTGGTACTGTTGCTCCCGATTTTCAGCTGCCCGATGTGGTGAGTGGGCAAACGATTTCCCTCAGTCGCTTTGCCGATAAGAAAGCCCTACTGGTGATGTTTATTTGTCGCCACTGCCCCTACGTAAAACACGTCCAAGAGGAACTGGCGAAGCTGGGGCGCGACTACAAAGACACAGACTTAGGGATTGTTGCCATTAGTGCCAATGACGCTGCCAACTATCCCGATGATGCCCCAGAGTCCCTGAAGGCGATGGCCACTGAACTAGGGTTTACATTTCCGCTTTGTTACGACGAGAGCCAAGAAACGGCCAAGGCTTACACGGCAGCCTGTACACCCGACTTCTTCCTCTTTGATGGCGATCGCAAGCTTGTGTATCGTGGACAGCTCGATGATAGCCGCCCCCAGAATGGCTTACCGGTGACTGGGAAAGACTTGCGTGCAGCCATTGATGCCGTGTTAGCTGGTCAAACCCCCAGCGAAGATCAAAAACCGAGTCTCGGCTGTAATATCAAGTGGAAAGCGGGGAATGAACCCGCCTATTACGGCTAATGTTGGAAAGGCAAAGAGAGGGGCACTTTTATTGCCACTTCTGAGTCATTAACCTACTGTTATAGGAATGCCAATGGGTTTGGCTGTGTTGACGCGATTTGTTTTTTAGGTGTGAGCAGTGAATAACCAACTTTTTTCGCCAGTGCGAATGCAGCCAATGGGGGCTGCCCTGAAAACGGTAGCAGTGGCAATGGCAACCGTGGCGATCGCCCTCGGTTCTTTGCATCCCAGTCGTGGCCAAGAAGCCCCGCCGCCTGAAAACCAACCTGCGGAAACTCCAGCATCCCCAACGCCACCAGCGGCAGAGCCTGTGCCTGAAAGCCCTCCCGCAGCAACCCCAGCACCGCCCACCCCGCCACCTGTGAGCCAGCCCCCCGCTGATGAACCTCAAGTTCTCATTGCCGAAGTGGTGGTTGAAGGCGCCACACCCGAACTTGAGCAATTGGTGTATCAAGTCATTCGCACTCGCCCTGGCAGTACCACCACCCGCACGCAACTACAAGAGGATACCAACGCCATCTTTGCCACGGGCTTTTTTGCTGATGTCAATGCCGTCCCCAGCGATACTCCCCTCGGTGTGCGGATTACCTTTGTCGTGCGCCCCTATCCAGTACTGCGAGCCGTTCAAGTAGCGGGCAACCAAGTGCTCACCCCAGAAAAAGTCAACGAGATTTTTGCACCGCAAATTGGTCGCACGCTCAATCTAAGAGAGCTACAGTCTGGCATTGAGCAAATCAACCGGTTCTATAGGGACAATGGCTATATCTTGGGGCAGGTGGTTGGTACACCCCAAGTCGATCCCGATGGGGTTGTGACATTGCAGGTGGCTGAGGGTGTGGTTGAACAGGTCACCTACCGCTTCCTGAATAAAGAAGGAGAGCCGACAAAACAGCGTACCCGTGACTTTGTGATCAGCCGTGAAATGGACACCCAGCCCGGCGTGGTTCTCAACCAAAATACCGTGCAAGCAGATTTGCGACGCCTTTTTGAATTGGGACTCTTTGAGGATGTGCAAGTTGCCCTTGAACCCGGTCAAGATCCCCGCAAGGTTAACTTGATTTTGAATATCAAAGAGCGCAATACGGGCAGTATTTCTGCTGGGGCGGGCTATAGTTCCGCTGCGGGGCTATTTGGCACAGTGGCATTCCAACAAAACAACCTCTTTGGTCGCAACTGGAAATTTGGTGTTGAAGCCCAAGGGGGGACGGAAGGGGAGTTTCTCTTTGACATTAACTTTACCGATCCTTGGATTAAGGGGGATCCCTATCGCACCTCCTACACCGTGAGTGCCTTTAACCGCCTGACAGTGCCCACCACCTTCACCAACGGCCCAATTGATGTTCGCTTGCCCAATGGTGACTTTCCGCGGATTAACCGCTTGGGGAGTGCCGTTTTCTTTACGCGACCCTTTACGAAGGATCGGGATCAGATACGCACCGCTTGGACCGGTTCCTTGGGGCTGCAATATCAGCGGGTTACCTCCCTAGACAGTGGTTTTAGCCGCTTTAATACGGATGCTTCAGGCAACTGCTTAACCTTTCCAGACAATGGTGTTTGCCGTGGTTTTAATGACCTGTTTACGGTGCAGGCGGCAATTCTGCGAGACCTGCGCAATGATCCGCTGCGGCCAACGAGTGGTCAGGTGATTCGCTTAGGGGTGGATCAGTCAATCCCTGTGGGGGCAGGCAACATCTTAATGAACCGGGTGCGCGGCAGTTATAGCTTCTATATCCCCGTGAAGTTTCTGCGCATTGAGGGGCCACAAACCCTTGCCTTCAATATCCAAGCGGGCAACATTTTTGGCGATTTGCCTCCCTATGAATCCTTTACGATTGGGGGTGCTAACTCAGTACGTGGTTGGGAAGAGGGGGCGATCGGCTCCGGGCGCGCCTTTGTGCAAGGAACAATAGAGTATCGGTTCCCCATTTTTAATATTGTTGGTGGCGCCCTCTTTGTGGATGGAGCCAGTTTGCTCGGTACCCAACGCAGCGTACCCGGTCAGCCGGGGATTGTGCGCGGTAAACCCGGAGAGGGGCTAGGCTACGGGGCAGGGCTGCGGGTGAATACCCCCCTAGGCAATATCCGCATTGACTTTGGCTGGAACAATGAAGGGGGCAGTGCCTTCAGCTTTGGCATTGGCGAGCGCTTCTAGGAGAAATACCCATGGTAACGACCTCTGTACCAACGGCACCGACTGCAACTGCACAGCAAACTCTTGGAAAGGCTGCCCAATGGTCAGGGGTAGGTTTGCATTCTGGTCAATCAGTTGAAGTGACCTTGAAACCCTCACCCGCCAACACGGGGCGACAGTTTGTGCGCCTTGATCTGGAGAGACAGCCCGTGATTCCTGCTCAGATTGATGCGGTTCAATCCACTCAGTTGGCAACGGAGTTGGTCGCCAATGGCGCCAGTGTGCGCACGGTTGAACATCTCTTGGCAGCGCTGGCGATCGCTGGTATTGATAATGTCAGGATTGAGATCACAGGCTCTGAGGTGCCGGTGCTCGATGGCTCGGCGCAACCTTGGTTAGAAGGCATTCAAAGGGTCGGTGTTGTCCCTCAGGAGATTCCTCGGCCAGCAGTCATCTTGAAGGAACCTGTCACCATTTACGAAGGAGCAGCCTTTGTCAGTGCCATTCCTGCTCCTGAGCTACGCCTCACCTATGGCATTGACTTCCCCTATGCGGCGATTGGTCGCCAGTGGTGTAGTTTTACCCCTTCAGAACTAGCGGTGGCCGTTGCCCCTGCCCGTACCTTTGGTTTTGCTGAACAAGTGGAGTATCTGCGCAGCCAAGGCCTGATTCAGGGGGGCAGTTTAGAGAATGCTCTGGTGTGCAGTGCCAGTGGTTGGGTCAACCCGCCGTTACGCTTTGCCGATGAACCCGTTCGCCACAAATTACTCGATCTTTGGGGAGATTTAGCCCTCCTAGGGACACCCCCCATCGCGCATTATGTCGCCTATCGGGCGAGTCATCATCTGCATACCCAATTGGCACGGGCGATCGCCCAACAGATGGTTTAGTCGGCAACCATTCTCCCCTATGATTTGTGTATGTCTTTGATGTGAAGCTGGCCCCTATCCCTATGCCAACGTTGACTGACTCCCCACCCACCACTGTGCTGACGGTTACTGATCTTCAGCAGTTGCTTCCCCATCGCTATCCCTTTCTGCTGGTGGATCGGATCATTGACTATGTTCCAGAAAAGTATGCCGTGGGGCTGAAAAACGTCACGATCAACGAACCCTTTTTCCAAGGGCACTTTCCCGGTCGCCCAATTATGCCGGGGGTGCTCATTGTGGAAGCCCTTGCCCAAGTGGGAGGGGTTGTCCTGATGCAGATGAACTGGGCAAAGGATAAGCTTTCCGTGTTTGCGGGCATTGATAAGGTGCGCTTTCGCCGTCCCGTCGTCCCCGGCGATCAGTTAATCCTGCGGGCCGAGCTTCTTGTTGTCAAGCAGCAGCGCATCGGCAAAATGCAAGGACGGGCTGAGGTGAATGGTCAATTGGTCTGTGAGGGCGAGATGATGTTCTCGCTGGTGGACTAGTCACAATCAATGATGCAAACACTGATCCATCCTACTGCTGTCATTCATCCCAGTGCCGAGCTACATCCCACAGTTCGGGTCGGCCCCTATGCCGTGATTGGTGAACAGGTGCGCGTTGGTGCCCATACCGAAATTGGTGCCCACGTGATTATTGAAGGGCCAACGGAGGTGGGTGTAGGTAATCGTATCTTTCCGGGAGCGATCATCGGCACGGCTTCTCAGGATCAAAAATATACGGGTGCCAATAGTGCCCTACGTATTGGGGATTACAACACCATTCGCGAGTTCGTGACGATCAACCGTGCCAACGGCGAAGGGGATGCCACAATTATTGGTAACCACAATCTGTTGCTGGCCTATGTCCATGTGGCCCATGATTGTGTGATTGAGGATCAGGTGGTAATTACGAATGCGGCCTCGATCGCGGGCCATGTTTGCATTGAATCAAAGGCTCGCATTGGCGGTATGGTGGGCATTCATCAGTTTGTCCATATTGGTCGCTTGGCAATGGTGGGAGCCATGGCACGGGTAGATCGGGATGTGCCCCCCTATATGCTGGTGGAAGGTCATCCGGCGCGGGTTCGTGCCCTCAATCAAGTGGGGCTGCAAAGAGCTGGGGTGACGGAGGCAGAAATGCGCAACCTCAAGGAAGCCTTTCGGATTCTTTATCGGCGGGACTTGCCCCTTGCCCAAGCGATCGCCCAATTAGCAACCCTACCCCCTTCTGAGCATTTAGAGCATCTACAGCGCTTTTTAACCTATGCCCGCGAAGAGGGACGGCGCGGCTTAACCCCCAGTGGCCGGGCGACAACGGATTAAGTCTCTAGTTGCCACCGACTCAACGCCATGCCTGCTGTGGTGCTTGTCCATCCCCAAATTCCCCCGAATACAGGCAATATTGCCCGCACCTGTGCTGCCACCCACACACCGCTGCATCTGATTGAACCCTTGGGCTTTGAACTCAGCGATCGCTACCTCAAGCGAGCTGGTCTTGATTACTGGCCCTATGTCACCTTGCACTGCCACCCCGACTGGCCGACGTTCCTCAAAACCACCCATAGCGGGGGGCGTCTGATTGCCTTTGAGCCTTCAGCCCAACAGATTTACTGGGACTTTAGCTTTGCTGAGAGTGATTGGCTGATCTTTGGCAGCGAACCCGATGGCATCCCCGCCGAAGTCTTAGCGACCTGTGACGCCTTTTTGAAAATTCCCATGTGGCAGCCGGCGGTGCGCAGTTTGAATCTCTCGGCTTCGGTGGCGATCGCCCTCATGGAAGTTTACCGCCAACTCTATTCCTCAACTGCTTGATGACCGAATCACTCCCCCTTGATGATTCCCATATTTTAGACAACGGCTGTATCTGGTACTTTGCCTACGGCAGCAACCTCTGTACCGCCCAAAAAAAACGTCGCATCGGTACCGTCCCCACTGCTGAAGTTGCTGAACTGCGGGGCTATCGCCTTGTGTTCAATAAACGCAGTAATGATGGCACTGGCAAAGCAAATGTTGTCCCTGATCCTCACCGTTCTGTTTGGGGTGTGATTTATCGCTGCACAGAAGCAGACATTGAACGCTTAGATTTTTACGAAGGTGTTAAGTGGGGACATTACCGCCATGAATTTGTTAGAGTCATAACGTCCACGGGTCAGGCGATAACAGCTCTGACTTATGTGGCAGGGGAGGATTTTATTGATGAAACCCTGTGGCCTTCAGCCGACTATTTAGAGACAATTCTCCAAGGGGCAAAGGAGCATGGGTTTTCTGTTGAGTATGTTGCTGAGCTGTGGCAGTGGAAAAACCGAATATGAATACCTCATCATCTTCCCGTGCAGTTGCCACCAAACCCCCACAAACTGAGAAACGGCGCCGCATTTTTCGGATAGTGCGGATTGGCTTGGGGGTGACGCTCATTGGCTTAGCTGTGTATGTCCTGTGGTGGCGACAGCGCAATGTGGTCAGTCGTGTCGGCTACCTCAATGGCACAGTGATTACCCTCTATGCCACGATCCCCGGCACCCTAACCCTAGAAGACTTGCGCCCCGGCGAACGCCTGAATGCCGGTACGGAAATTGGGACGATTCGCAACGATCGCAATCCCCAACTGGAAACCGATCGCCAGAATCTTGAAACTCGACTCAATGTCGCCCTTTCCCAGCAGCAGGGACTGCAACAGAAACGCAACAGCCGTATGGCTCTGATTTCTCAACTCGATCGCTATCAGCAGAGTCAGCAAACCCTTGAAGTTCGCTTTGCCCAAGAGGCAGTGCAGCGTACCCTAGGGGAACTGCGCCAAGCCCAAGAAGCTCTGGCCATTGCCCGCATTGAAGCCGATCGCTATACCAGCTTAGTGGAAACAGGGGCTGTGGCGCGCCAACTCGCCGATGAAGCCATTTCCCGTGCCAAGCAAGCAGCGAAATTTGTTGAGAGTAAACAGGCCGAACTGCGCCGCCAACAAACAGCCCTACAAGCGGCTCGCCAAGGATTGCAACTGGATGCTTCGCGTACCTTTAGCTTTCCCCAAATCCGTCTCATTGATTTAGAAACTGAACTGATTGATATTGATGTTGAACTTTTGGCAGTGGCCACAACGATTGCCGAGCTACGCCGTGAAATTGCCAATATCAAACAGCAACTCTCCCTGCAACGCCTTGCCCCCGTGAAAGTACCGACGACCGCAGTGGTTTGGTCAGTGATCCACAAAACAGGGGATTTGGGTATTCCCCTGACCGCAGGGGATCCGATCGTTAAAATTCTCGACTGTAGCGATGTTTGGGCAACGGGCTTGGTGGCGGAGCGGGATAATCCTCGCCTGCGGGTGGGTCAGGAAGCAACAGTGCGCTTATTGGATGGGAGCGATCGCCGGCTAACGGGGATTGTCCGTGCCATTCGCGGCGGGCCAGGTAAAGTCGAAGTGGGTGAAAATGTGGCTGTGCCCCCTCCCGATCTAGTGCGCAATGAACTGGCGGTTGATGTTCAACTCTACAACCTACCAGAGGACTTAACCGCTGAGCGTTTCTGTGGTGTGGGTCAAAGTGTCGAAGTGGTGTTTGGAACCTAAATCATGCGCCTCAAGTCGTTGCAAGCCGATGGCTGGCTCTTGCTCTTAGGCATTCTCGCCCTCCTAGGGGTACTGCTGTGGCAAGTGAACTGGCGGGATTTACTACCGAATCTTGTCGGTTTTTGGCAGGGCGGACAAGCCATCATGCGCCCCCAAGGAACCACACTTGAGGCTTTACTGCTGCCGGCGTTTGTCTGGTTGGCAATCACGTTTCTCCTAAAGGAACTCTCCCCTAAACCGACCTTCTGGTCACGGCTGATTGTCAGTGTGGGTCTTGCCCTATTGGGGATTCGCTATGAACTCTGGCGCCTGTTGAATAGCCTCAACTTGGATGATCCCCTCAATGGCACGATCTCCGTCGTTCTCTTTTTGGCAGAATTGCTGACAGTTCTCAATAGTGTGGCCTTTTTCTTTCACTGTATTTTCTCCATTGACCGCACACCCGCAGCCGATCGCCTGAGTCAAGCCGTGATTCGGGGGGAGTATTTGCCTTGGGTGGATGTGATCTTACCGACCTACAACGAAGGGGTGGATATTTTGCGGCGTTCAGTCATTGCCTGCCAAGCCATGGACTATCCCCACAAGCGCGTCTACTTGCTGGACGACACCCGACGGCCGGCGGTGCGTGCCCTAGCTGCAGAACTGGGCTGTGAATATCGCGATCGCCCCGACAACCGCCATGCCAAAGCTGGCAACATTAACCATGCTCTACCCACGCTCACGGGGGAGTTGATTGCCGTCTTTGATGCGGACTTTGTGCCGAGTCGCAACTTTCTCACCCGCACGGTGGGTTTTTTCCAGGATGCGAAAACGGCAATGGTACAGACCCCCCAACACTTTTTCAATGAGGATCCAGTGACTGTGAATCTAGGGCTAGAGGGGATTCTCAACAACGAGCAGACGCTGTTTTTCCGCTTTATTCAGCCCAGCCGCGATTACTGGGACTCTGTGGTGTGCTGTGGCACCTGTTTTGTGATTCGCCGCCGTGCCCTCGATGAAATTGGTGGCATTCCCACAGACAGTATCACCGAAGACTACATGACAACCATTAAGCTGCAAAGCCTTGGCTATCGCGTCAAATACCTCAATGAAGCCTTGGCGGCGGGGATGTCCCCGGAGACGATTAGTGCCTACATTAACCAACGGCTGCGCTGGGGGCAGGGCACACTGCAAATGCTCTTTTTGGGGGGCAACTTTTTCACTGCCCCTAATCTGCGGTTAACGCAGCGCCTCTCCCATTCCTTGAGTGTCATCTACTGGTTTCTTTCCATTCCGCGGGTGATCTTTCTTTTGGCACCGTTGGCCTTTTTGCTCTTTGGTATTGCTCCCTTGCGAGCAACGGTGAACGAGATTCTTTACTTTTACTTTCCCTACTATCTGGGGAATATCATGGCCTTTTCATGGCTCACCGAAGGTCGCCGCTCCGCTTTTTGGTCGGATGTCTATGAAACAATTATTGCCTTTCCGATGGCGATCACGGTGATTCGCACCCTCATCAATCCGCGGGGCAAAACGTTTAAGGTAACGCCCAAGGGGATTGTGGATCCCCACCGCATCAATGTTAATTGGCCACTCATTCGCCCCCTGCTGGTGATTGCCCTTTTGACGATTGGGGGCTTGATTTGGCGCAGCTCTTCCCTTCAAGAGACGAATGTCAATCCCGATAGTTTGGCGGTGAACATGGTCTGGTCAATCTATAATTTGTCACTTTTGTTGGTGTGTATGCTGGTGGCCATTGATGTACCGCAGCGCCGTTTTACCCGCTTCCTGCGGACTGAACCCTGCGAACTCATTGTTGGGGGCGATCGCTATGTCGGGCAAACTGTGGATATTTCTGAAGAGGGCGCCCGCTTACAAATCCGCCGCTGTGACACTTGTCAGGAAAACCATGCTTCACCGCAGGGATTGCGAACCTACAGTGCCCAATTTCGCCTCTTGCCTCCTAGCGAACTCGCAGATCTATGGCTCTCGGCAGAGCTGCGCTGGCATGATCAGGAGCGCCTGATTCAACTTCAGCAGGGGGCGAGCAGCAACCCTGTCGAAATGCGCATTCGCTTTGTGGATCTATCCTTGGCAGAGCACCGTCGTCTCATCCCCTACCTCTACTGCCAACCGGGACAATGGGATGAAATTCGTGTGCCTGAAATTAAGACCGCTTGGGCAATGATTCAAAGTGTCTTTCGCCTGCATCCCCTTGCCGAAAGTCGCTAGCCCATTGTTGAATTTTTGCTTTAATTTTTCGGTATAGGCTTAGTTTTGCTAAAGCATTGGGTACACTAGAGGTAAGTTCCCTAAATGGATTAGCACCATGGTGAAAAATTACATCTGTCCCATTCTTGCCAAGCCAAAGCGGCCATATTTTTTAGCCTACGAATTCGCTGCAATTATTCTAGGCAGTCAGAAATTTTGCTGATAATTAGTCTTGCATGTAGAAGCATTGTTATTCATCAAATCAATTAACACGACTGCTACATCCAAGATTCATTGATCAAAGCATTGAAAATAGTTGAAATCTAAAGAGTTGCTCACCCGATCGTAATTTTGAGGTCGTGGCGTTGTTCAACTCTGAGTGAGTACAGGATGTAGAGCTTCATCCCAACTGACTGTGTTCCCATGAAGCTACTTGAAACTAACAACCTATCCCCTAGGGTTTCTCAGCCATCGAGGCCGCCTACGCCACAGGCACCTGCGCGATCGCGACGTATTAGCCCTGATCTGTGGCTTTTACTGTTGGGCAGTGGCGCATTTCTGGCCGTCCTGCTGAGTCAACTGGATTGGCAAAACTTTCTACCCAACTTAGTCGGTCTTTGGCACGAAGGGAAAGCGCTGCTGCGGGCTGACGGCACGACGCTTCAAGCACTCCTATTGCCCACACTAGTCTGGATTGCCATTACGTTCTTCCTGAAGGAGATTTCCCCCAAGCCCAATTTTTGGTCGCGTTTAATTGTGGGTTTGGGGCTGACCCTGTTGGCACTGCGGTATATCCTCTGGCGTTTTTTTAACAGCCTCAACCTAGATGATCCCCTCAATGGCACGATTTCGATTCTGTTATTTATCGCTGAACTACTGACCCTAACAAATACCATTTGCTTTTTTGCCCTGTGTATCTTTTCCAAAGACCGCAGCCCTGAGGCCGATCGCCTAAGCCAAGCTGTGATTCGGGGGGAGTATTTGCCTTGGGTGGATGTGATTCTGCCCACCTACAACGAAGGGGTGGACATTTTGCGGCGTTCAGTCATTGCCTGCCAAGCCATGGACTATCCCCACAAGCGCATCTACTTGCTGGACGATACCCGACGGCCGGCGGTGCGTGCCCTAGCTGCAGAACTGGGCTGTGAATATCGCGATCGCCCCGACAACCGCCATGCCAAAGCTGGCAACATTAACCATGCTCTACCCACGCTCACGGGGGAGTTGATTGCCGTCTTTGATGCGGACTTTGTGCCGAGTCGCAACTTTCTCACCCGCACGGTGGGTTTTTTCCAGGATGCGAAAACGGCAATGGTACAGACCCCCCAACACTTTTTCAATGAGGATCCAGTGACTGTGAATCTAGGGCTAGAGGGGATTCTCAACAACGAGCAGACGCTGTTTTTCCGCTTCATTCAGCCCAGCCGCGATTTCTTTAACGCCGTTGTGTGTTGTGGCACCTGTTTTGTGATTCGCCGCCGTGCCCTCGATGAAATTGGCGGTATCCCCACCGACAGTATCACCGAAGATTACCTCACCTCGCTCTATTTGCAGGGGCGTGGTTATCAGATCAAGTATCTGAATGAAGCCCTCTCAGCAGGAATGTCACCAGAAACCATCAGCGCCTATATTAACCAGCGATTGCGGTGGGGACAAGGTACCCTGCAAATACTGTTCCTCAAGGACAACTTTTTTACCATTCCTAACCTAAACTTCCTGCAGCGTTTTTACCATAGCCTTGGCGTGCTCTATTGGCTGCTGTCGATTCCCCGCGTTATTTTTTTGCTGGCGCCCTTGGCCTTTTTACTGTTTGGGCTGGCGCCGCTGCGCGCCACAATTAACGAGGTAGTGTACTTTTACTGTCCCTACTATTTGGGCAATATCATGGCCTTTTCTTGGCTCACCGAAGGCCGCCGCTCCGCCTTTTGGTCCGATGTTTATGAAACCATCATTGCCTTTCCCATGGCCATCACAGTGATCCGCACCCTGATCAGTCCTAGGGGCAAAACCTTCAAAGTCACGCCCAAGGGGATTGTGGATCCCCATCGCATCAATGTTAATTGGCCAGTCATTCGTCCCTTGTTAATCATTGCCGCTCTAATGATGTTTGGTCTCATTCGGCGGAGTTCGCCTTTGCAAGAGACGCTGGTCAATCCCGATAGTTTGGCCATTAACATGGTCTGGTCTAGCTACAACTTTCTCTTGATTTTGGTCTGTGCTCTGGTGGCCATTGATGTGCCGCAGCGACGACATCCGCGGTTCCTGCGTTCTGAACCCTGTGAACTCATCGTTGGGAACAACTGCTATGGCGGGCAAACGGTTGACCTGTCTGAGGAGGGGGCACGAATACGCCTCAATAGGTTGCCGGCGGAGGTATTAGATGACCCCCGAGGGGAACTGCACTTTCTGGCACCGAGCCCTTTGGTCTACCTGCGCTTACCGATCCAACTGCGGTGGTCAAGAATGGTGGCGTTAGGAAAAAACGCCACGGCTGTAGAGATTGGGGTGCAGTTTCTTCCCTTTTCTTTGCCAAAGCAACGTCGCTTTATTCGTTATCTTTACTGTCAACCCGGCCAATGGGATGAAGTTCGTGTGCCTGAGATTAAAACCGCTTGGGCGCTGCTTCAGAGTGTCCTTCGCCTGCATCCCCTCGCCGAGAGCCGCTAACCATTGAGGAGGGTGAGGAGATTTTGAATCGCCATACTGGTAGCGCGAATGACTGCATGGATATTGGCATTTTTGGGTTCCACTTGTAGCAGATAGGCCAAGCTGGATTGGAGATACGTCAGCGCCATCTGAATGTTGGGATCAATGTGCTGGTAGGTTTGGGGCGGGTAGGGCTGACCATAACTGGGATGGGCATAGCCAACGGCGTGCTCGTAGTTGGCCGCTGGATACCCTTGGGAATAGTCATAGTTGGGGTGGGGATAACCCACAGAATGCTCATAGTTGGCCGCTGGATACCCTTGGGAATAGTCGTAGTTGGGGTGGGGATAACCCACGGAATGCTCGTAGTTGGCCGCTGGATACCCTTGGGAATAGTCATAGTTGGGGTGAGAATAGCCGACGGCGTGCTCGTAGTTGGCCGCTGGATGGTCTTGGGTGGCTTCAACCGGTTGTGCAGGCTCAGAGGGGGTTGAAACTGTTGCTGCAACTGCAGGTACTGGTGGCGCTGACGGCAAAATGACGGCGTGATCTTCTTCCTTCTCCGGTTCGCCAGCAGGGGAGGCAATTGGCGTTGATGGGGTGCCACTGGCCTTGGCAGCCATAATTTCCGTGGACTCGAGGATTTGGGTGGGGGCGCTGTCAATGTCTCCCATGCGTTCTCCCCGTTTGTAGGCACTGATCTGACTGGGACTCTCGGCGGTGTCTTTTTCCTCTTTTTTTAGCCACACCAGAAAGTCAGAGGCACTGTAGGTGGCTTCCCCGCCCAAGGTACGAATGGCAACAAAGCCATTGGCCGCATTGACGCTTTGAATGGGATACCAAGTGCCCCGATAGAGAATCATCGCATCCATCCCAAGGGAGTTACCCCCTGTCAGAGCGCCGCGTCGCTTACCCCGTGCCCAGCGGTCTTTCCACAGCACTCCCGCTTCCGTGTATTGGATCACATAGCCTTCGGGAACGGTGCGATGTTCGTAACGTAAACATCCGGGGGTTTGAGCCACGCCGACTTGGAAGATCTCATAATCTACCATTACCTCTTGAATCAGAGGCCGATAGGGGGAGGCATCTCGTACTTCAATGGCAAGGGTTGGGGCATCGGTCTTGACACGAGCAACAATGCCATCCCTGTAGGAAATTAACTGAACTTCATCAAAGGTGGTTTCGACGCGCAGGTGCCGATTCGAGAGCATTCGCGAATTTTTCTGAATCAAGTCTTTAATAAATTGGTCTATTAATTCGCGATCGCCCATAGTTTTTGCTTTGAATCACGGCAAGAAGACTGCCACTGGGCCTAAGGGACGTGCCCCCTTCCTTTCATTATATTCCCTATGAACTTCTTTCTATGAAGGGCATTGCTGAATGCAACTTTGCGACGCTAGACCCGTTCTTGCATAGTGGCCACAGGTTGGTTGAGGAACACTATTGGCGTCAGTGTAGGACAAAAAGCTTGCTGCCAACAACCGTGAATCTACGGATGAAAGGTTTGCAAATACTCCCGCAGCCGCTGCAATGCCTGACCCCGATGACTGACCTGTTGCTTTTCAGTGGGACTCATCTCGGCAAAGGTACGCTGCTGACTGGGCACCCAAAAGATAGGATCGTAGCCAAACCCCCCCCGACCGCGGGGCGCCGTTAAAATCTCGCCTGCACACCGTCCTTCGGTCGTAACGGCAATCGTGCCATCGGGACGCGCGAGGGCAATGACACAAATAAATTCAGCGGCGCGATCGCTGACACCGGCCATTTCCCGTAATAGACGCTCAATACGCTCAGCATCCGTCGCACCGTAGCGAGCCGAGTAGATCCCCGGTGCCCCCTCAAGGGCATGAACGGCTAGCCCCGAGTCGTCGGCGATCGCCCACGTTCCCAGCTCCTGAGCGGCAGTGGTGGCCTTCAAACAGGCGTTGCCCACAAAGGAATCCGCAGTTTCAGCAATCTCAATCGTGGCTGGCAGGGGCAGCAACTCCCCAATCCATGGCTGTAACCAGCCTTGAAACTCTCTGACTTTACCGGCATTGTGACTGGCTAAGACCGCTTGGGCGAGAATGGGCATTTCCTAAGGACGACGCTGCAACTGAATATGATCTTGCCGCAAACTGACATCAAAGTGCTGGAGAAAATCCTGCCCCAATAGGCCAATGGTCATTTCAGGCCCAGCGACAGCAACGGGCACTTGCTTCCGATGAAAACCGCCGACGCTGATGGATTGGACATAGACCACTGGCAGCACCACTTGACCATTCGCGGTATGAAACAGGCGATTATCCACCACTTGAGCGGGGGTAATGCCTAAAGCGCGTGCCATCGATCGCGTAATCACTGTCATACTGGCGCCTGAATCCACTAGCATCTCAAACCGTAACCGTTGATTAAACATCACTGGGATAACGGGAATTCCTCCCTGCCGCCGCAGAATCGGTACGATGCCACTGGGCTGGGTGATCACTGTTGCCATGGGCGGAGCAGGGGTTCGGGGAAGTTGTTGCAGCCGCACCAATTCTTGACGATAGCTAGTAAGGGCTGGCGCCTGTTGGGGATGGGCACGAATGACCTGATCGAGAATTTGCACCGCTGTTGCCCAGTCTTGGCTGGCGATCGCCCGATAAAAACTTTCTGGCAGTGCCACCGCAGGCACCCCCTTGGCCGGGGCAATCAGGAGCATCATCCCCGCCAGCGTTGCCAGTGCCCAATATCCGTGTTGTTGGGTCATAATTTTCTTCGTACCCTAGGATCAATAGTAGCGAGATAAGCGTTGGCTATTCTAGGCTGCCAATGAGCACGCAACCTTCGCCACAACTGAGTCCTGAAGACTATCTGCAACGGGAAACCCAAAGTGGGGTCGTCAAGCACGAATACATCAACGGTCAGATCTACGCAATGGCAGGGGCAAGCGATGCCCATGTCACCTTAGCCTTAAATTTGGCAACTCTGCTACGACCAACGGTGCGCCAACGGGGCTGTCGTCTCTACATTTCAGATATGAAAGTGCGTCTGGAGCAGCGAAATTGCTTTTACTATCCGGATCTT
This sequence comes from Thermosynechococcus sp. QS41, assembly GCF_031583515.1. Classification (NCBI taxonomy): domain Bacteria; kingdom Bacillati; phylum Cyanobacteriota; class Cyanophyceae; order Acaryochloridales; family Thermosynechococcaceae; genus Thermosynechococcus; species Thermosynechococcus sp. QS41. Next base: position 2,350,964 of record NZ_CP134181.1, read on the forward strand.
TTTGTTACCTGCGATCCACGGGATCGGCAAACCTCTCTCTATAAATCTTTCCCTTGCTTGGTGATTGAGGTGCTCTCTCCTTCAACAGAGGCCTTTGATCGCGGCGATAAGTTCCTTGACTATCAAAGCCTTGAGACGCTAGAGGAATACGTGCTGGTCAATACTCGTCAGCAGCGGCTAGAGACCTTTCGTCGCAGTACCTCGGGCTTATGGGTTTGGCAGGCCTATTCCCCGCCACAAAATTCGGTTGAACTCAAGAGCATCGCTTGGCAAGGCCACTTGTCTGATATCTATCAAGACGTGACCCTTGAGGAGGAGTTGAGGAGTTGAATTAAAAGTTGGTGTGAATCGCCTCCATCGGACACGCGGTCACACATTGCTCACAGACAATGCAACGGGAGCGGGTAAATTGGAGTTGAAACGTCTCTGGATGGAGCGTCAGCGCCTGAGTGGGGCATACCCCCGTACAGAGGCCACAGTGGACACAGGCCTGCTCATCAATCACAATTTCACGGCTGGCAAGGGAAACCTCAATATTCTGTTGCCGCAACCATTCTAGGGCGGCCTCCATTTGATCAATGTCCCCAGCCAACTCTAGAACCAGTTTGCCCACTTGGTTAGGTGCCACTTGGGCGCGGATGATATTGGCAGCAATGTTAAAGTCCTTGGCTAGGCGATAGGTGACGGGCATTTGAATTGTCCGTCGAGGGAATGTCAATGTGACTCGCTTTTTCACTGGTTGAAGCTTTGCATCGCAGTACAGCCCTTTCCACAAGTATCGCACACTCGCAACGCTGTGAAAGTTAGTGCACAGCCCTTTTCATAGGAATTGAAAATGAAAAACCACTAAATTTTGTTTACTAGTCTATAAACCTAAAAGCCATCTCCAAGGTGAAATTGTTATCCTGCTAGATAGGGATGAGATAGAGAATTTTTATCAAAATTTAATAAATTATTAAAAATGAACATCGCAAAGAAAAACGAATCTCAAATCAAGCTAGAAGGTTCATCCGTTGCTGATGAAATGGCTCTTTTATGGATGCTTGCTGGCTTGATAATCATTTTCTTAAAATTATACTTTTCTCCCATCCTTTCAGTACAGTTGAGTTGTCAGCGCACTGAAACGAAAGATATGACCGCCACTGCCCAGTGCTGAGTTAAAGAATATTGGTTTTGGGGATTGTATAAACGAAATGAAATGTTAGTTGAATACGTCTCAGGGAGTAACATTGAAATCAAAGAGGAAATAGTTCGACGTGGTCACCGACGGAAATATTGCGCTTCTTGGAGCCTAGAGGATCATGGGGGTTCCTCTGTTGGTGGATGGGGTGGGGGAGATTGTGGTGCGATGAAAGCGGCACAAGACTGATTATCAAGATTCCTGTAGTCTAATCGAGAAACCTAGACGTATACCTATAGAAACCGTGATTGGTTACCGAGTGCAATTATATCTATTTTGACTTTGCCTTTGACGGTTAACTTCTTAGCAGTCTCTTATCAGCGATTCTACTATCCTCGTATGTCAGAGTTGTTGAAATATAAGGAAACATTAATCATTGATCGATCTACAAGAAAGATTATATGGGAGAGTCCGAAAACCAAATTTCGCAGAGAATATGACTTTCCCGATATAGAGGCAATGATTGTCCAAAAATATGTCGAAGTGATACAAGGCAGGCATGGCCGTTCTTGGGAACAGAATCATTTCAAGATTTACTTCACTCTTAATGTGCCGGGGCCTCCTCGCAGAGTGCCTCTTTATCAAGGGTGTAACGATGCCATAGCCGAATCCCTTATTACACAAATTCCTAAGTTTCTACCGGTCAAAATTGAGCACCAACAGTTGTCTCACCGACCAGAGGAAGACTAGGATTGGGAATCGGTGCTGACAATTTCACCGAGGCGTTCAATCTGCAAGGGAGTGTTGGGAAAGTCGGCTTGGGTTAAACGGCGAATCAGTTGCACACTGGCAAAGTTTTGATCAATGTGGGGAATCCCCTTGGCATCGAGGCGTACAGGAATGACTTTACCTTGAAGGAAGCGGCCAGAACCGTCGAGTTCAACATCTAGGATTAAGGACTTGCCAAGGGTGCCGTGACTGCTCAGGGTCTGATAGCCGACAAAGTTCCCTAGGGAATAGGCAATGAGGCGGCCTTTATACAATTCAAGGGCACGGGGGACATGGGGGCCATGACCTAAGATTAAATCGGCACCGTTATCAATCATGGTGCGGGCAAACTGAACCACATTGCCGCGGTCTTCGCCATAAAAGTACTCGGTGCGATCGCGGGTGTGAATTTGATCGCTGCCTTCGGCGCCACCATGGAAACTAACAACCACAATATCACCGTTTTGCTTGGCCTTCTGTACAAGAGCGGCACCGGCCTTGAGGTCTTGAATGCGATTTTGGCCGTAGTAGGTGGCAAAGCCAATAAATGCGGTTTTCAGGCCATTGACTTCGAGGTAGGTAATTTGATTGAGATCACCAATGGCGGTCATGCCAGCGGCGTTGATGTGGCGAATCGTATCGCGAAATCCCTGCTCATTAAAGTCGTAGCTGTGGTTGTTGGCAATGTTGAGGACATTGAAACCAGCTTGGCGCAACACCTGTGCATAGCTGGGCGGTGAGCGAAAGGCAAAACTACGACCACTACTGGTGTTTTTGAAGGGATGGGGATGATCGGTGAGGGTACTTTCATAATTGCCAAAGAGGAGATCTGCCCCCTGAAGATAGGGTTTCACTTGGGCAAAGAGCTTTTGTGGATCCGCAGGCAAGCGGTTATTCGGAAAATTGGTGCCAAGGACAATATCGCCAACGGCCTTAATCCGCAGCCGGCGATCGCTCGGGGTGGGTGGGGGGGGCACAAGGGGAACGTCGGGTTCAGGGGTTGTAATGGCTGGACTGGGTTCCGCACTCGGCGGGGCATCGACACTGAGTTGATTTTGCAGGGTAAGGGCAACGGCACTCGTGCCCGCGATCGCCAGTAAACTGAGGGCAAAAGCACTGACCGCTTGATGGGATGGCGTGGTGGCAGGTGTTGTTGGATTTGAGCTTGCCTGCACAGACGGCGCCGCTGGTAAGGTCTCCTGTAAGTCAACGGTCTGTGTCCATTCTGGCCATTCTTCGCCAAGGAGCCGAGCATGGAGCCGTACACGTAGAACGCCTTGGGGCGCCAATTGCTTGAGGCCTCGGCAAACAAACTGAACGCAGACTTGGGGAGGGAGCGATCGCGCCGCTTCAAACATAATTTGTAAACAGTCACCCCGTCGCCGAACGAGGGCACGCACTCCCTTGGCCTGAAGCGTGCGGTTCATCAAATGGGCAATGGCCTCTGCTTGACCCTGCCGTGCCTGCTGCCAAATCAAATCAAGGGAAGCGGTCATGATCAAAGAACCCTCAGGCGATCGCGAGCGAACCTGTGGTTATTCTATGGGAAGTCACCAATCTTGAAAGTTAGTGTCAGGCCAATTTGACAAACGTCACGCAGAAGTTTCTTGGGTATGCAGGGCGCGCAACAGATCATGACGGCTAATAATGCCGACCAATTCTCCTTGGGCATTCAAGACCGGCAGGCGACTAATGTGGTGATTCACCATGAGGCGAGCCGCTTCGGCAATGGGGGCATCCACCCCAATAGTGTGGGGGTTAGGGGTCATCACATCCTGCACCTGTTGGCCAAGGGTTTTCTTGAGGTGTTGATGAAAGGATTCTGGAGACTCAAAGTAAATGATGCTGCCGAGGAACGTAATGTACAACGGTGGCTCGAGAGGCGCTTCGCGCACGATCAGGTCAGCTTCAGACACCAAGCCCACCAATTTGCCCTTATCATCCACCACGGGGAGGCCGCGCACCTGTTTTTCTTCCATCAGGCGAACTGCCTCAGAAATCGGGGCATCGGCACGAATGGTAAAGGGGTTGGGGGTCATGTAGTCACGGACAAGAGCGGTCATAGTTAACCTAGGGAATGAGAGGACAGATGGAGGGGATGGTAGTCGCCGTGCATTGCCAGATCGGGACGGAGGCTCTGGGCATGGCGCAGGTAGGCATGGTAAATCGGTTGATCGGGGTTGGGGGTGTTGAAGTAAATCAAGCAGCGGATACAGCGGGGTAAGCCTCCCTCCACATGCATTTGTTGAACATCGAGGAGAGGAATGTTGCGCCAATGGGGACATTCCCGGGCGATCGCCGCCGGAAAGATTTGATCGAGGTCACGGGTCACAGAGAAGGTCACACTAATCACTTCCGAGAAATCGAGGGCATTGCGCCGCTCAATCTCGCCGAGGAGTTCCAAAACCGCCTCACGGATTGCTGGAATTGAATTTTCAGTGGCGGTAGTTGCTCCACGAATTGCTCGGACGCGCCAGCCCACAGTGTGCTCCTCCATCAAGATATCCGCAAGGGTACTGTATCCAGCTTAGGGGCGATAGAGCCATAGGGGAAGTCCATTGGTGGCCATTTCAAATTCCAACCAGTCGAGACCCGCTTGCCACGGAAAGGGGAATCGTTCCTGCTGACGCGGAAACAGCCGAGCCAAGGGCGACTTGGGTTCTTCGATGGTTTGCACCTTGGTTTTGTCGGGGTCAAGTCCTGCCAATTCCGCTAGCCAGCGACGGGCATCCTCCTCGGTTCCCAAGCGATCCACCAGTCCGAGAGCAAGGGCCTGTTCACCGGTAAAGACACGGCCATCGGCAAAACTGCGTACCGTTTCCACATCGAGGTTACGGCCTTCGGCCACGGTTTGGACAAATTGGTGATAGCTGGTGTCAATGAGGTCTTGGAGAATGCGGATTTCTTCCTCAGTGAGGTCGCGATCGAAAGCAAGAATGTCCTTGTAGGGGCCAGACTTGATCACCTTGAATGAGACCCCCACCTTGTCGAGGAGCCGTTGCAAATTGTTGCCCCGCAGGATGACGCCAATACTGCCCGTAATGGTGCCGGGGTTGGCCATGATGTGCTGTGCCCCCATACCGATATAGACCCCGCCAGAGGCAGAGATATTGCCAAAACTGGCAACGATTTTCATTTTCGACTGCAAACGCTTGAGGGCCGCATAGATTTCTTGGGAATCCCCCACGGTTCCGCCGGGACTGTCAATGCGCACCAGTAGTGCCGGATAGCCCCGTTCTTCAATGGTTTTCAGGGCTTTGAGGACACGACGGCGAGTACCCCCAGCGATCGCCCCCGTAATTTCGAGGCGGGCAATTTGACGATGGTAACCACGGGATAAGGGCCAAGGCATAGGCAGCAATCAGTTCAGCAAATCGTAACAATTGACTCGGATTTCTAATCTAGCAAGGTTCTAGGAGGCAGAGGGCGGTGCTTGCTTCACCATCGCTGCTGAGAGTCCCTCGGTACCGTTGCCGATATACCACAGGGCTGCTGCGGCTTCGGCGCGGGTGACGGGTTTTTGGGGCTGGAGCAAGAGGGTTTCTCCCCAAACGCGGCGAATGTTTGAGAGATCCCCCGCGAGATAGTCAGCGGCCACGGCATTGACGGCGGGCGGAGCAATCCGTTGACTGTCCTTGAAGCCCCATGTTTGCTGAATGCGGTCAATCGTGCTGGGACTGAGCCGCCCCTGTTGATCGAGGGGCACTTTCCACTGCAACAGCGTTTCGCGAGTAAGGGGAGCATTGGGGCGAAAGAGGGTACTAGTATCGCCGGTGAGGGGGCTGGGCAAAAATCCTGCCATCGCCAGTCCCTGAATATAGGGAAAGTCGGGATGATCACGGGGCACATCTTGGAAAATGGGTGTGTCGTTGCGGCTGCCCAAGCGGATTTGGCGTGCGGGGCGATCGGCATAAAAGCGGTTGTAGGTGGTCACCAACCAACGCACAAACTGAGCACGACTGATGGGGGTATTGGGTTGCAGGCGATCGCCCGTGGTGCTGAGAACCCCCAGTTCTGCCAAGTCACGAATGGCCGGCTGTAGGGGGGCAGGGGCGTCCTCTAGATCAGCGAACGTTTGGGGGGAGGAATGGGTGGGCTGGGGAGACGGTGTGGCCGTGGTGCTATTGACGGCTGTGTAGGCCACGGTGAAGGTTGTCAGGTTATTTTCTGGCACCGTGTTGATGGTGACGCTCACTTCCAGTTCAGCACTGCGCCCCTTGAGGGTGATCGTATTGTCGGCTACCTGTTGCTCCACCAGTTGCCAGCCCGACTGTTGAAATTGTTGGCTATAGAATTGCTGGATGGCGATCGCCGGCGCGGGTGCTTGCCAGCGGGTTTCCGTCGTCTGGGGTGACCCCGCTTGCGGCTGATTGGCTACAAGCATCGCATTAGGAAACCGTAAATTCTCTGGTAGCGTTGTCGTCGGTTCTGGCGTGGGTGCCTTCCCTGCCCATTGATCAGCATTGGGGTCAGCAGCAAACCAACTTTGTAGCCCACTGCCCTCACAACTGCTGAGAAGCAGGGCACTCAAGAATAAGATCCATCCCAATTGGCGCGATCGCTTCAACGTTCTTCGACCCTCAGCTTGCTACCGTTTCACTCAGCACTGATTTCAACCGCCATAGGAGGAAAGTCTGCCCCAACTCTAGAGGCAGTGGTGTTACCCCCTCAATACAGGACTGTACCCAGCCCTCTCCCCACGACCATTCTTGCCAGCCCTCAATGGCCTGCCGCAGCACCAATACCAGTCGCTCTGCTGTGAGTAGTTCCACGCGATGTTCCAGTTTTAACCACAGGAATTCACTGGTGAAGGTATCCCCCACTTGCAGGCGATCGCCCGTCGTCTGGATCTGTAGGGGCCACAACCACCGCCGTAACTGTGCTGGCTGCGTCAAATACTCCCGCAGTTGGTCTGCCGTGGCCGGCACCTCAATGCGCAAATGGCTTGACTGAAATGTTCCCAGCATCGCTTTCCCTAAGAGGATAGATACGTGTAGCTGCGCAAACTCCGCTCATAGTTTTCTAGCAGGTGCTGCGCTTCTGCCAATGTAATTTGCTGTTCTGCCAGCGCTGCCTCAGTGCGACGGCGAATTTTTTCTAACAGGGCATCCCCTTGGTACTGCACATAACCGAGGACTTCTTGCATTGTATCGCCCCGCACCAAGTGCTCAATTTCATAACCCTTGGGAGTTAGACGGATATGGACGGCATTCGTATCCCCAAAAAGATTGTGGAGATTGCCCATGATTTCCTGATAGGCACCGTTGAGAAAGAGACCAAGGTAGTAGGGTTCCCTTGGGCGAAAGGGATGGAGTTCCAAGACCGATTTCACATCCCGCAGGTCAATAAATTGGTCAATTTTGCCGTCGCTGTCGCAGGTCAGATCTGCAAGGATGCCCCGTTCTGTGGGTTCTTCATCGAGGCGGTGGATTGGCATGATTGGAAACAGTTGATCGATCGCCCAGCTATCAGGCACCGACTGAAACACCGACAGATTGATGTAGTAAATCGAAGCCATGATTTTCTCAAGATCTTCGAGATCGTCGGGCACATATTCCTGCTGGCGAGCAATGCCGAGGATTTTGGCACAACAGGCCCAAAAGAGACTTTCTGCCCGTGCCCGCTCTGGCAAACTCAAGTAGCCAAAGTTAAAGAGACTGATGGCCTCCCCCTTGAATTGCAGGGCGTCGTTGTAGGCCTCTTGGTAGTTGTTCTCATCAATTGTTTGGTAGGTATCGTAGAGGTTGCGGATAATCAGGTGCTCGTCCTCCGTGGCGGGTTCGGGGGTAATTTTGGGCACTTCACTGACCCCCAAGACATTGAAAATCAATACCGATTGATGGGAGGCAATGGCGCGGCCACTCTCACTGATGAGAATGGGATCGGGAATGCCCCGCTGCCGACAGGCGTCCTTAATGCCGGCCACGACATCACTGGCGTAGTTTTGCATGCTGTAGTTTTTCGAGGCATGGAAATTGGTTTTGGAGCCGTCGTAATCCACCCCTAAGCCACCGCCCACATCAAGGTATTGCATATTGGCACCGAGGCGCACCAGTTCACCATAAATTTGCCCCGCCTCACGAATCGCATCCTTAATGACGCTAATGGCAGAAATTTGCGAGCCAATGTGAAAGTGCAACAGTTGCAGGGAATTGAGCATCCCCGCTTCTCGCAGTTGTTCGACTGCCGTTAAAATCTCTGGCACGGTGAGACCAAACTTGGCGCGATCGCCCGCAGAAGTGCCCCAGCGCCCCACCCCTTGGGTACTGAGTTTTGCCCGCACGCCCACAATGGGTTCAATGCCCAAAGCCTGACTGACAGCAATCACTTCCGCGACTTCTTCGGGCTGTTCAAGGACAATGATCGGGGTGTGGCCAAGGCGACGCGCCAGAATAGCCGTTTCAATGTAGCCGCGATCCTTATAGCCATTGCAGATTAGCAGTGCCCCCGGTGTATTGAGCATGGCCAAGGCAATCAGCAATTCCGGTTTTGATCCTGCCTCTAGGCCAAACTGATGGGACTGGCCAAAGCGCACGAGGGCTTCAATGATGTGGCGTTGTTGATTGCACTTAACGGGAAAGACCCCCTTGTAGGCTCCCTGATAGCCATAGCGGGCAATGGCGCGGGCAAAGCAGGCATTCAGTCGCTCAATGCGATCCTCAAGGATATCGGAAAACCGCAGTAGCAGGGGGAGGCCAATGTTGCGCTGTTGGAGCGCCTGCACCAATTCATAGAGATCCAATGACCCACCGCGATCGCCCTTGGGAGAAACGGTGACATGACCCGCAGCATTAATTCCAAAGTAGGGTTCGCCCCAGCCCTGAATGCGGTAGAGCTGCTCGCTGTCCTCAATTGTCCAATTACTGGTTTTCGTAACGGTCAAGGCCATCGTGGGTGACACAGCAGCCATAGTGCGCTCCCAAATAAAACCCTGCTGATCCTAACTTGTTTTTGCCAGTGGCACCAATGCAATTGCCGTCGCCTTTTCGGAAGCGTTCGGCTGGCATGGTAGCATTAGGGATCGCTTCCCCTACCGTTGACCGCCATGGCCTTTACGAAAATTTTGATTGCCAATCGTGGCGAAATTGCACTGCGGATTCTGCGTACCTGTGAGGAATTGGGCATTGCAACGGTTGCCGTCTATTCCACCGTAGATCGCCATGCCCTGCATGTGCAATTGGCCGATGAGGCGGTGTGCATTGGCGAAGCCCCCAGTAGCCGCAGCTATCTCAATATTCCCAACATTATTGCTGCTGCCCTCACCCGCCATGTCTCGGCGATTCACCCAGGCTATGGCTTTTTGGCGGAAAATGCCCGCTTTGCCGAGATCTGCGCCGACCACAAAATTACCTTTATTGGGCCGAGTCCCGCTGCCATGCGTGCTATGGGGGATAAATCCACCGCCAAAGCGACGATGCAACAGGTGGGGGTGCCGACAATTCCCGGCAGTGATGGACTGGTGCAAGATGAGGAAACTGCTCGGGCGATCGCCCGCAAAATTGGCTATCCCCTGATGATTAAAGCCACGGCTGGGGGGGGTGGCCGGGGGATGCGCTTGGTGCGCTCTGCTGAAGATTTAGGACGAGCCCTCAGTGCCGCCCAAGGGGAAGCGGAAGCCGCCTTTGGCAATGCCGGCGTCTATCTGGAGCGGTTTATTGAAAATCCCCGCCACATTGAGTTCCAGATTCTGGCGGATAGCTATGGCAATGTCATTCACCTTGGGGAGCGCGATTGCTCTGTACAGCGGCGTCATCAAAAGCTCCTTGAGGAGGCGCCTAGCCCTGCCCTCACCCCCGAACTGCGTGCCAAGATGGGAGCTGCTGCTGTCACTGCCGCCAAAGCCATTAACTACGTCGGTGCCGGCACCATTGAATTTCTCCTCGACGGCCAAGACAACTTTTACTTTATGGAAATGAATACTCGCATTCAGGTGGAGCACACCGTCACAGAAATGATTACGGGGCTGGATCTGATTGCCGAGCAAATTCGCATTGCCCAAGGGGAACCCCTCAGCTTGACCCAAGAGCAGGTTGAGTTGCGCGGACACGCGATCGAGTGCCGCATCAATGCCGAAGACCCAGAGCGCAATTTCCGTCCCCATCCCGGTCGTATTAGTGGTTACTTGCCCCCCGGTGGCCCTGGGGTGCGCATGGACTCCCATGTTTATACCGACTATGAAATCCCCCCCTACTATGATTCGCTGATTGGTAAATTGGTGGTGTGGGGGAGCGATCGCCCCGCTGCCATTGCCCGCATGAAGCGTGCCCTAAGAGAATGTGCGATTATGGGGGTGCCGACCACCATTCCCTTTCATCAGCAGGTGATGGACACACCAGAGTTTCGCAGCGGTATTGTCTATACCAACTTTGTCGATAAGCTCATGACCACATTGGGCTGGAATGTTTAATGCTTGGGCAAAGGAAACTACTGATTGCAGCGAGTGGTACCGGCGGGCATCTCTTTCCCGCACTAGCAGTAGCAGAAGAGTTACCTGAATATGACATCCATTGGTTGGGGGTGCGCGATCGCCTTGAACAGAAATTAATTCCGCCCCAGTACCCCCTGCATACGATCAACTTCGGTGGTGTCCAAGGCAAGACCCCTTGGGCAAGGCTGCGCCCCCTCTGGCAATTTTGGGGAGCTTTTTGGCAAACGCGCCAGTTGTTAAAACAGGGACACTTCCAAGGGGTGTTTACCACCGGTGGCTACATTGCAGCACCAGCTATTTTAGCGGCTCGCAGTTTGGGGCGTGTCGCCCTGCTCCATGAATCCAACGCCCTACCAGGCAAAGTCACCCGCTGGCTGGCGCCTTGGTGTACGCTGGTTGCCTTGGGTACCCCCGCGAGTTTAGCCTACCTCAAATCCAAACGGCTGAACCTACGGGTCACGGGCACCCCGGTGCGTCCCGATATTCTCCATCCCGGCGACTTGGAGTTGCCGATTCCCAAGGAGGTACCCCTGATTCTAGTGATGGGGGGGAGTCAAGGGGCAGTGGCCATCAATCGCCTTGTACGGGAAACGGTTCACCGCTGGCTCGAGGCGGGGGCTTGGGTGGTGCATCTCACGGGCAACAATGATCCCGATGCCCAAAGTGTTCAGCATCCCCACTATCTCGTCTTTCCCTTCTTTGAACCCATGGGATCCCTGCTGCACCGCGCGGATATCGTCATTAGTCGAGCTGGCGCCAGTGCCTTGGCGGAACTAACCCTCACAGGAACCCCAGCGCTGTTGATTCCCTATCCCTATGCGGCTGAAGATCACCAAACGGTGAATGCTGAAGTGCTGGTGAGTGCCGGCGCTGCTGAAATGATCCCGCAGTCGGCATTGACGGGCGATCGCCTCGGACAGATCATTTTAGAATGGCTAGGGCAGCCGCAAAAATTACAAGCCATGGCCGAGAATGCCCGCCAATTGGCGATGCCCAACAGCAGTCAGCAGGTTGCTGATCTCATCCGTACCTTGATTCCCGCCCCCTAGGAAATGTCCTATGCCCATCCGTCTTCTTTTTGTTTGTCTTGGTAATATCTGTCGCTCCCCTGCCGCCGAAGGGATCATGCAAGATCTGATCAAAAAGGCAGGTTTAGAGTATGAGATTCAGTGTGACTCTGCCGGCACCAGCAACTTTCACGTTGGCGATCCACCGGATGCCCGCATGGTAATGACGGCACGGCAACGGGGACTGCACTTGACCCATCGAGCGCGCCAATTTCATGCCGCCGACTTTGAGGAATTTGATCTGATTTTGGCGATGGATCGGGAAAACTACTATGATATCTTGCGCCTTGACCCCGAAGGGAAATACCGCGATAAAGTGCGGTTAATGTGTGATTTTTGCCGTCACCACGATGCGAGGGAAGTGCCCGACCCCTACTACGGTGGCCGTCAGGGGTTTGAGAAGGTGTTGGATCTGCTCACCGATGCCTGTGAAGGCCTCCTAGAGTATCTCAAGGCTCACTACCCCCAACTACAGGAGCAGCATTGATGGACTACCGCAGTGCCGGTGTAGATGTGGCCGCTGGCCGTGCCTTTGTCGAGCAGATTCGCCCCTTGGTGCAACGCACCCAACGACCGGAAGTAGTGGGACGACTGGGAGGCTTTGCTGGGCTATGTCAAATTCCCAAGGGCTATCGTCAACCTCTTTTGGTGTCGGGAACTGATGGAGTGGGCACGAAGCTAAAACTGGCTCAAGCCCTCGATCGCCACGATACGGTTGGCATTGATCTGGTGGCCATGTGCGTCAATGATGTCCTCACCTGTGGTGCTGAGCCGCTCTTTTTCTTGGACTACATTGCCTGTGGTCGTCTGGCGCCAGAGATGATGACCGCTGTAGTGGCGGGTATTGCCCAAGGGTGTGAAGCGGCGGGTTGTGCCCTCTTGGGGGGGGAGACAGCGGAAATGCCGGGATTCTATGCCGAAGGGGTCTATGACCTTGCGGGGTTCTGTGTTGGTGTCGTTGAGCAGGATCAGGTGCTAGATGGCACGCAGGTGCAGGTGGGGGATGTGGTCTTGGGATTGGCCAGTTCTGGGCTGCACAGCAATGGCTTTAGTTTGGTGCGTAAAATTGTTAGCGATCGCCAGCTCAGTTGGCAGGATACCCCCCTTGGCTCCACCCCCCTTGGCGAGCTGTGCTTAGAACCGACGCGCCTCTATGTCCAACCCATTCGTGCTGCTTTGGCGCAAGGGATTCCCATCCACGGCATGGCTCACATCACCGGCGGTGGTCTGCCGGAAAATTTGCCCCGCTGCTTGGGTCAAGGGCAATCCGCACAACTGGATCCTCAGGCTTGGCCGATTCCGCCACTCTTCCACTGGCTAGGGGAAATGGGAGGGGTCAGTTTGGGCGAACTTTTCAACACTTTCAATATGGGGATTGGGTACACCGTGGTTTTACCGCCGTCAGCGGTTGCAGCGGCGCAGGCCTGCTTTGCCGAGTGGGGGGTTGAGAGTTGGCCAATTGGCACCGTTGTTGCGGGCACCAGTGAGGTACTGGGATTACCTGCTGCTTAGTTGATGCGCATGTACCATTCACCATTTCGCTGACGCCTAGAATAAAGGTGCTGGCTGCTATCACGGACGGTTGCGAAAAATGACGGCTCCTCTCCTCACCCTTGAAAGTGGCGATCGCCTGAGCCGCGAGGAATTTGAAGACCGCTATGAGCACTCTCCCCACATTAAGAAGGCTGAACTGATTAACGGAGTGGTGTTTGTGGCCTCACCAATTCGGGTTAGAAACCACGCTCAACCCCATAGCAACATCCTTGGCTGGCTCTTTCACTACAGCATTGAATTTAGCGGCTTCATGGTTTGCGATAACGCCACAGTCCGGCTTGATAACCAAAATGAAGTCCAACCCGATGTGCTATTGCGCCTTGAGGCATCGGCGGGGGGTCAGTCGCGCATTAGTGCTGATGACTACATCGAAGGGGCACCGGAGTTAGTGATTGAAATTGCCTCTAGCAGTGCCGCCTACGATCTCCACGACAAGAAAGACCTCTATTGCCGTTTTGGCGTCAAGGAATATCTGGTGTGGGTGGTCTCAGAACAGGCCTTCTACTGGTATCACCGCGAGCAGGGGAGCTACGTTCAGCAACAGCCCGATCGCGAAGGAGTGCTTCGCAGTCAAGAGTTTACCGGTCTCTGGTTGAATTTGCCTGCCCTTTTACAAGGGAATATGAAAAGCGTAATGATCACATTACAACAGGGGCTAGCTTCCCCTGAATGCCAACGGTTTGCTGAAGCCTTAAAGCGGCAATCACAATAAATTTAGCGTTGCCCCCGGAGGCTACGGAATGACTCAATTGGTTAATATCATCCCCCTTGAAAGTGGCGATCGCCTAACCCGCGAGGAATTTGAATACCGCTATGAGCACTCTCCCCACATCAAAAAAGCGGAACTCATCAATGGAGTCGTGTTTGTGGCCTCCCCAATTAGAGTAAGAAAGCACGCTCAACCTCACGGACACATGGTTGTGTGGCTGGGTACCTATGCGACACTGATGCCCAGTTTGATGATGTGTGACAATGCTACTGTACGGCTGGATGACAGCAATGAAGTGCAACCTGATGTGCTATTGCGCCTCGAAGAATCGGCGGGGGGACAATCACGCATTAGTGCCGATGACTACATCGAAGGGGCACCGGAGTTAGTGATTGAAATTGCCTCTAGCAGTGCCGCCTACGATCTCCACGACAAGAAAGACCTCTATTGCCGCTTTGGCGTCAAGGAATATCTGGTGTGGGTGGTCTCAGAACAGGCCTTTTACTGGTATCACCGCGAGCAGGGGAGCTACGTTCAACAACAGCCCGATCGCGAGGGAGTGCTGCGTAGTCAAGAGTTTGCCGGCCTCTGGCTGAACTTGCCGGCCCTTTTACAAGGGGATATGAAAAAGGTGATGCTCACATTGCAACAGGGGTTGTCAACAAGAAGTGATCACCCCCTCAGTGAAGGATAGATCATGGAACGCTGGCAGTGGCGACTCAAGAGTTATAAAAAAGCGTTTCAGAGGCTTCAGGAAAGGGTGGAACTGTGCCGTACTCGCCCCTTGAGCAATATAGAAAAGCAGGGAGTGATTCAAGGATTTGAGTACACGTTTGAACTGGCGTGGAACCTGCTCAGGGACTATAGCTATTCCAATCAAGAATGAGATATTATCCAGCACAATAACTGTGAATGCGTCAGGACACCTTTGTGAAGGTCAGCGTCAAGGCAAAACGTTTGAGAGCAGGATGGGACGATGACTACCTCGCTCATCTCCTTGCTACTGCCTGAGTATGCGTTTGCCCTGCGAGGATTTCGGAGCAGCCTCACTGCTTGCCTGTAAGGCTTTGAGATCTAGCAAACTGACGATCGTCCCCGTAATCGGAATGGCAAGGAAAATACCGACAATTCCTGCGACTGTTGCCCCTACTAGGAGGGAAAAAAATAAAACCACTGGATTCAGGTTGACGGTGTTGCGCATGACACGGGGCATGAGAATATTTTCTTCCACCTGTTGCAGCAGAATACAGCTAATCAGCACTTGTACACTCAGGGCAATACTCTTGGGCAGCAGGATCAAGCAGATGAGGGAAATGCCCATCGTTGAGCCAATCCCTGGAATGAGATCCAAGCCACCGGCGATCGCCCCAAGGGCAAGGGCATAGGGGGCACGTAACACCAGCAAGACAAGGAATGTGGCGGTACCAAAGAAGAGAGAGAGAAGCAAACGGCCACTAAAGAAGCCCAAAAAGTTCCGCTCTAAGGCTTGGGGCACGCGATCGCGCCACGGATCAGGCAAAAAACTCAGTAGGTACTGCCATAGCCGTTCCCCCTCTAGCAGCATAAAGAAGGTAATCACAGCCAGAATAATGCCGCTGAGCAACAGCGCAAAGACAGACTGCAACTTGCCAAAACCAAACTGCAGACCCGCAAGGGCAAAGTTGCGTAATTCTGACTCCAGTTGCTGGAAATTGATGTCTAGATTCCATCGCGCCAGAAACTGCTGCATCCTCTCAAGGGAGTCAATCCACAGATCAATTTGGCTGGGCAAATTGGTGATCAAGTCCTGCAACTGGCCAATGATCGCCAACCCAAGGGTAATCCCCAAGCCGATTAGAATTGCCAATGTCCCGAGAAACACAATGGTAACCGCCAAACCATGGGGCAAGTAACGCTTGAGCCAGCCCACGGGATAGTTGAGTAAAAACGCCAGAATGGCTGCAAAAAGAAACATCAGTAAGACGTAGGCAAAGTAGTGCAAAAGTTGCACGCCAATCCAGCCAAGAGCAAAGAGCAGCAGCAGGCGCAGTAGGCGGCGGTTTTCGAGGCGATCGAGCCAATTGAACATAGATTGATGTCAGATGCCCTCAACGCCTTGACTATAGCTCATAGGCTGCGTTTTGCGGCTCAGTTACATTACTTTACAAAGCGTCTGACCCTTTGGGATCATGGGATGGGGTTTTAATCGTACGGAGTAGATCGGCGTGGATCAGCACAGTTGGCAAACCAGTTCGCAGTGGATCATGGTGGGGTTATTGCTCTTGTTTGCGATCGCCCACAGTGGATTGGCAAGCTTACGTCCTTGGGCTGAAAAACGCGTCGGTGCCCGCCTTTATCGCATTTTTTTTGCCTTAGTGAGTCTACCCTTAGCGACAATCTTGATTCTCTACTTTTTGGCCCATCGCTACGATGGCGTTCAACTGTGGCAACTCCAAGGGGTGCCGGGGATGGGTGCTCTGGTGTGGAGCCTCTCGGCCCTCTCGTTTCTCTTTCTTTATCCGGCCACATTTAACTTGCTAGAGATTGCCGCTGTGCAAAGGCCAGAGGTACACCTCTACGAAACGGGGATTATTCGCATTACCCGCCACCCGCAGTTATGGGGACAGGTGATCTGGTGTGTGGCGCATACGCTGTGGTTGGGCACGTCCTTTACACTGCTGACCTCCCTTGGGCTGATTGCCCATCACTGCTTTGGGGTTTGGCATGGCGATCGCCGCTGGTACGCACGGCATGGAGAAGCGTTTACTGCCCTGAAAGCCCGCACCTCAATCATTCCCTTCAAAGCCATTTGGCAGGGCAAGCAACAACTGGTGTGGCAAGAATTTTTGCGCCCCGCCTATGGGGGAGTAGCCATCTTTGTCGGTTTGCTGTGGTGGCTACATCCTTACTTTTATCATGTCACGCCGCAAATTTTGCCCTTTTAGCTTCTCCATTGGAAATTCCGCATAATTGAAGATGGAGCTATTTTAAGCAACTTTTTCTCACCGCTTTGCAACAGTGTCCTCCCCATCCTCCCCTCCTTCTCTGACTGCTGAATCTCGCCTCACTCGACTTTTCAATCAATTACAACCGCCCCCGGAAACCGTCGTACTGGTCTTGGCAGTACTCATTGGCGGTAGTGCAGGGCTGAGTGTGCTGCTGTTTCGTTACCTGATTGAGACAATTCATCACATGGCCCTTGAAGACTTGATGGGGCTTATTGGTCGATGGGGCGCTTGGACACTGGCCTGCGTTCCGGCCTTGGGAGGCTTGCTGGTGGGGATCATCCGCTGGTTTGTCCAAGAGTTTAGTCCCAACCTGATGTCATTGATGGGTGCTGTAGAAGCAGGCAAGGAAATTCCCTTCATTCGCCCCATTGCCAAAACCCTTGCGGCGGCGATTTCCCTTGGTACAGGTGCGTCCCTTGGTCCAGAAGGCCCCAGTGTGGAAGTGGGTGCCAACATCGGCATTCTCTTGGGTCAAGCGCTGAAGGTTTCCCGAGAACGGCAAAAGTTGCTCCTCGGTGCAGGGGCGGCGGCAGGGTTGGCAGCAGGCTTCAATGCCCCGATCGCTGGCGTGTTCTTTGCCCTAGAGGTGGTATTGGGCACCACGTTTGAAACAACGGCTGTGAGTGTGGTGCTTTTGGCTGCTGTGATTTCTGCCCTGATTACCCAAATTGGCTTGGGGTCACAACCCGCCTTTGATTTGCCCACCTATGAGGTGCGCAGTTCCCTTGAGTTGCCCTTGTATTTGGGCTTAGGACTGTTGGCCTACGGCGTTGCCATTGTCTATACCCAGTTACTTCAGTGGCTCCCCCAAGTCTTTCAGGGGAAGATTCCACCCATGCAGTTTTTAGGTCGTATTCCCCTAGCGCTGCGTCCCCTAGTGGGTGGCCTCTGCGTTGGCCTTGTGGCTCTGCATTTACCGCAAGTGCTGGGCATTGGCTATGAAACGGTGGAAGCAATTCTCAGGGACGTGAACCTCTCCCTTGGTTTGTTGTTGGTATTGCTGCTAGCCAAAATGGTACTGACAGCAGTGAGTCTTGGCAGTGGCTTGGTGGGGGGCATCTTTGCACCAGCCCTATTTCTGGGGGCTTCTCTAGGAGCTGCCTACGGTAAGGTGTTGCCGATCCTGCTACCCATGTTTGCCAACAGTATTGCTGCACCAGCAGCCTATGCCACAGTGGGAATGGCAACTGTCCTCGCGGCAAGTGTCAATGCTCCCTTAACAGCTATTTTGCTGCTGTTTGAAATGACGCGGGACTACCGCATTATTTTGCCCTTGATGGCAGCGGTGGGCTTAAGTGTCTGGTTGGTGAATAGTTTGAGTGTTCAAAAACGGGGCGAACTGCCCGCATTGGCACCCAGCGCTCAGACCCAGAAGGAGGAGCAGGAGGAAAGTCCCCCCAATCTTTCTGTGGCGGAAGCCATGCAATCGGAGGTGCTGTTTCTGAGCGAAGCAATGCCTGTGGTTGAAGCTGGCTTACAACTGATTGAAAAAAAAGCCTACTGTGCCTTTGTGACCGATAATCAGCAGGACTTGATGGGGTTGATCACCCTTGGGGATATTAATCGGGTGCTGACCCGTTGGGAAACTGATCAGGAAACAACGGCCTATCAAACGCAAACGGTGGGGAGTGTCTGTACGCGGGAGCTATTGCTTGCCTACGGTGATGAACCCCTGAAGGACGCCCTCGATCGCATGGGGGCGCGGGATTTGAGGCAGTTACCCGTGGTGGATCGCAACAATCCGCAACGGGTTTTGGGACTGCTCACCAGAGAGAATATCCGCCTTGCCTATTCTCTGGATCAAACGCGACGTAAGCTTTTGCCCTATTTGGAGCAGGCGATGCTGTCGCTGCCCCTAGAACCCGCTGTTTCAGATCTGGTGGAAACCTCCCATTAGCTGGGAGCGCAGGTGAATGACCTCACCAATCACAATCAAGGCAGGCGTTTGAATCTGTGCCTCGTCATAGGTGGCGATCGCTCGCTCTAGGGTTGTCACCACCACCCGTTGTTGCGGTGTTGTCCCTGATTCAATAAAGGCCAAGGGCGTCTGGGGCGATCGCCCCCCTGCCAGGAGTTGCGGCACAATTTCCCGCAGATGATGGAGTCCCATGTAAATCACAATCGTATCCACCGCCGTAGCCAGAGCCGACCAATTTACACGCGGTTGATAGCGACCAGCAGCCTCATGGCCCGTGACAAAAACCACCGAAGAACTAAAATCCCGATGGGTGAGGGGAATGTGCGCATAGGCAGGTGCAGCCACCCCACTGGTGACCCCCGGCACCACTTCGACAGTAATGCCAGCCTCGACAAGGGCAAGACACTCTTCACCCCCTCGGCCAAAGACAAAGGGATCACCCCCCTTGAGGCGCACAATCACCGCATGGCGCTGAGCCAAGTCAATCAACAGGCGACAAATCTCCGCTTGGGAGAGGGTATGGTTGCCCCGCCGCTTGCCCACATGAATTTTTTCCGCTTGGGGGTTGATCAAGTTAAGAATTTCGGGGCTAATCAGCGCATCGTAGAGCACCACATCCGCCCACTCCAGTAGCGTCTTGGCACGCACCGTCAGTAGCCCCACATCGCCGGGACCTGCGCCCACTAAATATACTTTGCCAATTAATTGCGATGAACTCATTCTTGAATCAAACCTTGTATAACGGTTTCTATCTGCTGAAAAGCTGGAGTGGCTCACTCAACAGTCACCAGTTCTGCTGGCAGCGCTTCCCACCCTTGTCCCTTGCGTACCAGTAGCGGGGGGTCAACGGTGAGATCAAGGATACTCGACATTTGCTGTCCGGGGGGTTCGCCGGTATCAATCATCAAATCCACCCGTTTGTCAAAGGCATCGAAGAGATCTGCGGTATTCACGTAATACGTCTCGTCGTCGGGCAATCGTGCTGAGGTGGAAATAATCGGATTACCCAAGGCGGTCAACAGCGCTTGGCTCACAACGTGGTCAGGTACACGAATCCCTGTGGTTTTGCGTTTGGGATTTTGGACAAGGCGGGGCACCAGTTTGGTAGCGGGGAGCAAAAAGGTGTAGGGGCCTGGGATCAGGCGACGCATGAGGCGATAAGCGGCATTGCTGACATAGGCATACTGGGCAATGTTGGAGAGGGAAGAGCACAAAAAAGTGACGGGTTTATCGTTGGAGAGTTGCTTGAGTTGGCGTACCCGTTGCACCGCTCCTTTGTGGTTCATGTCGCAGCCAATGGCATAGACGGTATCCGTGGGGTAGAGCATGACTGCCCCTTCCTTGAGGGCCTCAACAATTTGGGCGATCGTGCGGGGCTGGGGGTTAACCGGATGAAGCTCAAAAATCGCTGCCATTCAAAGATCCGCAAGGGCACTGCCGCTATAACGTAGTTTTAGTTTAACGGCAATAGCACGGGCGAATGCACCTCATCTAGTGTTTTGAGCTAAGTGTCCGTTTCGGGGAGCCAACTCTGGGTCAAAACCCTCTCTAGGGGATAAGGGCAGGTTTCAGGAAAGGTGCTCAGCGGTAAACCCGTTTGCTCTGCTGCTTGGCGGCGAGCGCGTTCATAGCTTATGGCAAGTTGGCTGGCCGGATAATCCCGCAAGCTCGGACTATCAGCTATGGTCAGCTCAATTTGAGTGCGGGCATCCGTGATCGAATCCAACCAACTATCGGATCGGCGCTGGGGTTGATATTGCCACTTTAAGAGGTGTAGCAGCAGACGAGTTAACTGGCTATTGATGGCGCGCCGTTCACTTTTGCCCAAGTCCTCTACCTCAGCAATGAGATGGGGCAGATCCAACTCTTGCCATCGTCCTTCTCGCAATAATGCCACTGTTTCTGCAATCCACGCACTGTAATCTTGGTCGTACTGCTGCTTCATTGTTCCTAGATAAGGCGTGCCAGCATGATTCTTAGATGCAATTTTCAGAATAGCGGAACTACAAGACGGTACTCGCGGTCTTTAGCTCTAGCACTATGTGGAGTACAGTACACTAGATTCGGTTAGTGGATGGTTCTCAATGAAAAACTCCTTGCGCTATCTCCTGTTTGGCTTGGGTGTGGGGCTGGCGATCGCCCTTGTGCCCCGTTTACCTGTTTTGCACTCTCCCGATATGGTCATGGCGCAGGGAACCAGTCAGACCATTTCCCCCCAAGGGCTGGCGAACCACCTCAAGAAAATCAATGCCAAGATGTACGGTGCCTACTGGTGTCCCGCTTGCATGAAGCAAAAAGAACTCTTTGGCAGCGCTTTCAAAAGTATCAACTATATTGAGTGCGATGCCCGCGGTACCAATGGCCAGCCAGAACTGTGCAAGCAGGCCAATATCCGTGCCTACCCCACATGGGAAATCAACGGTAAACGCTATGAGGGGGTCTATCCCCTAGAGGGTCTAGCTCAGCTTTCGGGGTATCAGGGGCGCTAATGCTCGCGAAGCCTAAAAACTCTTTATGAGGAGAGAACTTGGCACCAATTTTTATCGTCGGTTGTCAATTGATTGTCTTGTTGTTTATCATCAAAAAGTAGTAGGGTGTTTGCGCTAGTCAGCGATCAAAGATACCTAAGTCATTCTTGTGATTAGGATCACGGGAAAAACGTGCTTTCGATCACCAGTTAACGATATGTTGCCTTCTATGATGCAGGTATGTTAGACCCTCTCAATTGTGCCCCTGAATTCCAGCACGGTCGGTAGCGGCGTGGCTTAGGAGCGCATTATCCCCTATGAATACTTGGATAAAGACAAACGACTACCAACTGATTTATGAACACTTGCTGGAATGCGTGCAGCACGAGAGTCCACAGCAAGTCATTGAGCGGTTTCGTGCCCTTTTTCTCATGGGCTATACCTATCCCGATCGCCAGATTCAAGAAGTGATGGATCGGATTGTGACGGGGGCACGGGTGGCAGATAATTTTCGTCCCTTTATGAACCGCTGCTGCCACATTTTGATTAACCGCTGGCAGTCGCGTCCTTTGCTCCAAGGGGCAGTTCCCGAATTTCTGGCTATGCTGCAAACGCCTGTGGCGATGCCGGCGGGGGGTCTGAGCCGGGCACCGATTGTGCGTAAGCTGCGGCTGCTCCTCAAGGATTATTTAGAGAGTGAAGCCTTTCAGAAGCTCCAGCGCATGGTGCAATTTCTGCAAGAAGATGCCCAAGACGTTTCACAGATTCAGCAAAATAGCGATCGCCCCCTTGCTACCTTAATTCGCCGCTATCCCTATCTCTATAACCACTGCTTGGTGGGCGATGACACGACACCCGAAGACCTGCGCTACATTCAAGACTTTCAGCAAAAGGCCACTCAGCAGTTTGAAATGAACCTGAGTCAATACCTCACGAGTGAGTTTCGCCGTGCTCAGGGGCATAACAATATCCCACTGGTGAAAAATCCCACGTTGCTCTCTGCTGAGGAAGTCAGAACCTCGATTCAACATTTTGTCGGTAAGGTGGATGGCCGCCACACCTATCGCGACTTGGCCAGTCAATTTGGACAGCGGCTGCAACGCCTGAAATCCACCCGCGACTTTCGGGATGCCTTCTTCCACTACTTGACGGACACCACAGCGGATGTGGGGCGGGGTCGCTTTCGCCAGCGCTTTTACCAGTATTTGGAAACGCTGCCCCTCTTTCAGCAGCCACAACCTCTGAATGAATTTACGATTGTGCGCACCTGTAGCCAGACCCTCAACTACTTAGTGGTGGATAGCGCCCAAAATCCTAACCATCTGGTTTTTGTTGACTTGCTCAATACCATCGGCACGGCGGCAACGATTGGCTTATTGCTCAAGGTTGTGCTCCTCAGCAAGAAAGTAAAACCCTACCTTGAAAAACGCTTTGCGATCCTGTTTAACCACTATCAGTCCTTTAGTCGCGGCAAGGTACGCTGGCTGGTGAATTGCCTAGAGCATTTTAATATCGCCCATGTCACCCACTTTGGTAAGTTGGATTTTTCCTTCTTTGCCCGCTGGTAGGTGACTCTATTCCAAGTCCTCAGCCAAGACCTTGGCGATCGCCACCTGAGATTGTTGGCGAAATTGACTGACATCCACTCGTTTCAGAAGCAAGACAGCGGCCAGCATTCCCAGCATCGGCAGACAAAAGACAAATCCATAGGCGAGGATCGGCACGCCAAACAGTTGACGCCCAATATCAAGGGCCGTTCCGCCGACAACAGTCGCTGATCCCCGGGCAATAGCCTGCGCTAAGCCCCAAGCGCCAATAAATGTCCCCGCTGTTTCCGCCGCCGTTAAGTCCAGCATGAGACTGAGGGCACCCGTTGTTGTCACCCCAGCGGCAATGCCAAAGAGAAAGAGTTGCAACTGAAAGAGCCACACCTGCTGCGTGACGCCTGAGATGATCAAGAGCAAGAACATCAAGGCCACCCCCCAACAGCCATAGGTGGTGGTGCGGATCTTGCCGAGGCGGGGCACAATCAAAAATCCGGTGAAACTTAGACCCACAAGGGTACCCATGCCCCAGTAGGCATTCAAGCGGGTGGTTTCGGCGATCGTCATGCCAAAAACTTCACCGCCAAAGGGTTCCAGAATCGGTTCCTGAATAAATAAACTCAGGGTCATCAGGACAAGGAAGAGAAAAAAGCGCCACGTTTGGGAGTTGGCCGTGAGAATTTTCAGGGCGCGACCAAGGGTAATGTTTTCCGGATTGTCACAGGCACGGCTGCGCACATGGTAGCGGGAATACTTGGCCTCAACCCCCCAGGTGCTGGCGATCGCGAGGGCAAAGACCACCGTCAAAACCACCAAAAAGAGGCGATTAACACTTTGTTGCAGCAGTTCAATGGGGGGGTCTAGCTCCAACTGCCGCAGCAGCACACTACTGAGAATGGCACCCGCCACAATGCCCACGGTCAACATGGACCAGACAATGCCCACCAATTTGCCCCGATCTTCCTCTTCGGAGACATCCACGAGCAGAGCCGCAAAGGGGGTCGAGCTACTACTGACACAAATGCCATAGGCGGCAAAGAGCAATCCCAATAGGCCAATCCACCCTTGGGTGATGAGACTCCAGCCCGCTTGATCTAAACTCTGCCCCACCTGCCAGATCACTTGAACAATCGCGTAGGTGACCAACGTAAAGGCCAAAGCCCCACCCCAGACATACCCCGTGCGATGATAGCCGCCAATGGGATGGGCATCGGAGAGCTGACCAAACCACACGCGCACCGGTGAGACAAATTGATGCATGGCGATCGTCAGCGTCACCAATGTGGCCGGCACCGCCAGTTCTTTAATCAGGATGCGGTTGAGCACCCCCAACACCAGAATCGACATCATCCCCAGTGCCATCTGAAACAGACCCAAGCGAAACATGACCCACAGGGGCAGCGGCGGGGGTGCAGCGGCAGAACGAGTGGCCATACCTCACTCAACTCACATCACTGATAGAAGATGATAAATGATTTTCAGGGCAAATTTAGATTGCCATCAAGAAGGAAATCGTCAATGATACAACTAGGGCAATCAGTGTCAAAAAGAGCGATCGCTTCAAAGATTCCGTATAAGCAGACATGGGTGGCATCACCTCATCAGTAGGATGTTTTGGGCTGTGTCCAATCGATGGGAAAAGGACTGTATTGTGTTAAGTTGTAGTCTTTTATTGTACTGCCTTTTTCTGGGGGTCAAAACCGTACAGGGCAGGCATCCATCACTTGAGGACGTATCACATCAATGGGGATCAACCTACGCTCACCATTATTCATTGTTTTACTCACAATTGTCATCGACCGTTTGGGTGAGAGTCTGATTTTCCCCATTTTGCCCTTCCTCGTGGAGCGATTTAACTTTGATGCGTTGAGCTTGACGCTGTTATTTTCTGCCTTTGCTGCTGCCCAATTCATTGCTGCTCCCCTTTTGGGTGCCCTCTCGGATCATTGGGGACGTCGCCCGGTGTTGCTGATTTGCATTGCCGGTACGGCCCTGTCCTACATTCTCTTTGCTGTGGCGACGGTTCCTTGGCTGCTCTTTGTCTCGCGGATTATTGATGGTCTCACGGGGGGCGTGGTTTCAACGGCTCAGGCCTATATTGCCGACACCTCTGCTCCAGCAGATCGGGCTAAGAACTTTGGTTTAACGGGGGCAGCCTTTGGCATTGGCTTCATTTTTGGGCCGGCCATTGGCGGCAGTCTAGCAGCCATTGATCTCAAGTTGCCGATTTGGTTTGCAGCGGGCTTGGCACTGGTGAATGTCATCTTGGCCTATTTCATCTTGCCAGAGTCATTGCCCGCAGCCCAGCGATCGCCCCTGACCCTAAAGAGCTTTGCCTTGCAGCAACAGTGGTTGGAGCTATTCAATCAACGCACCCTCCAAGCCTTACTCATGGCCTTCTTTATTTTCAACTTTGCCTTTGCTGGCTTTACCAGTATCTTCGTCCTCTTCTTGAAGCGGCAATTGAGTTGGGGACCTGCCCAAGCGGGGATCATTTTTGTGATTATTGGCGTGGTGAGTACGATTGTGCAGGCGGGCTTGATTCGCTCATTGATTCCTCGCTTTGGTGAGCAGCGCTTGAGCTTGGGGGGATTGCTCCTAGTGGCCTTGGCCTTGTTGGGGATTGCGGCGGTGCCCAGTGCGGGCGGCTTTAGTGCGCCCTTGCTTTATGGGTGTGTGGTGGGTTTGGCCTTTGGCGTGGGAATCATGTTGCCCTCGCTGCGAGGGGTGATCTCCAATCGGGTGCGAGATCAAGATCAGGGGAAAATTATTGGCGCTAGCCAATCACTCCAAAGTGTGGCGGGGATTGCTGGACCGGCATGGGCAGGGTGGGTCTTCGATCGCTGGGGTGGGGTGGCGCCCGCTTGGCAAAGCAGTGTGATGATGGCGATCGCCCTTGGCTTTTTGGCGCTGGGATTGGGCAAGCCCAAGGATGCGACCCCTAGCACTCTCTAAGCAAAATATGTCAAACTGCTAAGCAAAGACCTTTATTCGCCCATTTTTTCAACCTTTGAACCCTCTCGACGCTCACCTATGATGCGGTTGTCTTTTCCTCAGCCTTCTCGACAGCCCCGTTGGCTCCATGCTTGGCGACGATCGCTCCGCTATCACTATTTGCGCTTGATGCGCTCCCACAGTAGCACTGAGAGTATTGCCCGTGGCCTTGGGGCAGGGGTCTTTGCTGGCATGCTGCCCCTGTTTGGGGGGCAAATACTTATTGCCGTCACGGTGGCCCTCCTTGTGCGCGGCAACAAGCCCTTGGCTGCCCTTGCCACTTGGGTGAGCAACCCCTTCACCTATGTCCCCCTGTTTTGGTTTAACTTTCAGGTGGGTTGGTGGCTGATGGGGCAGCCTGCCCTATCTTTTGGTGAGTGGCAATCTTGGGAAAAGCTCCTCGAACAGGGGGGGCAAATGGCAACGATTTTGATTTTTGGCAGTGTTTGGGTGGGCGTGGTTGCCGGACTCCTCACCTACGCCCTGTGTTTGCGACTGCTACCCACCCTGCGACAACGCTTTCGGCGGCGTTCTGCTATGGCTGCTGTAAATTTTCCAAACCGGCCACAACCTTAGCGGATTGCAGGCGATCGCCCTGTTGGATCCTGTCCACCACGTCCATACCATCGGTGACATAGCCAAAGACGGCATAATTGCCATCCAGAAAATCCAGTTGATCAAGGGCAATATAAAACTGGGCTGAGGCCGAATCGGGGAGTTGCGATCGCGCCATGGCCACCGCACCGCGCGTATGATTGAGAACGGGTGAGACTTTGCCCGCTTGGCTATAGGTGGGGGTGTCACTGCCCTGACCGAGAATTTCTAGGGGAATGTAGCGGGGGCGATTGGTCGCGGGGTCAATGAATGAACCCGTGCCGTAGAGTTGCGGCGACACACTGGGGTCTTTGCTCTGGGGATCCCCGCCTTGAACGACAAAGGGTCGGGGTTCACGGACAACGCGGTGAAAAATGGTGCCATCATAGACCCCCCGCTGCACTAAATCCACAAAATTGCCAGCGGTAATCGGGGCAGCATCCCCCTTCACTTGAATCGTAATCGGGCGATCGTTGACTGTCAGTACAACCGTTGCATCGCCATTGAGTCGAGGTAAATTGGCCATAGGGGTTGGGCTTTGTGCTCCTGGAATTGAACTGGTGTCAGCCACTGAGGAGAGTGACGCGCAACTCACCAGCAGAAGCACACCGAGCACCATCACCAACTGTGGCAGAAATCGGGGCAATCTTGTGCCGAACTTCAGGGGTTTCATTGACCAGCCACTCCAAGCTAACCGTTCTATTATGCCGTGCCCTTGCGCCTTAATGACTGCGGGGAAGGGGTTGCTGTGTTGGCTGCTGCCGCAGTTGCACCAAGGGTTCATCGGGGTTCACCAAGTCAATAAAGACCATTTGGCGGGGATCCAAGTACTGAGGTAACTGCTTGAGGCTGGCTAGGGCACTGAGTTGTTTCTTCAATGTGGGACTATGCCACTGCACCACCCCAAGATGAACCGGCGCGAGGGGGGTTTGGACAATTAGATTCTGTTCATTGCGCCAATCTAAACCCGTAATCGGTAAATCCTGCTGCTGGAGAATCTGGTGAATTTGCTGCCACTGCTGCTGGCGATCGCCATCCACAGCCAATGTTTGCGGGCGCGGTGCATCCTTAACGGGTACAAAATACCCCTGCAATTGGAGTGTGGGCATTGGCTTCACGGCACTGGCTTGATAGCTACTCAGGGGGGCAACAAATCCGAGGCCATCCACCAACCAGCGACTGGCAGGCCCTTGCAGCTGCCCGGTTGCACTTATTACCCAGCATTGATTGCAGGTGGCGACTGCGACAGGCTTGCGTTCTTGGACTTCGACAATCAGTGTCGGCGGAAAGAGTTGGCGGGCGATCGTCACCCGTTGCAGAGGCAGCGTCGTTTCTAAGGCATGAATGATCTCCTGTGGCCGCAAACGCAGCAGTGACTCCGGATACTCAAGGGGCAATTGTGCCTGCAACGCTTCCGTTTTCAGCAGTTGATTGCCGCGAATCACCACTTGCTCCGGGCGGCGGATAACCCAGTCCGGCAGCGTCAGTCCCCAAACCAGTCCCCCTGTTAAGGTCAAGAGGACACTGGTACGCCAAAGCCCTGCCAGTTGCCGCCAGCGGCGTTTACTTTGCAATTGGCGGCGCCGTTCCCGAATGGCATCATGAGCCGTTGTCCCCTGAGGGGTGGGATTTACCATGGCCACGGCCTCAGTCTTGAGGAAAATTGGAACTTAGGATCCTGCACGGGCTGTCATTACTTGGTGATAAGATACGCGATGTTGATTGTCCGCTTGACTGCCTCTATCTTAGTAAAGGCTTCGCACCATGCCCCTGAATACATTTGCTCACTGCTCAAGATCATCGCTGCTCCTCGGGGTGTTACTACTGGGGGTACTCCCGCGGGCGGTGTTTGCTCAGAATCAATCTTCTAGCCCCAATGTCCAGATTGTGAATCCCACACCCCCACCCAGCTCTTCAATCTATACCCTTGAGGGGGGCAAGCGCTTGATGGATGAGGCTGCCGCCGCAGTCAATAGCCAAAATTATGCCGTCGCCGCTCGCAAGCTCTTAGAAGCCCGTACGGTGATGAACCAACTCTCGAACTTTTACCAGTCCCTCAACTCTAGCTTTTTGGGGATTGATACTGCGGCTGCCGATAGCAACCGTCGCCGTGCCCTAGAAGCAGCACAACTGCGCGATCAAGCGACTTTTCAACTGGCTTTGGTCTATCGCGCTAATAACCAACCTGAGCTTGCCGTGCCCCTTTTGGTAGAAATTATCCGCAGCCAAAACCCCACCCGTGAACTGGGACAAAAGGCCTATCAGCAATTGCTAGAATTAGGTTTTGTGGATGTGCCCTTTCCGCGTACGGGGGCAATTCCTTCCGGAACGCCTGCGGCGAGTCCACCGCCAGCCACCTCTGCCAATCCCCAACCGCGTCAGTAACGCTTCATGAACGACTCTCTCCTCAGTAATGGCCACGCGCCTCGGTTGCGCCAAGCCACGGTCGATCGCCAGACCAAAGAAACTAGCGTTCACGTTGAACTGGTTCTCGATGGCAATGGTCGAGCGGACAATCACACGGGGATTCCCTTTCTCGATCACATGCTGGATCAGCTTTGCTCCCACGGCCTTGTGGATTTGCGGGTGCAGGCCACAGGCGACACCCATATTGACGACCACCACACCAATGAGGATGTGGGCATTACCTTGGGGATGGCACTCGATCAAGCCTTGGGCGATCGCCGGGGGATTCATCGTTTTGGTCACTTTGTGGCCCCCCTTGATGAAAGTTTGGTGGAAGTTGCCCTAGACTTCTCGGGGCGTCCCCACCTTAGCTATGGGTTGCAGATTCCCACGCAGCGGGTGGGCACCTATGATACGCAACTGGTGCGGGAGTTTTTCGTTGCTTTGGTGAACCATAGCCGCATGACGCTGCATATTCGCCAATTGGATGGCATTAACTCCCACCACATTATTGAAGCGACCTTCAAAGCCTTTGCCCGTGCCCTACGCATGGCGATCGCCATTGACCCGCGCCGCAGTCAGCACATTCCCAGTTCTAAGGGGGTGATCCAAGCTTAGGTGTGGACGTGCCCATCGGGCATAATCGCTCCCGTGAGGCGTGCCCCGGTCAGTTTCACTAGGAGGCGATTGCCTTGGCTCATCTTTGCTCCCCGTAAATCGGCACCCCGCAGATCAGCCCCACTCAAGTCAGCACCAATGAGATTAGCCTCTTGCAGGTCGGCATAGCTGAGATCTGCTTGCAGCAAATTGGCGCGAAAGAGATTGGCGTGGCGCAGGTTAGCACGGTGGAGAATCACGCGGTGCAAAAAGGCATCACTGAGATCGGCATAGCTGAGATTGGCATGGCTGAGATTGCGCCCCTCAAAGTCCTTTTCGCTCAGGTTGGCTCCCTGTAAATTCACCCCCGACATATCCTTGTGGGGAGGCGTCGTGCGGGGTGGTTCTGGGGGCGGGGGCGCGGCTGTGCGTTGGCGCTGATAGGTGCCGTAGGTGTGGTTGTGGTGTTGGCTATAGGTCTGGTGCGTCGTTTGCTGCGGCTCACGGGGCGCATGATAGCTGCGATAGGTGTAGGGATTGGATTGATAGCGTGGGGGTGGCGGCGAGGAACGATAGGTTTGCCGCTGGCTAGCAGTCCGCTGGGAGGTTTGGCTGCCGTGTCGGGCAATATGCTGCCGCAGTTGATCCCGCGCTTCATTAAACTGCTTAATTTTCTCTTGTGCCTTCTCGATTAGCCGTGTGTTGTCCTTCGGGATGCGATCGGGATGCCAAATAAACACCAAATCCCGATAAGCTCGGTTCACTTCCTCGAGGGTTGCCCCCGGCTCCAACTCCAGTACCCGGTAGCAGGTGTCTAAATCGAGCATTTTCTGACGGCTTATCATGGATATTGATGATCTTAACCACGGGACTGCTCACCTAGGGTTGCGAAAGAATGCGTTAGTATGAACTTATGTAAAGACTTTTCACTTTTCCTAGCGGAGGATGGCGATCGGTGAATAAACAATGGCGAAACGCAGGTTTATACGTTCTTCTTGCAATCGTGGTGCTGGCCTTGGCCACTGCCTTCTTTGATCGCCAACCCACGACCAAACAGACATGGCCCTACAGTGAGTTCATCCAACAGGTCGAAAATCAGCAAATCACCAAGGTCAGTATCACCCCTGACCGCTCGCAAGCTCAAGCTATAACCCAAGATGGCACGCGCGTGCTCGTCAATCTTCCCAATGACCCTGAACTCCTTGACATTCTCACAACTAACAATGTGGACATCGCTGTCTTGCCCCAAAGCAACGATGGCTTCTGGTTCCGCGCCCTGAGCAGCTTGCTTGTTCCCATTGGTCTTTTGGTACTGCTCTTTTTCCTACTGCGGCGTGCCCAAGCAGGTCCTGGCAACCAAGCGATGAACTTTGGTAAGTCCCGGGCACGGGTACAGATGGAACCCCAAACCCAAGTGACCTTTAATGATGTGGCTGGGATTGATCAGGCCAAGCTGGAACTGGGTGAAGTGGTGGAATTCCTCAAGTACGCCGATCGCTTTACCGAAGTGGGCGCCAAAATTCCCAAGGGGGTTCTCCTTGTCGGGCCTCCCGGAACGGGTAAAACCCTGCTTGCGCGGGCAGTGGCTGGTGAAGCGGGCGTTCCCTTCTTCTCAATTTCCGGTTCTGAGTTTGTGGAAATGTTCGTTGGGGTGGGTGCCTCACGGGTGCGCGACCTCTTTGAACAAGCCAAAGCCAATGCCCCTTGTATTGTCTTCATTGATGAGATTGATGCCGTCGGTCGCCAGCGCGGTGCTGGTCTGGGGGGGGGCAATGATGAACGGGAGCAAACCCTCAACCAACTGCTGACGGAAATGGATGGCTTTGAGGGGAATACGGGCATCATTATTATTGCTGCAACGAACCGTCCGGATGTTTTGGATGCAGCACTATTGCGTCCGGGGCGTTTTGACCGTCAAGTGGTGGTGGATCGTCCGGATTACAAAGGTCGCCTCGATATTCTCAAGGTTCATGCCCGTGGCAAAACCCTCGCTAAGGATGTGGATCTCGATAAAATTGCCCGCCGTACCCCCGGCTTTACCGGTGCGGATCTCTCGAACTTACTCAATGAAGCGGCCATTCTGGCAGCTCGCCGCAACCTGACTGAAATCTCCATGGATGAGATTAACGATGCCATCGATCGCGTCCTCGCTGGGCCTGAGAAAAAAGACCGTGTCATGAGCGATCGCCGCAAGAAGTTAGTCGCCTACCATGAGGCGGGTCATGCCCTTGTCGGTGCCCTGATGCCCGACTACGATCCCGTTCAAAAAGTGAGCATCATTCCCCGGGGGCGGGCAGGCGGTCTGACTTGGTTTACTCCCAACGAGGATCAGATGGATTCGGGTCTCTATAGCCGTGCCTACCTGCAAAACCAAATGGCCGTTGCCCTTGGGGGTCGCATTGCGGAAGAAATTGTCTTTGGTGAAGAGGAGGTGACAACCGGTGCCTCAAACGACCTGCAACAGGTGGCACGGGTGGCTCGCCAAATGGTTACCCGCTTTGGCATGAGCGATCGCCTAGGACCTGTGGCCTTGGGACGGCAAACCGGGAATGTCTTCCTTGGCCGCGACATTATGGCGGAACGGGACTTCTCCGAGGAAACGGCTGCCACCATTGATGACGAAGTGCGCAATCTCGTCGAGCAAGCCTATCGCCGTGCCAAAGAGGTCTTGGTGAACAACCGCCATGTCCTTGACCAAATTGCCCAAGTGCTGATTGAAAAAGAAACGATCGATGCTGAGGAACTCCAAAGCATCTTGGATCGCAACGATGTGAAGATGGCAACGATTCCCTAGGCTTGCCCTTTGCGATCGCCCCAAGGGTCGTGCTAATGTAGTATTCCTTGGGACTGCGGGCATGGTTTAATGGTAAAACCCTAGCCTTCCAAGCTAGAGACGCGGGTTCGATTCCCGCTGCCCGCTTAACACTCAACTCCTTGAAGAACCTGCATTTTGGCGTATTGCAAAGACTCTGGGATGCTCTTTCAAAGTCTCAAAATAGGCTCAAACTGGATTTAGCACCCTATTCTATTGGTGGCCTATGGCTCAGCTACTTCGGCTAGGATAGCGCTTCTGGATTGATGAATGATTCTCACTGAAAATCTCAATGTCCTCTGGGCGAGCGTCCTCTTTGAAACCCTCTATCGCTTAGGACTGCGGACAGTCGTTCTCTCGCCGGGATCACGTTCTGGACCATTGGCGATCGCGGCTGCTGCCCATCCCCATCTTGAGGCCCTGCCGATTCTTGACGAACGCTCGGCAGCTTTTTTTGCCCTTGGCCTTGTCCAACAGCAGGGACGACCCGTTGCCCTTGTCTGCACTTCAGGTACTGCTGCGGCCAATTTCTATCCCGCGATTATTGAAGCAAGCCTTAGTCATTTACCGTTAATTGTGCTGACCGCCGATCGCCCCCCCGAATTGCGCTTTTGCCAAGCGGGACAAGCCATTGATCAGGTGCATCTCTATGGTCATGCCGTACGTCACTATCGCGAACTAAGTCTGCCGGAACTTGCTTTGCTGCCCTACCTGCGGCAAACCCTCTGCCATAGCTGGCAAACTGCCCTCTGGCCAGATCCAGGCCCAGTCCATTTGAATATTCCCCTGCGGGATCCCCTTGACCTGCGCCCTGAGGCCAATTTTCATGGGGCACTTCCTGAAAACTTCTTTGATCAGGTGCAGCCCTTTGTGCCGCCTCGGGTTGTCACCGCTCTCCCTTGGCAAACATGGCAACAGATGCAGCGGGGGTTGATTATTGCGGGACCCAGTCATGGGGTGGAGCCTTTGGCGGAAGCGGACGCGATTGATCGCCTGAGTCGGTTTCTGCAGTGGCCAGTGCTTGCCGATGCCCTCTCCTACGCACGGGGACTGCCCCACGGCATTACCCATTATGATCTGCTGCTGCGAAATGGCCACCTACGGGAATCCTTGCGTCCTGAAGCAGTGATTCAACTAGGGCCGCTACCCACCAGTAAAGCCCTGCGGGAATGGCTCAGTGCCTGCGATCCCCTGATCTGGTGCCTTGACCCCACGGGCGATAACAACAATCCCCTCCATGGCCGCTGTCAAACGGTGGCGATCGCCCCCCAAGCGGTGGACTGCCCCCCCGACCCCCTACCCCCCAACCCCTACCTCAAGGACTGGCAAGACCACGATCAACGAGTACATGAGCAACTGAAGCGAACCTTGGAGGCCATTGATTGGTTCTGTGAGGCCAAGCTGATTTACCATCTGCCGCAGTGGTTGCCATCGCAAACGGCGATTTTTGTGGCCAGTAGTATGCCCGTGCGCGATGTTGAGAGTGTTTGGCGGGCGAGCGATCGCCACCATCGTTTTTACTTTAATCGAGGCGCCAACGGCATTGATGGCACATTATCTAGTGCCCTTGGGGTTGCCCATCGCGGTCAGCCCACCCTCTTGATCACGGGGGATTTGGCCTGCTTGCACGATACCAATGGCTGGCTGATCACGCCCCAGTTTCAAGGGTGTCTAACCGTACTGCTGATCAATAACAACGGCGGTGGTATTTTTGAGCATCTAACGATTCGGCGGTTTGATCCACCCTTTGAGAGCTTTTTTGCCACCCCCCAAGCGGTCAATTTTGCCCAGCTTGCAGCGGCCTACGGCATTCCCTATCACTGCTTACAGGACTGGGCGGATGTGAAAACCCAACTTTCCCTTGCCCCTTGGCCAAAGGTACGACTTTTGGAATTTAAGAGCGATCGCCAGCAAAATGCCCAATGGCGCCAGCAGGTACTGGCTCACCTCACAATTTAACTTGCGGTACCTCAGTGGCTATGGATGTGGTGGGAGAGCAACTGCTCCTCTAGCGCCGCAATCTGATTGTAGGCCGCTGTGAGTTGTGCCGTCAGCCGTTGAATTTGCACCTCTGGACTCAGGGGGCGATCGCCACTGAGGTTGCGTGTTTGGCTATAGTCATCATCCACCAGAATATCCTTGTGTTCTGGAGTACTCACCAAAGGACGCGGTTTGGGCAGAGGATTCTGCTCAGTAGGGGTTACGGGCAGAGGCTTGAGCCGCCCCTCCTCTAGGGCCTTAGAAACCTTTTGGTTGAGTTGTTCAACGATCTGGTAGAGGGCATCAATTTTGTTACTCAGAACCAGAATCTGTTTATGTAATAAATCCACAGGTCAAATCCTCTCGTGGTGGAATGCTGTAGTTGTCAACTCAACTGCCTCTAGGGAAAATAGCGGTGCGAGGCATCACCAACCCTAGGCACTAGAAATACACTTGATAGAGTAGGCATTTCCCCAAGCGTAGGATGCCTAGCGTCAGGAGCATCGAGTGCGGAGACCAAGCTTGCCGAGAAACAAGGGTATTACTATAGATCCAGCCTAGGGAAAGTCACTCGCCAATGGCAACTTTTTCAAAAAGACTTAAGACCAAGTAAACTTTTGTAAAAGTATGGATTGTTTTATCAATGCAGAACACCTGCCGACAAGCAATATTCTTCAGGAACTTCACACTTGGCTGAGCGAGGGTAGCTAGCTTCTGGTCTCTCACTTGTTGTTTGATATGGGTTGATCAACGTTCTATCAACTGCCCTAGCCTTTGGAGACAGACGGTGGAAATTCAGCGACTAACCCTAAAAAACTTTAAGACCCACCGCGATCGCACGTTTGAGTTTCTGCCCGGTGTGAATGTCATCTGTGGCGAGAATGGTGCGGGCAAAACCAGTATTTTTGAAGCCATTGCTTGGGTGCTCTTTGATGCCACCTCGGGCTATGGCAGTGGCTTTAATAAGGCGATTATTCGTAAGGGCGCTAAACGTGCCGAAGCCGCGGTTCACTTTATCTCAGCGGTGGATGGTCGCTCCTATCTGGTGCGGCGCAATACGCAAACGGGGTACGCGATTTATGACCCCCAAGTGGGAGACCTCGGTCTTTCGTTGCGTGAAGATGTGCAGGTGTGGTTGCAGGAGCACCTTGGTATCCGCAGTGCCTTTCCGCTTCGGGATCTCTTTGAGCAGATCATTGGCATTCCCCAAGGGATGATCACGGCGGATTTTCTCAAGCCACCCGCCCAGCGGCGGCAAGTTTTTGAACCCATTTTGCAGGTGAGTGATTATCGCCAAGCCTTTGACAATGCCCTTGCCCTCGTGAATTTTTCCCAAGAGCAGGTGGTGTCCCTAGAGCGGCAGTTGGCTGTGCAAAAACAGGAACTGGCCACGCGATCGCAATACGAACAACAGGCAACCGCCTTGGCAGCGGAGCTAGAGCGCGATCGCCAGCAGTGCGAGGAATTACACCAACAATGTCAGGCCTTGGCTGCCGAAAAACAGCAATACGAAGCTGCTGTTGAAACGCTGAACCGTCTTGCGCAAACCTGTCAGCGCCTCGAAGCCCAACTGCGTCAGCAGGAGGAACTC
This sequence comes from Thermosynechococcus sp. QS41, assembly GCF_031583515.1. Lineage (NCBI taxonomy): Bacteria > Bacillati > Cyanobacteriota > Cyanophyceae > Acaryochloridales > Thermosynechococcaceae > Thermosynechococcus > Thermosynechococcus sp. QS41. Next base: position 2,386,501 of record NZ_CP134181.1, read on the forward strand.
TGTCGCGATCGCCAGCGCCAGTTGGCCGCAGCTCGCAATAGCCAAGCCCAGTGCCAGCAACTGCAATCCGACTATGATCGCTATCGGCAGCAAGAGAGCCGCTACCAAGAACTTGAGCAGCAACTACGGGGACGAGCTGCCCTTGAGCAGAACATTCGCAAGCTAGAGCAGCAGCAACAAAAGCTGGCCACCCAATTAGCTAGTATTGAAAGCCAACGCCAAGCGATCGCCACCATTGCTAGTCAACTTGCTGCCCTTGAACCCCAAATTGCTGCTGCCGACGCCCTCGATGCCGAAATTGTCCCCCTTGAGGCGCGCTACCAACAAGCCCAGCAGGCGGATCAAGAACTGCGCCACCTCAAGCAACAAGCGGCAACGTTGCAAGCCCGCCTTGAGGAAATGGCGCAACAGGTGCAAGCCCTAGAGCAACAGCGTCCCTTAGCCGCCACCTTGAGCGCTAAACAAGCAGAACGGGAGCGACTCCAAGCCCAACTCAGCCACGCCACCGCCGCCCATGCCTTTGCTGCCACCCTTGATCCCATTCTCAATACGGCTCAGAGCCACGCTACGGCAACCGATCCCCTTGTCACAGCGGCCATGACAAGCCTCACAGCGGCACAGCAATTTTCCCTCGTTGCCACCGCCATTCAAGAGGGGCTAGAAGCACTTCAGCAGCTTCAGCAGAATTATCACTGGCTTTTGGATCAACTCACGGCACTGCGACAAACCCTCACGGATCCTGCCGCTATTCCCGCCCTCAACCAAACGTTAAAACAGTTAGAAACTGACATTGCCCGTGCTGCCGCAGCAGAACGATCCCTCTTGCAAGCCCAAGCCCTTGAGGAGGAACGCAGCCGTTTGGCAGCAGAGCTTAAGCAGTTGGGCGATCGCCAGCAAACCGTAGAACCCCTAAGCAAAGAACTCACTGATTTAGAACGCCGCTTGAACGAGTTACGGGAAGAACGCGCCAACCTTGGCCAACCCCATGCCCAGCGCCAACTGTTACTGGAGCAGCAGGCAGCAGCCCCCCAACTGGAAGCCGACTACGCACGTTTGGGTACCGAACAGGCCACCCTACAAGCTCGCCTCACCCCCCTCTATGAGGAACGCCAACACTATGCCACCCTTGAGGAACAGCGGCAACAGCTTAGCGATGAGCTAGCTAGACTACGTCCCAGCTATGATACCTATCTCCAACACCAGCAGCAGGCCGCCCAAGTAGAAAGCTATGAAGCTGCCCTGAGAACAGCTATGCAAGCCGCCAATGAGTTGAAAGCTGCCCTTGCCAAAGCCCAAGCAGAGTACAACGCCCAAGAGCAAGAGGTCGATTTAGCCGCTCTGGAAGTCGTGCGCGATCGCTACGAAAACCTACACCGCGAGTATCAACGGCTCCTTGGTGCGATTCCTGAAAAAGAAAAGCAGTACCAAAGCTGCCTTGCCACCCTCAAGCATCTTGATGAAGTCGCCACCGAACAGGAAAAGACACTGCAAAAGCTCGTAGCGGCACAGAAACACCACTCCCTGATTGAGACGGCCCGCGACATTTTCAAAAAGAGTGGCCCCCGCGTCAGTGAAGCCTATCTGCACACCGTTTCCAGCGAAGCCGATCGCCTACTGCGCGAACTCCTCAATCGTCCTGATGTAGCACTCCAGTGGACATCGGACTATGAGATTCAGGTGAATGAAGGCGGCTACTGGCGACCCTTCAAAAGCCTCTCCGGCGGTGAGCAAATGTGTGCGGCCCTTGCGGTGCGCTTAGCCCTGCTGCGGGTACTGGTCAACACTGACATTGCCTTCTTTGATGAACCGACCACCAATATGGATCAGGTGCGCCGCCAACAACTGGCCGAGAGCCTGAGCAATCTCAGAAGTTTTCATCAACTTTTTGTGATTAGCCACGATGAAACCTTTGAAGCCCTCACCGAGCACACGATCCATCTGGAGCGATCGCTCCCTTAGGCGTAGGCCGTGTGGAGTGCCCACCAAATGAGTGCCGCAATAAAGCCAAGAATCAAAACGGCAGAAATCGCGATCATCGCTGGGCTGTCGGCACCATCAAACTTCATAATGCCGCGATTAAAATCCGTGGCCATAGGAATAAACTCCAAGCACCATTGAATCCACAGTAACCAAATTAATTTTAGGCTGCTTTTCTGGCAGTGGGGTTGGGGATAACGACTTGTTACGATTTGTGGCGCTCCCTAAAAACCCTCTTAAATGTGATCAATATCACAGCAGCCCTAGGTGAAACAGGCAAAGGTAGAAGTAAGCACACAGCCTAGACCACTTGTTGAAGTGTCACGTTTTGTAACGTTTTGTAACGTTGCTCCTGCCCTAACTCAAGATGAAGGGGGGAGGATTCAGATTTGCAGAGGGGATGATTTCTTGAGGGCTGTTGAAACACGGGGGATAGAGATAATGAATAGCCTGCAACAGGAACGTCACGTCTTAATTTTGAATACCGTGGGTGGCCGGCGGGCGATCGCCCTTGAGGCAGCGGCCTACTCCCTTGGGCGCGATGAGAGTAATGCCATTGTGATTGACTTTGAAACCGTTTCCCGCCAGCACGCTATTCTCCTGCGGGTACCTGTCCCCGGTACCACCAGCTATCGCTATCGTTTGGTGGATGGCAATGCCAATGGTAAGCCCAGTACCAACGGCACCTTTGTCAATGGCAAGCGCATCAGTAGCCATGAATTGCAGCACGGCGATGTGATTCTCTTTGGTCGTAAAGCCAAGGCTTCCTATCTCATGCTCTCGATGGCGGATACCGAGTTCAGCCAATATCTGCAATCCATTGCCTTCCAAAGCATTAAATCCGATCTGCGGGGTGCCAAGGAAACCCTTGTGGGTATGGAGCTAAGTGGCGAACTGCGGCGAACCCCGAGCCGTGAATTGGTGGCAGCGGCAGCCACGCAGTTACATCCTGAAGCCGAACCCGCAAAAGAGACCTTGGCCAGTGAGAGCGACAGGGAGGCGCAGGGGAACAACAAAGAAACCGTCCATGAAAAAGAGAGCCAAGGCTCAAAAACCAGCCTCGTGGGTCTAGGGGCGATCGCCCTTGTGGTTGTTGCCATTATCGCAGGAGCCGTCTGGCGATCGGGCTTCTCCCCCAGTCAACCGCAGGGTACACCACCTGCCACTCAAACCCGCAACTAGCTCAACCCAGATCCTGCATTGCTTTGATAAATAGTTTCAAAGTATAAACAATTCCGTATAACAGTCGTTCCCCTGAGTCCCTTTGCTAAAATGAAAGCAATATGGAATGCGTTCTACAACTGCCTGTGGGGTTGCGATCGCTCTAAAGCCATGGGTTAAGCGGACAAGCAGACAGGCATTTCAAAAGCCAGTTTTAGGAGAGCTTGAATGACAAAGCGGGATCATAGCAAAGTTTATAGTGTCACACTGGTCAATGAAGCAAAAGGCTTGAATAAAACCATTCGTGTTCATGCCGACGAGTACATTCTTGATGCTGCCGAAGCTCAGGGCATTGCTTTGCCCTACTCCTGCCGCGCCGGTGCCTGCGTCAACTGTGCTGGTCGGATCATCAAAGGGACGGTGGATCAGTCGGATCACTCCTTTTTGAAGCCCAAGGAGTTGGATGCTGGATTTGTGCTGCTGTGTGCGGCCTATCCCACATCCGATTGCGTGATCTCAACCCACGAAGAAGATAACTTACTGAACTTGACTTAATCTTTTAGTTAATTTCGTCATTATTATCGCTCAAAAATTAAGTACCCCCTAGGAGCAGAACCACAAGTTTTTCTATGTGGTCTTTTATCTTTTATTAGTTATTGGCATTGCCGTCGGTGTAATACAAGGTTATTCAACGGTTACTGACTTGGCGAGGTTGCGGGGTTGATCGACATCTAAGCCACGGCGGGCAGCAATGTGATACGCCAACAGTTGCAGGGGGATCACCGTCAGGATGGGGGAGAGAAGCTCATCGACCTCGGGTACAGGTAAAAGGTTATCGAAGGTGTGCTGGGCTTCGGCCTCGTCGAGGGGGGTGACACCAATGAGGCGGGCATCGCGGGCACGGGCTTCTTGGGCATTGGAGAGGACTTTCTCAAAGACACTGCCGGGCATGGCGATCGTGACCACCGGTACTTTGGCATCGAGGAGGGCGATCGGGCCATGTTTCATCTCACCCGCAGGATACCCCTCGGCATGGATATAGCTAATTTCCTTGAGTTTGAGGGCACCTTCGAGGGCAATGGGAAAGTTGATGCCGCGTCCCAAAAAGATAAAGTCTTGGGTCTCGGAAAAGTCATGGGAGAGAGCTTCAATATAGCGTTCTTGGCTTTCTAAAATTTGCTCCATCTGGGCAGGCAATTGGCGCAAGCCAGTGACGAGTTCCGCCAAGCGGGAGCGATCGCAAGACTGCCGCTGCCATGTCAATTCTAGGGTCAGCAGATAGAAGGCCATCAACTGGGCAACGAATGTTTTTGTGGCGGCTACGCCAATTTCAATACCGGCACGGGTATCAATAATGTGGGGCACCAGATGCCCTAGACTGCTTTCCGGGCGATTGGTAATCCCCAGCAAACGAGGTTGGAGAGCGCCCGCGAGTCCTTGGCGGCGTTTTAGCTCCATCTCTAGAGCGGCAAGGGTATCGGCTGTTTCCCCAGACTGGGTGACACCAATGGTCAGGGTATGGGGTAGCAGGGGCGGCGGCGCGTAGCGAAACTCTGAGGCATATTGCACACTGGTGGGAATCTGGGCGATTTGCTCAAGAAGATATTTGCCCACAAGGCTGGCGTGCCAACTGGTGCCACAGGCAACAATTTGAATGTGCTGCAGATTTTCGAGGAGGCTGGGGTCTAGGTGCAACTGCACCGGGCTAAAGGAACTGTTCTCATCCCAATCGGCTCGCAAATAGTCCTCTAAACAGGTGCGCACCACCCCCGGCTGCTCATAGATTTCCTTGAGCATGTAGTGCTTAAAGCCCTGCTTCTCCACCATGACGGGGTTCCAGTTGAGGGTGCGAGGGGTTTTGCGTAGGCGATGTCCCGCAAAGTCATAGACTTCAACCCCTGTGGGCGTCAACCGAGCCAGTTCGCCATTTTCCAGCGGCAATACAGCACGGGTATAGGGAATGATCGCTGGGGTATCGGAGGCGCAGAAGAATTCCCCTTGGCCAAAACCAATCACAAGAGGAGCTTGCTGCCGGGCCACGATCAATTCATCGGGATAATCTGCACAGATAACGGCGATCGCAAACGCCCCTTCCAATTGATGCACAGCTTGGCGCACCGCTTCTAGGAGGCCATTGGCGGTGGGGGTCTCAGGCAACGCTTCGGCAATCAGGTGGGGAATGACTTCTGTATCGGTTTCGGAGCGGAAAATGTGCCCCCGCGCTTGGAGTTGCTCCCGCAGTTCACGGTAGTTTTCAATGATGCCATTTTGCACCACGGCTAGGCGATCGCGGCTGTCGCGATGGGGGTGGGCATTGTGTTCCTCTGGTTTACCGTGGGTCGCCCAACGGGTGTGGCCAATGCCAACATGGGCAACAATGTCGAGCTGTTCAACTTTTTCGGCTAAGTTGTGGAGTTTGCCCTTGGCGCGGACACAGAGGAGTTCGCCCTCATTGAGTGTGGCAATGCCAGCGGAATCATAGCCCCGATATTCCAGCTTTTGCAGCCCCTGAAGCAGGACTTGGGCTGCTCGCTGTGGGCCAATATAACCAACAATGCCACACATAATTGATAGACCTCGTAAGCTGAGAGAAACAGGAGTGCTCTAACGACGGCTGGCAAATTGCGGCAGTTCCACCTGTGACCGTTTGAGGGGGAGTCGCGAACGGGAGGCAAAGCGTTCTTTGGTGAATTCAGCTTGCCACGGTTGAATGCCAATGGGTTGAATCGAACGCGGATGGGAAACTGCTGGCATGGTGATCGCGTCTAAGGGTTTCGAGGCGGTTCTGGAGGGAACCTGAACGCGGTAAACTGTCCTGTGCCAAGAGGTTTCAATCTGGCGGCGAGAATTGGCGATCGCTTGCCATTCTTGATCATCCATGTTCCAGTCTGTTTTGTGCCACTCACTCATCACCCAACACCCACACCTTAATGACATGTTATTATTCGGATTTTTATGAACTAGATTATCGGAATTTTAACAAAAGGCAAGCTTTGGGCAAAAATTGTCACAGGATGCTAGGGGGACAGCCTGTAACTCCCGTCACCTGCTGTGTTGAGCAATTACGCCAATCCGCTAGGGTTCATGCGCTTTCAGTGCAACTCAAGACACTTCACAAACTGGTACGTGCCTAGGCTGCATCTCCTCTCGCAGAATTCCTCATCCATACAGTGGGGTCGTTCATTGCCGTATCTTTTACAGCCAAGTGCCGTAGTGCCACAATACCCTAAACGGCCTATCACTGGAGATGCACAGCCATGAACCTACGGGAACTCCTAACGGCGGCAGAGATTACGCCGAGTTTTGAGCATCCTGCCCTCGATCAAGAGGTGAAGTCCCTGAGTACGAATTCTTGGGAGTGTCAGCGTGGCTCGTTGTTTATTGGCATGCCTGGCACGCGGGTGGACGGGGGCAATTTTTGGCCAAGTGCCTTGGCAGCGGGGGCGATCGCGGCTGTGGTGTCTCCGCAAGCCAAACCCCGTGAGGGAGATGCCTGTGTGATTGTGGTGCCCGATATTGAGCGTGCCTGTGGTCGGCTCGCGGCTGCTTTTTATCATTACCCCAGCCAGCATCTCAGCCTGCTAGGGGTTACGGGTACCAACGGCAAAACAACCACCACCCACTTGGTGGAACATCTCCTCAACAGTGTGGGCTATCCAACGGCACTCTTGGGAACGCTCTACAGTCGCTGGCCGGGACACTGTGAGATTGCCAGTCATACCACGCCCTTTGCGGTGATCCTTCAGGAACAATTAGCGGCAGCAGTCGCAGCGGGCTGTCGGTTTGGGGTGATGGAGGTGAGTTCCCATGCCTTGGCGCAGGATCGGGTGTGGGGCTGTCAGTTTGAGGTGGCGGCTTTTACCAACTTGACCCAAGATCATCTGGATTATCACCGCGATCTGGAGGACTATTTTGCCGCTAAGGCCAAGCTCTTTACTGCTGACTATCTCAAGGGTCGAGCAATTCTCAATGGCGATGATCCCTTTGGCCAGCGACTGGCTCAACAGTTGCCGCGCGATCGCTACTGGACCTATGGCCTCAGCGAAGATGCCGATTTTTGGGCTGAGCATCTCACCTATCGTGTCAATGGCGTGACGGGCACGGTTCATACCCCTATCGGTAGCGGCACCCTAGACTCGCCGTTGGTGGGACAGTTTAATGTGGCCAATGTGCTGGCCGCGATCGCCATGGGGGCAGCGGTAGGACTCCCCCTAGAATCGATGCTGAAGGCGATTCGTGATTTTGCGGGGGTACCGGGGCGGATGGAGCAGGTGCGCATTAGCCCAGACCAAGAGATTACGGTTCTTGTGGATTATGCCCATACCCCCGATAGCCTTGAGAACTTGTTAAAAGCTGCCCGTCCCTTTATTCCCGGTAAGCTAATCTGTGTCTTTGGCTGTGGGGGCGATCGCGATCGTACCAAGCGTCCCCAGATGGGAGCCATTGCCGCTCGCCTTGCGGATCAAGTGGTGGTGACATCCGATAACCCGCGCACCGAGGATCCCCGCCGCATTCTTGATGACATCCTTGCTGGTATCCCACCGCAAACGCCGCTGATCGTTGAGGCCGATCGCCGTCAAGCGATTCTGCAAGCCATTCTGAGGGCAGCGCCGGGTGATGGCGTGATCATTGCTGGCAAAGGTCATGAGGACTACCAAATTCTGGGCACTGAAAAAGTCCACTTCGACGATCGCGAGGAAGCCCGTACTGCCCTCGAACAGCGACGCAAACAACAACTGAATCAAGGCTAACGTGCCACAATAGGGGATTGTTGTTCCACAGCGAGCAGATTGTGATTGAGGCAGAGGTTCACCGCCAATTACGGGCATTTTTACGCAGCAGTGGCGATCGCCGGTGGCCTCACCATCTCACCTTGGCGCGGCTGGTTGCCCGTGCCCTACGGCTGCAGCGGGGGTGTTTACTTCAAGTCACTCAGCGGGCAGTGTTGCACCATCGCTATGGCCTGAGTTATCTGCTGCCGCTGCTGTTGTATCCTGAACCGGCCCTGCTCGTCGTCCCCCAAGAGCGACTGACACGACTACTGCACCAAGAAATTCCTGAACTCCTCACCTTCCTTGCGGTTGCGAAACCGATTCAGCATAGCCCGTACCCGCAGCCAGCCTTTGAGGGGGTGCTTGTAATGAGCCTCGAGGACTGGTGTCGCCACGCCACCGCCCATCCCAACGTTGTCACGATCATTGATGGCATTGAAGCCTTGCCCCAAATTGCCCAGCAGCAGATGACCTGCACCATTACCACCAGCGATTGGGAGCACCTGAAACTCGCGATTCCCAGCGCCGTTGGTGCGATTCGCCAAGTCTATGCCCAGTTGGTGCAGCACCTCTTTCAGCGGCCTCAGAATCCCTACGGCGACTATCTGCTCACCCCTACAGAACAGCAACCGCTCCTTGAACTCCTGCATCAATGGCCGCAGGCGCTGCCTCCCCAATGGTCGCAATTGCGGGACTACCTCAACCGCAGTGACACGGTGATTTGGGGACGGCGCCACCCCACGGTGGGGTACTTCAGCCTCCAAGGACACCCCCTCAGTTTCCGCGCCTATTTTAAGGATCTTTGGTCGCAAGCGCCTTTTGTCCTCATCGGCAGCGGCCCCGATACAGACTCCCCTCTAGCCTATGTGCAGCAGGAACTAGGGATTCCGCCCCAAACGACGATTAAATTTGCCAGCGATCGCCACAGTGAAGCGATTACCCTTGCGATCTCCGAAGACTTACCTCTCCCCAACACCCCGGAATTTGCCCCAGCCGTCCTGCGGCGTCTCTACGATCTCATTGGCACGATTGGCCATCGGCGGGCGGTGATCCTTGTGAGTGATGTGCCGCTGCGGGAACAGTTGGCCACCCAATTGGCTGCCCTCTACGGTTCACGGGTACAGGTGGAGACCCCCAACCTCGACACGAACACGATTTTAGTGACGGGGGAAGCCTTTTGGCTGCGTCATGGGGCGCAGTTGCCCTGCCCGGCGCTGTTTGTCTTGACCACACTGCCCTTGCCCTCGCCGGAAAAAGCGGTGGTAAGTGCCCGCATTGAATGGCACAAGCAGCAAAAACAGGATTGGTTTCGCCAGTATCTCTTGCCAGAGTGCTTGACGATATTGGATCGCGCCCTTGCCCCTGTGCGTCAGGATGAAACGCTGGTGGCGATTTTGGATCGGCGGCTCACGGAGCGCAGCTATGGCCGGGAAATTCTCCAGAGTCTCAGTCCCTACAACCGCGTTAGCGATCGCGCCCAATCACCGCGTTGAGTTTGCCACTGCGAAAGCCCTCCAGATCCAAGGTGACATAGGTAAAGCCAAGGGACTGAAAGTGGTTCACCAGCTTCTCCAGATCCGTCATCGTCACAAAGTGGGCAATCTGCGCTTGGGGCACCTCAATGCGCGCCGTATCGCCATGACTGCGGACGCGGCACAGTTCCCAGCCCTGCTTGCGCAGGTAGTATTCGGCATGGCCCACCCGTTGCAGTTTGGCAAGGGTAATTTCCTCACCGTAGGGAAAGCGCGAACTCAGGCAGGGTTGAGCAGGTTTATTCCACCACGGCAGACCCAAGGATTTGGCAATTTCGCGCACCTCTAGCTTGGTAATCCCCACCTCGGCAAGGGGCGATCGCACCCCCCGCTCTTTGGCCGCAGCAATGCCGGGGCGATAGTCTTGGAGGTCATCAGCATTTACACCATCGAGAATGTAGTCATAGCCCCACGCCTGTGCCAGTTCCCGCAGGCGATCGTGGAGTTCACTTTTGCAGAAATAACAGCGATTCACCGGGTTCGTGGCGTAGTTGGGATTGTCCAGTTCATGGGTTTCAATGAGTTCATGGCGAATGCCGATGGCCGCCGCCTGAATGCGGGCATCCTCTAGATCCGCTGGAAAGAGCGAGGGGGACACCGCCGTGACTGCCACCGCGCGATCGCCCAAGACATCCTGAGCAACTTTGGCCACAAGCGTACTATCAATGCCGCCAGAGTAGGCAATCAAGGCTTGATCGAGTTCGCCAATGAGATCCCGTAAGGCCGCTAGTTTGTCCACGCCCATCACCGACCAATGTTCCGAGAATTCTGCTCCTACAGTGTAGCTTAGGGATAGACGCAGCAAGCTCAAGCGCCCATTAAGCAAATGCTGCGAGTGCTCCCCCCTGCTCTAAAATAAAATCACGAACTGATAACCGCTGATTGCTCGGGAGAACCTATGGGAATTTTCAATGGCATTATTGAGTTTCTTAGCAATATCAACTTTGAAGTGATTGCCCAACTGACCATGATTGCCATGATTGGCATTGCAGGGCCGGCAATTATCTTCCTATTGGCTGTGCGGCGCGGCAATTTGTAGGCCATTGTTTTGCCAAGAATTAGGAAGTCTCCCACCTTTGCGCTAGCCGTGCCAAATCCTTAGCTTGCAGCTGATACCAGCGTTGCAATCGTGTTAGTTCTGCGGTAATGCTCAGGGTGGGGGCAAATCCTTCACAGCCATAGCCCAAATGGCGCAGGATCGCTACAAGCGTACAGGGAGCAATCCAATAGGTTTGACTCAAGGCTAAAAGATTCACCTTAGTCTGTTCTTTGAGGTCATTTTGAATTGAGAGGATGAGGGTTGTCAGCGGAGCGATCGCCGGTCGTTGGCACCCTACATAGACCATTTCTGGTTGGGCAATGGCCAAGAGCCAACGCAAGTGGGTGGCAGAGGGCGGCAGTGACCAGAGAATGAGGGTGCGACAGCGATCGCGGGGGCGATCGTAGTGAATGATTGCCGTGGTTAAGTTCGGGGGGACCTCAGGACGGCCATAACCATAGAGCAAGACATTGTCCCGCAACTGCGGCAGGAGCGTTGTCAAAGGCGGTAGGGGTTGCCAATGGGGAAGCGGGTGACTGGGTGGATCAGGGATGTGCCACGCCAGTGAGGGTTTGACCCCCTTGAGTTCCAGTTCCAACTGGGTTTCGCCATTCCAAGTGTGGGCTGTGAGGTGATAGGCAATATCGACCGTGGTGGGCAACGGAAAAAATTGTCCCCAGCGCCAAGCCTTAGCGGTCATCTGCCGCCCATTCTGCTCTAGGGTGAGTTGCAGATGTTCCCCCTGCTGACCCATGGGTGCTTGTTCGAGAATCTTGACCCCGCGACTACAGAAAATTGGCTGCGGATTCTCACTGCCAAAGGGTTGCAGTTGCTCCACTTGGGCGTAAAAGTCCCACGTCAGCTGCTCAAAGGAGACTTCGGCGTCAAGGGTAACAAGGGGACGCAGATCCTCTGGTTTGAGACAGGTTTGGGCAAAGGCTCGCAGGCGATCGCGCCAAGTCGCTAAATGCTCTGCCCGTAGGCTAAACCCCCCGGCTGCCCTATGACCGCCATATTTCAAGAGCAGATCCTTGGTCGCTTCAAGGGCCTCAAAGACATGGAATTCGGGAATACTGCGAATTGAGCCGCGAATGGTTGTCTCATCTTCATAGGTGCCAATAAACACCGGTACGCCGTAGCGCTCCACGAGCCGCGAGGCAACAATGCCAATGACCCCATGGTGCCAGTCGGGCTGGACGATCACTAAGACCCACTCCTGTTGGGGATCAAAGCCCGTCTCTTCAAGGTGGGCGATCGCCTGTCTCTCAATCTCAGCACAGAGTTCCTGACGGCGACGGTTCGTTTCCTCACAGAGAGTGGCCAGTTCCAGAGCACGCTGCGGATCCGCAGTGGTCAGCAGGTCAATCACCACTTGGGGATCACCAATGCGGCCAATGGCATTGATGCGTGGTCCCAGCCGAAACCCTACCGCTGTGGGCTTGAGGGCGGTATTCTGGGCTGGCAAACAACCCGCCATCTGCATCAGCGCTTGCACCCCCACAAGAGAAGAGGTGGGAATTGTTTGTAACCCCTGCTTGACCCAGCGGCGATTCACCCCCATCAAGGGCGCCAAATCCGCGATCGTGCCAAGGGTACACAGTTCCCGCAAAGGCCGCACCAGTTCGCGCCAGTTGCCCAATCGCTGCGCCAAGGACAAAGCAAGAGTATAGGCCATTCCCACCCCAGCGAGGGTATGGTAAGGGGATGTTGGCGGCACCAGTTTTGGATTGAGAATGGCATGGGCAGGGGGCAGTTGCTCCGGCACATCGTGGTGATCCGTCACGATCACCGTCAGTTCCAGTTCCCGTGCCTTGAGAATGGGCTGGTGGGCAGCAATGCCGTTGTCCACGGTGAGAATCAGTTTCACACCGCGCTCGTAGCAGTCTTGAACAATCCGCTCATTAATGCCGTAGCCTTCCTGCATGCGGGAGGGAATTTCATAGTCAATGTCGGCTCCCAAATGGCGCAGCGCACGCAACAGCAGAGCGGTACTGGTCATGCCATCAGCATCGTAATCGCCACAAATGGTCATTTTGTCACCGCGGGCGATCGCCTGCTGCAGGAGTTCCACTGCCAGATCAAGGTCGGGAAAGACCGTTTGCGGTGGCGGTAGCGCTAGAGTTTCCGGTTCGAGAAAGGCCTGTACCGCTTCTGGAGTCGTCAGACCCCGCCGCAGATAAATTTCCGCTAGTGATGCGGGGCAACCCAAGGCCTGCCTCAAGGCGTCACAAGACTCGAGATCAATGGGTGGCAAGAGCCAACGTTGCTGGGGAAGGGCACCCATAATGCGGCGGGGGGAGATAGGCAAAGCGATAACCCCAATGCTAACTTGAGCGTGGCTTCGGTTGACAGACCGAAAAAATAGAATAATAATCGTTACCATTCTCATTTAGCCTTGGTGAATTCCCGAGGCCGTGTCTTGGTGTGAGGTAAGGAGGTCAGTGATGGAAAAATCCCTAACAACGGTTATGGTGGCTGCCATTCACCTTGCACTACTCAGTCCAGCCGCTGTTGCTGAACCTAGGATGCCCGCTCCCGCCAGCATCGGACAGGTGACCTCTGTCTCCCAACTGTCTGACGTGCGCCCCACCGATTGGGCCTATCAAGCCCTTGCGTCCCTTGTGGAAAAGTACGGCTGTATTGCTGGCTATCCCGATGGCACCTTTCGGGGCAACCGTGCCCTGACGCGGTTTGAAATGGCGGCTGCTTTGAATGCCTGCTTGGATGTGATTAGCGATCGCTTTGCCACCAAGGAAGATTTAGCCACCTTGCAACGGCTTAGGGAGGAGTTTGCCGCCGAACTGGCCACCCTACGCGGACGGGTGGACAACCTCGAAGCCCGTACTGCTACTCTGGAGGCCACGCAATTTTCAACAACCACCAAGCTCTCTGTGGATGCCGTGATGGCCTTTCAAGCCGGTGGCAATACTCGCCAAGTCGTTGACCCCATCTCTGGGAATACGTTCACTGGGGGCAGCTACAATCCGACGGTGATTAGCAAGGTGGAGATTAACCTCAATACCAGTTTTCGCGGTACGGATTTACTGACCACGACCCTCGAAGTGGGTAACAACGGGTTAGATACGTTTGGGGCAACGGGGATTGGTACTGACGGCTTGATTGCCGGTGGCGCTGCCGATTACAGTGGCGTTGGCGCAAATGTGGAATTATCTCGACTGTTCTACAGCTTCAAGCCCACAGAGGATTTAACGATTGGTGTTGGGCCGCAATTTTATCCCAGTGATATTGTGGATACCAATAGCTATGCCAACGATTCTTTCACGGATTTTAGTTCCAATTTCTTTATCAACAACCCGCTGATTGTGCCCTACGCCGTCAATGATCCCGGTGGGGCGGGTGTCAGTATTGAATGGAATCCGGGAGGCGGATTCTTCACACTGCGCGGTGTTTATGTGGCCGCTGCAGCGGGAGCACCGACGGGTATCCCTACGGGAGGAGGTCTTTTTGGCGATCCCTATCAGGGAACCGTGGAACTGGAGTTTGCCCGTGCCTTTGGTGCCAATGAACGGAACAACTTTGCGGTGCGCCTGCAATATACCAACTCCTCAACCCTGAATATTTCCCAGAATGCCGGCGGTGTCAATGTGGAACTCACCCTCGGTAAGTTTGGCCTCTTTGGCCGCTATGCTTACTCCGATATGAAACTCTATGGCGATGGAGCAACGATTAATGGCTTGGGGCCATTTACTGTGGATCCGGGGGTCTTTGTCATTCCCGCTGGTGGCCAAGTGAAGACCACTGCGCAAACATGGATGGCGGGTTTGGCCTATCGGGACTTGTTGGCGGAAGGATCATTGCTAGCAGCGGCGGTGGGTCAGCCCTTTATTAACTCGTTGGCATCACAACCCGGGATCAATGATGCTACCCAAACCAACTATGAACTCTTTTTCCGCTATCCCCTCAGCGACAATATCTCAATTACGCCTGTGTTTATGGCAATCACCAATGCCAACAATAGCGCTACCAATAGCCCCATTTTCCAAGGGTTGATCCGCACCACGTTTAGTTTCTAAATCAGACACGCCCTAAAGGCTTGGCGGAGCTGGTGCTCATCAAGGTTACGGCCAATAAAGATGAGTTCATTGCGCTGATGGCCAAGGGGGCGATCGAGGGGACGACCATCAAAGAGCATATGCACCCCCTGAAAAACAAAGGGCTGGGGCTGCTCCGCGAGGTGCAAAATCCCCTTCATGCGGAAAATATCGGGGCCTTGGGTTTGCAGCAACTGGCTCAGCCACGTTTGCAGCTTAGCGCCATCCAATTTGCCCTCAGCAACAATGGCCACAGAACCCACAGATTCATCGTGTTCATGGTGATCTTCGCCAAGAAAGTCTGGGTCGAGTTCGAGGGCCCGCTCAAGGTCAAAGCCCCCCACATCGAGGATGTGCTCCATGGGGATGGCGGCCTGCTGGGTGCAATACACTTTGGCCAAGGGGTTCATGGCATGAATGCGATCGCGCAACTGGGCGAGGTCTGCTTCGCTTACCAAGTCCGTTTTATTGAGCAAAATCACATCGGCAAAGGCAATTTGCTCTTGGGCTTCGTCCGCTTGCCAGTGGTAGTGAATGTGCTTGGCATCCACCACGGTAATCACGGCATCTAGGTGAGTTTGGCTGCGGATGTCCTCATCCATGAAGAAGGTTTGAATGACGGGTGCGGGATCGGCAAGCCCCGTGGTTTCAATAACAAGGTGATCAAACTTGTGCCGCCGCTTCATCAGGTTGCCAATGATACGGATCAAGTCGCCGCGCACCGTACAGCAAATGCAGCCATTATTCATCTCGAAAATTTCTTCATCGGTATTGACCACCAGTTGATGATCAATGCCCACTTCGCCAAACTCGTTGACAATCACAGCGACCTTCTTGCCGTGTTCGTGGGTGAGAATGCGATTGAGGAGTGTGGTTTTACCGGCACCCAAGTAGCCAGTGAGCACTGTAACGGGAACGGTCATAGGCTGGACAACAGCTAGAGACTCTTTGAGCCTATCAAATATCCGTTACAGTCGTTGTGAAAAGGGCTGTAGGATAAAAAAATGCACAACTACGGAAAGTTTCAAGTCTATGCTGCATCCGCGTTTAGCCGCTGCCTTTGAGCAGCGTTCTGTTCTCAAGATTATTAGTGGCCTCAACAATTTTGATCGCGATCGCGTGCGGGCGGTGGTGACTGCTGCCGATCAAGGGGGTGCCACTTTTGTGGATATTGCTGCCGATCCTGAGCTGGTGCGCCTTGCCAAGGAACTGACGACACTGCCGGTCTGTGTGTCTGCGGTGGAGCCATTACAACTGCTAAATGCCGTTGCTGCTGGTGCCGATCTGGTGGAAATCGGCAACTACGATAGCTTCTACGCCCAAGGGCGGGTGTTTAGCGCTGAGGAAGTGCTGGTATTGACGCGCCAAACTCGCGAGTTGCTGCCCCAAATCATGCTGTCGGTCACAGTGCCCCACACGCTGCCCTTGGATCAACAGGTTGCCCTCGCTGAGGCCTTGGTGGCCGCCGGCGCCGATGTCATTCAAACCGAAGGGGGAACCAGTAGCCAACCCCACCACAGTGGCACGTTGGGTCTCATTGAAAAAGCAGCCCCGACATTGGCGGCAACCTACGAAATTTCCCGCGCCGTTGCGGTGCCGGTGCTGTGTGCTTCGGGGCTTTCGACAGTGACGATTCCCTTGGCGATCGCTGCTGGGGCTGCGGGTGTCGGGGTCGGCTCTGCCGTCAACCAACTCAATAGTGAAGTGGCCATGGTGGCCAGTGTGCGTGCCCTCGCCGAAGCAGTCAAAGGTGCCATCGCCCTCCACCGCTAAGCCTGTGGTGAAGCTCTCCCGATTGGCTGTGGCCTGTGCTAACCGTCTCTTTGAGACTGCCGGCGATCGGGAGCGTTTTTTAGAGGCTCTCACCACTCCCCCGCCCTACCCTGCCACGGTGCTGTGGTGTCGCGAGCCAGCGTCTCCCTTACCCTTTGAGCCATTGCCGCCACTTTCTTGGCAGCCCCCTTGGGTGAGTCGCTTTGCCCCCGGCAGCCGTACCGGTCAACACCCTCTCCATGAGGCCGGGGCTTATTATTGCTTGGATAGCTCATCGGTGTTTGCGGCGGTTCCGCTGCTGACGCTGCCCCAAGAGCCGTCATTGGTGATTGATGTGTGTGCGGCGCCCGGCGGCAAGAGCCTCTTTGCGTGGCGATCGCTGCAACCCCGCTACCTCATCTGTAATGAAACCATTGGCAAACGGGTGGGGATGCTGATTAGCAATCTCAAACGCTGTCGAGTGCATCCAGTGGGCGTCACCGCTTGGGATAGTGAAGTGCTGGCTGCTGAGTTCCAAGGCGCTGCTGATGTGGTGATTGTGGATGCTCCCTGCTCTGGGCAATCGCTGCTGGCCAAGGGGCAAAAAGCTGAAGGGTGTTTCCATCCATTGACCATTCGCCACAACCAACGGCGGCAAAAACGTATTCTCGCAACTGCAACAGCCCTAGTGCGTCCGGGGGGATGGCTGCTCTATAGCACCTGCACCTTTGGTCAGGATGAAAATGAGGATGTGGCGGCTTGGCTGATGGCAAGGTTTCCGCAGTGGGTTCCTCAACCTGTGGCGGCGCTGGCGGCCTATCAATCCCATCTAGCAGCCTTTCCCTGCTATCGGCTGTGGCCCCACCAAGGGGAAGGAGCGGGCGCCTTTACGATCCTCTGGCAGCATCAGGGGTCTGGGGAAGCCAATCCTTTACCGCAATTGGCTGAAGGTTGCGCCTTGGGCGATCGCTGGCGCTGGCAATCGAATTCCCAACCGGCATAGGTAATGGCAGCAACGGCATTTTGATCTAAACACCGCCCGAAAATGCGACTACCGGCGATCGCGTCCTGACCCATTAAGGTAGCTCCCAGCAGTTGTCCTTGGCGGTTGATCACCACTTGACCCAAGCTCTGACCCTCGGAACTAAACTGCTGAATCTCCCACAGTTGAACGGGTTCCCTGAGGCGTTGCTGGGCTTGCCGCGCATTCCAACCGACGCGGGCAATGGGAACAGGTAGGGCAATCCACCACGGTTGACGGTAGTAATCAAGGGGCAGGGATTTTCGCTGCAAAATCTGGCGGGCGATCGCAAAGGCTTCAAAGTAGGTCAGGGAGGGCAAATGGTACCCCCGCTGCCAACCGCCACAGGCATAGACTTGGGGATGACTGGTGCGCCCTTGGGAATTGATCCGCAGCCACCCTTGAGCATCTCGCTGGAGGCGGTGCAGGTTCAAAGGAGTTGGATCGGGGGCTTTGCGCCTTCCCAGTGGGGGAACCCCTAGACCGAGGCCACTCAGGGCAGCATGCAGGCGATCGTTGAACCACGCATCTTCTGTGGCCACAAGCGGCAGACCTTGTGCATCGGGATGCGAGGCTTTGCCAGACCAGTGGTGCCAACAGGCCAGCTCAATCCTGCTGAGGGCGTCCATATCCTGAGCATCCATTGCCGCAGGCGCATCAAGGAGGAAATAGCCTCGCGCATAGAGGCGATCGCCCCCCACCTGAAAATGACAGCGGGGCTGCCAGACAAATTCCCCCGCCCCTGTGATCACATCGACCCCCACCAATTCCAAGACCCTAGGGGCATAGCGGCGCTGTCCGTGGCTGAGGTGAGCTTGAAAGTGCTGCCACTGCTGAGTATCCAATCTTTGGGGGGGAAACTGCGACAGCCACCAGCGTTGCCACTGCCATTGCCACTGCGCATCAGCGGCTGGGATTACTAGGCCAATCCGCCCCAAGGCCGCACACCGATAGGCAATGTCCAATGCCAAAGGACTCGCCGCCACAATCAGCAAATCATACTCAAAGCGCATAGGAAATTAAGATAGAAACGACGACACTGGCAGCTCCTATGAAGCCCATCCGCACGTTTAACGTTCGTCCTCACTTGCCGCAACGTTTGGAACCCCTGCGGGAACTGGCCTACAACCTCTACTGGACGTGGAACACGGAGGCGATCGCCCTCTTTCGCCGTCTCGACCCAGAACTGTGGGAGCAAACCAACCACAATCCTGTCGCCCTTTTGGGACGCATTCGCCAAGATCGCCTCTTGGATGCGGCTGCCGACAACGGCTTTTTGGCACAGATGGAGCGGGTGATCAGCCAATTTCAAGAATATGTCCAGCCTGTGCAGACGTGGTACCAGCAAACGCGCACGGACGCGCCTCCCGGCGAGTGTATTGCCTATTTTTCCCTTGAATTTGGCTTGACAGAGTGCCTGCCGATCTATTCGGGGGGCTTGGGGGTCTTGGCCGGAGATCACCTCAAATCTGCTAGTGACTTGGGACTCCCTTTGGTGGGGGCGGGGCTGCTCTATCAAAAGGGCTACTTTTCGCAGTACCTCAGTGCCGATGGCTGGCAGCAGGAACGCTATCCCAGCAACGATTTTTATACCCTGCCCCTCAAGCTGGTCACTACTGGCCAAGGTCAAGAGCATCGGATTCGAGTGGACTACCCCAATCGAGAAGTCCAAGCACGGGTTTGGCAAGTTCAGGTGGGTCGGGTTCCCCTTTATCTTTTAGACACAAACCTGCCAGAAAACAGTACCTACGATCAGCAGATCACCGACTACCTCTATGGCGGCGATATGGATCTGCGCATCCATCAGGAGATGCTCCTAGGCATTGGTGGCGTGCGTCTGCTCCACAGCTTGGGGTTGCGACCAACGGTTTATCACATGAATGAGGGGCACTCCGCCTTTTTATCCCTAGAGCGCATTCGCCAACTGATCACCGAAGAGCAGCTTACCTACGATGAAGCCTTGCAGGTGGTCAAGGCCAGCCAACTCTTTACCACCCATACCCCCGTGCCTGCGGGGATTGATCTGTTTCCTGCCGATAAGGTGACGTACTATGTCGGCCACTATGCGGAGGCCTTTAACCTTTCGCAGCAGGAGTTTCTCTCCCTTGGCCGTGTGAATCCGGGGGCTTTTCAAGAACCCTTTAGTATGGCGAACCTAGCCATTCATACCGCCAGTTTTGTCAATGGGGTGAGCGCGCTCCACGGTGAAGTCTCCCGCCAAATGTTCCAAGGCCTGTGGCCCAATCTGCCGCCGACGGAGGTGCCGATTACCTCGATTACCAATGGCGTCCATGCTCGCAGTCGCGTTTCTGAACCATTGCAATACCTGCTGGATATTTACCTTGGGCCGCAGTGGTCTGATGCGCCCTTGGCGGATCCCCTCTGGTCGCGGGTCAGCAGTATTCCCGATGAGGAGTTGTGGCGTATCCATGAGATTTGCCGCTATCAGTTGGTGATGTTTGTGCGATCGCGCCTACAACGGATGCTTGAAGAGCAGGGCGCCTCTAGTGCTGAATTGACGCAAGCGGCAGAAGTGCTGGATCCAACCGCCTTGACCATTGGCTTTGCCCGTCGCTTTGCTACCTATAAACGCGCCACTCTCTTTTTGCGGGATGTGGAACGGCTGCGGCGAATTTTATTGGGATCAGTACCGGTGAAAACGGGGGTGAAGCAGCGGCGGCCGATTGTCCAGTTTGTGATTGCGGGCAAGGCGCACCCCAAGGATAACCCCGGCAAAGAACTGATTCAGGAAATTATTCACTTTACGCGCCAAGAGGGCATGGCCAACCACATTGCCTTTATCCCGGATTACGATATGCACGTAGCAAAAATGATGGTGGCAGGCTGTGATGTTTGGCTGAATACCCCTTTGCGGCCTCAGGAGGCCTCCGGCACCAGCGGCATGAAGGCGGCCATGAATGGCTTACCCAATCTGAGTACCTTGGACGGTTGGTGGGACGAGGCGGACTATGTGAAAACGGGTTGGGCGATTGGCCACGGCGAAACCTATGACGATCGCCACTATCAAGATCTGGTGGAAGCCAATGCGCTCTATGAACGGTTGGAGCGGGATGTCATTCCCCTCTTTTACGATCGCGATGAAAATGGGGTGCCGCGCGGCTGGGTGCAAAAAATGAAGGCAGCCCTTGCTCTCAATACGCCTCAGTTTAACACCGCGCGAATGGTGCGCGAGTATGCCCATCGGGGCTATTTCCCCGCCAGCGATCGCTACTTTACTCTCAAGGAAAATAACTATGCTGCAGCCAAGGAACTGGCACGCTGGAAAGCCCATATCTTTGAACACTGGTACTCAATTCAGATCATCAGTGTTGAAACCTCGGCTGAGCACAACCTCGAAGTCAATGAAATAGTTGAAGTCAAAGCTGTGATTGCCCTCGGTGCGCTCTCCCCCAATGACGTACAGGTGATTTTGTTCCAAGGGCGGGTGAATGACGCCGGTACCCTAGAGGAGGCTTGTCCTACCCTGATGACGTTTGTGGGTACCACCCCTGAAGGCTATAGCCTGTACACCGCCGAGATGAGCTACGACACGAGTGGCCACCAAGGCATTGCCCTCCAACTGCTACCGCGCCACGTCTATCTGAGTCATCCCTATGAAATGGGACTGGTCTTGTGGGCTTAGGAGAGAATCAGGTTGCGATTAACGGATCAGCAAGTGCAGCAAATTTGCCAGATAGTGGCGGCGCTGGTGGGTAGCGAGGCTGAGGTGTGGTTGTTTGGTTCGCGGGTGGACGATCGCCTGAAGGGCGGCGATGTGGATTTATTGATCCGGCTGTCTCACCCCGTTGAGAATCCTGCCCTTGTCAGTGCTCGACTCAGTGCCAAAATCAGCCGCGCCATGGCAGGTCGTAAAGTGGACATTCTCCTCTGGGCACCCAATCTCCAGCGGCAGCCGATTCACGATTGGGCCCAACAAACGGGAGTTCGCCTTCAATGTTGAGTCCTCAACTTCAGGAACGCCTACATCACCTCTGCCAACTGGTGGAGCGAGAAGTGGCACACCTACAGGTGACGGATCAACGCCTCTTTCAGGAGCCATTTACGGCACGGCGGGCAGCACAATTGGAGGAGGATATTGACCTAGCGGAGCGGGTGGATGCTTTTGTGGCACGTTTTGGTCGCCTTCAAGATACCCTAGGGAGCAAGCTGTTGCCCGCCTATCTGAGTGCCTTTGGCGAACCAGTGGCAACTTTTTTGGAAAACCTTGACCGTGCTGAGCGACTCGGCCTTGTGCCTGATGCAGACGCTTGGTTTACTATGCGGCAACTGCGCAATCAAATGGTTCACGACTACATTCGAGATGCAGCCATTTTAGCCACGAGTTTGCAAGCTGCCCACGAGTTTGTTCCTGTCCTGATTGAAACTGCAACTCGGTTTTGCCAACGAATAAAGCACCAATCGTCCGGCAACTCCTAGCTTTTCATCTTTATTTCATGTGCCTTTGCCAAAATCAGCCTTAGTAACACACTGTGGTAATGCTGAATCGAATTCTTTGGTGGTCAATTGTCCAACGTTGGTTGGTGGTGCTCGGGGCAATCGCCCTGACGATTTTCGGTATTTTTCAACTGCGGCAAATGCCCCTTGATGTACTGCCAGAGTTTGCGCCCCCCCAAGTGGAAATTCAAACGGAGGCACCGGGCCTAGCACCAGAGGAAGTGGAATCGCTGATTACGCTGCCCATTGAAAGTGTCGTCAATGGTACGGCAGGGGTCGAAACTGTGCGCTCTGCCTCGTCTCTTGGCTTATCTGTTGTCAAGGTAGTTTTTAGTTGGCAAACGAATATCTATCAAGCACGGCAACTGATTACCGAGCGGTTGCAGGAGGTGCGCGATCGCCTACCACCTAATGCCTCACCCCAAATTTCACCGATTACCTCCCTGATTGCCACGATTTTGATGTATGCCCTTGCCCCCAAGGTGCCCACTGCCCCAGATGCCACCTCCCTCATGGAACTGCGACAGCTTGTGGATCAAAAGGTGGTGAATCGCCTCTTGGCAGTGCCGGGGGTGTCCCAAGTGATTGCCTATGGTGGAGATGTGCCCCAGTATCAGGTGCTGGTTGATCCTGATCGCCTCGCCGCACAACAGGTCTCCTTGCAGGACGTGGTGGCGGGGGTGAGTGGCGCCAATGAAAATGCAGCGGGTGGGGTCATTGTCACTCCCGATCAGGAGTTAATTGTGCGGGGCATTGGTCGGGCAACATCAGTCGCTGATTTAGCGGTGGCGTTGGTGGCGCACCGCAATGGCCAACCAATTCGCGTGCAGGATGTGGCAACAGTCACGAAAGGGCCTGCCTTAGCGCGGGGAGATGGCAGTGTTAATGGACAGCGAGCAATTATCCTTAATATTGACTTCTATATCCAAGAGGGGGAAGACCATATTCCCGTGGGTACTGCTACCGTTACTGCTGATATTGAAACGCCAACGGGCGATCGGGTCACTCTACCGATGACCTATACCCCTAGGGACAAACACTACACCGCACGGCTAGCCAATCCCGTGGCAGGAGACTATCGTATTGTTCTCCTTAGCACCATCAATGGTCAACCCATTAACAGTCGTTTTCGCTTTCGTTATGAACCCAATCAGGGAGGAAAACAAGAATGATGCTACCACGCTTTATCCAACCCACCCTCTTGGGACTGGCCATGCTCTTGAGTGGGGCGATCGCCACCCTTGGGATTGCCCAGCAACGGCAAATGCCTATGCTTCATGACCACCATCACCTGCACCACAGTCCCAACCATGAGCACGCAGACGGCTCTGCTACGACCCATATGGAACTGCTGAATGCGCCCGCACCTACGCCTCAACAACCAACCACCTTTACGTTGGCGATTCGCACCCACACTGGTGAAGCAGTGACGCAGTTTGAGCGTTTTCAAGAGGCGCTAATGCACCTGATCATCGTCAGTGATGATTTTCAAGTGTTTCAGCACCTGCATCCCCGCTATCTGGGTGAAGGTCAGTTTCAAGTCACAACCACATTGCCCCAAGGGGGAGGCTACACCCTCATTGCCGATTATAAACCCGCTGGCGCTGACGAAACGGTGGCGATGATCCCGATCGCGGCTGAAGGAACGCCGCCCGCATCGAGTACGCCAACCTCTCAAACCACCCAAGTGATTGGCACAACGGCAGTCGAACTAAAACTCCCTCAACCCCTCAAGGCTGGATCAGCGGTGGAAGTGGCCTTTCGCCTACGGGATGCTGCCACCCAGCAACCCCTTAGGGATCTGCGCCCCTACCTTGGCGAAGCAGGGCATCTGGTGATTTTGCGAGACACGACTCCCCTCGAACCTGCTGATTATCTCCATGCCCATGCCGTGGATCATCAACCTAAGGAGGTGATCCGTTTTATGACCCAGTTTCCTGTGCCCGGACGTTACAAGCTCTGGGGACAGTTCCAGCGGGGTGAGCAAATTGTTACTGCTCCCTTTTGGGTGACGGTGAATTAGGGGATTGCACGGATGAAGGTGTTGCTGCTTGAAGATGAACCGGATTTAGGAGCCGCCATTCAGCGGGTGTTGCAACGGGAAGGCTATGTGGTGGACTGGGCGCAGGAGGGGGAACTGGTTTGGGCCTACGTTGAGCAGTTGCAGGTGGACTACAGTGTTGCGATTTTGGATTGGATGGTTCCTCGGCTGTCGGGGTTGGAGGTTTGTCAGCGACTGCGTATCCACCACTACACGGTGCCCATTTTGTTGCTGACGGCACGGGATGGCCTCAGCGATCGCGTTCAGGGATTAGATGCGGGGGCAGATGACTATTTGATTAAGCCCTTTGCAATGGCTGAGTTGCTGGCGCGGCTGCGGGCTTTACTGCGGCGATCGCCCCAATTCCAACCCCAGCAATTGTGTCAAGGGGCATTAACGTTAGACTATGGTACCTTCACCCTGAGAAATAGGGCGGGTACTGAGGTGCAGTTAACCGCTAAGGAATTCCAGACCTTGGAATACCTCATGAAACGCCCCCAGCAGATTCTCAGTAGCGACCAACTGATGATGCAGCTTTGGGAAGTGGGCAGTGAACCCAGTAGTAATGTAGTGGCAGCACAAATTCGCCTGCTGCGCCGCAAACTCGCCCTCCTTGGTCAAGAGCACTGCATTGAAACCGTCCATGGGTTAGGCTATCGCTTTGTTGTCGATCATGGTTGATCATAAGCTCTTCCGCCACAGCCGCAGTCGTCTTGCCCTCTGGTATGCCCTCACCATGAGCGCTATTCTCAACGGCATGGGCTGGGGAATGTACGCCATCATCAGCCATTTTCAGGCACAAACCCTCCGGCAGGAGATGGCCTCCGTTGCTGGCACTCTTCACGATCAGTTGGAGGCAAAGCTCACTCACGCAGGTCAGTTTAATACCACTGTGCTGGCAACACTGCCGGGGCTATGTCGCGCGACTCAACCCTGTGCCCATCCCCCCCTTGATCCTCAGCGGCATGTGTTGGGTCTGAGTCAACAATCCCGCTACTATTTGGTGTTTTGGAGCGGGCAGGGTCAGCCCATCGGCTACCTAGGCGTGCCTCCCTTTGTGGAGTTTCCGCCCCAAGACTGGCAAATTATGGTGGCGACGGATGGCCAACGCTATCAACAGCACCGCGTTTTCCTAAAAACGGTGACGGGTGCACCTTGGGGGTATTTTGTCCTTGGGCGATCGCTCCAATTGGAGGATCAGCGATTGACGATGCTGCGCTGGTTACTGTTGACTGGACTGCCTTTGGGCATGACACTCATTGGTTTTGCCGGTTGGCACTTAGCAGGGCGAGCGATGGTTCCCATTTACCAAAGCTATGTGCGCATGGAGCAGTTTACCGCTGATGCGGCTCACGAACTGCGCACTCCCGTTGCCGCCATTCGCGCCACTTTGGAGGCCTTGGCGACGGATCCAGATCCTGCTCCAGAGGTCGTGGCACAAACCTTGAATGCTCTCCAGCGCCAGAGCCATCGCCTTACGGATTTGGTGCAGGATTTGCTGTTGTTGTCGCGGCTGGATCAAACTGAGAGATTGCCAATGGCAGAACGCTGCTGTCTGACCGAACTCATTAGTGAGGTGGTGAATGAACTTGTGGTCTTGGCGATCGCCGGCGGCATTGATCTCCATTGGCAGGAAGGCATGGCTCCCCAACTTTACGTGTGGGGGATTCCCAGTCAACTGAGCCGCGTCATTCGCAATCTGCTGCAAAATGCACTCCAATATACACCCGCAGGCGGGCAGGTAGAGGTAACGCTACACCAACAGCACCAAGAGGCGGTATTCACCGTCACTGACTCTGGTATCGGTATCGTAGCAGCGGATCAGGAGAAGATTTTTGACCGCTTCTATCGCGTTGCTAGAGATCGCGGGCGGCAACAGGGCGGAGCAGGGTTGGGATTGGCAATCGCCCAAGCAATTCTCCATCACCATCGCGGACGGATTCAGGTTAAGAGCGACTTGGGTCAAGGCAGTACGTTTACCGTATATTTGCCACTATCAACAAAAACCGACCCTCAATTTCATTAGCATTTCATCGGCTGCCGTCAAAATAAGTCATGGCTCGCTTTGAGGCGCAGAAATGTTGAAGTGGTTGCGATCGCCCCTTGTTTTTTTGGTACTGTTGTTGCCCCCTGCGGCCTACAGTCATGCTGGGCATGGAAACGAGTTTCACGCCCCCACAGCGGGGACTGGGCCGACGGCAGTCGAGGTGGACGCGACTACCCAAGAGCAATTGGGGCTGCGGTTAGAAACGGTGCAACCCCGTCCGCTGGCTGCCATTTTAGAGGTGACGGGTGAACTGGTGGCGTTGCCCAATCAGCAGGCCGTAGTAACCATGCCCGTACGCGGTACCCTACTGCGGTTGCTGGTGCAGCCGGGCGATCGGGTTCGTGTCGGCCAGCCCTGAGCCATTCTGGCTAGCCCTGAACTGGCGGAACTGCGAACCAGTGCTTTGGATCGCCAAAGTGAAGCCCTCATGAGTGTACGGGCGGCGGAAGCAGATCTGCGCTTTGCCCAGCAAAATTTCCAACAACAGCAACGGATTGCCGCTGCTACCTTCCGCGAAGCGCAAGTCAAAGTCCAAGCGGCGCAAGAACGCTTTGATCGCGAACTATTGAATGCCGGTGCCATTGCCCGGCGAGCTTTTTTAGCCACAGAAGAGGAGTTAGCAGCCGCCCAAGCCCAACTTGCCCAAGCCCAAAGTCAACTCCCCCCTGCTGAAGCCTATGCCCAACTGCAACGCGCCCAAGCCCAAGTGGCGGTAGCTCGCGATCGGCTACACCTCAGTCAACAGACCTACCGCACCCGCCTGCAACAATTGGGCACAACCGCCAATGCCGATGGCAGTGTCACGATCACAGCTCCCATTGCTGGTACGGTGGTAGAGCAAAGGATTACTCCCGGCGAGGCCAGTGAAGATGCTGGTAAACCCCTCCTCAAAATTGTCAATGGCGATCGCCTCCAAGTTGTTGCTTACCTTACAGAAGCACAGCGAGCACAGGTGGCTGTGGGTCAAGCTCTAAATATCACTGTTGCAGGACTTCCCAATCGTGTTTTCCGCAGTCGTATTGAACTCATTGATAGTGTCGTTGATCCCGCCACGCAGCGAGTTGCGGTACGCGCCAGCTTGGCTAATTCCAGCCAAGAACTCAAACCTGGTAGCTTTGCGACTGTCCAAATTTTTGACGATCGCCAAACCCGCAATGCCGTGATGATTCCCCAGTCCGCGATCGTGGAGCCAGTCGATCAGCCCCCCCTTGTGTTTGTGCAGAATGGTACTGCCTTTGAAGCTGTCGAAGTGACCCTTGGCCAGCGAGTTGGCGATCCGGTAGAAGTAATTAGCGGTCTTTATGGGGGCGATCGTATTGTTACCCAAGGTACGATGCAACTCTATGCCCAATCTCTGCGGGGGGATACCTCAACCGCTACTTCAGACACAAAACCGGAAACAGACTCTCCACCGTGGATTTGGTTGGGGGCGGCTGTTGGGGCGATCGCTCTATTTGGGGCAGGTCTAGGTTGGCAAGCCTATCGAACACAACGGCTGAATTCCGCAGCTCATACCGAACCCTCTCAATCTTCTACCCCCACGAAGGTCAACCCTTAGAAATCGCAAAATGCCACTCGGTCTTCTCCATTCTGAGGGGTTTGTGCGTCACGAGGACAGGGTGTCTGCCAAACTAGGCAAGATATTAGTTAGAGTTTTGAACACCTTGAACAGGCAGATAGTGATGCGATCGCCCCCCCCAAAAACGATTGTTGATCTCCCCACCGTCACCCTCACCCTCGAAAGTCAGGGGAAAATGTTGACCTATTCCCTGACCCAACCGGAGCATCGCCTCGGACGCGATTACCAATGGGCAGATTTAGTAGTGCCCGATGATCCACTGTGGTCAGTGATTTCCAGCCGCCATGCGGTTTTTAAGCAACAGGGGGCAACCTACTACCTCTGGGATGGCGATGGCCATCAACGCCGCAGTACCAATGGCACCTTCTACAACCGACGCCGCATCGGCATTGAAGAGGGCTTTGCCCTTGGGGAAACCCTACGCTTAGAAATTGGCCAAGACCCGAAAAACAAAGTGCAATTGCTGGTGCAGATCCAGTTTTCGGGCACGGCCAGTCCACCGCCTTTGCCGCAGCAGCGCCGCCTTGTCCTCAAAACCCTCAAAGAATGGCCGCTGACTTTAGGGCGCGAAGCCAGCAACAGCTATCAGCATTGGCAACTGGATGCCCCCACGGTGTCTTTGCGCCACGCCAGTATTGATCGCACCAGTGCCGGCCTCTACGTCCTACGGGATTTGGGCAGCAGCAACGGCACCTATGTCAACGCCAAACTCCTCAAAGACCCCTACACGCTGCGCAATGGCGATCAAATTCGCATTGGCCCCTTTGTCCTGCTCTACCGCCACGAGACCCTAGAGATTACGGATCAGGGCAGCCACATTCGCATTGATGCTTGGGGATTGGAACGATGGGTGAAAACCCCAGCGGGCGATCGCTCCCTCTTGCAAGAGGTCTCCTTTGTGGCGGAGCCGACGCAGCTTGTGGGTATTGTCGGTGGCAGTGGTACGGGGAAATCCACCCTCTTGAAAGTGTTGATGGGGCTGGCTCCCCTTCAGGCAGGACAGGTGCTACTCAATGGTCTCGATCTGCATCGCAATCTTGCCACCTACCGTCACCAAATTGGTTATGTACCCCAAGATGATATTGTCCACGCCCGCCTCACGGTCGCCGAAGTCCTGAACTATGCGGCGCAACTGCGCTTACCAGCGGATACCGATGCCCAAAACCGCAAAGCCGCCATTCAGCGAGTTCTTGAACAGGTGCAGTTAACGGGAACTGAAGATCAACTGGTGGCGAGTCTCAGTGGCGGTCAGCGCAAGCGGGTGAGTATTGCCGTTGAGCTATTGGCCAACCCCAAGCTCTTTTTCCTTGACGAACCCACCTCGGGTCTGGATCCGGGGCTAGACTTTTTGTTGATGCAGTTGCTGCGGCAATTGGCAGATGAAGAACGCACGATTGTCTTGGTGACCCATGCTACGAGTCATGTGCATTTGTGCGATCGCCTGCTGGTTCTAGGCTCGGGTGGGCGTCTTTGCTATTTTGGCCCTAGCGATCGCGCTTGTGAATTCTTTAGCCCTGATCGCCCCCTGAATTCCGTGGCTGAAATCTATGCCCTCTTGACTCCCGAAAATAGTGCCGAATGGAGTCAAAAATTTCGCCAATCCACGGACTATCAACGCTACCTTGCCAGCCACCTCAGCATGGGGCACCACTATGAGAGCACCAGTGTTTTGGGGGGCGAAAACCGTGCCAGTGCCGAATCCCCTCCCCAACAGCCAGCACCCCCTCACCTCTATCAATGGCGGGTGTTGTGTCAACGCCAGTGGCAACTCCTGTGGCGCGATCGCCTCAGCCTTGTCTTGAATCTGATCAGCGTCCCCATTGCCCTGCTGCTCACCCGCTTTGCTATTGATCGCTCCCCCTTTGTCCCCCAAGATCCCCCCGGCCTGCTGCAAGCGGCTCAAGCCCTGCGCATTCTCTTTGTCTTTACCTGTGCCTGTCTTTGGGTGGGACTCTCCGGCTGGGCGCAAGCTTTGATTACAGAGGTGGCCATCTACCGCCGCGAACGTCTTGCCAATCTCAGTCTCTGGGCTTACATGGCAGCCAAACTCACCCTTGGTAAGGGGATGGCTTTGGTACAAACACTGCTCATTACCCTTGTGGCACTGTTGGCCTTTGGTCTGCCGCAGGGTGCCCTCCTCCCTTGGCCGGTGGGGTTTGGCATCACCACCTTCCTGACCCTAGTGGCCAGTCTCTGTTTAGGATTACTAATCTCTGCTGCCGTGAATAACAGTGATCAAGCCAGCAAGATTTTACCGCCATTGCTCCTACCGCAAATTATTTTTGCTGGCGTCCTCTTTAAGCTCACGGGCGTTGCGACTGTCCTCTCTTGGCTGACGATTGGCCGTTGGACAATGGGTGCCTATGGTGCCTTGATTGACGTGAATGGCATGGTACCGCCGCCCCTCGATTTTGGCCTTTTTGAACCCCCTCCTCAGCCCTTTGATCCAACACCTGTCTATGCCCCCACCTGGGGCAACCTGCTGCTGAATTGGGGACTGCTGATCCTCCACAGCCTCATTTACACGAGCGTGGCCACCTATTTGCAATGGCGCAAAGCGCCACCTTAAGGCCATCGGGGGTTGATCTTCCAACCAGAGGCAAGGTTCAACCGCATATTGACTCATTACAATTGAGCATATTTACTTATTGCAATTATGGCTGTCCTGCGAGATGATCTAACAAATGACCCAAAATTGTTCCTATTGAACATAGACTGCTGCCGCACCCATGGAGAGCGATGTTGTTTCCCTGTATGGGCGCGATTATATCCCCATTGTCGCCCCGCCCCCGCCGGCTACTAAAATTCGAACTCACCCGAAAACGGTTCCGGTGCTCAAGGACGACGATGTGCTGCTCATTTGTGATGAGTTGGGCAATATCTGTAATGACGAGCAGCAAACGGCTATTACAGGTTTATTTTGTCAGGATACCCGCTTCCTCAGTCAGGCGGAATTGCGCGTGGGGGGCGATCGCCCGATTCTGCTGAGTTTTCATTGTACAGGTAGCCATGCGCTCAAGGTGGTGTGCACCAATCCCAAGCAACCTTCTCTGCCCGCGGAGGCCTTAGCAATTGAACGATTCCTAGTGGTGCGGGGTGCCCTCTTTGAAACGATTCTCATCACCAATCATCAGGCGCAGCCGGCCAGCGTGGAGATTCGTTTAACCTTTGCGGCAGACTTTCAAGATTTATTTGAAATTCGCCAATACGGCGGTGGTCGCCCACAGCGGGGAAAAACGCTGCAACCCGTCAGTTGTGAATTGCGCCACACCAAAGGACGGGCGGATCTGTGCTTTGCCTACCAAGGGCTTGATGGCGCCCTTATGGAAACCCAAGTGCAGTTCTTGGGCACCCCTCCGGATCGTCTTGATGACACCACCGCCCTCTGGCGTCTCAAGCTAGAACCCCAAGGCTACCACAGCATTCACTATTGCATCCGCCCCTTTACCAATGGGGCACCCACAGCCCATGTCCCTGTGCCTTCATCCCTAGCGGCTGCCGATCAAGCGGCTCAACAGGAGCGGCAACAGTGGTGGTCAGACTGCACGGAAATTGTCACCTCAAATCCGCAGTGGAATCGCATCCTACGGCGGGGGATGGCAGATCTCTATATGCTCTTGCAGTCCTTTGGCCATGGCAAGGTGCTGACGGCTGGCATTCCTTGGTTTGCCACCCTGTTTGGCCGTGACTCGATCATCTCAGCCATGCAGACACTGATCCTGAATCCAGCGATCGCCCGTGATACGCTGCGCACCCTTGCCCATTACCAAGGGAAACAGGTCTGTCCTGAGCGTGATGAGCAGCCGGGGAAAATTCTCCATGAACTGCGCTTTGGCGAGATGGCGCGCAACCGCGAGATTCCCCATACCCCCTACTATGGTACGGTGGATGCCACCCCCCTGTGGCTGATGCTCTATGCCGACTACTACGCATGGACGGGCGATCGCACCACGGTCGAGGCGCTCTGGCCCCATGCCCTTGCGGCAATGAACTGGGTGGATCAACAAATGGCCGCCACGGGCTACCTCACCTACGATCGCCAAGCAGCCAAAGGCATTGACAACCAAGGCTGGAAAGATTCTGGCAATTGTATCGTCAACCGTCGCGGTCAACTGGCTCACAGTCCCATTGCCCTCTGTGAAGTTCAAGGCTACGTCTATGCCGCCAAAACCCGTCTGAGTGCCCTCGCTCGAGACTTTGGCTATGGCGAGTGGGGCGATCGCTGGCGGCAGCAAGCAACGGATCTCAAAACTCGCTTTAACCGCGACTTTTGGCTTGAACCGGAGGGATTTTATGCCCTAGCCCTCGATGGCGAGGGTCGCCCCGTTGATAGCCTCACGTCCAATGCAGGTCAGTGCTTGATGACAGGAATCTGTGACCCCGAAAAAGCCCAACGGGTCGGACAACGTCTGCGGCTGCCGGATCTATTCAATGGTTGGGGCATTCGTACCCTCAGCAGCACCTCCCCTGCCTACAATCCCATTGGCTATCACTTGGGGTCGGTCTGGCCCCACGATACGGGTCTGATTGCCTTGGGGCTGCGCGCCATTGGTGATAGTGACTTTGCCCTGACCTTGGTGGATACCCTTTTTGATATGGCCTGTCGGCAGCCAGATTTGCGCCCACCAGAACTTTTCTGTGGCTTCGATCGCCAGACCTATCCCCAACCGGTGCAATATCCCGTGGCCTGCTCTCCCCAAGCTTGGGCAACGGGCAGTCTGTTTCAATTCATTCAGATCATGGCTTGGCCGCTGGTGGATGTGCCCCAAGGCAAGTTTTTGGTGCATCAGCCCCTGTTGCCCAACAGTATCGAGGAACTCCACCTCCGTAATTTGCGGGTCGGTGACACTCGCTTTCACCTGCGGCTTTGGCGCACGGGCGAGAAGGGCTGTGACTGGGAAGTACAGCCGGCGTAACGAATCGTAACTCGGGACGATCGCCCTCGCTAGAGTAGAGGTGGCTCAATTCCCAACCTCTGTAACGCAAGCAACGGCATGACCCGAACCACCGCCTACGACATTTGGCGCGCTGGTCATCAACCCCTGCGCCCCCTCTTTGCCCCCAAAAGTGTTGCTGTCATCGGTGCCAGTGAAAAAGAAGGCAGTGTTGGCCGCACCCTTCTCTGGAATCTGATTCAAACCCCCTTTGGCGGAACGGTTTTTCCCGTCAACCCGCGCCGCAGTTCGGTGTTGGGCATCAAGGCCTATGCCCGTGTGACGGCGATCCCCGAAGCGGTTGATCTCGCAGTCATTGCCACCCCTGCGGCTACAGTACCAGCGGTGGTTGCCGAGTGTGCAGCAGCGGGTGTGAAGGGGGCAATTATTGTCTCGGCGGGATTTCGGGAAGTGGGGGCGGCGGGTCTTGCCCTCGAAGAAGAGATTTTAACCATCGCCCGTCAGGCGCGGATGCGCATTATTGGTCCCAATTGTCTGGGAATAATGTGTCCGCCCACGGGGCTGAATGCTACCTTTGCCGCGACAATGGCGCGATCGGGTCATGTCGGCTTTCTCAGTCAAAGTGGCGCCCTGTGCACTTCGATTTTGGACTGGAGTTTGCAGGAGAATGTCGGCTTTAGTGCTTTTGTTTCCATTGGCACGATGCTGGATGTGGGCTGGGGCGACCTCATTTACTACCTAGGCGATGATCCGCAAACCCGCTGCATTGTTATTTACATGGAATCTCTGGGGGATGCGCGATCGTTCCTCTCCGCCGCGCGGGAAGTGGCCTATGTCAAGCCGATTATTGTCATCAAAGCAGGACGCACTGCCGCCGCCGCTCAGGCCGCCGCTTCCCATACCGGGGCATTGATGGGATCCGATGCAGTGGTGGATGCGGCCCTAGAACGCTGTGGGGTGCTGCGGGTGGAAACCATTGAAGATCTGTTTGACATGGCCGAAGTCCTCGACAAGCAATCGCGCCCCAAAGGCCCCCATTTGACGATTCTCACCAATGCCGGTGGACCTGGGGTCTTGGCGACCGATGCCCTGATTCGGGCGGGTGGTCAACTGAGTCCCCTCTCTGGGGATACCCTCAAGGCACTGAATCAAGTGCTCCCCCCCGCTTGGAGCCACGGTAACCCCGTGGATATTTTGGGGGATGCCACTGCGGATCGCTATCTCAAAGCTCTGCAATACTGTGAAACCGATCCAAATAGTGACGGTTTGCTGGTGGTACTGACGCCCCAAGCCATGACCGATCCGCTGGCGATCGCCCAAGGTCTTGCTACCTATGCCAAAAACCGTCCCAGTGGTGCCAAGCCGATTCTGGCCAGTTGGATGGGGGGCACAACGGTCAAAGAAGGGGAAGCCATTCTCAATCAGGCGGGCATTCCCACCTATGCCTATGCCGATACTGCTGCCCGCATCTTTAGTTATATGTGGCGCTATAGCGATCACCTGCAGGCGCTTTACCAAACCCCCTCGCTGCCCTTAACCACCACCCCCCCGGATCGGAATGCTGTCAGTCAACTCTTTGAGCACGTGCGCAGTGAGGGGCGTACCCTATTGACGGAGTGGGAAGCCAAGGCGGTTCTTGCTGCCTACGGCCTACCGGTGGTGGAAACCTGTATTGCCCGCAGTGAAGCAGAGGCAGTGGCTGCTGCCGATCGCCTAGGGTATCCTGTAGTTCTCAAGCTCTATTCGCCCACAATTACCCACAAAACGGATGTCGGGGGTGTTGCCCTCAATCTTCCCGATGCGGCTGCGGTCATTACCGCCTACCAACAGATTGAGAAAAATGTCACCACTGCTGCTGGCGCGGATCATTTTGCTGGTGTCACCGTGCAGCCGATGATCCCATGGAAGGGGTTTGAACTCATTTTGGGCAGTTCCACCGATGCTCAGTTTGGGCCGGTGATTCTCTTTGGTACGGGGGGACAGTTGGTGGAAGTCCTCGAAGACACCGCGATCGCCCTTCCCCCCCTGAACACCACCTTGGCACGCCGTCTGATTCAGCAAACGAAAATCTCCCGTGCCTTTGCCGGCGTGCGGGGTTGGCCAGCCGTCAACCTTGCCCTATTAGAAGATCTGCTGGTGCGCTTTAGCCTGCTGGTGGTGGAGCAGCCGTGGATTAAGGAAATTGACATCAACCCCCTCTTGGTGGCACCCCCGGATCGCCTGATGGCCTTGGATGCCCGCATTGTGCTCCACAAAGAGGAAAGCACCTTTGTCAAGCCTGCGATTCGTCCCTATCCCACCCAATACGTCAGTCCCTGGCAGTTGCGCGATGGTACCCCAGTGCTGATTCGACCGATTCGGCCAGAGGATGAACCCCTAATGCGGCAGTACCATGCGACCCTCTCGGAGCAGAGTGTCTATTTGCGCTATTTCCACCTGATGAAGTTGTCGCAGCGGGTTGCCCACGATCGCCTAGTGCGCATCTGTTTTGTGGACTACGATCGCGAGATGGCTCTGGTGGTGGAGCATCAAGGCGCCAGTGAACCGCAAATTATTGGTGCGGCTCGCCTCAGTAAGGATCACTTTAGCAATACAGCCGAGTTTTCGATGTTGATTAGCGATCGCTGGCAGCGGCAAGGCCTTGGCACTGAATTACTACACCGCTTGATTCAAATTGGCCGCGATGAGGGGCTAAGTGCCATCCACGCCTATGTTCTCAAGGATAACGAGGGGATGATTCGTATTTGCCGCAAATTGAACTTTGAGTTTGCTGCCGGTGATGATCCCAGCGTTTGGTTTGTGCAGCTGGATCTCTAGGGGGCAATCCAAGGGGCATTGAGATAGGACAATAGTTTCCGTTGAGTCTATTGCGGAAAGAGTGAACAAGGTAACTCAGATCGGTGTTATTGGTGGCGGTCAGTTGGCTTGGATGTTGGGGCTGGCGGCCAAGGAAATGGGACTCTCGCTGTGGGTACAAACGTCTGCGGCAACGGATCCAGCCGTCGCGGTTGCTGCGGGGGTCTGCTATGGGGCGATCGCCGATGTGGCAACGACAGCGCAACTGGCTAAGCAGGTTGATGTGATTACCTTTGAGAATGAGTTTGTCGATCTCGAGGGGTTGCAGCGCCTTGAACAGCAGGGGATTTGTTTTTATCCCCGCCTTGCCTCCTTGGCTCCCCTCTTGAACAAGTACCAGCAGCGCCACTTTTTGCAACAACTGGGGATTCCTGTACCCGCCTTTGGCTATTTGGGCGATCGCCCGCCCAGCATTCCCTGTGTGATTAAAGCCTGTCGCCACGGCTATGACGGCCAAGGCACATTTGTCATCTCCGATGAGCAGGCATGGCAGCAGTTTCAGCAGCGTTGGCCAGAAATTCCGCCCCAAGGGTTTTTGGTGGAAGCCTTTGTGCCCTATGTCAAAGAACTGGCGATCATGGCAGCGCGATCGCCCCAAGGAGACATTGCCCTATACCCCGTGGTGGAAACGCAGCAGGTGGCTGCCATCTGTCGCTGGGTGATTGCCCCTGCCCCGGTTGACCCCCAAGTGAGTGAGCAAATTCAGCAGATTGCCCGCCAAATCCTAACGGCACTTGATGCTGTGGGTATTTTTGGCATTGAGTTTTTCCTCACAGCCACGGGTGAGGTACTCGTGAATGAAATTGCGCCCCGCACCCACAATTCTGGGCATTACACCATTGATGCCTGCGTCACGAGTCAATTTCAGCAGCACTTGCGCGCCATTAGTGGCCAGTCCTTGGGCAGTCCCGCCATGCAGGTACCGGCAGCGGTGATGGTAAATCTCTTGGGCTTAGCCGAACCGCAGGTTGACTATGGGGCAAAATGTCAGGCCTTGGCGGCTCTCCCCCACGCGAACCTTCACTGGTATGGTAAAAGTCAAACCTACGCGGGTCGCAAGTTGGGTCATCTTACAGTGCTGTTGGCAGAACCAGCGGCAGCCCTACCCATGATCCAGCACATTGAAGCCCTCTGGTATAGTACGCCTGTTGCTGTGTGACCGTTCCTGCTAATGCGTTCTCACTCCTTCCCTCAGCCCCTTGATCGCGCTGCTTTGAGTGTGTTCCTTGTGGCGCTGGTGCTGACCCTTTTGCTGTTGTGGGGGGGCGATCGCACCCAGGCCCAAGTGCGGGACTTTACGTGGCAAGACCGCGATGTGGGCGCCGACGATCGCGCCTTTATCCTCGCCTTTAATCGGCTGATGGATTGGTCATCGGTGGCGGCGCATCTCAAGATTGAGCCACCCCTTGAGGGCAAGGCCAGTTGGTCGGGTCGTCGTTTTGCCTACACGCTGACACAGCCGATTCCCTACGGTCAAACCTTCAAAGTCTCCCTCGAGGATGCCGTTTCTGTGCCCCAAGGGAAACCGATCAAACCCTTTCAGGGACAGTTTCGCAGTCGCGATCGCGTGCTGGTCTATCTTGGCTCCGGGGTCGAAGAGGGGCGCCTCATCCTCTATAACCTGACGCTGCAACGGAAGATATTCCTTACACCTGCCAATCTACGGGTATTTGACTTTCAGCCCTATCCTGCTGGCGATCGCATTCTCTTTAGTGCCGGTCAGCGCGGCGAGCAAATGGGCTTTGACCCTCAACTGTACACCGTGACTACCGGGCTATACTTCAATGCCCCCGATACGCCGCGGCGGCAACCTCGACCTGCCGGTGAAATTTCCCTGATCCTCGACAACAGCGAGTATCAAAACCTGCGCTTTCAGTTGGCCAATGATGGCAGCAAAATCGTGGTTCAGCGGGTAAATCGTCTCCAGCCTGCGGATAGCTCCCTGTGGCTCCTCGATGAAAATTTTCAGCCTCGGCGGCTCAACCAAGCGGCTGCCGGTGATTTTCGCATTGCCCCCGACAACCAGCATTTAATCATTGCCCAAGGGCAGGGGTTAGCGATTGTGCCCCTAGAAGCCGGCAATGGTGAGAGTGACTTTGACTTTTTGCCCCAGTATGGCATGGTGCTGGACTTTAGCCGCGATGGCCGGCAAGTGGCAGCGGTGAAGTTTAACCCCAATTTCTCGCGATCGCTCTATGTGGTGGACATCTTTGGCGAGCATAGGGAACTGCTAACCATCAATGGCTCAATCATTGCCGGCCAATTTGACCCCAAGGGGGAATTTCTCTATGCCATCCTCACCCGCATTGAAGGGGAAGGCTCTTACCGCGAAGTTCCCTATCTTGCCCTCTTTGATCTGAAAACCAAGGAACTGTTCAAGCTCAAAGATTTTGACCCGCAGCAGGAACTCTACCTCAGCTTGGCACCCGATGGCCGTACCTTGGCCATTGACGCTGTTGAGGGACGGGAAATGCCCGATGTGGTGGATAATAGCGATCTGTATAGCGAGACTGCCCCTGTCAACCCCAGTCCCAGTGATCTGGCAGAACTGCCCACTGACCCCCAAGCACCCCCCCCGCCACCGCGTCAACTTTCCCCCCAACAACATCAAATTTGGCTTTTCCCCCTAGAATTAAATCAAGATAAAATTGTCGTTGGGATGCCAGAACCTTTGGCACCCGGCTTGCACGCACGGTGGTTACCCTAACATGGCAGCAGGAACGGGTCGGGTCGTCCTCAATCACTCCACTCACATTGAAGGTCTCATTCCCGTCTTGGAAAAATTGGCCAAGGTGGCAGGCATTAGTACCCTCACGCCCGGTGTCATTGCTTCCGTCAAAGGGAAATCCCCCCATCTGCATCTACGGGTGTCGGTACCGATCAAGGGCGGATTTAAGCTGATTGCGCGGCGAGGCAAAACGGTGCAGGAGGTGTTTGTCATTACCCAACTGAGTGAAGCAGAACTCAAGGCTGCTATTGATGCCGTGCTGGCTTCCAAATGATCCATGCTCAAATCCATTGGCCAACGCTTTGAACCCCTTGGGAATGACACCAGCCGCCTTGTTCTCAAACGCTTGGGAGAAGCGATCATCACGCTGCTGTTGGCCTCGGCGTTGAGTTTTGCCATTATGCAGTTGGCACCGGGCAACTATCTGGACAATCTCAAGGCGGATCCCCAAATTTCTTTGGAACGCTTGCAGGAATTGGAGCGGCAATTTGGCCTTGATAAGTCGCCCGTGGAGCAATACTTGCACTGGCTGTGGCAGATGATTCGCTATGGCAACTTCGGTACCAGTTTTGTGTATCAGCGATCGGTGGCATCGCTATTGTGGGAGCGGGTACCCGCCACCCTCCTGTTGTCCGTAAGTTCCATTCTGCTCACCTGGGGATTAGCCATTCCCTTAGGTATTTGGGCAGCGGTGACGCAAGATCGTTGGAGCGATCGCCTGCTGCGGGTCATTAGCTACATTGGCCAAGGATTTCCCAGTTTTATTACGGCTCTGTTGCTCCTGTTTCTGGCGCAAAGTACGCCTTTGTTTCCCGTAGGGGGCATGACTAGTTTGTTTTACGACGACCTCCCTTGGTGGGGCAAAGTTCTGGATATTGGCTGGCACCTGATTTTACCGACTATCGCCCTCACCCTCACCAGTTTTGCGGGTTTACAACGGTTGATGCGGGGTAATTTACTAGATGTGCTGCGGCAAAACTACATTCAAACGGCACGAGCCAAGGGACTCCCAGAATCGCGGGTGATCTACATCCATGCCCTGCGCAATGCCGTGAACCCCCTCATTACCCTGTTGGGTTTTGAATTTGCCAGCCTCCTCAGTGGTGCTTTTATTGCCGAATTTTTCTTTAACTGGCCAGGTCTGGGGCGCTTAATTTTACAGGCGGTAACTGCCCAAGATATTTACGTGGTCATGGCCAGCCTGATGATGGGGGCAGTGATGCTGATTATTGGCAACCTCCTAGCGGATTTACTGCTCAAATGGGCTGACCCCCGCATTCGGTAACCCCGCAGAACCCAATTTTTACAAAAATCTATAGAGAGGCAACAGCTGAGCAAGGCGCTGGCTGGGCTTTGAGGCAGTAGCACCAATGGAACCATGTACAATGGGGCAAAGAGCAATCTGAGGCAGTTGGCCATGAGTCTAAACGTGGTTCATTTGGTGGGTCGTGTTGGTGGTGATCCCGACGTTCGCTATTTTGAGTCGGGGAGTGTGAAGTGTCGGCTGACATTGGCCGTGAATCGCCCCACCAAGGACGATCAACCCGATTGGTTTAACTTGGAAATTTGGGGAAAAACCGCTCAGGTGGCTGCTGATTATGTGCGCAAAGGAACGCTGTTGGGTATCAAGGGCAGTCTCAAGTTCGATCGCTGGCAAGACCGCAACACGGGGGCCGAGCGCTCCTCGCCGGTCATTTTAGTTGACCGAATGGATATTCTCAGTTCCAAGCGGGATACGGATCCCAGTGCTGTGCCAGCGGGCTATGTGCCAGAAATGTAGGGATACAATTAGGTTGTCAGTGCGTCCAATATCATTGTCCCTATAGCTGCTGCCATGCCCAATCCTGCCCGCGATCTTTGGCAGTCCATGACTCAAACCGTCACCCAAGCGGTACAGACGGTACACTCTCGCTTTGATTGGCAACAGGTCTCCCTGCGGGAAAATGCCCGCACGCCCGAACTATGGGTGGAGTTCAAAGGTCAACGCCAAGTCTTTCCCTTGGTGGGCGATCGCTACATTCTTGGCCGCAGTCAGAGCCGCGCCGATATTATTGTCGATGCCGAAATTGTCAGTGG
The DNA here is from genome assembly GCF_031583515.1 of Thermosynechococcus sp. QS41. NCBI lineage: Bacteria > Bacillati > Cyanobacteriota > Cyanophyceae > Acaryochloridales > Thermosynechococcaceae > Thermosynechococcus > Thermosynechococcus sp. QS41. The sequence continues at coordinate 2,426,484 of NZ_CP134181.1, forward strand.
CACCCATGCCCGCCTCAAACGCCTCACCCCCACAGGGGTCTTTCAAATTCAGGATTTGGACTCCACCAATGGCCTCTATCGCCAACGCAAGCGACTGCAAACGGCTGAGCTACACCATGGCGATGTGATCACCCTTGGACCACCGGAGGTGAAAGGCGCCGTTACCCTCCGCTTCCACAATCCGCCCCCGCTATGGGTTGCGGTTCTCACCTACAGCATTTGGGGAATTATGGGCATCAGCGCCCTTGGGATTGGCTTGCTGAGTGTGGAAGCCAACAAAGTGGCGGTGCGTCCCCTGCCACCCCTTGAGCAAGGCCCGATTATTCTCCTTGATCGCCAAGGGGAACTGATTAATCCAGTCGAAGATCGCCCCCACCGCGAACTGCAACGGCTCAATGAGTTTTCCCCTTACTTAGTCCATGGGGTCTTGGCCTCTGAGGATGCTCGCTACTACTGGCACTTTGGTGTTGATCCTCTGGGCATGGCGCGAGCAGTAGTTACCAACCTATTAACCCGCCAAACACGCGAAGGAGCAAGTACCCTCTCCCAACAACTGGCGCGCACCCTCTTTCGTTCCCATGTGGGGATGGATGAGAGCCTCGGCCGCAAGTGGCGCGAAATGGCGGTTGCCCTCAAGTTGGAATTTTTCTACAGCAAAGATGAGTTGCTCTTGGCCTACCTCAACCGTGTCTATCTGGGTATGGGCAATCGTGGCTTTGAGGATGCGGCGCAATTCTACTTTGATAAGCCTGCCAAAGACTTGACACTCAATGAGGCCGCCACCCTAGTGGGGATTCTGCCGGCACCGAACCGCTTTAACCCGGTGCGCGACTACGATGCGGCGGTGGATTATCGCAATCGGGTCATTTTGCGCATGGTGCAGCAGGGCTACATCAGCAAAGAAGAGGGCGATCGCGCCCGTCGCTCCCGCATTGAAATTAGCCCAAAGGCACGAGAATTGCTCACTGCCCAACGTTTTCCCTACTACATCGACCATGTCTATCAGGAACTGGCTCAACTCCTTGGCGATGAACTCGCCCAAGAGGGCAACCTGATTGTGGAGACAGGCCTAGACCCCCGCTGGCAAGAACTGGCCGAAACCAGTCTGCGCAATTTTATCACCAGCACTGGCAGCGCCTATGGGGTTCATCAGGGGGGACTGATTACCCTGCGGCCGAGGGATGGTCTGATTCTTGCCCTCGTGGGTGGCGTGGATTACCAAAAAAGCCAGTTTAACCGTGCCACCCTTGCCCTGCGTCAACCGGGCTCCACATTCAAGGTGTTTGTCTATACCGAAGCCCTCCTGCAAGGCCATAGGGCTGGTGAAACCTTTTCCTGCGCGCCCGTCTTCTGGCAGGGGCAACAGTTCGAGGGCTGCCGTGGGGGGGGTGGTGCCATGGATTTAGCCACCGCCTTAGCCCTTTCGGAAAATCCGATTGCTTTACGTCTTGCCCAAGCCGTTGGTTTAGAAGCCACGATTCGATTGGCCAGAGCAATGGGGATTACGACGCCTCTGCAAGCGGTGCCCGGCCTTGTTCTCGGTCAAAGTGAGACGACCCTCCTTGAAATGAGTGGTGCCTTTGCTGTGTTGGCCAATGAGGGAGAACGGATTCCGCCCCATGCCATTCTCTCGGTGCGCGATGGCGGTGATTGTAAAAGTACAAACGACTGGCAGACCTGTCGCCTGATCTATGCCGCGAGTGATGAAAGGCCTCAACGGGTGCTCGATCCAGCGATCGCCAATGAAATGACGCATTTGCTGACAGCTGTTGTCAGCCGGGGAACGGGTCGTGCCGCTGCCATTGGTCGTCCAGTCGCTGGCAAAACCGGCACTACCAATGATGGTCGCGATCTTTGGTTTATTGGCTATGTGCCCACTGCCGATGTTCTCACCGGAATTTGGCTGGGCAATGATGATAATAGTCCCAGCCAAGGCAGTAGTGGGTTGGCTGCTGCTCTTTGGGGCGAATATATGGGGCGTGCCCTAAATTAGAGTTCCTTGGGAAAGAAACGCACCGCTTGCGCGGCCACTTTCACAGGGGTACCAACGGGTAAATTCACAGCAAGGGGCTGGCGGGCATGGAAATCTTGACCGGAGGGCAGTTGAATGCAGTAGCGATACTCGCGACCAAGGAACTGGCGATCGCGAATCACAAAGCAGCTGGTTGCCGCAGTGTCTGGCTGCAATTGCACATCCTCTTCCCGAATCATCACCTCCCCTTCCCTCTTGGGGAGTGCTTCCGGCAGGGGAAACACGCCAACATCCGTGAGCACTTGAGAACCTTCAGCACAGGCGGGCAAAAAGTTGGCTTGGCTAATAAACCCAGCCACAAATCGCGAGGCCGGGCAGCAATAAATCTCCTCCGGTGTGCCCACCTGTTCAATTTTTCCTTTGCCCATAACGGCTAAGCGATCCGACAGACTCAGGGCTTCCTCCTGATCATGGGTCACAAAAATTGCCGTTGTCCCTGTGCCCTTGAGAATTCGGCGTAACTCTTCCCGCAGTTGCAGCCGCACTTGGGCATCCAGATTACTCAGGGGTTCATCCAGAAGAATCACCGCTGGTTGGGGGGCGATCGCCCGCGCCAAGGCAACTCGTTGCTGTTGGCCACCCGACAATTCATGGGGATAGCGCTTTTTCAGATCCGCCAGCTGCACTAGAGCCAAAACTGCTGCCACCCGCTCCTGAATTTGCTGCTTGCTCAGGCCTTGTTGTTGCAAACCAAAGGCAATATTCTCCGCCACCGTCAAATGGGGAAACAGGGCAAAGTCCTGAAAGACCATGCCCAAAGACCGTTGCTCAGGGGGCACAAAGACATTGGCCGCGGCCACACAGCGATCGCCTACCCTAATTTCCCCGGCATCGGGCGTGTCCAGACCCGCAATTAAGCGCAGTAAGGTTGTCTTGCCACAGCCTGAGGGTCCTAATAGACCCAGAATTTCCCCCTCCTGAACCCAGAGGCTGACATCGCGAATCGCAGCAAAGCGGCCAAAGGATTTATGTAAGTGCTCAACTTGGACGGCTGTTTGAAGCGTTGGCATTAGGGGAAGTGTGGTCATGATCACCCAGAAAGCGAACTGTCTGCAATCAGTAAAGCGAAGGAGCACCCACTGCATTAGGAATTATTTGCAGTACAGCCCTTTTCTAAAATATCGAGTACGTCAGGTAAGTGAAATGCTCACCCACACGTGCTTTCGCAGTGCTAAGCATATTCATCCCTGTGAAAAGGGCTGTAACTAGTGCTCCTCATATTCTGGCACAAAAGTCCTCGCTTGTTGCAGAGATTTTGCAATTGCTATGCTCGCTGCCTAGGTTGCCATCCGCATCTAACTAGCATTGAGAATGCGTTGCACAATTTGCAGACCCGTCACCGCCTGCCAACCAAAGAGGATCACCAGAAACAGGTTGAGGGTCATGTGCAGGGCTCGAGCCGTCTCACTGCCCTTTTGCATAAAGGGAACTAAGCTAGCGGAAAGGGCAATCAGAGCCGTCATGGTCAGACCCACAATCAAGTGGGGCCCGACAAAGAGCTTGCCATTATTGATATAGGTCACAGCCATACCGCCAATCGTGCCCATCACCATTAGGGCGAGTAAGATGGCGCCAACTTGGTGGTGTTTGACGTTCACCTTGGCTTGGATCAGCGCTTTCTTTTCCTCGCCACTGAGGGAGCGCAGGCGACGGGTTTGAATCCCTAAATACATGGCATAAAGTGTGAGCGCAAAAAGAATCCACATCAGCACCGGGTGGGCAAAGGTAATCACCGGCTTAAGAGGCTCAGGAATTTCAATCATTGTTTTCGTGAACAGAACTCGGCAGGCAAAGCATTCATCGAAAGTTTGCTTTTCATATCGTAATACAGCCCTTTTCTAAAATATGGCCTACACCAAGGGGGCGCGAGGCTTCCGTAATTTTGACTGCTGCCAGCGTGTTCCATCCCCGCGAAAAGGGCTGTAGGGTTTACCCATCTGTTCTAAAGATGACAAAACGTTAGACTGAGAGCAGGACCTCTCCTTCGGTGTGTCAATCCTTGGGAACACGATTTATGATGAAAACTTTTTGGCAACGTCTCAAATCTGTCACCGCCATTGTGGCAGTGGGGGTATTGATTGCCCATCTTGTCCTTGATAGTGGTGCCGCATGGGCCGCCCGCAGTGGTGGACGGGTTGGGGGTGGCTCCTTTAGTCGTCCGGCGCCCACCCGTTCCTACGGTGCCCCCCGCAGTGATTACGGCGGCTATGCTCAGCCCGTTCCAGTCTATGGCGGTGGTTTTGGCTTTCCCTTCCTGATTCCCTTCTTTGGTTTTGGCGGTGGCTTTGGCGGCCTATTCACGATCATTATGATTGGTGTGCTGGCCAATATCTTGATCTCCACCTTCCGCAACTTCCGCAATAGCAGTGATGAGTCAGAGATATACCAAGAGAATCCTGTTGTCTCGCTACATACGCTGCAGGTGGGACTCCTCGCCCAAGCTCGCGAACTCCAAGAGGAACTCAATCAACTAGCCCTCACTGCCGATACCGCAACGCCCGAAGGTCTCACCAAAGTGCTGCAAGAGGCAACGCTTGCTCTGCTGCGCCATCCCCAATACTGGGTCTATGCCCATGCCAGTAGCCAAGAAACCAAGCTGTTGCAAGCGGAAACGGCCTTTAACCAACTGGCGCTTGCGGAGCGCAGTAAGCTGAGCGCTGAAACCCTCTCCAATTACCGCCGTGAGATTAAGCAGATGGCGATCGCCCCTGTGGTGAGCAATGATGTGGGTGAATATATTGTTGTAACTTTGGTGGTGGCTGCCACGGGTCGCTTGAAACTGCCCGCAGTCAATAATGACCTAGAGCTACGGCAAGCGCTGCAACAGTTGGGAGGCATTGGTAGCGATCGCCTACTGGCGGTCGAATTGCTCTGGCAACCCCAAGCCATTGGTGACACCCTCACTGCCGATGAGTTGCTAATGGCCTATCCACAACTGAAGCACCTCTAACCCCTAGGCCCCCTGAGCGGCTAAATGTACCGCGCCCCGCAATCCCACCTCTGGATTCGTAATCACTGCAACGTACAACTGCTCCATCAGGGGGCGAAATCGTCCCTTACTCACAAACCCTTGGCGAAACGTGCCATCGGTCATTTTCGGCAGAATTTTGGGGGCAATCCCTCCGGCAATCAGCACCCCCCCCAAGGGCAAACTTTTCAGGGCAAGGTTGCCAGCCTCTGCCCCATAGGCATCCACAAACATCCGTAAGGCTTCTGCACACAGAGGATCCCCCTCAAGGCCGTATTGACTGATCACGGCGGCGCGATCCTCCACTTCTGCCATGGCTGCTGCAACCACTGCTGATTCGGGAGCAAAGTGGACACTCTTGAGATACTCGTAAATTGCCACTAGCCCCGCGCCAGAAACCACCCGTTCCACAGAAACTCGCTCGTAGGTTTGCCACAAATAGCGCAATAGACCCATTTCCTGTTCATTGCGGGGTGGAAAGTCGGTGTGGCCACCCTCTAGGGGCATCACTTGGTAGCGATCGCCCTGCCAAATCATCAGTGCTTCCCCCAAGCCAGTACCCGCTCCCAATAGGGCAATAGGCGCTTGGGGACGCCGCGGCCGCTCCTGAAGGACAACAAAATCCGTCGGCGGTAATACTAATGCACCATAGGCTACGGCTGCAAAATCATTCAGCAGCGTCACGCAAGGGATCTGCAATGCCGTTTCTAATGCGGCACCACTGACCCGCCAGCCCAAATTGGTGACCTGAGCCACTTGGTCAATCACAGGCCCCGGAATCCCCAGACAAGCCCGCTGTGGATGGGCAGGACTCTCCTTGAGGAACGTTTGCAAAAGAGTTGTCAAGTCAGAGAAATCGCGGCTGGCGTACTTCGTCCTGTGAAGCAAATGCCAATCACTGCCCACCACATCCCATAATTCGATGAGAGTTTTTGTGCCACCCACATCGGCGCCAAGTACAACGGTCATTGCCCACCCCTTGCTAACTCACGCTATGGGCTAACACTCGCTGCATCACGAGGGCGTAGGCATCCTCAATGGCGCCCAAATCTTGGCGAAAACGATCTTTATCGAGAATGCGCTTCTCAGGATCACTTTCATCCTGATTCCAGAGGCGGCAACTGTCGGGACTAATTTCATCCGCCAACAGAATCTCCCCTGTCGAACTGCGGCCAAACTCCAGCTTAAAGTCCACTAGGGTAATGCCACACTCCGCAAAAAAGCGACTGAGATGGGTATTGACGGCCAAGGCCATTTCCTTGATCGTTGCAACTTCCTCATCTGTAGCAATCTGCAATAGGCGCAGGCGATCGCCTGTAAGGAGCGGGTCACCAAGATCATCATTCTTGAGGTAAAACTCCACCAAGGGGGGATTGAGTTCTAATCCCAAGGGCAATCCCGTCTGCCGACAAAGGCTTCCCGCTGCCCGATTGCGCACCACCACCTCAAGGGGAATAATCTCTACTCGCCGAATGTGCATCTTGTTTGGCGCCACTTGGGCAATAAAATGGTTGGGGATGCCCTGAGCCGCCAGATACTGAAACAAATGGCTGGCGATCGCGCAGTTCATCACTCCCTTGTTTTGGATCGAGCCGCGCTTCTGAGCATTAAAGGCGGTGGCATCATCCTTGAACTCCGCCAGCAAGATGTCTGGATCCGCTGTGGCATAAATAATCTTTGCCTTGCCTTCGTACAAGGGAGAGAACTGAGTCATAAAAAGAGGTGCGTCTAAAAGCCAGATCTAGCCTAGCAAAGGCAGTCCCCCAATCCACAGCAGCTTGCTATAGGATAATCCCAATGGCTAAACCCCTCTTCGGCAAATTGGCATAGACTGACGGCAGGAGATAGATAGCGATGCCTCACTTCAGTAATCAACAGGCAGAAAAACTGGCAGAAATTGGTGCCTTCCTCCGCGAAAAGCGACGGGAAGTGGGTCTAAGTCTTGAGGAGTTGGCCGCCAAAACGTTGGTGCGCCAGTCAATCCTTGCAGCCATTGAAAATGCCAACCTTGAGGAGTTGCCCGAACCCGTCTATACCCAAGGATTTATTCGCCGTTTTGCCGATGCCCTTGGCCTTGATGGCAAAAGTATTGCCGCCAATTTTCCAACAGTGGCTGACCCTGTGGAGCGCCCCGATAAACCCAGTGTTCCCAGGGGCGATATAGGTTGGCAGTTGCGCCCAATTCACCTCTACCTGATGTACTTTGCCCTCGTGGCAGCAGCAGTGGCTGGGTTGGCCTATCTCTTTCGTCCTCAAGCCCAAAGCATCACCGATTTAGCCCCCGCACCGACCCCTACCGCGTCCCCCAGCCCCACACCCACCCCCACAGCAGCGGCAACACCGACGCCCAGCCCCACGACCCCTGAAACGGTTGAGGTCAAGTTGTCCCTCTCCGATGCCTCGTGGCTCGAGGTGGAAGCCGATGGTCGAGTTGTCTATGCCGGTATTTTGGAGTCGGGAACAGAGCGCAGTTGGCAAGCCAAGGAACGTTTAATTGTCCGCACGGGGAATGCTGGCGCTGTCAAGGTGAGTGTCAATAATGGTCCGTCCCAACCGATGGGGCAACTGGGAGAAGTGACAGAAAAAGAATTTCTTGCTAGTCAGGCCACTTCAGAGAGGGCAACCACGTCAACAGCACCGGAGCGTACCGTTTCCAACTAGGTCACCCTCAATGGATGCAGCAACCACCTATCAAGTGGGGGGCAGTTTACCGACCACATCGGCAGTCTATGTCCGACGGCAAGCGGATGCGGATCTGTTGGCTGCCCTGACCGCTGGTGAGTTTTGCTATATTCTCAATTCGCGGCAAATGGGCAAATCCAGCTTGCGGGTGCAAGTAACACAGCAATTGATCACAATGGGGTACCGCTGTGCTGCCCTCGACATTACCAAAATTGGCAGCCAAAATATTCAACCCGAGCAGTGGTATGCCAGCTTTGTGGGTGCCCTCATTCAGGGATTTCAGTTAACTGATGTGGTCTCCTTGCGCTCTTGGTGGCGCGATCGCCAGCTGGTGTCACCCATTCAGCGCCTCAGTGATTTCGTAGAAACAGTGCTGCTTGCCCACACCCGTGAACCCCTTGTCATTTTTATTGATGAAATTGATAGTTTGTTGAGTCTGCCCTTTTCCACCGATGATTTTTTTGCTTGGATCCGCGCTTGTTACAACCAACGGGCAGATTATCCCGAATATCAGCGCTTAACCTTTGCTCTCTTTGGCGTGGCCACCCCCGATCAACTGATTCAAGATAAGCAACGCACCCCCTTTAACATTGGTTGTGCCATTGATTTACAGGGATTTACCCTTGCGGAAGCCACCCCCCTACTCAAGGGCATTGCCCATCTTAGCGACAACCCCGATCAACTCTTGGCGGAAATTCTCAACTGGACGGGCGGCCAACCCTTCTTGACCCAAAAACTCTGTCGCCTGCTGCAACACCACGGGTCATTTATGCCGGCCTCAACCCTATCCCACCAGCTAGCGCAGTTTGTCCAAGAGCATATCCTTCAGGATTGGGAGCGGCAAGATGAACCCGAACACCTCAAGACCATTCGCAATCGCTTGCTGGCCGATGAACAGCGCATCGGTCGTCTCTTGGGTCTCTATCAGCGCGTTTTAGAAACGGGGGGTATTCCCCTTGATGGCAGTAGTGAGCAGCGAGCCCTCGCTCTAACGGGATTGGTGTGCCAGCGCCAAGGCAAATTGCAGGTGTTTAACCCCATCTATGCCCAAGTTTTTGATGCCCAGTGGGTTGAGCAACAGTTGGCACAACTGCGCCCCTACAGTGAGGAGTTCCAAGCATGGCTGCGCTCTGGGGGCAGTGATAGCTCCCGTCTCCTGCGGGGACAAGCCCTTGAGGAAGCGTTGATCTGGGCCAGTGGCAAAAGCCTCAGTGATCTGGATTATCAGTATCTTTCTGCCAGTCAGGAGGCCAACCAGAAAGCGATTCAAGACACGTTACTGCTCGAGCGCCAAGAAAAGGAGACGATCAGTGCTGCCAACCGCATTCTCGAGGCAGCTCGCCAAAAAGCCAGTCGTCTGACCCGCCGCGCCCTCATGGCTCTTGGTATTGTTTCTGTGATTTCTCTGGGGGTAGCGGCAATTTTGGCAAAAACCTATGCAGATCTACAAGCCTCCCAAGAAAGTCTAGCCCTTGAGCAAACCAGTAATGATCTTCTGGAACAGTTTCAAGCCCAAGAGTTACCCGCCCTTTTAGCAGGTATTGAGGCAGGACGCCACTTAAAACGACTGGTGGGCGATCGCCCCCTGAGTCAATACCCTACGACGCGCCCCCTCTTTGTGCTTAATTTTCTCCTCGATCACATTCAAGCCCGCAACCAATGGCAGAGTGACAATACCCCCCTGATGGCGGCCTTTTTGACGGCTGATGGTCAGCAGTTCAGCATTAGTGAAAGCGGCGTTGTCGAATTTTGGCGAGTGAACGGCGAGCGACTGAGTGCCCAGTCTTTGGAGATTGGCAATGTCAAACTGGCACGGATCAGCCCTAGGGGCGATCGCGTGGGTCTGCTCAATAATAAGGGCGAAATTTCCCTGTGGCGTGTCGAACCGCAAAAACTTATCTTTGAACGGCGTTTGCCTGCCTTACCGATCAATAACTTTCGCTTTAGTCCAGAGGGGCAGGAGTTGGCGGCCACCACAACTACAGGGGATATGCTGCGTTGGAGCCTTGAAGGGGAATTACTGGCCACTATTCCCACCCCTAGCCAGAGTATCAATAGCTTGAGTTATGCCATCAGGGGCGATCGCTTGGCCACTGCCGATGAAGAAGGCTGGATTCGGGTTTGGTCTCGTCAGGGGGAACTGCTCCAAGCATGGCAAGTCCAAGCCGATCTTCCCGTTCCCCAAACCAGTTTGACCTATCTCAGCAATGGCCAACTGGCGACGGTAGGCAAAGATGGCACCCTCCGCCTTTGGAACACCAAGGGGCAACAAATCAATCAATGGCGTGTCAGTGCAGCCCCAGTGTATTTTGTGGGTACGTCTCCTGTGGGCTATCGTCTATTGACCCTGAGCACAGATAACACGATGCGTCTGTGGCAGCCAACGGGTGAACTGATTGCTGAGTTGGGGAGTCATGAACGCCTGATCAATACCGTCAGCTTTAATCCAACGGGGTCAGTGCTCCTCAGTAGCGATCGCGGGGGGCAAATGACGCTGTGGTACCTCGATCATCACCGCACGGAACACTGGTTTGCCGATCAAGAGAGTATTTGGACAGTGGCCTTAGATCCCCAAGCAGCCACAGTAGTCACGGGGGGCAAAGATGGTCGCGTCAAGTACTGGCAACGGGATGGCACGCTCCTTGCCACAACCCCAGTTCTCGATCCTCAAGGCATCAACCAAGTGCTCTTTAGTCCCAGCGGCCAACGGGTGGCGATCGCCACCAAAGGGGGAAAATTAGTGATCTGGAACCTTGCGGATCGCTCCCAGCAAATCTGGCAACTGCCCATCGAGGCTACCCTCTACACCGTGTCCATGGATCCCCAACGACGGTACTTAGCCGCAGGCGATGAAAAAGGCACCATTTATCTTGTTGACCTCCAGCGGCCAGAGAACATTCAAAAGCGCAAAAGTGAAGGGGAAATTTGGAGCCTCAGCTTCCATCCGACACTCCCGCTGCTGGCGAGTACGGGGTCTGCGGGCACAATTGAGGTCTGGAATTTTGAGGGCGATCGCCTTGCCTATCGCCTGAACCCTGATGCAGGATGGCTGGCTAGCCTTGAATTTAGTGCCAACGGCCAATTCCTAGCGGCGGCTGGCGAAAGTGGCTCCGTCTATTTGTGGTCAATTCACGGCAAGAATGCCCCCAGCAACCCCCGTGTGTTTCGTGCTCACCAGCGCAGTATTGTCAGTCTCGGTCTTAGCCCCAATGGTGAAATGATTGCCACCGCCTCCCCCGATCGCAGTGTGCGGGTTTGGAACCAAAGAGGCCAGCTCATTACACTGATTGATCGTATTTCTGCCATTCCCTACAGCGTTGATGTGAGTGGCCAAGACGAACTTTATGTGGCGATTGGTACCGAGGATGACGAGGTCTTGATTAGCCCGCTGGCCACCCTAGGACAGTTATTAACCAGCGCCTGTGACTGGCTCAAGGACTACCGTCAACAAAATCCCGATGTTGCTCAAGCCTGTCCCTAAACGCTTGCAAGGGAAGCAAGGGGATTCGGAACCTCCTCGCTGGTGAATTGCCCCATCAGCACATACTCCAAGCGCAGCTTCAGCCACTGAATAAATTGCTGGTTGGTGGAGATAATGGCTGCGGCGGGCTGTGGACAACGCGCCTTCTGTTCAGCAAACTGGGGCTGCTCTAAAAACGCCGGCTCGGGCACCAGCCAAAAATCAATCTCTTTGCCTTGCTCCCGATAGTGACGCTGTCGCTCGCGAAACACTTCCTCAAGGGGTTCTTCCTCAGTCAAAAACTTTTTGCTTGCGAGAATGTAATAGTACGTCGCCATAGGGATCTATGCAAAACCACAACATATTCTATACAGTCCTCAGCTTAGCATAGGGGGAACCCCTGCCTCCATAACACTCTAGTTCTGAAGTTTTCTGAGGTTTCTGGTCGGAGCGATCGCTCTTCCTCGCCCATGCACCGCGACTCCCTCTTTTACCAACTGTTTGCCCAGTTACCCCAAACCCTCTTTGACCTTTTGGGCATAGACACCCCTCAGGGGTATCGTTTTGACTCAGTCGAGTTGAAGCAAACCGCCTTTCGCATTGATGGCGTCTTCGTGCCCCCTGACCCCTCGGGAATAGTCTATTTTTGTGAAGTGCAGTTTCAGCGGGACAACACCTTCTACGAACGATTCTTTGCTGAAATCTTTCTCTACTTGCGTCTGTATCGCCAGACCTTCTCTGATTGGCAAGCGGTGGTTATTTATCCCAATCGCCAAACAGAACAAGAGTGTTTTGAGCCGTATCAATTGTTAGTGAATAGCGATCGCCTGCGTCGGGTCTATTTGAATGAACTCGGTTCACTTGAGGCGCTGCCATTGAGCCTAGCCCTGATGCAGCTCACAGTGTTACCCGAAGCAGAAATGCCGACAGCAGCACGGTTGCTGGCAGAACGCACTCGCATAGAGGCGGTTCCAAGGCCAGAAGTCATAATGGAGTTAATCACAACCATTGTGCTCTACAAGTTCACCAAGCTGAGTCGCGAGGAGGTGCTGCGCATGCTGGGGTTTACCACTGAGGAACTAAAGCGGACGCGATTTTATCAAGAGGTTTATGCTGAGGCACGAGAGGAAGGGCGACAAGAGGGGCGACAAGAGGGGCGACAAGAGGGACGAGAAGAAGGACGGCAAGAAGGATTGCAGCAAGGAGAAGCAGCCGTTGTCCTGCGGCAGTTAAGGCGGCGGTTTGGTAGTGTGCCCAATGACCTTGAAAAACGCATTCGTCAGCTCTCTCCCGATCAAATCGAAGCGTTGGCAGAAGCACTTCTAGACTTCACTGACCGAGAGGAAGTGTTTGCGTGGCTAGAGCGCTCCCCCTAGCCCATGCACCGCGACTCCCTCTTTTACCAACTGTTTGCCCAGTTACCCCAAACCCTCTTTGACCTTTTGGGCATAGACACCCCTCAGGGGTATCGTTTTGACTCAGTCGAGTTGAAGCAAACCGCCTTTCGCATTGATGGCGTCTTCGTGCCCCCTGACCCCTCGGGAATAGTCTATTTTTGTGAAGTGCAGTTTCAGCGGGACAACACCTTCTACGAACGATTCTTTGCTGAAATCTTTCTCTACTTGCGTCTGTATCGTCAGACCTTCTCTGATTGGCAAGCGGTGGTTATTTATCCCAATCGCCAAGCAGAACAAGAGTGTTTTGAGCCGTATCAATTGTTAGTGAATAGCGATCGCCTGCGTCGGGTCTATTTGAATGAACTCGGTTCACTTGAGGCGCTGCCATTGAGCCTAGCCCTGATGCAGCTCACAGTGTTACCCGAAGCAGAAATGCCGACAGCAGCACGGTTGCTGGCAGAACGCACTCGCATAGAGGCGGTTCCAAGGCCAGAAGTCATAATGGAGTTAATCACAACCATTGTGCTCTACAAGTTCACCAAGCTGAGTCGCGAGGAGGTGCTGCGCATGCTGGGGTTTACCACTGAGGAACTAAAGCGGACGCGATTTTATCAAGAGGTTTATGCTGAGGCACGAGAGGAAGGGCGACAAGAGGGGCGACAAGAGGGGCGACAAGAGGGACGAGAAGAAGGACGGCAAGAAGGATTGCAGCAAGGAGAAGCAGCCGTTGTCCTGCGGCAGTTAAGGCGGCGGTTTGGTAGTGTGCCCAATGACCTTGAAAAACGCATTCGTCAGCTCTCTCCCGATCAAATCGAAGCGTTGGCAGAAGCACTTCTAGACTTCACTGACCTAGAGGAAGTGTTTGCGTGGCTAGAGCGCTCCCCCTAGCCTATGCGCCGTGACTCCCTTTTTTATCAACTCTTTGCCCAGTTACCCCAAACCCTCTTTGACCTTTTGGGCATAGACACCCCTCAGGGGTATCGTTTTGACTCAGTCGAGTTGAAGCAAACCGCCTTTCGCATTGATGGCGTCTTCGTGCCCCCTGACCCCTCGGGAATAGTCTATTTTTGTGAAGTGCAGTTTCAGCGGGACACTACCTTCTACGAACGATTCTTTGCGGAAATCTTTCTCTACTTGCGTCTGTATCGCCAAACCTTCTCTGATTGGCAAGCGGTGGTTATTTATCCCCATCGCCAAGCAGAACAAGAGTGTTTTGAGCCGTATCAATTGTTAGTGAATAGCGATCGCCTGCGTCGGGTCTATTTGAATGAACTCGGTTCACTTGAGGCGCTGCCATTGAGCCTAGCCCTGATGCAGCTCACCGTGTTACCCGAAGCAGAAATGCCGACAGCAGCACGGTTGCTGGCAGAACGCACTCGCATAGAGGCGGTTCCAAGGCCAGAAGTCATAATGGAGTTAATCACAACCATTGTGCTCTACAAGTTCACCAAGCTGAGTCGCGAGGAGGTGCTGCGCATGCTGGGGTTTACCACTGAGGAACTAAAGCGGACGCGATTTTATCAAGAAGTGTATGCTGAGGCACGAGAGGATGGATTACAGCAAGGATTACAGCAAGGACTACAGCAGGGACTACAGCAAGGAGAAGCAGCCGTTGTCCTGCGGCAATTAAGGCGGCGGTTTGGCAGTGTGCCCAATGACCTTGAAGAATGCATTCGTCAGCTCTCTCCCGATCAAATCGAAGCGTTGGCAGAAGCACTTCTAGACTTCGCTGACCTAGAGGAAGTGTTTGCGTGGCTAAATCGCTCTTCCTAGCCCATGCGCCGCGACTCCCTCTTTTACCAACTGTTTGCCCAGCTGCCCCAGACCCTCTTTGACCTTTTGGGCAGAAACATGCCTCAGGGGTATCGTTTTGACTCAGTCGAGTTGAAGCAAACCGCCTTTCGCATTGATGGCGTCTTCGTGCCCCCTGACCCCTCGGGAATAGTCTATTTTTGTGAAGTGCAGTTTCAGCGGGACAATACCTTCTACGAACGATTCTTTGCTGAAATCTTTCTCTACTTGCGTCTGTATCGCCAAACCTTCTCTGATTGGCAAGCGGTGGTTATTTATCCCCATCGCCAAGCTGAACAAGTGTCCTTTGAACCCTATGAGGTGTTGGTGAATAGTCATCACCTGCGTCGGGTCTATTTGAATGAACTCGGTTCACTTGAGGCGCTGCCATTGAGCCTAGCCCTGATGCAGCTCACAGTGTTACCCGAAGCAGAAATGCCGACAGCAGCACGGTTGCTGGCAGAGCGCACTCGCATAGAGGCGGTTCCAAGGCCAGAAGTCATAATGGAGTTAATCACAACCATTGTGCTCTACAAGTTCACCAAGCTGAGTCGCGAGGAGGTGCTGCGCATGCTGGGGTTTACCACTGAGGAACTAAAGCGGACGCGATTTTATCAAGAGGTTTATGCTGAGGCACGAGAGGAAGGGCGACAAGAGGGGCGACAAGAGGGGCGACAAGAGGGACGAGAAGAAGGACGGCAAGAAGGATTGCAGCAAGGAGAAGCAGCCGTTGTCCTGCGGCAGTTAAGGCGGCGGTTTGGTAGTGTGCCCAATGACCTTGAAAAACGCATTCGTCAGCTCTCTCCCGATCAAATCGAAGCGTTGGCAGAAGCACTTCTAGACTTCACTGACCGAGAGGAAGTGTTTGCGTGGCTAGAGCGCTCCCCCTAGCCCATGCACCGCGACTCCCTCTTTTACCAACTGTTTGCCCAGTTACCCCAAACCCTCTTTGACCTTTTGGGCATAGACACCCCTCAGGGGTATCGTTTTGACTCAGTCGAGTTGAAGCAAACCGCCTTTCGCATTGATGGCGTCTTCGTGCCCCCTGACCCCTCGGGAATAGTCTATTTTTGTGAAGTGCAGTTTCAGCGGGACAACACCTTCTACGAACGATTCTTTGCTGAAATCTTTCTCTACTTGCGTCTGTATCGTCAGACCTTCTCTGATTGGCAAGCGGTGGTTATTTATCCCAATCGCCAAGCAGAACAAGAGTGTTTTGAGCCGTATCAATTGTTAGTGAATAGCGATCGCCTGCGTCGGGTCTATTTGAATGAACTCGGTTCACTTGAGGCGCTGCCATTGAGCCTAGCCCTGATGCAGCTCACAGTGTTACCCGAAGCAGAAATGCCGACAGCAGCACGGTTGCTGGCAGAACGCACTCGCATAGAGGCGGTTCCAAGGCCAGAAGTCATAATGGAGTTAATCACAACCATTGTGCTCTACAAGTTCACCAAGCTGAGTCGCGAGGAGGTGCTGCGCATGCTGGGGTTTACCACTGAGGAACTAAAGCGGACGCGATTTTATCAAGAAGTGTATGCTGAGGCACGAGAGGATGGATTACAGCAAGGATTACAGCAAGGACTACAGCAGGGACTGCAACAAGGATTGCAACAAGGACTACAGCAAGGATTGCAACAAGGACTACAGCAAGGACTACAGCAAGGAGAAGCAGCCGTTGTCCTGCGGCAATTAAGGCGGCGGTTTGGCAGTGTGCCCAATGACCTTGAAGAATGCATTCGTCAGCTCTCTCCCGATCAAATCGAAGCGTTGGCAGAAGCACTTCTAGACTTCACTGACCTAGAGGCAGTGTCTGATTGGCTCGATCGCTCCGCCTAAGAATACTGCCTCGCGTGTTGATCTATTTGGGTTGACATGCCCTAGACCCAAGAGGGGTAACATCGGCTGTTAAAATTTGTGATGGACTATCCATACGTGCAGCATTTTTGCCCTTAGGAGAGAACTGATTTGAGCGAAGCAGCCGTTGCCATTGTCACTGGTGCCTCACGGGGAATTGGTCGGGCGATCGCCCTCGAACTGGCGAAAGAAGGAGCCACGGTAGTGGTTAACTACGCCCGTTCTGCTGAAGCTGCCCTTGAAGTGGTGCAAATGATTGAACAGCAAGGGGGAACAGCGATCGCGATTGCTGCCGATGTATCTATCCCTGAGCAGGTCGATACCCTTGTGGCCAAAACGGTGGACACCTATGGCCGCGTCGATGTGCTGGTCAACAATGCCGGCATTACCCGCGACACGCTGCTGCTGCGCATGAGCCTCGAGGATTGGCAGGCGGTGATTAACCTGAACCTGACGGGGGTCTTCCTGTGTACCCGTGCGGTGAGTAAACTGATGCTCAAGCAAAAGCGGGGACGAATTATCAACATTGCTTCGGTAGCCGGGCAAATGGGCAACCCTGGCCAAGCCAACTACAGTGCTGCCAAAGCAGGCGTGATTGGGTTTAGCAAAACTGTGGCCAAAGAACTCGCCAGTCGGGGCATTACCGTGAATGCCGTTGCCCCCGGTTTTATTGCCACTGAGATGACCGCTGGACTCAAGGCAGAGGACATTCTTAAATTCATTCCCCTAGGGCGGTATGGCGAACCCACAGAGGTGGCAGGGATGGTGCGCTTTTTGGCCTTGGATCCGGCAGCCGCCTACATTACGGGGCAAGTCTTCAATGTGGATGGTGGTATGGTGATGGCCTAGGCGCCTTGGAGTAGTGCAGCAACCCATGACCGACGCGATTACCCTCCCCAGTCAATACGATCCCAAGCAAACCGAGGCCAAATGGCAACAGCTTTGGGAAAGCAGTGGTGTCTTTCACGCCGATCCCAACCACCCTGGCAAGCCCTATTGCATTGTCATTCCGCCTCCGAATGTCACCGGCAGTTTGCACATGGGTCACGCCTTTGAGCACGCCCTGATTGATGTGCTGATTCGCTATCACCGCATGATTGGTCGCAACGTCCTCTGGCTGCCGGGGACAGACCATGCCAGTATTGCTGTTAGCACGATTTTGGATCAACAGTTGCACGCGGAGGGCACCAACCGCTTTGCCTTGGGACGAGAGGCCTATCTCCAGCGGGCTTGGGCGTGGAAGGAGTCATCGGGCAATACGATTGTCGGCCAAATTCGTCGCTTGGGACTGTCGGTGGATTGGTCGCGCGAACGCTTCACCATGGACGAGGGGTTGTCGCGGGCGGTGCTGACCGCCTTTAATCGCCTCTATGAAGCAGGGCTGATCTATCGCGGTAAGTATTTGGTGAACTGGTGCCCCGCCAGTCAATCGGCAGTCTCGGATTTAGAAGTGGAAAACCGTGAAGTACAGGGGTATCTCTGGCATTTTCGCTATCCGCTGACGGATGGCTCAGGATATTTGGAGGTGGCGACGACCCGGCCAGAAACGATGCTGGGAGATACAGCGGTGGCGGTTCACCCTGAGGACGATCGCTATCGCCATTTGATTGGCAAAACGCTGCGGCTTCCCCTGATGAATCGGGAAATTCCCATTATTGGCGATCCCTTAGTAGATCCGACCTTTGGCACCGGCTGTGTGAAAGTCACCCCAGCCCACGATCCCAATGATTTTGTCATGGGGCAACGCCATCACCTACCCATGATTAACCTGATGAATAAGGATGGCACCCTCAATGAGAATGCTGGCGAGTTTGCAGGTCTGGATCGCTTTGTGGCGCGTAAACAGGTGGTGGCTCGCCTAGAGGCAGAGGGCTTTTTGGTACGGGTGGAGGACTATAAACACACCGTTCCCTATAGCGATCGCGGCAAAGTCCCCATTGAACCGCTCCTCTCTACTCAATGGTTTGTGAAAATTCGTCCCCTCGCGGATGCCACCCTCAAGGCACTGGATAAAAAGCACTCCCCCCGCTTTATCCCCGATCGCTGGGCAAAGGTCTATCGCGATTGGCTGGTGAACTTACGGGATTGGTGTATTTCACGGCAACTGTGGTGGGGGCATCAAATTCCCGCTTGGTATGTGGTCAGTGAAACCGAAGGCGAAGTGCGCGATGACACGCCCTTTGTGGTGGCCATGGATGAGGCCGCTGCCCGCGCCAAGGCGATCGCCCAATTTGGCAAGGAGATTCAGCTCCAGCAGGATCAGGACGTACTGGATACGTGGTTTTCCTCTGGTCTATGGCCCTTTTCTACCCTCGGCTGGCCCGATGATACGCCAGACTATCGCTGCTATTACCCCAACACCACCCTTGTGACCGGGTTTGACATCATCTTTTTCTGGGTGGCGCGGATGACTATGATGGGGCAGTACTTCACGGGTAAAATCCCCTTCCGCGATGTCTATATCCACGGCTTGGTGCGGGATGAAAACAACAAGAAAATGTCCAAGTCTGCCAACAATGGCATTGACCCGCTGATCTTAATTGAAAAATACGGTACTGATGCGCTGCGCTATAGCTTGGTCAAGGAAGTGGTGGGCGCCGGTCAGGATATTCGCTTGGCCTACAACCGCAAAACCGATGAATCGGCAACCGTCGAGGCGGCTCGCAACTTTGCCAACAAGCTCTGGAATGCCTCTCGCTTTGTGTTGCTGAATCTAGAGGGACAAACCCCCAGCCAGTTGGGGACACCACAGCGGCGGGACTTGGCGGCCAGCGATCGCTGGATTCTCAGTCGCTACCACACGGCCATTCAAACCACCCGCGAACGCATTGAAAGCTATGGCCTTGGGGAGGCGGCTAAGGGACTCTACGAATTCATCTGGGGGGATTTTTGCGACTGGTACATTGAACTGGTGAAACCCCGTTTGCAAGGGGAAAACGCCAAAGCTAAGCGCACGGCGCAACAGGTGCTAGCCACGGTTCTCGATGGTATCCTGAAGCTGCTCCATCCTTTCATGCCCCACATCACCGAGGAAATTTGGCACACGCTGCATCAGGTGGGAGACAGTGAAGTTTTAGCGGTACAACCCTACCCGAAAGTGAATCGCCGCGCCATTGACCCTGACCTTGAAGCCCAATTTAGCCTTTTGATTGAAACCATCCGCACCCTGCGCAATCTGCGGGCAGAGGCAGGGATTAAGCCGGGATTGTATATTACGGCCTTGATTGAGGCCAGTGCTGAGGAAGCACCGATCTTTGAGGCTGGGGCGGCAGATATTCAACACCTAGCGCGCCTTGAGTCGCTAACCATTGGCACCGGCCTGCAAATTCCGCAGCAGGTGTTTAGTGGTGTGGTTGGCAAAAGCGAGGTGCTCATTCCCCTAGCGGGGGTCGTGGATGTGGCGGCCTTGGTGGCCAAACTCCAGCAGGAGGGCGATCGCCTGACCAAAGACATTCAATCTTTAACGGCTCGCCTCAACAACCCCAATTTTGTTAACAAAGCCCAACCAGAGGTGGTGGCTACGGCTCAGGCGCAACTGACCGCTGCCCAACAGCAACTCGCGATTATTCAGCGCCGACTCCAGTCGCTAAGTGCCGATGCCTAAACCCAACCCTGATCAGTAGAAAACAGCACCGCAAGCAGTTGAAGCCTACTTGTGTGATCGCTCGCCTCGTTAAGGCGCAATAAAAAATAGGGGGGTCGTTCCCCCCTGAGCTGCAATTTAACTGCAATGGACTGAGAAAATCTCAGCCTTAGTAGCGATAGCCGCCGTAACCGCTGTTGGCCTGATTGGGCTTGTAGACAATAAAGCCCATCACTTGGCACTGCTTGATATTGTCAAAGGCCACCACCCGGATAAAGCAGTTAGGATACTCCGAGCGGCACTGCTGCACCTCGTTGAGCACCTCTTGGGCATTGGTGCAGTTAAACAGGGGCAGCTTCCACATCGTCCAGTAGTGGATCTCAGCATCAGAGGTTTCGTTGAACTCTACGCAGGGGTGGTAACCCTGATCAATTGCGTACTGGATTTGCCGCATAATTTGGGCATCACTGAGGGGAGGCAGGTAGGAGAAAGTTTCGTAACGACGCTCTTTGGGCAGTGTTTTCATAGGTTCCTCAATTGGTTCACAGTCAACAAATTATTCAGGAGTTTCTGGATGGCTGCTCTCAACATTGGCTTCCGACACTTGGGTCATCCGCTCCAGTTGTTGACAGCGTTGTTGCAAGTTGGCCTGCTGGATGCCCGCACGTAACATTTCTGGTAGATAGTCCGCCACCATTTCCGCGAGATGTTCACGTACCGTGAGGATGCGAAAACCGAGATCGGGCTGTTCGCGAAAGAGGGCTTCCAAGTAGCGTTCGCCATCTTGGACACTTTCTTGACTCGTGAACTGGTGTAGCCAGAGCGATCGCGGTGGATCGGTTTCGGCCAGTTGCCCAATCACGGTTCGCACGGCCTGATAGGTGAGATAACTCATCAGGGTTTTGGTGGTTTGCTTCGCAATGTGCTTGACATCCATAGACCTACGGGGAAATCGTTGCCGTAGCTCCGATTGAACCCCAACTGCACCACCTAGATCGTGTCTTGCGCTTCAAACTCGAACTTGATTTCTTTCCAGAGTTCGCAGGCAGCAGCCAGTTCTGGACTCCAGCGAGCGGCTTCGCGGATGATGTCGCTGCCTTCGCGCATCAGGTCACGACCTTCGTTGCGGGCTTGGATGCAGGCTTCAAGGGCGACCCGGTTCGCAGTTGCCCCCGGTGCATTCCCCCAAGGGTGACCAAGTGTGCCGCCCCCAAATTGCAGCACAGAATCATCACCAAAAATGTCCACCAGTGCGGGCATGTGCCAGACGTGAATGCCACCAGAAGCCACCGCCATCACTCCTGGCATCGAGGCCCAGTCTTGGGTGAAGTAAATGCCACGAGAGCGATCCTGCTCAATGTAGTTTTCCCGCAACAGATCGATAAAACCAAGGGTGATGGCTTTATCCCCTTCCAGCTTACCGACAACGGTACCGGTGTGGATGTGGTCACCACCAGACATCCGCAAGCACTTGGCCAAGACCCGGAAGTGGATGCCGTGGTTTTTCTGACGGTCAATCACAGCGTGCATAGCGCGGTGAATGTGCAGTAGCATGCCATTGTCACGGCACCATTTGGCCAAGGTAGTGTTGGCAGTGAACCCCGCGGTCAGGAAGTCATGCATGATGATGGGCATTTCCAGTTCTTTGGCAAACTCTGCCCGCTTCAGCATTTCCTCGCAAGTGGGAGCGGTTACGTTGAGATAGTGGCCTTTGATTTCGCCAGTTTCGGCCTGGGCTTTGTGAATGGCATCGGCAACGAAGAGGAAGCGATCGCGCCAGCGTTGGAAGGGCTGGGAGTTGATGTTTTCGTCATCTTTGGTGAAGTCCAGACCACCGCGCAGACATTCATAAACGGCACGGCCATAGTTTTTCGCCGACAGACCTAGTTTCGGCTTGATCGTGCAGCCCAAGAGGGGACGACCATATTTATTCAATTTGTCGCGCTCCACTTGAATCCCGTGGGGTGGCCCTTGGAAGGTTTTCAGGTAAGCCACCGGAATCCGCAGGTCTTCTAGACGCAGCGCTTTGAGGGCTTTGAAACCAAACACGTTCCCCACAATGGAGGTCAGCATGTTGGTGACGGATCCTTCTTCAAAGAGATCCAGCGGGTAGGCAATGTAGGCGATGAACTGATTATCTTCACCCGGCAGGGGTTCGATGTCGTAGCAGCGACCTTTGTAGCGATCCAAGTCGGTCAGCAGGTCGGTCCACACGGTGGTCCATGTCCCTGTCGAGGATTCTGCGGCAACGGCGGCGGCAGCTTCCTCAAAGGGCACGCCCGGCTGCGGGGTCACACGAAAGGCCGCTAGAATATCAGTGTCTTTGGGAGTGTAATCAGGGGTGTAATAGGTCAGGCGGTAGTCTTTTACCCCTGCCTGATACCCAGCTTTCTGGGATTTGGATTGCGTATAGGCCATAGACGTTTTTCCTCTTTAACAGTTACTGTGCCGAATAGAGCAATCTCTACGGGCAACCTTTGCAATGGGTAGTGTGAACGCTACGATTCCCCCAAAATGGGGCAAAATTGAGCAATGCAAAACTCAGCGAGATGATGCAACCATCCGCAAGCCTGTGATATCGTCGTAGGTCTTATGCTTAGCATCAGCTTAGTTGATACCCAATGCAATAACTTTTGCTTTGGAGATTCTTAATTATTCTATAGGTTTGGGTTATCAATCTTTAGAGTTGTTTATAGGTTTCTAATCAGAGGCGCACAACTATAGTGCTCTATCTATTCAAAAACGATTGAGGATTATCTGAAATCAATTGAATGGCATTCATGGGGGGCGATCGCTCTATTGTTTTTGAAAAAAAGGGGGTGGAATTTCTATGAGTCCGATCATTCAATGGTATCCCGGCCACATTGCTAAGGCAGAACGCGCCCTTAAGGAACAACTGAAACAGGTGGATGTGATCTTGGAAGTGCGGGATGCACGGATTCCCCTTGCCAGTTACCATCCCCAAATTCGTCAGTGGGCCAGTGGCAAACAATGCCTCTTGGTGCTCAATGGCATGGACAGGATTAGCGATCGCGATCGCCAAGAGTGGCTCACTTGGTTTGAATCGAAAGGGGAAACCGTCTTTTTTACCAATGCCCAGCGGGGGGAAGGCATTCGCCGCCTCCAACAGGCAGCGGTTCAGGCGGGTGCCGCCATGAATCAACGCCGTCAACAGCGGGGCATGCAAGTAAGAGCCGTACGGGCTGTGGTTCTGGGATTTCCCAATGTGGGCAAGTCAGCACTGATCAATCGCCTCTTGCAGCAGCGGGTGGTTGAGAGTGCCGCTCGGCCGGGGGTAACCCGGCAACTGCGCTGGGTGCGTTTGTCTCCCACCTTGGAACTTTTGGATGCCCCTGGGGTCTTGCCGATGAATTTTAAGAATCAAGAGGCGGCGGTAAAACTGGCCATTTGCGATGACATTGGCCAAGCTGCCTACGACCCTTGTCGCGTGGCACCAATTCTTGTTGAGCTACTGCACCAGTTGGGACAGGCCGATCGCCTCAGCGATCGCTATGGTCTAGCCGTCACCGACACGGGTGAAACCTATCTTCATGATCTCGCCACTAACCGCTACCATGGTGACTTAGAACGGGCAGCCCGACAACTGTTGCAAGACTATCGCCGAGGGTACTTGGGGGCGATCGCCCTTGAGCGTCCCCCTTTGCAAGATAATATGTAAGTATTTCTGCAATTTTAATTGCTGTGCCATGAAAACACTGATGATTACTGTGGGCAACCGACAGGTGGGCTGGCGGTGCAAAGACGGTATTGTGCGCAATTTTGGAGCTGATGGTGATCCTGCCCGTAAGGGGAATGCGCCACCTCACCTGAGTGAGTTGTACGAGGAATTTGGCATCCAACGGGGTTTTCATGATCCTGAGGCAAAGCACCGCCACAACGTGCGCTATTTAAGTGAAATCGTTTATCGGCATTGTCAAGCTAAGAATGACTTTTCACCCGTGGTTTTGCTGCTGGATGAGCAAATCTTGGCAGCACACTATGCCACGCCAACGGAACCTGCGGAGGTGATTCTCTGGGGAACCGATCAGCCAGAGTTGGTCGGCTGGCAATTTTACGCCATGGATACTTGCTGGTTGGCAGAATTGATGGCGGGGGCGATTCGGCAGCGCTATCCCCACCTCAACGTCACGGTTTGGAACTGTCCGGTTGATGTGAATCAGAGGCAAGCCCTGTGGGACTTCACGGAAAAGCAGTTAGAGCAATATATTAAGCGTCTGCCAGAGAACGCGGCTGGCAATTGGCAGTTGCAAATTCAAACAAAGGGGTCTGTCCCTCAAATGGCAGATGCTTTGAACATGATTGCGGCAGTTCTCATGCGTCAGTATCCCGTTAGGAAAATTATCCCGACAGAGCCAAAACCGTTCTTTGATCCAAGCAATCAGTCTGCTCGCAGTGCTGAATCTCTTGAAGAGGTGTCTTTAGGTGAGGTCTTTTGGCCACTGGAACGCCAGCGGATTGCCACAGCATGGAAACGGGGCGACTTTACGGCTGCAAAGGCACTCCTTGAAGCCCATCGCGATCGCCATGAAGCGCTCTATCAGTTGGCCGATTGCCTTGCCTTAGCAACAAACTGGAGTATTCAAGATTTTCTCAAGGGAATTCAGGGGGAACGCTGGCTGGATCAAAAGCCTACGAAAGCAGTGACTCACAAAGCTCAACGGCAGCAGTGGCGCGAGGCGACGGTCAATCGTTGTCCCAATAGTGAAACGGCCACCAGCAAGTTCTTGAAAATTTGGGAATTTGAGCTATTGATTGATCTGAGCTTGCAGCAGGCGAACTATACCCTCGCCTTTATGCAATTTGCCCAGATGCTTGAACGGCTCCTGTTTTGGCGATGCGAACAGGAAGATTGGCGCACGCAGGGGCACTTAGGTGAGGAATTTTTGCAGGAGGGCAACTATCGTGATCCGACATTGGGGGTGCTGTGGCGAGCCTGGGCAAAAGCGGAGCAGCGATCGCCCGCTGATGACCTTGTTAAAAAGCTGGAGACGGTCAATGAATATCGCAATGGCGTTGTTCACCGCAATCGAGCGATCGGCCGTAAAGAGTTGACTCAGTTGGCCGGTGTTTCCCCAGAGACATCCCCAGCAGAAATTCATCAAGGGCTGTTAAATGTCCTTTGCCAAGTTCTCAATCAAGAACAAATGCCAGAAAAAGGGGTGGCGCGATCGCTCTACGAGTGGGGACTAGAGCAACTGAAGTAATCCCAATCCCAGCCTAAGCAGCAATCTCCACGCCAAAGACCTCTTGGAAGACTTTGCCCACCTTGTAGCCGGAGTCAATTGACTCAAGGGGATCCTTGCGCAGACGGTGCCGCAGACACAGGACAATCACTCGTGAAATATCCTCGACGGTCACATCGCTGCGTCCCTCAAAGGCAGCCAAGGCCTTGGCAGCGCGGTTGGTGACAATGTCTCCCCGCAGGCCATCCACATCTAGCTCGGCACAGACTTGGGAAATTTTCACCCGCAGTTCGTAGTCAATTGTGACACTCGGCAAGAGGGCTTGGGCAGCAACTAGCTTAGCTTGCAGCGCTTCCTGTTGAGCTTGGTATTTGGCCAAAAAGGCTTCGGGGTTTTGATCAAATTGCGATCGCTGCTCAACAATTTCTACCCGCAGGGTGGCATCCTTAACGGTGCGAATCTCGGCGTGCATGCCAAAGCGATCCAGCAGTTGCGGTCGCAGTTCCCCTTCTTCGGGGTTACCAGAGCCAACTAAGACAAACCGTGCTGGGTGACGAATTGAAATACCTTCGCGCTCAACGGTATTCCAGCCGGAGGCAGCGGCATCCAGCAGCACATCCACCAAATGGTCGTCGAGCAGGTTCACCTCATCCACATAGAGAATGCCGCGGTTAGCCCTCGCCAAAAGACCCGGTTCAAACGCTTTCACCCCCTCCGCTAGGGCTTTTTCAATATCAATGGTGCCGCAAACCCGATCCTCGGTTGCCCCCAAGGGCAGATCCACCATCGGCACTTTTTTCTTAATGGTGTGAAGGGGTTCACCCGCCGCCACCGCCACCTTGACAGCGTCACTCATCAAATCTGGATCGCTGGGGTGACTATTAAAGGGATCATCGGCCACCACCTCAATTTCCGGCAGCAGATCCGCGAGGGCGCGAATGGTGGTTGATTTGCCCGTGCCGCGATCGCCCATAATCATCACCCCACCAATTTTGGGGTCAATGACATTGAGCAACAATGACAGTTTCATTTCGTCCTGACCGACAATTGCCGTAAAGGGAAAAACAGGCCGACGAGGGACAGCAGTCGCAGTCACAGGCATCACATCGCAAAAACAGCATTGATTATTGTGCCACATTGGGCTTGCGCTGCCACAGCAAAATTTTTCCGCAAAATCCTAGCCCTAGGTGGAGGAACTGTGATACCCTAAGTAGGAACAATTAAGGAGCTAGGCGCTCTCATTGCTTTTGCTCCATTACGTCCATGCAGGTTCTCAATTAGCAACAATCGCTGTGAACCCATCCAGTTATTTTACACCACTAATCAAGGCAGGGGCTTTGCGTACCCTTGGGGGACGTAGACCTCAGTTGCGAGCGGTTTCTCACGCCCGACTGTCCATTTTTGAATCGTGTTGTTTTTAAGCTGCCGAAGGGAGGTTTCTTTATGTCCGTGCGTTTATATGTGGGCAATCTGCCGCGTGAACTGAGCCGCGAAGAGCTAGAAGCCCTATTTAACCAAGAAGTGGGCGAAGTGGGCACCACCAAACTAATTACCGATCGCAAGACTGGTAAGTGCCGCGGTTTCGGCTTTGTCACCGTTGAATCCGAGGAAGTGGCGGATCAGGTGATTGAGAAACTCAACGGCTACACCTTTAAGGACAATCCCCTCAAGATTGAGAAAGCCAACGAGAAGCCCAAATCTGAAGCTAAGGAAAATAAGGAAAAAGAAGAAACAGTGGCCGAAAAGCCCACTCCCAGCAACCGCAATAATCGCAAAAATAATAAAAACAATGGGCGGCGTACCCCAGCCAATTCGGCGCCGGCTGAATATAGCTCCATGGATACCGAGGCGGCTCAACCGGATCCCCGCTGGGCAGATGCCTTAGCACAGCTTAAGGAACGGCTCCTCGCCCAAAGCAGCAACGCTTAAAGGTTTTAGGCAGTTTCTATGACGGCGGATCCCTGGCCATTTGTGACCCCGGGTATCCCCGATGATCTCTTTGAGCGCTTACCAGGTATTCCCCTCACCCAACGGGAAACGCGATTATTGATGCTTTCCTATTTGCGGCTTGAGCCGGACTCTTGTCTTTGGGATGTGGGCGCGGGCACGGGTACGATCGCTGTTGAGGCAGCACGCTTGGCGAAGCGGGGACAGGTGATTGCCATTGAACGGGATGAGGAAGTCGTTGATCTGATCCAACGCAATTGCGATCGCTTTGGCGTCAAAAATGTGCAAATTGTTGCTGGTTCGGCTCCAGATTGCTTTCCCCAGTTACGTCGCACCCCGCAGCGCATTTGTCTCGAGGGGGGGCGCCCGATTAAGGAAGTTTTGCTGCAAGCGTGGGAGTATCTTGCGCCCGGTGGTCGCTTGGTGGCGATCGCCAGCAGTTTAGAAAATCTCTATGCCCTCTCTGAAGGGTTCGCGACAGTCCAAGCCCGCAGCCTAGAGGTGGTGCAATCGGTCATCAATCGCCTAGAAACGCGGGGCGGCCACCAAATTTTTGCAGCAGTGGAACCGATCTTTATTCTCAGTGGCGAGAAAATTTCCTAATGGGCAGCGGGCAACTGTGGGTGGTGGGTACCCCCATTGGCAATCTTGAGGATATAAGCGCTCGTGCCCTGCGCATTCTCAAGGCGGTGGATCTCATTGCTGCGGAGGATACACGCCACACCGGCCGCCTGTTACAGCATTTTGGCATTACTACACCCCAAATCAGTCTCCATGAGTACAATACTCAACAGCGCGTGCCCCAACTGCTTCAGCGCCTAGAGGCGGGTCAACAGATTGCCTTGGTTAGCGATGCAGGGTTACCGGGGGTGTCGGATCCCGGTTATGAATTGATCACGGCCTGTATTGCCGCAGCCATTCCGGTCACACCGATTCCCGGCGCGAATGCTGCCTTAACAGCCTTAATGGCCGCAGGATTACCGATGAATCGCTTTTGTTTTGAAGGGTTTTTGCCGACTAAGGGGCGCGATCGCCAGCAGCGATTAGCAGCACTGAAACAGGAAACGCGCACAATTCTTCTCTACGAAGCCCCCCATCGCTTGCTGCAAACGGTAACAGAGTTACGTCAAATCTTGGGGAGCGATCGCCCCCTCGTCCTCGCCCGCGAACTCACGAAGCGCCACGAAGAATTTTGGCGGGGAACCCTCGGCACTGCCTGCACTTATCTACAGGAGCATCCCCCCCGTGGCGAATACACACTGGTTTTAGGCGGTGCCCCTGAACACTCTGTGGCCGTGAATCCCCATCATCTCGCGGACGAATTAGCGACACTTCTCAGCCAAGGCCTTTCCCTTACCCAAGCCAGCCGTCAACTGGCAGATCTCACAGGGCTTTCGCGGCGCGACATCTATCAACTGGGACTCCAGCTCAAACAGGCATCCCCTTGACTTTCCCCCTCAATGGCGGCGGCAACCCATCCACAAACTGGGGATAGACGGGGAGTCGTGGCACTAATTCCCATCCCCACGCCTGTAATTGTTCCCTTAGGGCTGTCACATCGGTATGGGGATAGTCGGGATTGACATGATCCAAGGGAACGATGCCCCCCAAATCGCGAGCGCCCGCGTTTAGGCACGCCCGAAAGACCTCTGGATCTGTGACGAGATTCGCAGGAATTTGAATCGTGATGTCTTCAGGCAAGAGCGATCGCGCCCAGTGTACCACGTTCGGTAATTGCCTCAGATCAAAGGGGGGCAACGCTGCTTCCTGTTGCTGGCCGGGACTGTGGGGCTGCAAAATCACCTCCTGAATATGTCCCCACCGCCGATGACACTCAGCAATGGCCGTGAGCGTTTCTGCCCAATCCTGCGGCTCTTCACCAATGCCCAAGAGCAAGCCCGTAGTGAAGGGAATACCCAGTTCCCCGGCCTGTTCCAGTTGGTGTAAACGCAGTTGCGGATCCTTGCTAGGGGCATGGCGATGGACGCTTTGCAACAACTTCGGTGTTAATTGCTCTAGCATCAGTCCCATCGAGACATTCACCGCCTTGAGAGCGGCCATTTCTGCTCGATTGAGGGGACCCGCATTGGTATGGGGCAGAAATCCCTGATCCAAGGCTAAGGCGGCTAGATCATAGAGACGCTCTAACCATTGGGAACGCTGGGGACTGTTGGGGGCAACTTCGCCACTGAGAATCAAAATTTCTCGCACCTGTTGGGGGTCAAGCCCTGCCAACTGTTGAGCCGCCGCCTCTAAACTCAACCAACCACTCGTGCCAATATCCTGACGGAAGTTGCAGTAGGTACAGCGATTAAAACACTCGTACGTCGGTACAAGAGTAAAAGCTGGACTATAGGTGATGGTGCGATCGCTCATGGAGACTCACGAAAAAGTGCTCTTATCTCAGCACCACTGCGTTCAAGGAGATAATTTCTCAATAACGGGCGATCGCGAACACGTAGAGGGCATGGCCTGCCAATAACGTTAACCACACCAGCGTTACCGTTGGCATAAAGGGTACTGCCGTGGGTTGCACCTGATGCCAAAACCAGCCACCAGAGTTAAAAGCAGCAAAAAGGGCAACATGAACCGCAAAATTCATGCGATCGTCCAAACGGCGATAGCTCGGATCACGGCGATCGGGCTTACGGGGCCAACGGGGAGGCATATAGAGCGTACCTAAATCACTTCCAGCTCGTCGGGGTGCAAATGAGCAATGAACTTGGGACTAAACCGCACCTGAATCGGGTAGTTGGGACTAATGGGACGGCCCTGCCAGTCGCTGAGAATGGCGAAAATCTCCCCCTCCATTCCTTGAATGTCAAAGGGCTGATTGCGGTGATCAGGGTGGTGATAGACGATGGTAGGGGTCTTAACGCGTACCCGCAGGCCTACACTTAGGGTTGGTTGCTCTACAACGCTCATTTGCTTGTTGTTCTCCTGGACCGGCAAGGGTTTTATTTTTATCGTTGCATACAGATCGACAAGGGCGATCGCCCTAGGACAATTGAACATCAATTGTTACCATTGCCGCCCGACCTCTGTCAGTTGGCAGAGGAGATCATCGGATGACCGAGGGAGTTGCCATTGGCGCTTATTGTCATTGGTGGCATGAGGAGTAGAGAGCGCACTTGATGGCGTTTTTCGGGGCTGAGGTATTCCTGCTGGACGGAGCGCCAAGTTTGCCACTGGCGTGTTTGCTCAAGGGCAATCATTTCTGCGAGGCAAGGAGAGGCTTGGCGAAGATTGAGTCCAAGTTGGGTACGGAAAAAGTCATGGAGGACAACGCCATCGTGAAGTGTGCCTAGGAGTTCTTGCAACTGAGCAAAGGCATCTACCTGTTCAGTGAAGGTGTCTCCATAGACACTGCTAAAGAGTTCCATTTGGTAGCGTACCCGCTTGGTTTGCTTGCGTAGATCGTGGAGATCTTCACCCGCTGTTTGCAGCCACTGGGGCGGGTTACTCACCGCAAGGAAAAGGGGGCGATCGCCCTGCCATTCAATGGCCACTTGCCACCCCGGATGCAGCAACAGTTGACACACCAAGGGCAACAAAATATCTGGGGCAATCAGTTCTGTGGGTAAGTTAGCAATCTCACGATATTGAGGGGCAGCTAGCCATTCTTCTAGCCCCTGTTGCAATTTGCGATAGCGATCGCTGCGCAGCAATTGAAGGGCTTTTTGTAGCAGTTCTGTCCGTTGCTTTTCGAGTTTTTTGATCAGTTTTGCCAGTTGTTGTTGCTCAGGGCGAGGTAGGTGAGGGTAATACTGCTCCTTGAGCGCCAGCATCATCACATCCAAATCCCGTACGGGACTGAGACTGCCGGCGATCGCCCGCACCCGTTGAATGGAGACTCCCTTGGGCAAACGTACGGTATTACAAAACACTTCCAGAGCCGTTCGCAGGCGGCGCAAACCTACCCGCATCTGGTGAATTGCCTCAACGTCGCGATCGCGAATCACCCCCGGCTCGTGTTTGCTAATTTTGCGGTAGTACTTTTCAAAAGCGGCGTACGCGATATGCCCTAGGGTTTCCATAAGACCCCCTCCCTGCTCAACGCCTAAAGGAATACCACTATTAAATTAACGTTTATTAACCAAGGTTACTTTTATCTTAATTTTAACTTAACCATAGTTGTGGCCGAATCATGGCTCAGCAAAAAAAGCCCCGCTCGATCAGAACGGGGATCAGTAAAATCAGTGAAGTAATTCAGTAAGAGCGGAACAAAAAATTGGGAAACTTAGGCAGCCGCTAGATTTTTAGCAACAAAGTCCCAGTTCACCAGTTGGTTGAGGAAGTTATCAATGAAGTCTGGACGGCGGTTTTGGTAGTCGAGATAGTAGGCGTGCTCCCAAACATCAATCGTCAGGAGGGGCACTTGACCGTGAACCAAGGGGTTTTCGGCATTGGGGGTTTTGGTCACTTTCAGCGTACCCGCTTCGAGCACCAACCATGCCCAGCCGCTACCAAATTGGGTCGCCGCTGCATTTTTGAACTGGGACTTGAACTCATCGTAGCTACCAAAGGCACTGTTGATCCGGGCGGCCACATCACCCGTAGGAGCGCCACCGCCACCGGGCTTGAGGCTATTCCAGAAGAAGGTGTGATTCCACACTTGAGCCGCATTGTTGAAGATGCCCACCTTGGCAGCATCGCCATAGGTCATGCGAATGACATCTTCAAGGGATTTGTCAGCGAGTTCCGTATCTTGAGTCAGTTTATTGAGGTTGTCCACGTAGGCTTTATGGTGCTTGCCATAGTGAAATTCAAAGGTTTTCGCAGACATCCCATAGGGTTCAAGGGCACCCGGATCAAAGGGAAGGGGTTCTTGTACAAATGCCATAGTGCTCAATACCTCTCTAAAGGTGATGCAGGTTTAGGCTACTAGAGATCAGTCATCGCCAAAAGGCACCTAGCAGCAGTGCCCATCGCCTAATTAACAATTCGCAATAATTATATCATCCTCCTTTCCGCTTCAGAAAAGAGCTGTCTCGCAGCATGATATGTTCAGAGGGGTTCTTGGGTCTTGGGTTCTATGGTTGCTTCTGTCCTTCGCCTCGATCAGGTTTTGATTCCTGAGGATGCCCCGATTCGCTTTGGTACCGATGGCTGGCGCGGCATCATTGGCGCTGAGTTTACTTTTAACCGTTTGCTGCGGGCAGCCAAGGCAGCGGCGGCAGTGCTCCATCAAACCTATGGCAAGGGCACAACGCCTCGGATCATTGTGGGCTACGATCGCCGGTTTTTAGCGGAACAGTTTGCCGCAGCCGTTGCCCAATTACTGGCGAGCCAAGGCTATGAGGTGTGGCTTTCAAATTGTGCGGCGCCAACCCCCGCCTTTAGTTGGGCTGTCAAAGCCGAGGGAGCCATTGGCGGCTTGGTAATGACGGCAAGTCACAATCCCGCCATCTATGCGGGACTGAAGGTGAAGGGCGCCTTTGGTGGCTCCGTACCCACGACCGTCACCCAAGCCATTGAAGCGCAGTTAGCTCAGGGAGAGCCGCCACCCGTGGGTGAGGCCAAAACAGACTATCAAGCCTTTGATCCGTGGCCCAGCTATTGTGCGGCCTTGCGCACTCATGTTGATTCAAGACCCATTCGTGAGGCGATCGCCAGCGGTAAGCTGCGGATCTGTGCCGATGTTATGCATGGGGTGGCCGCAGGAGGGCTAGAGCGCTTGTTGGATTTAGCGATACCAGAGTTTCGGCGCGATCGCGATCCCCTCTTTGGGGGAGGTGCTCCTGAACCCATTGGCCGTTATTTAACCGCAACCCAAGAGCAACTGCGACAACAACACAGTGCCACCCCAACAGTGTGTTTCGTCTTTGATGGTGATGCCGATCGCCTAGCAGTCATTGATGGCGAGGGGGTGCTGTACACTGCCCAAGAAATTATTCCCATCTTGATTGATCATCTGGCACAACACAGTAGCTACCGAGGGGCGGTGATCAAATCCATTAGCAGTTCTGATCTGGTGGCGCGAGTGGCCGCCCACCATGGTTTAGCGGTGATTGAAACGCCCATTGGCTTTAAGTACATTGGCGATCGCATGCTGGCAGGGGAAGCTGTCCTCTTAGGTGGTGAAGAATCGGGGGGAATCGGCTATGGCCATCATCTTCCTGAGCGAGATGCCTTACTCTCAGCACTGTACCTACTACAAGCCCTAGTGACATCTGGCTTGAGCGTAGGGGAATACTATCAACAGTTGCAGGCAACCACGAACTTTTACAGTGCCTACGATCGCGTTGATCTCACCCTCGCGTCCTTAGCGCAGCGACAACAACTAGAAGCAATCCTAGCAGCGCATCCCTTCACCCAGATTTTGGATAGCCCCGTGAGCCACTGGGAGAGCATTGACGGCTACAAGTTTCATCTAGCTGATGGCGGTTGGTTACTGATTCGCTTTAGCGGCACCGAACCCCTGCTGCGCCTCTACTGCCAAGGGAAAACGCCTGAAGAAGTGCAGCGCATTTTAGAATGGGCAAGTCAATGGGCAGTTGCAGTGGCAGGCTAATCGTTAAAAAAAACAATCGTAATGGACAACGCATCATGCCACTAGACCCATCCAGCCCAAATTCCCCTGCCACCAGTGCCCGTTCGCCCCTTTCCCTATGGACAAAACTTGCCTTTGGCGCCGGTGATCTCGGAACCGCCATCACGGCCAATTTACAGGTGTTTTTCCTGATGGTGTTCTTGACCAATGTGGCTGGCCTCAATGCGGGCTTGGCAGGCAGTGTGTTGATGATTGGCAAAATCTGGGATGCCATCAATGATCCGATCATCGGCTACCTCAGCGATCGCACCCCTGTGGGCAAGTGGGGACGCCGCCACATCTGGATGATCCTAGCAGCCCTTCCCTTTGGCATTTGCTTTTTCTTGAACTGGTGGGTACCAACGACGGATCAAGGGTTGCTCTTTGGCTACTACGTTCTCATGGGTCTCCTCTTTAACACGTTTTACACCGCAGTCAACCTACCCTACAGCGCCCTAACACCAGAACTGACAGAAGACTACAACGAACGCACTAGTCTGAATAGTTTTCGCTTTGCCTTTTCCATTGGCGGCAGTATTGGCTCGCTGCTGTTGGCGCAAATTCTCTTCCAAGTCATTCAGGAACCCAAAACTCAGTACATTGTCCTGGGGGGCATTGCCGCTGTATTATCTGTGCTGCCCATCTATTGGTGTGTCTGGGGCACACGGGAACGGGTACGGGAGTTTGAACGGCATACCCCCAGCAGTGGCCAAAGCCCTTTACCCTTGAAGACGCAACTGCGGTTGGTCTTTAGCAATCGGCCCTTCCTATTCGTGATGGGCATTTACCTCTGTTCTTGGCTGGCGGTGCAAATTACTGCCTCGCTGATTCCCTTTTTTATTGGCGATTGGTTGCAAATGTCCCCCGCTGAATATACGCAAGTGGCGCTGGCGGTGCAATCGACGGCGATGATCATGCTTTTTGTTTGGAGTGCCGTGAGTCGGCGTATTGGCAAGAAGGCGGTCTATTACATGGGCATGGCACTGTGGATTATTGCCCAAGCTGGCTTGTTTTTATTGCAGCCGGGACAAACAACGCTGGTCTATATCTGCGCGATTCTGGCGGGGTTTGGGGTTTCAACGGCCTACCTTGTCCCTTGGTCAATGATTCCCGATGTGATTGATCTCGATGAACTCAACAGTGGCCAGCGGCGGGAGGGGATCTTCTATGCCTTTATGGTGCTACTGCAAAAAATTGGTCTTGCCTTGGGGTTATTTCTCGTCGGTCAGGCCTTGCAGTGGGCAGGCTACCTCTCCAGCGTTGCCGGTGAACCGCGCCCCGTTCAGCCCCCCTCGGCACTGTTGGCAATCCGCATTGCCATTGGACCTTTGCCGACTTTTTTTCTCATTATTGGCATTGTTTTGGCCTACCTCTATCCGATTACGCAAGTGGTACACCAAGAGATTCTCTTAAAGCTGCACGCTAAACGGCAAGGAGAGGCTAGTGCATGAAGGGCTGGTACGTGGGCGATCGCGCTTTTGTTTGGGGGGAGCGCACCTACATCATGGGGATCTTAAATATCACCCCCGACAGTTTTAGCGATGGCGGTGACTTTTTTAATCCCGCCAGTGCCGTTGCCCATGCCTTTGAGATGGTGGCGGCAGGGGTTGATGTCATTGATATCGGCGGTGAGTCCACCCGTCCGGGCGCCAGTGAAGTGCCCATTAGTGCTGAGTTAGCGCGGGTGTTGCCCGTGATTGAGGGCATCCGTCAGCAGTCGCAGATTCCCATTTCCATTGATACCACCCATGCGGTGGTGGCGCGCGCAGCCGTCGAAGCCGGTGCCAATATTGTCAACGATGTCTCCGGCGGGCAGGCGGATCCGGAAATGTTTGCCACGGTAGCGGCATTGGGGGTGCCCTATATCCTCATGCATCGGCGGGGAACGCCAGCCACCATGCAGCAATTAACGGACTACGGGGATTTGATTGGTGATTTGCTTCACTATTTTCAGGAACAAACGCAGCGGGCAGTTGCCAGCGGCATTCCCCCCGAGCATCTGATGATTGATCCCGGTATTGGCTTTGCCAAAACCACGCCCCAGAATCTCACCCTTTTACGAGAACTGCGACAATTTCACAGCCTTGGCTATCCTCTCCTGCTGGGGCCATCGCGCAAACGCTTTATTGGTGACGTGCTGAACCTGCCCAATCCTAAAGACCGGGTTTGGGGTACTGCAGCGGTCTGCTGTCATGCCATTGCCCAAGGGGTCGAGATGGTGCGTGTCCATGATGTGGCGGCCATGGTGCAGGTGTGTCGGATGGCCGATGTGCTCTGGCGATCGCCCTAGGGAGACTCAAGCCACTTAAGGACACCCACCGCTATGAGAAAAAGACTCGCCAAGCCCTCTAAATAAGGGCCAAAGCGCAAGGGGGTTTGTTCGCGGAGTTGCTGCCCCAACCAAAAGCCACTACCAATGCAGACCCAACTGGTTACTGTACTCGCTATCACAGCACTAGCGATCGGTAACTGTGCCAAACCCGCAGCTACCCCTGTAGCAAAGTTCGTCAGGGTCAATGCTAAACCCAACAGCAGCGACTGGTAGAGCGTGAAGTCATAGGCATAGTCAAGAATTGGTAATAAGTTCGGCTTTGTGGTTTTAGAGGGATGATTCAAGTTGAGCCAGACTCCCCCCAGTGCCGATGCCCCCATGACTATTAGTAAGCCACTGCCAAGCCGCTGTGTCCAAATCAACGGCACATACTGCTGTACCCACCCACCCAACCCCATGGCCAAAAAGGTACTGCTACCCGAAAGAGCCGCAATCAGAGCATTCCCCAGCCAACTCATACGATAGCGGCGCAGACCATAGCTAACGGCCACGCTAAAGTTATCCATATTGGTGGCAAAACCAAAGAGTAGGGAGGCGATCGCGACTGGGAGCATTGGAACCTCTCAAGAATTCACCCTGAGCATAAGCGATTTCTAAGGACAAAGGCACCTGTTAATTAGGATGGTCTGGCGGGGCGATCGCAAATTTTCTGGGTGGATGCATATCCCTAACAACAGCAATGGATAACCAGATGTACACCCTTGCGAGGTGATCCCATGAATCTTCTCCAAGAACTCCTACAAACCGTTGAAATTGGCACCCCCCAAACCTTTGGTGGCATGACGCTGTTTCCTCTGCTGCGCCCGATTGTGGCAGAACCCGACTATTGGACGCTGACGGAAGCAATGAACCAAAACCTGCTGAAGATTACCGAGGTGTCTGAAGGGGGGCATGTGCCTGAACTCCTGTGCCATAACTGGAGCGATCGCTCGGTACTGCTTGTGGATGGGGAAGAACTCGTCGGTGCCAAGCAAAACCGTATTCTTAACCTCACAGTACTGGTGCCCGCCCACACTGATCTGAAAATTCCCGTTTCCTGTGTTGAACGGGGTCGCTGGCACTACCGCTGCCGTGAGTTTGCCGCTGCTGATCGCGCCTACCATGCCACAGGGCGCGCCAAGAAACTCCGCTATGTTACAGAGTCGTTGAAACGCAGGGGAAGCCGCCTTGCTGATCAGGGGGAAATCTGGGCGGATGTCGATGACCATCTGCTTTTCTTTGCTTGCAAGTCCGCCACCGATGCCCTCGCTGATGTTTATGAAAAGGAAGCCCACTCCCTCGATGAGTACGTCCAAGCATTTCGGGCGATCGCCCAGCAGATTGGTGCGCTTTTCGTCGTGCACGGTCAAATTTTGGGCTTGGAACT
Organism: Thermosynechococcus sp. QS41; assembly: GCF_031583515.1. Taxonomy (NCBI): domain Bacteria; kingdom Bacillati; phylum Cyanobacteriota; class Cyanophyceae; order Acaryochloridales; family Thermosynechococcaceae; genus Thermosynechococcus; species Thermosynechococcus sp. QS41. The sequence goes on from NZ_CP134181.1 coordinate 2,463,632, forward strand.
CTTTGACTTCCCTGCTACCTTTGGCAAACTGCTCCCCAAATTCAGCCGCAGCTACGGCCTTGAAGCCCTGAAACCCTCTCTTTCTCACGGTTCAGAAGTCACAACTGCCGATGCTAAAATCTTTTTGACGACTGTGGCGGCTGCAACGGCTGAAACCTTTGAGGCCTTGGCCGAAGGCACGGATGTGCGGCTCACCCATCCCGAAGTCATTGGTAGTGCCCTTGTGGCCAAGGGGCGAGTAGTGCACTTGAGCGCCTTTCCCACCGAGATCACCCAGTCCAAACGCCGGCGGTCAGGTTGGGAAATTTAAGTCCTAGGGACAATTGCTGCGCCCCGGTGCCGGCACACACAACTCCCATTCCGCATTGAAGGGTTCGTAGCCGAGAGCCACCCCCGCCCGTTCTGCTTGGTAGCGCACCTCCTCAAAGCAGTCAAAGCCATCGGGGCGCACGGCAATAATAATGTACTCGCGATCGCGCTGACGGCGGAGATTGGCCAACAAAATGGCCAGTGGCGAGGTCGGTTTGGCCAGATCTGCTGCCCGCACAAGCACCTTTCGCGGATGAATGATCACCCCCTCGCGACGGCACTCTAGATAGCGGGGGGTACGCCCGTCATTTTGGGCATTTTCCCGTGCCAAAATTTGCACATTGGTACGTTCTCGCCCAAGGCTGCTGGCACTGATGACCACCACTAACAGGATCAGCGTGCCAATGGTGCAGGCCAAGATCGAGAGGAAGGGAAATAAGTCCAGTTGTAAATGGTGGGATTGACGCCGCCGCACAGCCTGATGCCTTACATAATTTTGGGCACACGGAAAAAGTCATCCTCGCGATCCGGGGCGATCGCCAGCAAGTCCTCGCGATTTGGCCAAGGCTCCAACACGTCGGGACGGGTTACATTACTGACTTCAATCGCACGGGTCGTCGGTGGAATATCCGTGACATCCAGTTCACTCAATTGGTTCACATAGTCAAGGATGCTATCTAGTTGCTGGGTCAGGGCTTCAATTTCGCTTTCCTCAAGGGCGAGGCGAGCCAAGTGAGCCACCTTGCGCACATCCTCTGTGGTAATAACTTTTGTTGCCATGGGTAATCCCTTAGAAATAAACATCCATGCTGGAGCGACCCGTGGTCTTCAGCCAGTTTTGCGCCTCGATATAGTTATTGGGCGCCAGTTGAATCGCCCGTTTCCAGTAGTCTGCGGCGCGATCGAAGAGTTGTTCAGCCTCCTCGGAGCGCTGTTGCTCCTCTGCCTGTGTGCCCAAGTAGTGGTAGATCACCGCAATATTATTGAGGGCTTGGGGCATGCGGGGATTGAGTTCAAGGGCTTGGTGATAATACTCTAGGGCTTTTTCATGATCGCCGTTACTGGCGTGGATCAGGCCAATGTTGTAGAGAATGTAGCTGCGATCGTTGGGGTCTTCCTCTAGTTCTAGGGCTGCTTGGTAGTTCTCCAGTGCCTCAGCATACTCGCCATCGGCTTGGGCAGACATGCCATCGCGGTAATAGGCAAAGGCGGTTTTTGACTGCGAACTGGTGGGCAAGACCTTGAGAATCAGGTCAGCCATGACCGTAAAGGTTTTGTCAATAAAATTGTCGTTCCGTTGCGATCGCGGCATAGGGATTCCTTGAACGGCCTCTTGCCTAGTGTATCAAAAGCACTCCCAAGAGCGCCCCCTAGCCAATGCCTAAGATTTGTAGCGTTCCACCAAGAAGCCCCTAACCCAGACCTAAGATCGTCATACAGCCCTTTTCTTGAGATGTGGCGTGTACGAATGAGGAGAGCATCCTATCCTCCAGCAGTTTTGACTGTTTTCAGCGTGTGCCATCCTTGGGAAAAGGGCTGTAGTGGCCATCCGTGCCCTGATGCTCACCAGATGTTGGGAGTTTGAGATTTATGATTGAAAATATTCTATTGGCAGACTCAGGAACTGGACAATCCGAACAAATGCTCAAGTCGCTGATGGAGTTGCCAGCGATTCAACGCGCTGCCGTCACTGTTTTGCACGTGATTCCACCGAAAATTACTGCCGAGGAGATGGCCGAACAACGTCAAGCGGGTGCCAAACTCCTAGCGGAAGCCGTTGCCCGACTGCATCTTGACCCCGTCATTAGTGTCAATACCATGCTGCGGGAGGGGGATCCCAAAGATACCGTGTTGCACGTGGCCGATGAAATCAATGCCGACTTAATCATCATGGGATCGCGGGGACTCAAGCGCCTGCAATCCATTCTCGAAAACTCTGTCAGCCAGTATGTGTTTCAACTGTCTTCCCGACCGATGTTGCTGGTGCGCGATGACCTCTTTGTGAAGAAAATCAACCGCATCATGGTAGCGCTCAATAATTCTGCTGCAGCCAAGGCCTCCTTGGACTTAGCCGTGCGCCTAATAGAGGGGGTCAAGGGGGGCAAACTCATTCTTGCCCACGTCAATCCCGACCTCAAGGGTCATGCTGATACCCCTAGCACGGCTGCTGAAAAAGATCCGATTCTCTCGGAAGCCGCAACGGTGGCCAAGCAGCGGGGTGTGGAATACCAGTGTGTCCTGACCACCGGCAAGCCCGGTGAAGAAATCTGCCGCATTGCGGTTGACACCAATGCCGATCTCCTCGTTCTGGGTTCCCCGGATCGGCGTCCGTCCATCGCTCGCAGTTTACCCGACTTGGATCGCCTTTTGGGCACCTCCCTGTCTGACTATGTGCGGGTCTATGCCGAGTGCCCCGTGCTCTTTGTGCGACAATCGGAGGCGTAGTCTGGTCTGGCGACGGTGACCTTTTTCGATGATCTGCGCTGGCAGGGCGATCGCCAGTGGCGACAATTGGGTGAAGCCCTTGAGTACAGCTTTCTCCAACTCTTTCGCCAGCAAACGGAGCCATTTTGGCAGGACTCCCCCTCCTTAGAGGCATGGCTACGCTGGTTCTTGCAAGGGGTCTTGCTCGTTGGCCTTGGACTCGCCCTCTATTTCCTAGGGCGCAGCCTGTGGCGATGGTGGCAGCGGCGATCGCGATCCTCCTCAGCAACACTGGCTTCTACCCTTGAGGAGCGCCCCAGACCCGTACGGGAATGGTTAGAACTCGCCCAAAGCCTACAATTGGCGAGAGACTACCGAGGGGCCTGCCGTGCCCTCTACATGGCCTTGCTCTATCGGTTGCAGGAAGCGGGCTGGCTACGGATACAGCCCCACTGGACCAATGGCGACTATCTACGGGAATTGGAGCGACTCTTTCAACTGGGGGAGCGATCGCCAGCCGTACGGCGCAGTATTCAGCACCTCTTTCAAGTTCACAGTCGCAGTTACTATGGCGCCGAAGCGGTGGATGCCCAAACCCTAGCCACCTGTCAAGCCGCCTATTTTGAGGTGGAACCCTTCCTGCGGGAGCGCCAGCAATGATCGCGATCAACCGTCGCCAGTGGTTTTTCCTCGGCTTCGCTGTCCTTGTGCTGTTGGTGGTTGGTCTCCTGATTTTGGCGGTGGCTCCCAGTAGCCGCGCTGGCTCCTCCTTTGATCCCTCCCCTTGGGGCACGCAGAAATTTTATGCCTATCTGGAGCAGCAGGGGTTTGGGGTGGAGCGCTGGCAGCGGGACTATGCCAACCTCAAGGGTGAGGGGCACGTTTTCATTCAAATAAGTAGTCGTCCCATTGGCTGGTCACCGCCTCTTTTAGAGTGGCTGGCTCAGGGCAATACGCTGGTGCGCTTTTACTGGCATGGGGAACCCACCGCAGCCCCCTTTGTACAGCGCCTCTCCACTCCTCAGGGCAATGTGTTAGTTGAAACGCGCCGCCGCGTCCCCCGCCAGCGGGGCGATCGCCCCCTGCTCAAGGATGATCATGGTTCAATTGTCTATCTCAGGGAAGCCACTAGTCCCCAGACCCATGGACAACGAATCCTTGGGGTCTATCCTTGGCTGGTGGCCAATGTCTATGGCGGTGACCCCCCCCTTGCGAACTTTGCCGTTGTGGCCGAGATTTTGCAGAACGTGGTTACGCCGGGGGCAACGATTTACTTTGATGAATGGCTCCACGGCTATCGCCAACGCTCCCCAGAGGATGTGGTCAGGGAGACAGTGCCTCAAACCCTCTTCGACTACTTCAGTCGTACCCCTTGGTTGGCGGTGGGGTTGCAACTTGCCCTCTTGGTTCTCTTTTTGCTATGGCAGCAAAGTCAACGTTTTGGCCCACCCTTATTGGAGAAAGAACCCGTCTCCAGTAATAGTGCCGCCTACATTGAAGCACTAGCGGGCGTTTTGCAACGGGCACAGCAGCGGACGTTTGTTCTAAAACAGCTTCAGGATCGTCTCCGCTATGATCTGGCAAACCAATTAGGCCTTGCAACCACTGCTGCCGATCTGCCCAAGGATGCTGAACTCCTACAAGCTTGGCAACGCACCACCGGGCGATCGCCCGAACTCCTGCAAGATCTCTTCAGTGTGACCAACAGCCTCGACGATTCTCAGTTACTCAGGTGGCTAGAGCAGGCCGCCAGTGCCCTACAGGCTCTGAAAAGGGCTGTCTAAGTGATCTAGCCCTTCGGCTTTGTCTTCACACACACGGGTCCATAGACAAGGGTTTGGCAAGCCAAGCGATAATTCTCTGGCTTACGGCGGAGCTTGCGTTCTTCCACTGGTGTGCGGGGGGAGAGGTTTTCCATACCCTCGACAATCTCAACAATACAGGTGCCACACTGGCCATAGCCCCCACAATTAAAGAGCTTGCCCTTGAGGGTATAGAGGTCAACCCCCGCTTCCATTGCTTTTAAGCGCAGATTCGCGCCGTCGGCAGCAATCACTTCTTTGTTTTCGTTAACAAACTTAATATTTGTGCCCACAAATTCAGCTTTGCTTGCCATAGGAACCTACGCTAGTTACCATTCTTAATACATTCTCATTTTGGCAGAAAAACTGCCCAACCGTAGCTGAAGTTACGGGTAAATTGGCCGTTAAACTCTTAGTAGGGAAGCGGTTGTTACCGTGATCCGGCTGCTTAATAAAATTTGTTCATGCAAACGCTAAATTTTTGTATAGGAGGAGCGTAGTCAATGGGACTACCCTGGTACCGAGTCCACACTGTCCTGATCAACGATCCAGGACGGTTGATTGCCGCCCACCTGATGCACACGGCATTGGTCGCCGGTTGGGCAGGGTCGATGGCTCTTTATGAGCTAGCTATTTTTGATCCCAGTGATCCCGTTCTCAACCCAATGTGGCGGCAGGGAATGTTTGTCTTGCCCTTCATGGCACGGTTGGGGGTCACGGGGTCTTGGAGCGGTTGGAGTATTACTGGCGAAACAGGGATTGACCCTGGTTTTTGGAGCTTTGAGGGGGTTGCCCTCGCTCACATCGTCCTGTCAGGTCTGTTGTTCTTGGCGGCCTGCTGGCACTGGGTCTATTGGGATTTGGAACTCTTCCGCGATCCTCGCACCGGTGAGCCTGCCCTCGACTTGCCGAAAATGTTTGGCATTCACCTGTTCCTTGCCGGTTTACTCTGCTTTAGCTTTGGTGCTTTTCACCTGACCGGTCTCTTTGGTCCTGGGATGTGGGTCTCTGACCCCTATGGCTTGACGGGCAGTGTCCAGCCTGTGGCACCCGAATGGGGACCCGATGGCTTTAATCCCTACAACCCCGGTGGTGTGGTTGCTCACCATATCGCCGCAGGCATTGTCGGTATTATTGCTGGTTTATTCCACCTGCTGGTACGTCCACCCCAACGGCTGTACAAAGCTCTGCGCATGGGGAATATTGAGACGGTACTCTCCAGCAGTATTGCTGCCGTCTTCTTTGCTGCCTTTGTCGTTGCCGGCACGATGTGGTATGGCAGTGCCACCACGCCCATTGAACTCTTTGGGCCGACGCGCTATCAGTGGGACAGTGGCTACTTCCAACAGGAAATTAACCGCCGCGTGCAGGCCTCCCTCGCCAGTGGCGCCACCCTTGAAGAGGCTTGGTCAGCCATTCCAGAGAAACTGGCCTTCTACGATTACATTGGCAACAACCCCGCCAAAGGTGGTCTCTTCCGTACTGGCCCGATGAACAAAGGGGATGGCATTGCCCAAGCTTGGAAAGGCCATGCCGTCTTCCGCAACAAAGAGGGTGAAGAACTCTTTGTCCGTCGCATGCCTGCCTTCTTTGAAAGCTTCCCCGTCATCCTCACCGATAAGAATGGCGTTGTCAAAGCCGACATTCCCTTCCGGCGTGCCGAGTCGAAGTATAGCTTTGAGCAACAAGGCGTGACCGTCAGCTTCTACGGTGGTGAATTGAACGGCCAAACCTTCACCGATCCACCCACCGTCAAGAGCTATGCCCGTAAAGCTATCTTCGGTGAGATCTTTGAATTCGATAAGGAAACCCTCAACTCCGACGGGATTTTCCGCACCAGTCCCCGTGGCTGGTTTACCTTCGGCCATGCGGTGTTTGCCTTGCTCTTCTTCTTTGGTCACATTTGGCATGGTGCCCGCACGCTGTTCCGCGATGTCTTCTCTGGGATTGATCCAGACCTGTCGCCGGAGCAAGTGGAATGGGGCTTCTACCAAAAGGTGGGCGATGTCACCACTCGTCGCAAAGAAGCTGTCTAGTCATTCCTAGGGGACTACTATGGAAACCATCACCTACGTTTTCATCTTTGCCTGCATTATCGCGCTGTTCTTCTTTGCTATCTTCTTCCGTGAGCCTCCTCGGATCACTAAGAAGTAGTCTCTGATTCATGAGCGAATAGGTCTTCAATACTTGCCGATCGCCCCTGCGGTCGGTTTTTTGATTTTTATGTGATGCTCAAGAGATGATGCCTGCCGATTCCTGAATCTTTTGCTCTTGAAGCCACGGTTTCTGGTACAGTCTTTATGGCACGGTGGGACGGCCAAGCTTGTTGTCTGTCAATCGCTAAGGAGAAACCTCTGAGTACCCGAGTCATCATTGTCCGCCACGGTGAAAGCACGTTTAATGTCCAAGAGCGGGTGCAAGGTCACAGTGATGCTTCTTCGCTCACGGAACGCGGTCGTTGGATGGCAGCCCAAGTGGGTCTCGCTCTACAGGGCATTCCCATCCGCAAGATTTACACCAGTCCCCTGAAACGGGCAAAGGAAACCGCAGAGGGCATCCATGCTCAGCTCCAAGACCCGCAACTCAAGCCACCCCATTCCCTTGATTTACTCAAAGAGATTGCGCTGCCCGCTTGGGAAGATCTGCCCTTTGCCGAAGTGAAGGCACGGTTTCCCGAGGACTATCGCCGCTGGCAGGAAGCCCCAGAAACCTTGATGATGAAAATCACCACGGAGAGTGGCCAAACCCAGGAGTTTTTTCCGCTATTGGATCTCTACGATCGCGCGGGCATGGTTTTGGAAGCGCTGCTGACGGCTCACGAAAATGAAACGATTGTCATTGTCGGCCACAGCGGTATGAATCGTGCCCTGATTTGCACGGGTCTCGGCTTGGGGGTCAAGGGCTATTTACGGCTCCAGCAGGCCAATGGCGGCATTAGTGTCCTCAATTTCAGCAATGGCTTGCGGCAACCCGCACAACTAGAAGCCCTCAATCTCACGAGCCATCTCAATGATCCTTTTCCGCAACCCCGTTTCAAGGAGCAAACGCTGCGCATCTTTCTGGTACGCCATGGTGAAACGGACTGGAATCGCGAGGGACGCTTCCAAGGGCAAATTGATGTGCCCCTGAATGAAAATGGCCGTGCCCAAGCGGCGGCGGTGGCCGAGTTCCTCAAGGAGGTGCCCTTTCACCATGCCTTGAGTAGTCCCCTACGGCGGCCCAAGGATACGGCCTTGGCGATTTTGCAGTACCACCCTGATGTCGAGCTAGAGCTAGAACCAGCCCTTGCGGAGATTAGCCACGGGGATTGGGAGGGCAAGTTTGAACCGGAGGTGGCGGCGGCCTATCCGGGGGAACTGGAACGCTGGCGCACCACCCCGGCTCTGGTGCAAATGCCCAATGGGGAAAACCTCGAACAGGTGCGCGATCGCGTGGTTAAGGCATGGGAAGAGTGGCTGAAGCGCTGGAAAACCAATGCTCCCACCCCCCACAATGTTTTGGTTGTGGCTCATGATGCCACTAATAAGGTCTTGCTCTGCCACATTGTTGGCCTAGGCATTGAAAACTTCTGGCTCTTTAAGCAGGGCAATGGCAGCGTCACGGTAATTGACTATCCCCTCAAGGGCGGTCTGCCGCGATTGCAGGCAGTGAATATCACCACCCATTTGGGGGGCGTGCTGGATCGGACGGCGGCGGGAGCCTTGTAGGCGATGGTGTGGCGACTGTTGCAACAGGTGCGGCTGCTGGATCCGGTCAACCGCCAAGATTATCGCGCCGATGTGCTGCTGGCGGCGGATCAATTGGTGGCGATCGCCCCCCAAGAGGTACCTGCTGACGCCGAAATCATTGATGCCTCAGAATGGGTGTTGGCTCCCCCCTTGGTAGATCTCTACAGCCACAGTGGTCAGCCGGGTTATGAGGCGCGAGAAACCCTTGAGACACTCTTGGCCGCTGCCGCTGCCGGTGGGGTGCAGCATTTAACCCTCTTACCGACTACAAACCCCGTGATTGATGATCCTGCCCTTTGGCAAGGATTACAACGGCAGATACCAACCACCGCTTGGTCACAGGTCCGGGTTTGGGGGGCACTCACTCAAGGATGCCAAGGGACGGCTTTAACCGATTTAGCGGAACTGGCCGCCAGTGGCGTGGTTGGCTTTTGTGATGATCGGGGGTTGACCCATTGGCCCTTGGTGCAGCGGGCACTCACCTATGTCCAGCCCCTAGGCAAACCCGTTGCCCTTTGGCCCTTTGACCCGGCCTTGGCCGCCAATGGGGTGGCGCGGCAAAGTGGGGTAGCCACTCGTCTCGGATTGGTGGAGCAACTGGTCTGCTGTGAAACCATTCCCCTATTGGCGATTTTGGAATTGGCACGCACCGTCTCGACCCCAATTCATCTCATGCGCCTGTCAACCGCTCGCAGTGTCGAGATTCTCGCTAAGGACAAACCTGAACAGGTCAGTGCCAGTGTGTCGTGGTTACATTTGCTCTTTACGGTTGAGGATCTAGCCAGTTACGATCCGCATCTGCGCCTTGACCCGCCTCTAGGAACGGCCAGCGATCGCCAAGCCCTGATCGAAGGACTCAAAACGGGGGTTATTGAGGCGATCGCCATTGACCACACCCCCTTGCTCTATGAAGAAAAAATGGTTTCCTTTGCCGAGGCACTCCCCGGTGCCATTGGTCTCGAATTAGCCCTACCCGCCCTCTGGCAGGAACTGGTTGCCAAGGAATACTTGAGTGCCCTTGACCTGTGGCATGCCCTCAGTACGGCACCGGCGCGGATTTTGAGCATTGAGCCACCCCGCCTCGAACTGCACAGTCGCCACTTTGTGCTTTTTGATCCGACGGTGACTTGGACAGTGACGCACCAAAGCCTGCGATCGCGCGCTCGCAATACGCCCTTTTGGCAGCACTCCCTGCGGGGTCAATTAGTGCCCTTTTCACCCAGCATCAACTCTGGCCGCACCCACTGATCAAATTCCTCAGCCGTAAGATACCCCAATTCCACCGCCGCTTCCTTCAGGGTTTTACCTTCGCTGTAGGCCTTTTTCGCGACGGCTGCTGCCTTGTCATAGCCGATGTGGGGGTTCAAGGCCGTCACCAACATGAGCGATCGCTGCAAATGGCGCTGAATTTGCTCCCGATTGGGTTCAAGGCCGATTAGACAAAACTCAGTAAAGGCTTGACCGGCATCACTCAGCAGTTTGATCGATCGCAGCACATTGTGAATGATCAGGGGCTTATAAACATTGAGTTCAAAATTTCCTTGACTGCCCGCGATGCCCACTGCGGCGTCGTTGCCCATCACTTGCACACAGACCATCGTTAGGGCTTCACATTGGGTGGGGTTGACCTTACCCGGCATAATCGACGACCCCGGCTCATTAGCAGGTAAGATCAGTTCTCCTAGACCACAACGGGGGCCTGAAGCCAGCCAGCGAATGTCGTTGGCCATTTTCATCATTGCTGCGGCCAAGGTTTTCAGGGCACCACTGAGCATCACCAAGGGATCATGGGCGGCCAAGGCAGCAAAGGGGTTCTCGGCTTTGCAGAAGGGATACCCCGTCATTTGGGCTAATTCTGCCGCCACGCGATCGCCAAAACCGGCGGGGGCATTCAAACCCGTCCCCACGGCCGTACCGCCAATGGCGAGGGGATACAGATGCTGGAGTGCGTACTCAATATGGGCTTGACAGGCTGCAATTTGACTGGCGTAACCCGAGAATTCTTGGCCAAGGGTGAGAGGCACGGCATCCATCAAGTGGGTGCGGCCAATTTTAATAATGTCGGCAAAAGTGGTGACCTTTTCCTGCAATACGGCCAGTAAGTGCCGCACCATCGGCAGCAGTCGCTCCTGCAGCTCAATCACTGTGGCAATATGCATCGCCGCCGGAAAGGTGTCATTAGAAGACTGGCTACAGTTCACATGGTCATTGGGATGAATTGGCGTTTTGCTCCCCTTCACCCCCCCCGCCAGTTCAATGGCACGGTTAGCAATCACCTCATTTACATTCATATTGGTTTGGGTACCACTACCCGTCTGCCAGATGGAGAGGGGAAACTGATCATCCCAGCGCCCTTCAATGACTTCATCGGCTGCTTGCATAATCCATGCCGCTTTATCGGCAGCTAAAACCCCGAAATCGCGGTTGGCGATCGCGGCTGCCTTTTTCAGCCGTGCCATGGCATGAATAACCTCGAGGGGCATGCGCTCGTGACTGATGGGAAAATACTTTAGGGAGCGCGCCGTCTGGGCACCCCAGTAGCAGTCCGCTGGTACCTCAATGGCACCGAGGGAGTCGTATTCTAGGCGAGTTGCAATTGTCATGATTCGTCATACCGAGGGGGAGAACCCATCTCTCATCATTGCAGAAGAAGAGCCAATGCTTACCTTAGACCTATCAGAGATAGAGTGGCAACAACTGAAATAGTCTAAGTCAATATTCCGAGTCAGAGAACTTAGCGTCGGGAAATTTGGCTGGGAATGATTTAAGTTATATTGTAAAGCCGATTTTATTGCCTGATCTCTCATCAAATCAAATGAATTTACCAGTGCTCATCTAAACATAATCTCCGGGTCGTCGGAGGGCAATCAAAGGATTAGCATGTTCAATCTGATAGTTAGGGTATCGTGTTCTAGCATCTGCCACAGCTTCTATCCATTCAGGATGCCGATCGTTCCACAAGGGATGGCGGATAATTCGAATCACACTGTTGTTTCTCTGATTTTTCACAAAACCAGTTAGATTAGCAAACTGAGTAGGACTGCCATAACCAAGGTGTTGAAAAGTTGTAGAAATTGCACCAGTTACTAAACTTTGCCAAGGATTAGGGACATTCCCCCAATTAGAGGCTAAGTCTATAGTAACGGATGAGTCTCTGACCAATCGAGCCATATCCAAAGCCAATCGCCAGTCTAGGAGACCATGATAGGCAAGATTTCGATAATCCCGCAAACAGTCATTACAAGAAGTATCACAGTTTTTGCCGTGACCTTGAGAATTCAGCCAACGGTAGGCTATTGACAGAGAATTATTAGGGTCTGATTGAGCCATGACTTTCTCAAATTGATGAGGATTGGCTAAAAAATTGCAGTAGCCTGCACCATTCTCCAAACTGTCACAGAGAAACGCTTGGCCTACAACTTTGCCATCTTGAGCTAATGTACGAAATCCTGCTTGCAATTCCAGCGGATCGACATCTAAATAAGCAGAGGCGGCAATCCTGAGCCAAAAAGCGAAGGAATACCATGCCGCTCTCCCTTCTACCGTCATTGGATCAGCAAATACCCCCTCACTCCACCGGGCAATGCTTACCAAGAGAATATCACTTTTGCGGCGTGCAAGGAGTGCAATTCTATATTTCTGTCCTGAACCAGTAACACGATCGCTCCCTTCAATGGCATCGGCAACTACATAAGCTCCTGATTTGGGGTTACCGAATACTGAGGCATTTTGAAAATCGAACCCTCCCCTCCCGCCATTGTCATTGATTGAAATAATGCGATCGCTTACAGAAGAAACATTAGCGTTCAAAACTAAGATTGGATTACCAGCAGGAGAATTGATACTAACAGTGGGACGTGTAGAACGAGGTTGCCACTCAAACTGCCCATCATAATCCTCTGGTTTCAAATTCGTAAAAAAACCTTTTGGTTCTCTAGCATCCAAAGATCGTAAACTTTGTTGATGGCACACAGGGCATTCAAAAAGTTGATCTATTTTACTGCCAGTAATAGATTGATCAGGTTGATAGGGATAAACTACGGCTTGACAATTACTGCATAACCCCAGTGCTTGGTTAGGCTCAGGTAAAGGGGGCGAAAAACCAGGCTTAACATCAACGTAGTTACCATTGTTTTGAGGTACTAATTCCACAACTCCACAGGCGGTATGCACTGCTCTATCTCTTACAGTCTGAGAACCAGGCGCAAACTGACCAATCGCTATATCCAAATCACGATCGATGGTTTCTTTATTTGACCATTTGGTGTAGAGAAGCCTTACCCTAGTGGGAAAGCCAAACATAGGCAAGTATCCTGCATTTGCTAATCGCTCGCTCAAATTATTTTGAGTGTAGGTAGCATCTGCCACAATACGATCAATTTCAGGAATAAGGTCATTACGAAGATAAGTCAGAAATTGAGAGTCTTCTGTGCTTAAATCAACTTGGACTTTTAATGCCTTTAAAATAGATAGAATTTTTGACTCATTAGAATTATCCTGCAACCAAGCAATAATTTGAGGTTTGTATTTATGCCAATCGTCAACTTTGCCAAACTCACCATGCACGCTATCAGTTAGCTCCAAAGAGCTACTAATCCCTTTTTCTTTAAATGACTGTCGTAAAACTTCCTTGATCAACACTCGCCTAAAAATCTCCTCACTACGCATATCCACATAGGGTGGGGGAGGGGGATCACCCGTGATGCTCTTTGGACGCTGAAAATAAAAATCGTCATGACTTCTACCCCTACAGAAAGTAACCGCTAGAGAAACTCCTGCACTACGCCGTCCCGCCCGTCCTACCCGTTGCTGATAGTTGAATCTGCGGGGGGGCATATTAGACATCATCACCGCCAGTAATGCTCCAATATCAACACCAGCCTCCATTGTGGTCGTTACGCTTAAAAGATCAATGCCTTGAACCTTGGGAATTTCTTGACTGATGAATACATCTTGAAACCAGCGCTGGCGTTTTGGTCGCTCATCCTTATCCGTTTGTCCTGTGAGTTCTGCCGCATTCATGCGAAAAGGATTCCCCGACTGCTCCGAAAGATAAGTGTAGTAATCAAAATCCGATCTGCTTTGGCTAGGTTCAAGCCTTACTATTGGCGCATTTTCATTTTTGGAAGTATTGCATTCAGGACAAATTCCACCCGCAGGATGAAGATAAAAAGCATTACACTGGGGACAGCGATAACCAGGGCGAGTGCCATCACTATTCAATATCGTAGGAGGTACAAGATAAAGTCTGTCTGGATTGAGAGCAAGACAATTACCACTGGCTATACCTGCCTTAGAGTCAGCAAGCTGTCGTAGAACATCAGCGGAAGAAACATTAGCGATACGGTTGCAATATCTTTCAGAATAGCCGGGCAATTTTTGATTAGTCCCTTCATGGAAATAACTGGAGTACCTATGAAGTCGGCGGGTGCCTAATTGGCGAATGACAGCATCCACGACTTGAACCAAAACATCAGAGACATCCCCGACAGGTGAATAGCTAACCCACCCTTGTCCAATATTCTCAAGTACCCTAGCTACATGAATGAATATAGCGTACATCATCTCATCAGCTAATTTTGCTTCTAGGCGATCGAGATGATTAGTCTGTTCAGGAGTAATAGGAGATATTGGAACAACTGATGTGCCCCAGTTATAGCACTTAAACCAAGAATGCCATTCTCTTCCACTATCTTGTCCTACTGAGTAGTTTAGGGCACTGAAATCAGTCCCCCCTGGACAAATTCCATACTGCAATAAAGCGTCTCTTAATTTGCGCCTTAAATCCAAGAGGGGCACACGATTTGGATAGTCTCGGAGCATTCTTAGCCATTCAGTTCTAGCACTTTCATTTTGCGCACGTTGATTTCTCATCCATCGTTCAGCTTCTCTTGCGATTTCTAAATATCTATTGCTAAACTCATCTGCTTTATGGGTATCAAATGTCTCAGGAGCAGTGATAATTTTCTCATACAAAGCTGGATTGGCATTTTGGATTAAACTAGAATTAAGGGAAGGGTTTTCTGCGTAGAAATTTTTTAGATATTCTACGAAGTCTGTCCAATAATCTTTGAAAGATTGAATTAGTAGTAATCGCACCATATCTCGATAGTGATCTCGCTCCATCCCCGCCGCCAGTTTTGCCGCATCTTGACGACTATCAGAAAAAATCACCAATTTACGGGAAGACCGAATACTTTGAGGGGAAGGAGCAGGCATTTCTCTCAACAAGCCGCTTGCAATCACCTGACAAGCCTTCTGAAAACCTGTGCGATGGGTACGCAGTGGAGTTGGAAATATTTTTCCTTTGCCGTAGTCTGCATCACAACGAGGACATTTACTAGGAAAAGCGGAAGCTTCATCTGAGCGACTACCCATCACTTGATAAAGCCAACCTGGTACCTGATTTTTCCTTGGCGGTGTATTCGACTGATCAAGCATTCCAGTTACATGATCTAGTTTTGCTTTAGTCCATTTACAATTAATTCCATTGTGAGTCCATTGCTCATCTTGAGGTTGAGTTTCCCAAGGATTGCGATCATTAGGTAGGGGCCAAAAAATGCGATAGTTGCCATACTTTTGACTTAATATAACTGCATCTGGAATTCCTTCCAAGTCAGGTTGATCAGGAGTGAGAATTTCCACAGTAGTATTTCCTACCTTTCTTGTAGCTTTGTATCCGCCCACTAGGACTTCGCCACAGACTTCACAAACAATTAAATCTAAGACACGAGAACCGCAGGAGCAAGATAAACTATGGTTGGCATGAATTGCTCCTATAGTTGGTCTACTTGGTTTTGGCTGACTATTTCGTAACTCTCGATCAACGGCTGGATCAGTACAATTGGGATTAGTACAAGCCCAAAGATTTTGCAAATTACGGAAAAATAAATGACCTCTCACTGGTTGGGGCGATCGACCGTTAGCTAAGGTACTCATTCCCAATGCCATTAAAAATCCTCGCATAGCATCAGAAGTAAGCTGTCCTGGTTCTCTAGCATTCGGAAAAAGCTGATCATCTAAATCTCTTACATCAGTAGCACGAACACTACCATTGACGGCTCTACAAGCATCTCTGATAGCATCTGCCGCTTCTATTTTTTCTAGAGCTTCACCCAGTTGTCTGCGTGGGTCAGAGTCACCACTGGAAGTTCCTAAATTTTCTGCCAAAGTAGTTATGTATGGCAGTGATGATTCAAGATCAGGTGGTTGCATGGGACGAAACGGATCGGGCTGAACTGAGCGAGCAAACTGAGCAAAAACATCGCTATATTGATTGATATTTAACCGTGCTCCTTCTCTAGGCGGAGTTTGCTCCCCAGTAATAAACCTAAAGTCCCCCCGACCAAAAAACTGCCGCAGAAAGTCATTTCCCTCTTGTCCTGCTTCTAAACTAGCTGTGGTCGTTAAGATTCTCAGTTGGGGTGAATCAGCAGTTAAACCGAGGCGATGGTATAACAGGCGAAGGATGTAGGCAACTTCTGTACCCGGTGTACCCCGATAGGCATGCAGCTCATCAATAATTAAGTAGAATTTATTTTCTGAATTGCTTTCTAACCATCTCTTTGTAGCATCAAATATATTGTTTTCGATACTTCGCATCATCATGATATTCAGCATTGAATAGTTGGTGATCAAAATATCAGGGGGATGGTCTTGCATATCCCAGCGCGATCGCATTTCACCGCCATCTAATCTTGGAAAGTAGAAGGGTAAATCTGGCATGTCATTAAGCACTGATGGATCACTTGCAATACCATTTTGAAGATTTTGATATTCCTGTTCCATAGTTCGCATGATAGTTCTTAATTCATTCAACTTGACTGAATTGGTTACCTGCTCATTTCTAGGGTTTAGCCTAGTTTTTGTTCCAGGTACAGGGGTAAGCCCTGTGTAGCGTCCAAAGGTAATGCGGTTTCCTGCTCTAGTACGATCGAGCCATTCATGCACAGTAGGACTATCTAAAACTTTGCGTAATCGGCGTAATTGGTCTTCTACCAAAGCATTCAAGGGATAAAGAATCAAGGCGCGTACAGCCGCAGGACGAGTTTCATGGCTCCTTTGAGCAACCCAATCACCACGAGGATTATCAGTTTCATCCCACCAGCGTTGATTTGCAGGTTTAGCATTAGGTGCTGTCCAGCTTTGAGATTCTTTGGCTAACTCAGCTAAAAGTGGCAAGAGAAAGCACTCTGTTTTACCCGATCCTGTCCCCGTTATAACCACAATATCTCTTTGATTAACGATCGCTTCTTGTAAACTTTGCCATTGATGCTGATAAAGCTGAATTCCATCATCAAAGAGAGTTTGTCCAAGTTGGTCTAAGTCTTGATATTCTCTTGGTAAATTTCTTGCGGCCTCAGACAAGCTCATGCTTGATGAGGGATAAATTGGTACTGGCTCAACTAATGGTGGAATACTCAGGACAGGATTATGGGGATCACGAAGAAATTGCAGTCGGTGATCCCGTTCTTCGGCTAGGGCAGGATACCGCAAGGGAAATGCACTCTTGATGTAAAGTTGATAAATGCGATCAAGTCTTTGGTATGTGCCAAGTAAGTCATGCATAACTACTGCTCCGTTAGTGTAATCTTGAGAGCTTCTGAAATTTCTCTAGCTAGCCGTGAACTAATTCTATCGTAAATCAAGAAGCCATCTCGGTAGGTAGGTAACATGCCAGATGCCATAACTAAATGAGATTCATAAATCTCTGGCAACCTTTGAGCCCTAGGAATTGCCAAAGTTTTTTCTTGACGATTGTAGTAAAACTCAACATTCTGCCCAAGCGATAGAATTGCCAAAAATCTTAATCCATACCAATCACCCTGTAACCATGATTGTGTATTTTGATTGTAGAAAAAATTATATCTAAGCCGTCTAGAGTCTTTTGTCCAAAACTGATAAAATCCCGTTTCATTTTGGAAAATACAATCAATAAAGTTTGCTCCATCAAATCTCTTCAGATCAAAATTAAAAGGGAGAACACCATCAATTCTATTCAAACTATTCTGCCAATCATTAAGACTGAGAATACTTGAGGATTCAGCTAAATTAATAGAATATCCAATCTTTTGAGCTAGAATTTCAATCGTAATTTGACTGGGCAATATTAGCTTAATTCTGGGAGGTGCTTCCCCTCTTGGCTGATGTCTTTCCTTTAGTGATCCAAATTCTCTAAGCCTCTGTAAAAAGCAATGGCTACGCTGACCATGAAGTAAAAAAGTCTGATCGCTAGGTTCAGAATCAGTACCCACATGTACTAAAGAGGGCGGATTAACTTGCCATTTAGAGCCATTATCAGAGGTAGTTAAATGATTCAGTAGTTTTAGCCGCCTTAAAATGCGCTTTGGCTCATGGAGATCAAGAATTTCACAGGTTTTCTTAAAGGATTCCCATGTGCCGCTTCCTGAAGTAGATAGCCAATAAAGCAGATGTTCATGCTTAGTTGAGAATTGCCTAATTTGCTCATCACTGAGATTTTGAGTTTTAGTACTATCAACTAAGGCGAAAGGACTCTCACGAATAATTTTTTGGGATCGGTATGGAATAGGATTTGTGTAATCTTGGACATCATGTGCTGCCCCAACCATTGGTTTAATATCGTCAATAGTAAATTGGTTACGTTCCTTGCCAACAGGAAAATTAAAACATTGTTCCTTTAAGCCTTTAATAAAACTATCTACTTCAGGTGGGATATCCCCCATTTCTATGCTCTCAATCGCGATAAAAAAGTAATATTCCCCTTTTGGTTCTTTTTCGATTCTTAATAATGGTATGTACGGTACAAGATTTCTAGACTGAACTGACCTAGATATAACTTTGATTAGCTGTTTAGGTTTTAATTTCTTTGTACTTTGCTTAAATCCCATATACCATCTCACTGATCTTTGTCTACTTGTTTTCTCTTGTCTGGATTGGGTCATGATTAACTCCTTGCTGATTAAGCACTAAAACTTGTAAAATCAATTTCATCCCATGTTACAACTTTTATTAGTCCCTGAGCAGATTGCCCTGAACAGGTGGCACTAACTATAAAACTACCTTGAGTCAAATTGGGAATTGAATGCCGTTGATTAGTTGAAAAAGACTGATCAGAGTAAACCGTTTCGTTGGTAGTAATGTTGGTAATCTCTACCGCAACGGTTGGATGAAATGCAAATACTGTTACCTGTGGGAGATGATCACTGATCCATGTATTATTCTTCTTGGGTACTCTTAACCCTCCTGAAAAACTAATAGATAGCGATGTTTTCGGTTGTAGTTCATTTTTCAATTCTGCTGATTGAATAAATACTGCATCCCATGCTTTAGAAAGGACTTGACACTGATAAACTTCATACCAATCTGAGTTATCACCAAAAACTAGATATTTTGTATCACGATCGCCTTCCCATTGAATTAGGTTTTCATCTCTCAATCTTTGTAAATCTGTAAATAGTGATTCCCTGAAAAGGATAATAAACTGCTCTCCCAATTTTGGACTACTCCAGCTAGCATATACCCCTGATTCAGGGTTATCTGGATCGGGCACTAAAATCCAAAAGTCTCGCTTGGGTAAAATTAACTTCTCAGCTTGGGCATTGGGATTTATCTGATATGTTCCGCCGTTAGATATTTCTTGTCTCGACAAAGGTTGTCCGATCGGTAAATACCAGCCCGCTCTGTCTTCTCGTAAATTCCATCGTTCTCCATTGGCTTCTACTGTTAATGAACCAAGCGATCGCCCTTTTTGTTGCTTTGGATACAGGTAGTACTCAATATTTCCCAAAAAATCCTCAGTGCGATATATCCCTGCGTACAACTGGCGACTCCACTCTCTACGCTTTGTTCTACCGGTTAAGGTGTTTGGTGATCCTTCCGCCAGCCAGTCTTCGTAGGTTTCATGAATTACCTGAGCTACTGATTCATAGCGACTACGATCATCTATTAACTTTTTGAGATGCTGGGTAAATGTTGAGTATTCATTAGCCACTTTCGTAAATAATGTTTGCTCATCCCATCTTGTTTGCCATTGTTTTTCATGAAAGAGTCTTCTCAATCGATCCTTATCTGCATTACGAAGCAATGACTGGGATATTGGATAGTTAATGTATTTTCTTTGTTTACTAGAACCCTCTTCAGCTGTTGGGATAAAGCCTTTTTGAAACAACCAGCTATTCCATTCTTTCCACAAATATATTTCAGGAGCATCTTCATTAGGCCTTATTTGTAGCCCCTTTGGTCTAGATTGTCTATCCTCAGGAAGGCACAGGATTTTGCGAAACCTAGAAAAATAATTTTTCTCATCTAACTTATTATCTTCATCATCCGCCATTTCATTGGCTGCTAAAACCATAATCCCTAAAAATGCAACTCCAAGAGGGTAACCCGATTTGTCCGAATAAGACACAGTGCTTAGGTCTATTTTTTCACCTTTGACTACTCGACTTCTTACAACATTGCAGAAGCTTATAGCCCAAGATTCATGTTCACACTTTTGGGAAAAAGAACTGCCAATTTTTTCTAAGCTATCACTATCTAGGCTCAGGTAAATTTTTGTGCCGTAAGGTACATTTTGGGTAAAGTAGTTGATGAGAGCAGTATTCCAGTCAGAGTAGGTAACCATGAGACCAATATTTCTTTCATTCCTATTGGTATGTTTTTCTTGCTTTACTCTTTACTTAAGAAATGTAGGCATTGATAATGAGCAACCTTAGAAGATGGATTTGAATAATCTCTAAACGGCTGACCTGATCGACTACCTTTTAGTAAATCTTGACCAGAATAAATTAAGCTGTAGCCACGGATTGATTTAGGTCGAGAAACCCCTACAACATTTGTTCAACACGTTCAACATTATAGTCTACCTCTGCATAGCCCCAAAAGTTGACCAGTATAGAGCTTGGTGTTACTGAGTCATACAGTCTTAACGCTTGAAAAAGATGTTCTAGAAAAATTCTATGGTCAAACGATCTGATTTGAGGCAGAAATATTGAATCTTGCAACAAAAATTAACATATCAAGTGACAATCAGACCGGCTTGTCAATCAAAGTGCCAATGTTATTCCAATGTTATTATTGTATTATCGAATACCGGTTAGTACCCTAAGTAGCTGTAGCTGCTAGTTAAAGCCACTTTGCGTCAATAATTGTGACAGTTTAATTTAAAAGAATAACTCTGACCGTTGTACGGCAAGTCACATCTGCATTGACTAGCTAAACAATTGACTAGCTAAACAATTGTGCTATTCGAGGTCTGGCAACCCTATAGCTACTTCAGCCATGATATTTAGATACGTTTGGGAATAGCCCATGTCCGATTGTGGTTGCCACATCGAAGCAAGAAATGCGGCGGAGCGCAAAACCCTGCGAATTGTGCTGCTGATCAACGTGCTCATGTTTTTTGTGGAGGTGATTACTGGCGTCCTTGCCCAGTCCACTGCCTTGATTGCTGATTCTCTTGATATGCTGGCCGATGCTCTCGTCTATGGCCTCTCCCTCTATGCCGTGGGGCGATCGCTCAAGCAGAAAACCCGTGCAGCAAGTCTAAGTGGCCTGTTTCAAATAACGCTAGCCGCCCTAATTTTGCTGGATGTGATCCGTCGCTTTGTCAGCGGTAGTGCCCCAGAGGCAGATTGGATGATGGCGATCGCCCTCCTTGGGCTAGTAGCCAATACTTGCTGTCTGTATCTGATTGCCCAACATCGGCGGGGGGAGGTGCATATGCGGGCGAGCTGGATTTTTACCCAAAACGATGTCATTGCCAATGTCAGCGTGATTGGAGCAGGGGCGCTAGTGGCCGTTTTTCAGTCTCCTTATCCTGATTTGATTGTGGGGTTTGGCATCGCCAGCCTTGTGCTTTGGGGCGGGATTCGCATTATTCGGGATGCAAGGCAAGCAGGGATGAGTACCCCTGTAGAATAGGTAGGGTTACCCTTTGGGAGAGGCTTTCTGTGAGCACACCCGCGATCGCCATCATTGACTACGATATGGGCAACCTGCATTCCGTGAGTAAAGCCCTTGATGTGGTGGGGGCAACGCCCTTAGTGAGCGATCGCGCCAGTGACATTTGTGCTGCGGATGCCGTGGTTCTCCCCGGTGTCGGTGCCTTTGACCCCGCCATGACCCATCTCCACGAGCGGGAACTGGTGCCTGTCATTCAGCGGGTGATTCAGCAGGGGATGCCCTTTTTGGGGATTTGTCTGGGTCTGCAAGTCTTGTTTGAGTGCAGTGAAGAAGGCAGAGAACCCGGCCTTGGTATTTTTTCTGGAAAAGTCAAACGCTTTCAATCTGAACCCGGTCTCCCAATCCCCCACATGGGCTGGAACCAACTGACCTTGACGCAACCCACCTGTCCCCTCTGGCAGAATTTACCGCCAACCCCTTGGGTGTATTTTGTTCACTCCTACTTTGTCGCCCCTGAGGATCCAGAGTTAGTGGCCGCCACCGTCCGTCATGGTCAGCAAACTGTCACAGCCGCGATCGCCCGCACCAATGTCTTTGCTTGTCAATTTCACCCCGAAAAGTCGGGCAAGATCGGCCTGCAACTACTGCGCAACTTTGTCACTCTCGTCAAACACCAGTATAGCCATTTTAATCAAGAATGAGATATTATCCAGTCCAATAATTCCGAATCACCTCATCACACCGTTCTTGCTAGCGCATCTGTTTTTTTCGGGTGGTGCCCATCTGGTCGAGGGTGTAACTAATGGTGGAAACTTGTACCCCAAATCGCTGGGCACGGTCGATTAAACGGTCATCGGGATGCTTTGAGTCGCTTCACTGATTTTGCCGCCTTGCTTGATATTAGGAGACAACCCGCTCTCGTAAGTCCGAGCTATAGCTCATAAAGGAGTCAGGGGGCATGGGCTAAGCATAGAAATCAAGCCAATCAGACACTTCCCCAAGGTCAGTCCTGATAAAACCGCGTCCGCTTCAGCTCTTCAGTCGTAAACCCCAGCATCCGCAGCACCTCCTCGCGACTTAGTGTGGTGAACTTGTACAGGACAGTTGTTATGATTAACTCTATTATGTTAACTCTATTATGGCTTGCTGCTTCAGGTCTGTTTCTGTCTGACTCCGCTGCGCAAGTAATCGATTGGGATAAATGACCACGGCTTGCCCATCAGAGAAGGTCTGGCGATACAGACGCAAATAGAGAAAGATTTCAGCAAAGAAGCGTTCGTAGAAGGTATTATCTCTTTGAAACTGGACTTCACAAAAATAGACCACTCCTGAGGGATCAGGGGGGACAAAGACACCGTCAATGCGGAAGGCGGTTTGCTTGAGTTCAACGGAGTCAAAGCGGTAGCCCCTAGGATAGTCAATTCCGAGCAGCTCAAAGAGCGTCTGAGGCAGTTGAGCAAACAGTTGGTAAAAGAGGGAGTCGCGGCGCATGGGCTAGGGAATATATCACGGGAGCATGGATTAAAGCAGGCCGCGATAGCGAATAAATGTCAGCACTGCCGCCCACGACCCCAAAGCCACTTTCAGGGCAATGAGGATATTCAGCCAAGGAATCCAGCCACCACTGAGGAGCGTGCCAAACTGACCCGCCGGCAAGGCCACCCCCATCAACAGGCTGGCACCGCAGAGAATGAAAACAATCACGGAGATTTTTTCCCATGTGGCGGCATGGAAGCGACGATAGATGCTCTCTAGCCATTCTGGAGCTGAGGTAATGGCCACAAGTCCGATCGCCGTCCCGCCAGCAACGCCAGCCGCAAATCCACCCCCTGGACTCAGGTGCCCCCGCAAGGCCAACTCAATACACACAAGGGAGCAAATGGTGGCGCCAAATCTTGCCAAAACAATCGAGGGCTGATCATTAAAGCGGCTAACGTGGCCAAGGGGTTTTTCATTGCTGAGTAGATACTGTGCCCCCATGATGGCAAGAGTGAATACCACCACTTCAAAAATGGTATCGTACAGGCGATTGCGCAAAATCACAGCCGTAACGGCATTGGGAATGCCACTCTGGTTAACAAGGGTTTCGACAATGGGAAGCGTTGGTACCGCAGGTAGGGTGGGGATCATCAGCATTTTCACTAGCAGCAGCACTGCCGCAATGCCATAGAGCCAAATCATGTCGCTGACTCCTTTTCACTGGGCAAGGGGTAATACACGAGTTCTGTGAGATTGGTGAGCTGGGGCTTGAGGATGGTGTAAAGGCGTGCTACACGGGTCATCGTTAATAATTGAGTGGTTTCTTCAGCACATAGGGCATGAATCTCGCGATCGCGGAGCGCTATTTTAAGTTGCTCAAAGGTGGGATAAATGATTAATTCAACACGCAAATGATAGGGAGCAACGGCTTCACGAATGGCTGCCAGTAAGTGATCCAAGCTATCGCTGGAGAGTGCCGAAGCTAAGATGCCCAATCGCAGCACCAAGGAAGAGCGTACTGCAACGGCGTAGAGCATAATTGAGAGCATTGTTCCCACAAGGGCTTCGGTCAGCGCCACATCGGCAGCGCCGAGAATGGCATAGAGCAGGGCCGCCACCGCACCAATAATGCCACGAATGACAAGGGCGTGGTAGGGATTCTCCTGAAACACCAGCATCAGAGCTGTTAGAGGCAAGAGTGCAGTGACAGCAATGAGCCAGCTATCCATCAGTGTCCTCCCCTTGGGAGCAGTAGGCCAAAACGTAGCCCAGAATGGTGTTCCAGAGGGCGAGGGAGATCAACGCCAAGACCAGAAGCGGCCATTCGCGGGGAATGCGCAGTAACACCCCGATCATGATCGCCATCGAACCTAAGGTATCGGAGACTGACAAAAAATGCAGTTTATAGAGGGGCGATCGCCGACCCACCAGCGGCCATGTTCCCCACAGCCAAAGAAAGAGACCAAAACTAATACAGGCATAACTGATCCACTGTAAAATCACTGACCCCCTCCCTAAAGATTGGCGACATCCCGTAGTCGCCGCAGAATCTGCGCCAAGAGCATCAGGGCACCATTGCCCACACTAAGGATGATCACCCCCACAATGCCAATCATCCAATCATCCCGCTGCACCGACACCAGCAAGATCATAATGGCTGCCTTTGTGGCAATACTGGCAAAGGCCAACATCTTCGACCAGATGTGCTCCCCCTTCCAAGCAGCATAGAGGGGAATGCCCAGAATCAACAGCATGATGACTAAAAAGGCGGTCATTTTTCGGGTCTGCGCTCCACTAGTTGATGCACTTCAAACCAGCCCTCCTCGTCGTAGTGCAGCACGATCGTCTTGGGGGTGAAGGTAATCGTAAAAATATCCAGAAAAATCAGACCGGGGGCACGGGTAGGATCAACGGGTTCACGGACGATCGCCTCATGGCGATGGGGACGCACCATCATTTCAATTGTCTCAAGGTAGGCACGGGGAACAGCCATCGCCACTTTTCCTAGGGTACTCAGCCACTGCCGCAGTGTTGCCACCCCCCCTCGCCCTTGGGGCAGCAGGAGCGAAACCAAAATCCCAATCGCCAGATTGACCAAGCCAAAGTCCGCCGTCAGCAGCAGCCAAATCGTCAGGCGCAGGGCAAAGTTCAAATAATTCATAGCGCTAACCCCACCAAGCCAAGTAAGAGTAACAGCATCACCCCTAGAAGATGCTCTAGGCGCTCCCAAGCCCCTCGCCAAGCGGATTCCCAGCGGGAGACCCCCAAGGCCACTAGGCCACACCCCACCAAGGGCGGCAAAAAGGCGCGTAACAAACTCATGCCACTACTGTAGGCTTCCATGTAGCCGGCATTGGCCAGAAATAGCCCACCCAAGAGCACCATTGTGGCGGCACTATAGCCCATAGGGGTCTTGCTAGGATAGCGGGGCAAAAAGAGGAATTTGCTGTAAATTGTGGCGGTCAAAAAGCCAGCACCATAGAGCAGTCCCTGCTGCCACGGGTCAAGGTAACTCAGGGTCAAGGCCTTAGCGGGGAATCCAGCAAGGAAGGGCACACCGACAATACCATAACCGGCAATAATCAGGGCGATCGCCACTGGGCGCGGCAGACCCTCTTGGCGCAATTCACTAAGACGATAGTGGCACAGTTCCCCCACACTCAAAAAAAGACTGGCCTTGGCTAAGCCGTGCATTAGAGCATACAAACCCGCTGCCGGTGGGGCAATGATCACCCATCCCAGGTGGCCAAGGGTACTAAAGCTGAGCATCCGTCGTACATCATCGGCCACCAAGGCAAATATTGAGCCAAAAAAGATCGAGGCGAGGGCAAACAGCTGCACAATATCGGCAATGTTGCTATGGAGCAGACTGACGCGAGCAAGGCTAAACACCCCAGCATTTTCGACAATGCCGGCCAGGAGAGCAGCAACAATGGGAGCAGCAACGACGTTAGTTTGGGGCAACCAAAGCCCACTAATGAAAATGGCGCCCTTGGCCAACAATGCCATCAAAATTAGCGCCACAGCCTCTGGCGGTGCCTGCATCAGGGCACTAAAGGCAAAGGTATGGTTTGTCTGATAGACGAGCGCCACCCCCATTAGATAAAAGAGCATGGCCACGTTGCTCACCATCAGGTAGCGTAGGCCAATCCAGAGGGGGCGATCGCTACGGGGATAGGCAATCAACAAAAAGACAACAATCCCCAGCACCTCAATATTGACGTAGAGACTGAGGAAATCCGCTGAAATAAAGACGGTGTTGGCACAGCCGTGGAGCAGACACAGCAGCACATAGAAGAACGCTTTATAACCCTCCTGCCACGTATGTAACAGTGCTGCCAAAATGACGAGGGCATTGGTGACAATAAAGTAGCCACTGAGGGGGTCAATGCTCAGGGAAATGCCAAAGCTATCGAGTAGGACAAACGCAGTGTTGACTTGGTTAATGGTGATGCCTAAGCCGACACAGAGGGAAACAAGGGCGATCGCCAGCGGCAGACCCCGCGCTAAGGAGGGCAATAAGTAAAGCGTTAAACCCGCCACAAAGGGCAACAAAATCCAAGCGATCGCCAGCGCCGTCATTGCCGCTCCCTACAGGTACTTTTGATCAATTTCTGGGGTTTCCAACGTCGGGTTATCCCGCGCTAGCTTCATTGCTGCCACCAGCATCAGCGTTTGAATCGAAAGGCCAATCACGATCGCGGTTAAAATCACGGCTTGGGGTACGGGGTCGGCATAGGCAGCATCAAAGGCTCCGCCACGGGCAATGGGCGTGACCAGACCACTGTGGGTGGCAATGACCACAAACAAAGCCACTACGCCGGTGCTCATGACATCCATCGTCACAATCTTCATTAGCAGGTTTTTCTTGACGATCGTTGCTAGAAACCCGACGAGGATAGTGACAAAAACACTGGCTTCCAAGAAAATCATGAGACCCCACCCCCAGACACTCTGGTATTTAGAACAAACTGTAACATTCTGCTTTGCCGTTACACCTTGCCTGTTGCTATAAAACTGCACTGCCGCAACCAACGGTGAGGAACCTTAAGCCCGTCAACCCCCATCTTAACTTTATTCAGATCAATATTAATTCTTTGTAGAATAGATTTTTGTCAATAGAAGTGCCACAAACTTTATAATTTAGAAAAATGCTTAACAATTTGCAACATTTGGCAAATAGGTATATATTCTTATTCAGATGCGTGAACAGAGTACTGGACTCGTCCCTTGGGGGGTTGTCTGATGAATGTCCAATTTCCTTGGCTGACTGTACTGACACTGCTGCCTTTAGTGGCAGCCTTTTTCATTCCCGTATTGCCCGACCGTGAGGGGAAGACAGTCCGCTGGTATGCCCTAGCGATCGCCCTCCTCGAATTTGGCCTCTCGGCAATGGTTTTCTGGCAGCACTACGATGCCCAATCCGCCCAGATCCAAATGGTGGAAACCGTGCCTTGGCTGCCGCAAATCGGCCTGAACTGGTCCCTAGCGGTTGATGGCCTTGCCGTCCCCCTGATGTTGCTGACGGGTCTGGTCAACACAGTGGCAATCTTTGCGGCTTGGCAAGTAAAGCAGAAGCCGCGTTTATTTTATTTCCTGATGCTGGCGCTCTACAGTGCCCAAATTGGCGTCTTTGCCGCCCAAGACCTCATCCTCTTCTTCCTGATTTGGGAATTGGAACTGGTGCCCGTCTATCTACTCATTTCCATCTGGGGGGGAGCCAAACGCCAATACGCCGCTACAAAATTCATCCTCTACACTGCCGTTGGTTCCCTCTTTATCCTCATTGCTGGCCTCGGGATGGCCTTCTATGGGGGGGACTTTACGCTCAGCATGGCGGCCTTGGGTCTCAAGGACTATCCCTTGGCGCTGGAACTGCTGGCCTATGGTGGTTTCCTGATTGCCTTTGGTGTCAAGCTGCCGATTTTTCCGCTACACACTTGGTTACCCGATGCCCATGGTGAAGCCTCGGCGCCCGTGTCAATGGTGCTGGCAGGCGTGCTCTTGAAAATGGGGGGCTATGGCCTGATTCGCTTCAACCTGCAAATGTTGCCGGATGCCCACATCTACTTTGCCCCTGTTCTGATTGCCCTTGGGGTCGTGAATATTGTCTATGGTGCCCTGACTGCTTTTGGCCAAGAAAACCTGAAGCGGCGGCTGGCCTACTCCTCGATTTCCCACATGGGCTTTGTGCTGCTGGGCATTGGTGCCCTCAATGGCATTGGTCTCAATGGGGCGATGCTGCAAATGCTTTCCCACGGTTTGATTGCGGCTGTTCTCTTCTTCTTGGCCGGGGTGACCTACGATCGCACCCACACATTGGCCATGGCAAAAATGAGCGGGATTGCCCAATCCATGCCGAAAACCTTTGCCCTCTTTACTGCCGGCTCTATGGCTTCGCTGGCGCTGCCCGGTATGAGTGGTTTTGTCAGTGAACTGACGGTCTTTTTGGGCTTGACCAACAGTGATGCCTACTCCACGACCTTCAAAGTGGGGGTGATTTTCCTTGCCGCTGTTGGGGTGATTATTACGCCCGTCTATCTGCTCTCGATGGTGCGCCGTGTCTTTACGGGCAAACAAGCGGGCGATATGTTTGACAAACTGCTGTTGGACATCAATCCCCGTGAAACCTTCATTGCCCTGTCCCTGTTGGTGCCGATTATTGCTGTGGGGATGTATCCCAAGCTAGCCACCCAAACCTACGATGTGACCACGACAGCGATCGCTAGCCATGTCCATGCGGCTCTGCCGGCGGTAGCGCAGCACCATCTGCCCCTCTATGCCCAACTGACCCAATCCGCCCCCAGCCTAGTTAGTGAAGCAACCGTTGCCGACAGTACCCTCTAGGGGTGAGGGGTGGGGATGCACCGTCTCCAACTGGCAGTTCAGGGCATTCATTGCTAGAGTGGAGTAACGGCATTCCTGCCCTTGGGCAGATTGCATAAACTGAATACGGTGATTCAATAAAGGCTCTATGAGTAATCTCGAGAAACAAATTGAACAAGCCCGCGAGGAAGCCCACAAAATCTGTGACACCGAAGGGGCAACCTCTGGACAGTGTGCCGCCGCTTGGGATGCCCTTGAGGAACTGCAAGCGGAAGCTGCCCACCAACGCGCTGAGCAGCAAGATCACAAAACCTCCTTCCAGCAGTACTGTGATGACAACCCTGATGCTGCTGAGTGCCGCATTTACGACGACTAAGGGTTGAGGGTGTGGGTCGCTGGCAACAGTTGTGGGATCAATTTGCCGCAGCGACGGGTCAGCGGCTCCATGAGGGTAAAGCCCTTGCGGTAGGGGGCGGCAGTATCAACACCACCTATGTGTGGCAACATCCTGAGCAACCCCTCTTTGTTAAATTCAATCGCCCTGAACGGCAGGCCATGTTTGCTGCCGAAGCCAATGCCCTGCGGGCGATCGCCAAGGTTCAAGCGATTCGCGTTCCCCTTCCCCTGCTATGGGGAGTGGTTGAGGACGCGAGTTTTTTAGTGTTGGAATACTTGCCCCTCACCAGTGCCGGAGATTGGTGGCAAATGGGGGTAGAGCTGGCACAGTTGCACCTCAAGAGCACTGGCGATCGCTATGGCTGGTCGGAGAATAACACCATTGGTGCCACTCCTCAAATCAACCCTTGGTCAGACAACTGGGGGGAGTTTTTCCGCGATGCTCGCCTGCGTTATCAGTTTGATCTGGCTCGCCGTCGGGGTGGACACTTTCCCAAGGCGGAGCAGCTCCTAGCAGCCATTCCAGAACTCCTGAACCATGAGCCAACCCCTACCCTAGTGCACGGCGATCTCTGGTCGGGAAATGCTGCCTTTTGTCGTACGGGGGAACCCGTCATTTTCGACCCCGCCAGTTACTATGGCGATCGCGAGGTGGACTTGGCCATGAGTGAACTCTTTGGTGGCTTTCCTGCGGCCTTTTATGAGGGCTACAACGCCACCTATCCCTTAGCGGCTGGCTATAGGCAACGGAAAACCATCTACAACCTGTACCATATCCTCAATCACTTCAATCTCTTTGGCGGCAGTTATGGGACTCAAGCAGAGCAAATGATGGCTGCAATTCTTGACCAATAGCCGCTTACCAAGCAATTCTTAGTCAGTAAGCCTGTGCTCCACAACTTCAGGTAAGCATCGGAAGGATGTCATAAAAGGGAACAGTTAATTATCTTTTGCTTTGTTTCTTAAAAAGCTAACAATTCCATTAAGGAAGGAATAACTCAATTCGGCGCCAGCTCTATTATCACTTTCCTTATTGGACAAGCCTAGGTCAATCTGCTTAGGAAAGGTAGTTGCTGGCGGAGGAGAAATGCTAATGATTTCTTCTACTAAGCCCATCACTATAAAACAAAAACAGATTTTTTGAATCTCTAAGATGGGCAAGCCTAGCGTGTTAGCAATCTCCTGAATTGTTGTTGTGCCATCAATTTGCTCCCATACCTGCCACTCCTTTGCGCTTAACTGCACAGAGGGTGGCTCATGAACTAAAGCGACAATCGTCGAGCTCTCCGAGGGCAATTTATCCATCAAGGATGTCCAGTCGCGTAATAAACGCAGACCTGCTAGGGTAATCGCTTGGGGTGAAGCACTCAGACCGGTCATTTCAGAAAACGGCAGGGGATGACGGCCATCAAACTCGAAATAGCCTTCTTCAAGGCTAAACAGGTAAGGAACAGGCGTCAGCACTTGATGCCTGAATAGTAAACTAAGTTGCTGTGTGTCCAAGATTCCTTGGGACTTTAGGAAAATCCCCAAGGGTACATTCTGAGAATATCGATCCATCACTCGTTGAATGGTCAAAGGGTGTAATAATTTCCGCTGCTCAATCAATTGCCACAAACCTTGTTGGTTAAGTGTAGTGGTTGCTGCTACCACGTTTCCATAACGAAAAAAGAGGTAGTACTCTTGCGATTGCGGTAGCACGGTTAAAATGTTTGGCATATTGATCAACTTTATGGAGAGGCATCCTGTACGCTGCCCTTGTTCCAACAACCGAAAAACCTCTCCTAGCGAAAATTCTGAAAAGTAACCGCTAATTTTCATGGGAATCTCCTCTTGAATTCAATCACTCAAGTTGTTGTCTTTTGACCGTAGCGGTGGCATCCGGAGGAGTGATTGGTCTAGCTTGGAATCGGACATATTCTTGAATAACTGTTGTCAGCGCTGTGGCAACCGAAAAACGATCCAAGCTATTCACAAATATCATTGGTGGTCGTCTTTGGGGATCTAAATAGCCAAGGGCAACCCCAATTTCTTCCAGCGGCCAAGCGTCAGGATGATCAGCATGACTGCAGCCGATGACCATGGGTATCTGAGTGCGGTGGCGCATGAAAGCAGCGATGCGTCGAGCCATCCGAAAGTCTTGGGGACGATGGGAACTCACTAGCAAAATGAAAGCATGAGCTTTGCGAATAAGAATGTCCCACATGAAATCAAAGCGCTCTTGGCCAGGAGTACCGTAGAGATGAAGTGCCTTATCAGCACTAAACCGTAAGCGCCCAAAATCCATCGCTACTGTTGTTGTTGGCTTCAGATCAGCAACATGATCACTAGCTTTGCGATCTGTGTCTACAGCCTCAATTTCGCTAATGGTGCGAATAAATGTAGATTTACCAGCGCCTACTGCACCGGTCACTACAATCCGCATAATTTCCATTGGGTAGTGACCTCAGGCTAGAGACTAACAGTTGGACTCACACTAACGAGTTGTTGTTGCAAATCGGCAATAACGTTCTTAATCTCAAGATTGATAATCCCCAGCTTGGCTGAATCATCGGCAAGAACCAGTAAAACTGCATCTTCGGTGCAGCTAGTCAGGATGCCATAGCCACTGTTGCCTTCCACCAAAATTCGCTCAATTTGTCCTCGACTCAGTTCCCGCCCAATCCGCTCACCTAAGGAGAGCATGGCTGCTGACATGGCGGCAACACGCTCTTCATCCATGCCGCTAGGCAAGACAGCGGCAAGCGTCAGGCCATCCGGAGAAACCAGAGCTGCCCCTTGAACATTGCTGGCAGTGGCTACAAAATTTTGCAGAATTGCTTCAATTTTGACGGCGTTAATAGCCATTTTACCCCCTAGCCCAAAATCTAGCCCAAAATAAATCGAATAAATGATGGTAAGAGCAAATAGATACCAATGAAGATAAAGAAGAGAATTGCTACATCGCGGTTGCCCCTTGAGCAATTAGACGTTGAAAGAGCGCTTGTGTCCATCCGGTCTCTTGAAGAACTGCTTGGGAAGAGACTTCAAAGTAGGCCTGCTCAATAAAGGCAAGGTCAATCATGCAAATTTTGCTTAAGGCATCCCCAAGAGCCTCCGATTGATTATCTTGGCGCAGTTTTTGCCGTAGAGCGTTGACTACAACTGCCATGGCTGGTACAACATGCTGGGGTCCAATCCCAACCTTGACATGGATAAGTCCAATTCTCCAACGGCGTTCAGCGTAGCTTTTTCCCCACTGATCCATGCCAGTAAACATCTCGTAAAACCATTCCACAAACGTTTGCTTGAGGCGATGAACTCGCCCTTCGGTAGCGTTGAGAATGGCATTCATCTCTTCATCTTTGCCAAGGTAATCATAAAAGACATCTGCCATTGCGGGGGCAACTTCCTTACCCCAAGGTGCTGCTTGAGCAAGCACCGATTTGTCTTCTTCCGTCAACTGCACACGGCGAGTCATAGTTGCCATGAAGGCGGTTGGATCGATAGCCATTGGACTTTTGATTTCAATACCAAGATGACGTGAAATTGCCGACAAAAGGCTAGCATCTTTCTTGAAGCCTGTAAATACCCTGTCGCTTCTAACTGGATTCTCAAAATTGTCGGATTCTGGCTATCGGGGCGCTGTTACCTTGGTGATGGGGTATGGTGGAGTACAGGGTTGACTTACTGTTTGCGGAGTTCCTTTCTATGGCCGATGGCAAACTGCCACCCACAAATGCTTCTACCCCTGAATCAGTGACAGCCAAGACCGAAAAGACGACAGAACCTTGGTGGCTGGAGATGGCCAAAACCTTGGGGCTGGCTGCTCTCTTGGCTTTTGGTATTCGTACCTTTGTAGCAGAAGCGCGCTATATCCCCACCGGCTCGATGGAAGAAACCCTGCTGATTAACGATCGCCTGATTATTGAAAAGATCAGCTACTATTTCCATGCCCCCCATCGCGGCGACATTATTGTTTTCAATCCAACTCCGGCCTTGCAACAGGCAGGCTTTCGTGATGCCTTTATCAAGCGGGTGGTGGGCTTGCCTGGGGATCGCGTGGAACTCCGCCAAGGGCGCGTCTATATCAACAATCAACCCCTACCCGAACCCTATCTAGCTCCCTCGACATTGACCTCCGTCGATACCTGTGCCGGTATTCAGCCCTATCTGGCTCAACCGCAGGTGATTCCTGCCAACAGCTACTTGGTCTTGGGGG
Organism: Thermosynechococcus sp. QS41; assembly: GCF_031583515.1. Classification (NCBI taxonomy): domain Bacteria; kingdom Bacillati; phylum Cyanobacteriota; class Cyanophyceae; order Acaryochloridales; family Thermosynechococcaceae; genus Thermosynechococcus; species Thermosynechococcus sp. QS41. The sequence goes on from NZ_CP134181.1 coordinate 2,496,682, forward strand.
ATAACCGCAATAACAGCTTTGATGGCCGCTGCTGGGGCGTGGTACCGCGCAATTACATTATTGGTCGTGCGGCGATTCGCTTTTGGCCCCCCGATCGTTGGGGGTTGATTACCGATCCCAAGGAACCGCAACAGTGAGGCAAACCCTGCGCACCGAGGTACTCGTTGTGGGTGGTGGCATAGGGGGGGTAGCTGCTGCTTTAACGGCGGCTCGTATGGGAGCGCAAACGGTGCTGGTCAGTGAAACGCCGTGGCTAGGGGGCATGCTCACCAGTGCTGGGGTGGCGGCGCCCGATGGCAATGAACTCATGGCGTGGCAAACCGGGCTGTGGGGTGAGTTTCTGCGGGCGATCGCCCAACGCCAAGTGGGGGGACTAGATCATGCTTGGGTGAGTTTCTTTACCTTTGATCCCAAGGTCGCCGCTGATCTTTTTGCCGAGTGGGTCAAGGCAACCCCCAACCTGACGTGGCTTGTCGGTGAACTTCCCCAAGCGGTTTTGCGCCAAGGCGATCGCGTCCTCGGGGTGGAATTGACCACCCTCACCCTCCATGCCCAAATCACAATTGACGCCACAGAACTCGGGGATCTCCTTGCCTTGGGGGAAATTCCCCATCGTTGGGGGTGGGAGTGGCAGGCAGACACCCAAGAACCCTCAGCCCCCCCAGCACCCACAGCCTTGACTCAAACCTATCCCGTTCAAGCCCCCACATGGATTGTCGTTTTACAGGACTACGGTGAGGGTGCCACTGCCCCAGAGATTCCCCCTTCTCCCCTTTGGGATGAGCACAAGTTTAACGGTGCTTGGGCAGGCTATGACCCTCTGCACTTTCTCAACTATGGCCGCCTGCCGGGAAACCGCTTTATGCTCAACTGGCCGCAGCAGGGGAATGACTATGGGGTGGGTCTGGAACGGCTGATCGGCTCTGCCCAAGAGCGACAGGCCTTTTGCCAAGAAGCACGCTGGCACGCCCAAGATTTTGCCCGTTATGTGCAGCAACAGTTGGGTCGCCGCTATGGTTTAGCGGAAGAGACGTTTCCCCAACTCCCTGACCAACTGGGGGGCGGTGCCTATGCCCTCCATCCCTATTACCGCGAAAGTCGGCGCCTGATGGGTGTCACCACAATTCACGAGCAGGATATTCTCCCCACTGCACCACCGCCCGTTGATGCCCAAGGTCACTACACGGGCATTGCCATCGGCAACTATCCGAACGATCACCACTATCCGGGGATGGAACTCCCCCTTGTCCCTAAGTCCATCCGTTGGGGCGGTCGTTGGACGGGGACGCCCTTCGTGATTCCCTATACGTCGTTGATTCCCCAGACGGTAGAGGGCTTTCTAGTGGCAGAGAAAAATATCTCGGTGACCCATATTGCCAATGGTGCCACTCGCTTGCAACCGCTGGTAATGGGCATTGGACAGGGGGCAGGGTGGTTAGCTGCCACAGCCATTCGCCAAGGGAAATCGCTGCACCAACTGGTGGGCACCCTTGATCTGAAGCCCCTGATTCAGGAGTGCCGACAGGCAATCTTTCCCTTCTTTAACCTGCCGCCGCAACATCCCGAATGGGAAGCTTGGCAACTCCAGACACTCAATACATTTGATCCCACGGTCCCCCTACCGCCGACGGTGGCGATCGCCCAACCGACACCCATGATCGTGAGCGCCGGCATGCAAACGGTTAGCGGCGAATTTGTGAAACTAGGGGAACAGGCATATCAACTCCGCACGGATCAGTGGTCTTGGCCTTTGGTAACACTCCACCCCACCGTCAACGAGCAACTGCAAACCTATCAAAGTGGGCAGCGAATCACAGTAACGGGGTTTATGAACCCCTATGCCCCTTGGATTCGGGTGGCGTGCGTGGCCTAAGTTTCGCAGCTTAGCTCCCCAAGGCGTTGATTAAAACGCAGATTCTCACTGTAGTCCACGGGGACATCAATAATGCTGGGCACAGACTGCGCAAGGGCAGTTTTCAACGTTGGGATAAAATCAGCGGTGGCTTCAATGCGATACCCCTTGAGTCCCATGCTCTCGGCCAACTTGACAAAGTCCGGGTTACCAAAGTGGACATAGGCAGATTCACCAAAGTAGCGCTGCTGCTTCCACTCGATGAGGCCATAGCCGCCGTCATTAAAGACGATGGTTGTAAAGTTGGTTCCTATGCGCAGCGCGGTTTCCAGTTCTTGGCAATTCATCATGAAGCCGCCATCGCCGGTGACTGCCACCACATGCCGCTGCGGATAGACCAATTTCGCCGCTATTGCCCCTGGTACGGCAATCCCCATTGCGGCAAAGCCATTGGAAATCAAGCAGGTATTGGGGCGATCGCAATGGTAGTGACGGGCAATCCACATCTTGTGGGCACCCACATCAGAAATGACGATATCCTCTGGCCCCATGACTTGACGCAGGTCGTAGATGAGCTTTTGCGGCTTGACGGGAAAACTCTCATCTTGGGCATATTGGCAGTAGTCCGCCACAATGTCTTGGCGCAGTTGCACGGCATAGGGGGTGGGCTTATCTTGGCGATCGGCTCGCTTGAGAATTTCATAGAGGGAATCAGAAATATCTCCCACCACCTCAATCACAGGAATATAGCTGCTGTCAATTTCGGCATGGGTGGCTGCAATATGGATAATGGGCAAGCGGCCATCGGGGTTCCAGCTTTTCGGGGAATACTCAATCAAGTCATAGCCAACGGCAATCACTAAGTCAGCATGATCAAAGCCGCAGCTAATGTAATCCCGCTGCTGGAGTCCCACCGTCCACAGGGCAAGGGAGTGCTGATAGGGAATGACCCCTTTACCCATGAAGGTATTGGCCACGGGGATATTCAGCTTTTCGGCAAAATGGGTGAGGGCAGCGGCAGCGTGGGCACGAATAGCGCCATTCCCCACTAAGATCAGGGGGTTCTCAGCAGCATTGATCAGTTCAGCGGCCTTGAGAATGCTCTGGAACGAGGCATAGGTTTTTTCGGGCGGGCTAGGCTTGAGGGGATAGCCCTCAGCTTCCATGGCGGCAATGTTTTCGGGCACATCAATGTGAACCGCCCCTGGCTTTTCATTCTGGGCAATCTTAAAGGCCTTGCGGACAATTTCTGGCGTAATGCTGGGGCGGACAATCTGGGCATTCCATTTGGTTACCGGGCTAAACATGGCCACCAAGTCCAGATATTGGTGGGACTCGATGTGCATGCGATCGGTGCCTACCTGCCCTGTAATGGCCACAAGAGGAGCACCATCGAGGTTAGCATCGGCAACACCGGTCATTAAATTCGTAGCACCGGGACCGAGAGTAGAAAGACATACCCCCGCTTTGCCGGTGAGACGACCATAGACATCGGCCATAAAGGCCGCCCCTTGTTCATGGCGGGTGGTGATAAATTGAATGGGGGAGCGACGCAGCGCTTGCAGGACATCAAGATTTTCTTCCCCCGGCAGACCAAAAATGTATTCTACGCCTTCATTTTCAAGGCATTTCACGAGTAATTCGGCGGTATTCATAAGGATGGGCGATCGCGGGCACTACTCCCTATCGTAGTTCTGTCTTTTTCGCCCAATCCTTAAATATTGGCAAATGCTGACGAAAGTTATGCCGCGGCCAGATCGGAGATCACCTTGGCCAGATCAATGTCCTTTTGGGTAATGCCGCCGGCATCATGCGTCGTAAGGCAGACCGTCACCCGATTCCAAGAAATGGATAAATCAGGGTGATGTCCGGCCTGCTCAGCGGGATCCACCAGACGATTGACAAAGGCAATGGAGCCAAGAAAATCCTTGAAAACAAATGTTTGCTCAAGGCGATCGCCCGCCAATTTCCAGCCCGCTAGGTTTGCTAGTTGTGCCTCAATATCGGCTGGAGAGAGTCGCTCTGCCATGGTTGTGCCTCAACCCTATTAGCTCTAGGGTAGCAGAGGCAATTTACCAACTGGACTTGACCACCCCCGGCAGCAACCCTTGGTGAGCCATTTCCCGCAGGGCATTGCGGCAGAGGCCAAAATCACGATAATAACCACGAGGACGACCTGTCAACCAGCAGCGATTCCGTAGCCGCGAAGGGGCACTATTGCGGGGCAACCGTTGCAGTTGACGATGGATGCTCATGATCTCTTCTTGGGTTTCGGCGCTGGCCAGTTGAGCCTTGAGTTCTTGGCGTTTGCTGGCGTATTTAGCAACAAGCCGTTGCCGCTTTTTTTCCCGTTCGATCATGCTTTTTTTGGCCATGGGGGTGTGTTTGTCCTCGATAATGATGAATTTGGTATCCTATATCCTATCAAAGAGCGATTTGCTGCTGCAACTGTTGATCCTTGCGGGGTGTTTCTGTGCCCTTACATCTGTACAACACACTGTCTCGCCGCCTTGAACCCTTCTCGCCCCTGCACCCAGAGCGGGTGACGATCTATGCCTGTGGTGTCACGGTGTATGACTACTGCCATTTGGGGCACGCCCGTTCCTATGTGGCTTGGGATGTGCTGCGCCGCTATCTCACGTTCTTGGGCTACGTGGTGCACTATGTGCAAAATTTTACCGATATTGATGACAAGATTTTGCGCCGCGCCCATGAAAACGGCGAGACGATGGCCACAGTGAGCGATCGCTACATTGCCGCCTACCACGAGGACATGGCGGCCTTGAATATCCTACCTGCCACTGCTTATCCCCGCGCGACAGAGGTGATTCCAGAAATTATTCACCTCATTCAAGGGCTACTGGATCGCGGCTATGCCTATGTGGCCGGCGGGGATGTTTACTATGCCGTGGCACAATTTCCCAGCTATGGCAAGCTTTCCGGGCGCCAGCTTGAGCAACTCATGGCCGGTGCCAGTGGCCGCATTGAGGAAGAGGAGGAGCAGCGCAAACGCCATCCCCTTGATTTTGCCCTCTGGAAAGCCGCAAAGCCGGAGGAAATGGCTGTTTATGACCCGTGGGAAGCCCCTTGGGGTAAAGGGCGCCCCGGCTGGCACATTGAATGCTCGGCAATGGTGCGACAGGCCTTTGGGGCAACGGTGGATATTCATTGCGGTGGCATGGATTTAATTTTCCCCCACCACGAGAATGAAATTGCCCAATCGGAGGCGGTGACGCAACAGCCCCTAGCCCGATTTTGGCTCCACAACGGCTTTGTTACCGTCAACACAGAGAAAATGTCCAAGTCCTTGGGGAATTTCACAACCATTCGTGATCTGCTGGCTCAGGGGGTGGATGCCATGGCCTTGCGCCTGTTGGTTTTGCAGGCTCAGTACCGCAAACCCTTGGACTTTACGCCAGAGGCACTGACCGCCGCTGCCAAGGGCTGGCAAACCCTGAAGGAGGCGCTACAGCTCAATCGGCAGCTCTCCCTGCCCGTCATTGATCCAGAGGGGGTCAAAGCTCACCCCAGTACCCAAGCCTTTTGTCAAGCTATGGATGAGGACTTGAACACCGCAGCAGCTCTAGCGGTCATCTTTGAACTGGCCAAAGTCCTGAATCGTGAGCAGCATCGCTATCTCCACGGGGGAGACTGGGGGCGATCGCCCGCTGAAATCAGCCGCGACTGGCACACCCTAGTCACTCTTGCTCAGGTTTTGGGTCTAGAGGCAAAAGCAGAGGCACAAGCTGCGTCAACGGTTGGCCTAACCGATGAGGAGATTCGAGAGTTAATTGCTGCTCGCACCGCTGCCCGCCAAGCCAAGAACTATGCGGAGAGCGATCGCCTGCGGGATCTCCTTTTGGCTCAAGGGGTCAAACTCGTGGATCAAAAGGACGGCACCACCCATTGGTTTCGCGTGCCCGCTGGCTCAACCCCCTAACTGTGGAGAACACTATGCACGATTCCCTTGCTGACCTGCGTCAGGAACTCTTGGCGCTGCTGTGCCGCGATGCCTACCGTGCCGGCGAGTTTATCCTTTCCTCTGGCCAAAAAAGCCACTACTACATCAACTGCAAACCTGTGACCCTATCAGCGCGGGGCGCTTACCTTATGGGGCGGCTCTTCTTGGCGCAGTTAGCCCCTGAAGCGGTGGCGGTGGCGGGTCTCACCCTTGGGGCGGATCCCTTGGTGGTGGCAGTGAGCGTGCTCTCCAATGTGCACGGGCAGGATCGGGCAGCGCTGATTGTGCGCAAGGAAGCCAAAGGCCACGGCACGATGAGCTTTATTGAAGGTCCCCCCTTGCCCCAAGGGGCGGTGGTCACGGTGCTTGAGGATGTGATCACGACGGGGGGGTCTGCCCTCAAGGCGGTGCTGCGGCTCCAAGAGGCAGGCTATGTGGTCAATGAGGTTCTGGCCATTGTCGATCGCCAAGCGGGCGGGGAAGCTGCCTTTGCCGCTCAAGGAATACCCCTGCGATCGCTCTTTCGGATTAGCGACCTCGAAGCCTACCTCAATGCGGTCTAAATTCCCAACCGCTGGTAAATTTCCTCGAGGTGCTTGAGGTGATGTTCAGGGTTAAAGCAGGCCTCGAGTTCCTCTGGTGTCAGGTAGCGCTGAATCTCTGGATCCCCTTTGAGGTTGGCAGCAAAGTCACCGTCCGGTTGATTCCATGCCGCATGGGCATGTTTTTGCACCAAGGCATAGGCAGCTTCGCGACTCAGCCCCTTCTCCACCAGCGCCAAGAGCACCTGCTGACTAAAGATGACACCGCCGTAGCAGTTCATATTGCGGCGCATATTTTCGGGATAGACCTGCAGCGTCTGCACCAAGTCAGTCATTTCCACCAGCATAAAGTGGCTGAGAATCGAGCTATCGGGCAAAATCACCCGTTCCACCGCACTGTGGGAAATATCCCGCTCATGCCAGAGGGCAACATTTTCAAGGGCAGCCAAAGCATTTCCCCGCAGCACCCGCGCTAGACCGGTCAGTCGTTCGGAACGAATGGGATTGCGTTTGTGGGGCATGGCAGAGGAGCCTTTTTGTCCCTTCGAGAAGAATTCCTCGACTTCAAGGACATCGGTGCGCTGAAGATTGCGAATCTCAACAGCAAAGCGCTCGAGGCTGGCTCCCAAGAGGGCAAGGGTTTGGGCATAGTCGGCATGGCGATCGCGGGAAATCACCTGTGTTGAAGCGGTATCGGGTTGGAGACCGAGTTTTTGGCAGGCGATCGCCTCCACCCGCGGATCCACATTGGCATAGGTGCCCACTGCTCCCGAAATTTTGCCTACGGCCACGGTGCGCTGCAATTGGCACAGGCGATCGCGATGGCGCAGCAGTTCCGCCAGCCAACCCGCGAGTTTGAAGCCAAAGGTAATGGGTTCGGCATGAATCCCATGACTGCGTCCCACCATCACCGTATAGCGATGTTCTTGGGCACGGTGGCGCACTGCCTGAATGAGCTGCTCCAACTGCTCTTGAATCAGCGTCAGACTGGCCACCAATTGCAGGGCTAAACCGGTGTCGAGAACATCGGAACTGGTCAAGCCAAGGTGAATATAGCGGCCGGCATCGCCAACATGTTCGTTGACATTGGTGAGGAAGGCAATGACATCGTGCTTTACCTCTGCCTCAATTTCCAGCACCCGTTGGGGGTCAAACTTGGCCTTGGCTTTGATTTCAGCGACGGCGTCAGCAGGAATATGTCCCAGTTCGGCTTGGGCTTCGCAGACCGCAATCTCAACATCGAGCCATGTTTTGAATTTGTAGGCATCCGTCCAGAGGTTCCCCATTGGGGCAAGGGTATAGCGTTCGATCATGGGCGTATGTATCTCTAAGGGTGATCAAAAACGGTCATCTGGGGGCGATCGCCTATTTGCGTTCGGGATGGCAGGTGGTTGCCGCCGTGGCAAAGCCATTGAGGCGGTAAATCAGTTGGTACAGACGGCCGTAGTCCCGCTGGTTAAAGTGCAAGATCAAGCGCGGCAGGTGGAGGGTGTGGGTCAAGGCGGGGCGGTTGATGGGTTGCTCGTCTTCCACTTCCCGTGGCAGCGGTTCAGTGCGTTCAATCTGACCCGCCACAAGAATGTCCTGAAAATCGCGATTGAGTTCTGCAAGGGCGGCATCACTAATGTCTTGGTTCAACCGCAGCACGAGGCGATCGCCCACGTAGCGGCTGGAGTGATAAACCCGGTAAAAGCCACTGAGGTAAGCCAACCCCTCCTCAACACTGGTGCAAATGCGGTAGAGTTCCTGATCTTCACGGTTAATTAGTCCCTTGGCTGCCAGTTCTTCACGAATAAATCGATCCCAATGCTGCCAGTAGGTGCCGCCGGGAATGTCCATCAAGACCAAGGGTTTAGGGGGGGCTTTGCCCGTTTGACAGAGAGTCAAGCATTCAAAGGCTTCATCTTGGGTGCCAAAGCCACCGGGAAATACAGCAATGGCATCGGTTTCCTTGAGCAAAAAGAGCTTGCGCGTAAAGAAGTACTTGAAGTGAATCAGACGCGGATCCCCTTCAATATAGGGGTTAGCCCCCTGCTCAAAGGGGAGTTCAATGTTCAGGCCAAAGGACTTATTGGAGCCTGCCCCTTTGTTGCCAGCCTCCATGATGCCACCCCCGGCACCGGTGATAATCATAAACCCCGTGGCACTCGCCGCTTGGGCAAAGGCCACCGCCATTTCATAGACTGGCGCCGTGGAGGGAGTGCGTGCCGATCCAAAGATCGAAATTTTGCGGGTATGGCGATAGGGGGCAAAGACCCGCAGGGCTTGGTGCATATCCCGCAGGCAGGAACGCAGAATCTTCCAATCTAGTCGTTCCAGTTCCTCATCGGCAATATCCAGAAAAAGTTGCAGGGCTTGGTAAATCACGTCGCCGTGGGGCACCCTATCCAAGCGACGAATTAACTGTTCAAGGTCTTGCTGTAGGCTACTTAAAGCGACTCGCGAAAGGGTCATGGCACCCTAAGAACGTTAGCACCCTATTTTATCAGGCAGCGGGATCACCTGATGCAGTGGGTAGGCTGAGGGTAAAGGTGGTAATGCCCGCTTCACTGTCGGCGCTAATTTCACCCTGCAATTGCTCCACGAGTTTTTGGGTGAGGGCAAGGCCTAAACCCGTTCCCCCCTGTTGCCACGGATCGGCATTGGGAATGCGATAAAACTTTTCAAAGATGCGCGGTAGCTCCTCACTAGGAATCTCTGAGGGATTACTCACTTGAATTTGCAGGCGATCGCCCCCGATTGGATCAAAACGGACAACAATCTGTGCGCCAGCAGGGCTGTACTTACAGGCATTGTTGAGTAACTCTGCCAAGATGCGGGCTAAGGCATGGCGGTTGGAGAGGAGGGGCGGCAACGTGGCGGGGCGCAAAATCTCAAGGGATTGCTGCCGCTGTTGCATGCGGTTGCGGAAGGGTTCGAGCACCGAGGGCAGCCAACTGTCGAGATCAATCACCTCCTGTTGAATCTGGCTGCGCCCTGCCTCTAGGCGTTGCAGATCCAGCAAATCATTGATCAATTCCGTTTCGCGGTTGCACTCATTGGCGAGAATGTCGAGGTAGCGTTTCTGGCGATCGTCGATGGCAAATTGCTTCAGCATATAGATGGCCATTTTCATATTGGCCATGGGGGTACGCAACTCGTGGGAAACGGTACTCAAGAAATCATCCTTAATGGCATTGAGCCGCTCTAGCTCCTGCATTTTCTGTTCCAGTTCGGCAGTACGGGCGCGCACTTGGCGCTCCAAATCCGCATTGAGTTCTTGTACCTGTTGGTAAAGCTGCGCTTGGTGAATGGCGAGGGCACACTGATCGGCAATGGTTTTGACGAGGCTTAAATCTTCTGGTGTCCAAGACTTGGGCAGGGTTTGTTGCCAAAGCTGGCGATCGCTTGCCAAAACGGACGTTGCCTCACTGGGTTCCCACTCCCAATCGAGGAGCGTAATTTGGCCGAGAAGTTGGCCGAGGTAAACCAAGGGAGTAATTACCAAAGCGTTGACGTTGAAGGTTCTGAGATCTGTTTGCAGCGGCTGCGGCAAATCCGTACAACTCGCCGCCAAGACCACCTGTTCACCCTTGCTGAGGGCGGGTTCAAAGAGGGCGATCGCCTGCTGGTTGAGAGCAATCAAGTGGTTGGGTAAGCTGACAAATTGAGGACGGCTGGCATAGGTAGGGCTATTGGGCGCATGGGTTTGCGTAATCAGGCAGAGGGTCGATCCCAAGGCTTCTAGGAGTAAATCAGCGGTAATTTGCAGAACTTCCGCTGCCACCATGGTGGTACGCATGGCTTGAATGATGCGGTTAATGATGGCCTCACGGCGGGCTTGGTTGCGCAGTTGTTCCTCGGCTCGCTTGCGATCGGTGACATCCATGACATAGCTGCGGATCAGCTCACTTTCATAGATGTAGTGAATGGATTGCTCGTAGATGCGCCCTTGGTACTCCACCTCCCGCACATGCACTTTTTCTTGGGTTTGCTTCATGTAGCGTGCGAGTTCCGGCAATCCCAGCAATAGAGGATGAGTCAACTTCTGTTGCTGTAGATCCCGAAACTGCATCACTGCCGCTGGATTGAGATACGTCACCCTCCCCTCTAAATCCACTTCCAAAATTGGGTTGGGCGTCAGCTCCGGATAGGAGGCCAAGCGCACTAAGGCCGCTTCACTAAAATTCTCGATATTACCTTCACTGAGGGGGACAAGTGTTGCAAAGGGATTGGTGCTTTTGGAGAGAAATCCTAAGACATCGGTACTGCGGCAAAAATCCTGAAACTCCGTATCCGTCATGTTCGTCAAGGTCAAGTAGCGGGCACGCACATCGCCGCCAAACACAATCATGTCACCGCCACGCAAATCATGGGCAACAATCCGCTGGCCATTGACCAGAGTGCCATTCGTACTGCGCTTGCCCTGCAAATCACCATCAATGAGGCGAAAAAGATGGCTATTGGTTTCAGGACTGGTCACCCGTAACAAAATCGCGTGCTGCCGTGAGACCATCTTCGAGTGAAGCACAATTGAATTCGTTGGATCGCGACCGATGGAATAAGTGGCTGCCTCTAGCAAAATAGGTCGCCGCCCCTCACTGTCTTCGAGGACTAACAGGTGGCGGACTGCCTGCCGCTCGTGGCTCACCGTTGCCTCCTTGCCTAGGACGGCTGGGCACCCTGACGAAAGGATACTGGTGTCGCTGTCACCTTCCAAGTGGGTTCTTTGACAGGTAGGGTAGTATATTGGCGCACCAAGGCACGGAACTCATCACCGTCAATGGTTTCTTTCTCAAGGAGCAGCTCCACCAGCTTATCAATGGCCACCCGATGCTCGCGGATCAGTTTGCGGGCAATCTCGTAGCAGTGCATAACAATCTCGCGCACTTGGTGGTCAATTTGCACGGCCACAGCTTCAGAATATTCAGCGCGCGGCATGAGATCTCGACCCAGAAAGACCTCGTTGCCCGGCGTTTCAAGGGCTAAGTGTCCCAAATCCGACATGCCGTAACGGGTCACCATTTCCCGCGCCAGATTGGCCACTGCTCGCAAGTCGCTACTGGCACCCACGGTGACTTCAGCATCGCCAAAGATTTCCACTTCGGCAGCGCGCCCCCCCAATAGAATGGTGATCTCATCGAGGAGCCATGCGCGGGTATAGAGGCCACTATCCACCCGCTCTTCATCAAAGATCTGCTGGGCAAAGCCGCCAACGCCCCCAGACCGGGGAATAATGGTCACTTTATTGAGGGGATCCGCATGTTTCAAGAGCGTCATCAGTAGAGCATGACCCACTTCGTGGTAGGCAATCAGCCACTTTTTCTTGCTGTCGAGGAGGGGAGTGAGCGTCATGCCAATCGTCACGCGATCAATGGCATCGTCAATTTCGGCATTGGTAATGGCCGGTTTGCGACGCCGAGCAGTGAGAATTGCGGCTTCATTGAGGAGGTTGGCCAGTTCGGCACCCGAAAAGCCGGGGGTACGGCGGGCGATCGCCTCTAGGGACACCTCGGGAGCAATTTTCTTGTGCCGCGCATGGACTTGGAGAATTTGCAGGCGTCCCTTGTAGCTGGGCAAATCAACGGTAATTTGGCGGTCAAAGCGACCCGGACGCAGGAGGGCAGCATCCAAAACATCGGGGCGGTTCGTTGCCGCAATCACAATAATGCCCGTATTCCCCTCAAAGCCATCCATTTCCGTCAGGAGTTGATTGAGGGTTTGCTCGCGCTCATCATTGCCACCGCCAATGCCGGCACCCCGTTGGCGACCGACGGCATCAATTTCATCAATAAACACCAGACAAGGGGCGTTTTCTTTGGCCTTTCTGAAGAGATCCCGCACACGGGAGGCACCGACGCCCACAAACATTTCCACAAATTCAGAACCAGAAATGGAAAAGAAGGGAACCCCAGCTTCACCGGCGATCGCCTTGGCAAGGAGCGTTTTTCCGGTTCCTGGTGGCCCAACTAGCAGCACCCCCTTGGGAATACGGGCACCAATGGAGGTAAATTTCTCTGAATTCTTGAGAAAGGTCACAACTTCCTGCAGCTCTTCTTTGGCCTCTTCAATCCCAGCCACATCGCCAAAGGTCACCCCCGTTTGTGCCTCCATTTGAAAGCGGGCGCGGGATTTACCAAAGTTGAGAATCTGCCCAGGGCCGCCGGGGGCATTACTCGCCCGCCGCAAAATCATCAGGAATAAAATCAGCAGAAAGAAGCCCAGCATCAAGTTAGAAATGACGCCAACCACTGCCCCATCACTGCTAGAGGGCACCACCCGCACCGTCGTGTCATAGCGGGTACTCACTTGGCGCAGCAGTTCTACAAGTTCAGGATTGCGATCAAAGAGCCGTACCTCCTGGGGGGGAGATTGTTCGGGTTGATCTTTACGGCGAAACTTGGCTAGCCCCTGTTCCTGATAGAGTTCGACGGAGCTGACTTCACCCGCCTTGAGGGCATTGAGGAATTGACTGTAGGAAACGGTGTTGTTATTGCTCGATTGCGCTAAACCAATGTGAGTGGGAGCTAACGAGAGACCCACGACCAAAGCCAGTTGACTCAGCCGTTGGGAAAGGCGTTGAGCGTATTTCATCGGCACCCGTTTCCGAAATTCAGTTCTAATTTCCAGTTTAACAGCGATTTTTTAGTTCCCTAGCGCCCTAGATCAGCCACAGCCAAGAATCACCGCCCTAAATATAAAATAGGACAGCATTCTCTTTAGAACGCCCATGGGACTGATTGTACAAAAGTATGGTGGCACGTCCGTCGGTAGTGTCGAGCGCATTCAAGCGGTAGCCCGCAGGGTCAAGGTAACTGTGGCAGCGGGACATCAGGTAGTGGTGGTGGTCTCGGCCATGGGCAAAACCACAGATAGCTTGGTGCAACTGGCCTATGCCATTAGCGATCGCCCCAGTCAGCGGGAAATGGATATGCTGCTTTCCACGGGGGAGCAGGTCTCGATCGCCCTGTTGACGATGGCGCTCCATGCCTTGGGGGAACCCGCCATCTCCCTCACCGGTGCCCAAGTGGGCATTGTCACCGAACCGGCCCACACCCGTGCCCGCATTCTCCACATTGAGACCCAGCGCCTCGAACGGCACCTCAAAGAAGGACAAGTGGTGGTTGTGGCCGGCTTTCAGGGGATTACTGCTGCTGCGGATTTTGAAGTCACCACCCTTGGGCGGGGTGGCTCGGATACCTCGGCTGTGGCCTTGGCGGCGGCGCTGCGGGCGGATTGCTGCGAAATTTACACCGATGTCCCCGGCATTTTGACCACGGATCCGCGACTGGTGCCCAATGCCCAACTCATGAGTGAGATTACCTGCGATGAAATGCTGGAGTTGGCGAGCCTAGGGGCAAAGGTCTTGCACCCCCGCGCCGTGGAGATTGCCCGCAACTATGGCGTGGATTTGGTGGTGCGCTCCAGTTGGACGGATGATCCCGGTACCCGTGTCATTGCACCATCGCGGCCGCCGCGTCCCGTGGAAAATCTTGAACTGGGCAAACCTGTGGATGGGGTGGCGCTGGATACGGATCAGGCGAAGGTGGCACTACTGCGGGTGGCCGATCGCCCCGGCGTTGCGGCACAGCTTTTTGGCGAACTGGCACGGCAAAATCTTGATGTGGATTTAATTATCCAATCCATTCACGAAGGTCAGACGAACGACATTGCCTTCACCGTGCAAAAGCGCGTTCTTAAACAAGCCGAGGCTGTTGCTGTGGCCTTTTATCCCCGCTTGAATCCACGGGTTGAAGAGACGGATGTGCTCGTGGATGCCGACATTGCCAAGGTGAGTATCACCGGTGCCGGGATGATTGGCCGACCGGGGGTGGCCGCTCAGATGTTTTCGGCCTTGGCGGCAGCGGGCATTAACCTACAAATGATTTCCACCTCTGAAGTGAATGTCAGTTGTACAGTGGCCGCAGCGGATGCAGGTCGAGCGATCGCTGTTCTCTCCCAAACCTTTGATGTGGAAGCCGCCACCACTGTCCCCCAAGAGACCCCCGATGCCCCAGCGGTGCGGGGCGTTGCCCTTGATCCCAAGCAGGCGCGGATTGCGATTCGCGATGTGCCCGATCGCCCCGGTATGGCGGCGGCAATTTTCCAGACCCTTGCGGATGCCGCCATTAGCGTGGATATGATTATCCAATCCCAGCGATCGCGCTCCCTCGGGGGTGTGATGACCCGCGATATTGCCTTTACGGTGGCCTCTGCCGATGCCGAGCGAGCCACGGAACTACTCAAGGGGGTTCAGAGCCAATTGGGCTACGGCGACATCCTCATAGATACGGCGATCGCCAAAGTGAGCATTGTTGGTGTGGGGATGATCCACCGTCCGGGGATTGCTGCCCAAATGTTTGCGGCCCTTGCCCGTGAAAACATCAACATTCAAATGATTGCTACCTCGGAAATTCGCGTGAGTTGTGTGGTGGCAGAATCGGAGGGGGTGCGGGCGCTGCGGGCGGTGCATACAGCCTTTGGTTTAGATGGTGAGGCTCCCGTCGTCATTCCCGATGTCGGTAAATAGACCGCCCCATTGGCAAATTGCCCTTGTCCTCGGCGTGGGCGTGTTGGCGGTTTCTACAGCTGCTGTGCTGGTGCGCTGGGGGGTTGCTGGTTTAGCCACCGATTCCCTAGGCATGACCGTGGGGTTGAGCATTTTCTTGGCCAGTGGTCGCCTCAGTTTGGCTGCTCTCTTTTTGACCCCGCAACTTTACACGTGGCCGTGGCTAGACCTGACTCGCCAAAATCTGCGTTGGGCACTGGCGGCTGGGGTTGCCCTTGCGGCGCACTTTAGCCTCTGGTTTACGTCACTGAACTACACCTCGGTGGCAGCCTCAACCACATTGGTGACCACAACGCCCATCTGGTCGGCGCTCGTCGGGTACCTTTGGCAGCGACAAACCCTTCAACCCCGTGCTTGGGTGGGCATGGCGATCGCCCTTGGTGGCAGCGCCCTAATTGGGACGGCAGAACCGACCAGTGCCGTGGCAAGGAACCCCCTACTCGGAAATGCGCTGGCGATCGCGGCGGCGTGGGCGGTCAGTGCCTACTTTATCTGTGGTCAAGCGGCTCAAAAGGCGGGTCTGGCGATTCACCACTACGCCCTTGTGGCCTATGCCACTGCTGCCTTGGTTCTCTTGCCCCTGCCGCCACTGCTGGGTCTGACTTACGGAGGTTGGCCGCTAAAGCTCTATGGCACGATTCTCCTGCTGGCTTTGATCCCCCAGTTGGTGGGGCACACCAGTCTCAATTGGGGGGTGCGTTGGCTCTCCCCTACATGGGTAACTCTTCTGGTGTTGGTAGAACCGATTGCTGCGAGTCTCTTTGCCCTGCTGCTCTTTGGTGAGGTGCCGACAACGGCAGTGATGACGGGGGGCAGTCTGGTGCTGGTGGGTTTAAGCGTAGCACTGTGGCCTAGTCCCTAGGGGGGTTCGGCGATCGCCGCCGCTGTTTGAGGGTATCCAAAGCATCCCCCAAGGCGGTAATGAGTCCCTCACGGGTACGGGCATGATTTTGCCGTTCCTCCTCTAGGGCACGCCGTAGCCGTTCATTGTCCAAGAGGGCTTCAATCAGTTGTGCCTGAAGTTCGGCAACAGAGGTTTCACTGCGCACGCGCGCCTCAATCCGTGCCCGTTCGTCCGCCCATTCCGGGGCTTCGGGATCTACAGGCGGTGGGGGCGGTTCAGGAACCAGTGACGGCAGTTCATTTGCTCGCGCCTGCGCCCGTTGCAGTTGCTCTTGCAGACGTTGAAGCTGTTCCTGAAAATCTGCCACAGTGGATAAGGCACAGTTAGAAATTCTAGGGCTATTTTGATACGAGTATCCTCAGAAAACAAGGGTCAAGATATATTCGTGAGTAGCGAGGCACTCCAAGCATGGTGGCACTGGGCACAGGCGATCATTCCAGCCCCTGAGCGCGAGAGTGGCCTACGGGAGTTAAAACAATTTCTCAGTGCCTTCACACAGTTGAGTCCCCTTGACATCACCCTGCGCCGATTTCCGCCCGAGATTCCTCTAAAACTGCCCCTTGCAGAACTCCAAGAGCGTTGGCAACGCCGCTGGCAGGAGCGGGTTCCCCTGCAATATCTCATTGGTACGGTTCACTGGCACGATCTGGAATTAGTTGTCACCCCCAGTGTGTTGATTCCTCGGCCAGAAACAGAGGAACTCCTAGAAGTGGTGGCAGTAACGGTACCCCCTTGGCAACAACAGGGGCATTGGCTGGATTTGGGTACGGGGAGTGGGGCGATCGCTATTGGCTTGGCGCGGTTATTTGCGGCGGCGCTGGTGCATGCCGTAGATTGTAGCCCTGAGGCCCTAGAGGTCGCGCAAGTCAATATTCAAAAGTACGCTTTGGGCGATCGCGTGCGTTGCTATGTTGGCAGTTGGTTTGCCCCCCTTACCCATCTGCAAGGGCAGGTGCAGGGCATTGTCAGTAATCCTCCCTATATTCCCACCCGCCTAGTGGCCACTCTCCAACCTGAGGTGCAGTACCATGAACCCCCCCTTGCCCTCGATGGTGGTGCGGATGGCTTGCAGGCAATTCGTCAGATTGTTGAGACGGCACCAGAGTATCTTCAGCCCCAAGGCTGGCTCTTTATCGAATTGATGGCAACCCAAGGGGAAGCTGTGGCAGCGCTAGCAATGGCCACCCAAGCCTATGAACGAGTGGAAATTCTTCGGGATCTCAGTGGCCACGATCGCTTTTTGCTCGCTCAAGCAGTTTAGCCGCGATCCCAGCGCCAGAGGGCAACCATCAGGGCAACCACTCCGATTTGTAATGCCAGATTCCACACCAAATCGTTACCAGCAGTGCCCGCCAATCCCTTGAGGCCAAGGATAAAGGCACCCATGAGGCCGGAAGCGGCAAAAACGGCATAGAAAACGCGCCGTAGTCCCCGATAGGGAGCGGCTGCCTCGGCTCGCAGGCGATCGCGCAGGGTTGATTGAGTCACTTCAGCCGGTTGCTGGGGTTTGTGAGTAGCCATTTTGATTTTCCCATCACCTGAAAATATCCTACGTCCCTACAATGGGGAACGGTGTGCATCAATAACGGTCTAAGGCCGTAGGCCAAAAGAGATGTGAGGAGTTTGATATGCATTGGCAGCGAATCAGTGTAGCACTGGCGATCGCCTTGGGTAGCACGGTTGCAATTCCCCAACTCAGTCAACCCTCCCAAAATACTGGTGCAGGGACACTCCGCTGGAGCGATGCTTCCTTTCCTGTGGAAAATTTCCAAGGCTATACCTCTCCCTTTGGCTACCGGCGATCGCCCACGGGGGAACCCACGACCGAATTTCACAATGGCCTTGATTTTGCTGCTCCTCAAGGGAGCTATATCCGTAATTGGTGGGTCGGGCAGGTGATTGAAGTTTCCGATCACACCGCCTGTGGCACACTGGTACGAATTCAATCGGGGGCTTGGGAACACGTTTACTGCCACATGATGGGGCGGGTTGAGCAGACCCCCCAAGGACGAGCCATGGTCGATCGCGCCGGTGGCATTTTCATCCTAGAGGGGCAGCGGGTACCCACGGGGGCACGTATTGGTCGAGTGGGCATGACAGGCCGCACCACCGGACCTCACCTTCACTGGACGCTCCGCCACCGAGGGCAATTGGTCAACCCTGCCGTGGTTCTACAGGCCATGTATGGTAGCCAAGCCCAACGATAACTTTCTGGTTAAAAACTAACGGGACTGACGGGGCTCGAACCCGCAACTTCCGCCGTGACAGGGCGGTGCTCTAACCGATTGAACTACAGTCCCAATTTTTGAGCGATTTTTAGACTATCAGGAAAATCATGGCCTTGTCAACTGGTTAAATTTGCCTTGCAGGGCGATCGCCTGCGGGGCATCAATCAACTGCGTAGCCTTGACCCCAACGATGCCTTTCGGCTCATTCAACCCCTCAGCCAAGATGAAAATTCCCGTGTCCGCTACACTGCGGTGAGTCAAATTGCCAGCCTTGGGCACGTCAATCTCAATCAAGCCCATGACCTGTTGCGCGATCGCCTGCTCCATGACAGCGAAACGGATGTCCGTGCTGCCGCAGCGGATGCGATGGCTGCCCTACAAGTTCCCTTTGCCCTTGAAGATTTAGAAACGGCCTACCACAGTACCGATGATTGGCTGTTGCAGTTTATAGCAATTCTAATCAAGAATGAGACATCATCCAGCACAATACTTGCGAATCACCTCATCAATCGAACTGTTTGACCCTGCATACATCCGCGCTCGCTTCAACGCACTAAAGTTGTGCTCAATCACATTCAAATCAGGAGAGTATTTCGGTAAAAATAACACCTCGTGACCCGCCGCTTTCACCACTGCCTGAATCGCCCCTTTTGGATGAATCGGTGCATTATCCATCATCAACAACGACGGTCTCTTTAACGCCGGCAAACAGTACTGACTCAGCCAGCTCACAAACCCTACCGCATTCAAATATCCTGAAAACAGGATTGGGGCGATGAAGTCTTTCTGGTGTCTATACCGTCCTGCGACTCAACTCTCTCTTTTCTGACGCTTCCCCGCTCGCTCTCCATCAATTCGTTGGCCTTGCGCTGACCACCCATACTCACACTCCACCCCAGAGTCAAATCCCGTCTCATCGATATAGACTACCGTTTCCTCCCCATGGCTCTCTACCCATGTGTCGAGCTGCTGTTGATACGCTTGCCGCTCTTCTTCACACCGTTCTTGGTAACGCATCTGTTTTTTTGCGGGTGATGCCCATCTGGTTGAGGGCATAACTAATGGTGGAAACTTGGACGCCAAATCGCTGGGCACGGTCGATTAAACGGTCATCGGGATGGGCAGCAACATCGGCTGCTAAGGCCGCCCAATCCAGCTTCCAAGGACGACGGGGGACAACTGTGGGGGCTAAGTCGTCTCGCTTCAGCCAGCGATGGATGGTGGCGCGGCTCACCTGAAAGATTTGAGTTGCTTCACTGATTTTGCCACCTTGCTGGATGTAGGAGACAACCCGCTCTCGTCAGTCTAAGCTATAGCTCATGTTCTTGAGTAACATTCATGACGCTTTGAGTATAGCCTATCCCTCTTGAAAATATCTCACTCCCTTTCGAAATAGCTATACGAAAAAGAATGACGCGATCGGAGGTGATTCTCTGGCAGCATCTCAAGGGCAAGCAGATGAATGGCTATGATTTCGATCGCCAACGTCCTATCGATGAGTACGTTGTTGACTTCTACTGCAAAAAGCTGAAGCTAGCGATCGAAGTTGATGGCTCATCCCACGATAGCGAAGAAGCTCAAGAGCAAGACCGCTACCGTCAGCAAAGGCTTGAAGCCTTAGGGGTTCGATTCTTGCGGTTTCGAGATGAAGAGGTGTGCCACAATGTTGAGGGAGTCCTTGAGGCGATCGCAACCTGGATAAAGGACAACGCCTCCAAAACTTTCCCTCCAGAGAGAGGCTAGGGGTGAGTCTGAGTTGGGCTGACTACGGAAGGGATGCGAAGGGAATTCTTGCCCTGTGAATTGCTGCGTGAATCTCATTTGTGACCTCTGCCCATCAGACTAAGAAGCCTCCCATGGCTCTCTAGTTCTCCTCATCCCAAACTGACGTGGGTGAGATGATGTGTTCGTGCTAAACGCTAGCTGAATCAGCGTCAATCCCTAGAAGGGTACCTCATCTAGGTTAATATCTTCGGGTTCGGGGGGTGGGGGTGCCACCTTCGGTGTGACAGGTGCAGTGGCTGCGGGTGTGGCCATGGGGGTGGTTGCCGGCTGTGCCGGATGATCCACAATATTGCCCTCAACGGTGTAGAAGCGGCTTACCACCAACTCGGCGCGTTTTTCTTTGAAACCTTCAGGGCGGTCAATGGTGTCCATTTTTAGCCGACCTTCTAAGATCAGGCGATCGCCCACTTTGCATTCTGCCTGCATTTTTTGCCCCAAATTGCCCCAAGCCACTGTTCGCAAACTCATGGGTGGCTCTTCACTGCGCAGGCTAGCAAACTGCACCACCATTGTGGCCACCGCCATCTGATTTTCTTGGGTGTAGCGCAGTTCTGGCGCTTGAATCACTTCTGCAAAGAGGACGCAACTATTCATCCGATGGGCTTCCAACAGGTCGTGTTCTTTCCAGTATAGTCCCAACGGCTGCCGCGACAAGGCCACAGGATCAATACGGCGCGACTCTGGGGTTCTCCCTACCACAGACGGCTGTAGCCAATTGTATCTTCTTATACTATCATATAGTTAATTAAATAAATTTACAGAGGATACGGTTATGGCACGGGTGGTTGTCCTTGGGGCAGGCATCGGCGGGTTGTCCACAGCCTACGAATTAAGGCACCGTTTGGGCGATCGCCATCAAGTGGTGTTGGTCTCCGATGTGGATCGCTTTACATTTATTCCAGGACTAGTGGCAGTTGCCCTCGGACACCATTCCCTCGAACGCCTGCAAGTGCCCCTAGGGATCGTGAGCCGTCGCCATGGGTTGCAATGGGTGCAAGGCAAAGTTCAGCAGATTGACCCTAAAGCTAAGAAAGTCTATTTGCCTGAGCAAACCCTTGACTACGACTATTTAGTGATTGCCACAGGGGCAGAACTCGCCCTCGATTTGATTCCCGGCCTTGGCGTTCACAGTCATTCCGTGTGTACCCCCGCCCACGCAGTTGCCGCCCATCGAGCATGGCAAGCATTCCTCAAAGACCCCAAGGACTTAGTTGTGGGTGCGGCGCCAGGAGCCAGTTGCTTTGGGCCTGCCTATGAATTTCTATTTTTGGCGGAGTATGCCCTGCGGCGTCATCGGTTGCGCGATCGCGTCAAGATTACATTCATTACCCCTGAACCCTACATTGGCCATCTGGGGATTGGTGGCTTGGCCAACAGTGATCAACTCACCCTAGACCTGATTGCACAGCGGGGCATTGAAACCATCACAAATGCCGAGATCACGGCCATTGAGCCGCATCGGATTTTGTTGCGGGATGGACGGGTAATCCCCTTTGGCTACAGCATGATTTTGCCACCTTTTCGCGGGCCAGCCTTTGTGCGTGCATCGGGTCTTGGCAATGAAAAGGGATTTTTGCCCCTGCTGCCCACCCTTCAGCACCCCGACTATCCTGAAATCTATGGGGTCGGTATTAGTGTTCACCTGCCGCCGATAGAAGTCACCCCTGTGCCTATGGGCTTGCCCAAGACGGGTCAAATGACCGAGGAGATGGCGATCGCCGCCAGCCACAACATTGCCGTTGCCCTTGGGGAATTAGCCGCTGACCCTGTAGTGCCGACCCTCGATGCCCTCTGTTTTGCCGACTTTGGTGACACGGGTATTGCCTATATTGCCGCTCCTGTGATTCCTGAGACCCTCGGGCAGAAGCGCCGCTTGGCCTACGCCATTCAAGGATTGTGGGTGAGTTGGGTCAAGGCTGTCTTTGAGCGCTACTTCCTGCTGAAAATGCGATGGGGGCTAAGTGTTCCTTGGTTTGAACAGTGGGGACTGCGGCTCTTCTTTGGCCTTTCCCTTGTGCGTCCCCTTCAACCCCCCCTAGTTTCCAAGCAGCAACCGTTCGCAAAAGTTTGATATGCAACCGTTAACAACACTGACAAGGAGTAATTTTTATGGCGCGCCTCTTTCTCATGGGTCTGTTGATGGTTTGTCTATGGCTCAACAGTTCCTCAGTCACATTGGCCAGTGTGAATCCCGATGAACTGGGGAAAGCCGTAACCGCCATTGAACAGTTGGATCAAATGCGCATTGGCCTTGCCTCTACTTTAGAAGGAAGTCCCACGGAACCCACCCTTGACACCTTTAAGGCTGTTTGTGCCCCCGTGGGCAAGAAAGCGAAGGAAATTGCTGCTGCCAATGGCTGGCAACTGCGTCAGGTAGCCCTCAAGTACCGCAACCCCAACCATGCCCCGCGCACAGCGCTGGAAGTGCAAGCCCTCAATCGCTTTGATAACAATCGTCAACTCCAAGCCTTTTGGCAAACGGATGCTGAAGGGGTGCACTACTTCCGTCGCATTGATGTCCAAGCCAGTTGCCTTGCCTGTCATGGGGCGAAAAATCGGCGGCCTGCCTTTATTCAAGAAAAATATCCCAGCGATCGCGCCTATGGCTTCCGTGTTGGTGATCTGCGGGGCATGTACGCTGTGACGATTCCGCAAATTCAACAGGCACTCCAAACCTCACCCTAGGGAGGAACTTCAATGAAACGTTGGCAGCGTTTGTTACTTGTGATCCTGCTCGTCATTCCCCTGTGGCTAGCGGTGTCCCCCAGTAGCCCTGCCATGATTCGCACCATTGAAGAGGCTCCCAATCAAGTGGTGGTGCAGTCGCGGCATCAGTTGCGCGATAATCGTGGCTTCACGTGGCAGGTGATTCTCTTTTCCCGTCGTGACCAGTTGCAATTACGCTTGGTGGGGTTTCCCGAGCAGTACCACTTTCGCCATCCCGATCCCTTGGTGCTGATCACATCGAGCGGTCAAACCCTCACAGCCGTAGATGACTTTCCCAAGGCAGACTCCGTTGCCAATGTGGGACAGTTTGACCTGTTGCCCCTCGCCTCGCAATTGCCCAAGAGTGAACCCTTGGTACTGCGTCCGCCCCTAGAGGAGCAGGGGATTGAGATTGCTGTGCCTGCGGCTGTGGTAATTGAATGGCACGCTCTGATGGAGGGAGTCTAGGAACGGGGGCTGATGGGCGTAGGTGTCCCAAGGGCAAGGAGCAGGGCTTGGGCTTTGCTCAGGGATTCTTGCCATTCCCGCTGTGGATCACTGTCGGCCACAATACCGGCGCCCACCTGTCCCCAAGTCGTCTGGCGATCGCCCGCCACCAACAGGGTACGGATGAGGATATTCAAGTCCAAATGCCCCCGCTGATCCCAGTAGCCACAGGAACCGTAGAACAAATTGCGGGGAAAGGGTTCCAAATCGGCCAAAATCGCCATGCAGCGCACCTTAGGACAGCCGGTAATCGTGCCACCGGGAAAGAGGGCGCGGATCACATCCACAGGAGACAGCCCCGGCTGCAACGTGCCGCGAACATTGCTCACCAAGTGAATCACATGGCTGTAGTACTCCAGCGTTAGGAGTTCATCCACCACCACACTGCCCCACTGGCACACTCGCCCCAAGTCATTGCGCTCTAAATCCACGAGCATCATGTGTTCTGCCTGTTCCTTGGTATTCCTAAGGAGTTCCTCGGCCTGGGCGCGATCGCCCGCTGGGGTTTGGCCGCGCGGACGGGTACCAGCAATGGGTCGGGTTTGCACCCTATCTCCCTGCACTTGCACCAAGCGTTCCGGTGAGCAACTGACAATGTAGCCCCAAGGGGTCTGCCAAAAACTGGCAAAGGGAGAGGGGTTAATCTGCTGCAGCCGCAGGTATTGTTGCCAAGGATCAACGCGCCCGTAATGGCAAAAGCGTGCCGACAGATTGGCCTGAAAAATATCCCCGGCACGAATATGGCGGAGAATCTGCCGCACCGCTGCTTGGTAGGTATCGGGTTGCCAGCCAGCGGCTAGTTCAATGCTGCCGGGGCGATTGGGCACCCAGAGAGATGGCTCAGGGGGTGTTTCCGCAAGCGCTTCTTGCAGCGCTGCCAGCTGGCTAGGGGTCGAAGCCGCCAAGTAGAGCAGATCTTCCTGATGATCCAAGACGGCAAAGGCTGCGGGTTCATACCAAAAGGCTACTGGAAAAGGGAGAGGATCAGGTTTTAGAGGGGGGAGGGCTTCAATTTCCCACGCCAACTCGTACCCCAGCCATCCCAACCAGCCACCAGTAAAGGGCAGATGGCGCACCGCTTCAGGAACCGCTTCACATTGGGGAAAGCTTTGTAGCGTCGGCAGGACTTGACCCAAGGAGAGTGGCCACTGGCGATCGCGCCGTGGTGACCCCGCACAAATGGAGTAGCGCGCTTGGGGAGTCGGGGCTTGGGCTGGGCTTTCCAGTAAAACGGCAATTGGCTCAGTCAAAAACAATTGCTGAAAAATAGCGCGACCCGTGCGACGCCGCAGCGGCAAACAGCACCATAGCCACGGCTGACAGGGGAACATCAATGGTGTGTCACCCCCAACCAACCCAAACGAACCAACCAAAATAACCCCATGCCCCCCAGAGCCAACCAATCTCGCCGCTGCAGTCGCAGATGGTGCCAGGGATTATCGTAGGTTCCCGGTTCTTGAAAGCCCCGCACCTGCATGGCACAGGCCACCTGTTCTGCCCGCAGGAGTAAATTGTCCAACAGCCGTACTGCTAAGGTGAGCCACAACTTGATGCTGCCCTTAATGCCCACCAGTCGCCAATTGATGGCACGCGTCCGCACTGAGCGGCTCAGGTTTTGCACCTCTTCTAAAACCAAGGGAATAAACCGCAGCGACAGCGTCAAGGTCAGGGCAATTTCGGCCACTGGCAGCTTAAAGCGTTTCAGGGGCTGCATCAGATTTTCCAAGCCAGCGGTGACTTCTTCTGGGGCAGTGGTCAGCAAAAACAGATGCGTGCTGTAAAGGAGCGTAAACAGGAGGGTACTCAGGCGTAACCCCAAATCCAGCGATCGCTGGGAGACTTGCAGATGAATCGGAAACTGACCCACTTGGGCACGAAACTGCCACAGGATATAACTGTAACTCGTGGGCGGAGCGGTGGCTTCCAAAGGGTGGCGGGGTTGATAGGTGACCGCCATCCCATCGGGCATCAAAGCCGTGATGACTAGAATTAAACTCCCCACCAAGAGGAGCCACAGCAGTTGCCGCCGCCACACCCGTGCGGGAATCCCCCCTAGGAGGGTCAGGAGAATTAAACTGGCCACTAGCCCCAACCGCCAACTGACATCCGCCAAAATAGGTGCCAACAGAAACGTCATCAACCATGCCAACTTAACCCGCGGATCAAGGCGGTGCAGCCAAGTCACCGGTTGTTCAAGGTATAGCCCCAAAGGGAGCGATCGCAGGAGATCCATGGAAAATAACTAGTTCTTCTTCAGTTCCCGCCGCAGGGCTTCCAACTCTGGATCGTAGGCAGGGGTGCTGCTGGGTGACAGTTGCGGGTTGGCCAATTCTGCCTTCAGCCGTGCCAAATCGTCATCCACACTGCCGGCTTCGAGGGCGGCAAACTTGGCTTCGAGGGTATCGCTATTGAGTTCAGCCACGGCTTGGGAGCGAGCCTCCATTTCCTGAACCCGTTCCTCCATGCGCTCAAAGGCGGCCATGGGGGCATTGGTGTTGAGGCTGCTAAAGGTTTGTTGCAATTGCTCTGAGGCCTTGGCTGCCCGTGCCCGTGCCACCAGCATTTCTTTACGGGTTTTCGCTTCCGCGATTTTGCTTTCAAGCTGCTGCATTTGTTTTTTGAGGGCTTCCACTTGGGTCACGGACTGCTCCAATTGCCCTTTGAGAGCCATGGCTGCATTCAGTGCTGTTTTTTTGCGACTCAAGGCCTCAAGCGCTAGTTGCTCATCCCCATGTTGCAGGGCAATTTTGGCACGGCGCTCCCACTCAGCCGCCTGCTGTTGATGTTGGTTGAACTGTTGCTCTAACCGCTTTTGGGAGGCGATCGCTTGGGCGACGGCTTGCCGCAGGGTCACCAGATTGTCCTGCATTTCAATCATGGTCTGCTCAAGGATTTTTTCGGGATCTTCAGCAGCACCCACCAGCGCATTGAGCCAACTGCGAACCACACGGCTGACGCGATCAAACAGTCCCACAGCGTTATCTCCCTATTGGTTCCTTATCTATAGCAGTATGCCACTTTCCTTAGACCCTTTGGCCACGAGTTCCAAAAACGGTCGCTGCCCTAGGCTTAAACTATAGTAAAATCATCAGAACCCTGATCCTACTTTAGTGATGTCTGCTTCTTCGGGGCGACCTTCAGACGCCTTTGATAAACACGGTTTTCTCAGTCGCTACGCCCCGGCCATTATTAATCAAAATAGAGCTGATCAAATGCTGGCAGACTATGCCAAAGGGCGGCGTGACTTTCGGCGATTGGATTTGCGCGGTGTCAACCTAGAAGATGTGAATTTGGCAGGGGCCGATCTCAGTGGCTCGGATTTAAGCAATGCCACACTGACCAACGTGGATTTGACCAATGCCAAGCTGATTGAAGTTAAGCTGATCAATGCTGAACTGACGGCTGTGCAATTGCGCCAAGCCAACCTGAGTCGCGCCAACCTGCGGGGTGCCACACTGACCTACACGTCTTTAGCCACGGCAACCCTGCGGGGAACAGTCCTGCCCAATGGCCGCTTGTCCGATTAGCTAAAGCTGGTGCAAAAAAGCTTGCAGCCGTTGCCAAAAGCGCTCCATCTCCGCTGGTGTGCCAATGGTGACCCGAATGCCGCTAGCGATCGCCCGTACAAGAGTCCCCTGACGCCGCAAGGCATCACACAGGGGCTGGGTGTATTGCGGTTCCTGCAAGCGGAAAAAGAGGAAATTGGCCACACTCGGCCATACCCGCAGTTGGGGGCAACCCTGAAGCCGTTCATAGAGGCGCTCCCGCTCCGCTAGCACCGTGGGAATCTCTGCCAGCAACGCCGGCCGATGGTCAAGGGCAACCTGCGCCGCCACTTGAGAAAACGTAGGCAGGTTATAGGGCAGACGAACCTTTTCTAAAACCGCAATCACCTCGGCATTGCCAATGGCGTAGCCCACCCGATGGGCGGCGAGTCGAAAGGCTTTGGAAAACGTACGCAGAATCAACCAGTTGGGATGCGCTGCCAAGTCCCCCACCAGTGTCTTGCCCGAAAATTCAAAATAGGCCTCATCAATCACCACTAAAATGTCCTCAGGAAGCTGCCGTAGCCAGTCCACCTCCGCTGCGGTTAGGGGGTTCCCTGTTGGGGAGTTGGGTTGCAGCATAAAGAGAACGCGCACGGGGGGAGCCGCTTGGGCAATGAGGGTATTGGCTTCAGCAATTTGCACGGCAAAGGTGTCAGGATCGCGGGGCGATCGCTGGACGGGAATCCCTAGGGTTTGGGCGAGGATCCCGTATATGGAAAATGTCGGTTCTGCCACTAGGATAGAACCGTAGCCCCCGATCGCAGTGGCCAGTAAAATCGAGCGAATTAGCTCATCGGAGCCGTTGCCCACCGCAATTTGGTGTGGGGAGATTTCAGTTGAACTGTGTTCATTGACATAGCGGGCGATCGCCTGCCGCAGCGGCCAATGGTGACTGTCGGGATAGCGATGACTGGCGAGGGTGCTGACATACTGTTGAGCTAACGCCTCCTTAAGGGCAGTGGGCAAATCCCACGGAAACTCATTGGTATCGAGGTAATCCAGTTCTAGGGGTAGGGAGTCGCTCGTGGGGGTGGAGTAGGCGCGGAGGTTGCTCAGTTCTGGACGAAGAAACGTCGCCATGCCAAGACGGTATAAAGGGATTCAACTATAATAACACTGAGCTTTTTGCCCTAATTTGCTGCCAGCCCTGACACTCAATCTTCATCTTTTGATTACGTAGAGGCGAATCTTCCTATGGCGCGTACCGACTTCAAAGATTACTACCAAATCCTCGGGGTCAGCAAAAATGCCACGGATGCCGAAATTCGGCAAGCCTTTCGCCGCCTCGCGCGCAAGTATCACCCCGACTTAAACCCAGGGGACAAAGAGGCAGAAGCTCGTTTCAAGGAAATTAACGAAGCCCACGAAGTGCTCTCGGATCCGGAAAAACGACGCAAATACGATCAATTTGGTCAGTATTGGCAACAGGCCAGTGCGGCGGGTGCTGGTGGCTTTAATGTCAATATTGGTGACTTTGGCGCTGACTTTAGTCAGTTTGGCAGCTTTGAAGACTTTATCAACGAGTTGCTGGGGCGATTTGCCACCGGCACGACCACAGGGCGTACCCGCACTTGGAGCAGCGCTGGCTTTGATTCATCGGCATTTGGCGGCAGCGATGTTGATGCGGAAGTGCAAATTAGCTTCCAAGAGGCCTTTCAGGGCTGCCAGAAATCATTCGCCATTGGTAATGAACAGGTGACTGTGACGATTCCCGCTGGTGTTAAGCCAGGGACAAAGTTGCGGCTGCGGGGCAAAGGTCAATATAACCCCTACACCCAACAGCGAGGGGATTTATATCTCACGGTACAGGTGGCGCCTCATCCCCTCTTCCGCTTTGAAGAGGATCAATTGGTGATTGATTTGCCGATCACGCCGGATGAAGCTGCCTTGGGTGCTCAAGTCACGGTGCCGACGCCCTCGGGGACTGTGGTTTTGAATGTGCCTGCGGGCACGCGATCGGGGCAATCACTGCGGTTACGGGGCAAAGGGTGGCGCAGTAGTAGCGGCATTGCTGGCGATCTCCTTGCTAAGGTACAAATTGTGCCCCCCAAATCCCTGAGTGCCCAAGAAAAAGAACTCTACGAAAAGTTGCGATCGCTGCGCACCTTTAACCCCCGTGCCCATTGGCCGCTCTAAGTTAGGGAAATTGCCGCGATTTTACAGCTTGGCAGTAGCTCTTAAGGGCAGCGATCGCCTGAGTGCCCAAGTCGGCATACACCTTAGCAAAGGGGGGCACCTGTGGACTCAAGCCCAAAACATCTGCCGTCACCAACACCTGACCATCACAGTAGGGGCCTGCGCCAATTCCAATCGTGGGAATTTTCAGCTTGGCGGTAATCTGCTGTGCCAAATCCGCAGGAATATGCTCCAAAATGATGCCAAAGGCACCTGCTTCGGCCAGAGCAAGGGCATCTGCGAGAATTGCTTCTGCCCCCTGTGGCGTCTTCCCCTGTTGTCGCCATCCCCCCAACTGATGCACCCGCTGCGGCAACAGACCCACATGACCCAGCACCGGGATGCCGGCCTCCACTAAGCGCCGCGTTGCTGCCTGCACCACGGGTGAAGCACCTTCCATTTTCACTGCCTGTACATCTGCTTCTTTGACTAAACGCCCCGCCGATCGCAGGGCCTGCTCTGGGCTTTCGTGGTAGCTCAAAAAGGGTAGGTCACACACGAGGAAACTGTGGCTGACGCCCCGCCGCACCGCCTGCGCATGGTGAATCATCTGATCAAGGGTCACCGGCAACGTGGTTTGATAGCCAAGGGCAACCATACCAAGGGAATCCCCGACAAGGATCACATCCACCCCCGCCGCATCCAATAGCCGCGCCCACAGATAATCCCAAGCCGTGAGCATGGTAATTGGCTCTCCCTGCTGTTTTTTTTGCTGGAGTTGGGGTAATGTGACGGGGCGACGCACCATAGTCAAATCCACGAGCTTCGTATCCCCATCCTCTAAAGGAACGCTCAAAACGTCAATTTAGCCACAGGCATAGAGTCTAGTGATATGATTGGGGCGCGATGTTAGCCACAATACGCATGTCTTTGCCTGCCTTTGTCGAAGCCCTATTAACCCCTGCTGCGTACCCCCATGCAGTGACCTCTCCCATTCAATTGCTGCAAACGCATATTTCCTACGTATTTCTGACGGGGGACTATGCCTATAAGGTGAAAAAGCCGGCGGATTTTGGCTTTTTGAACTTTACAACCCTAGAAAAGCGGCTATTTTACTGTCGGGAAGAGTTACGGCTGAATCGCCGTTTGGCGTCAGATCTCTACTTGGCGGTGGTGCCCATTGTGGCGGTGGGCGATCGCTATTTTGTGGCGGCTCCCCAAGACTTACCTGCGGGAGCTGAGGTGATTGACTATGCTGTGCAAATGCGGCAATTTGATCAGTCGCAACTGTTTTCGCACCTCTTTGCCGCCAACCAAGTCACCCCCCACCTAATTGAATCCCTCGGTAAAGAACTGGCTCACTTTCACCGCACGGCTGCCACCAGTCCCCACATTAGTGAATTTGGCTCCCCGCGGGCGATCGCCCAAGTGATTAACAATTGCCATGCCTTGGCGGCTCAGTTTGTCGGTCGCTGTCAATCCCCAGAGCAGTACGCGGCGATTCAGGCTTTTACTGATGACTTTTTGACGCGGCATCAGGAGTGGTTGGTGCAGCGGCAAGCCGGGGGCAAAATTCGCGAATGCCATGGGGATCTGCACCTGAACAATATCTGCCTGTACAACGGCAGGGTGCAAATTTTTGACTGTATTGAGTTCAACGAAGAATTTCGCAACATTGATGTCATTTATGACGCCGCTTTTTTGCTGATGGATCTGGAGTTTCGGGGTCGCGGGGACTTGGCCAATCTCTTCCTCAATACCTACTTGGAGTGGAGTGGGGACTACGCTGGGGCGGTGCTGTTGCCCCTTTACCTTTGCATCAGGGCCTATATTCGCGGCAATGTGAACGCCTTGGCCCTCAACGATCCCGCTATTAGCGAGGCCGAAAAGGCACAGATTCAAGCCACGGCTGCGGCCTACTATGAGGCGGCCTATCGCTACACCCAACCACGTCAAGCCAAGCTCTATGTCATGTGCGGTCTCTCTGGGGCAGGCAAAAGTACACGGGGACGGGGTCTCGCCCAAGCCGAGCAAGCCATTCAAATCCGCTCCGATGCCGTGCGTAAGCACTTGGCGGGTTTACCCCTTGACCGCCGCAGCAGTGATTTCCCGCAGGTCGATCTCTATTCTGAGGCCATGACCCAAAAAACCTATAATCAACTCTTGGCCTATGCAGAATTGTTGCTGCGTCAGGGACAAACGGTGATTTTGGATGCGAAATACGATCGCGTGGCGCTGCGCCAACCCGTGATTGCTTTAGCTGAGAAATTGCAGGTGCCCTTGGAGATTCACTTCTGTAATGCACCGCCTGAGGAACTGCGCCGTCGCTTGAGCGATCGCCAAGGGGATATTGCCGAGGCCACGCCCGATCTCATTGCTGCCCAAGTGGCGAGTTTTGAATCCTTTTTGCCTGAGGAGGAACCCTACGTTCGCCATGTGTGTGACTAGGACGAGCGCGACTGATAATAGGAACAGTGCAATAGGACGGGTCTGATGTATCACATTGGTTTACTGGGGTTGGGCACTGTTGGTGGCGGTGTGGCGCAAATTTTGGCGGATCCAGCGGGGCGCCATCCGCTGATCAAGGAACTGGCGATCGCCCAAGTGGGGGTACGGGATATCCATAAGCCCCGTGCCGTTGCCCTTGATCCCAAGCTCCTGACCACTGACTTAGAACGCATTGTGACTCATCCTGAGATTGACATTGTGGTGGAAGTCCTCGGCGGCATTGAACCGGCGCGATCGCTCATCCTCAAGGCCATTGCCCATGGCAAGCACATTGTCACCGCCAATAAGGCCGTCATTGCCCGCCATGGTGCTGAAATTTTTGATGCCGCCAATGCCCAAGGGGTCTATGTGATGCTCGAAGCGGCCGTGGCCGGTGGCATTCCTGTCATTCAAGCCCTGAAACAGAGCCTAGGTGCCAATCGTATCCACAGTGTCAGCGGCATTCTCAATGGCACCACCAACTACATCCTGACCCGCATGCAGCAGGAACAGGGGGATTTTGCCCCCATCCTTGCCGATGCCCAACGCCTAGGGTATGCCGAAGCCGATCCCAGTGCTGACATTGAGGGATGGGATGCCGCGGACAAAATTGCCATTCTGGCCAGCCTTGCCTTTGGGGGGCGGATTCGCCGCGAGGAAGTGTATTGCGAGGGCATTCGTGGGATCACGGCGGTAGATATTGCCTATGCGGAAAAACTCGGATTTCGCATTAAACTGCTGGCGATCGCCCGCCAGCTCAGTGGCCAGCCCCTAGAGGTGCGCGTTCATCCGACGCTCGTGCCCCTTGAGCACCCCCTTGCCGGCGTCAATGGCGTCTTTAATGCCATTCTCCTAGAGGCAGAGCCTTTGGGACAGGTGATGTTCTATGGTCCCGGTGCCGGTGCAGGGGCAACCGCCAGTGCCGTCGTGGCGGATTTAATCAACATTGCCGCCCTTCTCCCCCAAGGACGTGCCAGCCATCCCTTGCTCACCTGCCAGCACGATCAGTTTATGCCGCTGCTACCGATGGCGGAGGTGGATAGTCGTTTCTATGCCCGTGTCCATGCCCAAGATCATCCGGGAGTCCTAGGGAAACTGGGTACCTGTTTTGGCAACCACAATGTTAGCTTGGAATCCCTTGTGCAAATTGGCAGCCACAATGAACTGGCAGAAATTGTGATTGTCACCCACCATGTGCGCGAAGGGGAGTTTCGTCAAGCCATGGCCGAGATTGCCCAAATGACCGATATTGAAGCCGTGCCCTCGATTTTGCGCGTCCTCGGCACCTCCTAGGGATTGGGCTTGATCCCTGTTTTCCGCTCCAAAATTTCCTTAACCACGAGCGTCACAAGCGCTAGCAAGCCAAGGATCACCGCTGCCGCATAGGCGGACTCCGTATTGTAGTTTTTGTAGGCATCCTCCACAAAGAGGGGCAGGGTTTGCGTCAGACCCGCCACATTGCCAGAGACTACTGCCACAGCTCCAAACTCCCCCATCGCTCGCGCATTGGTCAACAGGACCCCATAGAGCAGTCCCCAGCGGATATTGGGCAGGGTGACTCGCCAAAAGGTTTGCCACTCATTGGCGCCTAGGGTTTTTGCGGCTTCCTCCTGCTCGGTACCGATTTCTTCTAGGACAGGGATGACTTCTCGCGCCACAAAGGGCAAACTCACAAAGGCTGTTGCCAGCACCATCCCCGGAAAAGAGAAAATAACGCGAATATCTAAAGCTTGCAGCCAGCCCCCGAACCAGCCATTGCGGCCATAGACCAGTACCAGCATCAGTCCGGCAACAACGGGGGAGATGGAAAAAGGTAGGTCAATAATGCTCAGTAAAAGGGTGCGTCCCACAAAGCGATGGCGGGCGATCGCCCAAGCGGCACAGAGACCAAAGATCGTGTTTAAGGGCACCACCACCAAGGCAAGGGCAAAGGTCAGCCACACCGCATGCAGAAAATCCGGCTCCAGCAAATTTTCCAGAAAGGGCATGACTCCCTTGTGAAAGGCTTGGAAAAGGACATTGGCCGCCGGCAGCAAAAGCACAAGGGCTAAGTAGGCGATGGCAATGACAATCAAAAGGGCATGGAGCCATGGCTTTTCTTGGGTGGGCGAGGGTTTAACGCTCCGCATAGCGCCGCCCCCACGCTTGCAGCAGATTAATCAGAAATAAAATCGCTAGGGATACCAAGAGCATCACCGTACCAATAATGGTTGCTGCCTCATAGTCATACTGCTCTAAGCTCTGAAACACCAGCACTGAGGCAATCAAGTCCCGAAAAGGAGTGTTGGAGGAAATAATCACAATTGAGCCAAATTCCCCCACTGCCCGTGAGAAGCCTAGGGCAACGCCTGTGAGAATAGCGGGCATCAAAGGTGGCAAAATCACTCGCCAAAAGGTCTGCCCATGGGTAGCACCCAGCGACCATGCTGCCTCCTCCACATCCTTTTCCATTTCAGTGAGGACGGGCTGCACCGTGCGAATCACAAAGGGTAAGGAAATAAAGAGCATCGCCACCGCCACCCCCCAGCGGCTGAAGGCAATTCTGATTCCGAAGGGCGCTAGTAAGCTACCAATCCAGCCATTTTCGCTATAGACCGTTGCGAGGGTGAGACCCGCCACCGCCGTTGGCAATGCAAAAGGTAGATCCACGACAGCATCAAAGAAGCGCTTCCCCGGAAA
The DNA here is from genome assembly GCF_031583515.1 of Thermosynechococcus sp. QS41. Classification (NCBI taxonomy): domain Bacteria; kingdom Bacillati; phylum Cyanobacteriota; class Cyanophyceae; order Acaryochloridales; family Thermosynechococcaceae; genus Thermosynechococcus; species Thermosynechococcus sp. QS41. Next base: position 2,530,544 of record NZ_CP134181.1, read on the forward strand.
GGAATAGCGCACCAGCACCCAAGCAATCAGGGTACCAAAGACGCCATTGATCAGCGCTGCGATGAGGGCAGTCACAAACGTGACTTCATAGGCCGAGAGGGCGATCGCCCGCGTTGCCACCTGCCAAAAATGCAGTGGCCCAGCACTACTGGCACGGCTCAAGAGGGCAGCAATGGGTACAGCCAGCATCACGAGTAAGTAAAAGACCGTGATTCTCCAAACCCAAGGAAACTGCCAGCGCTGTTTCTGAGGAGAGAGTGACGGCGAAATGGGGTGGGTAGCGGTCATCAGGCTTGATTCTCCTGCTGAATTTGATCAAACAGGGCGCCATTAGCGAAAAATTGGGCTTGCACCTTCTCCCAGCCCCCTAAATCTGCCACGGTAAAGAGGGTGGGCACGGGTGGAAACGTCTGCTGATGAGCGGCAAGGACGGTGGCATCCACGGGTCGAAAACCATATTGGGCAAAGATCTCCTGAGCTTGGGGAGTATAGAGAAAGTCAATATAGGCCTGTGCTACCTTCCGTGTGCCATGTTTATCCACGTATTGATCCACAAGGGCGATCGGGTTTTCAATCAGGATATTCACAGGAGGAAGGATATAGGAAAGGGTCTTGCCCTTTTGGCGAGCCAAGATCACTTCATTTTCATAGTTGATCAGGGCATCCCCCTGTCCCTGTTTCAAAAAGGCATCAGTGGCTTCACGACTATCGCGGGGGAGAGCAGCCACATGGCGAAAGGCTTCAGTCACAAACTGCCGCGCCTGATCAAACGTTCCCCCTGTTTCCGTGACCGATCCCCACAGCGCAAGGAAGTTCCAGCGAGCCGCGCCAGAGGTTTTGGGATCGGCAGTCACAAATGTCACCCCCTCACGGGTGAGATCCTGCCATGTTTGCAGATTTTTCGGGTTGCCGTCACGGGTAATCAGGGCACCGACAGAAGTGGTGACAATGCTGTTGTGGGGGGCTTGGCTAGCCCAATCGGGGCGAATTAACCCTGCTTTGGCAATGCGATCGACATCTAAACCAAGGGACAAGTGGACGATATCGGCTTCTAGGCCATCAATCACCGCCCGTGACTGACTGCCCGAGGGACCATAACTCGTTCGGAAGCGCACTTTTTGTTGATGTTCCTGTTCCCATTGAGCAGCAAACAGGGGCATAACAGCCTCGTGCGCTTTTTTAGTGACCGAGAACGAAGAAAGGGTTAGATTCACCTGAGCAGGGCGACCATCGGGCAGAGTGGCCTGAAATTGACAAGCAGCGGTGAGACCACTGAGACCTACCGCTAGTAAGAACAAGCTCAACCAAACCCTAAAACGCCGCCAATTGACCATTCTGCCATCAATCTACGATAAATCGGTCGGAATACTGATGTGTAATCCATCTTAGCAGAAGGGGCGGCGATTCTGACTGGAATTCTTAAAACGTGATCAGCACCCCACTCGGATTCGCGGGAATCACATACTGCGGTTGATTGCGATGGGGCTTTTTGCGGTGATGGCGCGATCGCGGGGAGGCTGGCGGAACACTAACCACTCTTGGCTGTACCACATACACGGGTTGTGTTTGAGGGGTAGGCACCACATAGACGGGTTGGCTAGAGGGACTGGGCACCACATACACCGGCTGACGGGAACCACCAAGATTCACGTTGACATTCAGTTGAGCCGCGGCGGTATCCACAAAGGAAAGAACCGCCAAACCAGTCAAGGACGATAGGCCAACGACTTGAAGTGTCTTCAACATCGTCAACTCCTCCACAGAAAAAACGTACTGCGGGGTCTGACGCTTAAGGAGCAGGGTGGGTTCCGATCACATCGGCGTCCAAATAAAAAGGGGGAAGAGCTTCCCCCATGCTATTAACGTTGTTTACTCAACGCCCTCAATCTTGTCCTCGACCTCTTGATAGAGTTGCCGCAGCAGTTCCAGATTGGCTTCACTGGTCTCCCAGTAGCCGCGTCCGTGAAGTTCGAGGAAGGTGCTCACCATTTTGCGGAAGGAGTGGGGGTTGGTATTCAGAAGCCGCTGCCGCATCTGCTCATCGAGAATAAACGTGGCATTCGCCTCCTCATAAACCCAGTTATCCACAGCTCCTGCGGTGGCCGACCAGCCCATTGTGTTGACTAGTCGCTTCGAGATCTCGCGCACCCCTTCGTAGCCGTGGGCGAGCATCCCTTCATACCACTTGGGATTCAGGAGCTTGGTTCGGCTGTCGAGGCGAACGGTTTCCGAGAGCGTCCGCACTTGGGCATTGGCGGTGGTGGTATCGGCAATATAGGCCTTGGGTTGTTTGCCATCGCTGCGCAGTGCCGCCACCAGCTTGGTCGGATCTGAGTCAAAGTAGTGGCTGACATCGGTGAGGCTAATTTCTGAGGAGTCGAGATTCTGGAAGGTTACATCCACGGTTTTGAGGGCGGTTTCAAACAAATCCCGCGCCTGCTGCATCGTCCCCGGAGAATCTGCCGAGAAGGCAAAGGACTTACGGGAGAGATACATATCCTGAAGTTCCGACTCCTGCTCCCAAGAGCTATTTTCCACCGCTAAGTTGACATTCGCCGCGTAGGAACCGGAGGCATTGGTGAAGACCCGTGTGGCCGCTTGGCGCAGGTCAATCCCCAATTCTGAAGCCTGTTGCAGGGCGTGCTTGCGGATAAAGTTTAGCTCAAGGGGTTCATCGGCTTCGGCAGCCATCTTGATGGCACGGTCAATGAGCGCCATCTGGTTGATAAAGAGATCGCGGAAGACCCCAGAACAGTTGACGACAACATCAATGCGTGGCCGCCCCAGCTCTTCTAGGGGGATGAGTTCCACTTTGTTGACCCGTCCCAAGGAATCGGGTAAAGGACGTGCCCCCACTAGCCAGAGCACTTGAGCAAGGGACTCGCCATAGGTTTTGATATTATCTGTGCCCCAGAGCACCATGGCGATGGTTTCTGGCCATTGGTTGTTGTTTTCCGCTTTTTGCCGCGCTAGAAGGCGATCAACCACAACTTTGGCAGACTGCACAGCAGCGGCAGTGGGAATGGCTTGGGGATCCAAGGCGTGGATATTTTTGCCCGTCGGCAAGACCTCAGGATTGCGAATTGGATCGCCACCGGGGCCGGGGAGAATGTACTCGCCTTCAAGGGCTTGCAGCAGTGCCCCCAGTTCATTGTCGGCCACAATCTGCTGTAAACAGAATTCGAGGTATTCCATCAGGGGCTTGAGGGCAGCGGCATCCACTTGGGTATAGCCTGCACCATGGAGGGATTCAATCCACGGCTCTTTGCGCCCCATGTTAAAGAAGTTCAGCTTCGAGACCCGCGACACACGACCCTCGGCATCGGCTTGGGCTTGGACGAGGGCACTGACGGCAGCACGGGTCGCCTCGTTAATCTGGCGCAGCAGTTCAACATCCGCCAGTACCCCGCGATCGCTATTTTGATAAATCTCATCAATGTCCCGCCCTAGACTCTCGGCAATGAGCCTGGGCAAGCTCTTAATGCCGTCCTCAGAGCGATCCAAGCTGGCAATATTGACCAAGGTAGCCACTGCTTCTTCCGTTGTCGGCGGTTTGCCAATCACGTGCAGACCACAGGGCAGGAGGCGGCTTTCAATCTCCATTAGTTTGATATAGACCTTGCCCACGAGGGTAGCGCGCTCTTCGGCACTGAGTTCTGCCGCGTCCTTAGCGGGGAGAGCCACATCCTGATCGAGATTTACCATGCGGCACTTGTCCATGATCGTGTTGACAATCTGAACCCCCCGACCGCTATCCTTCAGGGTTTGGTAGGAACCGATGAGATCACTCAGTTCCCGCAGCCCTTTGTAGAGGCCGGCATTTTCCGCGGGGGGCGTGAGGTAACTAATCGTGTTGGCATAGCTGCGGCGTTTGGCAATGGTGGCTTCGGAGGGGTTATTGGCAGCGTAGTAGTAGAGGTTGGGAATACAGCCAATGAGATTATCGGGGTAGCAATCCCCAGACATGCCCATCTGTTTGCCCGGCATGAACTCCAAAGAACCGTGGGTGCCAAAGTGGAGCACCGCATCCGCTTGCCAAATGTGGTTGAGGAAGGTGTAGTACGCAGCAAAGCCGTGGTGGGGACTGGCGGAGCGAGAAAAGAGCAGCCGCATTGGATCCCCCTCGTAGCCAAAGGTGGGCTGCACGCCAATAAAGACGTTGCCGTAGGCTTTGCCGTAGATGAGCAGGTTTTGGCCGTCACTGTTGAGGTGCCCCGGCGGTTTGCCCCAGTTTTCTTCAAGGCGCTTGGCGTAGGGGGTGAGGCGCTCGTATTCCGGCACGCTCATGCGGTAGGCAATGTTGAGTTCGGGACTCCCCACTTGGGCGCGGGCATCGTGGAGAATTTCCTGCATCAGGGCTTCGGGACTCTCGGGCATGTCCTGCACGTCATAGCCGTTGTTTTTCAGGGCTTCCATGACTTTGTAGATGGAGCCAAAGACATCCAAGTAGGCAGCCGTACCGACGTTGCCCTTATCCGGCGGGAAGCTAAAGATGGTGATGGCGACTTTCTTTTGCACCTTGGGTTTGCGGCGCAGATTGGCCCACTTCAGTGCCCGCTGTACGATCATTTCGACGCGGTCTTGGAGGGCGATCGCCTTACCGGTCACGCCATCGCGACCGGAAAGAATAATTGGCTCAATGGCACCATCCAGTTCCGGTAGAGCAATTTGCAGCGCCACTTGAATCGGGTGCAGCCCCAGATCGCTGTCTTCCCATTCCTCAGTGGTTTGAAACACCAAGGGCAGTGCCACCATGTAGGGACGGTTGAGTTTTTTCAGTGCCGCCACAGCTTTGGGATGATCCTGCTTGGCAGGCCCCCCCACAAGGGCGAATCCCGTGAGAGAGACAACGGTATCAACAATGGGTTTCTCAGGGTTGACGGGATCGTAGAAGAATTTTTCTAGGGGCGTCGAAAAGTCCAGCCCACCAGAGAAGACGGGAATCACCCGCGCCCCTTGGGATTCAAACTCTTGCACAATGGCGACATAGTGAGCGTCATCACCGGTGACAAGGTGGGTACGCTGCAACAGCAGGCCAATGGTGGGCACGAGAGGGTCTTTGAGATCAGCGCCAATATCGCGGCGACTGTTGAACCAGTTGAGGTACTCCTTAAGATCCTCAAACATTTGCGGTGCAAGGGGGTGCCAAATACCGGTGTCGGGGTAGGTGACCGGTTCTTGGTAGCTGAGGTTGCTGTTTGGCTGACCTTTGAAGACGTAGCGATCGGCCAGCATGAGGAGGAAGTTTTCTAGGTTCTCTGGCGACCCGCCCAGCCAATACTGGAAGCTGAGCATGAAGTTGCGGGCATCCTGGGCCTTGTCAATGGGGAGGTACTTCAGGACTTGGGGCAGGGTTCGCAGGAGTTTGAGCATGGCATCTTGGAAGCCGGCACCTGACTTCTCCTTGCGCTTTTTCATGAAGTTGGCAATGACGCTCTTGGATTGGCCAATCTGAGCCAAGGAAAAGCTGCCCATTTTGTTGAGGCGCATCACTTGGGGCAGCGAGGGGAAGACAACCGCTACATCCAAGCGATCGCGATAGGGCTGAACCGCCTCGACCACCTTATCCGCTAAGTCCTCAATGAAAATCAGGGAGGCGATAAACACATTTGCCCGCGCCACGTCCTCACAGAAGGCGGCATAGTTTTCGGGATTGCGCAGTTCCTCAAGGAGATAGCCACTGATTTCAATGGCCACCTGTGGATGGGTATCGTTAATGCTGCGAACCGCTGCCGACAGCGCGCTCTGGTATTGGGCTTCAAGTACCACATACACCACTCGCAACAGCGATCGCCCATTTAACGCCGCTGGCGCGATATGTCGAATCGTGGACTTGACGTGGGTGAACATGCGTTCAAACTCCTTGTAACGATCGAGACCAAACCCCAAGGGGGATATACCTTTTGTGGTTGTAGCAGAAAATCAAGCTGGCAAGCGACTTTGCGGTTCTGTGGTAACAAATTGCAAAGTATTGCTACCTAAGTATTAAAACTTATTACAGGACTGGATCGCTGGGAAATCAAGGGCACCAGACAACCATTTTCCAGTCGCCACACACGATCGCTAATCTCCCGCAATTCAGTGGCCTCATGGGTGACCACAAGCAGGCTCCAGTGTTCCTTGAGGCGGCGCAGCACCTGTACCAATTGGCGGCGCATTGACCAATCCAGACCTGCCGTCGGTTCATCGAGCAAGAGCAGGTAGGGTTGGCGCACTAGTTGCACAGCAAGCGCGAGACGACGCTGCTGACCACCACTCAAGGATTCGGGGCGGGTGTGCAAAGGCAAATGATCGAGACCCACATCGGCAAGGGCGCGGTAAAAGTTTTCGTAGGGAATTTCTGGGTGGCCAAAGCGTAGCTCTTCGAGAATGGTACTGCCACAGAAGTAGCGATCTGGGAACTGAAAGACCAATCCGGCCAACTGTTGTAAATGATCGGGTGTGAGAACCTGATCCTGCCATCGAATGATTCCCCGACTGGGGGTGGCCAAGCCCGCTAAAATCTCTAGTAGGGTGGTTTTGCCGGATCCACTGGGTCCGATAATTAATCCCAGTTCAGCCATACCCAAGTCTAAATTAATGTCCCGCAAAATGGGCTGAGGGGTGGCGGCGGGGTGGTAGCTGAGATGGTGAACCGAAAACAAGATGCAGACTCCGGAGGTAACGACCGTGCAAACACGTCAACTGCGCCTGTGGCAACGCTTTGCTCTCTATCTTAGTGGAGCGATCGCCCCCTGGGTACTGAGTACCGCTGCCCTTGCTGGGGATCCTTTCCGTACGGGCGCTCAAGCACGACCCATTTCCGATCAAACGGAAGCTGTCTTTGTTGCCCTCTTTCGCGATGGCAACTATGTCAAAGGTAAAGAGTTACTGCCGGCGGCCTTGGAGCGCGATCGCCAAGAACCCCTAACCCTGACCTTGGCTGCTGCCATTGCCTATCTTAATGAAGACTGGGCAGGGTACAAACGCTACGCTGAGGAGACCCTGCGCGCTGCCCAAGCCCTCACGAGCCGCGATCCCCTGCGGGGAAATCTCTATCAAGCCGTGGGGCATTTCCTGATGGCCGGCTATGAAATTTCCGATGCCGGATCGGGGCCTGTGGCTGGTGCCCCCGCCGCTCTGTTGCGGGTACAGCGGGTTCTCGATCATGTGGGGCGAGCCGAAGCTGTCAATCCTCGCGATCCGGAATTGAATCTTGTTCGTGGCTTTATGGAGTGGGGTATTGCCAGTAATGTGGGCTTTGTCAGCATGGATCGGGCCATTCAAACCCTGCAAACCTACGCCGCTCCCAATTACCTGAGTTATCGAGGCTTGGCCTTGGCCTATCGCGATCGCAAGCAATGGCCGCAAGCCTTAAACGCAGTTGATCAAGCCTTGGCACTTGCCCCCAACAATCCAGAACTCCTTTATCTGAAAGCACAAATTTTGGCCGCCAGTGGCAACCGATCGCAGGCACAGCAATATTTCCAGCAAGCCCTAGCCAAACAAAGCCAATTGCCGCGAGGGATTCGCGAGGAAATTCAGCAGTTTAGCCGCCGCCTTTTGCCCCAAGGCTAGGTTGTTGGCTCAGACAGCAGCTTTAAAATTGGCAGCTTGGCAATATCCGTGCTGAGCAGAGGCTGAACCTGCTCCAAAATAGCGCAAATTTCTTTGCGGCAGTTCCACTGAGGGATTTCGCCATAGCGAAGCGTGAGTTGCGTTAAAACTTCCAGCGCATAATCAGGAAAGTCCAGTGCATCAGCAATTGCCGCCAGTTTTAGCAAGTGGCTAGGGCTCTGTAGGTGCTGGTTTTGCTGCTGTTGATTCTCATTGAGCAAATCCCGCAGGTAAATTGCATCGGCCCATAGCAGTTGACCCCCTCGCCGTTGGGAGTGAAATGGGGAAACGTAGCGCGGTAATCGGCACCAACCATCATTGGTGAGTAGGTCAAAGAGCACAAAGCCTTGAGCGCGCAAATATGCATCAATATCCCCAAAGAGGGGCTGCCCTCTGTAAACCTCCGAAAACTCAACTTCAACCATGATTGCTAAAGTACTGGCTACCAGAAGCCGCTCACCGCCTTGCAACACATCTAGATCTGCACCTTGGACATCCACTTGCAGGACATCTACGCTCTCAAGGCCTTCAGCTTGAGCAAATGCGTCAAGGGTGGTTGTTTCCACCTGAACAGTTGCCGCCACATTCAGGCTAGGATTAAATCCTTGAAATCGCGATGTGTAGCTCAAATTTGGTGGATATAAAGAACTGCAATGAATGGCGTTGGTAATGTAAAGGGTTGATTCTCCCACCTCTTTGCCCAGCGTCAGCGGATAGTGACGCTCAAACCAAGTGATTCCTTGGGCGGCTAAGGCGGTATTGGCCTCATCACAGGCGTCGGCATCCGCATCAAAACCATAAATTCTGAGATTGGGGGCAAAGATATGCCATGGAGATTGGGCATAATCATCCTCATGATAGATTTTGCGAGAGCCAACGATGCACAGCGTTAAAGAAATCGGATCGAGCTTGCCTGCCGCTTTTAGCGTATTGTTAACGAGTCCCATAGCAAAGTAAAATTTCTACGACGTCAACGACAATTCTGAATTATGCCCCAGCGAACACTGCCTTTTGCTCAATCATCGCCACCTTGGTAAAGCAAGCGATCCAAGAATTTTCACCCCCTTGGCTCCCCAAGATTTCAGTCCTCGTGATAGGTTAACGGTGAAAATGCGACAGGATGCAGGACTATGCACGCCAGAACCAAAGGGGAATCGCTTGTCCGCTGACTGGATGTGGGTAAGGCCTACCGTCAGCCCAACGGTCAGGTCACTAGCATTTTTGGTTGCGCCTACGTCTGGGTTTGAGGGTGTTCCATCTTTGGGAAAAGGGCTGTACCGCTACTATGCGACGATAAATATAAGCAGCCAAAAATCTGGAGAACTTCCCTCACCCGATGATTGATGAACTATTGGAACTCTCGCCCAACTGGGGACTGGATACCCTGTTGTTACTTGTGGTGTTGTTGGCACTGGAAGCGGTTCTCTCAGCGGACAATGCGATCGCCCTAGCGGCCTTGGTACGAGGCATCGAAGACTTAGATGCACAACGGCGGGCACTCAATCTGGGACTGGCCATTTCTTACGTTTTTCGCATTGGCCTGATTTTCACAGCGACTTGGGTCTTGCGGTTCTGGCAGTTTGAGTTGGCGGGGGCACTCTATCTGCTGTGGTTATCGGCAAAGTACTTTTTCTTTACGACCGAGCCAGAACATGAACACGAGCGGGTGATTCGTTCTTTTTGGCAGGCAGTCCCCCTATTGGCCTTAGCGGATTTGGCCTTTTCCCTCGATAGCGTGACAACGGCGATCGCCCTGTCGGATGAGCGTTGGCTGGTATTACTCGGCGGCACGATTGGCGTGATTATGCTGCGCTTTATGGCGGAGCTATTTATCCGCTGGCTAAAAGAATTTCCTCGACTTGAGGATGCGGGCTATTTTACAGTGATGCTGGTGGGTCTGCGGCTGCTCATTCGCGTGATTAATCCCCAGCTGGTACCCTCGGACTGGGTGATGATTAGCCTGATTGCCCTTTGCTTTACGTGGGGCTTTTCCAAGCGGGAGGTGGAGGAGCCAGACACCCCCCCAACCCTTCCCAAGTCAACCCATGAACCTACATCTCATACACCCAAGAGGTGAAGGCCGGCTCCCAAGGCACCAGTTCCTGCGTCTGGAACCAGAGATTGATTTCCCGCTCGGCATTTTCGGGACTGTCGGAGCCGTGAATTACATTCCGTCCCACATCTACAGCAAAATCGCCCCGGAGCGTTCCTGGCTCCGCATTGAGGGGATTAGTGGCACCAATCAGTTTGCGGGCATTGGCAATCACCCCCCGGCCTTCCCAGACCATGGCCACCACCGGTCCAGAGGTAATGAAATTCACTAGCCCCGTAAAGAAGGGCTTATCTTTGTGTTCGCCGTAGTGCTGCTCTGCCAATTCGCGGCTGACCCGCATCAGTTTGAGGCCGACCAGTGTGTAGCCTTTTTGTTCAAATCGTTGGATAATCGTCCCCACTAGCCCACGCTGAACGCCATCGGGCTTAATGGCTAGAAATGTCCGTTCCACGCAGTATGTCCTCTGCTCGATCTACAGGATTGATTTTACGGTTTTCGGGGGTCGGATGCCGCTACCACTGTACCAAGTTGATGCCTTTACCCAAGAACCCTTTCGGGGTAACCCGGCGGCCGTATGTGTCCTAGGGACGTTTTTTGAGGATGCAACCTTGGGGGCGATCGCCCGCGAAATGAATCTTTCAGAAACGGCTTTTGTCGTACCGCTGGCCAGTGGCTTTCACCTGCGCTGGTTTACCCCTGTGGCAGAAGTGGATCTCTGTGGTCATGCCACCCTCGCAACGGCCCATGTCCTCTGGCAGCATCAGGGGGTGGTAGGGGATCTAGAATTTCACACCCGCAGCGGTCTTCTGCGTGCCCAGCGCCTTGGGGATTGGATCGCCCTTGATTTTCCGCAGCAGCCCGTAATGCCCCTTGCGGATCAGCAGGTGCAAGCCTCAATCATTGCAGCGCTCGGGACACCACCCATATTTATGGGGCAAGCGGGCAGCGATCTGCTGGTGGATCTGGTCGATGCCAGTGCTGTAGCCCAGTTGAAACCCGATTTTGACCAAATTGCCCGCCTGCCTTGCCGAGGATTGATTGTGACCGCCCAGGCCAATGGCGCGGAATATGACATCGTCTCCCGTTTTTTTGCCCCCCAACTGGGCATCCCTGAGGATCCGGTCACTGGCTCGGCGCACTGTAGCTTGTATCCCTACTGGCGAGCAAAACTGGGGAAGGACAAGTTATTGGCCTATCAAGCCTCAGCGCGGGGGGGCGTGATTAAAATTCACCCCCACAGGGGCGATCGCCTGCGGCTATTGGGTCAGGCGGTTACGATTTTCGCTGGCGAACTCCTGCTTTAGAATTCAATCCCCGGCTGGGCTTTAACGCCCTGTTCGCGAAAGGGATGCTTGACAAGGGTCATTTCCGTCACCAGATCTGCGGCGTCAATCAGGGCTGGGGGAGCACCGCGTCCGGTGAGAATCACATGGGTCATTTCTGGCTTGCGGGCAAGTCCCTCGAGCACCTGTGCCACAGTTAAGTAGTCCAGCTGGAGGGCGACATTAATTTCATCGAGCAGTACCAAACGGTACTCGGGGTTGGTGATGTAGCTCAGACCCAGCTCCCAAGCCGCTTGGGCACAGGCGATATCCCGCTGGCGGTCTTGGGTTTCCCATGTAAAGCCCTCCCCCATCGCATGGAAGGCCAGTTGGTCTGACCAATGGCTAAGAACCGCTTTTTCCGCTGGCTCCCACGCCCCCTTGATAAATTGAATAATTGCCACGCGATAGCCATGCCCCAAGGAACGCAGCACCATGCCAAGTGCCGCTGTGGTTTTGCCCTTGCCGTTGCCCGTATGGACAATAATGAGACCTTTTTCACGGGTGCGCTCCGCGAGGCGTTGCGCCTGCACGGCTTTGCGCTGCTGCATTTTTTGGCGGTGCTGTTCGTCAGTGAGCATGGGCTAGCTGGCAAGGTACTCGTGAATATCGCCGCGGCGTTTGCGGAGTTTGCTGAGGGCCTCCCGCTCAATTTGCCGCACCCGCTCGCGACTAATGTTGAGCAGTTCGCCCACTTTGGCAAGGGTGAGGGGCTGGCCGTTTTCTAGGCCAAAGCGTAGGGAGAGCACATGGCGTTGCTGCGGGGTCAGATCCGCCATCAGCCGTTCAAGGTCACTGCGCAACGAGGATTGAGCGGCAAACTCCTCCGGTGAAATGGACGGATCCTCGAGCAATTCCCCCAACTCCGTATCCTGATTATCGCCGACACGGACATCAAGGGAGAGGGGCTGTCGCGCCCGTTCAAGATATTCCCGCACTTGGGCAGGGGTTAATTCCAGTTCTGCCGCCAGTTCATTAATCGTGGCAGCGCGACCGAGGCGTTGGGACAGTTGTCGCTGGGCTTTTTTGATTTTGTTCAGCTTTTCGGTAATGTGGATGGGCAGACGGATCGTGCGCCCCTTTTCAGCGATCGCCCGTGTAATGGCTTGGCGAATCCACCAGTAGGCATAGGTGGAGAAACGATACCCCTTGGTGGGGTCAAATTTTTCTACCCCCCGCTGCATCCCGATTGTGCCCTCTTGGATTAGATCAAGCAGATCCACATTGCGCTTGATGTACTTTTTGGCAACCGAAACCACCAGCCGCAGGTTGGCCTCCACCATTTTGCGTTTGGCGCGCTCGCCATTTTCGATAATTGTCTCTAATTCTGCTTCACTCATGTTGGCGGCGGCGGCCCATTCAGCACGGGTGGGTTCACGGTTGAGTTCTGCCGCGAGCTTTTCGCGAATCTCGTTCATGGCGGTAAGCTGCTGCACCTGTTTACCGTAGATCACTTCCTGTTCGTGGGTGAGCAATGGCACACGGCCAATCTCCCGTAGGTAAGTGCGCACTAAATCTTTTGAAGTATCCATAGTCCCTATCGCTCGTTCTCAAGGTTGACAGCAGTGATTCGTCCAAGGCCTAGGAATATCGTTTTCTCTATAGGATGGGCGATCGCCCCTGCTAAAGATCGCGGCCAAGCCAACGGTGCTTTAACAGCGTTTTCGTAGATACGTTACATATATTAAGAATCTTAACATTTCTAAATCTGTTCATCGGAATACTAACACCGACCTTTGGCGGTTCTTAATCTTTTTTTTATATTTACCCCATTGAAAAATCTCTATGAATTTTGAAAATACAGATGGAGTTAATAAATCTTTGGTTCACGCCTCAGACCTACTGAAGAGTTATCCATTCTTGCGGCTAGGGGTATGCAGTCGCGTCTTAGGAATGAGACGTATTTTCTTGGAGTAGGGATTTAATTTGTGCTAACAACTGCCCCAGTTTCCCCTCCTCAAAAAGGGCATTGATCAGGGCTAGCCCGCTGGTGGATAGGAGCAGTTTATTGAGATCAGCAGGGGTGCCCCCGTTGGCAAAGGTATAAATTTTGGCATCGCCAATCACCCCCGGTTGCGGGGCAAGGGCTTGGAGAACTTGTGGCAGTTGCGGTGCCAGTTCTGGCCAGAGGGCTGTAATCACTTGAGCTGTCAAGTTAGCGTTGCTAATCACATTTTTGGCCGCGAGCATGGCCTCCATCCCTTCAGCTTCAGCAAGGGCTTTATCACGGTTGGCCGCCGCAAGGGTGCGAATCGCTTCCGCCTCCAGTTCCGCTGCCTGTTGGGCAATTTCCGCTTGCCGCCGCCGCCGAAAGGCATCAATTTCCACAACGTTTTGCTCTAGCACCCGTTTTTCAGCCGCTTCCCGCTCTGCGGCAATAATCGCTAGGTTTTTCTGGCGATTGGCTTTTTCCACTTCGATGGCGGTGGTGACCGCAGATTCTGCCCGTGCCCGCTCGGCTTCGGCAATCAGACTTTCTTTTTTCTTGGTGGCAACGGCGATCGCCACATCCTCTTGGGCAAGACGCGCTTGACGCTCGGACTCCGCAATGGCCACCTGTGCTTGCAAACGGTTGGCCTCCACCTGCTGCTGGCGACTGATCTCGGCGATTTCTGCCTCCTGCTGTTGCTGGGCTTGCGTTACCTTCAGGAGTTTATTTTTTTCCTCCAGTTCAATGCTGGCCTCGATTTCCTTCTGTTGGATGGCAAGTCTTTTGCGGATTTCTTCTTCCTCAACCGCTTGGGCTTGGAGCAACTTTGCCCGCTGAATCGCGGCTGCCTCTGCTGCTTTGGCCTCCTCAATTTCCCTTTCCCGCTGCGCTTTTAGGGCTTCCACCTTCAGGCGTTGGCTTAACAGTGCCGCTTCTTTTTCCTCTTCAATTTGCAGGGAGCGTTTTTGGGCATCCAGTTCCTTTTGTTCGATCGCGACCCGGGTTGAGAGTTCGACTTCCCGCTTTTGTTGAATCGAGCGTTGAATCGTTTCTGTGCGCAGCCGCACCCCCTGAGCATCAAAAAAGTTGTTTTCGTCGTAGGTGTCACTCTCTTGGACTTCTGAGATGGCAATGTTGTTGAGGGTGAGTCCAACTTTTTGCAGATCCTGCTGCATCAGGTTGAGTACCTCTTGGGCAAACCCCAGTTTGTCGGAGTCAATTTCAGCCAAGGACTTGTGTTTTGCAGCTGCGCGAATGGCATCGTCCGCCCGTTTTTCAAGGGCATTCTTGATGTCTTCGGGGGTAATGCGGTTATTTTGGGAAAGGCGAGCGGCGGCAGTGAGGACATCCTCTTCGGTGGCATTGATGCAGACATAAAAGGTGACCCGCATATCAGCCCGCAGATAATCTTGGGTACGCACCGCCAATTTGCCCGTTCGCTCTACGTCAATGGAGATTTCCCGCAGCGGTACCCGTGTCAACTCATGGAACCCCGGCAGGGCAATGCAGCCACCATTGAGAATGACTGTTTTTTTCTTAACAAAAATCCCCCCCGTGCGCACAAAGGCTTCGTTGTTGGGGGTAATGACATAGACGCGCGTGTAAGCCCAAATGCTCAGGAGCAGTAAAATCACAATGCCGGCAATCACACCGGGAAAAAAGAGCGGCCCACCCAGATTACCCATGACAATGGGGGGAGACTCCGCCAGTACTGTGGCTTTGGTTTGGGTGCGGGGAGGTGCTGGCAATTCTGGTGTCGGTAATGCCTGCAAAAATGTCAGCCAGTAAAGCATAGAACTGCCCCCTCAGCGTTAATTTCAGTGTGGCATTTTGGGGGCGATCGCCCGCTATTTTTAAGGGTTCTTTAATTCGCTGGAGCCACTTCAGTGGTTGAGGCCACGGCGGCATCTTTGCGCTTTTTCTTCTCTGTGACTGTCACAGGTCGCATTTCAATATGATTGAGTAGTGTCGTGACAAAGGCAAAGAGCAAAAAGGGCAAGGTTAAGACCAAAATTAGCCCCCCGACCAGAAACGCCTGCACGGGATTGTTGTAGAGGGTGAGGGATGCGGCCAAACCAATAAAGATCACAATCAGCCAAACAATGACTTGGCCATAAATATCCCCGAAGGTGAGGGTGCAGACGAAACGGTATTTTTGTAAGCTGTTTTGTAGTTCATTGGCCATAGGGGCTATCCTCGCGGCGTATGCTGAACAGTTCCAGTTAAAAAATAAGCTTTTGGCTCAGGGGGAGTAAAACGGAGGTTGCGTGACAGGGTTGGCAAGTACAGAGAAACGAAGGTACCTGAATTTTAGAAAACCTGCCCCCAAGATTAAAGCCCTTGCAACAAATGTACAAACTTTGGTTAGAAAAAGCGGGCACGGGCATTGGACAGCCCTTTTCTAACATTGGGATCCACCAAACCCGCCTCTCTGATCGTGGCTTTCAGAAGCTGGCGTGTCTTCTCTCGGTGTGAAAAGGGCTGTAATATGACAGATTGTATCAAAACTGCACCGATCGCCCCCGAAGCACTCTATGGGTAAGTTTTACCGTTTGACCACCACGGCGGGTTTACAGGCTGCCCTTGGCACATTACCTCCCGCAACCACCCTTGGTTTTGTGCCGACAATGGGGGCACTGCATGGGGGGCATGCCGCCTTGATCCAGCGGGCACGGCAAGAGTGTGATGTGGTCGTTGTCAGTATTTTTGTCAACCCGCTTCAGTTTGGCCCCCAAGAGGATTTGGAGCGCTATCCCCGTGCCCTTGAGGCGGATACGGCACTTTGTCAGCAGTTAGGGGTGGATCTGCTCTTTGTGCCCAGTGTGGCTGAACTGTATCCAGCGGGGATGGAGAGTCTCACGGTAGTTGAGCCACCAAGGGAGTTAACGGAACGCCTCTGTGGGCGATCGCGCCCCGGCCATTTTCGCGGGGTAGCAACAATTGTGCTGAAGCTCTTGCACTTGGTGCAGCCCGATCGCGCCTATTTTGGCCAAAAGGATGCCCAGCAGTTAGCAATTATTCGCCGCTGTGTGGCGGATTTGAATCTGGACGTGGAGATCATTGGCTGCCCCATTGTCCGCGATGCCGATGGCCTTGCCCTCAGTTCCCGTAATCAATACCTCAGTGCAGGCGATCGCGCCACCGCCTTAGCCCTAAGTCAGAGCCTAGAGGCAGCGACTGTTGCTTTTCGTCAAGGTTGCTTTGCTGCCAGCGATCTCTTGGAGCAGGTTCACAACCATCTGCGCCAGTTTCCCCAGTTGCGCCTCGACTATGCCGAGTTGGTGCATCCCCAGACCCTTGTGCCCTTGGAACGCATTGAGACCGTGGGGCTATTGGCGATCGCGGGTTGGGTGGGGCAAACGCGCCTCATTGACAATTGCCTATTGGATCGCCGCCTGCCGATTCTGGCCGTGGATGGCCCTGCCGGCGCGGGGAAGTCAACCGTGACGCGACTGGCAGCCCAAGCCCTAGGGTTGCAGTACCTTGACACCGGTGCCATGTATCGAGCAGTAACTTGGTGGTGCTTGGAAAATAACATTGATCTCAGGGATGAGCCAGCCGTCGTAGAGGCGATCGCCCATTGTCAGTTGCGTCTTGAGAGCAGCGATCCCCCTCAACCCACACGGGTGTGGATCAACGATTGCGAGGTCAGCCAAGCGATTCGTTCCCTAGAGGTGACGCAGCGAGTGTCCCAAATTGCCGCCCTGCGGGGTGTGCGACGACTCATGGTACAACAACAGCGGGCGATCGGAGCCAATGGGGGCATTGCTGCCGAAGGTCGTGATATTGGTACCCATGTCTTTCCCGAGGCAGGCTTGAAAATTTTCCTAACGGCCTCGCCCGAAGAGCGTGCCCAGCGCCGCTGGCAGGAGTTACAACAACAAGGACAATGCGACCTCTCCTACGAGGAATTGCTCGCTCAGATTACCGCTCGCGACACAGCGGATCAGCAACGCACCTACGCCCCTTTTCGCAAAGCTGCCGATGCCATAGAAGTCTGTACGGACAACTTGGGGATCGAGGAGGTGGTGAGTAAAATTGTGCATCTCTACCGCAGTCGCTTTCCTCAACCTTGATGAGCAAGGGAGATTTCCCGTACAGTAGCAGAGGAGAGTTCACGCCGAGCACATTTCTATGGATCGCAATCCCCTCGATCTTGTACAACAACTCTACTACACCGGTATTGGAGCGGCTGCTGCTGCCATTGAATCCCTACAGGATGAGGCCAAGCGCCAAGAATACCTGACGCAACTGCGGGTGGATGCCCGCCAATTGGCCACCGTCTGTGCTGAGAAAGGCCGCCTCACCGAAGCGCAAGCACGGGAACTGATTCAAACCTTCATTGCCCAACAGCAGCAACCCTCTTCGACCCCCGAGCCTGCTCCTCGCGAGAGTGCTGACTTAGCCGCAGATATTCAAACGCTTCTCGAAACGCTGCGCGCCATTCGCCAAGACCTACAGCAGGATTCTCAGGCACCCACGTCCTAGGATTTGCGCATTATTGGGAAGTCGGTGCCCTTAATGATTGCTCTTTAGTCGTTGTCCCAGCACTCACGACCAATGAGGTCGCCAATGCGATCGCGCAGCATAAAATCACAGCGCTCTAGCTCTGCCTCAATGAGGGGCCACTCCCGAACGGGCACAAACTGGCAGAGGGTGTAAATGGGCTGCTGCCGACTCACCACACCTTTGGCCACCAGTCGTCGTGCTTCATCTTTGACGAGTTCGATGGAGTATTGAAGGGATTGAACCATAACATCCTCGTTTGGCTGAAGAGACCCTAGGATTCAGAATTGGCAAAGTGTAATATCCAATACTGAACTATTTTAACTTTTGCCCTAGGGAGCTACCTGTCATAATAACAAATGTTTCCTAAGTCAGGGGGTTCTGATCAAAAAATCCTACTACTGGTGGAAGCGAGTGGCGCGTCACCTGTTCTTGAGGTTACATTGACTGTCACTGCCCCAGAGCATCGTTTATCCTAGAGAAAGGCAATGCTAAACAAAATCTAAAGACTGCCCCATGGCTTTCCATCTTCCCCAATTGAGCTGCCAACTGCGTCCAGAGGTGGCTGCCCTCCAAACCGAACTTGTGCAGTGGCGACGCTATTTGCACCAACGACCAGAATTGGGCTTTCAAGAACACCTGACGGCGGCCTTTGTCAGTGAGAAACTACGGCAATGGGGCATTCAGCATCGCACAGGTATTGCGGAAACGGGAATTGTGGCCGTGATTCCGGGAGCGCGACCGGGGCCAGTGCTGGCGATTCGCGCCGATATGGATGCGCTGCCAGTGCAGGAGGAAAACGATAAGCCCTACCGCTCTCTCCATGAGGGGAAAATGCACGCCTGCGGGCACGATGGTCACACAGCGATCGCCCTTGGGACTGCGAAATACCTTGCTGAGCACCGCGATTTTGCTGGTACGGTCAAAATCATCTTTCAACCAGCGGAAGAAGGCCCCGGTGGGGCTAAACCCATGATTGAAGCGGGAGTTCTCGATGCCCCGAAAGTGGATGGCATTATTGGCCTGCACCTCTGGAACTTTCTGCCCGTTGGCACGGTGGGGGTGCGTAGTGGGCCGTTGATGGCGGCAGCGGAATTCTTTGAGTGTGAAGTACACGGCAAGGGGGGACACGCCGCTTTACCCCAATTTACGGTGGATACGGTTCTCGTTGTTGCCCAGATCATTACGGCCTTGCACACTATCGTTTCGCGCAATGTGGATCCCCTAGAGACGGCCGTGATCTCTGTGGGGGCAGTACATGCGGGCACCGCCAAGAACGTGATTGCCGATACCGCGACCTTTCGGGGAACAGCGCGATACTTTAAGCCAGAGTTGGGGGACTGGCTACCCCAGCGCATTGAACAGGTGATTGCGGGTATCTGTCAGAGTCATGGCGCCACCTATGACTTTCGCTATGAGCGGATGTATCCCCCCACGGTGAACGATCCCAAAATGGCAAAATTGGTGCGCTCTGTGGCTGAATCGGTTATCGAGGTGCCTGCGGGAATCACCTCCCACTGCCAAACCATGGCGGCTGAGGATATGTCGTTTTTCCTGCAAGCGGTTCCGGGTTGCTACTTCTTTTTGGGGTCAGCCAATGGCACACTGGGGTTAGATTTTCCCCACCACCATCCCCGCTTTGATTTTGATGAAACTGTTTTAAGTATTGGGGTTGAGCTGTTTATCCGCTGTGTGGAGAAGTATTGTGGTCTAGTGGAGACCTAAATTTCCTATGTCCCTCACAGTGCTTATTGCCGATGATGATCCGGGCATCCGCCTGTCAGTAAGCCGTTTTTTAGAGTCTGAAGGGTATTGCTGCCTCACAGCAGGAGATGGTGCCCAGGCTCTCGAAATGATCCACCGCTATCAGCCCCATCTGCTGATTACGGACATTGCCATGCCCAACATGAATGGCTATGAGTTGGTGCGGCAGGTGCGCCAGCATCCTTCATTGCGCTTACTACCGGTAATTTACCTCACCGCACGCACAGAGCTAGAGGAGCGGATTCGCGCCTATCGCACCGGGGGCGATGTCTATCTTTCCAAGCCCTTTGACCTCAATGAGTTGGCAGCGGTGGTGCGTAACCTGTTGGATCGGGCGCAACTGGTACAAATCGAATGGCAGCAACGACAGCAACCCTTTGCGGCGCCGAAAACACGAACCCTCAGCGTTGATCTCACCCAACGGGAAAAGGAAGTGCTAGGGTTACTCGTGGCTGGACTCTCCAATGCCCAGATTGGCGATCGCCTGCACTTGAGCGCCCGAACGATTGAAAAGCACGTCAGTAGCCTTTTTCAAAAAACAGCGGTTCACAATCGAGCTGAGCTGGTGCGACTGGCCATTGAACAGGGCTTAGTGGAGCGACAAGCCAGTTCCCAAGCTTGAGCCATAGCTGTTAGGGTCAAGGAAGAGTGTTGAGGATCTGAAACGCGATGCAACGGATTCCCCCTGCCCCCGGCCAAGAATCGGTTTGGGACTATCCCCGTCCGCCCCGTGTTGAACCCACCTCAAAACACCTGCGGGTGGTCTTTAATGGTGTGGTGATTGCCGACACCCAGCGGGGACAGCGGGTACTAGAAACCAGTCATCCCCCAGTGTATTACTTTCCGCCAGAGGATGTACAGGTGCAGTATCTGCTGCCCTCAGCACGGCAAACCTTTTGCGAGTGGAAAGGACAGGGCGCCTACTACCACGTCAAGGTGGGCGATCGCCAAGCGGATAATGCAGCGTGGTACTATCCCAAACCTACCCCTGCCTTTGCACCAATCTGCAACTACATTGCCTTCTATGCTGCTTTGATGGATGAATGCACCGTGGATGGTGTGGTGGTGATTCCGCAACCGGGGGGCTTCTATGGCGGCTGGATTACTCCGGACATTGTCGGCCCGTTTAAGGGGGCACCGGGGACTTGGGGCTGGTAAGGGCTGCTAAGTGTTTCTCAAATCACTCCATCTGCGCCACTTTCGCAACTACAGCGAGCAATCGGTGACGTTTGCTGCGCCAAAAACCATCGTTGTTGGGGACAATGCCCAAGGCAAGTCCAATTTGCTAGAGGCTGTGGAGTGGCTGGCCACACTGCAATCCCATCGCACCCATCGCGATCGCGACCTTATTCAGCAGGGACAAGAGAGTGCCCAAATTGAAGCCACCCTAGAGCGCCAAGGCGTCCCCCTTGATCTGGCGGTGAGTTTGCGCCCCCTCGCAGGCCGTGTCCTACGGGTGAATGGCTGTACCGTTAAGCGCACGGCGGAATTTCTGGGGCAACTCAATGCGGTGGAATTTTCCTGCTTGGATTTGGAACTGGTGCGGGGCACACCGGCCATTCGCCGCAACTGGTTGGATCGGATTTTGGTGCAATTGGAACCCCTCTATAGCCAACTGCTGCAAACCTACCAAAAAGCCCTGCGCCAACGGAATGCTCTCCTCAAGCAGGCAGGCAGCCAAGGATGGGATGAAGCCCTCTGGCAGGCATGGAATCAGCAATTGGTGATCAATGGCACCCGCATTATCCGCCGCCGACAGCGCCTCATTGAACGCTTGGCTCCCTTGGCACAGGATTGGCATCGCGTGTTGAGTGGCGATCGCGAGACACTCACCTTGACTTATGAGAGCCATGTGCCCCTTGGGGATGGCACTTCTGAAGTGATTGTGGCTGCCTTTAATGAGGCCTTGGCCGCTCGCCGCACTATTGAACTGCTGCAAAAAACCAGTCTGGTGGGACCGCACCGTGATGATGTGGGCTTGTGCCTCAATGAGCAAAGTGCCCGTCAATTTGCTTCCCAAGGGCAGCAGCGCACGCTGGTATTGGCGCTGAAACTGGCGGAACTGGCTCTTGTGGAAAGTGTGGTGGGCGACACTCCCCTTTTGTTGTTGGATGATGTCCTCGCCGAATTGGATTTGCAGCGGCAGGGAATTTTATTAGAGGTGATGGGCGATCGCTACCAAACGCTGATTACCACCACCCACCTTGCCCCCTTTGCCACCCCTTGGCGGCAACAAGCACAAATTCTTAAGGTGACGGCGGGGACGATCGCAAGCGTGCCTGACACTGCTGCTGAAACCAGTGACTAATCTGGGAAACGGTTAGCTCAGCAATGGGCACCCCCTCCCTTGCAGCAATTTGCCGCAGTTGCTTGAGGGCACTGATTAAAATTTGGCCATACCATGTCATAAACCCCCCTTGGCGCTGCTCCTCCGCTTGCAACTGGGGATCGGCAGCAACAAGTTCATAGACTTGGGCTTCCGTCAGGTCTTCGAGGGGGTTTCCCTCAGTCTTAGCTCGCAAATAGCGCTGGGCATACACCGCCACTCGAATGGCAAAGCGATCTGCGGCCGGTAAGAGCAGTTGATCAATCTCTTGACACTCACTGACGGTGAGCAGATCTGCAGGATTCATGAACGGCTTAGGCCAGTCCAGCGGGTGTCGGTGCTGCTGTGGATTCTTGGATATTAATCACGTTGGGCGTAAAGAGAAAGACACCATCCCCAAGGCGCGATTGATGGCCATTGATGGCATAGGTACTACCAGCGGCAAAATCAGAAATGCGCTGTGCCTCGGTGACATCGAGGTGCTCTAGGTTGAGAATCACTGCCTTGTCAGCCCGCAGCGCTTGAACGATCAGGGTCGTATCACTGAGGGACTGCGGCTTGATCACCACTACTTCATAGCCACTACTCAAGGAATGACCAAAGGCAGTCAGTTCACTCATGACAACTCCCCCCTGGGAACATAGCAACAGTACCTACGATTCAATAATGACATTAGACTTCATCCTGTTATACCGACTACATCAAAATTTATGCAAATTCCAGCCTTACAGTCTTGGCACTGCGTGAATTTTTGAGCAGGCATAGCTCTTTCTAATATCGGTTGCAGCCCCCACTGGGCATAGGCAAGTTACTGGTTGCGCACTAGAATAGGCGCACTTAGGTTTAGGAATGTCTCAATGATCAAAAGTAGCCAAGCGAAGCGATATGGCTCCCTTGGGGCGATCGCCCTTCTGAGCGCGTATCTCGTGGTCGCGAGTCCTCACCCCGCCTTGGCGATGCACATTAGCGAGGGGTTTTTGCCCCTTGGCTGGGCAGTGGGCTGGTGGCTGGTTTTTTTACCCTTTTTGGCATGGGGACTATGGGCACTGCGACAACAGATTCAACAGCAACCAGAGTCAACCCTGCTGATTGCCTTAGCCGGTGCCTATGCCTTTGTCCTCTCCTCGTTGAAGATTCCTTCCGTTACGGGTAGCTCTTCCCATCCGATGGGGATTGCCTTGGGAGCCGTTCTCTTTCGGCCACCGCTGATGGCCGTGCTGGGGACATTGGTGCTGCTCTTTCAAGCCCTGCTCCTTGCCCATGGCGGCCTGACCACCCTAGGCGCTAATGGCTTTTCGATGGCGGTGGTGGGACCTTGGTTGGCTGGGTTGACCTATTGGGGGATGTCCCGTGCCACGGCTAAGCCAGCGATCGCGATTTTTGGTGCTGCTCTGATCAGTAACTTGGCCACCTACTCGGTGACTTCTTTACAATTGGCATTGGCCTTTCCCGATAGTATGGGTGGGGTGGCGACGGCTTTTGCCAAGTTTGCGGCGCTCTTTGCTGTGACGCAGATTCCCCTAGCGATCAGTGAAGGGTTACTCACGGTGTTGGTGTGGAACTGGTTGACCACGTACTGCACAGCAGAATTGCAAACCTTAAAACTCTTGCCTGGAGGGGAATCCAATGAATAAAAAAACAGTGGCGTTCCTATTGGGCGGCGCAATTCTCCTAAGTACACTTCCCCTACTGCTGGTTAAGGGTGACTTTGAAGGTGCCGATGCCCAAGCCGAAGCGTTAATCAGCGAGGTGGCACCAGACTTTGAACCTTGGGCAGAGCCATTGTTTGAACCGCCCAGTGGTGAGATTGAATCCCTGCTGTTTGCTGTGCAAGCAGCTCTGGGGGCGGGGGTCATGGGGTTTATCTTGGGTCAGTACCGCGAACGCCATCGCCAAAGGGCAACCGCTGCCTCAAAATCGCAACAGTCCTGAGCAGTCAATGCACCATCACCTCGATACCTATGCCTATACCAATGGTCTGCGGCATTTGCACCCTGAACAAAAGTTGATTTTTGCGATCGCCAGCCTGTTATTGACGTTTTTTGCTCGCCCCCTTGTCCAGAGTTTGCTTTGGCTGTGGCTGAGCCTTTGGATTCTCGGCTATGCCCGCATTCCGTGGCGGGTTTATTTCACCCTCTTAGCCACAGTTGCTGCGTTTTGGCTGGTGAGTTTGCCAGGGTTAGTGGTGCAAATCATCCCGACGGAGACTTTACGGGCTTCGGGGCAAGTGGTTCTCAGTGACATCTCCCTAATGGGCTGGTCGTTCTTTATCAGTGCCGAGAAATTGCACCAAGGCTTAACCCTAGGACTGCGGACAATGGTTGCCAGCACCTGTTTACTATTGATTTTATTGACGACCCCCTTTCCAGCCCTGTTGAGTGTGGCCGAGCGCTGGCGGGTTCCCCATTTCATCCTCGATATTCTGATGTTGATGTACCGCTATATCTTCACCCTCTTAGAAACCGCTTTCACGCTGCAATTGGCGCAGCGGGCACGGGGCGGCTATCAACGGCGATCGCGCTGGCTCGTTAGTGTGAGCCTGTTGGCGGCTCAACTCCTGCAGCAGTCTCTGTACCGCTATGAACAGGTGAACCTTGCCCTGCTCAGTCGTGGCTTTCAGGGGCAGTTTCGGGTATTGCGTCCCCAGTCCTATGCCTATTCGCAACGGTATGGCCTTGAAATCGTCATTGGTGGCGGTGCCCTCATTCTGCTGAATGCAATCACCTGAGATGTCTGTGCCGCTACTGGAATTTCATCAGGTTGGCTTTCGCTATCCCAATACCACTACCCCCGTGCTGCAAAACTGCTCCTTTACCCTAGAGGCGGGACAGAAAGTTGCCCTTTTGGGGCTGAATGGCTCAGGCAAATCAACGCTCTTTTATCTGACAGCGGCCCTCTATCGGCGCGATCGCGGTGAAATTTACTGGCAAGGGCAACGGCTCGTCCATCAACCAGAGCGACTGCGGCAGTGGCGTCAACGCATTGGCTTGGCCTTTCAAGACCCCGAACAGCAACTGGTGGCAGCCACCGTGGCGGAGGATATCTCCTATGGGCTGTACAACTTAGACCTACCCAGCGCCGAAATCGAAGCGCGTTTGTACCAAACCCTAGAGGACTTTGATTTAGTGGAGCTTGCCGATCGCCCCCTGCATCATTTGAGTTTGGGGCAAAAACGGCGGGTGGCACTGGCTGGAGTAATGGCCTTAGCACCGACGCTATTACTGCTCGATGAACCCACCACCTATCTCGACTATCAGCAGCGGCAGCAACTGGAGCAGGCCCTAGAGAACATTCACCAGCAGGGAACCACGATTATGATTGCCACCCATGATCTTGATTTTGCCTATGGCTGGGCCGACTGGATCATGGTGCTGGTCAATGGTCAGGTCACCGTGAGCGATCGCGCTTCCCATGTCTTTGGGCAGTGGCCGACCCTTGCCCCTGAATTGGGAACGCCTACCCTACTGCACCTGTGGCAACAATTTCCGCCCTTTTGGCGTCGCCAGCGACCCTTGCCCCGCACCCCCTTAGCCTTGAGTCAAGAATTGGCTGCTCTCTTTCAGGAATTCCAAAGGAGCGATCGCCCCTAAAGACCAAGGTGCCGATGTTCAGGACTCCGGTGAAAATGATAAGCTAGGCGATGGGTAGAATATCCAACTGTTCACTAATTACCAGCGTATTATTTGCGGCATCAGGCAGAACCTTTATGGCCACAATTATGGTTGTTGATGACAGCCCCACCCTGCGGGCAATGATTGTTCAGCTGATGAAAGAGCAGAACTACGACGTTGTTGAGGCTGAGGATGGTATCGAGGCCCAAGAAAAGATCAAGGCTCAATGTCCTGATTTGGTGATTCTGGATGTGGTGATGCCGCGCATGAATGGTTACGAACTGTGCCGCTGGATTAAGGGTGAAGCGGCTTGCCAAAGTGTGCCCGTGATCATGTGCACCACCAAAAGCGAAGAGTTTGATATTCACTGGGGTAAAAAGCAGGGGGTGGATGCCTACATCACCAAACCCTTTGATCCTGCAGAACTCATTGCCACTGTTAAACAACTCCTAGGATAGTCCTAAATCCAAGACGGCAACCACATCCGCCTCAAAAAGTCTTGGGGCGTCAGGGGTAGTCCTAAATACAGGGGGAGCCAGTAGAGGAAGCCCCCAACAACGACCCCTAGGACGGCAATGCCTGCCCAGCGTGCCCAAGCTCCCCAATCGCGGCTGGCTTCCCAGACCAAGGCCAAGGCCATAAAGCTATAGAGGGCAGCGGGGAGGGAGTGATAGATAAAGACACAGCGGCTCACCAGTGCCCAGGGCAAAAGATTGGCAGCATAGTTTAAGAGCACAAAACGGCCTGCGGTTGTCGTCAATCTAAGGGGGATAAGAGCCAACGTGGCCAAGGTGCCCAGCCACAGAAGAGGGGGATTAAAGAGGGCATAGACGGCATAAACCCATTGGGTATCTGCCAGTGGTAGGGGCGGGCCAATGACGGGCACGGGTTCACTGAGGGTTTGCACCCGCTGAAAAAAGTAGCTCATGGGGCGCAGCAGGAGCGGCCAAGACCACCACGGCGAACAGTAGGGATGGGCAGTACTGGCAACACTGCGGTGAAAGTTAAACATTTGGCGATGGAGGTCAAGTAGGCTCTGGTGGGGATGAAACTGGAGATGGGGTAGCCAGAGCAGGGTATAAACCACAAAGGCGACAACGGGGAGTAGCAGGCACATCTGCCACCACTGGTAAGTGGTCTTCCATTCAGCAGGCAGCGGTAACCTCTGCTGGAGAAGCCAGAAAAGCCCTACCCCCAACAGGAATCCCAAGCCACTCCACTTCACTGCCCCACAGGCGCCAAAGGCAATGCCTGCGGCCATCAGCCAGAGCGATCGCGCCCTTCCTTGGTAGCGCAACCCCCATAGCCAGAGAATCTGTGCCACCACCCCAAAAAGGACAAGGGAGATATTGATGAGAGCATAGCGAGACTCCACCAAAAAGAGGCCATCGAGGGCAACAAAGAGTCCCGACAACAACGCCACGGGCGATCGCCGCGTCAGGAGATAGGCCAACACTGCCACCGCTATGGGAAGCAGTGATCCCATCAGGGCATTCAACCAGCGATAGCCCCAAGGGTGAAAGCCGCCCCCCAGCCAAATGCTCAGGGCAATCAGGTATTTTCCCAAAGGCGGATGGGCATCAAAGAAAGGAACACCGGCGAGATAGTTGCGGCCAAAGCGGGCAAAATAGACCTCATCAAATACCAGTGTGGGAAAGCGAGTCAGCCCCCAAAAGCGGGTGGCAAGGGCAAAGAGCCACAGCAGCAGTAGCCCCAAGGGCATCCTAAGCCGCTCCCTGCAACTCCGCTGTCCGCACTGCAATCCGTTGGCTGCGATCGCCCCGTTGAACGGTCAGGTTGAGAACTTGCCCCACAGCGGCACTATCAACAATCCCCTGCAACTGATCGGCACTGGTAATCGGTTCCCCATCCACGGCTGTAATCACATCCCCCCAGCGCAGACCAGCTTTTGCCGCCGGTGTATTGGGCAACACTTGCAGGACAAGAACGCCATTGACCTCTGGCAGAATCACTGGTGAGTTGGGATTAGCATTGTTTTCCTTGGCCATTGCTGGCGTGAAGGTGGTCATTTGAATGCCAATGTAGGCGTGTTGAATTTTTTCACCGCGAATCAGGCGCTCTTGCAGGGCTTTGGCCTTATTAATTGGAATCGCAAAGCCAATCCCCATGGCATCGGCACGAATGGCAGTGTTAATGCCAATCACTTCTCCCTCTTCGTTGAGCAACGGCCCCCCAGAATTGCCGGGGTTGATGGCCGCGTCCGTTTGAATAAAATCAAGGCGCTTATCGGGGATACCCACTTGGGCGCTGGAACGGTGGAGTGTACTGACAATGCCCAATGTGACGGTGTTATCAAGGCCAAGGGGATTCCCGACGGCGATCGCCCAATCCCCCACTTTCACGTCACTGGAATCGCCGAGGGGCGCAGTGGGTAGGGGTTCGGTGACCCCTTTGAGTTTGACGATCGCTAGATCAGATACCTCATCGACGCCGCGCACCTCGCCCTCAAAAACGCGGCCGTCTTTTAGGCGCACCGTCACCGTATCTGCTTGACTCACCACATGGGCGTTGGTCATGACAATGCCACTGGGATCAATGATGAACCCCGACCCCTGACCCCGCAGCCGATCCTCTTGGGGGGGCAAGGCTAAACCGGGGAAAAATTGGCGAAAGAAGGGATCACTCAAGAGGGGATCCGCTGGGCGCACAATCGTGCGTTCGGTATCAATGCGAACAACCGCATCGCCAACCCGCTCCACTGCGGCTGCCACAAAACTATGGTGAGCTGCTGCTGCCCACACCGGTGTACCGCTACTGAGGCACCAAACAAGGGCAAGGCCAAGGCAGCATTTGAGGGTCTGCTGAAGCAAATGGGCAAGGCGTTTCATCATTGGTGGCCTAAAGCGCAACAGAGTCATTTCTGATTGTATCGAAGCCCCCCCTCTGGCTGTGAATCCAAAGCACAAATCTGCATAGGAGGGGAATGTCCCTCAGAACAAGAATCAATGTCACAATCGTAAAGGTATTCAAGTTTAGGGGCACTATGCTGCGGATTGGCATCGTCGGGCTGGGACTCATTGGTGGTTCACTGGGCATTGATCTGCGGGCAAAGGGGCACTATGTGGTTGGGCTGAGTCGGCGTCCTGAAACCTGTGAGCGGGCGATCGCCAAGGGTGCCATTGACTGGGGCAGTACGGAGCCAGAAATTTTGCGTGCCCTTGATCTGGTGTTTCTCTGTCCCCCCATTGGCAGCATTCTCAGTGTCGCCTTGGATATTACCCCCTACCTCAGTCCAGAAACAGTGCTGACAGACGTGGGATCCGTCAAGGGAGAAATTGTCCCCGCCCTCGAAAAACTCTGGCCTCGCTATGTCGGTGGGCACCCGATGGCCGGTACCGCAGAATCCGGCATTGAAGCGGCGCAAGCCCATCTCTTTGACAATGCCCCCTATGTTCTCACCCCAACCCTCTACACTGACAGTGCGGCCATTGACTGTGTGGCTGGTGTGGTCAATGATCTCGGCGCCAAGCTACTCTATGCCACCCCCTCGGATCACGATCGCGCTGTTGCTTGGATTTCCCACCTTCCCGTCCTCGTGAGTGCAGCACTGATTCTTGCGAATGCCCAAGAAGCCAATGAGCCGATTCGGAAGCTTGCCCAGCAGTTGGCTAGCTCCGGCTTTCGCGATACCAGCCGTGTTGGCGGCGGCAATCCAGAGTTGGGACGGATGATGGCGGAATATAACCGCGCGGCGTTGCGCCACTGCCTGATCCACTACCGTGCCACCCTTGATGATCTGATTCGCCAAGTGGAGCAGGAGGACTGGGAGCGGCTGCAAACCACCCTAGAACAGGCGCAAGCCTACCGCGAGCAGGTCTATCCCTCAGGGACGCCGCCGGTAGTTTAAACGACGCACAATCCAGTAACTGGCAGACAAGGCCAAGATGGCGATCGCCAGCCCCAAGAGCTTTGCCACCGTTTCCGGTTGGCCAATATCCAGAATGATAATTTTGCGGGCAATGGCAATTAGAGACGTGACAATTACTAGCTCAACGATTTGCGACGAGACGTGGGTTTTCAGGTAGGCGGTGATATTTTCAAGAATTTCCAGAGCCACAAGCACATTGAGAAAGAGGCCAAAGATTTTCACCAGTTCAAGGCTAAACTGTCCCAAGGGGGGTGAGAATAGCTCCACGGTCAAAATCCGCCCCAAATCAATAATGGCGACGATGACCACCAGCAGCATCCCGATCGCCAGCACCCGAGTCGCCATCCCCTCAATTTGACTGAGCAACTGCAAAAACCGCTGATTGTCCTGAAGTAGAAGAATTACCTCTTGCCAAAAGAGAATCAAAGGCCGTAGCCAGCATCGCATCCCTAGACCTCAGCCAGAAGAACAAGGGGAGTGTAGGCTACTGGTTCCACCAAACGAGTGTTGAGGCCTAGCCGCTGAAACGCCACTTGCAGTTCCTCAAGGGTGCCTTTGACCGAGAGCAGTCGCGGTAGCCATCCCTGAAGACGGAGGGTACCATTGCCAGCAGTGGTGATCATCACCTTGGGCTGAAGCCATTGTCCCAATTCCAATGCCGTTTTGCCCCCCTTGAGAATCGCACCCACCATGGGTAAACAGACATCCAACAGCGGCGTAATCACCACATCCACCTTGCCGTAGGTGCGCAGCCACGAATCATGACAGCCGTGGGGTTCATAGTAGAGACTTTGAGTGCCCCAGCGCACAATGTAACCATTTTCCTGTTGACGAGGGCCGATACTGGCGCCCTTGGTGGCTTGGATTGTGAGATCGCGGTACGTGTAGGTTTGGTGGGGGCTAAGGGCAATCACTGTTTCAAAGCCAAGGCCTTGGGCAACTTTGGCAGCACTGGGGGAGGCAATGACCGGTAGGGCGCGATCGCAGGTGCGGAGGGTAGGTTCATGGCAGTGATCCGGTAGCCCTTGGGAGAGCAAAATGACATCCCCATCGGTTGGCATGGCACAGGGGCGCGATCGCTCCGCCTGAAACAGCCAAGGCGTGTTGCCAAAAGTCAGTGCCTCCACAAACCATGGATCAACCAAAATCCGCGTATGACCTAACTTCCACAACCAAGTATTGCTCTCCAACCACGTTAACTGCATTGCCCCGCTCCTACAGTAACCGCGCCAAGATATTGTAAATTAGCAAAAAAATGTTGCCCATAACCATGCAACCCAACCCCACTAAACCACAAATGAGCAGCGCTGTCACACCCCCTAGGCCTGCTTGCAAGAGGGGGACAAAAAAAAGAACTGCCCCTGAAATGACTGCAATGATCAACTGCTCCCAGTGTTCAATCCAGCGTTTGTACTGCAAAAACACCAAAAAGGCAAATAGAGCACCAATCAACCCCGCACTCACACCAACAGGCAACTGCCAAGCGGTCATCAAACTAAAAATCATCAACCCCAAGGCCGTCATTTCAAAGCCCGTAAAGCCAGCACCAATGAGAATTTTCAATGCCGGTAAGGGAGGCGCAGGCTGGCGGGGCGGTTTTGCTTTCGGACGTGGTGTGCTGGTCGGTGGCATCACCGGTCTAGGTGAAGGAGGGGGTGCCGGTTGTGACACTACGGGTGGCGGGGAAGGGGGTGCTACTGTTACTGGTTGTGGCGGTGGGGCGGGGGTAGAGTAAGCATTTAAGTCCGCTAAGACCTCTGCCGCTGATTGGTAGCGATCGCTAGGCGCCGGTTGTAGCATGCGATCGAGAATGGCTTGCAGTTGTGGACTGACTTGGGCATAGGAATGCCAATGCCAGCGGTTGTTATAAGCGTCGAATAGCTCACTGGGATCTTTGCCGGTCAGCAATATGATACAAGTCACTGCTAAGGCATAGAGATCTGAACTGGGATAGACCCGTTCCCCCCGTGCTTGTTCCGGTGGCGCATAGTATTGGGTATAAATACCCGTAAAGTGTCCTTGTTGTCCCCCCGCTTGGGAAATCTGCTTCACCGCACCAAAATCCAGCAGATAGAGCCGCCCTTGGCCGGGAAACTTTGTCTTGCTGGGGTGCTGGCGCATAATATTTGAGAGCTTAATATCACGGTGGATCGAGCCGTGGTCATGGACGTACTGCAACACGGGTAGGAGTTCCCGCAGCACCTGCCGCACCTCTTCCTCACTAAAGCATCCCTTTTGAGCCAGTTCATCCTCGAGGGTTTCGCCGTCAATATATTCCTGTACCAAGTAGAAATACTGCTCTACCCCTTGTCCATCCACACTGGGGACTTCTTCAGCAAAAAATGCTAGTAAATCAGGAATCTGCGCATGCTGCCCCAGTTGGTCGAGAACTTCACCCTCTCGCTCAAAGAGTTCCTGAGCTTTTTGCCGACTCTGGGGATCGGACACGTTGGGACGAAATTGCTTAATCACACACTCACGCCGACCAGGGGTATCCAAATCCCGTGCTAGATAGGCCGCCCCAAACCCCCCCTGACCCAGAACCCGCTCTGCAACGTATCGTCCTCGTAGAATCAAGGGCATCCCACAGGTCGTACAAAATCTCTCCGCCACGCGACTGTAGCGTTTGTTGGGGTTGTCTAAGTCTGGAACATCGTTTTGGGGACAACGACAGTGGGGACGGGTGCAATAGACAAGCATGGCAAGGGTAGCAAGATCGTTTCCTTGATCATCATAGTGCCGTCATGGCAGGCAAGGCTGAGCCAAAGACCCAATACTTTTTGGGCGAACACTGAGTAAAGCTGATGGTCGGACTCGAACCGACGACCTACTGATTACAAGTCAGTTGCTCTACCAACTGAGCTACACCAGCACTACCCCTAGTGTACTACGCTTTGGCAGTAGTGAGAAATCCGAGACTATAGTCTCTTTCATAAACAATTGCGCACTGCCAAGCCAGATAGACAGTCTAAAATAAGGCTGCATGCTCAGTTAGAACAGTTAGCCTTGGCATCTTGAGCTGTTTATGATTTATTGCAAAACACTGCAGACATCGGCAAAGTGTAGGAAAATAGGCTAAATCTCGATGAGTTTGCTGTGGCAGTTCCACACCCGTGATTATTCTGCACCTGTTAGATCCTTGGAAACGCACCCCGGTCAAAACATGGCGTTTCCCGATTAAAACAACTATTCGTATTGGTCGTGCCGCAGATAACGATGTGATTCTCAATGATATTCTCATTAGTCGCTATCACGCTGAACTGTGTTGCTATCGGGATCCAGAAAATCTCGGGCGTTGGTATCTCAAAAGTTTGGGGGCGATCGGGACGTTTGTTGATGGTCGCCTTGTTGATGAGAGCAAACTTGCCAGTGGCAGTCTCATTCAGCTAGGCCCCACAGGCCCAATTCTTGAATTCCATGAGCAAACCTTTCGCCGCAGTGCGCCCACCCTCAGTGAGTGTACCCATGCCGGTAATATGCCGGGGAATCTGTTTTGCATTCACTGTGGTCAACCCCTCAATGTGCAGCGCACCGTACGCAACTATCACATCCTGCGCCTTTTAGGGCATGGCGGCATTGGCACAACCTACTTGGCCTGTGAAGCGCAACCCTCCGGGGGATGGACTGGCAAGGTACCGGAGGTGCGGGTTCTCAAGGAACTGCGGTCTGATATGAAGGACAATGAAAAGGCACAGGAACTCTTTGAACGGGAAGCTCGCATCTTACAGCTCCTTGACCATGCAGGGATTCCCCGCTTTTATGACTTTTTCGTGGAAGATGGTAAAAGCTATTTGGTGATGGAACTCATTCATGGCATTGACCTAGAGCGCTGGGTACTGCGCAATGGCACGGTGCCGATTCCTCAGGCGGTGCAGTGGATGATTCAAACCTGCGGTGTCTTGGACTATCTGCACAATCAGGATCCACCCGTGATTCACCGGGATCTCAAACCCAGTAACCTACTGGTGCGATCGCGCGATAACCAAATTGTTTTGATTGACTTTGGGGCGGTCAAAGAACTGGGGCATTCCCCCGGTGGCACCCGCATTGCCGTGGAGGGCTACAGTGCTCCGGAACAGATGATGGGTCAACCCACCATTCAGTCGGATCTATTTGCAGTGGGCGCAACCCTAGCTTTTTTGCTGTTGGGGGATAGTCCGATTCGTTTCTATCACCACCGTGATGGCTTTCATCGCCTTGATGTTTCGGATCGCCCCGAGATTCCCGATCCCTTGAAACAGGTGTTGCACCGCGCTACGGCTCCTCTGTTGCCCGATCGCTATCCTTCCGCGATTGCTTTGGCCAAAGCGCTGAGGGAGACTCTGGCGGCAGTGTCCCAGGCGTCCTCCCACGTTTGAGTCCCAAGTTTTAAGGTCATTTTGCGTTTCTATGATTTATCTGCCTGTTACTGCTCTACTTTTTGTGCTGCTGTTACTGTCGCTGCCTTTCCTTTGGCTAGCGATCGCCCTCGATGCTGTACAAGTGGCCGTTGCCAAGTTGGGCTTTTCACCTACTGCTGCTTCGGTCTTACTGCTGCTTGTGATTCTCGGCAGCACGATTAATATCCCCCTCTATGAGCGGGTTTCTACGGTGGCCATTGTTCCCGACTTTGAAGAACTCTGGCTCAGTCGGTTTTGGGGCATTCCCCTGCGCAAAATTGAGCAAAAGACGATTGTGGCGCTGAATGTGGGGGGCGGCTTGATCCCGACGGTGCTAGCCCTCTATCAATTTACCCGCGTCAGTCCCTTGGCAATTCTCTTGGTGACGGCAATTGTGGCCGCTGTCAGTTACTACTCTGCTCAGGTGGTACCGGGGATTGGTATTCAAATGAATGCCTTGGTCGCGCCCCTAACAGCAGCAATGACAGCCATTTTGATTTCTGGGGGCGTGGCGGCGGCACCCATTGCCTTTGCCGGAGGTGTGCTGGGAACCCTGATTGGTGCAGATTTACTCCACCTACGGGAAATTGAGCGGATGTCGGCGGGAGTGCTGAGTATTGGTGGTGCGGGTGTTTTTGATGGTATTGCCTTATGTGGGCTATTTGCCCTGCTATTAACTTAGGCATACCCGCAGTAGGAATGACCGTGATAAAGTGCTGGATGGAATGCTAAAACCTGTGAGAAAGGATCTATGGGTCTGCTGGCTGGCTATCAATTTGTCAAAGATTTAGAATCCGCTGGGGCATTGGCACTCTTTGTTCCCCCGGAGGGTGGTTTTGAGGGTCGTTATCAACGGCGACTGCGTTCCAAGGGCTATACCACCTTGCACATGAGCGCACCGGGTTTGGGGGATTTAGCAGCCTACCTGACCCAAGCGCACGGGATTCGTCCGGCTCACACGGGCAAGGAAGACATTCGCGTTTATTTCCAGCCCCCCCTAGTGACCTACCACTTGGAAAACCTGCCCCCCAATGCCAAGGGACTGGTGCTTTGGCTGATTGATGGCAAGCGGCTCTCAAGGCAGGAATTTGCCTACTTGGCACAGTTAACCCAGACCCTACCGAAGTTCAAAGTGGTGGTGGAAGTGGGGGGCGATCGCACTGTGCGCTGGGAACCCCTTGCTGATTGGGTCGCTGCCGCTTAAGACCAGACACGTCTTGCGTCAATCAATAAACT
This sequence comes from Thermosynechococcus sp. QS41, assembly GCF_031583515.1. Taxonomy (NCBI): domain Bacteria; kingdom Bacillati; phylum Cyanobacteriota; class Cyanophyceae; order Acaryochloridales; family Thermosynechococcaceae; genus Thermosynechococcus; species Thermosynechococcus sp. QS41. The sequence continues at coordinate 2,565,156 of NZ_CP134181.1, forward strand.
GCCTACTCACCCCTTGACGGTCCCCCTGAAACCCTGAAGCATATAGGCCAAGAGAGCGCGATCGCGCTGTATCAAAAATAACCATTGGGGAAGGGACAATGACCTCGAATCCCGATATTTCAGGGAAAAAAATTGCAGCCGGCATTTGCGGTATTCTCTTGGGTGCCCTGGGCATTCACAAGTTTGTTCTCGGCTACAACACGGAGGGCTTGATCATGCTACTGGTGAGTCTTTTGACCTGTGGCCTGCTTGCCCCTGTCATAGCCATTATTGGCCTCATTGAGGGCATTATTTACCTCACCAAGAGTGATGAAGAGTTTTATAGAACGTACATTGCGGGTAAAAAAGGCTGGTTCTAGGGGCTAGGGCTGGTTCCATTGGGGGAGACTGAGGGGCGATCGCCGACAGCGAGCCTATGGCCATCGTTGGCCTGTTAGAATAACATGCGCGGCATTTACCCACCAGCGTCTTCTGGCATATCCATTGCAGCCCAGCAGTGACCTACGAACCCCTGCATCACAAATATCGTCCCCAACGCTTTGCAGATCTAGTGGGTCAAGGGGCGATCGCCACCACGCTTACCCAAGCCCTACTCAAGGAGCGCATTGCCCCTGCCTATCTTTTTTGTGGTCCTCGCGGCACGGGTAAAACCTCTAGTGCCCGTATTTTGGCTAAGTCCCTCAACTGTCTGAGGAGTGCCAAGCCTACCCCCGATCCCTGTGGCCAATGCGAAGTTTGTCGGCAGGTGGCCAATGGCACCAGCTTAGATGTGATTGAAATTGATGCTGCCAGCCACACCGGGGTGGACAATATCCGCGAACTGATTGAGAAGGCACAATTTGCCCCAGTACAGTGTCGCTACAAAGTTTATGTGATTGACGAATGCCACATGCTCAGTGTGTCGGCCTTCAATGCCCTCCTCAAAACCCTAGAGGAGCCGCCGCCCCATGTGGTCTTTGTCCTTGCCACCACAGATCCGCAGCGCGTTTTGCCAACAATTATTTCCCGCTGTCAGCGCTTTGATTTTCGGCGGATTCCCCTAGGGGAGATGGTTGCCCACCTTCAGCACATTGCCGATAAGGAGCAAATTGACATTGAGCCGCAGGCCTTGACCCTGGTGGCACAATTGTCCCAAGGGGGACTGCGGGATGCTGAAAGCTTGCTGGATCAGTTGAGCTTATATCCTGAACGGATCACGGTAGAACATGTATGGCAACTGGCCGGGGCAGTACCAGAACAGGATCTGCGGCAATTGCTGGGGGCGATCGCCCGTCGGGATGCGGTGGCGGTTCTTGAGCACACCCGCCAATTACTGGAACGGGGTCGCGATCCGCTGACAATTCTGCAAAATCTGGCCAGTCTCTACCGTGATTTGCTCTTGGCGAAAACCGTCCCTGAACGGCAGGACTTGGTAGCCCTGACAGCAGAAACTTGGCAGGCTTTGATTGCCGTTGCTGAGGGATGGTCCGTTGAGGAGATTCTGCATGCCCAACAACATCTGCGCACCTGTGAAAGCCAAATCAAACAGAGCAGTCAACCCCGTCTCTGGCTGGAAATTAGCATTCTGGGGTTGATGACGGAAACGGCACCCCAATCCAGTGTGCCCAATGTAGCGCCTACTGCCATTCCGAAGCTCACGATTGTCTCGCCCCCTCAGCCTGACCTCCCAGCGATTGCGGCACCCCCCAAGGAGTCAGAGTCACCAGTCAAACATATTCAAATTAAAGACACGAAAGACACGGTTGCTCCAGCTCCTGAACCCAAGCCAACCCCTGAACCGCGGGCAGATCATACCGAACCTGTGTGGGAACAGGCACTACAGGTCTTGCAGCAGATGCAAATGAGCACCTATGCTCTGCTCTCGCAGCATGGTCACCTGCGACAAATGAGCGATCGCGAGGTGCACATCGGCATTGTTAATCAAACACTGTTAAATCTGACGAAGAATAACCAAGCCAAAATTGAAGCCGCCTTTTCCCAAGTTCTAGGCCGCCGCATCAAAGTCGCCTTTGAGATTGCCCCCCTACCCCACAAAACCACGCCTGCGCCAAAAGCCAAGGAGCCGCCGCACTCCGCTGTCGTCATTCCCTCTCAACCACAGGAAGAACCACCGCCACCCCCCATAGAACCAACCTCTACTCCACCCCCGCCCCCTCTCACCACTGCCCCGGATCCTGTGCGTGAATCTGCCGAAAAACTGGCACGATTCTTTAACGGGGTGGTTATTCGCTTACCCGATGAGGGAGAAAGTCCAGACACCCCAATTGCTGAAGCGTCTGAAGAGGATGAGCTTGAGTTTTAAGGGCTGTCGGGGTCTGGGCTTGATCGAGGGATTGCGCAACAGCAAGATGCAATTGAATTTTTGGCTCTGAGTCAAGGGGGGTCTGAAGCTGCGCCTGTAACGCCGCCACTGCCGTCAAAAAGGCTGTCAAATCTAGGCCGCAAAAGTTCGGATCACACTGCTCTAGACGACGCCGCCCTTCTGCCAAAAGCAAGATCGCCCCCCGCTGGTTGCCCCGACTCAGGTGATAGCAGGCCACGGCAATTTGTAGCAGACCTTGGTAAAACGTGCGCTCAGGTTCACTGGCCTCTAACCAGAGGGCTTCGAGGGTGTCATGGCAGGCATAGAATTCGCCGCTGTTGAATTGAGTGATGGCTAGGGCAAGCTCAGGACGCATCATTGATTGGGAAAGCGCAATGGGCGATAATAGTAAAGAATCATGACATTTTTTAACGAATATCGGCAGAGCTTGTGCAAAATCCTCGAACTGTCTCTGATACCAAACGCGCCTTTTATGCGGCTCACACGCGACCGATTCACTCAATCTACCGTCGCTTTATTGAAGAACTGCTGGTCGAAATCCACCTGCTGCGCGTCAATGTAGATTTTCGCTACTCTCCCCTATTTGCCCTTGGGGTCGTGACCGCCTTTGACCAGTTTATGGAGGGGTATCAGCCTGAGGGCGATCGCGCCAGTATTTTTCATGCCCTCTGCGGGGCTGAGGAAATGAACCCGCAACAGCTTAAGGAGGATGCCGCCAGTTGGCAACAGTACCAAGGCCGCCCCTTGAGTCAAATCCTCGATGAACTCAACAGTGGTCAACCCAGTGCCCCCCTCAACAGCCTCAACCACGAGGGCAAATATAGCCGCCTCCATGCGGTGGGACTGTATGCCTTCCTTGAGGAGCTGGTGGGGGATCTGACAACGAATCTCAACGAGACACTGGATCAACTGGCTCCCGTCATTAAGCTGCCGATCGAGAAAGTCAAGCGCGATCTCGAACTCTACCGCAGCAACCTCGACAAAATCAATCAGGCTCGCAGTCTGATGAAAGAACTTGTGGAGCAAGAACGCAAGCGCCGTGCTCAGGAGACCTCTCCCCCACCCGCTGTAGATGCTAGTTCCGATGCACCGGCCTGATCTGCCCCAACTCATTACCCTCGATGCGGTCGGCACCCTCTTTGGCCTACGGGAATCCGTGGGTACCGTTTATGGTCGCTTTGCTGCTGAAGTCGGGGTTCAGGTTGATTCAGCCGCATTAGATGTGGCCTTCTTTAAGGCCTTTAGGGCTACCCCGCCCTGCGCTTTCCCTGATCTTGAGGCTTCACAACGGGCAGAGGCAGAATTGCGGTGGTGGCAAGGGGTTGCGGCAGAGACATTTCGCCGCGCGGGCGTCTTGGATCAATTTGCTGATTTTGATACGTTTTTTGCTCCAGTCTTTGCCTACTATGCCACGGCTGAACCTTGGTCTCTGTATGAGGATGTCTTGCCTGCGTTGAAGGAGTGGCAAGCTCAGGGCATTCCTCTGATGGTGGTGTCGAATTTTGATAGCCGTCTCTATGGGGTGCTAGAGGCCTTGGGGTTAGCCCCTTTTTTCAAGGAGGTGTGGATTTCCAGTGAGGTGGGGGCGGCGAAACCGAATCGGCTGATCTTTGAGCGGGCGGTGACCCCCTATGCGACCTCTCAGGTTTGGCACATTGGTGACAGTTGGGAGGATGATGTCCTCGGTGCCCAAGGTGCTGGTCTGCAAGCGATTTGGCTGCGGCGCGATCGCCCGCTCTTGCCGGATCCAAGTATCAAGGAGACCCGAGCAGTGCCACAAATTGCTGACCTCTCAGAGGCGCAAGTTATACTGAGTGGGAAAGCGTCATAACGGAATCAGCGGTGACAAGCCAAATTTGTATTCTAGGGGGTGGGTTTGGCGGCCTTTATACCGCCCTCCGCCTTGCCCAATTTCCTTGGTCTGCGCCTCCAGAGATCACCCTTGTGGATCAGAGCGATCGCTTTGTCTTTACTCCCCTCCTTTACGAATTAATTACAGGGGAGCTACAGGCGTGGGAAATTGCCCCGCCCTTTGTTGAGTTGCTCAAGGAGACCCCGGTCGTCTTTCATCAGGGAACCGTGAGCGCTGTGGATCTCAAGGAAAAAACGGTGCACTTGACTGAGGGCACCCCGCTCACCTACGACAAACTGGTTCTCGCCTTGGGGGGGGAAACCCCTAAAAACAGCATTCCCGGTGTTGCAGAGTATGCCTTGACCTTCCGAATTCTCAGTGATGCCTACCGTCTCGAAGAAGCGTTGCAACGGCGGGAGCGCTCCGATCGCGATCGCATCCGCGTGGTGGTGGTCGGTGCTGGTCCCAGTGGCGTGGAATTGGCCTGTAAGTTGGCAGAGCGCTTAGGTAGCCGCGGGCGCATTCGTTTGGTGGATCGCAACACCGAGATTCTCAAGTCTTCTCCAGAATTTAATCGCAAGGCAGCTCTGCGTGCCCTTGAAGAGCGGGGGGTTTGGATTGATTTGGAAACAACCCCGGTTGCTGTCACTGCGGATCAGATTTCCCTGCAATACAAAGACCGCGTGGATGAGTTGCCCGTTGATATTGTCTTGTGGACGGTGGGTACAGCGGTTTCGCCGGTGATTGCTGCCCTTGATTTGCCCAAAACCTCCACGGGGCGCCTGCAGGTGATGCCCACATTGCAAGTCGTTGATCATCCAGAGATTTTTGGCCTTGGGGATGCCGCGGATGCGGTAGATGAACAGGGACAACCGATTCCCCATACGGCACAGGCGGCTTTTCAACAGGCGGATTATGCGGCTTGGAATCTTTGGGCCAGTCTGAGCGATCGCCCGCTACTGCCCTGTCGTTATTCCCATCTCGGTGAGATGCTCACCCTCGGAACTGATCGCGCCGCCTTGGCAGGGCTAGGACTGACCCTCGATGGCCCTCTGGCCTACTTGGCACGGCGACTGGCCTACCTCTACCGCATGCCCACCCTTGAACATCAACTGAAGGTGGGGCTGAACTGGATGGCGAAACCAATTTTGGATCTGTTGACCGGCACCGTGAACTAGAACGTGTGCGCATCCTTGGCCTAGACCCCGGCCTTGCTACCCTTGGCTATGGCTGTATTGAGGTGCAGAACAACACCTGCCAAGTGTGTGATTTTGGTGTGATTACCACTCCTGCGGATATGCCCGCGGGCGATCGCCTCCAGAGTCTCTACAGCGATCTGCACACGTTAATTCCTGCCCTCCAACCAGATTTAGTGGCTTTGGAGCGCCTCTTTTTCTACAAAATGAGCCATACGATTGTGGTTGCTCAAGCGCGGGGCGTGATTCTTTTAGTCCTGAGTCAACTGCACTGTCCCCTAATGGAATTCACCCCTCCCCAAGTGAAGCAAGCCCTCACCGGCTATGGCAATGCCGCGAAAATAGACGTTCAACAGGCGGTGCAACGGGAACTCAATCTCAGCACGCTGCCCAAGCCCGATGACGCTGCCGATGCCCTAGCGATCGCCCTCACGGCCAGTCGTCACTGCCCCTGCCTCGACACTTGACCAAGCCATTGCCACTGCTTCACTGAGCCATTGGCGCGTTTTTTGATCCAAAAGATCATCGTCTGCGAGTACCCATTCCTGCACCTGCGCTAGACTGTGGCCTTCGGCACGGCAAATCGTAATCACGCCGGCGATCGCTGCCGCCACCACCTCTTCACTGACAGGCTGCTGGCTGAGGGCTGCTATTTCTTCGAGACTCCTTGGAATGGGATAATGCATAGGGCAACAGGGTAATTCTGAGAAACCGTAAACTCTCTTAAACTGTTTAGTACAGTGAAGTTTACGCCAAATCGTGCCGTTGTCAAGCTCCTTAGCGGACTTTTGAAACAAAATGCAAGAACTGTTATACCTTGAGGTGCCCACTCCCGATACCGCAGCGGTGATTCACTGGCTGCACCACACCTTTGAGCCGCGCATTGGCACCATTGCGCCAAAACCGACCGGGGGTTGCTGGCAGGTTCCTGAGGCGCCCACGGAACTGGCCATTTTCCTGTGGAGCTTGCAGCGAACCACATACCTCAAGGTGATGCGCTGGGGAAAGCGGCCTTTCCCTCAGGAGCGTGCCTGTCTCCAACACCTTCAACAGCATTTGCGTTTGGCCTTTCCACTGCAATCTGAGGCGCTTCCCCCTTGGCCGGCTGGCAAGACAATTTTTGAAGCTTTGGCCGATCGCTATCCGCTGACCGTAAAATACTTCCAACGCATGCCCCAAGGTGAGGCGGATTTAGAGCGGGTTTATTGGTGGGAGCAACGCTGGCGCCAAGGGGTACAACAGCCCACGCCCCCGGTTCCTGTTTTGCACACTGCAACGACACCCTGTGATCCCCCTCGCTATGACCTAGTTTATGTGGGGGGTGCCTTGGGGGTGATCCACGCAGCAGTGATGGCGCGGTTGGGCTATCGGGTTCTGGTGATCGAGCGGTTGCCCTTTGGCCGCATGAATCGGGAGTGGAATATCTCCCGCATGGAATTTCAGAGTCTGATTGATTTGGGCTTGTTTACGACTGCGGAGTTTGAGAGCCTGATTGCCCGCGAGTACCGCGATGGCTTTAACAAGTTCTTTGATGCCACTAGTCCTCCCCATTGTCGGGCACCCGTACTGCACACCCCGACGGTTCTCAATATTGCCCTTGACTCGGCCAAATTCCTGCATCTGTGCGGTGAGAAACTGCGCCAAGCGGGGGGTGAGATTTGGGATTGGACGGAATTTGAGACAGCGATGATTCATCCCAATGGTGTGGTTCTGCAAACCCAGCACCGCCAAACCCAAGAACAGCGACAGGCGATCGCCCGTGTCCTCATTGATGCGATGGGCACCGCCTCCCCCATTGCCCGTCAACTGAACGGCGGTCGTGCCTATGATAGCGTCTGTCCGACGGTGGGGGCGATCGTCAAGGGCATTGTCCCAGAGGTTTGGGATGGCAACTATGGCGATGTTCTCTTTAGCCACGGCGATATTTCGCGGGGACGGCAACTCATTTGGGAACTGTTTCCGGGAGCGGGGGAAGAGCGCACCATTTATCTCTTTCACTACCACCACATCCAGCCAGAGTTTCCCGGCTCTTTGCTGGAACTGTACGAGGACTTTTTTACCATCCTGCCGGAGTACCGCCGCTGCGATCTCGATCAACTCACTTGGGTCAAACCCACCTTTGGTTACATCCCCGGCTACTTTAGCCACCACCGGGGCGATCGCGCGGTGGCCTTTGATCGCGTCTTGGCCATTGGCGATGCCGCCTCACTCCAGTCTCCCTTGGTGTTTACTGGTTTTGGCTCCCTGGTGCGCAACCTGCCCCGCTTGACGGATCTACTGGACACCGCCCTGCGTCATGACCTTGTGCAAAAGCAATTCCTCAACCAAATTCGCGCTTATCAGAGCAATACAGCGGTGACATGGCTCTTTTCACGGGGAATGATGGTGCCCAGCGATCGCCCCCTGCCCCCAGAGCGCGTCAATGCCACGTTGAACACCTTTTTTGGCATCCTCGCCCAGGAATCCCCCGAATTGGCCGATCGCTTTATCAAAGACCGCGCTGGCTGGCTGCCCTTTAACCGTATGGCACTGCGAGCTGCTTGGCAAAACCCCGGCCTCCTTTGGTGGATCTACGAAATGGTGGAGGTTGGGGATCTGCTGCGCTGGCTGCAAAGCTACCTCAGTTTTAGCTTGGATGCCCTGTACCATGCCCTCTTTGGCTTTTGGCTGCCCCCCTTGGTGCGCCGTTGTCAACCGTGGCTAGAACCCATGGCACCACAACTTTGGTTTTGGCTCTTGGTGCAAAGCTATGCCCTGAGCTACTCTGTGGGGCAACCCCGCCTTGAGCGTCCTTTGGCACCGCTGCCAACCCCTAGAGTTGATCAAGCGGTTTCCCCTCGTTAACCTTGGGAACAAAGGTGTTGCGGAGAGAATGACGGTGAATGCAGCAGAGCAGGCAGTGACCGTGCAGATGGCCAGCAAATTGGGGGCGATCGTCCACCTCTTTAAGCAGTGCAATGCGGATCTGCGGGCAGACCTGCACCCTTGGGCCGATGACCCCCATACCCGCAACCTAGTGGATCCCGATTCAATTGACATTGGTTTTCACCTACCGGGCTGGAGTCGCCGCTGGCAAGCCCGCAGTTTGCTTCTGCAAATTCGCCTCTATTGCGATCCAGACTCTCCCCAGCGCCGTGCCATTGGTCTAGACATCGTGGGGTTTAGCTATATGAGTGAGCAGTGGCGGTTCAGTAGTATTGGTCAGGGGGTTTTTAGTGGCAACAATTTGCCTAGCGAAGATCTACAAAACCAACTGCGCGCCATTAGCCATGAGATTATTGCCCTATTGAACACTTGATTTTGGCCATTGGATCAATCGTCAAAGACCTCCTCAAACACCTCGTGAACATACTTTCCAGCCGTACGCACAACACCCACTCCCACGATTACCGACAACACGAGGGCTAGCCCCACCAACCACTTCTCCCTGAGGAACTGCCAACCCTCCTTTAGGGAAAAGCGATGTCTTGGCGTCAGTGGCTCTAAAATTTCTAGGGCAACTGGATGCTGTAAATACTCTTGGATGCGTTCTAGCTCACCAATGTATAGACGGCGATGTTGGCGATCGAAGAGCAATCCATGCCGGGGCGCCCGTTCCCCTGCCGTCAGTTGATAGGACAACAGGCGGGGTTGTATCTCTGGATGTTGGCAAAATAATTGCCATCCTTGCAGATTTGCTGTGCCCACTGTCTGGCCATCGGTGTAGCAGGGATACCCCAGTTGTGGCTCCCAATACAGACCCAGCCAACGGGATTGTGCAGGCAGCGCTAAAGCACGTTCAAACTGTGCTGGTACTGGAATAGGCAGAACTTCTAAAGTCATCGGTCTATTCCTCTTCCTTGGGATAGCTTTACTATAGGAACGAACTGTCAAGAACTTGATAAGAAATGCAGACTACAGCCCTTTTCTGAAGTATGCGGTCAGCGGCTACCCTAGACTAGTTTCCCCAGTGTTGAGCACGTGTCATTGTTGCCAACAAGACTCTATTAGGCATTAGGTAGGTTCAAAATTGCCTTTTGATCTTGACGACTTCTTGACAATTCCTCCCTACTGTGGGAATTGTTCCGCCTCAGGAACAGTGAACTGAACTTGGAGACTCTACGATGAAAGACTCAATAAAAGTTTTAATGACACTAGGAGTGCTCTCAGCGATCGCCATTGGTGGCAGTGCAATGGCACTGAAAACGCAGCGTCATATTAGCTATGCTCTGGTGGCACAAACAGATCAAAAGGGTGGGTATGACGAGAGCGATCGCTATGAAGCGAAAAATACGGCTGAAGAAATGCAAGAGGAAGCCCAATACCGTAGCCTTGCTAAAATTAGCCCCCAACAAGCTCAACAAATTGCAGAAGCGGCTCAAGGCCAAAAGGCAATACGGGTTGCCCTAGGGGCAGAAAACGGTAGCTTGGTTTATGAAGTGCGCTTTCCCAATGCTGAGGTCAAAGTGGATGCCGGTAATGGGCGTATCCTCAGAACGGAACTAGCGGGTCAAGAGGAAAATGACCTTCATGAAGCTCCCTTGGGTGGCAGTATCCAAGTCCCCAATTCTGATCGTCCATAGCAATAATGGCAACCATCCTTAAGGTTCTCTGAATTTTACTCAAATTACCAAGCTGTCTAGGGTAGATTAACAGGCATAAATATCTACCCTAATTTTTTGCCTAAAGATGGGTTTGTGGTGAAAAGAGTATAGCAACTTCAAGGGGAACGCCAATCCATTAGGAACATGTTTCACGGGTGACTTGAGTTAGAGTGGCCGCTGCTTCTTCACGAATGACTCGCGCAGGATGATCCAATAACATTTGCAAGGCTGTGGTTTTCTCAGGAGAGTCAGGTAGCTTTCTTAAGGATCGAACGATTTCCATAGCTTGCCAAACGTCAATGGAGTAGGTTGAAGCACATTCGGCAAGGGGAATGGTCGTTTTGGGATTACTGCGATTGCCAAGGGTAATAATTGAACCGATGCGGGCTTCGGAGTTGGGATGCTTTAGGGCATTGATCAGTCGATCTTCGTAGGAGGGATGCTCCTGTTCCCACTGGTGAATGTTGACACCGCATACAGGACAGATTGAGTCGTCCGCGGCAATCTCCGCAAAACATGCTGGACAAAAATAGGCGTGATCCATCTTTTTATCCCCCAAGGGATACTCCCAATATACGCCCAATCCCAAAAGTGAGACCAGTTGAATGTGTCGTCGGCTGATCATGTGTCACACCAAGCCTGTTAGACTCAAACATAAGATAGTTACATCTTCCGAAGCATTGAAACCCTTCTTTGGCTCCACGGGTGAGTCTGTCATTCACTTTTGTTCGTACCACTGACTACAGTCCTGATATTAGCAATATGGAATACGTAAAGGGGATGTAATCCTCTCTCATAGGGGCTTCCGCAGTTTTGAGCTTGTTCCATATGTGAAAAGGGTTGTATTTCGCTTTAATTTAGCAGTACCAATCATGGTTAACACCCTCTTTTCTTTTATGTTCGGCATATTGACAGCCCTCTTTCCGATTGCGAATCCAATTGGGGCAATTCCTATTTTCTATAGTTTGACTGCTAGAAACACTACGAAATATCGCCTGCGACAAGCACGAAAAATTACCTTTAATGTTTTTGCTGTCTTAGCAATTTTTTTCTTGGTGGGCAAGTTTATTCTCAGCTTTTTTGGAATTTCCCTAGCAGTAGTGCGAATTGCTGGTGGGTTGATTGTGGCACATACAGCTTGGCAGATGGTTGCTCCTCAACCGCGTCTGACCAATCAAGAGCAACTGGAGGCAGTGGACAAAGAAGATATTTCCTTTACACCTATGGCAATGCCCATCATTAGTGGGCCGGGCGCGATTGGTATTGTGATTGGTTTTTCAACCCGCTGCCATCAATGGCCAGAGTATCTTGGTTGTGTTCTGGGAATTACTCTGTTTAGCTTTATCACCTACTTTTGCTTAATTCTAGGGGAGCCTTTGATTAAGGGCTTGGGCACAACAGGCATAGGGGCACTCAATCGGATTTTGGGCTTTTTGATTTTAGCGATCGCGGTGCAGCTCATTGCAGATGGCGTGATCACCTTTATCAAATAAGTTAATGACTGAGGGGGAGCCTGACAGTAAATGAGGTGCCCTGACCCACTTGACTCTTGACATCAATGCTGCCACCGTGGCTCTGGACAACTGCTTGGACAATGGATAGGCCTAACCCTGCTCCTCCATCCACATAGTGACGGGAGGGATCTGCTCGCCAAAAGCGCTCAAAAATTTTACTAAGGTGCTCAGACGCTATACCAATGCCCGTATCAGCGATAGTCACGTGAATATGGTGCATGAGACGCTTGGCAGTCACACTGACTTTGCCCCCTTCAGGAGTGTAGCGCAGCGCATTTTGTAAAAGATTGGTGAAAGCCTGTATGAGAGCCGCCTCATCCCCCCGCAGCAGCAGTTGGGGATCGGTACTAAACTCTAAGCTAATTTGCTGCTGCTGTGCCTGTAGTTTATACAGTTGAATTAATTGCGCTAAGGTCTCTGCGAGGTTGATCGTCCGCATGGCCATCGGTCGTTGACGATCAGTTCTTGCCAGAATCAATAAGTCATCAATGAGGCGGGTCATTTGATCCGTAGCGCTGGCGATCGCCCCTAGGACTTCCCGATCCTCTGGTCGCATTCCTTCATCGTACTTAAGGGCAACTTCAGCATTACTGGAAATGGCCATCAAGGGACTGCGGAGTTCATGGGAGGCATCAGCCGTAAACTGTCGCAACCGCTCAAAACTGGCTTCAATAGGCTGCATGGCTTGGCGATTGAGCCACAGACTACCCATAGCACTGAGGAGGAGTCCTATCATGACCCCTGCCATGAGACCAGTATCCAACTGCCAAACGGTCTCATTAAATTCATCCAATTCTTGACTAATGCGGATGTAGCCAATGATTTCGTTGGTTGCTTGGTGCAAAATTGGCAGTGTGACTAACTGCAAAGGGGGATCATGGGTGTGAATAGCTACTGAAACCTTTGGATTGAGCGGTATGTAGGGAAGTTCTTCGCCCTGTTGCTTGAGAAGTCGGCCGTGGGCATCAAACCACTCTAAGGTTGCTGCTTGCTTCTTTAGCTCATGGGGCAAACCGTGCTCCTCAATCTTGAGCTGACCATTCTCAATATCAGCATTAGCAGCCGCACCTTGGGCAATGGCAATGAGACGATTGGTGAGTTGCTCCCTGAGATTGTGAACAAAGACCACGCGCACAGCGATCGCAAACCCGCCAAGGACGACTGCAAACACGAGGAGATTAAAGAACAGTAAGCGGCGGCGAATATGGGTAAACATTGGGCTAGACGTGGGGGGGCACAAAACGATAGCCAACGCCATAAACCGTTTCAATCAATTCTTGGGGGCAACCTGCTGCCTTCAGCTTATGCCGCAGATTGGTGATGTGGGTTTTGACGGTGCCTTCACCAGCCTCTTGATCGAATGTCCAGAGTTTATCTAGGAGGGCTGTGCGACTAAAGACCTGCCCCGGATACCGCAGAAAATGCTCTAGGAGTAGATATTCCTTGGGGGTCAGAGAGAGCACCGTTTGATCGTACGTCACCACCTGACTCGCCGGATCCAGTTGCAGTGCCCCGTAACATAGCACAGGGGGTTTCAGTTCACGACTGCGGCGTTGCAGTGCCCGAATCCGTGCCGCCAGCTCTTCCAACTTGAAGGGTTTGACAAGGTAATCATCAGCACCTGCATCTAGGCCAATGACTTTATCAGTGGTCGTATCCTTGGCCGTCAACATCAAAATCAGTGCCTGACAACCTACCGCCCGCAACCGTTGACAAAGGGCGATGCCATCTAGGCGTGGTAGCATTAAGTCCAGCAAAATGAGGTCATAGGCAGTTGCTTGGGCATAGTCCCAGCCACTCAGGCCATCCTCAGCAATATCAACAGTGTGGTGTTGATGTCGTAAATCCTTCGCCAAAGGTGCTGCAATGCGGGGGTCATCTTCAACAATGAGAATTTTCATTGCTCTTGCCCTTACTAAATTGGCTAGGCTTAAATTGTATTGTGGCTAAAATCAACCCTCATTGACGAGTGACGACCCTGCGCCTTTTTGTCTATGGCACCCTTAAACCCGGCTATCAACCCCATGAAATCCTCTGTCGGCCTTGGCTGAGTGCCCATCAATCAGCGCTGGTGAGAGGTCGCCTTTATCACCTACCGATGGGGTATCCCGGTCTGACGGCTGAGGAAGGTTGGGTGCAGGGGGAGTTACTGATCTTTCATGATCCACCTCCCAGCGTATTGGCGCGGCTGGATGCCTTTGAAGGCTACCATCCGAACTTGGCTCCCGAAGTAAATGCCTACCATCGCCAACAGGTGCCAGTGTATGACTTGAATCATCAACCTTTGGGCACAGCATGGGCTTATATGATGAGCACTGAGCGGGTGCGGGATGTCAACGGCGAATGGCTGCTAGAGGGGGTGTGGAATCGGCCAACAGACCTACGTGCCTAGACTTGGGTTTTAGCAGTGGTTTTTGCGGGCTTGGCGGAAGCCACATGGAGTTCCTTGAGTTGCTGTGGCTCAACACTGCTGGGGGCACCGGTAAGAAGGCAACGCGCCTGTTGGGTTTTCGGGAAAGCAATGGTGTCGCGAATGGAGTCTTCGCCGGCAAGGAGCATGACTAAGCGATCTAGGCCATAGGCAATACCCCCGTGGGGAGGGGTACCAAATTCAAAGGCCTCGAGAAGGAAGCCAAATTTTTCTTGGGCAGCCGTCTCATCAAGGCCGATGGTTTCAAAAACTTGCCGCTGCAATTCCGGTTGATAAATACGCAGACTGCCGCCGCCCACTTCGTAGCCATTGAAGATCAGATCGTAGGCTTGGGCACGGGCAGTTTTGAGATCCTCAAGGTCGGCGGGATGGGGTGCCGTAAAGGGATGGTGCAAGGCCTCAAGGCGCTTTTCTTCGGCATTCCACTCAAACATGGGGAAATCCACCACCCACACCAGATGGGTTGCCGTCGGATCAATGAGGTCAAATTCACGGGCAATGGTCTGGCGCAGGCGATCAAGGGTTTTATTCACCGTTGCCGTATCCCCTGCCCCAAACAGGAGGAGATGCCCCGGCTCGGCACCCGTGCGCTCTAAGAGCGTGGCTTTCTGCTCTGGGGAGAGGTTATCCTTGATGGCACCAATGGTGTCAATCTCGCCGTTGTCGCGAACGCGGATATAAGCCAGCCCCTTGGCGCCGGCAGTGGTGGCCTCTTGGAAGAGATCGCCGCCGGGTTTAATGCGCACGTTGGAGATGCGGTCGTTACCATTGGGAATCGGCAAAATTTTCACCACGCCCCCTTGGGCGATCGCGCCACTAAAAACTTTGAAACCAGAGTCTTTCAGAATATCGGAGACATCCACCAGTTCAAGGCCATAGCGGGTATCGGGCTTATCGGTGCCATAGCGATCCATGGCCTCTTGGTAACTCAGGCGGGGAAAGGGGCGCGGCAGATCAATGCCCTTCACGGTTTTGAAAATGTGGCAGATGAGTGCTTCGTTGAGATCAATAATTTCATCCTGATCCATGAAGCTCATTTCCATGTCCAGTTGCGTAAATTCTGGCTGGCGATCGGCCCTTAAGTCCTCATCGCGAAAGCAGCGGGCAATTTGGTAATAGCGATCGCACCCCGCCACCATCAACAACTGCTTGAACAATTGCGGCGATTGAGGGAGGGCAAACCATTCTCCCGGATTCACGCGACTGGGCACTAGATAATCGCGAGCCCCCTCCGGCGTCGAGCGGGTGAGAATAGGAGTTTCCACCTCAATAAAGCCCGCCTCATCCTCGAGGAAGCGCCGCATGGCTTGGACAACGCGATGGCGTAACTGCAAATTCCGTGCCATCCGTTCCCGCCGTAGATCAAGATAGCGGTAGCGCAGCCGCACCTCTTCCCGCACTGGCTCATTCTCGGTGCTGGAGATGGCAAAGGGCAGTTGCTGGCGCACCGTATTGAGGACATCAATGTGATCGGCGTAGATCTCGATGTCGCCCGTGGCCAATTTTGGGTTCACCGAATCCGCAGGGCGCTTGCTGACACGGCCAACAATTTTCACCACATACTCACTGCGCAGGCGATCGGCTTGAGCATAGGAGTCGGGAGTGCGCTGGGGATCACTGACAATTTGGACAATGCCGGAGCGATCGCGCAAATCAATAAAGATCACGCCGCCATGATCACGCCGCCGATCCACCCAACCGTAGAGGGTGACGGTTGTTCCGACATCCGTTAGCCGAACATCGCCACAGTAGTGTGTGCGCATAGACCCCAATGATTTGTGAGTATGTTGGTAAAGCCTTACTATTTTAGCGGTTCACCGCCCTACCGTTAGCGGAGCATCCCCAAAGAATCACAGGTTTGCAGGAGGGCTGCACTTTAGAAATCGCAACAGAAGTTTGCAGGACTTCATGTGGATTCCCTAACTTTAGTTGCAGCTTCAGCAGATTGCGCCCCAATTTCCGAGGGGCAACGTATGGTAGTAGATAGGTAAAATCTAAAGAAAACCTTAAAAGGAGGGCAAGTATGACCCCCTCTCTCCTCCGGCAGTTCTGGCACTTTGTTGAGCAAGTACAGGTGGGACGATTGTTGAGTATGGATGATCACGCCCTACAGGGGTGGCTGGTGACGCAGTTTAGTGACGTTTATCCTTTAGAGCATAACCAGCGCTATCATCTGGAACGCTACATTTCCTCGCGTCTCTCGTTAATCCGCGATGTGGCAAGGGAGCAGGTGCTGCAAGCTAGGGTCGACTGCCCCTAGGGAACCGTGAACTGAGTTCAGCCTTCAAAAGGTGAGAGGATAGTCCTAGTTCGTGTTGCCGTGCAGAATATCAGTACGTGCGAATGATCAACGGGTATCAGCGATTATGGCGGTGGGGAGCGATCGCCCTTGTGACCTTCTTGCTAGCCATTCTCTCTCCTTGGCCAAGTGTGGCTCAGCTCGCCGTACCCGGCATCAGTCAAACCGCAGTCACCCCCCCACCTCCCGGTGTTACCCGCATTGGTGAGCTGGAAATTGCCGATGTTCGCTTCGATGGCAGCACCCTTTTTACCATTGCTGCGCCGACGGTGCGCGATCGCACTCATCCCAGTGAGGCCATTCCCGTTGAAGTGCGCGCTGAACTCATTGAGTCAAATCTACGGCGCGTCCTCCATAGTGCTATCCGCCAGCGACGGCGATCGCCCGAACTTGTAAACATTGGTGTGGCTCGCCTCAATAATGTGTTAGTCATCAGTGCCCGCATTGGCCAAGCGGAACGCACCACTCGCCTCCTGACGGTGACAGAGGCCGACAGCGACTACCATCAACTGCCCCCTGAAACCCTTGCTCAGCAGTGGCGAGACATTTTGCAACAGCAGATGAACCGAGCGATTCAGGAACGCACCGACACAGCCCTGATGTCGCAAATTCAGGAGGCTGTCTTGATCTTTATCAAGGTGGGTGCAGGTAGTTTCGTCATTTTAATTGTGCAACGCTTCTTGATCCGCCAACGCAAGCATCTACAAGGGCAACTGGACACAGTGACCACTCAAACGACGGAACCGGAGTGGGTTTTGCCGCTTCTGCCCCATCTGCGGCACCACTTTTTTCTCAAGCAGCGCATCAAGCTCATTAGTCTCGTTCGGTATCTACTGTTGTGGGGACAAGTGGCTTTGTGGCTACTCGGCCTAGCGGCAATTCTACGCCTCTTCCCCATGACCCGCTGGCTGAGTTCCCAAGTCTATGGCTTGCCGATTCTGTGGATGGTGGTCTGGTTTGGCACGGGGCTGCTGAATCAATTTGCTGACTTGGCCTTTGATCGCATTCGTGTTTTCTGGGAGCAAAATAATCTCCTCAAGTTTGCTGATACCCAGCGTAAAACCCTGCGGATTAGTACCACTGTGGAAGTGATGCGCGGCTTTAAGACCGTTGTCATTTATTTGATTCGACTAGTGGTTATCTTGGGTTCCTTAGGGGTACCTGTTTCCTCCATTCTCGCTGTGGGGGGCTTTTTAGCCTTGGCCATTTCCCTAGGGTCACAGAACTTGGTGAAGGACATTATCAATGGTCTGCTCATTGTCTGGGAGGATCAGTACGGCATTGGCGATGTGGTGGAAATTGAACCCTACTCCGGCTTAGTGGAAAATCTCAATTTGCGCATTACTCAGTTGCGCAATGCCGAGGGTCAGCTGATTACAATTCCCAATAGTACGATTACCAAGGTAGCCAACCTGACCCGCACTTGGTCACGGGTTAATCTCGAACTGTGGGTGGATATTGAAACCAATCCCGATCGCCTGTTGTCGTTGCTGAATGACTTGAGTATCCACTTTTACGAAGAACCGGAGTGGCAACTGAAGATGCTGGAGCGGCCAGAAGTTCTAGGAATTGATCAGATTACCGCCAGTGGCTTACTCGTGCGCATTTGGATTAGGACCCAACCGGGACAACAATGGGTCGTGGGGCGGGAGTTTCGGCGGCGGGTGCTCAACCTGATGGCCACAGAGGGGATTGCCGTGGGTCGACTGCATCAACAGCTGCATTTGGCGCGCGATCGCAACGGCAAAAACGACAACGATGAACATACCTATCCTTCTCCTTTGGAATCTTGATGGCAGGTCAGCGCATTTTGGTCATCGGCGGTGGTGCCGCTGGATTTTTTGGAGCGATCGCCTGTGCGGCGGCTAATTCTCGCAATCTCGTCACGATTTTAGAAGCTGGGGCAACGCTGCTGAGCAAAGTCCGCATCTCTGGTGGTGGTCGCTGCAATGTCACCCACCACTGTTTTGATCCAGCGCTATTGGTGCAGCACTATCCCCGTGGTGGCAAGGCCTTGCGGGGTGCCTTTAGTCGCTTCCAACCCCAAGACACGATCGCTTGGTTTGAGGCGCGGGGGGTGAAGTTGAAAACCGAAGCCGATGGGCGAGTCTTTCCCGTCAGTGATGACTCAGGAACCATTATTGACTGTCTGGTGCAAGAAGCAACGGCTCTGGGCATTCGCCTCCGTACCCGCGCAGCGGTGAAGGAGATGGTGAAAGTCGGCAATGAGTTTCAAGTCACAGTTGCTCAGCAGCCTCAACCCCTTTTGGCCGATCGCGTCCTTCTGGCCACCGGCAGTAGTTCCCAAGGCTATCGCTTGGCGGCACAATTGGGACACACCATTATTCCCCCCGTCCCTTCGCTGTTTACGTTTCACATTGATGACCCGCTCTTGCAGGAGCGCTCAGGCCTCAGTGTCGAACCCGTGGAAGCAACCCTCAAACTGTTGCAGCAGCCGCCCTTAACCCAAACCGGTGCTATTCTCGTTACCCATTGGGGCTTGAGTGGCCCTGTGGTCTTGAAACTCTCGGCATGGGGGGCGCGTGCCTTAGCGGCGCAGAACTATCGCGGCACCTTGGTGGTGAATTGGCTCCCCCATCTGTCACTGCCGCAGATTCAAGGGGAGTTGGCAGCCTGTCGTAGCCATACCCCGAAGCGAGCGATCGCTAGCCATTGTCCCTTTCCGCTGCCGCGCCGCCTCTGGAGCTACTGGACAACCAGCGTGGGGATTCCGGCTGAGCAAACTTGGGCACACCTCAGTAAAAAACAACTGCTGGCTCTGGCGGAGGCCTTGCACCGAGGTACCTTCGCGATCGCTGGCAAGGGCGCCTTCAAAGAGGAGTTTGTCACCTGTGGTGGGGTGGCTCTCAAGGAAGTGGACTTTAAGACCATGGCCAGCCGCTGCTGTGAGGGGCTATTCTTTGCGGGCGAAGTTCTCGATATTGATGGCGTGACGGGGGGCTTTAACCTGCAAAGTGCGTGGACAACGGGCTGGATTGCCGGTCAGGGATTGGCAGAGGGTTCGACGGGCACCGTTTCGGCAGGCGCTTCCACGGCCACACTCTCTTGAGCCGCGCCTTGGAGGGCAAGGGGTTCGGTTTCTTTTTGCTTGAGCGTCAGCGGTAGCCGCAGGGGCTGGAGTTCTCGCTGGAGAGCCGGTGCCAAGGGCAACGATTGATCCAAATCCTCAAGGGGACGGGGTACCAACATCACTGCATGGAGTTCACCAATGCGATCGGCTTCTGCCATCCCGGCCTCAAGGGCGATCGCGGTATTGGAGGCCGTGCCGCGAATAATGGCCGTACATAGACCGGCGCCAATGGTTTCGTAGGCCGTTAGGATCACATCTGCCGCCTTGAGCATGGCATCCGCTGCCCCCACCATGGCTGGAAATCCTCGCGTTTCCAATAGGCCAACCGCGTGGCTACTGAGGCGATGGCCGCGACTTTTAGAGGCAATCTGGGCGAGGAGACTGCCAATCGGAAGAATTTTCTCTAGGTTGGGGTCAGGCCGGGGAATGACTAAGGTACTGAGTTCTTGACCAAACTGCTGCGCCCGCTCAGCGCCCTCTTCCACAGCTAGACGCACATCGGCAATTCGCCCG
Source organism: Thermosynechococcus sp. QS41 (assembly GCF_031583515.1). NCBI lineage: Bacteria > Bacillati > Cyanobacteriota > Cyanophyceae > Acaryochloridales > Thermosynechococcaceae > Thermosynechococcus > Thermosynechococcus sp. QS41. The sequence goes on from NZ_CP134181.1 coordinate 2,584,958, forward strand.
CGCACGATCGCGCTACAGTGGCCACTGCCAATTTTCTCATAGCCCACTAGGAGGACATCGGCGGATTTGAGCATGTGATCGGCAATGCCCACTATCGCCGGAAAGCTCTGGGCTGAAACCAGTCCCAAGGCTAAATCCGTAAAGTCATCCCGTCGCTCCATTAGCGGAAGTCGTCAATCCTGTTCATCGGGTGCATTTCTATCTTAACGGTTGGGTTGCGGAGGGCGCGGATCCCCCAAAAAACCAGATGATCATCTTCATGCCAGCGATCGGCATCTAAAAATGTCTTTAACAGTTCACTGAGAAAGGGTCGATCGCCCCCGGTCACAATCACCGTACCTTGGGGAAACGCCTGAAAAAAGGCGCCCAGATAGGCGTGTAACATGGCGGCAGTACCGTAGTAAAGACCGCTTTCAATCGCTGTGGTAGTAGTGGTTCCCCAACGGGGGGGTGGGTCTGGGGGAAGCGTCACATAGGGTAACGCTGCCGTATAGTCCGCCAGTGCTCGTGCCATTAACCCAACACCCGGGAGAATCACACCGCCCGCAAATTCACCGCGATCGTTGGCTAGGGTCAGCGTTAATGCAGTTCCCGCATCCACCACACACACTGGTGCCCCATAAACCTGAAGCGCTCCCCAGAGGGCAAGGGCACGGTCAATCCCTAGGGTGGGGTACATCCGAGGAATGGGAATATCCTCGAGGGTGAAGGCGATCGCCGTCGGATAGACTTGGTGCAAGGACACAGAACCAACACTCGCACCCCAGCAGGGGAGGTTGGGATAGTCTTGGGCAGGATTAAAGGCAAATTCCTCAGGGGTGAGGTGCCAAGTGCGGCTGAGGTGTTCACCCGTAAAGAGTGCCCAGTGCTGCCGACTATTGCCAATCATTAGGGCGAACCATTGATTACTCTGTGGGGGCACCATCCACTTCTTCTGGATCGATGAGATAGAGATGAATATGTTTGTATCCCTGCTTAATTTTGAAGGTATCCCCCGGCTTTAGGTTCATGGCTTTGGTATAGGCAGAACCAATGACAATCTGACCATTTTGGTGCACCTTCACTCGATAGGAGGGCGATCGCCCCCGTCCTGATTGACCATTGACGTCTTTTTCTGATGACTGGACTTCTAGTCCGCCGGCAGCGAGTACCGCTTCGTAAAATTTCCCTAAGTTAACACGCACCTCACCAGATTTTGTGACGCGATAGTAGCCACAGAGCTTTGCGGCTTCTTTACGGGATGCAGAACCCAGTTCACTTAATCGCTGCAAGAGTGCTTTACCAGTTAGGGGCTTTGGTTTTTCCATTCGCTCTATATTTCCTCTGTCAGAACACTATTCAAATGAATAAAGCAACTCAATTGTTCTTTAATCAACAGGTACCCACACTAGAGAGAAAAAGGGGGTCTGCGAGAATGATCTGACTAGAAATCATTAGACTTATATTAAGCTACCACTTTGTTTGAAACACAAAGTATTCTTTTTAACAATATGTTAGTTTGAAGCAATCAGTATAATCATATAGTGATACCGAATCTATTTAACAAGAAAAGGAATTTGATGTTAGTTTGTTAAGTTTTATTTATCACTTATTGATTTTTGAGTCAAACTTATCTATAGCATCATGCCTCTCTAAAAATAGGGAAGACATGTCGGCATTGAGTCTGTCAGAGCAGCCCTAGGATAGAAAAAAGGCTGTATAGTGGCTGTACCCTAGCGGATGAGTGACGAATGACCCCTTGGCAAGCGTTGCGGCGCAACCCCTTAGTGATGGTCAGTTTGGGGGTGTTGCTGACGTTGTACCTGCTGGCGATCGCCGCGGATTTTATTGCTCCCTACAGTCCCTATACCTTTCAAGTGGAGGGTGCGCTGCTGCCCCCTACCCGCATTTACTGGCGCACCCCCAACGGTCAGTGGCTTGGCCCCCATGTCTATCCCACCCGCTTGGGGCCTGTGAACTTGGAAACAGGGGAACGTCCTCTGATTGTAGACTGGCAGGAACCGTCGCCGATTCGCCTCTTTGTCAAGGGCAGCCCCTATCGCTTCTTGGAAATTACCCTGCCCCTACCGACTCGCTGGAGTCTCACCAATCCACAAATTGAACCACGTACGATCTTTGCCGGGTTCCCCAGCGATCGCCATCTCTTTGGCACGGTGGGTAAGGGCTATCTGAATCTGTTGGGCACGGATGACCAAGGACGCGATCAGTTCAGTCGGCTGCTCTTTGGTGCCCGCATTAGCCTCAGTATTGGCCTAGTGGGGGTGGCGATCGCCTTCCCGATTGGCATTCTGGTGGGGGCAATTTCTGGCTACTTTGGCGGCTGGCTCGATGCCGTTTTGATGCGGGGCGTTGAGGTGCTGATGACGCTGCCGACCATCTATCTGCTGGTGGCTTTGGCGGCAGTACTCCCCACGGGACTCAGTAGTGGTGAGCGATTTTTGCTAATTACCGTAATCACATCCTTTGTGAGTTGGGCGGGGCTAGCACGGGTGATTCGCGGTCAGGTGCTGGGGATCAAAGAAATGGCCTTTGTCCAAGCGGCGCAGGTAATGGGGGGGCGATCGCTCTATATTATTGTGCGGCACATTATTCCCCAGACAGCAACCTACGTGATGATTGCCGCAACGCTCTCGATTCCCAGCTTTATTGTGGCGGAATCGGTACTCAGTCTCATTGGTCTAGGCATTCAGCAGCCGGATCCCTCTTGGGGCAATATGCTCTCGTTGGCAACGAATGCCTCAATCTTAGTGTTGCAGCCATGGTTAGTCTGGGCACCCGCCACACTGATTGTACTGACGGTGCTGTGTTTCAACATTGTTGGCGATGGCCTGCGGGATGCCCTTGATCCGAGGCAAACCCCAAAATAGCCAAGAGCCTTGGGATACACTAGGGGGAGATTTTGCAGGCTGAAGCTATGAGCGGCGATCGCCAGCCCTATCGAATTCTCGTCATTGATGATGACCCTACTAGCCGACTGCTGCTGCGCAAAACCCTAAAGGATCTGGGCTACCAGGTCTCGGTTGCTAGCCATGGCCGCGAGGGAATCGCGATCGCCACCGCTGAGAAACCCGCCCTGATCATCTGCGACTGGATGATGCCCGAACTGGACGGCCTAGAGGTGTGCCGTCAAATCAAGCAGGATCAGGAACTCTCCCGCAGTTTTTTTGTGCTGCTGACCGCCAAGGGGGAACTGGAGGATCGCATTCAGGGCTTGGATGCTGGTGCGGATGAATTCTTATCCAAGCCCATTGACCCCAATGAACTGCGGGCACGGATTCAGGCGGGTCTGCGCCTTTATCAACTTAACCAAGATCTGCTCAAGCAGAAACAACTCCTTGAGGCGGAACTGCACGAGGCTGCGGATTATGTGCGATCGCTCCTACCGGCTCCCCAAGAAGCCCCCTGCAAAATTAACTACTACTTTTTGCCGTCGAGTCAGTTGGGCGGCGATTGCTTTGACTTTTTTGGGGTGGGCGATCGCTATTTAGTGCTCTACATTCTCGATGTTTCCGGCCATGGCTTGGGGGCGGCTCTGCCTTCGGTCTCCGTCTTGAACCTCCTGCGCAGCACCACGCGAGAGCAAACGAGCGGCACATTTGACTATCTGCACCCTGCCCAAGTCCTCGAAGCCCTCAACAATGGCTTTCAAATGACGGATCAGCACGAGAAGTATTTCACGATTTGGTACGGCGTGTACGATCGCCAAACACGGCAGTTGACCTATGCCAGTGGTGGACACCCGCCGGCACTACTCCTCACCCCTGAGGCTGATGGCTGGCGAGCAACTCTCCTCAAGACACCGGGCATTCCCATTGGCATGTTTGCTGACATGGCCTTTAGCCAAGCCACGATTGAAGTCCCCCCTTCGGCAGTTCTCTACCTCTTTAGTGACGGCATCTATGAGTTTGAAACAACCGACAATCGGGTTTGGGGTCTCGAAGCCTTTAGGGAGTTGCTCATTGCTGCCCACACCCAAGACCCTGTGCCGGCGCTGCCCCAGTTGATTGCCCAAGTGCAGAGCCATGCAGCGCCCGATGCCTTTGGCAGTGATGATGTTTCATTGGTGCAAGTGGCCTTTCCATCGGCTTAACTTTGCATCTGAGATTGCATAATGTGGCCTTTTCTGTGCAATATCCTAAGCAGTGGGAGAGTGAAAATGAGCTATGGGCGGATGGGAGTTTTTACTGCAAAAGGAGGGCGATCGCGCTTGGTTGCCCCTAGAACCACCCTCGGCGGAAGTTTTGGAGGGCAGTTACCGCTTGATGGCGCGCTGTCCGGTTGCCGAAACCTCGGTGGAAGTGCAAATTACCCATCTTTACGATGATCAGGGGGTGCCCAAGCAGCGCTACCAACGCCGCACCCACCGCAGCAGCTCCACAGGACTCATGGGTATTCTGCCCTTTACGTATTTGCAGGCGGGGCGTTGGGAATTTCAATGCCGTGTGGCCCAAGAGGGGGTGCTGGATGCAGAGGTGTTTGCGATCGCCCTTGATGTCCTTGCCCAAAGCGAAGAGTGGGATTTGCCGGCACCAGAAACCTTGCCTGCGGTTCCAGAGCAACCAGTGAAAGCTGCCGACCCCCCTAAGCCGCAAGCACCCTCCCCTGCTGAGCTGCCCACGACGCTCATTGAGCTGCCCCAAAGTGCCTATACGATCTTTGCCGATGAAATGCTGGTTTTAGAGGGCACAGTTGCCGTTCCCGGTACGGTGGTGATTCGTTTGCGCAATCCCGTCACCCGCGATGTGGTGCAGGAGCACTCAGTGCCCGCGATCGCCCGCGAGGGGAAATGGGGGTTTCATTGTACACTCACCCCCTTGGCCGATTATCCAGTCATGGTGGGGGAAGCCCGCCTCCTGCCCAACCAACCCCTAGAGCACAGCGATCTTCGCCAAGTGCAAGCCTTTATGGTCACGGTGTTACCGGCACCGGAGATTCCTGCCGTCTCTGCGCCCCGCCAACCCGCCCCATCTAAGAGCGAAACACCCGCTGGCCCGCAGTTGCCCATCTTAGGGGATAGGACTCTCGAACCTGTGCCAGTGAGCGGCTTTTCCTTACCGCCCCAACTGAAGCCTGTAAAAGCCCCTGTTGTCGTGGATTTGCCTAGCTTTTGCCAGCCCCTATCTGCCGTTACCGTACCGCCGTCTCGGGATTTGCCCATTGATCGCCAAGAGCGATTTTGGTCGCGATTGCAACAGTTAGCGGAATTAGCGCCCCCCGTTGAACCCACACCGCCAGTATCCACAAATCCTGAGAGTCCCTATCTATTGACCCCCCCCCAGCTCCTGCTGTCACCGGAGCCACTGGTATCGCCGCTGCACCTCAAGGTGAATTTGCCGGCAACACAACGGGGTTGCTCTGTGAAGGTGTGGATCACCAATGGCGAAACAGGAGAGTTAATTGCTGGCCCCCGCTGGCTCGTGGAGTTTGATTTTTATCGCTATGGGGACTACTGGCAAACCGTGCTTCACATTGACGTGCCCGCGAGTGTGCGTTCCATTGCCCTGATGGCGATCGCTATTGACCCCAAAACAGGCGCGGAAAGTCCGACGGTCACCCTGCGGCGGCAGCTCCAAGGGGCCTAGCTTTCGGGTTCGGGTTGTGTTTCTGCCCGCTCAAAGGCTGGACAATAGCCCTCTGGTGCCACTTTGAAGTTGTAGAGCGCAGAAGCCTCATTCCAGCAGCGCTGACCCCGATAAAATTGGCAATTAAAACAGCTCTCCTGATCGGGGGCGATCGGGGTCGATGTTCCACCCAGCACTTCCTTGGGGGTCATGCCGCGAATCAGCAACTGCTCCCCCTGCCATGAGGCAAGGACAAAGCCCGTATCCGCCAACCGTCGCCAGCGTGGATCTGTGGTAATAGAAGCGGGTAGGCGAATCATCGCTTCATCGTTCCACTCACTCACCTCCCCCTCATAGGCCAGTTGCACCAACGAACTCGGCGTCGAAAGCGTCAGTTGGCCAATGGGAAATTGAATCGTTGAGCCACTGGTGGGGGTGTGCAGATGGTAGCGGTTGCTCAATTCATTCAGGCTGGCTAAATCGGCAAGGTAGTTGGGGTCGCCGTGGATAAGCACCACATGCTGCGGGCGAATATTGTGAATCAGTTGCGTCGTTGCAGGGCCATCGGCATGGAGGGAAAGTAAAAACGTATCCACCTCTACATTGGGCAAGCTGGCTAAGGTAGGATCACCGCCCCGAAAAGGCTGACCATAGCGCAGACGTGGATAGAGTACGAGCCAAGGCCGTTTCCCCTGAGCTAGGTAGGGACGCAGGTCTTGATCCTCCTCCACAAGGACAATGGTGGGGGCTGCGCCTCGAATTTGCGCCAAATCGCTTAAGGGCTGCACTTGGGGTTTGACCCGCTGATCCCAAAAGAGGGACTGGTGTTGGGCAAAATTTTGAATGGCCGTGGGTAAATGGGGCAAAACCGTGAGGTAGGCATCACAGCCGCGAGCGATCGCTGGCGTGACCCAAATTTGAATCGGCTGTCCCGTAAAAAGATGATGACTGCGCAGTAGGATGAGAATTTCTTGAGCGGTACCGAGGGGCGGCAGCGGCAGTAGGACATTGTAGCCTTGATCAACCGCCGTGCGGATGCGTTCTGCCAGTTGGTTTTCCTGTTGACGGCGGTGGGGATGACGCGCGGTGCCCAAGCTGGCCTCAATGATCAGCACATCCGGCTGCAATCCTCGCAGATCCGCAAGGGGTAGTCCTTCCGTAAAGCGAGTATGGGACAGGAAAAAATCCCCAGTATAGACCACGCTCAGGGGCGGTTGCTCTGGGTTGGGGTCTTGGTAGGTGAGGGCAAAAACAGCAGCCCCCGGTAAATGCCCTGCAGGAAAGAGTTCGGCGGTCAGGCCATCCCCAAACTCAACGGGCGATCGCCAAGGCAAAGCACGACAGAAAGGGGGAACCGTTTCATCCGGCCAATTGAGGGGCAAAAGCTGGGTCGTGACCTCACTGGCATAGATGGGAATATGGGGAAAACGGCGATGGAGTGCCAACAGACTCTGGGCATGATCCGCGTGGGCATGGCTACAGAGCACCAAATCAAAGGGATGCTGTTCAATTTCATCAAGGGGCAAAACATCAAGGGACGGCACACCACAGTCCAGCAAAATCCGATAGGTGCCAATTCCTAAGCCAATGCACACCCCCTCATCTGCGTGACCCACCCCATAGTTGAGGCACTCGATCATGAATGACGAACAGTCACCCTCCTTGGTTAGCTTTAGTGAGCAGAACCGTTGCCGTGGTAGTTATCGGTGTCGTAGAAGCCATTGCGGGTGCCAAAGACCAAACACAGCACAATAAACACCGGCGTAATGGCCAGTAGAATGGGTTTCACGTTAATAGCAACGTCCATGGCTGCACTCCTCGCTCTTGTCAACTCAGTCAATGGTGTCTTCTGCTACTCAGTGTATCGTGGATCATTCGCGGGCATGTGCTGATTTTCTCTCCTCAAAGTAACGCAACTGCCGCCAACCCACAAAATTGGCATAGGGCTGGCGATCGCCCATGCATTCAGCCACGTGTTCTAGGGGAGACAAGTGTTTCGGTTCTGCCCCCGCCAAGCGTTGATAAAGCGCCAGATCAGAGGCGGGGTCACTGCGTTGGCCATCCCGCAGATAGTAGGACACCCGTGCACAGCGAGCCACGGACATGTACTTACACTCCTCAAGGCTATATTGCTCGCGCTCACTGGGATCGATATAGGGAAGGTGCCAATCCCCCACCGCCACGGGTGTCGGTTCATGGGTTTCCAGCAAATGCTGAATCAGCTTAGCCAAGGCTTGCATTTCGGGCTGGGCATCGGGGTGGTTGCGCAGGCGCAAAAAGTTTTCCCACTCCGTGCTACTCACCACCGTTTGCATCCACATCCACGGCTCCAGCATGCGGTTCACCACCTGCTTGTGAATGCCTAGTTCATGGAGTTGGCGTGCCCCCTCAAGAACCGCGAGGCGGGTTTTCAGCCAGATTTCCTTGGCAGCCTCCTTATGTTCACTTTCTTGGCGCGCCTGCATCCCCCGCTGGTTTTTTCCCCAATGGTAGGGAATGACCGGGTTGTGTTCGACTTGCTCCATCATTTTGGCCACAGGCACCGCTCGCGAACTAGCGGAATTACGGGAAAACACGCGATGGGTGAGCAGTTCACTATGGATAAAACGCGGGTACGTCAGTTGCAGCGTCACCAAGCGCACCCCTGCTGGCGAAATTGAATCGGCAATCACACGCCCGTCTTGCATCTTTGTCTCGTCTGAATCTCTGCCTTTTCTAGGCTAGTGCAAGGGGAACACCGTCCGCGCGATCCGCAACCGCAAAGCGCGTCAACCTTGATGCTGTGGCACAGTGGAACTAGACCTGTTGTGGATATACCTTCCCATGTATGCGGTTGTTTCTCCAGCCAAAATTATTCTTCCCCCTGGCAGTGTCCTACGCATGCCCGGTACGTGGCAAGATTACTGTTGCCTCCGCAACAGCCGTGGCGATGGTTCGATTCCCCGCATCAAGTTTCGTCGGGGGGAAATTTTGCTCATGAGTCCCTTACCCCGTCATGGCCGCGAAGCGAATATCGTTGCCGATGTTATCAAAATTTTGCTGGATAGTGAGGAGCGCAATTACGAAGCCTTTACGCCGATCACCATGGAGATTCCTGAGATGGGTGGCATTGAGCCTGACTATTGCTTCTATATTGACAACTGGACGGCAGCCGTCGGCAAAGACCGTATTGATTGGCAAACTGATCCGCCACCCGACTTGGTGATTGAAATTGATGTCACCACCTATACGGCGGCTGAGGACTACCTTCTTTATCGTGTTCCTGAAGTGTGGCTCTTTACGTCAACGGGCTTGAGCATTTATGCTCTCGATGGCCAGACCTATGTCCCTCGATCCAAAAGCCGCTATTTTCCAGACATTAACTTAGTAGCGTTGATGAGTGCTGTCCTCGAAGAGGCGGCAACCCAAGGCACAGGGGCTGCGCTGCGACGGCTGCGGCAACAGTTTTCTAGTCAATAGGGAATTGTTAAAGATTGCTTTCTCAAGGAAAAAGGGGGTTGCTAGATCACCTAGGACGATTCCTCGTAGATGCTATGCTTTTTGTAGCATTGCCCTTAAGGTTTCTAACTGAATTCATCCCCTAAAAATTAAAAAATTTTAACTAATTGGCTCATTAGTGCGAAACTTCTATACCAATGACACACCAAGTTGCTTGTGTTCCCGAGTCTCTCAAGCCATACGTCCAGATTGACCAGTGGGGGACAGTTCCCGTTGTTCTAGGACACGGTTTTGGTACCGATAAAAGCGCTTGGGATTACCTAATGCCTTTCTTGCCTGAGGGCTTCACCTATATTCGCTATGATCTTGCAGGCTGTGGCTCCGATGAAGACACGTTGCGCCGCTACGACCTGCAAAGACACAGTCATTTGTATGGTTATGCTGACGATCTCATTGAATTACTAGATAGCCTTGGTGTCCAATCCTGCATATATGTTGGTCATTCCGTCAGTTGCATGATTGGCGCAATTGCCGCGATCGCCAGACCTGACTTGTTTCGACGACATATTTGGCTCAACCCCTCCCCTTGCTATCTCAAAGATGAGAATTATCCCGGCACCCTCACCCCCGAAGACCTACAGGTCATTTATGACGCCATGGTCACCAACTACCAAACATGGGCTGCGGGTTTTGCCCCCCTGATGTTTGGCGTGACCGAGGATCACCGGCTAGCTGATTTTGCTAAAACCCTCTTTCGATTGCAGCCCAGCATTGCCTTGCGCACACTGCAGGTCATTTTTGATTCTGATACAAGGGCGTTTGTGGGCAAAGTCTTTCAACCCGTGCACCTCATTTTCAATCGTGACGACTTTGTGGTTCCCCAACCTGTGGCACTGTGGCTGCAGGGGAAACTGCCACATAGTACACTTGATTGGATCGAGGCGCGAGGCCATCTCCCCCACATGACTCATCCTGAGGCCGTTGGCCCTTTACTCAAAAAATATATAATCCATTCTGATTAGGGCATGCGCAAAAGTTTGCACGAATACCCACCCCGCCAATTTCTCCCTACTCCCGATGCCATTACCGCATTTTGTCATCTAGTTGCTAATTGGTCTCAGTCTGAGCTTGTCTTAGCGCTCACTGTCAATGACCAAGGCCATCGGGCACAAGTTATCACCACAACCAGCACCAGCCGATTTCCCAACGTCGAAATTATTGCTCCGTGGCAAGATTTGGTTGAGGGGGCTGTCATTGATATCACGCCTTTTCTAAAACTGCCTTCTATCTTTTTCTGCCTTTTGGATAAGGTTGAGCGAATCGTTTATATTCCCTGCGGTGAGCCAGAGCAGTGGCGGCAAGGGTTGCTATTGGTGAATCCCGTAGAGGGGCTGCTGTGCCAACTCGCAGAACAAAAAGGCTACATTGCAGCTCTTTACCGGCAACTGTTGGCTCATCATCGCCAACGGCAAAACAGCTTCATCTTTGAAGTGCAATTCCAAGATATTTTCGACACCGTGCCGCTGGGCTTGGTTTTGATCAAGGGGGATGGCTCTACAGCGATGGTCAATGCCTATGCCAGTCAATGGTTGCAACTGCCAGCCGGAAGCCATCCGGTTCAGATTGTTGCCGAGCACATGAAACAAGCACGCCAGAGATGCGATAACCGCGATGAGTTAACCAGAATTTTTCAAGGGCTGAGTGCCGATGCCAACTTTAGTGCAAAGGGGGAGTGTCTGATGGGCGAGAAAACCTTCCTCATTGATACCCACCCCGTGCGAGGCGACAGTCGGCTAGGGCGTGTGTGGATCGTTTCTGACATCAGTGATATGCGCCAGCGAGAGCAAGCACTTTTGGCCTTGGCTTGGTTGGATCCCTTGACTGGGGCGTTTAATCGCCGCTTTCTGTTGAGTCGGGTTGAGGCTTATCAGTCCCAAGCAGCGACAGGGGACGCGCTGCTAACCGTCATGATTTTCGACATTGATCACTTTAAGCGCATCAACGATACCTATGGGCATGATCAGGGCGATGTGGTTCTGCGCACATTGGCGGCAAGGACAAAGCAGGTGATAGAGGCCTGTAAAGATAGTATTTTGGTTCGCTGGGGAGGCGAAGAATTTGTGCTGTTGTTTTTTGCCACCAATGAAGACCATGCTAAATCCGTTGCCGAGGAACTTTGCGTCGTGGTGAGAAGCCAACCAATTGAACTAGGGGATCAGCAGTTTTTGACTGCAACCATTAGTTTGGGTGGCACGCTTTTTCGACCCGGTGAACAGGTGCTCAGTGACTCGATTCCTCGCGCGGATCAAGCCTTGTATAAGGCGAAACATGGGGGGCGCGATCGCTGGGTTTGGGCATGACACTTTACCCCACTGACTGGGATGAAAGCTCAGAAACGATTTGTTAGAGTAGCGGTGTCTAAAGGATGACTTGTACACCAGTTAAACTTGTATGACCTCCCCACGGTTTAGTTTTAGCGGCTTGGCGGTGACCCGCCACATCGGCACCCTGATGCTGACCCTGACTGTCATTGTGTTGGCGGTCTTTATTCTCATGCGGCTGCAAGTGGATTTGTTGCCGGCGATTACGTACCCGCGCATTGGGGTACGGCTGGATATTCCGGGCGTGGTGCCTAGTGTTGCTGTTGAGGAGGTGACCAAGCCCCTTGAGGAAGCCCTGAGTCGCACGGAGGGGGTGGTGCAGGTCTATTCCCAAACCCGCGAAGGTCAAGTCAGTATTGATTTATTTTTTGAACCCGGTGGCGATGTCGATCAAGCCTTAAATGAAGCCACTGCTGCTTTTAACCGTGCCCGCAGTAGGTTGCCGGATATTATTGAGTCGCCGCGCCTCTTTAAGTTTGATCCGTCGCAATTGCCGGTCTATGAGTTTGCCCTAACCTCAGAAACCCTCAGTGGCCGTGAGTTACGGGTCTTTGCCGACGAAGATTTGGATCGAGAGCTGAGTGTTGTCCCCGGCGTGGCGGGAGTCGATGTCTCTGGGGGGACAACCGAAGAAGTGCGAATTCTTGTGGATCTGGATCGATTGCAGGCCACGGGGGTGGGGCTAAATCAAGTTTTAACTGCTTTGAGCGATCGCAACCAAGATGTCTCAGGGGGACGCATTCGCGGCCAAACGGCAGAACCCCTAACCCGTACAGTGGGACGGTTTCGCAATGCCGGTGAAATTGAGGAGGTGATGCTGACGGGTGCCAATGGTCAGCGGGTCTATCTGCGGGATGTGGCGCAAGTGGTGGATGGCAGTGCCGAGCAACGGGTATTTGTGACTCTCAATGGCCAACCTGCCGTCAAAGTCAGTATTCTTAAGCAGCCGGAAGCCAATACGGTGGAAGTGGCTGATGGTATCAAGCGCCGTTTAGCCGAGTTACAGGCAGCCAATCTCGTGCCCCGCGATGCGCAGATCATTCCTGTCCTTGATGAGTCGGTTTATATCCGCAACTCCTTGAATAATGTGATCACGGCAGGCCTGACGGGAACCCTGTTGGCGGCGATCGCGGTGCTGCTGTTCCTTGGCTCGGTGCGGCAAACCCTGATTATTTTGCTGGCCATTCCCCTGTCAACGATGGCCGCGATGTTGCTGATGGGGCTATTTAACTTCTCCCTCAATGTGTTTAGCTTGGGTGGACTCGCCCTTGGGGTTGGCATCGTTGTGGATAACGCCATTGTGATGTTGGAAACCTTGGCGGATATTGACCCCCACCACATGAGCCAAGAACAGTACCTTGAGGAGGTAAAACGGCGTAGCCAAGGCATCGAATCAGCGCTTTTGGCCTCTACCCTCACTAACTTGGTCGCTATTTTGCCCTTTTTGTTGCTGGGGGGCTTGATTGCGCTGCTCTTTAATGAGTTGATTCTAACGATTAGTTTTGCGGTTGCCGCATCGCTGCTGGTGGCACTCACGGTCGTGCCGGCCTTGGCCTCCCGCCTTTTGGGGGTGCCGGTGCAAAATCGCCTACGGCAGGTCGCGTTTATTCGCCTTTTTAATGAAAAGTTCCTCTGGCTGACGGGGCGGTATGAATGGGCCTTGGGGCAGGTGCTACGGGCACGCTGGCTGGTGGTGGGGCTGGCGATCGCCCTTCTAGGGGGAGGCAGTTGGCTTTTGGCTCAGCAAATTCCCCAAGAACTGCTGCCGCGCATTAATACGGGTCAAGTCAACCTCATGGCCATTTTTCCACCGGGAACCCCCCTGCCCACCAGTCGGCGGGTCATGGCGGCAGTGGATCAGATGCTGATGGCACAACCGGGCACAGAGGCCGTCTTTACCACAACGGGGGGTGCCCTCTTTGGCACGAATACAATTGCCAATCCGCTGCGAGCTAATAGCAACATCATTCTACGGCGTGGGGTGAATGTGGATCGCTACATTACAGAAGCAACAAAAGCCCTTGATCAACTTAACCTCGTGGGGGTGCGGCTGCGCTTGAGTCCCGGCCAAGTGCGCGGCATTATTCTCACCAACTCACCTGTACGCGGTGCCGATGTGGATGTGATGCTGCGGGGCAGTGATGAGCAGACCCTCAACCGCTTTGGTCGCCAAGTCCTCCAAGTCCTTGATGAAAAGGCCACATTGGTGCGCTTTCGTCCCGATGTAGATCCTCGCCAGCCAGAAATTGCAATTCTGCCGGATTGGGAGCGCGTCAGTGAACTGGGGCTGAATACCCTCAACCTTGGCCAGACGATTCAAACCGCCTTGGAGGGGTTTGTGCCCACCCGCCTGCAACGGGGCGATCGCCTAGTGGATATTCGTGTCCAACTGGACAGTGAAAGCATTCAAACGCCCGCTGACCTGACAACGATTCCCCTTTTTACCGCCAATAACCGTCCCCTCCGCCTTGGGGATGTCGCTCGCATCGAACCCAGTCAAGCCCCCGGTGAAATCCGCCGCATTAACCAGCAGCAGGTCTTTATGCTAGCGGGCAATCTTGTTGAAGGCGCTAGTCTCAGTGCTGCCCTTGCTCAGGTGAATGACATTCTCAACGATCTGGAGTTTCCGCCGGGGGTGTCCCTGATGCCAAGTACGGCGGCTCAAGCCAATCAGCAATTGCAACAGGCCTTAGTGGTCTTGGGTAGTTTGGCGGCCTTTCTCGTGTTTGTGGTCATGGCGGTACAGTACAATTCGCTGCTTGACCCCCTAGTGATTATGTTTACCATTCCCTTGGCCTTGGCCGGTGGCATTTGGGGCTTGTACCTGACACGGACGGCCATTGGCGCCACGGTCATTGTCGGTGCCATTTTGCTTGTGGGGATTGTCGTCAACAATGCCATCATCATGGTGGAGTTGGCGAATGAGATTTACCGACAGGAGGGCTGTAGCCGTAGCCAAGCCATTCGCAAAGCTGCCCCTGCCCGTCTGCGCCCGATTATGATGACCACGATTACAACGGTGGTGGGGATGTTCCCCTTGGCATTAGGGCTAGGTGAAGGCTCAGAATTTTTGCAGCCCCTTGGCATTGTTGTGTTTTCTGGCTTGGCTGTGGCAACACTGCTCACCCTCTTTCTTATTCCCTGTTTTTATGTGATTCTGCACGGCTTTGAGCGTATCGCCCAGCGCAGTCTTCCTGAGCCATTACCAGCACCAGTCGTTCCCCCCACGAGTCCCTCCCCTGAGGAGCTTCAGGAACGCTAAGCTGTAGGCCAACATTACTGTTTAGAGTGGTAGTGACGCCTCTGCCCAAGTCCTGCCGATGACTGCTGTTGACCCGCTTGCCGTTGGCCAACATACTCTCCTTGAGGTACGCCAACTGAGCGTGTTTTACCGCAATCAACCGCTGCTCAGCGATGTCAGCCTCACGATTCAGCCGCGCCAACTGGTGACCTTGATCGGTGCCTCTGGGTCTGGCAAGAGCTTACTGTTAAGCTGTTTGAACCGCTTTATTGAACTTTTTCCGCATCTCCATGTGACTGGCGAAATTCACTATCGGCAGCACGCCCTCAAGGAGTGGCATGCATCGCAACTGCGCTCTCGTATGCCGATGATTTTCAGCAGACCGAGTCTCTTTCCAAAATCAATCTATGAAAATGTCGCCTTTGGTGCTCGGGTGCATGGCTATCAAGGGGATCTCGATGCCCTTGTGCAATCTTCCTTGGAACAGGTGAATCTGTGGCAAACTCTGAAGAATCATTTGGGCGAGCCGGCACTAGAGCTATCCCTAGAGCAGCAACAACGCCTTTGTCTGGCGCGGGCGATCGCCCTGCAACCGGAGATTCTGTTACTGGATGACCCCTGCAGGGGGCTTGATACTACTGCGACCCGCCGCATGGAGGAGTGTCTGTGCCACCTCAAACAAACCTACACCCTGATCATGGCAACCCATCACCTACGACAAGCAGCGCGGATTTCCGACTGGACAGCCTTTTTAGCCCTGCAAACCAATCCTCAGGGACAGACAGTGGGTCAACTGATTGAGTACGCTCCCACGCGCTTACTTTTTCAAAGGCCACAGCATCCCTTAACCTGCGATTATGTCAGTGGTCGTTTCTAATCATTCTCACTGAGCAGCAGTTTGGCAATGAACCCGTATAGAATTGGGGTGTAAAAGCTAACCTAAATATAGAGGCAGCTAGCTTTTTTAGCTTTACTCTGGGAAGTAGAGAGAAACGATGGGTACCTTAATCTTAGGTTGGTTGGATCGGCAGTGGCATAGGACATCATTTCTATGATGATCTGTTCCGAGTGTTTCCATCCCAATCCCGTTGGTGCTGTTCAATGTGAAGCGTGCTTTTCGCCCATGCCCAGTATGACTCCTTGTCCAAATTGCGGTGCCCCAGTTCAACCAGACGCTAGTTTTTGTGGCCAGTGTGGTTTCAATCTGCGTCGCCTTGCCGTCAGTGCACCCCCAATGCCAGAGGTAATGCAACACACAGCCAGTGCTGCACCAACCGTGGAAGCCGTTGCCCATCAAGGCCGCCTGACAACGCTACCCCCGCCGCCCCCACCACCGGCCCATGTCTTCTCCGTTGAGATTGCCACCATTGAAGCCAAGCTGATTCATGTGCAAACTCGCACAGAACTGCAAATTCCCACAGGGCGTCCCGTCATTCATATTGGCAAGCCCAATGATCGGATTCCCCCCGATATTGATGTGGCTGGCTTTCCCAACTCAGAAATTGTCTCCCGTATCCACGCAGATCTGCGGATTGAGGGGAATGCCCACTATATTGAAGATGTGGGAAGTGCTAATGGAACTTACATTAACAATACTCCCCTTTATCCGGGCAATCGTCACCGCCTACAATCGGGCGATCGCATTGCCCTAGGCAAGGGGGATTTAGTCACTTTTATCTATGAACGCATCTCCTAGTTCTTTAGAGTGTATTCAGGTACGAAGAGGCGGTTAGACAACGTGATTACATTGACATTACTCCATCCCGTTCAAGCCACCCCAGTCCAAAGCTGGACCTTTGAGAATGAAAATGTCATCCGTATTGGCCGAGCAGTCGATAATCACGTCGTGCTCTATAGCGCGGTGGTGTCGCGTCACCATGTGGAACTCCGTCGTAATGGCTTGCAATGGGAAGTGGTCAATCTTGGCACCAACGGCACCTATTTGGATGGCAAACGTATTCAACAGGCAACCTTGATGGATGGTGGCATCCTGCGTTTGGCTCGCTCTGGACCCAATATTCAAATTCGCCTCGGTTCTGATCAGCGTCCCGCCACTCCCAATGCCCGCATGGAAACGGTGCCCGAAGGTCGCTTGGTGGATGTTGAGAAGGGCACCTATTCAGGGGAAGAAGAAGCCATCGGTACAGCCGCCGAACCCACCTCCCGTGCTGAAGAAAGCACCCCCACCACCAGTAGTAGCAGTGCCACCGCCCAAGAGGAGGAAGAGGCTGAGTTTGCGGTGACAGGCCAACTACCGGTTCATTTACTCAGCGAGTGGCGTGCTCCCCCCGATTGCCAGCACAACCATGCCCAAGAGAACGATGTTTTTTGCATTGACTGCGGTGTGCCTCTGCGCGTCTGGAAAACCCTCGGCAACTACCAGATTATTCGTGCCCTTGGTCAAAGCAACATTTATTTGGGCTGGCGCAGTGGCTTAACGGCGGTGATTAAGGGACATAGTCTTGCGGCGTCACGCAACGAAATCCGTGCCTTTCAGCGCCAAGCGCGGCAATTGTGCAAAATCGAGCATCCGGTCTTACCCCAGTTTTGGGAGGCCTTTCAGTGCGGCAGCGATTCCTACTTGGTCTCAGAAATGATCTATGGCCAATCCCTAAAACAGCGGATTCAGGATCAAGGGCCAATGAACGTGATTGAGGTCAGTCGTTGGCTGATTCCTGTGTGTGAATTGCTTGAGGTGCTGCACCAGCAAGACCCCCCTGTGTTGCATTTACACATTCGTCCCTCCAATCTCATTCATCCCTACGTTAAACGGGAAACAACAGAACTCGTGCTTGTGGGCTGGGGCAAAGCATCCGTCTTAACCTCTGACTCAGGGACATTTATTGGGACAGTGGGCTATTCGGCGCCAGAACAGCAGGAGGGAAAACCCGAACCCGCTTCCGATCTATTTGCCTTGGGGGCAACGATGGTGTACTTGCTCACGGGCTATGAACCGGAAACCTATTTCCGCTGGGGCACCCGTGAATATCGTCTCTATGCCGAGGACATTCCCCATTTGGATCCACTGATGGTGGATTTAATTAACTGCTTGACCCATCCTGATCTTCGGGAACGCTATCCCAACGCCGCCGAAGTCAAGAAACGCTTGCAGGAAATTGCGACGATTACCCCCGTCGTCTCTTCAAGTGCCTCATAGAACATCAATTTTCACCAAACACTTGCACGCTTCCAGAGGGCATCAACACTAACCGCAGTAAAATCGGGCGATCGCCCCCCAAGGGACTCGCTAGAGGACTTTCCCGCAGTGGAATGGGCGTGCGATCAATAAAGCGAACGGCTGCACCATTGAGGGGCAGCGCTTGAGCAAGGGTGCCATCGGGGTTGAGCACAATGCGGTATTCCAAACTCGTGTCTAAACTAGCCGGTGGGCGCCAACGGTCTTGAAAATAGGTTTTCACCTCCCGCAGGGTGGTTGCAGGGACGGGGGTGGTTTCGGCTGGAGGGGTGATCATTGGGGCAGGTTCAATACCGGCGGGCGCGCGGCCAGCGGGAGCTTGCACCACCACGTTATTTTGATCAGGGGGTTGCGGGGGAGGTGCCTCTTGGGCAACAGGGGGCGGGGGTGGCACGATCGCTGGGGGCGGCATTTCTGGCGGTGAGGGCAGCGGCACAAGGGTAGATGTTTCAGGGGCAGCTGGCGGCGGGCTAGGTAGGGGAGCCAGTTGTGGGGTTTCCGCAGGTTCTGGCAATTCTGGCAAAGGGGATGGCATCGCTAGGGGAGGCAAGTTAGGTTCCTCACGGGTGGCCTCAGAGGAAGTGACGACCATTGAAGCGGGAGGGATGAGCCAGCGTTGGGTAACAAGGGTGAAGGCAGCAACCACACCCACGGCCACCGCTGCACTTTTGACCCAGATTGGGATTTGAGCAACAGTTGATTGGGCGCGCTCCACCAGTTCCGGCAACGGCTCCATCACGGCAGACCAGTCATCAAGAACCGTCACCAAATCGTATAGTTCTGTCAGTTGCAGAAGAATTACCCGCCCATCGGGTAGATGGAGTTCATGTTCGAGGGGCGATCGCGATCGCAGGACAAAGCCCTCTGCGGTTACTTCTGTCGGTATTTGGTGATGACTCAGGAAAGCCTCAATATACTCGTTGACTAGGGTTTTGAGTTGATAGAGCTGGCGATCGTTGCCCTCAAAGCAGAGTTTTTCTCCGACAGCCAGTGTAAAGTGGAGCGATCGCACCGGCGCACGGCGCAGCTTCTGACTGAAGGGCAAAAATTCAGCAGCAACATCCAATTGGCAGGTGGGTTGAGAGTAGCTGAGGGTGGTACTCATTAGACATCGGAATGGGGAAACAGGGTGGGCAATTCAGGAGCTGGTGCAGGTATTGGTTCAGGTTCCACCAACGATAGTGAGGGGGGCGCGGGAGTAGTGCGTTCTAGCAGGGTGATCCAAAGGCGACGTGCCCCTTGGGGCGTACTGTAAAAGAGCAAATCCACGAGTAAATCTAAGGCTAGTTGTGCCAATTCACGACCGTCGCTGCTGTTGTCGGCCATTCGCTCTTGATACAAATTGATGAAGCGGTCAATGTAATCCCCGAGAATGGGTTCTAAGTGGGGCGGGCGACCTTGACTCGTCTGCTGTTGCCAGCGTTCAATGGCGGTGCGGATGGTTTGCTGGTGTTGCTGCGCTAAGCGGGTGCAGATCAAAGCCAAGGCACGGGCTTCATCCACATCCAATTTGCGTCGCCCATTACGACCTCGCCGCAGGGGACTTGATTGCCGCAGTCGCCATAACCCCACGCGATCGGGCAAATAGGCCTCAAACCCCATGGCTTCTGCCAATGCTAGTACCTCTGCCGAACCCACATGAGCCAAGGCTTCGAGACTCAGCAAAATCAGGTCAATTTGTGCCTTGATGGGCAGGGAAGAGGTCATCGTGCCACCTTATGCAGCGGTTAAACCCAACATTGCGCGTAACGTCAATGCCACAAATGTGAGGAGTCCCACCATGAGGCCAATAAGGGCGATCGCGCTCAGCGGACGCTTCAAAAGAGGCACCAATGGCTCAACGACATTCCACACTACGCCCAATAGAACCGTAACAAAATACCGTTGGTAGCGCAGGACATTTTCCCAAAAGCCATCCATTGATTGATGCTCCTAACTTGGTGACGCCAGTGGGCTTGAAATTGCTTTCATGATACTACTCCTGCGGAGACTCTAGGGAAGCACCACCCTTGGCCTATACCATAGGCACATAACTAGACGGCAGCACAAAGCCCTCCCGACTCACAACGGCACGGGTCAGTTCTTGGTAGGTGTGTTGCAACTGCTCTAACAGGCCTAGAGGAATAAGATGAGCACCCTCAAAGGCAGCAATCAACTCGCGGTAGTACCAAAGAACCCCCTCTCGACCCGCCCGAAAACGTGCCCAAACATCACCACCAATGTTGCCATAGTCTCTAAGAATGCACAGTAGGTTGTGCAATTTATCACTGGCGGAGACCAGTTGAGTGTCGCGATCGGCAGTGGTGCCCTGTTGGATGTGTTTGATATAGGCTAGTTTGCGAGTTGCCCAAGGCAATTTTGCATCTCCTTCTAGGGTATTGGCCACTGAATCAGAACAGGCGCGGACAATTGCAGCAACGCGATCGCCATAACGCTCACGAATAGCCTCTAGGGTCAGCAGTCCCCCTTGATCTTCAACAGCATCATGGAGCAAGCTGGCGATCGCCACATCCTCATCGGCACCATACTCAAGGGCGATCATTGATACTGCGACTAAGTGGGAAATATAGGGCACATTTGATCCCTTGCGCGTTTGTTCACGATGCAGAACAGCGGCATACTCCAAAGCATCGAGATAACGTAGAGAGGGCATCTGCTTCACCTCAAGCATCTATTGCTATTGTGCGACAGCTCTTTTCTGAAATGTGGCGTACATGAAGGGGATGCGATTCTCTTCTGTACCAGTTTTCAGAGTTTTGAGTGTCTTTGGCAGCAATACGAACTCGATCAAGACATTGGCCGCAGTTGCCAAGACCCTGATTTCTTTAGCATTTCCTTTTGGAAGAGTCGGGTGGCTTCCCAAGTTATTTTTATCAAAGGGGCGGTGAAACCGTTGATTTATCATCCCCACTGGATTCCAATTACTTGTATGAATGGTGACATTCTGCGATACATTGACCTTGACCCCGCGCCCACAGGGACGATCGGGCAGATGATCGAGGTTTGTGACGAAAACTGTAGCTATGAAGTTCTTGCTAATTCCTTTGAAGAGTTACTCAGTCACGATGCTCAGCAGTTGATCGCAGGTGACTATCAATTCAATCCAGAGTATGAAGAAGTCATGCTTCAAACCCCCAAAAATATACTGGAGTGGGAAATGCCAGACTGGCTGGCACGCTTGGCTTAAGGGAGAATCACCATGCACTTATCATATTTAGATCACATTATAAAAATTTGTTAACAAATTGAATTGCTTATTGTTGTCAAGGATAATTTTGTTGGATGTGCCTCTGAGCGCGCTCCCTGCATAGCGGCTTCCCATGGGTAATGAAGCAAATACGGAACAGAAAATTATCCTACCGTTGCTCAAGCAGTGGGGCTATCAGTCTTCTGAGTATCAAGCCAAACCTCGAATTGGAAAGGGCTACCCTGATTTTTTGGTGACCTTACCGATGGCGGGCGATCGCCCCCTGAACTATCTGATCATTGAGGTGAAACCCCCAGCGCAGTCCCGGCTGACGGGTGGCCAGCAATTGAGGTATTACATGGAAGCAGCGCAGGCTGTTTTTGGGTTACTCACCAATGGCCGAGAATACCACCTTTTGTATCAAAATCCCCTTAGAGAACCACTTCAGCCGGTGACATGTGCTTCAGGGATCCTCGATAAACAAACCATTCAGAAACTGACTAAAATTTTACACCGCTCTGCAGCCGCTGCTCTAGTGACTGCCTTAACCCAGCAAAGGCTCAAAGTCTATCATTATTTTGAAAAGGCACTTGCAAAGAGTTTTTCTATCTCCTCAACCGCTTCTCAGGAGTCACCCATGATTATTACCGTCTTTAATCACAAGGGGGGCGTTGGCAAAACAACGCTAACCCTCAATCTTGGTGCTGCCTTTGCCACGATGGGTAAGCGAGTTCTCTTGATTGATATTGACCCACAGTCCAACTTAACCATTGGCGTCGGCATTAACCCCCTCAAAGATGTAGAAGAGCAAGGCAAGAAGGATATTGCTGACCTATTGCTAGAGCCAAAGGTTGGCCTAGAAGATGTGGTCTATCAAAGAGCTTGGGGCAACCTACACCTTGACATTGTTCCCGCCCACATTCGCCTAGCTGACAAGGAACCCGCACTCATCAGCACGATTGATATTGATCGGGTATTACAACGAAAACTCAAAAATCATGGCTATGACATTGTGCTGATTGATCCACCACCCGCCTTTGGTAAAGTCAATGCCATTGCTTTGATGGCGTCTGATGGGGTACTCATACCGACGCAATTTGCCCCCTATCCTATACGGGCAATAGAGTACGTTCTAGCCCGCCTTGAGGCCATGAGGGATGCCATGGAAACTCCGCCTCGACCCCTTGGAATCGCTGTGAGTATGTATAATCGTACAACATCGGCAGCTAACTATGAGATGAAAGAGAAGTTGTCGAATATTCTTGAAAAAGCAGCCAATGGAAGACAGACCGTGCAAATTCTACCCGAATCAACATGGATTGCACACCGAGTTGTGATGTTGCGAGCCACAGAGTCTCAGCAACCGATATTTAGTAGAAAATTTTATGAAGAATTAGATCGATCAGATAAAGAATCGATTGATGATTTAACGACTTCATTTGAAAATTTAGCTCGCTATCTTTCTACTCAGGCATCATAGAGTATGAGTCACTCCAATCGCATCTCAAAGCACCTCGGCTTACATCAGACACATCAGGGTCAGATTCATATTGATTATCTGACAGTACCAGAGACCTACCCCAAAGACTTATTCTCTGCTTCACCACAACTGATCCGTGAAGACTTAGACAAATATAAAACCAACCTCATCCCCCTCATTATTCGTCCAGTCACTACACCAGAAGGTGAGACAGCGTATGAAGTGGTCTTTGGCAAGGAGATAGTTGAATTTGCCCGTGAATTGGGTATCCATCAATTATGGGCATCAAGAATTGAGCTTGAAGATGAAGAAGTTCTAACCTTCCAAGAAAGATTCAAATCTATCTTGCAAATAAATTCTAAAGATGATGGCTCTTATTCACAAAAATCAGAGAGAAGTAACTTAGTTGATCAAGATTCCCAATCAGCTATGAAATTATTTTCTGAGTTACAGAAGAGCTTAAATGACCAAAATAAGGCTATTGTAAATTTTCTAGAAAAAATTTTCCAAGAATTGGATGATCTGAAAAGAAAATTTAGTGAATTGCAGCAGTATATCTCTAAAGAGACAAAGACTAATCCCAATCCACAAAAATCTGTGCGCATCAACTCCTATAAAAACGCTAAGAATCTTGCCAAGAGTGTTCCGAGGTTAGAGCTTAAAGAAGCCGAAAAAATTATTCAAGAAATTAAACAGGGTAGAAAATTTAAGTCTATTGATGAACTGAAGGCAATCGCACTATCAGGCCGTTGGGATGAAGTTAGCATCTCATTTGGGTAGAGCTTTCTGCAATACAGCCCTTGTAGTTATTGGATAACCCGCGGAGGCATGCAGGGTCAAACTGTTCGATTGATGAAGTGATTCGCAAGTATTGTGCTGGATGATATCTCATTCTGTATTGGAATAGCTATAAAAGTCGGTTTCATACAGCGTGGTCATGGCTGGTGCGCCTCCATCTAGAAATGCAGGCAGGTTATCGCGTTTTTAGGGTGTGCAGAACCTGCTCAATATCAACGATAAAGATCGGGGGTAGCTCCTGATCTTCTTGACTACTGACCATGAGGGAACTGACGTTGTGAATACTCCCCCAGTGGAGATAGTTACTGGGAATGGGATGAATGGCATCCCGTGGAATGCGCTCAATCACGGGGGGTTCTATGAGGGGCAGGCCAAGCCATTCCCCTGCTAAGCGGGGCTGGAGAATGAGCAAAAATTTTAGCTTCTGGGTTTCTGAGGTTGAGAGGGGATCATCAAAGAGACAGCAGCCAATATCAATGACTAGAATTTCGTGATTTTCATAGGTGACAAGGCCAATCCCCCGCTGGTGGGGATCGCCATGAATAGGTGGTAAAGGAATGACCCGATAGGCCTGTGCCATGGGCACGGCAAACTGCTCTTGACGCACGATAAAGGTCAGGAACTGCTCTAAAACAACGGGTTGGCTTTGGCGGCGACGGCGGCTTTTAAGCATGGCGGATCAACTGATCAAGGGTGGCCAAGAGGTCACTTTCGCGGAAGGGTTTGCTAAAGTAGGCAGCTGCCCCTAGACGTTCTGCCAGTTGGCGATGTTTTTGACCCGTGCGGGAGGTGAGCATCATGACGGGGGTGTTTTGGCACTGGGGAATGCGGCGAATTTGAGTGAGGACGCCAAAGCCATCGAGGCGGGGCATTTCAATGTCGCAGATAACAGCGTTGACGTGTAGCCCCCCTTGGAGTTTATCAATGGCTTCCTGACCATCTTTGGCCTGCTCAACCCGATAGCCGGCTTTTTCGAGGGTACTGGCGAGAAAACGCCGCACGTTCACTGAATCATCAACCACAAGGACGGTGTCTTGGCTAGGGGCAACGGGGCTAGCCACAGGGGCATGAGAACTCTCTTGTTCTGACCAATTAAAGAGGGCAAGGGGATCGAGTAGGGGGACAATGCGGCCATTCCCTAAAATTGTGCAGCCACTAAAACCCTTGGGCAGGGCTAATTCGCCTTCGACTTGGCGAATGGTGACTTCCTGCTCGCTCCAATAGCGATCGACCCGCAGGGCAAGGGCACTATCCCCTTGACTGACAATCATCAGGGTTGGTTCGTTAATCGTCGGTGCGCCCTCCATTTCCACGGGACGATAGGGGCGCTGAAAGTGGAAAATCTGGGTGAGGTCAATTACAGGAATGAGATAGCCTTCCCAGTCAATTAGGGTTGAGCCAAGGGTTTCGATGGGCGGGTAGCGATCGCCCAGCACCATTTCCTCGATTTCTTCGGTGGGTACCGCCAAGAGCATGCCAGCGGCCTCCACCAAGAGCACCCGTACCACTGAGAGGGTGTAGGGAATTGTAATTATAAATCGCGTGCCTTGGCCAGGGGTACTGTGGATCTGGATGTCCCCACGAATTTGCCGCAGATTGGTGCGCACTACATCCATGCCAACACCGCGCCCGGAGAGGCTGGTCACCTGTGAGGCCGTTGAAAAGCCCGGCTCAAAAATCAGTTGCCAAAGGTCGCGATCGCTCGCGGTTTCCAACCAGTCGCGGGCTAAGCCCAATCGCCGTGCCGTTTGCCGAATTTTCTCTGGATTTAGGCCTCGGCCATCATCCGCCACAGTAATAACGGTTTGGTTGCCGCGATAGGCCGCCTTTAGGGTAATGGTTCCCGCTGCGGGCTTACCAAGGGCTTGGCGTTCCTCTGCGGGTTCTATTCCGTGATCAAAGGCATTGCGGACAAGGTGCAAGAGGGGATCCGCCAACACACTCAACACCGTGCGGTCAATGAGAACGTGGCTGCCCTCAATCTCTAAGTTGACATTTTTACCATGCTCGCGACTCAATTCGCGGATTAGGCGAGGATAGCGGTTGGCCAGATCCGCAAAGGGGCGCATCCGCACTTGGGTAAACCGAGCTTGAAGTTGCTTGGCGGTGCGGTTGAGATCACGGCCAGTGCGTTCGGTGTCCTCTAGGCTCAATTCCAAATCGCTGGTGATTTCCTGCACTTGGACAATGGTTTCCATCACCTCTTGGGAGAGCAGATGCACATCGGTATAGCGATCGAACTCGAGAACATCGAAGCCATGCTGATTTTGGGGATTAAAGTGATGGGGGGCACTGACACGGTCATACTCTGTGCGCAGGCGAAAGTTGGCACGCTCAAGGGCACGCACTTTTTGCTTGAGACCCACTAGCAGATCATGGAGGCGTTCCCGTTGTAAATCCAGACCATTACACTCAATGAGCAATTCCCCGATCAGATCACTCAGTTGATCCAACTGATGCCCCGGCACCCGCACGGTCATTTCCTTGGGTTCTTGGGGCTGGGGAGTTACTGGGGTGGTCTCAGCCTCTGGCGCAGGGGAAGGGGCTGCTGTAGGGGTGGGTGGGGGGGACAATAAATCACCTAAGGAGAAGGTCTCCACTTCAGCACTGGCAAAGTCCTCGACCCCTAATTCTTGATTGAGGTTGGCCAGCGGTAAATCAATAATGGTTTGATCCTCGTCCTCTTCTTCGTCAGCGGTTTCCGGGATTTCCAAGCGGGTGGGCAGAGCCTCCAGTTGACCAGTCATCACGAGGGCTTGACAGCGGCGCCATTGCTGCACAATGTGGGCACCCGCTGCGCTGACATCACAGTTGGGTTGCTCCAGATAGGCACTGACGGAGGCACAAAACTCAGCAAATTGAGGCAGTTCGAGCATTTGTCCGAGGCCTTCCAGTTCTTGGGCGGCGATCGCCAGCTCCTCTCTGAGGCAAGGTTGGCCGGGGGTGTCCAGAACAGTTTCCAAGCGTTGTAGGCAGGCTTCCACCTCGGTTTCAAAGAGAACCACCCGCATCTGCTGGCCATCATCGCCACTGAGGAGCGTCAAATCATCCTCCGCCGTGGGATCGCCCAAGCGTCCGTGCAACTCATTCAAAAGTGGCTCGACTTGGGTGCGCCACCAGCCCTCATTGGGGTTCACGCCTTGGCGATGGAGGGTAATGACTGCTTGCAGTTGATCCACTGCTTTGAGCAGGAGGTGTTGCACTTCGACATCGTCGCAGGGGCGCGATTTCAAGACCTTGAAGAAATCCTCAAGGCGATGCGCCAGTTCACTGAGGGACATAAAGCCCATCATCGCTGCCCCCCCTTTAATGGAGTGAGCCGCCCGCAGTACAGCATCAATCATCCCCGGCTGGTGGGAGAGTTCCAGTATCCCTGCTTCAATCGTTTGCAGGTAGTCCTGCGCCTCTTCCAAAAACTGGAGGCGAATCGTTTCCTCGACGCCGGGTTCGGGCATGGTTATCCCTCAGCAGTCACCTTAAAGATGTTGACGGAGTTTTGTAGCTCCTGAGCCATATCCACAGTAGCTTGCAGAGACTCGGAAATCTGTTTGGAGGTTGCCGACATCCCCTCTGAGACTTTGGCGAAATCGCGCATCAGCGTGTTCACCGTATTGGCGGTGCGGGCTTGGGAGACGGTGGCTTGGGAAATGGACTGCACCAACTCGTCAATGTGCTGCGACACCTGCACAATTTCTTGGAGATTCTGCTTGGTTACCTCCACAAGGCGGGTGCCTTCAACCACCTGAGCCGTACCTGTTTCCATGGCACTCACCACCTCATGGGTTTCCTGCTGAATTGTTTCTACGATGTGCTCAATTTCGCGAGTTGCCGCTGCCGATCGCGCCGCTAGTTCACCCACCTCTTCGGCAACCACGGCAAAGCCGCGGCCTTCTTCACCGGCACGAGCCGCCTCAATACTGGCATTGATGGCCAAGAGGTTGGTTTGTAGGGCAATCTGGTTAATCAGCGAAATCACCTTGGAAATCTGTTGCGAGGATTCGCCCAAGCGTTTCACCTTTTTGGCGGTTTCGGCCACGGTTTCCCGCAGGTGGAGAATGCTATCAACGGTGGCATCCATCGTTTCACCACTGGTCACGGCTCGCTCTGAAGCTTTGCGGGCCACTTCTGCCGCTTCGTTGGCGCTGTTGGCCACGGATTCAATGGAGGTGGACATGGCCTCAACCGCTTCCAGCATCCGCTTCACTTTCTTGGCTTGCCGCAGCGATTCTTCTGCCAGCTCAGTCATGGCTGTCTCATCCGCCAAGAGGGCGGTGTTCACTTTTTCCGTGGTGGCTTTCACTTGCACCACCACGTCCCGCAGACTCTCAATGAGGGAGTTGAAGATGTCGGCAACGGTACCAATTTCATCGGCGGTGATGTCGGCCCGTACCGTCAGATCCCCTTGGGAGGCCGCCTCGACTTCGGTGAGCAGGTTAATCAACTGCATTTGAATGCGTTCCGTACGCTGCTGTTGCTCCTGGGCAAGGCGTTCTGCTTCTTTTTGGGCAGCGGTGGTCTGCTCAAGGAATTTGCTGCGCTCCAGCACCAGTCCGGCTTGGTTGGCCAACTGGAGGAAAGCATCAATTTCGGGCTGCTGCCACTGACGCGGCTCACTGCACTGGTGGGCAATTAAAAGCGCGACCAGTTTTTTCTCCACCAACACGGGAACGACTAAGTTGGCTCGCACCTTCAGGGGAGCAAGTTGTTTGAGGTGGCACTCCGTCAGACCCGCGTTGAGAATGTCTGCTGTGGCTTGCACGCGCCCTTTGGTGTAGGCATCAACCCAATTTTGACGGAAGCAGGGATCGTCAATCACCTGTTCGAGGGCTTGAGGCCAGCCGACGGCTACAGACTCGGCAACGACTTTGCCGACATAGTTCTCGTCAAATTCATAGAAGATCACGCGATCGCACCCCAAAAGATGGCGCCCCTCATTGACCAGATTATCGAGAATTTGCTGGCGATCGCTCTGCTGGGTTAAATGGAAAATACTATCGCGCAATTGTTGTGCCCGCCGAGCCGCCTGTTGGGCTTCAGTGAGGGACTGTTCTAGCCGTTCAGCCATCTGGTTAATCGTGCGGTTGAGGGTTGCCAGTTCATCATCCCCCTCCACCGGCAGACGGGTTTGGAGATCTCCTTCACCAATTTTCGTCACCGCCTTGGTGGCTCGCAGCAGGGGTTGAATCTCGCGATCGCTGAGGTAGATGGCGATCGCCCCCGCCACAATTGCCGTCACCACCACCCCCGAAAGGAGTGTCCATGTCAGGTTTTGTAGGGGTTTAAGGGCATAGTCTTGGCCGGTGCCGAGGACAAGGGAGGCAAAGGGTTGAGAAACAGTAGTGTAGCTGAGAACTTGGGACTCGCCATCAGAGCGGCGCCGTTCTGTTAGCGTACTTGCTGAGGTATTGTCCCTAGACTGAGCCAGTTTGGGAAAGACTTCCTCTAGGGATTTACCCTGCAATGCTGGAATAGAGGCAGCAAAGATCGTTCCCCCCGGCTCTACGAGGTAAAAACTCTGCTGCTGAGCGCGATCATAGGTTTTCAGAAATTGCTGAATACTGCTTTTGGGTACCCGCAACCGCAGCACCGCTATAATTTGCTGGTTTTGAGGATTAATCAGCGGTACCGCTAAAAACATCCCCAAGGGGCGTTCTGGCAGTGACAGCGTTGGCTCAACGGTTAAAACCGCGCCCCGCGTTTGGATCGCGAGCTTAAAGTACTCTTGATTTTGGAGAATATTGTTGGCGAGACGATTTCCCGCTGAGGATTGAGCAATAACCGTTCCTTGGCCATTGTTGGCAATGATCGCGGCGCTGTCATAGGCCACGTAAGCATCAAGGAACTGATCGAGAACGGCTTGCAGTTGGGCGCGATCGCGCTGCTGAATTTCACT
Source organism: Thermosynechococcus sp. QS41 (assembly GCF_031583515.1). Taxonomy (NCBI): domain Bacteria; kingdom Bacillati; phylum Cyanobacteriota; class Cyanophyceae; order Acaryochloridales; family Thermosynechococcaceae; genus Thermosynechococcus; species Thermosynechococcus sp. QS41. The sequence goes on from NZ_CP134181.1 coordinate 2,614,133, forward strand.
GCTATAACGATTATTCAAAACCGAAGCCAAGACGCGCGCATCCCCTCGGCGATCGCGCAGATAGTTATCAAATTGGAGTGCAGCACTACTGGCTTCCTGCTGCTGGAGTTGCAAGACCTGCTCCATCAGTTGTTGACGCGCCACTTCATTTGCCGCCAAGCCCACACCAATCATCGGCAGTGTTGCAAGGGCAACGGCACTGGTAATCAGTTTCGGACGTAAGCCCCAAAATTTGCGGGGTGGGGGGGGTGGGGATGCAGGTTGCTCAGGGGATTTGCCGTTGGTTGTGGCTTTTTCCTCCTCTAGGGGAGGGAGTTGGTAGTTCAATACCGACGGTGGCAAGGGAGGAATATCAAGGGAGGGTTTGGCAGTGGTCATTGTTGGCACATCCTAACAGCATTAACAGCAGGGCTATCCGACATCAACAGCAAGAACACTTGAGCAAGACCTTTCGGCGATCGCTGCCCCATCAAGGATAAAGAACAACTCCTCTCCTAAGCGACAGCAGCCCTTGAGGTAGGGAACCAGCGCCGCGCTCACTGTACCCACAGGCGATTGAATGGCTCCCTCGGGAAGACGGACGATCCCCTGTACCTCCTTGAGCGCCAATCCTAGGTATCCCTTGGGGGTGTGCAGCAACGCGATCGTCAACACCGAAATATCCGCACCCAGTGGCTCCAAGTTGAGCAAGTGGGCTAAATCCAGCACCCAAACAATGCGGTTACGAAAGTTCAGCAGTCCCATCACCACTGCGGCCATATTAGGAATCACCGTGAGCTGTTGCGGTGGGATCACCAACACCTGCTGAATCTCAGTCATCGGCAGCAATGCCGTTAATTGGTCGTGGATAACCAAACGCAAATAGGGCGCCCCTTGGGGGCGATCGCGTAGTGTACTCTTTGGGTAATCGCCCCGCCCCTCACCATCCTTCAACCAAGGTGCTGCCCCAAGCATCGCTACACCACCACCGACTTCAGTGCCCGCAGTAGATCCTCACGGCTGAAGGGCTTCGTGACATAGGCATCTGCCCCCTGCTTCATTGCCCAAAGGCGGTCTAGCTCTTGGTTTTTCGACGTGCAGACAACAATGGGGAGCTTTTCTGTTTCCGGATTTTTCTTGAGACTGCGGCAAAGTTCAAAGCCGCTCATCCCTGGCATCACCACATCCGTCACCACCACATCGGGCTTGTACTGCGTGACTTTTTCTAGAGCCTCCTTGGCATCGGTGGCCGCAATGACGGTATAGCCAGAGTCCTTAAGAAACGAGGTAATCAGTGCCATTTCCGAGGGGGTATCTTCCACCACTAAAACCGTCGTCATGTCATCTCCCAAATGTCAATTCAAATAATCGATTACTGTCAATATACTGCCCACAGGTTGCCTGTACTACGTCAAGTACTGAAACACCATTTTTAAGAGTTCCGCCTGAGTAAAGGGCTTGGTCATATAGTCCGTCGCTCCCACGAGGCGAGCCTTGGCGCGGTCAATGAGGCCCGTGTTACCCGTGACCATAATGATCGGCACTGACTTAAAGCGTTCATGGTTGCGAATGACTTTACAAAACTTATAACCATCAATGTTGGGCATCCCCACGTCCAGCAGGATCAGATCTGGATTGAGGCGCATCACCTCCATCAGGGCTTTTACAGAATCATTGAGGGCAATGACTTCAAAGGCATCATCCGCCAAAAACCGCTTAATTTCATTGAGCATGGTCGGACTATCGTCAATGCAGATGATCCGATAGGTACGGTTTGGCACTTTTGAGGTAAAAAAGCCACTGCCCAAATCGCCACTCTCCTCTGTAACGGTGGGTGTGGTTTCCTGCCACAAACTGGCATCAAAACTGGGCAGCAAATCAAAGGGGTGTTGCGGCTCACGAACGACTACGGCTCCTTTATCAATCAAGGGTAAGAGGCTACGCACCAAGGCAATTTCATTTTGGTTCATGAGCACGGCCAAGTGGCGGAAGCTAAACCCCCGCAACATCGACCCCAAGCGTTGCTGCTGCTCTGGGGTTAAATTGACTTGCGCACCACTAAAGAAGTAGGGGCGCTGAAAAGGCGAGACAATTTTGTGGCCAAGGCTGAGCCACTGCTGAATTCGGGATTTGCACTGCTGAATCAGTCGGGTGGCGTCAAAGCGGCTGACAATTGGCACTTCAACATAGGGCACAAGTTGATGGTGACCGCTCTTGAGATATAAGAACGACTCTAGGACTTCAACGATCAGCCCCTCGACTAGGCGGCTGAAGTGCTCTGGGGTAATGATGTCTTGAGTAAGCAACCAGCGCAGACTCTCATATTCATAGATCGGGGTGGGGGTGTTGGCCTGTTCCCATTGCCGTCGGACTTGGGCACGTAACTCGCGATCGAGGGCAGGAACACTTTGGCTGAGTTGCCGCAAATGGCGCTCAAAGCGATCGCCCGGTTCAATCGTGTGGGTAGCATAGACAATACTTCCCTGATCAAAGTAGAGAAACCACTGCTGCCCTTGAACGCTCACCCTGAAGCAACCTGTGCCTCCTGAAGTGCTGAGTTGCTGGAGTAATCGTTCCGGCTGAAGCGTTTCTGTAAACTGTGGTGTTCCCCCGCCACTAAAACCGCGATCTGATGTCATCATATTAACCTCCAAGCTGCTACCCCCACCGAAGTTTCGTCCTACTCCGGCAGCAGCCAGCGATATTTGACAATAAAACCAATTGAGATGTTTTCCTCTCCTTAAAGTGAGAGATGTGCTTCAGAATACTGGTGTGTTGATTATATTAAGCGGTATCGGCGAAAAAATGAAAGAAAACTTCAGAAAAGTTAATGACCTTCACAAAGGATAGTAAAGCAGATCCGTTGTCTCAAAAATAATGATGCCTCTCCTCTCTGAACCATAATTATCTATGACCTCTACACTTGAAGAAAAGCTACGGACGGCGTTCTCGCCAGAACAGGCGCACCTACTGGCGGAAGTGATCCGTGAGGCCTATGACGACTTGGTGAAGGCCAAAGACTTTAACGAACTAAAGGCGATTGTCGCGGATCTGGCTCAAGCCCAGAAGCGCACGGAAGAACGGCTCGAAGAACTCGCGGCAGCTCAGAAGCGGACTGAGGAACGAGTTGAAGAACTCGCGGCAGCCCAGAAGCGGACGGAAGAACGGGTGGATCAACTGACCGTTACCGTTGCCGAACTGGCACAAGCCCAGAAGCGCACCGAAGAACGAGTGGATCAACTGGCGGCAGCCCAAGAGCGCACCGAGAGAGCAGTGAAACAACTCGCACGCCAAGTGGGTGGACTTAGTGAAGCCTTGGGTGGGTCGCTGGAAGACCTCGCCCTTGAGGTGGTGCCCGAAATTCTGGAATATCGCTGGGGCATGGAAATTGAGTTCTGTGACCGCGACACCCTCCCCCTGCGCAATGGGGAGTATGAATTTGATTTAGTGATTCGGGGTCAGGTGGCAGGGCGACCAATCCTGGTACTCGGGGAAGTGAAAAGTAACATCACCGAATCAGAGGTGGAGCGATTTTTGAATCTTGTCGCTCAGGTGGAAGCGCCCGAGCAGGTTCGTCCCCTCTTTTTTGGCTATCGCGTTGAGCGTGCAGCTAAAGCGTTGATTCGCGATCGCAACGCGGTAATGGTCACCACACGCGGCAGGTACTTTCCCTAAGTAGAATGGGGATATGACCGATCAACACTGACAATGACCTCTGCACTTGAAGAAAAGCTACGGACGGCATTCTCACCAGAACAAGCGCACCTACTGGCGGAAGTGATCCGTGAGGCCTATGACGACTTGGTGAAGGCCAAAGACTTCAATGAACTGAAAGTAATTGTGGCCGATCTGGCTCAAGCCCAGAAGCGCACGGAAGAACGGGTCGATCAACTGACTGTCACCGTTGCAGAACTGGCTCAAGCGCAGAAGCGGACGGAAGAACGGGTAGAAGAATTGGCGGCAGCGCAGAAGCGGACTGAGGAACGAGTTGAAGAACTCGCGCAAGCTCAAAAACGAACGGAAGAACGGCTCGAAGAACTGGCGGCAGCTCAGAAACGAACAGAAGAACGAGTGGATCAACTGGCGGCAGCCCAAGAGCGCACCGAGAGAGCAGTGAAACAACTCGCACGCCAAGTGGGTGGACTCAGTGAAGCCTTGGGTGGGTCGCTGGAAGACCTCGCCCTTGAGGTGGTGCCCGAGATTCTGGAATATCGCTGGGGCATGGAAATTGAGTTCTGTGACCGCGACACCCTCCCCCTGCGCAATGGGGAGTATGAATTTGATTTAGTGATTCGGGGTCAGGTGGCAGGGCGACCAATCTTGGTACTCGGGGAAGTGAAAAGTAACATCACCGAATCAGAGGTGGAGCGATTTTTGAATCTTGTCGCTCAGGTGGCAGCGCCCGAGGAGATTCGCCCCCTCTTCTTTGGCTATCGCGTTGAGCGTGCAGCTAAAGCGTTGATTCGCGATCGCAACGCGGTAATGGTCACCACACGCGGCAAGTACTTTCCCTAGAATGGGAATATGGCTAATCAGCACTAGCAATGACCTCTGCACTCGAAGAAAAACTACGGACAGCGTTCTCGCCAGAACAGGCGCACCTACTGGCGGAAGTAATTCGCGAGGCCTATGACGACTTGGTGAAGGCCAAAGACTTTAACGAACTAAAGGCGATTGTCGCGGATCTGGCGCAAGCCCAGAAGCGGACGGAAGAACGGGTGGATCAACTGACTGTCACCGTTGCAGAACTGGCTCAAGCGCAGAAACGGACGGAAGAACGGGTAGAAGAACTGGCGGCAGCTCAGAAACGAACAGAGGAACGAATGGATCAACTGGCGGCAGCCCAAGAGCGCACCGAGAGAGCGGTCAAACAACTCGCACGCCAAGTGGGTGGACTCAGTGAAGCCTTGGGTGGGTCGCTGGAAGACCTTGCCCTTGAGGTGGTGCCCGAAATTCTGGAATATCGCTGGGGCATGGAAATTGAGTTCTGTGACCGCGACACCCTCCCCCTGCACAATGGGGAGTATGAATTTGATTTAGTGATTCGGGGTCAGGTGGCAGGGCGACCAATCTTGGTACTCGGGGAAGTGAAAAGTAACATCACCGAATCAGAGGTGGAGCGATTTTTGAATCTTGTGGCTCAGGTGGAAGCGCCCGAGGAGGTTCGCCCCCTCTTCTTTGGCTATCGCGTTGAGCGTGCAGCCAAGGCGTTGATTCGCGATCGCAACGCGGTAATGGTCACCACACGCGGCAAGTACTTTCCCTAGAATGGGAATATGGCTAATCAGCACTAGCAATGACCTCTGCACTCGAAGAAAAACTACGGACAGCGTTCTCGCCAGAACAGGCGCACCTACTGGCGGAAGTAATTCGCGAGGCCTATGACGACTTGGTGAAGGCCAAAGACTTTAACGAACTAAAGACGATTGTCGCGGATCTGGCGCAAGCCCAGAAGCGGACGGAAGAACGGGTGGATCAACTGACTGTCACCGTTGCAGAACTGGCTCAAGCGCAGAAACGGACGGAAGAACGGGTAGAAGAACTGGCGGCAGCCCAAGAGCGCACCGAGAGAGCGGTCAAACAACTCGCACGCCAAGTGGGTGGACTCAGTGAAGCCTTGGGTGGGTCGCTGGAAGACCTCGCCCTTGAGGTGGTGCCCGAAATTCTGGAATATCGCTGGGGCATGGAAATTGAGTTCTGTGACCGCGACACCCTCCCCCTGCACAATGGGGAGTATGAATTTGATTTAGTGATTCGGGGTCAGTTGGCAGGGCGACCAATCTTGGTACTCGGGGAAGTAAAAAGCAACATCACCGAATCAGAGGTAGAGCGATTTTTGAATCTTGTGGCTCAGGTGGAAGCGCCCGAGGAGGTTCGCCCCCTCTTTTTTGGCTATCGCGTTGAGCGTGCAGCCAAGGCGTTGATTCGCGATCGCGACGCGGTAATGGTCACCACCCGCGGTAAATACTTCCCGTAAAAAAATCCCCCTCCACAGGGGAGAGGGATCTAGGGTGAGGGCAAATTCACCCGCTCTAGAACGTGAACGTAGTCCGAATCACGCCTTGCAGAATCGGCTGACCAGAAATAACCCCACCCCCATTGGTATTGTTGGGGTTGATAATCGCTGTGAAGATAGGCGTGATGCTGATGTTGTCACTGATGGGGAATTTGTAAAAGGCCTCAATGTTGACCTGATTGGCATTGTTAATGACACCAAGACTAGGTGCACTGTTGATAAACGGCGCACCCGCTGCTGCCGCCAGTACTGAACCTGGCACCAGCAAGTCTTTGTAGCCAATACCCGCCATAAAGTTATAGGCCATCATGCCAGCGGCAGGGGCACCAAAAATAGAAAACGGTAGGGGCGAAACATTGGGGAAGTAGCCATTGGGAATCCCTGCTACCCCTGCACGGCCAAAGATGCCCAAGCGACCCAGATTGAGCTCAAAGTTGATGCCCCCCGCTTGCGCCTCAATGCCATAGGTTTTGGAGTAGGTACCTTGAAGCTTCACCGCATAACTGTTGCGACCATTGCCAAAGGTGTTGGCATACTCCAACTCCAAGGAAGCTTGGTAGGGATCACCCGCAAACCCACCCCCCGGACTTGGAGGGGCAATGCCAGAATTAGCTCGTCCTGGCTCTGCCGCAAGATACAATGCCCGCACAGTAAAAGGACCTTCATTGGGGTTCCACTGGATAGCAACCCCTGCACCCCCTAGGTAGTTCATGGCGTAGGGCACAATGAAGGGGTTGTTGAGGAAGAAGTAAGTGCCAAAGTCACTGGTAGGAGAGTTCGCCCAGCTATTGGTGTCAATGATGTCGCTCGGATAGAACCGTGTCCCTGCAGTAATGGTGATATCTTGGGTGGGCTTAAACGTATAGGCTAGGCGGTATAGCTCCACATTCGGACCAAAGTTCGACCAGTAGTACTGGCTGGGGCTAAAGTAGGGAAGTGGCCCATTAAATGTATTGCCAGCTCCGAGGGTCGAGTTTATTTGCAAACCCAGACCATAGGTGCTAATGGCATCGCGACCGCCATTGCCCGTAGACAGGGTGGTTTGCAGCAAATCAGTGCCGGTAAAGCTGGTATTCAGGTTCAGCAGAACGGCAGAAATAACCGTCGGATTTGGACGTCCGGAGGCAAGTGAAATAAAGTTACCGCCGCCAAGATTAATATTGTTACCTGGGGTAGCAGGATCGGGACCAGGACGCACGGAGCGAAAAGTGCTATTACTACTTTGGCGACCACCGTACTGCACCGACATCACCGCCGTACCCGTGAGCTTGGTCGTTGTCGAGAACTGAGTGGCTTCAAGGGCAGCGGTGCGGGCTTCGAGGTTGTCCACGCGACCGCGCAGGGTGGCGAGTTCGGCAGCGAACTCATCCATGAGTCTCTGAAGAGTCGCGAGGTCTTCTTTGGTGGCAAAGCGATCGCTAATCACATCGAGGCAGGCGTTCAATGCTGCTGCCATTTCATAACGGGTGGCGGCACGGTTGCCACGGAAGGTGCCATCAGGATAACCCGCGATACAGCCATACTTTTCAACCAAGGAGGCGAGGGCTTGGTAGGCCCAGTCGGTGGGACGCACGTCAGACAGCTGCGAGACAGAGGTCACCTGCCCCATGGATTCTTCGTTGGCCAGAAGCTGATTGACAGAGGTAATCGTGCTCGAAGCGTCTGCAATGGTGTTGGGGGCAGGCAGTGCTTCAGAAACTTGGAGATTTTGTGGTTCAGCAGCAATTAGGTTTTCGAAGTTGGCGGGTTCATTCGCGGTAGCAATGTTAGCCCCTGCGACCACACCCAGTAGGCTCAAGCTACCTGCTAACAGGTACGTCTTTTTCACGATGTTACTCCTCACTCACGAGCGTCTGGGTTCGGCAGAGCGATCAATTCATTCTGCTGTCCCCTAGTACTTAGCTTACACAATATGGCTTAAATGTGTTGCAAGCCGATTATGCAAGTTCTGATAGATTCTAAGTGCTTCCCCTTTGATTTGTCAAATACTTTGTTTTGATTTGTTGACACTGGAATTTCATCCGTCTGGCTGGCGTGGTACGAGCTGCACACAAGGAGCCTTTCTGATAGAGGGGGTGGCAACCAGAGAAGTTCTGCTTGGTCGGTACAATAGAAAGTACAGCCAAGATTTCATAGATGCAATGACCTCTGTCCTCGAAGAAAAGCTGCGGGCGGCGTTTCCTCCCGAGCAGGCGCATCTGCTTGCAGAAGTCATCCATGAAGCCTACAACGATTTGGTGAAAGCAAGAGACTTCAATGAGCTGAAGTCCATCGTAGGCGAATTAGCTCAAGCCCAAAAACGCACTGAAGAACGAGTTGAAGAACTCGCCCAAGCCCAAAAACGCACTGAAGAACGGGTTGAAGAACTCGCCCAAGCCCAAAAACGCACTGAAGAACGAGTTGAAGAACTCGCCCAAGCCCAAAAACGCACTGAAGAACGAGTTGAAGAACTCGCCCAAGCCCAAAAACGCACTGAAGAACGAGTTGAAGAACTCGCCCAAGCTCAAAAACGCACTGAAGAACGAGTGGATCAGCTAGCTGTTGCTGTTGCAGAACTGGCTGAAGCGCAAAAGCGCACTGAACGAGCCGTCAAACAACTCGCACGCCAAGTGGGCGGTCTCAGTGAAGCTCTCGGTGGGTCCCTAGAAGACCTTGCTCTGGAAGTGGTGCCCGAAATCCTAGAACATCGCTGGGGCATGGAAATCGAATTTTGTGAGCGGGATGTCCTGCCGCTGCGCAACGGCAGTGATGAGTTTGACTTGGTTATCCGGGGTCAAGTTCATGGAGAGCCGATTCTAGTGTTGGGGGAAGTCAAAAGCAATATCACCGAATCTGAGGTGGAGCGGTTTTTGAATCTAGTGGCTCAAGTGGAAGCGACTGAGGAAATTCGCCCTCTGTTTTTTGGCTATCGCGTTGAGCGGGCAGCCAAGGCGTTGATTCGCGATCGCGGTGCGGCAATGGTCACCACAAGGGGCAAATACTTTCCTGATTGAATGAAGTACCTATCACGCTTCTTGGGTTGGCGCGGCATCTGCTGCATGGTAGGAGCTACGTACAAGAGGCCCCGATCGCACATGGGAAAAGCCGAGTTCGCGGGCAATCTTGCCCAAGGTGTTAAATTCTTCAGGTGTCCAATACTTGACCACAGGTAAACGATTCAACGAGGGGGGCAGGTATTGCCCCAAGGTCAGGCGATCGCACCCCACGGCTCGCAAATCTTTTAGAGTTTGAATCACCTCTGCTTCGGTTTCTCCCAAGCCCAACATCAAGCCCGACTTGGTGGGAAGGTGGGGATTCAGTTCCTTAACCGTGGCCAAGACCCGCAGTGAACTCTCATAGGTGGCACCCCGTCGCACCGGGCCTTGCAAGCGGCGTACAGTTTCGAGGTTGTGGTTGTAGCAGGCAGGCTGTGCCGCCACAATTTGGGCAATGCAGTTCCGTTGGCTCAAGCGTCCCCGATCCATACGAAAGTCGGGGGTGAGGACTTCAATTTCCGTGCCGGGACAGCGTTGGCGAATCGCGTGCATGGTCGCAACAAATTGACCCGCCCCCTGATCGGCTAGGTCATCGCGAGCCACAGAGGTTAAAACTACATAGCGCAATCCTAAGGTAGCCACAGCAGCCGCAATTTTTGCTGGTTCCTCTGGATCAACGGCAGCAGGAGCGTGGCCTTTCTCCACTTGGCAAAAAGCGCAGGCACGGGTACAGGTGGCGCCTAAGAGTAAAAAAGTGGCGGTTTTTTGGGCATAGCATTCACCGCGATTGGGACAGCGCCCCTCTTCACAGATGGTGTGGATGCCATAGTGGCGCACGAGGCGTTGCACGGTGGAGATCTCACTGGCTTTGCCAAGGGGTTTGCGCAGCCACGGCGGCAGGGGTTGGGAGATAGTCATAGAGTCGGGTTAATCCTGAAAATAGGGGAGAGGCGAGCTAGATACAAAACTTGATTAACTATCGAGTCTATTTATTAAGTAACTGTAAATGATCCCTAGGGGTGCGCCTAGGGGGCGATCGCTTCTATGGCAGGATCAATAGCGACGTTACCGCAGGTATGCCACAGAACCTATGAGTGATCAGCCACGCCCAACGGTCATTATTACGGGTGCATCCTCTGGAGTCGGATTGTATGCCACCAAAGCCTTAGCTAATCGGGGCTGGCACGTTGTTATGGCCTGCCGCAATCTTGAAAAAGCAGAGCAAGCCGCCAAAGACTTGCAGATTCCGCCGCAGGCCTACACGATTTTGCATTTGGACTTGTCCTCGTTGGCCAGTGTGCGCGGCTTTGTGGAGTCATTTCGGGCATTGAATCACCCCTTGCGTGCCTTGGTCTGCAATGCCGCTGTCTATTATCCCCTGCTTAAGGAACCGATCTACAGTGTGGATGGCTATGAAATCAGTGTGGCCACCAACCATTTGGGGCACTTTCTTTTGGCCAACCTCCTCCTCGATGATTTGAAGAAGTCTCCCGAAAGCGATAAGCGCTTGGTGATTCTCGGCACGGTGACGGCCAACCGCAAAGAACTCGGCGGTAAAATTCCCATTCCTGCGCCTCCTGATTTGGGCAACCTCGAAGGCTTTGAGAAGGGCTTCAAGAAACCCATCGCCATGATTAACGGCAAGCCCTTCAAGTCGGGCAAGGCCTATAAAGACAGCAAGCTCTGCAATATGCTCACGGTGCGGGAACTACATCGCCGCTTCCATGATTCGACGGGGATTGTCTTTAGCTCCTTGTATCCGGGCTGTGTGGCGGACACCCCCCTCTTTCGCAACCACTTTCCCCTCTTCCAGAAGCTCTTCCCCCTCTTCCAGAAAAACATCACGGGGGGCTATGTCAGTCAAGAACTAGCGGGTGAGCGCGTCGCAATGGTGGTGGCCGACCCAGAGTTTCGCCAGTCGGGGGTGCACTGGAGTTGGGGTAACCGCCAAAAAGAGGGCCGCAAAGCCTTTGTCCAAGAACTCTCGGCAGAGGGCAGTGATGAGCAAAAAGCGCGCCGCCTGTGGGAGTTGAGCGAAAAACTGGTGGGTTTGGCCTAGCCGATGCAGTGGTGGTTGCCCCTCGGCGTTAGTCTTGCCCTTGTCATCGAGACGGGGGCGATCGCCAGCTCAGCACCAGAAACAGTGGTGAGCCAATTTTATCAGTGGTGGGTGCGAAACCAAGATCAAGGCCGCCAACGGTTCTCTCAGCAGCGAGCAGCGTTTACGCCCGATCTATACCAGCAGTTGATGCAAGCCTTTCGCAAACAGCCACGGGATGGCGCTTGGCTAGACTTTGATCCCTTTTCCTTTACCCAAGTGAGTACTCAAGGGGTGAAAGTGCGCAACGTGCGGCGATCGCCCAATCATCCCCAAGTGGCGGAAGTGGATATTGAGGTTATGGTAGGTCTACGGGGGCGATCGGGAACGCCTGTGCCGATTAAAGTACTCCTGCGCCAAGGGAGCGATCGCTGGCAAATTGATAACCTGATCTACCTGAGCACGTGGGACAACCTGCGCTGTCTGCTGCGGGACATCAACCGCTAGTGAACCTTAACGTCTTCTTCCATTCCTCTGGCTGAGCTTGCCGCTATGGTGGAAGTGATCCTTGCCATTGCAGGACGGATGTATGTCACAGCAAGATTTTGGCGTCATTGGCCTCGCTGTCATGGGGGAAAACCTTGCCCTCAATGTGGAGCGAAATGGATTCTCCGTGGCGGTTTATAATCGCACCCCCGCCCGCACTGAAGCTTTCATGGCCGAACGAGCCGCCGGCCGTCGCTTCAAGGCCACCTATCGTCTTGAGGAATTTGTTGCTTCCCTGTCGCGTCCCCGCCGCATTTTGGCGATGGTCAAAGCCGGCAAACCCGTGGATGACCTGATCCAGCAACTCAAGCCACTCCTTGAACCGGGCGACATCCTCATTGATGGGGGCAACTCCCTCTACACGGATACCGAACGCCGCGTTGCTGAAATGGAGGCGGCAGGACTCTGCTTCTTTGGTATGGGGGTCAGCGGTGGTGAAGAAGGTGCCCTCAATGGCCCAAGTCTCATGCCCGGTGGCAGTCGGGAGGCCTATCAAGCCCTCGAACCCATTCTCACCAAAATTGCAGCGCAAGTGGATGATGGCCCCTGTGTCACCTACATTGGGCCGGGGGGATCGGGTCACTTTGTCAAGATGGTGCACAACGGTATTGAGTATGGCGATATGCAACTCATTGCCGAGGCCTATGACCTGCTGAAAAACCTCCTTGGCCTCAATCACCAGCAACTTCATGAGGTTTTCAAAAGTTGGAATGAGACCCCCGAACTCAACTCATTTTTGATTGAAATTACTAGCCAGATTTTCACCTATATTGACCCAGAAACCCATTTGCCCCTTGTGGATGTGATTGTGGATGCGGCAGGTCAAAAGGGAACCGGTCGCTGGACGGTGGAAAGTGCCCTTGAAATGGGGGTGGCCATTCCAACGATTACCGCTGCCGTGAATGCCCGCATCATGTCCTCCATCAAAGCCGAACGGATGGCGGCTGCTCAAGTCCTCCCCGGCCCTGCGGCTCACTTTAGCGGCAATACTGAAGAATTCATCGGCAAAATTCGCGATGCCCTCTACTGCTCGAAAATCTGCTCCTATGCCCAAGGGATGGCGCTGATTGCCAAAGGCTCCCAAGAACTCTTTGATAATCAACTAAACCTTGGCGAGATTGCCCGCATCTGGAAAGGGGGCTGCATTATTCGCGCTGGCTTCCTGAATAAGATCAAGCAGGCCTACAGCGAAAATCCCCAACTGGCCAATCTGCTGCTGGCGCCGGAGTTTCGGCAAACCATCCTCGATAAACAGGCGGCGTGGCGGGAGGTGTTGGTGGAGGCGACCCGTGCTGGGATTGCTGTGCCCGCCTTTGGCGCGTCCTTGGAGTACTTCGATAGCTATCGGCGCGATCGCCTGCCGCAAAATCTCACCCAAGCACAGCGGGACTTCTTTGGTGCCCATACCTACGAGCGGATCGATAAACCGGGAACCTTCCATACGGAGTGGGTACCGATTCAGGAGGCAGGAAAAGCATCCGTTTAAGAGGTAGGCAGTAGCGTTGGCGGCGTTGTTCCCCAAGGGGCAATTCTTTAGCCTATCTTAAGAATTAGGCGAGTGATTTGCTTGCCCGCGATCATCCTGCACTTTGGGGAGGCCAAGAAGCCTTGCATCCGTTTTTACGACTGCTGCACCACAGCCAACGCTACCAACGCCAAGTGGGGCTTGCCTCCCTCTACTCTATCCTCAATAAAATTTTTGATCTCGCTCCCCCCGTTCTGATTGGAATTGCTGTGGATCTGGTGGTGAAGCGGCAGGATTCCCTCTTCGCCCGCTGGGGGCTGGTGACCTTTGAGCAGCAACTGTTGGCCTTGGCCGGCCTATCATTTGTGATCTGGAGCTTGGAATCCCTCTTTGAGTATGCCTATGCCCGCAGTTGGCGCAACCTAGCCCAGCAGATTCAACACGACCTGCGCCTTGAGACCTATGCCCATGTCCAAGAGATGGATTTGGCGTTTTTTGAAGAACGCAGCAGTGGGGTGTTGCTCTCGATTCTCAATGATGACATTAACCAACTAGAGCGCTTTTTGGATGGCGGTGCCAACGAGGTGTTGCAAGTCACAACCACCGTCTTAGTGATTGGTGGGATTTTCTTTTATTTGGCGCCCAATGTGGCGATCTGGGGGATGCTGCCGATGCCCTTTATTCTCTGGGGATCCGTCATCTTTCAGCGGCGACTCGCCCCTCGTTATGCCGATGTGCGGGAAAAGGCGGGACGCCTCAACGAACGCTTGGCTAACAATATCTCAGGTATTCAAACGATCAAGAGCTTTACTGCCGAGGCTTACGAATTGGAGCGCCTGCGCTGGGATAGTGAAGCCTACCAACAGAGTAATCGCCGCGCCATTCGCCTCAGTGCTGCCTATATTCCTCTGATTCGCTTTGTGATCCTCTTTGGCTTTACGGGAACGTTGGTGCTGGGTGGCTTTGCCGCTTTTCAGGGGCGTTTGGATGTGGGCGCCTACAGCACGATGGTCTATCTGATTCAACGGTTGCTCTGGCCCTTGACCCGTTTGGGGGAAACCCTAGATCAATATCAGCGAGCCATGGCCTCAACGCAGCGGGTGCTGAATTTGCTGGAAACGCCGATTGCGATTTGGACGGGCGATCGCCCCCTTGATCCGCGCCATGTCAAAGGAGAGGTGCGCTTTGAATGCGTTAGCTTTGCCTACGCGGGTCGGGCGCCGGTGCTAAAAAATGTCAGCTTGCACGTGCCTGCAGGTCAGACGATCGCCATTGTCGGCTCCACGGGATCCGGCAAAAGTACCCTTGTGAAATTGTTGCTGCGGTTCTATGAGGTGCAAGAAGGGCGCATTCTCATTGATGGGGTGGATATTCGCGAGTATCGGCTGCGGGACTTGCGCCGTGCCATTGGTTGGGTGAGTCAGGATGTCTTTCTCTTCCATGGCACCGTCTTTGAGAACATTGCCTATGGCAGCCCCCAGGCCACCCTAGCAGACGTTGTGCATGCTGCAAAATTGGCGGAAGCCCATGACTTTATCGAGCAACTGCCCCAAGGGTACGACACGGTGGTCGGCGAACGGGGACAAAAACTCTCCGGCGGTCAGCGGCAGCGGCTGGCGATCGCCCGCGCCCTGCTCAAAGATCCACCGATTCTAGTGCTCGATGAAGCCACCTCCGCCGTGGATAACGAAACCGAAGCCGCCATCCAGCGATCGCTAGCCCACATTACCGCCCATCGCACCACCATTGCCATTGCCCACCGCCTCTCGACGATTCGCCACGCCGACTGCATTTACGTTCTAGAGCAGGGCGACATTGTTGAACAGGGGACACACGAAGCACTCTTGGCGCAGCAGGGCGTCTATTACGGCCTCTGGCAAGTCCAGGCCGGCCAGCTCCTCCCTGAAGGTTAGGGTGTGAGATTATAGCGTGCCCGCTCAGCGGCTGTTTTCTCGCGATCCAGTTTCAAGATCAGCACTGCCAAGGGGGGCAAGCAGAGATCAAGGGAGTAGCGGCGGTTGTGGTAAGGCCACTCATCCGCCCATTTACCGCCCAAGTTACCCATGTTGCTACCGCCATACTCGCGGGCATCACTATTAAAGAGTTCACTATAGAAGCCATGCTCCGGCACGCCAATGCGGTAGTGGCTATGGGGCTGCGGTGTAAAGTTACAGACGACAACCACAAAATCTTGGTAGTCCTTATCCCAGCGGATAAAGGACACAACGCTATGGCGGTTATCGCTACAGTCAATCCACTCAAAGCCCTCCTGTTTGAAATCTTGGGTATAAAGGGCAGGTTGTGAACGGTAGAGGCGATTGAGATCCTCAAAGAAGCGTTTGGTTTGCTGGTGGGGTTCGTATTGCAGCAGGTGCCACTCTAAATCGCTCCAGGCATTCCACTCGCTCCATTGGGCAAACTCCATCCCCATGAACATTGTTTTCTTGCCGGGGTGAGTGAACATGTAGGCAAATAAACAGCGCAGATTCGCGAATTTCTGCCAGCGATCGCCCGGCATTTTGCCAATGATGTGACTCTTGCCGTGCACCACCTCATCATGGGAGAGCGCCAGCATGAAGTTCTCGCTGTGGTGATACCACATACTGAAGGTGACATTGTTTTGGTGGAACTGGCGGAACCACGGATCCATGCTGAAGTAGTCCAGAATATCGTGCATCCAACCCATATTCCACTTCAGGTTGAAGCCCAATCCCCCCATGTAGGTCGGCCAAGAGACCATCGGCCAGGCCGTTGACTCCTCCGCGATCGAGAGAATCCCCGGAAAGTAGCTAAAGATCACGTGGTTCACTTGGCGCAGGAAGTTGGCCGCCTCTAAATTTTCCCGTCCGCCATACTCATTGGGTACCCACTCACCCTCTTTGCGGCCATAGTCAAGATAGAGCATCGAGGCCACGGCATCCACGCGAATACCATCAATGTGGTACTTGTCAAACCAAAAGAGGGCATTGGCCACCAGAAAATTGCGCACTTCGTGGCGACCATAGTTAAAGACAAGGGTGCCCCATTCCTTGTGTTCGCCCTTGCGCGGATCCGCGTGTTCGTAGAGGTGGGTGCCATCAAAGAAGGCCAACCCATGGCCATCCTTGGGAAAGTGCCCCGGTACCCAATCCACAATCACACCAATACCGTTTTGGTGGCACTGATCCACGAAATACATAAAGTCTTGGGGACTGCCATAGCGAGAGGTGGGGGCGTAGTAGCCAGTGACTTGATAACCCCAAGAGCCATCGAAGGGATGCTCAGCAACGGGCAAGAGTTCAATGTGGGTGTAGCCCAATTCCTTGACGTAGGGAATGAGTTTGGCCGCCAATTCGCGATAGGTGAGAAAGCGTGCCCAGGGCTTGAGTTCTGCCACCTGTACGGGTTCTTGGGGTTGGCCATCAGCACCAATAGGGGGGGCTTCCATTGAGGCGTGGAGCCACGATCCTAAATGCACCTCAAAGACGGAAATCGGCTGCGTCAGGGGGTCGGTGTGGCGCCGTTTTTCTAGCCAGTCGTTATCGCCCCATTCGTAGCTGTTGAGGTCGGTGACAATAGAGGCGGTCTTGGGACGCGGTTCTTGGTAAAAGCCGTAGGGATCTGATTTTTCGTAGATGTGGCCGTCTTGGTTCTTAATTTCGTACTTATAGTGCTCGCCCACACCCAAGCCGGGGATAAAGAGTTCCCAGATGCCATTGCCGCGCCGTGCCATTTGGTGTTTGCGGCCATCCCAGTGGTTAAAGTTGCCAATGACAGAGACATTGCGGGCATTGGGTGCCCAGACGGCAAAATAGACCCCCTCAACCCCATCCACTGTCAGCAGGTGTGCCCCGAGTTTTTCATAGATGCGGTGGTGATTGCCCTCGGCAAAGAGATGAATATCAAAATCCGTCAGCTTTGAGGAGCGGAAGGCATAGGGGTCGTAGATCACCCGCTCGTGGCCATTTTCATAAATTTTCAGTTGATAATTATTCAGTTCCGGCAGAGGAATGCGGCATTCAAAAAAGTGGGGGTGGTGCACTGGCGTCATCGGATACTCTTGCCGCTGCTCTGGACAGAGGACACTCACCCGTTCGGCATTGGGTAAATAGGCGCGTACCGCCCACACGGATTGGCCATTCTCACTGATCTGGTGACATCCCAAAATTTCAAAGGGATCGTGGTGCTGGTTGGAAACAATGCGGTCAATCTGTTCGGGCGAAACGGTCATATTTTTATACTTTCGTAAAATATAGGGACAATACTATAGAAAAGTTAACAGTTAGAATGCTCCCCTTGACAAGGGCACAGACGCTATTTCTCTGGCTTCTCTTGATCGGTGGCGTGGGCTAAGAGTCCTTGGAGTAGCTCTCGCAATAGGCTCGGTCCTTGGTAAATCCAACCGGTGTAGAGTTGCACCAGTGTTGCACCGGCTGCGAGTTTTTCGATCACATCCTCTGGCGTGAAAATCCCCCCTACCCCAATAATCGGCAGAGTGCCTTGGGTCTCTTTGTGGATAAAGCGAATCACGGCGGTAGCGCGATCGCGCAAAGGGGCACCACTGAGACCTCCCGCCTCGTCCGCCGGCGATCGCCCCGTCTGCGGAATCATCTGGGTTTTTAGCCCCTCCCGTGCCACGGTGGTATTGGTGGCCACAATGCCGGCGAGTTCATAGGTTTGAATCAGATCAAGAATTGCCGCAATCTGCTCCCAACTCAAATCGGGGGCAATTTTCAGAAGCAGGGGCTTGCGGGGGTGATTGGCGGTTTGTAGCGTCTCCAAAATGGGTTCTAGTTGTTCCTTGGCTTGCAGATCCCGTAACCCCGGTGTGTTGGGAGAACTCACATTAATCACGAAATAATCGCCAAGGGGATACAGGCGGCGAAAACTGGCTAAGTAATCCTCTTTTGCAGCTTCCAAAGGGGTGATTTTTGACTTGCCCAAATTGATACCGATGGGAATCGTTGGCGGGGGCGATCGCTCCAAAAGGGCGGCCATGGCCTCTGCGCCGGCATTATTAAACCCCATGCGATTAATCGCCGCGCGATCGGCTGTTAGGCGAAAGAGGCGCGGACGCGGATTTCCCGGTTGTGGCTGCCAAGTGACGGTGCCCAACTCCGCAAAGCCAAAGCCAAAGGCCGACCAGACACTGCGGGCGACGCCATTCTTATCAAACCCTGCCGCCAAACCAATGGGATTGGGAAAGCGTAGTCCCCACATTTGCCGCTCTAAACGGGGATCTGAAAGGGCATAGCGTTGCTGAAGTTGCTGCCGCAGCCAAGTGCTCAGGGCACGATCCTGATTAAGCCACCCACAGAGGGAGATAAACTGCTGGTGCAGAAATTCTGGATCCGCCTGCAACCCAGAAAAAAGAAGTGGCCGCAGCAGGTGCCGATAAGGATCAATGGCCATTCAGACTGCCATTCCCCCACCTACAGGGTTGAATGGTCAACACTATGACCCTAGTCCAGATAGCCCATGAGGACGGGTGAATCATCAATGATATTAGAAGCCACAGGCCGTTCCCCAGCGGAATAATAGGTTTCAGCAATGTGCAGCCCACTGGTGGTAATCGGACGAATGCCCATCCAATTCACTGTTTCGACAATTTCAAAGTCATCCGCTGCCACGGGGCGCACCCCCATGATGTTCAGGGTTTCAACCACGCGGAAATTGGTGGCCACGATGGGGCGAATACCGGCGGAGTTGATGCTGTCGTAGATTTGCAGGCCACTGCTGAGCACCGGACGCTCGCCGGCATCTTTGATCATGTGCACCACTTGCACGGGACTGGCTTCAATGGGACGTAAGCCGGCACTATTAAAGGTTTGCCATACCACGATGTCGCTGGCTGTGGTTGTGCCTGCGGGGGCAAGAGCCGTTTTTTCGGCAAGGGAAACCATTTGACCGCTATTTTCTTTGGCGGGCGGGTTGCTGCGACGGGCGGGACGGCTAGCTTTGGCTGTGGGTTCTTCGGGGGGTGGGGTTTGAGGCGTTTCAGTCATGGCGATCGCTCCTAATGCAATAATTCAATCCTACAGGTGAATTCGTATGCAAGCATTCTATATCTTTAGTCCTTGATCATAGCAGCCCAAGAGGAGTGCCAGCGGTTTGAGAGATTCCTTTCGGTGCAGGAATGGTTGGCTTTTCAAGCATGCAGCAGAGGCATCATGTCGCTGGGTGCCCCTTGGCCAATCACTTTGCCACGATCCAGAACAATGGCACCGTCCGCTTGCGCCAGTTCATCGAGACGGTGGGTGACCCACAGTGCGGTGATCCCTTGGCTGTTGACCAGTTGGCGCACGTAGCCTAGGAGTTCCCGCTGGCTATCGGGGTCAAGGAGTGCCGTGGGTTCATCGAGCAATAGCACCCGACAATGGCGAGCGATCGCCCCGGCAATGGCTACCCGCTGTTTTTGGCCGCCACTGAGGGCATAGATGGGACGGCGTTCTAGCCCCTGTAAATTCACAGCTTGTAGGGCGGCACTGACGCGCTCGCGCACCTGCCAATAGTTGAGGGATTCACCATTGAGACTAAAGGCAATATCCGCACCGACACTGGGCATCACCAGTTGGTGATCGGGGTTCTGGAAGACAAAGCCAAGGGGTTGCTCCACATAGACTTCACCGCTTTGGGGCTGCAAGAGACCTCCCAAAATACGCACCAGCGTTGACTTACCACTGCCATTGCGGCCGAGGAGCATCCATAGTTGCCCCCGCGGGATTTCTAGGGACACCCGATCCAGCACTAAAACCTCTGGCGACCAGCCAAAGGAGACCTCTTTGAGATGAATTGCTGGGGGGATTGCCGCCATGGGTTTTTGGACAATGCTCATGTTTTTCGGTAGGGTGAGGATGACCCCCAATTGGGTTGTCGTGCACCAAGTAAGGGAGCGGCTATGCAAGATGGATTATACATTGTCCTCATCAGTATTCATGGTTTGATTCGGGGCGATCGCCTTGAACTAGGACGCGATGCCGATACGGGAGGACAAACCCGCTATGTGGTCGAACTGGCAAAAACCCTTGCAGCCCATCCCCGGGTGGCGCAGGTGGATTTGGTCACTCGTCTGATTCCCGATGCCAAGGTCAGCCCCGACTATGCCCAGCCCATTGAGCGAATTGGCGATCGCGCCCGCATTGTCCGCCTAGCCTGTGGTCCTCGCCGCTATTTGCGCAAGGAAGTGCTTTGGCCCTATTTAGACGTATTTGCCGATGAACTGTTGCGCCATCTCCGCCAAAGTGGCCGCATGCCCGATGTGATCCACAGTCACTATGCCGATGCCGGTTATGTGGGCTGCCGTGTTGCCGGTTGGTTGGGGGTTCCCCTTGTTCACACTGGGCATTCCCTCGGCCGGGTCAAGCGACAGCGACTCCTTGCCCAGGGTAGTAAGCCCGATGCCATTGAGGAGCAGTTTCACTTTACGACTCGCATTGAAGCCGAGGAGCAAACCCTTGCCAGTGCCGCACTCATTATTGCCAGTACCCATCAGGAGGTCGAAGAGCAGTATCGCCTCTACGATCAATACGATCCGGGACGGATGGCCGTTATTCCGCCGGGGGTAGATACCCGCCGTTTCTATCCAGGGCCTGTCCCTGCCGATTTACCCTTTCGCAAGGAATTGCGTCGCTTTTTAGTGGAACCGGAAAAGCCCTTTATCTTTTGCCTCTCCCGGCCAGTACCGCGCAAGAACGTGGCTGCGTTGCTCAATGTCTATGGCACTGATCCCTTTTTACAGGAGCGAGCGAATCTGGTCTTAGTACTCGGCAATCGCACCGATATTAGCAAGATGGAGGCCAGCCCTCGCCAGGTGTTGACCGAACTCTTTTTGCTGGTCGATCGCTATGACCTCTATGGCAAAGTTGCCTATCCGAAAACCCACACCAGTGATGAAGTCCCCGATCTTTACCGTTTAGCCGCGCAGCAACGGGGCGTCTTTATCAACCCTGCCCTCACTGAACCCTTTGGCCTGACGCTCATTGAAGCGGCTGCCTGTGGATTACCGATTTTGGCGACAGCGGATGGCGGGCCGCAGGAGATTATCCGCCACTGTCGCAATGGGTTGCTCTTTGATGCCCTTGATCTAGAAGCCATTCGCAGTGCCTTGCATCAAGCCTTTCAAAGTGATAGCCAGTGGCAGACTTGGGCAGACAATGGCCTGAAGGGGGTACAAGCCCACTACTCTTGGCGCAGTCATGTGGAGATGTATCTGCACGCCCTTGCTCAACTGGCGGAAAAATCAGTCTTGCCCGTGTTGAGTGTGCAACGCCAACCGGCTCAGTACCAGAGTAATAAACTGCCAACGACGCTGACACGGAACCGCCTGCTCACCCTCGAACGCCTGTTGATTAGTGATATTGACAATACCTTGATTGGCGATCGCCCGGCCTTGGAGCGACTCTTAACGCTTCTGCAACGCCGTCCTGAAATGGGCTTTGGGGTGGCAACGGGGCGTCATCTCGAAATTACCCTAGAGGTCCTCCATGAATGGGGCGTGCCGATTCCCGATGTTTTAATTACGTCCGTGGGCAGTGAAATTCACTATGGCCCTCACTTGGTTCCCGACACCAGTTGGCAGCAGCACATTAGCTATCGCTGGGAACCCCAACGGGTCAGAGACACCCTCGCCGATGTGGCAGGCCTGACGCTGCAACCCCCAGAAAATCAACGCTCCCACAAAATTAGCTACAACGTGGATACCACGGTTCTCCCCAGCATTACACCGGTGTTACGTTTGCTACGGCAGCAGAAACTCCATTGTCGGCCAATTTTCTCCCACAATCAGTTCTTGGATATTTTGCCCCTGCGTGCCTCTAAAGGCGATGCCCTGCGCTATCTTGCCCTCAAGTGGGGCTATCCGCTGCAAAAACTGTTGGTGGCTGGGGACTCTGGCAATGACGAGCAAATGCTGACGGGGAATACCCTTGCTGTTGTTGTGGGCAATCACAGTCCGGAATTGGAAAAGTTGCGCGATCGCCCCCATATTTACTTTGCTCAAGGTCACTATGCCCAAGGGATTCTCGAAGCGATTGAACACTATGGCTTCTAACGAAAAGCCTGCGATAACGTCAAACTAGAAATGCCCTTGGCGCGGTAATCGGCAAGAATCTGAGCCAGTGCCTCCACTGTCGGTTGTCGCGTGGGATTGAGTTGAGGATAGCTCTGCAGTGCCAAGTTGAACTCCGTGCCATCCTGCATCAGCCAGTGACTCCCCCGCTAGCACGCTAGAGAGCTTGGGTTCCTTGAATTAGCCATTCGCCACCAACATTGACTAAAGTAAAGCGTAACGTTTGATAAAAGTCTTGACCAGAGTTCATTATGTAGTGAAGATTTGCATCAACAACGGCTCTATCTGAAGTTAAACCGACAACTTCAGTACTATAAACATCAACGTACTGCACTTTAGTCCACCAATCGATGTATGAACCATAGCCGTTGGGGTGTGCTGAGGCATCATTTTGGAAAGAGCTGGTCAATTGATGCCACGCTGCCTCGTAATTGCCGGCGTTAATCAGAGCATAGTAATTTTCAACAAAAAGGCTGGGATCAGGGAGCAGCTCCGGGTCAAGCAGGACGCGTTCGCTAGCACTTGCAGTGGGTGGGGGTGTAGAAACAGTTTCTGGGGTTGGCAACGGAGATTCAATAGGGGGCGATTGGTCAGGAGTTTCTGCGACTTCAGTAGGGGAATTGGCTAGCGAGGGAGGGCGGGGTTCTAGGCGGTTCGACAGCAAAATTACAGCCATCGCTGCAAACATACTCCCAAAGGTAATCACAAGTGAGCCGAGGATGAACCACGGTGCGAATGATGACTGAGCTGTGGGTACTGATTGAGTCCCAGAGAAGAGTTGTCCTGTAGGCGTGGTAGAGAGGGGTGGGGGTGTGACAACCGGTTCATGGACAATACTGCCTGCCTCAATCATCCGCCAATGTTGATCCTGCCGTTCAACCCGTGCTGGCCTCAGCAATTGCCCTGACTTTTCACTGGGGTGCTGGGGCAACGTTCGCCGAAATAAGTAAGCATCGAAGTCTCCCCTATGCAAGGGAACAAGCCAAGACTGTTGATTGACATCTGTGATCACTAAATAGCTGGGATGAGCAGGACACTCAGTAAAAATGGCACCCTCGCTTTGAGAACCTGAAGGACGCACCAGTGTTCCATAGTTTTGCAGCTCTAACCAATCACTCTGCAAGCTACGGTTGTACTTCTCAAGCAGCCAGTTGACCGACGGCGCTAAGCGAGGTGGTGGAGACTCCTCAGTAACCAGTTTAGTAATCAGTGGTGTTTCTAGCGCCTGCATCTCTAACGTTTTTTTTGTTTCTGTCTCTGCATCCGCTAGGGCAGCTTCGACTTCCTTGGCGGATTGATAGCGATCGCTGGGTGCAACGGCCAGCATCTTTGCCAAAACATCGCGAAACGTTGGTGTGATTTGGACATACTTTTGCCAATTCCAAGTGTGATGGTAGTTATCAAACAATTCCTTGGGATCTTTGCCCGTGAGTAAGACAATACAGGTCACTGCTAGGGCGTACAGATCAGAACTCGGAAAAACCTGCTCACCGCTGACTTGTTCTGGTGCGGCATAATGCGCTGTATAAATTTTTGTATGTCCCTTCGCAACTTCGGTAACACGGGAAATCTCCTTGACTGCACCAAAGTCAATGAGGTAAAGGCGACGCTGCCCCGGAAATTTACTGTTCTTTGCCGATTGGCGAATGATGTTTGCTGGCTTAATGTCTCGATGAATAGCCCCTTGATCGTGGATGTACTGCAAAACAGGTAGGAGATCCTTTAAGACCTCACGAACTTCCTCTTCACTCAAATAACCGCGATAGGCAAGTTCACACTCAAGCGTATCGCCATCAATAAATTCTTGAACCAGATAAAAATAGTGTTGTTCTGCTTTGCCTGTGCTGCTGCTCACCCGCTCCTGAAAGAAGGCAAATAGGGTAGGAATTTGGGGATGTTCCCCCAACGTTTCTAGGAGTCGTGCTTCTCGCTTGAATAAATTTTCTGCTTTTTGCAAGAGGTCTGGATTTGAGGTTTCAACTTGGAGCTGTTTAATCACACATTGGCGCTTGGCGGGCGTATCCAAATCTCGCCCTAGGTAAGTAATACCAAAGCCCCCCTGTCCCAACAGCTGTTGGGCAACATAGCGCCCCCGCAAAATCAAGGGCATGCCGCAGTTGGCGCAGTACTTTTGGCTAATGGTATCCACCAAGACATCCCCCTCTAGTTCAGGCAGGTCATTGTGGGGATGGGAACACTGGGGGCGGGTGCAGTAGATAAGCATGATTTTGCATCAAGAAGCACCACTTTATTCACGATTAAAACTGATCCAACACTTGGGTGACAACCTCAGGACTCACAGAAATGCCGTCAATCCCCAAATCAATTAACCACGGCAGCCAATGGGGATAGCGAGTGGGGGCTTCGCCACACAGATGGCATCCTAGGTGATGGGCTTTGGCCTGTTGAATCAATTGGGCGATCGCCCCCCTAACGGCAGGATGGTCTTCATTTAATTCCGGTAGTGTTGTTTCGCGATCAATGCCCAACAGCAGTTGCGTCAGATCATTGGTGCCAATCGTAATGCCAGCAACGCCAAGGTTGGCCAGATCAGACAGTAAAAATAAAATGGCCGGCACCTCCGCCATTACCCACAGTTCCACACCCGCCTTGGCTGTCAGACCATGCTGGGCAAGAGCCTTTTGACAATAGACCACCTCACTGACACTGCGGACAAAGGGAAGGATAATACGCAGCGGGCAGGCTTCTAAGCGGTGGGCGATCGCCAGCGCTGACAGTTCCAAATGAAACAGCTCTGGACAATGGCGATAGCGACTCACTCCCCGCAGTCCCCAATCCGTTGCCGGCTCAAACTGATGTCCCCCCAAGAGTTGGCGATAGTCGGCTGGCCGTAAATCCAATGTGCGATAAAAGAGGGGACGGGGGGCGATCGCCCGCATAAATTCACAGAGGTGCTGCACCCAGCGATCGCGCAACTGCTCAGCGTCCCCCTGCTCCAACCAATGACAGGGATGGCGATGATCCAAAAAGGCCAACAACATCAACTCTGAGCGCAATAGACCAATGCCATCACAGGGGAGCGATCGCAATAACCGCAGGGCACTGACTTGACTGACATTTACCATGACCGGCAACGGCAACCGCTTGACCGTCGGGAGTGAGGGCGTTTGCGGCGAGGGGGTCGCCACCACGGGCAATGGCTCTGGGGGCAGTTGATAGATAGACCCCCGATGACCATCTAGAAACAGCGTCATTCCTGAACTAATCTGCTGAGTCGCATTTACCACACCGACCACCGCTGGCCGTCCCAATTCCCGCGCCAGAATGGCACCATGACTGGTTAAGCCCCCCTGCTCACAAATCACACCAACCGCAGCACTCACGAGGGGCAACCAGTGGGGTGGAATACTTTTGCTCACCAAGATCTGCCCAGCAACAGCCGCAGGAGCACAGGGGTCTGTAACCACAAGGGCAGGGGCGATCGCCTGCCCCGGCGCAGCGGGTAGCCCTTCAGCTATGAGGGTGCGCTCCACGGCCTGCGGCAAGGGCGCCAGCGGCAGAGGTTCTGCTAAACACTGTCCCCACCAAACCTGTGTCTGACTGCGATGCCAAACCCAGAGATGGGACGCCGACCCGCGACAGGCCTGCTGCAAGTATTGTTCCTCTGCGGGCGTCAGCTCAATTCCCCTTGGGGGCAAAGGAATGCCGTGATGGGGGAGCGTCACACCGCTGGCGATCGCCGGCAACCTTGGATCACTCCCTGTCCACCAGCCTGAGGCAACAATGGTACTCAAGGGGTAAAGCAAAATCGCCACTTTGAGGTGACAAAAATCCCATCCCTGCTGCCAATAGGTATAGAGATTCTTGGCTTGGACAAGGGCAGCAAAGGCCGCTTCGATCGCCTGATGACACAGGGGTAAACTGGGATGATGTAACACGGTTCCACGGCCTAGCCCCCAAGGTAAGTCCACCGCTTCCTGCCAAAGATAGGTGGTGAGAACAAGATGACGTTCTCCCCCCTGTTGTTGCCAAAAGTGATGACAAGCAGCAAAAATTGTTTCTAACTCCCCCACATCCAAAGGGGTTAATTCATGGGTCATCCTCAGTGCCAGTGCCTTGAAATCCGCCGCATTGGGGGGCACCTCTTGCCAGCGATCGCAGGCCGCGTGCCACAGGGGAATGACGCCAGAGCGTAACTGTTGCCAGACATTGGTGGAAGTCAGCCAGACAGGATGAGGCGGTGGCAAGATTTTTTGCGCCTCTTGCAGGGCAACCAATGTTGGGGAAAGGGCTTCCGCTGGGTACTGTTGTAGGGGTTCCAGAAGGAGTGATGTCACAAATGCGTTTCCTTAATCGTCCTTGGGGGTCTGGGAGCGGACGATCCGACCTAGGGAGAACTCACTTCCGTGTGCTGACGGCGACGAATGTTGAGGACATCAGTGATTTTTCTAATTTGCGCCAAGAGATGATCCAACTGCTTTGCATTCACAATATCAATACACAAATCAATAATCGCCGTGCGTCCCGGATCTGTGTGGACATTGGCTCGTCGCACATTAATTTGATTATCAGTTAAACGGGTCAAAATATCCTTAAGAATACCAACGCGATCAATCACCTCAATTTGCACATCCACAGGGTAGGTTTGGGGACGGCGTTGATTGACTTTTGTGTTCCAACTCACGGGAATCAGGCGATCGCTCGACACCGACTCTAGGTTGCTACAGCCCTGACGATGAATTGAAATACCCCGACTCCCCAGCGTCACCACGCCAATAATCGGTTCATCGGGCACAGGACAACAGCAGCCAGCAATGTGATAAACCAAACCCTCCACCCCAAGAATCGGGGAATCACTGGGTTTCGTGCTGGCAGGTACACGGTTAACAGGGGCAGATTCTGAAGGCAGTTCCGGTGGGGTTGTCTCGGGACGCGCTAGGGTAATTGCCCGCAGCCGATTCACCACCAGATTCAGCGTAATTTCGCCATAGCCCAAGGCGGCCACTAAATCATCGACACTTTGGTAGTTGCTGCGCTCTGCCACCTGTTGCATCTGCGGTGACTTCAGAAGGGCTTCTAGACCCGCTTTGCCCAGTTCCTTCTCCAGTAATTCCCGTCCCCGCTGCAGGTTTTCATCGCGGCGCGATCGCTTGTACCACTGCCGAATACGATTGCGTGCCGTTGTGGTTTTAACAAAGTTCAACCAGTCCAAACTGGGGTGGGCAGTTTTCTGGGTGATGATCTCAACAATGTCGCCATTGCGCAGTGGTGTATCCAAGGGCACTATCCGACCATTCACCCGTGCCCCAGCACAGTGATTCCCGACATCGGTGTGAATATGGTAGGCAAAGTCGAGGGGCGTCGCCCCCTGTTGCAGGGCAAGGACGTCCCCTTGGGGCGTAAAGACATAGACCTCCTTATCAAAGAGATCATCGCGAATGCTATCGAGATATTCTTGGGCATCCTTGAGGTCATTTTGCCAATCCAGCAGTTGCCGTAGCCAAGTGAATTTTTGATCGCGAGCACTCCACTGTTGCGGCAAGGAATGACCTGTTTCTTTATACTTCCAGTGGGCGGCAATCCCATACTCAGAGACATGGTGCATCGCCAATGTGCGAATTTGCACCTCCAAGGGGCGCCCCCCAAGACCAATAACCACCGTGTGCAGTGATTGATACTGGTTGGGTTTGGGCAAGCTGATGTAGTCCTTGAACCGCCCTGGCACGGAAAGGAAACAGTCATGGACGACGGCAAGGGCACGATAGCACTCATCCTTTGTGGCCACCAGAATGCGAATGCCCGCCACATCATAGATTTCATGGAATTCTTTTTGCTGCCGCATCATTTTTTGATAGATGCTGTAGAGGTGTTTGGGACGGCCACTAATTTCTAAGTATCCAAAGCCCATTCCCGATAAGCGGTCATAGAGAATTTGAATCGCCTGCTGCAGTTGTGCCTCGCGATTAGCGCGTTTTTCCGCCACCAGTTCCTGAATGCGGCGGTAGGCTTCTGGCTCTAAATACTTAAAGGCTAAATCCTCTAGCTCCCACTTGATCCGCCAAATCCCCAAGCGATTGGCCAAGGGGGCAAAGACATCACGGGTTTCTTGGGCAATGGCACGGCGGCGATCTTCCGGTAGATACTCTAGGGTGCGCATATTGTGCAGGCGATCGGCCAGCTTGACAACGATGACCCGAATATCTTGCGCCATCGCCAAAAACATGCGTCGGAAACTTTCCGCTTGCCGCTCCGTCTTACTGGAGAAGTTAAACTTCGAGAGCTTGGTGACCCCCTCCACCAGTCGCCGCACCTCGGCACCAAAATTGGCTTCTAGCTCCTCTGCCGTAACAGCGGTATCCTCAATCACATCGTGGAGAAACCCCGCCGCCAAAAGAGCAGGCCCCCCGCCTAAATCCCGCAGAATACTTGCCACTGCCACAGGATGGGCAATATAGGGTTCCCCAGACGCCCGCCGCTGTCCTTGGTGTAGGTCGTAGGCAAATTGAAACGCTCGACAGACTAAATCATCCCCATTCTCAGAATCTGGATTTCGCAGGCACGTCGCTAACCAATCGGGTAATTCAATATCAGTCGGCAAGCTAGGTGCAAAAGCGTTCATAGCAGCAGGCGATCGGGAGAGCAGCACAGTGGATTCGAGTACGTATATTTTAGTTCAATTTCATGCCTATCGCGCGAATCCTGATCGTAAAGACGTTCCTAAACCCTCTCAAGTTTTACAGCTAGGGATTGTTCAATTTTGATCTCCTTTAACATAAAAATTAAGGACTTTAATCAGCAAGGGGGAAGCGTATCGTGGGGGTCTCACTCACACCAATGACAAGGCACTACATTCTGCGTTTACTCAATCAAGGAAGCGATATTTTTGCCCTCGCCGGTCAAAGTTTAGAGAAAGCAGCGGGCGATCGCGAAGCGTGCCCTGTGGGCAATCGCGAGAACGATATTCTAAATCGCCTAGAATCCCTTGCCCCCTCAGAATTAGCAGCTGTAGAGATGATTGTGCGCCTCCACCGCTCCCTCAGCAACGAGGGGAATGAGGAGCCTCACCGACAGATGCAATTCAAAAGCCTTGAGGAAAAACTATGGCGGATTTTGGGTATGGACTGCCCCTCTGAGAGTCCTCAAGCTGCGCCTAGGGAGCCAGTCATCCCTGTCAAAGAGCAGCCGTCTTTAACGGTGGCTCAAGCCCTCGATCACTTGAACCGCGTCAGTGAATTAGCCCAAAAATACCTTGGCAAAGTCATCGTCGCGAATTACTGGCGAGCCTGCCGCCCTTCTAGTAGTTGGTTTGCTGATTTTGTTGTTACCGATGATGGCTACATCACCTACCACGGGTCGTTAGAAACTGGGAAGACTCTTGTGAACCCAACTCAACAGCAGCAGTTGGAAACATGGTTAGTGAGTTTTGTGGATCAATGTCGCCGTATTCTCCCCCTCTTTCGACAGGATCTGCAAAAGGCAAGACTCTCGGGTTCGTTCCTAGAACCTGAATCAGAGATTACTGCTGTTGCAGATAAGCGCTAGCCCCTAGGGTTTGCAGTTTTTGATTCTTGGCGGTCACCGTCGCGGCCAACTCTTGACGATAGGCTATCACTTGCTCCAGCAGCTTTGGATCATGACTGGCCAATAGTTGGACGGCCAATAGGCCTGCATTTTGGGCATTGCCAATGGCAACCGTCGCCACGGGAATCCCAGCCGGCATCTGCACAATGGAGTAGAGGGAGTCCAGCCCCTGTAAGTGTCGGCTCGGTACGGGTACGCCAATCACGGGTAGGGGAGTTAAGGCAGCAATCATGCCGGGCAAGTGGGCAGCGCCACCGGCACCCGCAATAATGACTTTCAGACCCCGCTGATGGGCATTTTGGGCAAACTCGACCATGGCAAGGGGCGTGCGGTGAGCCGAGAGAATCGCCACTTCATGGGGAATGCCAAAGCGTTCACAGATGGCGATCGCCCCCTGCAGGGTTGGCAAATCCGAATCACTGCCCATGACAATGGCAACCAGCGGCATCTCTGACATCCCTCTTTCCTACTCCCTCAGCAAACGGTGCAACCTCATCCTACAGCCCTTTTCACAGGAGCGAGATATTATTTCTCTATGATTACTGCTGCTGCGATTAAGCAATTTGCCCATCAGTTGGGGTTCCATCGGGTGGGGATTGTGGATTTGCGCGCCTATACCCATGACCATCCTTCTGGGGTGGCTGCCCTACAACGCTGGTTAGCCCAAGGCTTCCAAGGGGAGATGGCGTGGATGGCCAACCCGCGGCGACAGGAGATTCAAGCCGTCCTGACGGGAGCGCGATCGGTGATTTCCGTTGCCCTCAATTACTATCAGCCTGATCCAGAGCCACCCCCTAAGGTGAAAATTGCCCACTATGCGTGGGGGCGGGATTACCATCGGGTTTTGGGAAAACGCTTGCAAGCCCTAGGGCAATGGCTGCAGGCTCAGGTACCTGAAATGGACTACCGTTGGTATGTGGATACAGGCCCGGTACAGGACAAAGTGTGGGCGGAGCAGGCGGGAATTGGCTGGATTGGCAAGCACAGTAATGTGATTTCGCGGCAGTATGGCTCGTGGATTTTCTTGGGAGAGTTAATCACCACGTTGGAGTTGACGGGCGATCGCCCCCACACTAATCACTGCGGCACCTGTACCCGTTGCTTGGCCGCCTGTCCCACCGGCGCCATTGTTGAACCCTATGTGGTGGATGCCAACCGCTGCATTGCCTACCACACGATCGAAAGCCGTGCCCCGGAAATTCCCCCCGCCATTGCTGCTCATTTAGAAGGCTGGGTTGCCGGCTGTGACATTTGCCAAGAAGTGTGTCCTTGGAATCAACGCTTTGCTCAACCCACGAATGTGGCCGACTTTGCCCCGCGATCGCCCCTCTTGAAGACTTCTCCAGAGGAACTCGCCACCCTCAGCGATGCAGCATGGGATGAACTCACCCGTGGTTCTGCCCTACGGCGAATTAAACCCGCCCAATGGCGCCGCAATGCCCAAGCGGTGCTGTCTGCCAATCGGTATGATGAAAAATGATTCAATGCGGAGGCTCACCTATGGTTCGACGACGCTCCACCCCTTGGATTCATCGTTGGTCACGGTGGTTGATTGGCGGGGTTGCCCTCGCTGGCATGGTGGTGACCGCCTACCTGACGATCGCCAAGCTGACCAATCAAGAGGTCACTTGTCCCACCGATGGCTGTGACATTGTCCTCAATAGTCCTTGGGCAACCGTGTTTGGTATTCCCCTCTCCCTCATTGGGTTTGTCGCCTACACGGGGATGCTGTCGTTGGCGGCCCTGCCCCTGTTGTTGAACCAGCCGCAGCAAAAAGAACTCCGCCGCAATGCTGAAAACACCACTTGGCTTTTGCTCTTTCTGGGGGCAACGGCCATGGCCAGCTTCAGCAGTTACCTCATGTATATCTTGGTTACAGAGATTAAGGCCACTTGTCCCTATTGCATTGCCTCAGCCGTCTTTAGCTTTACGTTTTTAATCTTGACGATTATTGGTCGTGAATGGAGCGATCGCGGCCAACTCTTTTTCAATGGCGTGATTACTGCTGTGATTACGCTGGTGGCCGTCTTTGGCATCTATAATGCCCGCATGGCCAACCCTGAGGGTCCTGGCATCCCCATCGTCAATACCTCAGGTGCGGCGGAAATGGCCCTCGCTCGCCATCTCACCCAAGTGGGAGCGGTTATGTATGGTGCCTATTGGTGTAGCCACTGCCACGATCAAAAGGAACTCTTTGGTAAGCAGGCAGTACGGGAACTCAACTATGTTGAATGTGACCCCAATGGTGCCAATCCCCAAGTGGAACGCTGCCGTGCCAAGGGAATTCAGGGCTATCCCACATGGGAAATCAACGATCAGCTTTACTCCGGCACGCGATCGCTCAGTGAACTCAGTCGGCTGAGTCAATACACAGGCCCGATGAACTTCAAGAACCAATAGGGGCAAGGAACCGCAGTGATAGAATGAAGCCAACCGGGCACTACGCAGGTTTTTTATGCTTTCTATTGATACAGCCGCCGAACCCGCCAAGGCTCCTTTTGCCACACCACCTGCCCTTGCCAACATCTTAGTGGTTGAAGATGAAGACCTGATTCGGGAAACCCTTGTCCTTGCTTTGCAGGAGGAAGGCTACCATACCCTTGTGGCCAGTGATGGCTATGAAGCCCTCAATCTCATTAATACCTATCTCTTGATGGATCCTAATCCTGAAAAGGCAGAGGTGCATTTGATCATCCTAGATGTCATGCTGCCGGGCATCAATGGATTAGACCTATGCCGCTTAATTCGCCGTGAAGGCTGTACAGTTCCCATTCTCATGATCAGTGCCAAAGGCAGTGAAATTGATCGAGTGGTTGGCCTTGAAATTGGTGCCGATGACTACTTGGCCAAGCCCTTTGGCATGCGGGAGATGCTAGCGCGCTGTCGTGCCCTATTGCGGCGGACGCAAATTCAACAGGCCACAGTACCAACG
Organism: Thermosynechococcus sp. QS41; assembly: GCF_031583515.1. Lineage (NCBI taxonomy): Bacteria > Bacillati > Cyanobacteriota > Cyanophyceae > Acaryochloridales > Thermosynechococcaceae > Thermosynechococcus > Thermosynechococcus sp. QS41. The sequence continues at coordinate 2,646,672 of NZ_CP134181.1, forward strand.
GTGCTGCGCTTTCGCGATCTCTGCCTCTATCCCCAAGAATGCCGCGTAACCCTGCGGGGCAAGGAGATTAATCTCTCCCCCAAAGAATATAAACTGCTTGAACTGTTTATGCGTCACCCTCGCCGCGTTTGGCCACGGGAGCAGTTATTGGATCAAGTGTGGGGGCATGACTTTATTGGCGATAGCAAAACGGTTGATGTCCACATCCGCTGGCTGCGGGAGAAAATTGAAACCGATCCCAGTCATCCCCAATACATTCTTACGGTACGCGGTTTTGGTTATCGTTTTGGTTGAGACTCAGTAAAACAATCCCCATCAAAGTTGCCGGTAAAAAGAGCAGTAAAGTAATTAGCCCCAAATTTGGCGGCAAGGGATAGAGGGGGGCAACAAATTTAATCCCTAGGGCTATGAAGAGCGACACCAGCAAAACCGCCGATAACCACCTTAGTTCTGACAGCCAAGGTGTCATGTTATTTCTCCATCCCTAGGGCACTTTCAAGGGCAGTGGCCATGATGGCAGTGGGGGCGGGTTGGCCAATCCAGTACTCCAAGGCTGCGGCTCCCTGATGGAGAAGCATGGCAAGGCCGTCGAAGGTTTGCAGTCCCCGTGCCATCGCTAATTGCAAAAGAAGAGTGGGGCGAGGTTTGTAGATGAGGTCATAGACAATGGCGGTGGTGGGCAATCGTGCCAAGTCCTCGGCTGTGAGGGGGGTGGTGCCAGTATGGGGACTCATGCCAATGGGGGTGGTATTGACCACAAGGCTGACTTTCTCCAAACAACTGACCCGCTCTGACCATAAAAGGGGATGGAGCGTGATCTGTGGCCAACTGGCAACAAAGGCCTCTAGCCGTTCCTTTTGGCGACCACTGATATAGATCTGCCGACAGCCCAAGTCATAACAGGCAGTGACCACGGCTCGTGCCGCACCCCCATAGCCCAAGACTAAAACGGCAATCTCTGACCACAGGTAGGACTGTTGCCGCAGTGGTGCCAAGAAGCCATGCACATCAGTATTGGTACCTACCCAACCCTTTTCACTGCGATAGACGGTGTTGACTGCCCCCACCTGCTGTGCGAGGTCGCTGATATCCGCCAAATAGGGAAGGATGGTTTCTTTGTGGGGAAGGGTGACATTAAAGCCAACGACATTCAGGGCATCGAGGCCAGCGATCGCCACCCCCAACTGCTGCGGCTTCACCCAAAAGGGCACATAGACATAGTCCAGACCCAAATGCTCCAACGCGGCATTGTGCATTGCCGGTGAGAGGGTGTGGGCAATCGGGTCGCCAATCACCCCCAGAAGCTGGGTGTGGCCAGAGATCTTCGGCATCCGCTCCTAAACCGCCTCGTGATCTTTTTCGCTGGTGCGGATGCGAATGACCTGCTCAACGGGCGTCACAAAAATTTTGCCGTCGCCAATTTCCCCCGTGCGGGCAGCCTCAATAATTTTCGCCACGACCATATCCACTTGACTGTCTTCAACGACAATCTCAATTTTTAACTTTTGTAAAAATTCTACTGTGTATTCGGAGCCGCGGTAGCGCTCGGTTTGCCCCTTTTGCCGCCCAAAGCCGCGTACTTCGGAGACGGTCATGCCGACAATGCCCGCATTGACAAGGGCGATCTTGACTTCATCCAGTTTGAAGGGACGAATAATGGCTTCTACCTTTTTCAATGTCAAACTCCTTCTTTATGGCAACGGGCTAATCTTTATTTAGCATTGGCAAAAGAGTATAGCGTGTAGCAATAACTACATTATCTCCAATCCTCGGGCGATCGCCCAATGGCAAGGTCTCGCGCTGGCTCCAGAAAATAAGCTCTAATAGGGAAGGTGATTGAGAGGGGATCAAGCATGGGGTGGCAGCGACCCGATGGCCGTCAACCACAGGAATTGCGATCGCACCAGTTTCAGCGGCATTTCACCCAATTTGCCTTAGGATCGGTACTCGCCCAAGCGGGACAAACTCAAGTGTTGTGCACTGTTAGTCTCAAGGAAGGCGTACCCAAGTTTTTAGAAGGCACAGGCCAAGGCTGGCTCACCGCAGAGTACCGCATGCTGCCCAGTGCAACGCGGCCACGGCAAGAGCGAGAATTTCTCAAACTCTCTGGGCGCACCCAAGAAATTCAACGCCTGATTGGTCGCAGCTTACGCTCGGCCTTGAACCTATCCCTATTGGGAGAGCGCACACTGATTGTGGATGCCGATGTGCTCCAAGCCGATGCTGGCACGCGATCGCTGGCGATTACAGGGGGCTACATTGCCCTTGTGGATGCCCTGAGTACCTTACTTCAGGAAGGGGTACTCAGCGAATCTCCCCTATGTCATCAGGTGGCGGCAGTCTCTGTGGGGCTGATTGATGGCGACCCCTATTTGGATTTGAGCTACGCTGAGGATGTGGCAGCCAGTGTCGATTTCAATGTCGTGATGACGGCCAATGGTCAGTTCATTGAGGTTCAAGGTACAGCAGAGATCGGTTCTTTTGATCGGCCAACCCTCGATCGCCTTCTCGATGTCGCCACCCAAGGGATTCAAGAACTCATTGAGATTCAACAGCAGGTCCTAGCGGCAAGCTATGAGTGAGCAGGCCATTTACCTCGGACACATCGTCAAGTCCAACTCCCACTGCGATTATGTGGCGCAACTGGTGGATCGCTTGGATGTGCCCCACCCCCCCGCCCCAGAAGACTATGGGTTTGGTCGTTTTGTCAAGCTCGAGGATGAGCAGCGCCACTGGGCGGTCGGGGTCATTTACAACTCTCAACTGTTGAATCCCCAGTTCCATCAGATCAGCCCGCGCCTCACCACGAATGCCGACACCTTCCTCAGTCCCGATTTAGTCAGTGAAACCCGTACACTGCTGTGGATTGCCCTCATTGGTCATTTGGTTACTGCCGCAGATCGAACCTATGGCCAGCAGGGGATGCCCACCCTTGTGGTGCCTGTGAATACGCCCGTGTGGCAATTGACCACTGCTGAGGTGTTGGCCTTTCATCGCAGTGCCCAAGGCCAAGCTCAGTTTCGCTACTATGCCCATTTGTTGCGCTCAACGGGAAACTATGCCGCACCCTTGTTGGGGCAAATTCTCGAAACCATTACGCCCCTCTTCAGTGGAACTGAACGGCGATCGCTCGAAATTATCAACAAAGAGTTGGCTTGGCGGCATACCTTAGGCACTTTGCGCTAAGACTGGACACAGAAATTGGGGTTTTGCAAATAAACTTCATGAAAAATCCTATGCAATGGTGACAAATTAGCGATACATCTGCTAAGGTCATTAAGTGTGTGAGGAGCGAACCAGTTAAGGGCACCGAGACGAAACACGGCCAGTCGTCGGTGCTCTTTCTGATTTTGAGGCTATGCTGGCACGGGTTTGGAGTGCTGCCGTTCTAGGAATTGACGCGATTCCCGTCGGCGTCGAAGTAGATGTTTCTAGCGGCTTGCCGGGGATCGTGGTGGTGGGTCTGCCCGATGCGGGTGTGCAAGAGGCACGGGAGCGCGTTAAGGCGGCGATTCGCAATGCCGGTTTTAGCTTCCCAATGCGGCGAATTGTTATTAATCTCACCCCCGCCGATTTACGTAAGGAAGGCCCTAGCTTTGATCTCCCCATTAGCATTGGTATCCTAGCTGCTTCAGGACAGGTTGCAACGGATTTACTCGGCGATCATCTCTTTCTCGGCGAAGTGTCCCTTGATGGCACCTTGCAACCCGTGGCCGGGGTACTGGCGATCGCCGTTGCGGCGCAAGCCCAAGGCATGACCGGTCTTGTGGTGCCCATGGCCAATGTCACTGAAGCAGCGGTGGTGCAGGGGCTAAAGGTCTATGGTTGCCACACCCTCGCCGAAGTCGCAGCCTTTTTGAATGACCCCAGCTCGCGATCGCCAGCAGCCAATTCCCTAAGTTTGCATGCTCCACCCTCTGCCCGCTCTGGTCTTGACCTTAAGGACGTGAAGGGGCAGTATCAAGCGCGGCGAGCCTTGGAAATTGCGGCTGCGGGTGGGCACAATCTCATCTTTGTCGGGCCACCGGGCAGTGGCAAAACAATGTTGGCACGGCGGTTACCCACCATCTTGCCGCCCTTGACCTTTGAGGAAGCCCTTGAAGTCACCAAAATTCACTCCGTGGCTGGACTGCTCAAAGAACGCGGCCAATTGCTCCAAGAACCCCCTTTTCGGAGTCCGCACCATTCTGCCTCTGGCCCTGCCCTTGTGGGGGGTGGCAGTTATCCGCGTCCGGGGGAAATCTCCCTTGCCCATCGGGGGGTGCTCTTTCTTGATGAATTAACGGAATTCAAGCGGGATGTGTTGGAGTTTTTGCGGCAGCCCCTTGAAGATGGCCAAGTCACCATTGCCCGCACCCGCCAATCCGTGGTGTTCCCGGCGCAATTTACCCTCGTGGCCAGCACCAATCCCTGCCCCTGTGGCTACTATGGCGATCCAGTGCAACCCTGTACCTGCTCGCCGCGCCAGCGAGAACAGTATTGGGCAAAGCTCTCTGGCCCCCTGCTGGATCGCATTGATCTGCAAGTGAGTGTCAGCCGCCTCAAGCCCGAGGAAATGACCCGCCAAACCCTCGGGGAAGATTCAGCCACGGTACGGCAGCGGGTCTTGGCGGCACGCCAACGCGCCCAACAGCGATTTGCTCAAGAACCCACTCTCCACTGCAACGCCCAAATGCAAAGCCGCCATCTGCGCCAGTGGTGTCGTTTGGATGAGACTTCGACTAATCTCTTAGAACGGGCGATCGCCCAACTGGGACTCTCAGCGCGAGCCACAGACCGTATCCTAAAAGTAGCCCGTACCATTGCTGATCTGGCCGACTGTGAAACGATTGCCGCTGCCCATGTGGCCGAAGCCATTCAATACCGCACGATTGATCGTCTGCAATAGACGCGGCTGGTTTGCGCTGCTGCTGGGTTTCTTAGCCCTACTGCTCATCGGCTGTACAACGGCAACCCAATCCGCGAAGCCGATTGAACTGATTTTCTGGCATGGGGTCAACCCACCCCCCAACCGCGTGGTCCTCCAGCGTCTTGTGGATCGCTTCAACGCCCGCCATCCCCAGATTCATGTCCAAGCTCTCTACGTTGGCCAACCCGACCAGCAGTTACCGAAAATTCTGGCCGCAGTGGTGGGCAATGCCGCCCCAGATCTGCTCTGGTATAACCCCACGATCACGGGGCAGTTTGTTGATCTGGGTGCCCTGCGTCCCCTTGATGACTGGTGGCAAGCTTCCCCCTACCGCGATCAAGTTAGTCCTGCCCTGATACCAACAATGCGCTACGGCAACCATTACTGGTCTATTCCCTTTGCCACCAACAACCTTGGAATTTTTTATCGTCCCAGTTTATTGGCTGCCGCTGGCGTGAAAACACTGCCCAGCACATGGCAGGAATTAGAGCAGGTCAGCCAAACCCTAAAGGCACAGGGCATCACCCCACTACTCCTTGCCCTTGGCCAAGGGGAATTTGCCGTCTTTACTTGGTTGCCCTTCTTTTGGAGTGCGGGTGGCAGTCTCGGAGACACACCAGAAAGCGCCCACATTGACACACCCCCCGCGATCGCGGCTCTTGAGTTTTGGCAACGCCTGCGACAAGAAGGCTTAGCGACACTCTCTGCCCCGGAACGTGGTTATGAACTGGATCAATTGATTCGTGGCGAGGTGGCGATGCAAATTACAGGGCCTTGGACGTTGGCGCAACTCCAACAGTCGGGGGTGGATTTTGGCGTTCTACCCATGCCCGCCCTCAAAACCGCCGCAACTGCACTGGGGGGCGAAAATCTCTTTGTCTTTCGCTCAACACCGCAACGGGAAGAGGCTGCTCTAGCCTTTTTGGACTACGTTCTCAGTGAAGAATTTCAGACGGAGTGGGCTTTGGGCACAGGGTATTTGCCCGTGAATGAACGGGTGCGTACCAACGATCGCTATCAGGCCTTTGTGGCACAGCAACCTGCGCTTCGTGTTTTTCTAGATCAGATAGCCGCTGCTCAGGCACGTCCCAACTTCCGTGGTTATACCCGCTTTTCCCAAACCCTTGGACGAGCGATCGAAAGCGTTCTCCTTGGCAAATCAACCCCGAAAACCGCAGTGGAAACCGCAGAGCAACGTTGGCAACTGATGCGCCCGCGTTAAAAGAGACTACCCGCCGCCTTGACCATATTGGCTGGGTTAAAGGCATCCATGGCAGCGGTGGCCTCATAACCACAGTGCACCATGCAGTCACGGCACTTGGGATTGCCACTTTTGTGGCCATACTTCTCCCAATCGGTATTTTCAATCAGTTCCTTCCAAGTTTTGTAATGCCCCTCATTGAGGAGATAGCAGGGTTTTTGCCAACCCAAGACGCTATAGCTGGGCATTCCCCAAGGGGTACACTCATAGTCCTTTTCACCCACCAGGAAATCAAGGAAGAGGGGATTGTGGTTAAAGTTCCATTTCTTCTGACCCGCGTGGTAAGGGGCGAGAATTTCGCGGAAGAGGGCACGGGTTTGCTCCCGTTTGAGGAAGTGCTCCTGATCCGGTGCCCACTCATAGGCGTAGCCCGGCGAGATCATCATGCCATCCACCCCTAGGGAACTGACAAAGTCAAAGAACTCCTGCATTTCCTTGGGATCCACCCCTTCAAAAATTGTCGTATTGGTGGTGACACGGAAGCCCTTGGCTTTAGCCGCTTTAATCGCTTTCACCGCAATATCAAAGACCCCTTTGCGATCCACGCATTTGTCGTGCCACTCCCGCAGACCATCGAGGTGAACGCTGAAGCTAAAGTAGGGGGAGGGCTTGAATTTATGAAGATTTTCCTCTAGGAGAATACCGTTGGTGCACAGATAAACAAACTTCCGCCGTGCCACCAAGCCACTGACAATTTCATCAATTTGCGGGTGCAGCAGGGGTTCCCCACCGGGAATGGCAACAATCGGTGCACCACATTCTTCAACGGCGCGGAAGCATTCCTCTGGGGTGAGATATTTGCGCAGGACTTCAAGGGGATGCTGAATTTTACCGCAGCCCGAACAGGCGAGATTACAGCGAAAGAGAGGCTCAAGCATCAAGGTGAGGGGAAAGCGCTTTTTGCCCTGTAGGCGTTGTGAGATGATATAGGTCGCGACTTCCACTGCCTGCTTGATGTGGACTCCCATGGGCAATTCTCCTCAATGTGGCTAATTTTCTAGCCAAGACGCTTAATAGATGTTTATAGTTGTAGCAGCTTTGTGGGCGATCGCCAAAGTGTCCTATCAGGTTTGCAAAGTGGCACACTATGCTCGTGCTCAAGAGGCTAGCGGCAGCGACAGTGAAAATTTTTGCAAAATCCCCTAGCCAATCTTGACAGAGATACCTATAATCAGAGACCATTAGAGGTACTGTAGAAAAATCCCTTTTGCTTAACCTCCATAGCCTAAGAGACCAAAGGTTAAGCATAGACTTTCATCAAGGCTGGCATGGGGTGACATCTTTTCCTTCTGCAAGTCGTGCAGAGCTTTTTAGGTATCACCAGAGTTGCGTTCCGCGTTCCAATGCCAACCCACCTCTACAGGAACCCTTTTCCCAACCATCTTAAAGCCAAACTTGCACACGTCCCTTACAGGGGCAAGAGTGGCTCAACACTGTGCTAGATGCCTTTAGCCCATTCATGCTGACGTTTATTTTGTTAAGAAATTCTAAGGATAATGAATGCCTAAGCAAATTATTATTGCCGAGGAACATCGGCTAGCGGCGGTCTTTGCCGAAGATCAAATTCAAGAATTAATCGTGGCCACGGGCACCCATCAGGTGGGGGACATCTACCTTGGGGTGGTTGAAAATGTCCTACCGGGCATTGATGCTGCCTTTGTCAACTTGGGGGATGCCTCCCGTAATGGCTTTATCCATGTCACTGACCTTGGCCCATTGCGCCTGAAGCGAACGGCTGGGGCAATCACGGAATTGCTCGCACCGCAGCAAAAAGTGCTGGTTCAGGTCATGAAGGAACCCACGGGCACCAAGGGGCCACGGCTGACCGGAAATATTTCGTTGCCTGGGCGCTATCTCGTGCTGATGCCCTACGGTCGGGGGGTGAATCTATCGCGACGGATTACCAATGAGGCGGAACGGCATCGGCTACGTGCCTTGGGCATTTTGGTCAAACCCGCTGGCATGGGGCTACTGGTGCGTACAGAGGCTGAGGGTGTCTCCGAAGAGGCCATACTTGAGGATCTGGAACTCCTGCAACGGCAGTGGGAAACGATCCAACAGCAGGCGGCCTCCAGCCGTCCTCCCCAGCTTCTGGGGCGCGATGATGACTTTATCCAAAAAGTGTTGCGGGATGTCTATAGCAGTGATGTCAACCGCATTGTGGTGGATACTCCGGATGGGGTCAAACGGGTCAAACAGCACCTGAAAAACTGGAATGTCAATAAGCCGGTGGGGGTTCTCATTGACTATCACCAAGAACCCATTCCCATTTTGGATTACTTTCGGGTGAATGCTGCCATCCGTGAAGCCCTGAAACCCCGTGTGGATTTGCCCTCCGGTGGCTATATCATCATTCAACCAACAGAGGCACTGACGGTCATTGATGTGAACTCTGGTTCATTCACTAGTTCAGCCACCTCGCGGGAAACAGTGCTGTGGACAAACTGCGAAGCGGCTACGGAGATTGCTCGCCAACTGCGACTGCGCAATATTGCTGGCGTGATCATTGTGGATTTTATTGACATGGATTCCCGCCGCGACCAGTTGCAACTGCTGGAGCACTTTAGTAAAGCCCTGCGTGCTGATAAAGCTCGCCCCCAAATTGCTCAACTCTCAGAACTGGGGCTAGTGGAACTGACCCGCAAACGTCAAGGGCAAAATATCTATGAACTTTTTGGCCGTCCCTGTAGTGCCTGCGGTGGTCTGGGTCACTTGGTGCATTTACCCGGTGAACCGGAGGATAGCCCCGGCGAAATTGTCGAGCGATCGCCCATGCCGCGTCCACCGGAGCCACGCCGCAGTTTAGAATCCCGCACTGAACCCAATGGCTTTGCCAGTAGCAGTCTAGAGACCCAACTCATTAACCACCCTGACTATCAAGCGGTAGGGGGTATTCGCCCGCGTGCTTCCCGCAGTAGTCACCCACCAACCCCCCGCAGTCCTCGCCGTGCCTCTGAAAATGGCAATGGCCGCAAGGTGATTACCACGCCTACAGAAACGGCGCCGCCGCCAGTGGTCAAAGTGGAGAGCCGTCCGCCGCGCCCTGCCCGTCCTAGCCGCTCTGAACCAGCGGAAGTGATTACCGTAACAATGACGGATCAAGAGCAGGCGGTCTATGCGGAAATGGGAATTTCACCCCTTGTGTTGCACTCTGAGGAGGTGAAGAATCCGCGGGGAACGATTGTGATGGTGGCACGCCCCGGCCAAGACCCCCTACCCCTGCCCCAGAAAACTGCACGACCCGTTAGTGAGGGAATGCCTGAGGATATCCCAGAGACTGCTGATGAGCCGCCCGCCCCTGTGGTTAGCACGATTAATGTCGAGCCGATTCCAGCCACTGCGCTGCTCAATACCAGTGAGCCAGAAGTCACGACCGAGTCTGAATCCGGCGGGGAAGCATCCACCCCAGAGGCCTCCGTGCCCGCAGGTCGGCGGCGGCGGCGACGGGTCACCACTAGCGAGCAGCTCTCCCTCGATGCCAATACTTAGGCTCAGCAATAGCAATGTTGGGGGATCTAGACCCTGCCCTCATCCAAGAGTGGCTCAAGGCTGCATCGGCAGAACTTCCTCAGGGGGAACCCCTTCAACGGCTACCGCGGGTGGGGTCTGAAGCCTTTGCCTTTGCCCTTGTTACCCCAAAGCACCAGTTTACCCTTGGGCGTTCCAATTTGCGCTTTCCCTTAATGAGCGCAATTAAGCCCTTCTTGCTGCTGTATGCCTTGACGCTGTGGCAGGAGCAGGTGTGGACGTGGGTGGGACAGCGCCCCTCAGATTACCCCTATAACTCTGTGTTGCAGTTAACCCTTGATCAGGGGTGGCCGCGCAATCCCATGATTAATAGTGGAGCGATCGCCCTTGCTAGCCAATTGGCTCATGTTGGCGGTGTTGCGGTCTTTCAGACTTGGCTCAATGAGTGTGCGGGTACGCAGTTGCAGGTGGATCAGGAGGTGTTAGCAGCCGTTTATCGCCATCCCAACTGGCAAAATCGCACCCTTGCCCACTGTTTAGTGGAGTCTGGACGCATTGCCGATGCCGGAGTTGCCCTTGAGATCTACAATCAGGTGTGCTGTTTCCAAGGAACGATTGAGGAAGTGGCGCGCTTGGGTCTCCTGTTGGCACTGCCCCATGACAAGGTGAGCGATCGCCATCGTCAGCAGGTGAATGTGCTCATGCTCACCTGTGGCCTCTACGAGGACTCCCCCCGCTATGCCCTAGAAATTGGCTTGCCCGTGAAATCGGGTGTGAGTGGTGTGATTTTGGCCATTGTGCCGCGACAGGGGGCGATCGCCTGCTACAGTCCACCCCTCGATCGCAGTGGCAACTCGATTTTGGGTCTATACCTGCTCCAGCGCATCAGCTGCCACCTCGGCCTCAGTCCCTTGGGCTAACTGCACCACCAAGCGGCGATCCGGTTCCTCTCCATAACTAAAGGTTTCAAGGCGATCGCTCTCTACCTTGATGAGACTGTGAACGACACGCCGCTCTGCTGCGGATAGGGAGCGAATTTCAACGGGTTTACCGGTGTCGAGGACTTGGGCAGCCACCTGATGGGCAATCTCCTGCAACTGGCGATAACGGGCGCGGCGATAGCCCGCCAATTCCAAGGTAAAAGCCGTTTGCTCCTCCCGCGATCGCCCCAAATTCAACGTGGCATTGAGCAGATATTGCAACGCATCGAGAGCTTGGGCATTGTTGGCCAGCAGGGATTCAATTTGCGCAGCACTCAGGGACTGGCGATCGATCTCTAGCCAGTACCCAGGCACCACACTTGCTAAAGGGGACTCCACCACAGAAACGGTTGTCTTAAAGCCTGCTAGAGCAAGCGCCTGTTCCAGCCACGCACACCCCGCAGCAATTGGATCAGCGGTCATGCCTCCCCTCAACTTGATGGATGACGCTTGGCTTTAGTGGCCTTGGCACTTTTAACCCCCTTGCCCTCAAAGGGAAGAGCAGCCCGATTTTTAATCGCTTCAGCCCGTTCCTGCTCCTCCACGAGTTTTTGCAGGTTCTCTGGCAACGGCTCCTGTTGGAGAATAAAGGTTTGCACCGTCTGGAAGATGTTGGCGATTAGCATATAGAGTAGCACCCCTGCCGGCAGTGGGAAAAAGAGGAACATCCCAGAGAAGATAATCGGCGTCAATTGATTTACAGTTTGCTGCTGCGGGTTATTGCTGCTGCCTTGGCCAGAGAGCAACTGGTTGACGTAGAGACTGACACCAAAGCCAAGGATCATGATCAGGATATCCCAGTGGATCGCGCCCCAATTAAACTGGCGTGTGCCATCGGGCAGCGTGATGAAGAGTTCCCCTTGATCAATGGCACCCACATGGCCAAGGGCAGAGATAAAGAGGAAACCTTTATCCGCCGCAATCCCCGGAATCGTTCCCTGAACCGTTACATCACCGGGTTGCAGGGCTTGCAGATGCCCCTCACTGTCAATGGTTGCCCGCTCTTGACCGCGAATAATTTGCCACTTGGGTTGCAGGTGACTATTGGGATAGGCGGCGGCCAGTTCACTAAAGGGTTTCCCCTCCTTGGTTTGGAATTGGAGATCCACCGTTTGACCCACTGGAATCTTGGTACCGCTGGGAACCACCGCCTGAATGGGGAAGTGGATGCCCTCATCAACGTAGATATTTTGCGGCTTAGTGGCAAAGGGCTGGGCTAAGACAGTTTGATCAGGGGGAACAATTTGCAGGTTGAGCTGGTAATTCACATCAGCAAAGGGTGATCCGCGGAGCGTGGCAAAGAGAGCAAAGAGAATCGGCAACTGCAACAGCAGGGGGAAACACCCCGCCAAGGGATTACCAAACTCCTTGTACACCTCTGCCATTGCCTTTTGCTGTTCGGCAGGATTATCCTTGTATTTCTGTTGGATTTCCTGCATCCGTTTTTGCATGATCGGCTGCACAACTTTCATGCGCCGCATATTGCGAATGGATCCCGCACTGAGGGGATAGACGGCAAAGCGCACCACCAGTGTCAGCGCCACAATCGCAAGGCCATAGCTGGGCACAATCCCATAGAAAAAGTCAAGGATTGGCAGCATGACATTGTTGGAGAGGAAACCGATACCAAAATCCATGGAATCCTGCAATTAGGGGTGAACAGTTAACAGAACTATCTTAGGTCTTAAGAACCAATCGCGCCACTGACACTTTTGGCAGCGGGACTCAATTTGGCAGAAATATAGTCATAAATTTCACGGAAGCGGGGGACAGCGCGCATTTCTAAGCGGCTACCATCTTTGAGGGTGACGACCATATCACCGTAGGCGCCCCAGCCGCGAGGAACGGTGACGACTTTGGTGATTTCGCTATAAATGACATCGGAGCGATCGCGCCCCATCCAGCCACCTATCACCGTAATCCGCCGATTGGTAATGCGGTAGCGCAGCCAGAGGGCACGGACAATGGCACCAACGGTAAGGGGCAGACAAATCACCGTTAGCCCCAACAGTAAGTTGATCACCAAGTCGCCCCAATGGGGACCGCCTTCGTAGAAAACGTCTTCGGAAATTCCTGGCATCGTCAGTACCCCTGCTTTGGCTATTAACTGCGTCAATTCAGCGCGACAGTCCTCGTCACTCACTTGCAGTGCCGCCTGACGCACTACCACAATCATATCCCACCCTGCGGCTATCTGCGGTAAGAGTGAGCCGATCACCCGTCGCCATTGCCGTTTCAAACGGTTGCGATCAACGGCTCGCTTACTCACCTTTTTGCTGACCACAATGCCCAGCCGGGGTGCTGCCTTGACGGCTTGGGGCGCCAGCCAAAGAACGGCCAGTTTGCCGTGGTGGGCGGTTTTGTGTTGATAGACGCGGTCAAAATCATGGCGATCGCGCAGGCGATGTTGACGAGGGAGCACTAGACTGCAAGCCGTGCCCGTCCTTTACGCCGCCGTGCCTTAATGACGTTCTGACCCGATTTGGTGCGCATGCGCGCGCGGAACCCAGAGGTGCGTTTACGTTTGCGGACAGTACCGCCCAGTGTACGTTGCGTCATGGCTGTTGCAGTTATGATGGTTAATCAGAAAAAACACTGCCCCAAGGGGCACGCCCTAGTCAGTCGTTAGAGCGATCTACAATCGTATCACTTCCCGTGAGGCAGCGGTAGCCCTGCAAGGCTATTGCCGTCTTGGTCGTGTTGCCTATCATTGCTCACATCCTACGGACGAGGTTTGC